>NZ_LZYB01000001.1 GCF_001677335.1 Erythrobacter dokdonensis DSW-74
GGTGGCGGTGGCGGCGGCGGCGGCGGCGGTGGCGGCGGCGGCGGCGGCGGTGGCGGCCATGGCGGCGAGGAGCCAGCGGTGCTCGACGCCAGCATGCCCGGTTTCGCCACGCTTGATGTCCAGCCGCTGGCCGAGGAGGTGGAAGATCCCTGGGAGGGCTTCACCAACCGGATTTCCGGCACCCTCACCAACAGCGGCACGCTCGCGGTCAATGCCACGGCGACCGGCGGAATGGACGACGGGCCGCTCGCCTTCGCCGAGGCGCTGGGTGTGCACTTCCGCTCGGCAGTCAACACCGCGACCATGACCAATTCCGGCACCATCCGTGTGACCGCGATCACCAATGGCGGCTTGTCGCGGGCCACGGGTATCCTGGTCTCCGACTTCGACATTTCGCCGATCCTGCCGGGCGAGGACGACCGCATGACGATCGTCAATGACGGCGGCACCATCATCGCCCGCGTCAGCAATGATGGCGGCGCGACCTTCCAGCGCGGCATCGCGATCGACACGCTGGAAGCGCCCAACGGCGTTGACATCCGCTTTACCGGTAACAGCAATGTCTACGGCAATATCGTCCTGAGCGATGATGACACGGTCACGATCGCCAGCGGGACGACGACGCTGGACGGTATCGTCAACCCCGGCATGCCGATGATGGAGGCCTTCTCGCTGCTTGCGGCGGGGCCGGTCGGCTCGCTCACCGGCAGCCTGTCCGTGGCCAGTGGTGCGACGCTCTATCTGGTCGATCAGCCGGTGGGCAATGCGTCCTATAGCGGTCCGGCGGGAGTCAATGTCGACAGCTTCACGCTGGCAAGCGGCAGCACGCTGCAATTGCAACTGCCGAGTTCGACGATGGCGGCGGATGCGCAGATGGCCTATCCCTATGTCAACGCCAACACGGCGAGCATCGGCGGCGCCAATCTGGTGCTGGTGATGAACACGCCGGGCGGCCTGTATGAAGATGCCTATGTGTTCGAGGACATCATCGATGCGGCAACGCTGACCGGCCAGTTTGCCGGGGTCACCACCAACACCGGATCGGTGCTGCTGGCACCGAGCGTGTCCTACGATGCGTCGAGCAACGTCGATATCAGGATCGACCGCGTGGC
This sequence comes from Erythrobacter dokdonensis DSW-74, assembly GCF_001677335.1. Classification (GTDB taxonomy): domain Bacteria; phylum Pseudomonadota; class Alphaproteobacteria; order Sphingomonadales; family Sphingomonadaceae; genus Erythrobacter; species Erythrobacter dokdonensis. The sequence goes on from NZ_LZYB01000001.1 coordinate 1,113, forward strand.
ATTCAATGCGGTCGCCGGCTTGAGCCCGAACGAGGCGGCTGCGGCCGGCGCGATCGAGCAGGTCTACAGCCCGATGCAGGGCGGCGACTTCGGGACGCTGCTGGGCAACCTGTTCCTGATCGATGATCCGGCGGCCTATGGTGACGCGATGAACCAGCTCAGCGGTTCGCAATATGCCGGCCACATGCAGGCATTGCGCAACAACTCGCTGCAATTGAGCACGCTGGTGGCTGGCCAGATCGACTGCGCCGTGAACAAGGGTGGTATCGATCCCTGCCGCGATCAGGACGACGGTTTCGGCCTGTGGGCCCTCGGCACCATCCATGATGCCCGCGTGCAGAGCGACGGCAACGGCATCGGGCACCGCAGCGATGGCGGCCATGCGCTGCTGGGCGTCAACTACACCACCGGCAACTTCACGTTCGGCGCCTATGGCGGGTATCGCAGCGTCGACAGCGAGTTCGACCTTTATGGCGGCGAGGTGGACACCGACGGCTATCAGCTCGGCTTGCTGGCCGGTTACGACGCGGGCGACTTCTACATCCGCGCCAATGCGAGTTATTCGGCGCTCGATGGCGATGCGGTCCGGTCGGTCGGGGTGCTCAGCACCGCCGGTTTGATTGCGGCCCGGCCGGACTTCCGCGTCACATCGGTCTATGCCGAAGGCGGGGCACGCTTCGCCGTGGGCGAGACATGGGTCACACCCTTCCTCGGGCTCGAATATACCGACGTGAAGATGAAGTCCTTTGACGAAGCCGGCGTGGGCGGCGCCAACCTCGCCTTTGCCGGGCAGAGCCAGGACGACACCTCGTTCCTTGCCGGGGTGAAGTGGGCCGGTAAGTTCGGCATGGTCGTGCCCGAAGCCCAAGTCGCCTATCGCCACGATGACAGCGGCGTATTCAGCACCCGCCAGTCGTTCGCCGATGCGCCGGGCAATGCTCTCTTCACCACGTCATCGCCGCGCTCCGACAGGGATTCGGTCATGGCAGGGGTGAGCCTTGCGGCACTGTTCAATGATCGGGTGACCGGCCGGATCGGTTACCAGGGGCGGTTCGCTTCCGATCTCAGGGACAATGCCTTCTATGGCTCGCTGGTGATCACTTTTGGCGGCAAGTAGCCCCAGCTGGCCGCCGTCGGGCCGACCCAATATTATCCCAACGGCCCAATGGAGCGGGAGGCGGAGCAATCTGTCTCCCGCTCTTTTTCATGTTTGCGCAAACGCAATTGCTGTTTCGCTCATCCGCTTTATAGGCATCTGCATGGGCAGAGCTTGCGTATTCTCCTGATATGAAGGCGCACTTCATCCTTCCTGCACGCGGCTTTCTGGGCGCTGTCGGCCTTGTGCTGGCGCTGGTGATCGCGGGCAGTTGGCTGGCGATCCATGCCTATGCGATGTTCGTTTTCGAACTGACGTGGAGCAACTGGCCGCTCGCGCTGGTCATGGCCGCTGTCCAGTGCTGGCTGTCGGTCGGGGTGTTCATCGTCTGCCACGATGCGATGCACGGCACACTCGTGCCCGGCTGGCCTAAGCTGAACGGTGCGATCGGCACGGTGTTGCTGGCGCTTTATGCGGGCTTTGCCTGGGAGCGGCTGCGCGATGCGCACCATACCCACCACAGGCTCGCAGGCCACGCGGGCGATCCCGATTTCGACGAGGAGCATCCGGACGACTTCTGGCGCTGGTATGCCACCTTTTTCCGGCGTTATTTCGGCTGGCGTTCGATCCTGTTCGTCCACACGGTGGTGGGCATCTACTGGTTGGTGATCGGCATTCCGATGGTGCAGATCGTGCTGCTTTACGGCCTTCCGGCGCTCGGGTCCTCGCTGCAGCTGTTCTATTTCGGCACCTTCCGCCCACACCGCCATCTGTCCCGCGAGGGCGCGGAAAACGCGGGAGCGATGCCCTTTTCCGACCACCACAATACCCGCAGCGAGGATTTCGGAACGCTTGCCAGCCTCGCCACCTGTTTCCATTTCGGCTATCATCTCGAACACCATCGCCGCCCCGATGTGCCGTGGTGGGCGCTGCCGGGCGCGCGCCGGGCCGGAGTGGGGCGCCCCGAAGTGATTGAGACCGAACTGATTGAGAAGGTGCCTGCATGAGCTGGCTCGAAGCCGCCGCCATCGTCCTTGCCGCCCTGATTGGGATGGAGCTGTTCGCGTGGTACGCGCACAAGTACATCATGCATGGATGGGGCTGGGCGTGGCACCGCGACCACCACGAACCGCATGACAATGTGCTGGAGAAGAACGATCTGTTCGCCGTCGTATTCGGTGCGATCTGCACCGTCATGTATATCGTCGGCTCGCTGTGGTGGGAATGGCTGTGGTGGGTGGCGGTTGGCGTTACCCTTTATGGCCTGATCTACACGCTGGTTCACGATGGCCTCGTTCACCAGCGTTACTGGAAGTGGGTTCCGAGGAAGGGCTATGCCAAGCGGCTGGTGCAGGCGCACAAGCTCCACCATGCGACCATCGGCAAGGAAGGCGGGGTCAGCTTCGGCTTTGTCTTCGCGCGTGATCCGGCCAAGCTGAAGGCCGAACTGAAAGCGCAGAAGGAAGCCGGCGTGGCGGTGGTGCGCGACAGCGTGGGCGCGGCGGGCGACAGCTTCGAGGTCGTGGGCCGCAACCTTTAAGGGCTGCTAGCTGCATCCACGTTCATAGGCGACATCGGGGCCAACGGCCCCGCAAGGCCGACCGGTCTTTCGTTCATCGCGATATCGGAGAATTTTTCCACTGGTCGGGACGAGAGGATTCGAACCTCCGACCCCCACACCCCCAGTGTGATGCGCTACCAGGCTGCGCTACGTCCCGTTCCAGTGGAGCGGCGCCTATAGGGCGCGCGTCCAAGGCTTGCAAGCGGGTTTGGCAGCGAATGCGGTGTTGCCCGATTGCACCGCTCGCAAGGGGCGCGATTGCCGCCCGCTTGCAATGCTGCTAGGCGCGCCCACTTGAACGAAGGGGCGCGCGCTCCGCACAGCAATTACGGGATCCTGACGGGCTTTATCGCATGACAATCGACCTTCTCGCCGCCGCCGGAACGGGCGCTGCCGCAGCACCGCCGGCATGGATCAATTTCCTGCCGATCGTCGGCATGATCGCGATTTTCTGGTTCCTTATCATCCGTCCGCAGATGAAGCGGCAGAAGGAACACCAGCAAAAGGTCGCCGGGATGAAAAAGGGCGATCAGGTCGTCACTGCCGGCGGGCTCGTCGGCAAGGTGGTCAAGGTCGACGATACCTTCGTCGAGCTGGAACTGGGCACCAATGTCCGCGTCAAGGCGGTCAAGGCCACCATTGGCGACATCATTCCGCCCGGTGGCACCCCCGCCAACGATTGATCGGCCCGCATGATGCCGGCTGCCGCACACCTCCGCGCGAGTTTCTGACGCAATGCTCGAATTCCCCTTATGGAAAAAGCTCTGGTTGTGGGGGCTGACGCTGGCCGCCGCGGCCCTGTCGCTGCCTTCGCTGTTCAACGTCTCGGGACTGGACTGGCCGTCGAGCCTGCCCAACCCGCAGGTCAATCTCGGGCTTGACCTTGCCGGTGGCTCGCACCTGCTGCTCGAAGCCAAGGCGGAGGACATCCGCGCCCAGCGGCTCGAGAACATGGAAGAAACCGTCCGCCAGCTGATGCGCAACGCGCGCCCACGCATCCGCATCGGCGATGTCTCGACCGGCGACGGGCGCATGAGCTTCATGCTCGACAGTGCCGGCGATATCGACCGTGCGCGCGGACTGCTCGAACCGGTGCTGCAGGGCAACACCCTGACCCGCGACTGGGATCTGTCGGTGGTCGACGGGCAGCGGATCGTGCTCAGGCCGACGGCGGCCGGCATCGACACCGCGCTTGACGATGCGATGGAAAGCGCCACCGAAGTCGTGCGCCGCCGCATCGACGAACTCGGCACGCGCGAGCCGACCATCATCCGGCAGGGCGACACCCGCATCGTGGTGCAGGTTCCCGGGCTCGACGATCCCGAGGCGCTGAAAAGCCTGCTTGGCCAGACGGCGAAGCTCGAATTCAAGCTGGTCGATCTGAATGCCCTGCCCGAAAACGTGCAGGCCGGCATCGCCCCGCCGGGCAGCCAGATCTTTCCCTATGCGGCCGGCACGCCCTTCGAGGGCCGGTTCGAAGCGGTGCGCCGTCTGGGCGGCATCGGCGGGGGCAATCTCACCGGCGCGCAGGCCGGGGTCGATCCGACCAACAACCAGAACGTCGTCAACATCACCTTCGATGCGCAGGGCGGGGCCAAGTTTGCCAAGCTGACGCGCGAGAATGTGGGCAAGCCCTTTGCCATCATTCTCGACGGAGAGGTCATCAGCGCACCCAATATCAACGAGCCGATCCTCGGCGGGCGCGCCCAGATCGCGGGAAGCTTCACTTCCGAAAGCGCGAACAACCTTGCCATCTCGCTGCGTTCGGGTGCGCTGCCGGTCGACCTCGCGATCGTCGAGGAACGCACCGTCGGGCCTGACCTTGGCGCGGACTCGATCCGCAAGGGCCTGCTGGCGATGGCGATCGGCAGTCTCGCGGTGGTGGTGCTGATGATCGCGAGCTACGGTCGCTTCGGCATCTATTCCACGATCGCGCTGGTGTTCAACGTGCTGATGCTGCTCGGCATCATGGCGGGGCTCAACGCCACGCTGACGCTACCGGGGATCGCCGGTTTCGTCATTACCATCGGTGCTGCGGTGGACGCCAACGTGCTGATCAACGAGCGCATCCGCGAGGAACGCAAGCGCGGCCGCAAGGTCATCGCCGCGGTCGAAACCGGTTACAAGGAAGCCAGCCGCGCGATCTGGGACGCCAACCTCACCAACTTCATCGCCGGCCTCGCGCTGTTCGCCTTCGGATCGGGGCCGGTCAAGGGCTTCGCGGTGGTGCTGGTGGGCGGGCTGTTCACCTCGGTCTTCACCGGCGTGATGCTCACCCGCATGTGGGTTGCCGGATGGTTGCGCAAGGCGCGGCCCAGCGACATCACCATCTGAAGGAGCGAGACAGATGAAACTCCTGAAACTCGTCCCCGACGATACCAACATCAAGTTCCTGAAACTGCGCGTGCCATTCTTCGTGCTCAGCATCGTGCTGATCGCGGGCAGCTGGGCGGCGGTGCTCACGCAGGGCCTCAATTTCGGCGTCGATTTTGCCGGCGGGCAGGAAGTGCGCCTGACCTTCGAGGAGCGCGAACAGGCGCCGATCCCGTCCTTGCGCGAGCTGGTCGGCGGCCTCGGTTACGGCGAGCCGGTGGTGCAGGAATTCGGCGGGCCGCAATCGGTCTCGATCCGCGTGCCGCTACCCGAAGGCGCGGAGGAAACTCCCGGCGCCGCGACCGAAATCGGCAACCAAGTCATCGCCGCGATCGCCAAGCAATATCCCGATGCCCGCACTGACGGGAACGACACCGTTTCGGGCAAGGTCGCGGGCGAATTCCGCGATTCGGCGATCCTCGCGCTGGTCGCGGCGATGCTGGCGGTGGCGATCTACATCTGGGTGCGTTTCGAATGGCAGTTCGGCGTCGGCGCGCTGTTCGCGCTGTTCCACGACGTGTCGGTGACGCTCGGCCTGTTCGCCATCACCCAGTGGGAGTTCGGGTTGCAGATCGTCGCCGCGATCCTCGCGATCATCGGCTATTCGCTGAACGATACGATCGTCGTCTACGACCGCATCCGCGAGAACCTGAAGAAGTTCCGCAAGATGCCGCTGCCCGAACTGCTCGACCTGTCGGTGAACGAGACGCTGGCGCGCACCATCATGACCTCGCTGACACTGTTCGTGGCGCTGATCCCGCTGCTGGTGTTCGGCCCGCCAAGCCTGTTCGGTATGGTCGCGGCGATCACCGCCGGCCTGTTCATCGGCACCTATTCCTCGATTTACATGGCAGGGCCGCTGCTGATCTGGATGGGGGTCACCTCGAACAGTTTCGTTCCGACCGAAAGCGCCGCCGACCGGCAGGAAAAGATCGCGCGCGGCGAGGTGTGAGGGGCGGCGCGGTTCAGGCCGCGCCCGCCAGCCTTTCATAATGCGCCGCCAGCGCCGCCGCGTTGGCTTCCCAGCTGAAACCCTCGGTCAGCGCGGCAACGGCCTCGCGCCGGGGCGGGGCGTTGAGCACGGCATTGATGCCCGCCGCCACGGCCTCGGGGCTACGCTCCACCAGCCGTCCGGCAGTGTCGCAGGTGATAAGCTCGCGTGCGCCGCCGACGTCGCTGGTGACCACCGGCGTGCCGCAAGCAAGCGCCTCGACCCAGGCATTTGCCAGCCCCTCGCTCACCGTCGGCAGCACCATCACATCGGCGGCCGAAAGGATCAGCGGCATCACGTCGTGATCGAGCGATCCGGCAAAGAACACCCTGTCGGCCACACCCTCGCTCGCGGCCAGCGCACGCAGGCGCGCCTCGTCCTCGCCCTTGCCGACCAGCACCAGACGCGCGCCGGGAATGTCCCGGAGCGCCGCGATTGCGATCGCCTGTCCCTTGCGTTCGATCAGTGCGCCCACGCAGGCAAGCAGCGGCGCGTTGTCGGGCATGTCGAACCCAAGCTCGCGGCTCAGCTGGCTGCGCAACTGCGTATGCTCGAGCGGGCGGAAGCGGTCGCGGTCGAGGCCGGTATAATGCACCGTGATCTTGCCTTCATCCATGCCCATCGCCGCCATCTGCCCGGCAAGGTCGCGGCTCACCGCCAGCAGCCCGGTGGCCGCGCGCGCCGCGTCGAGCATCTGGGCTCGCGCGAAATCCTGTGTCCCCCAGAAGCTTATGTCACTCCCGCGCGCCTTGATCGACAGCGGCAGGCCGGTCTTGCGGGCGATTTCGGCGGCGGCGGGGCCATCGGGGAAGAAGAACTGCGCGTCGAGCACGTCGATCGGCGTCGCTTCGTGGATGCGCCCGACCAGCGGCAGGCAGGCGCGGGCAATCGCGGCGGCGTTGCGGCGCGCGCCGATGCGCGGCACCAGCGTGAAGCGTGGGCGGTGGATGGTTATCCCGCCATCCTCGCTCACCTCGGGCAGATCGGCGAGCGGGCGGTAGCGGCCCAGCGCCAGCGGCGGCAGGCCGATGGGGTTCACAACGCTTACCCGCCAGTCGCCGCGTTTCGCCAGCGTCTCCAGCGAGCGCGCGACGAAGGTCCCGAACCGCGGATTGACCGGGTTGGGGTAGAGCGTCGAAATGGCCACAACGTGCTTCACGCCGGTTGTCCTGCCCCCCTGCCGGTTAAAGCGGCCTGACCAGCATCACCGCGACCGCAATCCAGGCCGGATTATCCACCACCACCTGCTTCTGTCCCGCGCCCGGCGGCAACAACCCGACCAGCGTGCCGCGCCGGTCGATCAGCCGCCCGAAGGCAAAGCGTCCTCCCGGCCGCGGCAGCAGGCAGTCACGGTTGATCGCGCTGGCCGCGTCCTCGGGCGCAAGCTGGCGCAGCCACAGGAAATCGCCGGGGCGATATTCCCCCACGCTCTCCGATACGGCGAGCACCAGCGGGGCAGGGCCGTCGGCGGTCACCAGCTCGCTCGGCAGCACGGCCTCGCGCGGGGTTGTGAGCGCCTCGGGTCCGGTTGCGGCAAGCCGGGCAACGATCCGCGCGCTCTCGCCGCTGTCGGCGCGCATCAGGCTGGCCGCATCGACCTCAAGCGCGGTGGCAATCCGGTCCATCCACTTGAGCGACAATTGCCGCATCCCCGTCTCCAGCCGCCCGATGGTCTGCGCGGTGGTGGGCGGAGAACACGCGGCGGCGAGATCGGCGAGGGTCATTCCCTTGGCCTTGCGGATGTCGCGAATGCGGTTGAGCATCGGGTAAGCATCCCTGAATTAACCAATATGGATTTTTCTTTCCTACAGATATGCCGCTTTGGCAAGCCGCTTCGCGTTCACAAGGGAGGAAAAGATCATGAAGCGCCAATTGGTCGAACGCGAACTGACGCCCGAAGGCCCGCGCCGGGGGGCGGTCAAGGGCGGGGCAAGGCCGCGCCGCACGATCACTGTCAACCTTGCCGAAAGCCCGTTGGCCTGGCTGCACGCCCGCGGACATCTGGATGATCGCCTGTTCGATGCGGGCGAGGCGCTGCGGGCCGATTATGAACGCGCGCAGCTTTCCGCCAGCATTACCATGCGCTGGGATCCGGTGCGGGTGAAGACCACCGGCGAACGGGGGCTGGCGTCCAGTGAAAGGCAGATCGCGGCGCGCCAGCGGTTCGACGGGGCGATCCGCGCGGCCGGCAGGGGGCTGGAGGATATCCTGTGGCGTGTGGTCTGTGCGGGCGAAGCCCTGCCGGAAGCGGAAAAGACCCTCGGCTGGCCCGCAAGAAGCGGCAAGCTGGTGCTCCGGATCGCGCTGGAGCGTGTGGCGGAATTCTATCGCATCACCTGATGCGTCGGGAGAGCTAGCCCTCGACCATTTCCGCCAGCATCAGCCAGCGTTCCTCGGCTGCGTCCTTCTCGGCCCGGGCATTGGCTAGCCCCGCGCTGATGGTCGCGAAGCGTTGCGGGTCTTTCGTGTAAAGCTCGGGATCGCCCAGCAGCGCCTCGCCCCTGGCAATGGCGGCTTCGAGTTCCTCGATCCGCTTGGGCAGGATTTCGTAATCGCGCTGGTCCTTGTAGGAAAGTTTGGGGGCAGCGGAGGGCTTTGTAGGAACAGGCTTCTGACCCCTTTCCGACCCAGTGTTGACCCGCGCTTGACCCCCGTTAACCCCCGCTTTGCCCCCTGGTTGCGGCGTCTTGCGGCGGGCTTCCCAATCGGCATAGCCGCCCGCGACAATATCCACCTTGCCCGATCCGTCGAGGCCCAGGGTGATGGTCACCGTGCGATCGAGGAAGTCGCGGTCGTGGCTGACGATCAGCACGGTGCCGTCGAAATCGGCGATGACCTCCTGAAGAAGATCAAGGGTTTCAAGGTCGAGATCATTGGTCGGCTCGTCCAGCACGAGGAGATTGGCAGTGCGCGCGAATTCGCGGGCGAGCAGCAGGCGCGAGCGTTCGCCGCCCGACAGGATGCCCACTTTCGTGTCGACGAGGCCGGGATCGAATAGGAAATCCTTGAGATAGGCCTGCACGTGCTTGCGCACCCCGCGCACGTCGATCCAGTCGCCGCCCTCGGCCAGGATCTGCCGCACCGTGGCATCGGGTTCGAGCAGCTTGCGCTGCTGGTCGATCATCACCCCTGAAAGCGTGCGCGCGTGGGTCACGGTGCCGGTGTCGGGTTCGAGCTCTTTGGTGAGCAATTTCAAAAGGGTGGTCTTGCCCGCTCCGTTCGCGCCGACGATCCCGATGCGGTCGCCGTTCTGGATGCGCAGGGAGAACGGCTTGATGACCGCACGCTCCCCGTAAGTCTTTGAAATGGCCTCTGCGACGATGACGGACTTGGACTTGAAGTCGTCGTCATTGGCGAGCTTCAGCTTCGCCGTCCCCGCGCCCGAGATCATCGCCGCGCGTGCGGCGCGCATCTGGTGGAGTTTCTCCAGCCGGCCCTGGTTGCGCTTGCGCCTTGCGGTGACCCCGCGCTCTAACCAGTGCGCCTCGATTTTCAGTTTGGCATCAAGGCGTTCCGCCGCGCGGGCTTCCTCGGCATAGACCTGTTCTTCCCACGCCTCGTAGCCACCGAAACCGACCTCCTTGCGCCGCAAGGTGCCGCGGTCGAGCCAGAGGGTCGCGCGGGTCAGGCGCTTCAGGAATGTGCGGTCGTGGGAGATAGTGATGAACGCGCCGCGATAGCGGGTGAGCCAGTCCTCCAGCCAGTCGATCGCACCCAGATCGAGGTGGTTGGTGGGCTCGTCCAGCAGCAGCAGATCGGGCTCTTGCGCCAGCGCGCGGGCGATGGCCGCTCGGCGCCTTTCGCCGCCGCTGGCGGTGGCAGCCGGGCGGGACATATCGATTCCGAGCTGGCCGGCAATCGCCTCTACCTCGTGTGCCGCAGGAGCATCCTCGCCTCCCAGCGCGAAGTCCATCAGCGTGGCAAACGGAGCGAAATCAGGCTCCTGTTCGAGGAACACGATGCGCGTGCCCGGCTTCAACCGGCGTGCCCCGCGGTCGGCCTCGATCCTGCCGGTGATCAGCCTGAGCAGCGTCGTCTTGCCCGCGCCGTTCCGCCCGATCAGCGCCAGCCGGTCACCGGGGAGGACATGAAGATCGATCGGCGCTGCGCCGCTCGTCGGCGTCGGGCCGCCGAACAGCCAGCGCCCGCCCTGCTGCAGCGCGAGCCCTTCGAGCGAGAGGATGGGGGGTTGAGCCATGGTCTCGTGCCACCTAGGGACTTGTCAGGAACCTGCCAAGGCGGTTCAGTGCGCGGAAAGCTCGCTTGCGCCAATGGCGCGGGCTTTGGAGGAACCTGCCATGACCAGACTTGCCCTTTCGCTGCTTTCCGCCGGTACGCTGGCACTGCCCGCGGCGCTGCCCGTTCACGCCGCCAATGTCGAGATCGACGCGAGCGGCCCGGTGATCGAGCTCGACATCTACGAAGCCGTCACCGTCGCGCCCGACATGGCCACCATCGGTGCGGGCGTGTCCACCGAAGCGCCGAGCGCGGTCGAGGCGCTGCGGATGAACTCGGTCGAGATGCAGAAGGTGATCGCGCGCATCAAGGCGCTGGGCATTGGAGAGAAGGACATCCAGACCACGGGCATCAATCTCAATGCCCGCTATGATTACGACCGCGAGGGCCAGCGCCAGATTTTCCGCGGTTATCAGGCCTCGAACCGGGTCAGCGTCAACCTGCGCCGGATCGAGGACACCGGCAAGGTGCTCGATGCGCTGGTGGAGGCGGGTGCGACCGATCTTTCCGGCCCGAATTTCAGCATCGAGGATGATGCCGCTGCCAAGGATGCCGCAAGGAAGCGGGCGATCGAGCGCGCTGCCGAGCGCGCCAACTCCTACGCCGAAATGCTCGGCTATGATGGGGCGCGGGTGTTGTCGGTCAGCGAGCGCCTGACAAACAGCGGGCCGATGCCCGAGCGGGTAATGATGCGCGCGGCGGCCGACATGCCTTCGGCCGCTCCCCCGCCACCGGTCCAGCCCGGGATGGTGGCAACCGGGATCAGCATTGCCATCACCTATGAACTGGTGAACGAGGAGGCCTCCAGGGACCAGTGAGCCCTCATTCACTCCTTGTTCAAGGCTGGCCGGCTAGGCATGAAGGCGTGATGAAGACCATCCGTTCCTTTCTTGCCGGCGTGATCGCCGCGCTTGCGCTGGCCGGCCTTGTCGCGCCGGCAGCGGGGCGCGAGCCGCCGCGCAACGATCAGGGCGAGGCGCGGCGCGAGGCGCAGGCTGGAACGCACCTGTCGCTGCGCGAGATCGAGCGGCGCATCCTGCCGCAGATGCGCGGCAGCGAATATCTTGGGCCAGCCTATGATCCGACGGCGCGGGCCTATCGTCTCAAGTTCATCCGCGATGGCCGTGTGACCTATGTCGATGTCGATGCCCGCACGGGCCGCGTCATCGGTCGCTCGCGCTGAGAGCTGGCGCGATCGGGGGACAGACGACGGGTCAGGCTCCTGCGCTTGCTTGACGCTGACGCGGCAAAAGCGCACCAAACCGTCGTCAAGACAGCAGGAAATGGTGGAACATGCGAATTCTGATCGTCGAGGATGAGCCCACGCTGGGCGCGCAGCTCAAGTCGACGCTGGAGCATCACGGATATGCCGTCGACCTTTCGGCCGATGGCGAGGACGGGCATTTCATGGGCTCTACCGAGGATTACGACGCGGTGATCCTCGATCTTGGTCTTCCCGAGATCGACGGGCTGACCGTGCTCGGCATGTGGAGGCGCGAGGGGCGCACTTTTCCAGTGCTGGTGCTCACCGCGCGCGACAGCTGGTCGGACAAGGTCGCAGGCCTGGATGCGGGTGCGGACGATTACCTCGCCAAGCCGTTCCAGACCGAAGAACTGATCGCCCGCCTGCGCGCCCTGATCCGCCGCGCTTCTGGCAATACGTCAAGCGAACTTACCGCCGGCAACGTCCGGCTGGATACGCGCTCGGGACGCGTGACGCTTGCCGGAGAGCCGGTCAAGCTCACCGCGCAGGAATACAAGCTTCTCAGCTACCTGATGCACCACAAGGGCAAGGTGGTGAGCCGCACCGAACTGATCGAGCATATCTATGACCAGGATTTCGACCGGGATTCGAACACCATCGAGGTGTTTGTCACCCGTATCCGCAAGAAGCTCGGCGCAGACGTGATAACGACGATCCGTGGCCTCGGTTACAGCCTCGACGACCCCGCCGACGCGCCCCGCGCCTAAGGACGGCGAAGCGCGTGCGGCCTTGCCTGCGGGCGAGGATACCGGCGCGCCCGCCCTGACGGCGCGATCCCCGGCCATGCGTCCGCGCGCCAGTCTTGCGCGGCGCATGGTGCTGATCGCCGCGGGATGGATTTTCGTCCTTTTGCTGGGTGGCGGCATCGCGCTCGAACGCACGCTTACCTCCGAAGTCGAAAGCAATTTCGACGAACAGCTCGACTACATCCTTACCGCGATGATTGCGTCGGCGGAGATCGACGCCAGCGGCGAGGTCTATTTCTACCGTACGCTCGGCGACCAGCGTTTTCTTGAACCGGGTAGCGGGCTCTACTGGCAGATCAGCGGCGGCGATTACGAACCGTGGCCTTCCCGCAGCCTGTGGGACCGGACGCTGGAACTCGAGGGCGTGACCGCTCAGGGCGAGCATTTCGACAGCGACGTGCATTTCTACAATTCCGGCCAGTTCGCCGGCGAGCCGCTCAGAATCGCCGAGCGCACGGTTGTCCTGCCCGGCAGCGAGACCCGCTGGACCTTTGCGGTCGCCAGCGCGACTGAGCAGATGGACACCCAGATTTCCCGGGTGCGGTTGATCCTGATCTGGAGTTTTGCCGTCCTCGGCCTGGGTCTGCTGGTCATGGCCCTGTTGCAGATCCGCTATGGCCTTTCGCCGCTCAGACGCGTGCGCGCGGCGATCCAGAACCTGCGCGCCACCGGCGCCAACCGCATCGCCGAGCCGCTTCCGCTCGAGGTGCAGCCGTTGGTTGATGAGGTGAACGCGCTGCTAGAACATACCGAACGCCAGGCCGAGGAAGCCCGCCGCCATGCGGGCAATCTTGCCCATGCCTTGAAGACCCCGCTCACGGTGCTCACCAATGCCGCGACCGCGCGCGCGCCCGATCTCGGCGAGGCGGTGATGCGCGAGACCCGCACGATGCAGCGCCATGTCGACCACCACCTCGCCCGCGCCCGCGCCGTGGGCCGGCGTGCGGTCGGCCATTCGCGCACGAATGTCTTTGCCAGCGCAGAGGCGGTACGCCGCGCGGTGGAACGGCTCTATCCGGACGGACGGCTCGACATTGCCGGCAACCGCAGCGCCGAAGTCGCCATTGAGCGGCAGGATCTCGACGAGATGCTCGGCAACCTGATTGAGAACGCCGCCAAATATGGCGGGGGCAGCGTTTTCGTGACGATCGATCCCGATGAAGACACTGCCGAGGCCCGCGAAGGCCAATGCCTGATCTGGATCGAGGATGACGGTCCCGGCATACCCGAGGCCGAGCGCGTCCGGATTTTCGACCGCGGCGCGCGGCTCGATACGGGCAAGCCGGGCACGGGCCTGGGCCTTGCGATCGTACGCGACGTGGCGGAAATCTACGGTGGTAGCGTAACTCTCGGCACCAGCGAGGATCTTGGCGGGCTGCTGGTCGAACTGCGCCTGCCGCGTGCGTGACGCGGTGCGAAGGGTTTCGCAGCGTCCCGCGTTAGATCCGGCAAGCAGTCGACCAAAAGCAACCGGACACGGGGCCAATTGCGCGCAGACATGACCGCCAGCGGCGAGCCTTCTTCTCCGGCCTCCCGGGCCGATGATGCCGCTTTGGTGGCGCGTCTGGCTGCGCGCGACCCGGTGGCACTGCGCGAGGTGATCGCCGGTTACGCGGGTCAACTCAACCGGATCGCCTACCGGATGGTCGGCAATCCCCACGAGGCCGAGGACATTGTGCAGGAAGCGATGCTGAGATTGTGGGACCACGCACCGCGCCTTGCCGCGCGCCACCCGGCGGGCACGCCTGCCGGCGGGGCGCTGCGCCTGTCCGGATGGCTGGGGCGGGTGACGACCAATCTTGCAATCGACAAGCTGCGGCTGGCGCGGCGAGTGTCGGGCGAGGAGGTGCCCGAACGGGCCGACGAGGCGCCGCTTGCCGATGCGATGATCGAGGCGGACGAGCGCGATGGTGCAACGCGCGCGCTGGTATTGGCTCTGCCCGAGCGCCAGCGCGCCGCGATCGTGCTCACTTATTACGAGGACCTGCCCAATGCCGAGGCGGCCGAGGCGATGGACATGAACATCAAGGCCTTCGAAAGCCTGCTTCATCGCGCCCGTGCGGCGCTGAGGCAGGCCTTCGAAGGTCAGGGAGAAGCGCGATGAGCGTGAACGAACAGGGCGAGGGCGAACCCGTCGCGCGCGGCAGCCCGCTGGCAGGCGCGCTCGATGCCTTCGCGGTGCCCAACCTGCCTCCCGAATTTGCCGACAAGGTGTTGGCCGCTGCGCAAGCGCGCGACCCTGCAACGCTGGCACCGCTGCCCCCGCTTCGCCGATCCGGCGGCGGCGGCGCACGCGGCTGGCGGCTGGGACGGCGCATCGCCATCGGCGTGGTCGGCTTCGGCGCGCTGGCAAGCGCGGCGGCTGCGACCGGGATGCTGGAGCGGGTCGGTTTGCCGGTACCCTCTCCCGAGAAGGTCTGGGCCAGCATCACCGGCAAGGAAAAGGTACCCGCAACCGCTGCCGCAACCTCTCCCGATCCGGCATCCGCGCCGCCTGCCGACCCTGCACCCGCCGCGCTCGCGCCGGTCAGGATAGTGGGCCCGATCGACACCCCAGAAGAGCTGGGGGAGGCCTTCCGCCGGATCGACGAGGTGCGGCAGGGCCGGGTCGAGGCGCGCCGGTTGCGCATCGAGGAGCGTATCGCGGCCGAGAAAGAGCGTCGCGCCGCTGCCGGTCTGCCGCTGCCCACCCCCGAGGAAGAGGCGCGCGTCCGGGCGCGCATAGAGGAAGTGCGCAGCCGCCGTGAAGGCCTGCTGGATGAGCGTATCGAAGCGCGCCGCGAGGAGCTGCGCCAGCGGGTCGAGGCGGGCGAGGCACTGACCCGCGAAGATATCGTTCGGCCTATGCGCGATGACGCGCAAATGCCGGAGCGGCGCGAACGGCTTGAGCGTCTGCGGCAGATGAGCCCCGAACAGCGCCGCGAAGCGTTCCGCCAGCTCCCGCCCGAGCAGCGCCGCGAGCTGATGGAAGCCTGGCGTAAGCGCCGCGAGGAAAGGCTGCGCCAGACCGGCCCGGCCGAGGCTGACGCGCTCGATCCCGCGCTTGAGGCTCAGGAAACTCCGGGGTCTCCCTCCCAAACCGATACGCCTTCCGCCGAACCGCCACGCTGAGCGAAAAAGGCACCTCAAGCGCGAAGGGTCGGCGCGCTTCTCCCGTTTCCACTGTGTCTTCCGTCGCATACCCCCGACGCGGCGGAAAGACACACCCAAGTCACGAAACGGATGAGGAATTCGCCATGAAGAAGACCCCCCAGATGCTCGCCATGCTCACCGCACTGGCGATGGCGCTCCCGGCGGCAGCCCAGGACCAGACCCGCACCCGCACCTTTGAAGGCCCCAATTCCAGTGGCTCGACCACGACCACGGTGAACCCCGAAACCGGCACGGCAACGCGCGAACGGGAAGTGACCAATCTCAACACCGGCAACACCGCAACCAGCACCGCCGTACGACAGCGCACCGAGACCGGGTCGACCATCGACGTGGTGCAGACCGGTCCCCAAGGAAATTCCCGCACGCTTTCGGGCGAGCGCACCCGCACGGAAAACGGTTCGACCTTTGCCGGCACCGCCACCGGACGCGGAGGCGAAACCTATGGCCTGTCGGGCGTGCGCAGCCGGGACGGTCAGGGCAACTCCTCCGCCAGCCAGACCGTGACCGACAGTGCCGGCAATGTGGTCGGTTCGCGCAGCCGCACCACCACGCGCAGCGATGGACAGGTTAACCGAAACGTCTCGCGTTCCGGCCCCAAGCTGCCTCGCCCCCGCGGCGGCAAGCGTCCGCGCTGAACCATTCCTACCGAGGCGCGTCTTTGCAGGATTTGCAGCCCCGCCAATCCTGCTACCCGATGGAGCGCGTCTGGCGGCAGGGTGCGGCCCGCACCCCTCTGGGGCACGCAGCCTGTCAACCGGCTGCGTGCCCCCCTTTTTTGCCATCGGTTCAGACAGGGTTCACGCCTGCCAAGCGACTGAAATCGAATGATTGCTTGGAGGAGGTTTCAGGCATGTTCATCGCGAGGCGTACCGTGCTGGCGATTGCTCTGGCACTTGGGGGCTGCGCCACTGACGCCGGGCTCGAAGACCAGCGAACAGTGTTCACTAATCCCCTCGGACCACCGGAGGTCGACCGGCGCGGGATCGGGCCGCAATGCGATGTCGATTTCGGGCGCGATGCGACCTGTCTGGGTACGCCGCTGATCTATCCCGGCCGCGGCCGTCACGTCCTGCTTGGCAATGGCGAGACAATCCGCCTCACCCGCGCCCAGCGCCGCATCTTGCGGGAAAGGGGTGAACTGCTTGAACGGCCGCGCACTCCGGCTCCGCCGCCTCCGCCACCGCCGCCCGAACCTGATCCGGCTACTGCGGGTGAACACGAAGCGCCTTGATCTCCTCAGTCGCCGCGCGCCGCCTTTTCGTGGTGGCGGATCACCTCGTCGATGATGAAGCGCAGGAACTTCTCGGAGAATTCGGGGTCGAGGTCCGCTTCTTCCGAGAGCTTCCTCAGCCGGGCTATCTGACGCGCCTCGCGGTCCGGATCGGCCGGGGGCAGGGTGGCCCTGGCCTTGTATTCGCCAACCGCCTGCGTGATGCGGAAGCGCTCGGCAAGAATGTGGATCAGCGCCGCATCGATATTGTCGATGCTTTTGCGATAGGCGGCGAGAACCGGATCGGGCGCTTGCGTTTCGTGCGACATGGCCTGCGAAACTAGCAGCAAATCTGCGCTTGCCAAGCACGCTGGGGCGGCCTTAAGGCCAAGCCATCATGAGTGCCGACATCGTCCCTCTGCCGCGCAAGGCACCGACACTGGATCCCATGCTGTCGCTCACTGCGGCTGGCATGAATTCGGTCAACGCCGTGATCCTCGACCGGATGCAGAGTGAGATCCCGCTCATCCCGCGCCTGGCAGGCCATCTGATTTCGGGCGGGGGCAAGCGGCTGCGGCCGATGCTGACGCTCGCGGGCGCCGAACTGGTAGGCTACAAAGGCACCCGCCACCACAAGCTCGCCGCGGCGGTCGAATTCATCCACACCGCTACCCTGCTGCACGATGATGTGGTGGACGGCAGCGAACTCAGGCGCGGGAAGGCCGCAGCCAACATCATCTTCGGCAATCCGGCCACCGTGCTGGTGGGCGATTTCCTGTTTAGCCGCGCCTTCGAACTGATGACCGAGGATGGCAGCCTCAAGGTGCTCTCGATCCTCTCGCGCGCGAGCGCGGTGATCGCGGAAGGCGAGGTCTCGCAGCTCTCCGCCCAGCGCCAGATCAACACCAGCGAGGAACAATACCTCCACATCATCGGTGCAAAGACCGCAGCCCTGTTCGCCGCCGCCAGCCAGATCAGCGCGGTGGTGGCGGAATGTTCGGAGGAACAGGAGCACGCGCTGGAAGCCTATGGCCGCAATCTCGGGGTCGCGTTCCAGCTGGTCGACGATGCGATCGACTATGATTCCGATGCCGCCGAAATGGGCAAGGAACAGGGCGACGATTTCCGCGAAGGCAAGATGACCTTGCCGGTCATCCTCGCCTATGCACGCGGCAATGAGGAAGAGCGCAAGTTCTGGAAGGACGCGATCATCGGCCATCGCTCCTCGGACGAAGACCTTGCCCAGGCAATTGCGCTGATCGGCAAGCACAATGCGCTTGAGGACACGCGCGAGCGGGCGCGGCACTTCGCGCACCGGGCGATCGACGCGATCTCGATCTTCCCCGATGGCAAGGCGCGCGCGGCGATGGCTGAAGCGGCGCAATTCGCGGTCGCGCGCGGGCATTGAGCAAGCTATCGGCCGGGGCGATGCACCCCGCCCTTCCCATAACGGCTGTTCTGCCTGACCTCCGCGCCGCGCTGGCGGGCGAGGGGGCGGCCGTGTTGGTCGCGCCTCCGGGGGCGGGCAAGACCACGGCGGTCGCGCCCGATCTGCTGGGGGAGGCGTGGTGCACCGGCCAGATCATCCTCATCTCCCCCCGCCGCGTCGCTGCCCGTGCGGCTGCCGAACGTATGGCGGAAATGGTCGGCGAGAAGCCGGGCGAGACCGTAGGCTACATGACCCGGCTCGACAGCAAGGTTTCCGCGAGAACGCGCATCCTCGTTGTCACCGAGGCGATCCTCGTCAATCGGCTGGTTGAAGACCCGGAACTCCCCGGTATTTCGGCGCTGCTGTTCGACGAGGCGCATGAACGCGCGCTCGACAGCGATCTTGGCCTCGCGCTGGCGCTCGAAACCCGCGCCGTGCTGCGCGAGGACCTGCGGGTGCTAGTCATGTCCGCGACGATCGACGGCGCGAGATTTGCCCGGCTGCTGGGCGAGAGCGCGCCAGTGATCGAAAGCGAAGGGCGCAGCTTTCCGCTGAATATCAAGTGGCTTGGCGGGGATGCTTCGCAGGTGATCGAGGATCGCATGGCGAGCGCGGTGCTGACCGCTTGGCGCGAGGAGGCGGGCGATATCCTCGCCTTCCTGCCCGGCGTGCGCGAGATAGAGCGGGTGCGCGAGCGGCTGGAGCCGCGCCTCGCCAACGTGCCGATCCACCCGCTCCACGGTCAGATCGAGCCCGCCGCCCAGCGCGCCGCGATCCGCCGCGACGCCCAGGGCCGCCGCCGGATCGTGCTGGCGACTGCTATTGCCGAGACCTCGCTGACGCTCGACGGGGTGAGCGTGGTGGTCGATTCCGGCCTTGCCCGCCTCGCCGAATTCGACCGGGCGGCAGGGACCACGCATCTTGTCACACGCCGCGCCTCGCAGGCCTCGGCAGCGCAGCGGGCGGGACGAGCGGCGCGTCAGGGGCCCGGGGTGGCTTACCGGCTGTGGGAGGAGGCGGGGCACGCCGGCCGTCCGGAATTCACGCCCGCCGAGATTTTGCAAGCCGATCTTGCCCCGCTGTTATTACGGTTGGCGAAGTGGGGGACGGCGAACCCCTCCGCTCTCCCATGGCTTGATCCGCCGCCCGAAGCCTCGGTCGCGGCGGCGCGGGCAGCGTTGGAGGCTCTGGGCGCGCTGGCCGAGGGCCGGATCACTCCGCTCGGCGAGGCGATTGCCGCACTGCCCATGTCGCCCGATCAGGCTGCCGCTGTCCTGCACGGTGCGGCGGCAGGCTGCGGCGAGGATGCGGCGCGGCTGGTGATGCTGTTGCAGGAGCGCGGGCTTGGCGGGCGGAGTGAAGACCATCTGCAACGCCTTGCCCGCTGGCGCACCGACCGCGCCCCGCGCAGTCTTGCCGCAGAACGGATTGCGCAGGGCTGGGCCAAGCAAGCCGCCAGACTGGCTGGCGCAATCGGCGAAAGCATGGCCACCGACGCTGCCGAAGCGCTGGCACTCGCCCGCCCCGATTTCGTCGCCCGCCGCCGCGATGCCTCGGGCGAGCACTGGATCAGCGCAGGAGGGCGCGGTTATGCGCTCGATCCCGCCTCGCCGCTGGCGCAGGCCGAATGGATCGTGATCGGTGATGCACAGGGGCAGGCCAAAGGTGCGCGCATCACCGCAGGGTGCGAAATCGCACCCGAACGGATCGCCAGGTTGTTTTCGAAGGAACTTGAGGAGCGCATCACAATCCGTTGGAATAACGACAAGGAGCGGATCGAGGCGCGGCGTGAGCGGCGGCTTGGCGCGATCGTCTTGGCGAGCATTCCGGAACCCGCTCCCGACCCTGCGCTGTGTGTGGATATCCTCGTGGAAAAGGCGCTGGAGAAGCTGGGGGAAGTGCTCCCTCGAGGTTTTCTTGCCCGCGCCCGCTTTGCCGGTGTCGAGGCCCTTTCGGAATCGGTTCTGCGCGAACGGTCAGGCGATTGGCTTGTCCCGCTGCTCGCGGGGCGGCGCGATCTCGATTTGCCGCCGAACCGCTTTGCTGACGCGGCGCTCGGCCTGCTGGACTGGAGCGCCCGTCAGGCACTCGACCGCGCCGCACCCACCCATTTCACGTCCCCCGGCGATACCCGCCACGCCATCGACTATGCCGGGGACGATGCGCCCAGCGTCGAGGTGCGGGTTCAAGGGCTGTTCGGGCTCGACGAGCAGCCGCTGATCGGCACCACACCACTGCTGCTCAAACTCACCAGCCCCGCTGGCCGCCCGATCCAGTCGACCCGCGACCTGCCCGGTTTCTGGCGCGGCAGCTGGCGCGATGTGGTCAAGGATATGAAAGGCCGCTATCCCAAGCACCGCTGGCCCGACCAGCCATGGCTGGAAAAGCCGAGCATGAAGACCAAAAACGCCTTCAACCGCGAATAGCTTTGGGCTAACGGGAACGCGCAATCCGGGCGCTTAGGCGACCCGCAAGGGCGACTGCCCGCCCGCAGCGACGCGGCCGTCAGGCCGCATGAGCGAGGATCGAAAGCAAAAATGTCCGCGAGAATTTACCAGAAGACCAAGCACGCGATGCAGTCCGGCAAGGCCCACACCGACGAGTGGGTGCTCGAATTCGAGCAGTCGGAGGCGCGTTTTGCCGATCCGCTGATGGGCTGGACGGGGACGGGCGATACCCAGTCGCAGGTGCGGCTGACCTTCCCCTCGAAGGACGCTGCACAGGCTTATGCAGCGAGGCATGGCATTACCGCGCGTGTCCATGCGACCCCGCCCAAGCGTCTCAAGCTGCAGGCCTACGCGGATAATTTCAGATAGTCCCTCGAACGCCGGGCGACGGGCCTCCGCCCGCCCTGGCTTTGCGGCATAGGCCGCAGAGGGCGGTCGCCCTTGTGGCCCTTCGGGCCGGTTTTTCGCTCAGTTGACCTTTCGCCCCGGCGAGGCCATATGCCGGCTCGGGAGTCGGGTGGACGTTTGCGTCTGCTCACCGGGTCAGGGCCGGAAGGCAGCAGCCCAGGTGGATTGCGGCGGGTCGCCCGGCTCCTTCTTCACGCATCCTAGTCCAGCGAAACGCCAAGCTCGCGGGCCTTGGCCTCGAGCGCGGCGTGCGCCGCCTCGGTCTGCTTGCTGGTGAGCGCGTCGACCTCCATGATCCAGATCTGAAAATCGGCCAGTGCGAGACACAGGCCCTGCGGATCGCCAGCGTTCTGCGCCTCTCCCATACGCTTGACGATCGGCAGCATGTCCAGCACCTTTTTCATCGCGGCGAGCGGATTGCCGTCCGGGCTGGCATAGCCGGAGGCCTGTATCACCAGCCCGACGATCTCCATCGTGTCGATCTTGCCCGACTGGTCGAGCTTCCAGATCATCCACGTCGTCAGCCGGTCGCGGTAGCTGGTGCGCTCCAGCATCCGGGCGCTGAAGCGGTCGGCAAAGCGCGCGTCGGCGATCAGATCGCGCATCTCGGCGAGCACCGCCTCGTCGGCGCAGCGGACGGGATCGAGCGCGGGCGGGATGGCGACTTCGGGCATGGCGGGCCGCGGCGTGCCTTCCGGCAGGCGACCGAAGGCCTCGCCGAACTGGACGCGGGTCAGATCCTCGCGCGAACAGGTCAGCGTGACTTCGCCGAGCCCGTGATCGAGCGCCAGGAATACCCGCGTCGGCGCGCCTTCGGCCTCGACCGCCTTCTCGAAACTCAGCCAGCCGACCGCGTTGATCATGCTCAGCGGCGTGGTGTCGAAGTCGCGCTCGACATAGGTCCACCCGGCCTCCTCTTCGAGCACGTCGCCGATTGCCGACATGATGTCCTGCGCCTCATCCTCGTCGGCGAGCTTGAAGGAATAGGTCATCTGGAACAGCCGGTTGCTCCATGCCGTCGCCATCGGCTTGGCGCGCTCGAAGGGGGCGAAGCTGGCGGGCATGGCGAAGCCGGGGGAGATGATCTGTTCGACCTTGGTGCTGCCCGGCACCCCGGTTTCGCCGAAGGCATATTGCATCATTCCGGCAGGCGAGCACATGCGGTTGAGCCGCGCGGCGGTGAGTTCGGGCAGGGCAGGCAGGCTCTGCGCTTCGGTATCGGCGGGGCTGTCGGAAAGCGGCTGGGCGAGCGCGGGCAAGGCGTTCAGAACCAGCAGGATCGGGGCGGCGGCAAGGGGCAAATGCATGCCCTTGGCCCATGCTCCGCGCAGCGCCAAGGCAATGCGGATGGTGCAAAAGGCGGGTGCTTTGCAATCGACATCGCGGCCCCCAGCGCCTAGCTTGCGGGCGTGCACGATTCCGACCCCGATCTCGACGAACACGATGACGACAGCGGCCCGACGGCGGCCGAACTGGAGGCTGCCGGACAGAACGCGCTGTTCGGCGATCCGGCGCCAGCGCCCGCGCCTGCTCCGGCCCCTGTGCCCGCGCCAGCGCCATCCTCTACCGGCTCAAGCAATCAGCCCTACCGTGTGCTTGCCCGCAAATATCGCCCGCAGACCTTCTCCGAGCTGATCGGGCAGGAGGCGATGGTGCGCACCCTTGCCAACGCCATCGCGCGTGACCGGCTGGCCCACGCTTTCCTGATGACCGGCGTGCGCGGGGTCGGCAAGACCTCGACCGCGCGGCTGATCGCCAAGGCGCTGAACTGCGTCGGACCGGACGGGCAGGGCGGACCAACGATCGACCCTTGCGGGAAGTGCGAGCCCTGCACCGCGATTGCCGAGGGGCGGCATATCGACGTGATCGAGATGGACGCGGCCTCGAACACCGGGGTCGATGACGTGCGCGAGATCATCGAGCAGGTGCGCTACGCTGCGGTTTCGGCGCGTTACAAGATCTACATCATCGACGAAGTCCACATGCTCTCGCGCAACGCCTTCAACGCGCTGCTCAAGACGCTCGAGGAACCGCCGCCGCACGTGAAGTTCCTGTTTGCAACCACTGAAGTCGACAAGCTGCCCGTGACCGTGCTGAGCCGCACCCAGCGTTTCGACCTGCGGCGCATTCCGGCCCCGCTGCTGGCAGAGCACTTCGCCAAGATCTGCCGCCTCGAAGGCGTGGACGCCGAGGACGAGGCGCTCTCCATCATTGCCTCTGCCGCCGAAGGATCGGTGCGCGACGGGCTCTCGATCCTCGATCAGGCGATTGCTCACGCCGATCTAGACGGGGAAGGGATGGTTGCCGCCGGGCGCGTGCGCGACATGCTGGGTCTGGCCGACAAGAGCGCGCAGCGGCGCGTGCTTGGCCACCTTTTGTCAGGCGATGCCAAGCCCTTGCTCGCCGCGGTTGACGAGCAATATGCGCTCGGGGTGGAACCGTTGGCATTGATGCGCGCGCTGATGGACCTCACCCACCGGATTACCCTAGCGCAGGTTTCGGGGAGCGAGCCGGACGCGCCCGCTGAAGAGGAGCGCGCCGCGCTCGCCGATTTCGCCGCGCGGATGGGTGCTGGTGAACTCCACCGACTGTGGCAATTGCTGCTCAAGGGCCACGAGGAAGTTCGCGCCGCCCCGGATCCGCTGGTGGCGCTGCAGATGGCCTTGCTACGCATACTTCACGCAGTGCAGATGCCGGATCCGGGCAAGTTGGCGCGGCGGATCGAGGAACTCGCGGCAGGTGCGCCGTCGGCCCCGGCTACCTCTGCCGAACCCCCGGCACCGGCGTCTCCCTTCGCGGCCCCCGCTCAGGACTGGGTGACCCTGGTCGAACAGGTCGATGCTTCGGGCCAATTGCATGTCGCCGAGATGATGCGCGCCCGCGTGCGGGTGATCGAACTGGGACAGGAGCGGCTGGTGTTCGAACAGGCCGACACCTTCCCCGATGATCCCGCCCCCGAGATTCGCGAGGCGCTGTTCAAGGTGACGGGCAGGCGCTGGCAGGTGGAGCGCGGCTCAGGCGCGGCGCAGCCGTCCTTGCGCGAGACCGCCGAGGCCGAGGCCCAGGCCGAGGAAGCGCGCATCCTGTCTGATCCGCTGGTGCAAGCAGCTTTTGCGGCCTTCCCCGAGGCCGAATTGCTAGGGACCGAGGGCAATGTCGCCCGCGCGGCCCGTCCCCCATGGAATTGAGGAGTCCCCGATGAAGTCGATGGAAGAGATGATGAAGGCGGCACAAGCGGCCGCCGAGACCATCCAGAATCAGATGAACGAGATGCAGGTGAAGCTCGATTCCATTGAGGTCGAGGGCACAGCCGGCGGCGGGCTGGTGAAGGTTCGCGCGAGCGCCAAGGGCCGCATTCTCGGCGTGTCGATCGACGACAGCCTTATGAAGCCGGAAGACAAGCAGATCGTCGAGGATCTGGTCGCCGCCGCCTTCAACGATGCGCGCGACCGGGCGGACCGGGTTTCGAACGAGCAGATGAAGGAAATGCAGGGCTCGATGGGCCTCCCGCCGGGGTTCAACCTGCCTGGCCTCGGGTGAGGTCAGGCTACGGGGCCAATTCGCCCTGAAGATGGGTTTGGCGCATTGCGCGATGTGCCGCGATACCGCCTCGCCTTTGTCCTGTTCGGGCCGGTGATCTTGACGGTGCTGACGACCGTGATGCTTGGTCCCGACGCCGATCGCGATTGAGACGGCGGGGTCGTCGCTCGCCCTGTTCCTGCTGATCCGGGACGATGAAGTTCCGGATCGCGAGGCCGCATGATGGTGGATGCGCTCGCGGCGCAACCCGCGCCGTCCACAACCTAGCCCCAACCCCCCATTGCGGCCCGACCGAGGCCTACCCATATTCCCTTCAAAGGCGAGCCCAAATGGCCGCCGCGGATACAAGAACATGACCCAGACCTACCCTCTCCTTCCTCTGCGCGACATTGTCGTCTTCCCCGGCATGGTCGTCCCCCTGTTCGTGGGGCGCGACAAGTCGGTGGCGGCGCTCGAAGCGGCGATGGAAGCCTCCAAGGACATCATGTTGCTGGCCCAGCTCGATCCGGGCTGCGACGATCCGGAGGGCGACGATCTCTATGACGTGGGGGTCATCGCCCAAGTGCTACAGCTGCTGAAGCTCCCTGACGGCACGGTGCGGGTGCTGGTCGAAGGGCAGACCCGCGCGCGGCTAACCGCACTCGAGGATCTCGGAACGCATATTCTTGCCGAAGTGGAACCGCTGTTGCCCGAGACGGTGGCCGGCAGCGAGGTCACCGCTCTGATGCGGCAGGTTGTCGAACAGTTCGGCGAATATGTGAAGCTCAACAAGAAGCTGGGCGAGGATGCCGGTGTCGATCTGACCGATGTCGACGATGCCGGGCAACTGGCCGATACGATCGCCGCCGCGATTTCGGCCAAGGTGTCGGACAAGCAGTCGCTGCTGAGCGAGGCAAGCCCTCTCAAGCGGCTTGAGCTCGTCATGGCCTTCATGGAGGGCGAGCTTTCGGTGCTCCAGGTCGAACGCCGCATCCGCGGGCGCGTGAAGCGCCAGATGGAAAAGACCCAGCGCGAATATTACCTCAACGAGCAGTTGAAGGCGATCCAGTCGGAACTCGGCGGCGGGGATGGCGATGAAGGCAACGAAATCGCCGAACTTACCGAGAAGATCGAAAAGACCAAGCTTTCCAAGGAAGCCAAAGCCAAGGCACAGGCTGAACTCAAGAAGCTGCGCTCGATGCAGCCGATGAGCGCCGAGGCGACGGTGATCCGCAACTATCTCGACGTGCTGCTCGGCCTGCCGTGGGGCAAGAAGTCGAAGCTGAAGAAGGATATCGCCAAGGCGCAGGAGATCCTTGATGCGGATCATTATGCCCTGGAGAAGGTCAAGGACCGCATCGTCGAGTACCTCGCGGTGCAGGCGCGCACCAACAAGCTCAAGGGGCCGATCCTGTGCCTCGTGGGCCCTCCGGGTGTCGGCAAGACTTCTCTGGGCAAGTCGATCGCCAAGGCGACGGGGCGCGAATTCGTGCGCCAGTCGCTGGGCGGCGTGCGCGACGAGGCCGAAATCCGCGGTCACCGGCGGACTTACATTGGCTCGATGCCGGGCAAGATCGTCGCCAACCTGAAGAAGGCCGGGACCAGCAATCCGCTGTTCCTGCTCGACGAGATCGACAAGCTGGGTCAGGATTTCCGCGGCGATCCGGCCTCGGCACTTCTGGAAGTGCTCGATCCGGAACAGAACGCCAAGTTCCAGGACCACTATCTCGAGCTCGACCTCGACCTCAGCGACATCATGTTCGTGTGCACCGCGAACAGCCTCAACCTGCCGCAGCCGCTGCTCGACCGGATGGAGATCATCCGGCTCGAAGGCTATACCGAGGACGAGAAGGTCGAGATCGCCCAGCGCCATCTGGTCGAAAAGCAGGTCAAGGCGCACGGGTTGAAGAAGGGCGAATTCGAGCTGACCGAGGAAGCCCTGCGCGACCTGATCCGCTACTACACCCGCGAGGCCGGGGTGCGTACGCTTGAGCGCGAGATCGCCAAGCTGTGCCGCAAGTCGCTGCGTCAGATTCTCGAGAAGAAGACCGACAGCGTCACCATCACACCCGAAAACCTCGGTGACTACTCCGGCGTGCGCAAGTTCAAGCATGGCGTGTCGGAAGAGGAGCCGCAGGTCGGCGCGGTCACGGGCCTTGCGTGGACCTCGGTCGGTGGCGAGTTGCTGACCATCGAGAGTGTGACGACACCGGGCAAGGGCGAGATCAAGACTACCGGCAAGCTCGGGCAAGTGATGAACGAGAGCGTCCAGGCGGCCTTCAGCTTCGTCAAGGCGCGTGCGCCCGCCTACGGGATCAAGCCGAGCGTCTTCAATCGCAAGAACGTCCACATCCACCTGCCGGAGGGTGCGGTGCCCAAGGACGGGCCGAGCGCGGGCATCGGCATGGTCACCTCGATCGTATCGACCCTTTCTGGCATCGCGGTGCGCCCCGAAGTGGCGATGACCGGCGAAGTGACCTTGCGCGGACGGGTGCTGGCGATCGGTGGTCTCAAGGAAAAGCTCCTTGCGGCGCTGCGCGGCGGGATCAAGACCGTCCTCATCCCCGAGGAAAACGTCAAGGATCTTGCCGAGATCCCGGCCAATGCCAAGGAAGGGCTGGAAATCATTCCGGTCAGCCATGTCGACCAGGTTCTTACCCATGCTCTGGTCGAGGCGCCTGTGCCGATCGAATGGACCGAGGCCGACGATCTTGCGAGCCAGCCGGGCGGCACCGCATCCGGAGCCAATCCGCTCGCTTCTGACGTGCCAACCGCACATTGAAACGCTAGGACGTGTCCCTTGCCGCGATTCGCGGCAGAGTCGCGTCCAAACCGGACAAGATGAGCCGTTCAGGCAGAGCGCGCCGAACCGTATCCCGGCGTGAGACGCTCCAGCTTTGTGGGCGTTTTCGGTCACTGGCGATTTGCCTTTGACAGCCCTGCGGAAACAGTCTCAAGTTCGGGTTTTTGACGAGGCGATTCACCGCAAGAACGAAATCTCGAGCCGAGGGGGTTCCTAGATGAACAAGAACGATCTTATCAGCGAAGTGGCAGCGGCCAGCGGCCTTTCGAAAAGCGATTCCGCAAGCGCCGTCGAAAGCGTGTTCGACACCATCACCAAGGCCCTTTCCAACGGCGACGAAGTCCGCCTGGTGGGTTTCGGTACCTTCTCGGTCGGCAAGCGCAAGGAATCCACCGGACGCAATCCGCGCACGGGTGAGGAAATGAAGATCAAGGCTTCCAACCAGCCCAAGTTCAAGGCGGGCAAGGGTCTGAAGGACGCCGTCAACTGATCGCCTGACCAGCAGGCGGGTCGCCGCTTCGAAAAGCAAAAACCCCGTTAGCCCTTCGGCTAACGGGGTTTCTTTTTGTCCCTCGTGTGGCGATGTCTCAGCCGCCGGTTGCGATCAGTGCAGTCGGAGCCTGAGCGCTCCGCGGCGAGACGGCCCAGCGCAGCACTTCCCCCGCGCCGATTGCGCCTTCCGGGCCTTCGTCGGTGTTGTTGGCGAGGATCCGCATCCCCGGTGCGGTGCGGATTGAGAAGGTGCCCTCGAGGACCGGCATGCCCGGGATCTGCTCCTCGTCTTCCTTGACACCGTTTTCCGCGGCCGCTTCCATCGCCGCGATATTGGCGAGCGGGGCCACGCCGCCCATCATCGCCGCCATGGGATTATCCCCGCTCTGCGCGGCGAAAGCCGGGGCATTGATCCGCACCTGGCCGCCCTCGCGCAGGATCATCTGGACGAAGGGGTTGGTAGCGGGAAACCCTTCGATCATCGGGAACAGAAAATCGTGGCCCAGCGTGCCGGAGACGGCGTAGCTGACCTCGAACAGCCCGTCGCCCTTGTGCACGACCCGGTTCCAGCCCTTCTGCCGTTCGAGCAGGCGGACCAGTTCCTCGGCGGCCTTGGGATCGGCAGGGTCGATCCCGCCCATCATCGCGGCCATCTGCTTGGCTTCCTTCTCCTTTTCTTCGGCACGTCGGGCCGCGCCCGCGTCCCACTCGGCGCGCTGGTCAGCTTCTTCCTCGGGAGTGCAGGCGCGCTCCTCGAAGGTTTCATCGTTGAAGCAGGTGGCGCTGAAGCTCTCGGTATCGGCTGCTGCGCCCATCTGGGCGAGCTTCGAAAGGCCGAGGAAGAAAATTTCGCCGTCATAGCGGAAGGTGAAGCTGTCCGGACCGGTCAGCGCGAGTTCGGATGTGAACTTGCCCGGTGCCATGAAGCAGCCCGACAGCGCGAGCGCAAAGCCCGCCAGCAATGCTGCGGCGCGCAGACGGATGGTCGAAAACATGGTCATGGTATTCCCTCCCTCGGCGCACTTCTAGCTGCGCGTGGCGACCGCATAAAGCGCAATCGCCGCTGCGTTCGAGACATTGAGGCTTTCGATCGCCGAGGAAATCGGGAGCTTGGCCAGTGCGTCGCAATGGGCGGCGATGTTGTGGCGCAGCCCTTCGCCCTCGGCACCCAGCACAATCGCGAGCGGGCCAGTAGGCATGATGTCAGCGAGCGCGGCGTCCGCCTCGCCGGCCAACCCGATCCGCCAGTATCCCGCCTCGGCCAGTTCCTCCAGCGCGCGGGCAAGGTTGACCACCCGCACCCAGGGCACTGTTTCCAATGCGCCCGAGGCGGCCTTGGCCAGCACGCCGCCTTCGGGCGGGGCGTGGCGGTCCTGGGTGACGATCGCCGCGGCACCGAAGGCCGCTGCCGAGCGCAGGATCGCGCCGACATTGTGCGGATCGGTAACCTGGTCGAGCACTACCACCGGACGGTCTGCCTCGCCCAGCGCGACCTCGTCGAGGAACACGTCCTCCAGCGGGGCACATTCCAGCACCAGTCCCTGATGCGGCGCATCCTTGGCGACCAGCCGAGCAAGGTCGGCGACATCGGCATATTCGACCGGAAAGTCCGGCGGCAATTCGCCGTCGAGGCTGGCGATGCCTTCGCGCGTTGCCCACAGCTTGCGGTGCTGGCGTTCGGGGTTCTTCAAGGCCGCCTCGACCGGGTGGCGGCCCCACAGGCGCACTTGCCCCGTGCTCGCCCGGCCCGAGCCGCGCCCGCCCTTCATCCGTCCCGCACGTCCGCGCAATGCGCGTTTGCGTTCACCACTCTTGGCCATCTCGTGCTCCTTGGCTCGCTGTCAGCAGCGCCCCTGCCAGCAGGGCCATTGACAGGCAAGCAGTGCTTCGCCAAAGGGGCGCCTCTCGGCAGCGAGCCCGGCACGGGACTCGCGCATTTTCAGAGCGGAATTCCGCCCGGGAACGCCCCCCTCGACGTCAGGGGACTGTGTGGACAGGTGGCCGAGTGGTTAAAGGCAGCAGACTGTAAATCTGCCCGCGCAAGCGTACGCTGGTTCGAATCCAGCCCTGTCCACCACTTTCCCTTTGGCTGACAATCTCCCCCCATCGCCGGAAAGCGCGGTTTTCCAAGGAAAAAGCGTCCACCCGTGCGCGCTCCCGTTCATTGCCAGCCGTCCCAATTCGCGGTAAAGTGTGGGTGGAAAATGTGGGGGAGTGAGCGGTAAAGTGTGGGTGGAAAATGTGGGGGAGTGAGAACGTCCCGGCCATTTTCGGCCAATTCCCCCCACACTTTCGATCGGCTGGAGATCGACATGGGGAAGCTGACTGCCAAGCAAGTGAAAGACGCGCTGAAAGTGCCGGGAGCCTATCAGGATGGCGACGGCCTTTTTCTAAAGGTGGATAAGCGCGGCGGTGCATCATGGTATGTGCGGGTGCAGCGAGACAAGAAACGGCGGGACGTTTCGCTTGGGAGCGCCAAGCTGATTTCGCTGGCAGAGGCGCGGGGGATGGCCGTGCTCGCGCGCAAGGCAATCAAGATCGAAGGCCGCGACATTATCGCGGAGCGGCGCAAGGACAGGGCAGAGGCCGTGACATTCCGGCAAGCGGCGGAGCGGTATCACGGCGAGAACAAGGGCGGCTGGAAAAGCGAAGGCTATGCGGCGCAACCTTGATGTGCGCGCCTCAGGCCGCAAGGGTTTCCGGGGCGGCGTCAGCCCATTCGAGGCCGGGACGATAGCGCGCATCGACCTTGCCATCTTTCAGCACGAACAGGTGCAGCCAGCCATTGTCGAACAATTCGCGCACGCCGGGGTGGTTTTCGAGCACCTTGAGGATCTCCTCGCGCGGGGCTTCGATCATCACGCTGAGGCGCAGCGGCTCGTGGGCGAGGGCATCGCCGTCATGCACCGCCTGCCAGGGCAGGCCGGGGCGCAGGCGTCCGCCATTGCCCTCGATCACGCCGATCCCGCCCACGACATTGTGGATCAGCTTGTTGCCGCCGCCGAACATGTCCGGTGCGACCGAAGAGCCGAAATACTGGAGCGAAATCCAGCTCGCCACCACCACCGGCGCGGTGATGATGAGTTCCAGCGTGCCGAAGCCGGCATCGGCCTGCCAGTCATAGGAGTGCAGGAAGGCCCGCCCGCCCAGATCGCGGCCTGTGGTCGCCTCGCGCGGGGCGGCGATGAAGGCGGCGCAGCCGGCAAGGCCCCATTCCGGACGGATCTCGGCCCAGTTGGTGGCGCGTGCAGGAATGCTCTCGCCGCTCGCACCGGGCATCCTCAGCGCACGTTCGGCGCGGGCGATCTTCGCTGCCTGTGCCAGCATTGTGCCGACCTTTGCCAGATCACCGCTGCGGCTGGCGGGCAAGCCGTCCTCGTAGATGGTGATCGCGTCGGTGGTGGTATCATGCAGCCCGGCGACGAAGAGGGTGTCGGCGGGAACCTCGACGCCCCGCTCGGCCAGACCGGCGCGGGTTTCAGGGTCGTTGAGCAGGATTGCTAGCAGGCGGGCGGAAACCTCGCCGGTGTAACCTCCGCAGGCGCCGCAGTGATAGGCGCTTTCATGCGGGTTGTTGGTGACGTTTCCGCCATGGCCGAGCAGCAGCACGATCTCGCCATGACCCTTGGTCAGGCTCATCGCCTTGAGCACGGCAGCGCCCGTATCGGCCTTGGCCTCGGCGGTCATGCCGCCGACCACCTGCGGGGCGGGCTCGGGCTTGGCCGTGTCGCCCAGACCCAGCGCCGACTTGACCAGCTTGACCGCATAGACCGGCCCTGCCGCCTCGACGAAGGCGAAGGAGGATACCGCCGCCTGCCGGAAGCGGCCCCAGGCACGCTTGCTGCGGGCGCTGATGCGGCTGGCCTGATCCTTCGCCGGATCGCCCGCGCTGGTGGTCTCGACCGCGGGGTTGAGCAGCACCGGCAGGCGCGCCTCGCGGATGTCCGAACCATGGGCGTGGTGGGCGAGCGGCAGGCCGAAGAAGCCCGCAAAGCCGATCGTGGCGATGGATGCATCGATGCTTTCCAGCGCGCGCCGGAACACTTCCGAACGCACGTCGATGCAGAAGGCTGCCTGCAGGAAGGGGCGGTCGGTCGCGGGCGTTTCGCCGTCGAGCGCGGCGGCGAGGCGGCGCTGGTGGCCACGGTCGGCAGCGTCCTGCAAGATCGCGAGCGCCACCTCGTCTGCTCCGGCGGCGACGGGGGCGGCATGGGCGGCGACGGTCGCGGCCCAGCGGTCGGCGACCTCGGGGGCATGGGCGAGCAGCGCCTCGTCCCAGATCAGGCGGATGGCGAGCAGATCGGCCATGGTCCGGTCACTCGTCCCCGCGAGTTCAGCCTGCCACAGCAGCCATCGGGCATGCTGCGACCAGCCGCCCATGCTCATGAACAACCGGTGGAAAGCGGTTTCGGCGGCAGCGTCGCTGATGCCGAGCGCCTCGGCGGCGAACAGGATCGCGCGTTCGGGCGTGTCGGGGGCGGCGGCGACATGGGCGCAGAAGCCTTCAAGTCCCGCGATTTCGGGCGTGAGATCATGCATCGCCCAGGCGCGCCAGGCGGCGAAGGCGTCCGAGCCGGGGGCGGGCGACCACAGTGCCTGTCCGCGGTCGAACTGGCCTGCCGCCCACAGCCCGATGCACTTGTCGATCAGCGCGGGCCAGTCGATGCCGGTCGCTTGCGCCGCGAGATCGGCGATGGTCGGCAGCGCGCTCGGCTCCGGCCCGTCACCCAGCTGCTCGGCCGCGTGGCGCAGGGCGGCGGCATCGGCGGGCTTCAGCGGCGAGGGCGAGGCTTCCAGCGCTTCGGCAAGATCGTCTTCGGTGATGCGGCCGTCGCGGATGGCGGCGGCATATTCGGCGCCCGTGCGGGTCACGCGCACCCCGGCAACCCGGCCCAGCCGGGCGGCGGCGGTGGCCAAGTCCTCGCCGGTCTGGCCGAGGAAGGGGTTGACCGCCACGGTCGCATCCAGCGGAAAGGCGGGCGGGATCGCGCGCGCGGCCCGCTCTGCAGCTTCGAGGATCTGCGAGAACCGGGTCGGCGTGATCTGCGCGTGGTTCATGAACATGGGTGTTACTCCTTGAAGCGGGGTTCAGCGGGCGCGTGTGGTGCGGAAGCCGCCGATGGCGCGGTCGAGCAGGGCGTTGAGATAGAGGCCGTTGGCAAGGTGGACGCGCAGGCCTGCGGTCGAGGGGTGGTGCGCCCACAGCGGGAACAGCGCCTGGGCGAAGGCGACAAGACCGAAGGAGGCGACCGCAAGCACGATCAGCGCCCATTCGAGATCGCCCGGAACGGGGGCCACCGGCAGGATCGGTCCCCACACCTTCTGGGCGATGGCCTGGAAGGAGAAATATCCCACCGCCGCGGCGAGTGCGGAGACTGCCGTGCGCTTGGTCAGCTGGGCAGGGGCCCGGTCGGCAAGCCCCTGAGCAACGAGGTAAGCCACCCCGAAGATCAGGATCGCGCCCAGCGCCAGAGCCTGCGGCGACTTGGGGCCGAGCAGCGCGGTGAAGCCGCCGGCGATGACCGCAAAGATGATCAGCGCGAGGCCGAAGCTCTTGAGCACGGCGGCAACATTGGGCGCGGCGACCGGGCCGGGGCGGCGAATATTGGCGACCTCGCTCACCGCTCCGCCCGAGGACAGGAAAGCATGTGCCTTGTAGAGCGAGTGGGCGATGATGTGCAGCAGCGCCAGCGTCCACAGGCCGAGCCCGCATTGCAGCAGCATGAAGCCCATCTGCGAGACGGTGGACCAGGCCAGCGCGGTCTTGATCGCGCTTTGGGTGAGCATCACGGCGGCGCCGAACAGCGCGGTAAAGCCGCCCAGCAGCACCAGCGCGGCCATCGCTCCGCCACTGGCCTGGACCAGACCGGAGGCGGTGATAAGCAGCACGCCGCCCGAATTGATGATGCCCGCATGGAGCAGCGCCGAGACGGGGGTGGGGGCCTCCATCACCTCGGTCAGCCAGCCATGCAGCGGGAAGGACGCCGTCTTGAGCGCGGCTGCGGCGACAATCGCGGCCACGGCGAAGGTGCCGGCAAGGCCGAGACCCGTTGAGCCTGCGGCATCGGCCAGCGCGGCGAAATCGAGCGTGCCGAAGTGCGACGCGAGGAGGGCAGCAGCGACCACCAGCATGGCATCGCCCGCGTGCCAGACCAGCGCGAACTTGGTCGCGGCACGCTGGGCCTCGGCGCGGCCGGGGTAGAACAGCAAAAGGCGCTTGAGCGTGACCCCGACCGCAATCGCGGCGAGGAGCACCGTGCCGAGCGTCGCCGCCTGGACGAATACCAGCACCGCCGCGAGCGTGACCAGCATCAGGCCGTGGAACGCGCCCTCGCGCTCCTCGCCGTCGAGATAGGTGCGGCTGTAGCGCATCACGATCCAGCCGATGAAGCCCACCAGTGTCGCCATCGCGGTGCTGACGAGATCGGCGCGCAGGCCCAGCTGCGCGGCGCCTTCGAGCATGCCGATGCCCGGCACCTTGCCGATTGCGGTCTGCACCAGACCCGCCAGCGCCAGCGCGAAGGCTGCGAGGGCCGAGGCCTCCGACCAGCGCGGCAGGCTCCCGGGCCGCTTGCCGGGGCGGGCGAGCGCGAAAATGGCGGCAGGCAGCAGCGCCAGCGGGGCGAGGAAGGAAAGGGCGAAGGCAAGCGACGGCATGGCGGCACTCCGGATAAAGGGGGCCCGGACAGCGAGGGGCGTTTAGGGTGCCGGAGGGATAGAGACTGGACAGATTTAAATAAAATACATATTTTTTAGAAAACCGTTCGGAAAAATGGAACTGTGTCGAATCTCAATCTCCATCACCTGCGGCTGTTCCGGGCGACCGCGCGCGAAGGCACGCTGACGGCGGCGGCCAGGGCGCTCAACATTTCGCAGAGCGCGGTCTCGACCCAGATCAAGGCGCTCGAGGCCGATCTCGGCCATGACCTGTTCGAGCGGCGCGGGCGCAATCTGGTGCTGACCGAGGCCGGACGCATCGCGCTCGACCATGCTGACGAGATCTTCCGCACCGCCGACCAGCTCGCCGCCACCTTCCGCGCCGTGGGCGAGCAGCGCAAGGTGATCAGGATCGGCGCGCTGTCCACCCTGTCGCGCAACTTCCAGCTCGGCTTCGTCCGGCCGCTGATCGGGCGCGAGGATGTGGAGGTGGTGATGCGTTCGGGCACGCATGCCACGCTCCTGCGCGCGTTGGAGGCGATGAGCATCGACGTGCTGCTGACCAACATGATCCCTGCGCGCGACGCGGCGAGCCCCTATCTTGTGCGGCGGCTGGCGCAGCAGCCCGTAAGTCTGGTCGGAGCGCGTTCGCGGCTTGTCCTGGCGGGGCAGGGCATGGCCACCTTGCTGACCAAAGCCCCGCTGATCCTGCCGACACCGGAAACTGCCCTGCGCGCGGGGTTCGACGCACTGACAGAACGCATGGGCATCGTTCCGCGCATCGCCGCCGAGGCCGATGACATGGCGATGCTGCGCCTGCTTGCGCGCTCGGATGCCGGGGTGGCGGTGATTCCGCCGATCGTGGTGCAGGACGAACTCGCCGCAGGAACGCTCTACGAGCTGTTCCAGCTCCCCGACATCGCCGAGGTGTTCAGCGCAGTCACGGTCCGGCGGACCTTTCCCAATCCGCTTCTGGCCGAGGTGTTCGGCGGTGCTGACCCTGATCCCGACGAGGGTTGATGGCGATTTTCCGGCTGCCTCTGGCCCTTGCAGGCGGCGCGGGCGGCGACTAAGGCCCGCCCTCCCCAGGCAAGAGAGACCCATGCAGGAATCGCAACCCAGCCCCGCCATTCGCACCGGACGCCCGGTAATCTCCGCCACCGGCCTGTACACGCCGCCGGACAGCATCACCAACGAAGAGCTGGTCGCCAGCTTCAACGCCTTTGTCGACCGGCACAATGCGGCGAACCCCGAGGCCGAGCCGCTGGCCTATTCCTCGGTCGAGTTCATCGAGAAGGCGAGCGGGATCAAGGCGCGTCACGTGATGAGCAAGGCGCCGATCCTCGATCCCGACATCATGTGTCCGCGCCTGCCCGAACGCGCCAATGACGAACTGTCGGTCATGGCCGAGATCGGCGTCGCCGCCGCGCGGCAGGCGCTGGAGCGTGCGGGGCGTGAAGCGAAGGATGTCGATGCGGTGCTGTGCGCCGCCTCGAACATGCAGCGCGCCTATCCGGCAATGGCGATCGAGATCCAGCAGGCCTTGGGCATCGAGGGCTTCGGCTTCGACATGAACGTGGCCTGCTCTTCTGCCACTTTCGGCATCCAGACGGCTGCCGACTATATCCGCGCCGGCAACGCGAAGAGCGTGCTGGTGGTGAGCCCCGAAATAACGTCAGGCCACCTCAACTGGCGCGACCGCGACAGCCACTTCATCTTCGGCGATGTGGCAACCGCGGTGCTGGTGGAGGATGCCGCCATTGCCCCCGCGCAGCACTGGGAAATCCTGGGCACGAAACTGAAGACGGTGTTCTCCAACAATATCCGCAACAATTTCGGCTTCCTCAATCGCGCTGCGCCCGAAGGCGAGGGCAAGGCCGACAAGCTGTTCGTCCAGGAAGGGCGCAAGGTCTTCAAGGAGGTCGTGCCGATGGTGGCGCAGATGATCCTCGATGAAGCCGCGCGGCTGGGCATCGATCCCGAAAGCCTGCGCCGCCTGTGGCTCCATCAGGCCAATGCTGGGATGAACCGGCTGATCGCGCACAAGGTGCTGGGCCACGAGGCGAACGAGGACGAAAGCCCCACCGTGCTCGATACCTATGGCAACACCTCGAGTGCGGGTTCGATCATCGCCTTTCACCAGCACAGCGATGATCTGGCGGCGGGCGATACCGGCCTGATCTGTTCCTTCGGGGCTGGCTATTCAGCTGGTACGGTATTCGTGCGCAAGATGGGCTGAGAGCCCGACTTGCTTGCGGGCAGGCGCGCCAGTCCCTAGATGCTGAGGCCATGGCAGGCGAAATTCTCGACAACAAGGGCCGCGGCGAAGCGGGCTGGCAATGGCCCGCGATCCATCCGGAGGGCCGCAAGTTCGGCCTTATCGCGCTGGCCGTCAGCCTTTTTTTCCTGCTGGTTGCGGGCTGGGACATCATCGGCTGGCCGCTACTGCTGTTGTCGCTCGGCGTGTTCGCCTTCTTCCGCGATCCCGAGCGGGTGGTGCCGCAGACCGAAAATGCCATTGTCTCTCCGGCCGACGGGCAGGTGACTCAGATCGCCGAAGTCGAGCCGCCGCTGGAACTGCAGATCGAGGATGGATCGGGGTTTGCCGGATTGGCGCGCGGGCCAGTGACTCGCGTCTCGATCTTCATGAGCGTGTTCGATGTCCATATCAACCGTGCGCCGGTGGGCGGAACGGTGCGCAGGGTTGTCTATATTCCGGGCCGTTTTCTCAGCGCCGATCTCGACAAGGCCAGCGAGGAGAACGAGCGCCAGCACATTCTTGTGGAACGCAGCGACGGGCTGAAGCTGGGATTTACCCAGATTGCCGGGCTGGTGGCGCGGCGGATCGTGCCGTTCGTCAAGCCGGGCGACATGGTGGCAAAGGGCCAGCGGATCGGACTGATCCGGTTCGGCAGCCGGGTGGATGTCTATCTGCCCGCAGGCACTGATCCCAAGGTAATGATCGGTCAGACCGTGATCGCGGGCGAGACAGTTCTGGCCGAGCTTGGCGAGACTGGCCTGATAGAAGGGATCGCGCAGTGATCCGGACAGGGATCTTCTTCGGCGCCGTGCAACAGAGACAGCGCGCGTGAGCCGTCCGCCGAAACTGCGGCGCGGCGCCTTCCTGCCCGCACGGGTCGGCCCCAAGGCGGCCGAGGACGAGGAGGGTCCGGTGGTGCGCGATAGCGGCGGCCTGTCGCTGCGGGCGATGCTTCCCAATGCGATCACCGCCGCGGCGCTGTGCGCGGGCCTGACCGGGATCCGTTTCGCGACCGACGGCGCGTGGACCTATGCAATCGGGCTGGTGGTGCTGGCGGGCGTGCTCGACGGGATCGACGGGCGCATCGCGCGGCTGCTGAATGCCCAGTCGCGCTTCGGCGCCGAGCTCGACAGTCTGGCGGATTCGCTGTCTTTCGGGGTCGCGCCCGCTCTGATCCTGTTTCTGTGGTCGCTGCAGGATCTGCCGCGCTTCGGCTGGTTTGCCGCGCTCGCCTTCGCGATTTCCTGCGCGCTGCGCCTCGCGCGGTTCAATGCGCGCATCGATGTTGACGACCAGCCGCACAAGTCGGCGGGCTTTCTCACCGGAGTGCCCGCTCCGGTCGGGGCCGGGCTGGCTTTCACGCCGTTCTACCTGTGGCACGAAACCCAGCTGGAAATCTTTCGCAATCCGGTTGTGATGGCGCTCTGGCTCAGCGTCATTGCGGTGCTGATGATTTCCAACATGGCTACACTGAGCTGGGCCTCGCTGCGCCCGCGCAAGGCGATCCGGCTATGGCTCATCGCGTTTGTGGCGCTCGCCTTTGCCGCGCTATTGCTCGAGCCGTGGTGGACGCTGGCGACGATCTCGATCGTCTATCTCGCGCTGATGCCCTATGGTCTTGTCAAATATGGCCGGATCAAGCGGCGCCGCGCACAGGAACAGGCTGCAGCCGCGGCAGCGCCGCCCGGCGCGGCAGCATAGCCGCGCCCGCACGCCGGTCGGCAACGCGCAGCCGCTGCTCGGACGGTTCCACCTGCATCACGAAGCCCGCATCGATCAGCGCCTTTTCGCGCAGCAACCGCTTGTAGGCCCCGTACGCCTTGAGCGCCGTGTCGGCGAGCGACAGGGTGGCGGCGACCGCGACCGTGGCAATAAGCAGGTTGATGGCAAGAGCAAGCATGGCCGGATCCTTCGCTGATTCGGTGTTCGTTTTTTGTTCCAGGCGCTTTGTTCCCTACACGTTCCGGCCTGTCAAGGGGATTTTCATGCTATGTTCCGCTTGCCCTGCAGATTCAGGGCTGGATTTTCGCGGGACGCACGGCTAAGGGCGCGCTCGCAACCGGACCGGCCGTGCCGCATCCGGGTGCATCAACGTCACATGGAAGGCGCTCATACCGGTGCCGCATGCGGGATCTCCGCAAGCGCGGTTCCAGCCTTCCAGAGGAACAACCGGAAAGGAAATACCTATGGCGGCACCTGTCGTCACGATGCAGCAATTGATCGAGGCCGGCGCTCACTTCGGCCACCAGACCCACCGCTGGAACCCGCGCATGAAGCCGTACATCTTCGGCGCGCGCAACGGTGTCCACATCATCGACCTGTCGCAGACCGTGCCGCTGTTCGCGCGCGCGCTCGATTTCGTCGAAGCCACCGTGCGTTCGGGCGGCAAGGTGCTGTTCGTCGGCACCAAGCGCCAGGCGCAGGAGCCGATCGCCGAAGCCGCGCGCATGTCGGGCCAGCACTTCGTCAACCACCGCTGGCTGGGCGGGATGCTCACCAACTGGAAGACCATCTCCGGTTCGATCCGCCGCTTGAAGAGCCTCGAGGAAATGCTTTCGGGCGACACCTCGGGCTTCACCAAGAAGGAAGTGCTCCAGCTCACCCGCGAGCGCGAGAAGCTGGAACTGTCGCTCGGCGGCATCCGCGACATGGGCGGCATCCCGGACGTTATGTTCGTGATCGACGCCAACAAGGAAGACCTTGCCATCAAGGAAGCTGCCGTGCTCGGCATTCCGGTGATCGGGATCCTCGATACCAATGTCGATCCGTCGAACATCGCCTTCCCGGTTCCGGGCAATGACGATGCGGCCCGCGCCGTGCGGCTCTACTGCCAGGCGATCGGTGAAGCGGCGCTGGCCGGCAAGGGCAAGCAGCAGACCGACATGGCGAGCGATTTCGGTGCGATGGAAGAGCCGCCGGTCGAAGCCGTGGCCGAAGAGGCTGCTCCGGCTGCGGAAGACGCCGAAGCCTGATCTTGCGGAGCGGTTGGCGCGCGTTTTCGCAAGCGCCCGTCAATCGCCCGTCACAATCCCCCTCTAGCGCGCCCGGCATTGCCCTCCCTTCGGAGCCGGCAGGGCCGGGCGCCTTACAAGCAAACGAAAAGGAAACTCTCATGGCCGATTTCTCCGTCGCCGATGTGAAGAAGCTGCGCGAAATGACCGGCGCAGGCATGATGGACGCCAAGAAGGCGCTGTCCGAAGCGGGCGGCGACATCGAAGCCGCTGTTGACGCGCTGCGTGCCAAGGGTCTTGCCACCGCGCAGAAGAAGTCCAGCCGCACCGCGGCCGAGGGCCTCGTCGGCGTGGCTGTCGAAGGCACCAAGGGCGTCGCGGTCGAGGTCAACTCGGAAACCGACTTCGTCGCCAAGAACGACAAGTTCCAGGACTTCGTGCGCAAGGTGACCGCGGTCGCTCTGGCGAACGGTTCGGACGATGTCGAAGCGCTCAAGGCGGCCGCCTATCCCGATGGCGGCACGGTTGCCGACAAGCTGACCGACAACGTTGCCACCATCGGCGAAAACCAGCAGATCCGCCGCATCAAGACCGTTTCGGTCGGCAGCGGTGCGATCGTGTCCTACATGCACAATGCCGCCGCCGAGGGTCTCGGCAAGATCGGCGTGCTCGTCGCGCTCGAAAGCGATCTGTCGGCGGACGTGCTCGAACCGTTCGGCAAGCAGATCGCGATGCACATCGCCTCGATGTTCCCGATGGCGCTGTCGGCCGACGGCCTCGATGCCGACGTGATCGAGCGCGAGCGCAAGATCGCCCAGGAAAAGGCCGCGGAAAGCGGCAAGCCCGCCGAAGTGCAGGCCAAGATGGTCGATGGCGCGATTGCCAAGTTCGCCAAGGAAAACGCGCTGCTCAGCCAGATGTTCGTGATGGACAACAAGTCGAGCGTCGAAGCCGTGATCGCCAAGTTCGCCAAGGACAATGGCGGTTCGGTCAAGCTGACCGACTATGCCCGCTTCCAGCTCGGTGAAGGCATCGAGAAGGAAGAGACCGATTTCGCAGCGGAAGTCGCTGCTGCGGTCGCGGGCTGATCGCACTCGCCCGATTGCACAACAAAACAAGGGCCGCTGCATCCCTCGTGATGCGGCGGCCCTTTTTTTTGATCGTTCCGCGCGATGAAGACTGGTAACGCGGCCGGGTGTGCGGGCTTGGGGTCCGTTCCTGGGGGCGGGCTTATGAAGTTATTGCTGTGGTTTGCGATCGCCGGGTTCGGCGCCTGGGCCGTATCCGACATCGTCGAAGCCCTGTCCGGCGCCCGGACGCCGACCGTCTATTACCTGACTGCGGCCTATCACGCTCTCGCGGCCATCGGGGTATGGGGCATTCATCGCGTGCAGAGCAATACCGGCTTGAATGTGAGCACTATCGCCACGGTGATGCAATCGGTCGGTCTGGCCAGCGTTGTAGTGTTGCCGCTTCAACTGATGCAATCGGGGATGGAGCCAAACGAATTCGCCGCTCAGAACCCCCATTTCATAGCGGGCGGCCTGCTCAATGTGTTTGGCATGATTGCGCTCGGCGTCGCAATCTGGCGCTGCGGTGTGTTCCCGCGATGGACAGGAATAGCGATCCCGGTTGGCGCTGTCCTGTTTATCACCCTGGGCGTTGCCGATGCGGGATTGATCGCCAATATCGCCAATGTGCTCCTCGCGGCGACCTTTGTTTATCTTGCTGTCCGGGGGCTGGGTAGACGCCGCGCATGACCGTAAGGACATGGTAGCGCCGCTTCTTCGCTTCACATCGCCGCGCAGCGCAGATAAAGGCCCGCCAACGACAATTCCGCTGAAGAGATCCTGCACCTATGCCTCTCCCCCCGATCAAGCGCGTGTTGCTCAAGCTTTCAGGCGAGGTGCTGATGGGGGATCAGCAGTTCGGGATCGATCCGGCTTTCGTTGCCGAGCTTGCCAAGGAAGTGAAGGCGGCCAAGGAGACGGGCCTCGAAATCTGCCTCGTGATCGGCGGCGGCAACATCTTCCGCGGCATGGCGGGCGCGGCGCAGGGGATGGACCGCGCGCAGGCCGACTACATGGGCATGCTGGCCACCGTCATGAACGCGCTCGCGATGCAGAACGCGCTCGAACAGCTCGGCGTGAACACTCGCGTCCAGAGCGCGATCCAGATGGACCAGGTGTGCGAGCCTGTGATCCGCCGCCGTGCCGAACGGCATCTGGAAAAGGGCCGCGTGGTGATTTTCGCCGCAGGCGTCGGCAGCCCGTTTTTCACCACCGATAGCGGTGCTGCGCTGCGTGCAGCGGAAATGCGCTGCGACGCGCTGCTCAAGGGCACCAGCGTCGACGGGGTCTATGACAGCGACCCCAAGCGCAACCCGCAGGCGCAGCGGTTCGACACTGTCACCTACGACAAGGTGCTGGCCGACAATCTCAAGGTGATGGACGCCTCTGCCGTGGCGCTGTGCCGCGATAACCAGATTCCGATCGTGGTCTTTTCGATCCGCGAAAAGGGCAATCTTGCGCGCGTGCTGGCGGGCAAGGGCGTCCAGACCATCGTTCAAGACAACTGACAGGATAAAGGGAGCCTGACCCATGCCGCAATATGACAAGGCCGATATCGAGCGCCGCATGAAGGGCGCCGTCGAGGCGCTGAAGAGCGATCTGCAGGGCCTGCGCACCGGCCGCGCCAATACCAGCCTGCTCGATCCGGTGGTGGTCGAGGTCTATGGCTCGATGATGCCGCTGAACCAGGTGGCGACCGTCTCTGCGCCCGAGCCGCGCATGCTGAGCGTACAGGTGTGGGACAAGTCGAACCTGATCGCGGTGGAAAAGGGCATTGCCCACGCCAATCTCGGTCTCAATCCCATCGTCGACGGCCAGACCCTGCGCCTGCCGATCCCCGATCTGACGCAGGAGCGCCGCAAGGAGCTCGCCAAGCTCGCCGGGCAATATGCCGAAAAGGCCAAGATCGCGATCCGCAACGTGCGCCGCGATGCGATGGAAAGCCTCAAGGCCGACGAAAAGAAGAAGGAAATCTCCGAAGACGAGCGCAAGCGTTCCGAGGACGAGGTCCAGAAGCTGACCGATACCTACGTCAAGGAAACCGACGAGGCAGCGGCCAAGAAGGAACAGGAAATCCTGACCCAGTAAGGTCGGCAGCCCGGATCGTTAGGAACAGGCTTGGACTCGCATCGCGCAAGACATGTCGCCATCATCATGGATGGCAACGGGCGCTGGGCCAAGAAGCGCGGCCTTCCGCGCGCGGTCGGCCACCAGCGCGGGGTCGAGGCGGTGCGGCGGCTGGTGCGCAGCCTCGAGCCGACCGGCCTCGAATGCCTGACGCTCTATGCCTTTTCCTCGGAAAACTGGAAGCGGTCCGAAGACGAGGTCGATGATTTGATGAACCTCATGCGGCGGTTCATCAAATCCGACTTGCCCGAATTCGTTGCCAATAATGTGAAGCTCAAGATCATCGGTGACTGGCAATCGCTGGCGCCCGATATCGTTGCGATGCTGGAAGACGCGCTGGCGCAGACACGCCACGGCAAGCAGACGCTCGCGGTGGCGCTCAATTACGGCGGCCAGCACGAGATCGCGCGCGCCGCGGCCAAGGCGGCAGCCGCCGGCGAGGTCACGATCGATACCATTGCCGCCCATCTCGACACGGCAGATCTGCCCCCGCTCGACCTGTTGATCCGCACCAGCGGCGAAATCCGCCTGTCCAATTTCCTGCTATGGCAATCGGCCTATGCCGAGATGCTGTTCGTGGACACGCTGTGGCCCGATTTCGAGCCTCAGCACCTGGCCCGCGCGCTCGACGATTTTGCGCGGAGGGAGCGCCGATATGGTGGGCGCTGAGGTGCGCAAGCAGAACGTGTCCGATCTGCCTGTCCGGCTCGGTTCGGCGGTGGTGATGCTGGTTGTTTCCGGCGGTGCGCTGTGGCTGGGAGGCTGGGTGTGGACCGGTTTTGTCGGCCTGCTGGCGGCGGGCGTGTTGTGGGAATGGAACCGTCTGGTCTCCCGCTTCGGCGTTTCTGGCCTTTCCGAGACCATCTGGTTCTTTGCGGGCGTGATCTATATCGGCGGTGCGGCGCTCGCGATGATGGCGCTCAGGAACGGGGCGCAGTTCCTTCCGGTGAGTGGTCAAAGCTTGGGCTATTCGCCGCTTGAAGTGCTGGTCGGCTATATCCTGCCCATCATTGCGGTCGATGCCGGAGCCTATTTCGCCGGGCGCGCGATCGGCGGGCCGAAGATTGCGCCCAGGATCAGTCCGTCCAAGACGTGGGCGGGTCTTGGCGGAGGAGCGCTTGCGGCGGGGCTGGTGGCGGTCGGCAACGAACTGGCCGATTTCGGACCGGCTGCCGGATCGCCGGGCTACGACGCGGCAAGCCTTGGGCTGGCGATGGTCGCAGGCAGCGTCATCGCGGTGGTCGCCCAGACCGGCGATTTCTTCGAAAGCTGGATGAAACGGCGTGCAGGCATGAAGGATTCAAGCAACCTCATCCCCGGCCACGGCGGGCTGTTCGACCGGCTCGACGGCTTCCTCGCGGTGTTCTTCATGCTGTTTGTGATTGCAACCGCCATGCGTTTGCTGGGATGATGGAACAATGACCCGCTCGCTTACCCTGCTCGGCGCCACCGGATCGATCGGCGCATCGACCCTTGATCTCGTGCGCCACAATCGTGATCTCTGGCAGGTGGAGGCGCTGACCGCGAACGGCAGCGCGGCTGAACTGGCCGCGCTCGCCCGCGAATTCGGTGCGAAGCTGGCGGTGGTCGGCGATGAGGCCTGCCTGCCCCAACTGCGCGCCGCGCTGGCGGGAAGCGGGATCGAAGCGGCAGGCGGACGCAAGGCCTTGTGCGAGGCGGCCGCGCGCCCTGTCGATATGACCGTGGCGGCGATCGTCGGCTGCGCCGGGCTGGGGCCGGTCATGGCCGCGGTCGAGCGCGGCGGGACCGTGGCGCTCGCCAATAAGGAAGCGCTGGTTTCTGCCGGAGATGTGCTGATGCAGGCGGTCCGCCGCCACGGCGCGACGCTGCTGCCGACCGATTCCGAGCACAATGCGATCTTCCAGTGCCTTGCCGGCAACCGCATCGAGGATGTCGCGCGGATCACGCTCACCGCCAGCGGCGGGCCGCTCAGGACGTGGACGCAGGCGCAGCTCGATGCGGCGACGCCCGCGCAGGCTGTGGCGCATCCCAACTGGTCGATGGGCGCGAAGATCAGC
The DNA here is from genome assembly GCF_001677335.1 of Erythrobacter dokdonensis DSW-74. GTDB lineage: Bacteria > Pseudomonadota > Alphaproteobacteria > Sphingomonadales > Sphingomonadaceae > Erythrobacter > Erythrobacter dokdonensis. The sequence goes on from NZ_LZYB01000001.1 coordinate 45,945, forward strand.
GTCGATTCCGCGACGATGATGAACAAGGGCCTTGAATATATCGAAGCCTTCCACCTCTTTCCGGTCGGGCTGGAGAAGCTCGGCATTGTCGTCCACCCGCAGAGCGTGATCCATTCCATGGTCGAATTCCGCGACCGCTCGACCCTGGCGCAGCTCGGCCCTTCGGACATGCGCGTGCCGATTGCCTCGTGCCTTGCCTGGCCCCAGCGCATGGACACGCCGCTCGCCCCGCTTGATCTGGCGGCAATCGGTGAACTGACCTTCTTCCCGCCCGACGAGGAGCGTTTTCCTGCCACCCGCCTGTGCCGCGAGGCGATCGCTGCAGGCGGGGGTGCGCCGGCAATCCTCAATGCCGCCAACGAGGTCGCGGTCGCGGCCTTTCTGGCCGGTCAGATCAGGTTCACCCGGATCGCGGCAATGGTCGAGGAAACACTTGCGCACATGAATGCGCCCGCGCCGCAGTCGCTCGAGGACGTGTTGGCGCTTGATGCCGACGCGCGCGCCCGCGCGGCTGCGATTCTGGAGACCTCCGCCCTTGTTTGAAACCCCGCCTTTCTGGATGTACGTGATCGGCTTTCCGCTCCTTTTGGGGCCGCTGGTAACGCTTCACGAACTCGGCCACCTGCTTGTCGGGCGCTGGTTCGGGGTCAAGGCTGAGGCCTTTTCCGTAGGCTTCGGCAAGGAGCTGGCAGGCTTCACCGATCGCCACGGAACGCGCTGGAAGCTCTCGGCCCTGCCGCTTGGCGGCTATGTCCAGTTCCAGGGCGACATGAACCCCGCCAGCGTGCCCGATCCGGATGCGCCAAAAGAGGAAGGCAGCTTCCAGCACGCCGCCTTGTGGAAGCGCGCGCTGATCGTCGCGGCCGGGCCGGTGACCAACCTGCTGGTTGCCATCGCCATTCTCGCAGCGTTTCTCGCCATTCAGGGCAAGCCGGTCTATATCGATAGCGACGAGGCGGTAACGGTAGCCTATTTCTCTGAAGGCTCGACCGCCCAGGCCGCCGGCATGGCGGTGGGCGACGAGATCCTTGCAGTCGACGGTGCGCCGACGCCGACCTTCGAGCAACTGGTACAGCGCATCGCGCTCTATCCCGGCGAACGGGTGACCATAACCGTGCGGCGCGACGGAAGCGAACTGGCCCTGCCGGTCACCATCGGACGCCAGAACACCGACGACGGTTTCGGCAACAAGGGCGATCGCGGTGTGATCGGCGTAGGCCCAGCGCCCAACGAGCTCGAATACGAATGGGAGCCGGTGCCATTGCTCCAGACCATCCCGCTGGCGGTGGAGCAATCGGGCAAGCTGGTCGACATGATGGTGACAGGGATCAAACAGATCCTCGTGGGCCAGCGTTCGGTCAAGGAATTGGGCGGGCCGCTCAAGATCGGCAAGGTGGCCGGCGAACGGCTGAGCCTCGGGCCCTCGGCCTTCATCGAATTCGCCGCGCTGATTTCGCTTAATTTGGCATTCATCAACTTCTTGCCAATCCCCGCGCTCGACGGCGGACACCTGATGTTCTACGCGGCCGAGGCGATCCGCCGGAAGCCGGTGGGGCCCCGGGCGACCGAATGGGCCTACCGCACCGGCATCGCGCTGGTGCTGACCTTGATGGTGGTGGTGACGGTGAATGACCTTTTTTCGCTACCCCTGTTCGGCAGTTGACGCCGGCAGAGCGCCGTTCATCGGTTTGCCGTGGAAAGCGCAAGGCTCGGCGCGTCATGCAGGGCCTCGCGGCTTGATTGCGCAGGGCACATGGGGCAGAGGCTTCGCCGAGGGAGCCCAGGCAGCCTTTCACGGCTTCGATATGAAGCATTCAGGGTCGCAAGGGCGAATGACAGACGGTTTGAACGGGACGTAAGCTGCATGAACCGAATGAGCGAGACGGGCTACCGGCCGGTCACTAGCCAGATTGGCCACCGTCCCGTCCCGTCGCGAACCGGACGGATGGTGGCGCTGTTGTGTTGCGGGTCCATCCTTGCCGGCATGCCCGCCATCGCACTGGCGCAGGAAGCGGGCCAGCAGCAAAATCCGGCTCCGGCCCCCGCGCCGCAGAGCAACGTGATCCGCACCATCAGCGTCGTCGGTGCCGAGCGGCTCGAGCCCACCACGATCCTTAGCTATATCCGCCTGCGCGTAGGGCAGGAATATACCTCAGCCGCGGCGGACGAGGCGCTCAAGGATCTTGGCGCGACCGAACTCTTCGCCAATTTCTCGATCCGCAACGACAATGGCAATGTCGTCATCACCGTGACCGAGAACCCGGTGATCAACCGTATCGTCCTGGAAGGCAACGAGCGGCTCAAGAACGACAAGATCGTCCCCGAGATCAAGCTCGCGCCGCGCCAGATTTTCACCCGTTCCAAGGTGCGCGCCGATGTCGCCCGCATCATCGAGCTCTACAAGCGCCAGGGCCGTTTCGCCGCCCAGGTCGAGCCAAAGATGGTGCAACTGCCGCAGAACCGCGTCGATATCGTTTTCGAGATTTCGGAGGGCCCCAAGTCCAAGGTCCGCCAGATCAACATTCTCGGCAACGAGAAGTTCTCCGATGGCGAACTGCGCGGCGAGATGGTGACCAAGCAGGCGCGCCTGACCAGCTTCTTCAGCTCGAACACGAGCTACGATCCCGATCGTCTGGCGTTCGACCAGCAGAAGCTGCGCCAGTTCTACCTGACCGAAGGCTACGCCGATTTCCGCGTCGTTTCGGCAGTGGCCGAACTCACCCCGGACCAGAAGGACTTCATCATCACCTACGTGGTGGAAGAGGGTGAGCGCTACAAGTTCGGCAATGTCGAGGTCGACAGCCAGCTGCGCGACTTCGACAGCGATACCATGAGCGCCAATCTGCCGATGAAGGGCGGCGACTGGTACAACGCCAAGACGGTCGAAGACACGGTCGAACAGCTGACCGAGCTTGCGGGCCGTTTCGGTTATGCCTTTGCCGATGTGCAGCCGCGCTTCCGGGCCAACAAGGACGACCTGACGATGAACATCACGTTCATCCTGCGCGAGGCGCCGCGCGTCTATGTCGAACGGGTCGACATCAACGGCAACACCCTGACCCAGGACAAGGTCGTGCGCCGCGAGTTCCGTCTGGCGGAAGGCGATGCGTTCAACTCGCTCGGCGTGCTGCGCACCACGGCGCGCATCAACTCGCTGGCCTATTTCCAGGAAAACTTCGAGGTCACCCAGGTCGAAGGCAGCGCGCCAGACCGCATCGTGCTTGAAGCCAATATCGAAGAGCGGCCGACCGGCGAATTGCAGTTCTCGGCTGGTTTTTCGTCGATCGAGCAGTTCATCCTCGCCGGCTCCATCCGCCAGCGCAATTTCCGCGGACGCGGGCAGACGATCGGGCTTTCGGTCAACTACTCGCAGTTCTCGCGCTCGGCACAGATCAGCTTTTCCGAGCCTTATCTGTTCGATCGGAACATTTCGGCCGGTATCGATATCTACCGGCGCGATTTCAACAGCTTCAACTTCACAAACCGCGATCGCAATACGACCTTCCGGCAATCGACCACCGGTTTCTCCATGCGGGCGGGCGTACCGCTTACCGAATACATGTCGCTCGTTGGCAGCTACACGCTCAACTACGAAGACGTGACGCTGGACGAGACCCAGTTCTTCTCCGATCTCGACGGCGACGGCACGCTCGAGTGCGATCCGCTGCGCGCGGGCCGGTTCCTGTGCGACGCGCTCGGCACGCGTCTTAGCTCGATTCTGGGGATCAGCCTCAATTACAACTCCCTGAATTCGCGCATCCGCCCGACCCGCGGCAAGACCGTGTCGCTTACCGGTGAATTCGCGGGCCTTGGCGGCGATGTGCGCTATGTCCGCTTCCGCGGCCGGGCGCAGCAGTTCTGGAATGTCGGCAATTCGGGCTTCATCTTCTCGATCCTGGCCGAAGGCGGCACCATCATCCCGCTGCAAGAGCGCCCCGGCGCCGGGGTCGACGACGTGTTGCTTACCGACCGCTTCTTCCTTGGCGAGCCGCAGTTCCGCGGTTTCCGCATCCGCGGTGTCGGCCCGCGCGTGGTGACCCGTTTCTCAGTGCTGGATCAGTTCAACAACCCGGTGCTGAATGACCAGGGCGACATCACCTTCCTTACCCAGCGCCGCCAGGTTCGCGACGACGCGATCGGCGGACGGAACTACTATCTCGGACGCGCAGAGCTGGAAATTCCGCTCGGCACGGGCGCGCGCGAACTTGGCCTGAGGCCTTCGATCTGGGCCGATGTCGGCGCGCTGTGGGGTGTGGAAACGCCGGTCCTGACCAACAACGAAACCGGCATCCCGATCGTTGATGACCTCGGCAATCAGCTCTACCGCGTGCCGGGTACATCGGGTACGATCGGCATCACGACCGATCCGACCCAACCCGACGGCTCGCCCAACATCAGGCTGATCCAGCAGGGGAGCAACTTCCGCGAATTCTTCTTCGGGGATTCGCCGAGCCCGCGCATTACGGCGGGCATCGGGGTCAACTGGAATTCACCTTTCGGCCCCTTCCGCATCGACTTCGCCCAGACCATCCGCAAGGTCGAGGGCGATGACGAGCGAACTTTCACATTCAACGTAGGAACACAATTCTGATGACCATCTTCTCCAAGTTCGCCGCTTCGGCCGGTGTCGCGCTGTGCGCGCTTGCCGCGCTGCCCGCCAATGCCCAGGTCGAAGGGCGTATCGCCACCGTCGACATCTCGCGCACGGTGATCGGCAGCACCGCATTCCAGACGGCTTACGAACAGGTCAACACGACCTATGCCCAGCAGAACGAACTCCGGCGCACCAAGGCGCAAGAGCGCCAGACCCTGCTGCAGACGTTCGATACCAATGGCGATAAGCAGGTCGACGATGCCGAACTTCAGGCCAAGCAGAATTCGCCCGACTTCACCAAGCTGCAGACACTGGAACAGGAAATCCAGGGCCTTACCAGCCAGATCGATGCCGCGCGCATCTACGCGATCGAGCAGATCATCGTCCAGTATGGCGCGGCTCTGCAGGAAGTCGTCACGCAGCAGCAGGTCAAGCTGGTGATCGATCCGGGCTCGCTGCTCTTCGCTGTTCCCGAGGCGGATATCACTCAGGCCGTGACCACGTCCCTCAACGCCAAGGTACCCTCGGTAGGGATCGTCCCGCCGTCCGGCTGGCAGCCGAGCCGCGAAGGCGTGCAGCTTTATCAGGACATCCAGCAGCGTCTGATGACCGCGCAGCTTCTCCAGCAGCGCCAGCAACAGCAGCAGCAGGGCAACCAGCAGGCGCCGGCGGGCCGTTGAGGCCTGCCGCATCCTGCCCGCGGGAGAGCAAGCGATGAGCGAGGCTGAAAACGCGGCTCCTGCCGCGCTGGACTACGATATCAGCAAGATCCTCAAGGCCTTGCCGCATCGTTATCCGCTCCTTCTGGTCGACCGGGTGAAGGCAATGACGCTCGGCGAGCGCATTCATGCGGTCAAGGCCGTGAGCATGAACGAGCAGTTCTTCCAGGGCCATTTCCCCGGCGCCCCGATCATGCCCGGCGTTCTCCAGATCGAGGCGCTGGCGCAGGCCGCCGGCATCCTCGGGATCGAGACGATGGAACTGGCGGGGACGGGCAAGCTCGTCATTTTCATGGGGATCGAGAACGCCAAGTTCCGCGCTCCGGTGACGCCCGGCTGCCTGCTCGACCTCAACGTGGAATTCACCCAGAAGCGCAGCCGCGTCTACAAGTTCAAGGGTGTGGCGAGCGTGGAGGGCAAGACCACCTGCGAGGTCGAATTCACCGCGATGATGACGGATGCTGTGTGATTTCCGCATCCGCCTCCGCGGGTGCGGTCCTCGCTAGATGCGCAGCATAGCTGCGCCCGCTGCGGGCGGGCGGTCGCCCTTGCAGTCGCTGGCGCGACCGATGGTTAGGCGAATATCTGAGGTTGCAATGCGGCACGTTTCCGACTAGGCGCGCGCCTTCTCCATTTCATAGCTGTGCCGGTCGGAACCGGCGCCTTGCTGCAAAGGAATACGTCATGAAGGCCGAAGGGCACCCCGACTACCACATGATCACGGTCAAGATGACCGATGGCACCGAGTATCAGACCCGCTCGACCTGGGGCAAGGAAGGCGACGTGATGTCGCTTGAAATCGACCCCCTGAGCCACCCGGCCTGGACCGGCGGGCGTCAGCAGGTGTCGGAAGGTGGCCGCGTGGCCGCGTTCAACAAGCGTTTCGGCGGGCTTTCCCTCAAGAAGTAAGCGACGCTACAAGCTGCGCGGCCTGCGGGCCGCAACGAGGAGGGCGGCCCGACGGGGTCGCCTTTTTCGTTTTACGCCGCGCACTTGATGCAGCGGGTCGCGATCGGGCGGGCCTTGAGCCGCTCCGGCGCGATCGCCTCGCCGCAATTGGCGCAGGTGCCGTAAGTGCCGTTGGCGATCCGGGCGAGCGCAAAGCGGATCTGCCGCGCTTCGGCAAGGAGGACATCGTCGATGCCTTCCAGTGCCTCGTCATCGGCGAGATCGATGGCTTGTTCTTCCAGATCATCGTCGAGCGGATGGCGCAGATCATCTTCGATCTCCCGGCTGCGCCCCATGATGTCGGCCAGCCGCGCCTTCAGTTGTTCCTCGATTCCAGCAAACTCGTTCATCAGCCCCTCCATGGCTTTTCCCGATACCATTTGGTTATCACATATTTGACGCCCTTGCGCACCTTCATCCCGTGATGGAGCGTCGCCGCATTGACCCCGCCGCCAGGCAAGCGGTTGTTCCAACACAGCAATTTTCCCTCTTCGGGTTGAAAGGTCTTTCCAGCCATCTTGAACCGCGTAGCCCCTCCAGCGGCGACGTCATTGAGATAGATCATGAAGGTCCAGGTGCGGTTGCCGGAAAGCGAACAGAAGCGTTCGAAGTCGCGTCCGCCCGGAGTGAAATAATCCGTGTGCGGCTTGAACTCCTGCCCTTCGGCATAGCGCTGTCCCTGAAGCGGTTCGCCGAACATCGGAGGGATGCCGCAAAGCTGCGTCAGCATCGTCTCGATCCGCTGCACTGCGGGCAGATCGGCAGCAAGGTCGCAGGTCTCGCTGGTGCGGAAATAGGCATCGCCATTGTCGTCGGCGATGGTCGAGGGGCGGCGATCCCGCTCGATCAGCGCGATCAGCTCCGCGCACAGGTCCGGTGGACAGAAACCGCGCATCTGGAACAGTTGCAAGCGATCGCTCGGCAGGCGCTGCAGACCGGCCTGTTCGTCAAGGCGCCTTGCAACGGATTCGTTGGTCAGTTTCATGGGGCGCAAGGATAGTCGGGCTCCGCGACTGCGCAATGCTCTCGCAGCCCGCGCAACAATCTTGCGCTCACGTGGCGTTGACGCAGTTTTCACTTCCCATTCACGGGGCTTTGTGCAAGAGGCGCGAGCCCGCCCAAACCGCACTTGACCGGGCGCGTGCCTTGCGTACATCGCGCGTTCTTCGCGCGGGCTTGGCAGCGACCGGACGGGTTGTTTTCGGGCAGGGGCGTGTGGCGATCGTAGCTCAGTTGGTTAGAGCGCCGGTTTGTGGTACCGGAGGTCGCGGGTTCGAACCCCGTCGATCGCCCCATCTTCCTTCCCCCGTCATGCCGATTGTCCTGCGCCCGAAACGGGGAAAAGCAGATGACCGCTTTCTGGGCCGAGCCGGATTTCGATGAACACGAATGCGTGCAACTGGTGCATGACCGGGCAAGCGGGCTGACGGCGATCATTGCGATCCATTCGACCCATTGCGGCCCGGCAGCGGGCGGCACCCGCTTCTGGAACTATCCCGATCCCGCCGGAGCCATGCGCGATGCGCTGCGGCTGTCGCGCGGGATGAGCTACAAGAACGCCATGGCGGGCCTGCCGATGGGTGGCGGCAAGGCGGTTATCCTTGGGGACAGCCAGCGCACCAAGACCCCCGGAATGCTTGCCGCCTTCGGCGATGCCGTCGATGCGCTGGGCGGGCGCTATGTCACCGCCGAGGATGTCGGCATCACCGAGGCCGACATGGTCGCGGTCGCGCAGCGCACAGCCTATGTTTCCGGTCTTCCGGTGGCCGGTGAGGGCAGCGCGGGCGGAGATCCGGGGCCGTTCACCGCAATCGGTATCTATCACGGTATCAAGGCTGCGGTGCGCCACAAGCTGGGCAGGGACAGTCTCGCGGGCGTGCATGTCGCGGTGCAGGGCACCGGCTCTGTCGGAAGCGGGGTAGCACGGTTGCTGGCACAGGACGGCGCGAAGCTGACCCTTGCCGATATCCATGCCGAGCGTGCGGCTGATCTCGCGCGTGAACTTGGCGCAAATGTGGTCGCCTCCGAGGCGATCATGTCGGTTGGCTGCGATGTGTTCAGTCCCAATGCGCTCGGTGCGATTCTCGACGAAGAGGGCATTGCCCGGCTCGACTGCGCGATTGTGGCCGGCGGGGCGAACAACCAGCTTGCGAAGGCAGAGCATGGCGCGCTGCTGGCAGGGCGCGGAATCCTCTATGCGCCCGACTATGTCATCAACGCGGGCGGGATCATTTCGGTCGCGCTCGAATATCTCGCCCGGGCCGAGGGCGCGCCGGCCGACATCAACGAGGTGCGCAAGCGTCTCGCCCAGATCCCCGAACGGCTTGAGACTATCTGGCAGGAAAGCGATGCGACCGGCATCTCGTCCGACGTGGTCGCCGACCGGATGGCCCAGAAACTTATCGGACGCAGCTGATCGGGAGCGGCTGACGCGGCGCGTTGCGGTGGCAGGTTGCGCGGGAACGAATTGTCCCTTGCGTCAATTGCAGTCTTGTCCCCGCCCGGTGTAAGGCTACAAGCCCCGCCAGACCCGAACGCTTATGCACATCTACGCCAACCCCACCCGATTCCTCGCTCTTGCCAAGTGGCTGATGCCGCTTTGCTTCTGGAGCGGGCTTTCGCTGGCGCTCGGCGCGATGGCGTGGGGTCTGTTCTTCGTGCCGCCCGACCGGCTGATGGGCGAAACGGTGCGTATCCTGTTCATCCACGTGCCGGCTGCATGGCTGGGCATGGGCGGCTGGACGGGGATCGCGATTTCCTCGGCCATGCTGCTGATCTGGAAGCATCCGCTGGCCGCCATTGCCGCGCGCGCGATCGCGCTGCCGGGCATGGTGTTCTGTGCGGTCTGCCTTGCCACCGGCTCGATCTGGGGCCGGCCGACGTGGGGTACATGGTGGGAATGGGACGGACGGCTGACCAGCATGCTGGTGCTGCTGTTCCTCTACGCCGGCTATATTGCGCTGACCCAGGCCGCGAGCCGCGAGGGCACCACGCCCAAGATCGCCGCGATTTTCGGGCTGGTGGGCGCTGTCAACGTGCCGATCATCAACCGTTCGGTGGTATGGTGGAACTCGCTCCACCAGCCGCCGAGCATTACCATGGGTAAGAGCGCGATCGACGCGGCCTATCTGACGCCGCTGCTGGTGGCGGTTATCGGCTTTTCCCTGCTGTTCGGCGGGATCGTGCTGATGCGGATGCGCGCCCTGATTGCCGACGCCCAGGTCGAGGCGCGGTTGCGGCGGCGGGCGCTCGATGATGATGTGCCGCTGGCGGGTGCGGCGGCCGTGATGGAGCAGGCCTGATGCGCGAGGAACTGGCCCAGTGGGATTTCGTCGCTCTCGCCTACGGGGTGGGGCTGGTGGCGCTCGCGGTGCTTGCGCTCTGGGCGTGGCGGACGATGGTCAACGCCGAGGCCCGGCGCGATGCGATGCGGCGGCGTTGAGAGGACACATGCGATGAAGGCCAAGCATCAACGTCTCGTGCTGGTTGTGATCGCCTTGCTGGCGATTGTCGGCGCGGGGTTGCTCGCGGCCTGGTCGCTGCGCAACCAGGCGAACTATTTCTATCTGCCCGAACAGATGGCAGCGACTCCGCCCGACATCGGTCAGGCGGTTCGGCTCGGCGGCATGGTGCAGCCCGGCTCGATTAGGACCGAGGCGGACGGGGTGACGGTCAATTTCATGGTTACCGGCAACACCGCCGATGCCATTCCCGTGCGCTACAGCGGCATCCTGCCTGATCTGTTCGTCGAAGGTTCGGGTGTGGTCGCCGAAGGCAGCCTTGGGCCCGACGGCGTGTTCCTCGCCACCAACCTGCTCGCCAAGCATGACGAGAATTACGTGCCCAAGGAGCTTGAAGGCATGGGGACCCAACAGGCCGCCAAGGTCGCGGCCGAGACGACGGTAGGCCTCGTCCAGTGAGCGCTAGCGGGCGAGGGATTGCGCGATGATCGCCGAAATCGGTCTTGCCGCCCTGTGGCTCGCTGCGGCGCTGGCGGTGTTGCAGATGGTATCGGGCGCGGCGGCGCTGCGCGCGGGCGAAGGTGCGGTTGATCCGCTGGCGATCTATGCCCGGCCTGCCGCCATCGTGCAGGCCGTGCTGGCGGTGCTCGCCTTCCTGATGCTGTTGTGGGCCTTCGCGATCACCGATCTTTCGATCAAGCTGGTCGCCACCAATTCCCATTCGATGAAACCGCTGATCTACAAGCTGACCGGGACCTGGGGCAATCACGAGGGGTCGATGCTGCTGTGGGTGGGCGTGTTGGCGCTGTCGGGCGGGCTGCTGGCAGCGTTTGAAAAGCGCTTGCCGCAAAACACGATGGGCGCGACGCTGGCGGTGCAGGGCTTCGTTGCGCTCGGCTTCTATGCCTTCCTGCTGTTGTCCTCCAACCCTTTCGAGCGGCTACCGGTGCCTGCGGTAGAGGGTACGGGGCTCAATCCCCTGCTGCAGGACATCGGCCTCGCGATCCATCCGCCCACGCTTTATGCAGGCTATGTCGGGCTTTCGGTCGCCTTCAGCCTCGCCATGGGGGCGCTGCTGACGCGTGAGGTCAATCCGAACTTCGCCCGCGTGATGCGCCCCTGGGTGCTGGGCGCGTGGGTGCTGCTGACGCTGGGGATCACGGCGGGCAGCTACTGGGCCTATTACGAGCTCGGCTGGGGGGGCTGGTGGTTCTGGGACCCGGTCGAGAACGCGAGCTTCATGCCATGGCTGGCGGCGACCGCGCTGATGCATTCGGTGAGCGTGCTGGCCGCGCGCGATGCGCTTCGGACGTGGACGATCATGCTCGGCGTGCTGGCCTTTTCGATGTCGATGCTCGGCACCTTCCTCGTGCGCTCGGGCGTGCTCACCAGCGTCCATGCCTTTGCCGTCGATCCGGAACGCGGCAGCTTCATCCTGGCGCTACTGGGGCTCTACATCGGCGGGGCCTTCACGATCTTTGCCCTGCGTGCCGGGGCAGTGGCCGAGGGCAAGCGCTTTGCCGCCGTCAGCCGCGAGGGCGCGCTGGTGTTCAACAACGTGATGCTTTCCGCGATCCTTGCGATCGTGCTGCTCGGCACGCTCTACCCGCTGCTGACCGAGGCCTTCAATGTGCGCGTCAGCGTCGGTCCGCCCTATTTCAATCCGGCTAGCGCGATCTTCGCGGTGCCGATGTTTCTCGTCATGGCGGTCGGCCCGATCCTGCGCTGGAAGGACGACAAGCCGGCACGCATCCAGTTCGAGGTGATGCTGGTCGCCGCGCTGCTGATCGGCGTGATCGCGGCGGTGTCCTTCTTCGGCAGCTTCCCCTTCCTGCCGCTGCTCGGCCTTGGCCTTGCCGCCGCGCTGGCGGTGGCTGCGATCCTGCCGCTGCGCGGGCGCAAGCTGACCCGCGTGCCGGTGGCGACATGGGGCATGGTCATTGCCCATTTCGGGGTCGCGGTCTCGCTGTTCGGCATGGCCTGCGAGGGCGCCTTCACCGAGGAGCGCCTCGCGGCCGTAGCGCCGGGCGGGACCGAACAGGTTGGCGATTTCAGCGTCACGCTCGAAAGCGTAACGCCGGTTGCCGGGCCGAACTGGACAGCGCTCGAGGCGCGTCTGGCGGTGAGTCAGAATGGCGGTGCGCCGGTCATCCTCGCTCCGCAGGCGCGCAATTTCTGGTCGCCTCCGCAGGCCACGAGCGAAAGCGCGCTGCTGACCCGCTGGGACGGGCAGCTCTATGCCGTTATCGGCAATCAGGCCGAGGACGGGCGCTGGCAGATCCGCGTCTGGTGGAAGCCCTTTGTCACCTTCATCTGGTATGGCGGGCTGCTGATCGCATTGGGCGGTGTGCTGGCGATTGCGGGCCGGGTGCGGGTCGATGTGAAGCGCCGCAGCGCTGTCGCCAAGGCCGACGCGCGCCGCGCCGATCTCGAAGCGCTCGAAGCGCAGCCGGCGGAGTAGGCCCGCCATGAAGACCCGTCTCTGGCTGTGGGTGCCTCTGGCCCTGTTCGCCTTCTTCGCGGGACTGGCCGGCTATATGCTGACCCAACCCAAGGACCAGTTCGTCGAAAGCACGATGATCGGCGAACCGCTGCCCGATTTTGCGCTTGATCCGGCCTTCGGCGGCCTGCCTGGCGCGGCCAAGGCAGACTTCGCCGGGGGCAGACCACGCTTGCTCAACATCTGGGCAAGCTGGTGCCTGCCCTGCATCGCGGAGGCGCCGCAGCTTGAGGCGCTCAAGGCGCAAGGGGTCGAGATCATCGGCATCGCCATTCGCGACCGGCCCGAAGATGTCGCCCGCTTTCTCGCCCGCTACGGCAATCCCTATACCCGCATCGGCAGCGACCGCATTTCCGAGGTGCAGCTGGCGATCGGTTCGTCGGGCGTGCCGGAAACCTTCGTGATCGATGGCGAGGGTGTGATCCGCTACCAGCATATCGGCGATATCCGCGCAGACGACGTGGCGGTACTGCTCGCCGAGTTGGAGAAGGCGAAATGATCCGCTCGGTTCTGGCCCTGCTGCTTACGCTTCTCGCCCTGCCGGGCGCGGTTCCTGCTCTTGGGCAGGACACCATGCCGCCTGCGCCCTATGCCTATACCCAGCTCGAAGACCCGGCGCTCGAGGCCGAGGCGAGTGCGTTGATGCACACGCTGCGTTGTCTCAAGTGCCAGTCGCAGAGCATCGCCGATTCCGATGCCCCGATGGCGGGCGACATGCGCCATCAGGTAAGAAGCCGCATCCTGGCGGGCGAGAGCCCCGACCAGATCCGCGCTTGGTTGGTGGCGCGCTATGGCGACTATGTCAGCTACGAGCCGACGGTCAGCGCCACCACCTGGCCGCTCTTTGCCATTCCTCTGCTGGTCATCCTGATCGGCGCGGGCGTGCTGCTCCGGCGGCTCGGTCGCCGGCGCGGCGAGACGGGCGCGGAGGCGGGCGAATGATCGAGGGCTGGCTGGCGATCGGCGCGCTCGCGCTCGCGGCCTTTGCGCTTGCGGCGTTCCTGCTGCGCCTCCCGCGCGAGGGGCTGGCGCTGTTCGGCGCCGTCCTGATCTTCGGCCTCGCCGGCTATGCTTGGCAGGGCTCTCCCGGACAGCCTGCCTCCCCCAAGCCGCAGCAAGTGCAGGCCTCCACTCAGGGCGAGGCGATGGTGGAAGGCCGCGCTGCGCTGTTCGACCGCACCCGGCCGCCGCCCGACTACTTGCTGACCTCGGATGCCTTTGCGCGGCGCGGGCGTTTCGGCGATGCGGCCGGCCTGCTGCGCAAAGGGCTGGAGGAGAATCCCGAACACGTGGAGGGCTGGCTGGCGCTTGGCCTCGCGCTGGTCGGTCATGCCGACGGCTTCGTGACGCCGGCTGCGGTTCAGGCCTTCGGGCGCGCCAAGGCGCTTAAACCCGACAATCCGGGAGCGGAGTATTTCCTCGGCTCGGCCTATCTCCAGAGCGGCGAAATTGTCGCGGCGCGCAATGTCTGGGCGGGGCTGCTTGCGAATACGCCCGCAGATGCCCCTTGGCGCGAGGGGCTGGAGGCGGATGTTGCCCGGCTCGACGACATGATCGCGCGCGCGCCGATGCTTCAGGGACAGTGAACCGCCTGTGTCTTGTACGTATCGACCTCCTGCGCCGTGTTGCAGGTGCGAACGGACAGTGCTAGGCGCGCCGCCTCACCTGCCGGAGTCGCACCGGCGAGATGGGCAGTACCGGCCAGACGGGAAATCCGCTTGAGATGAACGATACCGCAGCGCCTGCCCATCAGCCGCCTCCCGGCGGCAAGAGCCACAGTGCATCCAAGGCCGCGCTTGCCGTGGGCGCGATCGGGATCGTGTTCGGCGACATCGGTACCAGCCCGCTCTACGCCTTCCGCGAGACCTTTGCCGGCGCCCATCCGCTGGCGCTCGACAATGCGCATGTGCTGGGCGTGGTCAGCCTGATCTTCTGGTCGATGACGCTGGTCGTCTCGATCCAGTATGTCACCATCCTGATGCGCGCCGACAACAAGGGGCAGGGCGGATCGCTGGCGCTGGTGGCGCTCATTTCGCGCAGCATCTCGCAGTCGAAATATGGCTGGATGGCGGTGCTGCTGGGCGTGTTTGCCACAAGCCTGTTCTACGGGGACAGCATGATCACCCCGGCCATCTCGGTGCTTTCGGCGGTCGAGGGGTTGCGCGTGGTCGATACCCGCTTCGAGCGCTTCGTGATCCCGATCGCGCTTGTGCTGCTGGTGTTCCTGTTCGTCATCCAGAAGCGCGGCACTGCCAAGGTCGGCGCGCTGTTCGCGCCGGTGATGATCGTCTACTTCTCGGTGATCGCGGCACTTGGCACATGGCAGATCGTCCAGACCCCTGCGATCCTCTGGGCATTGAACCCCTGGCACGCGATCAATTTCTTCATCCTCGACGGTTGGCTCGCTTTCCTCGCGCTGGGCAGCGTGGTGCTGGCGGTCACGGGGTCGGAGGCGCTCTATTCCGACATGGGCCATTTCGGGCGCGGGCCGATGCGCCTGTCTTGGTTCGGCTTTGTCATGCCCTGCCTGCTCCTCAACTATTTCGGGCAGGGAGCGATGATCATCGGCTTGCCGCCCGAACAGGCTGCGCAGGCGATCCTCAATCCGTTCTTCTTCCTCGCCGCCGAGGAATGGCGCCTGCCGCTGGTGCTGCTGGCCACGGTGGCGACCTTCATCGCCAGCCAGGCGGTGATTTCGGGCGCTTTCTCGATTACCCATCAGGCGATCCAGATGGGCTATATCCCCCGCCTCAATATCCGCCACACCTCCGAGACGGAAGGCGGGCAGATCTACATCCCGGTGGTCAACTGGGCGCTGATGGTCGCAGTGATCGTGCTGGTTCTGACCTTCCAGACCTCGTCCAACCTTGCCAATGCCTATGGTATCGCGGTGACCGGGGCGGTGACGATCGACACCCTGTTGATGGCGGTGCTGCTGGTAGGCGTCTGGAAATGGCGCTGGTGGTATGCGGCGCCGGTCGTGCTGCTGTTCCTGATTGTCGACGGTGCCTATTTTGCCGCCAACCTCACCAAGGTTGCCGCCGGAGGCTGGTTCCCGCTGGTCGTGGGCCTCGTTGCCTTCACCCTGCTCACCACCTGGGCGCGCGGGCGCAAGCTGATGCGCGAGCGGATGAGCGAAAGCGCGCTGCCGCTGGAAATCTTCGCCAAGTCGGCCAAGAATTCCGCCGTGCGCGTGCCCGGCACGGCGATCTTCATGGCATCGAGCACGGCGGGCGTGCCGAGCGCGCTGCTGCACAACATCAAGCACAACAAGGTGCTGCACGAACGCGTGGTGATCCTCACCATCAACATCGTCGATGAACCCTATGTCGATCCCGAGGCGCGCTGCACGATGACCGATCTGGGCGACGGGTTCTACCGTTCGGTGCTGAATTACGGGTTCATGGAGGAAACCGACGTGCCGCTCGGCCTCAAGAAGATGCAGCGCTGCGGCGGCGAATTCGACATGATGCACACCAGCTTTTTCCTGTCCCGCCAGACCCTGCTGCCTTCGGAAAAGCCGGCGATGCCGCTGTGGCGCGAGAAGATCTTCGCGTGGCTGCTGAGGAATTCGGCGAGCGCGATGGACTTCTTCAAGCTCCCCACCAACCGTGTGGTGGAGCTGGGGAGTCAGGTGGAGATTTAGGCGCTTTAGGAGCGACTTAATAGCTTTGCCCTACAGCCGCCGGGCTATGAAGAACGTGGCCTTCCGATTGCTGCTCGTGCTGGGCTGGACAGCGGTGTTGCCGCTGCTGGGCTATCCGATCTTCGGAATTCTGACGATCATCCCATTGTTTGGCTTGTTCCTCGGTTTCGGATTGTTGCCCTTCATCTATACGGCGGGAGCAGCTCCTGCCTTCGTGACGGCGGCAGGCTTTGAGTTCGTCTTCCGGCATTGGGGATCGAGGCGCAGCCTCGCGGCGACGGTCGCCTTGGGTGCCACCGCTTCGGTTCTGTGGATGGGCGGACTCCTTTTCTTCGAACGAGCGGAGTTTGGGCTCGGTGCCAATTACGTGACTTTAGCGCTGGCAATAGCTGGAGCCTTGCCTGCCGCGCTTATGCCACTCACCCGCTTCGCGAAGGATCGCAGGACCTGGCGCTAACTCCCCGTCGGCGGCTCGTTCTTGAGCGGCTCGTCGCGCTCTTCAAAGCTGAGCCCGTGCTTCAGCAGCATCGGGATCTGGCTGAAGGTGAACAGGAAGGTCAGCGGCAGAAACACCCAGAACTTGGCCCATAGCCAGCCTTCGAAATCGAGCTGGGCCCGAAGTATCTCGTTCAGCCCGGCAAGGCACAGGAAGAACACGCCCCAGTTGCGCGACAGCTTGAGCCAGCCCGCGTCCGAGAGGCCTTCGAAAGCGGCTTCGAGCAGGATCCTGAGCAGCGCCTTGCCGGCGAAGAACCCGCCGAGCAAAGCGACGCCGAAAGTCGCATAGATGATGGTTGGCTTGATCTGCACGAAGGTCGGATCGCCGAAGAAGATGGTAAGGCTGCCGAAGCCGACGATCAGCGCAGTCGAGAACCACAGCATCGGCGAAACCTTGCCCAGCCGCCATTTGGAGAATACCAGCGCGGCCACCGCGGCGACCATGAAGGCACCGGTGCCATATGTGATGGCAATGAGCTCGCCCCCGGCGCTTGTCTCTTCCGGCGACATCCAGCGGTAGACGCCGAGGAATACCAGCAGCGGGCCGTAATCGACCGCGACGTTGAGCCAGCTCGAGGCGGCTTTCTTGCCTTCGCTCTCGCTCATCACGCCACCCCCGCGATCACGCGGGCTACCAGATCGGGGTCGAAGGGCCTGAGGTCTTCCATCTTCTCGCCGACGCCGATGGCGTGGATGGGCAGACCATATTGTTCCGCTGCCGCCACCAGCACGCCGCCGCGCGCGGTGCCGTCGAGCTTGGTCATGATGAGGCCGGTTACGCCCGCCACCTCCTTGAACACGTCGATCTGCGACAGCGCGTTCTGGCCGTTGGTTGCATCCAGCACCAGCACCACATCATGCGGCGCTTCGGGGTTGAGCCGGCCGAGAACGCGGCGGATTTTCGCCAGCTCCTCCATCAGCTCCTTCTTGTTCTGGAGGCGGCCTGCCGTGTCGACGATAAGCGCGTCGATCCCGGTGTCGGTCGCCTGTTTTACGGCATCGAACACGATCGCTGCCGGATCGCCGCCTTCCGGCCCGCGCACGATGTCGACACCGATGCGTTCCGCCCAGGTCGCCAGCTGACCGATGGCCGCAGCGCGGAAGGTATCGCCGGCCGCCAGCAGCACGCCGTAGTCATCCTCCTGGAACAGGTGGGCGAGCTTGGCGATGGTGGTGGTCTTGCCGCTTCCGTTGACCCCGATCACGAGGATCACCTGCGGGCGCGGGAAGGCGGTGATTTCTAGCGGCTTGGCGACGGGGCGCAGGATCGCGGCGATTTCCTCGGCCACGGCCTCTTTCAGTTCGCGTGCGGTGATTTCGAGGCCGAAGCGCTTGTCCGACAGCCGTGCGCGGATGCGCGCTGCCGCCGAGGGGCCGAGGTCGGACATGATCAGCGCGTCCTCGACCTCGTCCAAGGTCGCATCGTCGAGCTTCGCCGTGCCGCCTACACCCGCAAGGTTCGCGGTGAGGCGTTCGGAGGTCTTGGCGAAGCCGCCGAAGATGCGCTGGGTCCAGCTGGTTTCACTCATGCGAGCAGGCCCTCCCTGGCCTCGCGGATCGTCACGTCAATGATCGCCCCCGCCGAAACCCCTTCCGGCAGGGCGACGCGAGCGTAATTCGGGGCATAGCCGGTGCCGTCGCGTTCGACGAGGACAGGCAGGCTTTCCCCCACAAGGCTCTGGAGCCAGGCGGTGCGGACCGCGGCCGAGCGGACACGCAATTCGGTCGCACGCGCTTTTACTACCTCGCGGGCGACCTGAGGCATCCGTGCCGCCGGAGTGCCGGGGCGGGGCGAGAAGGGGAAGATGTGAGCATGGACGATGCCAAGCTCGTCGATGATCGACAGGTTGTCGCCATGGTGAGTCGCATCCTCTGTCGGAAAGCCGGCGATCAGGTCGGCGCCGATCGCGATACCGGGGCGTAGTGCCTTAAGCCGGCCCACCAGTTCCACCGCATCGCGGCGCAAATGGCGGCGCTTCATGCGCTTGAGGATCAGGTCGGCGCCGTGCTGCAAGGACAGGTGGAGATGCGGCATCACCCGCTCCTCATGCGCCAGCAGCTCGAACAAGGCAGGGTCGATCTCCACCCCGTCAACCGAAGACAGGCGCAGGCGTGGCAGGGCAGGGAAGGCGGAAAGGATCGCGGCGACTAGCGTGCCCAGCCGGGGCGCGCCATCCAGATCATGCCCCCAGCTGGTCAGATCGACCCCGGTGAGCACGACTTCGCTTGCACCTGCTGCCAGATGCGCTTCGACCTCGCGCAGCACAGCGGCCACGGTCAGGGAACGGCTCGTCCCGCGTCCCTGCGGGATCACGCAGAAGGTACAGGCATGGTCGCAGCCGTTCTGCACCGCGACGAAGGCGCGGGTGCGTGCCGGGGCTAGCGGCGGTGCCTCGGCGGGCACGTTCCACGCCCTTGGGTCGAGCTTGGCGGCGTTCGCAACCAGCCCGTCCACCTCAACCATCGCGCCGATTTCCGCGCGGTCGATCTCTGCCGCGCAGCCGGTGACGACAAGGCGCGCTGAGGGATGATCCCGGCGCGCGCGGCGGATCGCTTGCCGGGTCTGGCGCAGCGCCTCTCCCGTGACAGCGCAGGAATTGACCACGACGAGATTTTCCTCGCCCGCCAGCATCGCACGCATGCGCTCAGCTTCGGCGATGTTCATGCGGCAGCCGAGCGAGATGATCTGCGGCGCGTTCATGCGTAATCTTCCCATACGAAGCTGCCGCGAAAGCTCTCTGCCGCAGGCCCGCTCATCAGGATCGAGCCGTGCGGCTCCCATGCGATGATCAGATCGCCGCCAGGCAGGCTGACGCGAACCGGGCTCTTTGCCAGTCCGCGCCGGATTGCCGCTACTGCCGTAGCGCAGGCACCGGTGCCGCAGGCCCGCGTCAGACCCGCCCCCCGTTCCCACACCCGCAAGACAAGGTGGTCGCGCCCGGCAAGGCTGGCGACATTGACGTTCACCCTTTCGGGGAACAGCGGATCGTGTTCGATATCCGGGCCGAGCGTCTCGAGCGGCACCGCGGCGGCATCCTCGACGAAGAATATCACATGCGGATTGCCGACATTGACCGCCATCGGCGCATCGAGGCTATCCCAGCCGACGGGCATGGAGAAGGTATCCATCGCATAGGCAAGCGGGATCGCGTCCCATTCAAACCGCGGCTTGCCCATGTCGACCCGCGCGCCGCCTGTTTCCGGTTCCAGTGCAATCGGCCCGCCGCCGGTTTCGATCGTCACCGGCTCGCCGTGCAGCAGGGCAACCGCCCGCGATGCATTGCCGCAGGCTTCCACTTCGCCGCCGTCCGAATTGAAGATCCGCATGCGGAAAGCGCAGGTCTCGCTGGGCTCCAGCAGCACGAGTTGATCGCAACCGATCCCGGTGTGCCGGTCAGCCAGCGCCCGCGCCAACTTTGCGGTGATGGGCGGCACCGGCGCTGTCCGCGCGTCGATCACGACAAAATCATTGCCGAGACCGTGCATCTTGATGAAGGGAACAGGCAGCGTCACGGCCCCGCATCTATGCATGCGCGGCGCGCGCGTCCAGTGCTGGCGGGTCAGGAGCTGGCCGCGCGCGGTATCCCCGGTTGTTGATTGTGCGGCTCTGCGACATCGGGCGTGACCCGCGCGAGCCTGCCTTGCGTTGCAAGCCGTTCGCGCACTTTCTGCGCACTTTCGGGCTTGCCATAGACATAGCCCTGCGCCTTGATCTGGCCCATTGATCGCAGTTCAGTGAGGATTTCCTCGCTTTCCACACCCTCCGCGGTAAGCGGCAGTTCAAGTTCGCGACCCAAGGCCACGATTGCATCGATGAGGCGCGAACGGGTCCCGGGCTCGCGCAATTCCCTGACAAAGCTGCGGTCGATCTTGATGCGGTCGAAGGGCAGGTTGCGCAGCTGTTCGAGGCTCGAATAGCCTGTGCCGAAGTCGTCCAGGCTGACCTGCACGCCCTGATTTCGCAAGGAAATGATCATCGATCGCACCAGTCCGATATTCTCGTGCAGGCAGCTTTCGGTTATCTCGATCTCCAGCCTTCGTGGCGGGAAGTTGGTCTCTATCAGCCGCTTGAGCAGGCGCTGGGCAAACCAGGGATCACGCAGCTGCACGGGCGAGATGTTGATCGCGAGTGTAAGATCGTCATCCCACTCGCGCGCATCCATGAAGGCGCGGTCCATGAGCTGTTCGGAAAGCTGGCTGATCAGTCCCATTTCCTCGGCGATGGGAATGAAGATTTCGGGGCTGACAAGCCCGAGCTGTTCGGAATGCCAGCGTGCCAGCATCTCGAAACCGACCAACTGGCCGGTGTCGATGTCGATCTGTTGTTCGTAATAGGGAACGAATTCCTGCTGGGCGAGCCCGCGCCGGATGCCCGATTCGAGCTGGTTACGGAAGCGCAGCTCGTTTTCCATACTGGATTCGAACCAGAAATGGCGGTTTCGTCCCTGCTTCTTGGCATGGTAGAGCGCCATGTCCGCACGGTGCATCAACACTCCGGCGTCGACCACGGTGCCGGGCGTTCCGTCCGCGTCGTGATCGGTCGAAAGCCCGACCGAGACGGTCATTTCAACAGTGAACTCGCGCAACTGCATGGGCTCGGCCACTGTGGCGAACAGCCGGATGACGAGATCGTCGATCACTTCGAAATGGCCGACGGGGTAGGGCATCACGAAAGCGAATTCATCACCCCCAAGTCGCGCCAGACGCGCCTCGCGCGGCAGCAGGGTGCGGATCTTCTGGCACAGGCTGATCAGCACCTCATCGCCACAGCCATGACCATACATGTCATTGATCTGTTTGAAATGATCGAGATCGATCATGCAATATGCGATCGCTTCGCCGCGTTGCGCGGCCCGCTTGCGCAGGTCTTCGGTCGCCTCGATCATGCTGCGACGATTGAGGCATTGCGTCAGCGGATCGGTTGCTGCCAGCAGCCGCGCCTGATCTTCCGCGCGGCGGCGTTCAGCAATCTCGCTGGTCAACTCGCGGTAGCGCCGCCAGCCGAACACGGTCAGGGCGATGTTGAGCAACAGCGCGCTTGCCAGCAGGTGGTCGGGCGCATGCCCCGCGCCGAACAACGACCGGATTGCGTCGGGCAATACTATGCCGCCCGTTGCAAGCATCAGCAGTATGGCCGCAGCTGCAATCCCCAGCGCCACGAAATCGCGCTCGGCGGCCTGCAGTGGGTTGTCGTCTTCCTGATCTATCAAGGCCGTCATTCCTGCTTGCGTCATGGGGCGGGCGAGCGGGCGACTCTTGTTTTCTCTTTCCCCAAATCACGCAAAGTCTCGCAGGACGGGATAAATATCGGGTTAATCGGGACTTGGGCCACAGCGGGGCTTGAGCGTGGCCGAGCCGGCGGGCTATCGACAGGTGCGATTATGTCGAACCTGCAAGGAGCAAGCGTCCCATGACCCGTCCCGCGCCGAGCTACTGGCTGATGAAGTCCGAACCGTTCAAATATAGCTGGGACGATCTCGTGGCCGAGGGCGAGGGCACCTGGGACGGGGTGCGCAATTATCAGGCGAGGAACAACCTCGCCGCGATGCAGGTGGGGGACGAGGCGTTCTTCTACCACTCGCGCGAAGGGCTTGAAATCGTTGGTATCTGCACCATCAGCGTCGCGGGTATCACCGATCCCACCGACGAGACCGGCAAGTGGGCGGCGGTGAAGGTCAAGCCTAAGGAGAAATTCGTCCATCCCGTGACGCTTACGGCGATCAAGGCCGAGCCGCGGCTGGCCGAGATGCAACTGATCCGCCAGTCGCGCCTGTCGGTATGCGGGGTCACGCCGGAAGAATGGCGCGTCATCTGCGAAATGGCGCAGGGATAGCCGCTGTTTCACGTGAAACGCCGCGCAAGCAGGGGTCTGGCGGGGGGCTGGCGGGGGTCTGGGCAGGGTCGAGAGGCCTCTGGAGCCACGCAACCACCCCGTCACATCACCCTGCCGGTTTGGCTCTCGCCCGCAGCCCGCTGATCGTCGCACCGCTTGCCGCGATACGTTCCAGATCGGTCAGCGCATGGATCAGCCGCAGCCCCGTGCGGCCCCTGGCCTCGTCCAGCGCGGCGATGAATTCGCCCGTTGTCTCCACCCGGGCGCTCCACGCCCCGTAGGCTGCACCGAGCGCCGCAAAGTCGGGATTGGCCAGCGCCGTGGCCGAGACACGTCCCGGATACTCGCGCTCCTGATGCATCCGGATCGTGCCGTAGGCGCCGTTGTCCACCACCACCACGATCAGGCTTGCGCCATATTGCGCGGCGGTTGCCAGTTCCTGTCCGTTCATCAGGAAATCCCCGTCACCTGCCACGGCGACAACGGTACGCTCCGGATAGCGCAAGGCGGCGGCGACAGCGGCGGGGACGCCATAGCCCATCGCGCCGCAGGTGGGTGCTAGCTGTCCGGGATAGGCCTCGTAACGCCAGTAACGGTGCCACCAGCCCGCAAAATTGCCTGCCCCGTTGCAGATGATGGTGTCGGCAGGCAGGCTCTCGCGCATCGCCGCGACACACGCGCCAAGGTCGATGCCCGCCTCCGAAGGCTGCGGGGTTGACCATTCCAGCCATTCGGCATGGGCCTGTGCCCCCGCATCGAAGGGGATGATGTCGGTATCTTCCCACAGAGCGGCCGCTTCGGCGAATTCGTCGACCGAACAGCACAGTGCCAGATCGGTGCGGTAGACACGGCCCAGCTCTTCCGGGTCAGGGTGGATGTGGACAAGGGTCTGGCCGGGGTGTTCGAGGGTCGGCACGGCGTAACCATCGGTCGTCGCCTCGCCCAGCCGCGCGCCGACCGCGATGACCAGATCGGCTTGTCTGACCCGCTCGACCAGCTTGGGATTGGGGCCATATCCAAGGTTTCCGGCATAGACCGGCGAGGCGGGCGCAATCGCGTCCTGGCGGCGAAAAGCGGTCGCCACGGGCAGGCCGATCCTCTCGGCGAACTGCTGGAAATATTCGCGTGCCTTGGCGTTCCAGCCCGCGCCGCCGATGATCGCAATGGGGCTTGCGGCATCGGCGATCAGACCCAGCAACGCCTGCATCGCATCGGGGCAGGCGGCCTGTGCGGTACGCGTGACGAAGGGGCGCGGGGCGAGGCTGGCGGGAACCTGCTCCACCAGCATGTCTTCGGGCAGGGCGAGCACGACCGGGCCGGGGCGCCCGTTGATCGCTGTCGCATGGGCGCGGGCGATGTATTCGGGGATGCGCAGCGGATCGTCGATCCGTGCGGCCCATTTGCAAACGGGTGCGAAGAAGGCGGTGAAATCGACCTCCTGGAACCCCTCGCGGCCCTGCGCCGTGCGCGCGACATCGCCCACGAACAGGATCATCGGTTGCGAATCCTGATGCGCCACATGCACGCCGATCGCGGCATTGGTAGCCCCCGGCCCGCGCGTGACGAAGGCGATACCCGGGCGCCCCGAACCTGCGGCGTTCATCGCCCCGTCGGCGCAGGCCATGAAGGCCGCGCCGCCTTCCTGGCGGCAGGTGACGACGTCGATTTCAGGCCGGTCGGGCAGCGCATCAAGCACCGCCAGGAAGCTCTCTCCGGGCACGGTGAAAATGCGCGTCGCGCCCTGTTCGGCAAGGCAATCGACCAGCAGCGCTGCAGCGCTCCTGAAGCTATCAGGCACGTGTCAAACTCCCCTCTTGTCCGATCCGGCTCTACATCCGCGCGGGGGAGCGCGCAAACCGCCACCAATTCACAGGCGTGGAAGGCCTGTCCCAAGCTGTGACAGGTTGCGCAAGGGGCGTTTCCAAAGGTTAAGAAAATGTTAAACCGCAGCCATGACTCGCGAACCCCCTGTCAGCGACCTCATTGCCCACCCGCGCGGCGGTTACCAGCGTCGCCGTAGCCTTGTTCTCACCGAAGAGAGCGCCCGCCATCCGTTCCGGGCTTTGCTGCCGCCGCATGTAAAGCGCGACCTGATCCCGATCCCGGCCGAAGACCTGTGGCGCCTGACGCTGGCCGATGTGCGCGGCTTTGCCAGCGTCTACGTGGCGGCGACCGCGGCGATCCTCGTTTTCATCATCTGAACGCCTCGCCGGCAGGCACCTCGAGCGCGTGGAGCTTGCGTGCAAGCTGCGCCGAGAGCAGGCACAGGAACAGGCTTGCCAGCAATTGTTCCTGCAGCGGGATACCTAGAAAGCCCAGCCCGCCCGCAACGCCGGCACCGATCACCATGAAGATCGAGGAAATCAGGTTGTTGGCCGCGACCGACCGCGAGGCTTCCGACTTGTCGACCTTGGTGGTGAGAAAGGCATAGAGCGGCACCACGAACATGCCGCCCGCCACCGCGATCAGGACGAGGTTGGCCAACAGCGCCAACGCCAGCGGCTGGACGAGGAATTCGCCGACGGTGAACAATTCGCCCGCCGGGGTCAGGTTCCAGATCCGGCAAAGCAGGTAGAAGGTCACCAGAAAGGCGCCAAGCGCCAGCACCGAGGCCGCTGAATAGCGCGCCGAGATATCGCCTTTCAGCAGCGCATTGATCGACACCGATCCGATCGCGATCCCGGCAGAAAAGGCCACCAGCATGACCGCTGCAACCTGCTTGTCGGCCAGCAGAACGTTCTTGGCGAGCGGGATGAACTGCACCGAAAGGATCGCGGCAATCGTCCAGAAATAGGAAATTGCCAGCACCGAATAGCGCAGCTCTGGATTGCCCATCGAAAAGGCGACGAGCGATTTCGACGCGCGCACCGGGTTCCAGTCGACCTGTGTCTCGTCGGTCTGTGCAGGGGCCGGCGGCACCCAGCGGCAGGTGGCATAGCCCACCAGCGCAATCACGATCACCGCAACGATGCTCCACATGATCGGCATGGCCCCGCCCAGCATCATGCCGACGAGGATTGCGACATAGGTGCCTGCCTCGACGAGGCCGGTGCCGGCCAGCACTTCGTCCTTGTGCAGGTGCTGCGGCAGGATTGCGTATTTGATCGGGCCGAAGAAGGTCGAATGCACGCCCATCGCGAACAGGGCAGTGAACATCAGCGGGATGGCAAGGCTATCGACCGAAACCCCGCGCGCGGCCAGCAGCAGCCCGGTTGCACCGACCGACATGATGATGATCTCGGCAAACTTGATCCAGCGGATGATCCTGGTCTTGTCGCGCATGTCGGCAAGCTGGCCCGAGGTCGCCGAAAACAGCACGAAAGGCAGCACGAACAGCGCGGTGGCGATGCCGCTGATCAGGGTCTCCATCTCGGGCGAATCGTAGACCTGGTACACGATGAACAGCACCATCGCGTTCTTGTAGAGATTGTCGTTCAGCGCATTGAGCAGCTGGGTCAGGAACAGCGGCAGGAAGCGCCGCTGGCGCATGAGGTTTGTCGAGGTGGTCATGCTCTCGGTGTACTGCTGCTTCCCTGTGCGATTGCCGGGACATAGCGCCAAGGCGCTTGCGCACAAGCCCCGCGCGAACCTTATGCCGCCGTGCATGGGCGGCGCGCATGGGCTTTTGCGCAGCGTCCGGCCGCGCTAGAGGGTCGGGAAGCGATGCTGAACCTGCCCAACATCCTCACCCTGTCGCGCATCTTCGCGGTGCCGCTGCTGGCCTTCTTCCTGTGGTGGCCGGAATGGCGGCTGGGCTATCTGGTCGGCTTCGGGCTTTATTGCATCATCGCCATCACCGACTTTTTCGACGGCTATCTGGCGCGCGCGCAGGGTGCCGTCTCGAAGCTCGGCATCTTCCTTGATCCGATTGCCGACAAGATCATGGTCGCCGCCGTGATCCTCGTGCTGACCGCACAGGGTTTCCTGCGCGGGCCATATGTGGGCGACATGCATGTGATTGCGGGGCTGGTGATTCTGGTGCGCGAGATCACGGTGTCGGGCCTGCGCGAATTTCTCGGCGGGATCCAGGTTTCGGTGCCGGTGACCAAGCTCGCCAAGTGGAAGACGACGCTGCAACTGGTGGCGCTGGGCGCGCTGATTCTCGGCGGGGCGGTGCACGGGCCGCCGTGCCAGTCGGTCGGTGACATGTGCAAGACCTTTGCCGAAAGCTGGGTTCACGTGGTGGGCTTGGCGAGCCTGTGGGCCGCGGCCGTGCTGACCTGCATCACCGGATGGGATTACCTGCGCGTAGGTCTCAAACATATGGATTGAGTGCAGGACAAGCGCCGGAAATTGCGCTATGGTTTGCCCATGGGATTGAACGTTGCGCCCGATTCAGGGCAATTCGTAAGGCATCTGGTGACCCATGCGGGCAGGCTGCGCCGCGACGCGAGCGTCGCGCTGCGCGAGGGCGATCATGAACGCGCCGCGGCCCTGATCGAGCAGGCCGAAATACTGGCCGCCGATGTGCGCTATCTCGTCGATGCGATGGAGGAGCGCCAGACCGGAGAGTTCATGCGGCTGGCGGTCGAACAACACGCTGCCGCGACCAGCCGGCGCAGCAAACCGTGGATCGGTGCGCGTGCAAAGCGGGTGGGGGCCATGATCGGTGCGGGGCTGGCAATCAGCCTTGCCCTCTCGGAGTTCTGAAGGCTCCGCCGCAGAACAGGGCCGGTCAGGGGTGCAGGCCCCGCAGGCGGATGCGACGCGGTGTCACTTCCACCATCGGATCGTCTTCGGCGATGGCATCGTGGCGGTAATTGCGCGGCGCGCCGACCCGCAGGGACATCTCGCTGAAGGCGTCCCAGATCCGCGGCGCCAGTTCCTGCGAGAGCTTCACGCCGACCCACGAATCCTTTTGCCAGGCTATCGTGCCTTCGAACCGGTGCACTTCCCACACCACGACCACCGCCTCGCCCTCGGAAGCGGGGTTCGTCATTTCGACCAGCAGGCCATTCTTCGACACGTCGCGAATCCGCACCGGTTGCGTACCGGCGGCTAACTCGACGGTGCCGTGCAGCATGACACGCACACGTTTGGGCCGTCGTTTGGGCAGTGTGATCAACATCGCAAAACTCCCCGCCAAGGTCCAAATTGCCATGCCGGGCTTGATGAAATCTTAATTACGTCGCCGCGCCCCTGCTCGCCCATGAAGTCCGCCAGGAAATCCTGCAACGGCCTGCGCTGTCGGTCGCCGAGAATATCGACGAGGGCTGGAAGCTGATGCTGCTGACGATCGACGGAGCAGAGGAAGCAGCCGGGTCGACGATCTACTCGGTGACGCTCGTCCGCAAGAATTTCGATCGCGAGTTCGATTCCTATGTCACCGGCGGCCTCGGCCTGTGTCGCGGTTCCGAGCTTCCCGGCTGCGCGCGCGACATCGTTACCGATATCGAGGGCCCGATGGCCGACTACCGGCTCGATCGGGGCGAAGGCGTGCCTGCGGGCGAGCTTGCGGACGAGGTCGCCGCCGAAGCGGTTCCGGAGTGACCGCGCGCAGTCGCAGCGGCGTTTTCAACCCGCCCTGAGTTCCTCGGCCAGCAGCCTGAAATCCGCCTCGCGCGGGGAATTGCGCCGCCATGCGAGCACGATCTCGCGCTTGGCGGTGGGGCTGTCGACCGGCCTTGCAACCACCTCGGTGCCGTTCAGGATCCCCGCCTCCAGCGCCATTTCGGGCAGCATGGTGAGGCCCAGGTCATTGTCTACCAGTTGCACCAGCGTGTGCAGGCTCGTGCCGATCATCGCCGCGCTGGTGCGCAATTCCGAGCGGCTGCAGGCAGCCAGCGCATGGTCGCGCAGGCAATGGCCGTCCTCCAGCAGCAGCAGGCGACCGGTATCGATCATGTCGGGCTTGATCGTGGCGGGGGGATCGCGCGGGTCGTCCTTGGGAAAGGCGACGAACAGGCGATCATCGGCAATATGTTCGATCGCTGCATCGCCGGTGTCGAAGGGCAGCGCCAGCAACACGCAATCGACCCGCCCGTGATGGAGCGATTCGAGCGCGTCCTGGCTGGTCTCCTCGCGCAGCATCAGTTTGAGTTCCGGCCGTTCGCGCTTCAGCCGGGGCAGCAGGCGCGGAAGCAGGAAGGGAGCGATGGTGGGGATCACGCTCATGCGCAATTCGCCCACCAGCGGCTTGCCTGCGGCCTGTACCAGATCGGCCAGTTCCTCGGCCTCGCGCAGGAGCCGGTTGGCCTTGGCCACCACCTGCTCGCCCAGCGCGGTAAAGCGCACTACCCGGCGCGAGCGCTCGACCAGCGTCACACCCAGCAGCGATTCCAGCTCGCGGATGCCCGCCGACAGCGTCGATTGCGACACGAAACTGGCATCGGCTGCCCGGCCGAAATGACCGTGCTCGTACAGCGCCACCAGATATTGCAGCTGCTTGATAGTGGGAAGGTAAGTGCTCACGTACCGCCGTCACTCTGCCGCCAGTGGATCGGCTTGGGGCGCCATGACATCGTCGATATGGGTCATCTTCAATCGCCCCTTCTCGACCGCGAAGGCGAGCTTGCCCTCGACCAGATCGAGCGCATCCTTGCCGAAGACTTCATACCGCCAGCCCTGCAGCACCGGCAGATCGCGCATCCCGGCGGCGAGCGCTTCCATCTCCTCGGCGCGGGTCAGCAGGCGCGCGGCGACGTCGATCTCGCGGGCGCGGATCTTCAGCAGCAGCTTGAGCAGGTCGGCCACCAGCGCGCCTTCCTTGCCCAGCGGGGCGCCGCGACCGGCCTTGTCCGGCATTTCGTCCTTGGACAGCGGCTCGGCCTCGGCCAGCACCTTCATCAGCCGTTTGCCGATATCATTGTCCTTCCACGCCGCGGAAAGCCCGCGCACCTTTGCCAGATCGGCCTGCTGTTTCGGAGGGTGCGAGGCGATGTCGGCCAGCGTCTCGTCGCGCATGATGCGCCCGCGCGGAATGTTCTTGTGCTGCGCTTCGCTTTCGCGCCATGCGGCCAATGCCTTCATCCGTCCGAGCACCTGCGGATTGCGCCCCGGCTGGCGGATGCGTTTCCATGCCAGGCCGGGGTCGGTGATGTAGTTGGCGGGGTCTGCGAGCTTTTCCATCTCGGCATCGAGCCACACCCCGCGCCCGGTCTTGATCAGTTTCTTGAGGATACGCGGAAAGATGGTGGCGAGGTGGGTGACGTCACCGATCGCATATTCGATCTGCCGGTCGGTCAGCGGACGGCGGCTCCAGTCGGTGAAGCGCGCGCCCTTGTCGATGGTGAGGCCTATCCACGTCTCGACGAGGTTGGCATAGCCGATCTGTTCGGACTGGCTGATCGCCATCATCGCGATCTGTGTGTCGAAGATGGGGTGGGGGGTCTTGCCCGTCATGTTGACGATGATCTCGACATCCTGCCCGCCGGCGTGGAAGACCTTGAGCACGTCCTCGTTATTGGTCAGCAGGTCGAGCAGCGGGGCAAGGTCGATCCCGTCGGCCAGCGGATCGATCGCGGCCGCTTCTTGCGTGTTGGCGATCTGGACCAGGCACAGTTCGGGCCAATAGGTGTTCTCGCGCATGAATTCGGTGTCGACCGCGACGAATTCGGACTGGGCGAGACGGGAGCAGAGGTCGGAGAGAGCCTCGGTGGTGGTGATCAGGTCGTGGATTTTCATATCTGCTTTTCATTGCTAGCAGGCGGAGTGCCGCCCTCGGGTTTTAACCCAGTTTGCGCCTGCCTCCCTACCAAGCGTGGCTTGACAAAGTGCTAGGCTTGCCCTGTTAGCGCGCCGACGACGGAGCAAGAGCTTCCGGCCACGCGCCAGCGCGCCCTAGCGTCATAGCCGCGAACAGGACAAGAGTTTAGATGCACCCCTACCGCACGCATACTTGCGCACAGCTTTCTTCCGCCAATGTCGGCGAGACCGTCCGCCTGTCGGGCTGGATCCACAGGAAGCGCGACCATGGCGGCGTGCTGTTCGTCGATCTGCGCGATCATTACGGCATTACCCAGATCGTTGCCGATACCGACAGCCCGGCGCTGCCCGTGCTGGAAGGCCTGCGGGTCGAAAGCGTCATTACCATCGAAGGCGAGGTGAAAGCGCGCGTGGCCGAGACGGTCAATGAGAACCTTTCCACCGGCGAGATCGAGGTCTTCGCGCGCGGCGTGACGGTGCAGAGCGCGGCGGAAGAGCTGCCAATGCCGGTGGCGGACGAACAGCCTTACCCCGAGGACATCCGCCTCAAGTACCGCTTCCTCGATCTGCGGCGCGAGACGCTGCACAAGAACATCATGACCCGCGTGGCGGTGATTGCCGACATGCGGGCGCGCATGGCGGCGGCGGGGTTCAACGAGTTTTCGACCCCGATCCTCACCGCCTCCAGCCCCGAAGGCGCGCGCGACTTCCTCGTGCCGAGCCGTATCCACACCGGCAAGTTCTATGCGCTGCCGCAGGCGCCGCAGCAGTACAAGCAGCTGCTGATGGTCGCCGGTTTCGACCGCTATTTCCAGATCGCCCCCTGCTTCCGCGACGAGGACCCGCGCGCCGACCGTCTGCCGGGCGAGTTCTACCAGCTCGATCTGGAAATGAGCTTCGTCACCCAGGAAGAAGTGTGGGAAACCATGGAGCCGGTGATCCAGGGCACCTTCGCCGCCTTCGCGGGCGACAAGGCTGTGACCCCGGCAGGCGAATTCCCGCGCATCCCCTATGACGAGGCGATGCTGAAATACGGCTCCGACAAGCCCGATCTGCGCAACCCGCTGATTATCTCGGATGTGTCCGCGCACTTCACCCAGTCGGGCTTCGGCCTGTTCGAGAAGATCGTCGGCTCGGGCGGCGTCGTGCGCGTCATCCCCGCGCCCGCGACCCACGAGAAGAGCCGCAAGTTCTTCGACGACATGAACGACTGGGCGCGCAAGGAAGGCTATGCGGGCCTCGGCTATGTGACCCGCAAGGGCGGGGAGTTCGGCGGGCCGATCGCCAAGAACCACGGGCCGGAGCGCATGGCGGAACTCTACGCCGAGCTCGGCCTTGGCGAGAATGACGGACTGTTCTTCGCCGCGGGCAAGGCAGCCGACGCCGCCAAGCTGGCCGGTGCCGCGCGCATCCGTATCGGCGAGGAGCTTGGCCTCATCGATGAAAGCCGTTTCGCGCTGTGCTGGATCGTCGACTTCCCGTTCTACGAATATGACGAGGACGAGAAGAAGGTCGACTTCTCGCACAATCCCTTCTCGATGCCGCAGGGCGGGATCGAGGCGCTGGAGGGGCAGGATCCGCTCACCATCAAGGCGTTCCAGTACGATCTGGTCTGCAACGGCTATGAGATCGCCAGCGGTTCGATCCGGAACCACATGCCCGAAACCATGGTCAAGGCATTCGAGATCGTGGGCCTTTCCAAGGCGGATGTGGAAGAACGCTTCGGCGGCATGTACCGCGCCTTCCAGTACGGCGCGCCGCCGCACGGGGGCATGGCCGCGGGCGTCGACCGGATCGTGATGCTGCTGTGCGGGGCCAAGAACCTGCGCGAGATCACGCTGTTCCCGATGAACCAGCGCGCCGAGGATCTGCTGATGGGGGCTCCCAGCGCGCCGGAGCCGCGCCAGTTGCGTGAACTGGCGCTGCGTGTGGTCGAACCGCCGAAGAAGGAAGGCGCCTGAGTCTGACGTTTCACCGGGCCTTGCGGGGCGCGCGCCGCTGTGGGCAGCGCTTCTCAAGCCCACTTGCGCTTGCCTGCGCCGTTCATTAGGGCCAAGGCGAGTTTTCCTAACCCCAGTTCAAGAGGGAATACCATGAGCGATACTGCCGATCGGGTGGCAAAGATTGTCGTCGAGCATCTCGGCGTCGAGGCCGACAAGGTCACTCAGGATGCCAGCTTCATCGATGATCTCGGTGCCGACAGCCTCGACATCGTCGAGCTGGTGATGGCTTTCGAAGAGGAATTCGGCGTCGAAATCCCCGACGATGCGGCCGAAAAGATCACCACGGTCGGCGATGCCACCAAGTACATCGAAGAACACAAGGGCTGACAGCCCGCCTCTCCCGTTCGCCCTGAGCTTGTCTAAGGGCCGTTCTTCCTGTTCGCATAGCGTCGGAAGGCAGTGCGGGACTCCGACAGGCTCAGCCCTCACGGGTTGAGCCTGTTGCGCGTTTTGGAGAATGCGAATGCGCCGTGTGGTTGTTACCGGACTTGGCCTCGTCACCCCGCTCGGGGGCGATGTCGAGACGACCTGGGCTAACCTGATCGCTGGCGAGAGTGGGGCGGGCCAGATCACCCGCTTCGATGCCTCGAACCAGAAATGCACCATCGCCTGCGAGGTGAAGGGTAAGGATCACCCCTGGGGCTTCGACCCTGACAAGCGCGTGGATCACAAGATCCAGCGGCAGGTCGATCCCTTCATCGTCTACGGCATCGATGCCGCAGGCCAGGCGCTGGAAGATGCCGGCCTGACCGAGATGACGCAGGCCGAGAAGGAGCGTACCGGCTGTTCGATCGGCTCCGGTATCGGCGGCCTGCCGGGCATCGAGATCGAGAGCGTCAACCTGCACGAACGCGGCCCCGGCCGGGTTTCACCGCACTTCGTTCATGGCCGCCTGATCAACCTCATCACCGGACAGGTGCAGATCAAGTACGGCTTCATGGGCCCGAATCACGCCGTGGTGACGGCCTGCTCGACCGGCGCCCATTCGATCGGTGATGCTGCGCGGATGATCGCGATGGACGATGCCGACGTGATGCTGGCGGGCGGATCGGAAAGCACGATCAACCCGCTGGGGATCGCCGGTTTCGCCCAGGCGCGCGCGCTCAACATGAGCATGAACGACCGCCCGACCGAGGCCAGCCGTCCCTATGACCGCAATCGCGACGGATTCGTGATGGGCGAGGGCGCGGGCGTGGTGGTGCTTGAAGAATACGAGCGGGCCAAGGCACGCGGCGCAAAGATCTATGCCGAAGTCACCGGCTACGGGTTGTCGGGCGACGCCTATCACGTCACCGCCCCGCACCCCGAAGGCAAGGGCGCGGAACTGGCGATGCGCATGGCAATGCGCAAGGCCGGTCTCGGACCGGGCGATATCGACTACATCAACGCCCACGGCACTTCGACCATGGCCGACACCATCGAACTCGCCGCGATCAAGCGCGTCCTGGGCGAGGGTCTGTCGGGTGCATCCATGTCCTCGACCAAGAGCGCGATCGGCCACTTGCTGGGCGGCGCGGGCGCGGTCGAGGCGATCTTCTGCATCCTCGCGATGCGCGACGGGATCGTGCCGCCGACGCTCAACCTGCATGATCCCGACGATGGGACCGAAGGCATCGACCTTGTGCCCCTTAAGGCGCGCAAGCGCGAAGTGCGCGCGGTGCTCAATAACTCCTTCGGCTTCGGCGGCACCAATGCCTCGCTGATCATGCAGAAGGTCGACTGATCCGGTGAGCCGAGCGCGTCTTGCCGTTCTCGGGCTGGTCGCGCTGGCGCTTGCCGGGCTGGTGTTGGCGTGGAGCCTGATGGGCTCGGCCACGATTGCAAAGGACACCAGCTTCACCATCCCCGCGGGCGCTTCGGTCAGCGCGGTGGCCGACAAGCTCGAGTCCGAGGGGCTGATCTCCTCGGCCTCCGGCTTTGTGCTTCAGGCGCGCATCTTCGGCAGCGACGCGCCCATTCAGGCGGGCGAGTTCCTGCTCACCCCCGACATGAGCCAGGGCGACATCCTCGCCGCCTTCCAGTCGGGCGACGTCATCCGCCGCTTCGTCACCGTGCCCGAAGGCATGCCCTCGATCCTCGTGTGGGAACGGCTGATGGCCGAGGAATTGCTGACCGGCGACATCGACGTGCCGCCCGAAGGCTCGATCCTGCCCGACACCTATGATTTCGAACGCGGGCAAAGCCGCAAGGCGCTGGTCGAGCGGATGCAGGCGGCGATGGACAAGGCGCTGGCCGAGGAATGGGCCAAGCGCGGCCCCGGCATCGCGGTTGACACCATGCGCGATGCGCTGATCCTTGCCTCGATCGTCGAGAAGGAGACCGGCAAGCCCGAAGAACGCCGGATGGTCGCCGGGCTCTATTCCAACCGCGTCCGCCAAGGCATGCTGTTGCAGGCCGATCCGACGATCATCTACCCGATCACCAAGGGCAAGCCCTTGGGCCGCCGCATCAAGCAGTCCGAAATCGCCGCAGTCAACGGCTACAACACCTACACCCGTGTCGGCCTACCCGAAGGCCCGATCACCAATCCCGGGCGCGAAAGCATTGCCGCGGTGCTCAATCCGGAGAAAACCAGCGCCCTGTTCATGGTCGCTGACGGAACGGGCGGTCACTGGTTTGCCGAGACACTGGAAGAGCATAACGCCAACGTCGCCAAATGGTATGCGATCCGCCGCGAGCGGGGCGAGATGTAGGCCTACGGAGCGCGGCCAGCAAAAGGGGGAACCGGTTTGCGGTTAGGCCGCGCGACCAGACAAATATGCCGCAGCCTTTCATCCTCACCGCTGTCTTGCCGCCCGACCTCGCGGGATTTGCCGAGGGCCTGCGCCGCGCCCATTATCCGCCCGAGAAGAACCATCTCCACGCGCATGTCACCTTGTTCCACGCCTTCGCGCCCTCGCTGATGGAGGAACTGGCGCGCTATTTGCCGCGGGTGGTGGCCGGGTTCGCTCCGCCGCAGGGGGCGGTGAAAGGCGTGATGGATCTGGGCAAGGGTACCGCGATCGCGCTCCACGCGCCGCAGCTCCTCAGCTTGCGCGCGATCATCGCCGAGCACTTCCACGGCAGCCTGACGAGCCAGGACCTGCACGAACCGCGCCCGCACATCACCATCCAGAACAAGGTGACGAAGCAAGAGGCCCGCGCGCTCCAGGCCAGTCTTCCAGGGGTGCTGGCGCCGTGGATCGCGAAGGGTCCCTTTTCCTTCCCCGCACTGGACCTGCATCTCTATCAGGGCGGCCCGTGGCAGAAGGTCCGGAGCTTTGCCTTTCGCGGGCGCGAGAAACTTTGATGCACCGGCTGCGAGAATGGTTGACCAGCGCCGGAGCGCGCCCTAAATGCGCGCCTCGCGCAGGGAACACCCGGCGCCGAATCCGGCTCGCCCATGCCGCCGGATGCCCATGGGGCGGAGTAGCTCAGCCGGTTAGAGCAGCGGAATCATAATCCGCGTGTCGGGGGTTCGAGTCCCTCCTCCGCTACCATAAATCCGCATGAAATAGCGCGATCTTCCGGAATTGCGGGCCAGGCGTGATCCGGCCGCGGCCTACCAGCGGACCAGTCGCGGCACCAGGCTGCGTCCAATGGCTGCGGCAATCACCACCACAGCACTGTGCCACAGCCCGATATGAACGATGTCGTTGTCCGCACAATGAAGCGAGAAGGCGAAGATGCCCAGGCTTCCGGCTGCGATGCCGCTCAACAGTCCGGCGCGTTCGGGCGAAGTTGGCGCGCCCTTGCGCAGCCAGGCGACGAGCACCGTAAAGACCAGCAAGGATGCAGCGCCGCCGATGGTCAGGCAGTCGAGGCCATGGGCGATGCTGGCGCGCGACAAGGGATCGCTGGCCCCCGCCATGGCGACGATCAGCGCGGCCACCGGGAGCAGTCCCGCCATCGCTGCCGCCCACACCCAGCCGCCATGATCATTGCCGACCTGCGGCCGGCTCATGACGATCACGGTTGCCGCTGCCGCTATGCCGAGCACCAGAAACAGGCCGGCGGAAAGCAGGAAGACCGGATCGACCTTGCCTGCGAACAGATCGGGGCGCACACCCATGGTCACCGCGATCCCGGCTGCCGAAACGCCGGCGGCCGCAAGCGTATAGCCCAGTCCCCGTGTGAAGCTCAGCGGCTTCACCGGTTCGAGGTTGCCAACAAGTTCGGCGATCAGATCATTTGCAGGGGAGGTCATTCTATCATGCTTTCTCGACCATGGCGGCCAGCTTCTTCAGGCCGCGGTGGATGTTCACTTTGACGAGGGATTCGCTTTGCCCGGTCTTCTGCGAGGCTTGCGCGATGCTAAGTCCCTCGATCTTCACCAGCGATATCGCGCGCGCCTGCGGTTCGGGCAAGGTGCCCAGCAGCCGGTCGATGCTGATCCGGGCGGTGATGGCGGGCTCATCATCGTTGCCGATGATTTCCTCTTCCAGCTCGCATTCATCCGCACGGTAGAGGCGCCGCAGGTGATCGACCCAGCGATAGCGCGCGATTGCTGCCAGCCAGGGCAGGAATGGTCGCGAAGGATCCCATGTCGCCAGCTTGTTGTGCAGCGCCATCAGCGTCTCCTGCACCAGATCGTCGAGCTGCGAAGGGGCGATCCGGCGCGCGAAATATCGGCGCAGCCAGCGCTGGCATTCGGCCAGCAGCGTGGCATAGGCCTGCCGGTCGCCCTTTTGCGACATCGCCATCAACCGGGCGAGCGAGGCTTCGTCCGCTCTCATTGCGCGCGCATTTTCAGCATGGCAGCGTCCAGCGAGAAAATCCCCCCTCCGCGGATGATCAGTATCAGCGCCAGTGCCGCCCAGAGCGAATGCACCGGCCACCAGGCTTCGGGATAGACGAAAAACTGGATCACCAACGTCATCCCCAGCAGCGCCAATGCCGACATCCGCGTGAACAGGCCAAGCACCAGCAGGATCGGGAACAGGTGCTCCGATACGGTCGCCAGCACTGCCGCCAGATCGCTCGGCAACGGGACGCCGGCATATTCATCGGCAAACAGATAATAGGTTGTGTCGCTGATCGAAAGCCAGGTGCCTTCTTCGACCTTGGTCCGGCCCGAGCGCCAGAACACGCCGGCCAGCGCGATCCGGGTGAGCAGCAGTGTCAGGCTGAACATCCGTGGGCCGGATATCGCAGCAGTCGCCCGGTCATAGATGGAAAAGATGGCCTTCACGCTTGTTCCCCTGTCTCTCAGGCCCGCACCAGCGCGCCTGCATTGATGAGCGCAACCAGCGCCTGCATGTTCGCATCGGCCTGCTGTTCCTCGTCACCGGGATGTTCGCCGGTCAGCGCCAGAAGGTTACCGATCGTCTGCGGATTATGGGCAAGGGCCAGGATGCGGACCATTTCGAGGCTCGCCGCCGATATCAGCACCTCCGCGTGCGGCCGCACCAGCAGGACCGCTTCGGCGTGCTCCAGTTCCGGCACGTCACTCGCCAGAAGTGCCCGCACCGGCGGTGCAAGGGGCTCGGCCCTGGCGGATGGATGAGCGGCGAGCGTCACTTCCAGCAGGGCCTCGGGCGCATGTCCGGCCAGTGCAGTCAGGGCCAGCGGCTCGGCATCGGCCGCGTGATAGGCCTCCAGCCACAGCCACTCGAACCGCGCCAGTCCGGCAGCGCCGACCGCTTCGCCTTGCCCGGCCAGAAAGGCATCGAAGCCTGTGCCGATCATCGCCAGCGGCTGCCCCGTGACTCCGGGCTGTTCGAGGAACAGGCGAGAAAGGCGGTTGAATGCATCATGGCCGATCACTGCGCGGGTGCGCACGAACGTCTCCTCCAGTGCCACGAGCCGGGCGTGGGAGATCGTGTTGGCATGCACCTTCATGCCGGCCAACACCCGTTCCCGAGAGCCGCTGAACAGATTGTCGGGAAGGTGCGCCGGACCGTGATCAAGCGCCATCATCATGGCGCGTTCGCCGCCGTCAAGCCAAGGCATGAGACCGCCCCTGCAAGGCTTGCCGTCGGCGGGCCGCGCGGTTCATGATCGCACCGGCAACCCCGGCTTCGGTCATCAGCACGTCGAACGCAGGGACGTTGGTGTCCCATTCGATCAGCACCGGCCGTGGCCCGGCGCGTTCGATGAAGCGTGAAAACAGCCGCCAGGTTTCGTCCGACACCTTCGATCCGTGATCGTCTATCAGCAGCGGGCCGAG
The DNA here is from genome assembly GCF_001677335.1 of Erythrobacter dokdonensis DSW-74. Taxonomy (GTDB): domain Bacteria; phylum Pseudomonadota; class Alphaproteobacteria; order Sphingomonadales; family Sphingomonadaceae; genus Erythrobacter; species Erythrobacter dokdonensis. The sequence continues at coordinate 83,939 of NZ_LZYB01000001.1, forward strand.
CGCGTGCTCTTCGGCGGCGTGGCCCGCAAGGTGGATCTCGCCGACCAGCGCCGGATCGATCGCATCGATCATGGCATCGGCATCCAGCCCGCAATTGGTCGCCGTCACTTCGATATTGTTGATGTCGAGCAGCAGGCCGCACCCCGTCCGGGCGCACAGGGCGTGGAGGAATTCGGCTTCGTGCATCGTGTCGCCTCTGAAGGCGAGGTAGCGCGAGGGGTTCTCGATCAGCATGGTGCGCCCCAGCCGGTCCTGCACCCGCGCGACTTGTGCCGAAAAGTGATCCAGCACTTCGGCGGTATAGGGCACCGGCAGCAGATCGGGATAGCGATTGCTGGCGCTGCCGCTCCAGCTCAGGTGATCGGACACCATCGCCGGGGCATAGCGATCGCACAGCGCCACGAGCTGCTCCAGCTCTTCAAGGTTCACCCCCTCGCAGCTGCCGAGCGACAGGCCGACCGAATGGAAGCTGATCGGCGCGACCTCGGCAAAGGCGGTCAGCCAGCGATGCGGCGGGCCGCCTGCGCCGAAATAGTTCTGGGGATGCACCTCGAACCAGTGCGGCGTTTCATCAGGGACGACGATGCTGGCCGACACGGCTTCAAGCGCTTGCGCATAGTGCTGCGGCTTGAGGCTCACCCCGGCGTTGGGGGGCAGGGAGACCTGCGGGATGTTTGTGTCGGCCAGCATCGGATTTGGCAGACTGGGTCAGTTCTTCTGCGGAACGGGCTTGGCGTTGCCCTTCTTGGCGGCGAGCGAGCCGCCCATCTTCACGCATTCGCCCTTGCCGACATACTTCCAGGCATTGCCCTGATAGTCGACGGTCGAAGTTCCGGCACAGCTGGTGCCCGGCCCGGCGGCGCAGTCATTCTTGCCCTTGAGCGCAACGCCGTAGCACTTTTCCTTGGCACCCGAGCTTTGGGCAACCGCCGGGGAAGTGGCGAGCAGGGAAGCGGCAGCCAGCGAGGCAGCGGCGAGTGCGAGAGTCGATTTCATGATCCGTCCTTTCCAATTCAGGCGTGGGCCTTGCTGGCTCACACCGGCTTGTTCGGATGGTCTTCCGGCGCGGTTACATCGGCTCTTGCGATTTCCCGCGACCGGGCGCGGCAGGCCGGAATGTTTCCCGTGAAACAGTGTCTTGAAAGGGGTTGAAAAAGACTCTGACATGGGGGAACCTCGCCCCGAGACCGCCCTGAAGGCCGCGTGAAGCGGGGCAAGGCGGGCGCAAGACGCATCTACGGGGGACAACGTCGGCATTGCCCGAATGGCAGGCCCGGCGCGGAGTGAGGAGCGACATGGGCAAACCGGGGGGATCACGCTTTGCGCTGCGTCTGGCCGCGCTGGGCTTTGCAGGAGCCTTGCTGGCCGGTTGCGGGGGCGAGACGCCGCCTGCCCCTCCGCCCATGCCGGTCGAGGTGGTCAAGGCCGCCGCGCAGGACACCCCGCTCTATTCCGAATATATCGGCGATATCCGTGCCGGTAGCGAGGTTGCGGTATTCCCGCGCATCGGCGGTGTCGTGCTGCGCCGTGCCTTCACCGAAGGATCCATGGTCCGGCAGGGCCAGCTATTGTTCGAGATCGAGGCGCGCGAATATGTCTCGGCGCGTGACGTGGCGCTCGCCAATGTCGCGGCTGCCGAGGCGCAGGCGGCGCGCGCGGGCGAGGATGTGGCGCGCTACGGCCCGCTGGTTGCCGAGGATGCGATCGCGCAGCAGGTCTATGACAACGCCATCGCCACCGCCAAGGCCGCCGATGCACAGGTCAAGGCCACCCGCGCGGCGCTGCGCAATGCCGAGATTACGCTGGGCTACGGACAGGTGCGCGCGCCGATCTCGGGCCGGATCGGCAAGGCTTCGGTCAGTGTCGGCCAGCTGGTCGCGCCGGGCGGGGTGGAACTGGCGCGGATTTCCGATGCCGGCCGCATCGAGGTCTATTTCAGCCCTAGCGAAGAAGAACTGCTGAGCTTTGCGCGTCTTTCTCCGCAGGAGAAGGCCGATGCGCAGACCGGCATCAAGCTGGTGCTGGCCGATGGCACGGTGCTGCCGCAGGACGGCACCATCGACTTTGCCGATCGCGCGGTCGATCCCACCACCGGCTCCTATCGCCTGCGCGCGGTGTTCCCCAATCCCGGCGGGCAGGTGCTGCCCGGCCAGTTCGGGCGGGTGCAGATCAAGGTGCAGACAAGGAAGGGCGCTGTGGTCGTGCCCGATCGCGCGGTGATGGAACAGTTCGGCACCTATTTCGTGATGGTCGTGGGCAAGGACAACAAGACCGAGCAGCGCCGGGTCACGGTCGGAACGCAAGCCGCGGGCCAGTGGATCATCGAGGACGGATTGAAACCCGGCGAGGCGGTGGTGGTGGAAGGGCTCGCCAAGGTGCGTCCGGGCATGGTGGTGCAGCCGCTGCCGCAGGGCGGTTCCAAGGCCTATGCGCAAGAGGCGATGAAGAAAGCGGCAGGGAAGCAATAGGCCGTGGCGCGCTTCTTCATCGATCGCCCGGTCTTCGCCATCGTCATCGCGCTGATCCTGTCGCTGGCGGGCGTTCTGTCGCTGACGGGCCTGCCGGTCGCGCAGTATCCCGAAATCGCCCCGCCGACGGTGCGCATCACCTCGCTCTATCCCGGCGCGAGCGCGCTTGTGGTCGAGGACGGGGTCACGGCGCCGCTGGATTCGCAGATCAACGGCGTTACCGGCATGAAGTCGATCAAGGCCGTCTCCAGCGCCGACGGTTCCTCGGTCGTGACGGTGCAGTTCAGCCTCGAAACCGATCCCGATATCGCCGCGGTCGAGACCCAGAACCGCGTCAGCCAGGTGCTTCCGCAGCTTCCTGCCGAGGTCAACAATATCGGCGTCACCGTGCGCAAGGCTTCCTCCGACACGCTGATGTATGTCGCCTTTCATTCGCCCGGCGGGGCCTATGACCGGACCTTCATCAGCAATTATCTCGACAACCTGATCGTCGATGACCTGAAGCGCGTGCAGGGCGTGGGCGATGTTGCGGTCTATGGCTCGCCCTTTGCGATGCGGGTCTGGCTCAAGCCCGACCGGCTCGCCGCGCTCGGCCTCACCCCGATGGATGTGGTTGCCGCAGTGCGCGAACAGAACGCACAGGCGGCTCCCGGCGCGGTCGGCCAGCCGCCTACGGCCACTCCCAGCGGGTTCCAGTACAGCCTCGAATTGCAGGGCCGGATCAACGACGCAAGCCAGTTCGAAAACATCGTGCTCCGCACCGGGCCGGACGGTTCGCAGGTGCGCATCCGCGATGTCGCGCGGGTGGAACTGGGCGCGAAAGGCTATGCGCAGGAGGCGAGCCTCAACGGCAAGCCCGCCGCGGCGATCGGCGTGGCCCTGTCACCGGGCGCGAACGCGATGGCCACAGCAGAGGAGCTGAAAGCGCGGCTGGAAGACATGAAGGCGAGCTTCCCGCCCGATTTCGATTACGAAATCGTCTACGACAGCTCCACCTTCGTCGAGGAATCGATCACCGAGGTGCAGCATACCTTGCGCGATGCGCTGATCCTGGTGTTGCTGGTGGTGTTCGTGTTCCTGCAATCCTGGCGCGCCACCCTGATCCCGATGCTGGCCGTGCCGGTATCCCTGCTGGCAACGCTGATTGCCTATCAGGCGCTGGGCTTTTCGATCAACACGCTGTCGCTGTTCGGCATGGTGCTGGCGATCGGGATCGTGGTCGACGATGCGATCGTGGTGGTCGAGATGGTCGAGCACAAGATGCTCCATGAACGCCTCTCGCCGGTCGAGGCTACCCGCCTGGCGATGGACGAGGTGTCCGCGCCGATTGTCGCAACGACGCTGGTGGTGGCTGCGGTGTTCGTGCCGATGGCCTTCATCCCGGGCGTGAGCGGGCAGCTTTACAAGCAGTTCGCGCTGACGATCGCGGTCTCGACGCTGTTTTCCTCGGTGGTGGCGCTGACTTTGACCCCGGCGCTGTGCGCGCTGCTGCTCAAGCCCCGGCCGGAAGAACCCGGCACCGGCTGGCTCGACCGCTTCTTTGCCCGCTTCAATGCGTGGTTCGACCGGATGACCGAGAAATATGGTCGTTTCATCGGCATGACCACCTCCAGCCTGAAACGTGTGGCGGTGTTCCTGCTGCTGGCGATCGGCGGCGTCGTGCTGCTGTTCCGGGTGACGCCGACCGGCTTTGTCCCTGACGAGGACGTGGGTGCGGTGTTCGTGCAGGCGCTGCTGCCTGAAGCCTCGAACAGCCAGCGCACCAATGAAGTGCTGAAAGATTTCTCGGGCAAGCTGGGCGCGCTGCCCGGGGTGGAATCGGTGATGGCGATTTCCGGTTTCGACGTCCTGTCCGGCACCGCCACGCCGAGCGCGGGGCTGATGGTCGCCAAGCTTGCGCCGTGGCACGAACGCGGGGCGGAGACTTCTGCCGCGGCGACGATCCAGAAGGCCAACATGCTGGGCTATATCACCCCGCAGGCGATGATCTTCGGCTTCGGTCCGCCCGCGCTGCCGGGCTTCGGCGCATCATCGGGCTTTTCGATGATGCTGCAGGCGCGCGCGGGCCAATCCAGCCAGGATCTCGCGGACATGACCCGCGCCTTCATCGCCGAGGCGAGCCAGCAGCCGGAAATCGGGCGCATTTCCTCCAGCTTCAACGCGGGCACGCCGAACTACCAGCTGACCGTCGACCGCGAGCGGGCCAAGCAATTGGGCCTTGCGCTCACCGATGTCTACCAGACCCTGCAAATCCTGCTCGGCGGGTCGCAGGTCAACGACTTCACCCGCTACGGCAAGAACTACAAGGTGATGCTGCAATCCGATGCGACCTATCGCGAGGATATTGCCGCGCTGGGCCTGATCAACGTGAAGAGCCGCACCACCGGGCAGATGGTGCCGCTTTCCGCCGTGGTCAGCATCGAGAAGGGCGCCGCGCCGCGCTTTACCAGCCGCTACAACCTCTACGGTTCGGCCGACATCACCGGAGCGCCCGCGCCCGGCTATTCCTCGGGCGAGGCGCTGGCCGCGCTCGAACGCACCGCGGCCAAGGTGCTGCCGGCAGGCTATGGCTATGAATGGGCGGGCGTCACGCGCGAAGAGGTCGAGACCGGCAATGCCGCCGCGGTGGTGATGGCGCTGTCGGTGCTGGTGGTGTTCCTGTTCCTCGCCGCGCTTTACGAAAGCTGGTCGATCCCCGTCGCGGTGTTGCTCGCCGTGCCGTTCGGAGTGCTGGGGGCCTTGCTTGCGCTGATGCTGCGCGGGCTCGATTTCAACGTCTACGGTCAGATCGGGGTGGTGACGCTGGTCGGCCTGTCGGCCAAGAACGCGATCCTGATCGTCGAGTTTGCCAAGGCCAACCGCGAGGCGGGGATGGGCATTGCCGAAGCCGCGCGCGATGCCGCTGTGCAGCGCCTGCGCCCGATCCTGATGACCAGCTTCGCCTTCATCCTTGGCGTGGTGCCGCTGCTGATCGCCTCGGGAGCAGGGGCGGCGTCGAAGCAATCTGTGGGGACGGTGGTGTTCGGCGGGATGCTGGTTTCGACCGTGCTGGCGGTGCTGGTGGTTCCGGCGCTTTATGCCATCGTCCAGACCCTGACGGAACGCTACGCCGGCCCGCCCAAGACAGTTTCGAAACCGTCAACGGCAGGCGAAGCGGCGGAGCAACCGGCATGAGAGCGGCGCTGCTGAAGGCCGGGGCGCTGGCCGCGCTGGCGGCCGCGCTGCCGGGCTGCACGATTGTCGGGCGCGACTATGACCGGCCCGGCTTGGCGCTGCCCGGACGCCACGCCGTCGCGATCGATGCCGGGACCGCAGGCTCGGCCGCGAACCTGCCCTGGTTCGCGCTCTACGGCGATCCCGAACTGCGCCCGCTGATCGAGGAGGCGCTCGCCAACAATCTCGACCTCCAGCAGGCCTACGCCCGGATCGAGGAATCGCGCGCCCGGCTGCTGGTGGCGCGGAGCCGCTTCTTCCCGACGCTCGACGGCGCGCTGCAGACCGCGCCCCAGCCGCAGGGCAATGCCAATGACGGGGTGTTCACCCTCGGCCTCGTGCTGAACTGGGAGATCGACCTGTTCGGCAAGCTGCGCCGCCAGAACGAGGCTGCGCGCGCCCAATTGCTCGCCAGCGAGGCGGGGCAGGCCGCAATCGTCACCGTGCTGGTGCAGCAGGTGGCAACCACCTGGCTGACGATCCGCGAATTGCAGGCGGAAGAAGCGATCCTCGAACGCAATATCGCGCTCCAGCAGAAGAGCCTCGAACTGGTGCAGCTGCTCCACCGCCAGGGCGTGGTGTCGGACAGCGAGGAACAGCAGGCCCGCGCCCAGGTCGCCGGCACGCGCGCACTCCTGCCCCAGATCCGGCAGGCGCGGCTGGTCACCGAGAACCTGCTCGCGGTGCTGCTCGGGCGCTATCCCTCGCCCATGGAGCTTGCGCCCTTCGATGCGGCGGCGCAGGCGCGCGGCATCGGGGCCTATGATCTTCCCCTCGGCGTGCCGAGCGAACTGCTCGCGCGGCGGCCCGATGTGATTATCGCCGAACAGGCGCTCGCCGCCGCGACCGCCAACGAGGGCGTTGCCATTGCCAACCGCTTTCCCTTCCCGACCATCGGCTTCGGTGCGCTGTTCGGGCGCAGCGCTACCGAACTGGGTTCGCTGTTCGACGGCGGTCAATCGGCCGATATCAATTCATGGGGGCCGCAGGTGGGCTTGCCGATCCTCAATGTCGGGCGCGATCTCGGCAATGTGCGGGCCGCGCGGGCGCAGACGAAACAGGCGCTGATCGGCTATCGCCGCGCGGTGCAGGCAGCCCTGTTTGACGTCAATGCCGCAAGCTACGCCTATCGCGCGGCAGATGAACAACTGGCCCCGCTCGCCGAGCAGGCGCAGGCGGCGGCGCGCACGCTTTACTTGCAGGAGCTGCGTTTCAAGGGCGGGGTGGTGAATTACCTCTCGGTGCTTGATGCCCAGCGTCTGGTCCTGTCGAGCGAGCTGGCGCTCGCCCGCGCGCGGCTGGCGCGCGATCTTGCATTTGTCGATCTCTACCAGGCATTGGGCGGCGGCTGGAACCCCGATGCGCCGCTTCCGGGCGAGTGAGCCGTCAGGACATCCGGGCGAAATTGGCGACCCCGGGCGCGGGCGTGCGCAGGGGCTCTGGGTCGGTGGTGAGGGCGATGCCGGGCGCGAGCGCGGCGATGGCTGCGGTCACCGCGCCGATCTGTTCACCCGCGATGGCATAGAACACCAGCTTGGCGTCCTTGCGCGTGTCCACCAGTCCTGACTTGCGCAGCACGCCCAGCTGCTGGGACAGGCCCGGCTGACCGATGCCCGTCACCTGTTCGATCTCGCCGACATTGCGCTCGCCCGCAGACAGTGACGAGAGAATGCGGAAGCGCAGCGGGTGGGCAAGGGCCTTCAGCGCCTCGATCAGGTCTTCCTCGGCCATCATGCCTTTCCTTCGTTGTCGCGCAGGAACCATCCGGTGATGTCCTTTGCGGCATAGACCTCGTCGAGATTGTGGCTCGGTGCGGCCAGCATCGGCTCGCCCGGCTGCCAGTTGGCAGGAGCCAGCGCGTGCCTTTCGTCGATCGCCTGTAGCCCGTCGAGAATGCGCAGCATCTCCGGCACCGATCGGCCGAGATTGGCCGGATAGCAGGTCATCGCCCGGATCACGCCCTGAGGGTCGATGAAGAATGTGGTGCGCACGGTGGCGCTGTCGTTGTCCTGTGGCGAGACCATGCCGAAAGCGCGGCCGATCACCAGCGTCGGATCCTCGACGATGGGAAAGCGCACCTCCACGCCGAAACGGTCGCGGATCATGCGCAGCCAGGCGAAATGCGAGAACAGGCTGTCGACCGAAAGCGCCATCAGCGCGCAGTCGCGGTCCTCGAAGGCCTCTGCCTCGCGGGCGAGGGCGACGAATTCGGTGGTGCAAACGGGCGTGAAGTCAGCCGGGTGCGAGAACAGCACCAGCCAGCGCTTGCGATAGGCCGACAGGCGCACGGGTCCGATCGTGCTGCGGGCCTCGAAGTCGGGGGCGATGTCGCCGATCCGCAGGCCGGCGCAGGGGGGAGGCATGGAGCTGGGGTCGTTCATGGAAGCCTCATAGCACTTGACAGCGACATTGCAATACATATACACAATTTATGTAAACAAATGGAGAAAGACCATGAGTGCCAATGATTCGATCCTTGCTGCGGCCACCGCGCAGGTCGAGCGGGCGCGTGCTGATGCAGCCCTGCGTCCTGAAGTTGCAGGTTTCTTCGACCCTGCCACCTTCACTGTTACCTATGTGGTCCATGATCCGGCGACGATGGAGGCTGCGATTGTCGACTCGGTGCTCGACTTCGACCCCAGTTCCGGCCGCACCTCGACTGCCTCGGCCGACCAGGTTATCGATTACGTCACTTCAAAAAATCTGAAAGTGACTTGGCTGCTTGAGACCCATGCCCATGCCGATCACCTTTCGGCCGCGCCCTATCTTCAGGAGAAGCTGGGCGGGAAAATCGCGATCGGCGAGCATATCACCACGGTGCAGCAGGTGTTCGGCAAGCTGTTCAACGCCGGTACCGAATTCGAGCGCGACGGTTCGCAGTTCGATCATCTGTTCAAGGACGGCGATACCTTCACCATCGGCACCCTGCCGGTGACGGTGATGCATGTCCCTGGCCACACGCCGGCCTGCATCGCCTATGTCGTGGGCGAGGCGGTGTTCGTGGGCGATACCATGTTCATGCCCGATTACGGCACGGCGCGGGCCGACTTTCCGGGCGGGGATGCGCGCACGCTGTTCCGCTCGCTCCGGCGCATCCTGATGCTACCCGGCGAGACGCGGCTGTTCATGTGCCACGACTACCTGCCCAAGGGCCGCACGGAATATGTGTGGGAGACCACTGTCGCGGCCGAGCGTGAAGGCAATATCCATGCCCATGACGGGGTCGCGGAGGACGAGTTCGTGCAGATGCGCGAAGCGCGCGATGCGACGCTCGACATGCCGCGCCTGATCCTGCCGAGCGTGCAGGTCAACATGCGCGCAGGGCACCTGCCGCCTGCCGACGACAACGGCGTGACCTACCTCAAGCTGCCGGTCAACGCGGTATGATCCTGCCGGGTTTCCCAGAGGCGGCCCCGCTGGCCGGGCTCGGCGGCGGCGTATTGATCGGGCTGGCGGCAGCGCTGATGCTGCTGGGCGCGGGGCGGATTGCCGGGGTCTCCGGCATCGCCGCGCGCGCCTTCGGCATCGCGCCGGGTTCAATGTCGCGCGCCGGGGCCTTCGCTTTCATCATCGGCCTGCCGCTGGGCGCGCTGGCGGTGGCAGGGCTTTCGGGCGCGGCCACTCCGGCCTTCGCCAGTCCGGTTATGCTGGCGGTTGCTGGCCTCATCGTCGGTGTCGGCACGCGGCTCGGTTCGGGCTGCACCAGCGGGCACGGCGTGTGCGGGATGAGCCGCTTGTCACAGCGCTCGCTGGTTGCCACCGCGACTTTCATGGTAACCGGCTTTGCGACCGTGGCGGCCATGAACGCGCTCGGCATCGCGGTGCTGCCATGACCCGCGACCTGCTCGTTCCGCTCGCCTCGGGCACGATCTTCGGCGCCGGACTGACGCTTGGCGGGATGACCGATCCGGCACGGGTGCGCGGCTTTCTGAACCTGTTCGGCGACTGGGATCCCACGCTCGCCTTCGTGATGGGCGGGGCGGTGCTGGTTATGGCGGTGGCCTGGCTGCTGCAGAAGCGGATGCAGCGTCCCCTGTTTGCCGAGGGATTCTCCCTGCCCGACCGCAGCGACCTCACCCCGCGCCTTGTGGGCGGTTCGGCGCTGTTCGGGATCGGCTGGGGCATTGCCGGATTGTGCCCCGGCCCCGGCTTTGCCTCTTTCGCGATCGCGCCGGGTGCGGCGGCGATCTTCGTTGCCGCGATGCTGGCGGGAATGCTGCTGGTTCGCCTTGTGGAAGGAAATGCCTGATGGAACTGCGCAATATCGATGCGACGCTGGCGGTCGCCCCGCAGATGGCGCCCGAGGAGCTGGCAGGCCTTGCCGATCAGGGCTTTGCCGCAGTGATCTGCAACCGCCCCGATGGCGAGGAGCCGGGCCAGCCGCCGCTTGAAGACATGCGCCGCGCTGCGCAGGAGGCGGGCCTCGCCTTCCACCATATCCCGGTTGCAGGCGGGGTGTTCCCGCCTGCCGCGGTCGACGCCTTCGCCGCGATCCGCCGCGGCACGCAAGGCAAGGTGCTGGCCTATTGCCGCACCGGCACCCGCGCCGCGACGCTCGATGCGCTGGCCAATGTCGGCGGTCTGAGCGTGGAAGATCGGATCGCCAACGCCAAGGCTGCCGGATACGACCTGTCGGCCCTCGCCGACCGGATGGCGGCAAGCAACTAGATCGGGATACGGGAGGGATCGGACATGAGCACGGCCACACACACAATCGTCATTATCGGTGGCGGCGCGGCGGGGATCGCCACGGCGGCCTCGATGCTCAAGCGCCGCCCGGGGCTCGACATCGCGATCGTCGAGCCATCCGACACCCACGCCTATCAGCCCGGCTGGACAATGGTGGGCGGGGGCGTGTTCGATGTCGCCACCACCATGCGCCCGATGGCGAGCGTCATGCCAAAGGGCGTGCGCTGGGTGAAACAGGCGGCCGCCAGTTTCCAGCCCGAAAGCAATCAGGTGACCCTCGCCGATGGCAGCACCATCACTTACGAAGTGCTGATCGTAGCCCCCGGAATAAGGCTCGCGTGGGAGAAAATCGCGGGACTCGAGGCGACGCTGGGCCGCAACGGGGTGACCTCCAACTACCGCCCCGACCTTGCGCCCTATACCTGGGAGCTTGTGCAGGGCCTGAAGCAAGGCCGGGCGATCTTTACCCAGCCTCCCATGCCGATCAAATGCGCGGGCGCGCCGCAGAAATCCATGTATCTCGCCTGCGACCACTGGCGCCGCTGGGGCGTGCTGAAAGATATCGCAGTCGAATTCCGCAATGCCGGCGGGGTGCTGTTCGGGGTGGCCGATTATGTCCCCGCGCTGATGAGCTATGTCGAGAAATACGGCATCGCGCTGGAACTCGGCAGCAATCTGGTCGCGGTCGATGGCCCCGCACGGCAGGCGACCTTCAAGACCGCCGAGGGCGAGGAGACGGTCGGCTTCGACATGCTCCACGTCGTTCCCCCGCAGGTCGCCCCGCAATTTCTGGCCGACAGCCCGCTCGCAGCGGATACCGGCTTTACCGATGTCGATCTGCACACGCTCCAGCATGTGCGCTATCCCAATGTCTTCGGGCTTGGCGATGCTGGCTCGATGCCCAATGCCAAGACCGCCGCTGCCGCGCGCAAACAGGCGCCGGTGGTCGCGGTCAACGCGCTGCGGCAACTTGACGGGAAGGGGCCGACCGCGGGCTATGACGGCTATGGTTCGTGCCCGCTGACGGTCGAGCGCGGCAAGATCGTGCTCGCCGAGTTCGCCTATGGCGGCAAGCTCGCGCCCAGCTTCCCGACCTGGCTGGTCGACGGCACCAAGCCTGCGCGCCTGTCATGGATGCTCAAGGCCGATCTTCTGCCCTGGCTTTACTGGAACGGGATGCTCAAGGGCCGTGAATGGCTTGCCGGGCCCGGCGGTTTGATCGCACAATAGACCATGCTCCAGCGCTATTTCCCGATCCTCGAATGGGGCCGCACCTATAACCGCGAGGTGCTGACCAGCGACCTGATGGCGGCGGTGATCGTCACCATCATGCTGATCCCGCAGAGCCTCGCCTATGCGATGCTGGCCGGATTGCCGCCGGTCGTCGGCCTCTATGCCTCGATCATGCCGCTGATTGCCTATGCGATCTTCGGCACCAGCCGGACGCTTGCGGTCGGACCGGTGGCGGTGGTCTCGCTGATGACGGCGAGCGCGGCCGGAGCGGTCGCGGTGCCGGGGACGGCGGAATATCTCGAAGCGGCAATCACGCTGGCCGCATTGTCCGGGGTGATGCTGGCGGTGCTGGGATTGCTGCGGCTGGGGTTCCTGGCCAACCTGCTGTCGCATCCGGTCATCAGCGGCTTCATTTCCGCGAGCGGCATCCTGATTGCCACCAGCCAGTTGAAGCACATTCTTGGCGTGAAGGTCTCGGGCGAGACCTGGCCGGAGATGCTGGCGGGGCTGGCGGGCAAGATCGGCGAGGTGAACCTTCCAACCCTCGCCATCGGCATCCCGGCGACTCTGTTCCTGTTCTGGGTGCGCAAGGGGCTCAAACCTCTGCTGGTGCGCCTCGGCATGGGCGCGCGCGCGGCAGACATGGCGGCCAAGGCCGGGCCGGTGGTGGCGGTAGCGGTGTCGATCCTTGCGGTGATCGGCTTCGGCTTGCAGGGCAAGGGCGTCTCTATCGTCGGTGCGATCCCGCAAGGCCTGCCGCCCTTCGCAGTGCCCTCGACCGACCTTGCGCTGATCGAGGCGCTGTGGGTGCCCGCGCTGCTCATTTCCATTATCGGCTTTGTGGAAAGCGTCTCGGTCGCGCAGACTCTGGCCGCGAAGCGTCGCCAGCGGATTGCGCCGGACCAGGAACTGATCGGGTTGGGAGCCAGCAACATCGCCAGTGCGCTGTCCGGCGGCTATCCGGTGACGGGGGGCTTTGCCCGCTCGGTGGTGAATTTCGATGCGGGCGCGCAGACCCCGGCGGCGGGAGCCTTCACGGCGGTCGGCATCGCGCTCGCCAGCCTGTTCCTCACCCCGTTGTTGTTCAACCTGCCCGATGCGACGCTGGCGGCAACCATCATCGTTGCCGTGTTGAGCCTTGTCGATCTCAAGACCCCCGGTCGGCTCTGGGCCTATTCCAAGGCCGATTTCGCCGCCCACGCCGCGACGATCGCGGTTACCCTGCTGGCAGGGGTGGAGATGGGCGTGATCGCGGGCGTGGGCGTGGGCCTGCTGCTTTACCTGTGGCGCGCAAGCCGTCCCCATGCGGCGATTGTCGGGCGGGTGCCGGGGACCGAGCATTTCCGCAATATCGAGCGCCACAAGGTGCTGACCCTGCCGCACCTGCTGTCGATCCGCATCGACGAAAGCCTGACCTATCTCAATGCCCGCTGGCTGGAGGAATATGTCCTCGAACAGGTCGCCGAGCGCCCGGCCTTGCGCCACGTGGTGCTGATGGCGAGCGCGGTGAATGCGATTGACGCCTCGGGCCTCGAAAGTTTGGAAGCGATAAACCACCGGCTCGAGGATGCGGGCGTAAAGCTGCACCTGTCGGAAGTGAAGGGCCCGGTGATGGACCGGCTGCAGCGCACCCATTTCCTCGACGATCTGTCGGGCCGCGTGTTCCTGTCGCAGGATCAGGCCTTTGCCGAGCTCGCCAATGACACCGGCGAGGAGGCGGGCGAGGCCGATCCGATGCTGGCGCGCGGGCTGATCTGAGTCCGGCAACTACACTTTCGGAAAAATTATAATCGAAAGCGCCTAGAAGGCGGCTTTCATGATTGAACGTGCCATGAAACGGACAAAATCTGGACAAGTGGAAAAATCGATTTCATAAACCGAGTAATTGATATATCCCCGACTCGCGCCGCCTGCTAGGGCAATCGCACCCAAGCAAAGGAGCAAAGACCATGAGCCTGCATATCGGCGATACCGCCCCCGATTTCACCGTCGCCACCACCACCGGCGAGATTTCCCTGCATGACTGGGCGTGTGACAGCTGGGTGTTCTTTTTCAGCCACCCGGCCGATTTCACTCCTGTCTGCACTACCGAAATGGGCATGACCGCGCGCCTTGCCGCCGAGTTCGAGAAGCGCAATTGCAAGCCGCTGGGCCTGTCGACCGATACGGTCGAAGAACACCTCGCATGGGTCAAGGACGTGGACGAGACGCAGGGGGTTACCCTGACCTTTCCGATCGTCGCCGACCCCGATCTGACCATCGCCAAGCTTTATGACATGATCCACCCCGACCAATCGGAAACCGCGGCGGTGCGTTCGGTGTTCATCATCGATCCGGCCAAGAAGATCCGCCTGACCATGACCTATCCGATGAGTGTGGGGCGCAATTTCGACGAGATCCTGCGTGTGATCGACAGCCTGCAGCTCGCCGACAAGGCGCGCATCGCCACGCCTGCCGACTGGCGTCCGGGCGACAAGGTGATCATTCCGCCTTCGATCCCCGATGAAAAGGCCAGGGAAATGTTCCCGCAGGGCTTCACCACCATCAAGCCCTATCTGCGGCTGGTCGAGGTCGCCTAGCGACCCGGCCCCTATGCACCGCCGGGCATCCCCCCGCCCGGCGGTGCAACCCTTTTCGCTTCCAACCGTATATTCGGTGCAGCGATTGCAATTGATCGGTGCAGCCAAGGGATTAGCTCATCATCATGTTGGAAAACCTCGACGCCCTGCTGCTCGCGCGCATCCAGTTCGCCTTCACGGTGAGCTTCCACTTCTTCTTTCCGGCCTTCTCGATCGGGCTGGCCAGCTATCTTGCGGTGCTTGAGGGACTGTGGCTGAAGACCGGCAAACCGGTCTATCTTGACCTGTTCAAGTACTGGCTGAAGATCTTCGCCATCGCCTTTGCCATGGGCGTCGTGTCGGGCATCGTCATGTCCTACCAGTTCGGGACCAACTGGTCGGTGTTCTCCGATGTCGCAGGGCCGATCCTCGGCCCGCTGATGGCTTACGAGGTGCTGACCGCCTTCTTTCTCGAAGCGGGCTTTCTGGGCGTCATGCTGTTCGGGATGAACAAGGTCGGCAAGAAGCTGCATTTTGCCGCGACGCTGATGGTGGCGCTGGGCACTTTCGTGTCGGCCTTCTGGATCCTGTCGGTCAACAGCTGGATGCAGACGCCCACGGGCTATGAAATCGCCGCCAACGGGCAATACATGCCCGGTCCCAGCTGGTGGGCCATCGTCTTCAACCCCAGCTTTCCCTATCGCCTCGTCCACACGGTGATGGCGGCCTATCTCACCACCGCTTTCGTGGTCGGCGCGGTGGGCGCCTGGCACCTGCTCAAGGACCGCGCAAACCCGCACGCACGCAAGATGTTCTCGATGGCGATGTGGATGGCGGCAATCGTCACGCCCTTGCAGATTTTCGCCGGCGACATGCACGGGCTCAACACCCTCGAGCACCAGCCCGCCAAGGTCATGGCGATGGAGGGGCATTACCAGTCCCACCCCGACGGCGCGCCGCTGATCCTGTTCGGCATCCCCGATTCAGAGGCGAAGACGGTTCGTTACGCCATCGAAATCCCCAAGGCATCGTCCTTTATCCTCAAGCATGACTGGGACGCGCCGCTCGCCGGGCTCGACACCATCCCCGATGACGAGGAACCGCCGGTTGGCATGGTGTTCTGGAGCTTCCGCGTGATGGTCGGCATCGGCTTTGCGATGCTCGGCATCGGGCTGTGGAGCCTGTGGGGCCGGGTACGGGGCAGGCTTTACGACATGCCGTGGCTGCACCGCGCCGCGGTGCTGATGGGGCCATCGGGCTTCGCCGCCGTGCTCGCCGGATGGATCACCACCGAAGTCGGCCGCCAGCCCTATGTCATCTACGGCCTGCTGCGCACGGCTGACGCCGCGAGCCCGCTTGATGCGCCTGCGGTCGCCGCCTCGCTGCTGGCTTTCATCCTCGTCTATTTCACCGTCTTCGGCATCGGCGTGTGGTACATCCTCAAGCTGATGGGCAAGGCGCCGCACGCGGGCGAATATGGCGTCAAGCGCGGCGATACCGGCCCGATCCGCACCGCCGGGATCACCCCGGGGCTGACGCAGAATCCGGGCGGCGAGGAGGCTCTGCCTTCGGCCAGGCCGGAAAAGGAGCCGGTGTGATGGATCTGACCGTCATCTGGGCTTTCATCATCGCCTTTGCCGTGTTCGCCTATGTGGTGATGGACGGCTTCGACCTCGGTATCGGCATCCTGTTTCCCGCCTTTGCCGCCGGGCGTGAACGCGACCGGGCGATGAATTCCATCGCGCCGGTGTGGGACGGGAACGAGACCTGGCTTGTGCTGGGCGGCGGCGGGCTGTTTGCCGCCTTTCCGCTTGCCTATGCCGTGATCTTGCCCGCGACCTATCCGCTGATCATCGCCATGCTCCTGGGCCTCGTTTTCCGCGGCGTGGCCTTCGAATACCGCTGGCGCGATCCCGGCCACCAGAAGTTCTGGGACATGGCCTTTACCGGCGGCAGCTTCGTCGCTGCGCTGGCGCAGGGCATGACGCTGGGCGCGCTGTTGCAGGGCATCGAGGTGGTGGACCGCGCCTATGCGGGCAGCTGGTGGGACTGGCTCACGCCCTATACCCTGCTGACCGGTCTCGGCACGGTCGCCGGCTATGCCCTGCTGGGGGCGAGCTGGCTGATCTGGAAGCTTGACGGCGAGGAACAGGCCCACGCCCGCAAACTGGCGATCCGCTGGGGCGCTGCGACCATCGTGCTGATGGGCGCGGTGAGCCTCTACAACATCGCGCTGAAGCCCGAATATGCCGCGCGCTGGCTGACCGCGCCGGAAATCTACTGGGTCGCGCCGGTGCCGATCGTGACCGCGATCGTTGCGCTGTCGATGCTGCGGGCGATCCTGAAAGACCGCAACTCCAAGCCTTTCTGGCTGGGCATCGCGCTGTTCTTCCTCGGCATGAGCGGGCTGGGGGTCACCATCTGGCCCAATGTCGTGCCGCCGGGCGTCACCATCTGGGACGCCGCGGCGCCCGAACGCAGCCAGATCTTCATGCTGGTGGGCGTCGCGCTGACCATGCCGCTGATCATCGGCTACACCGCCTGGGCCTATTGGGTGTTCAGAGGGAAAGTCGCTGACGAAGGTTACCATTGATGCTTGCGCCGCCTGAACAACCGCCGGAAGGTCCGCTGTGGCAGCGCCTCCTCTGGATGGCGGGCATCTGGGCGGCGAGCGTCGCGGTGCTGGGCACGATCGCCTACATCATCCGCCTTTGGATCGCGCCTTGAGTCGTGTGAAAGTCTGGTACGACGGTGCCTGCCCGCTGTGCCTGCGCGAAATCGCGCTGATGCGGCGATTGGATAAGCGCGAGGCGATCACCTTTGTCGATGTGGCTGAGGGAGGCGATCCGTCCTGCCCCGTCGACCGTGCGCAATTGCTCGCTCGCTTCCACGCCGAAGAGAACGGCGTCATCCATTCCGGCGCGGCCGCTTTTGCGGCGATGTGGCGGGCGATCCCGCTGCTGCGCCCGCTCGGGCTGGCGGCAAGGAACCCCCATGTGCTGCGCTTGCTCGAGGCGGCCTATCTGCGCTTCCTCAAGGTCCGTCCGCGCTTGCAACGCCTGTTCTAGCCTTTGGATGTCGCATCGCCTCAGCGGAAAACCGGTGCCCACTTTTCCGCGCGATGCTCCCGAAAACCGCTTGCCCTCAAGCGCTGCTTCGGCTGATCTTATTCCCAAACACCACGGGAGAGACGATACGCCATGACCTATTTCGGCGCGATGCAGAACGAGATCTACAATGCCGGGCTCAAGGGCATCCTGCCCACCTATCCGGTCGATTTCGCCACTCTGGAAAAGCGCGCGCACGAGGCGCTGGGGCCGAGTCTCACCAACTATGTCGCGGGCGGCTGCGGCGACGAGCACACGCAGGACCAGAATGCGACCGCATTCCACCATTGGGGCATGGTGCCGCGCATGATGGTCGATTGCTCTACCCGCGACCTGTCCATCGAGCTGTTCGGCCATCGCTATCCGACCCCGCTGTTCATGGCCCCGATCGGTTTGAACGGCGAGGCGTCGCAGGACCGGCATGGCGACATGGCCGCCGCGCGCGCCTCGGCGATGACGGGGGTGCCGTTCTGCGCATCGACCCTTGCCAATGATCCGCTGGAGGATGTGAAGGCGGCCTGCGGGGATACGCCTGCCTGGTTCCAGCTTTACACGCCGAGGAACCGCGAACTGGCGACGAGCCTCATCCGCCGCGCGGAAGATGCCGGCTACAAGGCGCTGGTGGTGACGCTCGATACCTGGGTAACCGGCTGGCGCCCGCGCGATCTCAATGCGTCGAACTTCCCGCAATTGCGCGGCAAGGTCTTGCAGAACTACTTCACCGACCCCGTCTTCCGCTCGCTGCTGGCCCAGCCCCCTGAGGAAGACCCGGCGGCGGCGATCTTCACCTGGGCAGCGACCTTCGGGCAGGTGCTGACCTGGGAGGACATGGCGTGGTTCAAGTCGGTCACCAAGCTGCCGATCGTGCTCAAGGGCATCTGCCACCCCGACGACGCGCGCCGCGCGGTCGATAGCGGGGCGGATGCGGTCTATTGCTCCAACCACGGCGGGCGACAGGCCAATGGCGGGATCGCCACCATCGACCTGCTGGAAGAGGTGGTGAAGGCATCGGGCGATACGCCCGTGCTGTTCGACAGCGGGGTGCGCTCGGGCACCGATGCGATAAAGGCGCTGGCAATGGGCGCGCGCGCTGTGGGCGTGGGCCGGCCTTACACTTACGGACTCGCGCTGGGCGGGGCCGAAGGTGCGGCCTGGGTGTTAAGGTCGATCCTCGCGGAGGCGGACCTGCTGATGGCCGTTAACGGTTATCCGACCCTTGCCGACGTGCGTGCTGCGGGGGTGCGGCGCACGGATCGGTGAGCCGTTGCTGCGGCAAGGCGATTAACCATGTTCTTCATAATTTATCCACAGTTTTGCTGTTAATCTGGATCCCATACCCACCTGCGAATCGGGGACACGATCAATGGCAAGACCAACTATCTGGTCCAGCGGGCCGGATCCCATGCTTCGGACAGTCTGCATCCAGGACGAACATGCGCGCCGCGCGCGTTACGGCCGCATCCGGCCGATGGAAAACCACCGCTCGCTGCTTGGCCGGATTGCCAGCCTGATCGGCTGAACGCGCTCAGCCGCCAGCCTTCGCCATCATCACCAGCTTGGTGTCGGTGAAGGCCAGATAGCCTTCCTCGCCGCCTTCCGAACCGAACCCGCTGTCGCCGATCCCGCCAAACGGGGTTTCCGGCGAGGCTACGATCAGCTGGTTGATCCCGACCATACCGGCGCGCAGGCTGTTGCCGAGGTAATGCGCCTCGTCGAGATCGCCCGAAAAGGCATAGGCGGCAAGGCCGTAGCGCAAGCTGTTGGCGATCCGCACGGCATCCTCGATCGTGTCATAGGGAACGATGCCCGCGATCGGTCCGAAGGGTTCCTCGTTCATGAGCCGGCTGTCCGGCGCGGGATTGGCAATGACGGTGGGCTGGAAGAAGAAGCCCTGTCCCGCAATGGCCGCACCGCCTGTCACCACCTCGCCGCGGTTGCCACCGACATCCGCGACCACCTGCTCCATGGCCGCGATCCGGCGGCTGTGCGCCAGCGGGCCCATGTCGACGCTCTCGTCCGCGCCCGGATCGCCGACCTTGAGCTTCGCAGCCCGCTCGGCGAATTCGGCCACGAAATTGTCGTAGATCGCCTTGTCGACGAGGAAGCGGGTGGGAGAGACACAGACCTGTCCGGCATTGCGGAACTTGGTCGCAGCGCACATCGCGACGGCCCGTTCGAAATCGGCGTGGCGGCTGACGATCACGGGCGCATGGCCGCCGAGTTCAGGGGTGAAGCGTCTCATCAGGCTGGCCGCAAGGGCACCCAAATGCTTGCCTACCGCAGTCGATCCGGTGAAGCTGACCTTGCGCGTGACGGGTGAGGCGATGAGGTGTTCCGATACCGGTCCGGGATCGCCATAGACGAGGTTCAGCACGCCCTTGGGCAGGCCGGCATCGGTGAAGCATTCGACCAGCAATTGTGCCGAGGCCGGGGTGTTCTCCGCCGGCTTCAGGATCGCGGTGCAGCCCGCCGCCAGCGCGCCGGCGATCTTCTTGGCGGGCAGGTTCACCGGGAAGTTCCATGGGGTGAGCAGCACCGCGGGGCCGATCGGTTCGTGCGTCACCATCTGGGCGATCAGCGCCTGCCCGCGGGTCGGGATCAGGCGGCCGCCACGGCGCTTGGCCTCCTCGGCAAGAAAATCAATCGTGTCGCAGGCCGAGAGAATCTCGCCGAGCCCCTGCGCATGCGGTTTGCCCATTTCGGCGGTGATGACGCGCGCGATGGCGGGCGCGCGCTCGCGCAAGCGATCGGCGGCGCGGCGCAGGATCGCGTAACGCTCGGCGCCCGGAGTCTTGCTCCATGTCGCGAAAGCATCGTCTGCCGCCTTGAGCGCCTTGTCGAGCTGGGCGGTCGATGCTTTGGGGCACTGGCCGATTTCCGCGCCCGTCGACGGGTTGACCACCGCCATTTCTCCTGCCTCACCAGTTGCAATCCACTGGCCATCGATCAGCATCTTGAGGGTAGGGTAGGCGGTCATCACAGGGTCCTCGAAATCTCGGGATGTTTCACGCGAAACACCATTCTGGCGGGGGTCTAACCGGGGTCTAGCCGGGGTCTGGAGGGGGTCAAGACCCCTGCAAGGCCGCCTCAGACCGCTACGACGTGCTGCTCGATAGCCCCGAAGATCGAGTGGTTGGCGCTGTCCCGCATCTCGATCCGCACCGTGTCGCCTGCCTGCATGAACGGCGTTTTCGGCGCGCCGTCCGCAATGGTTTCGATCATGCGGATTTCGGCGATGCAGGAATAGCCCGCGCCACCTTCGGCCACGGGCTTGCCCGCTCCGCCGTCCGCGCCCTTGTTCGAGATCGTGCCGGTGCCGATGATCGTGCCTGCACATAGGTTGCGGGTCTTGGCCGCATGGGCGACGAGCTGCGCGAGGTTGAAGGTCGCGTCCACCCCCGCATTGGCGCGGCCGAAGGGCTGGCCGTTCAGGTCGACCATCAGCGGCAGGTGGATGAGGCAGTCGGCCCACGCCTCGCCCAGCTCGTCCGGCGTCACCGCGACCGGCGAGAAGGCGCTGGCGGGCTTGGACTGGAAGAAGCCGAAGCCCTTTTCCAGCTCCGCCGGGATGAGGCCGCGCAGGCTCACGTCGTTGACCAGCATCAGCAACTTGATGTGGCCTGCGGCCTCCTCCGGCGAAACGCCCATCGGCACATCGCCGGTGATGCAGGCGATCTCGCCCTCCATGTCGCAGCCCCATGCGGGATCGCCCAAGGGAATGTCCTGACGCGGGCGCAAGAAGCTGTCGGATCCGCCCTGATACATCAGCGGATCGTGGTAGAAGCTGTCGGGCACCTTGGCCCCGCGCGCCTGCCGCACCAGTTCGACATGGTTGATATAGGCGCTGCCATCGGCCCACTGGTAGGCGCGCGGCAGGGGCGAATGGGCCTGCCGTTCATGGAAGCGCTCGCACGGCACCGCTTCATGCTCGACATCGCGGGCGAGCACTTCGAGTTCGGGCGCGATGCGATCCCAGTCGTCGAGCGCGGCCTGCAAGGTCGGCGCGATGTAACCGGCCGCGCAGCAGCGGGTGAGGTCCTTGCTGACCACCACCAGCCGCCCGTCGCGCGTGCCATTGTCAAGGGTTGCAAGCTTCATGCAATATTCTCCGGGGAGTCGATCTGGTTATCGGGATGCGCCGCGGCGAAGGCGGGCAGGGCAAGGCAGGCGGCCTCGATGCGTGTGAGATGGGGGCTGGCCGAGAGGTCGTACGCGAACCGCCGCGCGTTGTAGAGCTGCGGCACCAGCACCACCTCGAACAGGCCGGGCGCATCGCCATGGAGGAAATCGCCCGTGCCCAGCATCGCCAGCCGCGCCTCTACGGGCAAGAGCGTGCGTTTCAGCCAGTGGCGATACCAGGTGTCGATTTCGTCCTGCGTGTGGCCCAACGGGTCTTTCAGGTATTTCAACACCGGCAGGTTGTTGACCGCGTGCACCTCGGTCGCGATGCCATAGGCGAGTTCGCGCACGGTATAACGATCCTCTATGCCCTCCGGCAGCAGGCGCGGCGTCGGATAAGCCTCGTCCAGCCATTCGAGCAGCGCCATCGACTGCGCCCGGTCGCGCCCGTCCGCCTCCAGCATCGGCAGCGAGCCGAAGGGGTTGCGGGCGGTAAAGGCGGCGTCCTTGTTCTCGGCGGTGACGAGGTTGACGGGGATGTTCTCGAAGGCCAGCCCCTTCAGGTTCAAGGCGATCCTGAGCCGGTAGGAGGTCGACGAGCGGAAGTAGCCGAACAGGCGCATCAGAATGCCGCGATCCCCGTGATCGCCCGTCCGAGGATCAGCGCATGGACATCATGCGTGCCTTCGTAGGTGTTGACGGTTTCAAGGTTCACCGCGTGGCGGATCACCTGATATTCCTCCGAAATGCCGTTGCCGCCATGCATGTCGCGCGCGGCCCGCGCGATATCGAGCGCCTTGCCGACATTGTTGCGCTTGACGATCGAGATCATGTCGGGGGCAAAGCGTCCCTCGTCGATCAACCGGCCTACCCTGAGGCTTGCCTGAAGGCCCAGCGCAATATCGCTCATCATGTCGGCGAGCTTCTTCTGGTAAAGCTGGGTCGCGGCCAGCGGGCGGCCGAACTGGTGTCGATCAAGTCCGTACTGGCGCGCTGCGGCAAGGCAGAACTCCGCCGCCCCCATCGCGCCCCAGCTGATGCCGTAGCGCGCACGGTTGAGGCAGCCGAACGGGCCTTTCAGCCCTTCGACATTGGGCAGCAGCGCCGAGGCCGGCACCCGCACCTCGTCCATCATGATCATGCCGGTGGTCGAGGCGCGCAGGGAAATCTTGCCCTTGATCTTGGGGGCGGAAAGCCCGGCCATGCCCTTTTCAAGCACGAAGCCGCGGATCGCGCCGCCGTGCTCCTCGCTCTTGGCCCAGACCACGAAGACATCGGCGAAGGGCGCGTTGGAAATCCACGTCTTGGAGCCGGAGATGACGTAGTCGTCGCCGTCCTTCTTGGCCCAGGTCTTCATTCCCGCCGGGTCCGAACCGGCATCGGGTTCGGTCAGGCCGAAGCAGCCGATCAGCTCGCCCGCTGCAAGGCCGGGGAGGTATTTGCGGCGCTGTTCGTCCGATCCATAGGCGTAGATCGGATGCATCACGAGGCTCGACTGCACGCTCGCCATCGAGCGGTAGCCGCTGTCCACCCGCTCGATTTCGCGGGCGATGAGGCCATAGGCGACATAGCTTGCGCCCGCGCCGCCGAATTCTTCCGGGATCGTCGCACCCAGCAGGCCCGCCTTGCCCATCAGCGGGAAGAGTTCGGGCGCGTCCATTTCCTCGCGAAAGGCATCGATCACGCGCGGCTGCAATTCGCCTTGCGCAAAGCCGTGCGCGGCGTCGCGGATCATCCGTTCTTCTTCGCTCAGCTGGCTTTCGAGGTCGAAGGGGTCTTCCCAGTTGAACGGGGCGATACCGCTCTTGGGTGCCGGGGTGCCATGCATGGCGTTGCTCCTGCGTTTTTCGTTTCCGTCCGCCTTCGCAGGTGCGCGTATCCTTCGCAAGGCTCCTTCGCACGGCCGCGCGAGAGCTTTAGCTTCGTGCGGGGTATATCCCTTGGGTGACGATGCAATATTTCAGCTTGCGGCCTTCCTTGTCGCCCGTTCCGTCAAGCTTGGGCAGGGCAAAGGTCGTGCGTCCGTCGCCGCCATACATGGTGCCCAGCAGCGAAAAAAGGGCCGTGTTCTGGTCGATCGCAAGCAGGCGACCATCAGCTGGCAACGTGTTTCGCGGGCAGAAATTCCCGGCGAACACGAACACTTCTCCCAGATATGCGTCGCGCGCCTGAGCCGGTGTGCTGAAGGCCATCAGGGTGGCAGCGACAAGCCCGGTGCCGGAGAGCCACGTTTTCATCTTCCGTTTCCTCCCTTGGTCACAGGCGTTCATACTGGACCGAAAGGGAAGGGGTGTCCAACGCCAGCGGGGAAAAATCCGGTGCGGTCTAGTTCCGCGAGCGCGGCGCGGAGTGGCGGAGCCGGGATTTTTTCAGCAGGTCGTCAACACCCGGCCGACGGCATCGAGCAGCACCGCCGGAGGGCAGGGTTTGGCCACAGCCATCGCTCGCGGGAAACGGGCGGCAAGCTCGTCCCTTTCGGAGCGTTCGGAATGGAGGATCACCGGCACATCATCATCGAGCAGTTTCTGCGCCAGTTCGTAGGTCAGCCCGTCTGCAAGCTCGATATCGAGGATCGCAAGATCAGGCTTTTCCTTCTGGCACGCGAGCATGGCCGAGGAAATTCCGGCATGGGGTCCTTCGACCTCGTACCCCGCTTCCTCAAAAGTATCGCGCAGATCAAATGCCGTAATATACTCGTCTTCGGCGACCAATATTCGCAAGGCCATCCGTCCTCTCCCGCATCCGCGACTCTCCCCGGACGCAAGAATAACATGGAATCGGCGCAAGCCTTGCAGGAATATTATCCGTTATTGCCGAAACGTTGAGCAAAGGCAGTTTCGTCGCCCTGGCTGAGCAGCTTTGCCTGTTCGATCCACTGGTCGCGGGTGATGCGTCCCTTGAAACGGCCGAGCTGGTCGTCGATGCGCGCGACATCTTCCTCCGACCAGCTTGCGATCTGGGCATAGGAGGTGACGCCAAGCTCTCCGAGAAGTGCCACCAATTTGGGGCCAACACCCTTGATGCGCGACAGATCGTCGGCGGCAACCGGGGCGGGGGCGGGGGCCTCGGCAACCGGCGCAGGAACAGGTGCGGGCTCGGGCGCTGGGGCCGGCTGAGAGATAGGTTCTGGCGCAGGCGCAGGCGCAGCTTTGGCAACCGCCGGAGCTGCATCAATCAGCGCCTGATTGCGCTGCGCAGGCGCCGCGCCTTCGGCCAGCACATCGCGGGCGAGGGCCGGGGCACTGCCGTCTTCCACAATTTTGGCCTTGCGGTTGGCGCGCATCAGGAACCACACCGCGACGATCAGCAGTGCAAGGCTCAGCACGATCAGCGCCAGGGCAGCGGAAAATTGGTCAGACATGAGCACGCGTCTCCTGGGGGAATCGGAAAAGAGCACCGCTTTAGCAGCGGCTAGGCGTCAATCCCAAGTCCCTTCGGGTCGCGCACCCTCCGGGCACCGCGTCAGCCGCCTTTCAGGCTGCCCGCCAGCGCGTTCAGTTGCAGGAATTCCTGGCGCCAGTAATTGTCCTGCTGGCCGGCGAGCCGGTCGATGTCGGCAAAGTCGAAGCCCATCATCATCTCGTCCCCGCGCAGCACCTGCCCGAACGCGGCGACCGCGGCGGCGAAGGCGAAATCGCCCCGTGGCAGAGCGGCTGTCTTGAGCGCGGCGGAGGGCACCGCCTGCTCGATCAGCTTCGAGGTGTCGCCGTCGGGCAGCTTGTAGCGCAGTTTGACATTGGCGGCCTCGGCGAGCCGCGCGGCGGCGGCCTTGTCGGGCGCATCCTCGTAGCGGCGCGGCGCGATCCAGCCCTTGCCGCCGACGGGCACGACCTCGTAGATCGCTGTCACCTGGTGCCCTGCGCCGATATCGCCCGCATCGACCCGGTCATTGTCGAAATCCTCCTCGCGCAGCGCCCGGTTCTCGTAGCCTACAAGGCGATACTGGCTGATCACGGCCGGATTGAATTCGACCTGGATCTTCACGTCCTTGGCGATGGTGAACAAGGTCGAGCTCATCTCCTCGCCCAGCACCTTTTTCGCTTCCAGCGCGGTGTCGATATAGGCGTAGTTGCCGTTCCCGTGATTGGCGATCTGCTCCATCATCGCTTCGTTGTAATTGCCCGTGCCGAAGCCCAGCGTGGTCAGCGTGATGCCCTTGTCGCGCTTGTTCTCGATCATTTCGATCAGCGCTTTGGTGTCCGAGAGGCCGACATTGAAATCGCCGTCGGTGGCAAGGATGACGCGGTTGACGCCGTCCTTGATGAAGTTGTCCTCGGCGATGCGGTAGGCCAGTTCGATGCCTGCGCCGCCTGCGGTCGATCCGCCCGCCGAAAGGCTGTCGAGCGCGCGGCGGATTTTCCCGGTGTCGCTGGTCGGTTCGAGCACCAGCCCCGCAGCGCCCGCATAGACCACGATCGAAACCTTGTCCCGGGGGCCAAGCTCACCCGCCAGCCCGGCCAGCGCGGTCTTGACCAGCGGCAGCTTGTCGGCAGAGTTCATCGAGCCCGAGACATCCATCAGGAACACGAGGTTGGCGGGCAGACGTTCGTCGCGCTCGATATCATAGCCGCGCAGGCCGATACGCATCAGATAGGTGCCCTCGTTCCACGGGCTTTTCGCCACGTCGGTCGACACCGTGAAGGGCTGGCTGCGATCCTTGGGCCTAGCATAGTCGTAGCGGAAGTAGTTGACCATCTCCTCGGTACGCACCGCGTCCTGCGGGGGCATCATCCCCTGCGACAGGAACCGGCGGGTGTTGGCATAGGCCCCGGTATCCACATCGACGCTGAAGGTGGAGACCGGCTCGGCGCTGGTCAGCTTGACGGGCGAGACTTCCTTGCCGTCATACTTCTCGCGGCCCGGATCGGTGGCGACCATCACCGGTGCGGCGTAAAAGGCGTTCTCGGCACTCACCGCGCCGCCGCGAATCCGCGAGCCGGTGACGGTAACCGCCATCGCATCGCCCGCGGCATAGGCGGGCGGCGGGGGAGGCGGCGGCGCCGGAGGGGCGGGTTTCTCGGCTCGCGGAGCCGGTGCCTGCGCCAGATCGCCCGGTGCTTCCCTCGCGCAGCTTGCCAGAACCACACACAGTGCCGCAGTGGCGGCGAGTCTCGTCCCTCGCATCATCTTGTCTCCCCACATCAAAGGCGAGCGAGATGATCCGGTCCGGGCCGTGAATAGCGACTGAACGCTCTAGGACGGCGACGAAGCGTCCGGGGCGGGGACGACATTCTTGCGGAACAGCACCTTGTCGCCCTCGTCGAAACCGCGCCGCCAGATCACCAGCGCATAGGTGGCGAGCACCGCCGGAATGCCGACGACGAGTTCAATCCATTCGGGCAGGAAGGTGAAGGCATAGCCCACCACCACCGCCGCACCCGCGGCGTAGACCAGCGGCCAGCGCCAGTTGGAAACGGGTGCGCCCAGCAGGTGCTTCAGCAGCAGCGCCTTGACGAGGCTCGATGCCGCCAGCGCCAGCATCAGCGCCCCGGCTGCCCCTGCCGCCTGATAGCCATCGCCAAAGCCTGCATTGCGCGCCGCCATGATCAGCGCCACCGTCAGCCCTGCCTGAAGTGCAATGATCCCGACCGATATGGCGAGATTGCGCTTCCTTGCGATGTAGACCAGCACGCTTTCCGAGACGACCGCCATCGAGGCGACCACCTCGGCGGCGAGCAGGAAGGCGAGCGTGGCGGTGCCCGCGACATAGTCCGGCCCCCACAGCCCCATCACCGCTTCGCCCGGGATCGCCAGCACCAGTGCGATGCCAAGCTGCACCGCGATGATCCAGAAGCCCACTTGCCGCACCTGCGCGGCAATCGCTTCCATGTTGCCGATGCGCAGGTTCTTGGTGATGACAGGCGACAGGATCGGCTCGAAACTGGTCTTCAGCTTCTGCGGCAATGATGCGATCTGCTGCGCGGCGTAATAGATGCCGACCGCCTGCGGAGGCGCGAACAGGCCGAGGATGAAGATATCGAGCAGCCGCGTGCCGCGCTCGATCGCGTCGGCACCCACCAGCGGGAAGGCACTCGCCGACATGCCGAGCATGGCGCGCGGGGCCGGTCGCCAGTCGCGCGGCAGCCCGTAAGTGCGCAGGAACGGCCAGAGCGCGGTCAACAGGCCGGCATAGATCGAGGTGATGAAGGCCAGCGCCAGCCCGGCATCGCGCGTCCCGGGCAGGTAGAAGAACAGTCCCGCCGCGATCGAGATCGTCCACGGTTCGACAATCGCCCGCGTGCGTACCGTGGTGGCGATATCGAAGCGATAGGCCTGCGCCGCGAGCAGGATCTCGGTCACGGCAAAGGCCGGGATGGTGGCGACCAGCCAAAGATCATAGGGGCTGTTGGTGCCGTTCGGGAACATCGGCTCCGGGAATGCCAGAAGCAGCAGCGCGGCGATGGCGGAATAGCCCAGCGCCAGCAGCATCCCGTCATAGACGAGGTTGACCTCCGCCGACCGGTTCTCGCCCGCGCCTTCGGACAGGCGTTGCGCCAGCCCGCGCTTTTCGCCCAGCGAACAGATCAGCGCGACAATCTCGATCAGGACCAGTGCCGAGGCGAAGCGGCCCAGGGCCTCGGCCCCGTAAAGCCGGGTAGCGATGACGAGAAAGGGGATGCGCGCCACCAGCCGGATGACAAAGCCCATGGTGTTGGTGCGCCCGCCCTTGGCCAGCGTGGCGAGGTCATCGCCGCCCTTTTCCGGGGCGGGAGCCGTGTCGGCGGGCGGCAGGCTCACGCCCCGATGTCCCCGGCATCGCTTTCCAGCTCGGCCCGCAAGGGTCGCGAAAGCAGTTCGGCCACGATCTCGCGCGCGCTTGCCCCGCCGAGGATGGCATTGACGGCAGCGACAATCGGCATGGGCACACCGCGCTGCTCGGCCAGATCGGCCAGCACCGGCGCGGTATGCGCGCCCTCGGCAACGGTCCGGCGGTCGGCCATGAGGTCGGCCGCGGATGCGCCTTCGCCAAGCGCCTTGCCGAGCGCAAAATTGCGGCTGGAGGCGCTTGAACAGGTCAGCACCAGATCGCCCAGCCCGCACAGGCCCGTCAGCGTCTCGGTCTGCGCACCCAGTGCCTCGCCAAAGCGCAGCATCTCGCTAAAGCCCCGCGCAATCAGCGCCGCACGCGCGTTCTGGCCGAGGCCGAGGCCGTCGACCACGCCGCAGGCAATCGCCAGCACGTTCTTGACCGCGCCGCCGATCTCCGCGCCGGTCACATCGTCGGAATAATAGGGCCGGAAGGCGGGCCGGGCGATGGCGGGGGCCAGCCGTTCCCACTGCTCCGCTCCGCCGCCGCAGGCGAGGGTCACGGCAGTCGGCATGCCGGCGGCGACTTCATGCGCGAAGGTTGGGCCGGAAAGCACGGCGATGGCGCTGCCGGGCGAGGCTTCGCGCGCGACATCATTCATCAGCCGCCCGCTGCCTGCCTCGATACCCTTGGAACACAGCACCAGATCGCGCGGAGGGCGGGGCAGGCTTGCCAGCACCTTGCCCAGCACCTGCGCCGGGGTGACGACCAGCAGGGTGTCGATCCCCGTCAGATCGCCAAGCTCGCCGGTCGCGCGGATCGTCGGCGCAAGGCTGGCGGACGGCAGGTAGAGCGGGTTGCGGTGTTCGGCATTGATCGCCTGGACCACTTCAGGCTCATAGGCCCACAGCACCACGTCGCGGCCATCCGAGGCGAGCATCTGCGCCAGCGCGGTGCCCCATGCGCCCGCGCCGATGACACCAATGGTTTCGTGCTGGGTCATGCCTTCACTCCTGCACCGCGCACCTTGCCCGCTTCGGGGTCGAGCGGCCAGCGCGGGCGCGCGGCGACATCGAGCGGGTCGCCGGTGAAATCCGGCCCTTCGGTTGCGAGCCGCTCGATGCCCGCCCATGCGATCATCGCGGCATTATCGGTGCACAGGGCGAGCGGCGGGGCGACAAAGCGCATCGCGTGTTTCGTCGCCAGAGCTTCGAGGGCTGCGCGAACGGTCTTGTTGGCGGCGACCCCGCCCGCCACCACCAGCGCCGGGAAGGGGCCGGCGGCGGCCAGTGCATGGTCGAGCCGGTCTGTCAGGCATTCGACCGCCGCCTGCTGGAAACTCGCGGCAATATCGGCAGGCGCGTGCGCGCCGCTTTCGACCGCGCGCAGCACCGCGCTCTTGAGGCCGGCGAAGGAGAAATGGGGTTCGGCCGAGCCCTTGAGCGGGCGGGGCAGGGGGACGGCGCGCGCGTCGCCCTCCAGCGCAAGGCGTTCCACCGCAGGCCCGCCCGGATAGCCCAGCCCGAGCAGCTTGGCGGTCTTGTCGAAAGCCTCGCCCAGCGCATCGTCGATGGTGGTGGCAAGGCGGCGATAGCGCCCGACGCCTTCCACGGCGAGGATCTGGCAATGCCCGCCCGAGACCAGCAGCAGCAGATAGGGGAAGGCGAGGCCGCCATCGGCGAGACGCGGCGACAGCGCGTGGCCTTCAAGATGGTTCACCGCCAGCAAGGGCTTGCCGCTCGCCATCGCCAGCGCCTTGGCGCTTACCAGGCCGACCATCACCCCGCCGATCAGCCCCGGCCCGGCGGTGGCGGCAATCGCGTCGACATCATCGAGCGTCATGCCGGCCTCGGCCATGACCTTTTCGAGCATCGGGGCGAGCCGCTCGGCATGGGCGCGCGCGGCGATCTCCGGCACCACCCCGCCATAGGGCGCGTGTTCGGCCTCCTGACTGGCGATGGCCTGGGCAATGATCGTCCGGTCACCCGCGACCAGCGCCACGGCAGTCTCGTCGCAGCTCGATTCGATGCCCAGCACAAGCGGGGGCACGATGCGCGTATCAGAGATGTGAGCGGACGATCCCATGGCGCTTCCATCTAGTCGCTGTGGCCGCTAGGGCAAGCACAGCCATGACAGAAGCCTCTACATCGACGCCGAGACTGCGCCTCGGCACCCGCAATTCCCCGCTTGCGATGGCGCAGGCCGTCGAAACCCGCACCCGCCTGTGCGCCGCCCTTGGCTGGGCCGAGGAGGAGGTCGAACTCGTCCCTGTACTCGCCAGCGGCGACAAGGTGCTCGACCGGCCGCTGGCGGAAATCGGCGGCAAGGCGCTGTGGACCAAGGAGCTCGATCAATGGCTGGGCGAGGGGCGGATCGATGCCTCGGTCCACTCGGCCAAGGATGTCGAAACGATCCGGCCGCGCGAATTCCATTTCCCCGCCTTCCTGCCGCGCGCCGACCGGCGTGATTGTCTGGTCGGGGCGGCAAGCATCGCTGCGATCCCCGAAGGCGCTATCATCGGCACCAGCGCGCCCCGGCGGGCAGCGCAACTGCTGAACCTGAGGCCCGATTGCAAGGTCGTGACCTTTCGCGGCAATGTCGCAACGAGGCTTGGCAAGCTGGAGGCGGGTGAGGCGGACGTGACCTTCCTCGCCGCAGCGGGTCTTGAGCGGTTGGGGCAGAGCGAGGTCGCACACCCGCTGGCGCAGGACGAATGGATCCCCGCCGCAGCCCAGGGCGTGATCGCGATCGAATGCCGCGCGGATGATGCCGAAACCACCGCGCTCCTCGCCGCAATCGACCACGCGGCCACCCGCGCCGAACTGGAGGCCGAACGCGCGCTGCTGGCGGAACTGGGCGGCACCTGCCACTCGCCGGTCGCGGTCTTGTGCGAGCTGGCGAACGGGCACCTTGCCATGCGCGCCGCGCTGTTCAGCCCCGACGGGGCCGAGCGGATCGAGGGCAGCGCCAGCTTCGCGCCCGGGGATCATGCGCCGGTAAGGGCGCTGGCCGCCGATCTGCTGGCGCGCGCCACGCCCGGCATCGCGCCGCATTTCCGGGCTGCGGGCTGACCATGCACCTGATCGCGCTGCGCCCCCAGCCGGGGCTGGCCGCGACGCTGGAAAAGGCCCGCGCGGCAGGCCTGGCGATTGCCGGACACGCGCTGTCGGAAATTCGCGCCCTGCCGTGGGACTGCCCCGATCCGGCGGCCTTCGACGGGTTGCTGATCGGCAGCGCCAACGCGATCCTGAACGGCGGCGCGCACCTTGAACGGTTGAAGGACAAGCCGGTTTTTGCCGTGGGCGAGGCCACCGCCGAGGCGGCGCGCGCGGCGGGGCTGGCCGTTGCAATGGTGGGGAGCGGTGGCTTGCAGGGCGTGCTCGATGCGATATCCGGTCCGTGCCACCTTCTGCGCATCGCGGGCGAGGAACACGTGCCGCTCACCCCGCCCGAGGGCGTCAGCTTTGACACCGTGATCGCCTATCGCAACGCCATGCTGCCGCTTGATGCCGCTGCCATCGTGCTGCAATCCGGAAGCGCGCTGGTGCTGCTCCATTCGGCGGCCACCGCGCGCCATTTTGCCGCCGAATGCGACCGGCTGGGACTGTACCGCGCCCGCATCACGCTCGCCGCTCTCGGCCCGCGCATCGCCGCTGCGGCGGGCGAGGGCTGGCGCGCTGTCCACACGGCCTCCCGCCCGGACGAGGTTGCCTTGTTGGCATTGGCTTCCCACTTGTGCCAGAAGAGCGACGCCATTCCCGCCCCCCGTGCCGGACAGCCGTAAGCGCGGCGGCGGCTTGGCGGGGACAAACGAGGTCGCAGAACGGATCGCGATGGAATCGAAATTCGGAAGTCGCCGCAAACCTTCGTCAGGTCGCGGCATCGTGCTGGCAGCTATCGCCGCCTTCATTGCCGGCGGCGCTTTGGTCGGCTGGGTGGTGTGGTATAACTTCCAGCCCGCGCGAAACGGCGCGGCGCAGCCCGATAGCGCGGTCGTGGCAGAGGTTTCGGCCAGCCCGACCGCCCTGCCGAGCGCACCCTCCTCCGCTTCGCCCAGCCCCCTGTCCGAGCCGGTCACGCCCGAAAATGCCGAGCAGGCGGTCGAGGCGGTGACCCGCGTTGCCGAGCAGCAGGGCGGGCTCGACCAGCGCCTCGCCGCCGCCGAACAGCGCCTCACCCAGCTTGATCTTCAGGCGCAGGCCGCGGCGGGCAATGCCGCGCGCGCCGAAAGCCTGCTGATCGCCTTCGCCACCCGCCGCGCGGTCGAACGCGGGGCCGAGCTGGGCTATCTCGCCGACCAGTTGCGGCTGCGCTTCGGCGACCAGTGGCCCAATGCGGTCAGCACGATCATCACCTTCTCGCGCGATCCGGTGCGGCTTGACGGGCTGGTAGCGCGGCTCGAGGGTCTCGGGCCCACCTTGCGCGAAAGCGGGCAGGGGCCTTCGTGGGGGGCATTCAAGCGCGAGATGTCGCAGCTGTTCGTGTTCCGCCGCGAAAGCACGCCTTCGCCGCAACCGCAACGCCGGCTGGAGCGCGCGCGCTGGGCGCTCGAACAGGGCCGCTACCAGAACGCGATCGACGAGGTGAAAGGCATGCCCGGTGCCGATCAGGCCGAAAGCTGGATTAAGGATGCCGAACGATATGCCAAGGCGATGGAGGCATTGGAAGTGATCGAAACCGCCGCCGTGCTCGACCAGCGGGGCCTGCGCGACGGGGCAGGCAATCCGGTGCGCC
This sequence comes from Erythrobacter dokdonensis DSW-74, assembly GCF_001677335.1. Taxonomy (GTDB): domain Bacteria; phylum Pseudomonadota; class Alphaproteobacteria; order Sphingomonadales; family Sphingomonadaceae; genus Erythrobacter; species Erythrobacter dokdonensis. The sequence continues at coordinate 116,808 of NZ_LZYB01000001.1, forward strand.
AGGTGAGCCCGCTGGTGGTGGGGAGCTAGCGAAGGCGGCATAGATGGCGGGGCGCGCGATTGGAGGGCTGACGCTAGCCGCGCTGTTCGCGTGCGCGGGTTGCGGGACCGATCCGGCCGAACCTGCTATGCCGGAGACCGGCGCGCAGACAAGCACCCAGCCGCAGCTTGCGATCGCCCCGTGGCCGCCCGTCTATGTCTGCAAGTTCAGGACTTACGGAACGATCATCATCGAAGCCGACCCGCGTGACACCCGGATCGTTATCAACGGCGTATCCATGCCGGCTCAGCGCGAGGGCGGCGTCTTTCGCAGCCTTGTCGGCTCGGAAATGGTCTCGGTTGGACCAGGCGACGCCTATTGGGAATACAAGGACGAACGGTCGGAGGATTGCACGCCGGGTTGAAAATCCGCTCAGGCCTTCAGCAATTCCGGCAGGTCGCCCGAAACCCCGCGCGCCTCGTCCATGAAGAACTGCTTGAGCATGGGCGTTCGCTGCACCGCCGCCATGCCTAGGCGGCGCACGGCGGATGCGGTCTTGCCGGGGACACCGAACAGGCGAGTGAGGCCATCGGTCGCCAGTGCCACCATGAAGCTGTCGAGCCCGCGCCAGTTCTCGTAACGCTTGAGCACTTCCGGATCGCCCGGATCAAGGCCCAGCCGCGCGCCTTCGGCCAGAACCTCCACCAGCGCGCCGACGTCGCGCAGGCCGAGGTTGAGCCCTTGCCCTGCAATCGGGTGGATGCCGTGCGCGCTGTCACCGATCAGCGCGAGGCGTTCTGCGGTGATCTTGGCGGTGTGGTGGAAGCCGAGCGGCCAGGACGAACGCTGGCCGACGCTCAGCACCTTGCCCAGAACACCGCCCATGCGCTTTTCGACCTCGGCGAGAAAGGCGCGCTCGCCCAGCTTCATCACCGCTGCCCCGTCGCGCTCCGACACGGTCCACACGAGCGAGGAGCGATGCGTGCCGTCCGCGTCGTCGTTCATGGGGAGCAGGGCGAAGGGGCCTGCCGGGTAGAAGATTTCCCAGGCGACATTGTCGTGCGGTTTTTCGTGGGTCAGCCCGGCGATGATCGCGCGGTGGTGGTAATCCCACTTGGCGATGGTGATCCCGGCGGAATCGCGCGTCGGCGACTGGCGGCCTTCGGCGGCGACCATCAGCCGGCCTTTCAGCTTGGTGCCGTCGGCCAGCACGGCGGCGACCCCATATTCGCTGCGCTGGCGCTCGGTGACGGTGGCGAGGCTCGTCCAGTGGATCAGCGGCTCTTTCGCCGCGGCCTCGAACAGCGCGAGGCGCAGGCGGCGGTTGGGGAACATCCGGCCCAGCGTGCCGTCGCCCTCGCCGGGGACGAAATCGAGCCGCCCGGGCTTGTTCTGGTCGGTGACGGCGATGGCGGAGATGTCGCAGGCGAATTTCTCGAGCCCCTCGGCGATGCCGATATTCTCGAACAGGTGCCAGCTCGCTGTCGAGATCGCGGTGGCGCGGTCATCGAAGCCCTCGGCGGTGAGTTCCGCCGGGTCGGCGCGGTCGATGACGTGGCTGGACAGGCCCTTTTTCGCCGCCGCCAGCGCGAGGGTCATCCCCACCAGCCCTCCGCCGAGGATCACGAGATCGCGGGTCTCTTCCGAAGGCTGTGTCACCGTGGCGGCTCCGATTGCGAATTTGAGGCGCTATGCCTAGAGGGTAGCCCGTGTCCCGCGCAAGAACCTTCCCGCCCCCGATCCGACAATTTGCTGCATGGGTGCTTGCACTTGCCGCAAGCCTGCTGCTGGCAGGGCCGAGCCACGCGCAGGAGGCGGAGCGGGCAGCGCTTTATGGCGATGAGAATATCGCCGTCGCGCTGTTCGCCGAAGGCAAGCCCAAGGCAGGCGGCGAGAGGATGCTCGCGCTGCGCTTTACGCCGAAGTCGGAGGAATGGCACGGCTACTGGTCCAACCCAGGAGATGCCGGGCAGGGGATGCGGCTGGAGCTAAGCCTGCCGGAAGGCTGGGAGATGGGCGCACCGCTCTATCCCGTCCCGCAGCAGCTCACCATCAGCGGGCTGATGAACCATATTTACGAAGGGCAATATGCCGTGCTGGTGCCAATCAGGGTGCCTGCGGGCGCGGATGTGCCCCGCACTCCGCCGATCACCGGACGGGTCGAATATCTTGCCTGCACCGACCAGATCTGCGTGCCGCAGGACGCCGTGCTGACGGCGCGGGCGGGAGGCGATTTTGCGCGCTGGCGGGCCGAGGTTGCTCCGCTGCTGGATGCGCAAGCCAGCTTCGCAATTACCGGACAGACCCTGCGCGTTGCGATTCCGCTGCCCGCGAGCGTGGCGCTGGCCGTTCCGCATGTCTTCATCGCCAATGAACGCCTGGTCGATTACGCCAAGCCGCAGACGTTCCGGCGTCGGGGTGACATGCTGGTGGCGGAGATTGCGCTCGACGATCGCAGGCAGGGCGATGGGGGCGCGGTGTCCGGCATCCTCGCTTTCGGAGACGGGGCGGGCGTGCGCTTCATGGCGGTACCCGGCGCGGTGCCGACCGGCGGGGAACTGATCGCTGGGCCTGCCGCGATGGCGGTGCCGCCGCTGTGGACTCTGGTGCTCGGCGCGCTGTTGGGCGGGCTCCTGCTCAACATCATGCCCTGCGTTTTCCCGATCCTCAGCCTGAAGGCGCTGAGCCTTGCCCGCGCAGGCGAGAGCGAAGCGCGCGCGCGGGCCGAGGGACTGGCCTATACCGCGGGCGTGGTGCTCGCCTGCTTGGCGCTGGGCGGCGTGATGCTGGCCCTGCGCGCGGCCGGAGAGCAGGTTGGCTGGGCGTTCCAGTTGCAGGAGCCGGGCGTGGTGGTCGCGCTGCTGGTGCTGGCCGCCGCAATCACCGCGAACTTTGCCGGGCTGTTCGAACTGCCCTCGGTCTCGGTCAGCATGGGAGGCGAGCGCAGCGGAGCCTTTGCCACCGGGCTGCTGGCCGCTTTCGTGGCGACGCCCTGCACGGGTCCGTTCATGGCGGCGGCGCTCGGCGCGGCGCTGCTGCTGCCGACGGTGCAGGCGCTGCTGCTCTTCGCGCTGCTTGGTCTGGGGCTGGCGCTGCCGTTCCTGCTGTTGGGCTTCGTCCCGCCGCTGCGCCGGATGCTGCCGAAGCCGGGGCCGTGGATGGAACGGTTCCGGCGGATCATGGCGATCCCGATGGGGCTGACAGCGCTCGCGCTGCTATGGCTGACGGTGCAGCTTGGCGGGAGGCCTTTTGGCCTTGTCGCGCTGCTGCTGGTGGCGGGGGTGCTGCTGGCGCTGCTGGTGGTCGGCAGGCTCCAGCGCAAGGGCAAGCTCGCCTGGCCCGCCTTCGGCCTCGTCGCCGCGCCCTTCTTCGCCTTTGCACTGATCGCGCTGCCCAATCTCTATGACGGAGGCGGCAGCAAGGACAGCGAGAGCATCCACGCGCCGCAAGCCTTCAGCCGCGAGAGCCTTGCCGAGGCGCGCGGATCGGGCAAGCCGGTGTTCGTGTGGTTCACCGCCGACTGGTGCGTGACCTGCAAGGTCAACGAAAGCGTTGCGATCGAGCGCGAAAGCGTGCGCGAAGCCTTCGAGGCCGCGGGCGTGGTGACGATGGTGGGCGACTGGACGGTGCGCGATGAAGCGATCACCGCTTTTCTGACCGAGCAGGGCGCGGCGGGTGTGCCGCTCTATTTGTGGTATGCGCCGGGCGCTGCCACGCCCGAGCAATTGCCGCAGGTGCTTACGCCGGATCTGCTGGTGGCGCAGGCATCCGGCAATCCTCCACCAGCTGCATCGGCAGCGGGCTCGGATTGAGCTTCACGAGGCCTGCGCCCGGAACCGTCACGGTCGCTTCCCGCATGCCGCCCAGCGCGTCCCAGCCTTCCGCAGCGGCGGGCGTTTCGCCCTGCCACATCATTGCCCCGCCGATCTTGGTCGCATCGACCGGCAGACGGGCGATCCGCCGATTGCCGATCAGCGCCAGCAGCGCGCCCGCGCCCTCGTCAGCCGGGGCATGGCGGGCGATCTTCAGCCGTGCCCCGGACGTGCCGGCACCAAGACACTCAAGCGAGACCAGCACCTGCCCGCCTGGAATACCGTAGACCAGCCGGCCAGCCCTTGCGCTTTGTGCCCAGACGGCCCCATCGGTATCGGGCGAGGCGAGCGGCTCCGACGGGCCTTCGGGCGCAGGCAGATTGGCAGCGCGGGCCATGCCGGCATCGGTAGGCGGCGGTTTGCAGGCAGGAAGGCCCAGCGCTGCCGCCAGCGCAATCATTCCGGCAAGGCGCGCTGCTGTCATCACCGTGCCCTGATGAATGTGCGGATGTCGGCGGAAAGCTTCGCGCGGTCCTCGTCGCGGATATACATCATGTGGCCCGCGTCATAATATTTCCAGGTGATCCGGTCCTGCGGGATGCCGGTGCGCTTCAGCGAATATTCCGCGCCGAAGAAGGGCGTGGCGAAATCGTACCAGCCTTGCGCGTTGAAGACCCTGAGCCCGCTGTTCTGGCGCATCGCCTTGCCGATCAGCGGGGCGATGTTGAGATAGGCATTGCGCCCCCAGCCGCTGCCCAGCGACCAGTCCCACTGCCCGCCGACATTGCCGATCGACTGGTAGACGCGGTCGGTCTCGTAGCCCAGCGTCTCGCGGGCCCACTGGTTGATCGCGGCAGTATAGCCTGCATCGATCCCGTAAAAGCTCGGGTCGGCATCGGGGGTCTCGCCCGCGTTGTCGAAATCCGTGCCGGTATAGCGCGCGTCGAGCCTGCCGATGGTGAGGCCCCGGTCGCGCAACAGCTCCTTGTAGAAGCGCTGGTCGGTGACGCGCAGGTTGGCCTGTTCGAGATATTCCTCCGACAGGCCGGTGAGGCGGGAAAGTTCGCGGCGTACGGCCTCGCGTTCGGCCTGCGGCAGGTCCTGCCCCTTGAGCAAGGCGGAGGCGAACGGCCCGATGGCAAAGCGGCGCGCTTCCTCGGCAATCGCTTCGACCGAGGGGGCCTCGACCTTGCCGTGATAGTAAGCCGCCGCCGCCATGTTGGGCAGGGTGACGACATAGGCCATCTCGTTGCCCGGTGTCGGCTCGCGCCCCGCGAAGTCGAGGATGGTGGAGATCAGGATCAGCCCGTTGAGGCCCACGTCGTTGTAGGTCGAGCCTTCAAGCTCATCGACCACCATCGCGGTGCGGCTGGTGCCGTAGCTTTCCCCGCCGAGGTATTTTGGGCTGGACCAGCGGCCATTATCGTTGATCCAGCGCCGGATCACCTGCGCAACCGCGCGGCCATCCTGCCTGAGTCCATAATACTTCTTCGCGTCGGTCCCTTGCGTCAGATAGCTGAAGCCGGTGCCGGGCGGATCGATGAAGACGAGGTCGGCAACGTCCAGCAGGCTGTCCGGATTGTCGACCAGCGGATAGGGCGGCGCGCCGTCGTCGCGCGCGTCGGAGGGGATCGCCACGCGCTTCGGCCCGAAGGCCCCCATCTGCAACCACACCGAGCCTGAACCCGGCCCGCCGTTGTAGATGAAGAATACCGGGCGCGAAGTGTCGACGGGGGTTTTGACGTAAGAGGTGGTGACGATCACCGCTTCCGCCTTGCCTTCCTCGTCCGACAGGATCGTGTCGGCAATCGTGGCGCGATAGGCGATGCGCTGCCCGCCGAAGGTGCCCGCAAGGTCGCGGGTCTTTACCTGCCGCTCCGGCGCGGATGCCTCGGCCTTTGCGGGCGCGTCCTGCGCGATGGTGGGGACGGTGATGGCGAGGGTGCTGGCGGCAGCCAGCGCGGCGATGACTCGAATGTTCATGGGTCGAGGGGAGTGGCAGGGTTAACCGCTCGGTTCAAGGGGCGCAGCTATGGCTTCCCACCCATTCGCTTGTAGCGCGTCTTGCCGTAGCGGGTCTTGCGGGTGCCCGGCTTGCCCTCGTTCGAGCGCCCGACAATCGGCGCGCGTTTCTGGTCGTCGGGTAATCCCAGCTCGTCTGCTTCCAGCCGCCGGATTTCGTCGCGTAGGCGTCCTGCTTCCTCGAACTCCAGATTGGCCGCCGCCTCGCGCATGCGCTTTTCGAGGTCTTCGATGTAGGAGCGCAGGTTGTGTCCGACGAGGTTGTTGCGCTCCTCGTCGCCGGTATCGACCACCACGCCATCCTGCGAGGCGGTGTGCGCGACGATGTCGTGGATGTTGCGCTTGATGGTCTGCGGCGTGATGCCGTGTTCCTCGTTGAACGCCTGCTGCTTGGCGCGCCTGCGATCGGTTTCGGCGAGCGCGCGCTCCATCGAGCCGGTGATGCGGTCGGCATAGAGGATCACGCGCCCGTCGACATTACGCGCGGCGCGGCCAATGGTCTGGATCAGCGAGGTTTCGGAGCGCAGGAAGCCCTCCTTGTCGGCATCGAGAATGCACACCAGCCCGCATTCGGGAATGTCGAGGCCTTCGCGCAGCAGGTTGATCCCTACCAGTACGTCATAGACCCCGAGCCTGAGGTCGCGGATCAGCTCGATGCGCTCCAGCGTCTCGACGTCCGAGTGCATGTAGCGCACGCGCACGCCCGCCTCGTGCATGAATTCGGTCAGGTCTTCGGCCATGCGCTTGGTGAGCGTGGTGACAAGTGTGCGGTAGCCCTTGGCGGCGGTGGCCTTGCACTCGGTAATGCAGTCCTGCACCTGATCCTCGACCGGGCGAATTTCCACAGGCGGGTCGATCAGCCCCGTCGGGCGGATCACCTGTTCGGCAAAGACCCCGCCGGTCTGCTCCATCTCCCAGCCGCCCGGCGTGGCGCTGACAGCGAAGGTCTGCGGGCGCATCGCGTCCCATTCGTTGAAGCGCAGCGGGCGATTGTCGATGCAGCTTGGCAGGCGGAAGCCGTATTCAGCCAGCGTCAGCTTGCGGCGGTGGTCCCCGCGCGCCATCGCGCCGATCTGCGGCACGGTCTGGTGACTTTCATCGACAAACAGCAGCGCGTTTTCGGGCAGGTATTCGAACAAGGTCGGTGGCGGCTCGCCGGGGAGTCGTCCGGTGAGGAAGCGCGAGTAATTCTCGATCCCCGCGCAGGAGCCTGTCGCCGCGATCATCTCGAGATCGAAATTGGTGCGCTGTTCGAGCCGCTGGCGTTCGAGCAGCTTGCCCTCGGCCTCCAACTCCTTGAGCCGTTCCTCCAGCTCGAATTTGATCGCGGCCATGGCCTGTTTCATCGTCGGGCCGGGCGTCACATAGTGCGAATTGGCGTAGACCCGCACCTTCTCCAGCGAAGCGCCCTTGGTGCCGGTCAGCGGATCGAATTCGGATATGGCTTCGATCTCGTCGCCGAAGAAGCTGACCCGCCAGGCCATGTCCTCGTAGTGCGAGGGGAAGATTTCGAGGCTGTCGCCGCGCACCCGGAAGCACCCCCGCGTGAAGGCCGCGTCGTTGCGCTTGTATTGCAGCGCGACGAGCTTGCGGATCAGCTCGCGCTGGTCGACCACTTCGCCCGCCTTGATGTCGAAGATCATCGCCGAATAGGTCTCGACCGATCCGATGCCGTAGAGGCAGGACACGGAGGCAACGATGATCACGTCGTCGCGCTCAAGCAGCGCGCGGGTGGCCGAGTGGCGCATCCGGTCGATCGCCTCGTTCACGCTCGACTCTTTCTCGATATAGGTGTCCGAGCGCGGGACGTAGGCTTCGGGCTGGTAGTAGTCGTAATAGCTGACGAAATACTCGACCGCATTTTCGGGGAAGAAGCTCTTGAATTCGCCGTAAAGCTGCGCGGCCAGGATCTTGTTCGGAGCGAGAATCAGCGCCGGGCGCTGCAAGGTTTCGATCACCTTGGCCATGGTGAAGGTCTTGCCGCTCCCGGTGACGCCCAGCAGCACCTGCGTCTTCTCGCCTGCCAGCGCGCTTTCGGTAAGTTCGGCAATCGCGGTCGGCTGGTCGCCGGCCGGCTCGTAGTCCGACACCAGCTTGAACGGGATCCCGCCCATCGACTTGTCGGGGCGCTGGGGGCGGTGCGGGGTGAAGTCCGCGCCCGTTTCGGGTTCGTCCAGTCCGCGGCGGATCACGAGTTCGGCCATGGGCTGCCATATGAGGCCGCACCCCGCGCTTCTCAAGCATTTGCTTTTTCCCTGCGCGCTCCGGCGTGCAATCGGCTATGCAGGCAATTCCAGCGGGTGCCGAGGTGGCGGCCCGGCAAGGGAGATGCAGCAATGAAGCGGATGGCGATGATCGGGCTGATGGGCGCACTGGTGGCGGGCTGTTCTGGCGGCGCCGATAGCGGAGGGGCCGATGCCGACGGTGACGGCACCGTCTCCGCCGAGGAGATCGCCACCAAGGTCGAGGCCGAGGGTATCAAGCCCGAACCCGGCCAGTACAAGGCCACCATCACGATGACCGCAATGGAAATCCCCGGGATGCCTGCCGACATGGCAGGACACGGCACCGGCATGACCACGACCACCGAATACTGTCTTACGCAAGAAGACGTTCAGGACGGCTTCGAGGAGATGATGAAGCGCGGCCAAAACGGCGACTGTTCCTATGAAAGCTTCAATCTCGATGACGGCAATTTCGATGCCGTGATGGTGTGCCGCACTCCCGAAGGCGATGCGCGCATGAGCATGGAGGGCACCGCCACCCCGACCACATCCGATTTCACTGCCACCATGGCAATGAATGTGCCGGAAATGGGCGAGGGCAAGATGACCTTTGCCGCAAAGCACGAAAGGATCGGCGACTGTCCGGCCCAGTAGTCCAGCCCGGTAGAATGTGTCGGATTTGTTACGCGCGTTACAATTAATTGAACATTCATTCCGGTTCTGGCTTGTAGGGCGTCATGAAGCAGCCCCGCATCGGTCTTGATCGTCCTGTGCTGCCTGCTCCGCTGGTCGCGGCGGCAGGCGCCGTGGGCGCGCGCGCGCAGCAGGCCTATGTCGCCTCCGGCCTTGCCCGCCGGGTGGAGCTGGCGCGCGAAATCATTCCCGAGGAGCATGAGGCCGGCAAGCCCAAGCTGGCACGGATGCTGGGCGAGGCCGATGTGCTGCTCGAACCTTTCCGCCGTCCGCGCCGCAAGCTGGACATCGCGGCCACCGCCAATCCGCAGATGGTGATGGTCCTGCCCGGCTTTGCGACCCATCCGGTGCGCATGCGCTATCTCGCGCAGGCGATCGAAGCGGCAGGCCATCGCACCAAACGCTGGGGTCTGGGGTTCAACTGGGGCGCGGACGAGGAACGTTTCGAGCTGCTCGAGGCGAGGCTTGCCGATCTGCACGCGCGCCATGGCCGGCCCGTGGTGCTGCTCGGCTGGAGTCTCGGCGGTCTGTTCGCGCGCGAACTCGCCAAGCGGCAGCCGGGCGCGGTTGCCAAGGTCATCACCATGGGATCGCCCTTTTCCGGCTCCCCGCGCGCCAACAATGTCTGGCGGGCCTACCAGTTCATCGCCGGCCATTCGGTCGATGCCCCGCCGGTCGAGACCGATCTTGCCGCCAAGCCGCCGATGGAAACTGTCGCGCTGTGGAGCCCCAATGACGGCGTGATCGCTCCGCGCTGCGCTGCCGGGCGGGCCGGGGAGCGCGACCGTGCGATTGCCCTGCGCTGCACGCATATCGGCTTCACCTATGACCCGCAGGTTATCGCCGCCCTGCTGGCCGAGCTCGAAGTCACCCGCTGACAGCGGCGCGGGCAAAGATCGCCCGCAGCACAGCAAGCGCTTTTCTTTTGCAAAACCCCGGTTAGATTGCTGCAATGCACCCAAGGGTGATGCGGGGGTCAATGAGCGCGGGTAACGGCACTTTCGATGAAATGTTCGATGGCGATGGCCAGACGCGGCCCGCCTATGCCGAATATTGCCGCTGGTTCGCAGAACAGCCCGGAGAATTCCTCAAGCGCAAGAACCGCGAGGCGGACGACACCTTCCGCCGCACCGGCATCACCTTCAATGTCTATGGCGAGAACGAGGCGGAAGAACGCCTGATCCCCTTCGACATGGTGCCGCGCATCATCACCGCAAGCGAATGGCGGCGGCTGTCGCGCGGGATCGAGCAGCGGGTGCGGGCGCTCAATTCCTTTCTCTACGACCTGTATCACCGTCAGGAGATCGTGCGCGCCGGGCGCCTGCCCGAACGCCTGTTGCAAAGCAATGATGCGTGGCTGGCCAACATGGTCGGCTTCACCCCTCCGGGCGGAATCTACACCCATATCGTCGGCATCGATCTCGTGCGCACCGGCCCGGACGAATTCTTCGTGCTGGAGGATAATGCCCGCACGCCCTCGGGGGTCTCCTACATGCTGGAGAACCGCGAGACGATGATGGCGATGTTCCCCGACCTGTTCAGCCGGGTGGCGGTGGAGAGCGTCTCCAACTATCCGCGCCGCCTCGCCCGCAGCCTTGCAGCCTGCGTTCCGCCCGCCTTTGCCGGCGGCAAGCCCACGGTCGCGGTGCTGACGCCGGGCATCTACAATTCGGCCTATTTCGAACACGCCTTCCTTGCCGACCAGATGGGCGCCGAACTGGTCGAGGGCAGCGACCTGCGCGTGGTCGGCGGTCGGGTGCAGATGCGCACCACGCGCGGCTACAAACCGATCGACGTGCTCTATCGCCGGGTCGATGACGATTTCCTCGATCCGCTGACCTTCAATCCCGAAAGCGCGCTGGGCGTGCCGGGCATCATGGATGTCTATCGCGCAGGCGGCATCACCATCGCCAATGCGCCCGGCACCGGGGTGGCCGACGACAAGGCGATCTATTCCTTCATGCCCGAGATCGTCGAATTCTACACCGGCGAGAAGCCGCTGCTGCCCAACGTTCAGACCTGGCGCTGCGCCGATGCGGACAGCCTCGCCTATGTGCTCGACAATCTCGCGGAACTGGTGGTCAAGGAAGTCCATGGTTCGGGCGGCTACGGGATGCTGATCGGGCCGACCGCTTCGAAGCGCGAGATCGCCGCCTTCCGCGACAAGCTGAAGGCGCGGCCGGAAAACTATATTGCCCAGCCCACGCTCGCGCTGTCGACCTGCCCGATCTACACCCGCGCCGGGCTCGCGCCGCGCCATGTCGATCTGCGCCCCTTCGTGCTGGTCTCGCCAGAAGGCATCGACATCACGCCGGGCGGCCTCACGCGGGTGGCGCTCAAGAAGGGGTCGCTGGTGGTCAATTCCTCGCAAGGGGGCGGCACCAAGGATACCTGGGTGCTCAAGGACTAGGATGGGGGGACACAAACCATGCTAGGCCGCACCGCCAACGGGCTGTTCTGGATGTTCCGCTATCTCGAGCGGGCCGAGAACACCGCGCGCCTGCTCGATGCGGCGCTGCGCATGGCGCTGACCCGCGATCTGGTGACCGCCGAGGCCGAATGGCGTTCGGTGATCGCCACCTTGGGCCTGCAAGCTCCCTACGAGGCCGCGAACGAGGGATATGACGGGGCGTCCGTCTGGAACTTCGTGCTGCGCGGGCCATCCAACCCCGGCAATGTCCGGGCGATGTTCGGCGCGGTGCGCAGCAATGCGCGCATGGCGCGGATCAACATCTCCTCCGACGTGTGGGAAGCGGTCAACGACAACTGGATGAAGCTCGACAAGCTGCTGGCGCGGCCCGTGGGGCAGACCGCAGTGGGCGAAGTGCTCGGCGCAATCCGGCGCGCGGGCACGCAGGTCCACGGCGCCTTCGACGGGTCGATGCTGCGCGACGAGGGTTATCATTTCAGCCGCGCGGGCACCTTCATCGAACGCGCCGACAGCACGGCGCGCATTCTCGACATGAAATATTTCCTGCTGCTGCCATCGCTCTCCTATGTCGGGTCGAGCCTCGACACCGGGCAGTGGGAACAGGTGCTGCGCTCGGTCGCCGGGGCGCGGGTCTATAGCTGGCTCAACGCCGGCCAGATCGAGGCGCGCGGGATTGTCGATTTCCTGGTGCTCGACGACCGTTTTCCCAGGAGCCTTGCCTTCTGCCGCAACGCGCTGCGCGACAATCTTTCGGCGCTCGCGCGGATGCACGCCCGCGAAGGGCGCTGCAATGCGCTGATGCACGAGGCCGACGCGCGGATAAACCATCTCACCGTCGACCAGATCTTCGATCAGGGACTGCACGAATTCCTTGTCGATTTCCTCTCCCGCAACGCCGCGATCTCGCAGGCGATTGCCGAAGATTACAGGTTTCACGCATGAGCAGGATGACCCTCGCGATCCGCCACACCACGCATTACGCCTTTGCCGATCCGGTCATGCACGCGCTCCAGCGGCTGCGGCTGACGCCGAAGGAAACGCAGGGCCAGCGCATCATCGAATGGCGCATGACCTTCGCAAACGCCCATGCCGAGCTTGAATATGACGACCAGCATTTCAACCACGTCACCCTGATCGGCATCGATCCGGGCGCGCGCGAGGTGACGGTGACTTGCGAGGGGGTGGTCGAGACCGAGGACAATGCCGGCGTCATCGGCCGCCATTCGGGCCACCTGCCGCTATGGAGTTTCCTGCGCCAGACGCCGCTGACCCGCCCGGGGCCGAAACTGCGTGCCCTGCTGCGCGAGGTGCCGGGTTCGGCGGGGGAAGCACCGCTCGATTTCCTTCATGCGCTGTCCGCGCTGGTCCGCGAACGGATCGCCTATGAAACCGGACGGACCCATTCCGCGACCACCGCCGAGGAAGCCGTCGGCCATGGCTATGGCGTGTGCCAGGACCACGCCCACATCTTCATCGGCGCGGCGCGGGCGAGCGGCATCCCGGCGCGCTATGTCAGCGGCTATCTTATGATGGACGACCGGATCGAACAGGAAGCCACTCACGCCTGGGCCGAAGCCCATGTCGAGGGGCTGGGCTGGGTCGGGTTCGACGTGTCGAACGGCATCTGTCCTGATCCGCGCTATGTGCGCGTGGCGACGGGGAGCGACTATCGTGATGCCGCGCCGGTGACCGGCATCAGCTTCGGCGGCACAGAGGAAGTGCTGCGGGTCGATGTTGCGGTGTCGGCCCATGCGCCCCGATCCGGCCAGGGCCAGCAGCAGGAACAGACCACGCAATAGGCCGCAAGGGGGCCACACGCAGCTTTGCGCGCGCGCCCGCTTTGGGCTAGGGCAGCGCGCCCGCTTGGCCGGGCCAGGGGAGACGAACCGACATGACCTATTGCGTTGGCATGGTGCTCGACAAGGGCCTGGTGCTGATGAGCGACACCCGCACCAATTCGGGCGTCGACAACATCTCGACCTTCCGCAAGCTGTTCCACTGGAACGTGCCGGGCGAACGCATGATCGCGGTGATGACCGCAGGCAATCTTGCTACCACGCAAGCGGTCATCAGCCAGCTCGAGGAACGCACCAAGGCTCCGTCCGAGCGCGACAATACGCTGCTCAAGGGGCCGACCATGTTCCAGGTCGCGACCGAGATCGGCCGCCTGCTGCGCACCACGATCGAGGAGGTGCAGCGCGCCAATGGCGATGGCGGCAAGGGGCGTTTCTCGGCCACGATGATCCTTGCCGGACAGATCGCCGGGATGCAGCCGCGCCTGTTCATGATCTATCCGGAAGGCAATTTCATCGAGGCAAGCTGGGACACCCCGTTCTTCCAGATCGGCGAAACCAAGTATGGCCGCCCGATCCTGATCCGTGGCTATGACCGCGACATGAGCTTCGAGGATGCGGTCAAGCTGATGATGGTCAGCTTCGATTCCACCATCAAGGCGAACCTGTCGGTGGGCCTGCCGCTCGATCTGCTGGTGATCGGCAAGGATAGGTTTGCCGCCACGCACGAACACCGCGTCAGCGCCGAGGATCCCTATTTCGCCACGATCTCATCGGGTTGGGGCGATGCGCTGCGTTCGGCCTTCCATTCGCTCCCGCCTTACGCATTCGGTGACGAGACCTGACTTGCGAGCCAGATCAAGGTTCGTTTTGGATTGAATTTCATGTTGATTTTCAGTGGTTTGACCGGTCGGGGATATAGTAATTCCTCCGGATCGGGGGCGACCCTGCGTGAAATGCGTAAGGGCTTGGCGCAGTCATCGTCACATGACACGCAAAGCCTCTCTCCATTTCATCGATTCCTGCAGCCGCCAGCGTGCAGAACTGGCGCGCGTCGGATTTGCCCTCGGCCATCATTGCGAAGTCTACGGCGATCTGTCGGAGCTTTCCGTGCACCCGCCGCGCGAGGGCATCATCATTGCCCGTGACACGGCCGAGGAAGGCGGGGTGGGGATGATCCTCGACCGTCTCAGCCGTCTCGGCATCTGGCTGCCCATGATAGCCGTGGACGTGCAGCCGCGTCCGGGCCGGATTGTCGAGGCGATAAAATCGGGCGCGCTGGATTATCTTGCCCTGCCGCTTGATCCGGAGCGCTTCACCCGCTGTCTCGCCAGGATCGGCAAGGAGGCCGAACAGTTCGGCGCCGCCCGCCGCCGCATGATCGAGGCGCGTGATCGCATCTCGACCCTGTCGGCCCGCGAACGCGAGGTGCTCGACTGGCTGGCCGAAGGCAGCAGCAACAAGGCGATTGCGCGCGAGCTCGATATCAGCCCGCGCACGGTGGAAATCCATCGCGCCAACATGATGAACAAGCTTGGTGCGCGCCACGCTGCCGAGGCCGTGCGGCTGCGTCTGGAAGCCAAGCTCGAACCGAAATTGCGGGCCTGACGAAGAGAGCGGGCAATCCCGTGCAGAAACACGGGTCAGCAGCGCCACCTGCTTTCAGTCAGGCCAGAGCAATCAGGAACTTAAGTTGGCCCGGTGCCCCCGGGCGGCCCCGATGCTTTTGGTGGTTCAGCAGCGTTGGGGCCGCCAAACCGGTCCCTCGCAAGACCGGCCGGCCCGGAGTTCCGATGTGCAATCGCTGTCCGGTCGTGCTCAGCGGCAGAATTTGCCGCCCGTGCCTTCGAGATGGAAATGATCCTCGTGCGCGGCGTTGTAATCCGGTCCCAGCACCGTGCCGAAGCGCTTGCAGGCGCTCTTGTGCACCACGCGCAGGAATTCGCGGGTGGCCGCATCGCCGCCCCGCCAATCGCGCCGCAGCATGATCCGGCGACCATCCTCCAGCACGAAACCCGATACATCGATCGCCTCGGCGCGGGCATGGGCTGAACGCCGTTCGGTACCCGCGACATTGCGGCACGAATAGGAGCCCATCGTTTCGATCCGCGCGATCGGGCTGCCGAGGATCTGGCGCGCGGCGCGGTCCACGCCGAAGCGCGCCCAGTCGCTGAAGGCCTTTGCCGTGCCGCACCGCACCGGGCCGAGATTGCTGACCCCGAAAGTCGACCGGTCGCCGGCGAGCGCCGACAATTGCACCGTGCCCAGCTTGTTGCAGCCCGGCGCGGCATAGGTGTCGGGCAGGGGCTGGAACCGCGCGCCGGTCGCACCGAGATCGGCAAGGCAACCCCGTTCCGCGCTATCCGGAGCATAGCTTTGCGGGGCCGAGGCGATGCGGGCGGCAGGGCTTGCCTGCGTGCTACCGGCGCGACTGGCGGAACCCGCCGCCGCGCCGCTGCCACCGCCGGGCACAAGCGAACCGCAGCCCGCCAGCGCCAGCGCGCCGGCCAGCAATGTCCATCCGCGAAGAAGTGCGTTTCCCGTCATGACCAAGGAATATTGGGCAGAAATGGTTAACGGAGCGAAAACAAATGCGCTCAAGCGCGCCGTGCCTGCGACCACAGCACCGCCCGCAAAGCCTTTGCGGACAACAAGATGGCGGGTCTCAGGGCAACTGGTCGGCGACCTGCTCCCACAATTCGATCTTGATGCCGTCGGGATCGAGCAGCCAGGCGAACTTGCCATATCCCTCGTCGGCTTCGCCCAGGATGGGCACGCCCCTGGCCTTGAGACCCGCCACGAAGCCGTCAAGGTCATCGACGCGCAGGTTGATCATGAATTCGCCCTTGCCGGGCTTGATATATTCGTCGTCGGCAAAATGGCTGATCAGCGAATAGGGGTTGTCGCGCGGCTCTCCTGCCCATGCGAGCTGCGGGCCATACGGGCCGTCGATGCCGAGCGTGTCGCGATACCATGCGCGGGTCGCCTCCGGATCGCGCACCACGTAGAATACACCGCCCAATCCTGTCACTTTGGGCCCCGTCACCCGCGGCGCATTGCCATGCCTGTTGTCTGCCATCGCCCTTTCCTCCCTACAGGCCATGATGCGCCATAGTGCGACCGGAGGAAAGGGCGATGCGTTCAGAAGCGCGTGGTGAAGGCGACTAGCGGGGCGGGCAGGCTATCGAGCAGCGCGGTCTCCAGCACCTTGTCGAAGCCTGAAAGCACCATCGCCCCGACGACCACCAGCGCCGCGCCGAACAAGGGCTTGCCGAAGCGGGCGAGTGTTACGAGGGTCTTGCGCTTTTCTCCCAGCGCCCGGCGCGAGCCATAGGCGAAGGCAAGGATCGACATCGCCACGCCCAGTCCGAAGGCAAGGAAGATGCCGAAGCTCGCCAGCAGGTTCTCGCCCTGGGCAGCGGCGGCGATGGCGACGCCGAGCGTCGGGCCGACGCAGGGTGCCCAGACCAGACCGAGCAGCAGGCCGATCGCCGCCTGCCCGTGCCAGCCCTCGCCGCTGACCTGCGCGAGGCGGCGGTTGCCGAACCCTGCAACCGGCGCGGCAGCGGCGCTAAGCCCGGCCTGCGCCTGCGGCACCAGCAGCACGATACCCGCCGCCAGCAGCAGCGCGCCCGCCAGCCAGCGCACCGCACCCTCGTCGATCCCCAGTGCATGGCCGAAGGCGATTGCAACAAAGCCGAAGGTGGTGAAGCTCGTCACCAGTCCGGCGGCCAGCGCCAGCGGCCCGGCGCGGCTCTTGCCCAGCGCCGAGCCGACCAGGATCGGCACCAGCGGCAGCACGCAGGGGTTGAGGATCGTCACCAGCCCCGCAAGGAAGGCCAGCAGCAGGCCGGTGGCCATGTTGCGCGCTCCTTACAGGGCGCCGAGCACGGCGGCGCGCAACCGCTTGCGGTCGGTCTCGGCAATCGAACGCGCGACCTCGCGCCGGCCCTTGAACACCAGCACGGTCGACTGGCGCGGGATGCGGTTGGCCTTCAGGAACGCCTTTTCCTTGTCGAAGTCGACCTTGACGAAGGCGACCTTGTCGTTCGCGCGTTCCTTGCGCAGTTCATCGAGGATGGGGGCCTGCGCGCGGCATGTCGGGCACCATGAGGCATGGACATCGACAACGATGGTTGTGCCTGCAGCCTGTGCGGCGGCGAAGGCCTTGGCATCATAGGCCTGCCAGCCCGCGGGCGTTTCGGCGCGGGCAGCGACGGTGAGGGCGGCGGCAAGCAGCGCGCCGATGGCGGCGACGAGGGAAGCGAAACGTAGCATGCGATGACCTCCGGGAAGGAATGACAGGGTGCAGGACCGTGCCGCCATTCCGGGGGCAGATGGGGAGGGGGGATAGCGACGCGGTCCTGACCATGAAGATTTCGCACGGACCGGCGCGGCGGTTACAAGGCTGGCCGCTCTTTCTTTGTCGCCAGGCTCACCACAATGATCGCCAGCATCGCGGCGGCAAAGCCCGGCACGATCTCGTAGAGGCCGGGGCCGCCCAGAAATGCCTTGTTCCAGCCCAGCGCGATCCAGCCTGCGACCACGCCCGCGCCGGTGACGAGGCCCGCCACCGCGCCCGCGCCAGTCATCCGCTCCCACATCAGCGCCAGCAGGATCAGCGGACCGAAAGCCGCGCCGAAGCCTGCCCAGGCATTGGCGACAAGGCCCAGCACTTCGCTATCAGGATCGCTCGCCAGCAGGCAGGCGGCAATCGCGACCAGCGCCACCGCGATGCGGCTGACATTCACCGCCTCGCGTTCGGAGGCGTTACGGCGCAGGAACAGGCGGTAGAAATCTTCCGTGAGCGAGCTCGACGACACCAGCAATTGCGAGGAAATCGTGCTCATGATCGCCGCCAGGAGCGCGGCATAGAGGAAGCCGGTGACCGCCGGATGGAACAGCAATTGCGCCATGACGATGAAGATCGTCTCGGGGTCGTCGATCACCAGCCCGTTGCGTGTCACATAGGCGCGGCCCGCAAGGCCGAGCCCGATCGAGCCGATCAGCGCAATCCCCATCCAGCCCAGCCCGAAGGCGGCCGCGCGGGGTACGTTCTTCACCTTGTCGATCGCCATGAACCGCACGATGATGTGCGGCTGGCCGAAATAGCCCAGACCCCACGTCACCGCGCTGATGAAGCCGATCGCGGTCAGGCCGTGGGTCAGATCGAGAAAACCCTCGACCGGTACCTCTGCGAGCGAGCCGCCCGCTTCGCCGCCCGCGCCGAACATCACCACCAGCGGCATGATGACCAGCGCCCCCATCATGATCAGCCCCTGCACGAAATCGGTCAGGCTGACGGCAAGGAAGCCGCCGATCATGGTATAGGCGAGCACGATGCCGGCGGTGATGAGAATGCCCAGCATGTAGTCGCTGAACATGGTATTGGGCAGAATGCCGGCAAAAGCGGTCTCGAACAGCTTGCCGCCGCCGACCAGCCCCGCGGCGGTATAGACCGTGAAGAAGGCGACGACGATGATGGCCGAGGTTACGCGCAGCGTCGTGCCGCTTGCCGGAAACCGGTTGGCCAGGAATTGCGGGATGGTGAGCGCATTGCCCATCCGCTCTGTCTGTTCGCGCAGGCGCGGGGCGACGAGGATCCAGTTGGCGACCGCGCCAAGGAACAGCCCGATCCCGATCCATGCCTCGACCAGCCCTGCGGCATAGAGCGCGCCCGGCAGGCCCAGCAGCAGCCAGCCCGACATGTCGCTTGCTCCGGCACTGAGCGCCGCGACCGAAGGCGGCAGATTGCGACCGGCCAGCAGGTAGCCTTCGGAATCTCCGGTCGATTTCCTCCAGGCATAAAGCCCGATTGCTAGCATGAGGACGAAATAGGCGGCAAGCGAAGCGAGGGTTGCACTGTTCATGGGCAGCGGGGGTAACAAGCCGGGCCATGCTTGGCCACCGCAGCCCCGGAATTCGCAAGGATTGCCAAGCGATCCGGCAACCCGCCTAAGCCTGTTTCATGACTTGCGCTGTCCGGGAAAGAATATGATTCCGCCCCCGGATCAGACCCTGCCTCAATCGTCCTTCTTGCGCTTCGCCTTCTTGCGCTCGTGCGGGCAGAGCAGCGCCTTGCGCAGCCGGATCGACTGCGGAGTAACCTCGACCATTTCATCATCGTCGATATAGGCGATGGCCTGCTCAAGGCTCATGCGGCGCGGCGGGGTCAGGCGGATCGCGTCATCCTTGCCGCTGGATCGGATGTTGGTGAGCTGCTTGGCTTTCAGCGGGTTCACTTCGAGATCGTCGGGCTTGGCGTTCTCGCCGATGATCATGCCTTCGTAGACCTTCATCTGGGGTGAGATGAACAGCTCGCCGCGCTCTTCGAGCGAATTGAGCGCATAGGCCACCGCCTCGCCGTCGCCGTTGGAGATGAGGACGCCGTTGATGCGGCCTTCGATCGGGCCTTTGTAGGGGCCGTATTTCTCGAACAGGCGGTTCATGATCCCGGTGCCGCGCGTGTCGGACAGGAATTCGCCGTGATAGCCGATGAGGCCGCGCGAGGGGGCCGAGAAGGTGATGCGGGTCTTGCCGAGGCCGGAGGGCCGCATCTCGGTGAGGTCGGCCTTGCGACGCTGCATCTTCTCCACGACCGTGCCTGAGTGTTCGTCATCCACGTCGATCACGACGGTTTCATAGGGCTCCATGCGCTGGCCGTTTTCCTCGCGGAACAGCACGCGCGGGCGGCTGATGCCAAGCTCGAAGCCTTCGCGGCGCATCGTCTCGATCAGCACGCCCAATTGCAATTCGCCGCGTCCGGCGACTTCGAAGCTGTCCTTGTCCTCGCTCTCGGTGACGCGGATCGCGACATTGGTTTCCGCCTCGCGCAGCAGGCGGTCGCGGATCATGCGGCTGGTGACCTTGCTGCCCTCGCGCCCGGCGAGCGGGCTGTCGTTGACCGAAAAGCGCATCGCCAGCGTCGGCGGGTCGATCGGCTGGGCGGCGATCGGATCGGTCACCGAGGGATCGCAGATGGTGTTGGCGACGGTTGCCTTTTCGAGACCCGCAAGCGCGATGATGTCGCCGGCCTGCGCGGTTTCGACCGGCACGCGCTCCAGCCCGCGGAAGCTCATCAGCTTGGTCGCGCGGCCCGCCTCGATCACCTTGCCCTCGCGGTCGATGGCGTGGATCGGATCATTGACGCGGATCGTGCCCGACTGCACCCGCCCGGTCAGCACGCGGCCCATGAAGTTGTCGCGATCGAGCAGGGTGGCGAGAAAGGCGAACTTCGCATCCGGATCAAGGCCGGGTGAGGGCACATGTTCGACGATCTTGGCGAACAGCGGGGCAAGAGTGCCCTCGCGCGCTTCCTGGTCGTCGCTGGCATACCCGTCGCGTCCGCTCGCGTAGAGCACCGGGAAGTCGAGCTGCTCGTCATTGGCATCGAGGCTTACGAACAGGTCGAACACTTCGTCGAGCACTTCCTGCGGGCGGCCGTCGGGGCGGTCGATCTTGTTGACGACGACGATCGGCTTCAAGCCCAGTGCCAGCGCCTTGCCGGTCACGAACTTGGTCTGCGGCATTGCCCCTTCGGCGCTGTCGACCAGCAGGATGACGCCGTCGACCATGGAGAGGATGCGCTCCACCTCCGCGCCGAAATCGGCGTGCCCGGGGGTGTCGACGATATTGATGCGGGTCGTCTCGCCGCCGCCTTCCGGAGTCCATTCGACGCTGGTGCACTTGGCAAGGATGGTGATCCCGCGTTCCTTTTCGAGATCGCCCGAATCCATCGCGCGTTCTTCGACCCGCTGGTTGTCGCGGAAGGTGCCCGACTGGCGGAACAACTGGTCGACCAGCGTGGTCTTGCCGTGGTCGACGTGGGCGATGATCGCGATATTTCTCAGCGAGGAGGACATTTTTCGGTTTTTCCAGTCAGCACCCGGGCAGCGCGGCGTCGGGCAGGTGAAAAGCGTGGCGCACGGCCGGGCGCGCGGGAGTAGGCCGGGGTTGTGACGGGTTGGCGACAGGCCGCGACGCTACGGCAAGGTGCCGCGGGCGCGCTGCTTGCTGCGATGCAACATCGCCGCGCCGCCTAGCGCAAGAGCGTCTCGGGGGCAAGCGTCGGAGAGTCTGCGGCGCCCGGCAACGGGTTAGCCACTGTTGCGCGCACGCCACACAGGCGGGTTTTGCCCCGGAAAAGCGCGGGCTTTGCGCTTGTCGCGAAACCGTCACTCGCTTATCAAACCATCGACGACCACGGGAGAGAGCGTATCGCGGGATGCGTGCCGGAAACCGGCGCCGGGGTCCGAGGGATTTGAGGAGAGGAGCTTCCATGCGTTCGACCTTGACCGGCAGTGCCGGCTCGCACCGATTCACCCTGCTTGCGGGTGCTGCTACCATTGCCTTTGCCATGCCGGGCGCCGCGCTGGCGCAGGATCAGGAGCCCGAGCTCGAGGCGCCCGAAAGCAGCAATGTCATCATCGTCACCGCGTCCAAGCGCGAGCAGACGCTGCAGGAAACCCCGATCGCGGTCAGCGTGACCAGCGGCGAGGTGATCGAGCAGGCGCAGATCCGGGACGTGCTCGACCTGCAGACCGTCACCCCCTCGCTGCGGGTGAGCCAGCTGCAGACCTCGAGCGCTTCGACCTTCATCATCCGCGGCTTCGGTAACGGCGACAACAACTTCGGTGTCGAGCCTTCGGTCGGCGTATTCATCGACGGCGTGTTCCGCTCGCGCTCGGCCGGCGCGCTGTCCGACCTTAACAACATCCAGCGCATCGAAGTGCTGAACGGCCCGCAATCGACGCTGTTCGGCAAGAACGCGTCCGCCGGTGTGATTTCGATCATCACCAAGGAGCCGCAGTTCGAATTCGGCGGCAGCGTCGAGGCCAACTACGGCAACTTCAACAACATCTTCATCCGTGGCGACGTGACCGGGCCGATTTCGGACAACATCGCCTTCTCGCTCGACGGCACCTACCAGAAGCGTGACGGCACGGCCGAGATCGTCAATCTCGGGGTGGACCAGAACGACCGCAACCGCTGGTCGACGCGCGGCCAGCTGCTGATCGAGCCTTCGGCCGACTTCCGCATCCGCGCGATCGCCGATTATTCGCGCATCGATGAAGTGTGCTGCCAGGTCGGCACGGTTGTGCGCGGACCCACGGCACCGGCACTCGATCTGCTGGGCGGCCAGACGCAGGACTTCAGCAATTTCTTCAACCGCACGACAAACCTCAACATCGTGCCGGAGAACGAAGTCGACAACTATGGCGGCTCGATCCAGATGGATTACCAGATGGACAACGGCCTCTCGTTCACCTCGATCACGGCCTACCGCGAGCTGGACAACTTCTTCCGTTCGGACATTGACTACACCGCTGCCGACATCGCCAACGAGCAGCGCGACCAGGGCGTGAAAACCTTCACGCAGGAATTCCGCGTTGCATCGGACTTCGACGGGCCGATCAACTTCCTGCTCGGCGGTTTCTACTTCGATGAAACCATCACTCAGCAGAGCCGCGTGGAAAATGGTTCGCAAATTCGCGACTTCTTTGAGCTTCTCGCGGGTGGCAATCCAGCCGACATCCTGACCGGGCAGCCGAGCGTTTTCAACGCCGTGGAAGCCGGGCTGGGCCTGCAGCAGGAGACAATCTTCCGCACGGCGCTGCTTTCGGATGAAAACTTCCGCATGGAAAACGAGGCGTGGTCGATCTTCGGCACGATCGATTTCGAGCCCATCGACGGCCTCGTCTTCACGGTTGGCGGCAACTACACCGATGACCGGAAGAATTTCGCCCTAAGTGCAAACATGCCCGATCCGCTGGCGAATGTGAACCTGGTCGATGCCTTCATCACGCTCGCAACCGCAGGCGCCGTGACCACGCGCGACCAGTTCCAGGCATTGCCTGCGGCCAACCAGGCCGGGTTGCTGGCAGTTGCGACGACACCGTGCCCTCCGGGCGTCACCACCGGCTGTAACCCGTTTGTGGCCCTGGCACCGTTCCAGTTCCAGCCGCCTTTCCTCAACGTTCCCAACGCGATCGAGGACGGACGCACGAACGATGACGAGTTTACCTATCTCCTGCGCGCTTCGTATGAGATCAGCCCCGAGTTGAATGTCTATTTCAGCTATTCAACCGGCTTCAAGGCGAGCTCGATCAACCTCTCGCGTGACAGCCGTCCGCTGGGGACCGACTTTTCGGTGACGCCCGGCACGGTCAATTCGACCTTTGCTGCGCCAAACTCGCCGATCCTCGATGCAGGCCTCGCCGTTCCGAATCTCGTCGCCGGCACGCGCTTTGCGGGTCCTGAAGAAACCGAAGTCTATGAAATCGGTCTGAAGGGCCAGTTCGATGGCGTTGGCTTCAACCTTGCAGTCTTCGATCAGGCGATTGACGGGTTTCAGAGCTTTGCCTTCACCGGCACCGGCTTTGCGCTTCGCAATGCAGGTCGCCAGTCGGTCAAGGGCTTCGAGTTCGACACCACGATCCAGCCGACTGACGGACTTGTCCTGACCTTTGCCGTGACGCACCTTGATCCGCTGTTCGATGACTTCACCGGCTCGGTGGTCGGCGATCTTTCGGGCGTGCGCCCCGCGGGTATTCCGGCATGGGCGATTTCGACCTCCGCAACCCACACGCACGAGTGGGATAACGGCACGAAGCTGATCACGCGTATCGACTACCAGCATGAGAGCAACGTGGACATCAACAATGGTCTGCCGACCTTCAACGGTCCGATCAACAACCGGCGGAACCCGGAGATCTTCCGTCGCGAGATCAACAACGTGAATGGCGCGATCACCCTTGCACTGAACAGCGGTCTGGAAGTCGGAATCTGGGGCCGCAACCTGCTTGATGAGGAATGGATCCTCACTGTCTTTGACGGTGTGGCGCAGCAAGACACGGTTTCGGGTTATCCGAACCAGCCGCGCACTTATGGCGGGCTCGTGCGCTTCCGTTTCTGACGGCAGCACCCGATCACATGAAGAGGCCCCGCGCAGCGATGCGCGGGGCCTTTTTCATTGCGCGCTCCGGCTGATTGTGATGATCTCACGAGGCTGCATGAGCGAACAGGGGAGCTTTCTTATGAATTTCGCCGGATTCTGGATCAGGGTTGTCGCCTATATCATCGATCTCGTTCCGCTGGTCTTGATCGGCGTGGTGCTGGCCTTCGCCTTCGGCGATCCGCTGGTGGATACCAGTGCAGAGCCAAGCGTGGGCGCCTCCGACCTTATCGGCCTGGTGCTCGGGATTGCTTATTTCGTCGGCTTCGAAAGTTCGTCCTGGCAGGCCACGCCCGGCAAGCGTGTGCTGGGTCTGATCGTGACCGATACCGAAGGGCGCCGGATCTCCGCGGCCCGTGCAACCGGCCGCTATTTCGGCAAGATCCTGTCGGGCCTGATCCTGATGATCGGCTACATCATGATCGCCTTCACCGACCGCAAGCAGGGGCTGCATGACCTGATGGCCGGCACGCTGGTGGTGAAGGGCAAGCCGGGCGAAGTGGGCTACGATCCCGCCGTTTTCGAATAGGGTGCGCCTCGCTGCGGGGGCGTTACAGTTCCCGCAGCGCCCGCGCCGGCTTGGCGCGCAGCAGCGGCAGCGAGCCTGCAAGGGCAAAGACGAGCACCAGCGCGACGCCCAGGCCCAGCACGGCCAGCACTTGCCCCCAGTCGGGCAGCCAGTCGAATTCGAACAGCTGGGTGATCACCACCCACGCCAGAGTGCCGCCCAGCGCCAGCGCGACCGCTGCAAGCAGTCCTGCGAGCAGGCCATATTCGGCCAGTTGCAGCAGCAGCACCTGCCGCCGGCTCGCGCCCAGCACCCGCAGCATCACCGTATCGTAGGTGCGCGCTGCCCGCGCGGCGGCAATCGCACCCATCAGCACCGCAAGCCCCGCCAGCACCGTCACCGCCGCGGCCGCCAGGGTTGCGAGGCTGACTTGCTGGAGCAGGTTGCGCGCCTCGACCAGTATCCCCCCGACCTCGATCACCGAGCTTGACGGCAGCTCCCTCACCAGCGCCCGCAGCAGCGTGCCGCGCGCTGCGGCATCGGGGTTGTCGGGAAGGTCGATGGTCGCGGCGAGATTGTGCGGGGCATCGCTGATCGCATTGCGGCTGAACACCAGCGCGAAGTTGAAGCCCATGCTCTCCCAGTCGATCTCGCGCAGATTGGCAACGCGCGCCGTGCGCTCGACCCCGAGGATGCCGATGGTGAGATAGTCGCCCACCTTCAGACCCACCGCCTCGGCAAAGCGCGCATCGACCGAGACCAGCGGCTCGCCGTCATGCATCGGGCTCCACCATTCGCCGGCGACGATGCGGTTGCCCTGCGGCAGGCGGTCGGCATAGGTCAGCCCGCGCTCGCCGCGCAGCGCCCAGGCGCCTTCGGGAATTTCCTCGAGATCTGCGACCCGGATCAGCTTGTCCTTGGAGCCATAGGCCAGCACCGCGCCGCGCATGGTCGGCACGCTGCGGATGCCCGCTTCGGGAAAGCCTTCCTGTACCAGTTCGAAGAAGCGGGCTTCCTTGTCGCGCGGCACGTCGAGCACGAAGTAATCCGGCGCCTCGCGCGGGACGCGGCTCTGGATATTGCCGTCGATCGCGCTCTGCACCGCGGCCAGCAGCACGAAGGCGGCAAGACCGAAGCCCAGCGCCGTCACCAGAGCCGCCGTCGGCGCGCCGGGGCGGTGGAGGTTTGCAAGCGCGCTCCGCAGCAGCGGGTTGGCGGGGCGCGGCAGGCGGCGGGCGAGGGTCTGGATGCTCCAGCCAAGCCCGCCCAGCAGCACCAGCGCAGCCCCCGCGCCTACCAGGAAGCCGCCCGACAGCATCGGCTGGTCGGTGGTCAGCAGAGCCAGGGCGCAGATCGCGGCAAGGCCCAGGCCGGTTGCCGCCAGCGCCCGCCGGTCACGCGCCAGCGGCACGATCCCCGAACGCATGAGCGCCATCGCCGGAAAGGTGCGCGCGCGCAGCAAGGGTGCGGCCGCGAAGGCGAAGGCCACCAGCAGGCCATAGGCGCCCGCCAGTGCCAGCGGGCCGGGTGCGATGATAAAGCCGCTCTCGACCGGCAGGAGGCCCTGCAATGCGCTCGCCAGCAGCGGGGTGACCAGCACGCCTGCCGCCAGCCCCGCAAGGCTCCCGACCAGCGCCGCCGCGCCGATCTGCAGCGCATAGAGGCGCACGATATCCCCCGACGTCGCGCCCAGCACCTTCAACGTGGCAATGCTGGATCGGCGCTGGTCGAGATAGGATGACACGCCGCCCGCAATCCCGATCCCCGCGATCACCAGTGCGGCAAGGCCCACCAGCGTCAGGAAATCGCTCATCTGGCGCACGAAGCGGTCCGCCCCGGGCGAGGCGCGATCACGGGTGCGGATGTCGAACCCGGCTTCGGGGAAGGCCTGGGTGAGCGCTTCTTCCACCGCTTCGGGACTGCGGCCCGCATCGGCAAAGGCGACGCGGTGCTTGCTCTGGTAGAGGGCGCCCGGTTGCAGCAATCCGGCTCTGGCGGGAACATCCTCGGCCACGATCACCGTCGGACCAAGCTGGAAGCCTTCGGAAAGGCGGTCAGGCTCGTCCCTGATGATCCCGGCGGCTTTCAGCGTCACCGTGCCCACAGTGAAGTTGTCGCCCACAGCGATGCCCAGCCGTTCGAGCGCGGTTTCGGCAATCCATGCATTGGTGCCCGATGGTGCACCGACCTTGCGCCCGTCCGACAGGACGAGCGTGCCGAACATCGGCCACTTCGCGTCCACCGCCTTCAATTCGATCGGTGCGGCCGCATCGGGCGTGCTCGCCATGGCCTGCAAGCGGAAGCCGCCGGAAACCTCGCCATATTCTTCAAGCGCAGCCAGTTCGTCAGGCCTCAGATCGCGCTGCCACACCTCGACTTCCAGATCGCCGCCGAGCAGTTCCTGCCCCGAAGACACCAGTTCGCGCTCGATCGCGGCGGTCAGCGTGCCGATCGCGGCGAGCGCGGCGGTGCCGAGGAAGATGCACACCAAAAGCAGCCGCAGCCCCTTGAAGCGCGCATTGAGATCGCGCCGGGCGATGTGCCACGCGGTCTTGAGCGGCAGGCTCATGCGCCGGCTGCCACCGGATTGCCTGCCGTGTCGGACACGATCACTCCGTCGGCCATTGTCAGCACCCGTTCGCAGCGCGCGGCAAGGCCTGCATCATGGGTGATGATCAGCAGGGTCGCGCCGGTTTCCGCGCGGCGGGCGAACAGCAGATTGATGATTTCCTCACCGGTTGCCGCATCGAGATTTCCGGTGGGTTCATCGGCGAAAATCAGGCCCGGTCGCGGCGCGGTGGCCCGTGCGATGGCGACGCGCTGCTGTTCTCCCCCCGAAAGCTGGGTCGGGTAATGGCCGGTGCGGTGGCCGAGGCCGACGGCTTCGAGTTCGGCAATCGCGCGGGCCTGCGCATTTTCCATGCCTGCCAGTTCCATCGGGGTCGCGACATTCTCCGCCGCAGTCATGGTGGGCAGCAGGTGGAAGGCCTGCAGCACGATCCCGATGCGGCCCCGGCGCGCCGTGGCAAGACCATCCTCGTCAAGGCCCACGAAATCCGCGCCCGCCACCGTCAGGCTCCCGCCGCTGGCGCGTTCGAGGCCCGAAAGCACCGCCATCAGCGAGCTCTTGCCCGAACCCGACGGGCCGAGCAGCGCCACGACCTGTCCGTGGGGGATATCGAGATCGATCCCGCGCAGGATCGTTATCGGCGCGCTATCGCTGCCGAGGGTGAGGGTGAGGTTGCGGGCCGAGATTGCGAGAGAGGGACTTGTCACGAGGTTCCGATGGCATAGGTGAGGGTATGCGACAAGGTA
This sequence comes from Erythrobacter dokdonensis DSW-74, assembly GCF_001677335.1. Lineage (GTDB taxonomy): Bacteria > Pseudomonadota > Alphaproteobacteria > Sphingomonadales > Sphingomonadaceae > Erythrobacter > Erythrobacter dokdonensis. The sequence continues at coordinate 144,540 of NZ_LZYB01000001.1, forward strand.
CAGCTAGGGAAGGCTCGCGGATGCACAAGCGCTATGGCACTAATATTTGTCTTGCAGCCGCGCTGGCGATGGCGCTGGCTGCGTGCGGAAGCGAGGCCGACGAGGTTGCCCGCGCGCCAGAAGCGGCGCGGGACGAGGCGGCGCTGCCGGCAATACCCGTCATGGGGCCCGAGCGCCGCATCCTCGCCTTCGGTGACAGCCTGTTTGCCGGATATGGCCTTGAGCCGGCGCAAAGCTATCCTGCGCGGCTGGAAGCGGCGTTGCGAGCCAAGGGCATCAATGCCCGTATCGGCAATGCGGGTGTGTCGGGCGATACCACTGCCGCAGGCTTGCAACGGCTGGCCTTCACGCTCGACGCGCAAGAGAAAAGCCCGGACCTGTTCATCCTAGAACTGGGCGGCAACGATCTGCTGCGCGGCCTTTCGCCGGAAGAAACGCGGGCCAATCTGGCGCAGATGCTGTCTGTCCTACAGGAGCGCGGCGTGCCAGTCTTGCTGATGGGGATGCGCGCGCCACCCAATTACGGGCCGGAATATCAGGCCCGGTTTGATGCGATGTACCGCGATCTGGCGAAGGAATATGGTGCGGCGCTGATCCCGTTCTGGCTGGAGGACATCTATCGCGAACCCGAGCTGTTCCAGGCCGACCGCATCCATCCCACCGCCGAGGGGATCGAGCGGCTGGTGGGATCGACGATTGACGAGGTCGAGGGGGCCTTGCCGCCGGCCGGGTGAATCGGGTCGGCTTGGGATTGCAAGGCATTGGGAAATAAGGAAATATCTGAAAATAACGGGCTTTCCAGAACCCTTTTGAACGCGGTTAGACCCGCTTTAGACCCCCGCCAGACCCCTTTCACGCCGCGCTAGACCCGCTCCACACTCCCGCCAGACACCCGCCAGATCGCCGCCTCGGCGCGGATCGCGTCGAAGGGGGCCAGTTCGGTGCCGGTCATCCACACCTGCGCCTTGCCGTTCCTGAGCCGGTTGAAAAGTTCGGTGCGGCGAACCGGATCGAGATGGGCGGCGACCTCGTCGAGCAGCAAAACGGAAGGGCGCCCGGCCGAGGCGAGGATACCGTGGGCCAGCGTGATCGCGATCAGCATCGCCTTCTGCTCGCCGGTCGAACAGGCGCCGGCGCTCTGGCGGGTGGAGGCCATCAGCACTTCCATCTCGTCGCGCTGGGGGCCGGTGAGGGCGCGCCCCGCCGCCCGGTCGCGCGGGCGCTGGCGGGCGAGTTCGGCGCGCAAGCCCGTCTCGTCGGTCGGGCCGCCGGGGTGGTAGGCGAGGGCAGGGCGGGCGAAAGGCTCCGGAGGAAGGACGGATAACTCATCGGCAAGGCGTGCCACCAGTTCGGCACGGATGGCGGCCACCGCCGCGCCGTGCTCCGCCGCCTGGGACTCCACCGCATCGAGCCAGCGCGGATCGCCGCCATGTTCGAGCAACCTCCCGCGTTCGCGCAAGGCGGCCTCCAGTGCGTTGACCCGCCGCGCATGATCGGGCGCGATGGCGAGCGCCATGCGGTCCATGAAGCGCCGCCGCGCGCCCGCGCTGTCCGTGAAGAGCCCGTCCATCGCAGGGGTCAGCCATGACAGCGCCAGCCACTCTGCGAGGCTCGCCGCGCTCGCGGGTGCGCCGTTGACCCGCACCAGCCGTCGTCCGGGCTGGCCGGCCTCGGTATAGGTGCCGAGCCGGGCCGAGACCGTGCCCGCCTCCGTGAGGCTCGCGCCGATGGCGAAAGGCAGGAGATGATCGCCGGGTGCGGGCCTGCGGGCCAGTTCGGCGAGGTTTGCGCGCCTTAGGCCGCGCCCCGGCCCGAGCAGCGAAAGCGCTTCGAGCAGGTTGGTTTTCCCTGCGCCGTTCTCGCCCACCAGCAGGTTGAAATGCGCCGTTTCGCCCAGCTGTGTGGCCGCGTGGTTGCGGAAGTTCTCGAGGCTGATCCGGCTGAGGCCCATGGTGGGCACGCAGGTAGCGGGAGGGGCCTGATTTGACCAGTCCGGCCCACGTCAAATCGCAGATGCCAACCCTTGGGGAAATTTCCCAACCTTTCGGGAAGGTGAATGAACTGTTTGCGGAGTGAAAGCGGAAGAACGCCGGAATTCTGCCATTTTTCGAGTTTGGCACGCCTCCTGCAATGTATTCGGCATCCCCGGGATGGTCCCGCAGGATAGCAAAAAACACCAAGGAGATTACCCCATGTTTGCCCTCGAAGCTTCCAACCGCCTGTTCGCCGCCGCCTTCTCGCTCGTCGTTTCGGCCGCGTTCTTCGCCTACGCCATCATCCCCGCCAGCCCGAGCCTTGTTGCCTGAGCCCGGCTTTCGATCCACTCTTTGAAAAAGGACCAGTTTCCCATGTTCGGCCCCGATACCACTGCCCGCTTCGCCTCTGCCGCCTTCGCGGTGCTGCTGACGGTCGCAAGCTTCGCTTATGCGATCGTTCCTGCCAGCCCCGGCCTGGTGGCGTAAGTTCCCACCCAAGCAACAGGAGTACGACTGAAATGAACAACGTGACCCGCGATCCCGGCAGCAAGCCGCCTCGCGCAGGCTTCCGCCTCGACAAGACCAATTCCAAGGTCTTCGGCGTCTGCGCCGGGATCGGCAATTATTTCGATATTGATCCGATGCTGGTGCGGATCGGCTTCGTTGCCGGCACCTTGCTCGGCTTCGGTAGCTTCCTGCTGATCTACCTCGCAATCGCGCTGATTGCGGATTGAGTGCAGCGCCAGACAAGCGGTTCCCGGTTTATCGGGCCGCTGCACCTGATTGGAAGAAACCGGGAAGGGGCCACATCGGCCCCTTCTTTTTTACATGGCCGAGATGCCGCCATCCAGCTTGAGTTCCGCGCCCGTCATGAAGCGGCTTTCGTCGCTGGCGAGATAGACCACCGCATTGGCGATGTCGTTGGGCTCGCCGACGAACTTCAATGGGATCTGCCGCGCGAGCTTTTCCATCAGCACTTCCTTGTCCAGCGCGTGCGCTTTCGCTGTGCCATCAAGGATCGGCGTGTCGACAAAGGTCGGGTGCACCGAATTGCAGCGGATGTTCATGCCCTTCTTGGCGCAGTGGAGTGCGATCGACTTCGACAGCATCCACACCGCCGCCTTCGAGGCATTGTAGGCGGGCATGGTATCGCTGGCGATCAGCCCGGCGATGGACGAGATGTTGATGATGGACCCCGGCGCGTGTTCGCGCATCAGCGGCAGGGCCTTCTGGCAGCCGTGGAAGATCGAATTGACGTTGATGTCGAAGCAGCGCTGCCAGTCCTCGAACTTGCAGGTCTCGATATTGCCGGCAACGCCGATCCCGGCATTGTTGACCAGCACGTTGAGCCCGCCGAGATGCTCGCGTGCGGCGTCGACCGCGGCTTCCCACTGAGCCGGATCGGTCACGTCATGGGCGATGCTGAAAGCGGTGCCTGCGCCCATTTCCGCATTGACGATCGCCGCCGTCTCCGCCGCGCCGTCGCCATTGATATCGGTCGCCAGCACCCGCGCGCCTTCCTGCGCCAGCCGGATGCAATGCGCGCGGCCAAGCCCTTGCGCGCCGCCGGTGACGAGGGCCATCTTGCCCGCGACTCTGCCTTTCCCCAAAACTTCGGTCATCTCAATCCTCTCCCAGGTATTCCGGTGTCAGTAACATCGCGATGCGTACGTCGACCGCGTGGCCCGCGCGCCGCCATTCGGCCACGAAGCGTGAAAGATCGCGCAGGGCAACCCGGTGGACGATGATATTCTCGCCCTCGGTCCCCCCGCCTTCGCCAACCCGCTCCAGGTCGCGGGCACGCAGCAGGGTAAAGCATTCCGAGACCATGCCGGGCGAGGAGTAGAATTCGCCGAGCACCTCGAGCCTTCCGGCGCGATAGCCGGTTTCCTCCTCCAGCTCGCGCGCGGCGGCGAGTGTCGCATCCTCGCCTTCCTTGCCCTCGTCATCGCCGATCAGGCCGGCGGGAATCTCGAGGCTGAAGCGGCCCAGCGGCACGCGGTACTGGCTGACGAGAATGACATGGCGGGTGCCGTCCGGGTCTTCATCCAGTGCGATGATCGCTGCGGCACGGATGCCGCGCGCACGCCCGACATATTCCCACCGTCCGCGCTTCTTGGCGGTGATGAAACGGCCTTCCCACATGACCTGTTCTGGAAGGTCGGCGTCGCGGTCTTTGAGCAAGGGGAACTCCGTCGGGGCGGTCGGGGAAAGCCCTTCGACAGCTTCGCGCGGCGAGGGTCAAGAGGGAAGGGGCCTAAACCTCGATCAGCCGGTCGGGCAGTTCGTTCACATCCTCGCTCCCCCGCGGGAAATGTTCGGCGAGGACGAAGCCGACATCGCGGATGCCCACGCTAAGACCTTCAGCCACGCATCCCTTGCGGATTTCGGCCAGCATGTCGCCCATCGCCTCGCCCCAGACTTCCGCGGGCACCTTGGCGGCGATGCTTTCGTCAGCGATGATCTCGGCCCTGTGTTCGCGCATCGAAAGGTAGATGAGCACCCCGGTATGGCCGGTCGTGCGGGCCTGCGCGCCGACCTTGAACTGACGGACCGCCTGGGCGTGGACGCGCGCGGTGCGGGTGGGACCGGGCACCAGCGCGAATTTGAGCGGTTCCCATTGCTGCAACAGCATGACGACGAGAAAGGTGACGAGCCCGAGCCCGATCACCATGCTGGCCAGCTCGCCGGTCGTCCATTCGTGGCCCCAGCCGCCGATCAGGCGATCCCACAGCTGGAGAAAGGGCAGGGGGAAGGCCGCGAAGATGCTCATCATCGTGAAAGCGGCACCTGCCGCCCACAGCAACGCCACGTCGGTATAGCCGTCGGAGCGGTCTGCCAGCACGGTCACGATCTCGCCCGAGGTTTGTGCCTCCGCATCGGTCACCGCCTCGCTGATCAGCCGGTGCCCCGCTTCATCAAGCCACGCCATCGATCACCATCCCCCCGAGGCGCCGCCGCCCCCGAAAGAGCCGCCGCCACCCGAAAAGCCGCCGCCGCCGCCGAATCCACCACCGCCGAAGCCGCCGCCGCCCCCCCAGCCACCGTCGTCGTCGTCGCCCGACAATGCTCCGCGCAAAATCGCGCTGCCCACTTCCCACAGGATGATATCGGCTGCGGTATCGGCGGCATCGCGCCCGCGATCGCCCCAGGGGCCGCTCCCGCGTGAGCGGTACTTGCGCCGCCTTCCGCGCGACGAGAGGATCGGCAGGACGAAGAAGAAGAACATGAAGGCAAGCCAGATCAGCACGCCGATCGGGAAGCCGCCGTCGCTTTCGCGTGCCTTGCCCGCTTCGGCCGCTATCTTGGCCGCTTCTTCGGGCGGGAGTTGCAGCTGGGCGATGATTGCATCCGTCCCCGCCTCGATACCCCCGGGAAAATCTCCGTCACGAAAGCGGGGGAGGATCTGGTTCTGGATGATCAGCGCGGACAGCGCGTCGGTAAGATAGCCTTCAAGACCATAGCCGACCTCGATCCGCACCTTGCGATCATTGGGCGCGACCAGCAGCAGCGCGCCGTCATTGCGCTCGTTGTCGCCGAGGCCCCAGGCGCGGCCCAGCTGGTAGCCGTAATCGGAAATATCGTAGCCCTGCAAGTCGGGCACCGTGGCGACCACCAGCTGGCGCTGCGACTGGGTTTCCAGCGCCTCGAGCTTCGCCGTGAGCGCCGCTTCTTCCTCGGGCGAGAGCAGGTCGGCATTATCGACCACGCGCCCGGTCAGTTCGGGAAACTGCGGCTGCGCGGCGAGCGGGGACGCAAACAGCGCCCCCGCCAGCGCGAGCAGAAGGATCAGGCGACGGATCACGCCGATCAGTTCGACGTCATGTCGAGCGTCGGGGCAGCCTCGGCGCCTTCGGTCACGGCCTTGTAGGGCACCATCGGCTCGGCCCCGTGGACCACCTTGGCACCGATGATGTCCGGGAAGGTGCGAATGGTGGTGTTATACTGGCGCACGGCCTCGTTGTAGTCGCGGATGGCGACAGCGATACGGTTCTCCGTCCCTTCAAGCTGGCTTTGCAGCGCAAGGAAGTTCTGGTTCGACTGGATCTGCGGATAGGCCTCGAAGCTGGCGAGCAACCGCCCAAGACCGGCGCCGAGCTGGCTCTGCGCGGCAGCGAACTCTTCCATCTTGGCCGGATCATTGAGATCATCGGCGGTGATGTTGACGGATGTGGCCTTGGCGCGTGCCTCGGTCACTTCGGTGAGGATGTTGCGCTCGTTCTCGGCCGCGCCCTTGGCGACTTCGGCGAGGTTGGGGATGAGGTTGGCGCGACGCTGGAACTGTGCTTCGACATCGGCCCACTTGGCCTTGGCGGCTTCCTCGGCGGTCGGCACCGAGTTGATTCCGCAAGCTGCAAGGCTGAGTGCAGCGACGGCGGCAAGCGCGCCGCGGAGCATGGTGGTGAGCTTCATTATCGATCCCTCCAGATGGCGCTGACCACTTGCCTGGGCAGCGCGGCTAGTTCCTGTATTGCCGATATAGCACACCGCCTTGCCGGTTCAAGCAGGCGCACAAGGAAATCCCATGGGTTGGCAGGTCCCCGCCAGAGTGTCACAAGGAAGCAAACAGCACAAAGAAGGGGACGTTCATGCTGTCGGAATTCAAGGCCTTCATCGCCAAAGGCAACGTGATGGAACTGGCGGTCGCGGTGATCATCGGCGGCGCGTTTTCGGGGATCGTCAAGTCGCTGACCGACGAGATCATCATGCCGGTCGTGGGCGCGATCTTCGGCAATATCGATTTTTCGGACCGCTACATCGTGCTTGCGGGCGAGGTCGAACCGGGCACGACGCTCGCCGCCGCGCGCGAGGCCGGAGCCAATGTGCTGGGCCTGGGGGCATTTGTTTCGGTGGTGATCAATTTCGTCATCCTCGCCTTCATCATCTTCATGCTGGTGCGCTATGCCACGAAGATCACGGCGCAGTTCGAGAAGCAGGAAGAAGAAGCCGCCCCCGCGCCCGCCGGCCCGACCGAGATCGAATTGCTGACCGAGATCCGGGACAGTCTGAAAAAGTGAGCCTTGCTCCTCCAGTCTGCAGGAGGGGGATACACTTCACATTCAGGATTGGCTCGCTATATCGGCAGCGTCGGGAAACCGACTATGGCGATAAATGGTGCTGTGCAATAGGCACAACGGACCCGGGGGCAGTACCCGGCGGCTCCACCAGAAGCGGCGGCCTCTTGCAAAGGCTGGCCGCAACTCCTGATGGGGCCGAACCAGGATCGACGTGTGTTGAAAGGCAGTGTTTTCGCCCGGGCTGAGTAACCCGTTAAAGGCTCAAAACCATAAGTGCCAACGACAACGAAGCACTTGCTCTCGCTGCGTAATGTGACGGCCTAACGGCCTGAATTTACAAAGCCTAGAGCGCGGTTGGACCGACCGGTCACCAGAACGGATTCCGGGGGCCCGGGGGAGCCTATCAACAGAATCCCCCACCCTTGATGCTGCATCGGAGGTCGCCTTGCGCCGATTGCTCGTTCTGACCGGGTGGTGCATCGCCGCCGTGATGGTTTCTCCTGCTGCTCCTGCCGCTGCTTCCGAGAACCGCGAGGCCTATCTCGAACGGATGCGTGCGATCTGCGAAGTCGGGTGCCTCCAGCCCCGGCAATTGCTGCGCACGGCCCGCAAGCTGCCGCCGGGAGAGGCCCCGGACATGGCGGTGGTTATCGACATTGGCGATGTGGCGGTGCGCGGCGACAAGTATCTGCTGCTTCAGCAGTCCCCCAACCTTTACGACATGACCGAACTCGACTTCGGGATGCCGCATCTCGACCAGAGTCCGATCTCGGACCGCAACAACATCCTGATCGAGATGGACGAGCGCACCCTGTTCGATCTTCTCAATGTGCCGCAAGCGCCGGATCCCGCGGATGGGTCCGACGCGCCCATCGCGCGCGATGATGCCATCATTGTCGAAGGTGACCGGACCCGCGACTTCATAAAGCCCTCGCTTGCCGCGCTAAAGGCGATGTTCCGCAACCGCCGGATCGTGGTGCGCGGTACGCCCCGGCTCGATGTCCTATTTGCCGGCGCGCGCCGCGATCGGCGTTACAAGCAGGTCACGCTGATGCTTGGCCATGCCGATGATCTGGTGATGCTGCCCCGTTATGATGACGAGGGTAACCCGATCCTCGACGGGCCTCTTGAAGGGCTTGGCGGTTAGTCCGGCACCGCGCCCGGTCAATCGGCGCGGTCTTCGGGAACGCGCGCCCGCAATTCGGCCACTTCCTTTTCCAGCCGGATGCAGTCGAGCATCTTGGCCCCTGCCAGAAATACCGCGCCGGTGGTGGCAAGGAACAGCAACTGCCCCCCGACGCCGGGAAACTGTTCCAGATAGGCGCTGCCGCGGGCGGTCGAACCCAGAGCAAGAGCGTAGATGATCAGGAACGCCTCGAACCGGGTCTTGATCACGAACAGCCTACCGATCTTGCGCAGCATGAGCTCTCCCGGGGTCGGTCTCGGCACCCTGCGGGCACCGTCTTTACAGAATGGTAACCCTAAACCCATCGCGTCCGAGTCGGCAAATGCATTAACCAAGCTGTCCCAGATCGAGCGCCTCCAGCAGGGCAAGCCGCGCCGCGATCACGCTGCCCTCCAACGTTTCCGAGCCGAGATCGGAAGGGTCGATCTGTTCAGGCCAGTGGCGGCTGATGACGCTTTCGATGAGATCGGCCTTGGCCGGGTCGAGCAGGAAGCGCGGATCGACCCTTGCCGGATCGCACACCACGCGCAGGCGCAGGCACGCCGGACCGCCGCCATTGGCCATCGACTGTCGCACATCGACGGGGATCACATGCCGGATCGGGCCGTTCGAATCCATCAAGGCCTCGCAATAGCTCCATACGCTGGGACTTTCGCGGCATTCCTCGGGCACGATCAGCGCCATCTCGCCGGAGGGCAGCGTCAGCAGCTGGGCGTTGAAGAGATAGGTGCGGATCGCTTCCGCGAGACTGACTTTCGAGGAGTGTACCTCGACCACCTCAAGCGCGGGAAACACCGCGCGGATCGCATCATAGGCACCCTGCTGGTCGGCAAAGGCATCGGAATGGGTGAACAGCACCGGGCCATTGGCGACCGCCACCACGTCATTGTGGAAGGCGCCCGCTGCAATTGCTTCGGGGTTCTGCTCGATGAACACGGTGCGCGCCGGATCGAGACCGTGGGCGCGGGCAACAAGGCGGCTGGCCTGTTCGTGCTGGCGCGCCGGGAAACGCCCTCCTGTGCGGCCATAGACAAACACTTCGACGCCGGGCGCGTCATGTGCCTCGCATAACCGCATGTGATTGGCGGCGCCTTCATCGCCGAAGGTCGGGGGAACGGCATCATGGATGGCGAAATGGCTCGTGTCGGCGAAAGCGATGGCCAGCTGGCGCTTTGTATCGGGCCATTCCTGCGCGCGGTGGAGCATGGTGACGAGGTTCGCGGGCGTCAGGTGGCAGCGCCCGTCGGCAGTATCGGGAGCGGGCGAGACGGTCGCGGCATTGGCAGTCCACATCGACGAGGCCGACCACGGTGCGGCACGCAGCTGCGGCGGCTCGCTGCCGTCAAGCGCCAGCGCGGCCTGCAGCGCGCCGTTGGGGCGGGGCAGGGGCAGCAGGAAGCCCTGCACGCCGAGCCGCGCGAGATTGCCGCGCATCTTCGCCACGCCCTGCAAGGCCGCCGCCCGCGGGTAGGAGGGATCGCCCGCATGGCTTGCGCTGGCGATATTGCCGAGGCTGAGGCCGGCATAGTTGTGGCTGGGGCCGACGATCCCGTCAAAATTGATTTCGGTGAGCAAAGTCTGAACTCCGTTCGCCCTGAGCCTGTCGGAACCGCAGGTGGGCGAACGCCCTGCGGCTGTTTTTTCTTGATCCCGCTGTGCCGGAGGACACTCAGCCGGAACGGGTTGCAGGTCAGGTTACCGCGTCACGCTCCACACCAGATCGCCCTCGCGCACGTCGAGCAGGTCGGCGCTGGCCGAATCGATCGCGATGCCGCCTTCGCCGTCTAGCACCCGCGCGCCAAAACAGGCGCGAAAGCTGCCGAGCCGCCCCGTCGCCAGAATAGCCCGCTCGCCCTCGGCGACATCGAGCCCGGTGACCTGTGCCTGGTTGCAGCTCGTCACGCTGGTGACATTGTCCGTATGCGCCACCATCGTCGGCCCGCCGTCGAAGATGTCGACATAGCCTTCGTAGCGGAAGCCTTCGTTTTCCAGCATCCGCATGGCTGCCCGCCCCGTGGGATGCGGCACCCCGATCACGCTGCGCGCATCCTCGCTCAGCATGGCGACATAGACCGGATGCTTGGGCATGAGGTCGGCAATGAACTGGTTGCCGTTGATGGCGTTGAAATAGTCCGCGTCCTGGAAGTTCATCCCGAAAAAGCGGCCCGCGACACCCTCCCAGAAAGGCGAGCCCCCGCGCTCGTCAATAATACCGCGCAATTCCGCAATGATGCGGTCAGCGAATCGCCTGCGATGCATCGCAACGAACATGTAACGCGACCGGGCGAGCAACAGGCCGAGTCCCCCGGCACGCTCGTTGGGATGGAGGAACAAGCCGCCTACCTCGCTTGAACCTTCAAGATCGGTGACGAGGCTGAGGATTTCGGCGCGCACCGTGCGGTCGAGTTCCTGCGAGTACTGGGTGAGCGTGTTGAGGCGGTAGGAGTAGAACGGCCAGCGCTGGCCGACCTTGGTCATCAACTGGCAGGTGCCGCGCACCGCGCCGCTGCGGGCGTTCTCGAGTACGAGCACGAACTGCTCGTCGGACAAGGTGTCGGCGTCATTGGCGAAGGCTGCCTCGGCACGTTCCAGCTTGGCCCTTAGCGCGCCGCGGTCGGGCGGCAGGTTGGTGAACCCGCCCCCGGTCAGCTTGGCCATTTCATAAAGCGCCTCGAGATCGGAGGCGCGTGCGGCGCGCAGGCGGAAGGTCAATTGAGGGCTCCTTGTGCCAGACGCTCGATCACGCGTGCGGAAAGGGCGGCGCGGGTCGCGAGGCTGGGGACGATCAGATATTCGTTCGGACTATGGATCGCGCCGCCGCATACGCCCATGGTATCAACCACGGGAACGCCGCAGGCGGCGATGTTGTTGCCATCGCACACTCCGCCGGTTGATTGCCAGCGGATGTCCTGCCCGAGCTCGGCGCCGCATTCGCGCACCAGATCGAACAGCTTCTGTGCCCGGGCATCGACCGGCTTGGGCGGGCGGGTTACGCCGCCGTGGCGGTGGGTGGAAACTTCGTGCGTAGCCTCAACCTCGGCCAGCAAGTAACTGAGGGTCTGGTCAAAGGCAGCGCCAGCCTCGGCCGTTTTCGGACGGATATTGAAACGCAGCACGGCGTGATCGGGCACGACGTTATTGGCCGCGCCGCCTTCGAGCTTTGCGGGGTTGATCGTCAGCTCGTCGCTTTCCAGCGCCTTCAGTCGCAGGATCAGATCGGCCGCCGCGACAATCGCGTTGCGACCCTCTTGCGGGTTGCGCCCGGCGTGGGCGCTCCTTCCGGTAAAGGTAATCGAGTAGTTTCCGGTTCCGCCCCGCTCGTGGGCCAACGTGCCATCAGGCAGGGCCGCGGGTTCATAGGTCAGCGCGGCGAGCTTGCCCGCAGCCAGCTCGGTGATCAGTGCGGCGCTGGCGAGCGATCCGGTCTCCTCGTCGGAATTGATCAGCACGTCATAGCCCAGCGCCGATGCGCTGGCGCTTTGTTCGAAGGCCATCAGCGCATGAAGCATAACTGCTATCCCGCCCTTCATGTCGGCAACGCCGGGGCCGTTCAGGGTATCGTCGTCAAGCCAGCGCTGGTGCTGGAAGGCGTGATCGGCCGGGAACACCGTATCCATGTGGCCGGTCAGCAGGATCCGCCGGTTTGCCTCGGGGCGCACGCGCACCACAAGATGCTGCCCGTGCGGCTTGTCGAAGGGACTGCCGTCTGCGGCAATCGCCGTGACTGGAGCGGGATCGACCAGTTCGACCGCGCCGGGCAGCGCCGCAAACGCTTCGGCCAGCGCGGCTGCCTGCTCGGCAAGACCCGCAAGGTTTGCGGTACCGGTGTTGATTGCGCTCCATGCCCGCACCTGCGCCAGCATGGCGGCCGCATCGATGGCGGAAAGGCTGGTTATTGCAGTCATGGCCTTCCACCTCTAGCCGCCCGCGCGTGCGGGGCCAACCCGTTGCAATCCATCCTGCTGTGCGCCATAGCGCGCGCCGGATTCGACCATTGTCCTCCTCCCCAGGACCCGCATCACCGGAGCCCAAGAGGACACGCATGACTGAAATGACTACCCGTGCCGGCCTTGCCATCGATTCCCGGCTGGCGAGCTTCCTTGAAGGCAAGGTTCTGGCCCCGCTGGGGCGCGATGCAGGTGCCTTCTGGGAGGGCTTCGCCGCGTTGCTGGCCGACTTCGTCCCGCGTAACCGAGCGCTGCTGGCTAAGCGCGAACAATTGCAGGCGGCGATCGATGGATGGCACATTGAGCGCGCCGGAAAACATCACGATCCAGAAGCTTACAAGGCATTTCTGACAGAAATTGGTTACCTTGTGCCCGAGCCTGGTGACTTCACCATCGGCACCCAAAACGTCGATCCCGAGATCGCGACCATGGCCGGTCCGCAACTGGTGGTACCGATTCTCAACGCCCGCTTCCTGCTCAATGCGGCGAATGCGCGCTGGGGCAGCCTGTACGATGCTTTCTATGGCACCGATGTTCTCGACGCGCCTGCTGCGCGTCCCGGCGGCTATGACGAGGAGCGAGGCAGCGCGGTGATTGCGCGCGGGCGCGAGTTCCTCGACCAGGCTCTGCCGCTGGTCGACCAGAGCTGGGCCGATCTCAAGGACGAGCATGACGGCAAACTGCAGGACGAAAGCCAATGGGTCGGCTTTACCGAAAAAGGTCTGCTGTTCCGCAATAACGGCCTGCATATCGAGGTGGTGTTCGACCGTTCTACCCCGGTCGGCGCCTCGGACAAGGCCGGCATTGCCGACATCATGGTCGAGGCCGCGCTGACCACCATCGCGGATTGCGAGGATTCGGTGGCAGCGGTCGATGCCGAGGACAAGCTGCTTGCCTATACCAACTGGCTCGGCATCATCCGCGGCGATTTGCAGGAAAGCTTCGAGAAGGGCGGACGCACCCTTACGCGCACCCTCAATGGCGACAAGAGCTACAAGGACGCCTCCGGCGCGGCCCACAGCCTGCCGGGACGCAGCCTGATGTTCGTGCGCAATGTCGGCCACCTCATGACCAACCCGGCGATCCGCCTGCCCGATGGCAGCGAAATCCCCGAAGGCATCATGGACGCGGTCTTCACCTCGGCGATCAGCACACTCGATGTGGAAGGGCACGGCAGGTTCGGCAATTCGCGCTGCGGTTCGATCTATATCGTCAAGCCCAAGATGCACGGGCCGGAAGAATGCCTCTTTACCAATGGCCTGTTCGACGCGGTTGAGGATCTGCTTCAGCTTCCGCGCCACACGATCAAGGTTGGCGTGATGGACGAGGAGCGCCGCACCTCGGCCAACCTCGCCGCTTGCATCCATGCGGTGAAGGACCGGATCGTGTTCATCAACACCGGCTTCCTCGATCGTACCGGGGACGAAATCCACACCTCGATGCGGGCCGGACCGATGTTGCGGAAAGGCGCGATGAAGGGTTCGGACTGGCTCCGCGCCTACGAGGCGCGCAATGTCGCCATCGGCCTCAAGCACGGCCTCTCGGGCAAGGCGCAGATCGGCAAGGGCATGTGGGCCGCGCCCGATCTGATGGGCCAGATGATGGTCGAGAAGATCGGCCACCTGAAGGCGGGCGCGAACACCGCATGGGTGCCGTCCCCTACCGCCGCGACGCTCCACGTGCTGCATTATCACCAGCTCAACGTGTTCGATGTGCAGAAAGACCTGCCCGATCCCGCCGGCCTCGACGCGCTGCTTGCGATCCCGCTGGCCGAGGGCGCGAACTGGTCGGAAGAGGAGATCCGCGAGGAGCTCGACAACAACTGTCAGGGCCTGCTGGGCTATGTCGTGCGCTGGATCGATCAGGGCGTGGGCTGTTCCAAGGTGCCCGACATCAATGACGTGGGCCTGATGGAAGACCGCGCGACGCTGCGCATTTCCTCGCAGCATATCGCCAACTGGCTGCTCCACGGGGTCATTTCGGAAGGCCAGGTGATGGACTCGCTCACCCGCATGGCCGCCAAGGTCGATGCCCAGAACGCAGGGGATCCGCTCTACGAACCGCTCACCGGCAACGAGAACGGCGCGGCCTTCAGCGCGGCGAGGGACCTGATCTTCAAGGGCGTGGAGCAGCCGAGCGGCTATACCGAGCCGCTGCTGCACGCATGGAGGTTGCGCAAGAAGGCGGGGTAAACACTTTATCTACCCGTTTGCATTATCCTTTTCGGCTTCGGATGATTCATGATCCGATAGCCGGAGAAGGCAGCATGGGCGGAATCATCGATCAGGTTTATCTGACCATCATCAGTATGGTCAGCCTCGCCTTTTTCGGTGGTCTTGCGTTCTACATCATCCACGCCAGCAATTCGCGCTGGCGCGAATATGAATTGCTTTATGCCGCCATCGAGCCGCGCGAGACCAAAACTCGCAAGCTTGCCGGAATGCTGCGGATATCCCAGCCGGGATTTCGCTGGGGCCACTTGTCCGGCGATCTCAAGTCGAATCGCCACCCCCCGGTCATGGTTGGCGTGCATCATGACGGGCTGAGCCTCACCATCGTCCCGCCGTTCAGATACGGGTGCCGCGATCTGTTTCTGCCGTTCGACCGGATGACGATCGAGCCCGCCGCGTGGGATTTCAGCGACCGGGCGTTCGGCATCCAGATGGAGGGCGTCGACGGCATAGAGATCGTGATGTTCGCCAACGTGATGGAATGGGCGGCGGAGCATTCCGACATTCTGGCACTGATGCTCCAGCGCGCCGATCTGGTCCGCGGACTCCAGCGCGCCTAGCGAGACCGGGGGCATGACCAGAGCATCCTTCCGCGCCTATCTGGCCGTTCTGGCGGGGTTCATCCTGTTCTCCCTCAGCCCGCTTGCCGCGCTGGGAGGGCTGGTGGTGGCCGTCGCGATCATCGCGCCTCTCGGGATCGGTCTTGGTAGCCTCGGGCTGCTGGAAAAGGGCAGCGGGTTCGATGCCCAGCTTGCGGTGCTGTTCTGGGCATTTTCCGGATGTATGGCGCTCACGGCGCTGTGGTTTGCTTGGCGGGCTGCCGGCCATCACGAGCGCGAAGAGCCCGATCGCGCCCGCAGGGCCAGCGCCTTGGCCGCTACCGCCGTGGCGGCGCCTGTGGTGATTTACTTCTGCTACGGCGCGCTCGGATTCTGAGCCTCTTCAGACGGGGCCCAGCGCCCGCGCCACCGAAACAAACTCCGCCACACTCACCGTCTCCGCGCGGCGGGTTTCGTCGATCCCCAGCGCCGCCAACGCCTCCAGCGCGCCGGGAACGCTCTTGAGGCTCTGGCGCAGCATCTTGCGGCGCTGGCCGAAGGCGGCTTCGGTGAGGCGTTCGAGCATCCGCGCGGATACGCCCTCGGGCATGGCGGCGGGGGTCACGTGGACGATCGCGCTCATCACCTTGGGCGGCGGGGTGAAGGCGCTGCGGTGGACCTTCATCGCGAGGCGGGCCTCGCTGCGCCACTGGCCGAGCACCGCCAAGCGGCCATAGGCGTCCGCTCCGGCGCTGGCGACGATCCGGTCGGCCACCTCGCGCTGGAACATCAGCGTCAGCGAGCGCCATTGCGGCGGCCATGCCTCGCCGCCGAGCCACTTCACGAACAGCGCGGTGCCGACATTATAGGGCAGGTTGGAGAGCACGTGAAACGGCTCGCCCTCCATCAGCGCGCCATGATCGAGCCTGAGCGCGTCGCCTTCGATCACGGTGAGCTGGCCCGGAAAGGCCTCGCCCAGTTCGGCCAGCGCAGGGAGACAGCGGCGGTCCATCTCGATCGCGGTCACCTTCGCGCCCGCGCGCAGCAGCGCCCGCGTCAGCCCGCCGGGGCCCGGCCCGACCTCCAGCACCTTCTCTCCCGCAAGATCGCCCGGCAGAGCGGCAATGCGAGCGAGCAATTGTTCGTCGAGCAGGAAGTTCTGCCCCAGCGCCTTGGAGGCCGACAGGCCGTGACGCTGGATGACGTCGCGGATGGGGGGGAGGTCAACCACGCGCCGCTGCCATCTCGGCCGCCATCACGATCGCCGCGGCCATCGCTCCGGGATCGGCCAGCCCCTTGCCGGCGATGTCGAAGCCGGTGCCGTGATCGGGCGAGGTTCGGATAATGGGCAGGCCGAGCGTGACATTCACGCCCTCGTCGACTTCCAGTGCCTTGATCGGGATCAGCGCCTGATCGTGATACATGGCCAGCGCGGCGTCATAGGTCGCGCGCATTCGGGGGGTGAAAAGCGCGTCGCCGGGGACCGGGCCGAAAGCGTCGATTCCCTCGGCCCGCAAGGCGGCGATGGCTGGCGCGATGATGCGCGTTTCCTCATCGCCGAACTTCCCGCCCTCGCCCGCGTGGGGATTGAGCGCGGCAATTGCGAGCCGCGGCGCCGCAATCCCGCAGTCCCTCGCGAGGCCGGCAGCTACGATCCGCGCCTTGTGCATGATCAATTCGCTCGTCAGTGCGGCGGGCACTTCGGCCAGCGCCATGTGAACGGTCAACGGGACAGTGCGCAAGGACGGGCCAGCGAGCATCATCACCGCATCGCGATAGGGCTGACCGCAGGCATCGGCGAGAAACTCGGTCTGTCCGGGATAGTCCCAGCCGATCGCGGCCAATGCGCTCTTGGCGACAGGTGCGGTGACGAGGCCCGACGTGATGCCGGAAAGCGTGAATCTGGTTGCCCATTGCAATGAGGCGAGCGCCAGTCGCGCGCCGTCACGTGTTGCGGCACCCGGTGTCCATGCGGCATCCAGTCCGGCCATCACCGGCAGGCCCGCCGCGCTGGCAAACAGGGCCTCGTCCGGCTCGGCAATCGGCACCAGCGGAAAATCGATACCCAGCATCTCGGCAACATGGCCCAGCACTGACGGGCCGCCGACAACGAATGCCGGCGGCGCGCGGTTATCCGATCTGAGCCGTGCCCATGCGCCGAGGATGACCTCCGGGCCTAAGCCCGCCGGATCGCCCAGCGATATGGCGAGGGGAGCAGGAAGTGCGCTCAATTGTATTCGATATAGGCGTCGTTGCGCAGGTCGCGCAGATAACGCTGGGCGCGCTTGTTGATCCGCTCCTGCTCGATCTGGTCCATTACTGCGGCAAAGGTCGGCGCGCCCGCATCTTCGGGATCGTCGCGTCCGCACAGCATGAGCACGCGCACGCCTTCCTCGACCCCGCCGAACAGCGGCGTCGTCTGGCCGATCTGCAGGTTGAGCACAATCGAACGCAACTGCTCTGGCAGGTTGGCGGCCTTGAGCTGGTCGTTGGAGACGACCTGTGCCCCGATTGCCGCCGCTCCGGCTTCGACGTCGCCGCAGCCGCGCAGCGATTGCACGAAATCGGCGAATTGGTTGACCTTGGCCTCGGCTGCGGCATCCGAGACGTCGGGTGAGAAGGCGATCGAGATCTGTTTGAGGCTCAGCACCGCCTCATTGGGATCGGCCATCAGCACCTGGCGCTTGTTGATGAGGTAGATGATCGAAAAGCCGCCCGGAATTTCGATCGGTCCGCGCAGCTGCCCTGCCTGCATCTGCCGGGCGGCTGCGGCGAGTGGCGGAGGAAGCTGGCCGAGCCGGACCCAGCCCAGATCACCGCCGACCACCGCCGTGGAGGCTTCGGAAAACTGGCGGGCATAGGCGACGAAGCTGCCGCCCTGCTGCAACTGCTGCATGATGGCCTGCGCATTGGCGAGCACGGTGGCGCGGTTCTCGGTCGTGGCCGAAAGGTAGATTTCCCCGAGCCGGTATTCGTCTGTTCCCTTGGCTTCATTCAGACGCTCGATCACGTCATTCACTTCTTCGGCCGAGACATTGACAAAGGGAATGATGTTGCGCCGGAGCAGGTTCTCCCAAGCGATTTCACCTTCGATCTGCCGCTTGAGCGAGGCCGGAGAGGAACCGATCGAGAGCAGATATTCATCCATCTTTTCCGGCTGGGTGCCGAAGTTCTGCGCGGCGAGCTGCTGGTAGGTCTGCTCCACTTCCTCGCTTGTGACCTTGAGCTCGATTTGCTCGGCGGCCTGAACCTTGAGCGTTTCATCGATCAGGTTGCGCAGAACCTGCACCCGCAGGCGCAGCAGCTCCTCGTCGGCAATCGGAGCCTCCGAGGCGGCGGTGACCAGTGCCACACGCTGATCGATGTCGGTGCCGGTGATGACATATCCGTTTACCACAGCCGTCGCGGTGCGCCGGTCGGGATCGGCCTTGCCGAAGATGGTCACGTCCTCGGGCAAGCCAAACGGGTTCTCGGCGGTCGGCACGGCGACAGTTTGCGCGGGCGCAGCCACAGGCAGCAGCGCGAGCGCCGTCAAGCCCGCCAGAATCGCGCCGCGTTTCGCTTTGCGTCCGGTCTTGTTCGAAAGCAGCTTCATTCTCACTCGTTCATTCCCGCCTTTATATATGGTTATGCGCGACCCCTCACGCATGGCGCTGTGCAGTTGCTGCATGGCGGCTGAATGGAAGCTGAGTCCCCCATCGCTCTGCCACCACTGCGCAAGGCCCCTTAGCCCGTTTCAGGCGCCCTGCCAATTCGCACCGCCGCTATCGGAACCCGAGGTTGCGCAGCGCGAAGAACAACTGGAAGGCATTGCCGCGCCGCGCATCGCCCGCGTCGATGAAGTCGCGCCGCCAGGTCGCGCCGAATTCGATACAGTCATCGGCATAGGCAATCCCGAGCCTAGTGCGGATCGGTTCGAATCCGTCGGGCTGGAATATCGGATCCTCCGTGGCATCGGTAAGGTTGAACACGCCCGAGCCGAACACCGACCAGCGGCGCCGGATCGCCAGGCGTGCGGCGACCCGCAGTTCCTCGCGGTCGCGCAGATCCTCGACCGTCTGGATGTCGCGGTTCAATCTGAGGTAGCCGACTTCGACATAGGTCCGGCGCGATCCGATGGTCGCGTCGATCTCGTTGCGGCGCACCGCGAGGTTGTCCTTGTCGAGCCGGAATCGGTGGGTGAGATTGAGATAATCGCGATACCGGATCTGGGTGCGTCCGACAAAGTCCGAGACACGCTCCGACAAGCCGGTCCCGACCGGAAAGATCTGTTCCTGGGGATCGTCGAAGCGATAGGATTGGCCGATCGTGGTCGATACCCGCCAGCCCGGACGCTGCAATTCCCAGTCCACCCCCCAGGTCACGCGCGTTCCGTCCTCGACCCGGTCGTAGCCGGGGAAGCGGTTGAGTGCGAACAGGTTCGAATCCTCAAGGTCGATGGCGCGCGCATCCTCGTTGGGCACATCGAGATTGCGCAAACGCGGGCTTGCCACGATTTGCAGGCGGGGCTTGAGCACCTGCGTTCCGCCGAAGGCCTCGCCCACGAAGGGCCATTCTATGTCAAGCGCGGCAGTTGCGATGCCTCGGGTGGTCCAGCCTTCGGTGCCGCGATAGCTGGGCGTGCTGGTCGCAAGGATGTTGTCAGTGTTGTAGATGTCGCCGCGCACTAGCGCGGTCAGCGTGACAACCTGCCCCATTCCGGTCAGGCGTCGCAGGTCCCACTTGGCCCCGGCAAAGGCGCGCTGGGTATCCTGCCCGTCGTTGCGCAGCAGCGCGAGGCTGTTGACCTGGAACTCGATACCGCCGCCCAGAAGCGGATCGGCAACGATCTGGCGATAGTCGAGTGCGGGCAGGGCAAGCGGGATCTGCCCCTGGTCCGCATTCAGCCTGAGCGTTTGCGTCGCCCAGCCCGCCAGAGAGAAATAGGACTTGTCGGTAATCCGCTCGAGATTGATGGTCGAACGCAGCCGGTCGTCGCGGCTGAGATCGTAGCGGCGCAGGAAGGTCCGGTCGGAAGCCAGACGGATCGAGCTGGTGAGGCTCCATTCGGGCGAGAACTGGAAGCGCCCGTTGCCTTCAATATAGCCGCGCAGTTCGTTCTGGAACCCTTGCGCGCCCGTGAAGTCGGTCAGCCTGTCACTGGCGGTGAGGTAGCCCGAGATCTGGTAGGCCCCCTTGTCGGTAAGGTGCCGCCACTTGGCGCTCGCCATAGGGGCGACGCCGGAAAAGACATAGGCCCCCAGCGTCAGGTCGCGGTTGTCGGCCAGCCGCCAGTAATATTCCCCGCTTACCTCAAGCCCGTTGACATTGCTGACCCGGAAATCGGGGACGAGAAAGCCGCTTTCCGCCTTCCCGTCGGTGCGCAGC
The DNA here is from genome assembly GCF_001677335.1 of Erythrobacter dokdonensis DSW-74. Lineage (GTDB taxonomy): Bacteria > Pseudomonadota > Alphaproteobacteria > Sphingomonadales > Sphingomonadaceae > Erythrobacter > Erythrobacter dokdonensis. Next base: position 164,804 of record NZ_LZYB01000001.1, read on the forward strand.
GCAAGGCCGGGCAGCGGAAGGATGCGCGCACCGAACAGCTCCAGCATTGCGCCGGTAAAACGCACCCGGCTGGCCTTCTGGTCAAAGCTGACCTTGTCGGCGGTAATGCGCCAGCTGGGATTCTTTGCGCACCCTTCGGCGTCCGTGACCGCGCAGGCGGTGTAGGCTGCGTCGGTCAAGAGCGCGATCCCGTCCTCGCCGCGCGTTGCCGAGCGCGCCGCCAGCCGTCCCCCGGCCCGCAGTGCCACCAGAAGTTCGGACATGGCGCCGGCCTCGAAGGTTTCGGTCAGTTCCACCTGGTCGGTGAACAGCTGGTTGCCCGCCTCATCCACCAGCCTGATATTGCCGGTGGCGATGATCCTGCCCGAACCGCGGTCCCATGTGACCTCGTCGGCACGAACCGAACGGTCGTCCGAACGCAGGATCACATTGCCGCGAGCGGTAACTGTGTCGGTCTCCTTATCGTAGCTGAGTTGCTCGGCCTCGAAATCGATCACGGGGCCGGCCTGCTCCGCGGAAGCTTCGACCGTGGCGGGCGGTTCCTGCGCGGCAAGGGATGCCGGCGCAGCCAGTAGCGCAAGGGCGAGAACGGCACGCGTGGAGGGTCCTTGCGCCGGGAAGCGCAAGGCAAGGCGCGCAGCCTTGCGCGATCCGTTCATCAAGCCTCCCGACATGGCCTTGCCTATTGCACCGCTCGCGCCTAATCGCAATCGCGTTTGCGGCCATGTGCGCGCCCCTGACGGCAGGCCCAGTCCGCTTCTTTACGGCCCCGATCCCTTGCTCGCGGAGACCCCATGCAAATCCACTTCACCGCCACACCTTCCGCCACCATTCGCCTTCATGCCCGCATCGTGAACCAGGGCGCGAGCCTTGGCGGGCTTGATCAGGCGCTTGAACAGGGGGCGGCGGCCGCGCGCTTCGGCGGCCGGACCGGGCAGGTGTTCGAAGGTTTTGCGAGCGTCGATGGGGCGCTGCGCCGTGTGGCTCTGGCCGGTGCCGGCGAAACCGGCGCGGATGATCGCCGCCTCAACCTCGAACGCGCCGGCGCGGCGCTGACCTCCAGGTATCTGGTTTCCGGCGAAGCGGCGATGGTGCTTGATCTCGGGCAGGCCGGGCTTTCGGCCGAGGATGCTGCCGCCGTACTGCTCGGTCTGCGCCTGCGCGGCTGGCGGCACGACAAGTATCGCACCAGGCTCGCCGCCGACAAGCGTCCTACCCTTGAAACCGTGCACGTCGTCGGAGCCCCCGAGGGCACGGAGACCGCGTGGGAGCGCGAGGCAGCGCTCGCCAAGGGGGTCGAGTTTGCCCGCACGCTTGTCACCGAACCCGCCAACGTGATCTACCCCGCCAGCTTCGTCGCGGCCTGCGAGGAAGCCTTTGCCGGTACCGGTGTCGGCATCACCGTGCTGGGCGAGGCGGAAATGGAAGCGCTCGGCATGGGCGCGCTGCTGGGTGTGGGCAAGGGCTCCGAGCGCGAATCGAAGCTGCTCGCGATCCGCTGGAACGGCGGTGCGGCGGACGAACACCCGACGGTTTTCGTCGGCAAGGGCGTCACATTCGATACCGGCGGCATCTCGCTGAAGCCCCCGCCGGGCATGGAAGACATGAAGTGGGACATGGGCGGCGCGGGCGCTGTTGCGGGCGCGATGCTGGCGCTCGCCAGCCGCAAGGCCAAAGCGAACGTGATCGGCGTGATGGGCCTCGTCGAGAACATGCCCGACGGCAAGGCGCAGCGTCCCGGCGACATTGTCACCACCATGAGCGGCCAGACGGTCGAGGTGCTCAATACCGATGCGGAAGGTCGGCTGGTGCTGTGTGATGCGCTGCACTGGGCGCAGGAGCAGTATGATCCCGCACGGATCGTCGATCTCGCCACGCTCACAGGCGCGATGATTATCAGCCTCGGCAACGAATACGGCGGGATGTTCGCCAATGACGATACGCTCGCTGCCCAGCTCGATGCGGCGGGCAAGGCCACCGGTGACAAGCTGTGGCGCATGCCGCTGGGCGCCAATTACGACAAGATGATCGATTCGCCCGTCGCCGACATCAAGAATGTCGGCCCGCGCGAGGCCGGCTCGATCACGGCGGCGCAGTTCCTCAAGCGCTTCATCAAGGATGGCACGCCTTGGGCGCATCTCGATATCGCTGGCATGGTCTGGTCGAACAAGCCCGGCCATACATGGGACAAGGGCGCGACCGGTTATGGCGTGCGCCTGCTCGACCAGTTCGTGCGGGATGTCGTGGAAGGCTGAGCCGCGTTTTGGGCCTCAAGTAGCGAAGCGGTAGGGTGGGCAGGCCTCAAGTAGCGGGGCGATAGGCCAGCAAAGATGCCAAAGATGCGCAAGAAAGGCGACCTTCCCACCAAGACCTGCCTCGCTTGCGGGCTGCCTTTCACATGGCGCAAGAAGTGGGAGCGGGACTGGGACAATGTGAAATATTGTTCCGACCGCTGCCGCCGCTCAAGAGGTGCCACCGCGTGAAGCTCGATTTCTGGCAGGTGACCGATGATCCGGTCGAAAAGGTCGTCGCCCTCATCGCCCGGCGCGTGCTGGGCGAGGGTGAGCGGCTGCTGGTGGTCGCTGGGGACACCGAACAGCGCACCGCGATCGCACGGGCGCTGTGGGAGGCCGGACCCGACAGCTTTCTCGCCAACGGCGCGGCAGATAGCCCCGGGGCCGATCGCCAGCCGATCCTGCTATCGGCTGATCTTGCCGCCCCTAACGGCGCGACTCATCTGGTCATCGCCGATGGCCGGTTCCGGGAGAGCGAAGGGTTTGCGCGGGTGTTCCTGTTGTTTGCACCTGAAGCTGCACCGCAAGCGCGGGCTGCCTGGCGGGCGCAGGACGGCCGGGAAGATATCACCCGCTCCTACTTCGCGCAGGAAAACGGGCGCTGGGTCAAGAAGGCTTGAGGTCTTGCCGCAGGACCGCCGATAGGAGATGTTGCGGCAGGAACAGGGAGGGGAACACTATGCGTAAGCTGGCACTGGTTCTGGCAAGCGGCGCGGCTCTGACGCTGGCGGCTTGCGGTTCGGAAACCTCGGGTGAATTCACCACCGAGGAAGGCAAGACTGCCGAATACACCATCGACAAGGACAGCGGCGAGACCTCGATGACAATCGAGAGCGAGAACGGCACTGCCACCTTGCGATCAGGCGCGGATGTCCCGGTCGACTTGCCGGAGGGCTTCAGCCTCTATCCCGGTGCGAAGGTCATCACCAATACGGTTGTAAACCAGCCGGACGGACAGGGGACGATGGTGATGTTCGAGACGGGGGACGCCGCTGACAGGGTCATCGCCCATTTCCGCAAGGAAGCGACGGATGCGGGATTCGCGATCCAGATCGATGCCAACATGAACGGCAGCCTGATGATCGCCGGAGAGCGCAAGAGCGACGGCTCGACCTTGTCGGTCACCGCCAGCGTCAATGAAGGCGACGCCACCACGGGACAACTGATCATCGGTAGCAAGAAGGGCTGAAGTCTGCCTTAAGCGCTCCTGCGGGACGGCCTTCGGGCTCGCCCGTTCGCACACGCTTGCCATTTTGCACCGCACCATCTACGGGGCGCGGCCAATATCCCCCTCTCATAAAAAGACGTTCACAGGAGCATTATCATGGCGGTCACCCGCACCTTTTCGATCATCAAGCCCGATGCCACCCGCCGCAACCTGACCGGCGCGGTCACGAAGATGCTGGAAGACGCCGGCCTGCGCGTCGTCGCTTCCAAGCGCATCCACATGACCCGCGAACAGGCCGAAGGCTTCTACGCGGTGCACAAGGACCGCCCCTTCTTCGGTGAGCTGGTCGAATTCATGATGAGCGAGCCGGTGGTGGTGCAGGTGCTCGAAGGCGAAGACGCCGTCGCCCGCAACCGCGAAGTGATGGGCGCGACCAACCCGGCCGACGCGGCGCCGGGAACGATCCGCAAGGAACTGGCGCTGTCGATCGGCGAGAACACCGTCCACGGTTCGGACAGCGAAGAAAACGCCGCGATCGAAATCGCCTTCTTCTTCAGCGACGAAGAAATCGTCGGCTGATTTTCCGGCTTTGACGCGATGCAAGGGGCCGTCCTGCGAGGGGCGGCCCTTTTGCTTTGCGCCTCACCTTACCTCGGAAAAGCGCGCCAATTGGGCGGCGTGTGCATGGTGGTGGCCATCCGCACTCGCGGCCATCGTCCTGCGCATGGCACCAAGAGCCTCGGACGACAAGGTCAGGCCGAGGTCGGTATAGCAGCGCCGCATGACGCCTTCCCAGTCGGCATTGAGATCGTCAAACGAGGCCCGCGCCACTGGACCCTTCCAGTTCGCGAGAGCTGCCGCGATCCGTTCTTCACGCAGCGAAATCTTGTGCCGCCAGCGTGCTTCGATGTCGTCGAGCTGGCAACTGTCAGACTGCACCGCCATCTGGTTGGCCGCGAGGCTGACCGCGCTCCTGAGCACCGCATCCCGATCGCGCAGGGCCAGCACCAGCCTTGCATCGGGGAAGAGGGAAAGGATCGTGTCAAGGTCCTCTGCAAAGGCGGGCACTTTCAGTACCCTCGGCTTGTCGGCAAGCCGGCGATGCGCCGCATCGGTCTGGAGCATGCGCCTGAATTCGCGGTAGATCGGCGCAGGATCGCGCGCCTCGCTCCATGCCGAGAATGACGGAATCTGCCACTGCGATTCGTAGATCGAATGGTGCAGCGCTGCCGAAATCCACGCCAGTTCCTCCTCGACTTCGGCCGGAGCCATGGGGTGGATCGATTGCATCCACGGATTGAGCAGGCCCAGCAGCGCCAGTTCGAGCGCGCTCTTGACCCGGTTCATTCCGAAGCGAGAGGGCACGGGATGATAGGCATCGCAGTAGCGGGTGTGCGAGAAAGCCGGATCGGCGGCGAGCAGCTTGTGGATCCGGGTGGTGCCGCTGCGCATGTGGCCGATGATGATAATCGGCGCGGCGAGCGGCGTTTCGAGTAACTCGGGTTTGTCCAGCCACAGCGCCCCGAAGGCGAGGCGGTTCTTCACCACCCGCGAAAGCTGGCCCCAGGCCATTGTGCGGCCCAGCGGAATCAGATCGGCCTCGGCTTCTATCGCTGTGACCATCCTTTCCAGCCGCTCGCGGAAATCGGCCACGTCTTCGGCGCTGCGCCCGCCATGCTCGGCGGCACCGGCGGTTGCACCGCGGGCCTTGGCCGCGAGTGACCACAATGCGTCCGGATCAAGGTCGGGCGGGGGCAACCATCCCCTGTCCCACGCCTTGCCCAGAAAATCGTTCGTTCGTTGTGCGAGCGCCCCGCGCGCCAGCAGATGGTCGCGTACCGGAGCCATCAGAATTCGTCCGCCGCGTCCATCAGCCTTGTGAGGCGCCTCGGCGCGACGTTGCGCCAGCTGCGCTGGAGCCATGCGGCGACCTCGTCCCAGTCGACGCCCGGGTGGTTGAGGATGATCCCCACCCACCCGCTTGCGCCGTAATATGCCGGCTTGAAGTAGATTTCCGGCTGGCTCTCGACGAGGTTGAGCAACTCGTCCATCCCGCCGGTGCGCGCCAACAGCGCGATATGCGGCGTCCCGTGATGCTGATCGGCAAAATAGGCAAAGAACTTGCCCGATTTCTCGCCGCCGACGCGGAAGCCGGGGCTGCCGTGGCTCTCACGCTCGTCGGTTTCGGGGAGGGCAAGCGCGAGTGCGCGCACACGCGCGAGCAGCGCGGCCGGATCACGCCAGCGCGACACATAGTCGGCCACGGCGCGCGGGTAGAGCTGATGTTCGGCAAAGCGCACCCGCTCGGCAAGACTGGCGGGCGTGTCATCGGGCGCAATGGCGACGCGGGCCTGCGCCAGCACTTCCCCTGCGTCGAGCTCCGGCGTGACCAGATGCACGCTCGCGCCCGCATGGCTGTCCCCCGCTTCGATAGCGCGGGCAAAAGTATCCAGTCCCTTGTACTTGGGCAGCAGCGAGGGATGGATGTTGAGCATCCGGCCTGCCCAGCGCTCCACGAAGCCGTCCGAAAGGATGCGCATATAGCCGGCCAGCACGATGTGATCCGCCCCCGCTTCCTGCACGGCGGTTTCCATCGCTGCGTCGTGATCCGCGCGGGTCAGGCCCTTGTGCGACAGTGCGAAGGTCGGGACGCCTTCCAGTTCGGCTAGCGCGAGACCGGGGGCGGCCGGATCATTGCTGGCCACCAGCACCACCTCGTAGGGGCTTGCATCCAACCGGCTGGCATAGAGCAGCGCGGCCATATTGGTGCCCGCGCCGGAAATGAGGATGGCGATGCGGGCCTTTTCAGCCAAGATGCGTCGCGCTCCAGTCGCTCTTGGCCGCCCATGTCTCGATGCTGCCGCGCACGGTGCAGCCCTTGTCGCCGCTCTCGATCCGGCCAACCGGAAAGACGTTTTCGCCCGCCGCTTGGAGGCGCTCGGTGACATCGGCGGCCTTGTCCGCCGCCACTGCCAGCACCATGCCCACGCCGCAATTGAAGGTGCGTGCCATTTCCTCGGGCTCGATATTCCCTTGCGCCTGCAGGAAAGCCATCAGCCGCGGCTGCGGCCACAGGTCGGCATCGACATGGGCATGGGTGCCGTCCGGCAGGATGCGCGGGATGTTTTCGAGCAGCCCGCCGCCGGTGATGTGGGCCAGCGCGTTGATGTGGCCTTCTCGGATCAGCGGCAGCAGGCTAGCCACGTAAATGCGGGTCGGCTCGATCAGCGCATCGATCAGCAATTGTTCCTGATCGAACAGGGCAGGGCGGTTCATCTTCCAGCCCTTGTCTTCCGCCAGCCTGCGCACCAGCGAATAACCGTTGGAATGGACGCCAGACGAGGCGAGGCCCAGCAGCACGTCGCCGGCCGCGACCTTGTCGCCCGTCAGCTGTTCGCCGCGCTCCACCGCGCCGACGCAGAAGCCTGCCAGGTCATAGTCACCGGCCGCATACATCCCCGGCATTTCCGCCGTCTCGCCGCCGATCAGCGCGCAGCCGGCCATCTTGCAGCCTTCCGCGATGCCCGCAATCACGCGTTCCGCAACGCCATTCTCCAGCTTGCCGGTCGCGAAATAGTCGAGGAAGAACAGCGGCTCGGCGCCCTGCACGATCAGGTCGTTGACGCACATCGCGACAAGATCGATGCCCACCGTGTCATGCCGGTCATGCTCTATCGCCAGCTTCAGCTTGGTGCCGACTCCGTCATTGGCGGCAACCAGCAGCGGATCGGTGTATCCGGCCGCCTTGGGGTCGAAAAAACCGCCGAACCCTCCCAGCTCGCTCGTCGCGCCGGCGCGCGCGGTGGCCTTCGCCAGCGGGGCGATGGCCTTGACCAGACGGTTGCCCGCATCGATCGAAACGCCGGCATCGGCATAGGTGTAGCCGGTCGCCTCAGGCGCGCCGCTCTGGTTTTTCCCCGTAGTCATGCACGCCGCTTTAGCCTTTCGCGCTTGGAATTCCACTCGCCATTGGGCAAAAGGCGCGCGATTTTCCCCGATGAGCGCGTCTCTTTCCCTTCCCCGCCATGATGCGGCCCTGTCCCGGGTGATGCTGCGCCAGTTGGGCGGCATCGCGCTGGCGTTGGCCCTTCTGGGCGGCGGCTATGCGCTGGTGGCGCAGGTCGCTGGCGAGCGCGGCATAGCGCCCACCGCGGCTAGCGCCGATATCGAGGTCCGGGGCATTGCGGTCGATGTCACCGCAAACAGCCCCGAGGAAGCCCGCGCCAAGGGCTGGCGCGAGGCGCAGCGCAAGGCGTGGGAGAAAATCAACGGCCCCAGGATTTCCGATAGCCAGCTCGACGGGCTTGTGTCGGCTGTTGTGATCCAGCGCGAAAGACTTGGCCCGCGGCGCTACATCGCGACGCTTGGCGTGATTTTCGATCGCCAGCGCGCCAGCGGTTATCTTGGCGGCGGGCAGCAGGCCGCACGCTCGGCCCCCATGCTGCTTATCCCCGTCGAAGTCAGCGGCGGGACCTACACCACCTTCGAACAGCGCAATGCCTGGCAGCGCGCCTGGGCCGAGTTCAATCCCGGCACCAGCCGGATCGACTATGTCCGTCCGAGCGGGGCAGGGGGCGATTCGCTGCTGGTCAATTTCGGCCAGACCGGACGGCACAGCCGCGCCTGGTGGCGCAGCACATTGGACCAGTATGGCGCGGCGGACGCCTTGATGGCCTTCGCGCGGCTCGACCACCAGTTTCCCGGCGGTCCGGTCAGCGCGACCTTTACCGCCCGCTATGGGCCCGACAGCCACGTGCTGGAGAGCTTTACCCTCAAGGCAGAAGGTCCGGACGAGGTTCCGGCAATGCTTGTGCGTGCGGTCGAGCGGATGGATGCGATCTTCATCGCGGCACTCGAAAGCGGAAAGCTCAGGCCCGATCCGACCCTTCGACTTGGCGGAGCGGGCGATATTGATCCTGCGATAGAGCGGCTTATCGCCATCGGCCGCGCCGTACGCGAGCGCGCGGCGGCCGAGGCTGCAGCTGCGGCTGCGGGCAATCTTCCAGGGACCGAAATACAGCCGGTCACCGGGGGCGATACGGCCGAGGCAGCGGTGCGTTCAATCGTGGTCCAGTTCGCCACTCCCGATGCGGGCGCCTTCGATGGCGCGCTTGGCGCGGTACGCTCAGTCGCCGGCGTACGCGGCCTTGGCGTGACCAGCACGGCGATCGGCGGTACCTCGGTCATGAGCGTCAGCTATGCCGGCACGCTGGAGGAACTCGCCGCGGCACTCGAAGGGCGGGGCTTTGCGGTGCGGCGGGGAGCGAACGCGCTCGCCATCAGCCGCTGAGGCACGGCGGAGCCGGGCATGAGCCGCAATTCCCCCTCGCAGATCGCTCTCCCGCTAGCGGTGCCATCCCCCTCCGGAGTACTCAGGATCGTTGTCGGCCATGCCAACGCCCATGTGATCGAGGCGCTCCAGTCGTCCGAGCGCTGGCCGTTCCATGTCGCTGTGCTGACCGGCCCGCCGCGTTCAGGCAAGTCCATGCTGGCGCGTTGGGCGCAGGGGCTGGCCGGGGCGGAACGGCTTGAGGTCATTGATGATGCGGAACATGTGGACGAGACCGAACTCTTCCACCGCTGGAACGCCGTGCAGCAGGGCGGGGTCAGGGAAGGCGGGGCGTTGCTGCTGGTCATCAATACCGATCGAGATCATGGTGGCCGGCGCATTGCGCTCCCCGACCTCGCCTCGCGCATCGGCGGATCGCTCCACCTTGAAATCGGCGCGCCCGACGATGCCATGGCTGCCGACCTGATCCATGCCCATGCCGAGGCACGCGGCCTGTCCTTGCCCGACGGCGCGACCGACTATCTCGTGCCGCGCACCACGCGCAGCTTTGCCGGGATCGAGGCGCTGGTGGCGACCATCGACCGCATCTCCCTTGAACGCCAGTCGCCTGCCACCATGTCAGTGTGGCGCGCAGCGCTCGAGGCGCTGCACGGGCCAGAGCAGCAGCGCCTGCTGTGACCCCGCACGAGTTGCATCGCGCGGCATTTGGTGGGATTTAGGGGACGATGTTCGAACGCCTGATCAGCTATCTGGACTCGGTGCGCGCGCGCGATCCTGCACCGCGTTCGCGCTGGGAAATCCTGCTTTATCCGGGCGTCTTGGCGTTGGGCTTCCATCGCGTCGCGCACTGGCTGTTCGAGGCGAAGCTCTATTTCCTCGCGCGTTTCGTGAACCACCTGTCGCGCCTGCTGACGGCGATAGACATTCATCCGGGCGCGCGGATCGGCAAGAACTTCTTCATCGACCACGGCTTCACCGTGATCGGAGAAACCGCCGAGATCGGAGACAATGTCACGATCTACCAATGTGTTACGCTGGGCGGCACCAATCCCACCAGCGGCAAGGGCGGCAAGCGGCATCCCACGCTGATGGACAATGTCATCATCGGCTCGGGAGCGCAGATCATCGGTCCGATCGTGGTCGGCGAGCGTGCGCGGGTGGGGGCCAATGCGGTCGTTACGGAGGACGTGCCTGCGGGTGCGACGATGGTCGGTTTGAAGGCCCGTTCGACTCTGGTTCCGGCCGATCAATGGCTGCGCGAATTCATTCCCTATGGCACGCCCTGCGATGATCCGCCCTGCGATGACGAGGGCCGCCCGCGGCGCGACTGCGTGGAAAAGCTCGAGGCTGAACTGGTCATGGTGAAGGCCGAACTGGCCGAGATGAAGGCGCTGCTGGCCGATCGCGCCGCAGCGGCGCAGGAAGAACTGCCGCTCAAGAGCGGGACGGAAGATTGAAGAATAGCGGACAGATCCCGGGAATTGCCGGGCAAGTTGTAGCCTTCCCGCGCGGCGGGGCGCAGCAGGTCGGGTTCGAGCGCGCGGAGCTGATGCGCATTCTCGATCTCTACGGGCGGATGGTCGCCGCCGGCGAATGGCGCGACTATGCCATGAGTTTCGACCGCAATGCCGCGACCTTCGCTGCCTTCCGCCGCGCTGCCGAACGCCCCCAGGCACGGCTGGAGAAGCGCCCCGCACTGCGCTCAAGGCAGGGCATGTGGACGCTCTTCGGCGAACACGGACAGGTCCTGAAGCGCGGCCACGACCTCGCGAATGTGCTGGCCCCGATGGAACGGCGGCTGCTCAAGGCGGTCGACTAGGCCCTACAAAAGCAAAGGCCCGCCCCCTTGCAGGGACGGGCCTCAGCCAGATCAAGGCAGATCTGCTTATCCTCGCGCACTCGAAGGGCCGGTGCCGGTGACCTTCTGCATCGCCTTGAGGATGTTGGCCGACTGCTCGCTGCCCGACTGCGGGGCGATGAGGTTGGTGAAGGAATTGATTTCCTCCCAGTGAGCGGCGAAGCCTTCGACGGTGCGCTCGCCTTCCGGCAGCCACACGGCATCGTTCATCACCGTCCACGAGGAGTGGTAACCGCCCGCACCCGCGCCGACGATGGCGTTGGTCGGTGCGTCTTCGCTGACCAGGAACAGCGCGGCTGGGACGACGTTTTCGGGCGCGAACAGCTTGAAGGCTTCTTCCGGGAAGAGGTCTTCGGTCATGCGGGTGCCGGCGACCGGCGAGAGCGTGTTGACGCGCACGTTATACTTCGCGCCTTCAAGCGCCAGCGTCTTGGTAAGGCCCGCCAGACCCAGCTTCGCCGCGCCGTAGTTCGCCTGGCCGAAATTGCCGAACAGGCCGGTCGAGGACGCCGTCATCAGGATGCGGCCATAGCCCTGCTCGCGGAAAGTTTCCCAGCACGCCTTGGTAGCGAAGGCCGAACCGGTGAGGTGCACCTTGACGACGAATTCGAAGTCGGCCGGCTCCATCTTGGCGAAGGTCTTGTCGCGCAGCACGCCCGCGTTGTTGATGAGAACATGGACGCCGCCCCACTTCTGCTTGGCGTCGGCGACCATCTTTTCCATCTGCTCGTATTCGGTGACCGACGCGCCATTGGCGATCGCCTCGCCGCCCATCGCCTCGATTTCGGCGACGACCTGCGCTGCCGCATCCGAGGTGCCGGTGCCGTCACGCGCGCCGCCAAGGTCATTGACGACAACCTTTGCACCGCGCCGCGCCAGTTCGAGCGCGTATGCCTTGCCCAGACCCCCGCCGGCGCCGGTGACGATGGCAACCTTGTCCTTGAAATCGATGCTCATGCGTGTCTCTCCTGTCTTCTCGAAGTGCGGGCATGGCTATGCTTTACGCCCGCGTAAACCCGATTGCGGGCGCTGCGTGGCACTTTCGGAAGCGGCTTGCAACAGTGGAACTGTAAGGCGCGGGATGCCGTAAGGTCAGTTGGCTGCGCCAAGCGCATTCAGGGCCGGAATCAGCCCCGCAAACGAATCGATCACCGCATCGGCACCCAATTCGTGCGGCGGGCGGTCGCAATAGCCATAGGCGGCCGCCACCACCGGAACCCCGGCCCCGCGCGCGGCGCGCACATCATAGGTCGAATCGCCGATGAACACGAAGAGCCCGTCACCGGTCGCCTCTCGCGCGGCCAGCACCGGTGCGGGGTGGGGCTTGGCGAGAAACTGGCCGTCCTCGCCCTTGCCCATCGAATCCCCCCCGATCACGGTTTCAAAGGCGTCGATCAGGTCGAGCTGGGTCAGCACATTGCGCGCGAAGGCTTCGAACTTGTTGGTGACCACCGCCATGCGCACGCCGCTGTCGGCCAGCGTCGCCAGCACCTCGCGCACGCCGGGGTAGGGAGCGGTGTGGACGGCGTTGTTCGCCTCGTAATAGCCGAGCATCGCCTTGTAGAGCCGCCGGAATTCGTCCTCCGGCAGGCCGCCTTGCGCCTCCACCGCGCGCGCCAGCATGATCTTGGCCCCGCCGCCGATCAGGTCTTTCGAGCTTTCGATCGACACCTCGCTGAACCCGCCCAGCACCAGCGCATGGTTCACCGCCGCGCCCAGATCGCGGAAGGTATCGAGCAGGGTGCCGTCAAGGTCGAAGCCGATCGCGTCGAAGGGAATGTCCGTCATGACCGGTGCGGTGCCGGATGCGACTTCATTCCGCAAGCAATTGCTGGCAAATGCGCCATGACCTACAGGGGCTCACATGGACCAGACCACACATTCGTTCGCCGCGATCATCCTAGCCGCCGGCAAGGGCACCCGCATGAAGAGCGACATGCACAAGGTGCTGCACAAAGTCGCGGGCCGGGCGATGCTCGAACATCTGATGGCGAGCGTTGCGGAATTGGGTCCGGAGCGGCTGGCGGTGGTGGTCGGGGCCGGACGCGAGCAGATCGAGGCGGCAGTCGGAGACAGGGCGCAGACCTGCCTGCAGGAACCCCAGCTCGGCACCGGGCACGCGGTGCAGCAGGCCGAGAGCGCGCTGGCGGGCTTTTCCGGGGACGTGCTGGTGCTTTATGGTGACGTGCCCTTCGTGAGGGCGGCGACTATGCGCGAAATGCTCGAGCGGCTCCATGGTGAGGACAGCCCGGCCGCGGTGGTGCTCGGTTTCGAGCCGGAGGATCCGCTCGCCTATGGACGGGTGATCGCGGATGATGACGGCCGCATCCTCAAGATGGTCGAATACAAGGACGCCGATGAGAGCGAGCGCGCCTGCCACTTGTGCAATTCGGGGCTGCTGGCCGCGCGCGCGGCTGACCTGTTCGCGCTGCTGGCGCGGGTCGGCAACGACAATGCACAGGGCGAATACTACCTGCCCGATATCGTCAATATCGCGATTGCCGACGGGAAGCCTTGCGCGGTGATCGTGGCTGACAGCGCCGACGAGGTGGCGGGGATCAACAGCCGCGCCGAACTCGCTGAGGCCGAAGCACGCTGGCAGTCCGCGCGGCGGCTCAGGGCGATGGACGAGGGCGCGACCCTGATCGCGCCCGAGACTGTGTTCTTCGCCTGGGATACCCAATTGGGCCGCGATGTCACCATCGAACCCAATGTCTTCTTCGGCCCTGGCGTGACCGTAGCCGACAATGTGCTGGTGCGCGCCAATAGCCATATCGAGGGAGCCAAACTGGCGAGCGGCGTCAAAGTCGGGCCGTTCGCCCGCCTGCGCCCCGGTACGGTGATGGAGGAAGATAGTTTCGTCGGCAATTTCGTCGAGGTGAAGAACGCGGTGCTGCACGAAGGCGCGAAGGCCAGCCACCTCACCTATCTCGGGGATGCCACCATCGGCGCGGGTGCGAATATCGGCGCGGGCACGATTACCTGCAATTACGACGGTTATTTCAAGTACAAGACCGTGATCGGCGAGCGCGCCTTCATCGGCTCCAACTCGGCGCTGGTCGCCCCCGTCACCATCGGCGCGGATGCCATCGTCGCGGCAGGCTCGACCGTCAGCCGCGATGTCGCTCCGGGGGAACTCAGAATGGTCCGAGCCGAGCAGTTGGTCAAACCCGGCTGGGCCGACCGCTTCCACGATGCGATGAAGAAGAAGAAAGAGGCGGCGAAGAAGGCATAGCGGCGATGCTGGTCCGGGACGTCACGCCGACCCTGATCGAGGTTGAGGGCAGGGCTGTCGCGCCCCGGTCGACTCAGGCTTATTTGGGGATCGTCACGCAGGTCTGGGCTCCGAAAAGGTGGGGCCCCTTTGTTCGCAAGCATTGGGATTACGGGCCCGAGCACGCTGTCGCGATCCTTGAGCTCGAGATCGAGGTGGACGATCAATCGGGCGAGGATTGCGCGCTGTTCCCGGTGCTGCGGATCATATTCAAGCCCGGTAGCTGGAAGGGATCGAGTTTCGCCGATCTTGCCGGCCAGACGTTTGTCGAAGGCGTGGACCCGGTCAAATTCGAAGCGCACTACGGCAATGATGCGCCGCACTTCGAGAACAACCGGGTGCAATTCCACGCCGGCGCTGAGCCGGGCCAATTGCAGCTGTATTGGCAGGCGCAATATCGCTGGTATCCGAATGACGCGCCTGAACCGTTTCGTTTCTCGGGACCTATCCGCATTCAGGGACTATGGCTCGATGTGATGCGCGATGAGGATGCCGCTCCGATCGTGGCTGCGGCTATGCCCGGCTTTGCGCTCCATTCGCTGGCGCCTCCGGTGATCACCGACGAGGATCGCACGGCCTTCGTGCCGAAGAAGTTCGCTCATTGGAGGGTCCACTGGTATGCCGCCTGACACCGAAGCAACCGCGCCGCTCACTTGCTGGCTGTGCGAGCGTCCGCTGGGCGAAATCGTCCAGTGGCATCACCCGGTGCCCAAGGCCAAGAAGGGCAAGGTGAAGGTGCCGGTGCACCCGATCTGCCACAAGACGATCCACGCCAACTTCACCAACAACGAACTGGCGCGGATCGGAGACGATACCGAAGTGATCCGCGCCAATCCCGCCATCGCCAAATTCGTCGCATGGATCGCGAACAAGCCCGCCGATTTCAACGCGCCGACGCGCTAGGGCCAGATCAGCGCATCACGCGTCCTGCATGCGCGCCGCCTCGCCGCCGCTGGCGATATAATCGGCTTCCCATTGTTCGAACTCGGTGCGGCTCAACAGGTAGCGCTGGCGCGCCTCGTGAAAGCTGATCGCCTGCTCGCGCACGGCGCGCACCACGTCATCCTTGCGGGCCTTCGACCAGTGGACGCGGTGATTGCGGGGCAGGCCGTAGCGCTTGATCGCTTCGGAGATCGAAATATCCCTTGGGTAAGCCATGTCGTCTCGTCCTTCATCGGTTGATCGCCCCCGATGGACCAAGTGTTGACGTGCAGGCTTAACCAGTGGCTGCAAAACAGGGTTAATTCCCGCTTCACAAACCGTTCCGTGCCGCGCGTGCGACGAAGCGAGCGCAAAGTGTCGGTCTGCTTTACAGGTATTTGCAGTTGGCCTTGTTATATAACGCAAAAAGGGCAGCTCCCTAGCCGGAGCTGCCCCTCTGCAACGCGACAAGGCGCGCTGTCTATTCGCCGCTGCGGTCGTCCATCAGCCGCTGCATCAGGTAAACGAACTGGAGCGCCTGCAGCTTGGCGCGCTGTTCGTTGTCGACCCCGCCGGAATGGCCTCCGGTGGTGTCCTCGAAGTAGTAATAAGGCTGGCCAAGCGCCTTGAGTTTTGCCGCCCCCTTGCGCGCGTGCGCCGGGTGGGTACGGTCGTCGGCGGTCGAGGCCCACAGGAACGGCGTGGGGTAATCCACACCTTCCACAATCTTCTGGTAGGGCGAATAACCCTCGATCCAGGCACGCTGTTCGGGAATGCGCGGGTCGCCATATTCGCCGATCCACGAAGCCCCGCGTCCGATCAGGTGATAGCGCAGCATGTCGAACAGCGGGATCTGCACGATTGCCGCGCCGAACAGGTCGGGTCGCTGGGTGAAGGCAGTGCCGACCAGCAGGCCGCCTTGCGAGCCGCCCTGAATGCCAAGATGCTGGGGTGAGGTGAAGCCACGCTTCACCAGGTCTTCACCCACCGCAATAAAATCATCCCAGGTGCGCTGCTTGTTTTCGCGGATTGCGGTCTGGTGCCACTGGGGGCCGAATTCGCCCCCGCCGCGCAGGTTCGCGAGCACATAGGCGCCACCTTTCTCAACCCACAGCTTGCCGGTCGGGCCGAGATAGCTAGGCAGGCTCGCAATCTGGAACCCGCCATAGCCGGTCATCAGAGCGGCTGTGGAGCCGTCCATGGTCATGCCCTTGGGCTTGACGATGAAGTAGGGGATCCTGGTCCCGTCCTTGCTGGTCGCCTCGTATTGCGCGACCTCCATGCCCTCGGGGTCGAAATAGGCGGGAGAGGTCTTGAGCACTGCGGGCGGTGTAGAGCCGTCGGTATAGTAGAGCGTGGTGGGATTGAGGAAATCGCTCACCGTGTACATGATCTCTTCGGTGGTGTCCGAGGAGGCCGCGATGCCGAGCGTCGCGTTGTCCGGCAAAGCCACCTCGCGGCTGCGCCAGGCGCCATCGTCGAAGCGGAATTCGAGCACCTTGCCCACGACATTGTCGAGCAGCGTGACAAACAGGCTGTCGCCAGTGATTGCGGCACCCTGCTTGGTCTGCCGTTCGCCGGGCGCCCAGACCAGCGTCTTCTTCGCGCCGTTGGGGTCGGCCTTCCACGCCTCCAGATCCATCGCGATGAGGCTGTCGGCGGGGAAAGTCTGGCCGTCTACCGTCCAGTCGACATCGGTCGAGACCAGCAGGTGGCCGTCGACGATCCCGTAGAGCCGGGCCTTCTTCGGAATGTCGAGCTGCAGCCACGCGCCGTCCTTCCAGACGTAGTAGAGGCTTTCATGGAAGCTGACCCCGCGATAGGCAGTCCGGGCATGAATCACGCCCTCATTGTCGCGCAGCAGGGTCGCGCTGGCCCATACGTCGCTCGCCTCGCCGCGGAACAATTCCTCGGCCTCGGCGATCGTCGTTCCGCGCTTCCAGACGCGGCTGGTGAAGGGATATTCACTTTCGGTCAGTGTGCCGGTGCCGAAATCGCGGCCGACCAGCAGAGTGTTCTCGTCGATCCAGACGATGCCGCCCTGGCTTTTCTCGTCGAGCACGAACCCGCCTTCCACGAACTGCTTTGTCGAAGTGTCGAATTCGCGCATGATGGTGGCGTCCTCGCCCCCGTCGGACAGCGCGATCATGCACTTGGTCATCGCCGGGGGCAGGCAGGTCGAGCCCTTGTAGACCCATTCCCGCCCTTCTGCCTTGGCCAGCGCGTCAATGTCGAGCACCACTTCCCACTGCGGATTGTCGGTGCGGTAGCTGGCAAGCGTGGTGCGGCGGAGCACCCCCTTGGGGTTATCCTTGTCCTGCCAGAAATTGTAGAGCCCGTCGGGACGGAAGCTGACAAAGGGGATGCGGTCCTGGCTGTCGAAGATTGCCAGTGCCTCGGTTTTCAGCTGCGCGAAACGAGGATCACTTTCGAGCGCGGCGAGGGTGCGTTCGTTTTCCTTGGCCACCCAGTCGAGCGCTTCCTTGGAGCGCGCTTCCTCAAGCCAGATGAAGGGGTCCTGTTCGGGGCCGGGAACACCATCGACAGGGGCTTGATCGGCGGCTGCCGCGCCGGTGGTTGCGGTGATCGTCATTGCGAGCGCCAGGGCAAGGGTTGAGACAAGTTTCACGCGTCCTCTCCTCAAGGATAATCTGGTGCCGTTGTGCCGAGCAAGCGACGGAAAGGAAAGAGGTGGAAACGAGAAAGGGCGAGCCTTTGGCCCGCCCTTGTCAGTCGTTCGTCGATTGGCCGGGGTTCTTACCCCTCGACGTGCTCTGCCAGCACGGTGAGGCCGTTTTCGTTGACCTCGGCAAAGCCGCCGCGCACCTGAATGATCTCGGGCGCTGCGTTGGCTGATGCGAAGACCTGGACGGCGCCATCGCGGATGGTGGACATGAAGGGCGCGTGGCCCTCGAGCACGCCGAATTCGCCCTCGGTGCCGGGGACGACCACCATGTGGACATCCTCAGAACGGACGAGCTTGGCGGGGGTGACGAGTTCGAAGTGGAGAGGCATTGATTTATCCGTTTTGAATTATGGCATGTCACTGTCTAATCGAGCCGCGCCATGACGCAGTCATACTCAAGCACCGCGCATTTTTCCGTGCGAGAAACCACGGAGAGATTCATCAGGCTGAAACCGAGATCGCGGCAGTAGCGCAGGGCTTCTATATAGTCTGGTTGCCCGGCATAAATCTGGGTGACAGAGATTTCCGTTTGCAGTCCAAGGATTCTCGGGAGCAGTGTCTTTGCCCCTTCGCATACCTCAATGTCGTAGCCTTGAGTGTCCATTTTCAAGAACAGCCGACGCTCTGGATCATTGAGCGGAGCGATTACGTCGATAAGAGAATCCAGCGTCTTTATCACTACCGATATTGTCGTTACGCGCTCAGGAATCGTTGAATGGGCAGGACTGAGAAACGAACTATACACAGAGTTCGGACCGCCGTCGCCTACGAGGTTGAACTCGCTCGTCCCCGCCGTCTGACCAAGAGCGAAATTGTGCACGTGCCAGTGTGGATCTGACGCTGCGGCTTGACTGAGCAGGTCGAAAATACCGGGGATCGGCTCGAACGAGTGGATCTCGCCGGTGTATCCGATGTCCCTGAGGCTCTCCGCATACTGACCACGATTGGCCCCTACATCGAGCACACAATCTATCTGCAGCTGTCGGAGTGTCTGGATCAGAAAGTCCTTGTCCAGAAAACGCTGAAGCTGCGATGCTTGCGGGATTGTTCTGCCGCTGGAAAGGTAATGAAGTCCGAGGCGTCGCACTGCATCCAGCATAAGATAACTCCTTTATGCCCTTTACAGGCAGATGCATGCCACATCAGACGTCGCTGGCTCCAACTAACACCGAGCTACGACGACCTCCTATCAAGCCTCTTCGGCCATCTTCTTGGCCTTCTCGACCACCTGGTCGATCCCGCCGACCATGTAGAAGGCCTGTTCCGGCAGATGGTCATATTCGCCGTCGACCACCGCCTTGAAGCTCTTCACGGTATCTTCGAGCTGCACGAAGCAGCCCGGGATGCCGGTGAAGACTTCCGCGACGTGGAAGGGCTGCGACAGGAACTTCTGCAGCTTGCGCGCGCGGGCGACGATCAGCTTGTCCTCTTCGGACAGCTCGTCCATTCCGAGGATCGCGATGATGTCCTGCAGGCTCTTGTACTTCTGCAGGGTTTCCTGAACGCGGCGGGCGGTTTCGTAGTGCTCGGCACCGACGACGCGCGGTTCGAGAACGCGGCTGGTCGAATCGAGCGGGTCGACCGCGGGATAAATGCCGAGTTCGGAAATCGCGCGGCTCAGCGTGGTGGTCGCGTCAAGGTGCGCGAAGGAGGTCGCAGGCGCCGGGTCGGTCAAGTCGTCCGCGGGCACGTAGATCGCCTGGACCGAGGTGATCGAGCCCTTGGTGGTCGAGGTGATGCGCTCCTGCAGCTTGCCCATGTCGGTCGCGAGGGTCGGCTGGTAGCCCACCGCCGAAGGAATACGGCCGAGCAGGGCCGACACTTCGGACCCCGCCTGCGTGAAGCGGAAGATGTTGTCGACGAAGAACAGCACGTCCTGGCCTTCGACGTCGCGGAAATATTCCGCCATGGTCAGGCCCGACAGAGCGACGCGTGCGCGGGCGCCCGGAGGCTCGTTCATCTGGCCGAACACCAGTGCCACCTTGGAGCCTTCCGAGGTCGCATTGCCATCGGCATCCTTGGCGATAACGCCCGCGTCGAGGAATTCGTGGTAGAGGTCATTGCCCTCGCGGGTGCGCTCACCCACGCCCGCGAACACCGACACGCCGCCGTGGCCCTTGGCGATGTTGTTGATGAGTTCCTGGATCAGCACGGTCTTGCCGACGCCCGCGCCGCCGAACAGGCCGATCTTGCCGCCCTTGGCGTAAGGCGCGAGAAGGTCGATCACCTTGATGCCGGTAACGAGGATCGCCGCTTCGGTCGACTGGTCGACGAAGGCCGGCGCATCGGCGTGGATCGGGGCGGTGCTTTCCGCGCCGATCGGGCCACGTTCGTCAATCGCCTCGCCGACGACGTTCATGATGCGCCCCAGAACCTTGGGGCCAACCGGCACCGAGATCTGCGCGCCGGTGTTGACCACTTCGGCGCCGCGCACGAGGCCTTCGGTCGCATCCATCGCGATGGTGCGCACGGTGTTCTCGCCGAGGTGCTGGGCGACTTCGAGCACCAGCGTCTTGTCGCCGTTGCGGGTTTCGAGCGCGGTGAGGATCGCGGGCAGTTCGCCTTCGAACTGCACGTCGACGACCGCGCCGATCACTTGGCTGATGGTGCCGTTGGTGGTCTGGTTGAGTACGGGTGCGGTTGCCATTTTTGTTCCTTCTGGAAACGGTAGTTTCTTTACTGCTTAAAAAAGTGCGAGGATTTCGATTTGGTCTGCTGCTTGTGAGCTTTGCCAGATCAGAACAGTGTAGTTTCTGTCTTGGGTCTCGAAACCGAATGCGGCACCCGGCGCGTTGCGCCCCGTGACTTGTTCAAGGCTTCCAAGTCGGCCGCTTTTCGCGCTCAGCGTTGCAGCGATCGAAGCCATGGAAGCCTCAAGATGCTGTGATTGATTGCCGATTTGACCCACGGTCTTTAGATGACATGACCTATCAGAAACACCCAGAAAGACTGGTTCTGCGCCAGCTACCGGTCTAAGTAGCCAAGCGGTCGAAGCGGTCTCTCCGAATACCTTTTTCCGGCCCTCTCCATCAAGAGTCATGGCGAGAGAGGGGGCGTTCGCAAGCGCGTCAGATATTGCCTGTCCATCGCCCTGCATGACAAGGCAATGCGTCACGAACATCTCGGACGCAAAGTTGTCGGACGTTATTTCTGCGCCAAGCGGCTGATTGACCATCGCCAATAGCGCAAAGGCAGAGATGGCGGATAGGCGCTTCATCAAAGCGCCTCCGCGCCCGCAATAATTTCAATCAGTTCCGTCGTGATCGCGGCCTGGCGGCTGCGGTTGTACTGGATCGTCAGCTTCTGGATCAGCTCGCCCGCGTTGCGCGTGGCGTTGTCCATCGCGGTCATCGAGGCGCCCTGTTCGGAAGCCTCGCGTTCGAGCAGGGCGCCGAACAGCTGGGTGCGCACGTAGCGCGGCAGCAGTTCCTCGAGGATTTCCTCCTCGCCCGGTTCATATTGCACCACCGCGTCCCCGCTGGCCGCTTCGGCAGGCGCCGGGACAGGGATGAGCTGGGTGACGGTCGGCTCCTGCGCCAGCGCCGACTTGAAGGTCGGGTAGATCAGGTGCGCGACATCGAACTGGCCGGCGTCGAACATCGCGATCAGTTCGTTCGCGATGGCTTCGGCCTCAGTGAAGCCCGGCGTCTTGACCGTGCTGGTGTCGAAGCCTTCGCCGATCAGGTTCGGGAACTCGCGCTTCAGCGGCGCGCGGCCCTTCTTGCCGACGAGGTAGAATTCGACCTGCTTGCCAGCGGCTTGCAATTCGCGCGCCTTGGCCTTGGCGGCCTTGACGAGGTTCGAGTTGAGACCGCCGCACAGGCCCTTGTCGGTGTTGACCACAACAAGGAGGTTGCGCTGGTCCGAGCCGGTGCCCGCCAGCAGGCGGGGCGCAGCCGAGCCCGAAACCTTGCCCGCGAGGCTGGCCATCACCGCGCTCAGACGGGTCGCATAGGGCCGCGCTGCTTCCGCCGCGCTCTGGGCGCGGCGCAGCTTGGCCGCCGCGACCATCTGCTTGGCCTTGGTGATCTTCTGGGTCGACTTGACCGAGTTGATCCGGCCCTTGAGTTCCTTGAGTGAGGGCACGTCAGGGCGTCCTTACGCGAACTGCTTGCCGAAGGCTTCAAGCGCGGCCTTGGTCTTGTCCGCGACTTCGCCTTCGAACTTCTTGCTGGTGCGGATCTCGGCCAGCACGTCGCCTTGTTCGCGGCGCATGAAGTCGAGCATCTGCGCTTCGTATTCGTTGACGCGATTGACCGGGATCGAGTCGAGGAACCCGTTGGTGCCGGCGTAGATCGACACGGTCTGCTCTTCGAACGGCATCGGCGAGAACTGCTTCTGCTTGAGCAGCTCGGTCAGGCGCGCACCGCGGTTGAGCAGCTTCTGGGTCGCCGCGTCGAGGTCCGAGCCGAACTGCGCGAAGGCCGCCATTTCGCGGTACTGCGCGAGGTCGAGCTTCATCGAGCCCGAAACCTTCTTCATCGCCTTGGTCTGGGCGGCACCGCCGACGCGGCTCACCGACAGACCGACGTTAATCGCCGGACGTATGCCCTGATAGAACAGGCCGGTTTCAAGGAAGATTTGGCCGTCGGTGATCGAGATCACGTTGGTCGGGATGTAGGCCGACACGTCGCCCGCCTGGGTTTCGATGATCGGCAGCGCGGTCAGCGAGCCGTGGCCGTTTTCCTCATTCATCTTCGCCGCACGCTCAAGCAGGCGGCTGTGGAGATAGAACACGTCGCCCGGGTAAGCTTCGCGGCCCGGAGGACGACGCAGGAGCAGCGACATCTGGCGATAGGCCACGGCCTGCTTCGACAAGTCGTCATAGACGATCACGGCATGCATTCCGTTGTCGCGGAAGAATTCACCCATCGCGCAGCCGGTATAGGGCGCGAGGTATTGCAGCGGGGCGGGCTCCGAAGCGGTCGCGGCGACGACGATCGAATATTCCATCGCGCCGTTTTCTTCGAGCTGCTTGACGATCTGCGCGACGGTCGAACGCTTCTGGCCGACCGCGACATAAACGCAGTAGAGCTTCTTCTTCTCGTCGTCGCCCTGGTTGACTTCCTTCTGGTTGATGAAGGTGTCGATCGCGACGGCGGTCTTGCCGGTCTGGCGGTCACCAATGATAAGCTCGCGCTGGCCGCGGCCCACGGGCACCAGCGCGTCGATCGCCTTGAGGCCGGTCTGGACGGGCTCGGAAACGGATTCGCGCGGGATGATGCCCGGCGCCTTCACTTCGACGCGGCGACGTTCGTCAGCCACGATCGGGCCCTTGCCGTCGATCGGATTGCCCAGCGCGTCCACAACGCGGCCGAGCAGGCCCTTGCCGACCGGAACGTCGACGATGGTGCCGGTGCGCTTGACCACGTCGCCTTCCTTGATCTCGGCGTCCGAGCCGAAGATCACGACGCCGACATTGTCGGCTTCGAGGTTGAGCGCCATGCCCTGCACGCCGTTGGCGAATTCCACCATCTCGCCGGCCTGCACCTTGTCGAGGCCGTGGATGCGGGCAATCCCGTCACCTACCGACAGCACGGTACCGGTTTCGCTGACCTCGGCCTCGGTGCCGAAACTGGCGATCTGGTCCTTGATGACCTTGGAGATTTCTGCGGCGCGGATTTCCATTTTTCGTGTCCTTTAAGCCTGCATGGCTTTGGCGAGCGAGTTGAGACGGGTGCGGATCGAGGCATCGATGCGCTGCGATCCGATGGTGACGACAAGACCGCCGAGAAGGTCGGGATCGACCGTGGCGGAAAGCATGACCGTGCGGCCTTCGCGCGCTGTCAGCTTTTTCTTGAGTGCGGTAAGCTGGGTGGCGGTCAGCGGGTGGGCGCTCGTGACCGTGGCGTTGACTTCGCCCCTTTGGGCTGCGGCAATCGCCTTGAACGCGGAAATCATCGCCGGCAGCTTGCCCAGACGGCGGTTGGCGGCCAGCACGCCGAGGAAATTGGCGGTCAGCGCAGACAGTTTAAGCTTCTTGGCGACAGCGGCCATCGCCTTGCCCTGCGCGTCACGCGAAAGCTCGGGATTGGTGGTCAGTGCAGCCAGGTCGGCCGATTCGGCCAGCGCCGCGGCGAGCGTCTCGAGATCGCTCTCCACGGCCGTGACCTTGCCGTTCTCGGCGGCCAGATCGAACAGGGCCGAGGCGTAGCGTCCAGCCAGGCTGGCCTTGATACCGGCGGAAATATCCACGCGCGTGCAGTCCTCTTGCGAGCTTCGTAGGGTAATTGCTTGGGCCTCGGATACAGAGCGAGCGGAGAGGCCGCCTGCAAGGCTGGCGCGCGCCTAGCAATTGATTCCCGTTCCTGCAAGCCGGTGCACCGGATTCTCTGGACAGGCAGCCGCCCGAAGGACAGATTGAGATGAAGAGGCGGCAATCGCCCGAGGGAGAGGACAAATGGAAATGCGGCCCATGGCCCCGCGCTGCGGAGTCGAGATTGCGGGCGTTGCGCTCGCTTCGTGCAGCGATGACGAGATGGCGGCGATCAAGCAGGCGATCTATGAACACGGTGTGGCGGTGTTCCGCGATCAGGACTTCGCGCCGGAAGATCATATCGCCTTCGCGCGGGCCTGGGGCGGGATCGATCTCAATAACTACTTCCCGCTCGATCCGCGCTGGCCTGAAATCGCTCTGGTCAGCAAGGCGCCCGACCAGACCACCAATATTGGCGGCGCGTGGCATACCGATCATTCATATGACCAGGTGCCCGCGATGGGATCGATCCTCGTTGCACGCGTGCTGCCGCCTGCCGGGGGCGATACGCTGTTCGCGCATATGGGTGCGGCCTATGACGATCTCGACGCGGAAACCAAGGCCGCGATCGAGGGGCTCGAAGCCTTCCACACCGCCGATCATGTCTATGAGGAGGGCGGCATCTACGCCCAGACCGATCAGGGCGCGTCGCTGCGCGGACAGGACATCCGCACCGGGGCGGTGCATCCGGTGGTGATCCGCCATCCCGTGACGGGCCGCAAGCTGCTTTATGTCAACGGCGCCTTCACGATCAACTTCGTCGGGCAGACCCGCGAGGAGAGCCTGCTGCTGCTATCGAAGCTGCTCGCCGCCGCGCTGCGCGAAGACAGCCAGTGCCGGGTGCAATGGCAGCCGGGGACGGTGGCGATCTGGGACAACCGCACGACATGGCACAATGCGCTGAACGACTACCACGGCCATGCGCGCGAGATGCACCGCATCACCCTTTCGGGCGAGGCGCTGGCGGCCTAGCAGGACCGGTAGGCCGCGTCCGCGTCATTGCGCGGCCCCTGAAGGTCTTGTCGTACAGCTATAGACCAGCCGTTCATTGGGCGCTTCAGGTAGCATGGCGACCAGCGCGGATTGCTGCTCGCCCAGCGTGCGGGCGGCATCGCTGACCCCGCAGGCAGGCGGTTCATATTGCGCGCGCGCTTCCAGCACCTTGTCCATCGCTTGCTTGCCGAGAAGGTAGCGATCGGTGCGGAAGGTGCGGGTATCAGGGTCATAGCTATTGACCGCCACCGCCGCCTCGTCCTCGAGCACCAGGACCCGGCTCCATGCTCCCCCAGCCGAAAGCCCGTACTGGGTGCGGGTGTTGACGCAGCCATCGGCAGCCCAGTCGAAGGCGACATCGTCGGTGCGCGCGCTGGTAACGCGGCTGCGATCGGGTTGCAGAGTGCAGAGCAGCGCGCCCTCGGCGGCGAGCGAGGGCTGGCCTCCCTCAGCATCCCCGCCAGTGCTGCCTTCGGCTTCGGCGAGGGCGGCGGCGACCCTGTCCTCGATTTCGGCCAGGCCCGGCCGGGTGAGCCACACCAGCACCGCTGCAATCATTGCCGCCCCTGCCACCCCTGCGGCGATACCGGCGCGCTTGACGGTGGCCGGATCGCGCCGCCACTGCACAGCGAGTGTTCCTGTGCCAGCTGCGGCGAGCAGCGCGATCAGCGCCAGCGCCATCGCGTTCTCGCGCGCTTCGAGCACCGCCATCTGCGCTTCCAGACGCGCCGTCTCGCGCACCTCGCTCGCCCGCGCGGCGCGCAGCGCCAGTCGCTCCCGCGCCAGCGATTGTTCGGCCTCGAGCCGCTGGCGCTCATCGGCGTTCAGTTGCTCGATCGAACGACAGGGCAGGGCGTTGACGACAGGCTCGACCCCGTTGCCCTGCAGGAAAGGCAATAATTCGCGCAAGGATACGGCGAAGTAGAACTCGGCATCCGACCCGCCCGAATCAGCGCCGAAGGAATTGACCCCGAGCACGCGCCCGCAAGCATCGAGCAGCGGCCCGCCAGAATTGCCGCGCGCGATCGGAGCGGTGTGAAGCAGGGTGTCGAACTGGCGGCTGGGCCGCTCGCCCGACAGGAAGCCGCGCGATTTGACCGGCGGCTGGGCGCGGAAGATGTCCTGGATATCAAGGCCCTGGGCGAGATCGACATTCATCGGATAGCCGACGGCGGAAACCTCGCCGAGATCGCGCCCGGCCCCCCCCGCAAGCGTCAGCGGAGGCAGGCGCAAGGTGCCCTTAGCGATCTCGATCAGTGCCAGATCATTGCGCGGCGAGACTGCCACCACGCGGGCAAAGGTGCCGCCTTCGCCTTCGCTCGGCACCACGCCGATCCGCAGCGTGTCGTCCTGCAGCGCTTCCTGGATAACATGGGCATTGGTGACGATCCGCGTCGGGCTGACGGCAAAACCGCTGCCATGTGTGACCGGCACCAGTGTTTCGTTCTGTTCGCCGATCAGGACCACCCGCACCACGCCGCGCGCGGCAGCGTCGATATCGGCCGGATCGGCGGCAGCGGGCGCGGAGATCATCGCCAGCGGGGCAAGGATCAGGAGAGCGATGGCGCGAATGAGGCGAGGCATGGGCGGCTTATAACGCCTTTCGCGCCGCAAGCGAGATTGAACGCAAACACCGGGGGTGTGCGGGGCGCGTGGCTGTGGCAGAGTGTTCCACGTGAAACATTTCAAGAACATTTGTGACGAGGAACGATGGCGGGCGGTGCTGGACAAGGACCGCCGCTATGACGGCGCCTTCGTTACGGGGGTCCATTCGACCGGCATCTATTGCCGTCCGTCCTGCCCCGCGCGGCCGCCGCTGCGCAAGAACGTGCGCTTCTATCCTACCTCCAAGAATGCCGAAGATGCCGGATTAAGGCCTTGTAAGCGCTGTTCCCCATCCACGCAGAGCGCCGAGGAAGCCTGCGTTCTGGCGGCGCTCGCGGCGATCCGTGAGCGGGGCGCGATGACCCTCGGCGAGCTTGCCGCGCTGACCGGCTATGCACCCACCCACTTTCAGCGCCTGTTCAAGCGCACCGTCGGATTGTCACCCGCCGCCTTCGCCAAGGCGTGCCGTGAAGCGCGGGTGCGGGAGGCCTTGAGCGCGGGCCTAAGCGTGACCGAGGCCCTGTCAAAAGCAGGCTACGGGGGGGCTAAACAATTCTACGCACAGACGAAAGGCAGGCTGGGCATGAGCGCGAGCGACTGGAGCAGGGGCGGCGCGGGCCGCGAGGTGCATTGGGCGGTGCTGCCGACCTCGCTGGGGCAGATTCTGGTCGCCGCGACCGAAAAGGGCGTGTGCTGTCTCGCCTTCGGAGAGGGCGAGGAGGAATTGCGGGCACGCTTTCCGAAGGCTGACCTTGTGCCTGCGGGCGATGATTTCCGTCAACTGTTTGCGCAGGTGGT
Source organism: Erythrobacter dokdonensis DSW-74 (assembly GCF_001677335.1). Taxonomy (GTDB): domain Bacteria; phylum Pseudomonadota; class Alphaproteobacteria; order Sphingomonadales; family Sphingomonadaceae; genus Erythrobacter; species Erythrobacter dokdonensis. Next base: position 191,947 of record NZ_LZYB01000001.1, read on the forward strand.
GGCGGCAGTCGAACAGCCGGGAACGGGCAGTGCCGCGATTCCGCTCGACGTCAGGGGCACGGTCTTCCAGCAGCGGGTATGGGAAGAACTGCGCCGCATTCCTTGCGGCGAGACGCGCTCTTATGGCGAATTGGCGGCGGCGCTGGGCAACCCCAAGGCATCCCGCGCAGTCGGCGGGGCCAACGGGGCGAACAATGTCGCGGTGCTGATCCCCTGCCACCGTGTGATCGCGGCCGACGGCACGCTGGGGGGCTATGCCTATGGCTTGGAGATCAAGGCGGAATTGCTCAGGCGCGAGGGGGGTGTCGACCCGGCCCGATAGAACGACCTGCGGTTACTTCCCGTCGCCCAGCAGATTGCCGTCAACCGTCTGGCCGTAATAGTCGCCCTTCGCATGGAAGCGCTGGCGGGCCTCTTCGATGCTGCCGGTCTGGCGCGGATCGCGCGGACGTTCGCGGGTGGTGACGAAGGCGGCGACATCCCATGCCTGCTGGTCGGAGAGCGAATTGTCCTGTCCGAAGGGCATGTTCGCCTTGATGAACCCGGCGGCATCCTTGGTCCGCGACATCCCTGCCCCCCAGTTGAACGAATGATCGCCCCACAGCGGGGGGTAGAGATAGGTGCCGTCGTCGTTGCGCACGCCTTCGCCTCCGGGCTGGTGGCAGGCGCTGCACTGTTCTTCGTAGACAATCCGGCCCCGTGCCGGGTCGGGCGCAAGTTCGGGTTCCGGAAGGGAAGGGAAGCCGCGTCTCGGCATTTGCGTGCCCACCTGCACGCCTTTGGCGAGCCAAGCGAAATAGATTTCGAGATCGCGATAGATGTCGTCGCCATAGGGCGGGGGCACACCGGCGGGCGAGGCCTGTGCGTTCATCGAATAGACGAAGCAGCCGCGGATGCGGTCTTCCATCGTGTTGATCCGGTCGTTCTTGGCGCGGTAGGCCGGATACATGCCCCAGGCTGCCCACATCGGCGACGCATCGGGCTTGCGGCCCTCGTCGAGATGGCAATTGCCGCAGGTCAGCCCGCTGCCGACATAGGGGCGCGCTGCCGTGCCGGTATTGAGGAAGATGTCGCGCCCACGCCGGATGGCATCGCCTTCGGGGCCTTCGGGGATGCTGTCGAGCGCGGGCGGAGCAAAGGCCTGATCGGGCGCGCTCGCCGCGGGACCGGGCGGCGTGCTGCCTTGCTGTTCGTCCTGCTGGCTGCAACCCGACGCAGTCCACGCCAGCGCAAGTCCGAAAAGAACCCGGCGCAATGATCCGACCTTCGCCATGTCTCGCTCCCCTTGTGGCCGACTAGTCCAGCTTCGGCGGCATCCCCGGTTCGCATTTCGCCATTGCTTGTCTGTAGGCGGGGCGCTCCCCGATGCGCTTCAGGTAGGCTTGCAGGTTCGGCATTCCCTCAATGCCCATGCCGCTCATCGCACGGCTGGTTGTGAGCTGGAAGCCCATCATGATGTCGGCGGTGGTGAGCTGGCTGCCGCCGAAATAATCCGCCTCGCCCAGCCGTTTTTCGACGATCGCCCAGCCCTTCTGCACCCGGTCGGCGACGAAGGGGGGAAGCTCGCTCGCGCCCATGAACTGCGCCACCAGCGCCATCATGCCATTGGTCATGAAGGTCGCGTTGGCCCAGTGGTAGTAGAACAGGTGGTCGGCAAAATCGGGATGATCCGCGCCCGGCACCAAGGCGGTATCGGGCGCATATTTCGCCACGATGTAGTCCATGATCGTTCCGCTCTCGCCCAGCACGAAATCGCCGTCGGTGATGACTGGTGCGACCTGCATCGGGTGCAGCGCCTTCAGTTCAGGCGGGGCCAGCCGGGTTTCGGGATCGCGATTGTAGAGCACCAGCTCGTAATCCAGCCCCAGCTCCTCGCACAGCCAGACGATGCGTTCGGATTGCGAAATGCGCAGGTGGTGGACGGTAAGCATGTTTCGGGTTCTCTCCTCAAAGCGTTGCCCCCGCGCCTATCGCGCATGGAAGGCGGACACAATGGGGGGGACGTTTTTCCAAGCCGCGCGCGCCGCGCTAGCACAGCGCCCCATGAGCAACACCGACCTTGCCGAGCACCTGTTCACCGCGCTTCAAAACAACGACATGGACACCACGCGCGATTGCTGCGCCCCCGATTTTCGTGGGAGCCAGAATGGCGGGCCAGAGATGAGCCTCGATGCGCTGTTGCAATTCGCAGGCGCGGTGAACGCCGCCTTGCCCGACTTCCGCTATGAGAACCCCATCCGCACCACAACTGACAGCGGCTTTGTCGAGGAACACCTCGTGCGCGCCAGCCGGCCTGATGGCGGTCAATTGTCGGTGATGGTCTGCGTGGTTGCCGAAGTGTCGAACGGCAAGATCACCACCTTGCGCGAATATGTCTACACCGGCGCGGCGGCGGGGCTGCTCAAGGCGCTGGGGCGCTAATCGCGCACCCGGATCAAGGAACGTTCTGGCTCACCGTCGCCATGTTGCCATTGCCGTTCTGTATGACAGTCGACATATCTCCGATCCCGCCCTGGGTGACGCTGGCGATGTTATCCTCGCCCATCTGGTCGATCAGAGACACCGCTTCCGATGATCCGAGCAGCTGGTTGAGGGTCGCGCTGTTGTTGCGAGCGTTCATGACAGGCTCGCCTTCTTGAATAATGGTTGACCTGCCATTGTCGCCGGATTGGGTTGACCGGGCATTGTTGGTACTGGACGATTGAACCTGAGTGATGGTCGATTGATTGAAGTTGCCGATCTGTTCGACGAAGGCGATATTTTCTCCGGGACCAAACAAGATCTGGCCTTGTGATACGGTTGCTATGTTGCCGTTTCCGGTCTGGATGATGTCGAGGTCCTGCCTGGTCGCGATCTGAATGGCAGTTGCCGTGTTGGTGTCGCCTTGCTGTTCGACATAGCTGTTGCTTAATATCCCCTGCGTCTGGCTTACATTCGCTATGTGACCGCCCGTTCCAGACTGGATTACGGTTGAGGTCTGGTTAGTGATGAACCCGACGCCATTCAGCACGCTATCCTGAATGACAATCGCGCTGTTTCCGTCGCTTGATTGGGTCACGAAGGAGTCGTCAGCAAAACCGGTCTGGGCAACATCGGCATAGTTATCGCTGCCCGACTGATCGATGTCCGAAAACTGCCCTGCGGAGCTGCCGCGTTCATTCTGGATGAGGAACGCGGTGTTGCGGTCTCCGCCCTGATCGATGGTGGAACGGTGGACAGAGGACAGGCCATTATCGATCTGTTCGACCTCGGCGAAGTTCACCGACCCTGATTGCTCAACCGTGGAGACTGCGCCGGTCACAGAAGTCTGTTCCACAACCGCGGTGTTGCTGGTGCCGGGCTGGTTGATGGTTGCGGTGGCATTCGAGCCAGTCTGGGTGGCAACCGCGCAATTGTTGCTCGTGGCCGCGCATTCCGCCGGGATCACCGGAACCTGCTGTGCCCATGCGACACCTGACGCCGAAAGCAGCGTGATCGCAATGCCGAATCTAATGGGAAAACTCATCTTCTCACCCCCCTGGTAAGTAACCTCCCGTAATAGCGGACAGAAATGAAAATGAGTCAATAAAATTAATTGCGGTTAACCATATCGGGATTGTGACCCATCGGAAGGTGCTAATCGCGCGCCCAGCCTTTTCGGGCGGGTTCAAGGCTGTCGAGAAACTTCTGCGCACTTTCCAGATAGTCGGACTTTTTCTCGTCATCCATCCGGTCCCAAGTCGCATAGATGCGCCCGATGCGGTGATTGCTTTCCAGCCGGTCGCGGTGGCGGTCCATAAAGTGCCAGTAGAGCGGGTTGAAGGGGCAGGCGCCTTCGCCCGTCTTCTTGCTGACCGAGTAGCTGCATTCCTTGCAGTAATTGCTCATCTTGTTGATGTAATTGCCTGACGCGGCATAAGGCTTTGTCGCGAGGTTTCCGCCATCGGCGTAGAGGATCATGCCGCTCACATTGGGCAGCTCCACCCACTCGTATGCATCGGCATAGACCGCCAGATACCAGTCCTGCACATCGCGCGGATTGATCCCGGCGAGCAGGCAGAAATTGCCGAGCACCATCAGCCGCTGGATATGGTGGGCGTGGGCGTCCTCGCGGGTGGTGCGGATGCAGTCGGCGAGGCAGCGCATGTCGGTTTTGCCGGTCCAGAAGAATTCGGGCAGGGGCCGGTTGGCGGCGAGTTCGTTGGCTTCGGCCAGATCCGGCATCTGGTGCCAGTAAAAGCCCCGCACATATTCGCGCCAGCCGATGATCTGGCGGATGAAGCCCTCGACCGAGTTTAGCGGTGCGCGGCCTGCGCGGTATTCGTCCTCGGCGCGCCGGCACAGTTCGAGCGGGTCCAGCAGCCCGATATTGAGACTGGTGGAAAGCATCGAGTGGTAGAGGTCGTCTTCGCCATGCACCATCGCGTCCTGATAGGGGCCGAAGAGAGCGAGGCGGCGGGTAAAGAAGGCCTCGGCCGCTTCCAGTGCTTCATCGCGCGTCACCGGCCAGCCGAACGGTTCGAGATCGCCGAAGTGATCGGCAAAGCGTGTCCCCACCAGTTCGATCACCGCGCGAGTGGTTTCGTCGGGCGTGAACTTGGGCGCAGGCGGCGCGCGCAGGCCTTCCTTTGGCGGTTCGCGGTTTTCGGCATCGAGGTTCCACTGGTCGCCTTCCGGGTTTCCGTCGCGACGCATCAGCAAACCGGTCTTGCGGCGCATCTCGCGGTAGAAATATTCCATCGTCAGATGCTTGCGACCGTCTGCGAAGTTTCGGAAATCGGCGTGTGTGGCGATGAAGCGGGTGTCGGGCAGGATGGTGACGGGGCAGGGCAGGCGACCCTCCCATTCTTCCATCGCGCGTGCCACCCGCCACTCGCCGCTTTCAGTGACGCGCACTTCGCTCGGCGCGTGGCGCTCGACCGCGCGGACGACTTCACCGGTGAAGCTGCCGGTGTTTTCCGGGTCATCGAGGCGGATGTAATCGACCTGCCAACCCTCGGCGCGAAGTTCTGCGGCAAAATGGCGCATGGCTGCGAAGATCAGCACGATCTTCTGCTTGTGGTGCTTCACATAGGTCGCCTCGTCCCACACCTCCATCATCAGGATGCGGGTTTGGGCTGGCGAGAGGCCGTCGAGGCTGGAGATATTGCGCGACAGCTGGTCGCCGAGCACGGGCACGAGGATGGGAGAGGTCATGTGATGGTTACGCGGAGCGACCCGCTTTGGTTTCGTTACACAAAGGAATAGGGATCGACATCCACGCCCACGCGTACGCCGGGGGCGAAGTTCACGCTGGCGATCCAGTCGCGCAACACGCCTTGCAGATTGGCGCTGCGCCGCGCGTTCACCAGAAAGCGGTAGCGATAGCGCCCGCGCAGCAGGGCCAGCGGAGCAGGGGCGGGGCCGAGGATCTGCACTCCCTCCAGCCGCGGGCGCACGTCGCCCAGCCGCACCGCCGCCTCGCGGGCTTCCCTTTCGTCTTCTGATGACAGGATGATCGCCGCCCAGCGTCCGAAAGGCGGTGCGCCGGCATCGCGACGGCCTTGCGTCTCGGCGGCGTAGAAGGCGTCACGGTCACCGTCCGCCAACGCGGCGATCACCGGCGCATCGGGGTGGCGGGTCTGGATCAGCACCTCGCCAGGCTTGGCTCCGCGCCCCGCGCGTCCTGCGACCTGCGCGACCTGAGAATAGGTGCGCTCGGCCGCGCGCAAATCTCCGCCTTCGAGGCCCAGATCGGCATCGACTACGCCCACCAGCGTCAGCTCGGGGAAGTGGAAACCCTTGGTCACGAGTTGCGTGCCGATGATGATATCGATCGCCTTGCCTTCGGCCTGCGCAATGAATTCGGCGGCACGCTCGGGCGTGTTCAGCGTGTCCGAGGTGGCGAGTGCGATGCGCGCCTGCGGGAAGAGATCGCGCACTTCATCGGCGATGCGCTCCACCCCTGGGCCGCAGGCGACGAGGCAGTCACTCTCGCCGCATTCGGGGCAGGCATCGGGCACCCGCGTCTCGAACCCGCAGTGATGGCAGGCGAGGCGGGCGGAGAGGCGGTGTTCCACCAGCCAGGCGCTGCAAGAGGGGCATTTGAAGCGGTGCCCGCAATTGCGGCACAGGGTGAGCGGGGCATAGCCGCGGCGGTTGAGGAACAGCAGCGATTGCTCGCCTTTCTCCAGCCGTTCGCGCAGGGCATCGACCAGCGGTCTGGCCAGCCAGCGCTGGCTGCCGGGCTTTTCCTCGGTGAGATTGACCAGCCGCACTTTCGGCAGGCTCGCCCCGCCGAACCGGCTGGGCAGCTCGAGCTTTTCGTAGACCCCGATCTCGGCCATGTGCAGGCTTTCAAGCGCGGGGGTGGCGCTGGCGAGGACTACCGGCACGCCTTCGAAGCGCGCGCGCATCACCGATACGTCGCGGGCGTTGTAGCGCACCCCGTCATCCTGCTTGAAACTGACCTCGTGCGCCTCGTCGACGACGATCAGGCCGAGGTCCGCATAGGGCAGGAACAGCGCCGAGCGCGCGCCCACTACAACCTGCGCGCTTCCATCGGCAATCGCCCGCCACGCGCGTCGGCGCTCGGTCGATTTGAGGGAAGAGTGCCACAACACTGGCGGCGCTCCGAAGCGCGCAGCGAAGCGCGCAAGGAAGTTTTCGGTCAGCGCGATTTCGGGCAGCAGCACCAGCACCTGCTTACCGCTCCGGATCGTCTCGGCGACAGGTTCGAAATAGGTCTCGGTCTTGCCCGATCCGGTCACTCCGTCGAGCAGGAAGGGTGCAAAGGCACCCGCCCTCACCGCATCGATCAGCCGCGCGGCAACGGTGCTCTGTTCGGGCGAAAGATCGGGCGGGGCATGATCGGGGTCAGCGGGCGGGTAGGGGCGGTCGATGGCGACTGTTACCGGTTCGATCACGCCTTGGTTGACAAGCCCGCGCAACACCCCTCCGGAAACCCCCGCGATCCCCGCCAGCTCCCTTATCGTGCCCTGTTCGCCCTCCAGCGCCTCGATCGCGGCAAGGCGCTGCGCGGTCATGCGCTCGGGCAGGCCGCCCGACAGGCGGTATTCGGTCATCGTCGCCGGTCCGCCCAATGCGCCGCCGCTGGACAGCGCCATGCGCGCGACACTGGCGAGCGGGGCGCAGTAGTAATCGGCGGTCCATTCGATCAGCCGCCTGAGGGCTGCGGGAAGCGGCGGGACGGGAAGCACTTCGACGATCGGGCGCAGCCGTTCGAAGGCGATATCTTCGCCCGGCAAGCGGCTTTCGTCCCACACGATCCCGGTCACCTTGCGCGGCCCCAGCGGTGCGATCACCACGCTGCCCGCAGGCGCGCCGACGCCATCGGGCAGCCGGTAATCCAGCGGGCCGAGCGCAGCGTTGAGCACAAGCAGGCGAATGCGGTTCATCGTGGAGATATATGGGCGGCGGCATCAGTGTCGGGCAAGCATGGAGACCCGCCAATGACCACAATTCTTGCCGCTTCTGCCAATCGCCGTTCCTTGCTCGCAGGAGCAGCAGGGGCGGGCGCCATGCTGCTGCTGCCCGCCTGCGCAAACACCGGCCCTGCCTTCACCATGGAGGAAGGGGTGCGCCGCCTGCTGCTGCTGTCGGCCGAGAACGCCTTTGCAAGCCTGACCGCGCCGGGCGGTTTCTGGGACGAGCAGGTGGCCCGGATCGGTCTCGACCAGTTCCTTGGCGCGCGCGGCGGCACCCTGTCGCGCATCCTGACCTCGCAATTGTTCAAGGACGGGCTTGAGGAGCGGTTTGCCGGTTTCGCGATAGAGGCAAGCTTTCGCGCCGCGCCGGTGGTGACTGATGCCGTCAGGGTGATCGGCTTCGCCAACGCGCTCGAGCTGGTGCGTGGCGGGCCAACGGCGGCGAGCACCTTCCTGCGCGGGGAAATGGGCACGGCATTGCTCGATGCGATGGTGCCGGAGCTGGGCGAGGCGATCCGGCTGACGGAGGATCCGCTGGTCGGTGAGGCGCTCGGCGCGCTGGTGGGCGTGAACCCCGGCCAACTCGCATCGCGGATCGGGCGTGAGGTCGACGACGCCATCTGGAGCGAGATCGCACGCGAGGAAGCCGCCATCCGCGCGCGGCCTGAAGACACGCGCGACCCGGTGCTGATCGGCGTGTTCGGGCTGGGTTCGCAGCTGTAATGGCCATGGTCGTGCGGCGCGCTGGCGTGACGCGTCAGAAATGCCAGGTGATCGTGGTCAGCGGGACATGGCTGATCCGGTCGCTACGTTCGCCGCGCGGAAAGACCACGAGCCAGTAACCCGCCCCCACTTCAAGCCGCTTGTCCAGCCGGTGTACGACCGCGATCTGCGCGCGCCACTGTTCGGTCGATGCACCTTGCCCCGAATTGCGGCCTTGCAACAGCGCGAACCATTCGCCGTTCAGCGTGGCGCGCCAGCCCCGCGCGATCGGCTGGGTGTAAAGGATCCGCTGGCGTAGCCGCAGCTCCATCCGGTCCGCGCCGTCGAAAAAGCGTTCTTCCAGCCGCGTCCGCGATTCGAACCGCCCGCGCGTCAGCGTGATCTGCTGGTGCGGCCGCAATTCGGTAAGCCCGCCTGCATCCAGCACCATCATACCGCCGCCCACACGCAATCCCTTGGCAAGCTGGCGGTCGATGTTGAACCGCAGCGTCTGCTGGTCGCCGCCGCGCCCGTCGGATCGCCAGCGCTGGGAGCCGTCCACCGTCAGGGTGGTGCCGTCCGCCACTTCTCCGGTGGCGAAGGTCATCAGCCAGAATTGCGTGTCTTCCTCCGCCGCCAGCGCTTTCGACGGTTGCCAAGCTGCCACGAGGGCGGCAAGCAGCAGCGCAGATGACACCGACAGTCTGGTCATGCCCGTGCAGATAGGCTCCTGCGACCCGGCTGGCCATGCGAAAAGCTCTGGAGTGACCCATGAAGTTCTTTGCCGATACCGCCGAGATCGACGCGATCAGGGATTTGGCTGCCACCGGCCTGCTTGACGGGGTGACCACCAATCCCTCGCTGATCGCAAAGTCGGGGCGGGACTTCATGGAGGTGACGCGCGAAATCTGCGCCATCGTCGATGGCCCAGTCAGTGCGGAAGTGGTCGCGCTCGACCATGAAACCATGATGAAAGAGGCCGAAGTCCTCCGCAAGCTCGCTGACAATGTCTGCATCAAGGTGCCGCTGACGGTCGATGGTCTCAAGACCTGCAAGGCGCTCACCGGCGATGGCACAATGGTCAACGTCACGCTGTGTTTTTCGGCGAATCAGGCGCTACTCGCAGCCAAGGCAGGCGCGACGTTCATCTCGCCCTTCGTGGGTCGGCACGATGACAACGGCTTTGACGGGATGGATCTGATCGAGGACATCCGCCTGATCTACGATAATTACGGCTTCGAGACCGAAATCCTCGTCGCCAGCGTGCGCCATGTCACCCACGTGCTCCAGGCCGCGAAGATCGGCGCCGACGTGATGACCGCGCCGCCAGCCGTGATCCATGCCCTGTTCAAGCATGTCCTGACCGACAAGGGCATCGAGGGCTTCCTCGCCGATTGGGCCAAGACCGGACAGTCGATTCTCTAAGCGATGGCAGACCAGTCACCGCTCGATCTGTTCAAGCAGGCGCTGACCGGCGCGTCGCGGGCGATTGCGCGCGACCCGGAGGTCGAGGTGGCGTGGAGCGCCGATGTGCCGGGCGCGGCGGGCAACCGTTTCCGCGTGCCGCTGCCAGGGCGTGACCTTCCTGCCGAACAGGTCCGCGAGGCACGCGGCTTCGCCGATTCCTTCGCGTTGAAGCTGCGTCACCACGACCCTGCGCTCCACGCCCGCAGCGCGCCGCCCGAACCTGTCGCGCGAGCCTGCTATGACGCGATCGAGCAGGTGCGTTACGAGGCTTTGGGCGCCAACCGGTTTGGCGGGATCAAGGCCAATCTCGACGCCGCGACCGAGCTGCGCACCGCGGGCGACAAGATCGTGCGCGCGCAGAATTCCTCCGAAGTCCCCTTGCAGACCGCGCTCGCCCTGCTGGTGCGCGAGGCGCTGACCGGCGAGGCTGTCCCGGCGCGCGCGCAGGGCGGGATTGAACTGGTGCGCGACTTCCTTGAGGAAAAGGTCGGAGGTGATTTCGCGGGGCTTGCTGACAAGATCGGCGATCAGGAAGCCTTCCAGAAACTCGCGCTCGATATGTTGCGCGAACTCGATCTCACCCGCCCGACCGACGCTCCCGACGAAGGCGAATCGGACGACCCAGACGACGAGGATTCGCCCAGCGACGAAGATCAGGGCGAGGATGACAACCAGGGCGAAGGCGATCCGCAGAGCGCGGAAATGGCCGGGGACATGGCCGAAGGTGATGGCGAGGGCTCCGAAAGCTCCGAGGCTGAAACCGACAGCGAAATGTCCGAAGGCGAACCGGGCGACGAGGGTGATGCCTCCAATGCCCCGGTGCGCCCCAACCGCCCGCAGGCCGAAATTCCCGCCAGCGTCGATTACAAGGCCTATACCACGCGTTTCGACGAGGAAGTGGCTGCGCCCGACCTGTGCGATGCAGAGGAGCTGGACCGGCTGCGCGCCTATCTCGACAGCCAGCTTACCGGGCTCCAGGGGGTCGTGACGCGCCTCGCCAACCGGTTGCAGCGCCGCCTGATGGCGCAGCAGAACCGCAGTTGGGATTTCGATCAGGAAGAAGGCGTGCTCGATGCCGCGCGCCTGTCGCGCGTGATCGTTTCGCCCGGCACTGCCCTTAGCTACAAGGTCGAACGCGATGTCGAGTTCAAGGACACCATCGTCACGCTCTTGATCGACAATTCGGGCTCGATGCGCGGGCGTCCGATCTCCATCGCCGCGATCAGCGCGGACATTCTGGCGCGCACGCTCGAACGCTGCGGGGTCAAGACCGAGATCCTCGGCTTCACGACCCGCGCGTGGAAGGGCGGGCAGAGCCGCGAGGCCTGGCTGGCCGACGGCAAGCCGCCGAACCCCGGCCGCCTAAACGATCTGCGGCATATCATCTACAAGCAGGCTGACGAGCCATGGCGCCGGGCGCGCCGCAATCTCGGGCTGATGATGCGCGAGGGCCTGTTGAAAGAGAACATCGACGGCGAGGCGCTGATGTGGGCGCATTCCCGCCTGCTCTACCGCCCCGAAGAACGCCGCATCCTGATGGTGATTTCAGATGGTGCGCCGGTGGACGATTCAACCCTGAGCGTGAACTCGGCGGGCTATCTCGAAGCGCACCTGAGGGGCGTGATCGAGTGGATCGAGAAGGTCTCGCCGGTGCAGCTCGTGGCAATCGGCATCGGCCACGACGTGACGCGCTACTACAGGCGCGCGGTGACGATCATGGACGTCGAACAGCTTGGCGGCACGATCATGGAGCAGCTGGCCGAGCTGTTCGAGGACGAAAAGGGCATCAAGAGACAATGACGAAAGCGACCACCGTTACCCAAGCCGTCACCACCCGCCGCTCCATCCGGGCGTTCCTCGACAAGCCGGTCGATCTCGCCACGCTCACCCGCGTGATGGACACGGCGCGCTGGGCGGCTTCAGGGTGCAATTACCAGCCGTGGGAAGCGAGCATCGTCACCGGCCAGCCGCTCAAGGACCTGCAGGCGAAGATCATCGCCAACGGCCCGCAGACTGCCGAATACGATTGGGCCGCGCCGGGGCAGGAGGAGGCCTACAAAAAGCGCCTCGACGGGGTTTCGGCGGGCATGTTCGGTGCCATGGGCATCGCCCGCGACGACGGTGCCGGGCGCATGGCGGCGATGGCCAAGAATGCCACAAGCTTCGATGCGCCGGCCGTGCTGTTCGTCTATTTCCCGCGCCTGATGAAGGAGCCGCAGTGGTCGGACGTCGGCATGTGGCTGCAGACCGTCGCCCTGCTGCTGCGCGAGGAGGGGCTGGATAGCTGCTTCCAGGAATTCATGGCGCTCTATGCCAACACGATCCGCGACTTCCTCGGCCTTGATCACGAACGCTACATGTTCTTTTGCGGCATGGCGATCGGCTACCGCGACCCGGACGCGCCGGTGAACAATTTCGAGCGCGAGCGCGTGCCGCTGGAAGAGCAGGTGAAGTTCATCGGCTGGGATTGACCCGCACGCCGTCCGCAAGCAAAGCGCGGGCCATGACCGATACGCCGCTCAAGCTGTTCAACTCGCTCACCCGTTCGATCGAGGTGTTCGAGCCCGTCCATCCGGGCGAGGCGCGCGTGTATACCTGCGGGCCGACGGTCTATAATTACCAGCATATCGGCAACATGCGCGCCTATGTCTTCGCCGATACGCTGGGGCGGGTGCTGCAATGGAAGGGCTATAGCCTCACCCACGTCGTCAACATCACCGATGTCGGACACCTCACCTCTGACGCGGACGAGGGCGAGGACAAGATGGAGCGCATGGCCGCGCGCGAGGGCAAGAGCGCATGGGACATTGCGCGCTTCTATCAGGAGGATTTCGAGCGCGATCTGGCGCGGCTGAATGTGCAGCCCAAACAGCATCCGCGCGCGACCGAATATGTCGAGGCGATGATCGACTGGGGCAAGTCGATTGCCGACAAGCACTGTTACGAGCTGGAGAGCGGGCTCTATTTCGATGTGTCGACGGTGGCGGATTATGGGCGGCTGGCGCGGGCCGTTACCGAGGACGGGGAAGGTCGTATCGAGAGCGTCGAAGGCAAGCGCAACGCCGCCGATTTCGCCATCTGGCGCAAGACACCGGCGGGCGAGACCCGTCAGATGGAATGGGATTCGCCATGGGGCCGGGGCGCGCCTGGCTGGCACCTTGAATGCTCGGTGATGGGCGAGGCGCTGCTCGGCTTCCCGTTCGACATCCACACCGGCGGGATCGACCACCGCGAAATCCACCACCCCAACGAGATCGCGCAGAATCAGGCGTATTGCTGCACGAATGGGCTCGATGATCCGCGCAATTCGGGCGCGAAGATCTGGATGCACAACAATTTTCTGGTGGAACGCTCGGGCAAGATGTCGAAGTCCTCGGGCGAGTTCCTGCGGCTGCAACTGCTGGTCGACAAGGGCTACCACCCGCTCGCCTACCGCCTGATGTGTTTGCAGGCCCATTACCGCTCCGAGCTGGAGTTCAGCTGGGAAGGCCTGGGCGCGGCCCTGACGCGGTTGAAGCGGATGGTGATGGGCATCGAGCGGCTCAAGCAGCGAGTTGATGCCGAACCCGCAGGCAAGGCTGACATGAGTCTCTATCAGATCGATGAGGCCATTTCCGATGATCTTAACACTGCGAGGGTGCTGGTGATTGCAGAGTCAATTTCGGCGGAGAAAGGCTACGCAGGGGATCGGCTCAATGCGATAGCCGAGTGCGACAAACTACTCGGCCTGAACCTGTTCGATCTCACCCGCGCCGACCTTCGCATCCGCCCCAAGGCCGCGACCATCACCGAAGCCGAAATCGAAGCCGCGCTCGCCCGCCGCAAGGAAGCGCGCGCCGCCAAGGACTTCGCCACGTCGGACGCGATCCGCGACGAACTCGCGGCGCAGTGCGTCGAGGTGATGGACGGCGATCCGCTGGGATGGGAGTGGAAGTTGTGACGAAACTGGCAATCTCCGGGCTGATCCGCCCGATGCTTGAACCGCGCCTGCCGCAGGGTCTCGATGTGCGCTGGTTCATGACCCACGAAGAAGCGATGGAAGCCGTCTCCGATGCCGAGATCGGCTGGTTCGACATGAACGACCAGAAGGCCATGGCCGAAACCCTGATCGCGGCGAAAAAACTGAAGTGGCTCAATTCGATCTATGCCGGGCTCGATTTCCTGCCGATGGACGTGTTGATCGAGCGCGGGATCACCGTCACCAACGGGGCCGGGATCAATGCGATCACCATCGCCGAATATGTGGTGATGGGCATGCTCAATATCGCCAAGGGCTACCGCGAGGTAGTGCGCGCACAGGACCGGCACGAATGGCTGCTCGATTCGCCGGGCAAGCGCGAGCTGGCGGGATCGAAGGCGCTGCTGCTTGGCTATGGCGCAATCGGCAAACTGATCCAGCCGCGGCTCGAAGCCTTCGATGTGGCAGTATCGGTGGTGCGCCGTTCGGGCGGCGAGGGCACTTTGCGCCCCGACGAATGGCGCGCGCGCCTCGGTGAATTCGACTGGGTAATCCTTGCTGTCCCCGCCACGCCCGAAACCGAAGGCATGATCGGTGCGGAAGAACTCGCGGCGATGAAATCCGATTGCGTCATCGTCAACATCGCGCGCGGCAGCGTGATCGACCAGACGGCACTGGTGGAAGCGCTTGAAAAGAAAGCAATTGGCGGCGCTTTCCTCGATGTCACTACGCCCGAACCGCTGCCTGCCGACCATCCGCTATGGTCGCTCGCCAACGCGCATGTGACCATGCACCTTTCCGGCCGTGCACAGGACAAGATGTTCGTCCGAAGCGCGGACCGCTTCCTCGACAACCTCGACAAGTATCTTCGCGGCGAGCCGGTCGCACCGGTGTTCGACCCGCGCCTCGGCTACTGAATCACACCCCGATTTTGCGCCTTGGCGCTTTTCTGCAATACAAGCGGTGTCAACCGCTACATCACTGAGCGGTCACATCTCGCTGGTAGCCGCTCGGGAACGGTTGCCGGGGGCAGGGGAAGGGAGCCCCTCGCGCCGGGATGCAGCATTTTGGGGGGAAACAACATGAGTGATCCGAAGAAAGCGTCCGACCTCTTCATCGAGTGTCTGGAGGCTGAAGGCGTCGAATATATCTTCGGCGTGCCGGGGGAAGAGAATCTCGACTTTCTCGAAAGCCTGTCGAATTCGGACAAGATCAAGCTGATCCTGACCCGTCATGAACAAGGTGCGGGCTTCATGGCGGCGACCTATGGCCGCCACACCGGCAAGACCGGTGTATTCCTCGCAACGCTTGGGCCGGGCGCGACCAACATGGTCACCGCGGTCGCCTATTCGCAGCTCGGCGGGATGCCGACGCTGGCGATCACCGGGCAGAAGCCGATCAAGAAATCGAAGCAGGGCCGCTTCCAGATCCTCGACGTGGTGGCGATGATGAGCCCGATCACCAAGTACGCCCACCAGCTCGCCAGCGCCGACAACATCCCCAGCCGCGTGCGCGAGGCGATCCGGCTTGCCGAGGAGGAAAAGCCGGGCGCCGTCCATCTCGAATTCCCAGAGGACATTGCCGAGGAACACACGACCAGCCGCCCGCTTGCTCCCAGTCTTGCGCGTCGGCCCAGTGCCGAGCCCAAGGCCGTGCGTCAGGCGGTGGTGGCGCTGGAGCAGGCGAAGAAGCCGATCCTCGTTATCGGCGCGGGCGCCAACCGCAAGATGACCGGTCGAATGCTGCGCCAGCTGATCGACAAGACCGGGATTCCCTTCGTTACCACCCAGATGGGCAAGGGCGTGATCGACGAGCGCCATCCCCTGTTTCTCGGCTGCGCGGCGCTGTCTGCCGGAGACTTCGTCCACCGCGCGATCGAGGATGCGGATTGCATCGTCAATATCGGCCATGACGTGATCGAAAAACCGCCCTTCTTCATGAAGAACGACGAGGAAGGCCCGGTCGGTTCGGACAGTCCGCCGACAGTCATCCACGTTTCGACCCGCACGGCCGAAGTCGATCCGGTCTACTTCCCGCAGATCGAAGTGATCGGCGATATCGCCAACGCGATCTGGCAGATCAAGGAAGACATCGTCCCGCAAGGCAAGTGGGATTTCAAGCGGATGCTTGAATATCGCGCGGCAGAGGTCGCCCATACCGCGCCGCTTGCTGCCGACGACCGTTTCCCGATCTTCCCGCCGCATCTGGTGGCGCAGGTGCGAGGGTGCATGCCCGAGGACGGGATCATCTGCCTCGACAACGGGGTCTACAAGATCTGGTTCGCGCGCGGCTATACCGCCTACCTGCCCAACACCGTGCTGCTCGACAATGCGCTGGCGACGATGGGGGCGGGCCTGCCTTCCGCGATGATGAGCGCGATGCTCTACCCTGATCGCAAGGTGATGGCGATCTGCGGCGATGGCGGGTTCATGATGAACAGCCAGGAGATGGAAACCGCCGTGCGGCTGGGCCTCAACCTCACTGTGCTGATCCTGCGCGACGATGCCTATGGGATGATCCGCTGGAAGCAGGCCAATATGGGCTTCAAGGATTTCGGCCTGACCTACGGCAACCCCGATTTCGTCGCCTATGCCGAAAGCTACGGCGCTATCGGGCACCGGGTGACCTCGTCCGAACACCTCACCGATCTGCTTGCCCATTGCCGAGACACGCCGGGGGTGCATCTGATCGATTGCCCGGTCGACTATTCCGAGAACGACCAGATCCTGAACATCGACATCAAGCGGTTGTCGAAGGAGCTTTGAACCCATGCGTCTCCCCGGGCTTGACCCGGGGCCCCGCTTCCCTCCCGCGGCGGCCCAAGAAGAAGCGGGATCCCGGATCAAGTCCGGGAAGACGAGGAAGACGTAGCCACCATGCCCCAACTCAAATCCACCTATCCGCTCTACCTCAACAACAAGGCCGCCCAGCCCAACACCGATCTGGCGGTGACCGACAAATACACCGGCGAGGTCGCCTTCCGCACCGCGCTGGCGACGCCCGATGTGATCGAAGAGGCGATCGCGGGGGCCGTGCGCGCCGCCGAGCCGATGGCGCGGCTTGCCTCCTACGAGAAGCAGGACGTGCTGTTGCACTGCGTCAAGCGCTTCCGCGAACGGTTTGACGAACTCAGCTTTGCCCTGTGCGTCGAGGCGGGCAAGCCGATCAAGGATGCCGAAGGCGAGGTCTCCCGCCTGATCGACACCTTCCGCATCGCCGCCGAGGAAGCGGTCAGGAACTATGGCGAAGTCCAGCCGCTCGACATTTCCCCGCGCGCGCGTGGCTATCAGGGGATGTGGAAGCGCGTTCCCATCGGGCCGTGCAGCTTCATCTCGCCCTTCAACTTTCCGCTCAACCTCGCCGCGCACAAGATCGCGCCCGCGATTGCGGTGGGCTGTCCCTTCGTAATGAAGCCCGCGAGCAAAACCCCGCTCGGCGCGATCATCATGGGCGAGGTGCTGGCCGAATGCGACGTGCTGCCCGAAGGCGCGTTCAGCATCCTGCCCGCTGCCCGCGACGGGGCGGACCTGTTCACCGAGGACGAGCGGCTGAAGCTGCTCAGCTTCACCGGTTCGCCGGGCGTGGGCTGGGACCTGAAGGCCAAGGCGGGCAAGAAAAAGGTCGTGCTCGAACTCGGCGGCAATGCGGCGGTGATCATCGACCGCGACGCCGATCTCGCCGATGCTCTCGAACGCGTTATCTTCGGCGCATTCTACCAGTCGGGCCAATCCTGCATCGGGGTGCAGCGCATCCTCATCCACGGCGATGTCTATGATGCCTTCAAGGCGATGCTGGTCGAACGGGCCGGGAAACTGGTCGCGGGCGATCCCAAGGACCGCGACACCTTCATCGGCCCGATGATCTCCGACGGTGAGGCGAGGCGGCTGAAAGGCTGGATCGACGAGGCCGTGGCGGCGGGTGCGAGCCTGCTCTGCGGCGGAGGGCTGACGCGCGGCAATATGCTGGAGGCGACGCTGCTCGAAAACGTGCCAGCCGACGCCAAGGCGAAGAACGAGGAAGCCTTCGGTCCGCTGGCGATCCTGCAACGCTTCGATGATTTCGACGCCGCGCTGGAGGAGGTCAACAATTCGAAGTTCGGCCTGCAAGCGGGCATCTTTACCCGCGACCTGTTCCAGATGTTCGACGCTTGGGAGCGGCTCGATGTCGGCGGCGTGGTGATCAATGACGTGCCGAGCTACCGGGTGGACAACATGCCCTATGGCGGGGTCAAGGATTCAGGCCTGGGCCGCGAAGGCATCCGCTTCGCGATGGAGGATATGAGCGAGATCCGGAACCTGGTGATCCGGCGGAGGTCCTGATTGCAAGGCCCCCTCCGGGGCCTTGTCCTCGGTGCTATTCCCTCCGCTTCGCTGAGGCGCACCTGCGGGCGCGCGGTCGCGCTTGCGGGCCGCATCTGCGGCCCGAAGGCGCACCGCCTATCTAGCGCGGCCTCACCCCTCCTCCAGCAGCAGCAATACCGCAGTCACCTCCAGCCGCTCCATCGCGCCGAAGCGGTGGTCGACCTTGGTCACGGTGGCATCGGCGACCAGTTGGCCGGGCAGGGCGAATTCGTGATCGGGCAGGCGCTCGATCAGTTCCTCGCCGCCTGCGACAGCCTCTGTGCCGCAGAATTCCAGCACCACCTCGTGGCGCGTGCCCGAGAAGGTGATTGAGGCCCAGGCCTTCTCGTCATGCGACAGCAGCGTGCCGTGCCCCTGCGCCAGCGCGGTAAGTGCGGTGCGTACCCGGTCGGCGGTAGTTCGGCGTGCGCGGAAACCGGCGAGCGGGGCGGACTTGACCTCTAAGTCCTCGAGGTCGGCAAAGGCGTGAGCGAAGGGATCGCGGTGGCTTTCGGTCAGCAGCATCATGCAGCCTCCTTCTGTTCGGCGGCGGCGCGATCTGCATAGCCCTGCATCCATGCGCGGGTGCGCAGTTCGGTATCGGGGCGGGGGATGCGGCCCATGCGCAGATCGAGCACGAAGCGCGGGTCATGGGCGGCGAGCCGCCCGAATTTGGTGGCGGGCATGGCGTGTTCCCTGAGGAAGGTTTCGATGGTCCGAAGCAGCATGGTTTTGCGTCCCTGTAGAGTGCTGTGCCGAAGGCGATGCACCGGGCGAATCGCTCGATGTTCCTGATTTGTTTCACTTCATTTCCTACTTGTCTAGGAAAAATCCTACGTGTAGGAAGGATTCATGGTTATCGATCCGCAAAACCCCCGCCTCACCCTCGATGCGCCGCGTGCGCGACTGCTGGAATTGTCCCAGGAGAGGGGGGTGAGCCTCGCCGCCCTGTCCGAATTGCTGGGGCGCAATCCATCCTATCTTCAGCAATTCATTCGCAAAGGTTCGCCCCGCAAGCTGGAGGAACAGGACCGCGCCACGCTGGCGCAGTTCTTCGGCGTGGGAGAAGAGGAATTGCGCGAGGCGCAGGAAAATTCCTACGTAAAAGCCCCTAAGCGTCGCGAATCGGGTGCGTGGGTCGAGGTGCCGCGGCTCGATCTCGGTGCGTCAGCCGGGTCGGGGCGCGTGGCAGGCGAGGAGGATGCGTTCGACACCTTCCGCTTCTCGCGCCGCTGGCTGGCCGAACAGGGGCTGGAACGCGCGCACCTGTCGGCGATCCGGGTCGAGGGAGACTCGATGGAGCCACTGCTCAACGACGGCGACGAGATCCTTGTCGATCGCTCACCCCGTCCGTTTCGCGACGGCATCCACGTGGTGCGCCTAGGCGACACGCTGATGGTCAAGCGCGTAGCGAGCGCGGGGGCAGGGCGGGTGGCGTTGCTGTCGCAGAATCTCGCCTACCCGCCGGTTGAAGTTGCGGCAGACGAGGTCGATATCATCGGCCGGGTTGTGTGGAAGGGGGGGAAGATTTAAGCCTCCCGCTCATGACCGACCAACCCACACTACCCATGCGCGCCGCGATCATTCCGGTGACGCCGCTGCAGCAGAACTGCTCGCTGATCTGGTGCACCAAGACGATGAAGGGCGCGCTGGTCGATCCCGGCGGGGATCTCGACAAGCTGAAAGAGGCTGTCGCCAAGGCGGGGGTGACGCTCGAAAAGCTGCTCGTCACTCACGGACATCTCGACCATTGCGGTCAGACCGGGATGCTTGCCGAGGAGTTGGGCCTGCCGATCGAAGGGCCGCACGAGGATGACCGCTTCTGGATCGACCAGCTCGACGAAGACGGCCCACGCTGGGGGATGGTCGCCAAGAGCTTCACGCCCACCCGCTGGCTCCAGCATGGCGACACGGTGACGGTTGGCGAATTGACGCTCGACGTGATCCACTGCCCCGGCCACACCCCGGGCCACGTGGTGTTCTACCACGCGCCCAGCCGCTTCGCGATTGTCGGTGACGTGCTGTTCCAGGGCAGCATCGGGCGGACAGACTTCCCGCGCGGCAATCATCAGGACCTGATCGATTCGATCACCCAGCGCCTCTGGCCGCTGGGCGAGGACGTGATGTTCATCCCCGGCCACGGCCCGACCAGCACCTTCGGCCGCGAGCGCAAGACCAATGCGTTTGTGAGCGACTATGCGCTTGGGTAAGTTATAATTCGCAGGGTATATCTCCCAGCCGTTCAAGCAGCTCCAACGTCCTGCTGAACCGGCGTCCGTCCGGCTCATTCCAGAATATCAGCAATTTGCCATCTTTCATCGCATAGCTGCGCACAGCGTCCGTCCCGCGACGGTTGGGAATGCCCGATCCGACAATATGGTGTGTGAGCGAACCATTCTCGGCATCGGCTTGATATTGTCCGAAGTATTCGACGGTAGAGCGTGCCGCGTCGGCCAGCCCATCAACGTCCTGTCGACCTTCTATGGGCGCAGAATTGGGGTCAAGCATGACCTGAACGCTTAACAGTCCTCCAGGCGTATAGATGAACCGCCCCTTTGCGCCCGAGCGATCAGGCTGCATTGGATTGCCTTCGCTGTCGAGATCAGACCATTCGACAACTTCCCAAATTCCGAAAAGACAAGGATCGTTCGGTTCAGACTGCGCCTGCGAGGTCAGCAGGGCAGTGGCAAGCGCAAGGGCAACCGGGCTCACCTTACATGACCCCCGCCGCCAGCAGCGCAGCCACCACCGCAAGGCCCAGCTGCACCAGCATCGTCACCAGCGTGCCCACCATCCGGCCCCATCCCCAGTTGCCGCCGTCCATACCGAAGCCGTGCAGCACGCGGCCGATGAAATAGGCCGCAGCCACGTAAGCCAGCCACCAGCTGCCCTTGCCGGCCAGTTCGACAGCCGCGACCAGCACCAGCACGAAAGCGGTGTTCTCGACATAGTTCAATTGCGCCCGCATCCGGCGTTGCAGCGCTTCGCTCCCGCCATCACCGACGCTGATGCCGAGCGCGCGCCGGACCGCACCGATGCGGATCGACAGCCAGATATTCAGCACGGCCGCAGCGGCAGCCGAGGCAAGGGTAACGGGCAGCAAGGTCATGACATGATCCCCCTGGAGAAAGTCGCGCCATTGCTAGGCTGCACCCGCGCGGGTTGCAACGCGCGAATTTTCCGCTATAGCGCGCGCCTTCCCGCCACAGTCGGCCAAGGAATGCGCGCATCGGCTTATGCTTGTGCGTGAGGCTTCCTTGCCCTAAGGGCGGCCTTCGAGAATCACCGGCGCCCAAGCCGCAGGGTCAATGGCGCAAACGCATAGTTATTTGAGGAATTGGTGCCGCCATGGCTGTCCCCAAGAGAAAAGTATCGCCTTCCCGTCGCGGCATGCGTCGTTCGCACGATGCCCTCAAGGTCGAGGCGTTCCATGAATGCCCGAACTGCGGTGAGCTGAAGCGCCCGCACAACATCTGCGGCCACTGCGGCTACTACAACGGGCGTCAGGTCCTCGCCGTCGGCTGATCGCCGCTGGCCTGCACGATAGACCGGAGAGAAGCACCATGAGCCTGCCGCGTATCGCTGTGGATGCGATGGGCGGCGATGAAGGTGTGCGCGTGATGGTCGAAGGCGCAGCGCTCGCCCGTCGCCGGTACGAGGAATTCAAGTTCCTGCTGGTGGGTGACCAGGCCCGCATCGAGGCGGCGCTGGAAAACCACCCGAACATGCGCGGCGCGTCCGAAATTCTCCATTGCGAGGACGTGGTGGGTGGCGACGAATTGCCGAGCCGCGCGATTCGCCGCGCCAAGACAACCAGCATGGGTCTCGCCGTCAACGCGGTGAAGACCGGCGCAGCCGGCGCCGCGGTCAGCGCGGGCAACACCGGCGCGCTCATGGCGATGAGCAAGATTGCGCTTCGCACCCTTCCCGGTATCGACCGCCCGGCGCTCGCTGCGATCATGCCGACCTTGCAGGCGCATGACGTGGTGATGCTTGATCTCGGTGCCAATACCGAAGCCGATGCTCGCAATCTCGTCCAGTTCGCGGTGATGGGCGCGGCCTATTCGCGCATCGTCAACGGCTTCGAGCGGCCCGTCGTGCGCCTGCTCAATATCGGTACCGAGGAAATCAAGGGCACCGAGGAACTGCGCGATGCCGCCGCCATGCTCACAGCCGCTTCTGCCGGGGGCGAGGGCGGGCTGGCGCTGGAATTCGACGGCTTCGTGGAAAGCGACAAGATCAATCGCGGCGAAACGCACGTGGTCGTGACCGACGGTTTCTCCGGCAATATCGCGCTGAAGGCGATCGAAGGTTCGGCCCGCTTCGTCACCGACCTGCTGAGGCAGGCCTTCACCTCTTCGCTGCGGTCCAAGATCGGCTTCCTCGTCTCGCGCCCCGCGACCGAGCTGCTCAAGCACCATCTCGATCCCAACAACCACAATGGCGCGGTGTTTCTTGGTCTCAACGGCGTGGTGGTGAAGAGCCACGGCAGCGCCAATGCCAAGGGCGTCGCCAATGCGGTTGCCGTCGCCGCGCGCCTGCTCGAAAACAAGCTGACCGAACGGATCGCACATGATCTTGCCGAACTCGGCCAGGATGCGCTGGGCCGCAACGGCAAGGTGCGTGGGGCCGAGGATAGCGGCGAGGCCGCGGCGTGACCGGATCGCGTCTGCTGGGCACCGGATCGGCCTTGCCCGACCGGATCGTCACCAATGCCGAACTTGCGGCACGGGTCGAAACTTCCGACGAATGGATCGTCGAGCGCACCGGTATCCGCCAGCGCCATGTCGCCGGCGAGGGTGAGACGACCGCCACCCTCGCCACTGCGGCAGCTCGCGCCGCGCTTGCGGATGCGGGTGTCGAGGCATCGAGTATCGGGTTGATTGTGCTGGCGACAGCCACGCCTGACAACACCTTTCCGGCCACCGCTACCAAGGTGCAGGCCGCGCTGGGGTGCAATGGCGGCATCGCCTTCGATGTCGCCGCCGTGTGTTCCGGCTTTCTCTATGCGCTCAGCGTTGCCGACTCGATGCTGCGCACCGGCATGGCGAAGCGCGCGCTGGTGATCGGGGCGGAAACCTTCAGCCGTATCCTCGACTGGGAGGACCGCACGACCTGCGTACTGTTCGGCGACGGAGCCGGGGCGGTAGTGCTCGAGGCACCCTCGGGCGAATCACAGGGCAAGGATGCCCCCGGTATCCTTGGCACGCGCCTCCATGCCGACGGTGCGCAGCATGATCTGCTCTATGTCGATGGCGGGCCGTCCACCACCCAGACTACCGGTCATGTCCGCATGAAAGGCCGTGAGGTATTCCGCCACGCGGTTGTGAACCTCTCCGACGTGCTCAAGGAAGTGCTTGAGGAAACGGGTGTTTCGGCCGACGAGATCGACTGGGTCGTGCCGCATCAGGCCAATGCGCGGATCCTTGATGCGACCGCGAAGAAACTCGGAATCGCGCCCGAAAAGGTGGTCGTGACCGTTGACCGCCACGCCAATACTTCGGCTGCCTCGGTGCCCCTTGCGCTTGATGTGGCGCGCAAGGACGGACGGATCAAGCCGGGTGATCTGGTGATGCTGGAGGCCATGGGTGGAGGCTTCACCTGGGGCGCCAGCCTGATCCGGCTGTGACGCGCGCGCGGGGCGCATTGCAAAAAAGCTAACACAATTGCTGAAAACCCGTGATTGAGCGGGCCATCGCGTTGCAAAGCGGACGGAAAATAGTAAGTTGTAGGTCTTCGATGGGTCGCGCCAACGAAGGAGAAGGCGCATGATGCGTTCGGTAGGCACTTTGACCCGCGCCGATCTGGCGGAAACGATCAACCGCAAGATGGGCTTCAGCCGGGCGGAATCGCTCGAAATGGTCGAGTCGATCCTCGGCAAGATGAGCGATGCACTCGCCCGCGGCGAGAACGTCAAGATTTCCGGCTTCGGCAGCTTCGTGCTGCGCGACAAGAATGAGCGGATCGGCCGCAATCCCAAGACCGGGGTCGAGGTGCCGATCACTCCGCGCCGGGTGATGACATTCCGCGCGAGCCAGTTGCTCAAGGAACGTATCGCCAAGGGGTGAGCCACGAAAGGTGAGGGCTGATGGCCGAGTTCGGTGACGGAAAGGACGAAGGTGCGCTGCGCACCATCGGCGAGGTCAGCGAGGCGCTCGGCATCAAGCCCCACGTTCTGCGATACTGGGAACAGCAGTTCCCGCTTCTCAAGCCCCTGAAGCGCAGCGGGGGGCGGCGCTATTATCGTCCCAGCGACGTGGCGATGGTGGAGACGATCGACCGGCTGGTCAACCGCGAGGGCTACACCTTGAAGGGGGCCGAAGCGGTGCTGCGTGTCTCGGCCAAGAGCGTTTTCGACCGCCGCACCCAGGATCGTCGTGCGGGCGACCGTCGTGCCGATGTCGAGGGCGATGCTGCTCCGGGAGTCCGGTTGATGGTGACCGAGGCCCCGGAAATGGCGGAAACCCTTGAGGCGCTCAAGGCGATTCGCTCGAAACTGGCGACAGCGCTGGAAGGGTAAGCGGTTCGGTTATTCCGCCGCCATCAACGCCGCTTCGCCAAGATCGACGCTGACGAGGCGTGACACGCCTTTTTCGGCCATTGTCACCCCGAACAACCGGTGCATCCGGCTCATGGTTACCGGATTATGGGTGACGATCAGGTAGCGCGTGGTGGTGGTGCGCACCATCGAATCGAGCAGGTCGCAGAAGCGTTCCACGTTCGCATCGTCCAATGGCGCGTCGACCTCGTCGAGCACGCAGATCGGTGCAGGGTTGGTAAGAAACAGTGCGAAGATCAGCGCCGTGGCCGTCAGCGCCTGCTCGCCGCCGGACAGCAGCGACAGGGATTGCAGCCGCTTGCCCGGCGGCTGGGCGTAGATTTCAAGGCCCGCTTCGAGCGGATCGTCGCTGTCGATCAGCGCGAGGTGCGCCTGCCCGCCTTCGAACAACCGGGTGAACAGCACGCGGAAATGGCCGTCCACCTCCTCGAAGGCGGCACGCAGGCGCTCGCGGCCCTCGCGGTTGAGGCTGCCGATCGAGCCGCGCAAACGGGCGATGGCCTCGGCGAGGTCCGCCTGCTCCCCGGCATTGCTGCCCTGTTCGGCCTCGATCCGCGCCAGTTCCTCGGCGGCGACGAGATTGACCGGTCCGATCCGCTCGCGGGAGGCGGTGAGGCGTTCGAGTTCCTCGGATTCGCTGCTGGCGGGGGCGACGTCGTCCTCGGCAAAGCCGAAGCGTTCGCCCAGCAGCGGAGGCGGGCATTGGAAGCGCTCGCCGGAGATCCGGGCAAGTTCGGTGCGGCGCGATTCCTCGTTCTCGGCCCGCGCGGCAAGACTGGCGCGGCCCTCGCGCGCCTGGGCGAGAGTTTCGGTGCGCGCGGCAAGTTCGGCATCGGCGGCGCGCTGACAGGCATCGGCCTCGCGCATCTGGCTTTCCGCGGCGGCAAGTTCCTCGCCCAGGCGTGTGCGGGTGGCCTCGCCCGCCTCGATCTCGGCGGTGAGCGCGGCGGGCTTGGCGGCGTGGATGGCGCGTTCTTCCTCGATCTCTGCGAGCCGGCGCGCAGCTTCGGCCATCCGGCGCTCGGCATCGCTCGAGCGTGCCTTCCAGCCGGACTGCTCGGCCTGTTGCGCGGCAAGCCGTTCTCGCGCCACAGCAAGCGCCTGATCCTGTGCAGCGAGTTCGGCGAGCGCGGCCTGCACGGCAGAGCGTGCCGCCTCGTTCCTCGCCTGCGCAGCTTCGAGCGCGGCCCGCCCGGCGTCGCGCGCGGGCAGCCGTTCGCGCGCCTCGCGAGCGGCGACCAGATCACCCTTCGCGGCGGCGAGCTGGGCTTCCATGTCTCCCGCAGTTGCCGCCAGTTCCGCCAGTCGCGCGGCAATCCTTTCTTTCGCGGCTTCGGCCTGATCGAGCCGTCTGAGCGCCTGCCGCTCGGCTTCGATCGCGTTCGCAATCGCCCGTTCTTGTGCGACCAGTGCGGTCTGGAGAGCGGAAAGCTCTTCGCGCACCGCCTTGTCGCGGGCCTCGGCAGCTGCGGCGGCCTCTCGCAGCGGCGTGAGTGCGGCATCGAGCTCGGCAAATCGGTTGGCGGCTTCAAGCTGGGCCGCTTCGGCCGCACCTTCGCCGCGCGCGATAAACCCGTCCCAGCGGCGCAAGTGTCCGGCGCGGGTTACCAGCCACTCGCCCGGACCAAGGCTGCGGCCATCGTCGCTCTCGATGCAATGCACCAGGGCAAGTCGGGCGCGCAGTTCGTCGGGGCAATGGGTTAAGTGCGCCAGCAGGCTGTCCGTGACCGGCTGCGGCGCGCCGGCACCGGTCCAGAACCGTCCGTCTTGCGCGGCTGGCGGTGCGCCCAGCGGCGACTTGCCGTCGCGCCCGAGCACGGCGGCGAGCGCGCGTTCGTAGCCCGGAGCAACTGTTACCCGGTCGAGCGCTGTGGCAAGACCCGCTCGTCCCGCCTCCCGCTTCGCCCGTGCCTCGCGGTCGCGGGCAAGGGCAGCGTGTTCGCGTTCGATTCCGGCGAGTTCGGCCCGGGCAGCGGCAAGCGCGCTGGCCGCGTCATCGCGCGCCGCCTGCAAGTCACTCTTGCGTGCCTGGCCGAAAGCGAGCCTTTCGCGCAGAGCCGCAAGTGCTTCCCCGGCCACCTGCGCCGCGTTGCTTGCGGCGGCCACCTCCGCGTCGGCGTCGCCGCTTTGCGTCAGTTCGGTCCGGGTGCGCTCAAGCCGCGCCATGTCGGACACGACCCGTGCCAGCCGGGCTTCGGCCTGTTCGACGGCGGCTTCGGCCACACGCCATTCGGCCTCGACCCCGGCGTGATCGGCGGTTGCCTTGGCAAGCGCGAGTTCTGCCGCGCGGCTGGCCCGCTCGCTGTCTTCCGAGCGGGCGGCAAGGGCGGGGCGGGCGGCTTCGGCCTGCTCGACAGCGCCGCGGCTGGCAACAACCTCCTTTTCCAGCCGCGCCAGCGCCTCTACCGCGCTGCTGGTCAGCCGATCGGCATCCGCGCGGTCCTCCTCGAGCCGCTCCTGCTGGCGGGTGAGGTCGGCGAGACGCGTTTCGGCAGCCTCCAGTTTTTCCGCCAACGCCGCCATGCGGTGGCCGTGAGCGCTGGCATCATCGCGCCGGTCGGCCAGTTCATCGCGCGCTTTGGTAAGCGCCTGTGCGGCTGCGGCCTGTTCCTGCTGCGCTTCGGCGACGGCTGCCTGCGCGGTGGCGACCTGCGCATTGGCAGCTTCGGCCGCCGTGCGCGCTTCCTTCGCGGCAAACGCGGCCTCGCGCCAGCGAGCGAACAACAGCCGCGCTTCGGCTGCCTGGATGCGGTTCGTGAGTTCGGTGTAGCGCTCGGCTTGCTTGGCCTGACGCTTGAGCGAGGAAATCTGTGCATCAAGCCCGGCCATTAGATCCTCAAGCCGGGCCAGGTTTGCTTCGGCTCCGCGCAGCTTGCTCTCGGCATCCTTGCGCCGCACGTGCAGGCCCGCGATCCCGGCTGCCTCTTCCAGCATGGCGCGGCGTTCGGCGGGCTTTGCGGCGATGACCTGCGCAATCTTGCCCTGGCTTACGAGTGCCGGGGAATGTGCGCCGGTTGCCGCATCGGCGAAGGTGAGTGCGACGTCCTTGGCACGCACGTCGCGGCCATTGACGCGATAGGCACTGCCCGCCCCGCGCTCGATCCGGCGGGTGACGACCAGTTCCTCGCCGCCATCGTCCTGCGCATGGAGCACGACTTCGGCGAAATCACGCGGCGGCCTTGTCGAGGTCCCCGCGAAGATCACGTCCTCCATTCCTCCCGAGCGCAGCGACTTGGCCGAGGTTTCCCCCATGACCCAACGGATTGCCTCAAGCAGGTTGGATTTGCCGCAACCGTTGGGGCCAACGACCCCGGTCAGCCCCGGCTCGATACGCAAGTCAGCCGGCTCGACGAAGCTCTTGAATCCGCTGAGCTTGAGCCGGTGGATCTGCATCGCGGCGTCAGCGCGCTCCGGCGCGCTGGAGAGCCGGTTCGAGCTGCGGCCACTGGGTGACGTCGAGCTTCTTGCCGTTGAGCACGAATGTCGGTGTGCCCGTGACGTTGAACTCCTTCGCCTGCGCCTCGGACGACTTGACCATTGCCTCGATCTTCGCGCCGTCCGTCAGGCAGGTGCGCGCCTGATCCGCGCTGAGCCCGCGCGCTGCGAAGAAATCGAGCAGGCCCGTCACTTCCGCGATCTTCGCAAAGCGCTGGTCCACCGGCAGCTGGCCTGCGGCCTGAACCGCTTCGGGGTTGCCTTGCAGTCCGGTGAAGACCTGCTGGAGGTTCTGCCAGACTTCGTCCGAAAGTGGCTGCATCTGCTCCTTGGCACCGCACTGGGTCATGCTGGCGATGACGATGTCGAACGGGTTCAGAAAGATTTCGCGCTGTTCGAAACTTACAACCCCGCTCGCTACATACTTGTCCTTGAGCGTCGGTTTGCCTGTCACCGCGAAATTGGCGCAGGCACCGCAGGTGTGCGAGGCGAACTCGACCAGTTTGAGCGGCGCTTCGGGATTGCCGATCATGTAGCCGCCTTCCGGCGTGACAGTGACCGTATTCGTCCAGCTGGTGCCCGGCGGTGCCATGACCGCAGGCAGGGCTTCGCCTTCGGCTACTTCACCGGGCGCGCCGGCATCGTCACAGGCGGCAAGCGCCATCGATGCGGCGGCGGTGAGGCTGAGCGCTAGGAAGCGGGAGATTTTCATCGGAGACAGTTCCTTGGAGGGTCGGTAAGGGAGAATAGCCGTTCGCGCATCAGCAGCAAGGCCGGGCGCTCGGGCTGTGAACAATTGGGTCAGGACCCGGTGGATAAATCGCCCTCGGCGGGCGACGCGAAGCGCGCCGAAAGCACGGGATAAAGCCCGGCCCAGTTATGCACATTCTCAAGCAGCTTGCCGTCGAGCGCGAAGCTGGGTGTTCCGGCCACCTCGAAGTCCAGCCGGTCGGCTGTGCCATTGTTGATCAGCTTCTGTGCTGCAGCATCATCCATCACGCAGGCATTCACATCGGCGATCGACTGGCCGCGCTGTACCAGCATGTCGGCAAGGCCGAGTGCGCTGGCGGCATTCATGCGCGAGGCCTTGTCGGCCCGAGCCCAGATGGCCTGCTGGCTCTGGGGCGCGTTCTGGAATTTCGCGATCCATTCCTTCTGCCCGTACATGAAGGCGCGATGGCGATCCTTGAAGCCTGCCGGATCGCCGCACTGGGCCAGCAATGACACGGTGAGATCCAGCGCGTTGCGGATCACCGGGCGAACCTCGACCGAAATCTTCCCGGGCGTCAGCAGCGTGAGGTCGATCGCCGGCTCGCCTTCCATCGCGAAGCTGGCACAATGCCCGCAGGTATAGCTGACAAATTCGATGAGGCGAGCATCGGCGTCGGGATTGCCGATAAGGTGGCCGCGTTCGGTGCGGCTGATGGCCGCACTCCAGTTGCCCTGTGCATCGATGCCATCAAAGGCGCTGCGCGGCGTATCGAGGCTTTGCTGCGCCCCGCCGGGCACTGTTACCGCAAGCAGAGCGACACCGAGAAGGGCGGAAAGACGCAAGGTCATGGCATGTCCTGTCAGGTTTTCGGGTTGTCTTTCTCGCCCAGACTGCGGGCGAGGGATTCGAGCACGGTGCGCAGTTCGGGATCGCCAATGTCCCGCAGACTGTCGCCAAGTTCGAGCGGAATGGGTTTGAGCGAGGGGGGCGCCTTGACGGGTTTTTCCGCCTGTGCGGGACTGACCGCGCCCTGCCGCAGCTTGACCCTCGCTACCGCCTTGTAGCCGAAGAAGCGGTTTACCCGCTCGATGATTTCGGGGATGACTTGGCTGATCAGCGGGGCATGGGCAGGCACCACCACGAGCTGCAGGATGCCTTCCGATTTTTCGCCGGGGGGAAAGCGGATCGCCTCGGGGCTGCATACGCGGGCGTGTTTCGGACCGACGATTTCTGGCCAGCGGGTAACGACCGAACTCTGCACAAAACCAAAGCGGCGGAAGGCAGTGCGCCCGATTTCCGGCATCAGGTCGCCAATTGCGCGCACACCTTGTCCGCGCGGCCTTTCATAGGGGCGCGCCTTGGACGTCTTGCGGGTTTTGCCGGTGTTGTCGCTTCCCATGGTCCCACCCGCCATGCCATAGGCGCGGCGTGACCGCCAGTATCTCCGACAAACTGATTGCCTGGTACGACAAGCATGCCCGCGACCTGCCATGGCGTCACCCGCCGGGCAGTCCGCTGCCCGTCGATCCCACCTGGCCCTACCGCGTGTGGCTGTCCGAAGTCATGCTACAGCAAACAACCGTCGCGGCGGTGAAGCCCTATTTCGCAAAGTTCCTGGCCATCTGGCCGACGGTCGAGACTCTGGCCGAGGCAGTGGACGAGGAGGTAATGGCCGCATGGGCGGGACTGGGCTACTATTCGCGTGCCCGCAACCTCCTCAAATGCGCGCGTGAAGTCGCGGCCCGGGGCGGCTTTCCCCGCACGGAGACCGAGCTGCGGAAACTTCCGGGCCTTGGCGATTATACGGCGGCCGCGATTGCCGCGATTGCCTTTGGGCAGCGCGCGGTGGTGGTCGATGCCAATGTCGAGCGGGTGGTCGCGCGGGTCTTTGCAATCGAGGCGCCGCTGCCTGGGGCGAGGAAGGCGATCCGTGCCGCTGCCGATGGGATCACGCCCGATGCCCGTGCGGGCGATTTCGCGCAGGCGATGATGGATCTCGGCGCGCAGACCTGCACCACACGCCGCCCGCGCTGCCTGCTGTGTCCCTTGCGCGAGGATTGCCGCGCCTTCGCCACGGGCGAGCCTGAGCGCCTGCCGGTCAAGCCGCCCAAGAAGCGCGTGCCTGAACGGTGCGGGACGGCATTCTGGATCACCCGCGAGGGCGAAGTCTGGCTGGTGACCCGCCCCGGCACCGGAATGCTGGGCGGGATGCGTGCGCTGCCCGATGATGGCTGGAGCGCGCAGGGCGATGGCGCGGGCGAAGTGCCGCTGGCGGGTGACTGGCACGAGCTTGGCGCGGTGCGGCACGGCTTCACCCATGCCCACCTTACCTTGCGGGTGCTGGGGCTGGAGACGCAAGCCACGCCGCCCGGCGAGGGACAATGGTGGCCGCTTGACCGGCTGGAGGAAGCGGGCCTTGCGACCCTGTTTGCCAAGGCCGCGCGGCTGGCGCTGGCTTCGGGTTAGAACAACCCGCCGCCCAGCATCAGCCGCACCGCCGCGATCAGCAGCACGACCAGACAGAAATTGCGCCCGCCATCCTTCGAAGACAGCGCGCCGATAATGACGCCAAGGGCGATGATCGGCAGCGCGATCCAGTTGATCGCGCCCAGCAAGGGCAATTGCGCCGGAATGACAATCACCAGGCTGACAAGGCCGATGAGATAGGCAAGCAGATTGAGCATGTGTCTTACATGGATAGGACACCTCTGTTTTGCAAGGGCGAAAGGCGGACGAGGGTGATTGACCCTCGCGCCGCGCTGCCCCACACAGGGGACGAAAACCCGCCTTTCGGAGATTCATCCCCCATGACCACCGCTGCCGTCGATTCCGCCATCCTGTCCCGTCGTGCCTTGTTCCGGGGCAGCTCGCTGCTGGCCGCGGGGGCAGCGCTGTCCGGCTTGCCGTTCGGTCGCGCGTTGCTGGCGCATGATGTCTCCGAAAGCTGGCCCAATGTCGCGGCGATGGCCAACCGCTATGTGTCGGAGCGCAAGGTCGCCAACATGTTCCTGACCTTTGGCTGGGGCACGCAGGAAGACCACGCCCACACCGTTGGCGGCGGCACGCTGTCGCTGGCCAAGCCCGCGCCGGTGGACGAGAATTCGCTGTTCCGCATTTATTCGATGTCCAAGCCGATCACCGGCATGGCGACGATGATCCTGATCGACGAAGGCAAGCTCGGCCTCGACCAGCCGCTTCACGACATTCTGCCCGCCTTCCGCGACATGCGCGTGCTGGTCGATCCCGAAGGTCCGCTAGAAGATACCGTCCCCGCCGATCGTCCGATCACGATCCGCCAACTGCTCACGCATACGGCTGGGCTTGGCTACCAGATCATCAGCAAGGGTCCGCTGCTCGCCGCCTATAACGAGAATGGCCTTGTCGGCGGGCGGGTCAGCCGGATGCCGATCCCCGGTTTCCCGCCGGTCACGCCCGCGCCAGGGCTGGAGGCCTGGGCAGATCGCCTTGCCGGACTGCCGCTGATGTACCAGCCTGCCACCAAGTGGAGCTATTCGTGCAGCATCGACCTGCTTGGCCGGGTGATCGAGGTGGCGAGCGGCATGGAGTTTGAGGCCTTCCTGAAGCAGCGCATCTTCGAGCCTTGCGGCATGAACAGCACCTGGATGCAGGTACCGCAGAGCGAAGCCTATCGCCTTACCGACAATTACGGCATCGTAGCCGGCAATGCCTTCCCGCTCGATCCGGGCGTGAACTCGATCTATCTCGACCCGCCCGAAGTGCCGGCGGGAGGCGGGGGACTGGTGTCGAGCCCCAAGGATTACGACCGCTTCCTGCGCATGCTGCTGGGCTATGGCAAGATCGACGGCGTGCGGGTGATGAGCGAGGAGGCGGTGCGCGTCGGTACCTCCAATCTGCTTCCCGCGAGCGTGGATACAACCGGTAGCTGGATGGAGGGCCAAGGCCATGGCGCGGGCGGGCGCTCGGTCGACCAGACCTTCGGCTGGGGCGGGGCGGCGGGCACGCTCGCCGCGGTCGATTACGGGCTGAAGTTGCGTTCGACCCTGTTCACCCAGTACATGCCTGCAGAAGCCTATCCCGTGCGCGACGAATTTCTCGCCGCGCTGGAGAAGGATATTGCCGCAATGCGGGCAAAGCAGGCGGCGTGATGGACTTGCCCGCCAACGCGCCCTTGCCAATGGCCTTTGCCGGATCGCCGATCGACCGGGCCGATAATATCCGCGTCGATCCGGCGGCGCTCGGCAACCTGATGAACTGGCGCGCGCGGGTATTGAACCTCGATGGGCTGCTGCCCGAATTCGACGATGATGGCCGCCTCTTGTGGCACACCATCGCCGATGTGGGCGAGGATACCGAGCTGGTGTTCCTCGGCATGATGGATGACCGCGCGCATTTCGCGCCGGTCCCGGCTGAGGGCTCGACCAGCCCGGCGATGCCGCGAGCGTGGCAGGCGATGCAGATGCTCCAGCCGGAGGATCTGGCGATCTATGGCGGGGCGAGGAGCCTGGTCGATTGGCACGCCCGCCACCGGTTCTGCGCCAATTGCGGCGCGCCGACCAAGCCTGCCAAGGGCGGCTGGCAGAGGAATTGCGATGCTTGCGGCGCGCAGCATTTCCCGCGTACCGATCCGGTCACGATCATGCTGGTGGAACATGAGGACCGCCTGCTCCTCGGTCGCCAGCCGCGTTTTCCGCCGCGCATGTATTCCGCGCTTGCTGGTTTCGTCGAACCGGGCGAGACGATCGAGGAAGCGGTCGCGCGCGAAATCCACGAGGAGGCAGGCGTGCGCGTGCGCGACGTGCGCTACATCGTCAGCCAGCCCTGGCCGTTCCCCAGCCAGCTGATGATCGGCTGCACTTCTGTGGCCGACGATCCGGAACTGACCATCGACCGCACCGAGCTCGACGATGCGCGCTGGTTCACCCGCGCCGAACTGGAGGATGCCCGCGCCGCCGGGCCGCAGGGCAATGACCAGCTGATCTTCCCGCAGCAATTCGCCATCGCCCATCACCTGATCGCATGGTGGCTCGACCGGTGAGCGCACAACTGCCCCAGCGTCTGACAATCGACATCTGGTCCGATGTGATGTGCCCTTGGTGCCTGATCGGCTACGGGCAGCTGACCAAGGCGCTAGGGGAACTGGAAGGCGAGATAGCGGCGCAGATCCGCTGGCGGCCGTTCGAATTGAACCCGGACATGCCGGCGCAAGGCGAGGAGCAGGAAGCGCATCTGCAACGCAAATATCGCCGCTCCGCCGAGGCGGGTGCTGCGATCCGCGGGCAGATGAAGGCGATTGCTGAAGGCGCTGGCGTGTCGCTCGCTTATGAAGGGGAGGGCGAGGCGCCGCCCGCGATGATGTGGAACACCCGCGATTGCCACAAGCTGTTGGCCTTCGCGCTGGAAGAGGCCGGGCCGCAGGTGCAGACGCAACTGAAGCTCGCGCTTTTCCGGGCACATTTCAACGAGCGCAAGCCCTTGAGGAATCGCGCCGTGCTGCTCGATATCGCAGCGAGCGTCGGCCTCCACCGCGAGGCTGCCAAGGCGGCGCTCGACGATGCGGCGCTCGAAGCCCGCGTCATCGCCGAGGAGCAGCAGGCGTGGGACATGAACATCTCCGGCGTTCCGGCGATGATTGTGGAAGGCAAGTTCCTGATCCCCGGCGCGCAGGCCCCCGAAGTTTATGTCAATGCATTGCGGCGCGTCGCACAGAAAAGCCGGGAAGCCTGACAGGGCTCCCCGGCTCTTCCGGAACAGCGCTGGAGGGCGTTCCTACATCGTCCAGCGCAATCCGAGGAAGAACGAGCGCCCGATCGGGCTGGCGGGATAGGCCCGCTCGGTGATGAAGGGCTTCACGTCCGACAGGTTGTTGATCCCGCCGAACACTTCCAGGCCCATGTCGGTGAAGGTGTAGGATGCGCCGATATTGTGCATCCAGGTCTCGCCGACCAGACCTGCGGGACCGAACTGGGCATCGATAGTCTCGATCTCCACACCGCGCAGGGCCATCCCGTCGAGATAGGTGACAGTGTAGTTGAGATTGAAATCGCCATACCCATAGGTCGCAGTCGCACGGCCCGACCATTCGGGGCGCTGGATTTCGCCCAGTTCGGGATCGATGCGGGTGAGATCGGTCGGATCGAAGAAGAAGTCGATCTTGTCGGTCCAGGATGCCGTCGCCGAAAGGCCGACACGGTGTTCGCCGATCATGGTGTTGTAGGACACCGAGGTATCGATCCCCGCCGTCTCGATCCGCACGAAGTTGATCGTGGTCAGGTTGAGCGAGGTGAAGCCGAGGAACTGCGCGGAAGCAGCATCGCGGTTGCGGGTGAAGCTGTTGCAGAAATCGTTGGGGAAGGTCGAGCTATCGTAGCAGTTATCGACCACGTCCTGGGCCGCAATGGTGCTGATCGCGTCATCGATGCGGATATTGTAGTAATCCGCCGTGATCGCCAGCCCCGGAATGAAGCGCGGCTGCAGCACCATGCCCACGGTGTAGGTATCCGCGGTTTCCTCGCGCAGGTCGGGATTGCCGGCGATGGTCCCGGCAAAACGCGCACTGAGCGGGTCCGAGAAGCCTTCGGGAATGCCGTCCGCCCGGCAGTTTGCGATGCGGTTGGTGACGTTTGGATCGCCGGCTGCGCTCAGCCGGTCGATCTCGGTCTGGTCGCAGGGGTCGAAGGGCCGGAAGAAGGCGGCCTGCGGCGGGGCGAAGAGTTCCGAGATGTTCGGTGCCCGCACCGCGCGCGAATAGGTGCCGCGGATGCGCAGGTCCTCGATCGGAGCCCAGAAACCGTTGATCGCGTAGGTGAACACGCTGCCGACCGTGCTGTAGTCCGAGAAACGTCCGGCGAGTTCCAGTCGCAGTTCCTCGACGAAGGGCACACCCTCGACCAGCGTGGTGCCGAGTTCGCCGAAGATGTCGACCACGTCGTAGCTGCCGCCCGAATTCTGGAAGAACCCGTCGGGCGGGGTGGCGAGCGATGTCTGCGAGAAGCCGTTGCCATCAAAGCCCGGCGCATCGCCGACGAACTGGCCCGCCGTCCCGTCGACAGTGGTCACCGGCAGGATGCCGCGCACCAGCGGATCGAAGAAGGAATTGCTCTTTTCCTTGCGGTACTCGGCACCCAGCGCGAACTGGATGCTGTCATAGGGCAGGTTGAAGAAGGCCGAGGTATCGCCGCTGACAAGCCCGTGGATTTCGAACAGCTCGGTGCGGAAGGTGTTGGTGGTGGTGACCGTGATGAAGTCCACCGCCTCCTGGCTGATCGAGCCGACACCGAACAGGTTGGCAGGCGCGCACTGGCCCTGTCCCGGCACGAAGGTGAGATAGCCGAACTCGCCGGTCGGGATGCCGAAGGGAGTCGAGGGCGAGCGCGTGGTCGGGTCAAGCTCGCTGCGGCACACCGGATTGCCCTGTGCATCCGAGGTCACGTCGATTGCCGCAAGGAAGCGGTCGTAGAGCACGTTGTTGCGGTTGATCGACTTGAGGTCGTAACGGCCCCAGTTGGCCGAAATGTCGAAGGTGATCTCGTCCGTCAGATCGCCCTTGAACCCGCCGACGAAACGGAATGTTTCGGAGATGTTGGTGTCGATATTGGGGCCGAGATCGGTCGGGTCGCGGGTGATGAACAGGCCGCCTGCGGCATCGGAAATCGGCCGCAGCACGTCCGGGATGAAGGGGTTGTCGGGCGCAATGGTCAAGAGGTCGTAGAACGAGTTCTGGTTGGTCCCGAAGGTGGTTTCCTGGCGGAAATACTTACCCTCGAAATAGGCGTTCACCTTGTCGCTGAGATCGTAGTCGGCCAGCAGGTTGAAGCCGAAACGCTCCGTCTTCGGGATCAGGAAGCCGTTGTTGTCGAAGATGACCGCATCGCCGCCGAAGGAATTGAAGTTGCTGGCAATCAGGCCGTCATCGTCAATCACCTCGATGCCGCTGCCGGTGGCGATGTAGCAGCCGCCCAGCGCGCCGAAGCCGGCGTAGTCGAACAGGCCGTTGAAGCCGGTGAAGCTCTCGGTGCAGTCGCTGACGCCGTCGCCGTCGATGTCCGAGTTGGGATCGGCGAAGTCGGCCGGGATGATGACCCCGCCTGCCGATGTGATGTTGAACTGGTATTGCGAGCCGATGGCGCGGGTCGGCGCGGCGAGTGCGCGGTCGATAAGCGCCTGTTCTGCCGCAGTTGGCGCGGTGCCCGCCGGGAAGATCTGGTTATAGCGCGAACTGCCCGGGGTCGGGATTACGAAACCATAGGGAAAGCGGCCATTGGCGAGGCTGAAGAAATTGCTGAAATTGGGCGTGTTCGTGCCCAGATCGCCGCGCTGGAAGCGCAGGTCAGGGTTCGGCCCGTTGGTTGCGATATTGCCGTCGCGGAACTGTCTGCGGTCGCCAAAGCGGATGCCCTTGTCATAGGCATAGTCGCCCACGAGGGTAATATTGCCGCGCCCGTCGGCGAAGTTCTTGCCGAACTTGACATAGGCATCAAGGTTTTCGCCGTCACCATTGTCGGAGATCCCGCCGGTCAGGCCGACTTCAAGCCCGTCGAATTCACGGTCCAGGATAAAGTTGACGACGCCCGTCACGGCGTCGGCGCCATAGACTGCCGAGGCGCCGCCGGTGAGAACTTCGACCTCCTTGATCAATGCCGAGGGAATCGAGTTGATATCGACCACGGAGGTTTCGGCAACGCCCGCCACATGGCGGCGGCCGTTGACCAGTACCAGCGTGCGTTCCGCGCCCAGTGCGCGCAGGTTGAGGGTAGCCGCGCCGACCGCAGCGCCCGATCCTACTTCGCCGGGCGCAACCGACTGGGCCGAGCTGACCGAGGCCGAAAGTGCCGGGATAGTGCGCAATGCATCGGCCACTTCCTGCTCGCCGCGGAAACTCTCGGCGGTGATGCTGACCACCGGGGAAGGCGAATCGAGGTTGGAATCGCGACGAAGGCGAGAACCGGTGACAACAATCGCCTCGTCGGGAGCATCGGCGGCCGCTTCGGCTGCAGCATCCTCGGCCAGTATCTCGGCGGCAAGGTCTTCGGCAGCCATAACCGGCGCGGCCGCGGCAATTCCTGTAAGGAGCGTGGTGGAGAGGAGAGTGCGACGGATCAGCGCGTTCTTGGAAATATTCATCATGGCCCCCGACAAATGGGTGATTGTTATCCTCCCCTCCATCGGCAGCCCGGTGTCATTATCCGCACAGGTTCAGCCAATTGCCTGCACGCTTCCCCCGCGTGCAACGCAATCGTCATACTGATGTGGGGATTCGTAATAAGTCGCTATGCGCTATTTGACTTATAAGACGTCGCGATATCGCTCTAACATGAAATATTGTTTCATTCAGAACGAAAAGCCATAGTTCCTATGGCCTTGTATCTACTGTAAGAGTATTTTTCGGCTATTCCGCCGCGGCTCGACGGTCATGCCATCCGCC
Source organism: Erythrobacter dokdonensis DSW-74 (assembly GCF_001677335.1). GTDB lineage: Bacteria > Pseudomonadota > Alphaproteobacteria > Sphingomonadales > Sphingomonadaceae > Erythrobacter > Erythrobacter dokdonensis. The sequence goes on from NZ_LZYB01000001.1 coordinate 229,929, forward strand.
AGGTTTGCCGGTCAGCAGGCCTCCGGTCGCGTGCCGGTCGCCGGTTCCTGCTGCACGACATTTATCGCCGATTCTTCGAGGGTGCCGACCAGCGCGGCCCGGAAGGTCCGTTTGAGCAGCCACGGCTCAAGCACGCGCCCGACGAGGTAGATAAGGAAAAACAGCCCCGCGAGCACATAGGCACGGGTGGGCGGGAACTTCTCCTTCACCTCGTCCTTCTTGCGATCCTTCTTCTTCGCCGGATCGTCAGGTTCGGGTGCGCCAAGGAACTTGTCGATCGGATGAAGCTCGCGCTTTGCCTTCGGCGTGTCCTTGTCCTTGTCCTTCTTCTCTACCGATTCGATCGCTTCTGGGCTCGCCTTTTCCCAGCCGTTGATGGTCACCATCAGTTGCGCAAAGCCGAGAAACAGCAAGGGCGCGAGGAAACACAGCAGCAGCGCCGTGCTCCTGACATGGAACAGCAGCCGGGACGTCCCGTCGCTGGCTTGCTCGACGCGAAGGGCACCGCTGGTGAAGGTGGCGAGTTTGTCCTGCGCGGCAGGATTGTGCTTGGAATAGTGCAGCGTGTCGCCTTCGACCGCATATGATGTTCCGGGGGTCTGGAACAGCGGGTCAAGCCGCTTGAACGCTTCTTCCGGCGTCAGCGGCTCGTCGATCCTGACCTCGCCCGAGGCGCGCCAGATCCGGTCGATATAGGGCAAGTTGATGTTCATGCCCCGCGCTCGGTCCGGGAGGTAAAGGCGGTCATTCGGCCGGCTCGGCTTGCGGCGCGTGAGCCTCGGGTGCCTGCGACCGCCTGCGCAGCCACTCGCGGAAGGTCTTGTACCCCTCTCTGAAGGGGAAGACCATGGTTTCGGCGATGTCCATCCGGCGTCCGCCTTCCATGCCCAACAGTTCCGCCTCGCCGTCGACACAGGTTCCGAAAATGCGGTCCCAGATGATCCAGGTGCCGGAGTAATTGCTCCGCGTCGCCTCGTAATCGCGCGAGTGGTGAACGCTGTGATGCTCGGTGGTATTGAAGATGAACCTCCACCAGCGCGGCGTGTTGAAGCGCACGTTGATGTGCTGATAGGTGCCCACCGCCATGCCGATTGCGCCGGCGAGAAGGGCCGCGCGCGGCAGGAAGTCGAAGAAGCCGCCGATGCCCAGCCCGATCAGGAACAGCTCGACCGGATTGCCGACGGCACCCTTGTTGATGTTGAGCTGGGTGATGTAGTGGTGCGGGGCGTGGGTCAGCCACAGCGGGTACCAGTTGTGCATCCCGCGATGCATCCAGTACTGGCCGAAATCGAACATCATCGAGATCAGGATCGCCTGCAACAGCAGCGGCAGGCCGGTGAACCAGGAGAACTTGTCCCAATCGAACGCGCCCCGGATCGCCTCGATCATGACATCATCGCCGATATAGGCGTTCATCATCCTGATCAGGGTATAGCCCATCCCGACATAGAAGACGTCGGTGGCGAATTCCTTCCAGGTCAGCTGCCAGCTGCGATAGCGCGGATTGACCCATTCGAGGCCGAGCAGAAACACCTTGAAACCGAGGCCGATCGCTATGCCGATCGAGGCCAGCGCCCATTCGTTGGGGGCATAATACCAGAACAGAATCAGGCCGAAGAGCACGGCCGGCTGGAAGTAGGTGAAAAAGAACTGCTTGATCGGGCCGCCTTCGACCTTGCCGATGTTCTCCCATCCGACCGTGACGGGCGATTCAGCTCCGATGATCCGATTTCCAACCCTCACTCCGGACATTCGCGCACTCCAATCAAATGTTCACTTCTGCCGACCCACGCCTCCCCGGGTAGGGGCAATCGGGGTAGTGATCCCGGTTCTTATCGAATTTCCTTCAATCTCAGTCTGCTGTCTCAATCCTTGCCGCTATGTCCCCGTCCACTTTCCTGCCCGACCATTGCCCCGCCGGATTTGCTCGGGTCAATCGCCGAGACCGTCAAAAAAGCGTCAATTCATGTCCGGTCCGACAAATTGCGGCCTGTGCGGTACCGGGTTGCGCAGGCAGCGGATTACAGCGTCTTCACCACGGCGTTATCCTCGGCAAATGGGCTCAGTAAGTGGCCGAATGACGTAGTGGCATCCGCAGGTTTCACGCCGGCGCCAGCGTACCCGGTTTTCATTCGGAAAGATAGCGCACGGCCACTGCGGTCGCCGCAGCGCGGGTTTCCACACCGAGCTTCCTGAACACCTGTTCGAGATGCTTGTTCACCGTGCGCGGGCTGATCCCCAGAATTTCGCTCACCGTGCGGTTGGTCTTGCCATAGCTCACCCACAGCAGCACCTCGGCCTCTCGCCGCGTAAGCTCGGTATTGCGCAGCAGCACGTCGACCTTGGACGCCTCGCCCACTTCGGTCACCTTGAAGAGCGTTTCGTCCGGCCGGTCGCTTTCGGCCAGCGCTATTTCGATCTCGATCCCGGCAATGCTCAGATTGACGCTTGCCGAATAGCCCGGCTCGCTGCGCAGCTGGGCCAGAGCGGGAGCGAGGCCGCCCGGCAGGTTGCGGCTATCGATGTCCCACGCCGGATCGAGGCGCTGGAACAGGCTCTCGGCCTGGGGGGTGCACCACAGCAGCTGGCCGCGCGTGCCGATGGCCGCAAGGCTGCGTCCGGCCCGCCCGAGCGCGAGACGCGAGCGGTAGGAGGCGCGCGCATTGGCCAGATGCACCCGCATCCGCGCCAAGAGCTCGCCGACGACCACCGGCTTGCGGACATAGTCTACCCCGCCAGTCTCGAGTGCGGCGACGACGTGTTCGGGATCGGTCAGCCCGGTCATGAAGATTACCGGGATATGGGCAGTCGCCGGATTGGCCTTGATCCGGCGGGTGGTGTCGAGCCCGGACATTCCCGGCATCAGCGCGTCCATCAGGATGAGGTCGGGCAGCGCTTCGCGCAGCAGTTCGAGCGTTGCCTCCCCGCTGCGGGCGATCAGCACATCCATGTTCTCGACCTCGAGCGTGTCGACCAGAAAGCGCAGCGATTCAGGATTGTCGTCGACCACCAGAATGCAGTCCCGCACGCCGGTGCCGCGTTCCCTTGCAATCATGTCCCGTTCTCCGTCCGCGCCAGAGCTGCCAGCGCCTTGAGGTCGAAGGCATCGAGATGCATCCGCATCCGTTCGGCCAAAGCCGCAGCCTGTGGTCCAAGTGCGGCGAGGGCATTGATCTGCGCCTCGATCGCACGCACATGGCCGATGCGCACCAGCCGCGCGATCTCGTCCATGTGGGGCAGGGCCTCGACGGCCATCAGCGCGGGCAGGGCGGCGCTGCCGCTATGGTCGGCCGGTTCCCCGCCGGCCTTCGGCGCAGGCCATTCGAGGGCGAGCTGCTGGCTGATGACGTCGAGCAGAACGGCAAAATCGAAAGGCTTGGTGAGGAAAAAATCACTGATGGGAGTGCCTTCCTCTACCGGGCCGGACTGTTCCGCCTCGCCGGTCAGCATCACGATCCTCAGGCGCGGCCCGTGACGCTGACGCAGCATCGCCGCGACCTCCCAGCCGCTCATTCCCGGCATCGACACATCGAGCAGCGCCAGATCAGGTTGCATTGCGCCGGCCAGTGCCAGCCCTTCCTCGCCATCCGCTGCGCTGCGCACCCGGAACCCGCGCGCTTCAAGCAAGGCGCGCAGCGCTTCGCGGTGGGCGGGATCATCGTCGATCAGCAACAATCGCCGCTCACGCCCCAGGTAGAGATGCGGCGTTTCGCCATCGGGCAGATCGACGGGCGGAGTGAGCGGCTGCGACAGCATCAGCCGCACGGTGAAGCGCGAGCCTTCGCCCGGTGTGCTCTCCACCTTCAATTCGCCGCCCATCATGTGCACCAGCGCCTGGGTGATCGCGAGTCCAAGCCCGATCCCGGACCGCTCCGCTGAAGCGCCGCCGCCGCGCTCGAAGGGCTGGAGGATGCGCTCGATATCCTCGGGCGCGATGCCGATCCCGCTGTCGGCCACCTCGAACCGCGCCAGCTGGTTGCGGTAATGCACCTTGAGCGTCACCGCACCGCGATCGGTAAACTTGATTGCGTTTGACAGCAGATTGATCAGCACCTGCCGCAATCGCTTGGGATCGGTGCGGACGAATTCGGGCAGGCCCGGCGGCGCTTCGAGCTTGAGCGTCAGCCCTTTCATCGCCGCCTGCGGGGCGAACATGTCCACCACCTGCTGGACAAAGGCGGGAAAGCGGATCGTGTCGCGCGCCAGCTTCAGGCAACCGCTTTCGACCTGCGCGATATCGAGCAGGCCTTCGACCAGGTTGGAGAGGTGCTCGGCGCTGCGGCGGATGACCTTGCCCGCCTCTGCGGGATTGCGTCCCTCGCCGCGTTCGAGCAGCTGGGCATAGCCGTAGATGGCGTTGAGCGGCGAGCGGATTTCGTGGGAGACGCTGGCGAGGAAGCGGGTCTTGGCTTCGTTGGCGGCCTCTGCGGCTTCCTTGGCGCGAACGAGGGAATCGCGCTCCTCGAACAGCGCCGTCAGCGCATCGGCGTGCGCAGTCTCGCCGCGTTCGCGCAAGGCGGCAAGCAGGGTCTGGGCGGCGTCCGGCTGCAATTAGAGCCCCCCGATATAGGCCCGCCAGCCACCCAGATGGGTGATGTCCTCAGCCCCTTCGAGCGCGCGCGGCTCGGCGACGAATCCCTTGACGCTGGTGCCGTCCGAAAGGGTCACCGTACCGATCGCGAGTGGCGGAGGGACTTCGGCGACGAAGCTGCCGAATTCGGCGAGGCCGAGTTCATAGACTTCGAGTGCGATTTCCCCGCCGTCCGGGCTATGTACCAGGGCGGGCTTCGGCGGCACGCTATCGGCCATGGCATAGAGGCGATAGGTCGGTGCGGTGCTGAAGGCGCCGACGAACCTGGCATTGCGGCTGGTCAGCTGCCAGTGCAGCGGCATCCCTTCGAGATGCGCGCCGACGACGGCGAGTTTGATCGTGTCCATGCGGTCTCCGTTATCGAGCGGGGGAAGGGGCGGGAGGTCGGCGGCGGCAAGGTAGGTTTCGGCCATCGTGACCAGCGCAAGGTCGCTATGCGCCGGCCCGATCAGCGTGATGCCGAAGCCGGTGCCGTTGCCGCGTGCGCCTGCGGGAATGGCGAGGGCGGCCATGTCGAGCAGGTTCACGAAATTGGTGTAGCGCCCGAGATTGCTGTTCAGTGCGATGGGCGCGGCGGCGAGTTCGGCAATGCGGTAGGTGGTACCGGTTGTGGGGAAGGCGAGCGCATCGACGCTTTCCCACAGTGCCTCGGCATGGCGGGCGAGGCCGGCCAGGCGATAGATGCCGTTCCAGGTTTCGACCGCGCTCATGGCAAGGCCGGGTTCGAGGATGCTGCGCACCACCGGATCGATGGCGTCAGGGTTCGCCCGCAGCAGGGGGTCGACGGCTGCGGTGCGTTCGGCCACCCAGGGACCGCCGTAAAGCAGCTGCGCGGCCTCCAGCAGCGGGGTGATGTCCACTTCGACGAGTTCGGCTTGCGCGCCCAGCACGGCGAGCGCGCGGGCGTAGAGTTCTTCCGATTGCAGGTCGCCGAAAAACACCCGCTGGTCGGGTCGCGGCACGCCGATGCGTTTGCCGGTGATGGGCACATCGGCAAGCTGGCGCGAAAAGGGATCGGCAGCGTCGAAGCCCGCCACCACGCTGTCGACCAATCGGGCGTCGGCCAGCGCGTCGGTGAAGACGGTGATGCAGTCGATGCTGCGGCAGGCGGGGACAAGGCCGCGCGTGCTCCAGCGGCCCTTGGTGGGCTTGAAGCCGACAAGGTGGTTGAACGCCGCCGGCACGCGTCCCGACCCCGCCGTATCGGTGCCGAGCGCAAAGGCGACCAGCCCCGCCGCCACCGCCACAGCCGATCCGGAGGACGAACCGCCGCTGACATAGGCGAGGTTGGAGGCATTGCGCGGCGCGCCATAGGGGCTGCGGGTGCCGACCAGCCCTGTGGCGAACTGGTCGAGATTGGTCTTGCCGATGCAGATCGCTCCGGCCGCTTCAAGCCTTTCGATCACCGTGGCCGATTGTTCGGGCGTGTAGGCAAAGGCCGGGCAGGCAGCAGTGGTTTCCATGCCTGCCACGTCGATATTGTCCTTGGCCGCATAGGGCACGCCTGCAAGCGGCAGGTGCTCGCCCGCCGCGACGCGCGTATCGATGGCGCGGGCCTGCGCCAGCAGGGCCTCTGGCGCGGCGCGGCTGATCCACACCTGCGGCTGGACCGCGTCATAGGCGGCAATGCGCGCAAGGCTCGCCTCCATCACCGCGACAGCGTTGCTCTCGCCCGCATTTACGGCCGCGGCGATGGCCCCGGCGGAAAGGCGTTCCGGCGCGGTCACGAAGCTTTCCTCAGCGCAAGCATCGGCGCGCCCGGCTGGAGCGACTGACGTTCCTCGATATAGAGCGCGGCGATGGTGCCGCTGGCCGGGCTTTCCAATGGGCATTCCATCTTCATCGCCTCGATCACGGCGATGACTTCGCCTTCGGCCACCTCGTCACCGGGGGCGACCAGCACCTTCCACACCGAGCCGCCGAACGGGGCCTCGATCAGGTCGGCGCCTTCGGGCAGGTCGATTGCGGTCGGTTCGCCGCCGCCCGTGTCCTCCGCCAGCAGGTCTGTGACGCGGTCGAATTCTCCGGAGGCCTGCCACGCGGCGCGTTCGGCGTCGAAGGCGGCCTGCCGCTGCGCCTCGAAAGCGGCGATGCTGTCAGCATTGTCGCTCAGAAAGGCGCGGTAGTCGGCCAGCCGGAACTCGCTCTCCTCCACCCGGATCGAGCGCCGCCCGGTGGGAAAATCGCGCCGCCATTCGGCCAGTTCTTCCGCCGAGACCGGATAGAAGCGGATCTGGTCGAAGAACCTGAGCAGCCACGGCTTGCCATCGGTGAAGGCATCGGTCTGGCGGTGGGTATTCCACACTTGAATCGTGCGTCCGAACAGCTGGTAGCCGCCCGGCCCCTCCATCCCGTAGATGCACATGTATGCCCCGCCGATCCCGACCACGTTGGGCGGGGTCCAGGTGCGCGCTGGGTTGTATTTGGTGGTCACCAGCCGGTGGCGCGGATCGACCGGCGTCGCCACCGGTGCGCCAAGGTAAACGTCACCAAGGCCCAGCACGAGGTAGCTTGCATCGAAGATCAGGTCTTCAACCGCCTGCGCATCGGCGAGGCCGTTGATGCGGCGGATGAACTCGATATTGTCCGGGCACCACGGCGCATCGTCGCGCACGGCGGCCATGTATTTCTGGATCGTCTCGGTAATCGCCGGATCGCGCCAGCTCAGCGGCAGGTGAACGATGCGCGAAGGCGTGGTGAAATCCTCAAGATCCCCCATCGCCTCCTCGGCCTGCATCAGCGCGGCGAGCGCGCGCTTCTGGTCGAGCACCTTCCCGTCGAAATGCAATTGCAGCGAGCGAATGCCGGGGGTGATGTCTATCACGCCGGGAAGCTGCATCGCCTCAAGCGCCTGCATCAAGGCATGGACGCGGATGCGCAGCTCGATATCGAGCACGATGTCGCCATATTCGACGAGGATGTTGCGATCCCCCTGCTGGCGGTAGGTCGTGCGCGGGCGGGCGCCTTGCGCCGGAATCTCGGCGAGGATCGGCGACAGCCCGGCAATCGCGCGCGGGCTGGCGGGTTCGGGCAGGGCGATGAGCGGCGCGGCGTCTGCCGCCATGGCATCGTCGATGGTAAACGGCACGAAGCGTACGCGGTCATCGGGCGACAATTGCCCGATCTTCCAGCGGTCCGCCGCTATCACGGTAAAGGGGCAGACAAACCCGCCGAGCGATGGCCCGTCCGGCCCGAGGATGATCGGCATGTCCCCGGTAAAGTCCACCGCGCCTATGGCGTAAGGATTATCGTGGATGTTCGACGGGTGAAGCCCCGCTTCGCCCCCGTCGCGCCGCGCCCATTCGGGCTTGGGGCCGACCAGCCGCACGCCGGTGCGGTTGGAATTGTAGTGCACCTGCCAATCGGCCGCGAGAAAGCGCGCGATATCATCCGGCGTGAAGAAATCAGGCGCGCCGTGGGGGCCGTAGAGCACCCGCAGCTCCCACATCTTGCCGAGCTCGGTAAGGCCTTCCGCAACGGCTGGACTGCCGGTTTCGGCTCGGCCCAGATGCAGCACGTCGCCTGCTACCAGCGCGCGGGCAGCGTGGCCGCCGAACTGGCCGAGGGTGAAGGTGCTGAGACTGCCGAGATAGGCCGGAATGTCGAGGCCCCCTGCGAACAGGATGTATCCACGCATCCCGCCACCCGAGACGCGCCCCATGCTGAGCGTCTGCCCCGCCGCCACATCAATCGGCTGGCCTAGCGCCACCGGCTCGCCATCCAGCTTCGCGCCGAAATCCGCACCGGTTAGGCAGATGCGCGCAGGGGCCTCGAACAGCAGGGTCGGGCCGCTCGCCGTGACTTCTAGGCCCGCAGTTCCTTCGGCGTTGCCGAGCAGCATATTGCCCAGCCGAAGCGAGCGATCGTCCATCGGCCCCGAGGGCGGCACACCTACGTCCCACAGGCCAAGCCGGCCGGGCCAGTCCTGCACCGTGGTCGCGGTGCCGCCGGACATCACCCGGATGCTGGCGGGGCGGTGGGTGACGCTTGCCAGCAGGCGGGTGGTGACATCGCCGCTGACAAAGCGCGGCTCGGCCAGCACGTCGCGCAGCCAGCGCAGGTTGGTTTCGATCCCGTCCACGCGCGATGCTTCGAGCGCCTTCTGCATTGCCGCAATGGCGCCCTCGCGGGTCTGTGCGCGGGTAATCAGCTTGGCCAGCATCGGATCGTAAAAGGCGCTGACATTGCTGCCCGCCATCACCCATGTCTCGGCCCGGATATCGCCCGGAAAGACGACATTGGTGAGCGTGCCGGTGGTCGGACGGTAATCGAGCGCCGGGTCTTCGGCATAGAGCCGCACTTGCACGCTATGGCCCTTGGGGGTGGGCGCGGGCGCATCGAGCATGGCGAAATCGCCCGCCGCGCCGCGGATCATCCATTCGACCAGATCGATCCCCATCACCTCCTCGGTGACGCCGTGTTCGACCTGAAGCCGGGTGTTCATTTCGAGGAAGAAGAATTCTTCGCGGTCGGCATCGAACAGGAATTCGACCGTCCCGGCCGACAGATATTGCGCCGCCTCGCCCAGCCGCACCGCAGCCGCGATCAGATCGGCGCGCTTGGCATCGGCAAGGCAGGGAGCCGGGGCTTCCTCGACCACCTTCTGGTTGCGCCGCTGGAGCGAACAGTCGCGCTCGCCCAGCGCCATGACGCGGCCCTGCCCGTCGCCGAACACCTGCACCTCGATGTGGCGAGCATTGGCAATGTAGCGTTCGAGGAAGACGCCCGCGTCCCCGAAACTTGCCTGTCCCTGCCGGACGACGGCGGCAAAGCCTTCGCGCACGGCGGCCTCGGTTTCGCAGATGCGCATCCCGATCCCGCCGCCGCCCGCGGTTGCCTTCAGCATCACCGGATAGCCGATGTGTGCGGCGGCCTCGGCGGCTTCGTCCTCGCCCGTCAGCAGGCCGGTGCCGGGCGCGAGCGGCAGGTCATGCGCCTCGGCCAGCGCGCGGGCGGAATGCTTGAGGCCGAAGGTGCGGATGTTGTCCGGCGTTGGGCCGATGAAGGCAATGCCGGCGGCGGCGCATTGTTCGGCGAAGTCGGCGTTTTCGGCGAGGAAACCGTAGCCCGGGTGGATTGCGCTTGCGCCCGTGTCCTTTGCCGCCTTGAGGATCGCGGCGACGTTGAGATAGCTCTCGGCCGCCGGAGCTGCACCGATGCACACCGCCATGTCGGCCTGCGCCACATGGAGCGAGCCGGCGTCGGCCTCGGAATAGACCGCGACCGACTTCAAGCCCATCCGCTTGCACGTGCGGATGATCCGGGTGGCGATCGCGCCACGGTTGGCGACGAGGACCGTGTCGAAACTCATGCGGCCACGATCATGCGGACAGGCGTGGGGTTGAAGGCATTGCAGGGATTGTTGATCTGCGGGCAGTTGGAGACGACAACGATCACATCCATCTCGGCGCGCAGATCGACCGTCAGGCCGGGGGCGGAAATCCCGTCGACGATTCCCAGCGTCCCGTCATCCATCACCGGCACGTTCATGAAGAAATTGATGTTGGGCACCATGTCGCGCTTACCGCGCCCTTCCCAATGGTTGGCCTCAAGGAAGTTTTCGACGCAGGCATGCTGGTGCTTGGTATGGTGGCCGTAGCGCAGCGTGTTGCTCTCGCACGAACACGCCCCGCCGATGGTGTCGTGATAGTCAACCGCGCTGCCGGTGATGGTCATCATCGGGTTGCCTTCGTTCGACAGCAGAACGGTGCCTTTGCGCAGGAACAGATTGCCTTGCGCGGCGACGGTGTCCTGCGCGGAGTAACGCTCGGCATCGTCGGCAGCGGCATAGATCAGGAAATCGACCGCCTGATTGCCCTCTACGTCGACGATGCGCAGGGTCTCGCCCGCCCGCACATGGTGCAGCCAGGGGGCGCGGGCGGGAACGATTTCGTCGTGGACGATTGTGCCGGAAAGGCCGGAGAGGGCCGGGTCGTCGGTCATGGCAGGGCTTTCCTGTCTAGCGGCGGTAATAGTCCTCGACATTGAGGAAGGCGCGCTGCCCTTCTGGCGTGGCATTGCGCAGCGGGTCGGTTTCGGGGGTGATCGCGCCGCGCCATGCGGTGGCGCGCAGCGGGGTGGAGTTCCATTCAGGGCGCGGATCGCGGACGTGGGGGCAATTGGCGAGTACCACGATCACATCCATCTCGGCCCGCAAGGTGATACTGCGACCGGGCGTGAAGGGGCCGATAACCGGCGTGATTGCGCCGTCGGGCTCGATCCGGGTGCCCTTGAACAGGTTCACGCACGGATGCACGTCGCGGCGGGACAGCCCGTGCTTGGCCGCGCCCAGGATCAGCCGGTCGCGGCCATTGGGGAAGGCGCCCGAATTGCGGCCCTCGCCATATTTCGCTTGATTGGTGGCCGCGTTCGAGGTGCCGCAGAACGCATCATGGGTTTCGGCATTATCGGCAAGGATGGTCATCAGAACGCGCCCCATGTCCGACAGCAGCAGCTTGCCGACACCGAGATAGGCGTTCCACTGGACCTTCACGGTGTCGGCAACATTGAGCCGTTCGGTCGGCAATTCGGCGTTGAAGATGTTCAGCGAAGCGCAGGCATCGCCGCCCTTGTCGATCAGGCGCAGGCGGGTGCCGCGCGCGATCCGGCGCGAGGCATAGCCGCCGGGCGCGATGGTTTCCTCCCACAAGAGATCGGTCGCGGGCACGCCTGCGGGCAGGTCGTCGGCCACCGGCGGGAGCACCGGCATCGTTTCGACGCGGGTTCCACCCTGCGCGCGGGCGTGGTCGCGCGCCGCCTTGGGATCGGCAAGCTGGCTCATTCGGCGGCCTCCTTTCCGGCATCGGGTACAAGTCCTTCCTGCTCGTGCAGCGGCGGCAGCAGGGCGGTGGTGGTGACCAGCTGCAATTGCTGCACCCCGCGGATGGTGCGCAGCGCATCGCACAATTGCTTGAGGCGCACGGCGGGACCCTGCACCAGCAGCACTTCCAACGACTGGTCCTGTTCGAGAAAGACGTGCTGCGAGGAGATCACCTCCTTGAGGTAATCGGACTGGGTTTCGGCCAGTTGCTGGCGCACGCGCCCGCCGCTGCCCGAATAGACGATGGTAACGGTCCCCGCGAGCATGTCCTCCGGGCGGGTCAGCGCCTCGTGCTCGGCCAGCGCATGACGGATCAGCTCTGCAATCAGCTGCGAGCGCGAGGGCAGCCCGCGTTCCTCCACCATCACGTCGAGTTGGCGAAACAGCTCGGCCGGCAGGCTCATCGAGAGGCGGGCGAGACGGGAGGGCTCGGGGGCGTTCATGCGGGCGACCATCTCAATTATTACCAAACGTGTCAATCGTAATACCGACCACCTGTGCCTCCGCCTCCGCCTGCACCTTGCGGGTGAGTGCGATGTCGTAGATCACGCCTGCGCCGTAGCGGTGCGGCGCGTGCGGATCGTGGCGGCGCTTGTCGAGCGTGAGCACCCGCGTGCCGAGGCCGAAGGCTTCCTTGATGTCGTGGGTGACCATCACGATGGTCAGCCCGAACTCGCGCCACAGCCGGGTGATGAGCGCGTGCATATCGGTGCGGATGCCGGGATCGAGCGCGCCGAACGGTTCATCGAGCAGGAGGATGCGCGGCCGCTTGATCAGCGCCTGCGCGATGGCGAGGCGCTGCTGCATCCCGCCCGACATTTCGGATGGGTAGAGGTTCATGCTGTCCGCCAGCCCGACCTCCGCCAGCATCTCCCCGGCCTGCGCGATCGCAGCCTTGCGGGCGCCGCCGAACAGGCGCGCAGCAAACGGAGCCTGCGCAAACTCCAGCCCCAGCAGCGTGTTGCCCAGCACTGTCAGATGCGGGAACACCGAATAGCGCTGGAACACCACCCCGCGATCCGGCCCGCATTCCTTGGGCAGGGGCTCCCCGTCGAGCGTGATGGTGCCCCGGCTCGGCTGGTCCTGCCCCAGGATGACCCGGAGCAAGCTGCTCTTGCCCGCCCCCGAAGGTCCGATGATCGACACGAAGCTGCCTTCTGCAATGTCGAGGCTGATGCGTTCGAGCACGACCTTCTCGCCATATTCGACCCAGACGTTGGAAAGGCTCAGCATCGGCTCAATGCCCCGCCTTGTGCGCCCAGCCGAAAGCCGCGCGGCTGGTGCGGTTGAGCAGGAAATCGATGGCGACAGCCAGCAGCGCGATCCACGCGACGTAAGGCAGGATGACGTCCATCGCGAGGTAGCGCCGGACAAGGAAGATACGGTAGCCAAGTCCCACGTCCGCCGCGATCGCCTCGGCCGAGATCAGGAACACCCACGCCGGGCCGAGCGACAGCCGCAGCGCCTGGATCAGACGCGGCATGGCCTGCGGCAGGGCGACGCGCAGCAGCAATTGCCAGCTTGATGCACCCAGTGTCAGCGCCTTTACCACCTGTTCGCGCGGGAGCGCCGCTATATGGCCCGCCACATCGCGGATCATGAAGGGGGCTATCCCGACCACTATCAGGGCCACCTTGGCCGTCTCGCCAAGGCCGAAGGTGATGAACAGGATCGGCAAGAGCGCGATCGGCGGGATCACCGCGATGGCCGTCACGGTCGGGCCGAAAGTCGCGCGCACCGGAGGCAGCGCGCCCAGCACTAGGCCTACCAGCAGCGCCGAAAAGGTGGCAATGCCGAGCCCCATGCCGAGCCGGCTCAGGCTCGCCAGCGTGTCCGCCCAGAACAGGAACTGGCCCGAAAGCGGGTCGGCCTCGAATACCAGAGCCGCCATAGCCTCGGCCATCGCGCCCGGCAGGGGAAGGATCTTGTCGGAAGGATTGGCCGCATGGCGGCTGGCAGCGGCAAAGAGATAGGTCAGCGCCAGCACCCCCAGCGGGATAGCGCCCAGCAGGAGAGCATTGCCGCGCCCGATTGAGCGGTTCACCCAGCGCATCGCGCCTGTCCTGCCGCTATCCGCCCGCCGCCCTTACAGCTTCCCGTCCGCGGCCAGTTGCATGAAGGTGGGATCGAAGCGCAGCGTGACGTTGTTTTCATCGCCCAGCGTCTTGCCGCCGGGGAAGGACATCCCCACCGCATCCGCCGAACGCGCGCCCTGACCGAACAGGCCTTGGGCGAAGCTGAAATCGCGCACCCGGGTCATGGTGGTGACGAGATCGGGAGATGCCATCGCCGTCACTGCCGCCTTGGGGTCGGTATAGAGGAAGGTGGTGGCAAGCTGGCCCTCGAACGCCTCAGGCGTGGTGCCCGCCAGCTTGGCCATGGCCGCACGTGCGGCGGCGCCCTCGTCATCCTGCTTCGCCATGATCGACATGGTCTCGTACCAGATGCCCGCCAGCGCCTTGCCGAGATCGGGGTTCGCCTTGAGCGTGGCGGTATCGACCACCAGCAGATCGAGAATCTCGCCCGGAATGTCGGCCGAACTGAACACCGCCGTGGTGCCGGGCACGCCCTTCATGGTGGTGACCTGCGGGTTCCAGGCCACCGCCGCATCAATCTGCGGTGAGGTGAAGGCGCTGGCGATGTCGGCATCCGAGGTATTGACCGTCTTAACGTCGGTCAGCTTCATCCCGTTTTCCTCGAGCGCGCGGGCAAGCAGGTAGTGCGACACCGAAAGCTCGACCAGATAGACCTCGCGGCCCTTGATCGCGGCAACGTTGCTCGCCCCTTTCAGCAGCACCGCGTCATTGCCGTTGGAATAGTCACCGAGGATGATCGCGCTGGTATCTTTTCCTCCCGCCGCCGGAATGGTCAGCGCGTCCATGTTGGCGACGGTCACTCCGTCGAGCTTGCCCGCGGTATACTGGTTGACCGACTCCACGTAGTCATTGACCTGCACGAAGTTGATTTCGAGCCCGTATTTATCGGCCCATTTCTTCACGATCCCGGTCTGCTGGGCATAGGGCCACGGCATCCACCCGGCGTAGATCGACCAGCCGATGTTGAAGCTGGTGCGCGGCTCGGCCGGTTCCTCCGCTCCCGAGCAGGCCGCAACCGCGAGCGCGCAGGCGATGAGCAGGAAGCGGGCAGCGCGGCGGGCCAGATGGAGCATGATTCGGATTCCTTTCGCAAGCGCAGCATCACCCCATCGCGCAGATTTGTCTATGGGGAATTATTACGATTGCCAAAAAGTGTAATATGGCCGAGCATCCTGCCATCCTCGCCGGGGTTGTGCCTGCCTGCCAGCCCCGCGCCCGGACGATACAGGAAAGGATTGCGATGGCCCGACACAAGGCAGCACGCCCGTTCTCGCTCCTCACGGCCTCGGCCTTGCTGGCCTCCTGCGGCCCCGGCGAACCGCCCCCGCCTGCCGAAGGGCCTGCGCCCGATCTGGTGGAAAAGGCACTGGAGGTGCCGGGCTTTGCCGATTTCCTTGCGGTTGACGGTGACACGGTCTGGGTCACCAATGACGGGCGGGTGGAGCAGTGGTCCACCAGCGAAAAGGTCGCCAGCTTCGCCGTCCCGCGTCCCTGCGGCACCATGGCGATTGCCGAAGGATCGCTGTGGGTCGCCAATTGCAAGGGCGCGGAAATCTACCGCATCAATCTCGAGGCAGCGACGCTCGAGGCCAAGGTCGCCAGCGGTCTCGCCAATCCCAAGGGCGAAACCAATGTCGTTGCCGGCGCCGGTTCGGTCTGGGTTGCGAGCGATCCGGCCGGCAAGGTCGCGCGGATCGATCCGGCCACCAATGAAGTGGTCGCTACCATCGATGTGGCGCCCGAGACCTGGTATCTCGCCTTCGGCTTCGACGCGCTGTGGGCTGTGTCGAGCGAGGGCAAGGTGCTCCAGAAGATCGACCCGGCCACCAACACCGTTACCGGCACTGTCGCGCTGGGCGATACTCCCGGCTTCCTTGCGGCGGGCGAGGGCGCGGTGTGGGTGCAGGAACAGGGTGACGGCACCGTGGCCAAGGTCGATCCCGAGGCGCTCACTGTGGCGGGCCGCACCAAGGTCGGCGACAATCTCAAGTGGGGCGATATCGACACCGGCGGCGGCGCTGTGTGGCTGCGCACCACCGATGACCAGACAATGGTGGTGATCGATCCGGAAACCCTTGCGATTCGCGCGCGGATGGGCGATGCGGTGGGCAGCGGCGCGCTGCGCTGGACCCCGGCAGGGGTGTGGACCTCGGCCCACGACAACCAGACGCTCTCGTGGTGGAGCGCCCCTCCTCCACGGTGAATCGTTTTTAAGGATTGACGCATCCCTTGCGATGGTCAACGCTGCGACTCACTCGGTTTCCGTAGCGCGATCCGGCGATGCGGGTGCCGGGTTCAGGCGGTCGTCGCAGCCATGCGGCTGATCCGTCTCTGCAAAAATCATACAATCCGCGGAAGGGATCATCCGCCGGGTTATCGCAAGGGGATCACACAAGAAGTCCCCCGATAGGCCCGTTTGTCCCTGAACGCCGGAGGGGAGGGTACGATGCAGGTACAAACGGGATCCGTTCTGGCCGGTTCGGCTTCGGACAAGTGGATCGGCTGTCTGACCTATCAGAGCCGCGCGGTGACGCGGCCTTCAGAAAGCGATCTTGAACGGCTTGTCGCCGAGGCGCGCGACCGCAACCGCAGGCTCGGCGTCACCGGCATGCTGCTTTACGACAATGGGCGTTACCTGCAGACGCTCGAAGGCCCGCCCGATGGCCTCGCTGAGGTGTGGTCCTCGATCCGCCGCGACGAGCGTCATTGCGACATCGAGGTGCTGACCGAGCACATGGTTTCGGGCCGGTTGTTCTCGGACTGGGACCTGCTCCTTTACAGCCGCGAGGACGACCCGCGCCGGACCACTCGCGCGAGCGATCTCGCCCCGCATGCGTTGGCCCATTACGTGCCGGGCATTGCCCAGCTGGCGCTCGAGGGCGATGACGCGCGGATCAGCGCGCGGCTGGCGAGCATCGCCGATCAGGGCTGGACCGCGGATGATATCATCGCCCACCTGATCGAGCCGGTGGCGCGCGCACTGGGCGATGCCTGGCTGGCCGACAAGTGCTGCGAATTCGATCTGACCATCGGGCTCAGCATGTTGCAGCTGGCGGGCCATGCGGTGCGCTCGCACGCCTGCACCACCAGCCTGCGCCGCAGCCGCTATTCGATCCTGCTGGCGACCGCGCCGGGCGAGCCGCACATGCTCTCCACCGCGATGCTGGCCGATCAGTTCACCGATGCCGGATGGCGGGTGGAGATGGCCTTTCCCACCAGCAAGGAAGCGCTCGCCAACCAGATCGCGGCGCAGGGCCATGATGCGGTCGATATCGCCCTGTCCGACGCCCTGCCGCGCCAGCGCGCGCTGGCGCAGCTGCGCGAGACGGTCGAGGCCAGCCGCAAGGCCGGCGCGGGCAATCTGGTGGTGGTGTCGGTCGGCGGGCGCCTGTTCGCCGAGGCGACTGCCAGCGCCGCCACAGTCGGCGCGGATCATGCCCGTCGCTGCGTTTCGGGAACCAGCGTCAGGCTGGCGCAACTGATCCGGCAGGGGCGCGCGCTGAAATAGCCGTCAGACCACGCTCAGACAAGGCCGAGCCGCTCCAGCTTCATCGCCAGGCGGCCCGGTAGCGCATCGCCGATATCCTCGCCCTCGGCCACATCGCGCGGGGCCTTGTCATCCGTCAGGTAACGCCAGCCCTGATGTGCGCGTTTGGGCTGCGTGTGGACGCGGATCAGCTCGGGCGCGAGGCAGATGTCCCAGCGCCCGTCATCGGTCTTGGCAAAACCGGTAATCGGCGAGCGCGCGACGATGGCATGGTTGATGATCCAGTAAAGCGAGCCGCCCACGCATTCCTCGTGCCGCGTCGGGCGGTTGCGGGTGGTCAGCCGGATTTCCGAGCGGCCGCGATACCAGCCTTCGAGATGGTCATAGCTCTTCGCCCCGAAGGCGATCTTGGTCAGGTGGAGAGGCATGTCCTGCAATGTGGGCCAATCGCGCGCCCGATCAAGCGATACTAAGCCCCCCGTCCACAATGAAGGGCGCGCCAGTGGCAAAGCGGCTTTCATCGCTGGCGAGATAGACCACCAGATGGGCGATATCATCGACTTCGCCCATGCGACCGATCGGCTGGGCGACAGAGAACGCCGCGCGGGTCGCTTCCGGATCGGGCGTGCCCTGAATGACGCTTTCGACATTGGGGGTGAGGATCGTGCCGGGCTGCACGCTATTCACCCGGATGCCGTTCTGCTCGCGTGCGCACCACAGCGCGATCGACTTGGTCAGCATCGCCACCGCCGCCTTGGCGCTGTTGTAGGCGGCAAGATCGGGCGAGGGCTTGTTGCCCGCCGCGGAAGAGAAATTGACGATCGAACCCCCGCCGCCGTCCCATTCTTTATGGCGGGCCATCAGCGGAATTGCCGCCTTGCAGCCCATGAAGATCGAATCCACATCGACAGTGTAGCAGCGCCGGAAATCCTCGGGGCTGATGTCCATCACCGATCCGAACACGGTGATCGCGGCGTTGTTGACCAGCACGTCGAGCCTGCCGTGAGCCTGTTCGACCTCGGCGATGATGGCCTGCCAGCGCGTCCAGTCGGTCACGTCCTGGGGAAGAAAGCCGCAGCCCAGTTCGCTTGCGGTGGCGCGCCCCGCCGCTTCGTCGATATCAGTGATGATGACGCGCGCGCCCTCTGCCAGCAACGCCTTGGCCGAGGCCTTGCCCAGACCCATCGCACCGCCCGTCAGCAGCACCACTTTGCCTTCAACCCGTCCTGCCATATCGCTCTCCCCGATTGTCTCTCGGGGGACGGGTTAAAGCGGGGCGAGGCCTGCCGCCACTGCCAAACCTAGGAAGGCGAAGAAGCCCATCGAATCCGTGATCATCGTCACGAACACGCTGCTCGCCACAGCCGGATCCTGATCCAGCCGCTCGAAGATTACCGGCACCAGCACGCCCGCCAGGCCCGCCACGGCGATATTGATGATCATGGCAAGCGCGATGACCACGCCCATCATCGGGGTGAACAGCACGCCCGCCGCCAGCCCGATCAGTGCCGCGATGGTGCCGCCGTTCAGCAGCGCGACGCGGAATTCGCGCCACAATATGCGCCGCGTATTGGCGCGGGTGAGCTGGTTGGTGGCAATCGCGCGAACCGCCACCGCCATCGTCTGGGTGCCCGCATTGCCGCCGATGCTGGCGACAATCGGCATCAGCACCGCGAGCGCCACCAGCTGCTCGATCGCGGCCCCGAACAGCGCGATGATGCTGGATGCAACCACCGCCGTCCCGAGATTGGCGACCAGCCAGCGCACGCGTGCGGTATAGGCCTCGCGGATCGGTTCGTTGATGTCGCCGTCGCCCGCACCGCTCATCAGCAGCGCGTCCTCGCCCGCTTCTTCGGAGATGATGTGAACCACGTCGTCGACCGTCATCTGGCCGACCAGCCGTCCGCTCTCGTCCACCACCGCCGCCGAGATCAGCGCGTATTTCTGGAACATCAGAGCGACCTCTTCCTGATCCATCGTGACCGGGATCAGGGTCTGGTCGCGCTTCATCAGGTCGGTGAGCCGCACGCCGCGGGGGGTGGTGAGGATCCAGTTCAGCGCGCAGGTTCCGACCGGATGGTGGCGCTCGTCGATGATGAAGACCTCGAAGAAGTCGTGCTCCAGATCGCCTTCCTCGCGCAGGAAATCGATCAGGTCGCCCACCGTCATGTGTTCGGGCACCGCGACGAAATCGCGGCTCATCAGCCGTCCGGCGGTCTCTTCAGGGTAGGACAGCGCACTGGAGACGGCGGCACGGGTTTCCGGCTCCAGCTCGGCGATGATCGCGCGCTGGTCGGCCTCGTCCAAGTCCTCGATCAGCTGCACCGCATCATCGGTGTCGAGCTGTTCGGCGATGGTTGCGACCGCCTGCGCGGGCAGGGCCTCCATCAGGTCCTCGCGCACGTAATCGTTGAGTTCCGCGATCACGTCGCTGGTCATCAGGTCGCTGATGGCCGCGGCCAGCTGCGTGCGTTCGGACCGTTCGAGCAGTTCGATCAGGTCGGCGACGTCGGCTGCGTGCAGCGGTTCGACCAGATCATAGACCGCGCCCTTGTCGCCTGCTTCCAGCGCATCGTGGACGGCGCTGATGAAGGAGGGCTTGAGCCGGTTTTCCTCGTCGTGGCGTTCATCGTCGACACGGTCGTCCGGGCGCACCTCGACCTCGCCGGAATCGGCGATCAGCAGATTGTCTTCGGGGATGAGGTCTTCGGCCATGTCGGCGGTTTAGGCGGGCAAGGGTGAAAAGCAAGCGCGGGAGGGTGACAGGGGCGCATTGGCTGCTAAAAGCGCGGGCAAATTCATGCAGGAGTTACGAGAATGGCCGAAACCCTCACCTTCACCCTCGACAATGGCACCGGCGAGCACGGCGACGTCGTCATCAAGCTGCGCCCCGACCTTGCGCCCGGCCACGTCGCGCGCATCACCGAGCTGGCGCAGGAAGGTTTCTATGACGGCGTGATCTTCCACCGCGTGATTTCGGGCTTCATGGCGCAGGGCGGCGATCCGACCGGCACCGGCATGGGCGGCAGCGACAAGCCTGACCTTCCGGCCGAATTCAACGCCGAGCCCCACGTCGAAGGCGTGTGCTCGATGGCCCGCGCGCAGAACCCCAACAGCGCCAATTCGCAGTTCTTCATCTGCCTCGACGACGCGCGCTTCCTCGACAAGCAGTACACCGTGTGGGGCCAGGTGATCAGCGGCATGGAACATGTCCACGCCATCCCCAAGGGCGAACCGCCGCGCGCGCCCGGCAAGATCGTCAAGGCGACGGTGGCCTGAGCCTCAGCGAGAGATTCCGGATCGGGGAGGGGCGGCTTCGGTCGCCCCTTTTCGTTGAACCGCAAGCCGCTTGGCGCTAAAGGCGCACCCCTCATGAAACCCTCCGCGCCCCCCCAGACCTACCGGGTCAAGAGCTTCGGCTGCCAGATGAACGTCTATGACGGCGAGCGCATGGCCGAGCTGCTGGCCGAGCAGGGCATCGCCCCCGCGCCCGAGGGCGAGGAGGCGGATCTCGTCATCCTCAACACCTGCCACATCCGCGAGAAGGCCGCCGAGAAGGTCTATTCCGATATCGGCCGCTTGGTGAAGGCGGGCGAGGAAGCCGGGAAGGCCCCGCTGATCGCGGTCGCAGGCTGCGTCGCGCAGGCCGAGGGCGAGGAGATCATGGCGCGCGCGCCTGCCGTCTCCATCGTGGTCGGCCCGCAGGCCTATCACCGCCTGCCGGAGATGCTGGACAAGGCCCAGCAGGGCGAGCGCGCGACCGATACGGACATGCCCGCCATCGCCAAGTTCGACGCGCTCCCGCAGCGAAAGAAGCGCGGGCCGAGTGCTTTCCTGACGGTGCAGGAAGGCTGCGACAAGTTCTGCACCTATTGCGTGGTGCCCTATACCCGCGGCGCCGAAATATCGCGACCTTTCAGTCATCTGGTGGATGAAGCGCACAAGCTGGTCGAAGCGGGCGCGAAGGAGATCACCCTGCTCGGCCAGAACGTCAATGCGTGGCGCGGAGAGGATGCCAAGGGCCGCCGCGCAGGGCTGGGCGGGCTGATCCGCACGCTGGCCGGCATCGATGGCCTTGAACGCATCCGCTACACCACCAGCCACCCCAACGACATGGACGAGGATCTGATCGCTGCGCATGGCGAGGTCGCCAAGCTGATGCCCTATCTGCACCTGCCGGTGCAGGCGGGCAACGACCGCATCCTCAAGGCGATGAACCGGCAGCACACCGCTGACAGCTATCTGAAACTGATAGAGAAATTCCGCGCCGCACGGCCCGATATTGCCCTGTCAGGCGATTTCATCGTCGGCTTCCCGGGCGAGACCGAGGCCGAGTTTGCCGACACGCTCAGCATCGTCGACGAAGTGCGCTACGCCGCCTGCTTCAGCTTCAAATATTCCCCGCGCCCCGGCACGCCTGCGGCGACGATGGACGGCCAGATCGCGCCCGAGATCATGGACGAGCGCCTCCAGCGCCTCCAGAGCCGCATCGCCCACCACCAGATGGCGTTCAACGCGGCGAGTGTGGGCAAGACCTGCACCGTTCTGGTCGAGCGCAAGGGCAAGCACCCCGGACAATGGCTCGGCAAGTCGCCCTGGCTGCAATCAGTGTGGTTCGAAGGCGACTATCAGATCGGTGACATGATCGAGGTCGAGCTGGCCGAAGCCGGACCGAACTCGCTCAGGGGGATCGTGCGCCAGACCGTGACGGTTTGACGACTTTCCACCGCCGCGTCACCGTCCCCCGCTTGCTTTGGCGCGTCCCAGCCTTACCTTCACGACTCAGGGCGAGGGATTGTCCCGCGGCCTGAACCAAAGGAAGCTATGGGCCGACGACCCTCCCGCGCCGCCAATCCGGCTCTTTCGCCCGATCCCCGCGGCATTCCCGCTCCCCGGCGCGCCCGGGTTGAGCTGACTTTCGAGAACCAGTCGCTGCTGGGGCCGCTGTTCGGCCAGTTCGACGCCAATCTGGTGCAGGTGGAAAACCGGCTCGGGGTCTATATCCACGCGCGCGGGCACCAGGTGGTGATCGAGGGTCCGGAGGACGACGTCGCCCGCGCCCGCGAGACGCTGAAGACCATGTATGATCGCCTGGCGCGGGGCGAGGATCTGGATAGCGGCGCAATCGAATCGCTGATCGCCATGTCCAGCGAACCGACACTGGAAGGCATCATTTCGGGTGAGCGCGATGCCCCGCCGATCATGATCCGCACGCGCAAGAAAACCATCGTGCCGCGATCGGCGACCCAGATCGAATACATGAAGGCATTGGCGAAGGAGGACATCATCTTCGCGCTTGGCCCTGCGGGGACGGGCAAGACCTATATCGCGGTGGCGCAGGCGGTCAGCCAGCTCATCACCGGCTCCGTGCAGCGCCTGATCCTGTCGCGCCCGGCGGTGGAGGCGGGGGAGAAGCTCGGCTTCCTGCCCGGCGACATGAAGGACAAGGTCGATCCGTACCTGCGCCCGCTCTACGATGCGCTCTACGACTGCATGCCGCCCGAGCAAGTCGAACGGCGGCTTGCGAATGGCGAGATCGAGATCGCGCCCATCGCCTTCATGCGCGGACGCACGCTGGCGGACAGCTTCATCATTCTCGACGAGGCGCAGAACACCACGCGCGAGCAGATGAAGATGTTCCTTACCCGCTTCGGCCAGAACAGCCGGATGGTGATCTGCGGCGACCCGCGGCAGGTCGACATTCCCGGCGGCGACCGGATGAGCGGGCTCGCCGATGCGGTCGGGCGGCTCGAAGGCGTCGAGGGCTTCGGCACGATCCGCTTCACCGCTGCCGACGTCGTGCGCCACCCGATAGTGGGGCGCATTGTCGAGGCCTATGAGGGGGAGGGTGCGTGAGGCTACCGCTCGCCGCCGCCGCCGCGGCGCTGGTTCTTGCAGCGCCAGCCCGTGCGGCCGACTGGCAGGGCTTTGACTGGGGCATGAGCGAGGCCGAGGTCGGGGCGGCGAAATCGGATATCGTCGTCACCCGGCTGGAGACCGCAAGGCAGCGCAAGACCTATTCCTCCTACGCCCCGCTGGCCGGAACATGGACCAACGATGGTCATGAATACCGGCTACTGTTCTATTTCGATGCCGATGGCAGATTGCGCGATATCGATATCGAGCTGGGCGAACTGGAATGTTCGCAGATGAACGATGTGCTTGCCGATCGCTTTGGCAAGTTCGAGGAGGAGGTAAAGCCGCTCGGCTCCTCGCAACGTGTCTTTCGCCGCTGGCGGCTCGCGAAGAAGGCCGAGTTGCTGACGACGTCGCTTCACATGCCGTCCAGTGATCAATGGATCTGCGGCGCCAAGATCAAGAAGCCTGTCGGCCGGTAATGATCGAGGCGTCCTGCGGCCGACTCTTCACCCCGCTTGCTCAGTCCTCGTAGACAAAGATCACCTGATCCGCGTCCGACACCTGCACCCACACCTGATAATAGCCCCGCTCGTGCTCGCCGCGCTTGTTGGGAAGCGGGCGGGGCGCGCCGATCGCTGAATCGATCCATTGCAGGCGCACCTCGCCGTCGACGACGATCCGCCGCCCGCCGAGGCGCTGCATCATCGTGAACATGTTGAGGTCGCTCAAGCCCTCGCGGCGGCAGCCCTTCACGCTGATCTGTCCCTCGACAACATCGGCCGCGCCGCACACCTTGGCGCGTTGCAGCAGCGCGCGCAGCGCGGCAGGCTCGAAGGCGACGGTGAGCGTGCCCAATGTGGCGTAATCCTGCCGCGAATTGACGAAGAACAGCGTGCCGAGCTCGCCGTGGAGGCTCTGCCCGCCGCCGCGCACGTCGAGCAGAAAGCGTCCCGGGCGTGCTTCGCCCTCGCCGGCGGCAAAGGCCATCGCCGCAGCCTCGCCCGGGGTGATGCAGCCATTCTGGCATTCGGGCAGGTTCGCACGCAGCGAGGCAAGCGGCGTGTCGGCCTCGGCAAGGCTGGCAAGGTGTTGCTGGATGGGCAGATCGCTCCCTGCAGTGCCCGGCTCGGCCGCGGCACCGCAAAGCGGGGCAAGCATCAGCAGGCACGATGCCAGGCGCAAAATGCCGCGATCTCCTCTCACCGTGACAACCAAAAGCCCTCGACGGGTTCGACTTGCGGACAAGCGATGAATACAAGATGAGCGGTCGCCGCGACAGCGCACGAATGGCTGTTTCGGTGATATTCCGGCCAGGCCCCGCCGTTCGGGGAGCGACCTTGCTGCGGACACTGGAGCAAGCGCCCGATTCGGGTGCGGTTAACTTTGAACATCAGGTCTGCTTTCACGAATTTCTGGTTTCTATGGAAGGATGGTGATGTCTGCCTTCCTCGCAATTCTTGCTGTGACAATGGATCCCATTGCCATTGCACATAGGCTTGACGCGCATCCGACACAGCAATCAGCTGGCCAACTGTTCGGTGTTTCCGAGCTTCACGCTGACGCTCCCGCCGCGAATTCGACATTGGACAATACTGCGACCGTCGATACCGCCAGAACAGGAGCGACCCGCGGCAAGCCCCGCGTTTCGAAAACTCGGTGCGCCATTGTCGGTTGCGAAACTCAATGCAACATCAAGGGCACGCGGGATGCGCAAGGCGGCCTAGTTTATCGCACCCCGGCCAGCCCCGAATATGCTCGGGCCAATGCAGAGCGAATGTTTTGCAGCCGAGCTGATGCCAAGGAAGCAGGCTACCTCGAAGAGCAGCAAGGGTAACCGCAACCTGCAGTGTGGCCACGGCCGAGGGTTCCGGGGCGCAGCGCTTGCGATTGTCACAGGCTGCCTTGGCTGTCCACCCAACTCCAGCCCTTCATGCGCCATCGCAGCTGCCCCATCAGCGGACAATTCCTACAGCTCGCTTTTCGCGCTATCGCAGCGGGCATGCACTCCTTCCCATCCTCCGTGGCCGTTCAGGACGCCCGCGATGCAGCTTGATATCGACATCGAAGCCTGGCCTGCGGGCGAATGGGAGGCGCTAACAGAGCGTGCCGCCGTTGCGGCGGGGGAGGGCGAGCCGCTGCTCGCCAACCCCCGCCTCCTCGTCAGCTTGCTGTTCACCTCCGACGAGGAAGTCCACGGATTGAACCGTGAATGGCGCGGGCGCGACAAGCCTACCAATGTGCTCAGCTTCCCGATGCTGGAGCGTAGCGAGCTGGCAGGTCTGGCTGCCGATGGCCCGCCCGCGATGCTTGGCGACATTGCGCTCGCCCACGAGACCTGCGCGCGCGAGGCGCAAGAGAAGGGCGTTAGTCTGGAAGCCCATGCGGCCCATCTCATCGTCCATGGATTGCTGCACCTGGCAGGCCACGATCATGTCGAGTCCGATGCACAGGCGGAAGAAATGGAAGCGCTGGAGACAGCTATACTTGCAAAAATGGGCATCGCTGACCCATATGGCGCATGACAACAGGAGGAGCATCGTCGAAGGCCATGGCCGATTCCCCATCTTCCGCGTCCCAATCGGGAGACGCGGACAGTAGCAGCGGGCTGTGGCCTGTCTTGCGCAAGATCCTGAGGCTCGAAGGCGCGCGGTCCCTGCGCGAACAGCTCGAGGAAGCGATTGACGAGCACGAGGACGAGAACGGGGTCTCCGGCGGTGATGACCGCTCCGGCGAGCGCGGTGATCTGTCGCGGGTCGAGCGCCAGATGCTGCGCAACCTGCTGCACTTCTCCGAACATGACGCCGACGATGTCGCCGTGCCGCGCGGCGAGATCATAGCGGTGGATGCCTCGATCAGCTGGGATGAACTGGTCGCCGCCTTCTCCGAACACGGCCATTCGCGCATGCCGGTCTATCGCGAGACGCTGGACGACGTGATCGGGATGATCCACATCAAGGATATCTTCCCGATCATCGCCAATCTTACAGAGCCGCCTGCGGACTGGACCAGCCTGCTGCGCGAGCCGCTCTACGTGCCGCAGGCGCGCGGGGCGCTTGATGTGCTCGCGGACATGCGCGCCAAGCGGGTGCACCTCGCAATCGTGGTCGACGAATTTTCCGGCACCGACGGGCTTATCACTATCGAGGATCTGGTCGAGGAAATCGTCGGCGAGATCGAGGACGAGCATGACGATGCGCCCGAAGCCCTGTGCGTGCCCTTGGGCGAGGGCATGTGGGACTGCGATGCCCGTGCGGAACTGGACGACATCGCCGAACAGATCGACCCGCGCCTTGCCGAGGTCGAGGAAGCGGTCGATACACTCGGCGGCCTCGCCTTTGTTCTGGCCGAAGCCGTGCCGCCGGTCGGCACCGTGCTGGAACATCCGAGCGGCTGGCGGATTGAAGTGACAGCAGGTGATGAAACTCACGTCACCCGCCTGCGGCTTCACCCGCCCATGATCGATGACGAGGTGCAGTAGGCGCAACCCGCCCGCTCCCGATGCAATTTTTCTTCGATTTTTTGCATCCTTTGGTCTTTTTGCGCGTATCTCTCCCCACAAGGAGAGAATGCCATGCCCTCACGCCGTCTGCCCCCACTGCGCGCGCTCGAAGCCTTCATGCGCACGGTCCGCCTCGGATCGGCGCGGGCGGCGGCAGAGGAGATCGGCCTCAGCCCTTCGGCGCTGTCGCGGCGGATCACCAATCTCGAAGAGTTCGTCGGCAAGAAACTGTTCACCCGCGCGCGCCAGTCAATGCAGCTCACCGATGAAGGACAGGCCTTCTACGAGGCGGTGAACCCGCATCTGGAGGCGCTGGCGCGGGCTGTGGAAAGCCAGTCGGACAATATCGCGCTGCTGCGTCTGCGGCTGGGCGTGCTGCCGATGTTCGGCAGCCAGCGCCTGTTCCCGCGGCTGGGCGAGTTGCGCAAGCGCCACCCCTTGCTGCACATCGACATCGATACCGCGCCGCATCTGGAGGACCGGGTGGGCGATACGCTTGATGCGGCAATCATCCTGTCGCGCGGGCCGGCGAGCGGGCTGCACGCGGTGCGGCTCGATCACAATCTCGTTCATGCCATCTGTTCGAAGGACATTGCCCGCGCGATCGGGCCGGAGATCACTGCGGAAAGCCTGTCGAAGCAGACCTTCCTGATCCACAACGAACTGCCCGAAAGCTTCGTCGCGTGGAAGAAGGCCAACCGGCTCGAGGACATGGAAGCAGGCGCGATCGATCACTATGATTCGGGCGCCCTGATGCTGGAGGCCGCCGCGCAAGGACTGGGTATTGCCATCATGCACGACGATCACCTGCGCCGTGCGAATGACAATCGCCTTACCAATCTGCCGGGCGTGCCGGTGGAAAGCCCGTATTCCTACTGGTTCGTGTGCAAGCCGGTGGCGCTCGAAAGCCGCCCGGTACGGATCTTCCACGATTGGCTGGTGCGCGCAGGGCTTTAGTCGGCGGATACCTCTTCCGCGCGCGGTGCGTAGCGCACCGGCGGCACCGTATGGGCAAATTCGCGCAGCGGGCGCCCGAGGATTTCCAGCAAGGCTTCCTCGATGCGGCGGCGTGACTCCATGCCAATTGCCTTGCGTCCGGGAAAATCCTCGGGGCTGAAGGGTTCGAGGTAATAGAGCCGAAGCCGGAAGGAGCCCTTGCGCGCCAGCACGCGCTTGGCATTGTTGAGCCCGCCTTCCTCGCCGATCCAACCGATCCATTCTGCGACCGGCCCGTAATCGAGCACGACCGGCTGCACCAGCACACCGGGCGGCGGCGGTTCGAGTACCGAGAGCATGCTGGTCTTGAACGGCAGCAGCGATTGCCCGTCGGTGGTGGTCCCTTCGGGAAAAACGGTGACCGACCAATTGTCGACCAGCGCTTCCTTCAATGCGTTGATCTGTTCGGCCACGCCCATGCGGTGTTCACGCTTGACGAAGACGGTACGATTGAGGCTCGCCAGCCAGCCAACCACGGGGGACTGGGCGAGTTCGGCCTTGGCGACGAAGGCGGTTCCGCTCGCACCCGCCAGCGCAAGGATATCGACCCAGGAAACATGATTGGCGACGTAGAAGACATCCCGCCGCAAATGCGTTCCGATCACCTCGACCTTCGCACCGCAAATCCGCGCGGCAAACCGCAGGAACAGCATAGGGAAGGGAGAGCCGTAGGCGACAGTGCGATAAAGAAAATGCAGCGGTACGAAAACGGCGATCAGCAGCACCAGTGCCAGCGTGCGCAAGGCGATGCGCAGCCACCCCATGGGCGACACCGGGGTGTTCTCGCCCCCCGCTGCGGCAAGCCTGATATCCCAGTCGCGCTGTTCGGCAGGCCGCATGTCGCGCTCGCCGTGCGTGTCATTCCTCACGGGAAAGCCGGACACCATAAAGTTCCATGCGGTGATCGACGAGCCGGTAGCCCAGTCTCTCGGCAATCTGGCGCTGGAGCGCCTCGACTTCCGGATCGACGAACTCGACGACCTTGCCGGTCTCGACATCGATAAGGTGATCGTGATGGGCTTCGGGCACCGGCTCATAGCGCGAGCGCCCGTCGCCGAAATCGTGGCGATCGAGGATGCCCGCCTCCTCGAACAGGCGCACGGTGCGGTAGACCGTGGCGATCGAGATCTTCGGGTCGATTGCCGCGGCCCGCGAGTGCAGCAGTTCGACGTCGGGGTGATCGTCGCTCTCCGATAGCACCTTGGCGATCACCCGGCGCTGTTCGGTGATGCGCAGACCTTTTTCGGCGCACAATTGTTCAAGATCGATCTTCTGGCTCAATGACAGCTCCATTGCCGAATGTGCGCGGCCCGCGGCTTGCGTCCCATGCAAAGCAAAGCAGCCCCATCCTTATAGGGACGGGGCTGCTTGCTCAAGCTGGCATGCGGCCCTCTCAACAGGGCTTATGCCGTGCTGGTCAGCTTGCCTTCTTGGTGCGGCGGGTGCGGGTCGCGCCGGGCTTGCGGCCAAGACCGATCTTCTTGGCAAGATCGCGGCGCTTTTCGGCATAGGCGGGGGCGACCATCGGGTAATCGGCAGCAAGGCCCCACCGTGCGCGGTATTCTTCGGGCGACATGTTGTAATTGGTGCGCAGGTAGCGCTTGAGCATCTTCAGTTTCTTGCCATCTTCAAGGCAGACAATGTATTCGGGCTTGACCGAGTTGCGGATTGCGACGGCCGGCTGCGGCTTGGGTTCTTCCACCACCGGCTGTTCACCCAGATTGGCGAGCGCTGCGTAGACGTTGGTGATGAGGCTCGGCAAATCGCCAACTGCGACATCATTATTGCTGACATGCGCTGCGACGATATCGCTGGTCAGCGTAATAAGGGTTTCTTTCATATCGATTCCCGAGTTTTCCATGAGTTCCTCGACCTATTCTTCGGATTTTTCCGATTACTGGCCCATGGAGGAAAAACATTGCATTGGCAACTGGGAGATTTTGCTTAAGCTAAACTTCGGTAGAATCGGATAAAATCAAATCGAACGTCCAAAAGTAATCGCGTCGATTCTTTCGCCATTCGCCATCCGGTAATAGTTGCGACGTTCGCCTATCGGGTCAAATCCCATCTTGCGATAAAGGTGGAGCGCAGGGTTTCCACGCCGCATTTCCAAATAGATGCGATTAATGCCACGTTCGCGCGCCGCATCGATCAGACCTTTGATGAGGGTTACTGCGATGCCGCGCCGGCGTGCGCCGGGAACCACTGCGATCAACAGCAATTCCTCTTCGTCGAGGACATGGCGGCTGAGGACGAAGCCGGCCGGCGCGCGGGCTGTCGCGTCGCCGTCGGCAATGAAGGCACCATCGGCATCGACCACCAGCGCATGGGTGCTCGGCAAGGCCAGCGCATCGGCGACCTGCCTCCGGTTCCATGCCTCGCCATAGGCCGGGTCGAAAGCGGCACCCATCACCGCCATGATCCGGTCAACAAGGAGCGGGCGAAGGGTCATGCAGGCGGGTGTCCGGCCATTGGCGTGGCATCGGGCGCGCGGCCATAGATCGGGGCGAGGTTGTCGGTCATCAGCGAGGCTGGCAGCAGCGGCACGGCATCGGCTTCGGGCAGGATGTCCATTGCGACTGCCCTCACGCCGGCGAAGGCCAGCAGGTCGCGCGCCCGGTTACCTGCCGCAAAGTCATAGTGCAGGTCGTCCTTGGCTTCTCGCGGGGTTTGCGAGACCACATCAGTGAGCGGCAGGCCGTCGGACCCGAAATCCTGCACGAACCATTCGCCGTGCCCGCCATTGGTGCACACCGTCACCGGCCTGCCGGGACGTTCGGCCTGGGCCTGCGCGGCGATCAGGGCGAGGGTCGGATAGCCGAGCACCTTTGCTCCCCAGGCGAGGCCGAGAGCACGCGCGGTGGCAAGGCCGATGCGCACCCCGGTAAAGCTGCCCGGACCGAGCGAGACAAGGATGCGTTGGCTGCGGCCCTTTTCGGGCAGGGCGGCGATCATCGGCACCAGCGCTTCGGCATGGCCGCGCCCGATCACGCGGTGGTCATGCGCGATCAGCGTCTCGCCCTCGAACAGGGCGATCGAGCACGCTTCGGAGGCGGTTTCGATGGCAAGCATCCGCATGGCGCAAGCCGATGCCCCAGCGCGGGGCGGCGTGCAAGCGCGAGATGCGCGTCAGGCGATGCGGTTGAAGGTCGCGAAATCCGGGCGGGGACTGCGCTCGAAGATGCTGGCGGGGTCGCCGTAGCCCACCGAGCAAATGAAATTGACCCGGTGGCGGGGGCTATCGGCGAAGAACGCTGCGTTGACAGCGGCCGGATCGAAGCCCGACATCGGCCCGCAATCAAGCCCGATCGCACGGGCGGCCAGCATGAGGTATGCCCCCTGAAGCGAAGAGTTCCTGAAGGCGCCCTCCTCGCGTCCCTTCTCGTCACCCTCGAACCAGCTTTTCGCGTCGGTGTGGGGGAACAGCCAGGGCAGTTCTTCGTGGAAGTCGATATCGTAACCGATCACAGCGGTGACGGGGGCAGCTGCGACCTTGGCCTTGTTGCCCTCCATCACGTATTCGACCAGCTTTGCCTTTGCCTCCGGCGACTTGATCCAGACGATCCGCACCGGCTGCATGTTGGCCGAGGTCGGCGCCATCTTCATCAGGTCCCAGATCGCGTGGAGCTGTTCATCCGACACCGGCTTGTCGAGCCAGCCGTTATAGCTGCGCGCTTCGTTGAACAGCTGGGCAAGCGCCGCGTCCGACAGGACGTGGTCGTGGAACTGGGTGGTCATGGGAAATCCCCGTGATTGCGAGAAAGGAAGTCAGGCGGCCCTGACTTCAACGACTTCGGGGACATAATGTTTCAGCAGCCCCTCGATGCCGTGCTTCAGCGTCGCGGTGCTCGACGGGCAGCCCGAGCACGACCCTTGCAGGGTCAGGTACACGACCCCGTCGCGGAAGCCGCGATAGGCAATGTCGCCGCCATCGCCTGCTACGGCAGGGCGGACGCGGGTTTCGAGCAGTTCGTTGATCGCGGCGATGACCTCGGCATCCTCGGCGCGTTCCTCCACCGCCATGTCGTCTTCGGGCGGCACTGCGATCCCGCCTGCGGTGGCGGGGGCAAACAGCGGAGCCTCGGAAACGAAATGATCGAGCAGGATCGCGATCACCTGTGGCTTCAGCGCGCTCCAGTCCGCGCCGGGTGCGGCGGTGACGCTGACGAAGTCCGCGCCGAAGAACACGTTCACGACCTCGCCGGTGTCGAAAATCGCTTGCGCCAGCGGGCTGGCTTCGGCGGCTTCGGGCGTGGCGAATTCCCGGCTGCCAGTATCCATCACGGTGCGTCCGGGCAGGAACTTGAGCGCGGCGGGGTTCGGGGTGGTTTCGGTTTCGATGAACATGGCGGGCATTTAAGACCGATTTCGTCTGATTTCAAGCACGCAAACCCGTCCGGCATCGCCGGGCAGACATTCACTATCGCTTCACCTTTTGCCATCCTATAGTCCGGCCCATGACCTTGCTGACCCGCGCCCACCGCGCTTTCGCCATCCTGCTTGCTCCGTTCGTGCTGGTGCAGCCGCTGCTCGCCCAGCCGGCCCCTGCCGCTCCGGCCGAGACTGCGCCCGCTACCCCGCCGATTCCCGCACCGCAGGCGGTGCAGGCCGAGGGCGAGGTGCCGTGGCTCTATCGCGGGTCGGATGTTCCGGTCGACGACAAGTGGCTGTTCGGCGAGATGAAGAACGGGCTGCGCTATGCGGTGCGCGGTAACGGGGTGCCGCCGCGGCAGATCTCGATCCGGGTGCGCATCGATGCCGGTTCGCTCCATGAGGAAGACAGCGAACAGGGCTTTGCCCACCTGCTCGAACACCTGCTGTTCCGCGAAAGCAAGTATCTCGGACCGGCCGAGGCGATTGCCGCGTGGCAACGTCTGGGTGCGACCTTCGGCAGCGATACCAATGCCGAGACCAGTCCGACCCATACGGTCTACAAGCTCGACATTCCCGACATCAATGAGGCCAAGCTGTCGGAAAGCTTCAAGCTGCTGTCGGGCATGATCCGCGAGCCTGTTCTCAGTGATGCCAATGTGAGCGCCGAACTGCCGATCGTGCTGGCCGAGAAGCGCGAGCGCGGCGGTGCGGGGCAGCGCATGGCCGACCTCACCCGGCGCACCTTCTTCGCCGGACAGCGGCTCGCCACCCGCAATCCGATCGGCATTGACGAGACACTGAAGGCCGCACGCGGCAAGACGGTGCAGGCGTTCTACGATCGCTGGTACCGGCCAGAGAATACCGTGATCGTGGTCGCAGGGGATGCCGATCCGGTGGTGCTCGCCGGGCTGGTCGAGCAATGGTTCGGCGACTGGAAAGGCACCGGCAAGCCGGGCGTAGCGCCCGATTTCGGCGATCCGGTCGCGCCCGCCTCTGCGGCTGGTGAGGGCATGGCGCCTGCGCCGATCGGTGAACTGGCAGTCGGTGTCGAGCCGGATCTGCCGCGCAGCCTGACCTATGCCATCATGCGCCCGTGGCGTCCGGTAGAGGATACCATCGTCTACAACGAGGGCCTGTTGCTCGATGCCATCGCCCAGGCGATTATCAACCGCCGGCTCGAGGCGCGTGCCCGCGGCGGCGGCAGCTTCCTTTATGCGCAGGTCCAGCAGGACGACATCTCCCGCTCGGTCGATGCGACCTTCGTTACCTTCGCGCCCCTGACCAGCGACTGGCAGGCGGCCTTGGCTGATGTGCGCGCTGTGATTGCCGATGCAATGGTCAATCCGCCGACCCAGGAGGAAATCGACCGCGAGGCGGCGGAATTCGACGTGGTCTTCGCCAACGAGGTCGAGCAGGAGAGCGTGCAGTCGGGATCAAATCTCGTCAACAATCTCGTCAACGCGGTCGATATCCGCGAAACCGTCGCCGCGCCCCGGGTGGTGCTCGACGTGTTCCGCGGGATGAAATCGCGGCTCAACCCCGAGGAAGTGCTGGCCCATACCAAGGGGCTGTTCGATGGTGTGGTGACGCGTTCGGTTTACGTAACGCCGCAGCCGGGCGAGGCGGACGAGCAGGCATTGCGCCTCGCACTCGCGCGGGAGGCCGAGGCCGATGGCAGCGCCCGCCTCGCGGTGGCGAGCATTTCTTTCGACGATCTCCCGCCGGTAGGTGAGCCCGGCACGATCGCTGTCCAGAAACCGCTGGGCGTGCTCGAGATCGAGCAGGTCGACTTCGCCAACGGTGTCAAGGCGCTGGTCTGGGCCAATGATGCCGAACCGGGCCGGGTCACCGTACGGGTGCGCTTCGGTGCGGGCTACCGTGCCTTTGACGCGGGCAGCGCGGTTTATGCGCCGATGGGCGAGGCAGCGCTGGTCGGTTCCGGCCTGGGAGAGCTCGGCCAGAACGAGATTGACCGCCTCGCGACCGGTCGCAAGCTGGGCTTCGATTTTGCCATCGACGATGCGGTGTTCACCTTCACAGCGCAGACCCGTTCGGAAGACGTTGCCGACCAGCTTTACCTCTTCGCTGCCAAGCTCGGGATGCCGCGCTGGGATGCTGATCCGGTGATCCGCGCCAAGGCCGCGGCGGAACTCGCCTACAACACCTATTCAACCAGCCCCGGCGGTGTGCTCAATCGTGATCTGGAATATCTGGTCACCGGGCGTGATGCGCGTTTTGCCACGCCCGACCCGGCAGCGCTCGGTTCGGTCACGCCCGAAGGATTCCGTGTCGTGTGGGAGCCGCTGCTGCAGCAGGGACCGATCGAGGTGCTGGTGTTCGGCGAGTTCGACAAGCCTGCAATCGTCGAACAGTTGCGTCTGACTTTCGGCGCGCTGCCCCCGCGCGAGCCGATCGCGGCCGAGGTTGCTGCGCGGGTGCCCTCCTTCTCGGCTAACCCGGGCAAGCCTGCGATCGTCAGGCACCGCGGAGATGCTAACCAGGCGGCCGCGGTGGTCGCCTGGGCAAGCGGCGGCGGGGTCGCCAGCTTGCGCGAGAGCCGTCAGCTGGAAATCCTAACCCAGCTGTTCAATAATCGCCTGCTCGACGCCCTGCGCGAGCGTGCCGGCGCGAGCTATTCGCCCCAGGTATTCTCCAAGTGGCCCGAGGACCTGCCGAGCGGCGGGCGTATCACCGCGCTTGCGCAGCTCGAGCCCGAGTTCGTGCCGGTGTTCTTCGCCGAGGCCGATCGCATCGCGAAAGATCTCGCCGCGAACCCGCCCACCGCCGACGAACTGGCGCGCGTGACCGAGCCGCTCGCCCAGCTGATCCGCCGTGCTTCGACCGGTAACCAGTTCTGGCTCTACAATCTGGAAGGGGCGACCCTCGATCCTCAACGGGTGGCGTTGCTGCGCACGCTGCTGGCGGATTATTCGCAAACCAGCCCGCAGGTGATGCAGTTTCTGGCGGACCGCTATCTCGCCAAGGGCGAACCTTTCTTGCTGGCCGTTATCCCGGAAGGACAGGAGCTGGCCAAGGCCCCTGCAGGCAGCACCGCCGCGACCGCCCGTGCGGCTGCAGGTGCACCGGCGGGACGCTGAGCGGGGGAGGGCGACCCGGTCGACGCGGGAAATATTATTGTCGCAAAGGCCATTGTCGCTTTACAATTGAAACGCGCCTCCTGTAGCAGGCCGCGCCTGCGCGCCCTCGGCGTGCATCATGGAACGAAAGAGTAGTCAACGTGCCCGAGACCTGGACCCCGGAGAGCTGGAAAGCCTGCGAAGCGCGGCACCTTCCGCATTACGAGGACGCCGCCGAACTGGCTGATGCGGAGCGGACCTTGTCCGCCTATCCCCCGCTGGTGTTCGCGGGCGAGGCGCGTGCGTTGAAGTCGGATCTTGCCGATGTGGCCAATGGTCACGGCTTCCTGCTGCAAGGCGGCGATTGCGCGGAAAGTTTTGCCGAGTTCCACCCCAACAACATTCGCGACACCTTTCGCGTGCTGCTGCAGATGGCTGTGGTGATGACTTTCGCCAGCAAGCGTCCGGTGGTGAAGGTCGGGCGGATGGCCGGGCAGTTCGCCAAGCCGCGCTCCTCGCCGACGGAAACAATCGGCGACGTGACTCTGCCGAGCTATCTGGGCGACAATATCAACGGCATCGAGTTCGACGCCGCCGCGCGTCGCAACGATCCGCAGCGCATGGTGCGCGCCTATTCCCAGGCTGCCGCGACCCTGAACCTGCTGCGCGCCTTTGCGGGCGGGGGCTATGCCAACCTGAGGCAAGTCCATCAGTGGACGCTCGATTTCATGGGCCGCACGCCGTGGACCGAAAAGTTCAGCGAGATGGCCGACCGGATCGGCGAGGCGCTCGATTTCATGGAGGCCTGCGGGGTCGATCCCGGCACCGTGCCGCAACTGAAGGGCACCAGCTTCTACACCAGCCACGAGGCGCTGCTGCTGCCTTACGAACAGGCGCTGACCCGCCGCGATTCGCTGACCGGCGACTGGTACGCGACCAGCGCGCACATGGTCTGGATCGGTGACCGCACCCGCTTCCCCGGCTCGGCGCATATCGAATTCGCGCGCGGAATCGGCAATCCGCTCGGTATGAAGTGCGGGCCTTCGCTGGAACCCGACGCGCTGCTGCGCCTTCTCGACGAGTTGAACCCGAAGCGCGAGGCAGGGCGGATCACGCTGATCAGCCGGTATGGCCACGACAAGGTCGAGGATGGCCTGCCCAAGCTGGTGCGCGCTGTCATGCGCGAGGGCCATCCCGTGGTCTGGAGCTGCGATCCGATGCACGGCAATGTCGTCAAGTCCGACACCGGCTTCAAGACCCGGCCCTTCGACCGCATCCTGCGCGAGGTAAAGGGCTTCTTCGCGGTCCACCGCGCCGAAGGTTCGCACCCTGGCGGCATCCATATCGAGATGACCGGGCAGGACGTGACCGAATGCGTCGGCGGGGCCGTGGCTATCACCGAGGAACGCCTGGGCGACCGCTATCACACCCATTGCGACCCGCGCCTCAATGCCGAACAGTCGCTCGAGCTAGCTTTCCTGGTGGCCGAGATGCTCAACGAGGCCGCGGGCGGGCGCGAGGCCGAGGTCAGCGCCGACGCGGCCTGATCCCGCGCGCGCCATGCCTTTCAATTGTCACGGGTCTGCGGCATGGTCGCAGCCTTGATGCAAGGCGGCGACAGGAGAAGCCCGTGCCCCGAAGCTTGTCTGCCGAGGCGGTAAGCGCCGTTGCCGGCGCCCCTCTGGCGCAGCAGTTCCATGCCACCCGCTCGCTCACCGAGGCGCTGGTCGGCCCGCTGAGCGATGCGGATGCGACGATCCAGTCGATGGAGGACGCCAGCCCCGCCAAATGGCATCTGGCGCATACGACGTGGTTCTGGGAAACCTTCCTGCTGCGCGAACACGCGCCGGGCTACAGGCTCCATCGCGAGGACTGGCCGTTCCTGTTCAACTCCTATTACGAGGCCGAAGGTGCGCGCATCGCGCGGGCGGCGCGCGGGATGCTGTCGCGTCCGACACTTGACGCGGTGCT
The DNA here is from genome assembly GCF_001677335.1 of Erythrobacter dokdonensis DSW-74. Lineage (GTDB taxonomy): Bacteria > Pseudomonadota > Alphaproteobacteria > Sphingomonadales > Sphingomonadaceae > Erythrobacter > Erythrobacter dokdonensis. The sequence continues at coordinate 266,699 of NZ_LZYB01000001.1, forward strand.
GGATTGGCGTGCGGCAGTGGATGAGGCCATGACGCCGCTTCTGGATGATCCGGCGCTCGCGGGTCTTGTTGCGCTGGGTATTGCGCATGAACAGCAGCATATCGAATTGCTGCTGACCGACATCAAGCATGCGCTTTTCTCCAATCCGCTCGGCCCGGCGATGTGGGACGGCGCGACGCCTGCCGCGTCCGCCGCTGCCGCGATGGGCTGGCACACCCACCCCGGCGGGATCGCGCTGGTCGGCCAAGACGGACCAGGCTTCGCCTTCGACAACGAAGGCCCGCGCCACCGCGTGTTGCTGGAGCCCTTCGCGCTGGCCGACCGGCTGGTTACCAACGGCGAATGGGACGAATTCATCGCCGATGGCGGCTATCGTCAGGCGCGCCTTTGGCTCGCCGACGGATGGGCGTGGGTGCAGGGGAACGGCATCGCCGCGCCGCTCTATTGGCGCGAGGACGGCGCGTATTTCACCCATCAGGGCTGGCAGGCGCGAGATCCGAACGCGCCGGTCACCCATATCTCGTATTTCGAGGCCGATGCCTTCGCCACCTGGGCGGGCGCACGATTGCCGACCGAGTTCGAGTGGGAGGTGATCTCGGCCAGCCATGACCCGGCGGGGGGCAACCAGCTCGACGGGGCGGGGCCCGTCTTGCCGATCGGCAGCTCAGGCATGTTCGGCGATTGCTGGCAATTTACCCGTTCGGCCTATCTGCCCTATCCCGGCTTCCGTGTGCCCGAAGGGGCAGTGGGCGAATATAACGGCAAGTTCATGAGCGGGCAGGTGGTGCTGCGCGGCGCAAGCTGCGCTACGGTGCGGGGCCATTCGCGCGCCTCCTACCGCAATTTCTTCTATCCCCACCAGCGCTGGCAGTTCACCGGCCTGAGGCTTGCAAAGGATGGTGCGGCATGACCGGCCCCAAAGGGCTCAAACTGGTCGAGCGCGACGAGCGCGGGGTCAATCCGGCCTTCCGTGCAGACGTGCTGGCGGGTCTTTCCGAACAGCAGAAGGCGATCCCCGCGCGCTGGTTCTACGACGATGCCGGATCGCAGCTGTTCGAGGACATTACCCAGCTGCCCGAATATTACCCCACCCGCGCCGAGACCGAGATCCTGCGCGCCCGCGCATTCGAATTTGCCGAATTGATCGGGCCGGGCCGGGCGGTAGTAGAGTTCGGATCAGGTTCCTCGGTCAAGACGCCGCTGCTGCTGTCCGCGATTGCGCCTTCGGCTTATGTACCGCTCGATATCGCGGGCGATTTCCTGCGCGCGGCGGCTGCCGAGCTCGCAGCGAAGTTTCCGGGGCTGCCGGTGCATCCGGTCGAGGCCGATTTCATGCGCCGGGTCGAATTGCCCCCAGAAGTCGAGTGGCTGCCCAAGCTCGGCTTCTTTCCCGGATCGACGATCGGCAATATGGTCGCCCGCACCGCGACCGACCTCTTGCGCTCGATGCGCGAGACGCTGGGTGTGGGCGCGCTGCTGCTGATCGGCATGGACCTCATCAAGGACGAGGAGGTGCTGATTTCCGCCTATGATGATGCCGCAGGCGTCACGGCGCGCTTCAACCGCAATCTGCTCCACCGCATAAACCGCGAACTTGGCGGTGATATTCCGGTCGATGCCTTTGCCCATCAGGCGCGCTGGAACGATGTCTATGCGCGGATCGAAATGCATCTGGTGGCGCTGCGCGACGTTGCATTTTCCGTAAGCGGACAGGACTTCTCCATGAATGCGGGCGAGAGCATCCACACCGAAAACAGCCACAAGTTCACCCGCCGCACGTCGAACATGCTGTTGGCTGCAGGAGGCTGGGAACCCCGCGCGCGCTGGACCGACAGCGAAGAGCGTTTCTCGCTGCTGCTGGCCGAGGCGCGCCCGCCGCGCAGCGCGCCCTGATAGGCGGGTTTCGTGAAACCGGCACGGCGTCCATGCGTTGGCGCCGGATGGACGAAGATTACAGCGACTATCTGGTGATCGGGGCGGGCATGGCTGGCCTTGCCTGCGCCACCGAACTGGCCCGCAGCGGGGCCAGCGTAACGGTGCTCGACAAGGGGCGCGGCCCCGGCGGGCGAATGGCCACACGGCGGGTCGAGATTGCGGGCGAGACGGTGAGCTTCGATCACGGCGCGCAATATTTCACCGCGCGCGACGCCGCCTTTCGCGATGCAGTCGCCGCATGGGAGCAGGCGGGCGTGGTCGCGCGCTGGCCTGCCGCTGGCGAGCAGGCATGGGTCGGCGTGCCGGGAATGAACGCACCGATCCGCGCCATGGCAAGCGCGCTGGACGTGCGCTGGGGCGTGCGGGCCGAGCGCCTTTTGCGCGATGGCACGCGGTGGCGGGTCGTGGCAGGCGAACTGAGCTTCACCGCTGCGCGCGTGCTGGTCGCCGTGCCTGCCGAACAGGCGGCGGCGCTGCTCGCCGAGGCCGCGCCCGAACTTGCCGCGCTGGCGGCGGGCGTCGGTTCCGCGCCATGCTGGGCAGTGATGGCTGCCTTTTCCGAGCGCCTTTCGCAGGCCGCCGATACGTTCCGCAGCGACGCCGCACCCGTCAGCTGGGCGGCGCGCAATTCGGCCAAGCCGGGGCGAAGCGGGGCGGAAGGCTGGGTGATCCACGCCAGTCCGGCGCGCAGCCGCGAACTGCTTGATGTGCCGAGAGAGGAAGTGGCGCACATCCTGTTGGCCGATTTCTTCGCCGCTTGCCGCATCGCACCAGTCACGCCGGTTCATCTCGATGCGCATCGCTGGCTTTACGCTCTGCCGCAGCCTCTCGCAGGCGAGGATGCACGGTTCGATCCCGCGCTCGGCCTCGGCATTGCGGGCGACTGGCTGCACAGCCCCCGCGTCGAAGGGGCGTTCGTGTCAGGCCGCGCGCTGGCGGCGCTGGTGCTTGCTCAGGCGGCAGCGGGCGCGGGGCAATAGCGCGCCAGATAGTCACCATGCCCCGGCATGTGCTGGACGAGATAGCGGATTGACTGTTCCATCTCGTTCACTTCCTCGGCCGTCTTGGCCGGGTCGAGCGCGTCGGCCATGGCGTTGTGGCTGCCCATGGCGATCCCCTGACCCATCATCACCGCTGCCCAGCTGGTTTCGGTGAACAGCTCGTCCTCCTCACGGAAGATCTGGCCGTTGGCCTTGAACAGCTCGACCTTCTCGGTCAGCGTGTCGGGCACGGGCATGGTGCGCAGATAGTTCCAGAAATCCGAATCGGTGCGGCTGGTGGCGTTGTAGTGCAGGATCAGGAAGTCGCGGATGCGGGCATATTCGCGCCCTGTCAGCCGGTTGAAGGCATCCTCCTGCGCCTGTGTGATCCCGTCGAGCGACAGCAGCGAGAGCAGCTTGTCGATCCCGGTGTTGATGAGGTGGATGGAGGTCGATTCCAGCGGCTCCATGAAGCCTGCCGCAAGGCCCAGCGCGACGACGTTCTTGTTCCAGAACTTCTTGCGGCGTCCGGTCGTGAAACGCAGCCAGTTGGGCTCGGCCTGCGGCTTGCCCGCGATATTGCCGAGCAGGATGTCGAGCGCTTCCTGGTCTTCCATGTGGGCCGAGCAATAGACATGGCCGTTGCCGTTCCTGTGCTGGAGCGGCACCTGCCATTGCCATCCGGCGCGGTGCGCGGTGGCGCGGGTGAAGGGCGGGGGCGGGCTGCCGTCGTCCCGCTTGCAGGGCAGCGCTACCGCGCGGTCGCAGGGAAGATAGTGCGTCCAGTCCTCGTAGCCTGTCTTGAGTGACTGTTCGATCAGCAGCCCCCGGAAGCCCGAGCAATCAATGAACAGATCGCCTGCAAACTGTCGGCCATCATCCAGCGTGACGCCGGTGACGAAGCCGCTTTCCCCGTCGATTGCAGCATCGGCAATCCGCCCCTCCTGTCGCACCACGCCGCGGCTCTCAGCCAGCTGGCGCAGGAACGCGGCATAGCGTCCGGCGTCGAGGTGATAGGCGTAATTGACCGGTGGCAGATCGTCGCGCTTGTAATCCTCGGTGCGGGCGAACTTGCCGAAATAGGCGGCCATGGTTTCAAGGTTGAAAACCTGGATCGGGCGCTTGTCCCCGCCCTGCGCCATGCGGTGCCAGACGTGGTGAAAGCTGATCCCGCCCATGGTGTAGCCATAGGCGCCGAAGGGGTGGATGTAGCTGTCGCCGATCCTGCCCCAGTTTTCGAACTGGATGCCGAGCTTGAAGGTGCCGCCCACCGCGCTGAGCATTTCGCGTTCGTCCACACCGATCAGCTGGTTGAAGCCGACAAAGGGTGGAATCGTTGCCTCGCCAACCCCGACCGTGCCGATCGCTTCGGATTCGATCAGGGTGATTTCCACAGGTCGCCCGGCCTTGAGCCGCGACAGGGCAGCCGCCGCCATCCATCCGGCTGTACCTCCGCCGACGATGATTATTCTTTGAATTGCCATAGGTTCCTCGATCCCCAACGGGCGATAACGCCCTTGCTGTCCGGGATTCTGCCGCCCCGCCAAGTGTTGCCAGAATGCAATATGATGCGCAGATTACAAGTCTTGAGAACGCTAACAATATGCGCTACGCATGATGTGCAAGGCTCGAGTGGCGGACTGGAATCCGGCGCGGGGCGAGGGGAGAGTGAAAACACCATGAATTACGCAAGCGTTGCGCCGCGTGGGCGGCTGTTTGTTCTCGGCACGGCTTCGGCTCTGGCGATTTCTGCGGTCATCGCAAGCCCGGCGCTTGCCCAGGATGCCGAGCAGGACGATCAGGCTGTTGAAGAAGAGCAGGTCGCCGACACCGAACAGCCCGAGATCGTCGTTTCCGGCTTCCGCGCCGCGCTGTCATCGGCCCAGAACCTCAAGCGCAACGCCGACACTTTCGTTGACGTGATCACCGCCGAAGATATCGGCGCGCTGCCCGACCGTTCGGTGGCCGAAGCGCTCCAGCGCGTCCCCGGCGTCAATATCGGCCGCTTCGAAAAGCCCTCCGACCCCGACCGTTTCTCGGTTGAAGGCACCGGCGTGATCGTGCGCGGTCTGCCTTTCGTGCGTTCGGAACTCAATGGCCGTGACATCTTCTCGGCCACGGGTGGAACCGTTCTCAGCTTCAACGATGTCTCGCCCGAGCTGCTTGGACGGGTCGAGGTGTTCAAGAACCTCACCGCCGACATGATCGAAGGCGGGATCGCGGGCACGGTCAACCTCGTCACCCGCAAGCCGCTCGATCGCCCCGGCACGCACATCGCAGGCACGATCGAGGCCAATTACGGGGATTTCGCGGAGGAGGTCTCGCCCGGCTTCTCGGTCACCGGATCGACGACCGTCGAAACGGAAGCCGGCACGCTCGGTTTCCAGCTCGGCTTTGCCAAGTCGGAACTGATCAGCCGCACCGATGCATCCCAGATTACCGATCCGTGCTATCGTGCTCCCTCGCTTGATGGACCTTGCTTCCGCGTCCGTCCGGTCGGCAGCGACGGGTTCAGCGGCGATGCCGGATTCGATGCCAGCAACTTCCCGCCGGCCGGTGCTCTGGTCGTTCCCAAGGGTGCAGGCGTACGCACCACCGATCTCGAGCGTGACCGCGAGGCGATCTCGGCGGTGATGCAATATGAAAGCCCCGACCGCAATTTCCTCATGACCTTCGAATGGCTGCGGGCGGAAACGAGCTTTTTCACCAAGGAGTTCTCGGCGCTGGCGCTGGTCAATGATGACCTGCTTTTCCCGGTTCCGGCCGCAGGCAGCACCTGGGAATTCGACCAGAACGGCATTTTCCAGCGCGGCGTGTTGAGCCAGCGCATCGGCGATGCCTATGCCAACCCCTTCGGCCGCGGCGGTATCCCCTTCGAGACCCTGCGGTTCGAGCGCGATACCCTTGCGACCACGCAGGACTTCTCGTTCGACGTCGACTGGAACATCTCCGATCGTTTCCGGGTCAATTTCGAGGCGCAGCGGATCGAATCCGACCTGCGGCAGGACAGCATCATCGGGGTGATGAACTCCTGGGCGAACATCGCGATCGACAATTCCGGGCGGACTCCGCAGGTGCAGTTCCTCGCCCCTCCGGGCGCGCCGGCGGATTACTTCACCTCGGGCGAAAACACCTATTACTGGTTCCTGCTCGACAGCGTCGCCCGTAACGAAGGCCAGCTCGACAGCCTGCGGCTCGACGCGGAATACGACATCAGCGACGACGGCTTCTTCCGAAAGGCTCGTTTCGGCGCGCGCTGGTCGGAGCGTGACCGGGTAACGCGCGACACCAACTTCACCACCTGGGGCAACCTTTCGGCGCCCTGGGCCGGGCGTGCAGGCTGCGCGCCGTGGAATGCGGGGCCGGGCTGTGCTGCCACCGGCGGGTTCCAGCCGGGCCGTTTCTTCACCGGTCTGCCCGGGCAGGAATTCGCGATTGGCGGCGGTGCCTTCGTCGATGATTTCCCGGGCTTCTCGACCCCGTTCTCGCCCTTTGGTGACGGATTCCAGCGCGGCAATGCGCCCGCTCCGCTGCCGGGCGGCGCCTTCTTCTTTGGTGGTGACGACTTCCTCGGGGAGTATCTGTCGGGTGAATCGGCAGCTCAGGCTGCCGCGATCAACACATTCTCGCAGACGCCCAACCCGTTCTTTGGCGTGAACGGCCGCACCTTCACCGATCCGGTCACCCAGACCGTGATACCGTGCTCGCCGTTCTGCCCGAACGAGATCGACGACGTGCGCGAAGAGACGAAGGCGCTTTATGCCCGTGTCGATTACGGCACCGATTTCAGCAATGGCTGGGCGCTGTCGGGCAATGTCGGCCTGCGCTTCGTGCGGACCACGGTGGCGGCTGGCGGCCTGCTTGGCCTGCCCAACGCCCAGCAATTCGACAGCCCGCTGGCGGGCGGCAATGGCGACGGGATTGCGCAGCTTTCCGAAGTCAACGCGGCCTGTGCCACGGCCCAGAACCTGCCGCCTGACCAGCGCCCGGCCTATTGCAGCCTTTCGCCCGCTCGCCTTGCCGAATTTGCTGCGGCCCACACCACCGAGATCCTTGTCGATAACCGCGACGAGAGCTTCAACAACTGGTTGCCGAGCTTCAATGCATTGCTCGATACGGGCAACGGACTGCTGTTCAGAATGGCCGTGTCCAAGGGCATCAGCCGGCCCGATCTGGGGGCGTTCCGTTCGGGCGGTGCAATCGGCGACAACACCGGCAACCTGCGTGCGCAAGGCACGCTGGACACCGGTCCTCTGTTCGCACTGCGGACCGGCAACCGTGACCTTCGCCCGATCGAGACCTGGAACTATGACCTGTCGGTCGAATGGTATTTCGACCGGGTCGGCTCGCTCACGGTCAACGGGTTCATCAAGGACCTTGGCGGCATCGTCGACAATGTCGTGGAAGTCATCAATGTCAGCAGCCCGCTGGTTCCGTCGCTCGACGTTGAAATCAACCGTCCGGTCAACCAGCAGAACGGAACGCTGAAGGGCGTCGAGGTTGCCTATCAGCAGACCTATGACTTCCTGCCGGGTATCCTCAGCGGCCTCGGCACGCAGCTGACCTACACCTATGTCGACGGTTCGGACTTCACCAATACGGACCGCGCAGGCACCTTGGGGCCGTTCGCCGCAGGTCAGCCGTTGGCAGGGATTTCGAAGAACACCATCAACGCGACCGTGTTCTACGAAAAGGACTGGCTGTCGATGCGTGCCGCCTACAACTGGCGTTCGGCCTTCCTGATCACCCCGCGTGACGACATCTTCCCGTTCTCGCCAATCTGGGGCGAATCCACCGGCCAGCTTGACGCGTCGATCTTCTTCTCGGTGATCGACGGGGTGAAGCTGGGCGTGCAGGGGGTCAACCTGCTCGACGAGGTGACGCGCACCAGCCAGGTGGTCGATTTCGACGGGACACGGGTGCTGCGCTCCGCATTCCGCAACGATCGCCGCTTTACCTTCCTCGCGCGTTTCGACTTCTGACGACAGCGAGGACATCATGATGACAGGGCTGCTGAAGGCGGGAGCGCTGACAGCGGCCCTGTTGCTTTGCGGGGGAAGCGCTGCTCCCCAGCCGAATCTGGCACCGCTTGAAGGCGCTGGCTGGGAACTGGTCTGGGCCGACGAGTTCGCCGGCGACAGTCTCGACCGCACGAAATGGACGCCCGAGGTTTCGTGCTGGGGCGGGGGCAACTGGGAACGCCAGTGCTATACCGACCGGCCCGAGAATATCGCGGTCGAAGGCGGCCTTCTGCTGCTCAAGGCGAAGAAAGAGCGCTTTAGCGGCCCGGCGCGTCCGCCCGAGATTGCCGAAAACCCCAACCCGCGCATGTCCCAGCCCTATACTTCGGGCAAGGTCCGCACCATCGGTCTGCACGCCTGGCGTTATGGCCGGATCGAGGTGCGCGCAAAGGTGCCCGCAGGCCAGGGTACGTGGCCCGCAGTCTGGATGATGCCCAACCAGCCTGTTTATGGCGGCTGGCCGCGCTCGGGCGAGATCGACATTCTCGAAGCGGTCAATATCGGCGCAAGGTGCAGGAAGTGCGAAGGCGGGCGGGGCGAGAACCGCACGATCAGCGCACTGCATTTCGGGGATTATGCGCCGAATAACCTCTTCGTCGACAGCCGCGCGGCCTTGCCCGATCTGGCGCTCCCGTCCGATGACTTCCACGTTTACGCCGTCGAGTGGAGCGAAGGGCTGATCCGGTTCCTTGTCGATGACCGGGTGCACCTGACTGTTTCTGCTGAAGCCTGGACCACGGCCTCTCCGCTCGCACGCGGCAATCCGGCGGCCCCCTTCGACCAGCCTTTCTATATCATGGCCAATCTCGCAGTCGGCGGACGTCTCGCGGAAGAAAACAACGCGAAAGGGGTTGCGGCGAAAAGCTTTCCCGCGCAATTCGCTATCGACTGGATTAGGGTCTATCGCTGCGGGCGCGATCCCGAAACGGGACGCGCGTGCATGCGGTAAGCGGGACGGGAAAACGGGGGCAATGGCGCGGGCGCGCAAAACAGTGACGATCAGGGATGTGGCCGAGGACGCCGGTGTCTCGCTCCAGACCGTAAGCAGGGTTGTCAACGACGGCCCTAACGTGCGCCCCCAGCTGCGCGACAAGGTGCGCGCCTCGATCGACCGGCTGGGCTATGTCCCGAGCCTCGCGGCACAGCGCATGAGCGGCTCGCGCTCCTACATCATCCTTGCCATCAATGACCGCGAGCGGACGCTGGCCGACTGGCGCGAGCGGCGCGGTACGGACTGGGTCGACCAGATGCTGCTGGGCGGGATCCTGACCTGTTCGAAGCATGGCTACCGGATGATGGTGGAATTGATCGATACCCATTCCGATCATGTCGAGCGTGAACTCGGCGCGGCAATTTCGGCGCTCCAGCCCGATGGTGTGGTGCTGACTCCGCCACACTCGGAAAACCGCCTGATCACCGATCTGCTGGCCCAGCGCGGCATCCCCTTTGCGCGCATCGGTTCGCGGGAGCCGGGGCCAGGCATCGCGCTGACGATGGGCGATGAAGGCGCTGCCCACCTTGCCACGAGCCGTTTGATCGAACTCGGCCACCGCCGCATCGGCATGATCGCCGGACCGGCGCAATACAGCCTCAGCGGGTGGCGCATCGACGGTTGGAAGCGCGCGCTGGCCGAACATGGCTTGCCGGGCGAAGGCCTGCTCGAAACCGGCGACTTCGGCTATGAGAGCGGCACCCGCGCAGCGCGCGCCCTGCTCGACCGCAACCCCGATCTGTCCGCGATCATCGCCTCGTCGGACCAGATGGCGCTGGCGGCGCTCGAAGTCGCGCGCGACCGCGGTCTTGCGGTGCCGCGCGACCTGTCGCTGATATCTTTCGACAACACGCCGATCGTGCGTTTCACCAATCCGCCGCTGACCGCGATCGACCAGCCGATTGCCGAGACCGTGTCGCGCGCAGTCGAGCAGCTTATCGCGCGCGGCGAGGAAGGGACAGGCGACGGTGTCATAGAAGTTGCCGCCGCGTTGGTCGAACGGTCCTCTACCGCGCCCGCTCCGGACAAGGCTTGAACCCGCCGGCTGCCGCTGAACCGGTGCATCAGCCGGTCTGGTTTCTCGCCCTGTTCGCGCTTGCCGCTGCGGGCGGGGCGGTGGCCTTCGTTCCGCTGCTGACCGTGCTGCTTCCCCAGCGCATCGCCGAAATGCAGGGTGGCGAGGATGTGGCCGTTCTCGCTCAGGTTGCCTTCTATGGCGCGGTGGTGGCGAGCCTTGCGAACATCGCCGCGGGGATGCTGAGCGACCGCACGCGTGCGCGCCGGCTGTGGATTGTAACGGGGCTGGTGCTTTCCGGCGTGCTGCTGCTGGCTGTCGGCGAGGCGCGCTCGGCGAGCGAACTGGTGCTGCTGGTGATGGCTTGGCAGGTCGGACTCAATCTCATGCTGTCGCCGCTGATGGCATGGGCAGGAGATTGCTTTCCCGATAGCCAGAAAGGCGTGCTGGGCGGTGCGCTGGCGCTGTCTCCGGCGCTGGGCGCGCTGGCCGGGTCGCTGGTGACATATGGCGCCATTGTGCCGGCAGGGGCGCGGCTGTGGGTGGTTGCCGTTCTGGTCGCGGTGCTGGTCCTGCCGGCAGTGATCTTCGGCGGCGGACGGGCGCGCGCCGAACTGATGAGCCCGAAGCGAGAGCGTGCGGATACCGAGCGGGTGAGCGGCGGTGCGGCGGTGCGGCGGATGTGGCTGGCGCGCTTTCTGGTGCAGGTGGCCGAGGGCGGAATGTTTGCTTTCCTGCTGTTCTGGTTGCGCTCGCTCGCGCCCGGCTTTCCGGAGAATTCTGCCGCCAACATCTTCAGCGTGGTGCTGGTTTGCGCCTTGCCGCTGTCGCTGGTGCTGGGACGCTGGTCGGACCGTCATGGTCGCCCGATCCTGCCGCTTGCCGCATGCGCGCTGCTGTGTGCGATCGGCATGCTGGTAATGGCGGTGGCCGGCACGCTGGCACTGGCTATCGCGGGCTATGTAATCTTTGCGATTGCCGCCGCGATCTTCCTGTCGCTCCATGCCAGCCAGACGCTCAGGGTGCTGCCCTCACCGCAGCATCGTGGCCGCGATCTCGGGCTGTTCAATCTCACCAACACGCTGCCGGCGATGGTTATGCCGTGGCTGACCGTGATGCTGGTACCCGGTTTCGGCTATTCGGCCCTGTTCTTCTTGTTCGCCGTGCTTTCCCTCGGAAGCGCGATACTGCTTGCCAGCTTTGCGCGCCCGTTGAAATGAGCGCTTGCCGCTTGCAAAAGCGAGTGGGCCTTGGCATATCTTGATAACGTTCTCAAAGGAACGCCTGACCAGCATGGATTGGTCTTGGGAGGGACTTGTCTGGTGATGCGAATGAATTTCGGGCAGCTCGCGACGGGCGCGGGGCTTGCCGCCCTGCTCGCTGGCTGTGCGGCAACGGCACCGGTCCAGTCGACCGGAGCGTCTGCCGGCACGACTGCCGAAGCATCGCCCGCAACCCCCGAGGAAATGCTCGCCCGCATGAGCCTGAAGCGCAAGGTCGCGCAGATCATCATGCCCGATATCGGCTCGATCACGCCGAAGGATGTGCGCAAGTATCGCTTCGGCACGATCCTTAATGGCGGCAATTCCGGCCCCTATGGCGATGATCTGGCCCCGGCGGCGGACTGGCTCAAGCTGGCCGACGAATTCTGGGAAGCCTCCACCGCTCCGATGAAGGGCGATGAGCCCGTGATCCCCGCCGTGTGGGCGACCGACGCGGTGCACGGGCATGCCAATGTGATCGGCGCGACCGTCTTTCCGCACAATATCGCGCTTGGCGCGACGGGCGATGCCGACCTTGTCCGCCGCATCGGTGCCGCCACCGCGACCGAAATCGAGGTGACCGGGATCGACTGGACTTTTGCCCCCACCATCGCGGTCGCGCGCGACGATCGCTGGGGGCGCACCTATGAAAGCTATTCCGAAGACCCGGCCCTGGTCGCCCGCCTTGGTGCAGCGATGGTCGAAGGGTTGCAGGGCCCTCCGGGCGAGCCGGGGTTCCTCGGCGCGGGCAAGGTCGCGGCCACGGCCAAGCACTTCTTCGGTGACGGCGGCACGGCGCAGGGGGTCGATCAGGGCGACGTCGACGGTGATCTTGCCGAATTGATGGCGATCCACGCCGCGCCCTATCCAGCCGCGATCGGCGCGGGCGTGGCCAGCGTCATGGCCAGCTTCAATTCGATCAACGGCACGAAGATGCACGGCAACGCGCCGCTGCTGACGGGCGAGTTGCGCGGAAATCTCGGCTTCAAGGGCCTTGTGGTGGGCGACTGGAACGGCCACGGCCAGGTGGACGGCTGCACCAACAAGGACTGCCCGCAGGCGCTGCTGGCGGGCCTTGATGTCTACATGGTGCCCGAGGACTGGAAAGCGCTCCACGCCAGCCTCGTCAAGCAGGTGAAGAACGGCACGATCCCGATGGAGCGGCTCGACGAGGCGGTTCTGCGGGTGCTGCGGCTGAAGCAGCAACTCGGTATTTTCGACGGCGAGGTGAAGCCCTCGGCACGGGCGCTTGGCGGGAAGTGGGACTTGCTCGGCTCGCCCGAGCACCGCGCGATTGCGCGCGAGGCAGTGGCGAAGTCGCAGGTTATCCTCAAGAACCATGGCGTCCTGCCGCTCAAGCCTGGCGCGCGGATCGAAGTTGCCGGGATCGCCGCCGACAACGTGCCCCAGCAGGCGGGCGGATGGTCGGTGACCTGGCAGGGCGGGGGCGAACTGACTGCCGACGACTTCCCCGGTGCGACCTCGATCTGGGCCGGGATCGCCGACGCGGCCAAGGCAGCAGGCAGTGAGGCGGTGCTGGCCGCGGACGGGCCTTCGGGCGCCCGCGCGGATGTGGCCATCGTCGTTTTCGGAGAGGAGCCCTATGCCGAGTTCGTCGGCGACCGCAAGGATCTCGCCTTCCGCGACGAGGAAGGACTTGAACTGCTGCGCGCCTACCGTGCTCGCGGCATTCCTACGGTCGCGGTGTTCCTCTCGGGTCGTCCCTTGTGGGTCAACCGCGAATTGAACGTGGCCGATGCCTTCGTCGCCGCCTGGCTGCCGGGGAGCGAGGGGGCAGGGGTGGCCGATGTCTTGTTCGGCAAGCGGCCCGCCACCGGGCGCCTCGCGTTCAGCTGGCCTGCACAGTGCGATGGCACCCCGGTAAACGGGCCCGAGGGCGCGCTGTTTCCGCTCGGCTTCGGGCAGGATCTCGGCGACAGGCAGGAACTCGCCACGCTCGACGAGACTTGCAGGGCGCTGACCGCCGATAACGGCGCGACGTGGTTCGCATCCGGACGGCTGGGCATGCAGGTGCAGGCGGTGGCCGACAATGCCGTGCTGCCCGACCTGCGCGGCGTGGGCAACGGCATTACCGCCACCGGCATCGACCGCAAGGCGCAGGAAGACGCGCGCCGCATCGCCTTTGCTCCGGGCGCGAAGCTGACACTGACCGGGCCGGAAAGCGCGGCAGGCTGGCGTATCGTCTATCAGGTCGAGAACCGGCCCAAGGGGCAGGTCAGCGTGACCGCTGGCGGCGAGCCGCTCGATATCACGCGCAGCCTTGCCGTGGCCGAGGGCAAGGGCTGGCGCGAGATGGTGCTTACCAGCGCCTGTCTGGCAGAAGTCGGTGACCGGCTGACCTTCGCCTCCAAGGGCAAATTCGCCATCCAGATCAGCGAGATCGTCCGCGATCAAACCGCGTCCGATGCGGAGTGTTCATTCTAGCGCGGTGAAGGGGCGGGGGGACAACTGGCCCCTTTCCATCTCCGGTTTCTTGCCCTAACCGCGGGTCATCGTGTCGCGTTCCCGCACTCCATTGGCCCGTTTCGCCCTGCTCCTTGCTGCCTTTGCAGCGGTGGCGCAATGGGCGGTGCCGCATGGCTGGATGATCGGCAATGCGCGCGATGGCGAGGCGCTGCTGGTGCCGTGTCCGGGCGTGTCGCCCGCGCTGGCGGCACTGGGCAGGCCCGCCGCGCCTGCGCCTGCGCCGATTCCGATGGCGATGGCGATGGCGATGATGCAGGGCGGTGAACACGCCGCACATCACGCCCATCATGCCATGGCCGGGGCCGACGCGCCCGCAGCTGCCGGCGACCATTCCGGTCATGACGGCCATGCCAGCCTGGCCAGTGCATTGTGCGATTTTGCCGCCCTCGGCGCGCCCGTGCTGCCGCCCGAGCCGATCGAGCTTGATCTGCTGGCACCGGTGGCGATCGTGCCCCCGCCCCTGTCCCGGTTGGCGCTTGTCCCCGGTCGCGGTCTTGCCGCGCCGCCGCCGCCTGCAACCGGTCCGCCCGCACTTTCCGCCTGACCTCAGCCGCGCCGTCCGCGCTCCTGCCTGACCGGGGGCGGGCTGCGCTGTCATGCCTCGACCGGGAGCTTCCCGGGCCGCTGGCGCTGTCCCCGATCACGGACCGCGCTGGGCGGAGTAGCTGGACTTATCATCATGAATTCGCGTAACTTCAGGCGGTGCCTCGGCGCCGCCGCCATGCTGGCCGCCGTTCCTGCTGCGGCCGAGCACAATCCCCCATCCACCGATCCAGATGCGCTGCTGACCGATACGATCATCGTCACCGCCCGCCGCGCAGAGGCGATCAGCGCCGATGGCATCGCTCCGCCGCAGCAGATCGCGCTGCCTGCCGATGCCGCCGCGATCGCCGCGCGCGTGCCGGGGGGCGACATCTTCGGCAATGGCGCGCTTTCGGGCCAGCTGTCCTATCGCGGGTTGGCTGGCGAGCGGGTGCTGGGGCGCGTGAACGGGCAGCGTTTTGCCACCGGCGGCCCCAATGCCATGGACCCGCCGCTGCATTATGCGCCGTCAATCCTCGTCGACCGGATCGAGGTCGCGCGCGGGGTCGCGCCGGTGAGTATCGGCCCGGCGCTTTCGGGCGCGGTCAATGCCGAGCTGGTGCAGGCGCAATTCACCGACAGCGCCAGCCTCACCCCGCAACTGCGCGCCGCCGCACAGTATCGCAGCGTGGATGACAGCTATGCCGTGGGCGGCATGGCCGGGCTGACCAACGAAACCTGGCGTCTTGGCGTCATCGCCGCGCGCGAGGAGGGGGATGACTACGATTTCCCCGGCGGCACGGCCACCGGCACGTCCTTCGAACGCAACCTTTACGGCGTCCACGCCGGTTTCCGCACCGGACCGGGCGAGCTCTTCGTCGAATATCGCCGCAGCGAGACCGATCCTTCGGGCAACCCGCCCTTCGCGCTCGACATTGTCTATTTCGATACCGACTTCGTGCAGGGCGGCTTTCGCGGGGAGATTGCCAAGGACGTGACGCTCAATCTGCGGCTCGGCCATGTCGCGGTGCGGCACCTGATGGACAATCAGACCACCCGCCAGCCCGCCGCCCCGCCGATGCGCGCGCGGGCGACCTTTGCCGATGCCGATACCACCACGGCCGAGGCCTCGCTGCGGTTCGGCACTGCGGGCAACTATGTCCAGATCGGCGGCGACGCGGAACTGACGGAAAAGTTCGTCACCATCACCAATCCGTTCAATCCCGACTTCTTCATCGAAAGCCAGCCCGATGCCCGCTCCGACCGGATCGGTGCCTTCGTGCAATGGCGCGGCGGGCTGGGCGCGATGGAGTTCGAGGCGGGGGCGCGGATCGACCGCACCGAGCAATCGGTCGGCGCGCCGCGGCTGGGCGCTGCCGTGCCGATGGGCCCGCGGGCGCTCGCCGCAGCCTTTACCGCTGCGGACCGCGAGGACGCGGACACCACTGTGGATGTCGTGCTGCGCGGCTGGGCCCCGCTCGGAGCCTTCACGCCGCGTGTCACCCTGGCGCGCAAGGAAAGGGTGCCGAGCGTGCTCGAACGGTTCGGCTGGCTCCCGACCGAGGCAAGCTTCGGGCTGGCCGACGGGAACATCTATGTCGGAAATCTGGCGCTGAGGCCCGAGACCGCGTGGATCGCGGAAGCCGGGTTCGATTATGATGGTGACTGGCTTACGATCCGCCCGACGCTGTTCTATCGCCGCGTGGACGACTTCATCCAGGGCGTGCCGTTCGATGCCACGATCGGCGTGATCGACAGCACGGTCGAGATGGTTGCGAACATCAACGGCGATCCCACGCCGCTGCGTTTCGCCAACACCGATGCGGAGCTTTACGGCGCGGACCTCGACTTCAGCATCCGCCCCGTGGCGCAGGTCGAACTGGCGGGCACCGCGAGCCTTGTGCGCGGACAGCGGCGGGACGTGACCGACAATCTCTATCGTGTCCCGCCTGCCAATCTCCGGCTTTCGGCGGTCTGGGCGAACGAGCGGCTCTCGCTGGGTGCCGAACTCTTTGCCGCGGCCGCGCAGGACCGCGTGGCGGCAAGCAATGGCGAGGACGCGTCCGAGGCTTTCGCCACGATAGGGTTGTTTGCGCGCTATGCCCTTGCCGAGGGGCTGGCACTCGAGGCTGGTGTCGAGAACCTGTCTGACGAGGCTTATGCACCGCACCTTGCGGGTCGCAGCCGGGTCGGCGCGTCGGATGTTCCGGTGGGCGAACGCCTGCCGGGTGTCGGACGCGGCGGCTGGGTGCGGGTGACCGCGCGCTTCTGAGCGCGCGGCGCTGGCCGGGAGAGGCGGGTCAGGCCCGCACGATCCCGGCCAGCGGCGTCGCAGCCCGTCCCGGGAACAGCCGCCCCAGCGCCCGTGCCGGGTCGAGCGAGAAATGCTCGGCCAGAGCGCCTGCCAGCACGCTTTCGAGCGCGGTGGTGGGCGCAAGGTCGCGGCCTTCGTAAAGCTGGCCTGCAGCCAGGCCCGGCCAGTCGGCAATCACTCGCCCGCCGCGCACCCCGCCGCCGAGGATCATCGCCGCTGATGCGGTGCCGTGGTCGGTCCCGCCAGTGCCATTGAGCCGCGCGGTGCGGCCGAACTCGGTAGCCACCAGCACCATGGTGTTGCGCCATGCCTCGCCCATGCCCGATTTGTAGGCCGCCAGCAGCGCATCGAGCCCGCGGGCTTGCCGCGCAAAGGTGCCGCGCTGGTTGGCATGCGTGTCCCAGCCATCGATCTCGATCATCGCGATCCGCGCGCCGCGTTTCCCCTGCATCAGCGAGGCGATAAGCGCGCCGTTGGCGCTGGCATCGCGCAGGTTCCTGAGACCATCGTCGCCCGCCATCGCGCGGGTTTCGAGCGCGCGCGACCACAGGCCGGCAAGCTCGCTGTCGGCCTCGTAGAGCGCGCCCACCCGGGCCATGAAATCCTCGCTCGCATCGGGCAGGGCGGAGGGCGCATAGCTCGATACCGGCGCGGCCCCGCGCAGCGCCAGCGGCACGGAAGGCGCGACGGCGAGCGCGCGCGGCGCCTCGCCCTTGTGCGCTTCGCCCAGCAGTCCCGCCAGCCGGTTGAGCCAGCCGTCGCGCGTCGCATAGGGCGCGGTCCCTCCGGTCTCCAGCAGGTTCTGCCCGTCAAAATGCGAGCGTTCCCGATAAGCGGTAGCTGCCGCGTGGACGAACAGCGCTTCGCCTGCCTCGACCGCCTTGCCGACCTCGGCAAAGGCCGGATGGAGGGCGAAGAAGCTGCCGATCCGGGGGGCATTGGCATAATCGTCGAGGCTCGCCCCGCGCAGCGCTGCAAGGCCCGGATCGCCTACCGGCGCGAGCATCGCCATGCCGTCCGCCGCGCCGCGCAGCAGCACGAACAGCAGATTGTGCGTTCCCTGGCCCTGCGCCAGCGCGATGCGCGGCAGGGCCAGCCCGCTGGCACCCAGCGCGAGCGAACCGGCGAGCAATGTACGGCGATCGAGACGGGTGAGCATGTCGGCCTACCTCCGCATCATTTCAGGGGATACCAGCAGCAGCGCCAGCGCCTGCCGCCCGCTTTCGGCGCGCTTCAGCATGGTGCGCGTGGTGTCGCTCAGGGCATCGGGAAAAGCGGCTTCGGCGCGGGCGAGGACATCCTCGGCCGGCGCGCCCTGCGCCATGCGCTCGGCCAGTTCGACCCGCCGCAGTAGCACGTCGGGCGCGGCCCAGCTGGCTGCGATATCGTCATAGCCGGCAGGCGAGGGCGCGCGCCAGGGCGACTGGCCAAGCTCGTTCAGCACCCGCGCGATGCGCTGCGGCGGCAAGGCATCCATGCCCGAAAGACGCGCGGCGGCGATGAACCATTCGAACGGCGTGCGGAACTTGACCGGGCCGGGCACCCAGACTTCGGGCGCGGCAATCAGAGTGCGGGTGAGGCTCGCCAGATCCCCGCCGGTCTTCAGGAAATCGGCCTCCAGCCGGGCGACAAGGCTGGCGGGCGGCGTGTCTCCGCCGAAATGCCGCGCGAGCTTGCTGGCGATGTGCCGTGCGGTCGCCGGATGCGCGGCGAGATCATCGAGCACCGCCAGCGCCTGGTCCGGCCCGCCGGCGGCATAGCGGCGGCCCATGATCTGCCGCGACCCCGGCTCGTGCGCCAGAGCGACAAACGCCGCGCCATTGGGCTGATCTTCGGCAAAACGCCCGACCCGCCCGATCCCCGGCACTGTCCATCCGGTCAGCGCGCGGGCGAGCTCGGTCACGTCGGCCTGTGAATAGCCGCCGTCCACGCCCAGCGTGTGCAGCTCGAGAATTTCGCGCGCGAGGTTCTCGTTAAGACCGCCGCGCCTGCCTGCCTGCGCTGCCCGCCGCCCGCGCCGCTGCTGGAACGGCGATCCCGGTCCGGTCGACTGGAACTGGTCGAGATAGAGCAGCATTGCGGGATGCAATGCAGCCGCCTTGAGCATGTCGGAAAAACGGCCCAGCACATGCGGGCGGATCGCCGCGAATTCGTGCGGCCCGGCTTCGAACTGGGTGCCGGGCTTGCCGACCGAGACGCTGAAATGGTTGGACCAGAAATGCACCAGCCGCTCGACCATCGGGGCGGGGCTGGCGGTAGCGACATTCACCCGCACGGCCAGATCGTCGATCAGCACGCGTCGCGCTTCGAGAAACTTCGCGCGATATTCGGGCGGCAGGCCGGCGAGTGCGGCGGCGCGGGGGTTATCCTGTGCCATGTCGTTCATCGGGCCTGCCATGACCGTCCCGCCCATGCCCGTCTTGCCAGCCTGCTGCATCTCTCGTCGCAGGCTCCGCAGCAATTCCAGCATCTCGCCGGTCTTGCCGCGGGTCCCTGCTCGCGCTGCTATGGTGCGCGGGGCCGGATCATAGGCATCCAGCTGGCGCAGGAGATAGGTCTGCGGATCGCCGGGGGGCTGCTCGCCACGCGCAAGCCCATAGCCGAAGCGGTTTAGGGCAATGCTGACCGGACTCATGACTCCCCTTTCCCGGCTGCTGCGCGGTTTGCTTGCTCTTGTGCCTCCAAACGCAGCGCGTGCGCGTACCCTTCGCGCGGCTCCGAGTTTTTACGGCTCGACGATGGCAAAGCCCTGCGGCATCGGATCGAGTGCATCGACCAGCGCCTGCATCGCGGCCGCATCGCCTTCGACCTGAAGCCCGGCACCCTGCATCATCGCCACCGGCTGCTTGAGAAACAGTAGCGCCAGCAGCAGCGCGCGCGGACCGCGCAGGGTGACATCGGGCTGCACCGGAAGCGAACCGACCCGCCCGATCATCACCCTGCCATTGGCCTCGATCACGGCCCGTTCCTTGCGGTCGGTAAGCTCGATGGCGATGGTCAGCCGCCGCGCGCCGAAGCGTTCGGGGGCAAAGCGGGTTGCCGCCGAATCGAGCAGTTCCTGTGTCGCCACGCCCGCGATCAGATCGGTGCTCTGGGTCGCCGCCCGGCGCGCGCCCGCGCCGCGCAGGTCGGCAGCCGCTGCAAGAAACTGGTTGCGCCAGATCGCGCTCTCCGCCTGATAGCCCTGCTGTTCGTAACTTTCCGCCAGCATCGCGCGCGCTGCGGCGTTGCCGGGCTCTGCAAAGACAAGGTTCTGGAGCAGGTCGGACGACCAGCGATAATCGCCCCCTGCCATGGCATTGCGGGCAAGCGCCAGCACCCGTTCAGCGCCGCCCATGGCGTCGATCATGCGCAGCGCACGCTCTACCGGCGGATGCGCGTTGAGGTTGGCGGGCACCGCATCATACCAGCCCAGATAGAACTGGTAGATCGCCTTCGCATTGTGGCTGTAGGTGCCGTAATAGCCGTGGGTCGACCACTCCGCGCCCAGATCGTCGGGCAGGCTGAGGCCTTCCGCGATTTCGGCCATCGTCTCGCCGCGGTTCATGCGGCGCACGGTCTGGTCGTGGAGATAGCGGTAATTGTCGCGCTGCGCCGTGAGCCATGCCGTCCCTTCCGCCCGCCCGAAGATCGGCCAGCAATGGCTGGAGATGACCCTGTCGCTTTGCGGGGCATAGCGGATCGCCGCCTCATCGAGATAATGCGCCCAGGCCCGCGCATCGCGCACCTTGGCCCCGCGCGGGGTGAGGATGTTGTGCATGGTGCAGGTCGCGATCTCGGCGGCGAGGAAGGTCCTTTCGGGCGCGATGAAGACGTTGAATTCCGCCGGGGCCTCGGACCCCGAGACGATCTGGAATTCGAGCGCCACGCCGTCCACCATCCGCGTCTCTCCGGTCGCGGCGATAGTATCGGTCGGCGCGATCAGCGACAGTGTTCCGCCCGAAACCGCCATGCCGATGCCGCTGCCCATCTGCCCCTGCGGGCCCGGCGTCATGCCGGTGGCAAACTGGTAGGCCGCGCGCCGCAGCATCGCGCCCCCGGCCATGATGTTTTCAGACGTGGCCTCTTCCATGAAGCCGTCCGGCGCGAGCACCGCGACGCGGCCTGCCGCCGCATCGCCCGCATCGATCACACCGCGCACGCCGCCGAAATGGTCGGCATGGCTGTGCGAATAGATCACCGCGCTGACTGGCCGTTCGCCCAGCTCGCGGTTGACCAGCGCCATCGCCGCCTTGGCCGTCTCGACACTGGTGAGCGGGTCGATCACGATCCAGCCGGTCTGGCCCCGGATAATCGTCATGTTGGCGAGATCGAAGCCGCGCACCTGCCAGATATTGTCGGTGACGCGGTAAAGCCCGTGGTGCTTGAGGTGGCGCATGTGCCGCCACAGGCTGGGATGGACGCTCGCCGGAGCAGGGCCATCGACAAAGCCATAGGCATCGAGGTTCCAGACCGGCTCTCCGGCGAGATTGCGGATGACGGGATCGGGCAGGGTGGCGATGAATCCGCGGGTGACGAAATCGCCGTCGCGCGCGCCTTCGGGCGGGAGCGTGCTGGCGGCTGCTTCCTGCGCGTCGCGGGTGGCGGCCGAGGGCGCGGTCTGCGCCGTCACGCTGCCTGAAATCATCAACCCAAGCGCGGCACCCATCGCCGCAACCGTTCTGCGCATATCCCTCTCCCCGTTTGTCCCCCCGCCGTGATGCCCGCGCGGGCGAGGGGATTCAAGCGGGGATGCGGCAATCGGGAATCGGGCAAGCCGTCCGTGAGCCTCAGTCGAAGCCGACGAAGCGCGCCGCTTCGCTTACTTCGCGGCGGGTGATCTTCACCGGGTTCGCCGGAAAGTCGGGATCGGGCCAACCCATCGCCACGGCCTTCATGATCACCTGATCCTCGGGGATGCCGGCATGTTCGCGCACCACCGGCGATTGCATGATGCCTTGCGAATTGATCACGCAGCCCAGCCCTTTGCTCCACGCGGCGTTGACCAGCGCCGTGGTCACCGCGCCGCAATCGAACACGGTGTCGTCGGCGTCGGACAATTCCTTGTCGTAGGTGACAATCACGCACACCGGCGCATCGAACTGGCGGAAGCCGCGCAGCACCCAGTCCTGGCGCGCTTCCTTGTCGTCGCGCCCGATGCCCATCGCTTCGAACAGCTGGATCGCGCAGCCCACCTGCCGGTCACGGTGGACGCCCTGGAACGGGTGGCCTTTGCGGAACTCGCGGCTATCGGGCTCGCCTGCGAGAATGCGTTCGGTGTTGCCCTTGCGGATGCGATCGAGCGGTTCGCCGGTGATCACGTGGAAGTGATAGGGCTGGGTGTTCATCGAGGAAGGCGAACGCATCGCCATTGCCAGCACCTCCTCGATCAGCGCGCGCGGGACGGGCTTGTCGAGATAGCCGCGGATGCTGCGCCGCCCGAGGACGACTTCGGCATAGGTCTGGTCAGGCGTGCCGCCCATTGTTCTCTCCCGAATCTGTGTTCGGGAGCGGACTAGCCCAGCCGCGCGCTGTCACAAAGTCCGCTACGGCAAGGCGAGGGCGATCAGGCCGCCTGACGCAGTTCCAGCTCCAGCCGGTCCCAGATTTCGACCAGCGCACTCGTCAGCTCGTCCATCATCGCCTCGGTATGATGCGGCCCCGGGGTGAACCGCAGGCGCTCGGTGCCGCGCGGCACGGTGGGGAAGTTGATCGGCTGCACATAGACGCCGTATTCGGCCAGCAGGATGTCGCTGATGCGCTTTGCCTTGACCGGGTCGCCGACCATCAGCGGCACGATGTGGGTGACCGAATCCATCACCGGAAGGCCGGCCTCGGCGAATTTCAGCTTGAGCAGGGCGGCGGCGCGCGCTTGCGCATTGCGCTCGGCGCTGCTCGCTTTGAGGTGCCGCACCGAAGCCAGCACGCCCGCCACCAGCACCGGCGAGAGCGAGGTCGTGAAGATGAAGCCCGGCGCATAGGAGCGGATGCAGTCCACCACCTTTGAGGACGCCGCGATATAGCCGCCCATCACGCCGAAGGCCTTGCCCAGCGTGCCTTCGATGATGTCGATGCGGTGCGCGGCATTATCGCGCTCCGAAATCCCGCCGCCGCGCGCGCCGTACATGCCGACCGCGTGAACCTCGTCGATATAGGTCAGCGCGTTGTATTTCTCGGCCAGGTCGCAGATCGCGTGGATCGGGGCGACGTCGCCCTCCATCGAATAGACGCTTTCAAAGGCGATCAGCTTGGGGGTGTCGGGGTCTTCGGCGGCCAGAAGCTGCTCCAGATGCGCCACGTCATTGTGGCGGAACACGCGCTTTTCGCAGCCCGAATTGCGGATGCCGGCGATCATGCTGGCGTGGTTCAGCGCGTCGGAGAAGATCACGCAGCCCGGCAGCAGCTTGGCGAGCGTCGACAGGGTCGCATCGTTCGAGACATATCCGCTCGTGAACAGCAGCGCCGCGTCCTTGCCGTGCAGGTCGGCCAGTTCGGCTTCCAGCTCGACATGCAGGTGGGTGTTGCCGCCGATGTTGCGGGTGCCGCCCGATCCGGCGCCGACATCATGCAGCGCGGCTTCCATCGCGCCGATCACCTTTTCGTGCTGGCCCATGCACAGGTAATCGTTGGAACACCACACGGTGATCGGCTTGGGGCCGTTATGGCCGTGGAAACAGCGGGCGTTGGGAAAGGCGCCCTTGTTGCGCATGATGTCGATGAAGACGCGGTAGCGGCCTTCCTCATGCAGGCGGTCGATCGCCTGGTCGAAGATCTGATCGTAATTCACGCGCGTCTCTTTGTCTCGCGGGCGGGGATGGTTCCGGTGCCTTGGAATGCCCGGCCGATGGTCCCATAACCCGAAAACCGGGGGAAAGTTTCGCGGTTATCTAGGTAAGGGTGATCGGTTTGACCACCCGCGATCTTTGCGATTCGCTCGCAGCGCAACGGGATCGCTCAGAAGATCTCTGGCGGCGCAAACCCGCGTGCGGCGAGCGCGGCTTCGAGCCCGGCCGCACCGGCCATCGGCCCGGTGACAATGAAGCGATTGGGGCCGCTGGCAGCGAAGCTCTGCCCTGACAGCAGGTGCGCGATGCGCCGCGCGATGCCTTGCGCTCCGTCCACCTGCCGCACTCCAGGCCCGAAAGCCTCGCCCAGTTCCCCGGCCAGCAGCGGGAAGTGAGTGCAGGCGAGCACCAGCGTATCGATTTGCGCGTCACCGGCCATCGCGGTGAGCCGGTCATGCACATCCGCGATCACTGCCGGATCGACCGGCTGGCCGCGCAGCTTGGCCTCGGCCGCCTCGACCAGCCCCGGCGCGGCTATGCGCAGCAGGCGCTTGCCCTCGGCAAACTCGCGTTCGAGTTCGTCGACATAGGCCTGCCGGATCGTCGCCTCGGTGCCGACAAGGCCGATGGTGCCGCTCTGCGTCAGCGCGGCGGCGGGCTTGATCGCCGGGACCGTGCCGACCACCGGGATCTCCAGCACATCGCGCACCATGCCCAAGGCGATGGTTGAGGCGGTGTTGCAGGCGATGCAGGCAAGGCGCGGCTGGTAGCGCTCGGCCATCCGGCCCAGCAGCCCGGCCACGCGCGCGGCGATCTGCGCCTCGGTCTTGGTGCCATAGGGCAGGCCTGCAAGGTCGGAGGCGTAGATCACCGGGGCATCGGGCAGGACGTCGCGCAGCGCGTCGTAAACGGTGAGGCCACCGACGCCGGAATCGAACAGCAGGATGGGGGAGGATTTGTCCAAGTCTCTCAAATCCGTTCGCCCCGAGCTTGTCGAAGGGCCGTTTTTCTCTAGTTAGAGTCCGCTAGAAGAAGTGCGGTGCTTCCACAAGCTCAGCACCAACGGGAAGGGCTCTATGGATTTCGTTTTCGCCGCCGTGCTCGGCTTTCTGCTCGGCTCCATCCCCTTCGGCCTGATCCTGACCCGCGCGGCGGGACTGGGCGACGTGCGGAACATCGGCAGCGGGAGCATCGGGGCGACGAATGTGCTGCGCACCGGCAACAAGGGGCTGGCAGCGGCGACCGTGCTGCTCGATGCGGCGAAGGCGGTGGTGCCGATCCTGATCGCGGGCGCGCTGTGGAGCGGCACCGAAGGCGTGGCGGCGGTCGCCGCGGTGGCCGGGCACTGCTTCACGCCCTGGCTGAAGTTCAAGGGCGGCAAGGGCTTTGCCAGCGCCGCCGGCGCGCTCGGCGCATTGGCTTTCCCCGCGTTCTTTGTGTGCGCGATGATCTGGGTGGCGAGCCTCGCGATCAGCCGGATTTCCTCCGTCTCCTCGCTGGTCAGCGTCATCGCCGCGCCGCTGGTGGCGTGGGGCATGGGCTTTGCGCAGATCATCGCCCCGCTGATTGCGATTGCCGCGATCGTGATCGTCCAGCACCGCGCCAATATCTCCCGGCTGATGCGCGGGGAGGAGCCGAAGGTGGGGGGCGGAACATGACGGCGGACGCCATCTGATGGAGCAACAGGGGTCGCAGCCGATGCTCTCGAAGTCCGAACTGACGCAGGCCGAAGCCTTTGCGCGCATCCGCCTGCTGCGTTCGCCCAATATCGGCCCGGTGAGCTATCGCCAGCTCATCGCCCGCTTCGGCAGCGCGGGCGCGGCGCTGGATGCGCTGCCTGATCTCGCCAGCCGGGGCAGGGGCCCATACCGCCCGGCCAGCGCGGATAGCATCGAGCGCGAGGTGCTGGCGGTGCGCGCAGCTGGCGCGCGTTACCTGTTCCACGACCAGCCCGATTATCCCGTGCTGCTGGGCGAACTCGATTCAGCGCCGCCGATCGTTACCTGCCGGGGCAGGCTGGCGCTGGCATCCCAACCCTGCGTCGCGCTGGTCGGCGCGCGCAACGCCAGCGCTGCGGCGGTCAAGCTGGCCCGCGATTTCGCTTCCGGCCTTGCCGAGGCGGGCTTCACCGTCGTCTCCGGCCTTGCGCGCGGCATCGACGGCGCGGCGCATGAGGGCGCGTTTCCCGCGACCATCGGCGTGATCGCCAGCGGGATCGACATCACCTATCCCCCGCAACACGCCGAATTGCAGGAACGCATCGCCAGCAAAGGCCTGCTGATCGCCGAACAGCCCCCCGGCACCGAGCCGCGCGGGCGGCATTTCCCCTCAAGGAACCGCATTATCGCAGGGCTCGCGCTCGGTACGCTGGTGGTCGAGGCCGCGCCGCAATCGGGCAGCCTCATCACCGCGCGGCTGGCGGGCGAAGCGGGGCGCGAGGTCATGGCGATCCCCGGCTCCCCGCTCGATGCGCGGGCGCTGGGCTGCAACCAGCTGATCCGCGAAGGTGCGGTGCTGGTGCAGACGCCCGAGGAGGTGGTGGAACTGCTCCAGAGCTTCACCGGAGCGCCGCGCTCGCGCTTCAGGGTCAGCGATGGGGCGGCCGATTTCGATTATTCCGAACTCGCCAAGCTCGACTGGGGCGAGGCGCGTGCCGATCTGTCGCGCGATGTCGGGTGCCTGCTTACCAACGCGCCCGTCACCATTGATGAACTGGTCCGGCAATCGGGCGCGAGCCCTGCACAAGTCAACATGGCGCTGCTCGAAATGGAGCTGGCCGGTGAACTGGTGCGCGAATCCGACGGCACGGTGCGGCTGGCAAGCTAGGCTTTCCGCTTGCACAAGCCGCTTGACGGCATAAGAAGTGCGGCCCCACCCTCGCGCGTACACACGTAAGGGACACCTCCATAGCCGCCATGCAGCTTGTCATCGTCGAATCGCCGGCCAAGGCGAAGACTATCGAGAAATATCTGGGCAAGGACTTCAAGGTCCTCGCCTCCTACGGCCATGTCCGCGACCTGCCGCCCAAGGATGGCAGCGTGAAGCCGGACGATGATTTCGCGATGGACTGGGAACTCTATCGCGACAAGCAGAGCCGCTTCAAGGAAATCGCCGAAGCGGCCAAGAAGGCCGACCGGCTGGTGCTCGCTACCGACCCCGACCGCGAGGGCGAGGCGATCAGCTGGCACGTGCAGGAACTGCTGGCGAAAAGGAAGGCGCTGCCCAAGAACGTCGCGCGCGTCACCTTCAACGCGATCACCAAGCAGGCCGTTACCGAGGCGATGGCGCGCCCGCGCGAGCTCGACCAGCCGCTGATCGACGCCTATCTCGCCCGCCGTGCGCTGGATTACCTGTTCGGCTTCACGCTCTCGCCGGTGCTGTGGAGGAAGCTGCCCGGGGCAAAAAGTGCAGGCCGCGTGCAATCGGTCGCGCTGCGGCTGATCGTCGAGCGCGAGCGCGAGATCGAGGCCTTCCGCGCGGATGAATACTGGAACGTCGTCGCGCACATGCAACACGACGGCACCGAGTTCGACGCGCGGCTGGTGCGCTTCCGTGGCGAGAAGCTGGAAAAGCTGAGTCTCGGCCAAGAAGGCATCGCGCTGGAGGCCAAGGCCGCGGTCGAGGCGGGGCGCTTCACGGTAGAGGGCGTGGAAACCAGGCCGGTCAAGCGCAACCCCGCGCCGCCGTTCACCACCTCGACCCTGCAACAGGAAGCCGCCCGCAAGCTCGGCTATTCGGCGCAGCACACCATGCGGCTGGCGCAGAGCCTCTACGAGGCCGGCGCGATCACCTATATGCGGACCGACGGGGTGCAGATGGACATGAGCGCGATTCACGCCGCGCGCGACGCCATCACCGCGCGGTTTTCCGAGGATTACCGGCCCGAAAAGCCGCGCTTCTATAGCACCAAGGCGAAGAATGCCCAGGAAGCGCACGAAGCCATCCGCCCGACCGATTTCACTCGGGAACGCGCCGGAACGGGCGACGAGGCGAAGCTTTATGACCTCATCTTCAAGCGCGCCATGGCAAGCCAGATGGCGACCGCGCTGCTCGAACGTACGACTGTCACCTTGCGCGATGCGACCGGAAGCCACGAATTGCGCGCTACCGGCCAGGTGATCCGATTCCCCGGCTTCCTCGCGGTCTATCAGGAAGGCTTCGACGATGCCGACGATGATGAAAGCGGGCTGCTGCCGGTGATGCGCGCGGGCGATTGCCCGGCCAAGCGCAGCGTCGAGGCGACCCAGCACTTCACCCAGCCGCCGCCGCGCTTTTCCGAAGCCTCGCTGGTCAAGCGGCTGGAGGAGCTCGGCATCGGGCGGCCCTCCACCTACGCCGCGACGATCCAGACCTTGCGCGACCGTGCCTATGTGCGGATGGAGAAGAACCGCTTTTTCGCCGAGGAATCGGGCCGGCTGCTGACCGCCTTCCTCGAACGCTTCTTCCCCACCTATGTCGCCTATGATTTCACCGCAGGGATGGAGGACGAGCTTGATATCGTCTCCGACGGGCGCGAGGATTACAAGGCGTTGCTTGCCCGCTTCTGGAAGGACTTCAAGCCCAAGGCCGACGAGGTGATGGACAAGCTGCCCTCGGAAGTGACCGAGGCGCTGGACGAATATCTCTCCGACTTCCTGTTCCCCCCGCGCGAGGACGGATCCGACCCGCGCGCCTGTCCGCTCTGCGCCGTGGAAGGCCGCGCCAATGGCCGCCTGAGCTTGCGCGGCGGACGGTTCGGGGCGTTCGTGGCCTGCGCCAATTATCCCGAATGCAAATACACCCGCCGTTTTGCGCAAGGTGGCGGCGATGGCGAGAGCGGGGCCGAGGACGGGGTCCTTGGCCAGCATCCCGAAACCGGCGAGGATATCCACCGCAAGTCGGGTCGCTTCGGCCCCTATGTGCAGATGGGCGAGGGCAAGGAGGCCAAGCGGGCAAGCATCCCCAAGGACCTCGACGATTTTGATCTGGATTGGGCGGTGAAGCTGCTCGACCTGCCGCGCATCATCGGCGCGCATCCCGATACCGGCAAGGAAATCGAAGCCAATATCGGGCGTTATGGGCCATATCTCAGGCATGACGGCAAGTATGGCAAGCTCGCCAGCACCCGCGAGGTGTTCGAGGTGGGGATGAACCGCGCGGTCGATATCCTCGCCCAGGCCGCAACACGCGGCGGGGCGGCGCGCGGCAAGGCCGAACCCATTGCCACCCTCGGCGCGCACCCTGCCAGCGGCGGCGAGATCAAGGTCATGCCGGGGCGCTACGGGCCTTACGTGACCGACGGCACCACCAACGCCACGATTCCGCGCGACACCAAGCCGGAAGACGTGACGCTCGACGCGGCGATCGCGCTGATCGATGCGCGTATTGCCAAGGGTGGGGCTAAGGGAAAGGCGAAGAAAAAGGCGCCCGCGAAAAAGAAGGCTCCGGCAAAAAAGAAGCCCACGACAAAATAGGTGCGTGCTCCGTCGTGCGAACAGGAATCCGTTCGTAAATCATAAAGCATTTCCGGCCTATCACTGGTGACCCGAGACCAGGGGCTGCACCGTGATTGAAATCGAAGTCCAGAACGAGACGCACCAGACCCAGGACCGTATCCGCTTTGCCGCGGTGCCGCGCATCGGCGAGGGCATCCGTCTGCGCGAGCCGGACGGGATGTGGGCCAGCTACGACGTGCTCGACGTGTGGTATCAGAAGGCCGAGTTCGGCGATGTCTGGATGCCCTATCTCCACGTCCGCATGACGCCCGGCGAGGCGGCTGCGGCAGGCGGCGACTATGCCGCCGAATATGACGATGGCTTTGCCAGCCTGCACGGAGGGCATTGACCATGCAGAACCTGATCAAGCGCAATTCCGGCCCCAATCGCCGCTCCGGCATGGCTCAGGGAATGGAAGGCAAGACGCTGGCCGAGAAGCTGGCCCAGAGCGAGCGCGAGCGCGAGAGTGCATCGGTCCAGGACGCGCTTTCCGAAATGCAGGCCCGCGCTCCGGCCGCACCGGCTGCGGCAAGGGGGCAGGATGACGCGCCCGATACCGACGCCGTCGTCGCTGCCGCCAAGGTCATGCGCGACCGCTATGCCGGGCGCGAGCCATCGGCGTCCACAGCCCGCACCTGTCTGATCGTCGATGACAGCCGCGTGATTCGCAAGGTTTCCAGCAAGATCGCGATCAGCCTCGGCTATGTCGCGATCGAGGCCGAGAACGGCGAGGAGGCGCTGGCGCGCTGCAAGCGGGCAATGCCCGACCTCGTCCTCACCGACTGGAACATGCCCGAAATGGACGGGATCACCTTCGTCACCAAGCTGCGCAGCATCCCCACGCCCAAGGAGCCGGTGGTGGTATTCTGCACCTCGAACGGCGAGGCCAAGGACATCCACGACGGCATCGCCGCTGGCGCGGACGATTACATCGTCAAGCCCTTCGACGAGGCCTCCCTGCGCGCCAAGCTGGAGAAGCTGGGGCGGGGGTGAAAACCACGACCTCGTCAGCCCGTGCCTGACACGGGGTTGGCCTTTTTTCCGGTACCGGACGCGCCCGCCCGGCAGCCCTTCCTGTCATCCCGGATGGCCGGCGTGTCCCGCCTTCAAGGCATGGGCAAAGGCGGTTTCGCTGAAGGCAGGGTCGTGTGCGAGGCGTGATCCCGCTGTCTCGCGGTGCGCGGCGGCGACACCCTCAACCGGAAGCACGCGGCCTTCCATCACGGTCCCCCAGACGCCGATATGACGGATGTCCATGGGCGCGACGGTCAGCGGATTGGCATCAAGCACGGTCAGATTGGCGCGCTTGCCCGGGGTAATGCTGCCGATCTCGTCCTCCAGCCGCAAGGAATGGGCCGCCTCGATCGTCACCCCGCGAAGCGCATCAAGCGCGCTCACCCGCTGTTCTGCGCCAGCCACCCGGCCTGACGATGTAATGCGGTTGACCGCGCACCACATCAGGAACAGCGGATCGCCCGGTGCCATCGGCATGTCGGAATGGAGCGACCAGCGCACCGTTCCGCGGTCGAGATCGCCGAGACGCACCATCGCGTCGGCGCGTTCAGGCCCCAGCCCGACCTTGCCATACTGGTCCGCCAGCGCGCTGACATAATAGGGATTGCCGCTCACGATCGCACCGAGCCGGGCAATCCGTTCGACCTGGTCCGCGCCGCTCACCGCGAAATGCACGAGCACCGTGCGATGATCGTGGCGGGGCCGGCGCCGCAGGTTTGCCTCCAACGTGTCGAGCAGCAGCTCCAGGCCGGCATCGCCGTTGACGTGGATATGGATCTGGTAATCCGCATCCCAGTAGATGCGGAAGGCGCGTTCGAACACCTCCTTATCGGTCATCCATTCGCCCTCGTGCCCGTCGAGATAGGGCTCGCGCACCTGCATCAGCTGCGAATAGATCGCCCCGTCGGCGAACAGCTTGACCTGCTTGGTCGTCATGCCGGTCATGCCGCCGTACCAGGATGCCAGTTTCTCGGTTTCGGGGATCACCTGTGCATCGTCGGCAAACTTGTCGACGATGCTCTTGCCGTCGGGCATGAACGACCAGCGGAACGGCATGTCGGGGCTCGAGAATACCGCATTGACCCCGTCCTGCACCGGCTTGGCGAGGATGCTGCCCGGCTCGTTGCCGAAGGTGATGCCCTTGGCGTGCATGTAGTCGCGGATGAGTTCAAGCCCGGCGCGCAGGCGTTCGGGAGAAGCGACGAAGCCCGCGATGAAAGGCAATACCGCGAACAAACCCTGTTCGTAGAAATGGCCCTTCTCGAAACTCGACTGCTCCTTGGCCGAGGCCGAGAAGCCGTCGACCACCTCGCGCGTGACCTTGCCGAGCGCCAGTGCGGCGGTGTTGAGGAACATCTCGTGGCACGAACGCCCCCACACTATCACCGGCCGTTCCGGACTGACCTTGTCGAGTTCGGCGCGGGTGAGTTCGCCGTAAAAGGCCGGATGATAGCCCCAGGTCAGCAAGGGTTCCGCCGGATCGCCTCTCGAGACCGCCTGGGTCAGCCGTTCGATGAAATCCTTCTTGTTGCGCACGGCCTTCACCGTGCCGGTCGGCAGCACCCAATCCTCGATCGAGAGGATTTCCGACGACATCGTCAGCGCGGCGACAAGGTCTTCAAGGCTGCCCACCCAGCCGATCCGGTCGCCGATCACCGCGACCGCGTTGGCCTTTGCTCGCACGGGATCGAGCGTCACGATTTCGCGCGCGGTATAGATCGTTGCCTGCGAGTTCGTCAGCACCGATCCACCGACGTCCTGCAAGGACCGCGATTGTGCCGCTGCCAGTGATAACGGTGATAGGTCGGCGGCGCCTCCCAGGCCCGCGCCAACGAACATGCCGCGACTGAATTCGTTCAATTGTCCCTCCCTTGCGACGCGCCCATTTGCTGTCGAAAATGTTGCCAGGCATCGATTTCAGTACCACCGGGCGGCGAGCAGTAACCACGATCGCCCTCGGTCGTCCGCGCGATGCGGTAACTCCCGCCCTGGGCAATACAGAACCGCGCTGCCGGATTGCCTAGCGCCATGGTGCCGCCGCGCTGAGCGTTGCGGTAGAATTGCCATGCGTCGATCTCGGCCCCGCCAGCGGGAGTGCACAGCCCGACATCGCCGGCCGGGGTCCGTTCGACGCGATAACGACCGCCTCCGGCAAGACAGAATTGTGCGGCAGGGTTGATCACCCGCGCCTCGCCAACGCCATGACTTTCAGGGAAAAACTGCCAGGCATCGACTTCGTGCCCGTCGCTGAAGCGGCAGATGCCGCGTTGCTGTCCGTTTGCACCAACAATGATGTGCTGGCCGCCTTCCTCGATGCAGAACACCGCAGCAGGATTGGGGGCGCCGACGGACGGCGTGGCCGGATGCGGAGCCTCGGCAAGCGATCCTGAGGCGAGCGGCAGAGCTGCAAGAACGATCCCTGCTTTCATTGCGTTCCCCGCCCAATGAAATCCGGCGCCCGATCATGTAGAGCGCAAAACCCGCCGCAATCTGCAGCGCAGCCGACGTCATCGCCGCCGAAATCGTCGCCCAGTCCATTTGCATGTCACCATCCCCCTCTTGCCCCGGCCATTCCCCGGTTCGGGGACATTCTGCGTCAGTCCCGCACGATCTCCTCGACCCCGAGGCCGATGATCACACCCGTGCGCCGCGCGGCGCGGCTGGCGGCGCGCTGGTCGCGATAATATTCCTCGCGGCAATAGCGCTCGTAGCGGTAGTCGTTGCGGTAATGGTCCATGCATTCGCGGTAATCGTCGCGCGCATTGTCGCGCGCGACCGCGCCCGCCACGCCGGCAGCGGCTGTGCCTGCGATCGCACCCGCCCGGCGCGCGTCGCGGCGGTTGTCCCAGTCTTCCCAGCGATCGTGATGATGGTGCCGCTTGTCCCGCTCGCGGTCCCAGCGATCCTTCGCCAGCGCACCGCCGGAGAAGGTTGCCAGGCCGAACGCGGCCAGCGCCGCGATGGCGAAGGTCTTGCCCGTATTCATGACCCTGCCACCTCGAACAGGCTGGTCTCGGCGGGCTTTTCCGCCGTCGAGCAGGTCTCGTAGACACGCTTGGCAGTGGCGGCCATCCAGTCCTGGCTGCGCGGATCGATCTCTCCGGCTCTCGAGGCATAAAGATAGCCGTGCAGCCAGGTCAGCCCATTGGCGATCTCGTCCTGCGCGGCAAGCGCCGCATCGTCGGCGGGCTGCGTCCGCGCGATCTCGGCCGTGGCGAGGAAATCGGCGCAGGTCAGGCGCATGAGATCATCCGAAGCGGCGACGGCGGGTGCCTGGTCAGGCCGTTCGATCGCTTCTTCGGCAGCGGGCGCCGCCGCATCCGGCTGCGCGCAGCCCGCAAGCACGATGGCCCCCAGCAGCGCGGTTCCGATAGCCGTTCCTCTCATCCCGATTTCTCCCTGATGTTCGACTTCGCCGACTGCGTCACTTTCGCCGGTAGATGGT
Source organism: Erythrobacter dokdonensis DSW-74 (assembly GCF_001677335.1). Lineage (GTDB taxonomy): Bacteria > Pseudomonadota > Alphaproteobacteria > Sphingomonadales > Sphingomonadaceae > Erythrobacter > Erythrobacter dokdonensis. The sequence continues at coordinate 299,923 of NZ_LZYB01000001.1, forward strand.
GGTGCCCTCCTTGATCGTCTCCTCGACCTTGATCTGGTCGATGGTTTCCGGATCGACGGCAGTTGGATCGGCCGAGAGGATCACGAAATCGGCCAGCTTGCCGACCGCAAGCGAGCCTTTGCGGTCTTCCTCGAAATGCTGGTAGGCGGGCCAGATCGTCATTGCCTTCAAGGCCGTGATCACGTCCATGCGGTGCTGCGGGCCGAGGATATCGCCGCTGCGCGACCGGCGCGTGACCGTGGCATCGAGCACGCGCATCGAGTCCGGGAAGGCGACGGGCGCATCGTGGTGCGAGGTGAAGATCATCTTGCGCTCGCGCACCCAGCCGGTGGGCGAAATGTTCTCCGCATCGACCGGGCCGACCGTGTGATCGCGGTGCCAGTCGCCCCAGTAGAAGGTGTGCATCGGGAACAGCGAGGGGATCACGCCCAGCCGGTCGAAGGCGGCAATCTGGTCCTTGCGCAGGAACTGGCCGTGGATCAGCACCGGGCGCCGGTCGTCCTTGCCATGTCGCGATCGACCAGCACGTCGATATAGGCGACCACGTCGATCGGCAGGCGGCCCGCGGCAGCGGCCTCTTCGAGCACCGCAACGGTGCTGCCGGTGGCGCGCCCGTCCTGCGCCGTGGTGTAGCCGAAGCGCGCCCACAGATCGGTTCCGGCCTTGACGATCGCTACCGACGCCGCACCGTCGAGGGCGGTGAGCAGCTTGCCCATGTTGCTGAAATGCGCCGCTTCCTCGAGCACGCCGTCAGGCTCGCCGTCGGCGCGCTTGCGGATGATCCCGCCCGCCGGATCGGGGGTGTCGCGGGTGATGCCCATCTTGGCAAGGCCGCAGCGGCGATTTGGAACAAACGCATCGATATCCCCCAGTCGACTCTGGCTGCGATGGGAGGATACCTTCAGGCCGTCTGGTCAAATATCCCATTTGGGATAATGCGGCCTCCTATACGCCGCACCGGTCCTTACTGCCGCGCGAAGGCACGGAGCGCGGCAGGGTCGGGGACGATAACACCGGCATAGGTGAGTTGTACCAGCCCCCTGTCTACCAGCCGGCCGAGGGCGCGATTGACCACTTTCCGGTCAAGCGCAGCCATTTCGCCGATCTGGCTCTGGGTCAATCTTACGCATGATGAATGCACATCCCGCGCTTCGCCCGCCGGAACGCTGACCCGGGCCAGGATCTCCGCGATCCGCCTTTGGGGGTTGCGGATCATCAGCGCGGCAATCGTCCGGGTGGCGATCTCGAGCGCGAAGTCGCTGAGTGAAAACAGGGCGCGCTGGTTGTGCGCCGACTTGGCGGCGATCGCTTGCAGGTCAGGCAGGCTGACATAAGCGAGGAGCGAGGGCTCGATTGCGGTGAAGTAGTATTTGACCGAGCGCCCCGCACCATAAAGGAACGGCCGATAGCCGAACCACGAACCTGCCCGCAGAACATCGGCAAGGTGCATCTCGTCGTCTATCGAGGTGATGCTGACGCCGATCCCGCCCTGCACGACGCCAAACAGCCCGCTCGGATCATCGCCGGGGTGGAACGGAGATTGGCTGGTCCCGATTTCGACCATGCAGGCATGTCCCAGGAACGCCTAGACGAGGTCGGGCTCCTGTCCGGCCAGCCATCCGTTTTCGAGGAGAACGCGTTCTGCTTGCGCTCGATCCATCATTCGGATGCGCCATTCCGCTTGCCACCGGACTCCAGCCGACGCGGCGGAAAAGCCCGAATACGGAGCCATGCAGCTTCTGGTTCCGGTATTGAATCCATGACCGGAATGTACAGCGCACCACAATCGAGGTCGAGAGATGAAGGCTGCGCCACCGCGGGGGGTATTGCCAACTGGCTGGTTCCTCGTTTCTGATCCCCAGGGCGAGTGTGCCGCTGATTGTCACCGGGCATCGCATTTCCCGATGGATTGCCCGGAAATCGCGATGTAGAAATGCCGCGGATCGGAGGGACGCCACGAGGATTGCGGGCGATCTCCGCCACTTGCCAGAGGGGGGCAAGCCATGATCGGGGTCGACGACATCAGCATACCGGAACCGTTGATCGATCTGTTCGAGCACGCATCGCTCTGGCAGATCGCGTTGCTCCTGTTCGGTGGGATGGTCATCTCGGCCGTTGCTGGTCTCGCGGCGCGTCGCTTGCCGGCTCTCGTTTTCGATCGAACCGAGGGCGAAGCAAATGATGCCTTCATTGTCTCGGCCGTTCTGGGTCTTCTTGCGCTCCTTCTGGGCTTCACATTCTCGCTGGCGCTGAGCCGTTACGAAGATCGCCGCGAGATGGTCTTGCAGGAGGCCAACGCGATCGGAACGGCCTATCTTCGGGCACAGTTGATCGATGAGCCGCAAAGAGCGCGGGCCAGCGCGATCCTGGTCGAATATGCCGACAACAGGTTGGCCCTGGCCGGGCGGATTGACGATCGTTTCGAACAACGGATGGCCAAGAACGACGAGCTTCTGGTTGAACTGTGGGCGCACACCGCACGGACACCGGAAACGTCCGGAGCGAACCCGGTCACCAGCTTGTTCATCGCCTCGGTCAACGAGGTGATCGATCTTGACGCCGCCCGGAAAAATGCCCGCGCCGCAAAGGTTCCCTCGGCGGTCTATGCGGTACTGATGATCTACATGATGGCGACCGCGGCCTTCCTTGGATATTCGCTTGTCGGCATGTCCACACGCATTGCTGCGGTCGGACTGTTCTTGCTTTTCAGCATTTCCATGCTGCTCATCGTGGACATTGATCGTCCACTGGTCGGGATGTTGCGTGAGCAGCAGAAGCCCATGGAGGATCTGCTGGTGTTTTTCGCTTCGGCGTCACCGGAGAACCTGAGCGCGATTGCGGGAGAGGCGCGAGCGCCCGCGCGCTGATGCTTGCAGGCAAGGCGGGGTCGGCATGCGGCTTTGGGCCAGTTTCGGCACGAGCCTGCCGTTCAGCCGACGGCCCGGCTCCATAGCGTTGAAGTCGGGCCGACCGAATGACTGCTGTCGTGAAGCGAATTTGCTCCGGGCACTGTGCGCAGCCGGGTCGTTTCCACAATGTCGGCTCTTGGCGCTAACATGCGCCCGGCTCGCACCCTACCGCACCCAATCGAGCCCGATTTCCTCGAAAATCTCCTTGTCCTCGGCCCAGTTCTCGGAGACTTTCACGTGCAGGAACAGGTGCACCTTCACGCCCAAGACTTCGGACAATTCCTTGCGCGCCGCCTCGCCGATCGCCTTGATGCGTGATCCGCCCTTGCCGAGCACGATCGCGCGCTGGTTGTCGCGCGTCACCACGATCTGCTGGTGGATCTCGATGCTGCCATCCTTGCGATGCTCGTATTTTTCGGGCCGCACCGCGCTGTCATAGGGCAGTTCCTCGTGGAGCTGCTGGTAGAGCTGTTCGCGGGTGATCTCGGCGGCGAGCAGGCGTTCGGAGGCGTCGGAGACCTGGTCTTCGGGATACATCCAAACGCCTTCGGGCATCATCCTGGCGAGCGTGTCCTTCATCTCGGGCACCCCCTCGCCGGTGAGGGCGGAGACGAAGAAGACCTCGGCGAAGTCCACCTTGCCGGTCAGTTCCTGCGCCAGCGCCAGCAAGGGCTCCTTCTTGGCGCGGTCGACCTTGTTGAGGACGAGGATCTTGCGTTCGGGCCGGGTTGCGAGGGTTTCCAGCAGCGGCTCCAGCTCGTGGCGGCGCTGCTTGATCGGATCGACCAGCAGCAGCACCGCGTCGGCGCTTTCCGCGCCTTCCCACGCGGCGCTCACCATCGCGCGGTCCAGCCGGCGGCGCGGGGCGAAGATGCCGGGAGTGTCGACGAGGATCATCTGGGTGGGCGCGCCGTCGACCTCGTGCAGCGCAATGCCGAGCATCCGCGCGCGGGTGGTCTGCGCCTTGGCGCTGGTGATCGCGACCTTCTGGCCGACGAGGGCGTTCACGAGGGTCGACTTGCCCGCATTGGGCGCGCCGAGCACGGCAACGACGCCGCAGCGGGTGGGGGTGCCGGAAGTGGTATCGGTCTGGTTCATGGGCCGCCCATACCTGCTTGGGGCAGGCTTGTCGAAGGGGGACGGCGGCCACACCGGGCTGGCAGGGCTTCAGGCGGGGCCAGACCCCCTCTCACCCCCCGTCTGACCCCTGCTTGACCCCTTCCAGACCCCCGTTCGCGCAGGCCTTGCGCGGGGTTGCACGTGGAACATCACGGGGGCGGATCGGTCAGCCGTGCCGCTCCAGAAAGGCCTTGGCCGCCAGCCGTTCCGCCTCGCCCTTGCTGCTCGCGGTGGCCTCGGCCTCGCCGACATTGCGGACCGATACCTTGACGGTAAAGCGCGCCGCATGGTCGGGGCCGGAGCGGTCGGTGACTTCATAGACCGGCATCTGCCGCTTGTTGCCCGCCGCCCATTCCTGCAGCGCGCTCTTGGGATGCTTGGCCTTGCCGACATCGCCTTCCAGTTCGCTCGCCCACAAGCGGTAGACCGTGGCCTGTGCGGCATCGAAGCCGTTTTCGATAAAGCAGGCGCCGATCAGCGCCTCCATCACGTCGCCGAGGATCTTGTCGCTGTCCGCCCCGCCATCGTCGCGCGCCTGCTTGCCCAGGCGGATATGGGCCGGAAGACCGATTGCCCGCGCGATCCGCGCGCAGGTGGCGCCGCTGACGAGTGCGTTGAGGCGCTGCGAGAGCCTGCCCTCCGGCCCGTCTCCCGCGCGATACAGCCACGCCGCGACCGACAGGCCCAGCACCCGGTCGCCCAGAAACTCCAGCCGCTGGTAATCGATCGCCCCGCCGCCCGCGCCATTATAGCTCCCGTGGGTCAGCGCCTCGAGCCAGCGCGTCTCCTCGCTCACGGCAAAGCCCTGCGCTTCCAGCCAGTCACGGGTATCGGGTTCGAGGGTGGTCACAGGCTGTCTCCGATGCGGTCCCAGCGGGTGGCGGAGAACCAGGTCCACGGCTTGAGCCATTCGGCGCTGCCGTCGGTCGACCACACGATGATCGTCGCGCGCCCCACCAGCCGGTCGAGCGGGACCATGCCCACCGCATCGCCCGCCGCCGCCGGCCAGCGGCTGTCGCGCGAGTTGTCGCGGTTGTCGCCCATCACGAACAGCGTGCCCTCGGGCACGGTCACGGCTGCGAAACTGTCACCGGGCGAGGGGCCGAAGTCGAGCACCTCGTAGGATGCGCCGTCCGGCAGGGTCTCGCGCAGCCGGCTGTAGGTGCAGGTCTCGCTGCCATCGGGCAGACCCGATCTGAGGCCCGCCCATCCGCAGTCGGTATTGGCCGAGAGGGGCAGGGTGAAATCGGCGACGGGTTCGCGCGTGACAGGGGTGCCGTTCAGCACCACCTGCCCCGCAACCACCGCTACGCGGTCGCCGGGCAGGCCGATCACCCGCTTGATGTAGTCGCGTCCGTCGACGGGATGCTTGAAGATCACGACGTCGCCGCGCTCCGGCAAGCCGCCCAGAACGCGCCCGCCTGGCAGCGGCAGATCGAAGGGCAGCGAATGGCGCGAGAAACCATAGGGCCATTTGGCGGCGAGCAGATAGTCGCCGTTGATGAGCCGCGGCAACATGCTTTCCGAGGGGATCGAGAAAGGCGCAAAGGCCAGCGTGCGGAAAGCCAGCACCAGCACCACCAGCTTGACGAGGAACCAGGCAAAGCTCCCCCAACCGTCCCGCGGGGGCTCGACCTCCTGCAAGGCAGGCATGGCGACGTTTCCCAGAGATTGGCTCTTAACATCCATTGCTCATGCCCTTAGTCGCAGCGGCACGCATGCGCAAAGGGGAACGGTGATGATGGAATCGGGCAAGGGACGGGACGAGGCCGGCGTGGCAGCGGCGTGGGAGCGCCTGCGCGGCCTGCCGAACCCGAGGCTGGCAGCCCTTTTCGCGGCCGATCCGGCGCGGGTCGAAGCGATGACCCGCCAGATCGCCTGGCCGCTCGCTCCCGGTAGCGCGGCCGAAGCAGGGATGACCGTCGACTTTGCCAAGACCCATCTCGGCCCCGAAGCGCTCGACGCCTTCGAAGCCATGGCCGAGGCGGCCGGCTTCGCCGCCGCGCGCGAAGCGCTGTTCAGCGGCGGGATCGTCAATGTGACCGAAGGCCGGGCCGCCACTCACGGCGCATTGCGCGGCAGCGGCACCGAGGCCCAGGTCGAGGAGGCCGAAGCTCTGCTGGCGCGCATGGGGATGCTGGTATCGGCCATCCACGAAGGCGCACTGGGCGAAGTGCGCCACTGCATCGCCATCGGCATCGGCGGATCGGCGCTTGGCCCGGCGCTGGCGATCGACGCGCTGACCCGCGATCTGGCGCTCGTCGATGTGCATGTGGTCTCCAATATCGACGGACTGGCCCTCGAACAGGCCTTTGCCGCCTGCGATCCGGCGACCACGCTGATCGCGGTCGCCTCCAAGACCTTCACCACCATCGAGACCATGACCAATGCCGCGAGCGCGCTGAAGTGGCTTGCTGACAACGGCGTGTCCGACCCCGGCGGGCGGGTGGTGGCGCTCACTGCCTCGCCTGAAAAGGCGGTCGAATGGGGCGTGGACGAGACCCGCATCCTGCCTTTCCCCGAAAGCGTGGGCGGGCGCTATTCGCTGTTCTCCAGCATCGGCTTTCCGGTGGCGCTGGCGGTCGGCATGGAGGAATTCGGGGCGATGCTGGCTGGGGCCAAGGCGGTGGACGATCACTTTCGTTCCACCGAGGGCCGCGCCAATGCCCCCTTGCTCGCCGCTTTTGCCGACCAGTTCTACACCCGCCTGATGGGCTGCCAGACCCGCGCGGTGTTCGCCTATGACGAGCGCCTCGCGCTGCTGCCCGACTATCTCCAGCAGCTCGAAATGGAATCGAACGGCAAGAGCGTGACGGCAGGCGGCGCGCCTGTCGACGGGCCGACCGCCCCTATCACCTGGGGCGGAGTGGGCACGGACGCGCAACACGCGGTCTTCCAGCTGCTGCATCAGGGCACGCATCTGGTGCCGGTCGATTTCATCGCCTCGATCGCGCCTGGAGACGATCTCGACCCCGCACATCACCGAATCCTGCTGATGAACTGCCTTGCCCAAGGCGCCGCGCTCATGGCGGGCAAGGCGGCGGAGGATCCCGCGCGCGCCTATCCGGGCGACCGGCCTTCGACCACTTTCCTGCTCGACGATTGCGACGCGGCGGCACTAGGCGCGCTGATCGCCTTCCACGAGCACCGCACCTTCGCCAATGCGGTACTGATGGGCATCAATCCCTTCGACCAGTTCGGGGTGGAGCTGGGCAAGGCGATCGCCAAGCAGATCGAACAGAGCGAGGGGGAGTTCGACCCTAGCACGAAGGCGCTGATGGCGGCGGCAGGGCTGGGCTAGTCGCGTAATCGATTGACTTTCACGCTCCCAGCGCCCATCTGCGGCGCATCGAAGCGCGCTAGCCAGCGTGAAGCGGCGGACATCTGACATCATCCGCCCCGGCCGCGCATCGGTCTTTCCCAAGGACTTCCCTTTTCACGCGGGCGGTTTGAACCCCCGCGCCGCGCCCGCTTGTCCATTGGGACTGGCGGAAGCGCGCCGCACATATTGCGAGTAACACATGACAACTTTCGCTGACCTCGGGCTGTCGCAGCCCGTGCTCCAGGCCCTCGACATGAAGGGCTATTCGACGCCGACCCCGATCCAGGAGCAGGCGATCCCGCCTGTGCTGGCGGGCCGCGACCTGCTCGGCATCGCCCAGACCGGCACCGGCAAGACCGCCGCTTTCATGCTGCCCGGCATCGACCGGCTGCGCGAGGCCGACAACAACATCCCCTTCAAGTCCTGCCGCATGCTGGTGCTTGCCCCGACCCGCGAACTGGCGGTGCAGATCGGCCAGAGCGCCAAGGATTACGGCGCGCTTGCCGGGCTCAAGGTGCAGGTGATCGTCGGTGGCACGTCCGTCGGCAAGGACCGCAACAAGCTGCATCGCGGCACCGATATTCTGGTGGCGACGCCGGGCCGCTTGCTCGATCTGGTCGACCAGAAGGCCTTCAACCTCAATGGCATCGAGGTGCTGGTGCTGGACGAGGCTGACCAGATGCTCGACCTCGGCTTCATCCACGCGTTGCGCAAGATCCGCGAACTGGCGCCGAAGGATCGCCAGACGCTGTTCTTTTCCGCCACCATGCCCAAGGCAATCAAGGAACTTGTGGGCGGCTATTGCAACAACCCGGTGCAGGTTTCCGTGACCCCCGAAAGCACCACCGCAGAGCGCATCGACCAGTATCTGTTCATGGTGCAGCAGGACGAGAAGCTCAGCCTGCTGGAGATGATCCTCAAGGGCCGCCATCCAGTGCCCGGCGAGTTCGAGCGCATCCTCATCTTCACCCGCACCAAGCATGGCGCTGACCGGGTGGTTAAGAAGCTGGCGCAATCGGGGATCGAGAGCAACGCCATCCACGGCAACAAGTCGCAGCCCCAGCGCCAGCGGGCATTGGACGAGTTCCGCCGCGCCCGCGTGCCGGTGCTGATCGCGACCGATGTGGCCGCGCGCGGGATCGACATTCCGGGCGTCTCCCACGTGATCAACTACGAACTGCCCAATGTGCCCGAACAATATGTCCACCGCATCGGCCGCACCGCGCGTGCGGGCAAGGAAGGGGTGGCGATTGCCTTTTGTGCAGAGGACGAACGCGCTTACCTCAAGGATATCCGCAAGACGACGGGTGCGGAGCTGGAACGTCTGCCGCTGCCGGACAATTTCCGGGCGGTGGTGGAAGGGGTCGGACCCGACAAGCCTGCGCCGCGTCAGCCGATGAAGCGGGTGCAGCCGCGCCCGCTCGGCCAGCGCGGAGCCAAGAGCGAACGCCGTCCGGACCAGCGCGGCGAACAGCGCGGCGAGCGTCGTCCCGATGGCGAACGCCGCACCCAGCAGGGCCGTCCGCAGACCGAGCGCCGGCCTGACCAGCGCGCCGAAAGCCCGCGCGGTGAACGCCGTCACGGTGACGAGGCCCGCGGCGAGCGTCGTGTGCAGCACGCCAAGCCGCGCGGCGAACATCACGGCAAGCCCGGCGGCAATGGCGGTCGCGGTCGCGGCGGTCGCGGTCGGGGCCGTCCCGGCGGCGGCGGCGGCGGCGGTCGTCCGCGCTCCGCCAGCGCCTGAGGCGTAACCTGATCCTGCCGCAGGGCGAACCTCCCGTCACGAGAGGCGCGCCTTGCGGTTGGCATCCCCGTTGCCATCGGCCATAGCGCGCCTGCAAGTGACAGGAGAACCAGCGCACATGGCCGAGCAATATGATTTCGACCTCTTCACCATCGGGGCGGGTTCCGGCGGGGTGCGCGCCAGCCGCGTCGCTGCCGCCCACGGTGCGCGTGTGGCGGTGGCGGAAGAATACCGCGTCGGCGGCACCTGCGTGATCCGCGGCTGCGTGCCCAAGAAGATGCTCGTCTATGGCGCCCATTTCGCCGAGGATCTGGAGGACGCGAAGCATTTCGGCTGGAATATCGAGGGCAAGAGCTTCGACTGGGCGCGATTGCGCGATCATGTCCAGAACGACGTGACCCGGCTTGAGGGCCTCTACAGCCAGACCCTCTCCAACCACGGCGTCACCGTATTCGAGGAACGGGCGACCATTACCGGCGATCACGAGGTCACGCTGGCGAGCGGCAAGGTCGTCACCGCCAATTATATCCTCATCGCCACCGGCGCCCGCCCGCACATTCCCGATTTTCCGGGTAACGAACACGTCATCACCTCGAACGAGGCGTTCCATCTCGCCGAGATACCGCGCCGCATCCTGATTGCGGGCGGGGGCTATATCGCCAATGAATTTGCCGGCATCTTCAACGAATTCGGCAGCAAGGTGACGATCGCCAACCGTTCCGACACGATCCTGCGCGGCTATGACGAGGCGCTGCGCGACCGGCTGCTCCAGATCAGCCTCACCAAAGGCATCGAGTTCTGCTTCATGGCCGAGTTCGAATATGTCGAAAAGCAGGACGATGGCACGCTCAAGGTCAAGCTCACCGGCCAGGACGAGCGCATTTTTGACTGCGTGATGGTTGCCACGGGCCGGGTTCCCAATATCGAGGGTCTGGGGCTGGAAACCATCGGTGTCCAGTGCGGCAAGCGCGGCGAGATCGTCGTCGATGCCTTCAGCCGCACCAATGTCGATTATGTCTATGCCGTGGGCGATGTGACCGACCGCGTACAGCTGACACCTGTGGCGATCCGCGAAGGGCAGGCCTTTGCCGATTCCGTGTTCGGCGGGGTGGAGCCCTATGCGGTCGATCATTCCTGCGTGCCCAGCGCGGTGTTCAGCCACCCTCCGATCGCCGCCGTGGGCATGACCGAAGGCGAAGCGCGCAACCGGCTTGGCAGCGTCAAGGTCTACCAGGCCGATTTCCGCCCGATGAAGAACGTGGTCGCGGCCCGCAACGAACGCAGCCTCTACAAGATGGTGGTCGATGCCGCGAACGACCGGATCGTTGGCATCCACATGATCGGCCCCGAAGCGCCCGAGATCATGCAGGCCGCCGCGATCGCGGTGAAAGCCGGCCTGACCAAGGCCGATTTCGACGCCACGGTCGCCATCCACCCGACGATGGCCGAAGAACTGGTGCTGTTCAAATGAACGTCGCCGGCAAGACCGTGCTGCTGACCGGCGGCAGCGCCGGGATCGGGCGCGAGATCGCACGGCAGCTCAAGGCCAAGGGCGCCGAGGTTATCCTCACCGGACGCGATCCCGACCGGCTGGCGGCGATGGCGGCGGAGGGTTTTGAAACCCTCTCCGCCGATCTCTCGAACGCAGCCGGGGTCGATGCACTGGTGGCGGCGCTGGAGGATCGTCCGGTCGATATCCTCATCAACAATGCCGGGCTGGGCGTTGCGCATGATGTGCGGGGTGGCCTGCCCGATCCCGATGCAGCGGACGGGTGTTTCTATGCCAACCTCTCGGCACCGGTGCGTCTCACCACCGCGCTGCTGCCGCGCCTGCGCGCCCGGCCGCAAGCGGCGATCATCAACGTGACGAGCGGGCTCGCTATCGCGCCCAACACAGCGAGCTCGGTCTATTGCGCCAGCAAGGCGGGCCTTAGAAGCTTCACCATGTCGTTGCGCGCCCAGCTGAAGGGCGAGCCGATCCGGGTGATCGAAGCCTTGCCGCCGGTGGTCGACACCCAGATGACCGCTGACCGCGACATGTCCAAGATGCCGCCGCAGGAATGTGCGCGGCAGATCATCGCCGCACTGGAACAGGGCCGCGACGAGGCCAATGTCGGCATGGTGAAGCTGCTGCGTGCAGTCTACTCGCTCTCGCCGGCACTGGCGCGCAAGGTCATGATCAGGTTCTAGGCGCCGAGCCTTGCCGGGGCGAAATCCGCGGCGGTAAGACCTGCCGCCACGCAATCTTCGGGGAAGGGCTGGCCGACCACGACGCTTTCGGCAATGCGCGAAAGGGCGGGTGCGGTCTGGAACCCATAGCCCCCTTGCCCCGCGCACCAGAAGAACCCGCTTGCGCCTGCCGCCTCGCCGATGACCGGCAATTCGTCCGGCGCAAAGCTCCTGAGGCCCGCCCAGCTATGGCTGATGCGGCGGATTGCCAGCGTGGTTGCCTTTTCGACGCGGTCGGCGGCGATGGCGATGTCGAGTTCCTCGGGCGCGGCATCGCACGGTTCCGACGGGGTCTGGTCCATCGACGAGGCGAGCAATTGCCCGCGACCCTCGGGCAGCAGGTAGAAGCCTTCGCCCGCAGTCTTGGTGAAGGGCCAGCCGCGCACATCCTCGCCCTCCGGCGCGGCGAAGCTGATGACCGTGCGGCGGCGCGGCTGGAGACCGACGGGAGCCACACCGGCCAGCTGCGCGATATCGTCCGCCCATGCGCCGGCTGCGTTGACGAGGATCTGAGCCGTGTAGTTGACCCCGCCCGCCTCGACCCGCCAGCGGTCTCCTTCGCGGGCAATCGCGCTGACCCGCGCCGAGGTGACCAGTTCGCCGCCGTCAGCGCGCAGGCTTGCCGCATGGGCCTGCAGCATCGCGTCGGTATCGAGCTTGAGCGAGCCGTGATCGACCAGCGCCGCCGCGCAGGCGTCCGGCCTCAGCACGGGCATCATTTCCAGCGCCTCGTCCGGGCCAATCCGCGTGGTGTCGCAGCCGAATGCGCGGTGCACGTCCTCCAGCGCATCGAGCGCCCCGATCTGCGCGGCGCTGGCGATATGCAGTGCGGGATGCACCGTGCCATGCCGGGCAAGCTCCGCCATGCTCAGCGCCGTCAGCGTGCGCACGCGGGTTTCGCCAAGGCCGAAATGCGCAAAGGCGACCGAGCGGCCCGAGGCGTGGTAACCGGGCGCGCTCTCGCCCTCCAGCACCACCACGCGCCCGTGCCGCGCCAGCCTTGCAGCCAGCGAAAGGCCCGCGACCCCGCCGCCGATTACCAGCATGTCTGCTTGCCGCATCCCGATCCTTTCCGCGCCGCCCGCCAATTTTGCCACGTTGACGCTTGGGGCTGGCTAAGGCAACGACCTTGGCAATTGCAAATGAGAGGGGATGCCCGTTGTCCGCCAATATCGCCGAAATGGAACGCCGCCGCGAAGCCGCCCGCATGGGCGGCGGCCAGAAGCGCATCGACGCCCAGCACGCCAAGGGAAAGCTGACCGCGCGCGAACGGCTCGACGTGCTGCTCGACGAAGGCAGCTTCGAGGAGCTCGATACCTATGTCGAACACGACTGCATGGATTTCGGCATGGAGACCCAGCGCATCCCCGGTGACGGGGTGGTGACGGGTTCGGGCACAATCAATGGGCGGCTGGTCTATGTCTTCAGCCAGGACTTCACCGTGTTCGGCGGGTCGCTGTCGAAACGCCATGCCGAGAAGATCTGCAAGGTGATGGACACCGCGATGAAGGTCGGCGCGCCGGTCATCGGCCTCAACGATTCGGGCGGCGCGCGGATTCAGGAAGGCGTGGCGAGCCTTGGCGGATATGCCGAGGTGTTCCAGCGCAACGTGCTCGCATCCGGCGTGGTGCCACAGATCAGCCTCATCATGGGGCCGTGCGCGGGCGGGGCGGTATACTCGCCTGCCATGACCGACTTCATCTTCATGGTGAAGGATTCGAGCTACATGTTCGTCACCGGCCCCGATGTGGTGAAGACCGTCACCAACGAGGTCGTGACGCAGGAAGAACTGGGCGGGGCGATCACCCACACCACCAAGACCAGCGTGGCGGACTTGGCCTACGAAAACGATGTCGAGGCCCTGCTGGCGACCCGGCGCTTCATGGACTTCCTGCCGCTGTCGAACCGCGAGGAGGTGCCGACGCTGCCAACCAGCGATCCGTGGGACCGCTTAGAAAACTCCCTCGACACGCTGATCCCCGACAACGCCAACCAGCCCTATGACATGCACGAGGTGATCACCAAGGTGCTGGACGAGGGCGATTTCTTCGAGATCCAGCCGGCCCACGCCGCCAACATCATCTGCGGTTTCGGCCGGGTGGAGGGCCGCACCGTGGGGGTGGTGGCGAACCAGCCGATGGTGCTGGCGGGCGTGCTCGACATCAATTCCTCCAAGAAGGCCGCGCGCTTCGTGCGGTTCTGCGATGCGTTTGAAATCCCGATCGTGACCTTTGTCGACGTCCCCGGCTTCCTCCCCGGCACCGCGCAGGAACTGGGCGGGATCATCAAGCACGGCGCGAAGCTGCTCTTCGCCTATGCCGAGGCGACCGTGCCCAAGATCACCGTCATCACCCGCAAGGCTTATGGCGGGGCCTATGACGTGATGGCATCAAAGCACCTGCGCGGCGATTTGAACTACGCCTGGCCCACGGCGGAAATCGCGGTGATGGGCGCGAAGGGCGCGGTGGAGATCATCTTCCGCTCCGAAAAGGACGACCCCGCCAAGATCGCGGAGCGCACGAAGGAATACGAAGACCGCTTCGCCAACCCCTTCGTCGCGGCGCAGCGCGGCTATATCGACGAGGTGATCCACCCGCACTCGACCCGCCGCCGGATTGCGCTGGGGCTACGCAAGCTGCGGACGAAGCAGTTGGAGAACCCGTGGAAGAAGCATGACAATATTCCGCTTTAAGGCGCTCCTTGGCGCGCTCGCATTCTTAGGTTCACCTCTTCAAGCGCAAGAGGGGGTGAGAGCCGATAGGATACTGTCCACCAACTCATTGCATGAGCGGTGCGCAGCATCAGAGGCCACCGAAGATGGCCGATTGATGATCGGGTATTGTCTCGGTGCCATCACCGGCATCGCTGACGCTGCGATGACGCTCAATGCCGTGCTGACCGGCAAGCAAACAATTTGTCTGTCCAAAGATGTGACCGCAGACGAGATGAGGTTGCAGTTTCTCGTGTTCGTTGAACGACGTCCTGATGCGATGAGCCTACCGGCAGCGACAGTTGTCATTGCAGTCCTTCAATCCAGTTATCCATGCAAGGCAGGAAACTCATGAACCTCGGCCGCCTCAACCACATCGCCAGCCCCACCCTCAAAAGGACCAACCAATGCACATAGGAGAAGCCAGCAAGAAGGAAGGCCTGTTCGCCAAGAGCTACGCGGCCCTCGTCACCGTGGTGTGGGACGGGGAGGAATACTACCTCTCCGAACTCTCGCAGGCGGGCGGGGCGCTGATGCAGTGGAAACAGCAGCGCGGCGACAAGGCGAAGACGGTGTTCTTCACCGTCGTCTGCGATCCGGCCAGCCTCGAGGATGCGCGGCATATCCTCACCTCGATCTTCGAGCACACGCCGCAGATGGTCGACCTTGCGAGATCGACGCAGATATCGGTCCAGATGATCGACGGCTCGGGTGCCGACGAGCAGGATGCGGACGCCGCCGCGATCATGGATGCTGAGCCCGCGCTGCTCGCCGAATTCTCAATCTGAAGGACGGGATACGAACACGATGAAACTCGGCCGCTTGAACCACATCGGGGTCGCCACGCCCTCCATCGCGGACTCGATCGCGTTCTACCGCGACGTCATGGGCGCGACCAAGATCCACACGCCTTTCGACCTTGAAGAGCAGGGCGTAAAGGTCTGTTTCGTCGATACGCCCGGCGAGAACGGCACGAACGGCACCCAGATCGAGCTGATCGAGCCGCTGGGGGAGAACTCCACGCTTGCAGGCTTCCTCGCCAAGAACCCCTTGGGCGGGCAGCATCACCTGTGCTTCGAAGTGCCCGACATCGATGAAGCGCGCAGCGAGTTCGAGGCGCTCGGCAAGCGCATCCTCGGCCCCACCCGCATCGGTGCGCACGGCACCCCTATCTTTTTCGTCCATCCCAAGGACATGGGCGGCATGCTTACCGAGATCATGGAGACCCCGCGCGAAGGCGCGCACTGGTCGAACTGACACACCTCACCCGGAGAGAAGAATGTCCTACGAAACCATCCGCGTTGACCGCGAAGGCCCGCTGCTCACCATCACCTTGAACCGCCCCGAGCGATTGAACGCCATGCCGCCGCAGATGGCGGACGAGCTGGGGCAGGCGTTCTATGACCTGGGCGATGCGCGCGCGGTGCTGATTACGGGCGAGGGCAAGGGCTTCTGTTCGGGCGCGGACTTGTCGGCGCGCGGTTCCGGCTCGGCGCTCGGCGGCAAGGGCGGCAGCCATGAGGCGTTGATCAACCATTACAACCCCGCGGTCAGCCAGCTGATCCGCGCGCAGGTGCCGGTGATCTGCGCGGTCAACGGCCCGGCGGCGGGCGTCGGGTGCAGCCTCGCGCTGGCGGCAGACTTCACCATCGCGGCCAAGAGCGCCTATTTCCTTCAGGCCTTCGTCAATATCGGCCTCGTGCCCGACGGCGGCTCGACCTGGCTGCTCATCCGCGCCATCGGCCGCGCGCGCGCCACCCGCATGATGATGCTGGGCGAGAAGATTTCGGGTAGCCAAGCCGAGGAATGGGGTCTCGTCTACAAGTGCGTCGAGGATGCCGACCTGATGACCGAAGCCCGCGCGCTGGCCGAGAAGCTCGCCAACGGCCCGACGGTCGCCTACTCGACGATGAAGCGCAACATCGCCACCGCGCTCGACCAGAACCTGCAGATGGTGCTGCTCGCCGAAGCCGAGGGCCAGCGCATCGCCGGCGCCACCAAGGACGCGATGGAGGGCGGCATGGCCTTCCTCCAGAAGCGGAAAGCCGAGTTCAAGGGGCACTAAAACCCTCCGTCTCCGTTTCTACCGGACGGAGTATAAAGCGCGCAGTCGAGATGCCGGAGCGCGGTGTCTCGACTTCGCTCGACACGAACGGTTAAAGGCCGAGACATGACCGACAAACCCACCATCGAAGACTGGAACGCCCTCGCCGCCAAGGAAGTGAAGGGCCGCGACCTGACCTGGCAAACGCCTGAAGGTTTTGCGATCAAGCCGTTGTATACCAACGAAGATCATGAAGGATTCGATCCGGGCCTGCCCGGCTTTGCGCCCTTCACGCGCGGGGTGAAGGCGAGCATGTATGCGGGCCGTCCGTGGACGATCCGGCAATATGCGGGCTTCTCGACCGCCGAGGAATCGAACGCCTTCTACCGCCGCAATCTGGCGATGGGGCAAAAGGGGCTGTCTGTCGCCTTCGACCTTGCCACGCACCGTGGTTATGACAGCGATCACCCGCGCGTCGTCGGTGATGTCGGCAAGGCGGGCGTGGCGATCGACACGGTCGCGGACATGCAGATCCTGTTCGACCAGATCCCGCTCGATGCCATGTCCGTCAGCATGACGATGAACGGCGCGGTGATCCCGGTGCTGGCCTTCTTCATCGTCGCCGCCGAACGTCAGGGCGTGTCGCAGGACAAGCTCGAAGGGACCATCCAGAACGACATCCTCAAGGAGTTCATGGTCCGCAACACCTATATCTACCCGCCCGAGCCGAGCATGCGGATCATCTCGGACATCATCGCATATACCTCGGCCAACATGCCGAAATTCAACTCGATTTCCATCTCTGGCTACCACATGCACGAGGCCGGGGCGACGGCAGTGCAGGAGCTCGCCTTCACCATCGCCGACGGCAAGGAATATGCCACCCGCGCCATGGGGGCGGGGCTGGATATCGACAAGTTCGCCGGGCGCCTCAGCTTTTTCTTCGGCATTGGCATGAACTTCTTCATGGAGATCGCCAAGCTGCGCGCCGCGCGCACGCTGTGGTATCGGGTGATGGACGGGCTGGGGGCGAAGGACGAACGCTCCAAGATGCTGCGCACCCACTGCCAGACCAGCGGCGTGAGCTTGCAGGAGCAGGACCCCTACAACAACGTCATCCGCACCACGGTGGAGGCAATGGCGGCGGTGCTTGGCGGCACGCAATCGCTCCACACCAACGCGCTGGACGAGGCGATTGCGCTCCCCACCGATTTCAGCGCCCGCATCGCCCGCAACACCCAGCTGGTGCTGCAGGAGGAAAGCGGGATCACCTCGGTCGTCGACCCGCTCGGCGGCTCGCACTATATCGAGGCGCTGACTTCGACGCTGGTGGACGAGGCGTGGAAGCTGATCGAGGAAGTGGACGCGGCAGGCGGCATGACCGCCTTCGTCGCCACCGGCGCGCCCAAGGCCGCGATCGAACGCGCGGCGGCGGAAAAGCAGACGAAGGTCGACAAGGGCGAAACCGTCATCGTCGGGGTCAACAAGTACCGCAAGGACGCCGAAGACGCTCTGGAGACGCTCGAGGTCGACAACCAGAAGGTGCGCGCAGGGCAAATCGCCCGCCTCGCCAAGGTGCGCGAAGGCCGCGACGAGGCAGCGTGCCGTGCGGCGCTCGCGGCGCTGACCGAAGGCTGCAAGAGCGGCGCGAACCTGCTGGCGCTGGCCGTGGAAGCCGCGCGCCACGATGCGACGCTGGGCGAGATTTCCTCGGCGATGGAAGAGGTCTTCGGCCGCCACGATGCCACCCCCGCGCCGGTCAAGGGCGTCTATGCCAGCGCCTATGAATTCGACCGCCGTTGGGCACAGGTGACCGATGGCGTGGAAGCCGTGGGCCGCCGCTTGGGCCGCAAGCCCAAGATCATGATCGCCAAGATGGGCCAGGACGGCCACGACCGCGGGGCGAACGTGATCGCGAGCGCTTTTGCCGACATGGGCTTCGAGGTCATCTCCGGCCCGCTGTTCCAGACCCCGCAGGAAAGCGCCGCGATGGCGCTGGAGCACGATGTCGACGTGGTCGGCGCATCGA
This sequence comes from Erythrobacter dokdonensis DSW-74, assembly GCF_001677335.1. Taxonomy (GTDB): domain Bacteria; phylum Pseudomonadota; class Alphaproteobacteria; order Sphingomonadales; family Sphingomonadaceae; genus Erythrobacter; species Erythrobacter dokdonensis. The sequence goes on from NZ_LZYB01000001.1 coordinate 318,029, forward strand.
GCCTGGCGGCAGGCCACAAGACCCTGATCCCCGAACTGATCCGGCTTTTGAAGGAAGCGGGCCGCGGCGATATCAAGGTGACCGCAGGCGGCGTGATCCCCCCGCAGGACTATGACTTCCTCCGCGAGGCGGGGGTGCAGGGGATCTATGGCCCGGGCTCGAACGTGGTCGAATGCGCGGCGGATATCCTCGTGCTTCTCGGCCACAACATGCCGCCACTGGGCGAGGGGCTGGACGAGGCGGCGGAGTGAGAAGGCTTGCCGTTTCAGTTGTCGCCTTCACGGCATCGCTCTCGGCAGTGCAGGCCAATGCTTGCCGAATACCTGTGCCTAGCGCGATGTTCGACATAGGTGACGTCGTCGTGATCGGAGAGGCACGTTGTCTTGAAGTGCAGGGTAAATGCCAGCTGATGGCACATTCGGTTCTGAAGGGACGGGAATTGTTGGCTGAGACCGAAATCGAGGTTTCAGTCTATGTTCCTCCCGAGCCACCGGTGGCGAACGGCGTTAGGGCCGCACCCAATTGCATACCTTACTTTGTGCCCCGGCATGAGCGAGCGGCAGGACGATTTTTTCTGAAGCTTCGCGAGGATGGTTCACTTTTCGTCATGTACCGAATCGATGAGATCGATGAGGCGGCGACATAAGGTTCATCTCCTCCGTTCGCCCTGAGCTTGTCGAAGGGCTGCATTTCCTTTTATCGGCGGTATGAAGATGAAGGGCTGGGCTTCGACAAGCTCAGCCCGAACGGAGTTTTGAACGCTTGACCCACCCCCGCACCGACTGGACCCGCGAAGAGATCGCGGCCCTCTTCGACCTGCCCTTCACCGAACTGCTCTTCCAGGCCGCCTCTGTCCACCGCGCCTACCACCCCGCGACCGAAGTCCAGCTGTGCACCCTGCTCAGCATCAAGACCGGCGGTTGCCCGGAGGATTGCGGCTATTGCTCGCAGTCGGTTCATGCCGACAGCGGCGTCGAGGCGACCAAGTTGATGGACGTGCAGTCCGTGCTCCAGCGCGCGGCGCAGGCCAAGGATGCAGGCTCGCAGCGCTTCTGCATGGGCGCGGCATGGCGCAATCCCAAGGATCGCGACATGCCCGCGATTGTCGAGATCGTGAAGGGCGTGTCCGCCATGGGGCTCGAGACCTGCATGACGCTGGGGATGCTCGAACCGCATCAGGCGGAGATGCTCGCGGAAGCGGGGCTCGATTACTACAACCACAATATCGACAGCTCGCCCGAATATTACGAGCGGGTCATCTCCACCCGCGATTTCCAGTGCCGCTTGGATACGCTCGATCACGTGCGCAAGGCGGGGATCAATGTCTGCTCCGGCGGGATCGTGGGCATGGGCGAGACGCGCGAGGATCGGGTGGGGTTTGTCCACACGCTTGCCACCCTGCCACAGCATCCCGAGAGCGTGCCGGTCAACGCGCTGGTGCCGGTCAAGGGGACGGTGCTGGGCAACATGCTGGCCGACACGCCGCTTGCGAAAATCGACGATATCGAGTTCGTCCGCACGGTCGCGGTGGCGCGCATCACCATGCCGCGCTCGATGGTGCGGCTGTCGGCCGGGCGCGAGTCCATGTCCGAGGCGACGCAGGCGCTGTGCTTCCTTGCAGGCGCGAACTCGATCTTCACCGGCGACAAGCTGCTCACCGCGCCCAATGCGGGCGACGACAAGGACGGGGCGCTGTTCGCGAAACTGGGTCTGACGGCGCTGAGGGGCGAGGAACCGGCGCGGGCGTGCAAACAGGTGGAACCGGCGGAGTGAGAGCAAAAGCTCTTCTTGCGATCGCGACAGCGCTTGTCGCCAACACGGCTCTCGAAACCCCGGTTTATGCCTGCGCAACTCTGTCTCCAGAGGGCTTGAGGGAGTTCGAGCGATACAAGGCGCGGTATCTTGCCGAGGAGAGCGACAAGCGGATCACCGGAACGTTCTACCTTGAAGAGGAAACCTACGATGAAGAAGATAATCGCTGGTGGCGCGTAGGTTATGTCGACGTTGAAACACGCACAGGAACGCGCCGCTACCGGTTCTATCTGCGCGATGTGATCAATTGCGGCTTTCCCTATTACTATGTGCAGGATGGCGAGCGCGGGACTTTCTACCTCAAGAAGGACGAAGATCCCGATCCTGATGATCTTGAGGACGGGGTGATCGACGACTTCGCTTTCGTCCACTTCGAGCCGCGCGATTGAATGACTCTCGGCTTTTCCGTCGACAAACTGCTTCCGAAGGCACGCGGCGGCGGCCAGCTCCGCATGGGGCTCGTGCGGCTTTCCGAGGAGGAGTGGCTCCAGCCTGACCCCGACATGGCCGCCCGCAAACAGGGCTTTGTCGACTGGCCTGAGGGCGTCCAACTTACCCCCGAAGCCGAAGCACCCGGCCGCGAACTTGCCGCCATGCTGGGCGTTTCCGGCGCGCTACCCGAAGCCGCGCTCAGCCGCCACGAGGATATGTGTCTCCTGACGCTCCCTGAAGGCTCAGACCAATACCGCCTGATCGGCGCGGCGGTGGCGTGGCCTTCTGACTGGCACCCGGGCGAGAAGATCGGCCTGCCCCTGCGCGCGCTCCATGCGCCCATCGCAGGCTATGAGGAGCAACTCGCCACCGGGGTCGACCGCTTCATGACAACCCTGCGCCCCGGCCCGATCTACGCGCGGTGCAACTGGTTCATCGCGGCGACGGGGGATCGTCGCTGGCTCCCCGACCGCCCCGCTACGCAAGCCTTCGCCCATGTCACGCCCGAGAACGCAGGGAGCACCCTGTTCGTGCGCTCCGAACGCCAGACCCTGCGGCGTCTGCCGCAGACCGGCGCGATCCTGTTCACCATCGGGATCTATGTGGAACAGCTCGGCAAGCTTTCGCCTGCCAACATCGCCATGCTGGGCCGCGCTGTGCAAACCCTCGTCAGCGGGGAGGGTGACCGGCGCGGGGCGCCTGCCTATGCCGACAGCCTCACCGCCTTCGCCGCCGCCCATGCCTGACGCCGCCCAAATCCGCTAGCTTGCAGCATGGGCAATCCCTCGGCATAGCCAGGTGACAAGATAACGCATCTGCAAGAGAGGTTGTCCGCCTTGTTCTCGAAAATCCTGATTGCCAACCGTGGCGAGATCGCCTGCCGGGTCATTACCACCGCGCGCAAAATGGGGATCAAGACCGTCGCGGTCTATTCCGACGCCGATGCTCGCGCGCCATTTGTGGGACTCGCGGACGAGGCGGTGCATATCGGGCCGTCGCCTGCGGCGGAATCCTATCTTGTCGCTGACAAGATCATCGCTGCCTGCAAGCAGACCGGGGCCGAGGCGGTGCATCCGGGCTATGGCTTCCTGTCGGAACGCACGAGTTTCGCCGAGGCGCTGGCGAAGGAGAACATCGCCTTCATCGGCCCGCCGGTGAACGCCATCGCCGCGATGGGGGACAAGATCGAGAGCAAGAAGCTGGCGAAAGAGGCGGGCGTCAATGTCGTCCCCGGCTTTGTCGGCGAGATCGAGGATACCGAGCACGCGGTTCGGATTTCGAACGACATCGGCTATCCGGTGATGATGAAGGCTTCGGCCGGTGGCGGGGGCAAGGGGATGCGCTTGGCCTATTCCGAGGCCGACGTGCGCGAGGGCTTTGAAAGCGTGAAGCGCGAAGGCCTCAATTCCTTCGGCGATGACCGCGTCTTCATCGAGAAATTCATCCTCAATCCGCGCCACATCGAGATCCAGATCCTCGGCGACCAGCACGGCAATATCCTCTACCTCAACGAGCGCGAATGCTCGATCCAGCGCCGCCACCAGAAGGTGGTCGAGGAAGCGCCGTCGCCCTTCGTCACGCCCAAGATGCGGCGCGCGATGGGCGAGCAATGCGTCGCTCTGGCGCGCGCGGTGGGGTATTGCTCTGCGGGTACGGTCGAACTGATCGTCAGCGGCGCGGACCCGACGGGGGAGAGCTTCTACTTCCTCGAAATGAACACCCGGCTTCAGGTCGAACACCCCGTTACCGAAGCGATCACCGGCATCGATCTGGTCGAGCAGATGATCCGCGTGGCGGCGGGCGAGAAGCTCAGCATGACGCAGGACGATATCGGCATTGACGGCTGGGCGATCGAAAACCGCGTCTATGCCGAAGACCCCTATCGCGGCTTCCTGCCCTCCACCGGCCGACTGGTGCATTACGCCCCGCCGCTCCCCGGCTGGCAGGAAGATGAAACCGTCGCAGGAAAGCCTAGGCGCGGGGTCGCGCGCGGCACCGGCTCGGTGCGCGTCGATGATGGCGTGTATGAAGGCGGCGAGGTCTCGCGCTTCTACGACCCGATGATCGCCAAGCTCATCACCTGGGCGCCCACGCGCGACGAGGCGGCCGATTTGCAAATCGAGGCGCTCGACAATTTCCGCATCAAGGGGCTGGGGCACAATGTCGATTTCCTCAGCGCGATCATGCAGCACCCGCGCTTCCGCTCGGGCGAGCTGACGACGGGGTTCATCGCCGAGGAATATCCCGAAGGCTTTACCGGGGCCGCGACCAGCGATGATCTGAAGCGCATCCTTGCGGCCGTGTGCGCAGGCAATGAATTCACCCTGCAATCGCGCGCGCGGCGGATAAGCGGCCAGCTTGACGGGCCTTTGCCGGTGACGAGCGAATGGCTGGTGAAGCTTGGCGAGGAACGTTTCGAGGTGGTGCTCGGTGAGGGGCACGCCATGGTCGATGGCGTACGGGTCGAAGGCACCTGTGACTGGATGCCCGGCATGGTCCAGGCCGAAGCGACCGGGCGCATCGCAGAAGGCCCTGAGCACAAGCTCGGCCTGATCGTCGAGCGCAACGGCAACCAGTGGAAGGTGACGACACACGGCGCGGCGCATACCGCGCTGGTCATGCCGCTGCGACTGGCCCGGCATGAGTCCCTCATGCTTGAAAAGGTCCCGCCCGACCTGTCCAGGCTGTTGATCTGCCCGATGCCCGGGATGCTCGTGAAGCTCCACGTGGCCGAAGGCGAGACCGTCCAGCCCGGCCAGCCGCTCGCGACCGTGGAGGCGATGAAGATGGAAAACATCCTGCGCGCCGAAAAGGAAGGCGTCATCGCGAAGATCAACGCCGCCGAGGGCGAGAGCCTCGCGGTCGATGCGGTGATCCTCGAACTGGAATAATGCACGTCCGGCACGATCCCGATGCGCCTTCGGGCAAGGACATCCCCTTCGAGGATTTCCTCAAGGTCGATATCCGCATCGGCACGGTGATTTCCGCCGAGCCCTACCCCGAAGCGCGCAAGCCCGCCTTCAAGCTGTGGATCGACTTTGGTCCGGCGATCGGCGTCAGGAAGTCGAGCGCGCAGATCACCGAGCATTATGCGCTGGCAGATCTGCCCGGCCGCCAGGTGGCCGCGGTGGTCAATTTCCCGCCGCGCCAGATCGGCAAGTTCATGTCCGAAGTGCTGACGCTGGGCTTTGCCGACGAGAGCGGGGCGGTGGTGCTGTTCGCGCCTGACCAGCGGGTGCCGAACGGGTCGCGGCTGTTCTGAGGCGGACCGTCGCGGGCGCGCGCTTTCCTACATCCTGGCCCTGCGGCAAGATGGCGCTGTGGCGCGATTGCCCTCGGTTTGTGCGCCATTCGCCCCGAATGATGGAACGGCCCTCGGGCAATCCCACAAGCGGGCGCAATTCAGCGCCTGTCCAGGCCCTTTCAGACCCTGTCTTGCCCCTCTTTAGCCTGCTCCAGACCCCTGCTTGACCCCTGCTTGACCCGTGCCAGACCCGCTTCACCCCCGGTCTATTGGTGATGTTTTTGCTTCAGGTGCTCAAATTGCTTCAACTGATTGCAATTATATTACGTGTTTTGTTGTAGATTTACGCCAGAATGATGATTTCGGACTGAATCTTGTGGAATCCACTATGCTGCAAACTGCTTCGTGCAAGAATAACACCTCGCTGATTCGCGGTATTTTCCGCGCTCGGATTGAATCTCGTGGGAGGGTTTGATCGTGGCACATACGGGGACCGGGTTCTTCGATCGCAAGGGGAACTTCTTCAAGACGGCGCGCGATGCGACGGTCAGCGATCTCGCCGGCTTGCTAGGCCAGATCGGCGAGGGCGAAAGCCTTGCGCCGGGCATCGCCTACATGCTGCTGGAACGCCGCGCCGAGATCGAGCGACTATTCGCCGAGCATGACAGGATGCTCGAGGAAGAAGCTGCGGTAAAAGCTGCGCGCGAGGCGGCGGCGCTCGACAATGACAATGTCGCCAAGCTGCCGAGCCGTCCGGTGGGTTGAGGTTTCTCCGGATCAGCCAAGCTGCAAGTGCAGGCACTGGTTGAAGTCCGACAGCGCATAATCGGCGAAGGCTTCCCCGTTCACGAAGCCGCGGCGGCGATAGAGCGCCAGCGCCGCTTCGAACATCGGACCGCTTCCGGTCTCCAGACTGAGCACGGCCAGTTGCTCGGAGCGCGCCTGGGCAATGATTGTCTCCAGCAGTGCTGCAGCGAGCCCCCGGCGCAGGAAATCGGGATGGGTGCGCATCGACTTGATCTCGCCGCGCGCGCGCCCCAGCCTCTTCAAAGCGCCGATCGCCGCGAGCCGTTCTTCGACATGCACCGCCCAGACGCTGACATCGGGCCGCTGCAATCCCGACAGGTCGAGCGCAAAGCTGAGACCGGGCGGCGACCTTTCGAGCATTTCGCGCTGGTGGTAGGCAATCAGGTCGCGCACCTGCGGGTCGGCAAGGTCGGCGGGTGCGATTCGCACCGCTAGTCTTCCACCATCGCCACCGCGCGGATCCAGCCCGCGCTGGCTCGTTCGATCTTCACCGGAAAGCAGCTGACCATGAAGCCGTGCGGGGGCAGGGCGGCGAGATTGGCGAGCTTTTCGATCTGGTAGTAAGGCCGGATGCGCCCGGCCTTGTGGCCTTCCCAGATGATCGAAGGATCGCGCGTTTCGGCCCATCGCCGCGCGGTGTGGCTGAAGGGTGCGTCCCAGCTCCACGCGTCGGTGCCGACAACCTCTACGCCTTGCTCGGTGAGCCACAAGGTCGCCTCCGCGCCAAGGCCCACGCCCTGATCGGTGAACCCCTCGGAGCCGTAGACCGCGCCTGACTGCACCAGCACGATATCGAGCGGTTCGAGCGTATATCCGATCCGCGCCAGTTCCGCCTGCACCTCGGCGGCACTGACGACATGGCCGTGGGGAAGGCGGGAAAAATCGAGTTTCACGCCGGGACGGAAGAAGCGGTCGAGCGGGGCCTCGTCGATGCTGGGGGCAGGGCGCGCTCCGCTATCCGTGGTGGAGTGGTAATGCCACGGCGCGTCCATGTGGGTGCCGTTGTGGGTCGAGAGTTCGACGAACTCCACCGCCCAGCCTTCGCCATCGGGCATGTCTTCGCGGGTCAGGCCGGGGAAGAACATCGCGATCTGCTCCCACGTTGTCTCGTGGGTCATGTAGGTGACCTTGGGCCGCATCACCTCGGGATCGGAAATCACGTCATTGGTGATCGGGATCGAAAGATCGACGAAGCGGGTCACGCAGCAAGCTCCCCGTCCAGAAATGCGGCGATGTCGGCGAGGTCCACGTCGCGCGCCACGTAAGCCTCGCCCAGCGCCTTCAGCAGCAGGAAGGGCAGGGTGGTGCCTTCGGCCTTCTTGTCGTGGCGCATGTGTTCGACCAGCGCCGCGCCGTCACGCGAAAGGCCGAGCGCGGCGATCTCGGAAGGAAGACCCGCTGCCGCAATCGCAGCCGTGGCCCGCGCGGCATCCTCTTGCGAAATCTCGCCCCGACGCGCCGAATAGCGCGCCGCCAGCACCATGCCGAGTGCGACCGCCTCACCGTGCAGCAGCGCTTGCGAAAAGCCGGTTTCGGCCTCCAACGCATGGCCGAAGGTGTGGCCGAGATTGAGCAGCGCGCGGCGGTCTGCCGTTTCGCGTTCGTCCTCGGCAACGATCCGCGCCTTCATGGCAATGCTGGTGGCGATGGCGTGTTCGAGCGCGGCGGGCTCGCGTGCCAGCACCTTGTCGCCATTCGCCTCCAGCCAGGCGAAGAACGCCGCATCGCCGAGCAGGCCGTATTTCAGCACCTCGGCATAACCGGCGCGCATTTCGCGTGGTGGCAGGGTGGCGAGCACCAATGGGTCGATCAGTACCAGTGAAGGCTGATGGAAGGCACCGATCAGGTTCTTGCCCGCGGCTGTGTTGATCGCGGTCTTGCCGCCGACCGAGCTATCGACCTGCGCCAGCAGCGTTGTCGGGATCTGCACGAACCCGCAGCCGCGCTTGGTGATGGCGCAGGCAAAGCCGACGAGATCGCCCACCACTCCGCCGCCGAGCGCGAAGACATGATCCTTGCGGGTGACCCCCAGCGCCAGCAGCCAGTCGGTGAGTTTCTCCAGCCCCCGCCAGCTCTTGGCATCCTCGCCGGGCTCGACGATGAACCATTCGGCCTTGAGGTTGTGGGCGGCAAGGGCGCGCTCCATCGCCGGGGCATAAAGGCGACGGGTGTTGGTATCGGCCACGAACGGCACGGCACGGCCGTTGCCATAGCCCTTAAGGAACGGCGCGGCGGCCTGCGGCAGACGATCAAGCAGTCCACCCTCGATCACCACCTCGTAACCGCGCCCGGCCAGCGCGACAGGAATTACAGCCATTGGTCGATCGCCTCTATGATGGCGCGGGCGGTGTCGGTATGGGGGCCGTTCTCGCTGACCACGCGGATGGGAGCCTCGGCGTAGAAAGGGCCGCGTTCGGCGGCCAGCCGGGTGAGGATTTCTTTCGGGTCGCCCTGTTTCAGGAGCGGACGGTTGCCGCGCCGCGCGGTCCGTTCCACGAGCGTATCGACATCGCAGTCGATCCACACCGCGATGCCTTTCTCCAGGATCAGCTTGCGGGTGTCGGGATCGACAAAGGCCCCGCCGCCGGTCGCGATCACACCGTGGCCTTCCTCGATCAAACGGGCGATCACGCGCCGTTCTCCGTCGCGAAAATAGGGCTCGCCGAATTGTGCGAAGATTTCCGGGATGGAAAGCTGCGCAGCCTCGGCAATGGCATCGTCGGCATCGATGAAATCGCGCCCCAGCATACGGGCGAGCTTGCGACCGACGGTGGACTTGCCCACCCCCATCAGCCCGACCAGCACTACCGGACGGTCAATCCGTGCGGCCACCGCGGCCAGCGCGGCGGGGAGATGTTCGGGTGATGCAGACGCGGCGGACATTGCCGCATCGCCTATAGATGGGCTAGGGCGCGTGCAATATGGCAAACCTCTCACGTCCGCTGGCACCCCGGCAGATTCTTGCGCGCGAACCGGCGCCCCGCCCGCGCTTGCGGCTGGGCCGGGTCGCCGTGGTTGTGCTGGTGATGCTGGCGCTCGCGACACTGGCCTGGGTCGATGGCGGCGAGGAACCGCTTCACCCGATCGCCCAGCCGGTCGAGTTGCCCGGAGACGCCCGGTGAACCGCGCCCGGTCGCGCTTGACGCTGGCGGCGAGCGTCGCAGCGCTCGCATTTGCGGGTGCGCTCGCTGGAGCGGGACTGGCCGATCTCGCTGTCGCGCAAGGCAAACCCGAATCGATCCTGCCTCCCGGCTTCGACGATCCCGCGCCCGCTCCTACGGCGACGCCGCGACCTGCCCCCGCACCCACGGCTGCCCCGCCTCCGATTGCCCGTCCGGCGCCGGGTGCGCCAGTTCCCGGCCCCGTCGTGCCCGGCCAGCCGCAAGCGGGTATGCAACCCAACGTGCCGGTCGAGGCACCGTCGTTGCCCTCGATCACGCGCGACGAGCTCGCCCGCCTGCCGAGCCTGGAGGAGTTGGAGGAGCTTTCGACCGAGGAGCTTGACGCGCTGCTCGGCCTCAAGCCCAAGTTCGACATTCCGCCCGGTGCGCGGCGTGCGCTGACCCGCGTCGGGGTGCTGGCGAGCGATGAGGGCGGACTGCCGCCGCGCGCACTCGCCAAGCAGCCGCCTGCGCTGGTGCGCGCCGCACTGGCGGGTAACAAGGGGCCGATGGTCTCGCGCTGGGGCCATATCCTCCTGCGCCGAGCGCTTGCCAGCCGTATGGCCGCGCCCGAGGGCATGGCGCCCATCGAATTCGCCGCCTTGCGGGTCGCCTTGCTCAACCGTCTTGGCGAGTTTGCCGTGTCGCGTGCGATGGTCCAGGATATCGACACCGTCGACTGGTCGCCCGAACTGACCGAACAGGCGCTTGCGGCCTATCTCGGTGTCGGCGATGTCACCGGGGGCTGCCCGGCGGTGCGCTTGCAGGGCTCGGCCCGCGAGGATGGTCAATGGCAGCTGATGCAGGCGATCTGCAACGCCTATGCCGGAGAGGGCGCGCTCGCGGCCGCGCAGCTTGACCGGGCGCTGTTCCGCGGCATCGCGCCGCGCATCGACGTGCTGCTCGCGCGCCGCTTTGCAGGGGCGGCCGGACGCGGCCAGCGCGCGGTCGAGATCGAATGGGACGGGATCGACGAGCTCACCCCGTGGCGCTTCGGACTTGCCACCGCGCTGGGCGAGCCCGTGCCCGAGGACCTGCTTTCCTCAGCGCGCGATGCGGCGGGCGGCGCCTACTACGCCCGCAGCGGCGCGCTTCTGCCAATGCTGCCTGCAGTGCAGCGGGCGGGTTTTGCCGGACCGGCAGCGCGCGAGGGGATCCTCTCCTCGCAGGCGCTGATCGATCTCTACAGCGCCGTCTATGCCGATCCGGCGGCAAGCGGCGATGTGGCCACCACCGCCGCCACCTTGCGCGAGGCATACCTTGCCGCCGACCCAGCTGCCCGCATTTCGGCAATGCAGCGCTTGTGGGGTCCGGACAATCCCTTGGGCGGTGGCGATGGCTACGGCGCGCGGGTGCTTACCGCCTATGCCGCCGCCCGCATTCCGGCCGATGCGGCCCATGCCGATGCCGCGGGGGCGCTGATCGGCTCGATGCTTGCCGCCGGTCTCGATCGCGACGCATTGGCGTGGCGCTCGGTGGTCGAGGTAGGCTCCCTCGGTTGGGCGCTGATCGTGCTTTCCGACCGGAACGCCAGCGCAGTGGGCCGGGAACCCATCGACGGATTTCTCGACGAGGACGACAGCCGCAGCGCTCGCAAGTCGGCGTTTCTGGTGGCGGGCCTTGCCGGACTCGGCAAGCTTTCGGCCGGTGACAGGACCGCATTGTCCGAAAGGCTCGGCATCGATCTTGCCCGCCAGACCCGTTGGAGCCGCGCCATTTCGCGCGCGGCCGAGGTGGACAATCCTGCGCTCGTCGCACTGCTCGCCGGGTTGGGGATGCAGGGAACAAGCTGGCAGGCGATGACCCCGCTGCATCTCTATCACATCACCGCCGCCCTGCGCCGGGTGGGGCTCGAAGCCGAGGCGCGGATGATCGCGGCCGAAGCGGTCGCGCGCGGCTGAACCCCATGTCCGCCGCAACGGACGCTTTCCTCGCAATGCTCGCCGCCGAGCGCGGAGCAGCAAACAACACGCTGGCCGCCTATGCCCGCGATCTTGCCGGGGCGGAGGAGGCCATCGGCGATCTTGCCGCGGCCCCGCGCGAGGCGGTCGCATCGCTGGCTCAGGAATGGGCGCATCTCGCCCCGGCGAGCGTTGCGCGCAAGGCTTCGGCGCTCAGGCAGTTCTTCGGCTTTGCTATCGATGAGGGCTGGCGAAGGGACGATCCTTCCGGCGCGCTGCCATCGCCGCGCACCCGCCGCCCGCTTCCCAAGGTCCTGGCGCATGACCAGATCGCCGCCCTGTTCGCGCGGGCCGAACTGGAAGCGGCGAGCGAGGAGCCCGGAGCGGTGCGCAGCCTTGTACTGCTCGAACTGCTTTATGGTTCCGGTCTGCGTGCGAGCGAGCTGGTCATGCTACCGCTGGTCGCTGTGCCGCGCGATGCACCGTTCCTGACGATCACCGGCAAGGGCGGCACGAGCAGGCTGGTGCCGGTGGGCGCGCGTGCGCTGGAGGCGCTGGCGCGCTGGCTTGCGGTGCGGCCCGGCCTGCCGGCCTCGCGCTACCTGTTCCCTTCGAGGGACGGCAAGCCGTTGACCCGCGTCAGGCTGTTCCAGCTGCTGAAAGGGCTCGCCGCGCGCGCAGGGCTGGATCCGGCGACGATCAGCCCGCATGTGCTGCGCCACGCCTTCGCCACCCATCTGCTGGAGGGCGGGGCCGATCTTCGGGTGCTGCAGACCCTGCTGGGGCATGCCGACATCGCCACTACCCAGATTTACACCCATGTCGAACCGGCGCGGCTGGTGGCGCTGGTCAATGCGCGCCATCCGCTCGCCCAGCCTTCACTTGCAACGCCTTCACTTGCAACCCGGGCAACATCGGACTAGCGCCGCGCAATGATTTCCTATCTCGATTTCGAGAAGCCGGTCGCCCAGCTCGAAGAGCGCATCACCCAGCTGCGCGATGTCAACGCGTTGCACGATGTCGATGTCGCAGCTGAGATCGCCCGGCTCGAAGCCAAGAGCACCGAGCTGCTCGCCAGCACCTATGCCTCGCTGACGCCGTGGCAGAAGACTCAGGTCGCGCGCCATCCGCAGCGGCCGCATTTCCGCGATTATGTTGCCCACGCCTTCAGCGACTTCATGCCGCTCGGCGGAGACCGGCTCTATGCCGACGATCTTGCAATCATGGGCGGGTTTGCCACGCTGAACGGGCGGCGGGTGATGCTGATCGGGCACGAGAAGGGCCACGACACCCAAAGCCGCATCGCCCACAATTTCGGCATGGGCAAACCCGAGGGATATCGCAAGGCGATCCGCCTGATGGAGCTGGCGGGCCGGTTCGGTCTGCCGGTGGTGACGCTGGTCGATACATCCGGGGCCTTTCCCGGCATCGAGGCGGAAGAGCGCGGTCAGGCCGAAGCCATCGCCCGTGCGACCGAAGCCTGTCTTGCACTGCCGGTGCCGATGGTCGCCGCGATCGTGGGCGAGGGCGGATCGGGCGGAGCGGTAGCGCTTGCCAGTGCCAACCGGGTCCTGATGATGGAGCACGCGGTCTATTCGGTGATCTCGCCCGAAGGCTGCGCCTCGATCCTGTGGCGCACCAGCGAAAGGGCCGCCGATGCTGCGCAGGCCATGAAGGTCACCGCCCAGCATCTCAAGCGTGACAAGGTGATCGACCGGATCGTGAAGGAGCCGGTCGGCGGCGCGCAACGCGATCCTGTCGCCGCCGCGCGGCTGCTCGGTCAGGCGCTGACCGAGGAACTCGACCAGCTTTCGGGCCGCAGCGGTACCGACCTGGTCGCCCACCGCGAAGCGCGGTTTCTGGCCATCGGCGGTTAAGCCGCATCTTTCGGAGGCTTTGCCAATCGCCAGTTTGCCGATAGGCTGGCGCCCAGGCAAGGTATCGGGAGAGAGTGGAATGGCACGACTTGCATTCAGGATGCTCGCACTGGGCGCGGCGCCTCTTGCGCTGGCCGGGTGCATGGGCGCAGGCGCTCCAATCCCTTCGGCATCGACGCCGATCACCCAGACCGAAGCGCAGCAGGGCGCGCAATATCATCCGCAATTTCTCGCCCAGTTCGGCGGCGCGATGAGCGGGCCGCAGGCGGCCTATGTCGAACAGGTCGGCAAGAATATCGCGGTCCAGTCCGGCCTCGGCAACGCGCGCGAGAGTTTCACTGTCAGCCTGCTGAATTCGCCCGTGCATAATGCTTTCGCGGTGCCGGGCGGATATATCTACACCACCCGTCAGCTGGTGACGCTGATGAACAACGAGGCCGAACTTGCGGCGGTGCTGGGCCATGAAGTCGGCCATGTTGCGGCTCGCCATTCGCAGCGGCGACAGCAGGCGGCGCAGCGCAATTCGATCTTTGGTCTGCTGGGTGCGATCGGTTCCTCGATCCTGCTTGGCGATTCGGGATTTGGCGACATGCTCTCGCGCGGGTTCCTGCAAGGATCGCAACTACTGACGCTCAGCTTCTCGCGCTCGCAGGAGCTGGAGGCCGATGACCTTGGCATCCAGTATCTGTCCCGCGCAGGCTACGACCGCAGAGCGATGGGTACGGTGCTGGCAAGCCTCGCTGCGCAGAACTCGCTCGATGCGCGGCTTCAGGGCCGCAATGCAAGCGTGCCCGAATGGGCCTCTACCCACCCCGATCCGGCCAGCCGGGTGCAGGGTGCGCTGGCCAAGGCAGGCGCGGCAACCGGCGGTGTCACGAATCGCGACACTTTCCTCACCCGCATCGACGGATTGCTTTATGGTGATGATCCGAAGCAGGGGCTGATCGACGGGAGCCGCTTTATCCATCCCGAACTGCGTCTGTCCTTCACCGCGCCCCAGGGGTTCTACATGGTCAACAGCCCGAGCGCGGTCAGCGTCAACGGGCAGGGCGGCCAGGCGCAGCTGACGCTCGCGGCCTACAACGGCAATCTGGAAACCTATGTGCGCGAGCAATTCACCGCGCTCGGAGGGCAGAACCGCAGCCTCGCGCCGCAGCGCCTGCAGCGCACGACGATCAACGGCCTTCCCGCCGCCTATGGCGAGGCGCGGGTCAACAACGGCCAGTCACAGGTTGATGTGATTGTTTTCGCTTATGAATTCGCCCGTGACCGGGCCTATCACTTCATCGCCATCGCGCCCGCCGGCCGCGCCGGGGTGTTCAACCCGATGTTCCAGTCGATGCAGCGGATCTCTGCGAACGAGGCTGGGGCGGTGGTGCCCAAGCGGCTGCAGGTGGTGACGGTGGCGCGCGGCGATACAGTGTCAAGCCTCGCGCGGCGGATGGCCTATCCCAATGCTCAGGAAGAACGCTTCAGGGTGCTCAATGCGCTGGGCAGCCGCGACCAGCTGGTGCCGGGGCAGAGGGTCAAGCTGGTAGTGCGCGCGCGCTAGAATCGGCGACCCAAGCCTGCAATACGCGGTCGCCCGATATGCGCGGACGCCAGACAAACAAAAAGCGGCGGGGACGAGCCCCGCCGCTTCTTTTTTTTCGGGCTAAAATTAGCCGTTCTGGGCCTGGTTGTTTTCCAGGGTGGTCGACACACCGTTGAAGGTGTTGCCGAGCTGGGTGCCCAGAGCCTGCATGCCGACGATGGCGGCCACGGCGATGAGAGCGGCGATCAGGCCGTATTCGATGGCGGTCGCGCCCTGTTCGTCACGAAGAAGCTTGTTGATGAAGGTCATTGGTAGTCTCCTGGTTTCGGTCTTCAGTACCCTTACCGTTCCGCTTGGCCCGGCCCGGTGATCGGATGATTAAGTGGCAGCTGTTGAGAAATTCCTAACGCGGCTTTTTATTCCGCAACTCAGGCCCCCATTGCTTCCAGCGATTCAGTCTCGATGTGGTCCCACATTTCCAGGGTCTCGCTCGCGACGGCTTGCATCGACACCAGAATGGCAACCACGATAAGGCTGACGATCAGGCCGTATTCGATTGCGGTGGCACCAGACGTATCGTCCTTCATGGTCCTGAAAAAGGTCGTCAACATACTGAGTCCACCTGTCTATTGCGGTCTGACGTCCCAAAAATCGTGCCTGCGGGTTAAGAAAAGGTTGATGAGCAGCTGATGGATGGAAAAAAAACCGACGCTTGCGAATGCTGGATCGCGGTGGTGGCGGGCGCCTTGCAAGGCAGTGATGGCCGGTGGCTGATGCACCGGCGGCCTGCGGACAAACATCATGGCGGCCTGTGGGAGTTTCCCGGCGGCAAGGTGGAACCGGCTGAAATCCCGAAGAAAGCATTGATTCGCGAATTGCGGGAGGAGCTGGGAATCACCTGTTCGCCGGAGTGTATCAGCCCGGCAGGATTTGCCGGGACCGATATCGCAGAGGCGGAACCGGCACTTGTCATACTGCTTTACACCGTCACCGGCTGGCATGGCGAACCGGAGGCGCTGGAAGGCGGTGCGATCGGCTGGTTCACGCCCGCAGAGATCGCCGGCCTCGCCAAGCCGCCGCTCGACTGCGAACTTGCAGAGCGGCTGTTCCAAAATCTCTGAAAGCCCGCAAACGCCCCTTGCCAAGGCCAGCTGACGCCCCTATGTGCCGCCCCTCAGTGCGCACCCGTAGCTCAGCTGGATAGAGCACCAGACTACGAATCTGGGGGTCAGAGGTTCGAATCCTTTCGGGTGCGCCAACAACGCCCGCTCCTCGGCCGAGGGGCGGGCGTTGTCGGTTCTGGCTGACCGCTCAATCCTCGACGCCGTCCTCCAGCGCATGCATGTCCTCGTCCGACAGGCCGAAATGGTGTCCGGCCTCGTGGATGACCACATGACGCACCAGTTCGGCAAAGCCGACCCCGGTCTCGCGCATTTCGGCCAGCAGGGGTTGACGAAACAGGCTGATGACCGGCGGCATGCGCTCGTGATCCCATTGCGATTGTTCAGTCAGGGCGACGCCTTCGTAAAGTCCGGTCAGTTCCCAACGATCCTCGATCCCGACGGCGGCGAGCTGTTCGGCAGAGGCGAATTCCTCGATTCGGAGAACCACGTCCGCGAGGTGTTCGCGAAACGCGCCCGGAAGCCGGCCGAGGACTGCGCGAGCTGCGCTCTCGAAATCGGCGGGGCTGGTCACGCTCAACTCCTTTTTCCTGGCGCCGCAGGGATGAATTGCGACAATTCACGCCTACATTGGTATTATGGGGCCCGGCTCCAGCGAGGCAACCGGTAAGGTTCAGGGCAAATTCCTGCGGAACGTCAGGCGGCCTTGACGGTTAACGTCACGCAAGTTCGACACATGCGGGATGAGGGGTCGCTAACGCTCTTCCCGATCGGCGAGGAAAGATCGACAAAGATGAATTACGTTTGCGCCCACGACGACGAGTTCGACCCGGACAATCCGCTGGGCAAACCCGATGTGCCCGAGCATGTGCAGGACGCGATCCGCACCTTGCTTGAATGGGCGGGCGATGATCCGACGCGTGAAGGCCTGCTTGACACTCCCAAGCGGGTGGGCCGCGCGTGGCTCGAATATTGCGAGGGCTACAAGGAAGATCCGGCGATCCACCTGACGCGCCAGTTCGAGGAGGTCGGCGGCTATGACGAGATCGTGCTGCTCAAGGACATTCCTTTCCAGTCGCATTGCGAACACCACATGGCGCCGATCACCGGCAAGGCGGCGATCGCCTATTTGCCGAACAAAAAGGTCGTCGGCATCTCCAAGCTCGCACGCGTGCTGCACGGTTTCGCGCATCGCCTGCAGATACAGGAGCGCCTCACCGCCGAAGTCGCACAGTGCATCTGGGATAATCTCGAACCCCACGGCGTGGCTGTGGTGATCGAGGCGCAGCATGGTTGCATGACCGGGCGCGGGGTCAAGACTCACGGGGTCGAGATGGTGACCAGCCGCATCCTCGGCTGCTTCATGGATGACCATCGCAGCCGCAAGGAAGTCATGAGCCTGATGGGCTACTGATCGGCGCGTTCGACAGCAAAGATTTGCGATAAGGGTGAAAGCGGCATAGCTTGGCTTTGGGGATCAATCTTTTCGTCTGCTGAAGGAGCTCAATGATGGTTCGCACGACTGCCTCTCGTCTTGTCCTCGCCGCCGCGCTCGCCAGTGCGCTGGCTGCCTGTTCGAGCGAAACGCCCACCGACGCGCCCACCGCGACCGAAGAGCCGGCAGTGCTCAAGGAGCGGCATGACAATTTCGAGGCGATCGGCGATGCCTTCAAGGCGGTTCGCGGCGAGTTGGAGAAGGACGCGCCCGATTTTGCTCTGATCGCTGCCAGCGCAACCGACATCAACACCCGCGCGCAGAAGATCGAAGGCCATTTCCCTGCAGGGACCAGCGTGGATGACGGTTACGACACCGAAGCGCTGGCGACGATCTGGGAAAAGCCCGAGGAGTTCAAGGCTGCTGCCCAGAAGCTGGTCGATGAAAGCGCCAAGCTGGCGACCATCGCAGGCGAGGGTGACAAGGCGGCAACCGGGGCTCAGGCAATGGCGATGGGCGGTGCCTGCAAGGGCTGCCACGACAACTTCCGGCTCGACGACGAGAAGTAACTCCCGATGAACGAGTCGTCCGGCCAGCCCAGGGCGCTCGCACCCGATGTCCGGGTGTGGGATCCGCTGCTGCGACTCGCCCACTGGAGTTTTCCGTTGCTGATCGCCGCGATGTGGTGGACGGCGGAAAACTCCAAATGGGCGCTGCACCGCAGGATGGGGCTGGCATTGTTCGGCATTCTTGCCCTTCGCGTGCTGTGGGGCTTTCTCGGGCCGGAGACGGCGCGGTTCTCGCAATTCGTCAAAGCGCCGGGCAAGGTTCTCGCCTATCTGCGCGGGGACCGCAGCGTTGGTCCGCAGATTGGCCACAGTCCGCTGGGCGGCTGGAGCACCATCGCCCTGATCGGGGCGATGATGCTGCAGGTCGGAATGGGTCTGTTTGCGGGTGATCCCTATGACGGCATGACCGGGCCATTGAACCCGCTGGTCGGGGTCATGACCGCCGACACCATTACCGAACTGCACGAGACGTTCTTCTGGGTGCTGGTCGCGATGATCGCGTTGCATCTGGCGGCAATCACCTTCTACGCGGTGAAGGGCGATGATCTGCTCAGCCCGATGGTGGGCGGGGCGCGCCCGCCGATGGCGCAAGTGGCAGGAATTGGCCCTACGCCATGGGCGCGTGCTGCGCTGGCGGTCGGGCTTGCGGCAGGTCTTGCTCTGTGGGTAACCTATGGCGCGCCGCCGCTGACCTGAGAGCGATTGGCGGGGCACGAAAAAGGGGCGCTTCCCGGATCGGGAAGCGCCCCTTTTCGGTTGATTGCGGCTAGCGGATCAGAGCTGGCCGAGCATATACTCCGCGCTCGACACCTTGAAGTCGCCCGGCTCCTCGACATTGAGGTGCTCGACCACACCATCATTGATCACCATCGAGAAACGCTGCCCGCGCTTGCCCATGCCGAAGCCCGAGGCATCCATCGTCAGGCCCAGCGCCTCGACGAAATCGCCGTTGCCGTCGGCCAGCATGGTGATGTCGCCGCTGCCCGCCGATGCATTCCACGCGCTCATCACGAAGGCATCATTGACCGCGGTTCCGACGATTTCATCGACACCCTTGGCCTTGAGGTCGGCAGCCTTCTCGACAAAGCCCGGCAGGTGCTTGGCCGAACAGGTCGGGGTGAAGGCACCCGGGACCGAAAACAGCGCGACGCGCTTGCCGGCGAAGTAGTCGGAAGCCTTGACCTGCTCGGGCCCTTCGGCGCCGGCCTTGATCAGCGTGACATCGGGAAGCTTGTCGCCAACGGAGATCGTCATGTGCTTGCTCATCCTTGCATGAGGGGGAAAACCGGGCCGTCGTATAGCGCTTCCCGCGCCACGGGCAACAAATAGACATATAAAGATAAGTTTATATTTGCCTCCCGAGCGGCGCGCGGCTAGGGGCTGGCGGCAGGATTACACCCCCATTGCGTGCGCTTGACGCAGGAGACAGACACATGGCCACTCTCGCCCCGACCCAGGAATATGTCATCAAGGACATCGCGCTCGCCGATTTCGGCCGCGACGAGATCCGCATCGCCGAAACCGAGATGCCCGGCCTGATGGCGCTGCGCGAGGAATATGGCGCGTCCCAGCCCCTGAAGGGCGCCCGCATCACCGGTAGCCTGCACATGACCATCCAGACCGCCGTCCTGATCGAGACGCTGGTGGCTCTGGGTGCCGAAGTGCGCTGGGCGACCTGCAACATCTTCTCGACCCAGGACCATGCCGCAGCCGCGATCGCCGCACGCGGGATCCCCGTTTTCGCCATCAAGGGCGAGACGCTGGCCGATTACTGGGACTATGTAGGCCGCATCTTCGATTGGTCCTCCGAGGCCGATCCCGACCTCACCGCCAACATGATCCTCGACGATGGCGGCGATGCCACCATGTTCGCCCTGTGGGGTGCGCGGATCGAGGCGGGCGAGGAAATGGGCGAGCCCACCAATGCGGAAGAAATCGAGTTCCAGCGCGCGCTCAAGGCCTTTGTCGCCGCCAAGCCCGGCTACCTCACCAAGACGGTGAAGGCGATCAAGGGCGTCTCGGAGGAGACCACCACCGGCGTGATGCGCCTCTATCAGATCGCCAAGCAGGGCAAGCTGCCGTTCCCCGCGATCAACGTGAACGATTCGGTCACCAAGTCGAAGTTCGACAACCTTTACGGCTGCAAGGAATCGCTGGTCGACGCGATCCGCCGCGCGACCGACGTGATGCTGGCCGGCAAGGTCGCCTGCGTCGCGGGCTATGGCGATGTGGGCAAGGGTTCGGCTGCCAGCCTTCGTGATGGCGGTGCCCGCGTGATGGTGACCGAGATCGATCCCATCTGCGCCCTTCAGGCCGCAATGGACGGCTTCGAGGTCGTGACCATGGAGGACGCCGTCAAGCGCGCCGACATCTTCGTGACCGCTACCGGCAACGAGGACGTCATTACCGCCGAGCACATGATGAACATGAAGCCGATGGCGATCGTGTGCAACATCGGCCACTTCGACAGCGAGATCCAGATTTCGGCCCTTTCCAACTACGACTGGAAGGAAATCAAGGAAGGCACCGACCTCGTCACCTTCCCCGATGGCAAGTCCATCCTGATCCTCGCCAAGGGCCGCCTGGTAAACCTCGGCTGCGCGACCGGCCACCCGAGCTTCGTGATGAGCGCGAGCTTCACCAACCAGACGCTGGCCCAGATCGAGCTGTTCACCAAGGCTGACGAATACGAGAACGACGTTTACGTCCTGCCCAAGCACCTCGATGAAAAGGTTGCCGCGCTGCATCTTGAAAAGCTCGGGGTGAAGCTCACCCAGCTTTCGCAGAAGCAGGCGAGCTATATCGGCGTGCCGCAGGCAGGGCCGTTCAAGCCCGATCACTACCGCTACTGATCGGCCCCGGTGAGCGGGGTTGTGGCTTCAACAGCTTAACCCCGTTGCACTGACGCATCAGCGCGCATAGCTGGTGAGAGATGGATGTCTCGCCGCTCTCGCTTGTGCTGATCGCGCTGGTGCTCGCTGCCTGGGTGGCGGGCGCTGCGCTGGTCATCCTGCGAGCAAGCGCGGGCAAGAAGCGCGCCAAGGCGCTCAAAACCAGTGTCCGGCGGATGCAGACGCTGCTGGATGTCGCACCGGCAGTGCCGCTTCTGGTCCGGGTCGATGGACGGATCGAGGCACCCGACCGGCTTGCCCGCTTGCTCGGCTTCAAGACAGTGCCGAACTACCTGAGCGAGCTCGCCGCTGTCGAGGGTGATCCACAGTCCGGGGGTTTTGCGCCGGACCAGCTGGAGCAACTCTGGGGCAATATCCAGACCACCCAGAAGAGCGCCGCGCCTTTCCGGATGGCACTCAATCCGCCCGGATCAGGGCGCAGTCTTGCGCTTTACGGCACGCTTGCCGATCCTCAGGTCTCCCCGGCTGGCGCGGCTCTGGTATGGGTGTTCGACTTCACCGAGAGCCACGCTGAAATGGCCCGCCTGCGGGCCGCTGCCGCACGTGCCACCGGCGATTTTGCCGCGCTGGTCGGCCTTATCGAGGCTGCCCCCATGCCGATGTGGTTCCGCGGCAGCGACCTTTCGCTCCAGCTGGTGAACCAGGCCTATGTCGATGCTGTCGGGGCAAGCAATGCGGCCGAGGTGGTGCAGGGACAGATCGAGCTGCTCGAACCTGAAGACGGCCGCACCCCGGCAGAGATTGCGGGCGATACGCTCCAGAGCCAGGAAAAGTCCGAACGCCCGGTTGCGGCTACCATTCACGGCGCGCGGCGCACATTGCGGGTCTCGGACCTGCCGCTCGGCCAGGAAGGCGTGGCAGGCT
The DNA here is from genome assembly GCF_001677335.1 of Erythrobacter dokdonensis DSW-74. GTDB lineage: Bacteria > Pseudomonadota > Alphaproteobacteria > Sphingomonadales > Sphingomonadaceae > Erythrobacter > Erythrobacter dokdonensis. The sequence continues at coordinate 339,698 of NZ_LZYB01000001.1, forward strand.
ATGCCATCGACATCGAGGAACAGCAGCAGGTCGCGCGCGAATTCCGTGCCTTCCGCGAGGCCCAGCGCACGCTGCTCGACCAGCTCTCGGTCGGGGTGGCGCAGTTCGATGCCGAGGAACGGCTGGTGTTTGCAAACCGTCCCTTCCGTCGCCTTTTCTCGCTGACTGACGAGACGATCGCCGCGCACACGCCGTTCGAGCGTTTTCTGGCGGAGGCGCGCGAGCGCGGACGGACGCCGGAAGTGCGCGACTTTCCCGAGTGGCGCCGCGAGCGTGCGGGCTGGTTCGAGGCGCGGGCGACGCTGGAAGAGGCCTGGCCGCTCCCGGGCGGCACGCATCTCAGGATTGTTGCACAGCCGCTCCCTGATGGCGGACTCGTCCTGATTGCCGAGGACCGTACCGAGCAGCTCGCGCTCTCCGCTGTGCGCGATACCCTGCTGCGCACCCGTACCGCCACGCTCGATAGCCTGTTCGAGGCGCTGGCGATCTTCGCGCCCGATGGATCGGTGCAGCTGTGGAACCGCAGTTTTGCAGGCACCTGGGGGCTTACTCCCGAACTGCTCGACGCCCATCCCAGCGCCGATGAGCTGCTTGGTGCGATCGGGCGTAACCTGGTGAACCCCGAAGAGGTGGCTCTGATCGGTGCGGCGGTGCGTGCGGCGACGCTCGACCGGCGCGAAAAGGGCGGGCAGGTGGAACTCGCCGACGGGCGCACCCTGCGTTTTGCCGGTGTGCCGCTGCCCGACGGCAACGGCCTTCTCACCGTGCTCGACATCACGGCCTCGCAAAAGGCCGAGCAAGCCTTGCGCGAGCGTGCCGAAGCGCTGGAGGAGGCCGATGCGGTCAAGGCGAAGTTCCTCGCCAACATGTCGTACGAATTCCGTACCCCGCTAACCACGATCGGCGGCTATGCCGAACTGCTCAAGGCGGGCGTGGCGAGCGATCCCGAGGCTGCAGGCGAATATGTCGATGCCATCCTCAGCGCGGTCGAACGCCTGACCGAGCAGGTCGAGAACGTGCTGGACCTGTCGCAAAGCGAGGCGGGCCTGCTGCCGATCCGCAAGGAGCGCCTCGACTTGCTCGAATTCCTGACGAAGCTGGTGCGCGAACGCGAGCAGGCGATCATCGCGGCGGGTCTCAGCCTCGACCTCAAGGGCCGTCGCGGGCGGATCGTCGACGGCGATCCACGCCAGCTTGGTCGTGCACTGGGCAATCTTGTCGACAACGCGATTGCCGGCACTCCCGATGGCGGTCGGATTATTATCGAGATCAGGAGAGCACCGGAAGGGGCGGACTGGGGCATGGAAATCAGTATTGCCGACAATGGGCGCGGCATGACCTCGAACGAGTTGTCACGCGCCCTTGGCGGATTGGCCGCCGGCAAAGACGGAACGCCGGAACGCCGGACCGGACTGGGTATCCCGCTCGCCCGCCAACTGATCGAAGCGCATGACGGCACGCTGGAAATTGCCAGCCGCAAGGGCGCCGGTACCACCGCGACGATCCGTCTACCGTGAGCAGCACGCGCGAGACCTTGCCCGATCTGGCGGCGATGGCCGCGTATGGCGCGCGTATTGCCCGCCGGCTGCGACCGGGCGATGTGGTCGCGCTCGAAGGCGGGCTGGGTGCGGGCAAGACCACGCTCGCCCGCGCGATCCTTGCCGCGCTCGGCCATCGGGGCGAGGTTCCTTCGCCGACTTTCACCATCATCGAGACCTATGATGCGCCGCCGCTGAGGCTGCCGGTGGTCCATGCCGATTTCTATCGGCTCGAAAGCCCTTCGGAGCTGCTGGAAATCGGGCTCGACGACTATCGCGAAGGGGCAGCGCTGCTGGCCGAATGGCCCGATCATGCAGGGGGCTTCGATCAAGAACCGGGGTGCCTTGCCATCACGCTCGAACCGGCCGGAGAAAGCGGGGAAGGGGGGCGGATTGCGATTGCCCGCGCTGGGCAGGATTGGGTAGGGCGGATGCCATGAATCAGCTGCCGGAGGGTCTCGCCGAATTTGTCGCCCGCTCGGGCTGGGCCGGTGCGCAGATCGAGCCGCTGCCGGGCGATGCCTCGTTCCGGCGTTATTTCCGGCTGCGGCGTACCGGTGGCGAGAGCGCCATGCTGATGCACGCGCCGCCGCCGCACGAAGACCCCTCGCCGTTCCTGCATGTAGCGGGTTGGCTCAATGGCAACGGGATGCGGGCACCTGCCATCCTTGCTGCCGAGCCTGAGGCAGGCTGGGTGCTGACCGAGGATTTCGGCAATGACCGGATGCGCGACTGGCTCGACCTGAACCCGGCGGACGAGCGCGCGGCCTATGAAGCCGCGGTGGAGGCGCTGGTTGCGCTTCACCGCCTGCCGCCCGGTCCCTTCGCGCCCTATGACATGGCGGTCTATGCGCGCGAAGCGGCGCTGTTCACTGAATGGTATTGCCCCGCGCAAGGCCTCGATGTCGATGCCGCGGCCTATGCGGCGGCGTGGGAAGAAGTGCTTGCCCCGCTGTTGGAACGCCAGAGCCCCGGCGTCACAGTGCTGCGCGATTATCACGCCGAAAACATCATGCTGCTGGATGGCAAGGCTGACGCTCCGCAAGGGCTGATCGATTTCCAGGACGCGCTGGTAGGGCACCCGGCCTATGACCTTGTCTCGCTGCTGCAGGATGCAAGGCGCGACGTTGCGGAGGACCTCGAGACTGCGATGCTGCTCCATTACGCGCAGCATGCCGGCGTAGCGGATGAGGATTTCCTGGCCGATTACGCCCGGCTCGGCGCGCAGAGAAACGCCAAGATCGTCGGAATCTTTACGCGTCTGAACGCGCGCGACGGCAAGCCGAAATATCTCTCCATGATTCCGCGCGTCTGGGCGGCACTCGAACGTGATCTGGCGCATCCGGCGCTCGGCCCGGTTGCGGACTGGTTCGATGCCAATATCCCGGCCAGCCTGCGGTTCGCCCACGGAGCCTTTGGATGAGCGGCGCGCTCGTCTCCGACACCGCGATGGTCCTCGCTGCCGGGCTGGGCAAGCGGATGCGGCCGCTGACTGCAAGCCAGCCCAAGCCGATGGTGCGTGTCGCGGGCAAGCCGCTGATCGATCATGCGCTCGACCGGCTCAAGGAAGCCGGCGTTGCCAGGGCGGTGGTGAACGTCCACTATCTCGCCGATGCGCTCGAGGCGCATGTAACAGCGCGCAAGACTCCGCAGGTGACGATCTCTGACGAGCGCGCGCTGCTGCTCGAAACCGGCGGGGGCATGATCAAGGCGCTGCCCGGCCTGCCCGATCCCTTCTTCGCCCTGAACGCCGACAACATCTGGCTCGACGGGCCGAACAACGCCTTTGCCGATCTGTCACGGCGCTGGGACCCGGACCAGATGGACGCGCTGCTGCTGGTGGTGCCGCATGCGCGGGCGGCCAATTTTTCGGGGCCGGGCGATTTCCATATGGATCCGCTAGGCAAGCTGGCGCGCCGCCGCGACGGGCGGATCGCACCCTTCATCTATACCGGTATCCAGCTTGTCTCGCACCGCTTGCTGCGCGATGCGCCGAAAGGACCATTTTCCACCAACATCCTGTGGAACCGTGCGATTGACGAAGGGCGGCTTTTTGGCCTGTCCTTCGGCGGGCTGTGGTTCGAGGTCGGCACGCCGCAGGCGATCCGTCCGACCGAGGAGGCCTTGCAGCGTGGCTGAGCCGCGCCGCACCGGTCCGCTGGTCTATTCGATTGCCGCGCATCGCGGATTTGCCGATGCGCTGGTGGCGGGGCTGGTGCCGCGCTATCGCGAAGAGGGCTTCGGCCTTGCCCGTTTGACGGTGCTGGTACCGTCAAGCCGTGCCGCGCGCACGCTCTCGGAAGCCTTCATCCGCCATGCCGGGGAGACGGGCGCGGTCGGGCTCCTGATGCCGCGCATGGTGGCGGTGGGCGATCTTGATCTCGACGAAAGGCTGGGTGCGGCACTTGATCCGCTGGGGGCTGCGGAGATACCGCCAGCTTGCGATCCGGTGGCGCGCTGGCTGGCGCTCGACCGGCTGATTGCCGAGGAACGCGACACCCAGGAGATGGAGCCGTTGCCGGGCCGCGCGCGGCTTAATCTGGCGCGCGAAATGGCACGTACTATCGACCGGCTGCTGGTCGAGGAAAAGGCGCCGGAGGACCTGCTGAGCGATGCGGTGCTCGACCAACTCGGCAATCTTGCAGAGCACTGGAAGCGGTCGATCCGTCTGTTTGCGCGGGTCAACACGCGCTGGCAGGCCGAACTTGAGGCGCGCGGCGAAGTCGATGCCGCGACGCGGCGCAACCTGTTGTTCGACCGCGCGGCGAAGCTTTGGAAAGAAAGCCCGCCGCCACACCCGATCATTGCCGCTGGCGTCACCAGCGCCGCGCCTGCATTGGCGCGGTTGCTGCGGGTGATCGCCGACTTGCCCGAAGGCGCGGTGATCCTGCCCGATCTCGACCGCGAGATGAGCGACGAGGCTTGGGCGGAAATCGGTCGTGCAGGTGCATCGGACGAGCCGGGCGGGGCGGTGTTCGGGGCCGAGGACGCGCTGACCCACCCGCAATATCACCTCAAGCTGCTGCTTAACCGGATGGGTGTGAACCGCGCAGAGGTGCAGCCGTGGCACCGGCGCGGGATCGCAGCGGCCGAGCCCGCGCGCAGCCGCGCGATCTCCTCGCTGTTCCTGCCCCCGCAGGCGAGCCGTTCGTGGATTACCCTCGACGCCGACCGGCGGCGTCTTTCGGGTGTGCGCCTGATGACCAGCTCGACGATCGAGGAGGAGGCACAAGCTATCGCCCTGCTGGTGCGTGAGGCGCTGGAAGAGCCGGAAAAGCGTATTGCCGTCGTCACTGCCGACCGGGGCCTTGCGCGCCGGGTGGTGCAGCATTGTGAGCGCTGGAATATTGCCGCCGACGATTCCGCCGGTCGGCCGCTAGCCCTCACACCGGCGGGGCGTTTGTTCGGTCTGCTGGCCGAGCTTGCTTCGCATGGCCCTGATCCTTCCAATCTGGTTGCCGCCTTCGCCCATCCGCTGGTGCGCGCGTGGGACAGGGAGGCGCGGCGCGACTGGCTGAAGGGATTGCGCGCATTCGACCGGCAACTGCGCGGGCCTTCCCCGGCGCCGGGTATGGCGCCGTTGCGCAAGGCCGCGAAAGAAGCCGGAGCGGCCGACTGGTGGGCGGAGGCCGAAGCGCTGGTCGCTCCGCTCGCTGATTGGCCCGTGCAGATCCCGCTCGCCGAGGCGCTTGGCCGACTTGCCGATGCTGCCGAAGCCTTTGCCCGCACCGCCGTGTGGGAACGCGAGGATGGCCGCGCGCTCGGCACGATGACCGAGGAACTGCGCGGCCATGCGGCGGCGCTCGGAACCACGATCGAGACGGCGGACCTCGCCGGGATCTTGCGCGATTGCATGGACGCGGTGGCGGTGCGCTCGGGCTACGGCGGACATCCGCGTGTTGCCGTCTATGGTCTGCTCGAAGCGCGCATGGCACGGGCCGATCTGGTGATCTGCGGCGGCCTGAACGAAGGTTCGTGGCCGCAGCCGCCGGGGGCTGACGCGCTGCTCGCGCCCGCGATCCTGCGCGCGCTCGGCGTGCCGGGAGCGGAGTTCCGAATCGGTCTTGCGGCGCACGATCTGGCCGGGGCTCTGGGTGCTCCGCAAGTGGTGCTGAGCCGCGCCTTGCGCGATGCCGAGGGGCCGACGCTGCCCTCGCGTTTCCTGCTGAGGGTCGAAGCTTTGTTGGGCGAGGATCTGGAAAGGGAGCATCGCGAAACACGTATCCCCGCGCTGCTGCCGCATCTCGACCGGTTGCGCCCGATTGCCAAGCCCTATCCGCGCCCCGCACCCGATCCCGCGCCGGATTTGCGCGACGTGGCGATCAAGGTGACCGCGCTCGACCGGCTGCTGGGCGACCCCTACCAGTTCTATGCGCAGGCGATCCTTGGCCTCAGGCAATTGCAGCCGCTCGCCGCAGATCCCTTCAGTGATCCGGCACTGCGCGGCACGCTGGTCCACGACATCCTCGACCAGTGGCACAAGGCGCGCATTGCCGGTCCCGATGTCGCGCTTGCCCCGTTTGCCGCCGCGCATTTCAAGGCCGAGCGCGTTCATCCCCTGTTCCGCGCGCTGTGGCAACCGCGCCTGATCGCTGCGCTTGAACGGTTTGAGCAATGGATCGCTGTGCAGGAGGCCGAAGGGCGTGTGGTGTTGGCGAGCGAGATTTCGGGCGTGATGGAGGTGAACGGGGTGAAGGTCATGGGCCGTGCCGACCGGATCGACCGTCTTGCCGACGGCAGCCTTGCGATCGTCGATTACAAGACCGGCGCGCCGCCCCCCAAGAAGCAGGTGACCGCCGGTTATGCGCTGCAGCTCGGCCTGCTCGGCCTGATCGCGCGGGACGGGCGCTTTGCGGACAAGGATACCGGAAAGGTCGTTACCGGCACGCCGACGCGGTTCGAGTACTGGTCGCTTGGCAAGGCGAAGAAGGAAGATGGCTTCGGTTACCGCGAAACCCCGATGAAGCTCTATGGTGCCCGGACCGGTCTGCTGCCCGAGAATTATCTGACCTTCCACGCCGACAAGCTGGGCGAGGCGATCCGCGACTACATCAAGGGCCGCACGCCGTTCCGCGCGCGCGAGAACCCCGATTACCAGGGCTACAATGAATATGACCAGCTGATGCGGCTGGAAGAATGGATCGTGCGCCTGTCGGGCAAGGAGGACGCGGCATGAGCGGCGGCAACGGCCTTGTCTTCCCCTTGCAGGACAACCAGCGTACGGCGGCGGAGCCGGAAGAGAACGTCTGGCTCTCAGCCTCGGCGGGGACAGGCAAGACGCAGGTGCTCTCCGCCCGCGTTCTCAGGCTCTTGCTGCGCGAGGATGTCGAGCCTTCGCAGATCCTGTGCCTGACCTTCACCAAGGCGGGCGCGGCGGAGATGGCGAACCGCATCAACGCGGTGCTGGCGCGCTGGGTGCGGCTGGACGCGGGCACGCTCGCCAAGGAGCTGCGCCATCTCGGCGCAGACATCAGTCCCACCACGCAGGAGCGCGCGCGCAGCCTGTTCGCCAGTGTGCTGGACTGTCCAGGCGGCGGCCTCAGGATCGACACGATCCACGCCTTCGCACAGTTCCTGATCGGGAATTTCCCGGAGGAAGCGGGTCTCGCGCCCGGCACGCGGGTCATGGATGACCGCAGCCGCGAATTGCTGGCGCGCGAGGTACTTTCCGACATGGTCGAGGAGGCCGAGCGCACCAATGACGTGGCGGTGCTCGATGGTCTTCAACACTTCACCACGCGCAAGGACCCGGCCAGCCTGCACAAGTGGCTGATGCGCGCCGCCGGAGCGCAGGAATTATGGGAAGGGCCGGGAAGCTGGCAACCGCCGATGGCCGCGCGGGTGCGACAGATGCTCGATATGCCCGCCGATGCGGACGCGGTCTGGGCGAGCGAGCCGCTAGATCCCGACATCTTCCCCGATGGCGAGCTCATGGCCATCCTCGCCGCACTGCGAGCATGGGGGAAGCCTTCGGGCGATAAAGCGATCGCCGGAATTGAGCGGTGGCTGTTGCTCGATAAGGCAGCCCGCGCAGACTCGCTAGATTGCCTTATCGGTGGGGTGCTCAATGCCGAATTGCTCCCCAATGGCAACCTGCGCCACGCCGCCAAGGTCGATCCGGATTTCATCGCGAACCAGCAGACAATCAGCGATTCCATGGTGCGATTCGAGGAACGCCGCGCCCTAATAGCCTGCGCCGAGATCGTCACGTCATCGCTCGAGATCGGTCGCGCCTTCGCCATCCGCTGGGAAGCGAGGAAGGCGCGAGAGGGGCTGCTCGATTTCGGCGACCTCATTCGCAAGGCTGCAGCCCTGCTGTCCGACCGCGAGGCTTCGGACTGGATCCGCTACAAGCTCGACCGCCATTTCGACCATATCCTGATCGACGAGGCGCAGGATACCAACCGGAGCCAGTGGGATATCGTCGAGGCACTGATCGACGATTTCTTTACCGGCGAGGGCGCGCGCGGCGACAAACTGCGCACGATCTTCACCGTGGGCGATTACAAGCAGGCGATCTTCGGCTTCCAGGGAACCAGCCCGGAAAACTTCGCCCGCGCCAAGGAGCGCATCCACGCCCGAATCCGGGCCGCACAGGACGGCATTCGCGCCAGCCGCACCAACCGCCGCGAGCCCGGCTGGCAGGATCTCGACCTTGGCCAGTCGTTCCGCTCCGCCAATATCGTGCTCGACTTCGTCAACCGCATGATCGACCTGCTCGGCTTTGGCGAATTCGGCCTCGACACGCCGCCCGCCCCCCATAAAGGCGCCGATCGACCCGGCCTCGTGACACTGTGGCCGCCGGTAGTGCCGGAGAAGGGTGAGGGTGAAGCCGAAGCGGAAGAGGATGACAGCGAGGAGACCGAGCGCGACTGGCTGCCCCGCCACGACACCCTGCTGGCCGAACGCATTGCCGAGCAGGTGAAGCGCTGGCTGACTGAAGAGCCTTTCGTGCTCGAGAAGGGCACCCGGCGCCATGCGCAGGCGGGCGATATCATGGTGCTGGTGCGCCAGCGCAAGGAGCTCGCCGCGCAGATCGTGGCCAAACTCTACGCGCGCGGCGTGCAGGTGGCGGGGGTCGACCGGCTGCGGCTGGGTGCGCCGCTGGCGGTGAAGGACGTGCTTGCCGCCCTGCGCTTTGCCGCACAGCCGCAGGATGACCTGAGCCTTGCGAACCTGCTCGCCTCGCCGCTGATCGGCTGGACGCAGGATGATATCCTCGCTCATGTCCCGCGCGCGCCGAAGCAGCGCCTCTGGGAACACCTGAAGCGCGAGGACGCGCCGCCGTTCGTCGCGCAGGCGGCCGACCGGCTCAAGGATCTGCTGCGGCGAGCCGATTACCAGACCCCGCAGGCGCTCATATCATGGGTGCTCACCGGATCCTGGGAGGGCCGCGCACGGCTGGTCGAGCGGCTTGGCAGCGAGGCCAATGACCCGCTCGACGAACTCCTCAACGCGGCCTTCGCCTACGAGGCCGAGCACTGGCCGAGCCTTGCCGGATTCCTGACCTGGTTCGACGCGGGGACGGGTGATCTCAAGCGCGATTCGGACAGCGCGAGCGGGCAGGTGCGGGTGATGACGGTGCATGGCTCCAAGGGGTTGCAGGCACCGATCGTGATCCTTGCGGATGCCACCGGTGCGCCGGGCGAAGCGGGCGAGCTTGCGCTGGAAGACAATCCCTTCGGCCTTGGCCCGGAGCGCCTGCGCGAGGTCCCGCTGCCACCGCTCGGCAAGAACGAGAAGGCAGGCCGGATCGCCGAGGCAGAGGAGGCCGCGAAGTCCGCCGCGATGCAGGAACATTGGCGGCTGCTCTACGTCGCGCTCACGCGGGCGGAAGAGGCGCTGTTCATCGGCGGATCGCTGAACAAGAAGGAAGCGAGGAACGGCGTCCCTCACGAGGATAGCTGGTATGCCCGCCTTGCGCCGCTGTTCGAAGGCGAGGAACTGACCGATCCGGTGTGGCACTGGCGCAAGGAATGGGGGCATCGTGCCGAGCCGCTGGTGCCGGATGATAACACCGGAACGGGCAAGGACGGCGCACCCCGACTGCCGCGCTGGATGCTGGCGCCCATCGGCCCCGAACCGCGCCCGCCACGCCCGCTCGCACCCTCGGCGGCAGGCGAGGAGACGGGCTCCGAGCCGCCATTACCGCCCGATGCAGGCCGCAACGCGGCGCGGCGCGGGAGCCTGATTCACAAGCTGCTTGAACGTCTGCCCGATGTTGCACCCGCCGAGCGCGAGGAGGCTGCACGGCGCTGGCTCGAGCGGCAGGCGGGGGATCTAGCGGCCGAACTGCGTGATGAGATGTGCGCTGCCGCAATGGGGGTGCTCGACCACCCCGGTTTTGCTGCGCTTTTCTCGCCCCGCGCGCTGGCGGAGGTGCCGCTCGCTGCGACAGTCGAGGGCGTCGTGGTGGCTGGCATCGCCGACCGCCTTGTGATCGAGCAGGAGCGCGTCACCGTGGTCGATTTCAAGACCACTCGCCGCCCGCCCGCCAGCGCTGCCGACATTCCGGTTGCGACGCTGCGCCAGATGGCGGCCTATGTCGCCGCTCTGGAGGCCATCTATCCCGGGCACGAGGTGCGCGCAGGCGTGCTCTACACCCATGCCCCGGTGCTGTTCGATCTCGCGTCCGATGACCTCAAGTTACACAAGAACGCTTTGCAGGCGGCGCAGCAATCCTTGTCGCTGCCGGATATTGAGTGAAAACCGCTCCGCACTAGATTGCATTTGAGCCCCGTGCGCCCCTATGTTCGCGGGCAAAAGGAGATAGTCGAATGGCCACCGTCAATGTCACCGATGCCAGCTTCCAGGCCGATGTGCTGGACAGCGATACCCCTGTGCTGGTCGATTTCTGGGCTGACTGGTGCGGCCCTTGCAAGATGATCGCTCCCGCGCTCGAAGAGATCAGCGAGGAACTGGCCGGGCAGGTCAAGATCGCCAAGGTCGACATCATGGAGAACACCGATATTGCCGCGCAGATGGGGGTACAGTCGATCCCGCTGATGGTGCTGTTCAAGAACGGCCAGCCCGTCGCCCGCAAGGTCGGCGCCGCGCCCAAGAGCCAATTGAAGGGCTGGATCGAAAGCGAGTTGTAGGCGTCAGCCCGTCACCCGCCCGACGAATTCGTCCCAGATCGCCGGGCTGGACGCGCCGACGAGCCCCGGCTTGCCGTGCTCGTCCACCCGGTATTCGCTGCCGTCGAGCCGCGCTGCCTTGCCGCCCGCCTCATTGAGCCACAAGACGCCTGCCGCGTGATCCCATGCATAAGTGCGCTTGAAGCTGGAAACGTCGTTCTCCCCGAGCGCGAGGCGCGGATATTGCTCCGCAGCGCAGCGCGGGATGTCGACCAGCGTGTAGTGCGGCGCGAGCTTAGCATCGACCATTGCCGATTGTTCGGGGGTTAGAAAAATGCGGCTGACAGCGGTGACCGGCTGATCGGCTCCGGTGGTGCGCGCGGCGATTTTCTCGCCGTTCACGAAGGCGCCTTCGCCGCTGCGGGCGTGACAGAAGCGGTCCTTGACCGGGTCATAGATCCACCCTGCCACGGCTTGGCCCGCATCGGCCAGCGCGACGATGATCCCGAACGGCTCCTTGCCTTCGGCGAAGTTCGCCGTGCCGTCGAGGGGATCGATGATCCAGCATTGACCTGAAAGGTGATCGAGAACGGCGGGATCGGCATGGGCTGCTTCCTCGCCCACCACCGCGACGCCCGGAGCAAGGCGAGTGAGGGCTTCGGTAAGGAAGGCTTCGACTTCGCGATCGACCACGGTCACCGGATCGTCCGCACCCTTCATCTCGACCTCGTGCGCGGCAAGCTGGCGGAAGCGCGGCAGCATCGAACGCTGCGCGGCAAAGCGCATCAGGTCACGGATTTCGTCATCCAGCGCGCTCATGATCGGTAATCCGCGTTGATGGCGATGTAGCCGTGGGTGAGGTCGCAGGTCCAAACGGTGGCGCTGCCTTCACCCAGTCCGAGGTCCACCGCAATGTCGATTTCCTCGCCCTTGAGATGTAATGCGACCGGCGCTTCGTCATAGCCCTCGACCGGCACGCCGTTCCTCGCCGTCCAGATGCCCCCGAAAGCGATCGAGAGCTTGTCGCGGTCGGCCGGTTCGCCTGCCTTGCCCACCGCCATGACCACGCGGCCCCAATTGCCATCCTCGCCCGCAATCGCAGTCTTTACCAGCGGCGAATTGGCGATGGCGAGGCCGATGGTGCGCGCGCTGGCATCGCTCACCGCGCCGCTTACCCGGATGGTGATGAACTTGCGCGCGCCCTCGCCGTCACGCACCACGAGCTGCGCAAGTTTGCGGCAGACGTTGGCCAGTGCGGCAGCGAAAGCATCCGCGCCGGGACTGTCCCAGCCTGAAATTCGGGCATTGCCCGCCTTGGCCGTGGCGAAGACCATCACCGTGTCGCTTGTCGAGGTGTCGCCGTCCACCGTGATGCAGGAGAAAGTCTGGCGATTGGCGCGCTCCAGCACTTCCTGGAGGAAGGCAGGCGCAACGTCCGCATCGGTGAAGACGTAGCCGAGCATGGTCGCCATGTCGGGCGCGATCATGCCGGAGCCCTTGATGATCCCGGCAAGTTCGACGCGGGTCTCGCCTACCATCGCGCTCGCGCCCGCGCCCTTGGCAAAGGTGTCGGTGGTGCCGATCGCGTTCGCCGCGTCTTCCCAACCGCAGGGTTCGGCCTCCAGCGCGGCTGCGATCCCGGCGCGCGCCTTGTGCTGAGGCAGCGGGACGCCGATTACTCCGGTCGAGGAGACGAACACCTGCTCTCGCGGGCAGCCCAGTGCCGCGCTCGTTTGCGCCATGATCGCTTCCACCGCCTCGCGCCCGCGCCAGCCGGTGAAGGCGTTGGAATTGCCGGCATTGACCACCAGCGCCCGCGCATGCCCCTGCGTGACGTTGGCCTTCCCGAGTTCGACTTCGGACGAGGCGCAGGCACTTTTGGTGAAAACACCCGCAACGCTGGTGCCGTCGGCCAGTTCGGCAAAGGTCAGATCGGCCCGGTCCCAGTCCTTGTAACGCGCCCGGGCAACGCGCAGGGTTACCCCCGCAATCGCGGGCAAAACTGGGAACGGAAGGGCGAGGGGCGAAGGGTCGATCTGCATGATGAGCGCCTCTAGGCCGGGGATGGCTTTCAGTAAATCGGCAAAGCTGGTGGACGCGGGCGCAGGGATTCCCTATTTGGGAAGGCGATGACCCGGCAAATCTTCGCCCTTCTGGCTCTGCTTACCGGCCTTGCTGCCTTCGGCAGCCCGGCGCAGGCATCGCTGGTCGATGCGCTGGCATGCGATTCCAGCATCTCCGCCGCCGCCGGGGACGAGGCTTGCAGCAGCGAGAGCGTTGCGGTGCAAGCGCCCCCCGCCACGTTGCGTGCGACCCGCGCAGTCGAGGCACCCGAACGCAGCCCGGCGCATCCGCGCGCGCTGCGCCTGCCGGTTCTCATGGGTATCGAGCGCGCCTTCGAATAGGCGCACTTTCCGCCGATTTTCCGAAGCTTTCCGCGCTGCGCCCATGCGCGCGCGTTTCCTCACAGATTTCAGGCCGCCCTGCGAGGGGGCCGCTCCCGTTCAAAGGCACGCCCGACCCATGCTCAATACCATCATCAAGTCCGTCTTCGGCTCGGCCAACGACCGATATGTGAAGTCGCTCCGCAAGATCGTTACCCAGATCAATGCGCTTGAACCGCAGGTGCAGGCTCTCTCCGACGAAGACCTGCAGGCCCAGACCGCGAAGCTGCGCGACCTGATCGACAATGGGGCCAAACTTGACGACATCCTGCCCGAAGCCTTCGCCACCGTGCGCGAGGCATCGGTGCGTGTCTTCGGGATGCGCCATTTCGACGTGCAGCTGATCGGCGGTATCGTGCTCCATCGCGGCGAGATCGCCGAAATGCGCACCGGCGAGGGCAAGACCCTGATGGCGACGCTGGCGGTCTATCTCAATGCGCTCGAAGGCAAGGGCGTGCATGTCGTCACGGTCAATGATTACCTCGCCCGGCGCGATGCGGCCGAAATGGGCCGACTTTACAACTGGCTGGGCCTGACCGTCGGCGTGATCGTGCCCGGCATGGGCGAAGAGACGAAGCGCGACGCCTATAACGCCGACATCACTTACGGCACCAACAACGAATTCGGGTTCGATTACCTGCGCGACAACATGAAGCACGAACGCAGCCAGATGTGCCAGCGTCCGTTCAACTTCGCGATTGTCGATGAAGTGGATTCGATCCTGATCGACGAGGCACGCACTCCGCTGATCATTTCCGGCCCGACGGAGGACAAGTCCGAACTTTACGTCGCCCTTGACGAGGTCGCGCGTGAGATCCCGGCTGACTGGCTCGACATCGACGAGAAGGTCAAACGCGTCCAGCTGACCGAGGACGGGCTGGAGGAAATCGAGAAGATCCTGCTCGATAAGGGCCTGCTTGCCACGCCCAATCTTTACGATGTCGAGAACACCCAGGTCGTCCATCACCTCGATCAGGCGCTGGTCGCCAATTTCGCCCGCAAGCGCGACACCGACTACATCGTCAAGGACGGCAAGGTTGTCATCATCGACGAGTTCACCGGTCGCATGATGGACGGACGGCGCTGGTCGAACGGACTCCATCAGGCGGTCGAGGCCAAGGAAGGTGTGCGCATCGAGCCGGAAAACCAGACGATGGCCTCGATCACCTTCCAGAACTACTTCCGCATGTATCCCAAGCTTTCCGGCATGACCGGCACGGCGGCAACCGAAGCGGCGGAATTCTGGGACATCTACAAGGTCGGCGTGGTCGAAATCCCCACCAACCTGCCGGTCGCGCGCATCGACGAGGAAGACGAGTTCTACAAGAATACTGCCGACAAGTTCGGCGCCATCGCGCGGGCGATCAAGGAAAAGCAGGAAATCGGCCAGCCGGTGCTGGTCGGCACGGTCTCGATCGAGAAGTCCGAACTGCTCAGCCAGTATCTCGACAAGGAAGGCGTGACGCACTCGGTGCTCAACGCCCGCTTCCACGAGCAGGAAGCGCGGATCGTGGCACAGGCGGGCCGCTTTGGCGCGGTCACCATCGCCACCAACATGGCCGGGCGCGGCACCGATATCCAGCTGGGCGGCAATGTCGAATATCGCATCCAGGATGAACTGGGCGAGATGCCGGAAGGCCCGGAGCGCGACGAAGCCGTCGCCCGCATCCGCGCCGAGGTGGCCGAGGAAAAGAAGCGGGTGATCGCGGCGGGCGGCCTGTTCGTGCTCGGCACCGAACGCCACGAATCGCGCCGCATCGACAACCAGCTGCGCGGCCGTTCGGGCCGTCAGGGCGACCCCGGCCTGTCGCGCTTCTACCTGTGTCTTGAAGACGATCTGCTGCGCATCTTCGGCCCCGACACGCTGTTTTCCAAGATGATGAAGTCGAACCTTGCCGATGGCGAGGCGATCGGCTCCAAGTGGCTCTCCAAGGCGATCGAGACCGCGCAGAAGAAGGTCGAGGCGCGCAACTACGACATGCGCAAGCAGGTCGTGCAGTACGATGACGTGATGAACGACCAGCGCAAGGTGGTCTACGAGCAGCGCGCCGAAATCATGGATAGCGAGGCGGTCGATGATGTGGTCGTCGACATGCGCCACGACACGATCAACACCATCGTCGGCACAGCCTGCCCGCCGGGTTCCTATCCCGAGCAGTGGGACATTGCCGGCCTCAAGCAGAAGGTCGAGGACATCTTCGGCCTCCAGCCGCCGTTCGAGGAATGGCTGGAAGAAGACCAGGTCGAGCCCGAACTGCTCGAAGAGCGCCTGCGCACCATGACCGACGCGATGACGGAGGAAAAGATCAATTCCTCCGATCCGGCAATCTGGCGCGTGGTCGAAAAGGACGTGCTGCTGCGCCAGCTTGATCATCACTGGAAGGAACATCTGGCCACATTGGACGCGCTGCGGCAGGTGATATGGATGCGTTCGATCGCGCAGAAGCAGCCGATCAACGAATACAAGCAGGAAGCCTTCGGTCTGTTCGAGACCATGCTTGACACCCTGCGCGAGGAGGTGACGAAGATCCTGTTCCGCGCCGAACTCAGGATCGAGCCGCCGCAGCCGCAGCAGCTTCCCGAGCTGCCCGATTTCCTCACTGGACATATCGATCCGCTGACCGGCCTCGACAACTCGGCTGATGGTGACGGATCGGAGATGCGGCCCGAGCTGTTCGGCTCCCTCGCCGGAAGCCCGCGCGCAGCCTTCGGGCCGGGCGGAGCAAACCCGGACAACCCCTTCGCCAATCTCGACATCAGCCGCAATGCGCCCTGTCCCTGCGGCAGCGGCAACAAGTACAAGCATTGCCATGGCGCAGTAAGCGAGCGGCAGATCGTCTGACCTGCGCGGCACCGGGGGCTGAGTGATGCTAGGGGCGGTGCCCGTGCTGCTGGCGGCGGGCTTCCTTGTTACCGCGCTGCTGTATGCCAGCGTCGGTTTCGGGGGCGGTTCGACCTATTCGGCGCTGCTGGCGCTGTCGGGGCTGGATTACCGCGTGCTGCCGCTGGTCAGCCTCGCCTGCAACATCGTGGTGGTGGCGGGCGCGAGCATTCGCTTCGCGCGGGCCGGTATTACCCCGTGGCGCCCGGCGCTGGTGCTGGTCGGTCTGGCCGCGCCCGCCAGCTTCCTCGGCGGGCTGGTGCCGATCGGGCGGGAGGCCTTTCTGACCCTGCTGGGTGCGAGCCTTGTGTTGACCAGCCTGACCATGCTGGTGCCCGTGGCCGAGGCGCACGCGGGCGAGCCGACGCGGTTTGCCCGGTGGATGCCCTTTGTCGCGCCGCCACTGGGGTTTCTGGCCGGACTGGTGGGGATTGGCGGCGGCATCTTCCTTGCCCCGCTGTTGCATCTGGCCCGCTGGCAGGGCGCGCGTGCGATTGCCGCGACCGCGAGCTTGTTCATCCTCGTCAATTCGCTGTTCGGTCTGGCCGGACAATTGCTCAAGAATGGTCCCGGCATGATGGGCCAGGCGATCGGCGCAGGCTTGCCGCTGCTGCTGGCGGTGGTGGTGGGCGGCCAGATCGGCAGCCTCATGGCCGCACGCCTGCTGCCGCTCCAATGGATCCGCTGGCTGACCGCGGTGCTGGTGCTGGTGGTGGGGGTGCGGCTGCTGGCGGGGGTGTGAGGCCGCGTAAGTCACTGTTTTGAAAAGGAAATGGCTCCCCGAGTAGGATTCGAACCTACGGCCATTCGATTAACAGTCGAATGCTCTACCGCTGAGCTATCGGGGAGCAACCGGCAGACAAGTCCGCTGGCAGAGGCGCGCCTATATGGGGCGGGGCGGATGATTGCAAGGGGGTTTTGACACTCTTCGTGCGTGATCTAGCCCGTCACGAATTGCTCCGCGACGATCCGCTCCTCGAGGCTCTGGCCCGGGTCGAACAGCAGGGTGAGCGCAATGTCCTGCGCGATCTGGAGGCGGACCTCGGCAATGTCGCGCAGTTCCTTCTGGTCGGCGACGGCCGCAACCGGGCGCTTGGACGGGTCGAGCACCTTCAGGATGATCTTCATCCGGTCGGGCAGAATCGCCCCGCGCCAGCGCCGCGGGCGGAACGGGCTGATCGGGGTAAGCGCGAGCATCTTGCTATCCAGCGGCAGGATCGGGCCATTTGCCGACAGGTTGTAAGCGGTCGAGCCCGCAGGCGTCGCCACCAGCACACCGTCGCACACCAGTTCGTTGATCCGCACCCGGTCGCCCACCGTAACCTCGATCTTGGCGGTCTGGCGCGTTTCGCGCAGCAGCGAGAGTTCATTGATGGCGCAAAACTCGTGACTTTCGCCGTCCTGCGTAATTGCTTCAACGCGTAAGGGCGAAATCGACCACCGCCGCGCCTTTGCGACCCGCGCCGCGATCGCCGCGCGCTTGTCGTAGCGGTTCATCAGGAAACCGACCGTGCCCAGGTTCATGCCATAGGCGGGGATCACGCGCCCGGAATCGATCATCGCGTGGAGTGTCTGCAGCATGAAACCGTCCCCGCCGAGCACCACCACCGCGTCTGCCTGACTGACAGGAACCCATTCTCCCTGGTTCAGAAGTGCATAATGCGCCTCCTGAGCCCGCGGTGTGTCGGAGGCCAGCAGCGCGAGGCGCTGGAAAGGCGTGCCGTTGCTCGTCATCCGTCCCCCTCCCGTTTCGCTGAGCCGGGGCCATGCCACTTATCCCCGGCGCCGTGCTGGCGGATGGCCCTGATGTGCCAGATTCGACCAGATTGCAAATCATGTAAGCCAGACGCACGATCCGGGGTTAAGGGGAGAGAGGAAAGGACGGCGATGGACGAGAGCCGGACATCATTGCGAATGGCCGCGCGCGGCAGCTTGCCCGGCGTGCGCCCCGGCATGCTCGAGGCCGATTTGCTGCGCGCGCTCGACCGGCGCGAGATCGAAGTGTTGTTCCAGCCGCAGTTTTCCTGTGCCAGCGGCGCTGTGGTCGGGGCCGAGGCGCTGGCGCGCTGGCGGCATCCCACGCTGGGCGCGATCGGCGCACGCGATCTCTTTGCGATTGCCGAGCGCGCCGCACTGGTGGCTCCGCTATCACGCCATGTCGTCGCCCGCGCCCTGGAGGACGCAGCGACCTGGCCGGACAATCTCACCTTGTCCCTGAACATCACCCCCGAGGAACTGGGCGAGGAGCGCTTCGCCGCCGATTTCGCCGCCCTGATCGGGCAGTCGGATATTGCCCCGTCACGATTGATGCTGGAGATCACCGAGGATCTGCTGTTGCGCAATCTCAAGCAGGCCGCCGCAGCGTTGGGCGCGCTGCGCAAGCTGGGATTCCGCACCGCGCTCGACGATTTCGGCGCTGGCTTCTGCAATTTCCGCTATTTGCGCGAACTCCCGCTTGATGGCTTGAAGCTCGACAAGGTGATGGTCGACGGCGTGCCCGGCGATCCCACCGCGCTTGCTGTTTTCCGGGCGATTGTGGCGCTCGGCAAGGCACTGGGCCTTGCGATCTATGCCGAGGGGATCGAGACCGAGATCCAGCGCGCCGCAATCACCGCAGAAGGTTGCGACCATTGGCAAGGTTTCCTGCGCGCCCAGCCAATGTCGAGCGAAAGCGTGCTCGCACTGGCCAAGACGGCGCGGGGGATGGGCCATGGTTAGGGACGCGGTTCAGCGCCTTTCAGATGGCGGTCGAACCAGTCGATAACCCGGCGAAGCGAATCGATCTGGTTTTCTCGCTTGGCGAACCCGTGGCCTTCGGCGGGGTAGAAAACCGTCTCGTTCGGCGTGCCGATCTCGGCAAGGATCGCCGCAACCTCCTCCGCCTGACCGCGGGGCACCCGGATGTCCCGGTCGCCCTGTAGTGAGAGCAGAGGTGCCTTGATGTTGCGGATATAGGTGATCGGCGAGGTTGCCTCGTAGACCTTGCGATCCTTTACCGGGTCACCCAGCAGCGAGATCAGGTATTGCCGCAAGAGCGCATCCGAGGTCTCGTACATGCTGAACCAGTTGATGATGCCGAACAATTGCGCGCCTGCCGCGAATTCGTCGGGCGTTTTGGCGAGCGCGATCAATGTCATGTAGCCGCCATAGGATCCGCCCGTGATCCCGACCTTGTCCGGATCGACATAGCCGCTTTCGACAAGAAACTGCTTTCCAGCGATGACATCGCGCAGATCGCCGCCGCCCAGGTCCTGATAGTTCGCATTCTGGAACGGTTGGCCATAGCCGGTTGAACCGCGGACGTTGGGTTGCATGACGATATAGCCGCGGCTGGCGAGCGCGGTGGCGGTGCGGTTGAAGCCGTCGCGGCTCTGACCGGTCGGTCCGCCATGGGGCAGCATGACGGCAGGGTTGGTGCCGTCGCGCTTGAGGTTGAACGGCATGGTGACAATCGCGCTGATCAGCGTCCCGTCGAAGCTCTTGTAGGTGACGATCCGGGTCTTGGGCAGGTTCTCCGGCTTGAGGCTGGCCACGCCCATCGCCGTGACGGCATTGGCGCTGCCGGTTGCAAGGTCGACTACCTGCAGATCGCTCGGACGGTCCGCTCCCGAATGGGCGACGAGAATGCGCCCGCCATCGGGAGAGAACGGCGTATCGGCACCTGCAAAGCTGTTGATGCCCGGCGGTAGAGGCAGCGGCCTTTCCTGCAGCGTTGCCACATCGACCAGCGAGGCGGTGGTGCGGCCGTCTTCATTGCGGGTCACCGTGAGGGTCTTGCCATCGGGGCTGAAGGTCCCGGTCGACTGTTCCCATGGTGTTGGCGCCAGCCAGCGCCAGGACTTCGCGCTTGTATCGTAGATGCCGGCGCGCAGCTGGCCCGTTCCCTCGTTGGTGGCTACCGCCACCAGCCTGCCATCGGCCGTCACGTCGCTTGCTTCGTAGATCGTGCCGGGCTTGCCTAGAATGAGTTGTGCCTTGCCGCTCGGCACCTCGATCCGCCAGACCTCGGCCAGCGTGCTGTTGGCGTTCGAGCGCACCGCCATCAGCGCCTTGCCGTCCTCGATCCATGCTATCGGTCTCCAGCGCAGGGCCGGGTCAGGCTCGGTCACCAGCGGCATTGTCTGACCGGTCGCAAGATCGATCAAAGCGAGGTTGACCTGCCCTTCGCTGCGCAGCTTGGTCGAAACCGCCCCCGTCGTGCCGCCCGGCGCGATCACCAGCGATGTCTCTCGCAATTCGGGCGTCCTGGTAAGGTTCCGCACCGCACCGCCATTGGCCGGCACGGCGAAGATATCGAACTGTTCGTCTCCACCGACATCCTCAGTGAAATACAACAGGCTCC
Source organism: Erythrobacter dokdonensis DSW-74 (assembly GCF_001677335.1). GTDB lineage: Bacteria > Pseudomonadota > Alphaproteobacteria > Sphingomonadales > Sphingomonadaceae > Erythrobacter > Erythrobacter dokdonensis. The sequence continues at coordinate 359,980 of NZ_LZYB01000001.1, forward strand.
CGTCGAGCGAAGGCATCAGTCCGCCCTGCCGCTCTTCGGAACGGGTCAACTGGACCGGCCAGCCCCCGGTCGAGGGGATTTTCCAGATATTGTTCCGGCCCGTCAGGCTGGTCACAAGGAAGATCTCCTTGCCGTCGCGGCTCCACGCAGTAGCGCCCAGCGTGCGGGAATAGGAAAGGTCCTCGACGGGGACGGCGGCCGCTTCGGGATTGACCGGGCTTTCCAGACCGGCCGGATCGCTTACCGGTCGGTCAGGGCTGGCAACCTGTCCGGAAACCGGCGAGCCGAACAGCAGCATCGATGCCGATGCCATAATCAAAACCCGCGGAATTTGGCGATATCGTCCGCTCGACGTCGAATAGCGCATTTCAGTCCCCCCTTGTCCCGGTTCAAGCCGGCCGGAGGCTAGCAGATCGCGAAGCCGTGTCACTCCGGATTTGCGGAGTTTTCAGGCTGCCTTCTTTGCCTTTGCCGCTTTCCTGACGATGCCAGACAGGCCCTTGGTCAGCTGGAACAACCCGTTGAGTCGGCTCAGCGGATCGCTCCATGCGCGGTTGATCACCAGCTTCATGTCCGGGCGCAGCTTGGCAGTGTCTTTCCCGCCGTCATTGAGCCGCTCGACATAGGCGATCAGGCCCATGGGATCGGGGAAGTCGTCCTGATGGAATGTCACCAGCGTCCCGCGCGCGCCAACATCGATCTTGGCGATATTGGCCGTGATCGCCTGATGCTTGATCTCTATCAGCCGGATGAGGTTTTTGGTCGGCTGCGGCAGGTCGCCGAAACGGTCGATCATCTCGGCGGCGAGGCTCTCGATCTCGTTCTGTCCTTCCGCCTGGTTGAGGCGGCGGTAGAGGCCCATGCGCACGGCGAGGTCGGGGACGTAATCCTCGGGGATCATGATCGGGGCATCGACCGTGATCTGGGGGCTTACCTTGTCGCGCGGTCGCTCGAGGCCCATCTCGCCCGCCTTGGCGGCCAGGATCGCTTCCTCCAGCATCGCCTGGTAGAGTTCGAAGCCGACTTCGCGGATATGGCCCGATTGCTCGTCGCCCAGAAGGTTGCCCGCGCCGCGAATGTCGAGATCGTGGCTCGCCAGCTGAAAGCCCGCGCCAAGGCTGTCGAGATCGCCCAGCACCTTCAGCCGCTTCTGCGCGACTTCCGACAGGGCAACATCTTTCTCGTGCGTCAGATAGGCATAGGCGCGCAGCTTGGCGCGGCCCACGCGCCCGCGCAACTGGTAGAGCTGCGCCAGGCCGAAGCGGTCGGCACGGTGGATGATGATGGTATTGGCGGAGGGGATGTCCAATCCGCTTTCGACGATGGTGGTCGATAGCAGCACGTCATACTTGCGGTCGTAGAAAGCGCCCATCCGCTCCTCGACCTCGCCGGGCGACATCTGGCCGTGGGCCGAGACCGACTTGATCTCGGGCACGTGTTCACGCAGCCATTCCTCGACCGTCGCCATATCGGAGATGCGCGGCACGACGATGAAGCTCTGCCCGCCGCGGTGATGTTCGCGCAGCAGCGCCTCGCGGATCACCATGTCGTCCCATTCCATCACATAGGTGCGCACCGCGAGGCGATCCACCGGCGGGGTCTGGATGGTGGAAAGCTCGCGCAGCCCGCTCATCGCCATTTGCAAGGTGCGCGGGATCGGGGTGGCGGTGAGGGTGAGGACGTGGACATCGGCGCGCAGCTGCTTCAGCTTTTCCTTGTGGGTGACGCCAAAGCGCTGCTCCTCGTCGACGATGACAAGGCCGAGGTTCTTGAACTTGGTGCTCTTCGACAGGATCGCGTGGGTGCCGACCACCAGATCGATCTGCCCGTTTTCAAGCCCCTCGCGGGTTTCGGCAGCCTCCTTTGCGGATACCAGCCGTGACAGCCGCCCGACCTTGAGCGGGAAGCCGGAGAAGCGTTCCGCGAAGTTCTGATAATGCTGGCGGGCAAGCAGGGTTGTGGGAGCGACGATGGCGACTTGCTGCCCGTTCATCGCCGCGACAAAGGCCGCGCGCAGGGCGACCTCGGTCTTGCCGAAGCCGACATCGCCGCACACCAGCCGGTCCATCGGGCGGCCGCTTTCGAGGTCCGACAGCACATCGGCGATGGCGCGTTCCTGATCCTCGGTCTCCGACCACGGGAAGCGGTCGACGAACTGGTTGAGGGTGGCCGGATCAGCCGGGAGGGCGGGGGCCTGCCTCAGCGCACGCGCCGCGGCGACCTGCATAAGTTCGCCGGCAATGGCGGTGATGCGCTCCTTGAGTTTCGCCCGCCGCCGCTGCCACGCCTCGCCGCCCAACCGGTCGAGCGGCACGACCTGATCGGACGAGCCGTAGCGCGAGAGGACATCGATGTTCTCGACCGGAATGAACAGCTTGTCGCCGCCCGCATATTCGAGCGCGACGCAATCATGCTGGCTTTTGCCGACGGGAATCGGCTCGAGGCCGAGATATTTCCCGATCCCGTGTTCGACATGAACCACCAGATCACCGCGCGACAGGGCCTGAAGTTCGGCGAGGAAGGCATCGGAATCCTTGCGCTTCTTCTTGCGCCGCACCAGCCGGTCGCCCAGCACGTCGGCCTCGGTGAGGAGTTCGAGGCTGTCATTGGCGAAGCCGTTCTCGAGCGGCAGCACCAGCACCGCGACCTTGCCCTTGGCCGCAAGGCCGAGCCCGTGCTGCCAGCTGTCCGCCAGAGCGGTGGGTGCGCCGGCCTCTTCGAGGATCGAGGCTATGCGCCGCGCGCTGCCGGTGGAATAGGCGGCGAAGAGCGGCTTGCGAGCGGCCTTGGCTACGGCCTTGAGATGCGCGGCGGCGGCCTCGTAGATATTCTCGCCGCGCCCGCGTTCGGGAGCGAAATCGCGGCCCGAGCGAAAGCCGAAATCGAGGACGGCCGCGCCTTCCTCGGCGGCGAAGCCGCTCGCGCGATGGGCGGGAAGCGCAGCCAGCGCAGCATCGAATTCTGCGCGGGTCAGATAGAGCGCTTCCGGCGCCAGCGGGCGATAGCTGCCCTTCCTCTCGCCGGCGATCCGGCCGCGCTGTTCATGATAGTCGGCAATATCAGACAGGCGTTCTTCGGCAGCCCCGAGAGCTCCCTGATCGATCACCACAAGATCATTCTTGCCGATATGGTCGAACAGGCTTGCCAGCTTCTCTTCGAACAGCGGCAGCCAGTGTTCCATCCCCGCCAGCCGCCGCCCGTCGGACACGGCCTCGTAAAGCGGGTCCTGCGTCGCATGGGCGCCGAACAGCTCGCGGTAGCGGGTGCGGAAGCGCTTGATGCTGTCCTCGTCCACCAGCGCCTCGGAGGCGGGCAGCAGGAGGTGCTGGTCAACCCGCTCAACCGTAAGCTGGGTGGCCGGGTCGAACAGGCGCAGGCTTTCCAGTTCATCGCCGAAGAAATCGAGCCTGAGCCCGGCATCGAGGCTGGAGGGAAAGATGTCGACGATCGAGCCGCGCACCGCGAATTCGCCATGATCGATCACCGTGTCGGTGCGGCTGTAGCCCTGTCGGGTGAGCAGCGCGGCGAGGCTTTCGTGGCCGATGCTGGTGCCGGGACGAAACTCGCGCACGCTCTCTCGCACCCGGAACGGGGTGAGCACGCGCTGCAGCACCGCGTTGACCGTGGTGACCAGCAGCTGTGCGCTGCCCGACGGGTTCTGCAGTCGGTGCAGCGTCGCCAGCCGTTCGGCGCTGATCGAGAGCGCCGGGCTGGCGCGGTCATAGGGCAGGCAGTCCCACGCCGGGAAGGTCAGCACCTCGACCTCGGGCGCGAAAAAGCGTGCCGCCTCGGCGCCTGCGCGCATCGCCGCTTCGTCGGGTGCGATGAACACTGCGCGCTGCCCGCCCTTAACCCCGTGCGCCGCACGCGCGATGTCTGCCAGCACCAGCGGCAGGCTCCCGCGCGGCAGCGAGGACAGGGTCAGCGGCTCGCGCGCGGACAGGATGCGGTTGAGATCGGGCATGGTGTTTCCAGTGAAGCTCCGCGCGCCGGAGCGGTTCCCGCAAAAAGTGGGCAGGGCAGGGGCGCCCTAGCGCGGAATATCGACGTAATCGAGGCGTTGCATTGCCGCCAACAAATCGCCGGCCAGATGTGACGGCGGCGCGGCACTGCCGAGAGCCCAGGCCATCACATCGACATCGTCTTCGTCGAGCAGTGCCTCGAACCATGCCAGCTCGGCCTCGCCCCAATCGGCGTGATAGCGATCGTAGAAGCCACCGATCATGTAATCGGCCTCGCGCGTGCCGCGATGCCACGAACGGAACTTGGCGCGCGCAAGACGTTGTTCGAAGGATGGGCCAGATGGGAGGGTCTTGGTCATGGCGCTCACCTAGCCACAGCTTCCCGCCGCTTCAACTCGCAAAGACGCGACCGGGATGGTAGCGGATGCGTTATGCGCCCCGAGGCTCTCAATCCGCTGTTCGCCGAAGTCCAGACGCTCGAGGGCGTCGGGCCGAAGCTGATGAAGCCGCTCGAACGGCTTGGCCTCGGGCGCGTCAAGGATGTGGCCTATCACCTGCCCGAGCGCTTCGTCAGTAGGCGCGCGATTGCCGATCTCGACGAGGGTGCCGAGGGCGAGCAGGTGATCATCGCGCTCACCCCGGTCGAGCACCGCAGCCCCCGTGCGGGCAGCCGCGGACCCTATCGGGTGCTGGCGCAGGACGCCAAGGGCAATATCTGCGCGCTGACGTGGTTCGGCAAGGCGGCCTATGCCGCGAAAAAGCTGCTGCCGGTGGGCGAGCGGCGCTGGATCGCCGGGCGACTCGATCGCTATGGCGACATGCTCCAGATCGTCCATCCCGACCACATCGAGGTGGAGAGCGCGGCCAATATGGGGCGGCTGTCCGAGCCGGTCTATCGCCTGTCGGAAGGTTTGACCCAGCCGCGCGTCGCCGGGCTGGTCGAACAGGCGCTCGGCCGGCTTCCCGAATTGCCCGAATGGATCGAGCCGGGCCAGCTGGAGCGTTCAGGCTGGCCATCATGGCGCGAGGCACTGCGGCTGGCGCACGAGGGGACCGATGCCAGGGCACGTGATCGGCTCGCCTATGACGAACTTCTGGCGAACAGCCTTGCGCTGCTGCTGGTCAAGGCCGAAGGGCGGCGGCGCAAGGGGCAGGCTTTGGTGGGCGACGGGAGACTTCGGGCCAAGCTGCAACTGCCCTTCGCGCTGACCGGTGCGCAGGCACGCTCCATCGCCGAGATTGAGGGCGACATGGCGCAGGAGGCACCGATGCTCCGCCTGCTGCAGGGCGATGTCGGCGCGGGCAAGACCGTGGTGGCATTGAATGCGATGCTGATCGCGGTCGAGGCGGGCAAGCAGGCCGCACTGCTCGCCCCGACGGAAATCCTCGCGCGCCAGCATTTCGAGACGCTCAGGAAGATGCTCGGCCCAACGGGGGTCGAGATTGCGCTGCTGACAGGCCGCGCCAAGGGACGCGAGCGCGAGAGCATTCTGATGGGTCTGATGGATGGCTCGATCCAGCTGCTGGTCGGCACGCATGCGATCTTCCAGGATACGGTCAGTTACCGTGATCTGGGTCTGGTCGTGATCGACGAACAGCACCGCTTCGGCGTCGCGCAGCGGCTTGCGCTGGCGGGCAAGGGGCGGCGCGCGCCGCATACCCTCGCCATGACCGCCACCCCGATCCCGCGCTCCCTCACACTGGCGCAATATGGCGAGATGGATGTCAGTCGCCTCGACGAAATGCCCCCCGGGCGGCAGGCGATCGATACGCGGGTGGTGGCGATGGAGCGGGTCGACGATGTCGTGGCGGGGGTAGAGCGGCACCTTGCCAGCGGGCAGCAGGCTTACTGGGTCTGCCCGATGGTGCGCGAGATCGATGGCGTGCCCGATCTGGCCGATATCGCCGCGGCCGAGGCGCGGTATGCGGCGCTGAAAGAGCGGTTTGGCGATGCGGTCGTCCTCGTCCACGGCCAGCTTCGTGCCGAGGTCAAGGACGCCAACATGGAGCGCTTCGTCAGCGGGCAAGCGAAGCTGCTGGTGGCGACGACAGTGATCGAAGTCGGCGTCGACGTGCCTGCCGCAACGCTGATGGTGATCGAGCAGGCCGAGCGTTTCGGCCTCGCCCAGCTGCACCAGCTGCGCGGCCGGGTGGGGCGGGGCGCGGAGAAATCGGTCTGCCTGCTGCTGCGCGGCAGCGAATTGTCGGAAACTGGCCGCGCGCGGCTGGCCCTGATGCGCGAAACGCAGGACGGCTTCCGTATCGCCGAGGAAGACCTCGAATTGCGCGGGGGCGGCGAATTACTGGGTACGCGGCAATCGGGCGAGGCCGCGTTCCACATTGCCGGACTCGACCAGGTGCAGCGCCTCCTGCCCGCCGCCCACGCTGATGCCCGGCTGCTGATGGAGCGCGACGGGGGGCTGACCAGCGAACGCGGCGAGGCCGCGCGGCTGCTGCTCTATCTGTTCGAACGCGACTGGGGTGTGCAGCTGCTGCGCGGCGGCTAGAGCCTGATGCCAACCCCCTCGATAGCGAAGCGGGCGGCGAGCGCTTCCACGCCCTCGGCAATATCTTCCCACACCTTCGCGAACAGGGCTTCGTCGCCGTAATAGGGGTCGGCGATCGCCATTCCCTCGCGTCCGGCGACCGCGTCCATCAGCAGCGCCACACGGGCCGTGGCATCGCGCGGAGCCTGTGCCTTGATCCCGGCGAGATTGGCCCCGTCCATCGCGATGATGTGGGTGAAGCTGTAGTAATCCTCGCGCGCGATCTGGCGCGCCCGCTGGCTGCTGATGTCCACTCCCTTTCCGAGTGCCGTGGCGACAGCGCGCGGATCGGGCGGGTGGTTGATATGATAGCTGGCGGTACCGGCCGAATCCACGTCGCATTGAAGCCCGTAGCGCGAGGCTGCCGCACGAAACGCGCCTTCGGCCATCGGTGACCGGCAGATATTGCCGAGACACACGAACAGCACTGCGATCCTGTTATCGGTTACCCCCCCGAGCATGCGGGCGCATTATGACAGACGGTCTGCAATGTCTATCGCAGATCATCGGTGTTCCACGTGAAACAGCTGGAAAACAAGGCCCTAAGCCGGGGCAGGGCGGGTCCAGGCGGGGTCAGGAACGGCCTGGAAGGGGTCTGGCGGGGGTCTAACAGGGGGCTAACCTGCTGCCGGATCAGGCATCCGCCAGCGGGCGCGGCGACGTGCTCGCCAGCACTTCCTCGGTGATACGGCGGATGTTGACCTTGGCCTTCAGGCGCGCGCCGAGCAGCGCCGTGCCCGAAACCTTGCGCTGCACGAACAGCGTTTCGATCGGCGGGAAGGCCCAGGTGTCCTTGTCCTGCGCGATCGCGAAACCTTCGTCGCGCAGCAGCGGGATGAAAGCGCGGTCGCCGAAATCGAAGGGCGCATCCTCGCGCATTTCGTTGATGACGATGTCGATCATCCTGTTCACCCGTTCGGGGTGCTTTTCGGCGACGATCGGCATCATGAATCCCGCCTCGATGGTGGCGGCAAGCACCTGCTGCGCATTGCCCCTGAGGCCCGCCTCGAGCATCCTGCGATACCCGTTGGCGACCGCCGGATCGACCGGGCGGCAGGCACCGAAATCCAGCAGCACGATCTCGCCCGTCTCGCGCCGGTAACGGAAATTGGCGAAATTGGGATCGGTCTGCATGACGCCGAAATCGAACAGTTCGCGCGCCACCAGCCGGATCAGCCGGGCAAAGACCTCGTCGCGGCGCTCGGGCGGTTCGCTACCCAGTTCCTCGATCGAAACCCCTTCCTCGAAGCTCATCGCGAGGATCGAGCCGCGGGTCAGCCCTTCGTGCAGGCGCGGGACGACAAAGCCGGGGACATCGGCCAGCTGTTCGCGGTACATCGCCATCTGCGCGCCCTCGCGCTGGTAATCGGCCTCTTCGTGGAGCTGCTGCTTGGCCGCGGCCATCAGCTTTTCCATCTCGAGTTCGGGCGGGGCGAAGCCGGCGACCTTGAGCAGCGTCATGACATTGTCCACATCGCTGTCGATCGATCTGGCAACACCCGGATATTGCACCTTGATCGCCAGTTCCTCGCCCTCGCGGGTCAGGGCCTTGTGCACCTGGCCGATGCTGGCGGCGGCGATGGGGCGGGGGTTGAACCAGCGAAACTGCTTGCGCCAGTCTGGCCCCCATTCGCTTTTCAGCACCTGATCGAGCTGGCGCGTGGGCATGAAATTCGCCTGATCGCGCAGCGTGGCGAGGATGCGCGAAAGCTCCTCGGGCAGGAAATCGCCGGCATCCAGACTGATCATCTGGCCCATCTTCATCGCCGCGCCGCGCAGGTGCGAAAGCCGGTCGGTGAGACGCTGGACATTGCCGGGCGTAAGGATCAGGTCGCGTGCGGAAATCCCCTCACCGCTCGCCAGCCGCCGCGCCCCTTCGGCCACCATGCCGCCGGCCACGCCGCCGACCAGCTTGCCGAAGGTGCCGAAACGCGCCATCCGTCCGGCCGGCACGGCGCGCTGGCGGTTACGGTCTTCGGGCAGGTCTGCGAAGTCGGGGATCTGGTCGTCGTCGGCCACAGGGGGAAGGTTTCCGGTTGCGGGGGTTTGATCGGTAACGGTCGGGGCAGGGCGGTGTTCCGCCCTAGCTGATGCAAAGTCCGCCATCGACCGGCAGGCATTGTCCGGTGATGTAGTCGCTGTGCGGCGAGGCGAAGAACACGGCCAGCCCTTCCAGCCCGGCGTGATCGCCCGGACGGCGCAAGGGGATGCGCCGCGCCATCCATTCCCCGAATTTGGGATCGGCCTTGGCAGTGATGTCGGTTTCGTAATAGCCGAATAGCAAGGCATTGGCGGTAATCTTGTGGCGCGCCAGTTCGAAGGCGGCGGCCCGGGTCAGGCCGTTCAGGGCAGCCTTGGACGCGGCATAGTCCGACGAGCGGTTTACTCCCATGATCGACTGGCCCGAGGAGGTCGCGATCAGCTTGCCGCCCGGATCGCCCGCTTTCGCGCGCTTGATCATGTGCCGGGTGACGTGCTTGTAGACCAGTGCCGCCCCGCGCGTGTTGACCGCCATGGTGTGGTCCCAGCCTTGCGCCGTGATGTCGGGGATCGCCGTGCCGGCACCGGAAATCCCGGCATTGGCGAAGCATGCGTCCACCCGGCCGAAAGCTCCGAGCGTGCGCGTCATCGCCGCCTCGATGGCCTCGTCCTTGGCAACGTCGCAGCTCAGCGCCAGTATGTCACCATCGCCCAGCGCGCGCAGCTCCTCGACTGCAGCGGCGTTCTTGTCGGCGTTGCGTGCCCAGATTGCGACATGGGCGCCCGCCTTGGCAAGGCCGCGCGCCATGGCAAGGCCCAGCCCGCCATTGCCGCCGGTTACTAGGCCTACGCGGCCGGTCAGATCGAACAGTCCCATGCCCGCTCAAGTGCCGCAAACACGGCCCCTGTGCAAGCACGCGGGAACCGCGCGGCCTTGCAGGCTTTTGAGGCGGCATGGACGGAAAAACCTCGCTCTCGCCCGCTGCCCGCGCTCTGGGCTATGCCGGGCTGCTGCCGCAGCTGCTGTGTCTTGCCATGGTGCTGACGGGTCATGAATGGCGCTATTCGGCGCTGGCCGGTGGCTTTGCCTATGCAGCAGCGATCTTCAGTTTCCTCGGCGGGGTATGGTGGGGGCAGGCAGTGGGGAGCGCCAGAGCGGGCGCGCCTGCGACGACCGGCGCCTACATCGTGGCGGTCATGCCGAGCCTGATCGCGGTCGCGCTGTTCCTGCCGTGGACTTTCGGCTGGGAATGGCCCGGGCCAGCGCTGCTGTACCTGGGCGCGCTGATCGGGCTTTCCCCCATGATCGACCGCGCGCTGGGATTTGCCGCGCCCGATTTCCAGCAGCTGCGCTGGCATTTGTCGCTTGGTCTGGGGGCGCTGACTATCGCGCTCGGATTGTTTGGCGCAGGCCTCGTCTAGCCTTTGCCTGGAAGATCGAGCTTCCGGATCTTTCCCGAGGCAGAATGCCATCGTTTGGGATGAATTAACCACTCGGCGCTAGAAAATCCGGCATTCGTTAACGATCCGGGCGCCCATGACTCCATCGCTGGCATCTCTGGCAGGCTTATTGCGGCGCATTCCGGGCCGGGCGGAGAAACTTGCGCCCGAACCCCCTGAGGAAAACGTCCTGCAGTCCGGCGAGGCACTGCTGCGGCGCAAGCGGAACAAGGTTGCCATTTTCGCGATCCTGTTCGGGCTCGTATCGGCCGCAATCGACCTGCCGCTGCCAGCCGAAGACGCCTATCGCGCCGTCCGCGCGCAATTGCGGTCGCGGCCCGCTCCGCCGGATATCGTCATGGTGACGGTGGACGATGCCACGCTCAACGAACTGGGCAAGGAATTGCCCTCCCGCTCCGATGACAGCGCGCTGGTCGACCGGCTCGTTGCCGCCGGGGTCGACAAGATCGTGTTCGACCGTGCTCACGCCGACCCGGAGACGCCGGCATCCGATGCCACATTCGAGCGCATGCTGGAACGTCACAAGGGAAAGGTCTGGCTCGGGATGACACCCTCCTACCAGATCAAATTCCAGAAAATCGACCGGATCCTGCCGCTTGAACGTTTTCGCCAGCATGCCGCCATGGCGTCGATGACAGGCTTCGCAAGCCCGTTCAGCCTCTCGGTCGTGTTCCCTACATCGGTGGACATCGACGGAACGACCTATCCTTCGATTTCGGCCGCGCTGGCCGGATATGACGGCAGCAGCCTGCGCTATCGGCCCGATTTCGCCTTTAATCCATGGACGATTCCCACCTACAGCTACGTCGATGTGCTGAAGGGTCGCGTTCCCGCGTCCAAGCTGCGCGGTCGAAGCGTGATTATCGGCCGTAGTTTTTTCGAGTCCTCCGACTTTCTTGTCATGCCTCTGAAAGGGCGCGTGCCGGGCAGCTATTTTCACGTGATCGGCGCGCAGACATTGAAGTCCGGTGTCCCGACCGATCTGTACTGGTTCCCGGCCATGCTGATCGTGGTGATGGCGATCGGTTCCTATACTCTGGGCAGGTCGCGCTCGGCACGGCCCTTGTGGTTCGCTGCCGTGGGCTTGCCGTTGCTGGCCTTTCCGCTCGACGAAGTGCGGTTCAACATCGACATCATGCCTGCCATGCTCGCCCTGGGCTTTGCGGGCATCGGCTTCCACCGCATTGCGAAGAAATATTACAGCAGCGACGTCGATGCGATGACCACTTCGGCGCTCAGTCTCGACAAGGGAAGCGCCGCGCTCGATGTCTATGCGCTCAGGATCGCCAATCTTGCCGAAATGTCCGAGGAATGGAGCCCGCGCGAACTCGGTGAATTCGTCAACAGTCTGATCACCTATATCAAGGGGCCGGGCGAGGCCGGGGACGTCGCCTTCGAGCGTGACAGTCTGGTCTGGCTGGCGCCGCGGATGGATAAGGTCAGCCTCGAACGGCACGCCGATGGTCTGGCGCTCATGCTCAAGACCGCGATCAGTTATGACTGGCAATCGGCGAGCAGCACTCCGGCGATCGGGATCGACACCAATTATTCGCTCCCGCTCGGCCAGCGTATCAAGAAGGCGATGCAGGCCGCCGATGAAGCCGCCAATCGCGGGGTGCGCTTCATCATCAATGATGCTGCCTATGTCGAGGCGCGCAACTACCGCCTCGAAATCATGCGGGTGCTCGAGAAGGGCCTGCGGGAGCGCAAGATCGGGGTCGCCTACCAACCCAAGATCGACCTCGCCACCGGACGGATCGTCGGGGCCGAGACGCTGATCCGCTGGAAGCCTGACGGACAGGATTTCGTCAATCCGCAGGAGCTGGTGCTGGCGGCCGAGGCGAGTGACCGGATCAATGAATTGACGATGATCGTGATGGAGGCGGCTCTGGTCGATGGCAGGGAAGCGATTGCGCTCGATCCCGGATTCAAGCTGGCGATCAACATGTCGGCCAAGAGCCTGAGCGATACGCACCTGCTGTTCGACATGATGACCATGCTCGGGCGGATCGGCTTCCCGGCGGAGAACCTCACGCTTGAATTGACCGAAACCGCCAAGCTCGAGGACAAGCTGATTGCGCCGCAGATTTCCGCGTTGAATGCGCGCGGCATCGGCCTTTCGATCGACGATTTCGGCACCGGTCAATCCAACCTGGAATACCTCGAGAAGCTTCCGAGTTCGGAGCTCAAGATCGACAAGAAGTTCGTCCAGCACATGGCGACTTCCGAAGAAAGCCACGCCGTCGTGCGCGCGACGATCGAGATCGCCCACTCGCTGGGCAAGGTCGTGGTGGCTGAAGGGGTCGAAACCGAGGCTGTCGCCGATCAGCTTCGCGCCATGGGATGCGATCAGGCGCAGGGCTTCCTGTTCTCGCAGGCAATCGCCATGCCCGAACTGCTCATCATGATGGGAGGGAAAAGAATCGTAGTTAACGCTTGATTAAGGTTAATTTTGTGTTAAAAGCCGTCCTACAGAGTTCACGCTTGATAGGAGGCTTTTATGTGGGCATGGTTTGGTTTCCTGTTTGGCGCTCGTTAATCTAGAGTTCCCCAAACAATTGAAAAGCCCCGGTTTTCCGGGGCTTTTTGATTCCTGACGCAGGGACCCGGCTGATCCGGGTTTTTTGGTGGCCGGTGGTCGCGCCAGCACCTTGATCGGCGGGGGCATGATATTGTCCGGCACCGCCCGCTCTGGCGCCGAAGCACGCGCTCGCGCCACCTCTTCAATGGCGGGTTGCCGGGACCGGTGTCGCAGGCCGCAGATGCCTGAGCGAGCCTGACCTGCTTTCAAGTCTCTACCGGTCTTGCCGCTGTGTGGCGCAGTTCGGCAACCAGCCCTTGGGTGCCATTGCGAAGCGTGAGCGTGATCCCCATCGCCGCACAGAGTTCTTGTGCAATCGCCAGGCCGAGGCCCGAGCCGGCGGCCTCGCGGTCGAACCGTGTTCCCACGACAAAGGCTTGGTCGATCCGATCTGCGGGAATCCCCGGACCGTCATCTGCGATCCGGATCGTGCACGCCCCTGTTTTGTCGCATGTGAACGACAAGGCAACGCGGGAGCGTGACCATTTGCCGGCATTATCGAGCAGGATTGAAAGCACTTCAGCAAAATCGACCGGATCGAGCGGAAGCACCACGCCCTTGCACCCGTTCGCATCGAGTGTGAAGCCCTTGTCCGGGTGCAATCGCTCCATCGCTCGCAAGATCGGCATGGCGATATCGGGCAGCACCACACCGCGTCCTGACGGCGGCTTTCCAGCAGAAGCCCGAGCCTGGGCGAGCTGGTATTCGATCTGCTGTTCCATCGCGCTCGCCTGATCAAGCAGCACCATGCCGGCTGCGCGGCTTTCGCCGTGTTTGGCAAGCCGTTCCGCCTCGTCGGTGATGATCGCAAGCGGCGTTCGCAAGGAGTGGGCAAGATTGCCTGCCTGCACCCGCGCGCGCGCGACCATTGCCTCGTTCTGATGGATATAGGCGTTGAGATCGGCGGCGAGCGGGGCGATCTCGGCGGGGTAGTCGCCTTCGAGCTTGTCGGTCTCGCCATGCCGCAGCCGGGCAAATGCGAGCGAGAGGCGATCGAGCGGCCTGAGGCCAAAGGAAATGATCGTAAAGCCCGTTGCCAGCAACAGTGCGGCAAGGGCAGCCAGCCATGCCGTGAGATCGCGGGTGAAGCTGCCGATCAGCCGGTCAAGTTCGCGCTGATCGGTGGCAATGACGAAGTGGATGTCCTCGCCCGCCGCCCCCTTGCGCGTGAAACCATAGGTTATTGCCGGACCGGTGGGGCCATTTTCCAGCCGGTGAAGTATCTCGGGCGAATGGGCGATATCCTCCTCCAGGCTGCCACGCGTCATCGAGGGCGAGCGCAGCGGCGCGCGTCCATCGGCGGTGACTTGCCAATAGAAGCCGGACAGGGGCACATCATAACGCGGATCCGACAAGGGTCTCGTCAGCACGATCATGCCGTCCGGGGCAATTTCGGTCAGTCGGCCGAGTTCGCGGACATGAACCTCAAGTTCCTCGTGATAGGATTGCTCGACATGGCGGCTGAAGATGCTGACCGCCGAAAACCAGATGGCGGCGATGCCGAGGATCACCCACAAGGTGACCGCCAGCAGAAAGCGCAGCCGCAAGCTGCCCGCCACGGGAACGCGCATCATTTCTCGAACCTGTAGCCCGAACCGCGCAGCGTCGTGATGCGCTCGCGTCCGATCTTGCGGCGCAGGCGGCCGATCAGCACTTCGACCGTGTTGGGTTCGCGTTCGTCATCCAGTGCGTAAAGATCATCGAGAATGTCGGTCTGGGACAATACCTGTCCGGCGCGACGCAGAAAGAGGTGGAGCAGGCGGAATTCCTGACGGCTCAGGGCCAGTGGCGCGCCTGCCAAAGCAGCGTTGCGCGCGAGGGGGTCGAGCGTCAGATCGCCTGCCGTCAACGCGGTCGCGCGGGTGCCTTGCTGACGCCGGAACAGCGCGTTGAGGCGGGCCAGCAATTCCTCGAAGCGCACCGGCTTGACCACGAAATCATCGGCGCCCGCATTCAGTCCTTCGACCTTGTCCTGCCAGCTGCCTCGCGCAGTCAGGATGAGGATCGGTGTTTCCACCCGCCTGTTACGCCAGTGGCGCAGCAGATCGAGCCCGCTGCCATCGGGCAAGCCAAGGTCGAGGATCACCGCAGCCATCCGCTCGACATCGGGCCATTCTTCCGCTTCGGATCGGCTTGCCGCGAGTTCGACCGCGAAATCGGCACCGCGCAGCCGCTCGCTCAACCTCCGGCCGAGTTCGGGATCGTCTTCGACTACGAGCAGTCGCATACCGTGCCGCTTCCTTTCTACAGCCGGTGATGGTCCGCGAAACTGACAAGAACCTGCCAGACTGGCAAGTTTCTGTCAGCTTGGCGCGGCATGATCGGGAGCATGACCACGCACCTCATCGCCCGATTGGCCGCATTTGCCGTGTTCGCAGCCTTGCCTGCCTGCTCTGCCCCCCCTGCACAGCAGTCCGGTGATCCGGCCGCCGAAGGCAATCCGACCGAGGGATTGGCGATCGAGACTGCGACTGCTCGGGAGGTCGGCAACGTCCCTCTCGGCAGTGTGCCCGGAACCATCAGCCTCCCTCCGGAGGCCCGGGTTGCGGTCACTGCGCCTTTCGCGGGCGCGGTGGTGCGGGTCTACGTGATCGAAGGACAGCAGGTTGCGCGCGGCGAGGCGCTCGGGCTGGTGCGCGCGACCGATCCCGTCCAGATCAGCGGCGATCTGGCGCGTGCACGTTCGGCTGCATCGCTGACCGAGGCGCGGGCAAAGCGACTCTCGCAACTGGCCGAGGAAGGCATCATTGCCGAAGCCCGCGCCGACGAGGCCAGGGCCGAGTTCGAACAGGCTCGCGCGAGCGTCGCGCAGTTCGAGCGGCTGGCCGCGCTTGGACAGGTTGGCGCGGACGGCACCATGACGCTGCGTGCGCCGATTGCCGGACGCGTCGCCCATGTCGGGATCGAGACCGGCGGCGGGGTGGACACCCTCACCGCGCCTTTCGTGGTCGAGGGGACAGGCGCCTATCAGATCGAATTGCAGCTTCCTGAAAGGCTCGCGCAATCGGTGCGCCCAGGCATGGCGGTCCAACTGGCGCTCGGCGGGGACGTGGAAAGACCGGTCGGCGGGCAGATCATCGCGGTTGCGCCCTCGATTGACCCGGCGACCCGATCGGTCATGGCACGCGCCAGCATCGGCGCGGCGCCCGGCGTGATCGCGGGACGCAATGTGACCGTCACCATTCTTGGGCAGGGGCGCGGCATCGCCGTTCCGGAGAACGCCGTCACCCGCATCGGCGACAAGGACCATGTGTTTGTCCGGAAAGGCAAGGACTGGGAAAAGCGCCCGGTCACCATTGCCGCGCGCGGAGGCGGGTTGGCGGTGATTTCCGCAGGGCTGACAGCAGGCGAGGTGGTTGCCGCCAGCAGTGTTGCCGAACTCAAAGCGATGAACGCGCAATAGATGCTCGACACGCTCGTCCGCCGCGCGCTCGATTTGCGCCTCGCCGTCCTCGGCCTCGCCGTCCTGCTCGCCGGACTGGGCGGCTGGTCGTTTCTCAACCTGCCGATCGATGCCTTCCCCGACATCAGCACCACACAGGTCAAGATCATCCTCAAGGCCCCCGGCATGACCCCGGAGGAGGTCGAAAGCCGGGTCGTCACCCCGATCGAGATGGAGATGCTCGGCATCCCCGAACAGACCGTGCTGCGATCGGTCGCCAAATATGCGATTGCCGATATCACCATCGATTTCACCGATGCGACCGACATCTACTGGGCGCGCCAGCAGGTGGCCGAGCGGCTGGGCGCGGTGATGGCCGACCTGCCGCAGGGGGTCGAGGGCGGACTAGCGCCGATTTCCACGCCGCTCTCCGAAATGTTCATGTTCACGCTCGAAGGCCCGCAGTCGCTGGCCGAGAAGCGCCGGGTGCTGGACTGGATCATCCGCCCCGCGCTGCGCACCGTGCCGGGGGTGGCGGATGTCAATTCGCTGGGCGGCTATGCCGAAACCTTCGAGGTCGCCCCCGACAGCGCCGCCTTGGCCGCAGCCGGGCTCAGCACCGCCGATCTTTCCGCCGCCATCGAAGCGAACAACCGCAATGACGGCGCCGGACGGTTGACCAGCGGCGAGGAGGCCCTGATCGTGCGCGCGACCGGCGCGATCCGAAATCTCGACGATCTCGCCGCTGTGGTCGTGCGCTCGGCCGGCGGTGCGGTGGTGCGGGTCGGCGACGTGGCGCAGGTGCGCACCGGCAGCCTCACCCGCTACGGTGCGGTCAGCCAGAACGGAGCCGGCGAGGCCGTGCAGGGCCTTGTCATCGGCTTGCGCGGTGCGGATGCCGCCAAGGTGGTCGAAGGCGTCAAGGCACGGCTTGAGGAGACCAAGCTGAGCCTGCCCGCGGGCATGAGCGTCAATGTCTTCTACGATCGCTCCGATCTCATCACGCACGCTGTCGGCACGGTCGAGACCGCGCTGCTCGAAGCGACCGTGCTGGTCGTGATCCTGTTGCTGCTGTTCCTTGGCGATGTGCGCGCCTCGGTGATTGTGGCGCTGGCGCTGCCGATGGCGGTATTGCTGACCTTCATCTTCATGCGCGCGATCGGCCTTACCGCCAACCTGATGAGCCTCGGTGGGCTTGCCATTGCGGTCGGCATTCTGGTCGACGGCGCGGTGGTGGTGGTCGAAAACGTGGTCGAACGATTGTCCGATCCCAAACACGCCTCCTCAAGCAAGCTCCACAATGTCTTCATGGCCGCGGCCGAAGTCGCCAAGCCGGTCGCATCGGGCCTTGCGATCATTGCCATTGTCTTCCTGCCGTTGCTCACGCTGGAAGGGCTGGAGGGCAAGCTGTTCTCACCCGTAGCGCTTACCATCGTGCTGGCGCTCGCATCCGCGCTGGTGTTGTCGCTGACGCTGGTGCCGGTGCTGGCGTTCTACCTGCTCAAGGTGAAGCCGGAAGCGGACGGCCATCATCACGAACCCTGGCTGATGCGGCGGGTCTCCCCGCGCTATCGTGCGCTGCTGGAGGGTGCCTTTGCGCACAAGCGACGGGTGTTCACCGTGGCGGGCATCGGTCTGGTGCTGGCGGGCGCGGCCTACAGCGTCACCGGCAAGACCTTCCTGCCGGTGATGGACGAAGGTTCGGTGATCGTGCAGCTTTCCAAGCTGCCCTCGATCTCGCTCGCCCATTCGGTGGAGGGGGATCTGAAGGTGCAGCGCGCGATCCTCGAACAGGTGCCCGAAGTCGAAGCAGTGATCGCCCGCGTCGGCTCGGACGAGCTGGGCCTCGATCCGATGAGCCCCAACGAGACCGACAGCTTCCTGCAACTGAAACCCCGCGAAGAATGGCGAGTGCGCGACAAGGACTGGCTGCTGGACGAATTGCGCAAGGTCATGGCGCAGTTTCCGGGGATCGAGCCGACCTTCACCCAGCCGATCGAAATGCGCACCTCGGAAATGCTGACCGGCGCGCGGGGCGATCTGGCAATCAAGCTGTTCGGCCCGGATGCCGCCGAGCTGGCGCGGCTGGCGGGCGAAATCCAGAACCGGCTTGAAGGGATCGAGGGCACCAGCGAGGCGATGACTGTCGCCAATGACAGGGTCGATTACCTGCTGGTCGATATCGACCGGGTGGCTGCGGGCCGGGTGGGGATGCCGGTGGCGGATTTGCAGGACATGATGCGCGCGCAGGTCGAAGGCGTGCGCGCGGGCGTGGTGGCCGATGGCGTTCGACGCGTGCCGATCGTGCTGCGTGGTGATGGCATCGGGGCGCTTGACGCGCAGAAATTCGCCGATCTCGTTTATCGTTCGCCTGGGGGCCAGTTGGTGCGCGCCAGCGATGTCGCCACGGTCGTGCGCTCTGAAGGGCCGGTCAAGCTCGAGCACGAGAACGGCTCGCGCTTCGCGATGGTGCAGGCCTTTGTCACCGGGCGTGACATCGTCAGCTATGTCGATGATGCCAAGGCGGATATCGCGGCCAACGTGCCGCTGCCGCCGGGCTACCGGATCGCATGGGGCGGACAGTTCGAAAACCAGCAACGTGCCTCGGCCCGGTTGCTGGTGGTGCTGCCGGTTGCGGTGCTGCTGATCTTCGTCGTGCTCTATCTCAGCCTTGGCTCGGTGCGCGCCTCGCTGCTGATCCTTACCAACATTCCCTTTGCTGCGGTGGGCGGGATGATCGCGCTGGCCTTGTCGGGCGAGTATCTGTCGGTACCGGCTTCGGTCGGGTTCATCGCCCTGCTCGGCATCGCAGTCCTGAACGGACTCGTGATGGTGACCTATTTCCGCCAGCTGCGCGAAACCGGCATGCCGCTCGCCGAAGCGGTACGGCGCGGGGCCGAGCGGCGGCTGCGCCCGGTGCTGATGACCGCGAGCATCGCCGCCTTCGGCCTCGTCCCGCTGCTGTTCGCCACCGGGCCGGGATCGGAAATCCAGAAGCCGCTCGCCATCGTCGTGATTGGCGGGCTGGTGTCGGCGACGCTGCTGACCCTGGTGCTGCTGCCGATCCTTTACGAGCGCTTTGGCGAAGGCCCGGCGGAGCGTGCCGAAGACCTGCCGGAGGCCGCCGCATGATCCGCCGCCTGATCCTGTTCACGTCTCTTGCCGCGATGCTCGCTGCCCCGCTCGCCGCCGATCCGGGCCTGCCTCCGCCCGAGGCGGTCGAACGCGCGCTGGCCGAGCATCCCAGCGTGACCGCCGCCCGCGCCCGCCTCGAAGCGGCGCGCGCCCGTTCCGATGCGCTGCGCAAGGGCCCTTACGAATTCACCGTCCAGGGCAGTCACGCCCGCCGCAGCGTTTCGGGCGGGAACGAGTTTCCCGAATATGACGCTCAGCTCAGCCGACCGATCCGCCTGCCCGGAAAGGCCCGGCTTGACAGGGCGATCGGCCAGTATGGCACCGAGGTGGCCGAGAATGTCGCCGAAGATGCGCGGCACGAAGCTGCCCTGCTGCTCGCCGCGCATTGGTTCGACTGGCTGGCGGCTTCGGCGCAGGCGCGGGTCGACCGGGCGGCAGTCGCCAATTACGAGGCCGGGCTTGCCGCCGTCACGCGGCGCCGGAGCCTGCGCGACGCCGCGCAACTGGAAGTCGATCAGGCAGAGGCAGCGCTGGCCGAGGCACGGCGCGCGCTGGAGCAATCATCGGGTCTGGCGGCGCTGGCGCGCACCCGGCTCGAAACCCATTTCCCCGCGCTTGCCCTGCCTGTGGATGCGCCCGAGGTGCCCATGCCCGACATGGCCGACGCGCGTCTGTCGCAGTTGGGAGATCTGGTGATCGTCAACAGTCACCTGATCGCCGCCGCCGAGGCCGAGAGCGCGCGCATGGCGGCGGTTGCCGATCGTGCAAGGGCCGATCGCTTCGCCGATCCGACCGTGGGCCTGAGGCTCTTTTCCGAATTCGGCGGTATCGAGCGCGGTGCGGGCGTGGTCGTCAGCCTGCCGCTGGGCGGCGGGCATCGCAAGGCGCTGGCGAGCGAGGCAAGGGCGGGTGCCTCCGCCGCGCAGGCCGATGAACAGCTTGCCCGTTTCGAAGTCAGCGAGACGGCGCGTTCCGACGTCACCGAAGCGCGCTTCCGCATTCTCACCTGGCAGCGTTCGCGCGATAGCGTAGCAGCACAGATGGCCGCGCTCGAAAAGCTGCGGCGCGGACATCAGCTAGGCGAGATCGACCTGGCCGATCTGCTGCTTGGCGAGCGCATGGTGCATGATGCCTTCCGGATCGAGGCCGAGGCCCGCACCGAGGCGATGCGGGCCATCACCCGCCTGAGGATTGACGCGCATGATCTGTGGCTGGCGGATTGACGATCGAGCCGCGCAAGACCTTGATCTCAAAAGGATCGCGCTTCGACCGGCTCGAACACGGCGGTCGCCGGATTGACGGCGTATTGTCCGGCGTAATGCGCGCCGTTGTGCGCAACGGCGTCAACCGCATCGAGAAGAATGGCGAACTCGTCTCCGTCCATCAGGGGCGAGAAGTTGACCCTCACGAAGCCGGGCTTCTCCAGCTCGTCGCCAGCCCTGACGGCTGCGCGGATCGCCGCCGAGCGTCCGGCATCGATGTCGAGCAGGCGGTGGACATAGGGACCGGCACAGGCGCATCCGCCGCGCGCCTGCACGCCGAAGCGGTCGGACAGGATGCGCGTGACGAGCTGGTGATGGACAAGTCCGCCGTCCGCGCCGCGCACGCGGAAGGACACGATCGGCAGCATCGCCGCGTGACCGGGGCCAAGGATCTCGATCTGCGGGTTCGCCCGCCAGCGCGCGAGCGCCTCGCGCCGCATGGCGTCGGCACGTTTGTCCAGCCCGGCGCGCGTCATGCAATCGCGCACGATAATCGCGAGCGCCGCGCGGATCTCGGCGATGACATTGGGCGTCCCCGCTTCCTCGCGCGCGGCAAGATCGGCAAGGTAATCGTGGGCATCGGGCGTGACGAAGCTCACCGTGCCGCCGCCGGGCGCGGAGGGCTTGTCGATCATCACCGCGTCCCTGCGCACCACAAGGATGCCCGAGGCCCCCGGCCCGCCGACGAACTTGTGCGGTGAAGTGACCAGCGCATCGATAAGCACGTCGGGTGCAGGACGCATGCTCATGGGAAGATAGGGACCGGCCCCGGCATAGTCCCATATCACGCGCCCGCCATACGCCTTCACCAGCCGCGAGACGGCGGCGATATCGGTCAGCGCGCCGGTGACGTTGGAACCCGCCGAGAAGGCGCCGATGATGTGCCGGCCGTGGAATTCGCCAAGTCGCACCTCGAGCGCCTCCATGTCCGGCCCGCCATCGGGGCTTTCGGGAAGCTCGATCACCTCGGCCATGCTCTCGCGCCAGGGCAGCAGGTTCGAATGATGTTCGTAAGGCCCCACCAGGACCACCGGCCTTTTGCCTTTCGCATCGAGGCGGTCGGCCCCGAACAGGCGGACGAGCTTCTGGATGCCCGCCGTGGCGCCATTGCCCGCGAAGATCACCGCGTCCCCTGCGCCCGCACCGCACAACGACGCGATCTCCTCGCGTGCGGCGCGGCGCAGGCGGTTGATCGCGCGCCCGCAGAACGAGGCTTGCGTGTGCGGATTGGCATAGACCGGCAGCACTTGCTCCATCACGAAGCGTTCGACCGGCATCAATGCCCGGCCCGAAGCGGCATAGTCCGCATAGACCAGCCTCACCGGCCCGGCTGGCCCCTCGAATACGAGGCCCTTGCCGATGATGTCTTTCGCCAGCGTGCCTTCCTGAAGCGCAGCTTCGATCCCGGCGCGGAATGTGGCGAACGGAGACGCGGGCGGAGCGGCGGGCACGGGCGAGGCCTGGACGCAGGCGGTGGCAGTGGTCATACGACAATAATCGCGCAGCCCGGATCAATTATCATCACCTCTTTCGGGCGGAATCCGCTATACGGCGTGTCATATGACCACTGAAACAGTTCAAATCGACCAGATCGATAGAAAGCTTCTCGCCGCGCTCCAGGCCGACTCCTCGCTCAGCCAGCGGGCGCTCGCCGACAAGGTCGGGCTGTCGCAGAACGCGTGCTGGCGGCGGCTTCAGCGCCTGCAGACCGAAGGCGTGATCCTTGGCCAGCGCGCCGAACTGGACCTTGCGCGCCTCGGGCTCGATCTTGTTGTGATGGTGATGATCAAGACCCCGCACCATTCGAAGGAATGGGCCGACGCTTTCAAGACCCATGTCGAGCGCATGCCCGGCGTCGTCGACCTCTACCGGATCGGCGGCGAATGGGATTACCTCATCAAGGTCGTCACCCGCGGCATCTCCGGCTACGACCGCTTCTACCAGAGCCTCGTCGACGGGTTCGACCTGTCGGTGGTCACCGGGCATTTCGTCATGGAAGAAATGATCAGCGCAAAGCCCGTCGCGCTCGTCTAGATGGTGAACGAGGCTGTCCGGACTTTTTCCGCTACGGGGCCAATGCCAGCGGTCCCGCAATCACGGGAATGAGGGCGCGAAGCTCCACGGCGGCGTCATATTGATCCCCAATACCGCCACCTGCGGAATCTGCTGAACGGCGGGTCTCTCCGGTAAGGCTCGGTGGTGGTGGCGTGCTTGTGGAGCAATGCCCATCGTTACGCCCCAAAGCATGCCGGCGCGGGGTCTTGAGCCCAGCAGAGCCGCGTGATCTTTAAGGATTTTGGAGTGTGAAAAAATGCGTGGCTGGGGCGGAAGGATTCGAACCTTCGCATGGCGGTACCAAAAACCGCTGCCTTACCGCTTGGCTACGCCCCAGCAGAGCCGCGCTCTATAGCGCGTGATTTTGCCTTGTGAAGGGGGCGGCGCGTCATAATCGCGCCGCCGGCAAGCTCAGAAGGTCCAGTCGAGGTTCTTGCCCGCAAAATCGGCGGCGGAATGGCGTTCGACGAGCCGGGTGTCCTCCTCTCCCCAGGTCTTGTTGACGATCCGTCCGCGCTTCACCGCCGGCCTTGCGGCAATCTCGCGCGCCCAGCGGCCGACATTTTGATACTCGTCGATGGCAAGGAACGTCTTGGCATCATTGTAGATCTGTCCGGCCACGAAGGGCGCGAGCCACGGCCAGTTGGCCATGTCCGCGATGGTATATTCCTCGCCGCCCAGAAACCGGCTCTCCGCCAGCCGCTTGTCCGCGACATCGAAGATACGCTTGGCCTCCATGGCGTAGCGATTGATCGGATATTCGTATTTCTCGGGCGCATAGGCATAGAAATGACCGAATCCGCCGCCGATGAAGGGGCCGGTGCCGACCTGCCAGAACACCCAGGAAAGCACCTCGGCGCGCGCTGCCCGATCGGCGGGCAGGAAGGCACCGAACTTCTCCGCCAGGTGGACCAGGATCGCGCCGCTTTCGAACACGCGGAAGGGGACAGGCCCGCTCTTGTCGATCATTGCGGGAATCTTGGAATTGGGATTGGCCGCGACAAAGCCGCTGGTGAATTGCTCGCCGTCGCCGATATTGATGGTGAAGGCGTCATATTCGGCGCCCGTGTGCCCGGCTTCGAGCAATTCTTCCAGCATCACCGTCACCTTCACCCCGTTGGGCGTGGCGAGCGAATAGAGCTGGAAGGGATGGTTGCCCTCGGGCAGGGCCTTCTCGCTGCGCGCGCCCGCGGTCGGGCGGTTGATACCGGCAAAGCGCCCGCCGGAGACGGTATCGGGGTTCCAGACCTTGGGCGGGGTATAGGTGCTGTCTGCCATGCGTTGCGGCTCCTGTTGACTGTTGCTGGACACTTGGAGGCTGGTTCGCCGCTTCGCAAGCGAAGGTGACAATCGAAAGGCTTGTGCGGCGCGAAGCAGGTCTTTTGGTCAGCGATGCTAGGAACAGAAAGGATTAACCGCTAGAGCCTGTCCGCCAAGGCATCAGGAAGCGCGTGAAGCATCATGAGCGAGATCTCGCACCCCTTCTTCGACATGCACGCCCACGGCTTCGTGCGCGTGGCGACCGCGACCCCGTGTGCGCGGCCGGCCGATGTCGCCTTCAACACCGCAGGCGTGCTCGACGAGGCGAAAAAGGCCCATGCTGCCAACGTCGATCTGGTGGTGTTCCCCGAACTGACTCTCTCCTCCTACGCGATCGACGATCTGCTGTTGCAGGATGCGCTGCTTGATCGGGTGGAGCAGGCCGTCGCCGAGGTTGTCGCGGCCTCCGCCGATCTGTCGCCCGTGCTGGTGCTGGGTGCGCCGCTCAGACGCGCAGGCAAGCTTTACAATTGCGCGCTGGTGATCGCCCGGGGCGAATTGCTTGGGGTCGTGCCCAAAAGCTACCTGCCCAATTACCGCGAGTTCTACGAGAAGCGCTATTTCGCTCACGGGCGCGGGCTTGCCGACCTGTGGATCGCGGTGGCGGGCGAGGAGGTTCCGTTCGGCACCGACCTCGTCTTCGCTGCCGCCAACCTGCCCGGTTTCCGCTTTGGCGTCGAAATCTGCGAGGATTTCTGGGCGCCCAATCCGCCCGGCACCATGGCCGCGCTCGCGGGGGCGCTGATCCTGTGCAACCTTTCGGCCTCGCCTGTCACCATCGGGCGAGCGGATGATCGCCACCTGCATTGCCGCTCCGCCGCCTCGCGTGCGATTGCTGCCTATGTCTATTCGGCGAGCGGCCATGGCGAGAGCACCACCGATCTTTCGTGGGACGGGCAGGGCGTGATCTACGAGATGGGTGACCTTCTCGCCGAAAGCGCGCGGTTCGATCTGACCGGCGAGCTGACCGTGGTCGATATCGACACGGATCGCATCGCCGCCGAGCGCCTGCGCAACCAGACCTTCGCCGATGCCGCCGAGGCTGCAGGGCGCCCCGAGGACACCTATCGCCGGATTGTCTTTGAACACGCCTGCCTTGAAGGCGATATCGGCTTGCAGCGCCGAGTGGCGCGCTTCCCCTTCGTACCGCACCGGCCCGAACGGCTCGACGAGGACTGTTACGAGGCTTTCAACATCCAGGTCGATGCGCTGATGCGCCGCATCCAGTCGACCGGCACAAAGAGCCTCGTGATCGGGATTTCGGGCGGGCTCGATAGCACCCACGCGCTGATCGTCGCCGCCAAGGCCTGCGACCGGCTCGGCCTGCCGCGCAGCATCATTCGCGGCTACACCATGCCCGGCTTCGGCACCTCGGAAGGCACGAAGACCAACGCGCACAAGCTGATGGCGGCGATGGAGATTACCTCGGGCGAAATCGACATCCGCCCCGCCGCGCACAAGATGCTCGAAGATATCGGGCACCCCTTTGCCGATGGCGAGCCGGTGCATGACGTGACGTTTGAAAACGTGCAGGCGGGCCTCAGGACCGATTACCTGTTCCGCCTGGCAGGCCAGCATTCGGGCTTCGTGGTCGGCACCGGCGACCTTTCGGAGCTGGCTCTGGGCTGGTGCACCTATGGCGTGGGCGACCACATGAGCCATTACGGCGTTAATGCGGGCGTGCCCAAGACGCTGATCCAGTATCTCATCCGCTGGGTCATCGCGACCGGCCAGTTCACCGATGCTTGCGGGGACGTGCTGGGCGCGATCCTCGATACCGAGATTTCGCCCGAGCTCGTGCCGCCGGGCGCCGACGGGCAGATCCAGTCGACCGAGAGCATTATCGGGCCTTACGAGCTCAACGATTTCTTCCTCCACCACGTGATCCGCTATGGCCAGCGCCCGTCCAAGGTGGCGTTTCTGGCGTGGCATGCATGGCGGGAGCGCGAGGGCGGCCTGTGGCCTGCCGGTTTCCCCGAGGCGCGCAGGAACGCCTATGATCTGGCGACCATTGCCCGGTGGCTTGACAAGTTCCTGCACCGCTTCTTCGGCTTCTCGCAGTTCAAGCGTTCGGCGCTGCCGAATGGCCCGAAAGTGTCCTCTGCGGGCGCCTTGTCGCCGCGCGGAGACTGGCGCGCGCCTTCCGATGCGGTGGCGAGCGTCTGGCGCGAGGAACTGCGCGAGAGCCTGCCTGCCGATGTCGTGGACAAGGTATTCGGCGACACCGTCACCTGATGCCCGCCAACCTGCCATTTTCGGCGCTGGCGATCATGCTGTTCTGCAATGTCGCCTGGGCGATGAATGTCGTGGTCAGCAAGATTGCGGTCTCGACGCTCGGCCTGCCGCCGCTGTTCTACACCGTGCTGCGTTCGGCGGTCGTGCTGGTGGTGCTGTTCCCGCTGCTGCGCGACATTCCGGCGCGCCTGCTACTTGTGCTCGCCGTCGGTTTCGCCATCACCGGAGGGAGCTTCGGCCTGCAATTCGTCGGGCTTCAGACCGCGAGCCCTTCGGCCGTGGGGATCGTCAATCTCGCCGGAGCGCCGCTTACGGTATTGTTTGCGATCATCTTTCTGGGTGAGGAAGTGCGCTGGCGGCGCGGGATCGGCATGGTGCTGGCACTGGGCGGTGTGGGGCTGGCGATCGGATCACCCACGGGGTCGAGCAGTCTGACGGGGCTGGCCTTCGCCTTTGCGGGCGTATTGATCGGGGCCTTTGCCTCGGTCTTCGTCAAGCGTCTGGCGGTGGGCGCGGTGGCGCTGCAGGCCTGGGCTGCTGTCGCCTCGATCGCGGTGATGCTCCCGGCGACTCTGGCGATGGAGAGCGGACAGGTCGCCGCGGTAGAGGCCGCGCCGATGGCGGTGGCGGGATGTGTGCTGTTTGCCGGGCTGGTCGTCTCGGTCGGGGCGCATTCGGCCTATTTCCGGCTGTTCCAGCGGCATGATGCCAACCTGATCGTGCCACTGACGCTGCTCACCCCGCTGCTGACGATTGCCTTCGGCACCTGGCTGACGGGCGACCGGATCGGCTGGCCCCTACTGACAGGAGGCGCGCTGGCGCTGGCCGGCGTGGCGATCATCGTGATCCGCCCTAGCCGCAACATCTTCAAGCCGCTGCTGGTGCGCCCGCGGCTCTGAGGCGCAGGCGCGGCCCTGCAGCGTCAAAAAAGCGTCAATTGTGCAGGTCACGGCCCCCGTCGCCTTGCCAGTCCCTTTCCCCGCCATAAGGTCGGCTGCGGTTCATGTGTAGCGAACGAACCGCAAGGCGAACTTCGGGGGAAGATCAATCGTCGATCAGACAAAGCCCACAGGCATGGTGCTCGAACACAGCCGCCCCTTGCGGCTGTTTACCCTGTTCATCCTCTATGTCGGGCAGGGCATGCCGATCGGGCTGTTCTGGTTCGCGGTGCCGGCGTGGATGGCGGTCAACGGCGCGAGCGCGGCCGATGTCGGATCGGTCGCGGCGCTGACAGCGCTGCCGTGGTCGCTGAAACTGGTCAACGGCTTCATCATGGACCGCTACACCTTCCTGCCCATGGGGCGTCGCCGTGCATGGATTCTGGGTGCCCAAAGCGCCATGATCGCCAGCCTGGTCGTGGCCGCGATTATCGATCCGGCGGTCACCGACGTCGCCTTTCTGGGCGCGATCGGTTTCGTCGTGAACATGGCGACGACCTTTCAGGACGTTGCCGTCGACGGACTTGCGGTCGATATCATGACCGAGGACGAGCGCGCGCGCGGAAGCGGCATGATGTTCGGCGGGCAGTCGATCGGTATCGCAACCGCCACGGCCATCTGCGGCTTCCTGATCGACGATTTCGGCGCGCCGGCGGCCTTTCTCACGGTTGCCGCAATCATTTTCTTGCTGTGCGCCTATATCGCCGCCTTCCGCGAGCGCGTCGGCGAGCGGGCGCTGCCGTGGACCGAGGGTGCGGCCAGTGAGCGCAATCTGGCGATCCAGATCGAGTCCTGGTGGCCGCTGCTCAAGACGACGGTGGCCGCCTTGTGCAAGCCTGTGAGCCTGTTGTGGCTGCCCGTACTGTTCGGTCGCGGTATCTTCAACGGCGGGTTGACCGGCGCGACCCCGCTGATCGGCGCGAATTACGGGGGCTGGAACGTTGCGGAAATCGCCGCCCTGACGGCAACCGCCGGGCTGGTGGCTGGGGGGCTGTGCATGACGCTGGGCGGATGGCTGGGAGATCGCTTCGGGGCGAAGCGGATTGCGATCCTGTGGTGCGTGGTCCAGCTGGCGATGCTTACGACAATGTATTTCGGGCAACCCCTTTGGGGCAACCCGCTCTTTTTCATGGCTTTCGTCTATCTGTGGATCTCGGTCGATTACCTGCTGACGGTGGCCGCGCTGCCGATCTCTATGCGGCTCTGCCAGCCGAGCGTCGCCGCCACGCAGTTCACGATCTATATGGCGGTGGGCAATTTCGGCATTTCCTTCGGAGCCTTCATGCTCGGAAAGACCGATGCTATGGGCGGCCTCGCGTCGATCTTCCTCGTCGTGGGCGCGGGCGCCACCATGGCGCTGACCTTGCTGGTGTTCGTCAAATTTCCGCGCCGCCCTGAATATTACGCGCGCCAGGCCAGCGCCGCGATGGTGTTCGACAGCGCCGCGCCGCTCCCGGGGGAACAGCGCGGCGTTTCGTGAACCCGATCAGGCTGCAAGCTTCAGCGCGGTTTCCTGCGCGGCGGCGATCTTCGCCTCGCCATCGGCGCCCATGATCCCGTCGGCGGCGACGATTTCGACGTCGCTGATGCCGAGGAAGCCGAGGAAGAAGGTCAGCCAGCGGCTCATGAAGTCGATATCGCTGCCCACCGGCGTGCCGCCGCTGGCAATCGCGATATAGGCCTTCTTGCCGGTCAGCAGGCCTTCCGGGCCGTTCGCGGTGTAGCGGAAGGTGGTGCCGGCCCGCGCAACCAGATCGGCCCAGGCCTTGAGGCTGGCGGGGGGTCCGAAATTGTAGATCGGCGAGGCGATCACGATGGTGTCGGCGGCCTGCAGTTCTTCGATCAGCCTATCGGCGATGGTCGCAAGTTCAGCCTGCTCGGCGCTGCGTTCCGCCGCAGGGGCGAGGTTCGCGGCGAAGCGCTCGGCGCTGACATAGGGCAGGTCGTTGGTGGCGAGATCACGGGTGGTAATGCTGGCGCCGGTCCTAGCGGCAAGGCCTTCGACCAGGCGCTGGCCGAGCCCGCGCGACACCGATTCAGCCTCGGGACGGATGCTGGCCGTGACGTAGAGAATATTGCTCATGGGAATGCTCCTGATTGACGAGAGGGGGTGGAGCCGGCCGGGGAGAGGGGTGGGGGAACCGGCCGGCTCCGGGGGAAGTGTCAGGCTGCGTCGACCAGCACCACTTCGCTGTCTTCCAGCGCGGTGATGGTGACGGTTTCGAGCGCAGTCATGGCCACGCCGTCGCGTGCCCCGGCTTCCACGGTCTCGGCGCCGTTGACATCCTCGATTCGCACCTTGCCCGTGGCAGGCACAAGGTAGAGCCGGCGGTCGGCCGAGCGAGGGCTGTAGGTCACGCTCTCGCCTGCCTTGATTGTTGCGCCCAGCACGCGGGCATTGGCACGGATCGGCAGCGCGTCGTTATCATTGGCTACCCCGCTCGCCAGCGGGATGAACGCGCCCGCGCGTTCGCTTTTGGGAAACTGACGCGCACCCCAGCTGGGCGCACCGCCGCGCTCGTCAGGGATGATCCAGATCTGGAACAGCGTGGTTTCCTCGTTCTCGAGATTGTATTCCGAGTGACGCACACCGTTCCCGGCGCTCATTACCTGTACGTCGCCCGCTTCGGTACGGCCCTCGTTACCCATCGAATCCCGGTGCGTGATCGCGCCGGTCCGGACATAGGTAATGATCTCCATGTCATTGTGCGGGTGGGTCGGGAAACCGGTGCCGGGAGCGATCCGGTCGTCGTTCCAGACCCGAAGGGCGCCCCAGTGGACTCGCGCCGGATCGTGGTAGTTCGCGAAAGAAAAGTGGTGATGCGCATCGAGCCAGCCGTGGTTGGCGGCACCGAGGCTGCTGAAGGGACGCAGTTCGATCATCGCGTGTCTCCTTGGTTGCGTGTTGAGGCGGAGATAGGCCAGCGACGGTGTGCGGATAAGTGCGATAAAACTTGCCAAGATGTTCGGATTATCCGAACATTCACCACATGAAACTCGGTGAACCGACGCTTGATCAGTTGCACATCTTCATCGCCGTCGCCGAACACGGCAGCTTCGGGGGCGCGGCAAAGGCGATGGGGCGGGCGGTTTCGGCGGTGTCCTACGGCATCGCCCAGCTTGAGGCGCAGCTGGCGCTCTCGCTGTTCGACCGCGAAGGCTCGCGCCGCCCGGTGCTCACCCCCGAGGGAGAGGGCCTGCTGGCCGAGGCGCGGGCGGTGGTTGACGGGGTCGATGCGTTGCTGGCCAAGGCGCGCTCGCTGCATGCCGGGCAGGAGCCTTCGCT
This sequence comes from Erythrobacter dokdonensis DSW-74, assembly GCF_001677335.1. Lineage (GTDB taxonomy): Bacteria > Pseudomonadota > Alphaproteobacteria > Sphingomonadales > Sphingomonadaceae > Erythrobacter > Erythrobacter dokdonensis. The sequence goes on from NZ_LZYB01000001.1 coordinate 390,123, forward strand.
GACGCTGGTGATCGATGTCATGGTGCCGGGCGAGGTCGCCGCACGGGTGCTCGGGAATTTCCGGCGGATGTTCCCTACCTGCGCGCTGACCTTGCGCATCGAGGGGTTGGGCGCGGTCGCCGCCTGCCTGATCGAGGGAGGGGCGGATCTTGCCATAGGCGGACCGGTGATCGGCGATCATCCCGCGCTGGAACGCCAGGCGGTGGGGGAGCTCGATCTCGTCCCCGTCGCCGCGCCGTCGCACCCCCTGGCACGGCCCGATGTGGCGCCGGGCGAAAGCCGCCGTCACCTGCAACTGGTGCTGACCGACCGCTCGCCGTTGACCGAGGGGCGCGAGTTCTCGGTGCTCTCGCCGCTGACCTGGCGGCTGGGTGATCTGGGCGCGAAACACTCGCTGCTGAAAGAGGGGCTGGGCTGGGGCAATATGCCGCTTGGCATGGTGGCGGGCGATCTGGCGTCAGGCGCGCTGGTGGAGCTCGACCTGCCCGAAAAGCCCGGCGCGCATTATGGCTTGAGCGCGCTCTGGCGGCGCGACACGCGACTTGGCCCGGCAGCAAGCTGGCTGGTCGATGCGTTCCGGGACGGGCTGGGGGATTAAGGGCCGAACAGGATCGGCGCGTCCCCCGCTTTCCAAGGGACGAATTTCTGCATGACGCGCGCAAACAGGGCGGATGTGACGAGCTCTTCCAGCCACGTTTGCAAGCGCGGCAGCGGCTGGGCGGCGAACCAGTCGGGGTCAATGCCTGAAAACTGGCGGATGAACGGAAACAGCGCGATGTCGGTGAAGGTGCGGTTTGGACCGCACAGGAACCGCGCTGCTTCCAGCCGTTGTTCCAGCAGGCCGAGCATCGCCAGCGCGGCCGCGCGGTGGTCCACTCCGTCCGGTTCGTAGCGGTTCGGGTATTTGGCGCGGTCGAGATGGTGTTTGAACGGCCCGTCATTGGCCGCGATCAGCGCCGCATCCTCGCCCGCCAGCCAGCCTTCGGGGTCGCTCCAGCGCAGCGCCCAGCGCATGATGTCGAGACTTTCGTCAAGCACGGTGCCGTCCTCCGGCACCAGCACCGGAACGGTCGCCTTGGGCGAGGCGGCGACGAGTTCGGGCGGCTTGGCGGCGAGCTTTACCTCGCGCAGCTCCACGGTGATCCCCGCGATCCACAGCGCCATGCGCGCCCTCATCGCATAGGGGCAGCGGCGGAAGGAATAGAGCACAGGCGGCTGGCTCACGGCGCAGCATTCCCGCTCTCGCAGACCGGGCATGCCTCGCCGCGGGCCAGCGGGCGGCCGCAGGGGCGGCAGATCGCGCGGGTGCCGGGTTCCAGCCCGTGGCGCAGGCTCACGCGCTCGTCAAAGACGAAGCATTCGCCTTGCCACAGACTCTGTTCTTCAGGGACTTGTTCAAGATATCTGAGAATGCCTCCGCGCAGGTGATACACCTCATCTACCCCTTCCGAGCGCAGAAAGGAGGTCGATTTTTCGCAGCGGATGCCGCCGGTGCAGAACATGGCGACCTTCTTCTTGCCCGCCAGCAACTCCTCGCGGTGGGCGCGGAACCATGCGGGGAAATCGCGGAAAGAGGGCGTCGCCGGATCGACCGCGCCCGCAAAGGTGCCGATGGCGACTTCGTAGTCGTTGCGGGTGTCGATCACGAGGGTATCGGGATCGGCGATCAGCGCGTTCCAGTCATGCGGATCGACATAGGTGCCCACCGAAAGCGTGGGATCGATATCCGGCTCGCCCATCGTGACGATCTCGCGCTTGACCCGCACTTTCATGCGCTGGAACGGCATCGCGGGCGCGGTGGAGAACTTCACGTCGAGGTCGGCGCAGCCGGGCAGCGCGCGGATCGTGCCGAGCACGCTCGCCAGCGCTTTGTCGCCCCCCGCAATCGTCCCGTTGATGCCCTCGCACGCCAGCAGCAGCGTGCCCTTGACCCCCGCCGTCTCGCAGGCGGCGAGTAGCGGTTCCTTCAGAGCTTCGGGATCATCGAACCGCGTGAACTGGTAGAGCGCGGCGACGCCGACGCCCGGTTCAGCTCTTGCGGCAGGCATAGACCCCGCTCATCGAGACTTGCGGCTTGCCCCCGGCCATCGCGATCCCGGTCACCACCGGCTCGCCCTGCGCGGCAGGGGTGCCTTTGTCGCCGCAGGCTTCGGCGGCCCTGGCTTTCAGCAGCGCGGTGCCTTGCGGGAAGGGGTTGCCCCGATCCTTGGCGGCGAAGGTGACTGTGACCTCGACCGTCTCGGCATCGCGCCAGACGATCTCGCTCGTCTGCGCAAGCAGGGCGAGGGCGGCGAAGGTCAATCCGAGCATATCAGCGTCTCCTAAACCCGCGTCACCCAGCCGTGGGTGTCGGCGATCTTGCCGGTCTGGATGCCCACCAGCGTCTCGCGCAGGGCGGCGGTGGTCTGGCCGATGCCGCCCGCGCCGATGGTGAACTCGCCCTCCGGCCCCGCCACCTTGCCGACCGCGGTGACGACCGCCGCCGTCCCGCAGGCCATCACCTCGACAAGGTGGCCGCTCTCTGCGTCGGCGCGCCACTGGTCGATCGAATAGGGGGCTTCCGAGACCGTGAGGCCCTGCTCGGTCAGCAGCGCGATCAGGCTGTCGCGGGTGATGCCGGGCAGGATCGTGCCGGTCAGCGGCGGGGTGATGACGGTGCCGTCGGCGAAGACGAAGAACAGGTTCATTCCGCCCAGCTCCTCGACCCACTTGCGTTCGACCGCATCGAGGAACAGCACCTGGTCATGCCCCTTGGCGAAGGCCTGTCCGGTGGGCACGAGGCTGGCGGCGTAATTGCCCCCGCACTTGGCCGCCCCCGTCCCGCCGGGGGCCGCGCGGGTGTAGTCGGAGATCCAGATGCTCACCGCCTTTGCAACGGATTTGAAATAGTTGCCGGCCGGACTTGCGATGACGATGAACTTGTACTTCTTGGCCGGACGCACGCCGAGGAAGGCCTCGGTCGCGATCATGAAGGGGCGCAAATAAAGCGCTCCGCCCTCGACCGCCGGATACCAGTTGCCGTCGACTGCCAGCAGCGCGCGGATCGCGCCGAGGAACAGCTCTTCCGGCAGCGCGGGCATGGCCAGCCGTTCAGCCGAGGCGTTGAAGCGCGCGGCGTTGGCTTCGGGCCGGAACAGGCCGAGCGCGCCGTCGGGGTGGCGATAGGCCTTCAGCCCCTCGAAGATCTCCTGCGCATAGTGCAGCACGCTTGCCGCCGGATCGAGCGCAATCGGCTCGCGCGGCCCAAGCACCGGCGTCTGCCAGCCGCCCAGCGCCTCGTCATAATCGATCACCACCATGTGATCGGTGAACACCGTCCCGAAACCCGGATCGGCGATCAGCGCATCGCGGGTGGCGTCGGGCGTGGGCGAGGGGTGGGGCAGGCGGGTGAATTGCATGAAACGCGCCTAATCCTGCGGGCCGCGCAGAGCAAGATTACTCTTTGGCGCGATTTCGGGCCGCAGGCGCCCAGGCGCTTTCGAAAACGAGAACGGGCCACAGGCCCGCAAGCGCGACTGCGCGCCCGCAGCGGGTCCGCAGCAAAGCGGAGGACGCATAGCGAGCACGTCCTCGCGGAGGCGAGGACGCAAGACACAAATGAAAAGGGCGTCCCCAGCCCGTCGGTGGAAACGCCCTTTCATGGTCAGCGGCCAGGAAGTGCCGCTCACGAAGCCTCTAGAGGTAATGGATTACCGGTAGTGCCTCGCGCGGAAACTTGCCGACCTCTCTGCTGAACCATGAGACATCGGATCACCTCCTTTCGCGCTAGTGTGCCAGGACCCTCTCGTATCACCGGGGGCCGAGGACCGCGTTCGCCGCTGGCCTCGGTATGCAATGTGAATCATGGGAAGGCGCGCGACAAGACTTGAATAATGTTTTTCCCACGTCATACTCACATGTCGCTGCGCAGTGCCGCAGGACCGCGCGCCCGAGGGAAGCCTCCGGGCGCTTTTCATTTGCGCGGCGGGTTGTGGACAGGCTGAGCACAAGCCTGTGGATATTAATGTATGGAATCGGAAGTCCTTGTGTGCGTGCCCGCCTGCGCGGGCAGGTCCTCGGGTCTGTTCCTTCGCTGCGCTACGGGCCCCTGTGGACGGACGGTCGCCCTTGCGGACCCTGTGGGTCCGAACCGGTGCGCACGGTCTACGTTTCGCCTATCCTCTGCAATCCTCGATCACGCGCGTCACCTCGGCCCAGCTGGGAAGGTAGAGCGGCGGAAGGCCTTCGGTCTCGATCGCGAAGCGCCCCTTGCTGAGCGCCATGGCATCGAGCAGCGGATCGGACGCGAGCAGGCTGGCAGTGAGATAGGGGTTGGTGTCCTCGGCCTGAACCACTGCAAGACTGCGCGTCCCGGTTTCGGTGCGGATCGTCATGGCAAGCGGCGCGGGGTTCGTGCCTGCCCGCCACAGGTCGATGGTCCGGGCCGCCCGGTTGCAGGTCATCACGAAATCGCCCTTGCCGCCCGCGCCGACAAATACCGCCAGCGGGCCGGCTGCGCCGGCTTCGTAACGCCAGTCGCCCGGCGTGATCGCCGCGTTGATCCAGTTATCGTTCGGAACGGCCTGCAGCACCGGGGGCGCGGGAGGCGCGGGCACAGGCGCAGGTGCCGGGCGCGCAACCGGGGCAGGGGCAGGTGGAACCTTGGCCGCGGGCACGCAGCCGGCCAGCGCAGCAAGGGCGAGGGCGAGGAGGGGCAGGGCAGCTTTCATCGCGCTACTTTGCGCGCTAGGAGCCACCCCTGTCCACCCTCTTGGAACGCTCATGCCCGAAACGCCGTCCCGCCCCGCCAAGCCGCAAAAGCGCCGCGTCGATCAGCTATTGGTCGAGCGCGGGCTGGCTGAAAGCCGCGCACGGGCGCAGGCGCTGGTGATGGCGGGGCTGGTGTTTGCGGGCGAGGTCAAGATCGACAAGCCCGGCCAGCAGGTCGCCGTTGATGCGGCGCTCGATGTGCGCGGGCGCGACCATCCCTGGGTCAGCCGGGGCGGGATCAAGCTGGCGCACGCGCTGGAGCATTTCGACCTCGACCCGGCAGGGGCGGTGGCGATGGATATCGGCTCGTCCACCGGGGGCTTTACCGATGTGCTGCTGACCCACGGGGCGGATCACGTCTTCTGCGTCGACAGCGGCACCAACCAGCTGGCATGGAAATTGCGCGAAGACCCGCGCGTCACCGTGCTCGAACAGCTCTCCGCCCGGCTGCTGACGCCCGAACATATCGACCGCCCCTGCAACTGGGTGGTGTGTGATGCCAGCTTCATCAGCCTTGCCAAGGTGCTGGAGGTGCCATTGCAACTCGCCGCGCCGCAGTGCCGTCTCGTTGCGCTGATCAAGCCGCAGTTCGAAGTCGGACGGGAGGAGGTCGGCAAGGGTGGGGTGGTGCGCGATCCCGTGCTTCACCAGCGCGTGTGCGCCGAGGTGCGCGGCTGGCTCGAAGGGCTGGGCTGGGCGGTCGAAGGTATCGTGGAAAGCCCGATTACCGGACCGCAGGGCAACGTCGAATTCCTGATCAGCGCGCGGCGCTGTTGAGTCACCAACGAAAAGGCCGGCACCAACGAAAAGGCCGGCAGCAACCCCTGGGGTCACTGCCGGCCTGATCCGTGTCCGTGAACCGGCATTACGCCGGCACCGAAACGTGCTGGCGATTACTCGGCAGCAGCTTCTTCAGCCGGAGCTTCTTCGGTCATGGCTTCGCCTTCGGCAGCCATTTCGCCTTCGGCAGCCATCGCGTCTTCGGCCGGAGCTTCTTCGGTGGTGGCTTCTTCGGCAACCGCGGTGGTGTCGGCTTCGGTGGCGGCTTCTTCAGCCGGGGCCGAGCAAGCAGCGGTGACGGTGGCGAGGCCGGCGACGGCGATCAGAGCAGCGATCTTCTTCATGGTTCATTCCCCTGTAGGGCCGGGTTGCCGGCCTGCAATGAGCGGAAGCGCGGGTTGGTTATCTTCCTGCCGCCACCACGCTTCCGAATCACGGCAGGAATGTGGCAGGCCTTAGCAGAGTGCAGCGTCATGCCCCAAGCCTTTCCTTTTCCCGCGGGCCGGCGGGACATCTTTTTGTCGGCTTTGCGGTAGGAGGTGGTCCAATATGGGTCAGAATTCCGCAGCGAATTTGGCGCGCGCGGGCGGCTCTGTTATCGCCTTTCCGCGACGGTCGGGCGCGGGAGAATCACCTGCGCCCAGGCATGGGGAAACAGAATGAACGTCCTTGCTTCCAAACAACAATTGCGTGCGAGCTTCCTGCGCTGGGCGCTGTTTCTGGTGCCTCTGGTGCTGCTGATCGGCTTTACCGCCGGCCAGTTGGGCGGCCCCGATACGCCGTGGTTTGCCGGACTGGAAAAGCCCGCAATCTATCCCCCGACGGCTGTTTTCGGGATCGTATGGAGTATCCTGTTCGTGCTGATCGGCCTGTCTCTCGCGCTCGTGGCGAGCGCCTGGGGTGCCCCCGGACGAGGGCTCGCGCTTGGTGTGTTCGCGGTGCAATTCCTGCTGACGCAGGGTTGGACCGCGGTGTTTTTCGGGATGCAGGACATGACCGGCGGGCTTTATCTGCTGGGCGCTTCGGCGGTGCTGCTGGTCGCGGCGGTCGCGCTGGTCTGGCGCGTGCGGCGCGTGGCGGGGCTGCTGTTGCTGCCCTATCTTGCCTGGGTGTGCTTTGCCGGGGTGCTTAACTACGCTTTCATTCAGGCCAATCCAGACGGCGGCCTGCGCGGATCGAGCGGCGCGCAGATGCGGGTTGAATTGTGACGGCACCGTTTCTGCCCCGGGCACACTGGACAAGCCCTGTCCGCATCGCCAAATAGCCTGCCATGCAAAGCCAGAACCCGATCATCGCCGACCTTGTCAAAATCGCCAACAGTGCCGCCGGGACAATGGCGGGCATGACCCGCGAAGCCCGCGAAAGCGCGCGCGAACGGCTGCGCGAGGCCATGGGCGGGATCGATTTCGTCTCCCGCGAGGAGTTCGACACGGTCAAGGCCATGGCCCAGAAGGCCCGCGAACAGGCCGATGCCCTGGAAGCCAAGGTCGCCGCGCTGGAAGCCAAGCTGTCCAAGAAGTGAAGCGGGGCGCGCGCGGGCGATGAACCTGCGCTCGTCCGCGATCCTGCTCGCATCGCGCGCTCACGGCGAGACCGGCGCGATTGCGCGGCTGCTGTCCCCCGATAATGGCCTGGTCGCCGCCTATGTCGCAGGCGGGCGAGGGCGGCAGATGCGGGCGGTGATGGTGCCGGGCAACCGCGTCGCAATGGAACTCGCGGTGCGTTCCGGCACCCAGTTGCCCTTTGCGCGGCTCGAACTCGAACATTCGCGCGCCGCATTGATGACCGAACCCTTGCCGGCGGCCGCGATCCAGTGGGTCTGCGCGCTTGCTGCCGCGGCTTTGCCCGAGCGCTATCCCTGCCCTGCGATCTTCGCGGCGCTTGAGGCGCTGCTGGGCGCGATCGCCTTTGCGCCCTCGGCACGCGGCTGGGTGCCGGGCCTTGTCGCCTACGAGACGATGCTGCTTGCGGAAATGGGCTATGGCGGCGTTCGCAGTGATCCGGGAACGGATTTCGCCGCGCAGATGCAGGCGCTTGGCGCGCTCGAGGCACCGCTTGCGAACTCGTTGCTTGCAGGGCGCGGACGCGATGTTATGGCCGCGCGGAGACTGCTGACCGAGCGGCTGGCCCGCATGGCGTAAGGGGAATTCACGCGTGAAGATTGCCATCCTGCCCGGTGACGGGATCGGCCCGGAAGTCACTGCCGAGGCGGTTGCGGTGCTGGAAAGTCTCGCCCTGCCGGGCCTGACCCTGTTCGAGGGGGATGTCGGCGGCATCGCCTACAAGCGCCACGGCGTGCCGTTGCCGGACGAGACGCTCGACATGGCGCGCGCGGCCGATGCGGTGCTGTTCGGCGCGGTGGGCGATCCCTCCTGCGATACGCTGGAACGCCATCTGCGCCCCGAGCAGGCCATTCTCGGCCTGCGCAAGCATCTCGGCCTTTTCGCCAACCTGCGCCCGGCGCGTGTGTTCGCGGGGCTGGAACATCTCTCGCCGCTGCGCGCCGATATAGCGGGCGGGCTGGACATGCTGATCGTGCGCGAACTGACGGGCGATGTCTATTTCGGCGCCAAGGGCCGGCGGGTGAGCGAGGCAGGCGAGCACGAGGGGTGGGATGCCATGTCCTATGCCGAACACGAGGTGCGCCGTATCGCCCATGTGGCCTTCCGTGCTGCGGCGGCCGGCGGCCATCCGCTGACCAGCGTCGACAAGGCCAATGTGCTGGAAACCAGCCAGCTGTGGCGCGACGTGGTGATCGAGGTGGCGGCGGAATACCCCGATGTCGAATTGGACCACATGTATGTCGATAATGCTGCGATGCAGGTGGTGAGCCATCCCGACCGCTTCGGCGTGGTGCTGACCGGCAACCTGTTCGGCGACATTCTCAGCGATCTGGCGAGTGCTGCGGTGGGCTCGATCGGCCTGCTGCCTTCCGCCTCGCTGGGCGAGCGCGAGACGGCGTTCGGCACTTTCGGACTGTATGAACCGATCCATGGCAGCGCGCCCGATATTGCCGGGCAGGGCAAGGCCAATCCGATGGCGACGATCCTTTCGGCGGCGATGATGCTGCGCCATTCCTTCGGGATGGATGCCGAGGCCGCGCGGGTCGAGAACGCGGTGGCGGCCACGCTGGCCGACGGTATCCTCGGCGGCGATCTGGGCGGCAGTCACGGCACGGCGGCAATCGGCGAGGCGGTGCGCGCGCGCCTCTAGAGCGATGCTCGATCTCGCGATCATCCTGCCGACCCTGAACGAGCGCGGGAATCTTGCTCCGCTGGTGGAGCGGATCGCCGCCGCGATGGGCCCCGAGGGATGGGAAGTCATCATCGTCGATGACGACAGCCGCGACGGGACGGCGGACGAGGCGCGTGCGCTCGCGCTTGGCGATAACCGCGTGCGGGTGATCCAGCGGATCGGGCGCCGAGGCCTTGCCAGCGCGGCGATCGAGGGTTTCTGCGCCACCCCTGCGCCTTTCGTGGCTGTGATGGATGCGGACCACCAGCACGATCCCGCCTTGCTGCCGGGCATGCTGGCGGCGCTCAAGGCGGGTGAAGCGGAAATCTGCGTTGCCAGCCGCTTCATGCCCGGTGCCAGCACCGACGACTGGGCCGCGCCCGAGCGCGAGCGGCTGTCTGCCTTTGCCAACGGCCTTGCGCGGCGACTGACGGGCGTGAACCTCAGCGATCCGATGAGCGGCTATTTCATGCTGCCTGCCAGCACTGCCCGCGCGCTTGTGCCGCGCCTGTCGGGGATCGGGTTCAAGATCCTGCTGGATTTGCTGGCGACGGCGGATGCGCCGATGCGGGTCAAGGAATTTCCCCTGCGCTTTGCCGCTCGCCGGGAAGGTGAAAGCAAGCTGGACCGTGCCGTGCTGTTCGATTTCCTGGCAGGGCTCTACGACAAGACGTTCGGCCGCCTGATCCCCACCCGTTTCGCCTTGTTCGGCACGGTCGGCGGGCTGGGCGTGGTTGTGCATTTCGCTGCGCTATCGGCCCTGCTGTTCGTGCTGGGCGAGGGCTTCGCGCTGGCGCAGACGGGCGCCGTGCTGGTGGCGATGAGTTTCAATTTCTGGCTCAACAACTGGCTGACCTATCGGGATAAAAGGCTGAAAGGCTGGGGTCAGGTGCTGCGCGGGTGGCTGGGGTTCTGTGCCACCTGCGCCGTCGGGGCCTTCGCCAATGTCGCGGTGGCGACCTTTCTGGAAGGCAAGGGCGTGTTCTGGACACTTGCTGCGCTGGCGGGAATCCTGGTCGGCTCGGTCTGGAACTACGCCTTGTCGAGCCGCTTTGTCTGGGGGCGGTTTTAGGGGCCTATCGCCACCCTGCCAGCAACGTCCACTTGACGAAGCTGTCAGCGCTTTCGAGAGGGGCGGCGGCGAGGATCTTGTAGAATAGCGCAAAGATGCCTGCCGATGCCACCAGCGTGCCCCATGCCAGCCATGCGCCCCAGCCCGTGCGCCGCAAGTCGGACAGCGCCAGCGACAGCGCCGCTAGCAGAAAGAAGCTCGGCACGAAATAGTGGTAGTAGAATTGCACCGGCTTGGGTGCGATCAGCCACAGGCCGAGGCTGGCCGCATAGCCGATCACCGCGCCGAGCCGCGCCCAGTCGCCGCGCCATGCTCCGCTTGCAAGGCACCACGCCAGCGCGGGCAGTCCCAGCAGCATGGTCAGCGGATTGCCGATCAGAAGCACCCCGCGCTGCGCTGCGTCGACGACCTCGTAAAGATACCAGATGCCGCGCGTGTTCAGCATCCATTGCGGCCAGGTGCTCTGGTAGGTGTGGGGGGTAATGACCTGCTGCTGGAGGCTGAGGATCTCGCCGTGGAACCCGATCAGGCCCGCCTCTGCCAGCGGCGAGGGACGCAGGTAGCCGCCCAGCCAGTATCCCGGCGCAAAGGTCAGCGCATAGGTGGCGAGCGGCACGATGCCGAGCCACACGAAAGCCTCGACCAGCGTGATCCCGGGCACGGGCATCCCCCGACGCGACAGGAACAGGCGGCGGCGCCCGGCCGAAAGGCGCGCGGCAAAGAAGGCAAGGCCCGGCAGCACGGCGAGCGGGATCGCGTTCCACTTGGCGCCCATTGCGCAGCCCAGAGCGACCCCCGTCAAGGCGAGGCGCCAGCGACCCGTTTCCGGTTCGCGGATGGCTGCAGCAAACTGCCACGCCGCAAGCGCGAGAAAGGCCGCCATGAACACATCGAGCATCGCGATGCGCGATTGCACGAAGAGGTGGAAGCCGGTCGCCAGGAGGAACCCGAAGGCAAGTGTTGCGAAACGGTCGAGGCTGGCATGCCACAGCGCGCGCATGCCGGCGAACAGCGCCAGCGTGCCAGCCAGCAACGGCATGATCCGCCAGCCGAGCGGATTGTCCCCGGCCAGTCCCATGCCCAGCGCGATCATCACCTTGCCAAGCAGCGGATGCTCGCGGTTGAGATAGGCGCCCTCGCCATATTGCCACAGCGCCAACAATTCGCGCGCGGCGGGGAGGTAATGAACCTCGTCGAAATAGGGGGTCGAAGGGGTCGCCAGCCGCCAGCCTGCCAGCAGTGCATAAAGACCCATGAGCGCGATGCACCATAATAGCGGATCACGCGGATGCAGCGGCGGCTGCGCGGCAGCAGAGAGGGACGCTTGCGCCTCGGCCATGGCCCCTGTCGCTTAGGCAGGGGCAGCGCCAAGAGCAAGCGGGTTCAGGAGCTTGCGGCCTTTGCCTTGCTCTCCTGCCAGAACAGCCGCGCGCACATGGCCAGCAGGCCGATGCTGGCGGTGGCGAGGATGAAAACGGTCCACAATGGCAGGTTCATGCCCTGAGCCCGGGCACGCGGGGCGATGAGGAAGTAGGCGACCGAAAGCGACAGGAGCAGATCCCACCACACCTGCACGCCCCACAGGTTGCTGGTGTGATTGAGCACCACCGGAAACACGCCCTCGGTCGCGATGGTGATCGCCGTGAAGGCGGCGAACCCGGCGGCGAGGCTTGCCGCCAGCAACGCGCTGCCGGGCGCATTGGGACGCAACATGATCGAAAGGATCGCCGCCACGGCCCAGACGAGGCCTCCGCCTGCAAGCGCGAGGAAGGGGGTCAGTTCGTTTGGCATAGGGGCGAATCTCCATCTTTATGTAGCAAGTGCTACGTCCGCTTGTAGCTTGCTGTAGCACTTGCTACAACCCCCGCCATGCCCGCCTCAGTCAAAAATTCGCCGATGTCCAAGGAGAGCCTGCTGCCACCGCTGGCCGCGCACGTCCTGACCCATGGTCTCGGACAGGCAAGCCTGCGCCCTTTGGCAAGGGCTGCGGGGACGAGCGACAGGATGCTGCTCTACCATTTCGGCAGCAAGGAGACGCTGATCGCCGAACTGCTCGGCTTTGTCGCGCGCACCTATTCGCAAGCGCTCGATGCCGCGCTCGGCAGCGAGAGGGCGGCGACCCGGGGGCAGGCGCTCGCCCGCATCCTCACCCATGCCCGCAGCCCCCAGATGCAGCCCTTCATGGCCCTCTGGTGGGAAATCGTCGCCGGTGCCGCGCGCGGCCTTACCGGCTTTGCTCCGGCAGCCCATGCGATCACGGCCGAACTGCTCGGCTGGCTCGAAGGGCAGATGCCCGCAGACGACCCCGACCCCAAGGGCGGCGCTCGCTATCTGCTGACCCTGATCGAAGGCACGCTGATGCTCGCCGCCGTGGGTCACGAGGATACCGCGCGCGACGGCCTGCTTGCGAGCGGCCTCGCGCCCGCCTAAGCACTCGCGCCATGAAGAAGACCACCGGAATGGACCGCGCCGCCACGAGGAACTGGCGCCCCGCAACCCGCGCGCTGCGCGGCGGCACCTGGCGCTCCGAACATGGCGAGACCAGCGAGGCGCTGTTCCTCACCTCGGGCTACACCTATGACGATGCCCAGACGGTGGCCGACCGGTTCGCGGGCGAGGCCGAGGGCATGACCTATTCGCGCCTCCAGAACCCGACCGTCGCGATGCTCGAAGAACGCATCGCGCTTATGGAAGGGGCCGAAGCCTGCCGCACTCAGGCAAGCGGCATGGCAGCGATGACCGCGGCCCTGCTGTGCCAGCTTTCCGCCGGCGATCACGTGGTCGCCGCGCGCGCCGCCTTCGGGAGCTGCCGCTGGCTGGTCGATCAGTTGCTGCCCCGCTTCGGGATCGAAACCACGGTGATCGACAGCGCCGACAACGCCGCATGGGAGGCCGCGATCCGGCCCGAAACGAAGGTGTTCTTCTTCGAGACCCCGGCCAACCCCACGCTCGATATTGTCGATCTGGCTTACGTCTGCGCTCTGGCCCGCGCACACGGCATCACGACGGTGGTCGACAATGCCTTTGCCTCGCCGGTCTTGCAGCGCCCGATGGAGTTTGGCGCGGACGTGGTGGCTTACAGCGCGACCAAGCTGATGGACGGGCAGGGCCGCGTGCTGGCCGGCGCGATCTGCGCGAGCAAGCAGTGGATCGACGAGGTGTTGATGCCGTTCCAGCGCAACACCGGACCGACGCTCTCGGCCTTCAACGCCTGGGTCGTAATGAAGGGGCTGGAGACGCTGCCGCTGCGCGCCTTCAAGCAAAGCGAGAATGCGGTCGCGCTCGGCCGTTTCCTCGAACCGCGCATCGTCGCGGTAGGCGGTCACCTGCGTCATCCGGGGCTGCCCAGCCACCCGCGCCACGATCTGGCGCTGAAGCAGATGGATGCAACGGGTCCGATCTTCGCGCTCGACGTCGGCAGCCGCGCGCGCGCCTTCGCCATTCTCGACGCGCTCGGGCTGATCGACATTTCCAACAATATTGGCGATGCGCGCAGCCTGATGTGCCACCCGGCCTCGACCACCCACGCCAACATGGGCGACGAGGCGCGCGCGGCGATGGGCGTGACCGAAGGCCTGCTGCGGATCAACGTGGGCCTTGAGGACATTGCCGACCTCACCGAAGACATGGACCGCGCGCTGGCCGCGGCAGGGATATAGGGGGAAGCCATGAGCAAGCGCGTTGAACTCGTGTTCGATTTCGTCTCGCCCAATGCCTATCTGGTGTGGTGGCCGCTCAGGGAAATCGCCGCGCGCCACGGCGCTGAACTGGCGGTGATTCCGGTGTTCCTTGCCGGGATGCACCGCCTCACCGGCAATGCTCCGCCGATGATCCGCGATGCCGAGGTGAAGGGCAAGAACGCCTATGCCCAGCTGGAGATGGACCGTTTCATCGCGAAGCACGGGTTGACGAAATACCGGCTTCACCCGCAATTTCCGTTCAACTCCATCACCTTGCAGCGGATGCTTGCAGCAGCCTGCGATGACGGGCGCGGGGTCGATTTCGTCGAGGCACTGCTGGCGCCGATCTGGGAGGAAGGGCTGGACGTGTTCGATCCGCAAGCGATCGGCGCGGCGGTGAGCGCGGCGGGCCTCGATGCTGCAGACCTGTTTGCCCGCGCGCAGAGCGACGAAGTCAAACAGGCGCTCGCCGCCAACACCGACGCCGTGGTGGAGCGCGGCGCCTTCGGCATCCCGACGATGTGGGTCGGGGGAGAAATGTTCTTCGGAAAGGAACGGCTGGGGCAGGTCGAGGAAGAACTCGCCAAGGGGTGAGAGCAGATTCCGGGTTTGCACAAACTCGGTGCTGATGGCTGAAACTGGATGGGGAGCAGCAACGCTCTCGCCTCAGCCTCCTTCGAGTATCCGTGCCTTCATCGCCTCGAACTCTTCCTCGCTCAGAACCCCGCTCTCGCGCAGCTCTCCCAGCTTCTTGAGTTGATCGAGTGTCGTTGCCGTGTCGGTTCCGACAGATGCCGCGACATTGGCGTCGCTCGGAGTTCGGCGCTCCTCCGGCGTGGCGATTTCTTGCGGCTGAGCCTTGCCCACGACCGTGGTGATAACCTCGCCCCCGCGCATGTATTCGACCGCATACTCCTTGATGCCGAAAGCCTTGTGCGTGGCAACATAGAACGAGCCGCGCGAGGCAACCGGCAACCCGGCAATGGTCAGGATCACATCGCCCTTTGCCAGTCCGGCCAGAGCGCCGGGTCCGTCCGGCAGCACCTGTTGCACCTGAAGCCCGCGCCGCGGTGCGGTCACCGGAGCGAGGTCAAGCCCGAGGTCCGCCCGGTTGGTCGCCAGCGGCAGCGGACCATTGCCTTGGGCAGCGCCGTTTGTATCGTTCTCGTCCGCCGCATTCGCGCCCGCGCCGAGGAAACCGAGCGCCGCACCGGTGGTCCCGCCGAGCGCCGCGCCTGCCACGCCGCCCAGCAAGGACCGGAACAGGCCGCCGCCACCGCCGCCGCCGCTTCCTGTGATCCTGTCGATCACATAGCGGTAATTGGCCTTGTTGCGCGCCGCATCGAGAATGTGGCCAAAGCCCGCATCCTGAAACGCCCGGATCGCGTCCTCCTTCTCCGTATCCAGCGCCTGATAGGCCGCAAGCAGGAGGTGTTCCTCGCGGGTCAGGATGGCGGCGTCCTTATCGTGCTGAACGGCATGCACGCCGTTCTCGAGCAGATATCGCACCCGATCATAGGAATCCCAGTAGATCGCCTGGCTCAAAAGCGAGGCTTGCCACGTCTGTCCGAACTCCACCTCTTCGAACATGGCCATGGCGTCAGGCGTCAAAACCAGGGCTAGTGCTTCCATCTTGCCCTTCTCGAAGGCACAACGGATCGCCTGAGTATGAGCGGAATAGCGGCCCTGTTCGAGGTTCTCGAGCACAAGCCCTGCATCGAGAAGCGCCTGCAGGAGATCGGCGCGGCCGTTGCAGCCCATCTTCCGGAATTCGCCCTTGTTGTCATCGACATAGGAATTGGCATCGCCGCCATACTTGTTCTGGATAATGGCAGCGAGTTCCGCTGGGTCCTTCGGCATGGCCTGCACAGGGGTCGCGAGCATGAGCAATACAGGCGCGAGCCCGATGAGTGTCTTCGAGTACCGCATCCTGTCATGGTGCAGGAATTGGCCCCTTGGTGCAACCGACGCGCGCCCTAGTGTCTCTTGCGGGGTCGTTTGCTGAAGGACTGCAATTGGGCGGCGCGCTGCGGAAGCGGGTTTTGTTCCGCATCGCCAGCGATGGCCTCTCACCCCGCCGTCACATCCTCCAGCGGCACATCCATGATCGGATAGCGGCGCCATTCGGCCCAGTCGTAGTGCCACCATTCGTTGGCGAGCGGCACGAAGCCCTCGGCGACCATCCAGCCTTCGAGCATCCGGCTTGCCGCCAGCGCTTCTGCCGGGGCGTAAGCGAAGCTGCGATAGGCGGCGGGGGTGAAGTCGTCATAGGGGCTGGGCATCGCCACCTCCACGCCGTCGCGGTGCAGCGAGAGGTCGATCGAGCAGCCCCGGTTGTGGCGCGATCCGCCGCGCGGGTCGGCAACGAATTCGCGTTTGTTGGGCGGAGTTTCCTCCCACATCATCTTCGTGACGCGCCAGGGGCGATAGGCGTCAAAGATGAGCAGGCCATAACCCGCCGCCTCGGCCCGGGTCTGGACGCGCGAGAGCGCCTCGGCCACCGGACGCTGCGCCACCGCGCGGGCCACGGGGTAGAGCACCCGGCCCATGAAATTGTCTGTGCGCGCATAGCGTATGTCGAACCTGAGGCGCGGATCGAAGCGGGCGAGGTCGACCAGATCGGGCACTGCGCTGGCCGCCGGGTCGACCGGCATGGCAAGCCGGGCAGCGCACCCGCCGGTCATTCCCGCCACCACGCCCGCACCAATCCCGCGCAGCACCGCACGGCGGGTCAGGGGCAGGGCGGTTTGCAGCCGATCCGCGATCATCCCCGTATCTCCCTTCACGCAAGGCACCTTATGTCGCCCTCCGGCCCCTCAGGCGAGCAAATTGCGCGCATCGCGGGATACAGGGTGGATTAAGCGCGTTGCCCCTCTTGTGACCCTGCACAGAATCGCTACGTTGAGGCCCGACATGAAAGAGCTCTTCCAGCACGCCGCCACCACCGACGGGGTTACTGTCCGGGTCGCCGTCAACTACCTGCCCGAGCAATCCCATCCGGAGGCCGGCAAGTGGTTCTGGGTCTATCACATCCGCATCGAGAACGGCTCTCACGAACCGCTGCGCCTGCGCACCCGCCACTGGCGCATCACCGACGGGCGCGGGATGGTGAACCATGTCGATGGCGAGGGCGTGGTCGGCGAACAGCCGCTGCTCGCGCCCGGGCAGAGCCACGACTATGTCTCGGGCTGCCCGCTGACGACCCCGTTCGGCTCGATGGAAGGCTTCTACACCTTCCAGCGCGCCGATGGCTCCCCGTTCGAGGTGCGCATCCCCTTCTTCCCCCTCTCCGCGCCGGAGACGGCCGAGGGGCGCCCCCCGAACTGACCGGCCGCGCTGAGCCTTGCCCTAAGCCCTTGGCGGGCCTAATCCACGCGGCGTGAAGCGCACCCATCTCCCCCTCAATGCCCTGCGCGTGTTCGACGCGGCGGCGCGGCACCTCTCGTTCACCCGCGCGGCGGACGAGCTTGCCGTCACCCCTGCCGCCGTCGGCCAGCAGATCCGCGCGCTGGAGGATGTGCTCGGCGTCGTCCTGTTCCGCCGCACCTCCAAGGGGCTGGAACTCACGCCCGAGGGCGAGGCGGGGCTCGACCCTTTGCGCGAAGGCTTTCTGAGGTTCGAGGAAAGCGTCGAGGCGATGCAGGCCGGCCAAGCCTCGGACCGCTACACCATCGCTGTCCCGCGCGAATTCTACGCCGAATGGCTCGCCCCCCGCCTCGCGCGGTTCCAGGCCGGCACTCCGGGCATCCAGTACATCCTCGCCCCTGACGAGCACGCCGATTTCACCGAGGCCAACCTCGATCTCGCGATCCGGCTGGTCGACGGGCCGGGCGAGCTTCAGGGCGTCCAGCTTGCCCCCGCGATGCGCGTTACCGTCGCCGCGCCGGAGCACAGGGACGCATGGATCGACTGGCCGGGGATGCCGCTGCCCGATGGCATCGCCCCCTGCATCAAGGCCGGCAGCCCCGGACAGGCGCTCGCCTCGGCGCTCGCCGGAATGGGGCGCACCGTCCTGCCGCTGGCGCTGGCCGAGAGCGCGATTGCGCGCGGCCAGCTGACCGTGCTCGACGGGCCGCACCCCGGCACCCGCGCCTATTGGCTGCTCGCACCCGCGCCGCAATGGCGCAGCAAGAAGGTGCGCGCGCTGGTGGGGTTTTTGAGCGCTTGAGTCTTTTGTTTCGCCCTCAGGCGCCGGGCGCAGCGCGTCCGCGCTGCTTGGCTTTCGCGCCATAAGGCGCGGCGCGCGGTCGCGCTTGCGGGCCTTCGGCCCGATCCAGAGCCTTTAAGGGAGGTAAGGCCTCCCCTTCCTCCTCCTCCTCGTATTCCAGCCCCACCTCACGCAGCACCTCGGCTCGGATGGTTTCGTAGAGCCAGTGGCCGCTGATCACCTCGCGCGCATCGATATATTGCGCGTGGCGGTGGCGGATCACGAAGGCAAGCATCGAGTTGACGCGCGGGTTGGCCAGCCCCTCGGACAGCGCCCGCTCGATCGCGCAATCCTCGAGCCTGAGCACCCCCCACCCGAGCGCCTCGTCCCAGGCGGCCGCAAAGCCCTCCGCGCCCGGTTGCTGGCGCAGCTTGTACAGCGCCTCGAGGCTGCGCCCGATATGCACCGCAGCCGCCTTGACGATCCCCGTCTCGGCCAGCCGCGCGACGAACGCGCGCTGGAGATCGGGCGTGATCGAATTGCGGCGCGGGCGCTTGTGGAGATAGGGCCGGAAGGCGAGCAGCATGTCCTCCTCGGAGACCACCGCCGGCTCGAACTCCCACGCGACTTCGGAGGTGGCCTGCCGCGCAATCTTGCGCTTGTTGCGCTTGGGCTGGGCGGGGGAGTCGTCGGCGGAGGGCGCGGGCATGGGGGAGGGGTGGCACAGGGCGGGGGAGTAGGAAAATGTTTCTGCTCCCCCCTTTTCGTCACCCCGGGCTTGACCCGGGGTCCAGCTTCCTGCTGTTTTACGAATTGAAATCGCCGGGGGCCGCACCATGCCGAACAAGCTCTATTTCGGGGACAATCTCCACGTCCTGCGCGAGCATATCGCCGACTATAAGCGTTGTTTTTCAGACAGCGTCATGGAGATGCAGGCGTGGGTTAATGGAGTGAAGCAATGATTGATCTTCCACGGCATGATGACTTTATGCGCCCAACGCTAGAGGTGCTTGTCGCGTTGGGAGGTTCTGCGACCAATGAAGAAATCGAAGGCGCTTTGATTGAGCGGCTTGGTTTGTCACCCGAACAAATGTCTGTCTCCTACGAAAGCTCGGGGGCACTTATTGCACCTGACCGGATGTCGTGGGCGCGGAGTTATCTTAAGTATCCCGGGTTCGTGGACAATCCAAAGCGCGGTGTCTGGGTTTTGACCGACGAAGGGCGTGCTGCCCTAAGTATGACCGATGATGAAGTTCGTAAGGCTGTCGCCAAAGGGTACGCTGCGCGGCATGGACAACGCAAAAACTCAAAAGAACGCTCGGGCCTGTCGCAGGACGAAACCGAAGAGACTGCCCAAGATTGGACAGATGCTTTGCTGATCAAGATGAAGGCAATGGATCCTGCCGCATTTGAAAGGCTTGCCCAGAGAATTTTGAGGGAGAGTGGATTCGTAAAAGTCGAGGTGTTGGGTAAATCTGGAGATGGTGGAATTGATGGCGTTGGTGTGCTTCGGATGAAGCTCATCAGCTTTCAGGTTCTCTTCCAATGCAAGCGATACAGCGGCTCGGTCAGCGCTGGGACCGTACGGGATTTTCGTGGAGCGATGCAGGGGCGTGCGGATAAAGGCCTGATTTTAACGACTGGGACTTTTACGCCTGATGCTCGCCGTGAGGCAACTCGAGATGGTGCGCCCGCCATAGACTTGATTGATGGTGAAGCACTTTGCCAGTTGCTTTTCGATCTACGTTTGGGTGTCGATGTTAAAGAGCGTATCGTTCACGATGTGACGATCGTAGACCGCTTTTTCGATGAGCTTTGATGGTGCACGGAATAAACACCTGCATCTACAAGTCCTGACGCTTGCCGAATTGTTCCAAGGCAAGCGGCCCGATATTCCGTGGGTCGATGCCAGCGTGGCCAAGGCAGCCAAGCGCGAGGATACGGGCAAGCAGGGTACTTTGCTCTGACCCTTCCTCGTCGCCCCGTGCTTGACACGGGGCTTGGCTTTTTTTTCCGAGTCAGCAAGGCAGTGAAGCCGAACCCCGGATCAAGTCCGGGGTGACGGGGGGTAGGGTGGAACGCTTGTTCCAACACTCTCCCTTGACCCCCACCCCAATCCCGCCTAAGGGCGCGCATCCTTCCGGGGCACTGCCTCGGAAAGCGAGCTGAACATTGGCGGTCTCGTCCTTCCAGCAAGGGCAGCCGTCAAAGTAACCCGGTGGCCGAAGGGCCTGACGATAAGGGTGGAGCGTTTCGGCTTGTGTGAAGGGCGAAGGCGGTCCGCTTGCAGCGGGCGCCTCTGTTCGCTGGGTCCCGGGTCAAGCCCGGGATGACAGCCTCGCGCAAGGCAATCCTCTCTCCCCGCATCGTCCGGCCCGGGTACCACCTCTCACACGGTGAAGAGAGAAACACTTAATGCCGACGATCAACCAGCTGGTCCGCAAGGGCCGCGTTCCGCAGAAGGCCAAGTCCAAGGTCCCTGCGATGGAGCAGAACCCGCAGAAGCGCGGCGTCTGCACCCGCGTCTACACGACGACCCCGAAGAAGCCGAACTCGGCGCTGCGCAAGGTGGCCAAGGTGCGCCTGACCAACCAGCGCGAAGTCATCAGCTACATCCCGGGCGAAGGCCACAACCTGCAGGAGCACTCGGTGGTGCTGATCCGCGGCGGGCGTGTGCGCGACCTTCCGGGCGTTCGCTATCACGTGCTGCGCGGCGTGCTCGACACGCAGGGTGTGAAGGACCGCAAGCAGTCGCGTTCGAAGTACGGCGCCAAGCGTCCGAAGTAAGAGTTTTTTGTTGGGTGCGCCCCGGGCATCCGCCCGGGGCTTGGTGCCTTGCCAGCCCGCGCCCCCGCCCTTCCGCCCTGACAAGTATCCTTCCGGGTGGAAGGGCGGGGGCGCGGGCTGGCAAGGCCCCCAACGACGAAGGAGTTCGAAAACATGTCACGTCGTCGTCGTCCCGAGAAGCGGGAAATCCTGCCTGATCCGCAGTACGGAGATCAGGTGCTGTCGAAGTTCATGAACAACCTCATGCTCGACGGGAAGAAGGCCGTTGCCGAAAAGATCGTCTATGGGGCGCTCTCGACGGTGGAGGCCAAGGCCAAGGCCGATCCGATTCAGCTGTTCCACGATGCGCTCAACAACGTGAAGCCGCAGGTCGAGGTCCGCAGCCGCCGTGTCGGTGGTGCGACCTACCAGGTGCCGGTCGAGGTGCGTCCCGAGCGTGCCCAGGCGCTCGCGATCCGCTGGCTGATCTCGGCCGCGCGCGGTCGTCCGGAAACCACCATGGCCGCACGCCTGTCGGGCGAGCTGATGGATGCAGCCAACAACCGCGGCAATGCCGTGAAGAAGCGCGAAGACACCCACCGCATGGCGGATGCCAACCGCGCCTTCTCGCACTACCGCTGGTAACTCCGTTGATTGTGGGCAGCCGGGGGGTCTGGTCTTTCGGCTGTCACAATCATCTCTATATGGGGCGCTGACCGCACGCTGGCGGCCCCCTCACTCGTAAGGAACCTGATATGGCCCGCGAATATCCGCTGGAGCGCTATCGCAATATCGGCATCATGGCTCACATCGATGCCGGCAAGACCACCACGACCGAGCGTATCCTCTATTACACCGGCAAGTCCTACAAGATCGGCGAAGTGCACGATGGCGCTGCGACGATGGACTGGATGGAGCAGGAGCAGGAGCGCGGGATCACCATCACCTCGGCCGCGACGACCACGTTCTGGACCGCCGAAGATGCGACCATGGATCCGATGAGCGATCCCGAAGCGCTGCGTGCGAACCAGCCCAAGCACCGCATCAACATCATCGACACCCCGGGCCACGTGGACTTCACCATCGAAGTCGAACGCAGTCTGCGCGTCCTCGACGGCGCCGTCGCCGTGTTCGACGGCGTGGCGGGCGTGGAACCCCAGTCGGAAACTGTTTGGCGTCAAGCCGACAAATACGGCGTCCCCCGCATGTGCTTCATTAATAAATTGGACCGCACCGGCGCCGATTTCTATTACTGCGTTCAGTCGATCATCGACCGTCTCGGCGCGACCCCGCTGGTGCTCTATCTCCCGATCGGGGCCGAGAGCCAGCTTCAGGGCGTGGTCGACCTGGTGAACAACCGCGGCATTGTCTGGAAGGACGAGAGCCTCGGCGCCAAATACGAATTCGTCGAGATCCCCGCTGATCTCGCCGACAAGGCCGCCGAATACCGCGAGAAGCTGATCGAGACCGCCGTTGAGCAGGACGACGAGGTGATGGAAGCCTATCTCGAAGGCAACATCCCCGACGCCGCCACGCTCAAGCGCCTTATCCGCAAGGGCACCATGGAGCGCGCCTTCGTGCCCGTGTTGTGCGGTTCCGCGTTCAAGAACAAGGGCGTCCAGCCGCTGCTCGATGCGGTGGTCGACTACATGCCTTCGCCGCTCGACGTTCCCGCGATCAAGGGCGTGCTGCCCGACAGCGACGAGGAGCAGGAGCGTCCGTCGAGCGACGACGCGCCGTTCTCGGCGCTGGCGTTCAAGATCATGAACGATCCCTTCGTCGGCTCGCTGACCTTCACCCGCATCTATTCGGGCAAGCTCACCAAGGGCCAGGTCCTGAACTCGGTGAAGGACAAGAAGGAAAAGATCGGCCGCATGCTGCTGATGCACTCGAACAACCGCGAGGACATCGATGAGGCATTTGCCGGCGACATCGTCGCTCTGGCGGGCATGAAGGACACCACCACCGGCGATACGCTCTGCGATCCGGCCAAGCCGATCATCCTTGAACGGATGGAATTCCCCGAGCCGGTCATCGAGCTGTCGGTCGAACCCAAGACCAAGGCCGACCAGGAAAAGATGGGCGTCGCGCTCAACCGTCTCGCGCAGGAGGATCCGTCCTTCCGCGTGTCGACCGATCACGAGAGCGGCCAGACCATCATCAAGGGCATGGGCGAGCTTCACCTCGACATCATCGTCGACCGCATGAAGCGCGAGTTCAAGGTCGAGGCCAATGTCGGCGCGCCGCAGGTGGCCTACCGTGAATATCTCGCCCGCGAGGTCGAGGTCGATTACACCCACAAGAAGCAGTCGGGCGGCTCGGGCCAGTTCGGCCGCGTGAAGGTTGTCGTCACTCCGGGTGAGCGCGGCCAGGGCGTGATCTTCGAAGATCAGATCAAGGGCGGGAACATCCCGCGTGAATACATCCCGGCGATCGAGAAGGGCTTCCGCGAGCAGGCCGAAAGCGGCCACCTCGTCGGCTTCCCGATCATCGACTTCTCGATCAAGCTGATCGATGGTGCCTACCACGACGTCGACTCGAGCGCGATCGCGTTCGAAATCGCCGCCCGCGGTGCCATGCGCGAAGTCGCCAGCAAGTCGGGCATCAAGCTGCTCGAGCCGATCATGAAGGTCGAAGTCGTCACCCCCGAGGATTACCTCGGCGACGTGATCGGCGACCTCAACAGCCGGCGCGGTCAGATCCAGGGCACCGACACGCGCGGCAATGCCCAGGCGGTGGAGGCCAACGTGCCGCTCGCCAACATGTTCGGCTACGTCAACGAACTGCGCTCGTTCACCCAGGGGCGCGCGCAGTACACCATGCAGTTCTCGCACTATGACGAGGTTCCGGCCAACGTCGCAGCCGAGGTCAAGGAGAAACTTGCCTAAGCCGAGCGATCGGTCTAGGGGCGGCGCCTGATTCAGCGGGCACCGCCTTTCTCCCGCGAACACATCGTTTCATTCAAGAAGGTACACCAGAGAAATGGCCAAGGAAAAATTCGAGCGGAACAAGCCGCACTGCAACATCGGCACCATCGGTCACGTCGACCATGGCAAGACCACGCTGACTGCTGCGATCACCAAGGTGATGGCGGAAACCTACGGCGGCGCGGCCGTCGACTTCGCCAACATCGACAAGGCTCCGGAAGAGCGTGAGCGCGGGATCACCATCTCGACCGCCCACGTCGAATACGAGAGCGCCAACCGTCACTACGCGCACGTCGACTGCCCGGGTCACGCTGACTACGTGAAGAACATGATCACCGGTGCCGCCCAGATGGACGGTGCGATTCTGGTGGTGAACGCCGCTGACGGCCCGATGCCCCAGACCCGCGAGCACATCCTGCTCGCCCGTCAGGTCGGCGTGCCCGCGCTGGTGGTGTACATGAACAAGGTCGACCAGGTTGACGACGAGGAAATCCTCGAGCTCGTCGAACTGGAAGTGCGCGAGCTGCTCAGCTCGTACGACTTCGACGGCGACAATATTCCGATCGTGAAGGGTTCGGCTCTGGCCGCGCTCGAAGGTCGTGACGACAACATCGGCAAGGATTCGATCATCGCGCTCATCAACGCGGTCGACGAGTACATCCCGCAGCCGGACCGTCCGATCGACAAGGACTTCCTGATGCCGATCGAAGACGTGTTCTCGATCTCCGGTCGCGGCACCGTGGTGACCGGGCGCGTCGAAACCGGCGTGGTGAACGTGGGCGACGAAGTCGAAATCGTCGGCCTCAAGGACACCCGCAAGACCACCGTCACCGGCGTCGAAATGTTCCGCAAGCTGCTCGATCGCGGTGAAGCGGGCGACAATATCGGTGCGCTGATCCGCGGCGTGGGCCGTGAAGAAGTCGAGCGTGGCCAGGTGCTGTGCAAGCCCGGTTCGGTCAAGCCGCACACCGAGTTCGAAGCCGAAGTCTACGTGCTGTCGAAGGACGAAGGTGGCCGTCACACGCCGTTCTTCGCCAACTACCGTCCGCAGTTCTACTTCCGCACCACCGACGTGACCGGCGAAGTGATCCTTCCCGAAGGCACCGAGATGGTAATGCCGGGTGACAACGTCTCGATCGGCGTCAAGCTGATCGCGCCGATCGCCATGGACGAAGGCCTGCGCTTCGCGATCCGCGAAGGCGGCCGCACCGTCGGCTCGGGCGTGGTCGCGAAGATCACCAAGTAAGCATCACGCCCCGCCTGGGGCGTACGATATCCGGAAGGGCCCGGTACCACATGGTGCCGGGCCCTTTTGGTTGAGGGGACTGGCCCTTTTCCGAGCCGGGCGAGCCGCGATCAGCATGACGCGCAATTCGTCGCAGTTCGGGGGTTGCCAGAATCCTTGCCGCTCCGTATAGGCGCGGCTCCGCAGCGGGGATTCGTTTCCGCTGTAACGAATTTCACGAAGGCCGCCCGCACACGGGAAACCGGTTGGCACGGGGCGGGCCTTTTGTTTTGGGGATTGTCGGCCTTGCTGGCGGTTCCTTGGCTCTTTCGCATCGGTAGTAGGACATGGAAGCTCAGAATATCCGCATTCGCCTCAAGGCGTTCGACCATCGCGTTCTTGATCAGGCCACCGGCGAAATCGCCGAGACGGCCCGCCGGAACGGCGCGCTTATTCGTGGCCCCATTCCCCTGCCGACGCGTATCGAGAAGTTCACCGTGAACCGCGGCCCGCACATCGACAAGAAGTCGCGCGAGCAGTTCGAGGTGCGCACCTACAAGCGGCTGCTCGACATCGTGCAGCCCAACGCCCAGACGGTCGACGCGCTGATGAAGCTCGATCTGGCTGCCGGCGTGAACGTCGAGATCAAGCTGGCGTAAGCCGGCCGAAATGCCCCTCGCCAAGGTGAGGGGCCTCTATCGTTGAGGCCTTGAGCGCCTCGCCTGACGATAGGGTGGATACCGCCGGAGAAACACTCCGGGCTGCGTCCCCCGTCTCGCTTCCTGCGGCCACCCGGCCAGCGGAAGCACTCAGCCCGGACGGGGCGATGCATGACAATTCGGGCTGAACCGGGCTGCGGCGATCGTGCCGTGGTCTGCCATGCACCTTGCGGATGGTCCGCCGGGTGCCTCTGTTGAGGAGTAACAAGACGATGCGCACCGGCGTTATCGCAAAGAAAGTCGGGATGACCCGCCTCTTCCAGGAGGATGGGCGGCACGTGCCTGTGACCGTTCTGGCGCTGGAGGATTGCCAGGTGGTGTCGCACCGCACCGCAGACCGCGATGGCTACTTCGCGGTCCAGCTCGGCGCGGGCGAGGCCAAGCAGAAGAACGTGGCCAAGCCGCAGCGCGAGCACTTCGCCAAGGCCGATGTCGGCCTGAAGAAGCAGGTTGCCGAATTCCGGGTCGACAGCGCCGATGCGCTGGTTCCGGTTGGCGCAACGATCAGCGCCGAACATTTCGTCGCCGGCCAGAAGGTCGACATCACCGGCCACACGCAGGGCAAGGGCTTTGCGGGCGCCATGAAGCGCTGGGGTTTCGGCGGTATGCGCGCCACCCACGGCGTGTCGATCTCGCACCGTGCGCATGGTTCGACCGGTAACCGCCAGGATCCGGGCCGCGTGTTCAAGGGCAAGAAGATGGCCGGCCACATGGGCGACCGTCAGCGCACCCAGCAGAACCTAGAAATCGTCCGTACGGACGCCGAGCGCGGTTTGCTGTTCGTGAAGGGCTCGGTCCCGGGTTCGAAGAACGGCTGGCTGCTCGTGCGCGATGCGGTCAAGCTGCCGCTTCCCGAAGGCCTGCCGTTCCCCGGCGCCGTGATCGAGAAGCACGCGCCTGTGGCTGATGAAACCCCCTCGGTGGTTGAAGCTGCGGCCGAAGAAGCGATCGTGACCGAGGCTCCCGAAGCGGAAGCTCCGGCCAGCGAAGAAAACAAGGAAGGCTGAGCCATGAAGGTGAAGGTTCAGAAAATCGACGGCGGCAAGGCGTCGGGCGATATCGAGCTGTCGGATGACGTGTTCGGCATCGAGCCGCGCGCCGACATCCTGCACCGGGTCGTGACCTGGCAGCTGGAGAACCGCCGCGGCACCGCCCGTCCCACGCGCGAGCGTTCGGACGTGGCCCGCACCGGCAAGAAGTTCGGCCGCCAGAAGGGTGGCGGCACCGCCCGTCACGGCGACCGTTCGGCTCCGATCTTCATCGGCGGCGGCAAGGCTCACGGTGCGCGCAAGCGCGACTTTGAGCAGTCGCTCAACAAGAAGATCCGCGCGCTCGGCCTCAAGATGGCGCTCTCGAGCAAGGCCAAGGATGGTCTTGTGGTGGTCGACAGTCTTGCGCTGGCCGATGCCAAGACCAAGCTCCTCAAGGGCCACCTCGCCAAGGCCGGTCTTTCGGGCAAGGTGCTGGTGATCGACGGCGAACAGGTCGACGCGGGCTTCAAGAAGGCTGCGGGCAACCTGCCGGGCATCAACGTGCTCCCGGCGATCGGCGCCAACGTCTACGACATCCTCAACCACGACACGCTGGTTCTCACCAAGGCCGCGGTCGAAAAGCTGGAGGCGCGCTTCAATGGCTAAGAAGCAGACCGTCGATGCGCGTCATTACGACGTGATCCTCGCTCCCCACATCACCGAGAAGTCGACCCTTGCGTCCGAGCAGAACGCGGTCGTCTTCAAGGTCGCGCGGGACGCCACCAAGCCCCAGATCAAGGAAGCCATCGAAGCGATCTACGACAAGAAGGTCGTCGCGGTGAACACCTTGGTCATGAAGGGCAAGACCAAGCGCTGGAAGGGCAAGGCATACAGCCGCACCGACGTGAAGAAGGCGATCGTCACCCTCGCCGAGGGTGAAATGATCGACATCACCAGCGGTATCTGAGGCCAAGGGACAGGAAACGAACAATGGCACTCAAGAACTACAAGCCGACCAGTCCCGCGCGTCGCGGTCTGATCCTGGTCGACAAGTCGGCCCTGTGGAAGGGCAAGCCGGTCAAGGCGCTGACCGAAGGCAAGCGCAAGACCGGTGGCCGCAACAACAAGGGTCATGTCACCTCGCGTGGCATCGCCGGTGGTCACAAGCAGAAGTACCGCTTTATCGACTTCAAGCGTCGCAAGTGGGACATGCCGGCCACCGTCGAGCGTCTGGAATATGACCCGAACCGCACCGCGTTCATCGCTCTCGTCAAGTACGAGGACGGCGAGCAGGCCTATATCATCGCTCCGCAGCGTCTGGCTGTCGGTGACACCGTCATCGCGGGCGAGAAGGTCGACACCAAGCCGGGCAACGCGATGCTGCTGGGCCAGATGCCCGTCGGCACGATCTGCCACAACGTCGAGATGAAGCCGGGCAAGGGCGGCCAGATCGCCCGTTCGGCCGGCACCTATGTCCAGGTCGTCGGACGTGACCGCGCGATGGTGATCGTGCGCCTCAACTCGGGCGAGCAGCGTTACCTTCGTGCCGATTGCATGGGTACGGTTGGTGCGGTGTCGAACCCCGACAACGGCAACCAGAACTTTGCCAAGGCCGGCCGTTCGCGCTGGATGGGCAAGCGTCCGCTGACCCGCGGCGTTGCGAAGAACCCGGTCGACCACCCGCACGGCGGTGGTGAAGGCCGCACCTCGGGTGGCCGTCATCCGGTAACCCCGTGGGGCAAGCCGACCAAGGGTGCCCGTACGCGCCACAACAAGCAGACGGACAAGATGATCATCCGTTCGCGTCACGCGAAGAAGAAGAGGTAAGAGACGATGGCACGTTCCGTCTGGAAAGGTCCGTTTGTCGAGCTGAGCCTGCTCAAGAAGGCAGAGGAAGCGCAGGAAACCACGAACGCCAAGCCGATCAAGACCTGGTCGCGGCGTTCGACGATCCTGCCGCAGTTCGTCGGGCTCACCTTCAATGTCTATAACGGGCACAAGTTCATTCCCGTTTCGGTTTCGGAAGAAATGGTCGGCCACAAGCTCGGCGAATTCGCGCCCACGCGCACGTTCCCCGGTCACGCTGCCGACAAGAAGGGCAAGCGCTAATGGGCAAGGCAAAGGCACCCCGCCGCGTGGGCGATAACGAGGCGCTGGCCGTCGGTACCACGATCCGTGGTTCGGCGCAGAAGCTGAACCTCGTTGCCGCCCTGATCCGCGGCAAGAAGGCCGAAGAGGCGATGAACATCCTCGCCTTTTCGAAGCGGGCGATGGCGCGCGATGCGAGCAAGGTGCTCGCCTCGGCGATCGCCAACGCGGAAAACAACCACAACCTCGACGTTGACGCGCTGGTCGTGGCCGAGGCTTCGGTTGGCAAGTCGGTGACGATGAAGCGGTTCCACACCCGCGGCCGCGGCAAGTCGACCCGGATCCTCAAGCCGTTCAGCCGTCTGCGGATCGTCGTTCGCGAAGCAGAGGAGGCGTAAGATGGGCCAGAAGAGCAATCCGATCGGTCTGCGCCTGCAGATCAACCGCACCTGGGACAGCCGCTGGTACGCCGAAGGGCGTGACTATGCGGGCCTGCTCAAGGAAGACCTCGCGATCCGCAAGTTCATCATGGAGAGCCTGCCCCAGGCGGCGATTTCCAAGGTGGTGATCGAGCGTCCGGCCAAGCTGTGCCGCATCTCGATCTATGCTGCGCGTCCGGGCGTCATCATCGGCAAGAAGGGCGCGGATCTCGAAAAGCTGCGCGCCAAGTTGATGAAGATGACGGCGAGCGAGGTGAAGCTGCAGATCCTCGAGATCCGCAAGCCGGAAATCGACGCCAAGCTCGTTGCGCAGGGCATCGCCGACCAGCTGGTGCGCCGCGTGGCGTTCCGCCGGGCGATGAAGCGCGCGGTGCAGTCGGCGCTGCGTCTGGGTGCCGAAGGCATCAAGATCGTGTGCGGCGGCCGTCTTGGCGGCGCTGAAATCGCCCGCGTCGAATGGTACCGCGAAGGCCGCGTGCCGCTCCATACGCTGCGTGCCAACATCGACTATGCCGAAGCCGAAGCGCTGACCGCCTACGGGATCATCGGCATCAAGTGCTGGATCTTCAAGGGCGAGATTCTCGCTCACGATCCGACCGCGCAGGACCGCCTGATGATGGAAGCCCAGACTTCCGGCGTCCGTCCGGCCCGCTAAAGGTAACAGATCATGCTGCAACCGAAAAAAACCAAGTTCCGCAAGGCCTTCAAGGGCCGGATCAAGGGCGAAGCCAAGGGTGGCACCACCCTCAACTTCGGCTCCTATGGCCTCAAGGCCCTGGAGCCCGAGCGGATCACCGCCCGCCAGATCGAGGCGGCGCGTCGTGCCATCACCCGTCACATCAAGCGTCAGGGTCGTCTGTGGATCCGCGTGTTCCCCGATGTGCCCGTGTCGAAGAAGCCTGCCGAAGTCCGTCAGGGTAAGGGCAAGGGTTCGGTCGAATACTGGGCCGCGCGGGTCAAGCCAGGCCGCATCCTGTTCGAACTCGACGGCGTCGCCGGCCCGCTGGCCGCTGAGGCGTTCGAGCGTGCGGCGATGAAGCTGCCGATCAAGACCAAGGTCGTCGCCCGTCTCGGCGACACCAGCCACCTGGGAGGCGAATAATGGCCGATATCGCGGACCTTCGCACCAAGACCGATGACCAGCTGAACGCCGAGCTCACCGAGCTCAAGCGCGAGCAGTTCAACCTTCGGTTCCAGGCTGCGACCAACCAGCTCGAGGCTCCCTCGCGCATCCGTCAGGTGCGCCGGACCATCGCGCAGATCAAGACGCTGCAATCCGAGCGCGCGGCCAAGGCCGCAGCTCAGAAGGCCTGAGGAGTAGACAATGCCGAAGCGTATCCTGATCGGGACTGTCACCTCCGACAAGACCGACAAGACCGTGACCGTGAAGGTCGAACGCAAGGTGAAGCACCCGCTTTACGGGAAGATCATCCGTCGTTCGAAGAAGTATCACGCGCACGACGAGAACAATGAATACACCGTGGGTGATGTCGTGCGGATCGAAGAGACCCGCCCGATTTCCAAGACCAAGACCTGGGCCGTGAAGGACCGGGTGGTTGCGGGCGGCACCCAGGCGATCGAGGCCGATCTCGACGTCGCGGAAGCCGGTAACTGAGTTAGGCGTTAACGGAACTACCGGGCCCCGGTCGGATCGGGCGTCCCGGCAAGCCAGTGAGAAGGAAACGGATCAATGATCCAGATGCAATCCAATCTCGACGTCGCGGACAACAGCGGCGCCAAGCGCGTCCAGTGCATCAAGGTGCTGGGCGGGTCGAAGCGCCGGACCGCGGGCGTCGGCGACGTGATCGTCGTCTCCGTCAAGGAGGCGCAGCCGCGCGCCAAGGTCAAGAAGGGCGACGTTCACCGCGCGGTGATCGTGCGCACCAAGAAGGACGTGCGCCGTCCCGATGGCAGCGTGATCCGCTTTGACAGCAATGCCGCGGTGCTCGTGAACAAGAACGAGGAGCCGATCGGTACCCGTATCTTTGGCCCCGTCGTGCGCGAACTGCGCGGGCGCGGTTTCATGAAGATCATTTCGCTCGCTCCGGAGGTGCTGTGATGGCTGCCGCCAAGATCAAGAAGGGTGACAGCGTCGTCGTGCTGTCGGGCAAGGACAAGGGCCGCACCGGTACGGTCGCCCAGGTCATGCCGAAGGACGGCAAGGTCGTTGTCGAGGGCGTGAACATCGTCGCCCGTCACCGCAAGCCGAGCCAGGTGAACCCGCAGGGTGGCATCGACCGTTTCCCGGCCCCGATGCACATCTCCAAGGTCGCTCTGGCCGATCCCAAGGATGGCAAGCCCACCCGCGTCCGTTTCGAAGTGAAGGACGGCAAGAAGGTGCGCGTCGCCGTGAAGAGTGGGGAGACCATCGATGGCTGATTATACCCCCCGGATGAAGGCCCGCTACGAGGCCGAGATCGTCAAGGCGATGACCGAGAAGTTCGGTTACAAGAACCGGATGGAAGTCCCGCGGCTCGAAAAGATCACACTCAACATGGGCGTGGGCGAGGCGAGCCAGGACAAGAAGAAGGTCCAGACCGCTGCCGAGGAAATGGCGCTGATCGCCGGCCAGAAGCCGGTCATCACCAAGGCCAAGAAGTCGATCGCCCAGTTCAAGCTGCGCGAAGGCATGCCGATCGGCTGCAAGGTGACCCTGCGCCGCGACCGCATGTACGAATTTCTCGACCGCCTCGTGACCGTCGCGATGCCGCGCATCCGCGACTTCCGCGGGCTGAACGCGCGGTCGTTCGACGGCCGTGGCAACTACGCGATGGGTCTCAAGGAACAGATCGTGTTCCCCGAGATCAGCTACGACAAGATCGAGAAGGTGCGGGGGATGGACATCATCGTGACCACCACCGCCAAGACCGACGAAGAGGCGCGCGAGCTGCTGCGCCTGTTCGGCTTCCCCTTCCAGGGCGAAGCCAAGGCCGAACAGAAGGAGGCGGCGTGAGCCGTCGCCTCGTAGAGACACGAAAGAAGAGAGCTTAAGTCCATGGCGAAACTGAGTTCGATCAACAAGAACGAACGCCGTAAGAAGCTCGTCAAGCAGTATGCTGCGAAGTACGAGAAGCTGAAGGCGATTGCGAATGACACCTCGCTTGACGAGACCGAGCGCCTGATGGCCCGGCTCAAGATGGCGGAGCTTCCGCGCAACGCGAACCCGACCCGGGTGCGCAACCGCTGCGCCACCACCGGCCGCCCCCGCGGCTATTACCGCAAGTTCGGCATCAACCGTATCGAACTGCGCGATCTCGGCAACAAGGGCCTGATTCCGGGCCTGACCAAGTCGAGCTGGTGAGGAATACATAGATGGCTATGACCGATCCCCTGGGTGATATGCTCACCCGCATCCGCAACGGCCAGCAGGCGAAGAAGGATTCCGTCCTTACGCCCGCCAGCAAGCTGCGCGCCAACGTTCTCGAAGTGCTCCAGCGTGAAGGCTACATCCGTGGCTATTCCGAGGACAATTCGGGCAAGCACCCGGCGCTGCGGATCGAACTGAAGTATTTCGAAGGCGAGCCCGCGATCAAGCACGTGGCCCGCGTCTCGAAGCCCGGCCGCCGGATCTATTCGGGCTCCAAGGAGCTGCCGACTGTCCGCAACGGCCTTGGCATCACCATCGTCTCGACGCCGCGCGGCGTGCTCTCGGATGCCGAGGCCCGCGCGAACAATGTCGGCGGCGAAGTGCTGGCGGAGGTGTTCTGATGAGCCGCATCGGCAAGAAGCCGGTGGCGATCCCGGGCGGGGTGACAGCCACCATCGATAATGGCACGCTGAGCGTGAAGGGGCCCAAGGGCACTCTCACCATGGGCCTGTCCGACCTCATCGAGTACAAGGTCGAAGAGGGCGAGATCTCGGTCAAGCCGGCCAATGACAGCAAGCAGGCGCGTGCCTTCTGGGGCATGCAGCGCACGCTCGTGTCGAACCTGGTCGAAGGCGTGACCGAAGGCTTCACCAAGACCCTGGTGATCAAGGGCGTTGGCTATCGTGCCAACGCGCAGGGCCGCACGCTCAAGCTGCAGCTCGGCTACAGCCATGATGTCGACCTTCCCGTGCCCGAGGGCCTGGAAGTGAAGACCCCGGACCAGACCACCGTCGAAGTCTCGGGTATCGACAAGCAGGCCGTGGGCCAGTTCGCCGCCGAAATCCGTCGCTGGCGCAAGCCCGAGCCCTACAAGGGCAAGGGTATCGCCTATCGCGGCGAGTACATCTTCCGCAAGGAAGGGAAGAAGAAGTAAGATGGCAAAGCTTTCCCTTTTCGAACGTCGCCGTCGCCGGGTTCGCACTGCGCTGCGTGCGCGTGCCGGTGGCAAGCCGCGTCTCTCCGTGCACCGCACCGGCAAGCACATCTATGCCCAGATCATCGACGATGCGGCCGGCAAGACCGTTGCTGCCGCTTCGACGCTGGGCACCAAGGCGAGCGGCGCCAACGTTTCGGCTGCGGCCGAAGTCGGCAAGCAGATCGCCGAAGCTGCCAAGAAGGCGGGCGTGACCACCGTCGTGTTCGACCGCGGCGGATTCCTGTTCCATGGCCGCGTCAAGGCGCTGGCCGATGCCGCCCGTGAAGGCGGGCTGGAGTTCTGATCATGGCTGACGAAAACACCATCGAAACCCCCGAAGTGGCGGTTGAAGCCGGCGCCGAGGGCGAGACCCAGGGCCGTCGCGGTCGTGGTCGTGGCAACCGCGAAGGAGGCGAAGGTCGCGGTCGTGGTCGCGGGGGTCGTGACGACCGTCGTGGCAAGCGCGAAGAGGAAGATGACGGCATCATCGAGAAGCTGGTGCACATCAACCGCGTCTCCAAGACCGTGAAGGGCGGCAAGCGCTTCGGCTTCGCGGCGCTGGTCGTGGTCGGCGACGGTCAGGGCCGGGTCGGCTTCGGCCACGGCAAAGCCCGCGAAGTGCCCGAGGCGATCACCAAGGCGACTGCTTCGGCGCGCAAGAAGATGATCCGCGTTCCGCTCAAGGAAGGCCGCACCCTGCACCATGACGGCAACGGCCGTTTCGGCGCGGGCAAGGTGACCGTCCGTTCGGCGCCTCCGGGCACAGGCATCATCGCCGGCGGTCCGATGCGCGCCGTGTTCGAGAGCCTCGGCGTTGCCGACGTGGTGACCAAGTCGGTCGGCACCTCTAACCCCTACAACATGATCCGCGCCACCTTTGACGCGCTCGCTGACCAGACTTCGCCGAAGTCGGTTGCCCAGCGTCGCGGCAAGAAGGTGGCCGACCTCTTGGGTCGCGGCGGGTCGAGCGCAGCCGAGGCGGAAGCCGAAGCTGCGGCGATCGTGGAGTAATCCGACATGGCTACCATCAAGATCAAGCAGGTGGGCTCGCCCATCCGTCGCCCTGCCAGCCAGCGCCAGATCCTTATCGGTCTGGGGCTGAACAAGATGCACAAGGTGGTCGAGCGTCAGGACACCCCCGAGGTGCGCGGCGCGATCGCCAAGATCCCGCATCTGGTGCAGGTGATCGACTAATCATCCCGAAGGCCCCGCTGCGGCGGGGCTTTCCATCTCTCAGCGCGACAAAAGCGAAAGCGAGTGCAATATCATGAAACTCAACGACATCCGTGACAATCCCGGTGCCCGCAAGGGTCGCGTCCGCGTCGGCCGCGGTATCGGTTCGGGCAAGGGCAAGACCTCGGCGCGCGGCCAGAAGGGCCAGAAGAGCCGTTCGGGCGTTGCCATCAAGGGCTTCGAGGGCGGCCAGATGCCGCTCCACATGCGCCTGCCGAAGCGCGGCTTCAACAACCCGTTCGGCAAGGACTATGCCGAAGTGAACGTGGGCCTCATCCAGAAGTTCATCGACGCGGGCAAGCTCGATGCCAAGGCTACCATCACCGAGGAAGCCCTGCGTGCAGCAGGCCTGGTGCGCGGCGGCAAGGACGGCGTGCGTCTGCTCGGCAAGGGTGAGATCACCGCCAAGGCGACCTTCGCCGTGACCGGCGCCACCAAGGGCGCGATTGCTGCGGTCGAAAAGGCCGGCGGCAAGGTCGAAGTGGCCCCGGCACCGACTCCGGAACACGAAAAGAAGCTGGCCCGCCGCGAAGCCAACAAGGCCGCGCGCGCGCAGTAATCGACGAAAGACGGTGCGCGGGGGTTCGACAAGCGCCCCCGCGCTCCCTATTTAGGCTCGCGCGCGTCGGGACACGGCTTTTCCGGTGGCGCAGGAGATGGTTCGGGGTGATCGGCCGCACGGGCCCCGCCAGTGGACCAAGAGCTAGGATCGACAAGACGACATGGCATCACGCGCCGACAATATCGCGAGCAACCTCAACCTCGGCAATTTCGCCAAGGCCACCGAGCTTCGCCAGCGCATCTGGTTCACCATCGGGGCGCTGATCGTCTTCCGCTTTCTCAGCTTCGTACCGCTGCCGGGCGTCAACCCGCTGATCCTCAGCGAGTTGTATGACCAGACCCGTGGCGGCATTCTCGACCTGTTCAATACCTTTTCGGGCGGCAGCCTAGAACGCATGAGCCTGATCGCGCTCGGCGTGATGCCCTATATCACCGCCTCGATCGTGGTGCAGATGGCCTCGGCGCTGCACCCCACGCTTGCCGCGTTGAAGAAGGAAGGCGCCACGGGCCGCCAGAAACTCAACCAGTATACCCGCTACGGAACCGTGTTCCTGTGCGCGATCCAGGGCTATTTCCTTGCCGTTGGCCTTGAAAGCTTTGGCGCGCAGAGCGGGCTGCAGGCGGTGGTCAACCCCGGCTACATGTTCCGCATCGTGGCGGTCATCAATCTTGTCGGCGGCACCATGTTCCTGCTGTGGCTGGGCGAGCAGATCACCAGTCGCGGTATCGGCAACGGCGTGTCGCTGATCATCATGGCGGGCATCGTCGCACAGTTCCCGACCTTCGCCTCCAACCTGTTCGAAGGCGGACGCACCGGGTCGATCGCGCCTGCTATCATCATCGGCTTCATCGCCATGGTGGTGATCCTGATCCTCGGCATTTCCTTCATGGAGCGCGCCCAGCGCCGCTTGTTGATCCAGTATCCCAAGCGTGCCACCCAGAACGGGATGATGCAGGCGGACCGTTCGCACCTGCCGCTCAAGATCAACACTGCTGGTGTGATCCCACCGATCTTCGCCAGCTCGCTACTCTTGCTGCCGCTGACGATCTCGCAATTCGCCGGTCAGTCGGTCGATACCGAAAGCACGTTCGGTAACGTCATCGTCTCGCTCAACCAGTATCTCGCCCACGGGCAGCCGCTCTACATGGCGCTGTATGCGATCGGGATCATCTTCTTCTGCTTCTTCTACACCGCGGTTGTCTTCAATCCCGAGGAGACGGCCGACAACCTTAAGAAGAACGGCGGTTTCATTCCGGGCATCCGGCCGGGCAAGCGCACCGCCGATTATCTCGAATATGTCCTCACCCGCATCACCGTGATCGGGGCGATCTACTTGACTCTGGTCTGCGTCATTCCCGAATGGATGATCGCCCAGACCGGCATCCCGCTGTTCCTTGGCGGCACGTCCCTGCTCATCGTCGTCAACGTGACGGTGGACACCATCAGTCAGGTCCAGTCGCATTTGCTGGCCCACCAGTATGGCGACCTCATCAAGAAGGCGAAGCTCAAGGGCCGGATGCGCTGAGATCAGACGCAAGTATACTTGACGCAAAGCCAGCGATGGTTGAACCCGCAAGAGTGAAAGCAAGCGTCGGCACCGACCGGCAGCGATAATGGGGGACGGTTCGTGAACATCATTCTTCTTGGCCCTCCCGGAGCCGGCAAGGGGACGCAGAGTGCGGGCCTGGTCGAACGCCACGGCATGCGCCAGCTTTCGACCGGCGACATGCTGCGCGCCGCGGTCAAGGCAGGTACGCCGGTCGGGCTCAAGGCCAAGGAAGTCATGGAGCGCGGCGAACTCGTTTCGGACGAGATCGTCTCCGACCTGATCGATGCCGAATTGGCCGCGATGGCGCCCGAGACCGGGGCGATCTTCGATGGCTATCCCCGCACCGCCGCACAGGCCGATGCGCTGGATGCGATTCTGGCGAAGAACGGCCGCGCGCTCGACCATGTGATCGAGCTCGAGGTTGACGAGGATGCGCTGGTCGAACGCATCACCGGTCGTTTTTCCTGCGCCAAGTGCGGCGCGCTTTATCACGATACCGCCAATCCGCCCGAAACCGAAGGCGTGTGCGATGCCTGCGGCAGCACCGAATTCAAGCGCCGTCCGGATGACAACGAGGAAACCGTGCGCACGCGGATGCAGGAATACCGCGCCAAGACCGCGCCCATCCTCCCGGGCTATGAAGCGCGCGGGATTGTCTCGCGGATAGACGGCATGGCGGCGATCGAAACGGTCGCCGGTCAGATCGACGCCATTTTGCGCAGCTGATCGCGGAGCAGAGCTTTCACCGCGCCGCGCTTTGCCCTAGAGCCGCGCGTCTGGAGGGAGATTGCCGCGATGCTCAAATTCCGTCTGCCGGTTGTCCTGGCCGCTGCGGCGCTTTTCGTGCCGGTGCCGGCATCGGCCGAAGTTGTCTCCTCCGGGCCCAACGGCTTCGTCTCGCGGCACGAGGCGATCGTCGAGGCGAACCCGCGCGATGTGTGGCTTGCGCTGATTTCGCCCTCGGGCTGGTGGGCGGCGGAGCATACCTGGTCTGGCGATTCGGCCAACCTCACGCTCACGCCGCAGGCCGGCGGGTGCTTCTGCGAGAAGATCCCCGAGGTCAACGAGCCCGACCGGTTCACGCTCGAAGGCAGTGTCGAGCACATGCGTGTGATCCAGGCCTATCCCGAAGTCGCGCTCAGGATGCAGGGTGCCCTCGGGCCGCTGCAGAGCGAGCCGGTCACGGGCATTCTCACCATCGCGATCAGCAAGGTCGACGAGGGTACCCGGATCGTCTGGGAGTACAATGTCGGCGGCGCGATGCGGTACGAGATTCCGGTGATCGCCCGCGCGGTCGACGGTGTCATGGGTGTGCAGCTCACCGGGCTGGCGGAGCTTCTGGGACCGGTAGCGACCGCGCCGGTGGAGGAACCTTCGGAAGCCCCGGCAGAGAGCGCCGAGGGCGAAGCGGCCGATGCCACCTTGGAAGATCCTGCCGAAAGCGAGCCGTCCGAAGCTGAAGAAGCTCCCCGACCCTCGATAGATGATGTGTTTGGCGATCTTGCCGAAGACGGTGCGGGTTCCTGATTGTTGCTCTTGCCTGACACTTCGGGGATAATCGCCTAGCGTTCCTTTGACGCCCCGCCTTGTCCATGCCTAGGTTAGACCGCCTTGCAACAAGGGGATCGCTCTTCCGGCATAAATGGGGGAGCGCACTTATCTCGCGTCTAGCGGTTGACCGCGCTGCCGAATCGGCCTATGCGCGCGGCTCATTCGACATGCTCGAACCAAGTTCGGCAGGCACAGCCTTCGCGCGTGCCGACCGGACTTTTTGCCGTTTGCGAACCTGCGCATCGCAGGCCGTGCGGCAAGCGGGCCGGTCGATGAAAGAGCGTTGAGATAGGGGACAAGGTCATGCCGACTGTCAAGCCCCTGTGG
This sequence comes from Erythrobacter dokdonensis DSW-74, assembly GCF_001677335.1. GTDB lineage: Bacteria > Pseudomonadota > Alphaproteobacteria > Sphingomonadales > Sphingomonadaceae > Erythrobacter > Erythrobacter dokdonensis. The sequence goes on from NZ_LZYB01000001.1 coordinate 428,426, forward strand.
AGCATGGAGAAATAAGTGGCTCGTATTGCCGGGGTCAATATCCCCACCAACAAGCGCGTGATCATCGCGCTCACCTATATTCACGGGATTGGCCGCACCACGGCTGTCCAGATCGCTGACAAGCTCGGCATTCCGCACACGGCGCGCGTGCAGGACCTCACCGACGAGGAAGTGCTGCGTATCCGCGAAACCATCGATGCCGATTTCACTGTGGAAGGCGACCTGCGTCGCAACACCGCGATGAACATCAAGCGCCTGATGGATCTGCGTGCCTATCGTGGCCTGCGTCACCGCAATGGTCTGCCCGTTCGCGGCCAGCGCACCCACACCAACGCCCGCACCCGCAAGGGCAAGGCCAAGCCCATCGCGGGCAAGAAGAAGTAAGCCGGGCTCACGCCCAAGCTTTTTCCTTCTGACGAGCTAGAGGACTTTCAAAAATGGCACGCGAACCAGGCCGTATCCGGCGCCGTGACAAGAAGAACATCACCAGCGGCGTTGCGCATATCAACGCCAGCTTCAACAACACCATGATCACCATCACCGATGCGCAGGGCAATGCAATCAGCTGGTCCAGCGCGGGCATGATGGGCTTCAAGGGCAGCCGCAAGTCGACTCCCTATGCCGCGCAGGTCGCCGCCGACGATGCCGGAAAGAAGGCCGCCGAACACGGTGTGCGCACGCTCGAAGTCGAAGTGAAGGGTCCTGGTTCGGGCCGCGAGAGCGCACTGCGCGGTCTTGCCGCCGTGGGCTTCAACATCACTTCGATCCGCGATGTGACGCCGATCCCGCACAACGGGGTCCGGCCGTCCAAGCGTCGCCGCGTCTGATCCGCCGGGATGGCGGCGGCAATCCGTGCCGTCGCCGCCCGAAGGGGCCAGAAGCCGCGCCGCGTCGCATAGCTTCCGGCCCGTCCAGAATGTGAACCGCCTTCCACAGGCGAATTAGGGGAAATCCATGTCCGTCAACACGAAGAACTGGCAGGAACTCAAGAAACCCAACACCCTCGAAATCAAGGATGGCGGCGATCGCCAGCGCAAGGCGACTTTTGTTGCCGAACCGCTCGAGCGCGGCTTTGGCCTGACCCTCGGCAACGCGCTGCGCCGGGTGCTGCTTTCCAGCCTTCAGGGCGCGGCAATCACCTCGATCAAGATCGAGAACGTGCTCCACGAATTCTCCTCGCTCGCCGGTGTGCGCGAGGACGTGACCGACATCGTTCTCAACGTGAAGCAGATCGCGCTCAAGATGGAAGGCGAAGGCCCCAAGCGGTTGCAGCTTTCGGCCACAGGTCCGGGCGCGGTGAAGGCGGGTGACATTGCCGTGACCGGCGATATCGAGGTGATGAACAAGGACCTCGTGATCTGCCAGCTCGATGAGGGCGCCACGCTCAACATGGAACTTACCGCCGATACGGGCAAGGGCTATGCCCCGGCCGTTTCGAACCGTCCGGTGGACGCGCCGATCGGCCTGATCCCGGTCGATTCGCTCTACTCGCCGGTGCGTCAGGTGAGCTACAAGGTCGAGAACGCCCGCGTCGGGCAGGAGCTTGACTACGACAAGCTCTCGCTGACCGTCGAGACCGATGGCACCGTCACGCCGGAAGACGCGGTCGCCTATGCTGCCCGCATCCTTCAGGATCAGCTGACGCTGTTCGTCCACTTCGAGGACGGCATCCCGCAGCCGCAGAGCGCGATGATCGGCCATGCCGTGCAGCCGGAAGAAAGCGACGCCAACCAGCTCAACCGTTACCTTCTCAAGAAGGTGGACGAGCTGGAACTGTCGGTGCGTTCGGCCAACTGCCTCAAGAACGACAACATCATCTATATCGGCGATCTGGTCCAGAAGACCGAAGCCGAGATGCTGCGCACGCCGAACTTCGGCCGCAAGTCGCTCAATGAAATCAAGGAAGTGCTCTCGAGCATGGGTCTGCGCCTCGGGATGGACATCCCCGGCTGGCCGCCCGAGAACATCGAGGAAATGGCCAAGAAGCTCGAACAGGAACTTTTGGGCTGATGCGTCGCCGCTCCCGAGCGTAAGCTCGGGGCGGACTGAAGCAAAGCCGGCCGGCGGGCGTCAGCCCGTTCGACGACACGGGATTTATTCCCGTGTCGGCTTGGCCGAAGAGAAGGGCGAAGGTTCGGAGCCCTGATCCGAACCGGCTACGGGCTACCTGACACGGGCCCATAACGAACGAAGGAAGAATACAATGCGTCATGGTATTTCGGGCCGCAAGCTGGGTCGCAAGACCGGCCACCGCAACGCGCTGCTGCGCAACATGGCCGCCGCGCTGATCAAGCACGAGCAGATCACCACCACTCTGCCCAAGGCCAAGGAACTGCGTCCCTATGTCGAGAAGCTGATCACGCTCGCAAAGCGTGGTGGCTTGTCCAACCGTCGCCTCGCCATGAGCCGTCTGGGTGACGAGACCCAGCTCAAGAAGCTGTTCGACGTGCTGGCCGAGCGCTATTCGGATCGCGACGGCGGCTACACCCGCGTGCTGCGCGCCGGCATCCGCGCTTCGGACGCGGTGCAGATGGCGGTGATCGAACTGGTCGACCGCGATGAAGCCGCGAAGGGTCAGGATTCGGGCCCGGTGCAGTCCGAGGACGAATACGAAGACGCGTAAGATCGCGCCTTGACAGCGATAGAACAGGGGCCGCCGGAGCGATCCGCGCGGCCCTTTTCTTTTGGGCGGGGCGGGGTAGGGTGCGCGCCATGATCCGCATTTTTCTCCCAGCCGTGCCGCTGCTTCTCGCCGCCGCTCCCGCCGTTGCACAGTCTCAGCAGGAGGCGCTCGACGCCCGCTACAACCGCGCGCTGGCGGCAGGATACAAGGCGCTGACGCTGTGCAGCGCGATCGCCAACGCCGAACGCAATGCCGGTGTCCGAACCCGGACCCCGCAAAGCGTGCAAGAGTGGGAACTCGTCGGCATCTATCCCACGCTCGATCCGATCATCCGCGACTTGCCGTTCGAGATCGTCCGCGCCGCCGATCGCCGTGTAAACCATGTCGCGGTCGAGTGGGCCTCCGACATGCCCCCGCGCTATGCTCGGCATGATGCGGGTGAGGGGTGTAAGGTGCTCCCGATCGGTGCGCCCGTTCCGGCAATGGATCGCTGGCCAATCGATCGATGGGAGAAGGTCTTCAACGAGATGCACTCGGCGGTACCCGGTCCGCTGGATGATACCGGAAATGCCGCTTTCACCGATCGCTACGGCGAAGGCGCGCGCACCACAGCCGTGATTGTCAAAGCGGGCAGCTTCACGCGGTTCACTGGCTTTGCCGAGGGACTTTCGGGCGAGCCCCAGCGCACCTGGTCGGTCGCCAAGAGCATCGCTGCAACGCTGGTGGGGGCGGCGGTTCAGCGCGGCGAGATCGACGTGAACGCGTCCGCCGGATTGGGCATCGATGCGAGCGACCCGCGCCGCGCCATCATAATCGACCAAGCGCTGCGCATGGCGACAGGTCGCTACAGCGACACGCCGGGCAACCGCACCGATCCGCTGTACTGGGGCGGCGAGACGGTGGACGAGGGGGCGCAGAACTGGCCACTGGTCCATCCGCCGGGCACGGTTTTCCGCTATGCCAACAACGATACGCTGGCAGCGATCGCCGCGATCAAGCCCACATTCGCAGCGCACCCGCCTGCCGCATTCTTTGCCAAGCTGGAGATGAACCAGACGGTGGCGGAAACCGATTGGCAGGGGAATTACGTGCTCTCGAGCCAGGTTTGGGCCACCGCCGAGGATCTTGCCCGTTTCGGCCAGCTCTATCTCAACGACGGCGTTCTTCCCTCGGGCGAACGCATCCTGCCCGAAGGCTGGGTGAAATACGTTTCCACCCCTTCCGGCCCGCAGCCCGATGGCCCGTTCGGTTATGGCGCGGGCTTCTGGCTGATGAACAAGTCCAAAGGTGTGCCGCCCGATACCTTCGCCGCCTTCGGTAATCGCGGGCAGTATGTCGTGATCGTGCCGTCGCGCCAGGTGGTGATCGTACGGCGGGGCGAGGATCCGGTCGGCAGCCGGTTCGACATTGCCGCCTTCACCCGCGATGTGCTGGCGGCGCTGGAGCGCTGACAAGAATGTTCATTCAAATCCGACTTTAGATTAACAGTTCCTGTCGCTACGATTCAGCTTCGTCTCAGCGCGAATCGTCCAGCTTGGCATCAACACCGGCGCAATCCCGCATCGGTGCCAAGCGAGGACGAGAGACCCATGACGAGCACCATCTCCCCCAAGTTTTCGCGTGCCGCGCTCGGCACGCTCGCGGCCGGCGCGCTGGCCTTTGCTTCGGCCACGCCGGCGCTGGCTGATGACCACCGCGATCGCGACCGGGGCGGCATCGGCGCAGGCGAGATCATTGCCGGCGCGGTGGTGATTGGCGGCATTGCCGCGCTGGCCGGTGCCTTTGACGGCGACCGCGACCGCTGGGACCGGCGGGATCGGCGCGGCTGGCGCGGAGACGGTTTTCGCGGTGGCGGTGCGCGCGGCGCAGTGGAGCGCTGTGTGCGGGCTGCAGAGAACCAGGCCCGGCGCTTTGGCGGCTGGCGGTTTGCCGACGTGACCGAAATCCGCGATGTCGATCGAACCCGCTTCGGCTTCCGCGTGCAGGGCAGGATGGTTGTCGAAGGCTCGCCGCGCTTCCGAGGCCGCAACTTTGACCGCGGGCGGTTCACCTGCCGTCTGGACGGACGCGGCGCGCCGAGGATCGACTTTGACGGCATCCGCGGCCTGCGATAGGTCTTCAGCATCGCAAGTCTAAGGGCGGTTCAGGCACTCGAAAGCCTGGACCGCCTAGGCTTTGATGCATCGGGGCGTTTGGTGGGCGCTCGTTACAATCCGGAGGGAGCACCATGGCTCTTGTCAAACATTCGCTGGCCCTGGCCGGCGCGCTTGCCGTAACCACCGCCCTTTCCGCGCCCGCGCGCGCCGCTGATCTGCCTGCTGCTCCGCCGGGCGCGATCAGCCTTGCCGGGGCGTTCGATCATAGTCGCTTCGATCCCGCCGCCGACACTGCCGACTGGCGCTGCCGTGGCTGGCGCTGCAACCGTTGGGGCGGGCGCTGGGGCCGGGGCTGGGGGCGCGGCTGGCGACGCAACCGCATCGATGCCGGTGACGTGCTGATCGGCGCGGCGATTATCGGCGGGATTGCCGCCATTGCCAGCTCCAACAATCGCCGCGTGCGCACCAATGACGTGGTCGTTGTGCGCGATAACGACTGGCGTGACGATAACCGCCGCTTCGATGATCGTCGCACCGAGCGCCGCAGCACGGGCGCTTCGGGGCTTGATAACGCGGTTGACCAGTGCCTCACCCGGATCGAGCGTGATGTGCGCGTTGACACCGTCGACAATGTCGAGCGTACCGGGCGTGGCTGGCTGGTGAGCGGCGCGCTGTTCAACGGTTCGCCGTTCCAGTGCCGGATCGGCAATGACGGAAGGATCGACGACATCAACTTCGGCGGTGGCGGCGATTGGGGCGCGGCTCCGGCGACGACCTATACCGACCGCGCCGAGGGGCAGTGGAGCGATACGCGCTACGCCGATGCCCGCATTGCGATGGGTGGCATGGCCCAACCGCAGGCCGCCGCGCCTGAAAGCTTCGCTGCTCGCGCGCCCGCGCAGGCTGGTCTCGCCGATCGGCCCATGCCGGCCTATCCCGGCGGGCCGATTCCGGGAGAGGTCATCCCCGAAACCATTGATGGCGATATCGGCGGCTAGTCTGTTTCCCCGGGCCTGCCGCCATAGCTCGGCAGGCCCCATTCCCAGCGGATTGCCGCGGCGCGCAGGGCAAAGCCGCAGGCGAAGCCTGCTGCCCAGGCCCATTCCTTGGGCACTCCGGCAAGCGGCGCGGCCAGCATCCCCGCCACCGTCAGCGCAGCGGTAAGCGCGGCGGGAGTAACATAGAGTTCAGGGCTCATGATGATCGACGGACGGCCCGCCACCACATCGCGGATGATCCCGCCCACGCAGCCGGTGATGACCCCCATCAGCGCAGCAGGCACGGGCGGCACCCCGTAGGCCAGCGCCTTGGCGCTGCCGAGTACGGCATAGGCTGCAAGGCCCGCGCCATCGGCATAGGCAAACCCCTTGCCCTCCCACCACGCAACCGGCGTGAACCATGCGATGAGAGCGGTCGCCAGACACACCGCGGCGACCCATGGATCATCGATCCAGAACACCGGCGCACGGATAAGCAAGTCGCGCACCGTCCCGCCGCCCACGCCTGTCACCAGCGCGAAGAAGGCCATGGTGACAAAGGTTTGCCGCAGGCGCGCCGCCAGCACCGCGCCCGAAAGGGCAAACAGCGCAATGCCTGCAAGATCGAGCAGGTCGAGAATTGGAGTGAGGACGGTGGGCGTCACGTCAGCCGTGCAGGATCTGCCCGATCGCTTCTGCCGCTGCAATGCAATCAAGGTCGCTCCAGCGCGGGCCGATCACCTGCATTCCGCAGGGCAGTTCGGAACCGAGGTAGGTGCCGCTACCGATAGGCAGGACGGCCGCGGGCAGGTTCGGGAAGGTCGCCAGCCCTGCCCAGGCGAGCGCGTTGGCGCCGGGCTGCTCGGCGTCATTGATGGTGAGCTTGCCCCTGAATACCGATTCGTCGCGATGCGGCACAGCCAGCACCGGCGCGGGCGGTGCGAGGACGAAGTCATAGGTCTCGAACAGCGCAGCCCACTGGGCGGAGCAGGCAGCCTGCGCGTCAAGCAGATCGAACCAGTCGGTCGCGCTCGCGCGCTTGCCGTCGGGCGCGGGAGCGCCGCGCGCCATGGCGATGTTCATCATCTTGAGATATTGGCGATATTGCTGCGCCTGATCGGGCAGAAGATCGCTTGCCCGGTCGATCATTACTCCGGCGCGGGCGAGGGTTTCGATCGCACCCTCGGTCGGGGCCATGACGCTCGCATCGACCGGCGCGCCCGGCAGGTCGGTGATCGCCAGCAGGCGGCAGTCCTTCAGCGGCTTTGCGCTGCGGGTGAGCGGCACTTCGGCGCCGATTTCGGTCAGGACCGCCAGATCGGCGGCATTGCGGGCCAGCGGCCCGGCGATGCTCAGCGCCCCGTCATGCGCGGCGATGAAGCCATCGCGCCGCGACATGGCGGGGTGATCGTGACCCCGCTTCGACACCAGGCCCCAGGTGGTCTTGTGGCCCCATACCCCGCAGAAATGCGCCGGCACGCGCACCGATCCGCCGATGTCGGTGCCATAGTCGCAAGGCACCATCCCGCTCGCCACCGCGGCCGCGCTCCCGCCCGAGGAACCGCCGGGCGAGCGTTCGGGATCATGGGGGTTCGAGGTGCGGCCATAGACCGCGTTCATGCTCTGCCAGTCGGTGAGATCGACCGGTACGTTGGTCTTGCCGATGATCACCGCCCCTGCGGCCTTCAGGCGCCGCACCAGTTCGGCATCGCGCGGGGCGATGGTGTCCTTGAAGCGCGGGTGGCCGAAGGTGGTGGGAAGTCCTGCGACGTCGAAGCTTTCCTTGATCGTCATCGGCACGCCGAAAAGCGGCTGATCCGGCTGCGGACCGGCAGCGTCGAGCGCGCGGGCCTCGGCATAGGCGGCCTCGAAATTGGGCACGGCGAGCGCATCGATGCTGGCATCGAGATGCTCGATCCGCACGATCGCGGCATCGATCGCCTCGGCAACGCTGAGGCTGCCTGCCCGGATTGCAGCGGCGGTCGCCAGCGCGCCGGGCGCGTCGGTGAGTTGCGGATAGGCCATGTGCAAATTCTCCCCTCGGCTCTGCGGTCTAGGCAAAGCCGGAAGGGTGCGCAATTCACATATGGATCGGCTTGCCCTGCACCGCCATCGCCGCTTCCTTGAAGGCTTCGGCATGGGTGGGGTGGGCGTGGCAGGTATAGGCGATGTCCTCGCTCGTGGCGCCGAATTCCATCGCCTGCGCCGCCTGCGCGATCATGGTGCCGGCGAGGCTGTTGATCATCCACACGCCGATAACGCGGTCGTTGGCGGCATCGGCGATGACTTTCACGAAACCGTCGGTGTCGCGGTTCGCCTTGGCACGGGAGTTGGCCATCATCGGGAACTTGCCGACCTTGACGGCGATGCCCTTTTCCTTGGCCTGTTCTTCGGTCAGGCCCACGCCCGCGATTTCGGGCGCGGTGTAGACGACGCTGGGGATGACATCGTGGTTCACGATGCCGGTCTGCCCAGCGATATTCTCGGCGACCGCGATGCCTTCATCCTCGGCCTTGTGGGCGAGCATCGGGCCGGGCACGACGTCGCCGATCGCCCAGATGCCGTCGACACTCGTGCGGAAATCATGGCCGATCTCGATCTGGCCGCGATTGTTGGTGCTGAGGCCCGCCTTGTCGAGCGCGAGGCCTTCGGTGTTCGGACGCCGCCCGATGGCGACGAGCACATGGCTGGCGGTGACGGTTTTGGCCTCGCCGCCTGCGGCCGGTTCGACCGTGAGGGTAACGGTCTTGCCCTTCACTTCAGCGCCGGTGACCTTGTGGCCGAGCATCATGTCCATGCCCTGCTTCTTGAAGATCTTCTGCGCTTCCTTGCGCACTTCGCCGTCCATGCCGGGCAGCAGCTGGTCGAGGAATTCGACCACGGTGACCTTCGCGCCCAGACGCCGCCACACCGAACCCAGTTCCAGCCCGATCACGCCGCCGCCGATCACCACGAGGTGTTCGGGTACTTCATCGAGGTCGAGCGCGCCTGTGGAATCGACGATGCGCTTGGCCGCGTTGTCGACGGTAACCCCGGGAAGCGGGGTGACGCTTGATCCGGTGGCGATCACGATGTCCTTGGCTGTCACCTTCTCGCCGCCGACATTGACGGTGTGCGCGTCCTCGAAGGCGGCGTGACCCTTGAGCCAGGTGACCTTGTTCTTCTTGAACAGAAACTCGATCCCGCCGGTGAGCTCGCCCACGGCCTTGGACTTCTCGGCCATCATCTTGGCCAAATCGAGTGTCGGCTTGGCGGTGATGCCCCAGGTGGCGAAGTGGCCGCCCGCGGCTTCCTCGAACAGTTCCGAGCCGTGAAGCAGCGCCTTGGAGGGAATGCACCCGACATTGAGGCAGGTGCCGCCGAGCGTTTCGCGGCTTTCGACGCAGGCGGTCTTCAGCCCCAGCTGCGCGGCGCGGATCGCTGCGACATAGCCGCCGGGGCCGGCACCGATGATGAGGACGTCGTAATCGTAGTTAGCCATTGTCTGTTCCTGCTCGGATCATTCGAAGGGGACTGGTGCATCCGTCATGCGCCACCAGAAATATCGTATTGCCTCGCTCTGCTGCCTGAACCGTGCCAGCTCATTCCATTTCCCGCGTTCGCCATAGGCCACAGTCCAGAAACCGCCTTCGTCGAAGAGTCCATAGACCTCGTTAGCTTCGGCAAGATCGGCTTTGCTGTAGGCGATCGTCCACTTATCCGGATCTATGCCGGCCCCCGTCAGGGCGGACTTCAATCCTTCGAGGGTCCAGCCCGGCATTACAAATCAATCAGCATCCGGGTGGGATCCTCGATCGCTTCCTTGATGATCTTGAGCGCGGTCACCGCTTCGCGTCCGTCGATCAGGCGGTGGTCATAGGACAACGCGAGATACATCATCGGGCGGATCACGATCTCGCCGTTGCGGACCACCGGGCGGTCCTCGATGCGGTGGAGGCCCAGCACCGCGCTCTGCGGCGGGTTGATGATGGGGGTCGACATCAGGCTGCCGAACACGCCGCCGTTGGAGATGGTGAAGGTGCCGCCGGTCATGTCTTCCATGGTCAGCGTGCCCGCCTTCGCGCGCGCGCCGAAATCGGCAATGTCCTGCTCGATCCGGGCAAAGCCCTTCTTGTGGGCATCGCGGATGACGGGGACGACAAGGCCGTTCGGCGCGCTGACGGCGACCGAGATATCGACATAGTCGTGGTACACGATCTCGTCACCGTCGATATACGCGTTGACCGCCGGCACGTCCTTCAGAGCAAGGCAGGCGGCCTTGGCGAAGAAGCCCATGAAGCCCAGGCGGATGTCGTGCTTCTTGGCGAACAGGTCCTTGTACTTGTCGCGCGCCTCGATAACCGCGCTCATGTCGCAATCGTTGAAGGTGGTGAGCAGTGCGGCCTGTTCCTGCGCGCCCTTCAGCCGCTTGGCGATGGTCTGGCGCATGCGGGTCATCTTGACGCGTTCGGTGTTGCGCGCGCCGCTAGAGGTCGCCGCCGGGGCGGGAGCGGGCGCGGGAGCAGGGGCCGGTGCGGGGGGCGTGCTGCCCGACTTCTTCGCTTCGGCGGCGGCGAGCACGTCTTCCTTGGTCAACCGGCCATCCTTGCCGGTGCCCTTGATGGTCGAAGGGTCAACCCCGTGTTCCAGCACCGCGCGGCGCACCGCGGGCGACATGGTCTGGGTGGCGGCGAGCAGTTCGTCAGAGGCCGCCGGGGCAGCCGAATCAGCCTTGGCCGCCGCCGGGGCCGGGGTGGAAGCAGACGCGGTGGCGCCTTCCTCGATCACCGCGATCACCGCGCCGACTTCGACATTGTCGCCGACATTGGCGCGGTGTTCGGACATGATCCCGGCAACCGGCGAGGGCACGTCGACCGCGACCTTGTCGGTCTCGAGGCTGCAGATCGGCTCGTCCGCGGCGACCGCATCACCGGGCTGCTTGAGCCATTCGGCGATGGTGCCTTCGGTGACGGATTCGCCCAGAACGGGGACTTTGATTTCGGTAGCCATTGGAACGGGTTCCTGCGTTTAACTGATATGAGCTGTGAGGTGCGTCAGGCGTTCAATCCCAGCGCGTCGGCGATCAGCGCCTCTTGCTGGGCCTTGTGACGGCTGGCGAGTCCCGTGGCGGGCGAGGCGGCGGCATCGCGACCCGCATAGCGCGGACGCATACCCTGGTGCCCCGCGGCGGTGAGGGCTTCCTCGATCCGTTCGTTGACGAAGAACCACGAACCATTGTTGCGCGGTTCCTCCTGGCACCAGATCACCTCCTGAAGGTTCGTCATGCGCTTGAGACGGATCGCCAGCGGGTCGCCGGGGAAGGGGAAGAGCTGTTCGATGCGGACGATCGAAACGTCATCCTGTCCCGCCGCATCGCGCGCCTCGATCAGGTCATAGGCGACCTTGCCCGAACACAGCACCAGCCGCCTGACCTTGTCATCGGCAATCTCGGTCGTGTCGGACAAGATGCGCTTGAACTGCGAATCTCCGAGGAAATCGGCGCGGTCGCTCTTGGCGAGCGGGTGGCGCAGCAGCGACTTGGGGCTCATGATCACAAGCGGCTTGCGGAACGGCCGCAACATCTGGCGACGCAGAACGTGGAAGTAGTTGGCCGGGCTGGTGATGTTGCAGACTTGGATATTGTCGTTGGCGCACAGCTGAAGGAAGCGTTCGAGGCGGGCCGATGAATGTTCCGGCCCCTGTCCCTCATAGCCATGCGGCAGCAGCATCACGAGGCCGTTGGCGCGCAGCCACTTGGCCTCCCCGCTCGCGATGAACTGGTCGATCATGATCTGCGCACCGTTGGCGAAATCGCCGAACTGGCCTTCCCACAGCACCAGGCTCTTGGGATCGGCCATGGCAAACCCGTATTCGAAGCCGAGCACGCCATATTCCGACAGCGTCGAATCGTGCACTTCGAACTTGCCGTGGGGCAGGGTGGAGAGCGGAACGTATTTGCGCTCGGTCTTCTGGTCGACCCACACCGCGTGACGTTGCGAGAAGGTGCCGCGCCCGCTGTCTTGTCCCGAGAGGCGCACGCCGTAGCCTTCCATGACCAGGGAGCCGAAGGCCAGCGCTTCGGCCGTGGCCCAATCGAAGCCTTCGCCGCTGCTGAACATCTCGCGCTTGGCAGCGAGCACGCGGTCGAGGGTCTTGTGGACGTCGAGATCTGCGGGAACATCGGTCAGCACGCGGCCCAGCGCGTCGAGCATCTTGGGCTCGATCGCGGTATCGACGTTGCGCCGCGCGGTTTCCGGGTCGACCGGCTTGTTGAGTCCGGCCCAGCGACCGCCGAACCAGTCGGCCTCGTTGGGCTTGTAGGTCTTGCCGGCCTCGAACTCGTCGTCGAGCAGACGGACGAATTCCGCCGCCAGTGCATCGCGCGTGCCGGGTTCGACCACGCCTTCGGCAATCAGGCGGCCTTCGTAGATCTTGGAAACCTTGGGGTGGCCGCGGATCGCGTCATACATCAGCGGCTGGGTGAACTTGGGCTCGTCGCCTTCGTTGTGGCCGAAGCGGCGATAGCACCACATGTCGATCACCACGTCGCGGTGGAAGGTCTGGCGGTATTCGACCGCAAGCTTGCAGGCGAAGGTCACCGCTTCGGGATCATCACCGTTGACGTGCAGGATCGGCGCCATCACGCCCTTGGCCACGTCCGAGGGGTAGGGCGAGGAACGCGCGAACTTCGGCGAGGTGGTAAAGCCGATCTGGTTGTTGATGATGAAGTGGATGCAGCCGCCAGTGTCATAGCCCGGCACGCCCGACAGCGAGAGGCTTTCCCACACCACGCCCTGACCCGCGAAGGCGGCATCGCCGTGGATCAGCACGGGCAGCACCTGGTCCTTCTTGGCAAGATCGTCGCGGATCGCCTGCTGCGCGCGCGCCTTGCCGAGCACGACCGGATTGACCGCCTCCAAGTGCGAGGGGTTGGGCACGAGGCTCATGTGCACCGAAATCCCGTCGAACTCGCGGTCGGTCGAGGTGCCGAGGTGATATTTCACATCGCCCGAACCGCCGACCTCGTCGGGGTTCGCACTGCCGCCGGAGAATTCGTGGAAGATCACGCGGTAAGGCTTGGCCATCACGTTGGCGAGCACGTTCAGGCGCCCGCGGTGGGCCATGCCGTAGATGATCTCGCGCACGCCAGCGCTGCCGCCGTGCTTGATCACCGCTTCCAGCGCCGGGATCATCGATTCGCCACCATCAAGGCCGAACCGCTTGGTGCCAACGTACTTCTTGGCGAGGAATTCCTCGTACTGTTCCCCGCGCAGCACCGCGGCAAGAATCGCCTTCTTGCCTTCGGGGGTGAACTGGATCGTCTCGCCCGGGCTTTCGAACTTGTCCTGCAGGAAGCGGCGTTCCTCGGTGTCGGCGATGTGCATGTATTCGAGGCCGACCTTGCCGCAATAGACTTCGCGCAGGCGCTGGTGGAGCTTGCCCACCGTGGTCCATTCCATGCCGAGCACGCCGCCGACATAGACCTCTTCGGCTTCCTTGCCCGCCAGCCCGTGCCATTCGAGCGTGAGATCGGCCGGACCTTCGCGGTTCGACAGGCCGAGCGGGTCGAGATCGGCCGCCATGTGGCCGCGCACACGGTAAAGCCGCACCAGCGTCATCGCCGCGATCGAGAGCGCGGCGGCCTTTTCGACCGCCCTGGGATCCATCGCGCGCCCTGCATCCTTGGCGGCCTTGGCAACAGCGAGGCGCATCTCGGTCGGGTCCATCGCCGCCACCAGATCGGCGGCGCTTCCCGCCACAGTGTCGAGCCAGCCGCGCTTTTCCCACGAAGGGCCGGGCTGCGGGCCTTCCTGGTCGGTCAATGCGGGGATGAAGTTGGTCGGTTCGTTGCCCATCATGGGTCTCCTGGGGAGGAGGAAGGATGGCTCCCGGCGCGAGGCGCGCCGGAGGCCGGTAGTCGTCAAATCAAGCGTTTTCTTTCAGCATCGCCGCCAGCGTTTCGCCGAGCAGCGAGGGCGAGGGGCTGACGCGGATGCCCGCATCTTCCATCGCCGCGATCTTGTCTTCCGCGCCGCCCTGACCGCCCGAGACGATGGCGCCCGCGTGGCCCATGCGGCGGCCCGGAGGGGCGGTGCGCCCGGCGATGAAGCCGACCATGGGCTTCTTGCGGCCCTTGGCAGCTTCGGCCTTGATGAAGGCGGCGGCTTCTTCTTCGGCGCTGCCGCCGATTTCGCCGATCATGATGATGGACTCGGTTTCCGGATCGTCGAGGAACAGGTCGAGCACGTCGATGAAATTGGTGCCGTTGACCGGATCGCCGCCGATGCCGACCGCGGTGGTTTGGCCGAGGCCCGCCATGGTGGTTTGGTGCACGGCTTCATAGGTGAGCGTGCCCGAACGCGAGACGATGCCGACGCTGCCCTTCTTGAAGATGTTGGCCGGCATGATGCCGATCTTGCACTCGTTCGGCGTCAGCACGCCGGGGCAGTTGGGGCCGATCAGGCGCGACTTCGAGCCCGCGAGCGCACGCTTGGCGCGGACCATGTCGAGCACCGGGATGCCCTCGGTGATGCAGATGATGAGCTCGATCTCGGCATCGATGGCTTCGCAGATCGCGTCAGCGGCGAACGGCGGCGGCACGTAGATGCACGAGGCGGTCGCGCCGGTCGCGGCCTTGGCCTCGCGCACGGTGTCGAACTGCGGCAGGCCGATATGGGTGGTGCCGCCCTTGCCCGGGGTCACGCCCGCGACCATCTGCGTCCCGTAATCGAGCGCGGCCTGGGTGTGGAAGGTGCCGGTGTTGCCGGTCATCCCTTGCGTGATGACCTTGGTGTCCTTGTTTACGAGGATGGACATTATTTATTCTCCGTTGGGGTCATGACCACCAGCCGCATGGCCGGTTTGTCGCGTGAGCCGGTCGGGGCGATCTGGACCGGCCGCCCTTCCGCCATAAAGGTGATTTCGCCGTCCTTGTTGGGCTTGTGCAGCTTGCCTCCGAAGGCGGCGGTGAATTCCTCGAAGACTGCAAAGCTCTTGATGCGCGCGTTGACGATGCAAATGCCCGCGCCCCCGGTCCCGCTGAGCAGTATGATCGGGGCTCTTTGGCCATGGCCGTAAATGATCGGTCCATCCTCGACGGCCTTGCCGTCCGAGGAGATGGTCGCCCGCGACCAGCCAAGTTTCTCAAGCTCCGTCGGGTCAAGCGTGCCGCCGTTCGTGGCGGCGAAGCAATCATTGTAGCTTTCGAAGATCTCCCCGACCGGCGCTGCCCGCATCTCGGCGGCAGCAGGGGCTGCGCCGAGTGCGAACAATGCCGATAGAAGGATAGAAGCCTTACGCAAGGCTGCTATCCAGCGCCTTGCACGCTTCGAGCAGTTCCTTGACCGCATCGACGCTGACCTGGAGGTTGGCCTTTTCCTCGTCGGTGAGGTTGATCTCGATCACCTCTTCCGCACCGCCCGCACCGATCACCACCGGCACGCCGACATAAAGCCCGTCAACACCGTACTGGCCGTTGACCTCGACTGCGCAGGGCAGGATGCGCTTCTGGTCGTAGAGATAGGCTTCAGCCATCGAAATGGCGCTGGTGGCAGGCGCGTAGAAGGCCGAGCCGGTCTTGAGCAGCGCGACGATCTCGCCGCCGCCCGAACGGGTGCGCTGGACGATTTCGCCGAGGCGGTCTTCGGAGATGCCCTTGATCTTGGCCATGTCCTTCACGGGGATGCCGTTGATCGTCGAGTAGGAGAGCACCGGCACCATGGTATCGCCATGGCCGCCGAGCACGAAGGCGTTCACGTCCTTCACGCTGACGCCGAATTCCCACGCGAGGAAGGTGGCGAAGCGCGCCGAGTCGAGCACGCCGGCCATGCCGACGACCTTGTTCGCCGGAAGGCCCGAGAACTCGCGCAGCGCCCAGACCATCGCATCCAATGGGTTGGTGATGCAGATCACGAAGGCATCGGGGCAGTTGTCACGGATGCCTTCGCCGACCGCCTTCATGACCTTGAGGTTGATGCCGAGCAGATCATCGCGGCTCATGCCGGGCTTGCGCGCGACGCCCGCGGTGACGATCACCACGTCCGCGCCGGCGATGTCGGCATAGTCGTTCGAGCCGGTGATCTTGGCATCGAAGCCCTCGACCGGGCCGCACTGGCTGAGGTCCAGCGCCTTGCCCTGCGGCACGCCTTCGACCACGTCAAACAGCACAACGTCGCCAAGGCCTTTGGTGGCGGCGAGGTGGGCGAGCGTGCCGCCGATATTGCCGGCGCCGACGAGGGCGATCTTCTTGCGGGCCATGTTCTGGACTTCCTTCCCTGATTTCTCGGGACGAAGCGATGAAGCGCGCAAGAACAAACGTGGCGCCGGTGCCAGCCTCCCGTCCCAAGCGGCCAGGCACCCGTTACATTGGGCGCGGTAGGCCTCTCAAAACCGGTTTGCAACCGTCAAAAGGCCGTAAGCGGCAACTATCTTTGCAAACAGTTCGCAATTGCATTAAGGCAATCAGGTCAACGCATCAGGGAAACGCCGTAGCGCAGGAACACAAGCTGGCGATGGATCCGACGAAGCGTCAGGCGGGGATCGGCGAGCGCGCGGCGCTCGCGGCGAGCCGGCGGTCGAACATCGCGGTAATCGCGATCCATTCGGCGGCCTCTTGTGCCTGGCCGTCGGCGGCAGCGCGCCGGGCCTCGGCATGGGCCACGCGCGCGGCATCGAGCCCGTGGCGGGCAAAATGCCTCAGCGCGGTGACCAGCACCGGATCGAAGCCGCCGTCTGCGGCCTCTGGTGCAGTGCCATTGTCATTGGCGGCCAACACCCTGACCCGCGTGACCAGACCGCGGCCGGCGGCTCCCCTGCCAGCGTAGCGGGCGGGGTCAAGGGCGGGGGCAAGGCGGATCGACATGAAGAGAAAGGTTCCTGCTGGGCGCAAGCGTGCGGCGGTGACAGGGCTTGCGTTCTGACTGTTGCAGGAGCCCTAGCAGCGCGGGGCTGAAGCCTTGGTGGCCGAACAGGGTTTCAGCGCGCTTAACCGTGATTGCGTGCTTGCGCACAGCGGCTTCAATCCGCGGCGGCTTCGGGGGCAGGCGCAGGGGCCTTGGCGGGAGGCGTTTTCCACTGGCCCGCGCGCGCATATTCGGGCTTTACCTGCCCGGCTGCCGCATAGGCCGGATCGCCCGTCGACGCAGGCGCCTTGGCGGTGTCGGCGGGACTGGCGGGCCTTCCGGAGTCACGCTTGTTGTCCGTCAGCGGCGCGAGATCATAGGCGATTGCGGGCCGCGCAGCAGCGGCCGTTTGGGAAAGGGCAGGGGCGGCGGCAGGGCCGCTCTCCAGCCCGGCATAGGCCATCGAAAAGGCATTTTTCTCGCCCGCACCGCCGCGTAGCCGGTAGAAGCGGTGCGCGCCGATCGTGCCGACATGGTCGAGCGTGCCTGCCCAGTAGGGATTGACCCAGAGCGTGTGGTAATGGGTCGCATGGCCCACGGGCGCATAGACGCTGCCCGACAGTGCTTCGGCCGCCACCCGCTGCGCGCGCGCCCAGCTGGTGCCCGAGGGGCGGCGCGCAAGGCTGCCGTCGCAGGTGAAGGTGAACTGGCACCCGGTGCGCCGTTCCGAGCCCTGATAGACCACGCCGCACACGCTCGCCGGCCACGAGGGGTGCGCCACGCGGTTCAGCACCACCTGCGCCACCGCGCGCTGGCCGGCCTCGCTCTCGCTCGCGGCCTCGTACCAGACGGCCTGCGCGAGACATTCCTGCGCGCGCATGTGGGTGATGCCGGTGCCGGCCGAGAAGAACGGTCTCGCCGGGGCGCCGACATCGATCAGTGCGCCCAGCTCGCGCCCGTCCTCTGCGCCGGGCGAGAGCGGGTCGGCCTTGGGCAGCGCCACCAGCGCGCTGCCGGGCGGATCTGCGAGATAATAGAAGGCGGAGCCCGGAAAGCTCATTCCCGGCCGCTCGAATGGCAGGGCCGTGGCTGCAGCCTGCCGTGTGTCGGTTGCCGCGGTGCTCTCGAGCGCGGGGCCGGGCAGGGCGACAATGTTTCCGGGGGCGGCCAGCGCAGGCACGGCGATTGCTGCTGCCAGGACTGCAAGCCGCTTGCGCCAGACATTGCTGACCGGGATCGCGGCGGCGAGCGAGGCGATGGACGCGAAGGGCGCGCGGGCAAGAGGCATGAGCTCATCCTCGCCCTAGACGCTTCGCGCTCCGCCCGCGAGCGCCGGCCGACAGCGCGTCCCGAAACCGGACAGGCCCGCGCCAAGGTGTCACCGGGTGCGCTTGCACAGGGCGCGGGGCGGCCCTATCGCGGGCAGCGGACATGGCGAGGGATCGGGACAAGACTGGCACCGGACACGCACCCGGCGGGCTTGCTGCGCTGCTGGCGCTGCTGGCTGCCGCCTGCGCTCCGGCTCCTGCGTCCGGGGGCGCGGATACCGGCGGGCCGACCATCGTCAGCCTCAATCCCTGTCTCGATGCGATCCTCGTAGAGGTCGCGCCTCAGCAGGTGATGGCCCTGTCGCATTACAGCCGCGATCCCGGCTCGAGCTCGATCCCGCCGGAGGTCGCCGCGCATTACGAGGTGACCGGCGGCGCGGCGGAAGAGGTGATCGCGCTTGCCCCTGACCTGGTGCTCGCTTCGGTCTTCCTGCCACAGCCGACACGGGCCGCGCTTGAACGGGCAGGGCTGAGGGTGGCGACCTTCGGCAGCCCGACAAGCATCGCCGAGAGCGCAGCCCAGGTGCGCGAGGTCGCCGCGCTCGCGGGGCGCGAAAGCGAGGGCGAAAGGCTGGTGCGCGACATGGAGCAGGCCGCGCAGCCGCCGGCGGAAGCGCTTCCGGTCTCCACCCTGCTGTGGCAACCGGGCGAGATCGTTCCGGGCGAGGCGACGCTGGTGGCGCAAATGCTGCGCGCGCGCGGCTTTACCAATCACGGCGAGGCCATGGGCCTATCGCAGGCCGATTTCGCGCCGCTTGAAACCGTGCTCGCTGATCCGCCCGAACTGCTGCTGGTGGCCGGAGACAGCGCCGGGCAGCGCCACCCGCTGCTCGGCAGATTGACGCACACCCGCGTCGAGACTTTCGATCCGCGCCTCTTGTTCTGCGGCGGGCGGACGATCGTGGGTCTGGCGATGCGTCTGGACCGGATCCGCGCGGAGTTGGGCAAGTGAACCGCGCCAGCCTCGTCTTTGCGATGCTGCTGGCGGTGCTGTTGCCACTCTCGCTGCTGGCCGGACGGGTGTGGATCGATCCCTTTGCCGGCGAGGGGCCGGCCAATGCCGCGCTGATCCTTGCCGAACTGCGCCTGCCGCGTGCGGTTCTGGCAGTAGTCGTTGGCGCCGGGCTGGGCGCGGCGGGGGCGGCGATGCAGGGTTATCTCAGGAATCCGCTGGCCGACCCCGGCCTGTTCGGCATCGCTCCGATGGCAGCTCTGGGTGCGGTGGCGAGCTTTTGGCTCGGGACGAAATGGGCCCTGCCGCTGATGGCGCTGGCAGGTGCGGGGGCGGGCATGGCAGCACTGGCGCTGATTGCCGGACGCACAGCCTCCGACGCGCAAGGCGGGGCGGGCAGCGGGATCGCGCTTTTCACGCTCGCCGGGCTGATGATTGCCAGCCTTGCCGGGGCCTTGACCGCGCTCGCCATTACCCTGGCACCCGATCCGTTTGCCCTGTCGGAGATCGTGCTGTGGCTCAACGGCGCGCTGACCGACCGTTCATGGCGCGAGGTGCTGCTCGCCGCCCCGCTGGTCGCAGCCGGAATTGCGGTACTGGCGCTCGCCGCCCGCAGTCTCGATGCGCTGACACTGGGCGAGGAGGCAGCGCGCTCGATGGGGCTCGATCCTGCACGGCTGCTGCTGGTACTGGTGATCGGCGTGGGTTTGACGGTCGGCGCGGGCGTCGCGGTGGCGGGGATTATCGGCTTTGTCGGGCTTGTCGTGCCGCATCTGGTGCGCCCGCTGACCGACCGTCTGCCCTCCAGCCTGATCGGTCCCAGCGCACTGGCGGGAGCTTGCCTGGTGTTGGCGGCTGACAGCGCGGTGCGCGTGCTGCCGCTGGTCACCGAACTCAGGCTCGGCATCGCGCTGTCGCTGATCGGCGCGCCGTTCTTTCTGTGGTTGCTGGTGCGGATGCGGCGGGGACGACTGTGAGTCTGTCGGCGGAAGACCTGATGCTGGTTCGCGGCGGCGCATGCGTGGTGGAGGGCCTGTCTGCCACGCTCGAACCCGGCACGATCACGGCCATCGTCGGCCCCAATGGCGCGGGCAAGTCGAGCCTGCTGCTGGGTCTTGCCGGGCTGTTGGCCCCCAGCGCCGGACGGGTGGTGCAGGGCGGCAGCGATCTGGCCTCCGTGTCGCCGCGCAAGCGGGCGCAGGCGATCGGCTATCTTCCGCAGATGCCCGAAATCGCGTGGGATATCGCGGTAGAGAACCTCGTCGCACTCGGCCGCCTGCCGTGGCGCGACCGTGGAACCCAGGCCATCGAGGCGGCCATCGCGGCACTGACGCTCGAAGAATTGCGCCATCGCCCTGCCAGCCGCCTGTCTGGCGGGGAGCGGGCACGGGTGCTGCTCGCCCGCGTGCTGGCCGGGGAGCCCCGCTGGATTCTCGCCGACGAGCCGGTGGCCGCGCTCGATCTTGCGCACCAGATCGCGCTCATCACGCATCTCAAGGCCTGCGCGAAGGCCGGGCAGGGCGTGGTGCTGGTGCTGCACGATCTGGCGCTGGCGATGAACCACGCCGATCGCGTGCTGGTGCTGGAGCAGGGACGGCTGGTCGCCGATGGCACGCCGGAAGCGGCGCTCGCTTGCGATGTTATCGCACGCGTCTGGGGAGTGCAGGCGCAATGGCTCGGAAAGGCACCGGCAATGGGGCTGGTAACGACACCCCAAGGCCAGGCTCAGGCGTAAAGTGTTGTCAGGTGAACCGGGGCGCGGCCTTAGGCATGGGGACAGCCATCAATGCCAATGCGCCCCGGTCCGTCTCCGACTCTGGTAGGGCCAGGTTGCGACCCTCGAAGGGACCCGGCTGGAGACTGCTGAACACGGAGTGACCTTGCCCCTTCGATACACGATTGGCGACTTCAGTTTTTCTATAGGGTCTCCGGAAATCACCAAGAATTCATGACTTTCAGTAATTTAATCGGTGTACGCCAAGCTTGGCCGATCACGCTTGCGCGCTTTTGCGCCAACCGAACAGGCCGCTCATTCGGACGATTGGGCTTCGGTGAGCCTCCGGTTTGCTTCGATCCTGGCAATAGCCGCATTGATGTTGGCGACCTCTGCTTCGCGCAGCGCCGTTTCGGCCTCCAACTGGGCAATGGCCTCGTCATTGGGATCAAGTGCCTTCTCGATCAGGGCAGCGCGAGCATCGGCCAGTTCCTTTTCCGCCTTGGCCAGCTCGGTTTCCTCCTTGAGCAAATCCAGTTCGCTTTTCTCGTTGCCGCGCAACGTGTCGATGATGCTCCCCATCTCCCCTGCCAAGGTGCTCGCCGCGCCAGCAACGGCCTCACCCTGGGCGCGCTTCTGGGCGTAGCCTGCGCTCGTCATCACACCGTTCTGCGCAAATGTGGCCGACAGCGTAGCGTTGGTGAACGCCTTGCTCTTGAAAGGAAGATAAAGCGTTGTTCCCTGGTTCATCATCTGCACCGGAAATGCCTTGATAGGCTCCTTGCCGCATTCCTCCTGCCCGCATACGGTCAGCGTGGCCGGCACGGCGATGCGATAACGAATGCCTGCTTCGGCAGATGCTTCCGCACTGGTATTGAATCTGCCGGCAAAATCCGAATTTGCCTGAAGCTTGAGCCGGAGCGAATTTTCTTTAGCAAGCTGCGTTAGCGCATCGCGAAAGGTCGGCTTGCCTGACCCTTTGCACTCCTCTTCATCCGGCCGGCAGAAGACCGCCGGATCGTCGAAGACCCATTTCGCCAGAGCTCCGATATCGATCATTTCGGGTGCCGGGCTTTGGGTCACGCTGCTGCGCGCGGGGAACAGGAGCGACTTTGTAAAGGTGATCTTCTTTTGCGCCTCGCTCAGCGTTCTGGTCGCAATATCGAGTTCGACCTGCGCGGCGGACACAGCCAAAATCCGTCTGAAGTGTTCCGCTTTCTGCGCGTCGGTAATCGATCCACCGGCGCGCAGGATTATCGCGCTGTAGGCCGTAAGCTGCTCGGTGGCTGTCTTGACGTTCTGGATCTTCTGATCGACCCCTTCAATGACCAGCCTTCCCGCATCATCTCTCTTGCCCGACTTTGCTTCCTGCACGGCCTTGATCGCTGAAATCAGCGATGGTGTGCAAACAGGGACTGGCTGTTTGTCCTTTTGCTTGTCCGGATCATTGCCCTCGCTACTTTTGGCGATTGTGGCACCGGCAACTTTGCCGACTGCTATGAGCGTGGTGCTTAGAATTTCGCCGGTCCTGTCTTCAGCAGATGCGTTGATCGCCTTGATCGCCCCGTTGTCGTAGAAGTCCACCTTGATGTCGCTGGTTTTGGTGAAGGCATCCAGCGAAGCATAGTCGATGACATAAAGTCCATCAGGATCAGGACCGGTTTTCGGCGTCATCTCGGCCTTTGGGATCAGCTTCAATGCGTTGGTTTTCGCATCACAGCTGGCCGTCCAGCTAAGCTTCGTGTCGAATTGCGAGAAAGGCAGGAAATAGGCGATCCCCTGACGGTCGGATGTTTTGTCCGCGAATTTGTGAACCTTCAAGGTCGTGCAGCCTGCCAAGAGAAGGCTTGAGGTAGTGGTAATCAACAAGGCGTGGTTCATGGTCCCCCCATTCGTTCCCGGCTCAATAGGCCGACAGGCAGGCGAGGACACTTCAGATTTTGTGCACCGCGTTCAATAATTGCGGAGAACCGATAACCGCCTCGCGCGTTGTAATTCCGCTGCCCCATGCCATTTCGCAGGTGGCAGTGGACACCTCGCCACTTCCCTTGACCTACGCGAACATTTCCGGAACACGTCACGCCCATGAGCCTTACCACCATCTCCGTGCGCGGTGCGCGCGAACACAACCTCAAGGGCATTGATATCGATCTGCCGCGCGATGCGCTGATCGTGGTCACGGGCCTGTCCGGCAGCGGCAAGTCGAGCCTCGCCTTCGACACCATCTATGCCGAGGGACAGCGGCGTTACGTGGAATCGCTGAGCGCCTATGCGCGCCAGTTCCTGGAGATGATGCAGAAGCCCGATGTCGAGCATATCGACGGGCTCAGCCCCGCCATTTCCATCGAACAGAAGACCACCAGCCGCAACCCGCGCTCAACGGTCGCGACGGTGACCGAGATCTATGACTACATGCGGCTTTTGTGGGCGCGGGTGGGCGTTCCCTATTCGCCTGCCACCGGAGAGCCGATTTCCGCCCAGACCGTCAGCCAGATGGTCGATCGGGTGATGGCCTTGTCCGAAGGCACCCGCGCCTATCTGCTCGCGCCCGTCGTTCGCGGGCGCAAGGGCGAATACCGCAAGGAGCTGGCCGAATGGCAGCGCGCCGGCTTCACCCGCGTGCGGATCGACGGGGAGATCTACCCGATCGAAGAGGCCCCGGCGCTCGACAAGAAATACAAGCACGACATCGAAGTGGTGGTCGACCGGATCGCGGTGCGCGAAGGCATCGAGACGCGGCTGGCGGACTCCTTCGAAACCGCCCTGAAGCTGGCCGAGGGATTGGCCTATGTCGATCTGGCGGACGGCGTGGTGCCGGGGCGCGAGACGGAAGAGCAGGCCAATAACAAGGGGGGCGCGATGAAGGGCGCAGGCCTGCCGGCCAACCGCATCGTCTTCTCCGAGAAATTCGCCTGTCCCGTCAGCGGCTTCACCATCGAGGAGATCGAACCCCGCCTGTTCTCCTTCAACGCCCCCCAGGGAGCCTGCGCCGCCTGCGACGGGATCGGGGAAAAGCAGCTGTTCGACCCGCAGCTGGTAGTGCCCAACGAGGCCCTGACCCTCAAGCAGGGCGCGGTGGTGCCCTGGGCCAAGTCCAACCCGCCGTCACCCTATTACATGCAGGTGCTCGCCAGCCTCGCCAAGGCCTATGATTTCGATCTCACCACCCCATGGAAGGATCTGGAGCCCGACCAGAAGATGATCATCCTCCACGGCACGAACGGCCTGCCGGTGCCGCTGACCTTCAAGGACGGGCGGCGCGAATACACCGTCAACAAGGCCTTCGAGGGCGTGATCGGCAACCTCAACCGCCGCATGATGCAGACCGAAAGCGCGTGGATGCAGGAGGAGCTCTCCAAGTATCAGACTGCGCAGCCTTGCGAGGTGTGCGGCGGCAAGCGATTGAACGAGAAGGCCTTGAGCGTGAAGGTCGCCGGGACCGACATCGCCACGCCCGTGCAGATGAGCGTCGCCGATGCCAAGGCGTGGTTCCTCGCGCTCGACGCGCATCTGACGCCGCAGCAATCGCAGATCGCCCGCGCGATCCTGAAGGAGATCAACGAGCGGCTGGGCTTCCTCGACAATGTCGGCCTCGACTACCTCAACCTCGACCGCACCAGCGGCACCCTGTCGGGCGGGGAGAGCCAGCGCATCCGCCTCGCCTCGCAGATCGGCTCAGGCCTGTCGGGCGTGCTCTACGTGCTGGATGAACCCAGCATTGGCCTCCACCAGCGCGACAATGACCGGCTGCTCGAAACCCTCAAACGCCTGCGCGATCTCGGCAATACGGTGATCGTGGTGGAGCATGACGAGGACGCGATCCGCGCCGCCGACCATATCGTCGACCTCGGCCCCGGTGCTGGGGTGCATGGCGGCGAGGTGGTGGCGCAGGGGACGCTCAAGCAGATCCTCAAGGCCAAGGGCTCGCTCACCGCCGACTACCTCACCGGCAAACGCCGTATCGAGGTGCCGGCCAGGCGCCGCAAGGGCAACGGGCACTTCATCGAGGTGAAGAACGCGCGCGCCAACAACCTGAAAGGCGTCACCGCGAAAATCCCGCTTGGCACCTTTACCTGCATCACCGGCGTTTCGGGGAGCGGCAAATCCTCGCTCACCATCGACACCCTGCAGGCGGGCGCAGCGCGGGTGCTCAACGGCGCGCGGGTGATCGCGGGCGCGCATGACGAGATCACCGGCCTCGAATATTGCGACAAGGTGATCGAGATCGACCAGTCCCCCATCGGCCGCACGCCGCGCTCCAACCCCGCCACCTACACCGGCGCCTTCACCCAGATCCGCGACTGGTTCGCCGGCCTCCCGGAATCGCAGGCGCGCGGCTACAAGCCCGGCCGCTTCTCCTTCAACGTCAAGGGCGGCCGCTGCGAGAAGTGCCAGGGCGACGGCCTCATCAAGATCGAGATGCACTTCCTCCCCGATGTCTACGTCACCTGCGAGGAATGCCACGGCAAGCGCTACAACCGCGAGACGCTGGAGGTGAAGTTCAAGGGCCACTCGATCGCCGACGTGCTCGACATGACGATCGAGGACGCCGAGGAGTTCTTCAAGGCCGTGCCTGCGATCCGCGAGAAGATGCGGATGCTGAACGAGGTCGGCCTCGGCTACGTCAAGGTCGGCCAGCAGGCGACGACCCTGTCAGGCGGCGAGGCGCAGCGGGTGAAACTCGCCAAGGAACTCGCCCGCCGCAGCACCGGACAGACGCTCTATATTCTGGACGAGCCGACCACGGGTCTGCACTTCGAGGATGTGAGGAAGCTGCTCGAAGTGCTGCACCGGCTGGTGGAGGGCGGCAATTCGGTGGTGGTGATCGAGCACAACCTCGACGTGATCAAGACCGCGGACTGGATTATCGATCTCGGGCCTGAGGGGGGGGTGCGGGGCGGGGAGGTGGTTGCCGCTGGCACTCCCGAACAGGTCGTCAAGGAGCCGAGGTCGTTTACGGGGCAGTACCTTGCGCCTTTGTTGGGGCGGTGACTCCGCCGAACACGCCGCTCAAACGTGGTAAGCTTTCGCGTTGATTCCTCGTTGGGATTGCGCCAACCACAGCGAAACCAATTGATTTTGAGGGCCATGGGACGATGAGCGAGCAAACCTATGAGCTTGAAGTCAAGCCCGACTTCATCGCACGGCAAAGCAAAAGCAGCATTGAGACTGGTCTGGCTGAACTCATTTGGAACGCTCTAGATGCCGATGCGCAGTCTGTATCCGTGAAGATTGACTGGGGTGGCCTTGGCATCCCAGACAGAATTAGGATTATCGATGATGGGACTGGGATAGCCCACTCCGAAGCGCCGACCTTATTCAGGAGTCTCGGAGGCTCATGGAAGGGTGTAAAGAAGCTTACATCGAAGCGGCGCCGTGAACTCCACGGCAAAGAAGGTAGGGGGCGCTTCCGTGCTCTTTCCCTTGGAACCCAAATTCAGTGGGACACCGTGTACGAGGACAACGGTAAACGGTACAAGTTCAACATATGGCTTGATGAGCAGGCGCCTAATATCGTTGCTATCTCAGAGCCTGTTGAAACAGATCGGGCTACTGGGACTGTCGTCCATGTACGAAATCCGAAGAAAAATGTAGAAAAAATCAGATCGGTTGAAGCGATCGAATACTTCTCTCAGGTATTCGCTGTTTACCTGATGTCGTATCGAGATGCGTCGATTGAAATCGACGGTAGTGATCTCGATCCATTAATCGCAATTTCAGATCAGACCAATCATGAACTCCCTCACATCGTTGACGATGGGGAATCATTTCCATGTTCATTAACCATAATCGAATGGAATACGAAAACGCGTAGGTTGCTGTTTTTGGCTAATGAAAAGGGGTTCCCCGTCCTACAGCTCGATGGGAAGGTTCATGCGGAGAACGGAGATTTTTCGGCGTACATTCAGTCAGATTACTTTCCGAAGGTCGTCGATGCAGCAGACGTAGTATCGGTGGGAGATCGACCTGAGGTACGGAAGGCTGTCTCCGACGCTCGACAGGCAATTAAGTCACATTTTCGTGCGAAGGGAAAGGAAGCAGGGAAATCTCTGGTCGAGACATGGAAGGCCGAGAAAGTCTATCCATACGAGGGGGAGCCTAAGGACAGTATCGACCGTGCTGAGCGGCAGATGTTTGAAACGGTTGCTGTAGCCGTCAGCACCTCTGTTCCAGAGTTCGAAGAGACGCCAGTCCAAGCCAAGGCGCTCCACCTTCAATTACTCAAACACGCAATTGAGCGTAGTCCAGATGATCTTCAAAGAATATTAAGTGAAGTTTTGAAGCTTCCGAAAAAGAAGCAAGCTGAACTTGCAAATCTGTTAAATCATTCCGAGCTATCAGATATAATTAGTGCAGCGGCTGTTGTGGGGGAGCGGATTAAGTTTCTTACGGCTTTGCGATCGATCTTGTTCGATCAAGAATTAAAGAAACTTGTTAAGGAGAGATCGCAACTACATAAAATCCTTGAGGCAAACACGTGGGTTTTCGGTGAAAGATATAATCTTTGGGCTAGCGATAAGGAGCTTACCAATGTTCTTAAGGCGTGCCTAAGTTTACTTGGAGACAATTGTGTTGTTGATGATAGGGTCAAGATCTTAGATAAAAATCGTGGGATTGTTGATTTGGTTCTAGGTAGAACTAATAAAGTTGGTGCTGCCGATGAATATGATAACTTAGTCGTAGAAATCAAAGCCCCCAAAGTAAAATTAAATTCTGATCATGTCGTTCAAATTGAAAAATATGCGGATGCAGTGGCTCACGATGAGAGGTTTCATCGAGTGCCTGGGATCAGATGGCATTTCTGGTTGATCGCCGACGAGTATGATCGATACGTTGAGGGCCGTATCTCGGGTGGGCCTAACCAAAGATCTCGGTTGATCAGGAACGACGACCGTGTCCGCATTGGGATCAAGACTTGGGGGGAAGTGCTGGACGACAATTTCGCCCGCCTTTCGTTCGTGCAGGAGCGGCTAAAGTATGATGCAACAGAGCAGGAAGCACTTTCCGAGTTGAAAGATCGGTATGAAGATGTTTTTGCCGACCTTGAGGTGCCGGACGGTTGGAATGATGAGGAAGAGGACGAAGGCCAAGGAAGGACTTAAGTACCTTTCCTACACCCCCACCCCCGACATACCCTCCCGCGCGCGTTGGCTCGCCGCAAGCGCCAGCACGGGCCTCCGCCCGCTAGGCCGTCCTCAGCCCTGACGGGCCTTGCGGCGGCCCTGCAAAAGGCCACTCCGGCACCACACACGGCGCTCATTCAGCCGTGAAACATTTTTAAGTACGCAAATTCAACGCCCTAAGCGTGAAACATTCCCCGCCAACCCCCTCGCTAGGGGCGTTTTGGTCGCTTTCGCGCCCTCTCATACCCCCTTTTGACCCCGGTCATTGGCGCTTCATTGCCGCCTCGTTGCCGTTTTCGACCCGCTTCGGCACGCACCACACGCAGCGCCCGCCGCTCCGCCCAGGTGGCTCCGGCGAACACCGCCAGCCCGCTCGCGATCATCCACAGGAAGGCGCCCTCGATCCCCAGCATCCAGTCGAGCACGCCCAGCACCGCCACCTGCACCACGATCGCCGCCAGCCCCGCACGGGTGCCGAGGCCCCGTCCGGCGAGGCCCATGATGATCGGCACCGCCAGCACCGCGGCAATCGCTCCGGCGTCGAGCACGAGGTCGCGCAAGCTCTCGCCCGAGGCGGCGACCAGCGCGGCCACCACCCCCGCG
Organism: Erythrobacter dokdonensis DSW-74; assembly: GCF_001677335.1. Taxonomy (GTDB): domain Bacteria; phylum Pseudomonadota; class Alphaproteobacteria; order Sphingomonadales; family Sphingomonadaceae; genus Erythrobacter; species Erythrobacter dokdonensis. The sequence goes on from NZ_LZYB01000001.1 coordinate 456,663, forward strand.
ATCACCGTCGCGCCTCTCGCGGCGCGCAGCATGGTGCGCGGGGAAGCATCGGGGTCGATGCGGCGATACCCGCTCTCGGTCGCCACCGCCGACACCGCCAGCAGCGCGGAGTCCACCGAGGAGAGGATCGCCGAGAGCAGCGCGCCGGTGAAGATGATGTAGAGCCACGAGGGGAACAGCGCGCTGGCGAGCGAGGGCAGGAAGGCCTCGTCCGCACCCAGCTCGACCCCCAGCACCGGGGCCAGCGAGGGGCCGAACAGCCCGAAGCTGACAGGGATGAGGCCGACGCAGAGGTAGATCCCCGCCCCCGCCAGCGCGCCCCGTCGGGCGACCTCCGGAGAACGCGCGGCAAGGGTGCGGGCGAGCGCCTCCTGGCTGACCATGGTCCCGGCGATGGGGATGAGCCAGAGCTCGGCCCACGCGGTCCAGCTTTCGTCTGGCAGGGAGAAGGACCACGCCTCGGCCCGAACGCTGGCGATGGCAGGGGCGATGCCGCCGTGGGCGTCGAACATCAGGAAGGCCAGCACCAGCATCGCGGCGATCATGATCACCCCTTGCACGATGTCGGTCACCACATCGCCTGCGAGGCCGCCGAACAGGGTGTAGGTGAGCACCAGCAGGGTCGCTCCGGCAAGCGCCACCGGGAAATCGAAGGGCGAGGCCGCGGCGATGATCGTGGCGAAGGCATAGAGCTGGGCGGCGGACCAGGTGGTGGCGCTGAGCGCGATGACGCCTGCGGCCAGCAGCTCTGTCCCCGGCCCGAACCGGGCGCGCAGGAAATCGGCGATGGTGATGTAGCCGCCGCTCCGCAGGCGATGGGCGAAGAACAGCGCGATGGCGAGGATGCCCAGCGCATAGGCGAAAGGCTCGGTGCGCGCGCCCGCCAGCCCGTCATTGGCGACCTCGGAGGAGGTGGCGATCAGGCTTTCGGAGGCGAACCATGTGGCGAACAGGCTCATCGCGACCGCAAACGGTCCGAGGCTGCGTCCGGCGACGAGGTAGTCGGCATCGGACTTCGCCCCGCGTCCCGCCCAGGCGGCGAGCAGCACCTGTGCAAAAACATAGAGCAGGATCAGAGCTAGCGTCACGCCTGCAGCACCCCCGGTTACGGATTGTCACGCCGGAGGATGGTCCGTCCGGCGAACGTGCCGTCCTAGCGGCGCGGTGCGGCTTCGCAAGAGGGGGACGAAGGCGAGAGCGCCTCAGCCCCCGATCAGTTCAAGCGCGACCGGGGCGTGGCCCCGGGTGATCAGGCCGAGCTCCTCGGCGGCGGCGCGGCTGACGTCGATCACCCGGCCGCGGCTGAAGGGGCCGCGATCATTGATGCGCACGGTGACGCTGCGGCCGTTGGCGGGGTTGGTGACCCGCACGAGGCTGCCGAAGGGCAGGGTGCGGTGGGCGGCGGTCATCGCGCCCATGTCGAATGTCTCACCGCTGGCGGTGCGGCGGCCGTGGAACTTGCGCCCGTAGTAGGAGGCGGTGCCGGTGCCGAGCGGGGTGGTGGCGGCCTGTTCGGCGCCCGGATCGTCCGAGGTGTCGGCCAGCGGGGCTTCGACAAGCGGCACGATTTCGGCGGACAATTCTGCGGCGGCGGTGCCGGCTTCGACCGGCATCGCGCCATCGGCGGGTGTCGCTGCCGTCGAGGCGGCGAGCGGAGCCATGCCGAGCGCGCTGGCGATGAGTGCGGCACGCAGGCCGCGGCTTCCAGAGCTATCGAGGCGAATTCCCGTCCGCATGGCTTGAGCGCCTAGGTCGGAAGCGTTGAAAAAGGCAAATCCAGGCAACGTGTCGTCGTCACCGAAGTGCCATTGCGGCATGAAGCGTGAGGGATTTGCGGCGAAACGTTGCGCCGCAGGCGGGCTGGGCGGCGAGCGAAAGACCCTGCGAATCGGCCACCTGGGGGCGCTGCCCAAAGCAAATGGGGCCGGCATTGCTGCCGACCCCACTCTCACCAGCGCGTGGACACCCTTTGCTCACGATGCTTCCGGCGAACCTTCCGCATCTTTCGCGCCAGGGTATACTTGGCGCCCGATGTCTAGCCTCCGACCGCCCGGTCTTGCGACAGGCATTGCCAGAGATTTGTCACCGGCGCTCGCGCCGGCATCCGGCTTTCGCTTCTGCCCTGCTGCGTCCGTTCGAAGCCCGAAGCCTCCGATGTCCGCTGCCTTGCGCAGTCGCTTGGCCGAGACCGTGTCCCTTTACCGATCCGGGCTTGCGGCGGAGCCGTGCTTGCGCGCGGTTCCATCACCCGATCCGGCCAGGTTCCCGGCCTGTCCGGCGGCATAGCGTCGCTCCTGCCTCAAACGAGCCGACTTGCATTTGGCCGAAGCTTCTTGCATGCCCTCTCTCGACAGGCGCGTGGACAGTTGCCACCGCCATCCTTGGGATCAAAACTCCGGTTACTTCAAGGCCTTGCGGCTTTCCGTTCCGGTTGCTTCGTGTCCCGAAGACAAGTTGAAAGTGCGCCTCAACCGGCGATCTGGCAACATCTGCAACCCCGAGTTTTCCACTTTTGCCCCGATCACCTGTGGACGGGAGTGGATAAATCAACGCTTCGTCGCATTTGTCACGAAATGCGCGATCGGCGGGGAACGAAACCGTCCCGAAATTGTCATATTGCGGCGGGCGTGTCGCCGTCTCAGACCCGCGACTCGCCCCGAATCGCTGTCCGGCTGGGTCAGGCGTCGCGGTTGCGGCGAGCCAGCAACCGCAGCCGCAGCCCGTTGAGCTTGATGAAGCCTTCCGCGTCCTTCTGGTCGTAAGCCCCGGCGTCATCCTCGAAGGTAACGTGCGCCTCGGAATAGAGCGAGTAGGGCGACTTGCGGCCGACCACGCTCGCCAGCCCCTTATAGAGCTTCAGCCGCACCGTGCCGGTGACCTTGTCCTGCGAGTGGTCGATCGCGGCTTGCAGCATCTCGCGCTCGGGGCTGAACCAGAAGCCGTTATAGATCAGCTCGGCATAGCGCGGCATCAGCTCGTCCTTGAGATGAGCCGCGCCGCGATCAAGCGTGATCTGCTCGATCCCGCGATGCGCGCGGGCGTATATCTCGCCGCCGGGGGTTTCATACATCCCGCGGCTCTTCATGCCGACAAAGCGGTTCTCGACCAGATCGAGGCGCCCGATACCGTGTTTGCGGCCAAGCTCGTTGAGCGCGGCCAGCAGCGTGGCAGGCGACATGGGATCGCCATTCAGCGCGACGCCGTCGCCCTTTGCAAACTCGATCGTGATGTATTCGGGCACATCCGGCGCGTCCTCGGGATTGACCGTGCGCGAATAAACATAGTCCGGGGTTTCTTCCCACGGATCTTCGAGCACCTTGCCCTCGGACGAGGTGTGCAGCAGGTTCGCATCGGTGGAAAAGGGGCTTTCGCCCCGTTTGTCCTTGGGCACCTGGATCTGGTGCTTTTCCGCCCAGGCGATCAGCGCGGTGCGGCTGGTCAGATCCCACTCGCGCCACGGGGCGATCACCTTGATGTCCGGGTCGAGCGCATAGGCTGACAGTTCGAAGCGCACCTGATCATTGCCCTTGCCGGTCGCGCCATGGGCGATGAAATCGGCGCCGGTTTCATGCGCGATCTCGACAAGGCGCTTGGAGATCAGGGGCCGCGCAATCGAGGTGCCGAGCAGGTAATCGCCCTCGTAACGGGCATTGGCGCGCATCATCGGGAAGACGAAATCGCGCACGAATTCCTCGCGCAGGTCCTCGATGAAGATGTGCTTGTCGGGAATGCCCATGGCGCGGGCCTTGGCGCGTGCGGGTTCGATTTCCTCACCCTGACCCAGATCGGCGGTGAAGGTCACGACTTCCAGCCCGCGCTCCACGCTCAGCCACTTGGCGATGACGCTGGTATCGAGCCCGCCGGAATAGGCGAGGACGACTTTCTGGGGCTGGGCCATGGACGGAGAATCCTTAAGATCGGGCAGGAATTGATGCGGCGCGCCCTATCAGCGCCGCCCCGGCGAGGCAATGGATCAGCGTGGCTGCCCGTCTCGCTCCATGTAATGAGTTAAAGTATCATAATAAATTCCGTGACTTATGCCATCCCTGCGCCTATGCCGCAGGCGGGATCGTCGATTGTGGAGTTTTGTTCGATGACCCGTTCCCTGATTTTCGCCGCGCTCGCACTGCCGTTCGCAGCCACTCCTGTCATGGCGCACGAGGTGCTGCACGCCGGGCACGATGCCCATGCCCATGGCATGGGCTGCGGCCACCAGGCGCTCGAACATGCGGGCCATGTCGATTTCCTGCATGACGGGCACCTGCACCACGGCCACGCGGGGCATGTCGACGAACATGCGCTGGAGGTCAGCACGGTCAATCCCGAGGCCGAGGAACTGAGCGCCACCGTTACCAGCGACGATCACATGCATGGCCATGCGGGCGAGGAACACATGAGCGTGCAGCACGGCACCCATGTCGACTTCATCCATGATGGGCGGCTGCATCATGTCCACGGCGATCACATGGACGATCACGGCACGGTGAAGCTGCTCGCTGCTCGCTGAACCGCTTCTCAGCTGCCGATCAGGTAGTCCCGCGTGATCGGCAGGGCATGGCGGCTGCGCACATACTGGATCTGGTAATTGCACATGCTGCCGTGCTCGAAGACGGTCGCCGCACCGGCGAGATAGAAGGTCCACATCCGGAAGAAGCGTTCGCCATTCAGCGCGATGATCGCCTCGCGGTTGGCCATGCAGTTGGCATACCATTGCCGGATCGTCTTGGCGTAGTGCAGCCGCAGCGTCTCGATGTCGGCGGCGATGAGGCGAAATTTCTCGGACGCGGCGAGTGTCTCGGACAGGGCAGGGATATAGCCGCCGGGAAAGATGTACTTGCGGGTGAAGGCGTCGGTGGTGCCGGGCCGGCCCATCCGCCCGATGGTGTGGAGCAGCATCACGCCGTCATCCTGCAAGAGGTTGGCGCAGGCCTGGAAGAAAGTTTCGAACTGCGCGCGGCCGACATGTTCGAACATGCCGACCGACACGATCCGGTCGAACCTGCGGCCTGAAGCGGCGGTGTCGCGGTAGTCTTCGAGCAGGATGCTGACCTTGTCCGCGACGCCTGCCGCCGCCACCCGTTCGCGGGCGAGGGTGGCCTGTTCTTCCGACAGGGTTATGCCGGTCACGCGTACATCGTGATGCCTGGCGAGATGGATTGCCATGCCGCCCCAGCCGCAGCCGATATCGAGCACCTCCTGACCGGGCGAGAGGTGCAGTTTCTTTGCGATATGCGCGAGTTTCGCGCCCTGTGCCTCGGCCAGCGTGGTCACGCCTTCGCCCCAGTAGGCGCAGGAATATTGCCAATGCTCGTCATCGAGCATCAGCGCATAGAGCGCGTTGCCGATGTCATAATGATGCGCGACGTTCTGCTTGGCGCCGACCCTGTTGTTGATCTGCTCCGCAGCGAAGCTGGCGCGACCGACCAGCCGCTTGAGCACGCTCGGCTTGCCGATATCGCCGCCCTTGTCCCACGAATTGTTGGCGCGCAGCAGGCTGACGAGGCCCATGACGTCGCCTTCCTCGATCAGTAGCCGCCCGTCCATGAAGGCCTCTGCTGCGCCAAGCCGCGGGTCCATCACGATGTCGCGCGGCACCTTGCCATCGGTGAAACGCAGAACGATCTCGGGAAAGCCGGGCGAAGGGGTGCCATAGGTGGACGCGCTGCCGTCGGCGAAGACGACGCCGAGGCGACCGTGCCTGACGCTGCGGGAAAGAAAGCGGCCGAGGAGGGCCTTGCTCATGGTTCTCCTTTCGCAAGGGGGCTTTCCAGTGATAGAGATGCGACGACGCCATGCAAGGTCTTGGCGCCCAAGTTGGGGATTTGGCCATGGTTGCGACGAGCATGAATGCGGATCCCGCGGCGGTGGCGGCCTTCATCGAAGCGGTCGAACCGCCGGCCAAGCACGCCGATGCCGAGGCGCTCGACGCATTGTTCCGCAAGGTCACCGGAGAAAGCCCGCGCCTGTGGGGGCCGACCATCATCGGCTACGGCGAATACCGCACCACCTACGAAAGCGGGCGCGCGGTCCACTGGATGCGCAGCGGCTTCAGCCCGCGCAAGGCCAAGCACTCGCTTTACCTGAACGGCGGCTATTGCGATGCCGCCGCGGCAACCGAGCGCGCCGCGATCCTTGCCCGGCTCGGCAAGCATTCCGAGGGCAAGAGCTGTCTTTACATAAACAAGCTGGCCGATGTGGACCTCGGCGTGCTGGAGGAGATGATTGCCGCCGACTGGCAGGCGATGCTCAGGATCTATCCGCCGGACTAGATGCCCGCGTACCACTGGTAGCCCGCGAAATCCTCCCAGAAGCCGCCCTTGCCCGCACCGATGTCATCGAGACTGGCGACCGCTTCGATGCCAGTCAGATATTTGGCGTGCTTGTAGCCCAGCTGCCGTTCGATCCGGGCGCGCAGCGGAGCGCCGTTCTTCTCGGGTAGAGGCTCGCCGTTCAGCGCATGGGCGATGATGGTCTGCGGATGATAGGCCTCGACCATGTCGATGCTTTCGTAATAGGGCCGGCCATAAAGCGTATCGGCGCAGCGGAAGAGGATGAACTTCGCTTCCTCGCGCACCTTCGCCTCATCGAGCAGTGTGGCAAGCTGCGGCCCGGTCCATTCGCCGATTGCGCTCCAGCCCTCGACGCAATCGTGGCGGGTGATCTGGCTGCGCTGGGGCAGGGCGCGGATATCGGCTAGGCCGAGGCTGAGCGGCTGTTCCACCAGCCCGCCCACGGTCAGCCGCCATGCGGGAAAGCCGCTCGCCAGCTCCTGCCTGTAGAAATCGCTGTCGACCGTGATCGATCCATTGCCCTTGAAGCCGGGCGAGCGATCTTCGGGTGCATATTCGGGCGCCAGCCCCTGTCTGCCCGCAAGCGCGCGGTGGGCGGCGCGGTGCCAGCCTTCGGCGGCCTTGAAGACGCTGCGCCCGGCCTCGCTGTCGGCGATCTTGGAGCATGCCCCTGCGCCCAGCGCGGCGATCCCGGCGATGAGCGAGCGGCGTCTGATCTCAACCATCGGCAATCCCTTTCGCCCGCCCGCCAGTCACCATCGCCCCGATCCGGCGCCAGTCGGCGAGCGCCAGCACCACATGGAGGACGACAAAGCCGAAAATCCCCCAGGCGACGATGAAGTGGAGCGAGCGCGCGCTCTGGCGTCCGCCGAGCAGCTCGACCAGCCATGGCGCGGCTGGCTCGATACCGGGGCTGATCGCAAGCCCGGTCAGAACCATGCCGGGCAGCAGCACCCCGAATACTAGGCCGTAGAGGATCTTCTGCACCGCATTGTAGCCATGCTCTGCCGTGCCGCCTGAATGGGTGCGCAGCGAGGCGATGAAGGCGCGCGGCGTCCAGTCTGCGGGACGTGTGGCCAGATCGCGGCGGAAATGGCGGTTGGCGAGCATTGCCAGCCAGATGAACGCCAGCCCCAGCGCAAAGGGCCAGGCGGCGAGAATGTGCCAGTCGCGCGCCTCCGCCAGATCATAGCGCTGCGGGATCGTCGCCCAGCCCGGAAAGCGGATCACCTTCGCCCAGGCATCTGCCGGATCGAAGCCGTAATTGCCCCAATACAGGTAGCGGTGGGCGTTGGAGATGTTGAGCCCGCTCATGAACAGCACCACGATCGCGGCGGCGTTGACCCAGTGCCACAGGCGGGTGGAAAGCGCATGGCCCATCACGCGCTGCGTCCTGCGGCGGCGAGTTCGCGTGCCAGCCAGATCACGTCGCGCGGCTGGTCAAGCAGGTGTTGGCCGCTATCGATGAACAGCGTTTCGCCGCTTTTCAGCGTCCCGCCCGCCAGGAACAGCGCGGCTCCCGCAATCTCCTGTGCGCCGGTCTTGCGGCCGAGCAGGTTCATGCGGTGCGACAACTCGGTCTCCTCCTCCTGCTGGTCATGGCTGGCAAGGATTGCGCCCGGTGCGATGCCATAGACCCTGTCCTGCGGCGAGCGCGCACCCTTGGCCAGCATGCCGATGGTGGACGCCAGAGCATGCTTGGACATCGTGTAGCTGAAGAAATCGGGGTTCGTATTTTCAATTTTCATGTCGGTGACCTGGATCACCACGCGCGTGCCAGCGCTCGCCGCATGGGCGAGATAGGTCTGGGCCATCCGGGCCGGGGCAAGAGCGTTGACCTGCATTGCTTCCCTATACGTTGCCGGATCGAGCGCGGTTACAGGGTCATAATGGAAAACCGAGGCCGAATTGACGAGGCAGCGCCAGTCGGGAAGGCGATTGGCGAGCGCGCGGATAGCCGCCACCGCTGCATCGTCATCGGCCAGGTCGAAGCTGACGGTTTCGGCTGCGGGCAGGCTGGCTGCCAGCGCATCGGCCTGCGCGGCAGAGCTGCGATAATGGATGATCACATGCCAGCCCGCATCGGCAAAGGCGCGGGTGATGGCGGCACCGATGCGGGTCGCACCGCCTGTCACGAGCACGGCAGGGCGGGTCATACGGGGAAATCGGTCAGGAAAAGCATGGCAGCGTCGCTACCAGCACAGCCGGCACGCTTCAATCGGGGAAGCCATGCACGCGGACCAGCCGGGCACCGCCCTGACAGCCGGGAACGCCGCCGGTGGTGGGGCCGGCGACGTTCGCGGTAACGTCAGGTAAGGGTATCAGCGGCAGCGCGCTCCGCCGCGGTCGATTTCGCGGCCGAGCAACCCGCCGCCAACCGCGCCAAGCACCGTACCGAGCGTGCGGTCGCCGCGGCGGTCGATCTCGCGGCCGATCAGCGCGCCGACACCCGCACCGACCAGCAGGCCGACCGTGCCATCGTCGCGGCGGCAGCGCCAGCGCCCGTCACGGCCCTGCCAGTAGCGGTCGCGACCTCTCCAGCGACGATCACCGCGATCCCAGTCGCGGTCGCGATCACGCCAGCGGCGCCGGTCGCGGCGGTCGCGCCAGTCGTCGTCCCAGTCGCCGCGGTTCCATGCAGCGATCGGTGCGATCGGCATGCTGCTGTCGTGGACACCCGCGAAGGCGGGTGCCGCGGGCGCCGGGAGCTCGGCGGCCTGCGCGGGGGCGGCAAAAGCCGCCAGCGACCCGGCGGCGGCGATGAGGGCTAGGTATTTCATCTCTCTGTTCCCTTGTGGCGGCTCCCCGATGGAGCAAGACTGTTTTCGTTCATCTGAGGCGAACGCTTGCTGAACGAAGTCTACAGGGAATTGTTAAGGTTGGCCGATAATTCCGTTTGCAGGCCAGATCGTTGCCTAGGAGAGACGAGCAGAGGCCTTGGCGCGCAATTTCGGTGCGAGGGTCGCAAGTTCCGCGAGATCGCGCAGCGCTGCGGGCTCCGGCTTTGCCCCGAACAGCGTGGCGAATACCCGTGCAACGCTCCATTCCGCAGCTCCGGTGGCAACCCGTTCGAGCGAATCGCCCGCCGCGACCTCGCCGGGTTCGATCACCCGGAAATACCATCCGCACCGTCCTGTCTGCACGATCCGCACCACCATGCCCTTGTGACCGAACCGGTGCTCGATCTTCCAGCACGGCTGGCGCGGCTGGCTGATTTCGACCAGCGCGCTCCCGAGCCGGAAGCGGTCGCCGATATGGACCATGTCTTCGGTCAGGCCGGTGACGGCGAGGTTCGATCCGAAGCCGCCCGGTTCATCCAGCGCCGGGTGGTCGCCGATCACTCCGCGCCACCAATCGTGGTGATCGAGCGGATAGAGGTGCAGCGCCATTTCGGGGCCGCCATGCACGCGGCGGTCGGCCTGTTCGTCCGGCGCGAGGCCTTGTGGCAAGACCTGCACTGCCCCTTCGCGCGGGCGTTTCATGATCGCGCTGGTCTCCGCCCCGTTGAAGGGGCGGGCGGTGCCGGTGCAGACGGCGGTGACCAAGTGCTTCATGGCCTGCTCACGATAAGGTCGATCCAGTCGCGCTGGGTCCCGTCGCTGGCCTGTCCCGCATAGGTTTCCCGCGCCGCTATGACAAAGCCTGCCGCCTCATAGGCCGCCTCCAGCCAGTCGGCGGAAGGGAAGTTGTGCAAGCGGCCGAGCAGGTCGCGGCCTTCAGCATCGCCCAGCTTGTAGCTCGAGAAGAACCAGCCGCCCGGCACCAGCGCGCGATGGATGCGCCGCAAGACATCGGGCAAAGCCTCGCGCGGGCAGTGCAGCAGGCTGGCATGCGCCCAGACTCCAGCATAGGCAGCCTCGGCGTCGAGTTCATGGAAGGCCATGACCCGCGCGCCCAGGGCGAAGGCTTCGTTGGCGCGCTTGACGAGGGCAGGAGTCGCGTCGGTGGCATCGATCCGGAAACCGCGCGACCGGATATGGGCTGCATCGCGCCCGCCGCCGCAGCCCAGTTCGAGCAGGAGCGCGCCTTCGGGCAGGCGGTCCAGAAAGGCGTCGAGCTGATGGCTGTGGCGCTCGCCCGAATGGAACACCCAATGCGGCGCGCGGGCCTGATAGAAGGCGATCGTGTCGGGATCGGTGCTCAAGCGCCCTCGGCAAGCGCGGCGGCTGCGGCTGCGGCTGCCTCGCGGTCGCGCTGGGCGCGGCTCTTCTTCTCGGCGGCGGTCTTCAGCTGCCCGCAAGCCGCATCGATATCGCGGCCCCGGGGCGTGCGCACGGGAGCGGAAAAGCCGCCTTGAAACACGATTTCCGAAAAGGCGCGGATGCGCTCGGGCGTGGAGGTTTCGTAGCCCGCGCCCGGCCAAGGGTTGAAGGGGATCAGGTTGACCTTGGCCGGCAGGTTGAACTGACGCAGCAGGCGGACCAGCTCGCGCGCGTCCTCGTCGCTGTCGTTCTTGTCCTTGATCATCACATATTCAAAGGTGATGCGCCGGGCGTTGCTCGCGCCCGGATAGTCGGCGCAGGCCTGAAGCAGGTCCTCGATGCCGTATTTCTTGTTGAGCGGCACCAGCTCGTCGCGCACCTCTTTGCGTACGCCGTGCAAGCTGACCGCGAGGTTCACGCCGATCTCCTCGCCGCAGCGTTCCATCATCGGGATGACGCCGCTGGTGGACAGGGTGATGCGCCGCTTGGAGAGGGCAAGGCCGTCACCGTCCATCACCAGCTTCAGCGCGTCGCGCACGTGATCGAAATTGTAGAGCGGCTCGCCCATGCCCATCATCACTATATTGGTGAGCAGGCGCCCGTCGGCGGTGTAGTGGCCGGCCTCGTCGTCCTCGTCGATCGCGTCGGCATCGCTCGCCATCGAACCCTTCGGCCACTCTCCCAGCGCATCGCGGGCGAGCATCACCTGCCCGACGATCTCGCCCGGAGTGAGGTTGCGCACCAGCTTCATCGTGCCGGTGTGGCAGAAGGAGCAGGTGAGGGTGCAGCCGACCTGGCTGGACACGCATAGCGTGCCGCGCGTCTCGTCGGGGATGAACACCATCTCGAAATCGTGCCCGTCGGCGGTGCGCAGCAGCCACTTGCGGGTGCCGTCGACCGAATGCTGGGCCTCGACCACGTCCGGGCGGCCGATCACGAAACGCTCCGCCAGCCACGGGCGCATCGGCTTGGCGATATCGGTCATCGCCTCGAACGATGTCACGCCGCGGTGGTAGAGCCAGTGGAACACCTGCTTGGCGCGCAGCTTGGCCTGCTTCGCGTCCAGCCCTGCTTCGGCAAACAGTTCGCGGATGCGCGGACGCGGCAGACCGATCAGGTCAATGCGGCCATCGGCGCGCGGCGTTATGTCGCGTGCGGCGGGGACCGGGTCGACGTGCCCCGGAATGGTCATGAGTGCGGTATCGGCCATGGATGCCCGGCCATATAGTCGTGGTCGGGCGATTTGACCAGTCAGCTCCGTTTGGCGCAGCCCACGGTAGCGGCATCGATGGCGGTGGCTGCTCCGTCGAGCCCATAACGGTCGGTAAAGCGGCCGCCGTTTGGAGTCCTGGCCGATATGCTCATCCGGCTGGCGGATCGCAGCGCGGCGAGGATCGCGGCATCATCGCGCGCATTCCTTGACCATGCATTGCGTCCCTTGGCGACCAGTTCGAAACTCCTGCCACCGACAAGCAGACGCGCGTTGGCCTTGTCCGCCACCTCGCGCGAGAGGACGATATGCAGGGCGCCGCGCATCTTCCTTTCCGGCCAGTCCGAAATCGTGGCATAGGCGGGAGCAGGGGGCTTTCCCCGGGCTTTGGCAATAGCGTAACAGCGCAAGGGTTCAGCATCCCGGAAAGCGCCCCAGCTTTCGTATACCCCAAGGCTTTCACGCGCGGGGATCGGTGCTGCGACGATCAGCAGGGCAAGAGCTGCAAGTCTAGTCATAGGCTATCCCCATGACCTCCCACTCGCGTGTGCCGGAAGGCAGGTTTGCCACGCGCAGATCGCCGACGCACGCACCGCGCAACGCGCGGGCAAGTGGCGAATTCCAGCCGATCCGTCCTGCTCCTGCATCCGCCTCGTCATCGCCCACCAGTTGCACCGTCTGCCGGTTATCATCCTCGTCGGCGATTTCGACCCTTGCGCCGAAGAAGGCCCGCGACCGGTCAGGCTGGGCAGCCGGATCAACCACTCGCAGCACCTTCATCCTGCGCGCCAGATGGGCCAGTTCGCGGTCGATCTCGCGCATTTTCTTGCGACCGTAAAGATAGTCGCCATTCTCGCTGCGGTCACCATTGCCCGCTGCCCAGCTGACGATCTCGAGAATCGCGGGACGCTCGGTGGAAAGCAGGTGATCGTAACGTGCCTTCAAGGCGGCCATGCCTTCCGGCGTGATCGGCGGACCCGGTTTGAGCGACATGGGATGCAGGAATCAGCGCAGGAAAGTGTTGACCGGACGCGGCAAGCCAGCCTCGCGCGGATACATGTGCGAATAGGTTACCGCGTTCCCGATCACGCGCATGATGTAGTAGCGCGTCTCGAAATTGGCCGGAATCTTCTCGACCCAGGTAACCCAGTCGATCTCGCCCTTGCGCGGATCGCCATTCATGCGCAGCCATTCGTTCACCCGCCCCGGGCCGGCATTGTATGCTCCCACCGCGAGCGGATAGGCACCGCCGTAATAGCTCATCATTCGCGCGAAATAGGCATCGCCCAGCTGGATGTTGTAGCTGGGCGATCCGGTGAGATCGGCAGAGAGATACTGGACGCCCAGCTTGCCCGCCTGCTCGCGCGCGGTGCCGGGCATCAGCTGCATCATTCCGCGCGCGCCGGCATGCGATACGCGGGTGCGGTCGAACTCGCTTTCCTGACGGCTGATGGCGTGGACCATGGTCCAGTCATTTACCACCGGCGTGGCGATTGTGGGAAAACCGATGCGCTCGAACCCGGCCAACCCGTGCTCGCCTGCCTTCATGCCGATCACCACCGCCATTTCGTCGAGCCGGGTCTCGGCGGCGAGTTGGGCGGCCATGGTCAGTTCTTCGGGGGTGTCGGCCTCATCGCCCAGCGCCTCGAAGAAACGCCGCTCGGTGCGCCAGTCGCGGCGGCTGGCGGCCAGGGCGCGGATGGCCTGCACCAGAGGGTTGGCCTCGAAAGCCGCGCGCGCCTCTGCGCTGATCGCGACATCGGGCAAGGCGTCGAATTGGGGCATGTCCTGCCCCAGCGCAGCAATGGCGAGCTGGCCGTAATAGTAATGCGGCCACTGGGCGGCGGCTTCGAAATAGGCTTTCGCCATGTCCGCATCACCTGCCTGGCGGGCGGCGCGACCCGCCCAGTAATACCCCTTGGCCTTGGTCAGCGGGGTGCGCGCGGCATCGCCATAGCGCTGGAACAGCGGGGCAGCCATCGCTCCGTCGCCGAGGTTCCAAAGCGCCTTCGTCCCGCCCAGCCATACCAGATCCGTGTAACGGTCACGCAGGGTGAAGGAGAGTTGCGAAATGTCGGTGCCGGGGGCGAAGAGCTGGTCCACGCGCGCCGCGATCTGCGCCGCCTCGCGCGATCCGCCCGCCTTGGCAATGGCGAGCATGTCCCCGACGAATTCCTCGGCTTGCAGCGCGGGACGGTCAAGGGCGGGGCCGGTTGTAAGTACACGCACCGCTTCGCCGGTCTGGCGTGTGGCGCGCAGGTAGTTGACGAGGTTGAAGACGTAGCCCGGATCGCTCATCGCGTTCGGAGGCACGGCCAGACCGGCTTCTTCGGGCCGGGTTCCGCGCAGCAATGACAGTCGGGCAAGCGCCAGCGGCCGGTCGTCCTGGGCAAGGTTGACCACCTGCCGCGCCGCCGCTTCGGCCTCACCCTGCCACAGCAGCGTATCCATCCGCGCGGCATGATCTTCGGGCGTAAACTGTCCGCCGTAGAGCCCGACGATATAAAGCTCGGCCGGATCGCTCATTCGGCCGCCCCGCCATGCCTTGCGCGCTTCTTCGAAGGCTTCGGGCCGCTGTGCGCCCGCCAGTGCCAGTGCATGGCGTGCGCGGGCCGGATTGGTGAGCGGCGGATTGGCGGCGAAGTAGCGCAGCAGATCGGCCTGCGAGGGCGCCTCGTCATCGAGCGTCTTTTCCGCGCGCAGGCGCAGGATTTCGGAGCGCGGGAAGTTCGGATAGGCAAGCACGAAGCCCGCATAATCGGCAAAGCCCAGCTCGCGGTTGGCCTGCAGCATTTCCCACCGCGCCAGGGCCGCCCCCATCGCACCCGGCTGGCGGGCGACCAGATCGCTTGTCCCCGCCGGTTGCAAGTAGCCCTGCGCCGCCAGCGGCAGCGCCAGTCCGCCCAGCAGCAGCGCCATTCCGGCGAGCGTCAGGCGGCGGGGCTTTTGCAGGGGCATGAGGACCATGCTGGACATAGTGCCAATCGGCTCCTTAGTAGGCGCTTAACAGGGATGCGCGGATTCCCTCATCCGCGCCGCCATCGCAGTCTAATGGTCATGACAGGACAAAAGCAATGTTCAGCGGATCGATACCCGCTCTGGTGACTCCTTTTCGCGGCGGATCGTTTGACGAGCCCGCCTTCCGGCGGCTGGTCGACTGGCAGATCGCAAACGGCAGCGCGGCGCTGGTGCCCTGCGGCACCACGGGCGAGGCCTCCACACTCTCCAATGCCGAGCATCACCGTGTGATCGAGGTGTGCATCGAACAGGCCGCAGGCCGCGTGCCGGTGATCGCGGGTTGCGGCTCTAACGATACGCGCAATGCGTTGCTGCACATGAATTTCTCGCGCAAGGCCGGGGCGGCGGCAGGCCTGTGCGTCGCGCCCTATTACAACCGCCCGAGCCAGCGCGGGCTGATCGCCCATTTCAGTTTCCTGGCCGAAAACAGCGATCTGCCGATCGTGCTCTATAATGTGCCGGGCCGCACGGTGACCGATCTGGAGGACGAGACGGTCGTGGCGCTGGTAAACAAGTATCCCGACCGGATCATTGCCATCAAGGATGCCAGCGGGGACCTTTCGCGTGTGGCCGATCACCGCATGGGAATCGGGCGCGAGTTCTGCCAGCTGTCGGGCAATGACGAGTTGTGGCTGCCCCATGCCGCCGCCGGAGGCAGGGGGTGCATTTCGGTCACGGCCAATGTCGCACCGGCACTGTGTGCCGAGTTCCACGAGGCGATCGCCGCCAATGAATTGAAGAAGGCGCGCGAACTGAACGACCGCCTGTTCCCGTTGCACTACGCGATGTTCTCCGATGCGTCCCCGGCTCCGGTGAAATATGCCCTCAGCCGCGTCCATGACTGGATCGAACCGGAAGTGCGCCTGCCGCTGGTGGAATGTTCGGACGAGGCCAGACGCGCGGTCGACGAGGCGCTGGTGCTCGCCGGGGTGCTGCCCGGCTAAACCCCCTCGCTTTTTCGCCAAGGTGCGCCTACATCGCCCGGCCTTATGGCACGCCCCAAACCCGTCACCTTCGACAAGCTCAAGACCGTTGCCGAAAACCGGCGCGCGCGGTTCGATTATCATATCGAGGACGTGTTCGAGGCAGGCCTCGCGCTGCAGGGGACCGAGGTCAAGGCGCTGCGGGCGGGTGAAGCCTCGATCGCGGAAAGCTATGCCGAAATGAAGGACGGAGAAGTATGGCTGGTGAATGCCAACATCCCCGAATACAGCCACGGCAACCGCCTCAACCATGAGCCGCGCCGCCCCCGCAAGCTGCTGCTCCACGAGCGCGAGATCGACAAGCTGCTGGGTGCGGTCGAAAGGAAGGGGATGACGATGGTGCCGCTGTCGATCTACTTCAACCGCACCGGTCGCGCGAAGGTCGAACTGGCGCTCGCCAAGGGGAAGCAGACCCACGACAAGCGGGCCAGCATCAAGGAACGCGACTGGAAGCGCGACAAGGCCCGGCTGATGCGGGAGCGCGGATAAAAAATCACGGTTTCCGGCGGATTCACCTACTGGTCAGAAACGCCTTGCTACCCATATTGCGCTAGATGGTGGTCATGCAGAACCTTTCCTTGCCCTGCCCGAGTCATTGCGCCTCCGAGCGCAAGGGAAGGGCATGCGCGTGACGATGCCCGGTTCCGATCCTGCAAGTGGTTCGAAACGCTCCAAGACCTGGGCGATGGACATGCTGCGCAAGTACATGCCGACGCGCGAGGAGATGGCCACGAACAAGTATCTGGCCCCGATCGCGCATCGATTCCTCTCTCCGGAACTGTGGCGCTTCACCCGCCGTTCGGTGCCGCGAGGGGTGGCGCTGGGACTGTTTGCGGCTTTCATCATTCCGGTCGGCCAGATTTTTCTCGCCGCCTTTCTCGCGTTGCCCTCGCGCGCAAACGTGCCGCTTGCCGCGCTGGTGACCTTTGTCACCAATCCCTTCACTCTGCCGTTCTGGCTGGTCGTGGCCAACAAGGTCGGCAATGTGACCTTGCGGATCGATGCCGACGGGCCGGCACTGGCAAATAGTGCGGTGGAGACCGGGGCGTGGAGCAAATTCGCCGAATTCTTCGAACTGGCCGGCACCACCGCCTTCGGCTTTGCCGTGATGGCCGCGATCGCACCTGCGGTCGGATACCTCGTCTCCGGCTGGATCTGGCGCGCAGTGGTTGCGCGCAGGCGGGCCAAACGGTTGAAGGTTATGGAAGCGCGTCTCGACCAGCGGCTCGGCGAACACTAGGAATAGCAGACCGGGCCTTGAACGGCCCCGCCAACCAAACGCAGCAACGGGAAGCAAGCGCGTGTCCGAGCCCATCAGCCGAGGTCAGAAGCGCAACGCCGCACAGATTGCGGAGCCCGACGGGCATCTTGCTCCACAGCCTTCGTCGACCATGCTCATGATGCTGGCAGGCGGCATTTTGGCCAGCACCATGGTGCTCTTTTTTGCCACGGCCAGCTGGCTGGTGGCGTTGGTCTTCGTGCTGGCCGTTGCGGTGCTGCTTGGCAGCGTACTGGTGTTTGACCGGATGCGCGCCGCGCCTGTTGAAGACCTGTCGGCATCGCCCGACTGGACCGTGACTGTTGCGGCGATCGAGAATGATGGAGAGGCGATCGCGATCACCGACCGCGCCAACCGGCTGGTCTGCGCGAACGGTTTCTTCATCGACAGCTTCGGTTCTGCCGCCGCGCCTCCGGCCTTGCCGTTCGAGCGTGAGGGCCTTGAAGCGCTCGCCCGGCTCGCGCGTAATGCCTGGCGAGAGGGGGCAGGGGCGATCGAGGCCTTGGCCGCGCCGGACGGCGGGATCGAATGGGACATATCGGCGAGCCGGGCCGGGCGCAGTGAGGATCACCTTGTCTGGCGGCTGCGCCCTGTTCCCCGTGTGGCCGGCGCGAGCCTTGGCGCGCTCGACCTTTCCGGACCGTTCGGCAAGATGCTGAGCCGGGCGGGTATCGAGACCGCGATCACCACTGCAGACGGGGTTATCCGCGCGGTCAGTGCGGGCTTTGCCGAGCGCGCCTCGGGCGACGAGAGAGCGACGCTTGCAGGGCAGGACTTCGTCAGTTTCCTGCGCATCGACGAACGTGAACGGATTTTCTTTGCCCGGGAAGGGAGAGGCGGTACCCCGCAGACGCTTGTCGACGTGCCGCTGATCGATCCGGCCATACAGGGCGCGCAACCCGGCCCTGACGAGGCGACCTCGCTGATGCTGCTGATCGACAGCGGGGTCGGGATCGGCAGCGGCTGGGACGGTGCCTCGCAGGCCGGCGTCGCACAGCTCGATGCGCTGCTCGGGCAATTGCCGCTCGGCCTTGCCATGACCGACCGTGACGGGCGTTTCCTGTTCGGCAACGAGGCCTTCCTGCGCGCGGTCGGGCGCGAGGGGCGCGGGCTGCCCGCCTTTCCGACCGATCTGGTGGTGCGCGAGGACAAGGCCGCGCTGTCCGATGCGGTGCGCCGCCACGGGCGCGGGCCGACCACCAGCGGCGATGTCGCCGTGCGGCTGGCGAACAGTCCGGAAGAGCCGGTGTCGCTCGGCCTTGCGGGCGTTCGCGGATTGGGAGAGGCAGCGGTGCTGCTCAGTCTCGCGGACAGCAGTCAGGAAAACCAGCTGCGCCGCCAGGTCGCCCAGGCCACCAAGATGCAGGCCGTGGGGCAGCTGGCAGGCGGGGTCGCGCATGACTTCAACAACGTGCTGACCGCGATTATCGGTACCTGCGACCTGATGCTGCTGCGCCATATTCCGGGCGACAGCGATTATGACGACATCCAGCAGATCCGTGCCAATTCCAATCGTGCCGCTTCGCTTACCCGCCAGTTGCTCGCCTTCTCGCGCCAGCAGACGCTGCGGCCCGAGGTCATCCAGCTGCCCGACGTCGTCAGCGAGGTCAGCCCGCTGATCAAGCGGCTGCTGGGCGAAAAGATCACCTATTACGTCCAGCACGACCGCAATCTCGGCCCCGTGCGCGCCGATCCGCAGCAGCTCGAACAGGTGATCATGAACCTTGCGGTCAACGCGCGCGACGCGATCCAGTCCCGCGGGAGCGGCAGCGGTCGGATTTCGCTCTACACCCGTCATCTGCATGCGACCGAGGTGGTGCAGCTGGGGTCGGAAGTCCTCCCCGCGGCCGATTACACGGTCCTGATTGTCCAGGACACGGGCGGCGGCATCCCGCCGCACGTGCTGCCCAAACTGTTCGAGCCCTTCTTCACCACCAAGGAACAAGGCAAGGGCACGGGTCTGGGCCTCTCGACCGCCTACGGGATCGTCAAGCAATCGGGCGGCTTCATTTTTGCCGACAACATCACCGACAAGCAGGGGCACCCCGTTGGGGCGCGCTTCACGGTCTATCTGCCCGTGCATCGCGGCGAGGTTCCCAAGAAACGCGATATCCCTGCGCCGCTGGTGTCGTCCGAATGGTCGGCCGGCGGCAAGGTTCTGCTGGTCGAGGACGAGGACATGGTGCGTGCCGTTGCCGAACGTGCGCTCGTGCGCGCCGGTTACGAGGTAAGGGCCTGTGCCAGCGGTGAAGAGGGCCTCGCCGCCATCGCCGAACCGGGAGCAGCGTTCGACATCGTTGTCAGCGACGTTGTCATGCCGGGGATGGACGGGCCGGCAATGGTCCGTGCAATTCGCGCTCAGCTGCCCGCAATGCCGGTGCTGTTCATGTCCGGCTATGCCGAGGAACAGCTGCGCCGCGACATCGACATTCCCGACATGCACTTCATCCCCAAGCCATTCAGCGTTGCCGCAATCGGCGACAAGGTCGGCGCTGTGCTGCGACAGGCGCGGGCCGACCAGACTGAGGTCGAGGCGGCGGGCAGGTGATGCTGCGCAAGGGATTGCCAGGCCTGTAGGAAATTATTTTTCGTTCCCCCCTTGTTCCATGAGAACAAATGCGATACATCGCCTTCCAAGGACGGTCGTCGAAAACTGCCGATCGCCTCTAGGCAAGCGAAGGAGCGCATGCGATGGCTACGTCATTGAAACTGGTAGAGAAGGAAAAGGACGTGGATCGTCAGAAGGCGCTCGAAGCTGCGCTTGCCCAGATTGACCGGGCTTTCGGCAAGGGTTCGGCGATGAAGCTGGGCCAGAAGGAAACCATGCAGGTCGAAGCCATCTCGACCGGATCGCTCGGGCTCGACATCGCGCTTGGTGTGGGCGGCTTGCCCAAGGGCCGCGTGATCGAGGTCTATGGCCCGGAAAGCTCTGGCAAGACCACGTTGGCGCTGCATGTGATTGCCGAGGCACAGAAGGCGGGCGGGACCGCGGCCTTCGTCGATGCCGAACACGCGCTCGATCCGGTTTATGCGAGGAAGCTGGGTGTCGATATCGACGAACTGATCGTCTCGCAGCCCGATACCGGCGAACAGGCGCTTGAAATCACCGATACGCTGGTCCGCTCCAACGCGATCGATGTGCTGGTGGTCGATTCGGTCGCGGCGCTGGTGCCGCGCGCGGAAATCGAGGGCGAGATGGGCGATTCCCACGTCGGCCTTCAGGCACGCCTCATGAGCCAGAGCCTGCGCAAGCTGACCGGCTCGATCAACCGCTCGAAGTGCATGGTGATCTTCATCAACCAGCTGCGCATGAAGATCGGCGTGATGTACGGCAATCCCGAAACCACGACGGGCGGTAACGCGCTCAAGTTCTACGCTTCGGTCCGGCTCGACATCCGCCGCACCGGTCAGATCAAGGATCGTGACGAGATCATCGGCAACACCACCCGCGTAAAGGTGGTGAAGAACAAGGTTGCACCGCCGTTCAAGCAGGTCGAATTCGACATCATGTATGGCGAGGGCATCTCGAAGATCGGCGAGATACTTGATCTCGGGGTAAAGGCCGGCCTCGTGGAGAAGTCGGGGAGCTGGTTCTCCTATGATTCGATCCGCATCGGCCAGGGGCGCGAGAACGCCAAGACCTACCTCAAGGAGAACCCTGAAGTTTGCGACCGTCTGGAAGCTGCGATCCGCAGCCGCACCGATGCGGTCGCCGAGGAGATGATGGCGGGCCCGGACGCGGACTCCGACGACTGATCCTCAAGCGGGCGTATCGGGGAGCGTCCTGCTCCTTCTTGTCCCACACCGCCCGGAAGACCGGAAGGCCGGCGTGCGCTTCTCTCCAGAGCGCGCGCCGGCCTTTCGCTTTTCAGCGGCAATCTGTGGGCCTCTTGCCACGGTTCGCGTGGCCCTAGACCGCCCCTTGCACCCCCTTTGACCCCCTCCAGACCCCGGTCGGGACGCCCTTTTTGCACGGTCCATTGCGAAATTGCCGCGCTTTGCCTAACTGCTCCGCCATGAGCTCAACCAACGAAATCCGCCGCTCCTTTCTCGACTATTTCGGCAAGGCCGGTCATGCCGTGACGCCGAGCGCGCCGCTCGTGCCCCACAATGATCCGACACTGATGTTCGTCAATGCCGGGATGGTGCCGTTCAAGAATGTCTTCACCGGCCTCGAAACCCCGCCCGCGCCGCGCGCCGCCTCTTCGCAGAAGTGTGTGCGCGCTGGCGGCAAGCACAATGACCTCGACAATGTCGGCTACACCGCGCGGCATCACACATTCTTTGAAATGCTCGGCAATTTCTCCTTCGGGGACTATTTCAAGGAACAGGCGATCACCCACGCCTGGACCCTGCTGACCAGCGAATGGGGCCTGCCCAAGGACAAGCTCACCGTCACCGTTTACCACACCGACGATGAAGCCGCGGGCCTGTGGAAGCGCATCGCCGGGCTGCCTGACGATCGCATCATTCGCATCGCCACCAGCGACAATTTCTGGTCGATGGGCGATACCGGCCCCTGCGGTCCGTGTTCGGAAATCTTCTACGACCACGGCGAACACATCTTCGGCGGCCCGCCGGGCAGCCCGGACGAGGATGGCGACCGTTTTGTCGAGATCTGGAACCTCGTGTTCATGCAATACGAGCAGCAGGCCGATGGCACCCGCCGCGACCTTCCCAAGCCGTCGATCGACACCGGCATGGGGATCGAGCGTATCGCCGCCGTCCTCCAGGGCGTGCACGACAATTATGACACCGACACCTTCAAGGCGCTGATCGCGGCCTCGGAAAGCCTCACCAACGTTCGCGCGCAAGGCGACCAGGCCGCCTCGCACCGCGTGATTGCCGATCACCTGCGCTCGACCAGCTTTCTCATGGCCGACGGTGTGCTGCCTTCGAACGAGGGGCGTGGCTATGTGCTGCGGCGAATCATGCGCCGCGCTATGCGCCATGCCCACCTGCTCGGCGCGAGCGAGCCGCTGATGCATCGTCTCGTTCCCGCGCTGGTGAGCGAGATGGGGCAGGCCTATCCCGAACTGGTGCGTGGGCAGGCGCTGATCGAGGAAGTGCTCGAACGCGAGGAAACCCAGTTCCGGCGTACCCTCGACAAGGGTCTCAAGCTCCTCGACGAAGCGACGGGCGACCTTGGCGAGGGCGGCGAGCTCGACGGCGAGATCGCCTTCCGTCTCTATGACACCTACGGCTTCCCTTACGATCTGACCGAGGACGCGTTGCGCGCCCGCGGGATCGGAGTCGACAAGGCCGGTTTCGACGCCGCCATGGCCCGGCAGAAGGCGGCTGCCCGCGCCGCGTGGAAAGGCTCCGGCGAAGCCGCTTCGGGTGAAGTGTGGTTCGACATTGCCGAGCGCGAGGGCGCAACCGAGTTTACCGGCTACACCTCCACCAGCGGCGAGGGCCGGGTGGTGGCGATCGTCAGGGACGGAGCCGAGGTCGCCAGCGCCGCGGCCGGCGAGGATGTGGTGGTGCTCACCAATCAGACCCCGTTCTACGGTGAAAGCGGCGGCCAGACCGGGGATGCCGGCACCATGGCCAGCCTTTCGGGACTAAGAGCGACTGTTTCCGACACGTCGAAGCCGCTCGGTCGCCTGCACGCGCATCATGTACGCATCGATTCGGGCACGGTGGCGGTCGGCGATACGGTGGAACTGAAGGTCGATGCCGAGCGGCGGGATCGTATCCGCGCGAATCACTCTGCCACCCATCTTGTCCACGCTGCTCTCAGGAACCGTCTCGGCGGTCATGTGACGCAGAAGGGCTCGATGGTCGCCGAAGACCGGCTGCGCTTCGATTTTTCGCACCCTGTTGCGCTCACGGGTGAGGACATCGCCGCGATCGAGGCAGAGGTGAACGCGGAAATCCGCGCCAACGAGACTGTGTCCATCCGCCTGATGACCCCCGATGATGCCGTGGCGGCGGGAGCGCTGGCGCTGTTCGGCGAAAAATACGGCGATGAGGTAAGGGTGCTGTCGATGGGCCGCGCAGGGCGCGAAGGCCGCAACTATTCGGTCGAGCTGTGCGGCGGCACCCATGTCCGTGCCACCGGAGACATTGGCCTGTTCCGGATTGTCTCCGAAAGTGCGGTGTCCTCGGGTGTGCGCCGGATCGAGGCGCTGACCGGCGAGGGCGCTCGCCGGTGGCTGGTGGGACGCGAGGAAGCGCTCAAGGCGGCGGCGGGCGTGATCCGCGCGACCCCCGATGAAGTCCCTGCTCGCCTCGCCGCGCTGATGGACGAACGCAAGCGGCTTGAAAAGGAACTGGCCGAGGCCAAGAAGGCGCTGGCACTGGGCGGCGGTGGTTCGGGTGGCGGCACGGCTGCAGCGGACGAGACCGTCGCCGGTGTGACCTTCTCAGGGCAGGTGCTGGAAGGACTTGATCCCAGGGAATTGCGGCCGCTGCTCGATGCGGCCAAGCAGCGGCTCGGCTCGGGCGTGGCGACGATCATCGCGGTTAATGACGGCAAGGCCAGCATCGCCGCGGCAGTGACGGATGATCTGACGGCGCGCTTCAGCGCGGTCGAACTGGTGCGCGCCGGGGTCGAGGCGCTCGGCGGCAAGGGCGGCGGCGGTCGGCCCGACATGGCGCAGGGCGGCGGACCGGACGGCTCGAGGGCGGCAGATGCTCTGGCGGCGGTAAAGGCGGTGCTGGCCGCACAGCCTGCCGTCTGAACCGCAAGCGCGCTCGAAACGCCTCAGGCCTCGGCGTTCGACGTCCGCAGCTTCGGCTTTTCGTTCAGCCCCCCGTCACGTTCCAGCTGTTCCCGGAATTCGTCGCGTTTTGCGTGGATCGAGGCGATCACCGGACCCATTGCCACGCCGATATCGACCAATACTGCCTCTGACAGCTGAAGCGAGCTTTCCAGCGTCTCCGGCACGGCATGGCTCGCCCCGGCCCGATAGAGTTCGGCCGCGTGGATTGTGTCGCGAGCGCGCGCGACGATCAGCAGATCGGGATGTTCGCGACGCAGCTTGCTGACCAGGCGCTGGGCCAGCACTGGCTCGTCCATGGTCAGCACTACCGCCGGAGCGCGCTCGACCCCGAGTTTGCTCAGAGCATCACCGCGGGCAGCATCGCCGAACACCGCCCGATATCCGTCGCGCTGGACCCGGGCGATAAGATCCGGATCGGAATCGATCACCACATAGGGCTGGCCATGGGTCTTCATCATGTCGGCCACCAGACGGCCCACGCGGCCACCGCCGACGATGATCGTGCGCTCCTCGTCGCTATCATCCTCGCCGGCAAGATGCGGCGCGCCGTCAACCCTGCGGGCGATAACCTGGCCGAGTTTGGCGAGCAGCGGGGTAATGGTAAGGCCGATCGCGGTTACCGTCTGCCAGAATTGCGCGGTTTCCATATCCACGACCAGCGCGGCGGTTGCTGCCGAAAGCACGATGAGCGTGGTCTCTGATGGCGAGGCCATCATCACGCCGGTTTCGGCGGCCGTGCTGCGGCGCGCGCCCATCAGCCGGAGAAGGATGCCGGTGACCAGAGCCTTGAACACCAGAACACCTACCACCGCCAGTGCCAGCGCGCCGAGATTGGCGCTGATGGCCAAAAGGTCGATGCTCATGCCGATGGTGATCAGGAACACGCCGAGGGCTAGGCCCTTGAACGGCTCCATGATCAGTTCGACTTCGGTGTGATATTCGGTTTCGGCGATCAGCAGCCCCGCGATCAGCGCGCCGACGATCGGCGAAAGGCCCACAGCGGCCGTGGCGAGGCTGGCGCCGATTACCACCAGCATTGAGGCGGCGAGGAAAAGTTCGGGGCTTTTGGTGCGCGCGGCCTGTGCAAACAGGCGGGGTAGTGCGACCCGTCCGACCACCAGCAGCACGGCAATGACCAATCCGCCCTGCCAGAGTGTCTCGGCGAGCCCGGCCCAGCCCTCGCCTTGCGCATTAGGTGCCAGCGCGCCGAGGATGAAGATGATCGGCACGATCATGATGTCCTCGAACAGCAGCATCGAAAGCGCCGCGCGGCCCACCGGAGTGCGGGTGCCTGATATCGGCAGCACGATTGCGGTCGAGGAGAAGGCGAGGGCAAATCCCAGCGCGAGCGCAGCCGTCCAGTCGAGCATTCCGGTCAGGCCGAGGAACGCCGCCAGCGACGAGCCGATGATGATCAGTTCCAAGGCGCCCAGGCCGAAGACCAGCCGGCGCAATTGCCACAGGCGGTTGAATGACAACTCGAGGCCGATGGCGAACAGCAGCAGGATGATCCCGAAATCCGCGAAGGGCACGAGCACTTCGGGATTGGTAATGGTGATATGGGTAAGCCAGGGTATTCGCTCGACCAGCGAGCCGAGGCCATAGGGACCGACCAGCACGCCGATCAGGATAAACCCGATGATCGGCGTAATGCGGAAGCGCGCAAAGACCGGAATCACGATTCCCGCCGCGCCGAGGATCACCAGCGCATCGGACAGGAGCGGAGAGGGGGTCAGTTCGCCAGCCACGCCATCGGCTTAGCGTGGGCCGATGCCCCTGTCATCAACCGCGTGCCGAGGGAGGCCCGACGGGCTTGGCGAGATAGCCGGCGCGTTCCTCGCCCAGCGGGTCCTTGATATTGCCGACGCGCTTGTCCCACTCGATGCGGTAGAGGTCGAAACGCCGGTCGGCGAGATTCTGCACGGTGCCCTCGGCCCGCGCCCAGGACAGATCCGCAAGATTGACGTCGCTGATCGTCAGGGTCTCTACATTCTCGGAAGCCTCGGCAGCAATGCCGTCGCGCGCGAAGGGGAAGTCGCAGGGGGTGAGGATGCAGCTCTGGGCATACTGGATGTCCATGTTGGCGACATTGGGCAGGTTGCCGACATTCCCGCTGAGCACAACGAAACACTGGTTCTCGATCGCGCGCGCCTGCGAACAATAGCGCACCCGCATGTAGCCTTGCCGGCTGTCGGTGCAGAAGGGCACGAAGATGATCCGCGCGCCTTCGTCGACCAGCCGGCGGGCGAGTTCGGGAAATTCGCTATCATAGCAGATCAGGACGCCGATTGGGCCGCAATCGGTCGGGATCGCGTCGATGCTGTCGCCACCCTTGATGTTCCACCAATATGCCTCGTTGGGGGTGGGGTGGATCTTCTCCTGCGCGTGGATGGAACCGTCGCGCAGGCAGACATAGGCGACATTGTGGATGTCGCCATCGGGCATCCGGGTGGGATGCGAACCGCCGATAATGTTGATGTTGTAGGCCAGGGCCATTTCGGAAAGGCGCCGACGGATGCGCGGGGTGTAGTCGCTGAGCGTCTCGATCGCTTCCAGCGGGGTCAGCTCTGAAGGCTCGGCGGAGAGCAGCATGACCGTGAACATTTCCGGAAAGACTATGAAGTCCGCTTCGTAATCTGCTGCCACATCGACGAAATATTCGATCTGCTTCATGAACTCGTCGAAGCCGCTGACCGCGCGGGCCTGGAGCTGGCAGGTGGCAATCCGCACGCTTTCCACATCACGCGGAAGGCGGTGCTTGGGCGGCGCGTCGCTATCGACGTAAGGATTGCGCCAAACCATGCGCACGGCGTTGCCGCGGCTCGCCTTGTCCTCGGGTAGGTACTTGGGAAGAATGCCTTGCGGTTCGAAACCGTTGGCAAGCTGGAAGCGCAGCACGGGATCGTGAATGCGGTTTTCGATGACCTGGTCGAGATAGTCCTGCGGCGTTTCGGCGCGGTTGGTCTTGCGCCGCTTGGCCCGCGCATAGCCGGGCATCCGTCCGCCGAAAACGATGCCGGTCAGGTCCAGCCGCTCGGCCAGCGCGCGGCGTTCCTCGTAAAGCCGCCGGCCGAGCCGGGTGCCGCGCACCTGCGGATCGACGCACATCTCGTAGCCGTAAAGCCAGTCGCCGGTCGGATCGTGGCGGCTGCCGAACCCGTTGCCGGTTACCTCGTCCCAGGTATGGTTCGACAGCGCCACCCGCTCGTCCAGCCGCATAGAGGCGCAGTAGCCCACCACTTCGCCATCGAGCTTTGCGACAAAGCAGCCTTCGGGATAGTTGTTGATCTGGCCGCGGATCTCGCCCTGGGTATAGGCGGGCAGATCGTCATAGGCACGGCGCACGAGCTCACCGATCGCCCGCACGTCCTTCAGCTTGGCCTGGCGTACTTCCAGCCGCGCTTTCGATCTGCTCGCCAAGATGCCTCCTTGAAGGCCGGGCCTTACGCCCAGCCCGCCATTTCCTTCTCGAGGTTCTGCACGATGGTCTCGAAGAACTGCTCGGTGGTCTGCCACGCCTGGCCCGGGCCGATCAGCAGCGCCAGATCCTTGGTCATGTAGCCCTTCTCGACGGTCTGGATGCAGACCTTCTCGAGCGTTTCGGCAAAGCGCACCACGTCGGGGGTGTTGTCGAACTTGCCACGATACATCAGGCCGCGGGTCCAGGCGAAAATCGAGGCGATCGGGTTGGTCGAGGTCGCCTTGCCCTGCTGGTGCTGGCGATAGTGGCGGGTGACTGTGCCGTGCGCGGCTTCGGCCTCGACGGTCTTGCCGTCCGGCGTCATCAGCACGGATGTCATCAGGCCGAGCGAGCCGAAGCCTTGCGCAACGGTGTCGGACTGCACATCGCCGTCGTAATTCTTGCAGGCCCAGACGAACTTGCCGGACCACTTGAGAGCGCTGGCGACCATGTCGTCGATCAGGCGGTGTTCGTAGACGATGCCCTTTTCCTTGAACTTCTCGGCGAAGCCCTCGGTGTCGAACACCTCCTGGAACAGGTCTTTGAAGCGCCCGTCATAGGCCTTCATGATCGTGTTCTTGGTGCTGAGGTAGACCGGCCAGCCAAGGTTGAGGCCATAGTTGAAGCTGGCGCGGGCGAAGTCGCGGATCGAATCGTCGAGGTTGTACATCGCCATCGCAATGCCGGCGCTGGGGAAGTCGAACACATCGAGGTCGATCTTGGTGCCATCCTCGCCGTCGAAGACCAGCCGCAGCTTGCCGGGGCCGGGGATCAGCGTATCGGTGGCGCGGTACTGGTCGCCGAAGGCATGACGGCCGACCACGATCGGATCGGTCCAGCCCGGCACCAGCCGCGGCACGTTGTCGATCACGATCGGTTCGCGGAAAACGACACCGCCCAGGATGTTGCGGATCGTGCCGTTGGGCGACTTCCACATCTTCTTGAGACCGAATTCCTCCACGCGGGCTTCATCCGGGGTGATCGTGGCGCACTTCACGCCTACGCCATACTGCTTGATCGCATTGGCGGAATCGACCGTGACCTGGTCATCGGTGGCATCGCGGTTCTCGATCGAGAGGTCGTAGTATTTCAGGTCGATGTCGAGGTAGGGCAGGATCAGCCGCTCGCGGATCCACTGCCAGATGATCCGGGTCATCTCGTCGCCATCGAGCTCGACGACCGGGTTTGCCACCTTGATTTTCTGCATTGCTATTTTGCCCCATTCGCATCGCCCGTCCGCGGGCAGCCTGTGAGTGAACAGGATGTCGTGAAAGATCCCGGGCGGGCTTTAGCAGGGCCTGCCGCCTATGCAAGCGGGGCACTTTGCAAATGATTTGCAAACTCTGGTAAGGCGGTTGCAAGCTAGGACCGGATTGACCGCATATTGGTGCAGCTTGCGGGAAATGGGCGGCCGCTGCTAGATGCAGCAGAGCGAAAAGACGAGGGGGGAAACCGCGATGCGCCAGACAACCATGGGCACCAGGGGTGACGTGCCTTGACCATTCGCCTGCTAGCCGAGGCGCTGGGCACCTTTTTTCTTTTCGCTACCGTGATCGGCGCCGGGATCATGGCCGACAGGCTGGCGGGCGGGAATGTCGCTGTGGCCTTGATCGGCACGACGCTCCCCATCGGTGCGATCCTCTTCGTGATAATCGCTATGCTCGCGCCATTTTCGGGGGCGCATTTCAATCCGGCGGTGACGCTGGTGGTGTGGCTGCGCCGCGAGATCGAAACCCTCGCGGCACTGGCCTACGTGCTTGTCCAGTTGGCGAGCGGCGTTATCGCCGTTTGGGTGGTCCACCTGATGTTCGACCTGCCGGTTTTCCAGATCGCCGACACACCGCGTACGGGGATCGGACAATGGGCGGGCGAGGGGGTGGCGACCTTCGGGCTTATCGTGACGATCCTCGCCACAGCGCGGGCGCGGCCGGACTGGGTGGCAGCGAGCGTTGCGCTTTACATTTTCGCGGCCTGCTGGTTCACGTCCTCGACCAGCTTTGCCAACCCGGCGATCACTGTCGCCCGGAGCCTGACCGATACTTTCACCGGGATTGCACCGGGTGATATTCCCGGCTTCATTGCCTCGCAGTTGGCGGGCGCTCTGGCGGCCATGGGGGTGTGCCGTGTGCTGTTAGGGGGCGAGGCACAGGCACCGGCACCGGAGACAATCGTGGCGGAGTGAGCGCCGCGCTATGTCATCAATTCGCGCACGAAGGGAATGAGCCCGGTCTGCCGCTGGCGCTTCATCCGTTCCGCTTCAAGAATCGCGCAGACCTTTGCAAAGCAGATGTTCACATCGTCATTGATGATGACGTAGTCATAGCCGTCCCAGTGGCTGATTTCCGCGCGGGCGCGCTCCATCCGGGCAGCGATTACCTCGGCGCTGTCGGTGGCGCGGCTTTGCAGGCGACGGTGAAGTTCCTCGATCGAGGGCGGCAGGATGAATACCCGCACCACATCCTGCTGGTCTTTCTGATAGAGCTGCTGGGTGCCTTGCCAGTCAATGTCGAACAGGAAGTCCTGTCCTTCCTTGAGCGCGGCGCGGATCATGCCCTTGGGCGTGCCGTAGCGGTGTCCGAAGACCTCGGCCCATTCGTAGAAATCATCCTCGTCGATCATCTGTTGAAAGCGCTCGGGCGAGACGAAGTGGTAGTGAACCCCGTCGATCTCTCCCGGGCGGGGCGGGCGCGTGGTGGCCGAAACCGAGAGCTTTATCTCGCTGTCTTTTGCCAGCAGCATTTTCGACAGAGTCGTCTTGCCCGCCCCTGATGGCGAGGAAAGGATGAACATCAGGCCCCTGCGCTGGAGCGTGTCGAAAGGATTTTGAGGAGTGTCGCCCATAGGCCCCGTTGCACCAGGCAGGCCGCACAAATCAAGGGCCAGTCAGGAATCGCTCTGTCCGGATGCGGCCGCGGCCTTGCGCGCCCGGCGCTTTGCCTCGATCTGTTTGCCGCGATCGTAAAGCACCTTTGCCGCAAGTCCGCCGGCGACGACCGCAAGTCCGACGGGCGAACGGGTGGCAAGGCGGCTCGCCCCCCAGAGCGCAAGAGTGCTGACCATCCCCCGGCTTTCGACCAGATGCTTGGCCTTGTCGCCATCAAGCTGACCTGTCAGCAAACCCTTCTCGAGCCGCTGACGCAGCAGCGAGCCTGCGCCGCGCAGGACGATATCGGCAATCACCAGATTGGTCACGGGATCGGGCGATGGCAGGCGCGAATCGTCCAGCTTACCCCTCTTGGTAGGCTTGCTTTTGGACTTGCGCCGCACCATCGGAATTACTTCTTGCGCCCGAAATCCACCGTGACGACATTGGAGCCGTCACCATCGCCTTCGCCGCTCCCATCGGGTCCGTCATTTTCCGCATCGTCGTGGGCTTCGGGTGCGAGTTCATCGACCGCGGCCTGGAACTGCAGCCCGAAATCGACCGCCGGATCGACGAAAGCAGTGATCGCGGCAAAGGGAATGGTCAGCTTGGCCGGCACCTGATTGAAGGTGAGACTGACCGAAAAGCCCTGCGCGCCGACCTCAAGATCCCAGAACTTGTTCTGGAGCACGATGGTCATCTCATCGGGGAAACGTTCGCGCAGGTGCGGCGGGATCGAGACGCCCGGCGCTCCGGTCTTGAAGGTTATATAGAAATGATGCGTTCCTGGCAGCGTGCCCCCGCCATTCACTATTGCGCCGAGCACCCGGCCCACGACCGCGCGCAGGGCTTCCTGCACGATTTCGTCGTAGGGAATAAGGCTGTCTGGCGTATCGTTGCTCATACCTGATGAATCGTGACGGGGCGCGCGGGCTTGGTCAAGCCTTTCCCGCGCCACTTCGTGCGTTTGACAGGGGATAGCGCTAGGGCCTGCGGCGGATGCTTGTCATGGGCGGCGAGAGGATTATAGCGCCGCTCATGGCCAGCATCCCATCACGCACCGGATCAATCGCGCGCAACACCACCGAAACGCGCATTGCGATCCATGTCGATCTCGACGGCACCGGCTCCTATGACGTGTCGACCGGCATCGGCTTTCTCGATCACATGGTCGAACAGTTCAGCCGCCATTCGCTGATCGATGTGACCATGAAGGTAGAGGGCGATCTGCATGTCGATCAGCACCACACCACGGAGGATTCGGCGATTGCGCTAGGTCAGGCGATTGCGCAGGCGCTGGGCGACAAGGCAGGGATCGGGCGCTACGGCGCGGCCTATTCGCCGATGGACGAGACGCTTAGCCGGGTAGCGCTGGATATTTCCGGTCGGCCCTATCTCGTGTGGAATGCCAAATTCACACAGGAACGCCTGGGCGAGTGGGATACGGAGCTGATCGAGCACTGGTTCCATTCGGTTGCCCAGGCGGCGGGCATCACGCTGCACATGGAACTGCTCTACGGCACCAACAACCACCACATTTGCGAAAGCCTTTACAAGGGCTTTGCCCGCGCGATGCGACAGGCGGTGGAGCGCGATCCGCGCAAGGGCGGGGCGATTCCCTCGACCAAGGGGCAGCTCGGTGGCTAGCATCTTCATAGCCTCGCTGACCTACATCGTACCGATCGGAAGGGTAGATGCGGTGCTGGCCGATCATCTGGCGTGGCTGAAGGCCGGACACGAAGCGGGACATTTCATCGCCTGGGGTCCGCGCGAACCACGTGACGGCGGGTTGATCTTCGTTAAGGCACCGAGCCGCGACGAGGCCGAGGCGCTGCTCGCGAGTGATCCCTTCATACTCCACGCGCTTGCCGATCTGACCATTACCGAATGGATCCCGCGCATGGCCTTCCCCGGTCTCGAGGCGTTCAATGGCTGAGGTGATCGCGCTGATCGATTACGGCGCGGGCAATCTGCATTCGGTTCACAATGCGCTGAAGGCCGCCGGGGCAGAAGTCACCGTCACCGCAGACCCCTACGTGGTGCGCGCGGCCGACCGGATCGTGCTTCCCGGTGTCGGCAGCTTCAAGGCCTGCGCGCAAGGGCTGAACGCCATTCCCCACATGATCGAGGCAATGACCGAGCGCGTCCACGTGGGCGGGGCGCCGTTCCTCGGCATTTGCGTTGGGATGCAATTGCTGGCTGATAGGGGCCTCGAACATGGCGTCACGCCAGGCCTCGGCTGGGTGCCGGGCGAGGTGCGGCTGATCGAACCGACAGACCTTGCCATCAAGGTGCCTCACATGGGCTGGAACGATGTGGCGGTGCTGCCCCATGCCAAGGACCATCCCGTAATCGAGGAGGGCGAGGCTTATTTCCTCCACTCCTATCACTTCGCCGCCCGCGACTGGCACGATGTCGCCGCGATGACCGATCACGGCGAGGGGCTCGTGGCAGCGGTGGCGAAGGGCAATGTGCTCGGCGTGCAGTTTCATCCGGAGAAGAGCCAGGCCTATGGCCTTGCGACCCTCCGGCGCTTTCTGGAGTGGTATCCGTGATTGTATTCCCCGCGATCGATCTCAAAGGCGGCCAGGTCGTGCGCCTTGCCGAAGGGGACATGGAGCGCGCCACGATCTACGGCGATGATCCGGCGGCGCAGGCGATGATCTTTGCGCAAGCCGGCGCGGAGCACCTCCATGTCGTCGATCTCGACGGCAGCTTCGCGGGCGAAAGCCGCAACCGCGCGGCGGTGGAAGCGATCGTCAAAGCCTTCCCCGGCTATGTGCAGCTGGGGGGCGGCATCCGCGATGCGAAGGCCGTGGAGGACTGGTTCAACCTCGGCGTGGCGCGGGTGGTGATGGGTTCGGCCGCGCTCAAGAACCCCGATTTCGTCAAGGACATGGCCCGCGAGTGGGAGGGCGGCATTGTCGTCGCCGTGGACGCGCGTGATGGCATGGTGGCGACCGAGGGCTGGGCGGAAGTTTCCGACGTTCCCGTCACCGACCTCGCCCGCCGCTTCGAGGATGCGGGCGTCGCCAGCCTGCTGTTCACCGATATCGGGCGCGATGGGTTGCTCAAGGGCGTCAACATCGACGCCACGGTGGATCTCGCCCGCCGGGTAGACATTCCGGTGATCGCCAGCGGCGGGGTGAAGGGGCTTGATGACATCCACATCCTCGCGCTCCACGCGCACGAGGGGATCGAGGGGGTGATCACGGGGCGGGCGCTGTATGAAGGTCGGCTCGATCTGGCGGCGGCGATTGCGATGGGGGCGCGTGTCGGATGACCGTCCGCATCCGCGTCATACCCTGCCTCGATGTCGCCGATGGCCGCGTGGTCAAGGGCGTGAACTTTGTTGACCTCAAGGACGCGGGCGATCCCGTGGAGCAGGCGCGCGCCTACGATGCGGCGGGCGCGGACGAGCTGTGCTTTCTCGACATTTCCGCCAGCCACGAAGGACGCGGGACGCTGCTCGACATGGTGCGGCGCACGGCGGAGGTGTGCTTCATGCCGCTGACTGTCGGCGGCGGGGTGCGCTCGGCCGCGGATGCGCGCGCGTTGTTGCTGGCAGGGGCGGACAAGGTCGCGGTGAACTCCGCCGCTGTCGCCCGGCCCGAACTGGTGGGCGAGATTGCGACACGCTTCGGCAGCCAGTGCGTCGTCGCCAGTGTCGATGCGCGCCGCACCCCGCGCGGGAACTGGGAAATCTTCACCCATGGCGGGCGCAAGCCGACGGGCATCGACGCCGTGGAATATGCGCGCAAAGTGGCTGACCTCGGCGCGGGCGAATTGCTCGTCACCTCGATGGACGGGGACGGCACGAGAGCCGGCTATGACCTCGATCTCACCCGCGAAATCGCCGACTCCGTCAGCGTGCCGGTGATTGCCAGCGGTGGGGTGGGGAGCCTTGAGCACCTTGTCGAAGGCGTGACCAAAGGCCACGCCAGCGCGGTGCTCGCCGCCTCGATCTTCCACTTCGGCACCCACACCATCGCCGAGGCCCACGCGGCGCTTAGAGCAGCGGGCTTGCCCGCGCGCGGGGTTTGACCGAAAAGGCCCGCATGGACACCCTGACCCGCCTCGAAGCGACTATCGCCCAGCGCCTCACCGCCTCGCCGGATGAAAGCTACGTGGCAAAGCTTCATGCCAAGGGGCTCAAGAAAATCGCCCAGAAACTGGGCGAGGAAGCGACCGAGGCAGTGATCGCCGCGCTCGCCGGCGACGAGGCCGAACTGGTGGGCGAAGCGGCGGACGTGTTGTTCCACCTTATGGTGCTGCTCGCCGAAAAGGGGGTGCGCCTCGAACAGGTGCTTGCCGAACTCGACCGGCGCGAGGGCACCTCGGGAATTGCCGAAAAAGCCAGCCGGAGCGAATGATGCCGATCGACCCGACCCAGCCGTACGACGATGACAACATCTTCGCGAAGATCCTGCGCGGTGAGATCCCGTGCAACAAGGTCTACGAGGATGACTGGGCCTTCGCATTCGAGGACATCAACCCGCAGGCCCAGGTCCATACGCTGGTAATACCCAAGGGACGCTACGTCAGCTGGGACGATTTTTCCGAGAAGGCTTCCGACGCCGAAATCGGCGGTTTCGTGCGCGCTGTGGGCGCAGTGGCGCGGATGAAAGGCCTGGTCGAGCCGGGATACCGCCTGCTCGCCAATATCGGCGCGCACGGCGGGCAGGAAGTGCCGCATCTCCACGTGCATATCTTCGGTGGCCAGCCATTGGGGCCGATGATCATGCGCCGGTAATCCCGGGGGGGTTAGCCCCCATTTCCGCAGCCGTTCATCGAGAAATTGCGAAACGCGCCTTTGCAGCGATTCCCTGCTAGGCTAGGTGGCGGGTGATGACCTCTCCCAATTCCCCAGACGGCGTGATCGATGGAGCGCGGCATCTTTATGCCGTGCGCGTCTATTACGAGGACACCGATCTGTCGGGGATTACGTATCATGCCAATTACCTGCGCTGGTTCGAACGTGCCCGGAGCGACCTCTTGCGCCTGCTTGGTATCGACCAGCGCGCGGCGATCGAGAGCGGGGAGGGCGCCTATGCCCTTTCGGAGGTCAATCTCAAGTATCTGCTTCCGGCCAGGCTCGACGATGATGTGGTGATCGAAACCCGCTGCACCGAACTCGGCGCTGCATCATGCCGGATGCACCAGATCGCCCGGCGGGGAGACGAAATGCTTTGCGAAGCGCATTTGCGCGTCGGCTTCATCACGCTTGACGGCCGTCCGCGGCGCCAGCCTGCCGAATGGCGCGCCGCCTTCCAGACTTTCATGAACGAGGACAATTGAACCCGTGACGCTTGCCCTGCTCAGCGCTGCCGCTCCTGCACCGACCCGGCTCGATCCGGTCGATCTCTTCCTGCAGGCCGACATCATCGTTCAGGCGGTAATGGTAGGCCTTATTCTCGCGAGTATCTGGGTGTGGATGATCATCGTTTCTTTCTCCCTGCGGATCGGCAAGCTCGACAAGGCCTCGCGCGATTACGAGAACGATTTCTGGGGGGAGCGCGACACGCAGGCACTGGTCGGCAAGGAGCAGCGCAAGGAAATCCCCGCAGCGCGTGTCGTTGGTGCGGGACTGGACGAATGGAAGAAATCCACGGCGAAGCAGCCGGTTGACCGCGATGCTACCCGCCAACGTATCGGTGCGGCGATGGAAAGCCAGGTCGCCGAGGAAGCGGATGAACTTGCCGGACGGCTGAATTTCCTCGCCACGGTCGGTTCGGTGGCGCCCTTTGTCGGCCTGTTCGGCACGGTCTGGGGGATCATGAACAGCTTCTTCCAGATCGGCGCGCAGCAGAGCGCAAGCCTCGCGGTGGTCGCCCCCGGCATTGCCGAGGCGCTGTTTGCCACCGCCATCGGCCTGTTCGCCGCGATCCCGGCGGTCATCGCCTATAACCGCTTCTCAGGCGCGGTGAATGTGTACGAGGCCAAGCTGCAACGCTTTGCCGACAAGGTCCACGCCGGGCTGAGCCGCGAGCTGGACCGTCTCTGATGGGGATGGGTGTCGCCTCTTCCTCCGCCCGCCGCGGCAAGCGTTCGCGCCGCGCCGCCATGGCTGAAATCAACGTTACCCCTCTCGTGGACGTGATGCTGGTGCTGCTGATCATCTTCATGGTGACGGTGACGCTACCGGCGGTCGGCGTGCCGGTGGAACTGCCCGAAAGCCGCGCCGCGCCGGTCGAGGAACAGCCCGATCAGGTGACCATATCGATCGACCGCGCCGGCGTGATCTATATCGAGAACGAGGCTGTCGAAGCCGGGCGCCTGCCCGAAGCACTCGAAGCGCTCGATCGCGGTGGCCAGCCGCCGCTGATCGTGCTGCGCGGGGATCGCAGCCTGGACTATGGCCGGGTGATGCGAGTGATGGGCGAGTTGGGGCGGGCGGGCTTCACCTCGATCTCGCTGGTCACCGACGGTTCAGTTACGCCGCCATAACCCGCGCATGATGGGAGCAGTCGCCTTTCGCAACGAGGAGAAAATCGGCCTTGCCGCCGCGCTCGTGCTGCACGGCGCGCTGGTGGCGGTGCTGCTGTTGCAGACGGTGCGCAGCGAGGTTTCGGTGTTCCCCGAACGCATGACGGTGAGCCTGGCAACCGAGGTGGGGCTGGAGGCGGCCTCGCCCGACCCGGTCGCCGAAAGCCGCGCAGCTATCGCGCCGACCCTGTCCGAAGAGCCTGCGCCCGCGCCCGATACCGCGCCAGCCGAGGGTGCTCAGCCGGCGCCGCCGAAACCGGCTACCCGCACCGCGACCAGCCAGCCCGCCCCGACCCGCGAGCGTTCACGCCCGGATCGTGCGCCAACGAGCAAGCCAAGTCCGACCCCTGCAAAGGCGGCGGAGAAGGGCGGCGGCAGCCGCATCGGGGATGATTTCCTGCCCGGTGCGGGCAGTTCCACCAGCACGACCGAAACCCGCATCCCCGCCTCGCAGATCGGACCCAGCGCCAAGGCCTCGATCGGCCAGGCTTTGGCGCGTCAGGTCAAACCTCACTGGACAGCGCCGCAGGGGCTCGATGTTGACGAGCTCGTCACATTGATCGACTTTGATCTCAACCCGGATGGCACACTCAAAGGTCGTCCGCGAGTGCGCAGTCAGAGTGGCATCACAGACTCCAACCGCGCACAGGCCGCGCGCCACGCGGAGAATGCCATCCGCGCGGTGCAGCTTGCTACGCCCTTCGATCTTCCGGCCGAGTATTACGAGGCATGGAAGAGCGTTCGCGGCGCCCGATTTGATAGGAACACGTCACGATGAAATTCGCTCTAGTCGCTGCCCTGATGATTACCGCCTCGCTGCCCGCCTATGCCGTGGCTCAGGATCTCGGGGCGCCGATCAGCGAGGACGGGCAGGTCGAAACCACCGCGACCGAAGCTTCGCAGGCTCAGGCAGAGGAAGGCATTTCCTTCACCGTCACAGACGAATCCGCCTGGTCGGACATCGGCATCGCCATCCCCGCCTTCGCCACCGACCGCGACCGTGCCACCGCCGCCAATGCCGATGGCACCGGCGCATTGGGCCGCGAGATCGCGCGCGTCATCACTGCCAACTTGCGCAACAACGGCCTGTTCAAGCCGGTCGGTCCAGACAGCCTGCCACAGCCCGCCTTCCCGCAAATCACAGCACCGTCCTTCGGTACGTGGAGCGGGCGCGGTGCGGAGATGCTGGTGCACGGATATGTGCGCGCGCGCGATGACGGGCGTTTGGTGGTGGGTTGCTACCTCTACGATGTCGCCTTGCAGGACGAGCTGGTGCGCGAGGGCTGGGTGGTGGGCCCCGCCGACTGGCGCCGTGCGGCGCACAAATGCTCCGATCTCATCTTCTCGCGCCTGACCGGTGAAAGTCCGTTCTTCGACAGCCGCATCGCCTATATCGCCGAAACCGGCCCGAAGAATGCCCGTGTAAAGCGCCTCGCGATCATGGATTCCGACGGTGCCAACCATCGCTTTCTGACGCTCGGCAGCGCCACCGCCCTGACGCCGCGCTATTCGCCCGACTATTCGAAGATCCTCTATCTCTCCTATGTCGACGGCAATCCGCGGATCTATGTCTATGACATCGGCACCGGCAAGCAGACGCTGGTGACCGAGAACCGTAATCCGACCATCGCTCCTCGCTGGTCGCCGGATGGCAAGTTCATCCTCTATTCGATGGCAGTCGCGGGCAATACCGATATCTACCGCGTCCCCGCGACCGGCGGACAGAGTGTGCGGCTCACCAACAATCCCGGCATCGATGTGGGCGGCTCCTATTCGCCCGACGGCCGCAAGATCGTGTTCGAGAGCGACCGTTCGGGTAGCCAGCAGTGTTATGTCATGGATGCCGACGGCACCAACCAGAAGCGCATCAGCTTTTTCGGGGGCCGCTGCGCGACGCCCGAATGGAGCCCGCGCGGCGACCAGATCGCTTTCACCCGCATCGCCGGCGACTTCAACATCGCGGTGATGAACACCGGCGGCGGCAATATGCGGGTGCTGACCCGCGGATGGCAGGATGAGGCGCCCACCTGGGCGCCCAATGGCCGCATCATCCAGTTTTTCCGCACCGAAAGGAACACCGGGCGTTCGGGTATCTGGCAGGTCGACCTGACCGGTCAGAACGAACGCCGGCTGCCGACTCCGGTCGATGCGTCCGATCCCGCCTGGGGTCCGATCCGTCCGTGACGGCCCGACGCTTGCCTGATAGACTTCACCCGAAAGGAAAAGAGCGATGAATAGGAAAATTGCCACGATCCTGATGCTGGCCTCGGCCTCCACTCTGGCCGCTTGCGCCAAGAAGGCCCCGGAGCAGCTTCCCCCGCCGCCGCCCGAAACCACGCAGCCCACCGCACAGCCGACCCCGCAGGTCCAGCCGACCGGCCCGCAGGTCGGTACGCAGGCCCATTTCGCAGCTGCCGTCGGTTCGTCGACCACGATCTATTTCGACACCGACCGCTACAATGTCGATTCCCAGGATGCGGCCGCGCTGCAGGCTCAGGCCCAGTATTTCGCGCGCTATCCGCAGGTCACCTTCACGATCGAAGGCCATGCCGACGAGCGCGGGACGCGCGAATACAATCTCGCGCTGGGCGAGCGTCGTGCCAATGCCGCCAAGAATTTTCTGGTCAGTCTCGGCGTCGATCCGGGCCGGATCTCGGTGGTGAGTTATGGCAAGGAACGCCCGGTGGCGCTGGCCTCGAACGAAAGCGCCTGGGCGCAGAACCGCCGCGCCGCGAGTGTCATCATCAACTGATTGTCAGCTTCCCAGCAGGCCGGGCGCAAGCTCGGCCTGCACCGCATAGCCGGAGGGCGATGCGACGATCTCGGCACCATACAGATCCCGTGCGCTCGTAACCACGCACAGCCCGGCCAGGGCTAGCACGGAAAACAGGCTGGAGATCGTCAGTTGCTGGCTCATGTCTCGGTCTTTCGTTTGCACTGCAACATTTCACAATGCAACTGGTTCCCGTATCTCACGCCTTCCCTTGGCCTACCACCTCGCCTAGATTGACCGCGTGACCCAATCGACCAACGACATGACCTATCGCCAGCACAGGCACCAGCCATGAGCCGCGCGCGCCGTTCGATGGACTGGGGCTTTCCGCGCTGGCGGCCCTATGGCTCATCGCAGGAGGCGACCAATGTTCGCATCTGTGACCGCCACGGTTGTGACGAGCCCGGCGATTGCCCTGCACCCAAGGCGCCGAACAGCCGCGACCGGTGGTATTTCTGCCAGAAGCACGCTGCCGAATACAATTCGAAGTGGGACTATTTCGAGGGGCTGGAGAAGGCCGAAAAGGAAGAACGTGCCCGCGCCGAACGTCAGGAAAGCGCCGGCTATGCCGAAAGCGCGCATTACGGCTGGGCGGGTTCGGGCGATGGTTCGCGCTCGGCTGACGAGATGCGGGCGCTCGAGGTGCTGGGGCTTGAGGCCGATGCTGATTTCAACACGGTGAAGAAGGCCTACCGCGCCCGCGCCAAGGAAGTGCACCCCGACGTGAAGCCCGGCGATGCCGAGGCCGCGCGCCAGTTCCAGCTGATCCAGACAAGTTACGAGGTCCTGCGCGCAGCAGAGGAACGGCGCGAATGGCGGGGCTAGAGGACGGCTACAGCGCTTCCTTGAAAACCCGTCCGCCCTTCATCACCAGCTTCAGGTTCGCATCAGGATCACCCATAAAATCAAGGCTTTTCGCCGGATCTCCGTCCCACACCAGCAGATCGGCAAGCGCCCCCGGCGCGATCACGCCAAGCTTGCCCGGATAGGGCGCGCGCTCGCCCGACATGGCCAGCAACTCGCCCGCAGCGCCGGTCGCCATGCGCAGCGCGTCGAAGGGCGACATGAAGCGGGTGAGCTTGGCCAGCTGGCGCCCCTGACTGCGCGAACCGCCGGGGTTCATCAGGATGTCGGTACCGAAGGCCATCTTCACGCCCTCGGCGCGCCCCTTCTCGAAGGCGCGCACCGTGCCGATGGAGACCTGCTCCTGCTTGGCGATCTGCACCGGATCGGTCTTGGGATTGGCGTCCTCATCGGCAAGGAAGGGCTGGATCGACCACCACGCGCCTTCGGCCTTCATCATGCGGATCGTAGCGTCATCGGCCAGCTGGCCGTGCTCGATCGACCGGACGCCCGCCCTGAGCGCGCGCTGGATGCCTTCGCTGGTATAGACATGGCTGCACACATAGGTGCCCCAGTCCGCCGCCGCCCGCACCGCGGCGCGCATCTCCTCTTCAAGAAATTGCGCGGTATCGAGCGGATCGTAAAGCGATGACACCCCGCCGCCCGCCATGATCTTGATCTGGCTCGCACCTTTCATCAGCTGCTCGCGGGTGCGGCGCAGCACTTCGGCCTCGCCATCGGCAATCGCGGCGACGCCGGTGCGCTCGGTGTAATCTGCCGGATCGCTGTCCATCCGGGGCAGGGTGTTGAGGAAGCGGAAATCGCCGTGGCCCGAGGTCTGCGAGATCATGGCCCCGCTCGGGAAGATGCGCGGACCGGCAAGGATATTGCGATCCACCGCCATCTTGAGCCCGAAAACGGGCCCGCCGGTATCGCGAACGGTGGTGAAGCCGCGCATCAGTGTCGCGCCGGCTTCCTGCCCTGCAATGAGGTGAACAAGCGCGATATCCTGCGTCAGTGCGGCGATCTGGCTGACGCTCACCAGCGTTGCGTGCCAGTGGCAGTCTATCAGCCCCGGCGTGACGCTGTGACCGCCGCAATCGATCCGCACCGCGTCCTGCGGTCCTTGTCCTGCTCCGACGATAGCCGTGATCCTGCCGCCTTCGACCACGATTTCGCGACCGGTATGCATCTTCGCAGCATTGCCGTCGAAGAACGCGAGGTTGGTCAGCACAGTCGGCCGACCCGGCGTTTGCGCGCGGGCGAAGCTGGGAGCTAGGCCGAAGCCTGCGAACATGCCCAGCACCGCCGCGCTGCCGCCCAGCGCCTCGCGCCGCGAGATGTCGGCCTCTAGCCGGGCGAAGGCGGCCTGCGTCTTGGGAGAACCGCACAGGCAGGGGTTGATCCATGCCGCCTCAGGCGAGCCCTCGGCATGATCATGCCCACAACATTCCAGACCCATGCGATGATCCCCCGGTCGTCAATCAAGCTTCGCGGGGACTATGGCAGCAAGTTTGTGCGCGTGTCTAATCCTTTGGTCCGGCGAAACCTTTTCCGCGCGCATCGATTTGCGGATCGGGATTGTCGTTCCACCATGCGACGTCGCTCCATGGGCGCACATCGACCTCGTGGGTCCAGCAATTGCGCGGCTGGTGAGCGAGGTGCCAGTAGGTCTCGGCCAGCGCCGCCGGGTCGATGATGCCCTCGCGGCCTTTCTTCTGCTTGAAGGCCTCGTATTTGTCGCCCAGCAGCTTGCCGAGCGTATCGGGGGCATCGACCGCGCCATCGACCACCACATGCGCAACGTGGACGCCCTGAGGCGCGAATTCGGCATTGAGGGTCTGGCAGAGCATCCGCCGCCCGCCCATCGCTGCGGCGTGGCTGTGCTGACCGGCATTGCCGCGCATTGCTGCGGTGGCCGAGGTTACCAGTAGCGTGCCATGCGCGCCGGTCTTCGCGCGCTCGACCATGTTCGGGAACAGCGCGTGGGCGAGGCGAAACACGCCGAAGGTCGCCAGCCGCCAGCCGAGTTCGAAAATCCGGTGCGGGGTCTGGTCAAGCGCCCGGTTCCCGATCTGCGCGCCGAGATTGTAGAGCGCGGCATGGACCGGGCCGATGTCAGCCTCGGTGCGGGCGACCAGTTCCTCGATCGCTCCGTCCTCGGCGGCATTGAGCAGCGTGCCCGAAGCCGAGCCGCCCGCCGCCTCGACCTGGCCGACCAGCCGCTGCAATCCCGCCTCGTCCGAGCGGCGCGCCATTACCGCGTGATAGCCCCCGGCGGCAAAGCGCAAGGCAGCATTGCCCCCGATCCCGGCGCCCGCGCCGATCACGAGGAACACGGGTTTGCGGCTGTCGGTCATGCTTGTTTCTCCCTTGCGCTGCTAATGGACTAGCAGGCGAGGGGAGGAAACTCACACATGTTCCAGCGCCTGCGCGAAATCTGCGATCAGATCGTCGGCATCCTCGATCCCGATGCTGATGCGCACCAGATTGTCGGTTATGCCGAGCATGTACTTGCGCGCCTGCGGCACGGAAAGGTGGGTCATCGAGGCGGGGTGGCTTGCCAGCGTCTCGGTCCCGCCCAGGCTGACCGCGAGCTTGGCGATGGTGAGGTTGTCGAGAAAGCGGAAACACTCCGCCTCGCCGCCCTTGATGAAGACCGAGAAGGTTGATCCGGCGCCAAGGCAGTGGCGATCATAGATGTCCTGCTGGCGCGGATCGGCGATGAAGCCGAGATAGCCCAGCCCTTCGACCTTGGGGTGCGAGCGCAGGAAGGCGCACACCTTGGCGGCATTCTCGCCCGCGCGCTGCATCCGCAGCTCCACCGTCTCCAGCGAGCGCAACAGCATCCAAGCGGTATTGGGATCGACAATCCCGCCCATCGTGTTCCTGAGCGCACGCACCGGGTCCATCCAGCGCTTGGCCCCTGTGATGCTGCCTGCGACGAGATCGGAATGGCCGCCGACATATTTGGTCAGCGAATAGGCGACAATGTCCGCGCCGTGCTCCAGCGGGCGCGACCACAGGGGGCCTAGGAAGGTGTTGTCGATGGCGATCGGCGTGCCTTCAAGCGCGGCATCGCGCGCATCGCGCACCGCCTCGACATCGACCAGCGCGTTGGTCGGGTTGGCGGGGCTTTCGAGATAGATCATCGCCACCTTGCCGCCCTGTGCCTCGGCCTGCGCCTTGGCCTTCGCCAGCACCGCGTCGAGCTCCGCGCGGCTCGCACCGGCAGGGAAATCGACATAGGTCACGCCAAAACGGCTCAGGACCTTGGCGACGAAGCCTTCGGAGGCCGCATAGAGCGGGCCGGAATGGACAATCACATCGTTCTGGCTCGCATAGGCCATCATCAGGATGCAGATTGCGGTCATCCCGCTGGAAAAGGTCAGCGCGTCCTCGGCCCCGTCCCACACCGCAAGACGATCTTCCAGGATTTCCTGGTTGGGGCCGTTGAAGCGCGAATAGACGAGGCCTTCCGCGCCCCCTTCGCGCAGGCCGGTGATGCCCTCGAAATGGCGTTTGCCGGCCGCGGCATTCTCGAATGCAAAGGTGCTGGTGAGGAAGATCGGCGCTTTCAGCGATCCTTCCGACAGCGCCGGATCATAGCCGTGTCCCATCATCAGGGTTGAGGGTTTCAGCGGCCTGCCACCGATTTCGCGTTTCGCGGGCTTGGGTTTGCGGCGGGGGGTGGGGGTTTCGACTGCATCGACGGCGTCAGGCATGACGGCGCATCCTTCCTTTGCTCACGCTCCCAGGAAGGCGGGAGCCGTTCGGCGGCGGGCAGGGCGCCCGTTCCTAACCTCCGCAGGAACGCCTCTCCGCTGCCTCTCGCTGTGCTGGCCCCCGATTATCCTGCGCTGATGACGCTTTCAAGCAAGCGGGATGCTGGCATCTACAGGAA
This sequence comes from Erythrobacter dokdonensis DSW-74, assembly GCF_001677335.1. Taxonomy (GTDB): domain Bacteria; phylum Pseudomonadota; class Alphaproteobacteria; order Sphingomonadales; family Sphingomonadaceae; genus Erythrobacter; species Erythrobacter dokdonensis. Next base: position 500,702 of record NZ_LZYB01000001.1, read on the forward strand.
AAGGCAGGTTGGCAGGCGCGTGCTCTTGTGGCCTGCTGCAAGTGCGGGCGACATGTTAAGGGAGGAGCAGGGCTCCATCCGCAGGCCGGGGAGATACAGATGATCGATGATCCGTTCCAGATGCAGCGCGAACTGCGCTACGGTGCGCCGGTGTGCGACCAGATCCTGACCGGTAGGCACTTCACCATCGGCTATTCCTGGTATTTCCGGCAGGCTAAATGGACGCTCGAAATCATCAACCGCGACCGCGAACTGGTCGATGATCTCGACGCGGTCGAGCGGCTCGACAATTTTCGCGCGGACACCCGGATCCCCAAGCGCTTCCGCGCCGGTCTCAAGGCCTACAAGGGCAGCGGCTATGACCGGGGACATCTCGTCGCCAGCGCCAACCAGGATCTCCAGAACATCCAGAATTCCGAGACCTTCCTTCTGTCCAACATGTCGCCGCAGCACCCCCAGTTCAATCGCGGCATCTGGAGCGAGTTGGAGCATGAAATCCGCGAACTGGACAAGCGCCCGAGCACGCTCGAGACCTATGTGCTGACCTGTCCGGTGTTCTACTTCGGAGAAAAGGTCGAGCGGATCGGCAAGGAGCAGGAGGATTTCGGGATTAGCGTGCCCATCCCCCATGCCTTCATCAAGAGCGTGCTGGTCGAGAACAAGCGCGGGCGCCACCGCCTGTGGACCTTCGAGATACCCAACGCGCCGCAGACGGCATCGCTCGATACGTTTCTGGTCAAGACCTACGATGCGGAACAGATCGTGGGCGGCCGGTTCTGGGATCGTATCTCCGGAGGCGACCTGCACACGGCCAAGGGACGGCGCGGGACGATGTGGTAGGCATCAGATCAAGGCCCCGATCCCCCACACCACACCGACGATAAGGAATACCCCTGCAAGATCGAGCAGCGCGCCTGCCTTCACCATCCGCCCGATGCGGATACGGCCCGTGCTCCAGGCGATGGCGTTGGGCCCGGTGCCCGCGGGAAGCATGAAGCCCCAGCTCGCTGCCAGCGCGGCGGGCAGGGCGAGCACGACCGGATCGGCTCCGATCGCCACCACCAGCGCAGCAACAACCGGGATGATCCCCGTGGCGGTAGCGACATTGCTTGCGAATTCGGTAACCACGATCACTAGCGCCGTTACCGTCAGCGCAACCAGCAGCAGTGGCCAGGCTTCCAGAGGCAGCAGCGCCGCTCCGAGCCAGTCGGTCAGCCCCGATGCCTGCATCCCACCTGCCAGCGCCAGTCCTCCGCCGAACAGGAAAATGACGCTCCAGGGAGCAGTCCTGGCCTCATCCCAGGCCAGCAGGCTGCGACCTGTCCCGTCGGGAACAAGGAATAATGCGAGGGCGCCGATGGAGGCGATAGTGCCGTCGGTCCACGCGCCCGGCGGCAATAACGGAGCGACAAGTGGCTGGGTCGCCCAACCGGCAAAGGTCAGCGCCACCAGCGGTACGAGCCGCCGCTCGGGCGTGCTCCACTCGGCACGGGTGGCGATGGCGGCGCGGGCGGCGGCGAGATCGAACGGGTAGGCGGCCACCCGCTGCACCCGGGCAATGATCCATGCCGCGAGTGGCACCCCGGCGAGCACCACCGGCACGCCGTAGAGCGACCACTGGGCAAAACTGATCCGCACCCCGGCGATCTGGTCGAGCAGCCCGACGGCAATCGCATTGGTGGGCGAGCCGACGATGGTTCCAAGTCCGCCAATACTGGCGGCAAAGGCGATCCCCATGGGCAGTGCTCCGGAGATGCCTTCTTGCGGCCCTACCGCTTCGCTGCTTGAGGGCGCGGCTTGCTGCCCTATCGCTCCGTTGCCCGAGCGCCTGCCGCCTTCCAGCACGGCAATCGCCATTGGCATCATGATAAGCGTCGTCGATGTGTTCGAGATCAGCATCGAAAGCAGCGCGGCGGCGATCATGAATGCCAGCAGCAGGCGCGCAGAACCTCCTTTGGAACCAACGATTTGCAGGATCGCGAGGCTCAGGCGGCAATGCAGTCCGGTGCGCTCGATGGCCAGCGCGATGAACGCACCGCCCAGCAGCAGGAAGAGGATCGGCGAGAAGTAGTCATTGGCCGTCTGTTCGGCGGAGGCGATGCCGGTCATGGGAATGACGAGGAAGGGCAACAGCGCCGTGATCGCCATCGGCACGGCCTCGGTCATCCACCATGCCGCCATCCAGATCACCAGCCCCGCCACCAGCCAGGCTCCGGGTGGCATGCCGGCAGGCGGAGGCAGCAGCGCTGTCAGCGCGAAGGCCAGCGGGCCGACGAGGAGGCCGATCCGGCGTGCTGTCATGCGGTCTTGATCCCCCGGCTTTGCGATCCCGCGGGCAGGACTATCAGTCCGAAGGGCGAGCCTGCAAGCCTTGCGGCATCGGCCCGGTGTTTCACGTGGAACAGGCGCGGCACGGCGCGCGAGCGCGGGGCGATGCCAGGCAAACAGGGGTCAAGAGGGGGGTGAGGGCAGCCTGGAGGCAGGCAAAGGGGAGGCAAGAGAAGCGATAGTCGCGGGTGAGGCTGCGGCCCAAGCAGAAGGGGGCGAACCGTCAGGCCCGCCCCACTTTGCTGCCGCTTTTGGCTGCGCCTTACTTCGGCGCAAGCACCATCAGCATCTGACGGCCTTCGAGCCGGGGAAAAGCCTCGACCTTGGCGATTTCGGCCACGTCGTCCTGCACCCGCTTGAGCAGGTCCATGCCGAGGTGCTGGTGCGCCATCTCGCGCCCGCGGAACCGCAAGGTGATCTTCACCTTGTCGCCATGCTCGATGAACTTGTTCACGTTGCGCATCTTCACGTCATAATCATGCGTGTCGATGTTCGGACGCATCTTCACTTCCTTGATGTCCTGCGTCTTCTGCGTCTTGCGCGCCGCGTTGGCCTTTTTCTGGGCCTCGTAGCGATATTTGCCGACATCGAGGAACTTGCACACCGGCGGGTCCGCGTTGGGGGACACTTCAACGAGATTCAGGCCCTTGTCATTGGCCTGCTCGATCGCTTCTCGGGTGTACATCACGCCAAGGTTTTCGCCTTCGTCATCGATGACGCGGACCTTGGGAACGTTGATCATGTTATCAAAGCGCGGGCCGCTTTTTACGGGCGGGGCCAGCGAGCGCCGGGGTGGACGTGATATGGGGTGTTCTCCTGTTGTAGCGTCTTGCTGCGCGCTCCTTAGTCCGAAATGCGGCCGAGCGCTAGGTGGAGTCTTGCGCCGCCGCCTGCCACAGCGGAAAGCGGGCAATCTTCCCGGCTGCGGGCATAAGCGCCTCGATCCTTCTGGCGGGTTGCAGCGCGCCGAGGATTTCGGGGTGGCCTGCATCGAGCCCGCCCGTCAGCGTGCCGAAGGCGGGCAGGATCATGCGCTCGGCTCCTGCGGCAGAGCGGCCGAGCACGGCACATGGCCGGACGATATGGCGGTTCCTGACATTGACGCGCAGCTTGGGGTGATAGTGCCCCGAAAGCTCCGGCGCGGTCTCTCCGGCGCGGGCTTCGTGGCGCAGGATCACGCCGCCGACTTCGAGTTCCGACACGATCGTCCCGCCGAAGCCCTTGGGCAGCGCCTCGTCGTGATTGCCGGTAATCCACACCCAGTCGAGCGCGCGCGTCAGCGCTTCCAGCATCCCGGTGCAATGCGCGTCGAGCCGCAAGGCGCCCGCATCATCATGGAAATTGTCGCCCAGCGTAATCACCCGCCGCGCGCCCGTCTGCCGCACCGCGTCCGCCAGCCGTTCCAGCGTGTCGCGGCTGTCATAGGGCGGAAGCATCGAGCCGCGCGCCGCGAACCAGCTTGCCTTTTCCAGATGCAGGTCGGCGACCAGCAGCGCGCGTTCAGCCGGCCAGTAGAGCGCGCGACCTGCGCCAAGCGCAAGTTCGTGTCCGGCAAAGGGGAAGGGGGTGAACATAGCGCGAACCATGGTCCAGCCTGTGCCTGCAAACATTCGGCTTTGCAACACAGCTTGCAGACTTGTGCGCCGCGCCGCATTGCCTATGGTGCGGGCAAATGACGGATGGGGATGTATGACGGACTGGACTGATCATTCTGCACGCGCGCGGGCGTGGTTTGAGGATTTGCGCGACCAGATTTGTGCCGAATTCGAGGCGATAGAGCGCGAGGCGGGGTCGGATGCGAGCTTCACCTACACCGCCTGGAACCGCCACGAGGAAGGCAATCCCGATCCCGGCGGCGGCACGCAGGGGTTGATGAAAGGCAAGGTGTTCGAGAAGGTCGGAGTCAATGTCTCGACCGTGCGCGGCAGCTTCGCCAAGGAATTTGCAGGCAGCATCAACGGCGCGAGCGCGGATAATCCCGGCTTTGCCGCCACCGGCATTTCTCTGGTCGCCCACATGGCCAATCCGCACGTTCCCGCGGTGCATATGAACACCCGGTTCCTTACCACCACCAAGGCGTGGTTCGGCGGCGGGGCGGACCTCAATCCGCCGATCCCCTATGAAGAGGACACGGCAGAATTCCATGCCGCGATGCAGGCCGCCTGCGATCCGCACAACCCGACCTATTTCGAACGCTACAGCAAGTGGGCGGAGGAATATTTCTACATCCCCCACCGGCAGGTCGGGCGAGGGGTCGGGGGGATTTTCTGCGATCATCTGGAATGCGCCGACGATGCCGCGTGGGAGCGAAACTTCGCCTTCATCCAGGATATCGGCAAACAGTTCCTCGAAGTGTTCCCGGCGATCGTGCGCAAGCGGATGAACAGCCGCTTCACGCCCGAGGACGAGGCGCGGATGTTCGAATACCGGGGCCGCTACGCCGAATTCAACCTGGTCTACGACCGCGGCACGATCTTCGGCCTGAAGACCGGCGGCAATATCGACGCGATTTTGATGAGCCTGCCGCCGCGCGCGACGTGGAGTTGAGGCGCCACCTGGTCGTAAGTCAGGGCGCGACTTCGATCACGTCGACATAGGCGACCGTGCGGTTCAGCGCGATCGCCACATAGATCGTCGGCTCGCCTTCGATGGTGCGGCGGGCGGTGAAATATTCGACGTCGCCGGCAATGCCCAGATTGATCCCGTTTACCGGCACATAGCCTGCGCCAAGCTGGTGATAGGCCGAACTTCCGCATTGCGCCTTGCGCGAGCATTGCCATTCGATCTCGAAGCCTTGCCGCAGCAAGGGTTCGCGCCACGCCGTAATCATCGCCGAGGGCGTCTCGCCACTCGTCAGCTTGTAGCGGGTCCGGGTCAGCACGCCGGTGTGATCCTGATAGCTGACAAGCTTGGGCTTGAACCCGGTAATGCGGCGATAGGTTGCCATTGTTCCGGCCTCGCGATCGGTCTCGCTGGCACCCGGGATTGCCGGAACGGCGAAGCCCGTATTGCTGCCTTCCGCCGGGGCGGCGTTGCCCGTAGCAGCGCCGGGATCATCCGGCATGCAGTCGCGCGCCCCTGTAACGCATTGCACCGCCTCGCGGGTCCGCTGCTGGGCTTGCCGTCTTGTCTCGCGTTCGGCTTCGCGCTTGATGACGTTGCCGAGCGACTGCGCAGCGGCCTCCTGCACCGGGGCAAGGCCAAGCAATCCTGCCGCCAAACCGCAAAAAACGATCCGCATGGTCCGTGTCCTCCCTCGCCGTCCCGATGACTCGCATGCAAGCATCGTGGTGCACGGATAAATCAGGGGTGGTCGCCGCGATTGTAGGAAGTGGACAGGCTGGCGCGAGAAAGCGGGCGTTTGCAACACCGTCCGCCCAGGCGCCTCAAGGCTGGCCGCGCCACCGCGCACATATTCACACACGATGCTGCGCCGGTACGAACTTCCAGGAAAGATGCCCGATTACGACCACAGCGCGGGCTAGGCGCGGATGTTTGAATAGCGTGGGCGCTATGCCGAATTCAATCTGGTCTATCATCGCGGGACGATCTTCGGCCTGAAGACCGGCGGCAATATCGACGCGATCCTGATGAGCCTACCGCCAAGGGCGATGCGGAGCTGATCAGTCAGTCGTACAGTGGTATGGCCAGATCCGGCCCGGGAAAGGGGGACCTTCCCGGGCCAGACAGCGATTTATTCCGGCGCCAGAGCCTCGGCGTAGATGGGGATAAAGATCGTGTAACAAGAGGTTCCGCCAGCCGAACCATACCCGCCGCCATTGGTCGGATCAGTGGTGTGATCGATCTTGCAATAGGTGTAGAAACAGCCGGTGGAGTTGCAGTCCCTGCTGGACCAGCTCCCTCCGGTTTTTTCTCCCGATGGCTTGGCGTGGGCCATGGGGGGCATTGCTATAGCGAGCGTCGCCAATCCGAGCGCGAAAGTCTTCATAAGCCTCATAGGTGCAACCCTTTAGAAACGCAGCCAACTTCGGCTGCAAGTGAAGGCTATCAAGAGGCTCTTCCGGGTCAACAGGATTCGTAATATCGAAATAAAATTATGCGGACGTGCAATAATTATCCGTAATATAGTTACAATATTCTGCGAGCGAAAATCTCGGAATAACGTAATCTCTTTGCGACATTTCGGTTCCGAATATTGCAAAAATTCCAATATCTGCGAATCTTCATTTAATACCAGAAGTGAATATTTGTGAACGCGTCGCGGTGCGGGGCTGTCTGGCGAATGGGGTGATTCGGTCCTCGTCCGCGCCGTCGTGTCCCGCCTTCGCCCATGCAACAATCGCCCTTGCCGCGCCGCGCCCCCGCGCACATATTCACCCGTGATGCTGCGCCAGTACGAACTCGTCGAGAAGGTCCTCGATTACGATCCCAACGCCGACGAGGCGATGCTCAACCGCGCCTATGTCTATACCGTCCAGAAGCACGGCACCCAGAAGCGCGCCAGCGGCGATCCCTATTTCTCGCACCCGGTCGAAGTCGCCGGGCTGATGACCGATCTCAAACTCGATCAGGCCACCATCATCACCGCGCTGCTCCACGATACGGTGGAGGATACCCTCGCCACGATCGACGATATCGAGGCCCATTTCGGCCCGGAGGTCGCGCGGCTGGTCGACGGGGTGACCAAGCTCTCCAAGATCGAGACCATGCCGGAGAACGAGCGCGCGGCCGAGAACCTGCGCAAGTTCCTGTTGGCGATGTCCGAGGATATCCGCGTGCTGCTGGTCAAGCTGGCCGACCGGCTGCACAACATGCGCACGCTGCACTTCATCAAGAACCCGGCCAAGCGCCAGCGCATCGCGCGCGAGACGATGGATATCTACGCCCCTCTGGCAGAGCGGGTGGGCATGTATGAATACATGCGCGAGATGCAGGCGCTCGCTTTCCGCGAACTGGAGCCGGAAGGCTATGCCACGATCACCGACCGGCTCGAGCAGTTGCGCAGCAAGGACGGCGGGCAGGTCGATGCGATTGCCCTGAAGATCAAGCAGCGGCTTGCCGAGGCGGGCTTGAAGGTCGAGGTTTCGGGCCGCGAGAAGCATCCCTATTCGATCTGGCACAAGATGGCCGAACGCCATGTCAGCTTCGAGCAGGTGACCGACATCATGGCCTTCCGCGTCCTGACCGATACCGAGGAGGACTGCTACCGCGCGCTGGGCATTCTGCACACCACGTGGCAATTCCTTCCCGGACGTTTCAAGGACTATATCTCCACGCCCAAGACCAATGGCTACCGGTCCCTGCACACGTCCTTGATGTACGAGAACTCGATGCGGGTCGAGGTGCAGATCCGCACCCGCGAGATGCACCGCCGCAACGAATTCGGCCTTGCCGCGCACTGGGCCTACAAGCAGTCGGACAAGGCCGACGGGCAGGTGGGCTGGCTGCGCGACCTGATCGAGATCGTCGAGCAAAGCCACGATGCCGAGGAACTGCTCGAACACACGCGGCTGGCGATCTATCAAGACCGTATCTTTGCCTTCACCCCCAAGGGCGCGCTGTTCCAGCTTCCCAAGGGCGCGACGGCGGTGGACTTTGCCTTTGCCGTCCACACCGATCTGGGCCTCGCCTGCGTCGGCGCGAAGATCAACGGGCGGCACATGCCGCTGCGCACACCGCTGTCGAACGGCGATGTGGTGGAGATCATCAAGAACCCCGGCGCCGCGCCGCAGCTGTCATGGCTGGCTTTCGTCGTCACCGGCAAGGCGCGCGCCGCGATCCGCCGTGCGGTGCGGTTGAAAGAACGCGACGAGGTCGCCGCGATCGGTTCGAAACTGTTCGACGAGATCGCCGCGCGCGTTCCCGCCAAGATCGGCAAGAAGGCGATCCGCGGCGCGCTCCAGCGGCTCGGCATGGATGAGCCGGACGATCTGATGTACGCCATCGGCGCGGCCAAGATCTCCGATCGCGAGGTGATGGAGGCGCTGGTCCCCGGCTGCACCGCGGGGATCGAGGAAGACGAGCACTGGACGAGGCGCGAGCGCGCGATCTCGATCCGCGGGCTCACCCCCGGCGTCGCCTTCGAGCTTGCCACCTGCTGCCACCCGGTGCCGGGCGACCGCATCGTCGGGATCCGCCGCAAGGGCGAGACGGTGCTGGTCCACGCGATCGACTGCCTCGAACTGGCGAGCGGTGTGGACAGCGACTGGATCGACTTGGCCTGGGGCAACCGCTCGGTCGGCGCGGTCGGCCAGCTTTCCGTGACGCTCTACGACCGGCCCGGCACGCTGGCGGAGATGGCCGGCATCTTCGCGCAGAACAAGGCCAACGTGACGACGCTGGTGCAGACCCAGCTTGATCATCCCTTCACCAGCTATGACATCGAGATAGAGGTTCAGGACGTGGCGCACCTCAACCGCATCCTCTCGGCCCTGCGGGCGAGCGACGCGGTGGCGCAGGCGGAGCGGCAGTAGCGCCTCAGAGCAGTTCCAGCTGCAAACCGACCGGATCGCCCGCAGCCAGGTCTTCGGCCTGCATCACCTTCCGGCTCACCAGCAGCACCCATTCGCGCGATTGCTTTTGCGGGAATACCGATGTTTTCCAGCGTGTCTCGCCAATCCGGGCCATGACCTTGACCGAGCCGAAGCCGCGCGCACGGCCGAATTCAAGTCGGCTGATCGCAGCGTGCGTGGCGATTTTCTCGGCCTCGGCGCCTGACAGGGTCAGGAGATGATAGGTTCCGCGCTCGCCCTGCCAGCGGGTCAGCGGCAGGGTGGCGGCAACGGTCTCATCCACCGGATACGGCTCGCACCGGCACGCGGATGTTGCAGATATCCGCGCCGCCCGCAGGCACGATGAAGAAGGGATCGCGGCGGTTGGCGATGGCTTCTGCATAGGTCGCGAAGGTGTCGCTTTCGGTCGAGAGGTATTCGAAGCGCGGTTGTTCGGAAGCCGGAAGATCGCTCGCCACCCGCACACTCAGGATCGGGGTGCGCTTGTCCGCTTCATCGGCGGCGTAGAACCCCAGCGCCCCCTTGCCGCGCGGCAGCGAGGAGAGGTGATCCATCCCCTCGATCACCCGGCCCACCAGCGCGATATTGCGGTCAAGATGGCGCGGCGCATGGCCGATCACGGTATAAAGCTCCGCGCCTGATCCGGTGTCGGGCGAATAGTTTCGTCCCACGCCGACCATGCCGTAGCAGTGGGTGGGATAGGCATGATCTGCTATCCTTCCGGTGAAACCCAGCACCAAAGGCCAGCCCTTGAAGTGAAACGGTGTGCCGGGATAGGCGTCGTGAATTGGGAATGCGATAACGTCGTCGCGGCTGTTTTTGTTGGCGGCCTCATGGCGGCGAAACACGGGAAGGTAGCCGTCCTGTAACGCTGCAATATCGCTGACGACATACTCCTTTTCCTTCATCACCTTCAGCCCCTCAGGCAGCGGCTTCGGCTCCCCCGTCGCTTCGGGGTTGTCGTAATTGGGATCGCCCCACTGGGTGACGTAATTGTCCTGCACCCGGTTGACCGAGATCCCGTCATACCAACCGGAGCGCGCGAACAGGCGAATGTTGTGCACCCAGCCCTGGCTGAAGGGCGCGGGCATCAGCTGGATCACCACCTGCCGCGCCTTGCCCTCGGCGTCGGGGGCGAGGGTCATCACCAGCAGATCCTCCGCCGGAATCGCCACCCAGTCGCTCTTGGGCGCGGCGGCGACGATTTCGGAGGGGGCGGGGTAGGCGGGTTTGCCAGCCTCTTGCGCAGATGCTGGCAAAGTGAGGGCGAGGGCTGCCGAAGCGGCGAGGAAGGCTTTGTTCATGCGGGCATAGTGCCAGCGAAGCAGGGCCATAGCCAGAATGAAAGCACTGGTTCGGCCCGAAGGGCCGCAAGGGCGACTGCCCGCCGCGCCTTATGGCGCGAAAGCCAAGGGCGCGGATGCGCCAGCCGGCGCTTGAGGCGAAACAAGAAACCCCCAATCAAAAACCCCTTTCCGCGCGTTTTTGAGGGCGGAAAGGGGTTCTCGAGGCCGCGTTCGCAGGGAATGCCGGATCCGCGCAGCGCATGCCACGCGCTTCGTTTACCACGATTCCGGCAGACGGCCAAACCGACGTGCCTTGCAGAAGCGGCCTTGTGCCGCTATCGGCGCGAGCCTGCCCTGAAAGGCGCTCCCGTACTTGCGCTCAAGTAGCGAAGCGGTAGCGCAGCAAAGGCGCATGGAGCAGTGGCCGAGTGGTCGAAGGCGCACGCCTGGAAAGTGTGTATACGTCAAAAGCGTATCGAGGGTTCGAATCCCTCCTGCTCCGCCAGCCACCCTTTTCCAGCCGATCCGCGCCAGCCATACCGGTGCGATCAGCGCGGCGTGAAGCCATTCGTTTTAACGCAATGCTTCGGGCAAAGCGGCAAGCGCCACCGCCGGCAGTCTCGCCAACAACCATGGCAGGGCGAAACAATGGACGAGGCACAGCAACGAAAGACCCATCCCGAACCGGTGCCAGGGTGCCTCGGTGCGGATTGCTGAAGGTAAGACGGCCATGCGTTGCCCCTGTTGCGTAATGTTACAACATCACTTAAGACTGCACCGCTGATTTGCAAGTGCCAGCAACAGGATTTCAACCCATGACCGCTTCGCCTGATCTCCGCCTGCCCGTCACCGTGCTCTCCGGCTTTCTTGGTGCTGGAAAGACCACGCTGCTCAACCAGATCCTCGCCAACCGCGAAGGCAGGCGCGTGGCGGTGATCGTCAACGACATGAGCGAGGTCAATATCGACGCCGATCTGGTGCGTGGTGGCGAGGCGGCGCTATCCCGCGCGGAAGAAACGCTGGTCGAGATGACCAATGGTTGCATCTGCTGCACCCTGCGCGACGACTTGCTGAAGGAAGTGCGCAAGCTGGCCGAGGAAGGCCGCTTCGACTATCTCGTGATCGAAAGCACCGGGATTTCCGAACCCCTGCCGGTGGCCGCGACCTTTTCCTTCCGCGACGAATATGACGAGTGTCTCGGCGATGTCGCCCGGCTCGACACGATGGTGACCGTGGTCGACGCGCTCAACCTGCTGGCCGACTATTCGAGCACCGACCTGCTGTCGGTGCGTGGGCAAACCGCGGGCGAGGGCGATGACCGCAGCCTTGTCGGCCTGCTGGTCGAACAGATCGAATTCGCCGACGTGGTGATCGTCAACAAGGCCAGCGCCGTTCCGCCCGAACAACTCGCCACGGTCAAGCAGGTGGTCGCCTCATTGAACGCCGATGCGCAGATCATCGAGGCGGACTTCGGCAAGGTCGCGCTCGATGCGATCCTCGATACGGGCCTCTATGACGAGGATCGGTCCGAACAGCACCCGCTGTGGATGAAGGAACTCTACGACTATGCCAGCCACCGCCCGGAAAGCGAGGAATACGGGGTCGAAAGCTTCGTCTACCGCGCCCGCCGGCCCTTTCACCCGGCAATGTTCTACCGCTTCCTGACCGGCGATGCGCTCGACAAGGTGATCCGCGCCAAGGGCCATTTCTGGCTCGCCACGCGCACCGACTTCCTCGGCGAGCTGGCGATTGCCGGGCACCAGAAGACGGTCAGCCGCATGGGCCGCTGGTGGGCCGCCGTGCCCAAGAACCGCTGGCCGGACGATGGCACTTTCGAGGAATTCGTGATCCGCCACTGGGACGCGGTATGGGGCGACCGGCGGCAGGAACTGGTGTTCATCGGCATCGGGCTCGACAAGGCGGCGATCACCAAGGCGCTCGATGCGTGTCTCGTGCCCGCCGACGCATTCACGCCGGAGCAGTGGGAGCGTCTCAACGATCCTTTTCCGGCCTGGGACGAGGCGCAGAAACCGCTCGCGACGGCGTCCTAGATCACGAACCCGAGGTCGACCCGGCTTCTGACGCGCCCATCCGGACCGGATCAGAAGCCGCTTGCGGGAAGCGCGATCGTCACCACCCCGTCGCCCTTTTCGACCGGCGGCCCGGTGATGCCGTAAAGCGCGTAGCCATCGACAGGCGAATGCAGCCGCTCCACTTCCTTGCCGGAATAGTCGCGAATGATGCCGACAAGCTCGCCCTTGGCCAGAGGGCGCGGGCGCGGGTCTGCCGGGTGATAGACTCCGGTATGGCTGGCGCTCAGCCCTGTGGTCCCTTCGAACAGGCGCAGCGGCGCGGGCATTGCTGCGATGGGTCTGTCGCTCATGCCGAGGATGGAAAGCGCGTTCTCGACTCCGGCCACGATCGCTGCGACATGCGCTACCTCGCGGCTGCCGTTCTGGCCGATCTCGACGAGGATGGTGGGCTTGCCCATCGCCACGCCCTGCCGGTTGAGCGAGCGCCCGCTATCGATCTGGGCCTGTGTTTCCATGGAATAGCGCACGATGTTGGGGAAGCCGAAGCCCCGCGCAACCTCCAGTGCCAAGGGAAAATCGGTGGCGAGCGGTCCGCCATAGGCACCAATGAAAGCGTCGAGAAACTCCGCCCCGTCGCCGCTGTGCACATCCATCAGGAAATCGCTTCGCGCGACGACTTCGCGCGCGATCAGATCGGCGATCCGCTCGGTCTGGGTGCCTTGCGGATTGCCGGGAAATACGCGGTTGAGGTTCTTGCGATCCACCGGATTGACGTTGGGCGAGCGTCCTTCGAAGCCGTTGATATTGGCCACGCGCACGATCACCAGCGTGCCGGAAAGCGTCGCCGGATCGACCCGCTCGGCGAGCCGTTCGGCGGCGAGGATCGATGCGAACTCAAAGCCGTGAACGCCCGCCACCATCGCCAGAACCTTGCCCGGCCGCGTGCCGTGGATCACCGTCACCGGCATGAAGGTCGCCCCGTCGCTCCCCTCCGGCACCTCGATGCTGAAATCCTTACGGGCGCCGGGGACGATGGTTTCGCCGGCGATCGTGAAGTCCTTCGCTTGCTCCGCCAGCACGGCGCTAGGCAGTAGCGTCAGCAAAAGGCTAGCGAGCAGGAGGCGGAGCAAAGTCATTCGGCAGCCTCATAGCGGGGCAGGTCGTTGAACACCGCAGGATCATAGGGAGGATCGCGGAAGAACAGCGGATAGTGGAAGGCCCGTAGCTCGTCGTGGAAGGCGCGCACACGGTCCTCGTAGGCGATCATCGCCCGCATGTCGGTATGCGCCAGCCGCTCGAACCCGCGCTCGACAAGCGCGGCGGGCGACAGGAAAGCTGCCAGGCCCGCCGCCCGGTCGCGCGCCAGACGCCCCTCGCGATAGGCGCGCGCGATCGGCTCGGCCCGCATGTCCCCGACCTGCTGGAAGGCGTAATACCACTTCCATTCGAACGGCTTTTCGACGGTGCCTAGCGGTTCCCATTCTGGATGGCGGGCGAGGAACGGCGCCATCGTCTCCTCCTTGGGCAAGTCCCAGGCGTCGTTCACCGCCTCGCGCTGGAGCATCAGGATTTCCGCCCCGTCGGGCACAGGCGTCGCCGCCTCGATCGCCGCGCGCGAGACTGAAGGAACGAGTAGGGCCAGCGTCAGCCAGATGCCCACCAGTGCCGTAAGCAGCACGGGTGGACTCGCGCGCAGCCGTCCGATGCCCTCGACGATCAGCCACCAGACGAGCAGCGCGCCGATAACCAGCGCGCTGGCCGCGAGCACCGTTGCAAGTCCTGCGGATTCCAGTGCCGCTCCAATCCAGAAGGGCAGCAGCAGCGCAAGCACCAGACCCGCGAAGCGGACCCCGGCGCGCGGGAGCCACAGGCGGGACGGCTTGCCGGCGGTTGCCACCAGCAGATCGTGCCGGCCGGCGACACGCTCGCCGCCGCGCAGGTCGTGGAGCAGCAGGATCAGCAGCAGCGGTGCGACTGCGGCGGCGAGGAAGGCGAAGTCGAACCGCCCGATCAGGCCGAAATCTGCGTTCTTCGTGTCGGCCTCGTGGATCTGCCCTTCCAGCGCCAGCATCCGCACCCGGTGGAGCCAGGGAGCGGTGTCCCGCTGGCCCAATGCGGCGAAGGCGAAGTCCGACGGCGGCGCATAGGTGAGATGAAAGGCGGCATAGGCCGCGCCGCCCCAGTCGGACTGGCCTGCGATGGCATTGGCACGATCCTTCGAGTCCTCCTCCAGCAAGCTGGCGATGGTCGCACGTTGGTCGCGCACCTCGGCAATGCCGAAGCCGGTCGCCGCGGCCGAGAGCAGGAAGGCGAGGGCGATCCACAAAAGCGCGCCCCGGTCGCGGGCGAGAAAGCGCAACTCACGCAGGGTACCGCTCATGGCCGCAGCCCCCGCGCGCCAGCGAAGATGACGCCGCCCAGCACGAGCAGCCAGCCGAGCATCAGTGCGAGCGGCAGCGCCGCGCGTGCCGCGCGCGCCTCGGCCGGATCGGGCGCGAAGCGGAAGGTGTCGAGAAGCCGCCACGAGGCCGCGTTGACGCGGGTGCGCTGCTCGGCTTCGGGATCGGAACTGCGCGCGGCATCATCGGCATAGGTCAGCGCGGTGGCGTGCAGGTCGTTGAGGCCCTGCACAAAGTCGAAGCGCAGCGCCTCACTCTCGCGCAGGAACCGGTGATGGGTCGCGAGGTCGGTGCCTGCCAGCGTGCGCGAAACCGCGCCCACCGCCAGTGTCGGTGAGGCGAGGCCGAACCACGTCACGATCCGCGACTGCGCCGCCTCGGCCTGCATCCGCCTTTCGGCATAGTCGTTCATCAGATCGGTGAGCTTCGTTTCCGAAAAGCCCGCGACCACGCCGCGCCAATTGATCGGCAGTTCCTCGACGCTGGCAGCCTCGTATTGCTCGAGCACCTGCTTCTGCAGCGCATCGAAGGCGGGGTCTGCGGCATTGTGTCCGTCGCCCAGCTTGCGCTGCTCGGCGAGCATAACGAGGTCGCTCTCGATCTTGCCCGGCGCATCCACCCCGGCGCTGCCGGCATTGATGCCGATGCGCGGCACCACCAGCGCGATGAGCAGCCAGGCGAACACCAGCAGCCCCAGCGCAACGCTGCGCTGGCGCACCAGCAGCGAGACCGCGAGCACCAGCGCGCCCCACACGGCGAGGTAAAGCGCATAGCCTGCCACCATGAGCGCAGCGGCCAGCGGCGCTTCGCCCATAGCCACGGAATAGGCGGCGAGCATCGCGAGGGGCAGCAGGAACAGCCCTGCCACGCCCGCCAGCGCCAGCGCCTTTCCACCCGCGATGGCGAGGCCCGACTGGCCCTGCGCCAGCATCACCGCCAGCGTGCCGCTCTCGCGTTCGCGCAGCACCATGCCGTGGCCGATGATGATGAGCAGCAGCGGCAGGAGCAACTGGTAGAGATTGGCCGGGGTCAGCGCGGCGAAACCGCCGAGGTCGGCGCCCGCGCGCGTGTCGGCGAACATCGCGGTGTTCTGTCGATGCCCTTCGAGGAAGATCGACTGCCCAGTCACAGCGTCCACGCCCGGATCGAAGGCTGCGAGCGGCGGGGGGGTGCGGAAGGCGTAGTGGCCGTAGTGGACCATGCGATGCGGATGGCGGTCAGGCTGGGCGAAAAAGGTTTCCTCCGCGCTCGCCTGCCGCGCAGCACGGGCGGAGGCCTCTTCGGACACGCGCAGGGCGGTCAGCACGCTGGTGGCCGCGACCAGCACGGCGACGATCAGCGCGGCGACCAGCACCACGCGCGAGCGCGCCCACAGCCGCCATTCCTCGCGCGCAATGCGGGCAAGTGCGTTCATGCCGCTTCCCGCTCGGCGAAGGCGGCGTGGACGGTTTCGGTGTCGATGCGTCCGCCCGGGCCCGCCTCGAAGCTCCCGACCAGTCGTCCGCCGCGCAGCAGCCCCACGCGGTCGGCCACCTGACACGCGCCGTAAACGTCATGAGTCACCATCAGCACCGTGCGGCCTGCGCTGGCCAGCGCCTTCACCATTGCGTGAAACTCGTCGATGGCGACCGGATCGAGGCCTGATGTGGGCTCGTCAAGCAGCAGGATCGGCGTGTCGCGCAGCAGCGCGAGCGCGATCGCCGTCTTCTGGCGCATACCCTTGGAATAGGACTGCATACGCCGGGTGCGCGCCTCTTGCGGGAGCGCGACCTGATCAAGCGCCGCGTCCATCGCGGTCCGGCCTACCTTGCGCCCGGCAAGGTCGAGGAAATAACCGAGGTTCTCGTAGGCATCGAGATGGCCGTAGAGCGCGGCTGCCTCGGGCAGGTAGGCAATCTGCGTGCGCGCCGCTTCGACATTGCCTGCGACCGCCTGCCCACCGACCAGCACCTCGCCGCCGGAAGGGACGAGGAAGCCGAGAAAGGTCAGCAGGGTCGTGGACTTGCCCGCGCCGTTGCCGCCGAGCAGCGCATAGACCTCGCCCCGGGCGACCGCGAAGGACACATCGTTGAGCACCACGGTGCCGTCACGCACCAGCGAGAGCGAGCGGGCTTCGAGCGATGGCGTCATGGGAATACTCGTCCTGAAGGTCAGAAAGCGAAGCTGGCAGTGACGCGGGCGTTGCGCGGCATGCCCGGCTGGACCCAGAGCTGCGAGAAGGAATTGGCGAACCACTCAGTGTCGAACAGGTTGTCGATATCGAACCGCAGACGGATGCCATCGGTCAGCTCGGCCTCGGCGAAGATGCGCGCAAGGGTGTAGTCCGGCAGTTCGAAGTCCGTGCCGACCTCGCCCAGTCGCTCGCCAACGTGCAGAACGCCGCCGCCGAAGCGGGCGTCCCGACCGGCGATCACGGTGGAATAGGCGAGCTGCACGTTGAGCGTGTGCTCCGGGATATTGAGCAGCCGGTCGCCCGCCTCGATCAGCTTGCCGAAATCGGGATCGGGAACGTCGTTCTCGACTTCGGCATCGACGTAGGCATAGGACACCCACAGATCGAGGCCGCCCACGATCTCGCCGTTGAAATCGAACTCGAAGCCGCGGCTGCGCGCCTCGCCGCCCGCGAGGGTGAAGCCGGCATTGGCCGGGTCGCCGACGAGGATGTTGCCCTGCTGGATCGCGAAGATACTGGCGGTCGCACTCATCCGGCCATCGGCGGTGGCATATTTCACGCCCGCCTCGACGCTCTCCGACTGATTGGGATCGAAGGGATTGCCGGCGAAATCCGCGCCCGACAGCGGACGGAAGTTCTCGCCATAGGTGGCGTAGAGCGAAAGTTCCGGCGTCGCCCGCCACACCGCGCCCACTTGCGGGCTGAAGCGCTGCTCGCCGGTGCGCGCGACGCTGCCGTTGGCGCGGTTGGTGAGGCGCTGATCGTAGTCGTCGTAGCGCCCGCCCACGCGCAGCTCGAAGCTGTCGGAAAGGCCGATCTGGTATTGTGCATAGACGCCGGTCGCCTTTTGCACCTCGACCCGGTCGGTGAGCGGGCTCAACGCAGGCAGCGGGAAGCGGCCATAGACGGGATCGAAGATGTCGATCGCCTGCAATTGCTGCTCGGTGGGATTGCTGGCGAGCGACGGCGCGCGGGCGCGCAGGAACACCTGGTCGTTCTCGAAGCGGTCCGTGTCCGCCCCGATCAGCACGCGGTGGGTCACATCACCGGTGGTGAAATTGCCGGCGAGTTCGGCGCGTGCGACGAAATAGGTCGCGTCATAGTCGCGGAAGCGGCGCTGGCGGGTCAGCGTGCGCCCGTCGCGGAAAAGCTGCTGGCGGCTGCCGGTCAGTTCGGCCTCGGTCGAGGTCCCCTGTAGCGAGGTGTCGCGGTAGCCGATGCCGACGAGCGCGCTCCAGTTGTCCGAAAAATCGTGCTGGAGCTCGAGCTGGTGCCCGAGCACCTCGGCAATGTTCGGCCCTTCGCCGGGCTCGCCTAGGAAGCGGCTTTGCGGGATCAGGCCAAGCTCTCCGTTCACCGCCACCACGCCGCGGTCGAAGGGGATTTCCTGCCGCGCATATTCAAGTTCGTAGACGATCCGCGTCGCCTCGCCGAGCTTGACCGCGACAGAGGGCATGAAGCCGAACCTTTCGGTTTCGATCGTGTCGCGAAAGCTGCCCGCGTCCTCGTAAAAGCCGACGAAGCGCACCCCGACAGCATCGCCCAGCGTGGTCTGGAGATCGGCATCGGCCCGATAGGTGTCGAAGGAACCGGCCAGCAGGCGAACCTCGCCCGCGCTTTCAAAACGGGGTCGCTTGGTGACAAGGTTGATTGTCCCGCCCGGCTCGCCGCGCCCGAACAGCGCCGCGCGCGGACCCTTCAGCACCTCGACCGCCTCGATGCCGGACAGATCGCGCGGGCCTGCAAAGCCGCGTCCGGCATTGAAGCCGTTGACGAGGTAGTTGCTCGGCAGATTCTCGTCGCCGACGAAGCCGCGCACGGCGAAGCTGTTCCAAAGCCCGCCAAAATTGTTCTGTCGCGCCACGGAAGCCGACAGGTCGAGCGCGGCATTGAGGTCGAGCGCGTTGATGTCGCGCAGTTGCTGGGGCCCGATCACCTGCTCGGCCTGGGGTATCTCCAGTTCGTCGAAGTCGCCCCGATAGGCCGGGCGCGTGGCGGTGATAAGGATGTCGCCTTCAGGCTCTGTAGCGGAGGCCGTCTCAGCGCCGCTTTCCGCGGAGGCAGGCGTTTGGATAACGAAAAGCGAAGCACCCGAAAGGGCCGCTGCGACTATGGCACGGTGGTTGGTCATAAACGTTCCGGAAGAGAGAGGTGGAAGCGGGCAACGACTTTGCGCGACAAGCAAAAACGCAACCGGTTATGAAATAATGTCTCATCGCTTATGGGGTGTCCGATCCTGTGTCAATGCTTCGCCTTTGGCGGCCGGTGCTGATGCCGGAGCAAGCCGAACTGAGGTATTGCCACAGTCGGACGAGGTGCTTTGCAGGGGCGATTGTTATTGCCGGCTCATCGACGGCAAGCGGCCTGGTTCGTGTTTCCGGTAAGAAAGTTTGCGCACATCTCTGCGCGGCCCCTCACTTCATCTCAGCGTCCGAGAAACGATTCAAAGGTCGCCGCCACACGGGCCGAGCAGGGTAATATCGGCTCCTCGCTGCCAACGAGGAGCCGACAGCTCAGATTTCCGTGTTTTCTGCGATAGCAAGGGCATCCTCCACGTCGATGCCGAGATAGCGCACCGTATTTTCGATCTTACTGTGGCCGAGAAGAATCTGGACGGCACGCAGATTCCCCGTTGCCCTGTAGATAATCGACGCTTTGGTTCGCCGAAGAGAATGAGTGCCGTATTCGCTCGGCATCAAGCCAATTCCGGTGACCCATTCATCGACAAGCCGCGCATATTGGCGGGTGCTAAGGTGCCGGTCGCGATTGACTCGGCTTGGAAAGACATAATCGTCCACCGTGCCACCACGGCGCTCAAGCCATGCCAGAAGACTGGCCCGGGTATCCGGCAATATCTCGAACTGAACGGGACGGCTCGTCTTCTGCTGCATCACAAGCGCCCGCGCTCGTATTTGACTGCCACTTACGATGTCGCCGATCTTCATCCGCACAAGGTCGCAGCCCCGGAGCTTGCTATCGATTGCCAAGTCGAACAGCGCACGATCACGCAATCGGCGGCGTTCGTTGAGAAGGAATCGGATCTCCCAGATCTGTTTCGGCTTGAGGGCACCCTTGGCACCAACACTCCTTCCAGCGTTCCAGGCCTGGCGGTTGATGGCGGTGTTCTTGGTGTCAGGTATCTCCATGACTGTTCTCCTTTGACCACAATGGTCATCGGATGAATGTCTGTCCGCCCGAGAGTTGGAAATACTGCCTCACCCAGAGGCCAGCTGCCGTTGTTTTCGGAGTCGGACCAAGCGCGCAAAATTTCTGGAATTGGTAGGATCCGGGCCGAAGCTGACTGACCGCTTTTGGCGTAACCGGACGTTCAATCTGGCGATCGGGAACGACTGGGTCTGGGGTCAGATTGCAGCTCCCGACCCCCATCCGGTCGTTCACAGCCGCCAAAATGGGCTTCCGGTTCCGCCAGGACACACCAAAAGGTTCTCCAAACCGGCATCGGTCCCGCTCGTGTCCGGGATCGGGTTGGAAGGTGAATTGGGGGCTCCTCCCTCCGGGCAGACATGCTTGGGACGCTGTGATAAAAAGTGGCGATGATGTCTGAAGAGGCTGCAAGCATCCGGCAATCCATCGCCACGCTCGAGGCACAGCGCGATGTCCTCGGACCTGCCGTGATCGAGCCCGCCATCAAGGCTTTGCAGCAGCAGCTGGCCGCGCTTCAGGCACGCCAGCAGCCCGCGGTGGACGAGGATGCCGAGCGTAAGGTCGTCACCGTCATGTTTGCGGACATTTCCGGTTTCACGGCGCTATCTGAAGCGCTTGATGCTGAGGAAGTTCGTGCAATCATGAATGATTGCTTTGCCGAACTGGTACCCTGCATCGAGCGATATGACGGTGTGGTCGACAAGTTCATCGGCGATGCGGTCATGGCCCTCTTCGGAGCGCCGTACGCGCATGAGGACGATCCGCGCCGGGCACTTCTGGCAGCGATCGAGATGCGGGCCAGTCTAGACGCCTTCAATTCACGGCGCGGCCTTTCTTTGGGGATCCATTTCGGTATCAATACGGGCGAGGTAGTGGCGGGTGGCGTCGGCTCGTCGTCGCGTCAGGATTATTCTGTGATGGGCGATGCGGTGAATGTCGCAGCCCGTCTCGAGGATGCCTCGCAGACCGGCGAGATTCTGGTCGGCCCTGAGACCTATCGCCAGACGGAAGCCGAGTTCGAGTTCGAGCACAAGCCTCGCATGAGGCTCAAGGGCAAGAGCGAGGAAATCTCGATCCATGCGCTGATCCGGCGCCGCCTGGCGCCTCGGCAGAGGATTGTCGCGGCCTCCGTTCTGGTCGGCCGCGACGAGGAGGTGACGCGCCTGTGCTGCGCCGTCGATCTGCTGAGGGAAGACCGCGGGGGCAGCATCATGATCAGCGGCGAGGCGGGCCTCGGCAAGAGCCGCCTGCTGGCCGAGGCCCTAAGTTACGCGGGTGTGGACGTCCGTTCATTGCTGCTAGTCTGCCAGCCTCACGGCGAGACCCTGGGCTATGGCCTGTTGCGGCACCTTATCCGGCACCTGATCGGAGCCGAGACCAATCCCGACCCCGCCAAGATGGAGCAGGCGCTGCACAATGCTCTTGGCTCGGTCGCCTCCGAGGGTGCGCAACCCGACATGATGTTCATCAAGCTGGTTGCAGGTCTCACGATCACGGATGCACAGCTTCGTGTGCTTCAGTCCCTGCCTGGCCCAGTTTTCGAGGAGCGCATGGCCGATGCGCTCGCCGTGCTGCTGCAGGCTGAGGGGACCGCGCGCCCTCTGCTTCTGGGTATCGAGGATTTGCACTGGGCCGATACCTCCTCGCTGCGCTTGCTGGCCCGGATTGCAGAAAGAGCTGTGCCGCGCGTTCTGCTGGTTGCCACGACCCGGCCCGGAAGCGATGCCGACCGTCTGTTCGGCCATGAGTGCGACAAGATCGTGCTTAGCCCGCTCGATGAAGAGAAAAGCCGCGCCATGCTTGCAAATCTGCTCGGCGGCGCGGAAGCTGAAATCCTCCACGCAGTTGTCGACCGAGCTGAGGGCAATCCCTTTTTCCTCGAGGAGTTTGCCGCCATCATCGGCGAGCACCGCGCGAGCGGCGCTGTAGACGGATCGGGTCTTGGCATTCCCAATAGTATCAGAAGCCTCGTGGGCGCACGCCTCGATCGCTTGCCGTCGCAGGGCAAGCGCCTGCTCCAGGTTGCCTCGGTTGTGGGCCGAAGTTTTGACGCCGAGGTGGTAGGCCAACTCGCTGCGCTTGGCAGGCAGGAGGAGTACCTCGCTCAACTTGTTGCGCAGGACATTGTTCACTCGCATTCGGACGAGCAGGGTCATGCGCGTGCACTTTATGCGTTCAGGCACGCGCTCACGCATGAAGCGGCCTATCGCAGCCTGCTCCTAAGGCGGCGGCGCGAGTTGCACCTTAAGCTGGCGCGCCTGTTTAGCGATCAAGGTGGGCTATCGCGTGACGTGTCAGCCGCGATTATCTCGCATCATTTCGAACAGGCTGCCGATTATGCGGCTGCCGGGGAATATCTGCTCGAGGCGGCGCGCGATGCCCGCAATGTCTTCGCCAATCGTGAGGCACTCGCCTTTTACGACCGCGCCCTCGGCCTGCCTTATCCGGACGAGCAAGCCGCGCGCAGGCTCATGATTGCCGCGCACCGTGGCCTTGGCGAACTGCTGGAGAGAACCGGCAAGTTCGCTGAAGCCGAGACCAATCTCGCACAGGCGCTTGGGTTGCTTGATCCGTCCGACCATCTGGTCCGGGCGGCCCTGCTGCGCGGTATCGGTCAAACGTGGATTGCGCGGCGAGATGCGCACAGGTCTCTGGCGCTGTATGCTGACGCGACCGAGGCGCTTGCGCGGGTCACCGATCGGGTGCCGGCTTATTGGCAGGAATGGTGCGACCTGTTGCTTGATCGCCTCTGGGCTCTTTACTGGGCCAACGACATTGACGGAATGCGGCGGCTGGTTGCGGAGAGCGCGGCGCATTTCGAGACCCATGGCACGGCAGCACAACATAGTCGTTTCATGCACCGCCAGCTGCTGATCCGTTTCCGCGACGAGGGCCGCGAGATCAGGGACGAAACGGTTGACCTTGCCAAGGCCTGCATCGTCGAGGCCGAGCGTCTCGACGATCCCGTCTGGCTGTCTCAAGTCACTTTCTCGATGGGCCTCGCATTGCTGTGGCGCGAAGCCCATGACCAATGCAGGCATTGGCTCTGCCGCAGCCTCGATCTGGCCCGCGTGATCGGAAACGCGGAATATGAAGTGCTCGCGCTGACCTACCTAGCTGTATCACACAGGCTCGAGGGCAAGACCATCGAAGTAGAGACACTGGCCCGGGAGGCGAAGGCGCGCGCGACGGTCTCGAGGATGGAATTATACGTCGGTGTCGCTCTTGCCAACGAGGCCTGGGTTGCTTTGCGTCAGGGTCGTGACGGTGCCGCGCGGGAACTTGCCAAGGCGGCGCTATCGCGTTGGCACTCGGTTCAATGGCCGCTTGGCTGGATTGCGACAGGCCCCTTGTTCGCACTCGCGGTCGCCGACAGCGACTGGTCCCTCGCACGTGATCTTGCCCAAGGCATGCTAGCCCCCGGCCAGCACGGGCCAGGCGCGCGGTTTGCGGAGGCAATTCATGCCTTGCCTGAAAAGGACGGTATGTCAGATTGCGTGGCTAGTGCCGAGACGTTCGAGCAGGCACTATTCCTTGCACGGGAGGCGGGCGTGGCATGATCCTGGTGGTGGGCGCGGCGAGCCGGTTGGGGCGGGTGGTCACGCGTCTCCTGCTTGAGGCGGGCCACGCCGTTCGCGCGACCGCACGGCGGCGCGATCGGCTCGAGGATTTGGCCGCGCTCGGGGCTGAGTGCGCAGAGCTCGATCTGCGCCGGCCAGAAAGCTTCGGCCCGGCCCTGGATGGCGTCACGAGGGTATTCGCTTCGGCGCATGGTCTTACCAGTCGGCGCGGCGATAGTGTCGATGCCATCGATCTTGCGGGACATACGGCGTTGATCGATGCGGCCCGGGCGGTAGGGATCGAGCGGTTCGTGTAGACCTCGGCGCAAGGCGCCCGGGTTGATCACCCAGCGCACTTCTGGGCGGCAAAGGCGGCCGTGGAACAGCACCTAAAGGCGGCCGGCCAGCCCTACACGATATTGCGGCCCGCAGCCTTCATGGACCTGCATGCGTTTGAACTGATCGGCACGCCAATGCTGGCCGGAAAGACCGTGCATGTGCTGGGAGATGGCCGCTTTTCCCGGAATCTGGTGGCCATAAGCGATGTGGCGCCCATCGTGCTCGAGGCACTGACCAGCGATCGCTACCGCGACAAGACCATCGACGTGCTGGGTCCGCAGGACATGAGCGACGTAGAGATCATTGCCTTCTACGAGCAGCGCCTTTCCCGAACCGGCAGGGTCCGGTTCCTGCCGAAAGCGGCGCTCGGCCCCTTGTCCAGACTGATGCGACCGTTTCATGCCGGTGTGGCGAATCTGATGCGACTGCCGTTGGAACTGCCACTAGCCCAGTCAGCAGAAGATACGCCCTTACCAAGCGTCGTGGGGGATAGTGGGCTAGATACGGATCCTCGTCTCCCGCCCAAATCATGCTAAGGCGCAGCGCGCGTCGCTCAAGCGCGCCTAGAATGGCTCTCGCATGCGGGCTCATAGAGTATCGCTGCATGTCCGAGCACGTTCAGCCGCTCTGGCAAGACCGCAGACTGGCCGCAATTAAGGGACCGACATAGCTTTTCCGGTGCTTTCGGAAAGCCCGTGTTCAAGGGGCGCCATTGACACTCCCGTCCAGGTTCGTTTCCGCTTCTCGAAAAATTAGTCGTTCGGCATGCCGTTGGGGAACAACCGTTATGTCCCAGACTCTTCCGGCAGCTGCCGGCCCCAGAGCCGGTCATTCACGGAGCCGAGATTGAATGTCCGGTCCTGCTCGAAGTCGCCGTTCGGGTTTCGGGATCATGGATTGGCCCTGCTCGTGAACGGATCTCGGTGGAAAGGAGCCACTTGGTCCTCCTTCGGCAAGCTCTGTTTGACCATGCCAAACCACTCCGCAATATCTGGCAACAGAGCGAATGATGGAGAACCGGAATGAAATCTTGGGTGTTTGCGGCGACCTTGCTCTCCGGGATCGCAGCATCGGCGCTTGCCGAAGAAAATCAGATAGCTGCCAGTAGCGGGGTTGACCAGAAGTTCACTTCACAAGACGTGTTCGATCTCGAATATGCTGACACTCCTCGCATTTCGCACGATGGCCGCTACGTTCTCTACACCCGCCGTTCCAACGATATCATGACCGACCGCACGCGGGGGGCCTTGTGGCTCGCCGCGCTCGATGGCTCCAGCAACCGGCTGCTGCAAAGCGATGCTTCCGGCGGTGAATGGTCCCCGTCGGGCGACCGCATTGCGTTTACCGACACCGATGATCAAGGGCGCTCGGCGGTGTTCATCCGCTGGATGGACAGCGGACAGGTCGAGCGGGTGGCCGCGATGACAGGTGGCATCTCCGACCTTGCCTGGTCGCCGGACGGGCAATGGCTCGCCTTCACCAGCCGTGTCGAGGCCGACACGGCGCCTCTCGCCAAAGCGCCCAAAAAGCCCGAGGGCGCGAAGTGGGCCGAACCGTTCAAATTCATCGACCATGCTCGCTATCGCCGCGACGGGCAGGGCTTCATTGATGTGGCCTTCAGTCATGTCTTCGTCGTCCCGGCCAGTGGCGGGACGCCGCGACAGCTGACCACCGGGGATTTCGACCATGACGGGCCGCTTGCATGGACAAGGGATGGCCGCGCGATCCTGACCAGTTCCAACCGGAACGAGGGATGGGAGCTCGAGACTGTAGAAGGGGATATCTGGGAGGTTGCGGTAACAGGTGGAGTCATGCGCCAGGTTACCTCGACAGGCGGTTCGGAAAGCGCGCCGGTAATTTCGCCTGACGGCACAAGTGTCGCGTTCGTATGTCAGCCCAATGTCAAGCGCCCGGTCTGGCAGGTGGATCTATGCGTTACCCAACTCGGCGGTGGCGGACTTCGGAACCTTACCCAAAGTCTGGACCGGGAAGTCAGCGATATCCGCTGGGCTGGAGGGCAAATCTATTTCAGCTACGACGATAGGGGTTCGCGCAAGGTGGCCCGGGTTTCGCCTTCGGGAGGGGCTATCGAAACGCTGCTCGAAGGGCTGGGCGGCACGTCGCTCGGCCGGCCTTATCTGAGCGGGACATACGATGTCTCCGCCAAGGGCGCGCTGGCATGGACCCAGGGACGCTCAGATCGCCCCGCCGATATCTTCGCGCAAAGCGGCAATCGCACGCGTCAGCTCACGCAGCTCAATGAAGACCTGCTCGCCCACCGCCAATTGGGCGAAGTGCACCGCATCACCTATGCCAGCTCGCATGACGGCACCGAAATCGAAGGCTGGTATGTCACGCCGCCCGGTTTCGATCCGGCGAAGAAATACCCGCTCCTGCTGGAAATCCATGGCGGCCCCCACCTGTCATACGGCCCGCATTTTTCGGCCGAATTGCAGCGCTACGCAGCCGAGGGCTACGTCGTCTTCTACGACAACCATCGCGGCAGTACCGGCTATGGCGAAGCCTTCGGCCTGCTGCTGGAAGGCAAATATTCGAGCCCCGATGATGCCGCCGATCACCTGAGCGGGGTCGATGCGATGATCGCAAAGGGCTTCATCGACGAGAACAACCTGTTCGTTACCGGCGGCTCGGCTGGCGGGATCGCCACGGCCTATCTGGTCGGGCTGACCGACCGGTTCAAGGCGGCGGTCGCGGCCAAGCCGATCATCAACTGGCTGTCGAAACCTTTGAGCGCGGATAGCTATATCTCGCAGATCCGCCACCAGTTCCCGGCGCCGCCCTGGGAAGATCCGATGCATTACTGGCAGCGCTCGCCGCTCAGTCTGGTGGGTAATGTCACCACCCCGACCATGCTGATGACGGGCGAGCTGGATCAACGCACGCCGATTTCGGAAAGCGAACAGTTCTATCAGGCGCTCAAGCTGCGGGGGATCGATACGGCGCTGGTGCGTGTGCCGGGGAGCTATCACGGCATTGCCTCGCGCGCCTCGCGGCTGATAGCCAAGGTCGACAATATCCTCGCCTGGTTCGCGCGCTACAGGGTGCCAGGCGAACAGGCAGAAGATGGGCCGCAATAGCATAGCAGGGAACGAGCATGATGAGACATTTCGGGGCGTTGTTAGCGGGCGTATGCGCTTTGGCCGTGACGCCTGCGGCGGCGGAAGAGGGCTTCTACCAATATCCCAGCGCGCGGGGTGACGTGCTGGTTTTCGCCAGCGAAGGCGACCTGTGGCGCACCGGGCGCGAGGGCGGCAGCGCTGTCCGCCTTACCAACCACGCGGCCGAGGAAGCCGAAGCCCATATCTCGCCCGACGGCACAATGGTCGCCTTCAGCGCGAGCTACGACAGCGAGCGCGATGTCTATGTGATGCCCGTTGCCGGCGGCACGCCGCGCCGGCTTACGTTCGAGGGCGGCTTTGTCCAGACCATTGGCTGGACGCCCGATGGCCGGGTGATCTTCGCCTCGCGCCTGGCCGGCGGGGGTCAGGGCGAAGTGCTCTACACCATATCGCCGCAAGGCGGGGAGGCGACGCCGATCCCCTTGTGGCGCGCGACGGATGCCACCTTCGGCCGCGACGGGCAGACGCTGTTCTTCTCGCGCCGCGGCCTCTACGCCCGCGCCCGCGACAATGCCGTGCTCTATCGCGGCGGCGGCATGGCGCAATTGTGGCGCTGGACGATGGGATCGGACGCCGAGGCGACGCGCCTGCTGGCCGATTTCGGCGCGCCGATCCGGCATCCGATGGCGGCAAACGGGCGCATCTGGTTCTTGTCCGACAAGAGCGGCAAGGACGCCCTGTGGTCGGTCGCCGAGGATGGCAGCGATGTGCGGCAGGTCTCCCCCGACCTGCCCTTTCCGGTGCTTCAGGCGAGCATCGACGGCAATGCGGCCTTCCTTCAGAACGGGGCCGATATCCATGTCGTGTCGCTGGCGAGCGGGGCGATGCGCAAGCTTGCCATCGACCTCGTCACCGACCGCGAGCAGACCCGTGCCCGCGCGCTGGGTGAGCCACTGAAGCAGCTCGAGGCGGCGCGCATTTCGCCTTCGGGGGAGACGGTCGCGGTGACGGCGCGCGGGCGGGTCGCTCTGGCCGCGCCCAAACAGCTGCGCCGGATCGAATTCGCCGTGCCGATGGAGGCGCGCGCGCGTCAGGCGGTTCTGGGTCCGGAGGCCGAACGCGCGTTCATGATCCTCGATTCCGGCGAGCGCGGGGACATTTTCGCCATGGCGGCCGACGGATCGGGCGCACCGGTCGCGGTGACGAAAGGCTATGATGCGCATATCTGGTCCTTCGCCCTCGCTCCCGACGAAAAGACACTTGTGGTGTGGGACAAGGAGGCAAGGCTCCAGAAGGTCGATGTCGCGACGGGCCGCGTGACCCTGCTCGCCAGGAACACCACCGGCGACGATGCCCCGTTCCGCGATCTCGTTTTCTCGCGCGATGGCAAGCTGATCGCCTATGCTGAGACCTCGGCGGCAGTGGGCGGCAACACGTCCGATATCTACGTCCAAAACCTCGCCACCGGAGAGCGGGTCAAGGCGACTTCGGGCAAGTACAACGACTATGCCCCCGCCTTCGCGCATGACGGGGCGTGGCTCTATTTCATCTCGGACCGCAATTTCGATCCCAGCCCCGGAAGCCCGTGGGGCGATCGGAACATGGGCGTCGCCTTCCCGGATCGCGGCGAGATCTACGCGCTCCAGCTCGATCCCGACGCGACGTTCGGCTTCCGCGAGGACAACGAGCTTACCCTGAGCGAGGCCGCCCGCGAGAAGCGCGAAGCCGAAGCAACCGAGGGCGACAGCGCGAAAAGCAAGGGCAAGGACGAGGCGGCGAAGCCTGCTGCCAAGCCAGCCAACATCGTGCTCGCAGGGCTCGCCGAGCGGCTGTACAAAGTCCCGGCCAAGTCCGGCGTCGGCGGGCAGCTGTTCGCCAACGAGAAGTTCCTGTACACTTACCGCGACGACAACATCGTCGCCATCGCGATCGACAAGAGCGATCCCAAGGAAGAAATCTTTGCCAAGGGCGCGCGCGATTTCGCGCTGGCGGCGGACGGCAAGACCGCGCTGGTCGTCTCCGGCGCGCCCGCAAGCCCCGCGCTCGCGCTGGTCCCGGCCGAGGCGAAAATGCCCGAGAAGCTCGCGCCGCATCTGCTGCGGCTCGACGACTGGCGGCTGGTCGTCGATCCCAAGGCGGAATGGCGGCAGATGTTCGTCGATGCCTGGCGCATGCACCGCGACTTTGCCTATGACCCGGCCTTGCGCGGGGTGGACTGGAACGCGGTGCGGCAGGCACACGAACCGATGCTGGAGCGGATCGGCCATCGCGGCGAGCTCAATACCATTCTCGGCCTGATGGCCTCGCAGCTCGGCATCCTCCATAGCCAGGTGCGCGCCGGGGACCTGCCGGGCGATAGCGAGAACCCGGATATGGCGTTCCTCGGCGCGAGCACCACTCCGGTCGCGCAGGGCCTGCGCATTGATCGCATTTTGCGCTCCGACGATGATCTCGTGTCGCTGCGCCCGCCGCTGCGCCGCCCCGGTGTGGACGCGCGCGAGGGCGACGTGATCCGCTTCGTCGACGGACGCCCCGTCGCCTCGCTCGCCGACCTGCGTCTGGCGCTGGCGGGCAAGGCGGGGCAGCAGGTGCGGCTCGACCTCGTGCGCGGGGTCGTAAAGGTCAGCACCATCGTAGAGCCGATGACCTTGCAGGGTCTCCAGACCGCCAGCTATCTTGATCATGTCGAGGTCAAGCGCGCTGCCACCGCGCAGCTTTCGGACGGGCAGATCGGCTATATCAGCCTGCGCGCAATGGGTTCGGGCGATGTCGCCAGCTTTGCGCGCGACTGGTTCCCGCAGCTTAGCAAGCCGGGCCTCGTCATCGACGTTCGCAACAATAATGGCGGCAATATCGACAGCATCATCGTCGGCATGCTGATGCGCCGCGCCTGGGCCTTCTGGGCAAAGCCCGACGGCACCGGCATTCCCACCACCAACATGCAGAACGCCTATCGCGGCCATGTCGCGGTGCTTATCGATGAACGCACCTATTCCGACGGCGAGACTTTCGCGGGCGCGGTCAAGGCGCTGGGGCTTGCTCCGCTGATCGGCCAGCGCACCGCGGGCGCGGGGATCTGGCTATCGGATCGCAACCGGCTGGCCGATAATGGCGGGGTGCGGATCGCCGAGAACGCGCAATACAGCATCGACGGGCGCTGGATCGTCGAAGGCTATGGCATCTCGCCCGATTACGAAGTCGACAATCCGCCCGCCGCAAGCTTCACCGGCGAGGACGCGCAATTGCGCGCGGCGGTGGCGCTGCTGAAGGACAAGATCGCCCGCGAACCGGTGCCGGCCTTGGTGCCGCGTCCATTGCCGAGCCTCGGTACGCCGGGGGCAGACGTGTTCCCGCTTCCCGGCAGATGATCGCGAGCTGTGCGAATGAAGGGCAGAGCGAGAACCGACGGATATCGCGGCCACTTTTCAGAGCACTCGATGTCCCCCAACGAGTTTCCCTGGCAACAAAATCGATCGGCTCATAGGCGTCTCACCGAACTGATCTGGCAATGCCGTGATCGCCTCGTCTTCTCGCATTGGCTGCATAATCTCCACGAGCTGCTACCGGAGGTCGTCTACGGTCGCTCTGCTATCGTGCTCGACGGGTTCGATATGGGCTGGTCTTGGCTGGAAGTGGGCGCAAAGAGGAGACTCGAAGGCTCTGCTCCGGAAAGCCAGCAGGGGCTCTGACTGTCCGACGCTGCCGGTAACTACCTCCCTTGCAACCCGACACGCCAAGGAACCACTCTCGGCAACGCTTGAGATGGGCACACGCTCGGGGTGTTTGACTAAGGATGGTTGCCACTTCGCCCAACCTGCATCAAGGTCATGCGGCCGGACGCGAGGTCAGGATCCGGCTTGAGGAGAACCGGCGATGTTGATGCGCGATCTCGGGATCATTCCTGCACAAAAGGCGGATGCCGCAGGCGAGGGGCCGAGCCCCTATGTCAATCTGAGCCGCCGCGCCTTTGTCGGCGGTGCGGGGTTGTTCGTGCTTGGCGTGACGCTTGCGGGCTGTTCGACCTATGTCGAACCCGAGATCGATGCCGACGCCTTTGATCTGCCCGAACCCGGCGCCAGCCCGCTGACCGAAGTCAGAGGCGGCGACGCGACGCCAGCGCTGTGGATTGCGATCGACAGGGACGGTGCGGTCAAGATCACCTGCCACCGTTCGGAAATGGGGCAGCAGGTCTGGACCTCGATGGCGCAGATCGTGGCCGACGAGCTGGAAGCCGACTGGGACAAGGTCGAGATCATCCAGGCAGAAGGGCACGAGCGTTACGGCGACCAGAACACCGACGGGTCGCGTTCCGTGCGCTTCAATTTCCACCGCCTGCGCGTGGCGGGCGCGGCCATGCGCCAGATGCTGGTCGCTGCGGCGGCGCTCTACTGGAAGCTGCCGGTCGAACAATGTTCGGCCAAGGGCGGGCTGGTCAGCAACACGCAGAACGACGAGACGCTGTCCTACGGCAATCTTGCCGAACTCGCCGGCAAGCTGGAAATCCCCGCGGAAGCGGACATTACGTTAAAGACCCCCAAGGAATGGCGCTATATCAACGCCGAGATCCCCTCGCTGACAGTGCCGCGCATCGTAAGGGGCGAAGGCACCTTCGGGATCGATGTGCAGCGCCCGGGGATGGTCTATGCCGTGGTCGCCCGCCCGCCGCAGCTGTTCGGGCGGGTGAGCAGCTTCGACGATGCGAAGACGCTCGAAGTTCCCGGCGTGCTCAAGACGGTGCGCCTGCCCGACGCGAGGCCGCCCGCGCTGTTCCAGCCGCTGGGCGGCGTGGCGGTGGTGGCGCGCGACACATGGGCGGCGATCGAAGGTCGCCGCGCGCTTGAGATCGCGTGGGCGGCCGGCCCCAATGCGGGCTATGATTCCGATGCCTTTGCCGAGCAGCTCAAGGCCACCGCGAGGGCCAGCGGCAAGGTGCGCCGTGCGCGCGGCGATGTGCCGGCGGCGCTGGCGGCAGCCAAGAAGCGGGTTTCGGCCGAATATTACGCCCCGCATCTGGGTCAGACCCCGATGGAGCCGCCCAGTGCGACCGCAGAGTGGGACGGTGACCGGCTCGAATGCTGGGCCTGCGTGCAGGACCCGCAGAGCACGCGCGCAACGCTCGCCGAAGCGCTGGGCATCGACAAGGAGAATATCAAGGTCACGCCCACCTGGCTGGGGGGTGCTTTCGGGCGCAAGTCGAAGCCCGATTTCGTGGTCGAGGCGGCGCTGATAGCCCGGGACGTGGGCAAGCCGGTCAAGGTGACCTGGACGCGCGAGGACGATATCCGGCACGGCTATTTCCACTCGGTCAGCGCGCAATATTGCGAAGGCGGTCTAGACGCGGATGGCAAGTGCACCGCGTGGCTGCACCGCACCGTGTTCCCGCCGATTTCCTCGACCTTCGACAACACCGTGGCCGAGCCGAGCGATGGCGAGATGGGCATGGGCGCAAGTGATGTGCCTTTCGCAATGCCCAACCTCAGGGTCGAATCCGGCAATGCCAAGGGCCATGTGCGGATCGGCTGGCTGCGCTCGGTCGCCAACATCTACCATGCCTTTGCGGTGCAGAGTTTCGCCGCCGAGCTCGCCCACGCGGCCGGGCGCGACCAGAAGGACTATCTGCTCGAACTGATCGGCCCACCGCGCAAGATAGACCCTGAAACCGAAGGCGCAAAATACGGCAATTACGGCGCTTCGCTGGAGGAATACCCGATCGATACGGGCCGCTTGCGGAACGTCCTGGAAAAGGCCGCAGCGATGGCCGAATGGGGGCGCAAGCTTCCCGCCGGACGCGGGCTCGGGATCGCGGTCCACCGCTCGTTCCTCAGCTATATCGCCACGGTAGTCGAAGTCGCCGTCAAGCCCGACGGCAGCCTCTCCATCCCCGGGGTTTGGCTGGCGGTGGATGCTGGTACCGTGATCAATCCGCGTCATGTGCGCGCGCAGATGGAAGGCGGCACGATCTATGCCTTGTCGAACGCGCTCTACGGCGCGATCACGGCAAAGGATGGCGCGATAGTGCAGGACAATTTCCCGAGCTGGCGGCTGATGCGGATGCGCGAGGCGCCGCGCGCGTTCGAGGTGGAGATCGTCGCTTCCGACGCGCCGCCGGGCGGGGTTGGCGAGCCTGCCTCCCCACCCGCGGCACCGGCACTGGCCAATGCCATCTTCGCGGCAACCGGCCACCGCATGCGCACCTTGCCTCTGATCGGGGCGGAGGGAAGCAAGCTTAAGCTGCCCACAAAGCAGAGCGCGTAGAACAAGGAGGCGAACATGGCCATTACCCTGACAATCAACGGGAAATCCGAAACCGTCGACGCCGCTCCCGGCACACCGCTGCTGTGGGTGCTGCGCGACCATCTGCAGATGACAGGCACGAAATTCGGGTGCGGCGTCGCCCAGTGCGGGGCCTGCACCGTCCACGTCGATGGCGAGCCTACCCGCGCCTGCGTTACCCCGCATGACACACTCGAAGGGGCGCAGATCACCACCATCGAGGGTGTATCTGGCGATGCCGCCGATGCCATTCGCAACGCATGGGTCGCCAATGACGTGCCCCAGTGCGGCTATTGCCAGTCCGGCCAGATCATGGCGGCAACCGCGCTGCTTCGCGACAATCCGTCGCCTGACGATGCCGCGATCGACGAGGCGATGAGCGGCAATCTGTGCCGCTGCGCGACCTACATGAGCATCCGCCGCGCGATCAAGGAAGCCGCCGCGGCCCTGTGATCGCACCAGTCATTTGACAATCAGTTTAGGAACGACGGCTAAGTCCCACATCCGGCCATGCAGGTCGATCGGCAACATCGTCCGCTTTCTTGTTACAGCGGCGTTCGGTCCGGCGACCTGATCTTTGGCACAAAGCTGAACCCAACTCGGAGACTTGTTGCGGCGTGACTGCGTCCACCGCCAGCCTTCTATAAAAACCTGAAATATTTAGTAAAAGCGGATATTTTGGTG
This sequence comes from Erythrobacter dokdonensis DSW-74, assembly GCF_001677335.1. Lineage (GTDB taxonomy): Bacteria > Pseudomonadota > Alphaproteobacteria > Sphingomonadales > Sphingomonadaceae > Erythrobacter > Erythrobacter dokdonensis. Next base: position 534,495 of record NZ_LZYB01000001.1, read on the forward strand.
TTTCCGCTTGTGTCGCCCTTTGCGCAGACTGACGTGTTTTGCGGCCAATATTGCAGCGCCGGGGTCTCAGCTGGCGACGATCGTGCGCCTTGCACGCCTATGGCGCCTCAAGGGTTGCAAATGCCTGCACTGGGATTAGGACCGCTCACGACATAACCTCCGCACCCGGGAGCGGCAGGACATTGCACCGATGCAGGTCCTTTTCGCGATTGTCCGTTCGGGACGCATCCCATCCACCTCACCAAAGCGGACACAGCCTTGGCAGCAATGCCGGCAGCGTGAACCTGCGTCGCCCTTTGCCAACGGCCCGTCCGGGACAGGAAAGCGATGAGCAGCAGGCCCAGCGAAGCAAGTTCGCACGTAGACCCGCAGACCGTCACGCCGGACGACTGGCCGATCGATCCGCCACTTGTCGAACTCGAGATCGATACCCACGACCGCGGTTTTTACGACGGATTCAGCCGGGCGGTGACGATTCCATCCAAGGTCATCGTCTCGTTGCTGATCATGTGGGCGATCTTCTTCCCCGTGAATGCCAGCAAGGCGCTGGGTGCTGCCAATTCCACGATCATCGCGAATTTCGGCGGCTGGTATGTCTATCTTGTCGCGATCCTGATCATCGTTTGCGTTGGTCTGGCGCTGGCACCGGGGACCGGTTCGCTCCGGATCGGCCCACCCGGCGAAAAGCCGGAGTTCAGCCGTTTCTCGTGGTTCTCCATGCTGTTCGGTGCCGGGATCGGCATCGGGATGCTGACCTATTCGACCGGTGAACCGCTCGCCCATTTCACCAATAATCCCGATATCATCCGCGGCACGATCGCGGCGCAGAGCGCGCAGGCTGTGCGTCCGGCATATATGTATACCTTTCTCCACTGGGGTCTTGGTGCGTGGTGCACATATGCGCTGGTAGGGCTTGCGATCGGCTATGTCGCGCACCGGCGCGGCCTGCCATTGACCATCCGCTCGGCGCTCGCCCCGCTGTTCGGAAGAGTGATGGAAGGGCCCATCGGGCACGTTGTCGACATTGTCGCGGTGGTGGCAACGATCCTTGGTGTGGCCGTGACGATGGGATTGGGGGTCGAGCAGTTCGTCGCGGGGCTGGCGCGGTTGGGGCTGGGCGCGTGGCTACTCGACGAGGATGGTTCGGCCTCGGCGACTGCCATTGTGGTGTCGCTGGTGATGCTGGTCGGGGCATCGACGCTCAGCGCGCTTTCGGGGGTTGGCCGCGGGATCAAGTGGCTGTCGAACCTCAACATGGGGCTGTCGATGGGGCTGCTTGCCCTGTTCGCAGCGCTTGGCGCCGGGCTTTACGGCCTTGAGCTGCTGGGTGTGGGTCTGTGGGACTATGCCCGCACCCTGTTGCAGCAATCATTCCGCCTGTTCGGCGACGACGGGACCGCTATGGGCGCGACGCTGCACCAGTGGCAGCTCGACTGGACTGTCTTCTACTGGGCTTGGTGGATTGCCTTTGCCCCCTTTGTAGGCATGTTCATCGCGCGCATTTCGCGGGGGAGGACGATCCGCGAATACATCTTCGGGGTCACGATTGTGCCCTCGCTGATGTGTTTCGTGTGGATGACGCTGGTCGGCGGCACGGCAATCGAGCTTGAACTGTCGGGGATCGCCGGAGGCAGGATCCTCGATGCGCCGATGTCGGATCAACTCTTTGCAACGCTCGCCGTATTGCTCGATCCGGGTCTGGCGAGGGTCGTGGCCGGGCTCGTGGTGGTGCTGCTGATGACCTACCTGGTCACCTCTGCCGATAGCGCGATCCTGATCGTCAACACCATCAACGGCGCTGGCGACGACGAGGGCAGCCAGCGCTATCATATCCTGTTCTGGGGCGCTGCGATCGCCTTTGTGGTCGGCTCCATGCTGATCCTCGGCGGGATCGAGGCGATCCGCATCACCATGATCATAGGGGCCTTGCCGTTTTCCTTCGTCGTCGCAGCGATGGCTGCGGCCATCGTCAAGGCGGTGGTGTTCGACCTGATCCGCAAGAAGCACGGCGTGCCGACGACGGCGCAGGCGTGCGAGGAATGGGCCGAGAAAATATCGGCCGCCGAATGACCTTGCAATCAGGCTGGGCAATCAGGCTGGAAATTCAAAATAAAATGACAGTAAATAATCAAATATGAAATAAAAAAATAATAAAAAATCACACAAAATACGGTTCATAAGTAGCGACAAGAAAATTTTTCATAATCCCGTATTTTCTACTTCAAATAATATTTGTTTCTTTTATAGTGTTGTGATTCTGCAACAATCCTAATAATCATTTTTGTAATTTCCCAAAGTCGGGTAGAAAGCGTAGGATTCGCTTGGTAGCGCATCCTATAAAGCATCTGTGCATTCGGTGCGCATGCTATTTCTTGGGTCTTGCCGGTGCATTCCTTGCGCCGCGACCCTTTCCGAAGCTCAAAGGGGCCTTACATGATGAAGATTATCGATGGCGCGTCACTCGGCGCGCTTGCGATCGCGATTGCGTCTCCCGCCAGCGCGCAGGATGCTGCCGCACCCTCCGGCGGTGCCCAGCCGCCGGCGCAGAAGGGCGGGATCAAGACCATCGTCGTCACCGCCCAGAAACGCAGCCAGGACCTGCAGGATGTGCCGGTCTCGGTCACAGCGATCGATGCAGAGGCGCTCGACCAGCTCAATATCGATACCTTCGACGATTATCTCGAGCAGCTGCCCAATGTCACGGCAGGTGGCGCCGGACCGGGTCAGAATACGATCTATATCCGCGGTCTTGCCTCGACCACGCCCAATCTGACAACCGCAGGGGTTGCCGGTCTTGCGCCCAACGTCGCCTTCTATCTCGACGAGCAGCCTCTCGCCCAGCCGGGGCGCAACCTCGATGTCTACGCAGCCGATGTTGAGCGCATCGAGGTTCTGTCCGGACCGCAAGGCACGCTGTTCGGTGCGAGCTCGCAGGCGGGCGTGGTGCGCCTGATCACCAACAAGCCCGATCTTTCCGGCTTCGATGCATCCTTCGATTCCAGCGTCTCCTTCACCAAGGGCGGCGAGGCGAGCTATTCGATCAAGGCCATGGTCAACGTGCCGGTTACCGATACCTTTGCCTTGCGCGGGGTGGTCTACCTCGACGACCAGGGCGGCTTCATCGACAATGTCGCTGGTACCCGCGATCTGTCCGAGAGCGCCCGTTTCCGGCCCGAAGGCACGGTGCGCGCGAACGGCGTGCCCGTGAACGCCAACCGGGCCGGGTTCCAGTCTACCGCCGACCTTTCGGGGGTGACCTTTCTCGAGGCCGACAATTCCGGCCTTGTCCGCGACAATTTCAACGACACCCAGTATTCGGGCTTCCGCGCTACCGCACTGTGGGAGCTCACGCCGGACTGGACCGTGACCCTTGCCCATACCCGCCAGAGTCTTGAAACTGACGGTGTGTTTTTCGCCGACCCCGAACTGGGCGAGCTTGATGATCTGGAAATCCAGCGCTTCGAGGATGACCGGCTGGAAGATGACTTCTCCAACACCAGCTGGACCGTCGAGGGCCGCATCGCGATGCTCGATGTGGTTTATACCGGCGCCTATACCGATCGCCGCACCAACCAGCGCATCGACTACACCGATTACCTGTTCGTCGGCCAGTATCTGCCCTATTACATCTGCGATGGTTCGGTGAGCTATCCGGGCGCCGCAGCGCCCAGCGGCACCTGCCAGCCGCCGAACCTTTACGTCACCTCCGACAGCACAACGCAGGTTTTCACCCAGGAGCTGCGCTTCTCCACGCCGGAGGAATGGCCGGTCCGCGTGACGGCAGGCGGCTTCTATTCGGACCTCGAGCTGAAGGAACGCAACGACTTCAACTATCCGGGCAATGTCGCCGCCGCGCCGTTCGGCGGCTTTGCGCCCAATTTCCCGTTTCCGGGCGCCTTCAGCACCGACGCGGGTCCGTTCCCGCGTGACACGATCTTCAGAAACGACATCCGCCGCACTGACGAACAGTTCGGCCTGTTCGGCGAGGCGACGATCGACATCGTTCCCGACCTTCTCGCCGTCACGCTGGGGGCACGCTATTACGATGTCGAAGTCGACCTCGAAGGCGGCGCCAATGCCAGCTTCTGCAATACCAGCGGAACCGACGAGAATGCCTTCGGTACCAATATTTCCGACCTTTACGACGGCGACGGCAATTTCTTTTTCAACCTGTCGTGTTCCGAAGCCTTGCGCCAGAACTTCACCCTGAACGACAGTCTTGCCGATATCGAGGCCGCCGGGCTCTCGCCCGCGCAGGCCCAGCGGGTGTTCAATTCCGTGCGCGCACCGGATGTGGCAGCGGCCAGCGGGACCATTCTCAAGGGCACGGTCACCCTGACCCCGACCCCCGACACGCTGTTCTACGCGACCTATTCGGAAGGTTTCCGTCCGGGGCTGCTCAACCGTCCGGGCGGAGCGCCGGGGCCTAACAACTTCACCGTGCCGTTCGAGCTCGAGACCGACGAGGTGCAGAACTACGAGATCGGCTGGAAACTCCAGCTCGTAGACGGCCAGCTGCGTTTCAACGGCAGTGCCTTCTATGTCGATATTTCCAACCTGCAGACGACGATCTTCGACCCGTCGATCACCAACCTGTTTTTCTCGGCCAATGCTGCTGATGCGGAGATTTACGGGCTGGAGGCGGATTTCACCTTTGCGCCCTATGCGGTGCCGGGGCTGACCGTGGCGGGCGCCTTCTCGATCCTCGATACCGAGGTGACCGACGTGCTGATCCCGACCAATGACGTGGTCGAAGGATCAGAGCTCGCCTTTGCTCCGTCGTTCCAGGGCAATTTCCGGGTGCGCTACGAATTCGATCTGACCTCGACGCTTGGCGCCTATATCATGCCGCAGATTACCCATTCTGCCAGCAAGTTCACCGATATCATCGAGATCAACCGCTTGCGGCTCGACAGCTACACGGTGGTAGATCTGGCCGCGGGGATCGAAAAGGACCAGTGGCGCTTCGAGATATTCGGCGACAACCTGTTCGATGAACGCGCCCAGATTTCGGGCAATTTCGTGAATGACCGCGCGCGTATCGTCACCAACCGGCCGCTGACCGTCGGTCTGCGGGTGGGTTACGACTACTGATCCGCTTCTGGCGAAACGGGCGGCGGGGGTGAGCAGGTGTTCACGCCCGCCGCCATGCGTGTAGAGCCTTTCCCATGGCCACGACAGACGATCCGGACCGCTATCCCCCCTCGCGCGAGACGCTGATGAAGCTGGCGCAGGATGCGTTGCGCTCCGGGCGTATGGCCGAAGGGTTCAAGACCGCGCGCGAGCTGCTGCGGCAGGATCCGCATGACAGCGACGGTCTCTATCTCGCGGCGGTCGCTGCGCGGTACCTCAAGGAATTTGCCACCGCGCAGTTGCTGCTTGGCCGGCTCCACACCGCCAGCCCGGAATATGGGCGCGCGTGGCAGGAGACCGGACATCTGGCGCTGGCGCAAGGCCGCGAGGTGGAAGCACTGGCAGCGTTTCAGCGCGCGACGCGCTTCAACCCCGCGCTGGAGGCGAGCTGGCGCGAACAGGCGAACCTGCTGGGCAGGGCGGGGCGCGGAGCTGAGGCCAATCAGGCGGCGTTCCAGTACCAGCGGCTCGCGAACCTGCCGCGCGAACTCGTAGCGGTCACCAATCACCTTGCCGAAGGCCGCCTTCTGCGTGCCGAGGAAATCTGCCGCCATTATCTTCGCACCCATCCGGCGCGTGATGCGCACCATATCGAGGGTATGCGGCTGCTGGCGAAGATCGGGATCGAATTCGGCGTGCTGGAGGAAGCCGAATTCCTGCTGGAGAGCGCCGTCGCCTTTGCGCCGCAGGATGTCCAGCTCAGGCTCGATTACATTGACGTGCTGCGGCGGCGCCAGAACTTTGCCAGAGCACTGGCAGAGGCCGAAGCGCTCCATGCGCGCGATCCCGAAAGCCCCGTCTTCCAGTCGCGCCTCGCGATCGAGAGCATGCAGAGCGGCGACTATGCCCGCGGTCTGGAACTGTTCGACAAGGTGCTCGAGCGCCTTCCGCACGATCCGGCCAATCTCACCAGCAAGGGCCATGCGCTCAAGACCACTGGCGCGAGCGCCGATGCGATTGCCAGTTACCGCGCGGCAATCGCAGCAAAACCCGATCACGGCGATGCCTGGTATGCGCTCGCGAACCTCAAGACCTACCGCTTCACCGATGCCGAAGTCGCAGCCATGCAGGAACAGGCCGCGCGCGCCGATCTGGCCTTCATGGACCGCGTCCACATCGCCTTTGCCCTGGGCAAGGCGCACGAGGATCGCGGCGAATACGAAGCCAGCTTTGCAGCCTATGACGAAGGCAACCGTCTGAAGCGCGCCCAGACCCGCTACAGCGCGGATGCGATGACAGCGGAACTTGCCCGCCAGCGGGAAGCCTGCACCGCCGATCTGTTCGAGCGGCACGCGGGCGCGGGCCATGATGCGCCCGATCCGATCTTCATTCTCGGCCTGCCGCGCGCCGGCTCGACCCTGCTCGAACAGATCCTGGCCAGCCATTCGCAGATCGACGGGACGCTGGAACTGCCCAACATCCTCGCGCTCGCCCATCGCCTGCGCGGCCGGCGCGTCGGCGAGAACCGCTATCCGCACATCCTGCAGGAACTCGACGCTGAAAAGCTTGCCGCCTTCGGGCGGGATTTCATCGCCGACACCCGCATTCATCGTGCCGGGGCGCCTTTCTTCATCGACAAGATGCCCAATAATTTCCGGCATATCGGGCTGATCCACCTTATCCTGCCCAAGGCCAAGATCATCGATGCCCGCCGCGATGCGATGGATTGCTGCTTTTCGGGCTTCAAGCAGCTGTTCGCCGAAGGCCAGGAGTTTACCTACGGGCTAACCGAGGTCGGGCGCTATTATGCCGATTATGTCGCGCTGATGGACCATTGGGACACGGTACTGCCAGGCAAGGTGCTGCGGGTGAGCCACGAGGACGTGCTCGACGATCTCGAAGGCCAGACCCGCCGGATGCTCGATTTTCTGGGTCTGCCGTTCGAGCAGGCCTGCCTCGATTTCCACAAGACCGAGCGCGCCGTGCGCACCGCCTCCAGCGAGCAGGTGCGCCAGCCGATCAACCGCAAGGGGCAGGGCGCCTGGCGACCTTTCGAACCGTGGTTGGACGACCTGAAAGAGGCCCTTGGCGACCTCGCACAACAAGGCGGCTGATACCGACAGGGTCTCGCGGGTCGTCTGGTCCCCTATGCGGACTGGTGCCAGACGAGCGCCGACAGGGCGAGCCATGCCGTGAACATGATCAGATAGGGCCAGCGACGGGGCCACAGCCGCGCCACCAGCAACGTCGTTGCCGCAGTTCCGGCAAGCGCCAGCAAGGCTGCGATTGCCCCTCTTGCGCCCGTACCCGCGCCTGTCAGCGCCGACTGGATCGCCATGCTCGCCCATTGCGCGGGCAGCAGCGTCAGCAGCCAGGCGGGCAGGCTTTTCGGCAAGGCGACCGCGGTTGCCAGAATGGCAGCCTCGCCGCCGACCACGAAGACCGCGATCCACCAGCCCTTGTCCGCTGCACTTCGGGCAAACAGCGCGCCGCGCGCGGCAAAGCTCAGGCTGGCGACCAGCATTGCCAGGGCCACGGAAAGCGGATGCAGCGGAAGTGCCATTCCCAGCGCATGGGCAAGCAGGACGAGACATGCACCCGCGATCAGGGAAAGTCCGACGCCGATCCACAACCGTCCGGCCGCAGACGCGGCGATCATGCCCGTTCCCATCAGTCCGACCGCAAGCAGCGGCCCGCCGAAAACCGCCATAGGCGCGCTGTCATTGCCAGCGGCAAGCACTACCATCGCCGCGGCCGGTGCTGCGATCCCCGCAACGGCGGCGGTCACCCAGGCCGCAGGCGATCCGGCCAAAGCAGGACCGTTCGGAACTGACGTCATGCGCAGGACACCACGTGACACGGCGGGGACCCTTGAACTGCCATTCCTGGCGAGGTGGGCGAGGCTAGGTCGATCGACAAACAGCGACGGTCAGGCAGCCGCCATCCGCCGCGCTTCCTTCTCCGTCTCGGGCGCGTCGAGGAATTCGCGGATTGCGGCCACGCTTTCATCGGCATGGGTAAGCAGGAACAGATGCCCGCCGCCTGCGAAGGTTACCAGCCGCGAATTGGGGATCATGGCCTTCAGGATCTTGCCGTTGGCGAGGGGCACGATCTGGTCGTCCTCGCCCATCATGATCAGGGTTTCCTTGGTCATGAAGGGCAGGGCGGGCAGGCTTGTCCAGCCGAGCATGCACAAGAGCTGGTACATGTAGCCGCGCGGGGACGGGGGCTTCAGCCGGCCGATGTGGCTGTCTTTCTGGTGCTCGGCCCCGTCCTTGTCGACCCCGCCATAAAGCGTGGCGAAATGTTCGTTCATGAATTCGGGATCGATATAGCGGCGCGGGTCGGCCATCTTGGTGAATGCGGCCGGATTGCCGGGCACCATCACCATGCCCGGCGTCGTCGCGATGAGGGTCAGGCGGCGCGTGCGCATCGGGTGCTGAAGCGCAAAGTGCTGTGCCATGGCGCCGCCCCATGAAACGCCCATCACGTCGACCGCTTCCAGACCATATTTCCCCAGCAACTGGGCTGCGGTCCAGCTCATGGTGAAGGGGTTGTAGGGGACCAGCGGATCGGGCGATTCGCCGGTGCCGGGCATGTCGAACATGATGAAGCCGCGTTCGGGCATGGCGGCCGCGAGCGGGGCCACGGCCTCGATATTCGCGCCGATGCCGTTGAAGAACAGGACCGGCAGGTGATCGGAAGGCATATCGAGCCGCCAGGCAGCAGTCCGTAGCGTCCGGCCGCCCACTTCCTCCATCGACACGACCGCATCGTCCATTGCATTGGCCACGAATTCACGTCCTTTCTGGCCCCCGTCGAAGGGGCGGGTTGGGCGCTTTCGTCGATCCCTCACGAAAGCGCCCACAAAGATTAACGCGCTGCCACCACGGCCCCCCGGACGCTGCAGCGCAGCATTGCCTTATCAGACTTCTTCGACGACGTAGAGTCCCGGTGCCGGATCGCCGGCCTTGTAGGTGGCGCTGCCAAGGCTTGCAGGTGCCGGTCGCTTGCCGCCCGAGCGCGCTTGCACCCATTCCATCCACAGCGGCCACCAGCTGCCCTTCACCTCCTCGGTGCCTTGCAACCATTCTTCGGCCGTGGCGGGCAGCTTTCCCTTCTTTTTCTGGACGTAATACTTGGCCTTGGGGTTGCCCGGCGGGTTCAGGATCGCCTGCATGTGGCCGCTTTGCGAGAGCACGTAGGTCACGTCCTTGGAACCGAACAGCTGGGTCGACCGGTAGGTCGCCTTCCACGGGGTGATGTGATCGGTCACCCCGCCGAGAATGAACAGATCGGCGGAGACCTTGGAAAGATCGACCTTGTGCCCTGCCATCTCGACCTCGCCCTTTTTGGTGAAGGCGAGGGTTTCGAACAGGGTGAGGAAATCGCCCATAAGGCTGGCCGAAAGGTTGGTGGCGTCGGCATTCCAGAACAGCACGTCGAACGCGGGCGGATCCTGTCCGAGCAGGTAATTGTTGATGACATAGTTCCAGATCAGATCGTTGGGACGCAGCCATGCAAACCCGCGCGCCAGATCATCCGCCTTGATGACGCCTGCCTTCATCGCGCGCTGGCGGGCGAGCTGCATCCCGTTCTCGCTCACCAGCGAGCCGGCCTCGATATCGGTCGGCTTGGGGTGCAGCACGCACACCATCAGCGTCAGCGTCCCGAGGATCGGATTGCAAGTCGCGGCGAGCTTGGATGCGAGCACCGAGGCGGTCTGTCCGCCCGAACAGCCGGCCGAGACGTTAACTTTTTTCGATCCCGAAATTTCCGAAACCACCTCCAGCGCTTTCTCGCAGGCGGCGATATAGTCGGCCATGCCCCAGTGGCCCTGTTCCTTGGACGGATTTCGCCACGAGATGACGAAGGTCTGGATGCCGTTGTCGACCTGCCACTTGATCACCGATTTGTCGGGCGACAGATCGTTGATGTACATCTTGTTGATTTGTGGCGGGATAGTCAGTTGCGGGATTTCGTAGACCTCTTCGGTGGTCGGCGCATATTGCAGCAGCTCCATGATCTCGTCGCGGTAGACCACCGCGCCCTTGGAGGTCGCGATATTCTCGCCCAGCTTGAACGGGCGCTTGTCGACCTGGCTGACCATGCCCTTGTTGTTGACGAGATCATTATAGGCGTTCTGCAGTCCCTTGATGAGAGAGAGGCCGCCCGAGTTGATGATCTGTTTCTGCGCCGTCGGATTGCCCGCCAGCGTGTTGGTGGGGGCAAGGCCGTCGAGAATGATATTCGCGATGAAATTCGCGCGGTTACGTTCCAGCTCGTCAAGTTCGAGTTCTTCCAGCCAGTTCTTCATGCCCTTCTGCACCGCGAGGTAATATTGCGCGCCGGCACGGAAAAAGGGGTTGTATTGCCAGGCCGGATCCATGAACCGCTTGTCCTTGGGGTCAGGGGCAAGGTCGCTCTTGCCGGTCATGATCTTGACCATGTCCTGCGCCATCGCTGTCGAATGGCGGATGAAGCGTGTCGGGTCCGAGGCGGTTTCGCGCAGCAGCAGGGCTACCGCGCTCACGAAATCCTCGCGCGCGACGCCGATCAGCGGTCCCAGCGCATTGGTCGACTGGGCTGCCTCGTTTTCGAGCTTTACTTCGCTGTCTGACATCCGATCCCCTACTCCTCGCGAAATCGTTTTACTGGCTGGTGCCATCCACACGATGCAGCCAGCGTGGTCAAGTTGCAAGCACTGCCCGAACCCTCTGGCACAGGCGCTTTGGCCCACATGTAAGGCAGGCATTTACCTTTCCGATTCACGCTTTTCCAAGAGGTCAGGGCGCATTGCCTGCCCATGTCAGCGCCGCGCGCCAAATCCCTTCGAATCCCGAGACCCATCGATGCCGGGCGCGAAGCGCAGGGCACGGCGGACTCTCCCGACGAGTCCGATCTGCGCGACTCCGGCGAGCGCCGCGCGGACGGACGCTTCAAGCCGGAACGCATCGCCGCTCTGGTCACGCGAACGGACACGGCCAAGGAAGCACAGCGATACTATCTGCCCAAGCAGGCGCGAGGCATGGCGGTGTCGTTGCTGGTGGCATTCTGTCTTGCCGCCCTTGTCTCGCCGGAATTGCCAACTTTGCCCTCGCTGATTGGCGGCGTGGCTTCGGTAGCCCTGTTTGCCTGTTCGGGCTGGTTCGCCGCGCTTGAGCGCCGCGAGCAGACCGGTCCGCAATTGCGGCTATTGTTGCTGGTGGTGGCAGCGATGTTGCCGATGGCCTGCGCCGGCTACGCGCTCGGCGTCGCGATTGCCGGCGGCCTGCCCTGGCAATGGGCGGTTGCGACCTTGGTCTGCATCAATGCCACTGCCGCGGTGCTGTTTTCGGGACGCATCGCCTCGTTGTTCAGCGCCAAGATTGCCAGCTGGGCCGGCCTTGTCGTGGTTGCCGCCCCAGGTTTGCTGGCCTTTGCCACGCTCGCCGGAGCGGCGGTGACACTTGCGCTGATCGCCCGGGTCGAATGGCGCGCGGCCGAACGCGGCCGGGTGCACCGCGAGGCCCGCGAGCGCATAGCGGCGCGGGCCGAGGATATTCTGAAAAGCTTCGAGGAAAGCGGGCAGGGCTGGTTTTGGGAAACCGACCGGCGCGGCCTTATCACGTACATCTCGCCCAAAGCTGCGAAGGTGCTCGGGCGCAGCGCAGAAGCCCTGCGCGGCGTTCCCCTCGACGCGATCATCGGTCCCGGCCAGGAGACGGCCGAGTCCGAGAGATCGCTTGCGTTCCATCTGTCGGCGCGCTCGGCCTTCAAGGATCTCGAATTGCGCGCCGCCGCGCCGGAGGAAGAGCGCTGGTGGTCATTGACTGGCCGTCCCGTTTATGATTCGTACAACAATTTCTGCGGGTTCCGAGGGCACGGTACCGATCTGACAGAGCAGCGGCGGAGCGAGAGGCAGGTTTCGCGCATGGCGCTGTATGACTCGCTGACCGGCCTCGCCAACCGGGTGCAAATGGGGCAGATCCTGGAACAGGTTCTTGCGGCGCCGGTAAAGCGCGAGCGCGTGTGCGCGGTGCTGCTTCTCGATCTTGACCGCTTCAAGCAGGTCAATGACACCCTCGGCCATCCGGCAGGTGATGCCCTGCTCAGACAGGTAGCGAAGCGCCTCGAGCGGGTAATCGGCACGACCGGTCGTTGTGGGCGGCTTGGCGGAGACGAATTCAAGGTCATCCTGCCGGGAGAATGGCAGCGCGAACGGCTGGCAGCGACGGCTCAGGCGATTATCGAGGTGCTCTCGCAGCCATACGCCATCTATACGCACTCCGTCAGCGTCGGCGCCTCGGTCGGAATTGCCCGCGCCCCTGCCGACGGCACGACCTCCGATATGCTGGTCCGCAATGTCGATCTTGCGCTTTATGCTGCGAAGGACGCGGGCCGCGGGTGCTTCCGCTTCTACGAACCGGGCCTTCACGCGGCGGTCGAAGAGCGCGCGGAACTCGAACGCGATCTGCGCGATGCCATCGCCCGCGGCGAACTGGAACTGTCCTATCAGCCGATTGTCTATGCCGCGAGTGAAACTGTGATGGGTTTCGAGGCGCTGATGCGGTGGAACCATCCGCGTCGCGGCTTGCTCTCGCCGGCGCGCTTCGTGCCGATCGCCGAAGAGGCGGGTCTTATCGACCGGCTTGGACAATGGGCCCTGCAGACCGCATGCGCCGACCTTGCGCGCTGGCCCAGCAGCATCCGCTGTTCCGTCAACGTCTCGGCATTGCAATTCGCCAATCCCGAATTGCCTACCATTGTCGCCAACGCGCTGGCCCACAATGGTATCGCCCCCTCGCGGCTCGAACTTGAAATCACCGAGAGCGTGTTTGTCAGCGATACTCCCGGCACCGAGGCGACCTTCCGGGCGCTGAAGCAGTTGGGTGTACGTCTCGCGCTCGATGATTTCGGGACCGGCTATTCCTCGCTCGGCTACCTGCGCAAGGCGCCGTTCGACAGGATCAAGATCGACCGCAGTTTCGTGCGCGGAGCAACCGAGCAAGGCAGTCGCAACGGCGCCATCATCGCCGCGATCACAAGCCTTGCCGAAGTGCTCCAGATGGACACCACTGCCGAGGGGGTGGAGACCCACGACGAACTGGAACTCGTTCGCCTGCTCGGTTGTAGCCACGTTCAGGGTCACATCTATTTTGCTCCGATGAGCGCAGCCGATGTCGGCGCGCTGGTTGCGGGCGATCTGACTGCCGTGGCGAATGGCCCGCAATCGGTGCGTGCCCCGCGTTACTGCGTGCTGCGCAAGGTTGTGGTGGTGCACAAGGGACGGCGGCAGAATGCCACCTTGCGCAACATTTCTGAAGGCGGGGCGATGATCGAGGGATTGTGGAATCTCACCGAAGGCAGCGTGCTCCGGATCGATTTCAGTCCCAGCCAGTCCGTTACCGGTCAGGTGCGATGGTCGAGCGAAAACCGATTGGGCCTGGAATTCCATCTGCCGCTGCGTTCGAAAGGCGATGGCTCATTTGCCCTGCCGAACGAGGCATCAGCCTTCATCGGAAAAGTAGGTTAGCCGCGCGTTAGGCCTTCCGGAAGAGACGGTGGCTTAGTCAAAAAATAACCATCCGGCTTTACCCGTGACTCATGCAAGGCGGGATCAGTGCGGGAATCCGCTGGTCCGCTGCGAGTTTGGAGGTTCGTCCGGAGTGTCCCTCAAGGGTCTCTTGTCATCGCGCGGGTCATCCGCGCTTCGCATGCGGCAAGGGCATGTCGCCTCGGCACTGTCCGATGGCGAGCGGCTGGCAATGCTAGACGAACTGGAGAAATCCGGGCTCGGCTGGTTCTGGTCGAGCGATGCAGAAGGCAAGCTGACCTATATCTCCGCCGCTATCGCCGAGCGGCTCGATATTCCGCTCTCCGATCTATTGGGTCAGCCGCTGACCGCGATATTTTCCGCAGCCGAGCGTGAGGGGCGTGCGAAGTCGCTTTCGCTGATGCTCGGCGCGCACAAGGCATTTACCGGCATGGCTGTTCGCGCCCTGCGCAACCCGGGCGGGCCGGTGCTTCGTCTGGCGGGCCAACCGGTGTTCACCGCAGGTGGCCGCTTCGCCGGTTTCCGCGGAACGGGTGCAGACATCAGCGACGAGTTCCACCGCGAGGAGGAAACCGCCCGGCTGGCGCGTTTTGATTCGCTCACCGGTCTCAGCAACCGTCACCGGATGGCGCATCAGGTTGAAACGACGCTGGCTGCCTTTCAGGCTGCAAAACGCAACTGCGCTGTCATGATGCTCGACCTGGATCGCTTCAAGCATGTCAATGACACGCTTGGTCATGCGGCGGGTGATGAATTGCTCAAGCAGGTGGCCGCGCGTCTCGGCCGGGCCATCGATCGCGATTGTGAGATCGGCCGGCTTGGCGGAGACGAATTCCAGGTGATGCTGCCCGATATCGATGACCGTGGCGTGCTTGGGGACATGGCGAACAAGATCATCTCCATCCTGCGTCAACCCTATAGTCTTGCCGAGGGTCGCTGCGTCATCGGCGCTTCGGTGGGAATTGCGATAGCCCCGCATGACGGCGTCACCCGCGACGAGATCGTGCGCGCCGCCGACCTTGCGCTTTATGCCGCGAAGAATGGCGGGCGAGGGCAATACCGCTTTTTTTCGGGTGAACTCGAGAACGAAACGATTTTCCGCCGCCGACTGGAGGAGCATCTCGGTCAGGCGCTGAGCGAGGAACAGCTGTTTCTGCGCTATGAACCGATCGTTGATGCGGCCTCGCAGGCAGTAAAGGCGCTCGAGGCGCATGTCTGCTGGAATCACGCGACACGCGGGATCATCGACGAGGAGGAATTTGCGCAGATCGTCGAGGGTTCCAGCCGCATCGCTGATGTCGGAATGTGGGCCATAGCCGAGGCTTGCCGCCAGGGGGCCCTCTGGCCTGACAGCGTGCGCATCGCAGTCAACGTCCCGGTCGCGCTGTTCTTGTCGGACACCTTCCTCGAACAGGTCAGTTCCGCCATCGAGACTGCCGGCCTTGCGCCTGCCCGGCTTGAACTGGAGATCAGCGAAGCGGTGTTCTTCGGCGATGCCAACGTTGTCGATCGTACACTTGCAGGCCTCTTCAAGCTCGGTGTGCGCCTTACACTGGACGAATTCGGATCCGGCTATTCCTCGCTGGCCTATCTGCGCCGCGCACCCTTCGATGCGATCAAGATCGATCAGAAGCTGGTGGCCGAGGTTGAGCGCCATGACAGCAGCGAGATGGGCCTGGTCCGCGCCATTGTTGCGCTCGCTGGGGCGTTGCAGATGGACACGATCGCCAACGGCATCGAGAGCGCGCCCTTGCTTGCCTTGCTAAGCGAGTGCGGTGTTCGCTTTTTGCAGGGGCCGATCTTCAGCGAACCGATCGATTCCGAGATGATCGATCAGGAAATGGCGGGCGGAACTTGGAAGATCGATCCCGGTTCGAACCGCACGCGCCGGGCAAAACGGCGCACGGTATTCCGCAAGATTCAGGTCATCCATGACGACTACGCCTACGAGGTCACGCTCCGCAACCTTTCAAGAACCGGAGCATTGATTCAGGGACTGGCTGATGTGCCCAAGGGTACACAATTCGTTGTGGATCTGGGCGGGGGACAGTTGGCTGTTGCAACGGTCACTCGGTCGAGCGGCGATACGCAGGGACTGGAGTTTGAGCAGTCTCTTGTCGACGACGGATCGGGCGGGCTGTGCACTCGCAACCGAGTCTCACCCTATGCACTCGCCTCCGCTGGAGCGCCACTCGCAGCGCTCGCACCGGGCAGCTATCAGGGGATGGTTGGCGGGCTTATTGGCCAAACTACCGCACCAAAGTTCGGCTATGCGCCCGGGAGTCGGGTCGACTGAGGGTGTTGCGTTTTTCTCGAATGACTTTGCTGCATCGCAAGGCTAAGTCGCGGGTCAAATGACTGACCTCTCCAAGATCCGCAACTTCAGCATCATCGCCCATATCGACCATGGCAAGTCGACCCTTGCCGACCGGCTGATCCAGTTCACGGGAGGCCTCACCGCGCGCGAGATGTCCGAGCAAGTCCTTGATAACATGGACATCGAGAAAGAGCGCGGGATCACCATCAAGGCCCAGACCGTCCGTCTGACCTACACCGCCAAGGACGGCGAGACCTATCAGCTCAACCTGATGGACACCCCCGGCCACGTCGACTTCGCCTACGAAGTCTCCCGCAGCCTCGCCGCCTGCGAGGGCGCGCTGCTTGTGGTCGACGCCGCACAAGGGGTCGAGGCCCAGACGCTCGCCAACGTCTACCAGTCGATCGAGCACGATCACGAGATCGTCCCCGTCATCAACAAGATCGACCTGCCCGCCGCCGAACCGGACAAGGTCAAGCTCGAGATCGAGGAGATCATCGGCCTCGACGCGTCGGACGCCGTCCTCACCAGCGCCAAATCGGGCATCGGGATCGAGGACGTGCTCGAAGCCGTCGTCACCCGCATCCCGCCGCCCAAGGGCACCACCGACGCGCCTTTGAAGGCCAGCCTCGTCGATTCGTGGTACGACCCCTATCTCGGCGTCGTCATCCTCGTGCGCGTGATCGACGGCAGGCTGACCAAGGGGCTGAACATCAAGTTCATGCAGGGCGGCACCCAGCACCTCGTCGACCGCGTCGGCTGCTTCACCCCCAAGCGCACCGACCTGGGCGAGCTCGGCCCGGGCGAAATCGGCTTCATCACCGCCCAGATCAAGGAGGTGGAGCAGGCCCGCGTCGGCGACACCATCACCACCGTCAAGAACGGCGCGACAGAAGCGCTGCCGGGCTACAAGGAAGTCCAGCCGGTGGTGTTCTGCGGCCTCTTCCCCGTCGACGCCGCGGATTTCGAGAAGCTGCGCGAAAGCATCGGCAAGCTGCGCCTCAACGACGCCTCCTTCTCCTACGAGATGGAGTCGAGCGCCGCGCTCGGCTTCGGCTTCCGCTGCGGGTTCCTCGGGCTGCTCCACCTTGAAATCATTCAGGAACGCCTCAGCCGCGAATACGACCTCGACCTCATCACCACGGCGCCTTCCGTGGTCTACCGCGTCCACCTCGGCCATTCGAAGAACGAGGAGGCCAAGGTCATCGACATCCACAATCCCGCCGACTGGCCGGACGTGAACCGCATCGAGATGATCGAGGAGCCGTGGATCAAGGCGGTGATCTACACCCCCGACGAATACCTCGGCTCGATCCTCAAACTGTGCCAGGACCGCCGCGGCATCCAGACCGAACTCACCTATGTCGGCGGCCGCGCGCAGGTGACCTACGAGCTGCCGCTGAACGAAGTGGTGTTCGACTTCTACGACCGGCTGAAGTCGATTTCGCGCGGCTATGCCAGCTTCGATTACGAGCAGATCGGCAACCGCGAGGGCGACCTCGTGAAGATGAACATCCTCGTCAATAACGAGCCGGTCGACGCGCTGAGCCTGATCGTCCACCGCCTCGCCGCCGAGGAACGCGGCCGCGGCATGTGCGAGCGCCTGAAAGACCTGATCCCGCGCCACCTGTTCAAGATCCCGATCCAGGCCGCAATCGGCGGCAAGGTGATCGCCCGCGAAACCATCGCCGCCTTGCGCAAGGACGTGACCGCCAAGTGTTACGGCGGGGATATTACGCGCAAGAAGAAGCTGCTGGAGAAGCAGAAGAAGGGGAAGGCGCGGATGCGGGAGTATGGCAATGTGTCGATCCCGCAGGAGGCGTTTATTGCGGCGTTGCGGATGGGGGAAGAGTGAAGCCCCGCGCCTAGCGCAGACGTTTGCGCAGCAAACGGCAAGCTAGAAGCGAGAGGCTGTAACTCCGGCCAGCGGGGCGGCGTCAGCCGAACCCGTCTGACGCAGGCCGCGGCTTTGCCGCGGCTAGTTTTTAGTCCTGTCGCTTGCGGGACGGGGATTACTGTCGCTTGACTTGATCGCCCAGGCGCAAGAACAATTGCTCATGGCTTTTGGCGTTTTCATGCACAAAGATGGGTCCGGCTACGCCGACATTCCCGAGGTGCATTATCAGTTTCCGAAGATTTATCTTAACCGCGCGAAGCACATGGTTGGCGACTGGATCGTTTATCGCGAGCCAGTGAAGGTTCGGCAATCCAAGGGCTTCTTTGCTGTCGCCAAAGTCGCGCAAATCATTCCCGACCCTGACCGCGCCGATCATTTTCGCGCGCTGATAGAGGCTGGTAGCTATTTGCCCTTTGAGCCAACAGTTCCCCACATAGTGGACGGCCAACCTATCGAGCGTGATTTGGCCAATCCACAAGCAGCGGTTCGCCCACTTTCAAATTCGGACTTTGCGCGCATAGTCGCACTCGGATTACCGGACGATCAAACGCTCCCTCGCGTAGGTGATCCTGAGCCACTTGATCGCGTTCGAGAAGAGCAGACCCCGTTCGAGATTGAGCGTCCCTTGGCGCAATCGCTTCTCAACCGCCCCTTCCGTGACCGTGCGTTCCGTCGCGCCGTGCTTCATGCATACGATGGGCGCTGTGCGGTGACTGGTTGGCGCTTGGTGAACGGGGGAGGGCGACTGGAGGCCGAAGCCGCCCATATTCGCCCGGTCGAACATGGCGGACCAGACTCGATCCGGAACGGGCTTGCTCTTTCGGGAACCGCACACTGGATGTTCGATCGTGGCCTTATCGGCGTGGCCGATAACCACGAGATAATCATTCACAGGAAGGTCAACGACCGAAGCGGAGTGGAAGCCATAATCAATCCGACAGGAAAGCTTATCGCCCCGGCTCGTGACGCTGATCAGCCTCATCCCCAATTCCTGGCTTGGCATCGCGCATTTCACGCGTTCTCGGCTTAACCGTCATCTCTAATGCTGAGGCAAGTTCTTCGCCACGCAAAATAGGTGCACTCTGAGTCGCACTCCTCCATGATCTCTACTTGTCAACTTGAACATGAACTGATCTCTCTGGCGGCGAAAGGAGTGACAATGCTAACTTGGACCGAGGCCGTGACCGATGCAGTGCATCGTGTCGCTGCTAATAGCCCCGATGGTCTCTTCAGCCGGAGCGATCTAATCGCTCAAGAGGGCGCCCGCATGTGTGCCGATACAGGGACCACCGGCGAAACGCCGATGCAGACCGTCAGTCGGGAGCTTCAACAGCTTCGCGACCGAGGCTTGATCGAGTTCGTCGACGGCAAAGGGACATATCGACTAAAATCCTGAATCAGGTCGATATTTCTTGATCTAGGGCCTGTTCCGATCAAGATTTGGCGATGGACAAATCTCAATTTGAGCTCGTCACCATCCCGGATGAAGTCAGGACGGAAAGCCGGATCCCTATGGAAAATGAGCGCTGGCTGGTTGGGTTGCCGCTGTCGCCTCGTTCCATGTTTTGGTGGGGAGCGTTTACCGATTGGTGCGTTGCAGCCGATCACGGGCTCTTCGCAGACTATATTGAGCGGGGTCCGCTGATCATTTTCCTTGAACGGCAGAGTGATGCGAGGTGGGCGCTGCACCCGAAGACATGTGAATTCCGCAATGCCAAAAATCGCAGAGCGAGTTGGGCAGGCTTTATAATGCGCCATCCTGAAATTGCTGCCGGGCTTCTCGCGGTTCTGCCAAATTTGGTGCAGCCCGCCCCTCCACCGTCCTGCGGATGGTTCCCCTCCCCTGGAGGGGAGGATTTTCGTGCCTGCTGCGCCTAAGGATCAAACCCCTCATCCTTCAGCGTCCACACCGTCTTCGGCGGCTCCGGCTCGGGCGGTTGCCATTTGCGGTAGTCCGGCCCGGGTTTCGGCATTGCCTCCTCCTCCGCCACCCGCTTCGGCGCGGGGAGGGCGGGGGTCTCCGGCGGGTCGAAGTGGGTCGAGGGGGTGTCGAGCGTGACCTCGGTGAGCCGCCGCGTGCGCTCGTCGGCGGCGCTCGCGGCAAGGTCGCGGTCGCGCAGGTGCGCGAAGTGGGCGAAGGCAGCGAGGGTTTCTGCCGAGAGCGCGGCGCGGCGTTGGGGGCGTTCGCGTTCGATGCGGCGGCGGATGCCGGCGATCTTGCGGTCGATGCTGGCCTTGATCTCGGCAATCGAGACATGCCGCTGGCCGGCCTCGTATTCCTTCTTCCACTGCTTGTGGAGCCGGTCGAGCTGCATCTGGCTTACCGCGTTGAGGCCTCTCGGCCCGCCGCCTGCGGCAAAGCGGTCGGGCGCGCGGTTGCGCAGGATGAACATCAGCAGCCGGTCATTATACTTGCGGCGCGTGCCGACGAGTTTGCCGTAGGAATAGACCGGCTCCTCCACGCCGTTCAGCGCGCGGTCCATCACCACATCCTCGACCCGGGCGACGCCAAGCTGGAGCGCGGCCTCCCATGCGGCGCGGAAACCCCCGGCGCCCGGCTCGCGGCGCAGCGCGTAGACCCCGCGCTGGGCCATGTCGACGGCCTTGCATGCGGCCTCGACCGAGCCGGTATCGGCCAGCGCCTCGATGAAGGCGCGCTGGCGTTCGGGGGTCCAGCCGTCGTGGCGTGCGCATTTGCGCGGGACGGGGGTGAAGGAGGGAAGCTGTCCTGCCGGGACGGGCAGGCGGGTGGTGCGGGGGTCTTTCTTGCGGGTCATGGAGGGGAGTGCATCACAAAAGGCCCGAGTAGGAAAATCGGGGGGCGACCGGGGGCGGGAGGCGCGGCTTCACTTGGCGTTCAGCACGGGCCTCGTTATAGAGCGCGCCATGGCGACCATGTTCTCTTCCCGTCTTGCGCGCGCGGCTCTGCTCGCCGCGACCCTTGCCACCATTCCGGCCTGCGCCGGCAAGACCGAGGGGGCCGATGTCGCCTATGTCGCGCGCGACGTCGAATCCCTTTACGCCGAGGCGCAGCGGCGGCTTGACCGCGGCAATACGCTGGTCGCGGCTGCACTGTTCGACGAGGTGGAGCGCCAGCACCCCTATTCGCCCTGGGCCCGCCGCGCGCAGCTGATGAGCGCTTTCAGCTATTATATCGCGCGCGATTACAACAAGGCGATCCAGAACGCGCAGCGCTTCCTGTCGATCCACCCGGGCAACAAGGATGCGCCTTACGCCTATTACCTGATCGCTCTGAGCTATTACGAGCAGATCAGCGACGTGAACCGCGACCAGAAGATCACCGAGCAGGCGCAGACCGCGCTGCGCGAGGTCAACCGGCGCTTTCCCCAGACCGAATACGCCGCCGACGCGCGGCTCAAGCTTGATCTCGTGGCCGATCACCTTGCCGGCAAGGAGATGGAGATCGGTCGCCATTACCAGCGCATGGGCCTGTGGCTTGCCGCCGACATGCGGTTCCGCAACGTGATCGAGAAGTTCGATACCACCAGCCACACGCCCGAGGCGCTCTACCGGCTGACGGAAAGCAGCCTCGCGCTCGGCATCCCGGCCGAAGCGGTGAAGTATGCCGCGGTGCTGGGTGCGAACTATCCCGGCACCAAGTGGTACGAGAAGGCCTACAAGCTGGTGAACAAGCACGCCGAGGGCGTCACCGCGAGCTGAGCGGGTGGCGGCTGCGGCCGGCCCGCAAGCGCAAAAAAAGGCCCCCGCCCGTAGCGCGGACGGAGGCCGTAAAGTGGGAAAAGGAGATGTGTAACCTCCCTTCCTCGGGTCGCCTCGGTGGCAGCTGCACTGCCAAAACGCAATTCAGTGGCATCGCCGGATCGAAGCGATCGGCGGAACGGATCCGCTGATCGCCTCGCCCCCCTGCCGAGGGTCGGCCCGCCGGCCTTCCCCCCAATCACGCTCGCATGACTATGCGGCGCGGCGATTCGCGTCTTTCCTGTCCGGCTGAAAGATTCTGAAACTTCCTGACCGCAATTCTGACAAATCTGAATTGCCCGTCGGTTCAGTCACTTGCGGGTGAGCAATCAGCTCTCTGCGGTCGCCCGCAATTGCGCGACTTCGGCTCTCAGGGGGTAGCGCGCCGGGAGCCGGGCCTGCTCGATCCTGCGCGCACAGCTGTCCAGCGCCGCCTGCGCCTCGGCCCCGTTCCCCGCCGTTTGCTCGATCCGGGCGGCGAGGCAATCAACCCGTGCCAGCCACGGGTGCGATCCGCCCAGACCCTTCACGATGTCCTTGCGCGCCCGCTCAAGCTCGCTACGCGCAGCGCCCTGGTCACCGATTTCCGTCAGCGCCCGCGCCCAGCGCAGGTGGAACCATGCCGCCTTGGCAGGCCTGCCGAACAGTTCACCGGCGGCATTGGCGCGCGCTTCGCCCAGCAGCGTCCGCGCGTCCTCGCTCTTGCCCAGCATCGCGCGGGCGATCGACAGTTCGGTCATGGCATAGGCGGTCCAGAAGTGATCGCGGCCAAGGCTGCGCGCGAAATTCGCGACCACCGGAGCAAGTATGGCCTCGGCCTTGTCCGGCTCGCCGCGATCGAGGTGGATCAGCGCGATCGTATAGGCGGGAGACTGCGATTCCACATGGTCAGGGCCAAGGCGCTGATCGAAGATCGCCTGCGCCTTCGCCAGTTCCGCCCGCGCGCGGTCATGTTCGCCGATATAGGCGAGGAAATCGCCATAGTCCGACCGCGCCCAGCCGGTCAGCGGATGGTCCGCGCCGTTGAGCGCGATCCGCGCATCGACATGCGCGGCGAAATCGCGCTCGGCCTCGGTGAAACGGGCGAGCTTGCGCAGCGCCAGCGCCCTGAACCAGCGCGCGTCGGCGACGATATCGGGGGCAACATTGTCGGGCGCGGTCTCGTCCCCGCGCGCCAGCACCGCGTCGAGGCTGCCGACCGCGGCGGCATAATCGCCGACCTCGAACTGGATCTTGCCGAGGTTCACCAGTGCCATGAAGCGGTGCGGCGATTGCAGCCGCTTGCCGAGGCTTGCAGCATCGGAACAGGTTTCTTCCGCTTCGCGCGTCTGCCCGGCAAGCCGCATCTGCTGGCACGCCAGCGCATCGATTTCCACCAGGCGCAATTCGGCATCGGTTCCGGCATAGGCCTCGCGCGCCTTGTCGCGGGCCGCAGCGAGATGCAGCACCGCTCGGTCATATTCGCCCCAGCCGCTGAACGCCTTGGCAACGAGCACATTAAGCGCCATCAGCCCGGCCGGCTGACCGGCGAAGCGTTCGTCCATGGTTTCGGCCGTGCGTTCCACCACGCTGCGCAATTCGGGATTGGCGGGCACCTCCGCATAGGGATCGGTCGGCAGGATCAGGTCTTCGGAAATGAAGGCCATCAGCGCTGCGGCTTCAGCGCTTTCCTGCGTGGCCGGGACGGGTGAGGGACGCAGATAATGGCTTGCGGCAAGAGCTGTGCCGGCAATCGCGGCCACGATCAGCCCCGCCGCTGCCCATTTCGGCAACCCGAAAGCCGATGCGCGCGCCGCCGAAAACCTGCGATCGCCGGCCTTGCCGCCCGATCGCGTGCCGGCCCCCGGATCCGCTTCGGCAGGGGCAGGGGCGGGGGCAGGGCATTCCAGCTTGTAGCCCTGTCCGTAAACCGCCGTCAGCACATAGCCTTCATGTGCGGCCAGCGCGGCGCGGATCCGGCTGATTGCCTTGGCCAGCGAGTTTTCATGGGTGATCCTGCCCGGCCATCCGGCTTCAAGCAGAATGTCCTTCGATACCGCCTGCCCCGCGCTTGAGGTCAGGGCATGGAGGATTGCTCCGGCGCTGCGATCAAGTTGCTGCGAAACGTCCGCCAGAACCGGATCTGCGCGCTTGCCGACGGTACCGGAGGTGTCGAAAGGTTCCTGGTTATCGGGCAAGTGAGGTAAGCTGGGCATGTCCATCGACGAAATGCGCTGTCCCGATTTGCGGTTCCCGGATGTCGAACCCGCCGCGACGATAATCGGTTGCGCAATATTTACAAACCGTTTTGTCCGGATGCTTTTCGCATCGCTATTGCGGCCATGCCATCATCGGGCCTGCAACAAGCGGCACAGGACCGCACCAAGGCTTGGGGATTGCTCCCTTCTTCACGCGTGACGCGGCGCGAGCGCTCGGCTATCCCTTGGCTCATCCATGCTGACCCGGCTCTCGATCCGCAACATCGTCCTTATCGAAGCGCTCGATCTTGATTTCGCGCGCGGTCTCGGCGTGCTGACGGGCGAGACGGGGGCGGGCAAGTCGATCCTGCTCGACGCGTTGGGGCTGGTGCTGGGCGACCGCGCGGAAACCTCGCTGGTGCGCAGCGGAGAGGACAAGGCGTCCGTCACCGCCAGTTTCGAATTCGCCGCCCTGCCTGCCCTTGTCGCCGCCGCGCTGGATGAAGCCGATATCGCCATCGAACCGGGCGAACCGCTGATGATCCGGCGGCAGGTGCGTGCCGATGGCGGCTCCAAGGCCTTCATCAATGATCAGCCCGCCAGCGTGGCGCTGCTGCGCGAACTGGCGCCGGCGCTGGTGGAACTGCACGGCCAGCATGACGATCGCGGCCTGGTGAATCCGCGCGGGCACCGGGCGCTGCTCGATCGCTATGCCGGGACCGATGTCGCCGGGCTGGAGCATGCCTTTGCCGAATGGGCGCGGGCCGAGGCGCAGCTTTCCGAGGCGCGGGCAAGCGTCGAGCAGGCACGCGCCGACCAGGACCTGCTCATCGCGCACCTCGCCGAACTCGCCGCGCTCGAACCGGTGGCGGGCGAGGAGGAACGTCTCGCGCTCGCGCGCGCGGATATGCAGAAGGGCGAGAAGCTGTCGGGCGATCTCGAGGAACTGCGCCATATCTGGGAAGGTTCGGATTCGCCGCTTGCGGCCCTGCGCGTGGCCGCGCGCCGGCTTGACCGCATCGCCGACCAGCACCCGCTTCTTGCAGAAGCTCTTGCCGCGCTTGACCGCGCCGTGATCGAGGCCGGCGAGGCCGAGGAGCGGCTTGAAAAGGCGGCAGAGGCGCTGGTGCATGATCCGATGGAGCTGGAACGCGCCGAGACCCGGTTGTTCGACCTGCGGGCAGCGGCGAGGAAGCACCGTTGCGAGGTCGATGACCTACCCGAATTGATGCGCACCATGCGCGCGCGATTGGATGCGATCGAGGGCGGGGAGGCGCAACTGGACGCGCTGGAAGCCGCCGCCAAGGAAGCGCGCAGCGCCTATGTCGTAGCGGCGGAGAAGGCGCATGACGCGCGCGCGGCGGCAGCGGGCAAGCTTGATGCTGCGGTCGCAGCGGAACTCGCTCCGCTCAAGCTCGATGCCGCGAAGTTCCGCACCCAGGTCGCAAAGCTGCCCGAGGACAGGTGGGGCGCGCAGGGCATGGATGCGGTCGAGTTCCTGATTTCCACCAACCCCGGTGCGGACTTTGCAGCCCTGAACAAGATTGCATCGGGAGGGGAACTGTCGCGCTTCATCCTCGCGCTGAAGGTCGCGCTGGCGGAGAAGGGCGGGGCGGCGACGATCATCTTCGACGAGATTGATCGCGGCGTGGGCGGGGCGGTCGCCTCGGCCATCGGCGAGCGGCTGGCGCGGCTCGCGGCCAACGAAGGGCAATTGCTGGCGGTGACGCACAGCCCGCAGGTCGCAGCCCGGGGCCAGCAGCACTACTTCATCGCCAAGGCCTCGAGCGGCACGGTGACGCGCACCAGCGTGGTGCTGCTTGATCAGGCCGGACGACAGGAAGAAATCGCGCGGATGCTGTCCGGCGCGGAAGTGACGCCCGAAGCCCGCGCGCAGGCCGACCGGCTGCTCGAAGGGGTCTAAACCCCGTTCTCGTCAGGCGTCGCCGGACCGGCGGCAAGTCAGGCGACCTGCCGCCGGTCCGGTGCGCTCTCGGCTTACCGGGCGCCGTACCACTGCCCGGTGCCGCGCGAGGCGGTCTGGGAATACCACTCCATGGTCATCAGGCCATTGCGCCCCTTCGATTCTCCTGTCGTGCCCTGGATTCCGCCGACACAGCCGAGCGGCGTTTCGGGTCCGGGATCGCCTAGCCAGTTGCATCCCCAGATCACCGACGCGTTTCCGGTGGTGTCTTTCGTGGTGCAGCTCATGTGGAGGTCAAACAGGCCGTTGTCGGGTTGGTCCATCCCCACACAGCGCACGGTGCCCTTCTGCACCGATCCGTCCTGGTAGGTGGTTGTGTAGGCACCGTCGACGACGCCCCCCGCACCGCTGCGATTTCCGTCCGGCCCCGTCATTCCGCCAATGGATTCAACGGGCTTCCAGACGACTTCGTAAGTGAAATTCTGCGCCATCGCAGGGCTCGAAATAATCGCGGATATTGCTCCGACGATAAAAATTGCTCTGAATTTCATGATAAATTCCCCCCTTCATATACGAATAGTTGAATATTCGCAGATGCCCCAAAGTATTTTTAGGGCACTGCGAGTCTCTAAACACAAATTTCGATTTATAACAACTGGTTTGATATAATCAGATGTTTTAATTGGGATTCCTCTACCGCTAATGGAAAATTATTTTTTGTTGCTTTTAGCGGCACAGGGCGAAAGCCTGTTCGCAGCGGCTCCTCCGGCACTTTTCCGCCCTGCGCCGATCGGGCATAGAAATCCCGGAGGAAACCGATCACATGCCGTCCAGCCAAAGCGTCACCATCTCTCCGGCGCACCCGCGCGCGACCGGAGCTGTCGCGGGCAAGGGCGGGTGGGTGCTGCTACCCGCCTTTCTGCTGGCCGCAGCCTGCACCCCCGCCACGGCGGCACTTGAGGAGGCTCCCGAAGCCGTGCAACCCAACCATTCGACCTATGGCACCGATGCCAGCCTTGCCGCCTCGCAGCCTGACGCGATCCTGCGTTACGCAGATCACCCGCGCGGCTTTGCCGAGTTGCGCATGCCCCAAGGAACCAAAGAGGGTGCGGGCCTGTTCCCGCTCGCGGTGATCTATCATGGCGGTTGCTGGAAGACCGGGATTGCCTCGCAGGCCTACATGGCCCCGCTCGCCACCCGCTGGCAGCAGCAGGGCATCGCCACGCTCAATGTCGATTACCGCGAAGTGGGCGATGGCGGGGGCTGGCCGGGCTCGTTCAGC
Source organism: Erythrobacter dokdonensis DSW-74 (assembly GCF_001677335.1). GTDB lineage: Bacteria > Pseudomonadota > Alphaproteobacteria > Sphingomonadales > Sphingomonadaceae > Erythrobacter > Erythrobacter dokdonensis. The sequence continues at coordinate 561,421 of NZ_LZYB01000001.1, forward strand.
GACTGGGCTGCATCGGAGAAGCTGATCGACGAGATTGCGGGCCAACATCCGATCGACCGCGCCCGCGTTACGCTGGTGGGCCATTCGGCGGGCGGACTTCCGGCGCTTTGGCTGGCGAGCGAGCAGGGGGCGGACGGCCCCGTCGGCGCACGCCAAGCGCTCAAGGCCCGCGCGGCGATCATCCTCGACGGGCCGGGCGATGTCGGGGCCGAGCGTGCCGCCTTCGATGCCCTGTGCCAGTTCTCTGCGGTCGCGCCGTTCATGGGCTCCTCGCCGGCCGGAAATCCCGCGCGCTACGCCGCGATCTCACCCGCCGCCCATCCGCCGCGTCTCGACGAGGTGCTGTTCGTGCAGGCCAGACTCCCCGCGCCGTCGATCCCCACGCTCACGCGGCTGTCCGCAGGCGGAGCGACGGTTACCGTCCGCGAAAATCCTGGCGCGAGCCACTTTGCGATTATCACCCCCGGCAATCCGGTTTACCAAGCCAAAGAGGCCGCCATGCTGGCCGTGCTGAAGAGCGGGCACTGACGCGCTTCAGGCCTCGGCCTCGCGCAGGGAGAGATAGATCAGCGTCATCATCGCCATGCCGCCATAGATCCACGAGCCCTGATTAGGCCCCTGTCCGAGCGGCATCTGCCACAGCTGGTATCCCGCCACAGCAATGCCCTGGAACAGCCCCCACCAGTTCAGCACTGCTGCGCCCATAGCGATTTTCGCCAAGGCCTTGCCGGCCTCGAAATCCGCTGCCGTTGCCTTGCGCAGCGACCACATTTTCCACGCCCCCAGCAATCCGCCAATCCCCGCAACAAGTTCGAGCGCGAATACCGCGATCATCGCAGCCACGATCAGGAATTGCGGCGGCACCGGCAGCAGCGTGACCGGATAGGCGGTCTGATCGGCGTGACTTGTGGTGTAGACGAAGAACGCAAGCGCTTCGGGCAAGTTGGCGATATTATGCGCCACGTAGAATAGCGCCATCAGGCCGACGCTGGCGGTGATCCCTGCCTTGAGAATACGGTCGATCATCGGTTTTCCCCCTTCCGAAGCGCGACCCGGTGACAGGGCTCTTTTGCCTCGCACCGGCTTCATGCATAGCTCTTGCCATGGGAAAGGATCAAACCGTGGCTGTGGACATCACCGAAGCCGAGGCTGCCAATGAATTGATGCGGCTGGCGCGCGCCATCGCGAAGCATGACCGGCTGTATCATGCCGAGGACTCGCCGGAGATTTCCGACGCCGAATATGACGCGCTGGTGCGTCGCAATGCCGAGCTGGAAGCTGCCTTTCCGCATCTGGTTCGCGAGGACAGCCCGTCGCGCAAAGTGGGCCATGCCATTGCCGCCTCGCCGCTGGGCAAGGTCACCCACGAGGTTCGGATGATGAGCCTCGACAACGCCTTCTCGCCGGAGGAGGTCGCCGATTGGCTCGCGCGGATGCGGCGTTTTCTCAACCTGCCCGAAGGCGAGCCCTTGGCGCTGACGGCGGAAGACAAGATCGACGGCCTCTCATGCTCGCTGCGCTACGAGAACGGCAAGCTGGTGCGCGCCGCCACGCGCGGCGACGGGCAGGTGGGCGAGGACGTGACGGCCAATGTCGCGCATATCCCGGACATCCCGCAAACCCTCCCTTCCGGTGTTCCGGAAGTCTTCGAGGTGCGCGGGGAGGTCTATATGGAAAAACAGGCCTTTACCGCACTCAATGCTGCGCAGCATCAAGCGGGCGGAAAGCTGTTTGCGAACCCGCGCAATGCGGCCGCCGGAAGCTTGCGCCAGAAGGATGCGAACGTCACCGCCAAGCGCCCGCTCAGGTTCTGGGCGCATGGCTGGGGCGCGGCCTCGGCGGTGCCGGGAAAGACCCAGAGCGAGGTGGTCGCGAAGCTTCGGGAGTGGGGCTTTCCGGTCTCGCCGCTGTTCACCCGCGTGGTCGGCGGAACGGACGAGGTCGTCGCGCGCTTCGCGGCGATTGGCAAGGCGCGGCCTGATCTGCCCTATGATATCGACGGGGTGGTCTACAAGCTTGACCGGCTCGACTGGCAGGAGCGGCTGGGTTTCGTCGCAAAGGCCCCGCGCTGGGCGCTGGCGCACAAGTTCCCGGCAGAGCGCGCCGAGACGACTGTCGAAGCCATCGATATCCAGGTCGGGCGCACCGGCAAGCTGACGCCGGTCGGACGGCTGGCTCCGGTGCTGGTCGGCGGGGTGACGGTGACCAATGTCACGCTCCACAACCGCGACGAGATCGCGCGGCTCGGCCTTCGCGTCGGTGACCGCGTGGTGATCCAGCGCGCCGGCGACGTGATCCCGCAGGTGGTCGAGAACCTCACCCGCGAGGATGACCGCCCCGCGTATCCCTTCCCCGATCACTGCCCTGAATGCGGCAGCGAGGCGGTGGCGGAAGAAGGCGAGGTCGATGTGCGCTGCACCGGCGGCCTCATTTGTCCCGCGCAGCGCACCCAGCGACTTGAGCATTTCGTCAGCCGCAAGGCGCTTGATATCGAGGGGCTGGGCGAGAAGACCATCGCGCAGTTCTTCGCGCTCGGTTGGCTGGAAAGCCCGGCGGATATCTTCCGGCTCAGGCAGCGGCGCAGCGACATCCTTGCGCTGGAGGGTTGGCAGGAAAAGTCGGTCGACAACTTGCTCGCCGCGATCGAGGCCAAGCGCGCGCCCGATGCCGCAAGGCTGCTGTTCGCGCTCGGCATTCGCCATGTCGGCGAGGTGACTGCGCGCGACCTTATGAAGAACTTTCATGACATACGCAGGATTCGCGAGGCGATCGATTTTCTAAACGAGAATTTCAGGGTCGAAGCTGGTGCCAGACTGAAACCTCCTAAGGACGATGACCGCTATCTAGCTTTTGTCTCAATCGATGGGATCGGTGATGCCGTTGTGGAATCCCTTCGCGACTTCTTCCACGAGCCGCACAATGTCGCGGTGTGGGAGGACCTCCTCTCGCAGGTCACCCCGCCGCGCTACGAGGTGCAGACCGTCGCATCCCGCGTCGCGGGCAAGACCGTGGTGTTCACCGGCAAGCTCGAAACCATGAGCCGCGACGAGGCCAAGGCGCAGGCCGAACGGCTCGGCGCGAAGGCGGCAGGCTCGGTGTCCGCGAAAACCGATCTTGTGGTCGCCGGGCCGGGGGCGGGGTCCAAGCTCAAGAAGGCCGCCGAATTCGGCATCGAGGTGATCGACGAGGCGGGCTGGACGCAAATCGTCGCCGAGGCTGGATAGACGAGGAAGGGGAGGGACGATGCGCAAGCTCTTGGCGGCGCTGGTCGCGCTGGCCGCAATCGGCATCGCCGCCGCCTGGGCGACTTCGCCCGACCCCAAGGGCAATCTGGCAAGCTTCGAGGAGGCAGCCCTCGATCCCGGCCTTGCCCCGATGCGCGAGGCGCTGACGCTGGCGCGCTATCGCGGGGCCGACGGCCGGCCGGCAACGCTGCTGGTGACGGATTTCGATGCGACTGCGGTGACGGGCATTCCGCTTGCCGCGCTGGGGGCTGCGGCGACCGGTAATCCCCTGCGCGATCTCGCCTCGCTCGCCCGCCTGCCCGATGATGCCGCCGCGCTACCCGCAGCCCCGCGCGTCACGCTGGCCTACGCGTCGCTCCTGCCCTCGGCCCCCGGCGGCCGCGTCCATATCGGCACCGGCACCAACTTTCCCGAACATGCCGCCGAAGCGAACAGCGGGGCGGTGTTCCAGTTCCCCAAGTTCGGCACCGCCACCCCGGCGCGCGCTACTATCGCCGCGCAGCCCGGCATCCTGCTCGATTACGAGGTCGAACTGTGCATGCGCTTCGACCACGACATTGCCAGCCTCGCCGATTTCGACGCGGCACTGAAGGGCGTGTTCCTGTGCGGCGACTTCACCAACCGCAATGCGCTGGTCGAGCTGGCCGATCCGGACAACCTCGATTCCGGCTTCGGTTTTTCCGATGCCAAGAGCGGCCCCGGCCATTTCCCCTCCGGCCCCTTTCTGGTGGTGCCGCGCGACTGGAAGGCCTTTGTCGCGGACGCGCGCATGGCCACCAGCGTCAATGGCGCGCCCCGGCAGGACGCGCGCGGGGGCGAGATGGTGCTGGATTTCCGTGCGCTCGCGGCCAAGGCGCTGGGCGATATGGAACGCCCGCGCTTTCTTTATCAGGGCAGCTTCCACCCGCTTGCGCCGCAGGGGAAGATCGCGGCGGACATGACGCTGATGGCGGGCACGTCGGAAGGGGTGATCTTCACGCCGCCCACGCGCGGCGACATGATCGAAGGCGTGCTGGCCTATCTCGGCAGCGGCGGGCCAATGGGCGAGGCGGGGCTGGTCGAGGCGGTCAAGCAGCGCTTCATCGCCAACGAGCTGGCGGGCGGGCATTTCCTCAAACCGGGCGACCGCGTGGCGCACGGCTCGAACCATCTTGGCGACATCGTGGTGGAGGTGACCGCACCATGAGCGACCTGCTTAACGAGCTCCACCCGCAGGCCCTGCGCATCGCGGCGCTGCTGCGGGCGCGGGGCGAGAAGGTGGCGGTGGCGGACGGGGCAACTGGCGGGTTGATCGCCGCCACCTTGCTGACCGTCCCCGGCGCGCTCGATTTCTTTGTGGGGGGAGGGGTGGTCTATTCCTTCCGCGCCCGCGACGTACTGTTTGCCCTACCGCGCGAGGCCTACAAGGGAATGCGCGGGGCGAGCGACGATTACGCGCTGCTGCAAGCCCGCGCGATCCGGGACAATTTGGGGGCGGAGTGGGGGCTGGCCGAGAGCGGTTCGGTGGGCGGTTCTACCCATCCCAGCGGTGCGCCTGCGGGACGCTCGGTGGCGGCGCTGACCGGGGCGGAGGGCGAATTCACCCGCCTGCTCGAAACCGGTTCGAATGATCGCATCGCCAATATGGCGGCCTTCACCCGCAACGCGCTGGCGCTGCTTGAGGACGCTCTCGCCAAATAATTTTCGCGCCCCCTGTCGAATCCCGCTTGGCAGGCGCGTCTCCATGTCAGAGCCTCGCCATTCCGGCTGGGCCGTGACGGAGAATGTGCGATGCAATTCATGCTGCTGATCAACGAGGATGGAAGCCCCTATGCCGACCCTGACGGGGGGCACCTGCTCGAACAGGTGGTGGCCGGCCATATCAAGCTGGCCGAGGATCTGGTGGCCGCGGGCGTGCCTTTCTCGGGCGAGCGGCTGAAGGCGGCGGCAACCGCGACCACGGTGCGGTCCGATAATGGCGTGGTCACCATCCACGACGGCCCCTTTGCCGAAACCCACGAGGAACTGGGCGGCTTCTACATCATCGATGTGGCGAGCCTTGACGAGGCGCTGGCCTGGGCCAGGCGCATCCCGGTGCCCAAGGGCGGGGTCGAGGTGCGGCCGGTCTGGCAGATGGAAGGCTGAGCCTGAGCGCCGCACGCGCCGGTGCGATCATGGCGGCGCGGCCCCGCGTGGTGGCCGCGCTTGCCGCCGCCTTGCGCGATCTCGATGCGGCCGAGGAGGCCTTTGCCGATGCGGCGGCGACCTGCCTCGCGCTGGCCGAGCCTCCCCGCGATGTCGCGGCGTGGCTCTATGTCGCGGCCAGGCGCCGGGCGATCGATGCGATCCGCAAGGCCCGCGCCGAAGCCCGCACGGCGGACGCCATGGCCGGGGTGAGCGATATGGCCGATATTCTCAATCTGCCCGAGCCGATCCCCGACGAACGGTTGCGCTTGCTGTTCATCTGCTGCCACCCGGCGCTGGCCGCAGAGGTGCGCGCGGCGCTGGCGCTCAGGGTGATCTGCGGCCTGCCGGTGGGCGCGATCGCGCAGCTATTCGTGGTGAGCGAGGCCACGATGTTCCAGCGCATCACCCGCGCCAAGGCCAAGGTGCGCGAGGCGGGAATCGCTTTCGAACCGCCCGAGCGCCGCCACTGGCTCGAACGGCTCGATGCGGTGCTGCTGGCGCTCGAACTGGCCTTCACCGCCGCTTATGCCGATGCGGGCGGGGAACTGAGCGCGGATATCGGCGAGGATCTGGGCGCAGAGGTCGAGCGGCTGGCGCTGCTGGTGGCCGAATTATTGCCCCAGGAGCCCGAGGCGCTGGGCCTTGCCGCGCTGGTGCTGTTGGCGCGTTCGCGTGCCAGGGCGCGGCTGGACGCGGAAGGGGCGATGGTGCCGCTATCGCGGCAGGATGCGGCGAAGTGGGATTTTGCGCGGATCGAAAGGGCGCGCACGATACTGGGACAGGCGGCAGAGCGGGGACGCTCGGGGCCCTATCAGGTGATGGCCGCGATTCAGCTGACCCATGCGCGCCGCGCCTATGACGGGGCGGTGGACTGGGGCGCGGTGCTGCGGCTTTATGATGTGCTGCTGGCGCTCAGACCTTCGCCGATGGTGGCGCTTTCCCGTGCACTGGCGCTGGCGCAGCTTGAAGGAGCGGAGGCGGGGCTGGCGGCGCTCGACGCCCTGCCGGACCATCGACTTGCCCTGGCGCGTCCGTGGCACGTCGCGCGCGCCGATCTGCTGGCGAAGGCGGGCAGGGCAGGCGAGGCGGTGGCGGCGCTCGATGCCGCGCTGGCACTCGAACCTCCGCGGGCCGAGCGCTTGTGGCTGGAGCGGCGAAGGGCGCAGCTGGCCTAGCGCGTCCTTCTCCGCCGCAGCCACAGGATCGCCCAGTCGCCGCGCTGGAGCCTTGCCGCCATGCGGAAACCGGCGCGGCCCATCGCGCGCCTGACGGCGGCTTCCTGCTCGCCCGCCAGGAGTCCCGCCAGCAGCAGGTTGCCCCCCGGAATGACGGCCTTGGCGAAATCGGGAGCAAGCTCGACCAGCGGTCCGGCGAGGATATTGGCGATCAGCAAGTCATAAGGCCCGCGAATCCGGATCAGCGGATCGTCCATCCCGTCGGCGACCACCATCACCGTCTCGCCGCTGCGCGGGCCCATGGCGATGCCGTTGGTGGCAGCGTTTTCTTCCACCACCGGCACACAGACCGGGTCAATGTCGGTCAGAGTGCACAACGCGCGCGGCCACAGCGCCAGCGCCGCGAAGCCGAGCAGGCCGGTGCCGGTGCCGATATCGGCGATGTTGCGCGCGACCATGCCGCTCGCCCTCATCGCGCCCAGCATTTCAAGGCATCCTGCGGTGGTCTTGTGCTGGCCGGTGCCGAAGGCCTGGCTGGCGGGGATGACGAAGTCGATGGCGTCCGGGTCGGCAGGGAAATCCGGCGTGTGGACATGAAAGCGTCCGGCACGGATGGGCTCGACGCCCTGCTGGCTCAGCGTCACCCAGTCGGCGGCGGGAAGTTCCTCGACGGTGATTTTCGGCGCGCGCCCTTCGAACAGACCGGCTAGCGCGGCTTTCTGCGCCTTGCCGGGCTTGCGCGGGTACCAGCCTTCCAGCTCCCAGTCGTCGGGCCGGTCCTCGGCCACCTCGCGCCCGGCAATCACCAGTTCGTAATCCCAGTCGTCGATCAGATCATGGGCGAGCAGCGCGGCCTGCACGACGGGCTTGGGCGCGAAGGCGGAGAGCTTCCATGTCGTGTCAGCAGACGCCATCTTACCGGACAAAGCTCGCTCCGTTGGCATCAATCACCGCGCCGGTCATGCTGGGAGGCGCGTCGAGGGCGCAGAAGGCGATGATCGTGGCGATTTCCTCCGGCGTTGCGACCCGGCCGAGCGGAATGTCGGCCAGCAGCCCCGGCCCCCCGCGGCTGGCGAGGTAATCGTCCGCCATGGAGGTGTCGGTGAAACCGGGCGTGACGGCAAAGCTGAGGATGCCATCGCGCGCGTAGGCTCGGGCAATTGTCTTGTGCATCCCCACCATCCCGCTTTTGGCGGCGGCGTAGTGCCAGTGGGCCGGCGAATCCCCCCGATAGGCCGCGCGGCTGGCGACATGCACCAACCGCCCGGCAAAGCCGCGCTCCTGCCAGTGCAGCACCGCAAAGCGCGAAAGCTGCGCGGCGCTGGTGAGGTTGACGCGCAAGGTGTCTTCCCACGCATCGAGCCATTCGATGTCCGACCGATCGAGCCGGTTGGCTTCGAACCGCCCGGCATTGTTCACCACTGCGTCGATTTGCCCGTCCGCAATCTCCAGCGCCTGTTCCCACAGCGATTGCACGCTCAAGGGATCGCCGAAATCGGCGGCGATGATCGGCATATCCGCCGCGCCGGCCGCCTGCGGACGCGAGGCGTGACCGATGACCCTTGCGCCGCGCGCCGCCAGCTTTTCGAGTGCCGCCTTGCCGATTCCGCGGCTTGATCCCGTAACCAGAATGTGTCCCATGCAATCGCCTATCCGAAACTTTGCAAGCTGTGTCCACCGCTCGCCGCTTGCCTCAGCCGACAGCGGCGCTAAGTGGGATGCCATAAACAGGGACCAGACGGGATTACCATGAATCAAAGACCGCTTTCTCCCCACCTCCAGATCTGGCGCTGGGGGCCGCACATGCTGGTATCGATCCTGCACCGCGCGACGGGTGACGGCATGGCGCTGGTCGGCCTCGGCGTGCTGGTTTGGTGGCTCGGCTCGCTTGCCAGCGGGCCGGAAGCCTATGCCAGCTTCCGTAGCATCATGGGCTCGATCCCCGGCATGGTGGTGCTGGTGGGTCTTTCCTGGGCGTTCTTCACCCACCTCATGAGCGGCCTCAGGCACTTCGTGCTCGATATTGGCGCAGGCTACGAGCTCGATACCAACCGCATGTGGTCGATTGCCTCGCCGGTGATCGCCATTGTTCTCACCGCGGCCTTCTGGGCCCTGATCCTGCTGCGCTGAGGAGGTAACGACAATGGGTAACGGAACTTCCATCGGCCGTGTGCGCGGGCTGGGTGCAGCGCATGAAGGCCCGCATCACTGGCTGGTGCAACGCTTTACCGCGGTCGGCAATGTCGTGCTGATGAGCTGGCTCCTGGTCAGCTTCGTCATGCTGGGTGATTTCGGCTATGCCAGCGTCACCAAGTGGCTCTCGCAGCCGGTTTCGGCCACCGCGATGATCCTGCTTGTGGTCAGCCTGTTCTGGCACGCGCGGCTGGGCCTGCAGGTGCTGATCGAGGATTATCTCCACGATGCCGGCACCAAGTTCGGGGCGCTGGTCGCGCTCAATCTTGCAACCATCGGCGGCGGCGCTTTCGCGATCTTCAGCGTTGCCGCGCTCGCATTCGGAGGACAGGCCTGATGGCTACGTCAGCAGCACCCGGCACCGCCAATGATGTCGGCGGGGCACACCTCAAGGGCGCTTACAAGATTATCGACCACACCTATGACGTCGTCGTGGTGGGCGCGGGTGGTTCCGGCCTGCGCGCCACCATGGGCGCGGCCGAGGCAGGCCTGCGCACCGCGAACATCTCCAAGGTGTTCCCCACGCGCTCGCACACCGTGGCGGCGCAGGGCGGGATTGCCGCCAGCCTCGGCAACAATTCGCCCGATCACTGGACCTGGCACATGTACGATACCGTCAAGGGGTCGGACTGGCTGGGCGACCAGGACGCGATCGAATACCTCGCGCGCGAAGCTCCGGCCGCCGTGTACGAGCTGGAGCACGCGGGCGTGCCGTTCAGCCGCAATGCCGATGGCACGATCTACCAGCGGCCCTTCGGCGGGCACATGCAGAACATGGGCGCAGGCCCGCCGGTGCAGCGCACCTGCGCCGCCGCCGACCGCACCGGCCACGCCATGCTCCACGCGCTGTATCAGCAGAGCCTGAAGTATGATGCGGACTTCTTCATCGAATATTTCGCGCTCGACCTGATCATGTCCGAACGTGACGGCGAGAAGGTCTGCGTCGGCGTGATGGCGATGTGCCTTGATGACGGCACGATCCACCGCTTCCGCGCGCAGAGCGTCGTGCTGGCGACCGGCGGTTATGGCCGCTGCTACTACACCGCGACTTCGGCCCACACCTGCACCGGCGACGGCGGCGGGATGGTGCTGCGCGCCGGACTGCCGCTGCAGGACATGGAATTCGTGCAGTTCCACCCGACCGGCATCTACGGCGCGGGCGTGCTCATCACCGAAGGCGCGCGCGGCGAGGGCGGTTATCTCACCAACTCCGAAGGCGAGCGCTTCATGGAGCGTTATGCCCCGTCCGCGAAGGACTTGGCCTCGCGCGACGTCGTGTCGCGTTCGATGGCGCTCGAAATGCGCGAAGGGCGCGGCGTCGGGCCGGAGGGAGATCACATCTACCTCCACCTCGACCACATCGACCCGAACGTGCTCGCCCAGCGCCTGCCGGGCATTACCGAAAGCGGCAAGATCTTCGCCGGCGTCGATCTCACCCGCCAGCCGCTGCCCGTCACCCCGACGGTGCATTACAACATGGGCGGCATCCCGTGTAACTATCACGGGCAGGTCGTGACGCTGGGGCCGGACGGCAATCCGGATACCGTCATCCCCGGGCTTTATGCCGTGGGCGAGGCGGCGTGCGTGTCGGTGCACGGGGCGAACCGCCTCGGCTCGAACTCGCTGATCGACCTTGTGGTGTTTGGCCGTGCGACCGGCCACCACCTGCGCGACAACCTCAAGCCCAATGCCAAGCAGGCCGAACTGCCCGCCGACAGCGCCGACTTTGCGCTGACCCGGCTCGATCACTTCCGTTATGCCGAGGGCGGATCGCCGACCGCGCAGATCCGGGCCGAGATGCAGAAGGCGATGCAGAAGCACTGCGCCGTCTTCCGCGACCAGAAGCTGATGGACGAGGGCGTCGCCAAGCTGGCCGAGCAGAACAAGCGGATGGAGGATATCCACGTCACCGACAAGTCGCTGATCTGGAACTCCGACCTCATCGAGACGCTGGAACTCGACAACCTCATGGCGCAGGCCAACGTCACGATGGCGAGCGCGGCCAACCGCAAGGAAAGCCGCGGCGCCCACGCGCACGAGGACTTCCCCGATCGCAACGACAAGGAATGGATGAAGCACACCATCGCCTGGTTCGACGGTTGGGGCGGGCGCGGCAGCAACATCCGCATCGATTACCGTCCGGTGCACGAATACACGCTGACCGACGACATCAAGTATATCGAGCCCAAGGCGCGGGTGTATTGAGATAGGGAAGGTCGTTCTTCCCCCTTGGGCCGGCTATGCCCTGCTGGCGTTCTTCGCCGCGGGGCTGGCCGCCATGGCCTACAAGGGGATCGGCGAGCGGGTTTACCGCTTCTATCTCGAAGAGACCGGGGCAGTCGTCACGGGCGAGGTGGTGGGCCACCGGCTCTATCGCTGCCGCGGCATCCGCTGCGCGCGCAGGATTTCTCCCGAGGGCGGATACGGGAGCGCTCCATTCGAGGCTTTTCTTGAGCGATGCCTCGCCAGAGCGAGGAGCAATTGCCACACGGATCTGGTCGTCCGGTTCACGTATGACGGGAGACCGGTCGAAATCGAGGGCCAGGTCACGAAACCTGACTTCGGCCAAATCGCGCCGGGCAGCCCCATCGCCGTGCTGGTGAACCGCGATCACCCCGAAAAATCCCTGCTGTGCGATCACAATCCCGAGGGCTTCCTGTTCTGGGTTGCGCTCTTGCAACTCGCCGTGGTGTCGCTTCTGGCGATGGTCTTATTGCCCCGACCTTCGCGCAGCAGGCGCTACCCACGCCGATAGGGGTTGCACCAGAACATTGCGATCCGACTGGCTATCGCCCGCAGCGAAGCCGCTTGACCCGCTGCAGGGTTGCGGGCAGCTTCCTTCCCGATGAACAGGGGCAGGATCATCGCAGGGCTCTTGGCGGCATTGCTCGCGGCTCCGGCACTGTCGCAATCCTCCGCCCCCAATCCAAACCAACCCCCGCCGCACACCGCGCCGTTCCCCGATCTCGGCAGCGGTGAGAGCCGGGCCGAGCGGCGCGCCAGTTTCGAGGCGGGGCCTGAACTCCAGCGCGGCTTTTCCGCCGCGCATGTCCGCGAACAGCGCCGCCGGCTCGACAGCGCGCTTGCCGCGCTCCGGCCCCACACGCCGGGCACGAGCGATGCCTATGTCCTCACCATCGCGCTCGATAGCGATCCGGTCTTCGCCCGCGAGGCGCGCGAGGCGGCGCGGGTCCTGGCGGCGCGCTACGGGGCCGAGGGGCGCACGCTCACCCTCGCCGGGCCGGACGGGGTGCGTGACGATGCGCCCCACGGCTCGATCACCGCGCTGGTGCTGGCGCTTTCGCATGTCGGCAGCCTGATGGAACCATCAGAGGATGTGCTGGTGCTCTACACCACCAGCCACGGGCTCGATCTGGGGCTGGCCTATCACTACGGCGATACCGGCTACGGTATCCTTTCCCCTGCGCGATTGAAGGCGGCGCTGGAGGAGGCGGGGATCCGCCGCCGGGTGCTGATCCTCTCGGCCTGCTATTCGGGGGTCTTCGTGCCGCTGCTGTCCGGGCCGGACACAGCGATCCTCACCGCGGCGGCGAGCACCCGCACCTCCTTCGGCTGCGCGGCGGAGAACGACTGGACCTTCTTCGGTGACGCGCTGATCAACCGCGCGCTGCGCCAGCCGGTCGCACTCGAGGAGGCGGCGCGGCAGGCCGGACGCTCGGTCGCGGAATGGGAGCTGAAGGCGCGCTTCCTCGCTTCGCTGCCGCAGGTGAGCATCGGTAACGGTGCGAAAGGCTGGTTGCCCCAGATCGAGGCGCGGATGCCGCGCATTGCCAGCGCGCCGGTGGGCAAGCCTGCCTTCGATCCGGCAACGACTACGGCGCCGGTGGTGGCGGAGAAGGCGCGCGGCGGGCGGAAATAATCCGCACCGGCTTGGCCAGCATCTCGCCCTTCATCCAGCCTTCGCCCTTGGCCGGGTCGATCTCGCTGGCGTGGATCGCGGCGACCACGTCCATGCCCTCCACGACATAGCCGAACACGGCATAGCCGTTTCGCCATACCGGATCGGTCGCGGCAGGATCGGCGTTGAGCCCGGTCTGGTCCTCGATCATGATCGAAAAATCGCCATTAGCACTGCCCGGCTCGCCCATCGCCATCGACAGCGCGCCGTGGGTATGGCTGAGGCCGGTCAGCGACGTCGGTTCATGCACGATCGGTGGCAGGATGCGCTTGGGATCGAACTGGGTGCCGCCCTGCAGCAGGCCGTTGGGGCGCGGCTCGCGGTCCAATCGCATCGCGCGGTAGAACACCGTTCCGTCGAACCGCTTTTCATCGACATAGCGCAGGAAATTGGCGGCGGTGACCGGCGCGCGTTCTGTCTCCAGCGCGATGGTGATCGCGCCCATTTCGGTGTCGAGCACGACCCTGACGCTCGCTGCTTCGGGGAAGGGGCGCGTGCCGGGACGGGCGGTGGATTTGGTCGCGGGAGCCGCGGCGACCACTTGCGGCGCGCCCGGTGGCGGGGCGGTGCCTGCAATCTCGAACTTCATCAGCAACGTGCGCTGGCAGCCGGGTCGTTCATTGCCATCGCAATTGCGGAAATTGTCGTCCGAGACGAGGTAGAGGAATTGCCGCCCCGCCTCCTCGCGCAAGGCCAGTCCCTCGAAATTGTCGAGCGTCAGCGGCGGGGCAAGCACGGCGAGGGTCTTGGCGGTGTTGTCGGCGGCCACTTCGACAATCGCGGCGCGGTTGCCTTCGTCCGGGCGATAGCTGCGCAGCAGGACAAAACAGGTGCCGTCCGCCTTGCAGGCAGCATCGGTCGGCACGCCGCCTGCCTCGGCAATGCCCTCGGGGGCGGGCAAGTGGAAGGGGGCGGCGCCCGTTGCGGTGATGCGCGTGCAATTGGGCCGCGCCGCATCGACCCATTCGCCGCACACCAGCAGGCCACCGTCATAGGCGGCCAGTGTCTCGATCCCGTGATTGGCTTCGGCCCCGGCAATCAGCGCCGCCGCGCCGTCCTCGCTCCCCGATGATGCCCCATCCAGCGCGGGATAGCGCCAGATGCGGTGCTCCTGCTCGAAGGCGACGAGCCATTCGCCGCTGGCAAGGCGCGTCAGGCTTTCCGCATCGCCGCGCTGCTTGCCGCCAAGCTTGCGCCCGCGCTCGTCGAGCAGCGGGCCAAGCCGGACCAGCGAGACATCGACCAGCCGCCCCTGTACATTCTCGGGCGTCAGCACGAGCCAGCGCCCGTCATCGCTCACCGCGTAGAGCGCGCCTTCGTGCCATGCGAGGCCCGAAATGCCGCCGATTCCGGCCTTGTCGGGCGCGATGGCAACGCCGCCGCGAAAGATCAGCTCGCCCGTCTCCCTGTCCGGCTCTCCCCCGGCCAGCTCCACGCTTTCGGTCAGCGGCAGGAATTCCTCGGTCTGTGCCAGCAAGGGTGCGGCAAGGGCGAGAAACAGGACGGTTAGCGCGGCGCGAATGGTCATCCGTCCGAACATATCGGCGCTTCGTCGAGGCGCAAGCGGGCAGGGTTGCTGTTCATCCGGCGGCAATGTTTACAGATGTAGTCGACATGACTACAGGTGTAATCAACCTTCAGGGAGACCCACGTGAAACCGCCGAATGCGAACACGCCCGAGGAACCCGTCCACGAACGCATCACCGAAGCCGAACTGGCGGTGATGGATGTGCTGTGGGAGCGCCCGCGCCAGACCGCCGCCGAGGTGTGCGAGGTGGTGTGCGAGGCGCGCGGCTGGAGCCTCGCCACGGTCAAGACCCTGCTCGCCCGGCTGGTGCAGAAAGGCGTGCTCGCCGCAGAGCCTGACGGGCGGCGCTATCTCTACACCCCCCTGATCGCGCGCGCGGCCTATGTCGGCGGTGAATCGCGCCGCCTGGTCGACCGGCTGTTCGGCGGACGCGCTGCCTCGCTGGTCGCGCATCTTGCAGAGACCGAAGCGCTGACCGGGGATGACCTTGCCGAGATCGAGGCGTTGCTCAGGGAGCTCAGGCCATGAACGCGGTGCTGCTGGAAACGCTGGCCTGGACCGGCGTGCTGATTGCGCTGGTGCTGGTATTGCGCCGGCCGGTGGCTCGGGCTTGCGGACCGCAATGCGCCTATGCGCTGTGGGCGCTGCCGCTGGTCCGCCTGTTGCTGCCGCCCCTGACACTGCCCGCATGGATGGCGCCGGCCATGCCGGCAGCCGACCCGCTGCCCGAAGGCGAGGTCGTGGCGATGCCGGTTGAGGTGGTTGCGGATGTCGCGCCTGCCGCTGCGGGCTTTGATGTATTCGCCGCGCTGGCGGGACTGCCGCTGGCCGAGGGGTTGCTGCTGGTCTGGCTTGGCGGGGCCGGTGTATTCATGTGCCGCCGGTTCGCTGCCTATTTCACCTTGCGCGATGATCTGTTGGCCGAGGGGCGCGAGGTCGGCCGCGTGCCCGGGCGACTGGGTGCGATCCGGCTGGTGGAAACACCCGGCACGCCTGCGCCGCTTGCCTTCGGCGTGCTTGATCCGGTGATCGCCCTGCCGCCCGGCTTCATGGCGCTGCCCGACCGCCGCGCGCGCGACCTCGCGCTGGCGCATGAACTGGCGCATCACCGCGGCCTGGATCTGCTGGTGAATATCCTCGTGCAGCCGCTGTTCGCGCTGCACTGGTTCAATCCGCTCGGCCATTACGGCTGGCTGGCGCTGCGGCGCGACCAGGAGGCAGCCTGCGATGCGCGGGTGATTGCCCATGCCACCCACGAGGAACGCGCTGCCTATGCCCGCCTGATCGCCGGGTTTGCCGCCGGTCCGAATCTCGCAATCGCCGCCCCGATGGCCTGTCCCGTGCTGGGCGAGAAGTCGATCATTCAACGTTTAAGGAGCCTGTCGATGTCCAACCTTTCCCTTCGCCGCCGTCTGGTCGGTCGCGCGCTGCTTGGCGCGGGGCTGCTCGCCCTGCCGCTGACGGCCAGCATCAGCTATGCCGCCTCCGATCCCGGGCAGCCTGCCGCCGCCCCCACGCCGCCCGCACCGCCGGCTGTCGCCGAGCCCCCGAGCGCGCCAGAGCCGGTCGAGGCACCCGAGGCACCGGCCGCGCCCGAGGTTCGCGAGAAGCGTTCCACTTTCGTGTTCATCGATCCCGACCGCGAAATCGAGGAGGGCGAGGGGCTGACCGTAACCCGGCGCATCGAGCGCGGCGACGATGGCAAGGAACGCCATATCCGCCTGGTGCGCATTGGCGGACCTCAGGGCGAGGTGATTGCCGAGGATCAAAGCGCGGAAGGCAAGGTGACCTGGGAGGAGCGCGAGGCATTCGTGATCGAGTGGCGCGAAGGCATGGCCGAGGCCGGCAAGGCGCTTGCCGAGATGCGCGAGGCGCGCCGCAAGGCCTTTGCCGAAGCCGGTGCGGCACGGGCCGAGGCGCCCACCGTCATGGTGCTGAAGGATTGCAGTTCCTCGTTTAGCGGTGAGGCCGAGGTCATCGATGGCAAGGGCGGCAAGAAGACCATCATGATCTGCCAGCCCCGCATCCCCGCGACGGCCAGGCTCGGCCTCGAGCAGGCCCGCGCCGAGATCGCCAGTGACAAGGATATTCCCGAAGCGACCCGCAAGAAGGTGCTCGAAACGCTCGATCGCCAGATCGCCCGCTGGAAGGAAAAGGAGGGCTGATGCCGGGCAGGGCGGAGCGGCGCCCTACCTTTCGCCCTCTGCCGCCTTGGGCCGCGCGGGATATTCGCATCCCCGCCCCATCCCGAGACCCTTGAGGAAGCTGCGCCGCACCATTCCCGCAGTATAGGCGGCGCGCAGGGCGCGGTCATTGCTGGCCGCGCCCGTCACTTCGCGCAGGATGCTCCGGAAGGGGATCATCGAGCCGACCATCTTCTGGCCGATCCGCCCGGCATTGATCCGGCGACCTTCCTCGTCCACCGCGATATCGTAATCTGCGCCCAGCACCTGATCGAGCGCGGCAATGTCGGCGACGATGGCATTGCAGTCCCTCAACCGCGCGGTCTCGTACGGGTTTTCGACCGCGACCCGCAGCGGCTCGGGAACGTCGCGCGGGTCGATGTTGAGATCGCGCAAGGGGGTCTTGGCGACTTCCTCGACATCGGGATCGGGCATGACCTGCGCCGACGCGGGCAGGCCTGCCAACAGCGCCAGCAGCGCCGCCGCCACCGGCACGAGCGTGCTAGGAGCCTTCGAAAAAGACTTCGCAGGCTGAATCATCTCTGCTCTCCAGTCCCCGACGCAGCGCTGCCATCCGCTGGCGGCTCGTGCCGTGGGTGAAACTTTCCGGATTGATGCGCTGTCCGGCGCCGCGTTGCAGGGTATCATCGCCGATCGCGCTGGCGGCGGCGAGGCCTTCTTCCAGATCGCCCCGCTCGATCCTCTCGCGGTTCTTGCCCGCCCACATTCCGGCATAGCAATCGGCCTGCAATTCCATCGCCACCTGCAAGCGGTTGGCAGCGCCCGGATTGCGCTGCTGCGCCGCGCGGACCTCGCGCGCCCGGCCGGTAAGGTTCTGCACGTGGTGGCCGTATTCATGCGCGATCACGTAAAGCCGCGCGAAGTCACCGCCGGTTCCCGACATCTGCGCCAGCTGGTCGTAGAAGCTGGTATCAATGTAGATGCCCTTGTCCGCCGGGCAATAGAACGGCCCCGCCGCCGATGAGGCGCTGCCGCAGCCGCGCGTGGTGACCCTTCCGTCACGATAGAGATCGAGCACCGGACGCTCGAAGGGAATGCCGTTGCGCTCGAAGGTCGCCTCCCACGTGGCGTTGAGGCTGGCGAGCGCGGCGCAGGCCTCGTTCGCATAGGCGCTGCTGGCGCAGACCTCGTCCTCGCTCATGTCCTGACCGGTCCCGTTGCCGACCGGAGCGGTCTGCTGCTGGACACTGTCGATCACGCCGATGGTCTGCATCGGGTCGAGCCCGAAGACCAGCGCGCCGACGAGCGCGATGACCAGCGTGCCGCAGCCGATTCCGCCCGCGCGGCGCATCCCGCCGCCGCCGCTCGAACGCACATCGATATCCGAACTGTCATAGGGGCCAAGCCGCATACCCGTGTCCTCCCGCCCGTTCAAATCGCTGGACAGCCGCTTATCCCGCGGCAAAAGCGATATCCGATCATCGTACAAGTGCAGGAGTTGCCGCCAATGCTCAAGGAAAAGCGCGCTCTGGTGACCGGCTCGACCTCCGGAATCGGGCTTGCGATCGCCCGGGCGCTGGCGGCCGAGGGAGCGCAGGTGATCCTCAACGGGCTGGGCGATGCGGACGCCATCGCCGCGCTGTGCGAGGAACTTGGGGCGAGTTACAACGGCGCCAACCTGATGGACCCGCAGGCGATTGCGCGGATGATGGACGAGATCGGCCCGGTCGATATCCTGGTCAATAATGCCGGGATGCAGCATGTTGCCCCCATCGAGGATTTCCCGCCCGATAAATGGGACGCGATCATCGCGCTCAATCTGTCGGCGGCGTTCCATACCACGCGCCTTGCCGTGCCGGGGATGAAGGCGCGGGGATGGGGCCGGATCATCGCCACCGCCAGCGCGCACTCGCTCACCGCCTCGCCGTTCAAGAGTGCCTATGTCGCGGCCAAGCACGCCATGGCGGGTTTCACCAAGACCATCGCGCTGGAGCTGGCGACCCACGGCATCACCGCCAACTGCATCTCGCCGGGCTATGTCTGGACCCCGCTGGTGGAGAACCAGATCCCCGACACCATGGCGGCGCGCGGCATGACCCGCGAGCAGGTGATGAACGATGTGCTGCTGGCCAAGCAGCCGACCAAGGAGTTCATCCAGCCCGAAGATGTCGCCGCGCTGGCGCTGTTCCTGTGCAGCGATGCGGCGCGCGGCATTACCGGGGCGAACTATTCGATCGACGGAGGCTGGACCGCCGAATGAGCGTGATGCGCGCCCGCCATTTTCTGGTCCTGCTGGCCTGCCTCGTGCTGGCCGCCTGTGCCCGCGCGCCTGTCGCCAGCGTGCCTGTGTCCGAGCGCGCCGCGATCGAGCAGCGCCTGAGAGCCGATATCGCGGTTCTGGCAAGCGACGCGTTCGGCGGTCGCAAGCCCGGCACGCCGGGCGAGGAAAGGACGCTGGCCTATCTCGAAGGGCGCTTTGCCGGGATCGGGCTGCTGTCGGGCACCGGCGACCCCGGCAGTTACTGGCGCGCGCCGGTCGATCTGGTCTCGGCCCGTCCCTTGACGGCCAAGCTGATGCTGGCGCGCGGGCGCAATGCGCTGGTGATACCCGAGGACGAGGGGGTGGCCTTTACCCGCCGCCGCCGGGCGCTTGCCGCGGGCGGTCCGGCGACCGGCGTTCCGGTGGTGTTCGTCGGCACAGGGGAGAAACCGGTCGCGCCCGAGACGGTCGCAGGGGCCGTGGTGGTGCTGCTGGGCGCGGACGGGCCCGACCCGTCGCGCAAGGCTGCGTCTTTGCGCGAGCGGGCAACAGCGGTGCTCACCGTGCTACCCGATGCCGATGCCATCGCCGCCCTGCGCGCTGCCAATGCGAAGGAAAAGATCGAGCTGGCGAGCGAGGAAGTCGACACGCTTTCGGCCTATGTCACCGAGGGCGCGATGGCGCGGGCGCTGGGCGAGGCCCGCTGGAAACGCCTCAAGCAGCGCAGCGAGGAGAGCGATTTCACTCCGATCGAGATCCAGCTTGCGATCAGCATCGAGGCCACCGCAGAGCGGCGCGAATTCGCCAGCGCCAATCTGATCGGTCTGATCCCCGGCACGGCGCCGGGTTCGGGCGCGGTGCTGCTGCTGGGCCATTGGGACCATCTGGGCGAATGCGGTCCGCCCGATGCTGCCGAACGGGTCTGCAACGGAGCGGTCGACAACGCCAGCGGCATCGCGGTGATGCTCGAACTGGCACGGCGCCTGAAGGCGGGCCCGCCGCTTGGGCGCGACATTTATGTGATGGCTACCAGCGCGGAGGAAGTGGGTCTGCTCGGCGCGCGCGCCTTTGCTGCCGCACCACCGGTTCCGCTCGGCAATATCGTCGCCGCCTTCAATCTCGACATGCTCGCGCTCGCCCCGGCAGGCGCTCCTGTCGGGTTTGTCGGAGAGGGACGCACCCCGCTTGATCCTGTCATCCTGGCCGAGATCGCCCGCAGCGGTCGCTCCACCGGGGACCGGCAGCTCGCGGAAAGCTTCGTGTCGCGGCAGGATGGCTGGGTATTGCTCGAAAACGGGGTGCCCAGCGTGCTGCTCTCGAACGCTTTCGGCAGCCGTTCGCTGCTGCGTCCGTTTCTGCAGAGTGCCTATCATCGTCCGTCCGATGATGCGGATGCGGTTGAACTGGGCGGCGCCATCGATGATCTGCTGCTGCACGAGGCGCTGGTGCGGGTATTGGCCGATCCGGCGCGCTATTCGCCGCCTGCCGCCGCGCAGCCCTAGCGCAATCGCCAAACCGCGGTTACATGGGCCGCCACGATTCTCCGCCGCAAGGAGAACATCCTCTCGATCTGCAGAAAGTGGCAAGCATGGACATCCCCCTCGGCCTTACCTTCGACGACGTGCTGCTCCGTCCGGCGGAAAGCAGCGTGCTGCCGAGCATGGCCGACACCTCGACCCGGCTGACGCGCGACATCGGTCTCAACATCCCGGTGCTGTCCTCGGCGATGGACACCGTGACCGAAGCCGACATGGCGATCGCCATGGCGCAGCTGGGCGGGATCGGCGTGCTCCACCGCAATTTGTCGATCGAGGAACAATGCGCCGCGGTGCGCGCGGTCAAGCGTTATGAAAGCGGCATGGTGGTGAACCCCATCACCATCGGCCCCGACGCGGTGCTGGGCGATGCGCAGGCGCTGATGCAGCAGCACCGTATCAGCGGGATTCCGGTAACCGACCGCGATGGCAAGCTGGTCGGCATCCTCACCAACCGCGACGTGCGCTTTGCCGAAAACCCGCTCCAGCCGGTGCGCGAGCTTATGACGACCGAGAACCTTGCGACCGTGCCGCTCGGCACGTCGCAGGAGGATGCGCGCCGCCTGCTCCACCAGCGCCGGATCGAGAAGCTGCTGGTGGTGGACGAGGATTTTCGCTGCATCGGCCTCATCACGGTCAAGGACATCGAAAAGGCGGTGAATTACCCCGACGCGACCAAGGATGGCGCAGGCCGCCTGCGCGTCGCCGCCGCGACCACGGTGGGCGATCTCGGCTTTGCCCGCACCGAGGCGCTGGTCGATGCCGAAGTCGACGTGATCGTGATCGACACCGCCCACGGCCACAATGTCGAGGTGGCGAGGGCGGTCGAGCGGGTGAAGAAGCTCTCCAATGCCGTGCAGGTCATCGCGGGCAATGTCGCGACCGCCGAGGCTACCCGCGCGCTGGTCGATGCCGGGGCCGATGCGGTGAAGGTCGGGATCGGGCCGGGCTCGATCTGCACCACCCGCGTGGTTGCGGGCGTGGGCGTGCCGCAGCTGACCGCGATCATGGAAAGCGCCGAGGAAGCCGCCAAGTCGGGCGTGCCGGTGATCGCCGATGGCGGCCTTCGCACCAGCGGCGATGCGGCCAAGGCGCTGGCGGCGGGCGCTTCGACGGTGATGATCGGCTCGATGCTGGCCGGCACGACCGAAAGCCCGGGCGAGGTGTTCCTCTACCAGGGCCGCTCCTACAAGGCCTATCGCGGCATGGGCAGCGTCGGTGCAATGGCGCGCGGATCGGCCGACCGATACTTCCAGCAGGACGTTTCGGCGATGAAGCTGGTGCCGGAAGGGATCGAGGGGCAGGTGCCGTTCAAGGGCCCGGCCGCCGACGTCGTCCACCAGCTTGTGGGCGGGATCAAGGCGGCGATGGGCTATACCGGCTCGGCCACGATTCCCGACCTCAAGAAGAACGCAAGGTTCGTGCGGATCACCAATGCGGGCCTTTCTGAAAGCCACGTCCACGACGTCGCGATCACCCGCGAGGCGCCGAACTATCCCACACGCTGAGGTCTCGACATGACACCCGCCGCTAGAGTCCAGGCGGCGATCGAGCTGCTCGATACCATCATTGCGTCTGCGCGCGGCAAAGGCGCACCTGCCGACCGCATCATTGCCGACTACTTCCGCGCCCGCCGCTATGCCGGATCCAAGGACCGGCGCGCTCTGCGCGATCTGGTCTACCGCGCGATCCGGCTGTGCGGGCCGGTGCCCCAAAGCGGGCGGGCGGCGATGCTGGCAGTGGCGGGGCAGGACGAGGCGGTAGCTGTGCTGTTTGACGGATCCGCCCACGGCCCCGCGCCGCGCGCCGAGGGCGAGCCTGTGGCGAAGACCGGTCTTGCTCCCAAATGGCTTGCCGCCACCTTGCGCGCTTCCGGTCTTGGCGGGCGCGAGATTGCCGCGCTGATGGAGCGCGCGCCGCTCGATGTGCGGGTCAACGCGCTCAAGGCCGACCGCGCCGCCCTCGTCCTGCCCGAAGCGGGCGAACCGCTCGCCGCGCCTCAGGGGTTGCGCTTCCCCTCGGGCACCCAGGTCGAAGCATGGGAGGCCTACCGCGAAGGCCTGATCGAGGTGCAGGACCTTGGCAGCCAGCTGATCGTCGAGGCGCTGCCGGTGGGGCAGGGCGATACCATCATCGACCTGTGCGCGGGCGGGGGCGGCAAGACGCTGGCGCTTGCGGCACGCTTGAACAATGCGGCGTGCATCATCGCTGCCGACACCGACAAGCGCCGCCTCGGCAATCTTGCTCCCCGCGCTGCGAGGGCAGGAGCAGCGGTGGATCATACGGTACTGCTTGATCCGGGCCGCGAGATGAGAGCGTTGGGCGGCTTTGCGGGCAAGGCCGATCACGTGCTGGTCGATGCGCCGTGCTCGGGCAGCGGGACGTGGCGGCGCAGCCCCGAAGGGCGCTGGCGACTCGACCCTACGGAACTCGCCCGCCTTAACCAACTTCAGGACCATGTGCTCGATCTTGCCGCGCAGCTGGTGCGGCCGGGCGGCTCGGTCAGCTTCGTCACGTGCTCGCTGCTCGATGCTGAAGGGGCAGACCGGATCCCCGCCTTCCTCGCCCGCCACCCCGGTTGGCGCGCCGAAGCGCTGGCCCTCCCGCTCGGGCGCGCGCGCGGTGCAGGCTGGAGGCTTGACCCGTTTCATGACGGTACGGACGGTTTTTTCGTCGCGGGCTTGCGTTCACCATGATAGTGTGGCCACTTATGGCCCAGACTTCCGGTTCCCGGTCTCTTGCACTGAAGGAGCTTCTGATGCGTTTCGCGCCTGCTGCCGCCGCCCTTTCGCTATGCTTTGCGATGACCGCGAGCATTACCAGCGCCGGCCGCAGCGAAACGACCGATCCGCGCGCCTCGGCGCTGATCGCCCAGGGTCAGGCAGCGCTCGATGCCGGTGAAACCCAGGCCGCGGTCGATGCCTTCGAGGCCGCACTTGCGGTCGATCCGGGCCACACCCCGATCTATATCGACCTAGCCGAGGCCGCACGCCAGGCGGGGCTTCAAGGCAAGGCGATCCGCTATTACCGTGAGGCGCTGGAGCGCGAACCGGGCAACTTCGCCGCGATTTCGGGCGAAGGCGCGGCGCTGGTGGAAAAGGGCGCGGTGGAAAAGGCCAAGCGCAATCTTGCCCGCCTGCAAAGCCTGTGCGGCGAGACCTGCCCCGAAACCCTCGCGCTGGAAACCTCGATCGCGCGGGGCGGGCAGACCCGCTTCGCCGCCGAGACCGGCCAGGCTGCCGCCTCGAGCAACTGATCCTTCAGATCAGCGCGCGGAACTCCGCCACCAGTCCCTCGTAAACCGCCCGTTTGAAGGGCACGATCAGATCGGGCAGCGCCTCGGGCGCGACCCAGCGCCAGGCGTTGAATTCGGGCGGATCGTGGGCTTCGAGGTCGATATCGGCATCGCTCCCGAGGAACCGGCCAAGGAACCAGTGCTGTTCCTGCCCGCGATACTTGCCCTTCCACACGCGCCCCAGCAATTCGGGCGGCAGGTCGTAGAGATAGGGCCGGGCGGACTGTGCGATCACGTCGACCATGTGCGCTGCGACGCCCACTTCCTCGTGAAGCTCGCGCAAGGCCGCTTCGCGCACGTCCTCGCCCTTGTCGATCCCGCCCTGGGGCATCTGCCAGAAGCCGTGGGCGGACGGGTCGATCCGCTGGCCCACAAAGACGAGGCCAGCATGGTTCACCAGCATGAAGCCCGCACAGGGGCGGTAGGGGAGGCCTTCGGGGTTCATGCCGGGCTGCCCAGCATGAACTTCATCGCCGCGATCACGCGTTCGAGATCCTTCTGCGTGCTCGGCACGGCTGCGCGCAGGTTGGTGAAGCTATGCGTCACCCCGCGCATTTCGAGGAACACCACATCGCGCCCGGCATCGACCAGCGCGCGGGCATAGGCGCGGCCCGAATCGCGGATCGGATCGAGGCTGGCGGTGGCGACGATGGTCGGCGGGGCATCGCTGTGATCGCCAAGGATCGGGAAGCCGCGCGGGTCGGCGCGGTCGGCATTATAGGCCGCATCGAAGAAGCCCATGGTGTCGGCGGTGAGCAGGAAACCCTCGGAGAAGGCTGCCATGCTGTCCGAGCCGTTGGCGTCCGCCACCAGCGGGAAGATCGGCACTTGCAGCACCACCGGCACGGCAGCGGGGTTTGCGCCCAGAAGCTGGCCGACGACCACGGTCGCATTGCCGCCCGCAGAATCGCCGATGGTGATGATGCCGCTTGCGGTGCGGCCGAGTTCTGCGGGGCTGGATGCGACCCAGCGCGTCGCCGCCTCGCAATCGAGGATCGCGGCGGGGAAGGGCGCTTCGGGCGCGCGGGCATAGTGGACCGCGACCAGCGGCAGGTCCATCAGCGCGGCGATTTCGGTGCAGAGCGCGTGGTGCGTGTCGAGATCCCCGATCACGAAGCCGCCGCCGTGGTAGAAGACGATCACTGGCGCGGCCTCATCACGGCTTTCGCGCGCGTCGTAGAGGCGCAGGGGAATGTCGCCATTGGGGCCGGGGCACGAAAGGTCGCGGATCACCGCCAGATCGCGCGCAGGACGATCGGCGAGATTGTGCATCGCCTGATAGGACGCGCGCGCTTCCTCCAGCGTCATGTCGACCAGCTTGGGCCCGTTCACCTGCGCCATCATGTCGAGGAAGGCCTTCATGTCGGGGCGGATGTAGGGGGTGTCGGTCATTCTGCGTCTCTCCGGTGGTCTTTGGGCGCTGCGATAGGCGAGGCAGCGGGACTTTTCCAAGCGCATTTGCGGTTCCATGCGCTGTGCCGCACGGCTAGGCGGGTAAGATATGGATAATCTGACACATAGCTTTGTCGGCGCGGTGCTGGGGCAGGCGGGGCTGAAGCGCACCACCGGCCTCGCCATGCCCGCACTCATCATCGGCGCGAACCTGCCTGACGTCGACGCGGCGTGTTTTTTCTGGCTGGAGGGCACCGAGCACTTGGCCTTCCGCAGAGGCATCACCCACGGCCCGCCCGCGCTGGTGCTGCTGCCTCTGATCTTGGCGGGGATCTTGTGGGCCTTCGACCGCTGGCAGACCCGGCGCGGAACGCGGCCCGAGGCGCGGCTGCCGGTGCGGTTTGGGTGGCTCTATGGACTAGCCTTCATCGGGTGTCTCAGCCACCCGGCGCTCGACTGGCTCAACGTCTACGGCATCCGGCTGCTGGAGCCGTTCTCCTCGCAATGGTTCTATGGCGATACGCTGTTCATCATCGACCCCTGGCTGTGGGCGCTGCTGATCGGCAGCGTCGGGTGGTCATGGTGGCGGGAAAAGCTCGGCGGCGATCAGCGTCCGATTGCGCGCGGTGCGATTGCCGTGATGCTGGCCTATATCGGAGTGAACGGGGCTATCACCTGGCTGGATAACGCGACCCGCGGAACGATGACCGAACCCTATCCGAGAGCCTATATTGCCGCTCCCCTGCCGCTCACATTCTGGCGTCGCGAACAGATCGCGCAACTGGAGGACGGACGCTGGATTTCGAGCGACTGGAAGGGCAGCGATTTCGGCTATGGCTATGCCAATTCCGATCAGAGGCAATGTCGCCTGCCTGATTTGACCGAGGCCCGCCGCACCAATAGCCAGCTCGATGCCTTCCTGTTCTGGTCGCGCGCGCCCTTTGCGAGCCGCGCGGCTGACGGCTCGGTGATCCTCTACGACGCCCGCTTCTACGACCCGCGCGCGCGGGACCGGTTCTCGGTCGCGCTGCCGGATGTCGAATGCGTGGAACTCTCCGCCGGGTAAGGCGCTTGAGGCTGCATGAGTAAAACCCAAATCGTATGGCTCCGCCGCGATCTGCGCCTTGCCGACAATCCCGCGCTCTATCACGCCGCCAAGGCGGGGCCGGTGGTGTGTGTCTACGTGCTCGACGATGATTGCGCCAAGCATCACGCCTATGGCGGGGCGTCGCGCTGGTGGCTGCACCATTCGCTCGAAAGCCTCGCGAACAGCCTCGCCAAGCGCCACGCCCGGCTGATCCTGCGCCGGGGCGATGCGGTGGAAGAACTGTCCAAGGTCGCTGAGGAAACGGGTGCGACAACGATCCACGCCAATCGCCATTACGAGCCGTGGTGGAGGAAGGCGCAAGGCAAGCTCGCCGACAGGCTCGACCTGCAACTTTACGACGGCAACTACCTGATGCCGCCCGGTTCGATCACCACCGGCACCGGCGGGCAATACAAGATCTACACGCCGTTCTCCCGCGCCGTGCGCGAGGCCTTTCCGCCGCGCGACGAACTCCCCGCGCCCGAGACGCTGTCCTCGCCCGGTAGCTGGCCCGCCAGCGACGATCTTGCCGCATGGAACCTGCTTCCCACAAAGCCCGACTGGGCGGGCGGGATGCGTGCCTTCTGGCAGGTGGGCGAAGACGCCGCACACAAACGCCTCGCTGCATGGGAAGCGGATCTCGACGACTATGACGACAAGCGCAATTTCCCCAGCGTCGACAAGGTCTCGCGCCTGTCGCCGCACCTCCATTTCGGGGAAATCTCGCCCGTACAGATCTGGCATAAATTCAAGCACAAGCGTTCGGACGGCTGGCGCACCTTCGAGGGCGAGCTGATCTGGCGCGACTATTCGCAGAACGCGATCCTGCAATTTCCGGCCTACGCCACCAAGAACTACCGCGAGGATTTCGACCGCTTCGGCTGGCGCGATCCCGCGACCGACGAAGCCGCCGCGCGCGATCTCAAGGCGTGGCAGCAGGGCCGCACCGGATACCCGATCGTCGATGCCGGGATGCGCCAGCTGTGGCAGACCGGTTGGATGCACAACCGCGTGCGGATGATCACCGCCAGCTTCCTCATCAAGCACCTGCTGATCGACTGGCGCGAGGGCGAGAAGTGGTTCTGGGATACGCTGTGCGATGCCGACTATGCCTCCAATGCCACCAACTGGCAGTGGACCGCGGGGACGGGGGTGGACAGCAACATGTTCAGCCGGATCATGGCGCCATTGAGCCAGTCGGAGAAGTTCGACGCGGCGCGCTATATCCGTGACCATGTGCCGGAACTGAAAGGGCTGGAGGAGCCCTATGTCCACGACCCGGAGGAATTCGGGCGGCGGCCTGCGGGCTATCCGCGCAAGATCGTCCCCCACAAGGCCGCGCGCGAGCGCGCGCTTGCCGCATTGAAGGCGATGAAGGAAGGCTAGGGGGCTTGCCGCCGATACGCCTGCCCGCCTATGCCTGCGTCCGGAACAACGGACGAGAGGGCAAGATGATGGGCAGGTTCAAGAGCGCGGTTTCGGGCGCGGTGCTGGCGGTGATGCTGGGGGCTTGTGCCGGTTCCTATGCCCCGGCCCAAAACGTCGCTTCGGCACCGCCGCAGCTGGTCCGGCCCACACTGGTGCAACCGCCGCAGCGCGACCAGTCCGAATTGCAGGTGTTGTTCTGGAACGATGCCCAGCGCAGCGAGCGCTTTCGCGCGATGGAGCAGTGGTTTGCCGGTCACGAGGTCCCCGGTGCCACAAATGTCCGCTCGCTGATCGACGGCAAACCGCTTTCCGAGGAGCTTCAGGCCGAACTCGGCGCACTGATTGCCGAGACAGGCACCGCCGGGGTGATGGTCCTGCAAGACGGCAAGGTGCGCTACGAGGGGTATGGTCTGGGCCTGGGGCCGGACGATCGCTGGACCAGTTTTTCGGTCGCCAAGAGCTTCACCTCCACGCTGCTCGGCGCGGCGGTCAAGGATGGCTATATCGCCAGCCTCGATGATCCGGTGACGAAGTATATCCCCGACCTTGCGGGTTCAGCCTATGAAGGCGTCACGGTGCGTCAGCTTGCCACCATGACCAGCGGCGTGAAGTGGAACGAGGATTACACTGACCCGAACAGCGATGTTGCGCAGATGAACCGCTTCGTGGTCGAATACGGCCCCGATGCCATCGTTGCCCAGATGAAGGCGCTTCCGCGTGAAGCGGCGCCGGGAGCGAAGTGGGTCTACAAGACCGGCGAGACCAATCTCATCGGCCTGCTGGTGGAAAACGCGGTCGGCTTGCCGCTGGCCGAATATGCGCAGAGCCGGATCGTCGAGCCGGCCGGGTTCGCAGGCGGGCTGTTCTGGATGGTCGATCCGCGCGGCGGCAATATCGGCGGGTGCTGCCTGTCGATCACCCTTGCCGATTATGCGCGCATGGGCCTTTTCGCGCTCGAAGGGGGCAAGGGCGTGGTCCCCGAAGGCTGGTTCAACGAGGCAGGGGCCGCTCAGGTCGATTTCGCACCCGACATGCCGGGCTTCGGATATGGCTACCAGTGGTGGACCTATCCCGCGGGCGCCTATGGCGCGCAGGGGATCTTCGGGCAGGGGATTACGCTGGTGCCGGACAAGGGCCTGGTGTTCGCCTATGTCGGCAACTGGTCACGCGCGAGCGGAGGGCCGGAGCGCGCGCGGTTCCTCCAGATGACCGGAAAGATTGCAGCCAGCATCGAATGATACCGGCTCTTTGGCAGGCGTTTGACCGGGTCTAGACCCCCGTCAGCCGTCTTCTGGTCCGTCTTGCCTGCCTTCAGCAGCCTGCTCGCGGGGGTGTTCCACGTGGAACATCAGAGGTGCGGCGGCCGGATCAGATCACCTGGCGATAGACCCCGACATTGCTGTAACGCTGCAGGATGTTGTCGTGGACGATCGGGCTCAAAAGCTCGGAAAACGCGCAGCCGACGATGCAGTTGTCCCACCACACCACTTCGGCCTGAAGCGATTCGAGACCCGGAAGGGTGAGCCAGCACAGCTGGCCTTCGTGCATCCGGTTGATCGACGCGGCCGAGAAGCCCGAGATCGACAGGTCGTGCACCACGCTCTGGAAGGCCCGGCCACCCGACGCACGCAAGGTGGCGGGTATCGTCAGCCGGGTGCGGGGCGCGCAGCGATCTTCCTGCGCGGCAATGCGATAGGAATCTTTCTCGGTGGGCATCGCGTTCAACCTCATGTCAACCGCCGCTGCGGCGCGCAGTCTGCTTTGCCGCCGACAATGCCGCCCAAAGCGTTAATATTTGGTTGCCATGCAAGCGCAGCGATGACGCCGCAACCACGCCGGAGACGTCAGTCGATCCGCTCGCGATGGAGGGCGTCGAAACCCTCGGAGAGAAGGGCCACGATCCGGCTCGCCACCACTTCGGGCGGCTTGACCGTTTCGGGATCCTCGCCCGGATAGGCGCGGGCGCGCATCTCGGTGCGCGTCGCGCCGGGATCGATGATCGCCACGCGCAAGGGGCCGAGCCGCTCGACTTCGGCGGCATAGGTTTCCAGCAGGTTCTCAAACGCCGCCTTGGTCGCACCATAGGCGCCCCAATAAGGCCGCGGCGCGGCGCCGACGCTGCTGGTCAGGCCGATGATCCGTCCTGCCTCGGCGCGGCGCAGCATCGGGTCGAAAGCGGAGATCAACGCCTGCGTGGCGACCACGTTGGTGAGCAGCGCCTGGTTGAATTGTTTGGGCTCTATCTGCGAAAGCGGTGTGAGCTCCGGCAAATAAGCGGCTGAAAGCACGAGGATGTCGAGCGTCTGCCAGCGACCGGCGATGGCCGTGGCAAGGCGCGTGACCGAATCCGGCTCGGTCAGATCGAGCGGAGCGATGGTCGAGGTGCCGCCGGCAGCATGGATCGCGTCCTCGACTTCCTCGAGTGCCTTGACCTTGCGCGCCACGAGAATCACGTGCGCACCCGCTTCGGCAAGCGCCCTCGCAGTGGCGGCGCCGATGCCGCGGCTCGCGCCGGTGACAAGCGCGGTGCGCCCGGTGAGGGGTTTGGCAGTTTCGGTCATGGGATCACGCGGCCTTGGGGTCAGCGAAGGGAAGTTCGGCGGTCTTCTGCTGCGCCTCGGCGAGGTCGGTCAGCGAGGTGGGGTAATCGCCGGTGAAGCAGGCGTCGCAGAATTGCGGACAGGACGCGCTGCGTCCTTCGCGCCCGACTGCACGGTAAAGCCCGTCGATCGAGACGAAGGCAAGACTGTCAGCCTTGATGAACTGGCGCATGGCTTCAAGCTCCATACGCGCGGCTAGCAGTTTGGAGCGTTCGGGCGTGTCAACGCCGTAGAAACAGGAATGCGCCGTGGGCGGGCTGGCTACGCGGAAATGGACTTCGGCCGCGCCGGCCTCGCGCATCATCTCGACGATCTTGAGCGAGGTGGTGCCGCGCACGATCGAATCGTCGATCAGCACGATGCGCCTGCCTTCCACCAGCGAGCGGTTGGCATTGTGCTTGCGCTTGACGGAGGAATGGCGCGCACCGTCGCCGGGCTGGATGAAGGTGCGCCCGACATAGTGCGAACGGATGATGCCGAGCTCGAAGGGAATGCCCGATTGCTGGGCGAAACCGAGTGCTGCGGGCACGCCGCTGTCCGGAACCGGCACCACGAGATCGGCATCGCACGGGGATTCGATCGCCAGCTGGGTGCCGATCGCCTTGCGCGCCTCGTAGACGGAGCGCCCGGCGAACACGCTGTCGGGCCTGCTGAAATAGACATGCTCGAAGATGCAGGGCCGGGCCGGCGGGCTGCCGAAGGGTCGCACCGAGCGGATCTCTCCTGAGAAGTCGACCAGCACCAGTTCGCCCGGTTCGACCTCGCGGATGACCTCGGCTCCGACCACGTCGAAGGCCACGGTTTCGCTGGCGAACAGGACCGCGTCGCCCATCCGGCCCATCACCAGCGGGCGAATGCCGAGCGGGTCGCGGCAGGCGATCATGCCTTCGGGCGTCATCACGATCAGCGCATAGGCGCCCTCGACCAGCCGCAGCGCATCCACCAGCCGGTCGGCAATGGTGGGATAGCGGCTGGTGGCGACCAGGTGGATGATCACCTCGGTGTCCGAAGTCGACTGGAAGATCGAACCCTTGGCGACCAGATCGGCGCGCAAGGTCATGGCATTGGAGATATTGCCGTTATGCGCAACCGCGAATCCGCCGCTCGCCAGTTCGGCATAGAGCGGCTGGACGTTGCGCAGGCCCGAGCCGCCGGTGGTGGAATAGCGCACGTGTCCTGCCGCCATGTGGCCGGGCAGTTCGGCAATGGCTTCGGAGGAGGAGAAGTTCTCGGCAACATGGCCGAGTCCGCGCCGCACGAAGAATTCGCGCCCGTCCCAGCTGACGATTCCCGCCGCTTCCTGCCCGCGGTGCTGCAGCGCGTGCAGGCCGAGCGCTGTCGCCGCAGAAGCATCGGTGGCGTTGATCGCGCCGAAAATACCGCATTCTTCTCGCAGCTTGTCACCATCCGCATCACGGAAGGGGTGGGTCATATTGAGGGGTGTCATCGGCATCACCAGACCTGTCCGCAATCCTGCCGCCGGGTGGGCACGCCCCCAATGGCGATGTGACGGATCAATTACAAGGGAAAGCACGCCTGCGATGCCCGCCTTTTTGCTGACCGCGATGTGACAGGCCGCGATGGAGCAGCAGGGCGCTGGGCGGGGGACATTGATCCTGCTCGGGATTGCCGCGACCCATCGCCGCCACTACAGGCTTCGTTCACACAGGACAGGTCAGCCCGCACAGCCATGCTTTCCCCCTTCGAATGGATGATCGCCAAGCGCTACCTCTGGCCCGGCAAGGGTGAGGCTTTCATCGCGCTCGTTGCCGGTATCTCGGTCGGCGTGGTGATGCTCTCGGTCGCGATGCTGGTGATCGTCATGAGCGTGATGAACGGGTTTCGCGCCGAGCTGCTCGACAAGATCGTCGGTCTCAACGGCCATGCCATCGTCCAGGCCTATGGCGGGCGGCTTGAGAACTGGGAGGATGTGCTTGCCAGGGTCAAGGCGACCCCGGGGGTGACCGATGCCTCGCCGCTGATTGAACAACCGCTGCTGACCAGTTTCGGCGGACGGGTGGAGGCGGTGTTCGTGCGCGGACAGACCGACGCGGACATCGCCGCGCTCGGCGAGAAGGTGGTGCTGGGCGATATGCGCAGCCTGTACCAGCCTTCGGCGCAGAGCGGGGCAGGCCGCGTCGCTATCGGGATGCGGCTGGCACAGAATATCGGCGCGCGGGTGGGCGATACCATCACCATCATCAATCCGCAGGGCCGCACAACCCCGTTCGGCACCTCGATCCGCCAGATCGGCTACGAAGTCGGGGCGATCTTCGAAGTGGGCATTTATGATTACGACGAGAAATTCGTCGTCCTGCCGATCAAGGATGCGCAGACCCTGCTGTTGATGGGCGATTCCATCGGCATGATCGAAGTGACCGTGGACGACCCCGACAAGGTCGGCCAGATCCTCGCTCCGGTTCAGAAACAACTCGCCGGCCAGGCGGTCATATCGGACTGGAAGACGATCAATTCCGCCCTGTTCGAGGCGCTTCAGGTGGAGCGCGTGGCGATGTTCTTTGCCCTGAGTTTCATGGTATTGGTGGCCGCTTTCAACATCCTGTCGAGCCTTGTGATGCTGGTGCGCGCCAAGACCCGCGACATCGCCATCATGCGCACCATGGGTGCGACGCGGCGCAGTCTTACCAAGATATTTGTCACCACCGGCACGACCGTTGGTGCCATCGGCACGGCGGCAGGCCTGCTGCTGGGCGCGGTGGTGCTCTATTTCCGCGAGCCGATTGTCGATTTCATCGCCTTTGCCACCGGACAGGAAATCTGGGATCCGGAAGTGCGCTTCCTCTCGACCCTGCCTTCGCGCACCGATCCGTGGGAGATTCTCGGCATCGTTTTGCTGGCGCTGACGATGAGTTTCCTCGCCACGCTCTACCCTGCCTTCAAGGCGGCCAATACCGATCCGGTGCAGGTGCTGCGCTATGAGTGACGCGACCCCGATCGTCAGCCTCAAGGGGCTGAAGCGCTCATTCCAGCAGGGGGACACGCGCATCGACGTGCTGCGCGGCGTCAATCTCGATATCATGCCGGGCGAGATCGTGGCGCTGCTCGGCCCGTCGGGTTCGGGCAAGTCGACGCTGCTGCAGGCGGTCGGCCTGCTCGAAGGCGGGTTCGAGGGGCATATCGCCATCGCCGGGCAGCAGGCCGAGAGCCTGCCCGCCGACGCGCGCACGCAGCTCAGGCGCGAACATCTCGGCTTCGTCTACCAGTTCCACCACCTGCTACCCGATTTCGACGCACGCGAGAATGTGGTGATGCCGCAGATGATCCTCGGCACCCCGCGCGCCGAATGCGAGGCGCGCGCGGACAGCCTGCTCACCAGCCTCGGGCTGGGCGAGCGGCTGACCCATCGTCCGAGCCAGTTGTCGGGCGGCGAGCAGCAGCGCGTCGCGGTCGCCCGCGCACTCGCCAACCGGCCGACGCTGGTGCTGGCCGACGAGCCGACCGGCAATCTCGACGAACACACTTCCAATGCCGTGCTCGCCCAGTTTCTCGCGCTGGTGCGCGGCGAGGGCAGCGCGGCGCTGGTGGCGACGCATAATGAACGTCTCGCCGCGCGCATGGACCGGGTGGTGCGGCTCAAGGACGGCGTGCTGACCTAGCCGGACGCTCGCATCCCTATATCGAAAGGGTCGATATAAGGAGGAGGAGAGAATGGCCGACCATCCCAGCACCTTCAAGGGCGATACCGGTGATACCGGGGCGATTGCATGGGACGACCGTGCATCGCTGCATGCGGCCGATGAAGCAATGGTGCTTGCCTCACGTCCCGATTTTCCCGCAAAAGGCGAGGCCTGAACCGACCCAACCTGCGGGAGCATCCATGACCACCATTGCCGATTTCACCGTCACCACCAACCGCGGCGAGAGCCTTGATCTTGCCGACAAGCTCGGCAACGTGCTGCTGGTGGTCAACACCGCGAGCAAATGCGGCTTCACCCCGCAGTATGACGGGCTGGAAAAGCTCTACCAGCAGTTCAAGGGCAAGGGCTTCGAGGTGCTGGGCTTTCCCTGCAACCAGTTCGGCGCGCAGGAACCCGGCAGCGCGGACGAGATTGCCGAGTTCTGCAAGGTCAATTTCGGCGTCACCTTCCCGCTCATGGCCAAGATCGACGTCAACGGCGACAACGCCTCGCCGCTGTTCGACTGGATGAAGAAGGAGGCCAAGGGGCTGATGGGCTCGACTTCGATCAAGTGGAACTTCACCAAGTTCCTGATCGACCGCGAGGGCAACGTGGTGAAGCGCTATGCCCCGACCGACAAGCCCGAGGCGATTGCCAGGGACATCGAGAAACTGCTCTGACCGGGGGCTGCCCTGTGGAGAAGTAAGCGCGCCGGGCGCTTCCGGAATCGGCGCAAATTCATAAACTGTGCGCCATGCCTTTCGCTCCCTTCGTCCCTCTGCGTGTGCTGTCGTCCTATTCGATGCTCGAAGGGGCGATAGATCCCAAGGCTATCGCCAAGCTGGCGAAAGAGCGGGGCTTTCCCGCCATCGCGATCTGCGACCGGAACGGCCTTTACGGGATCATGGCCTTTGCCTCGGCCTGCAAGGAGGAAGGCGTTCAGCCGATTATCGGCACACTGCTGGGCGTGGCGCGCGAGGGTGTGGAAGGTTCGGCTGTCCGCGCGATCGATTACCTGCCGCTCTACGCGCAGGACAAGGAAGGTTACGGGAACCTCTGCCATCTTGTCAGCAAGGCTCATCTCGACCGCCCGCTCGAGCTTGATCCGCATGTCACACTGGCTGATCTTGAAGGACGCACCGGCGGGCTGATCGCGTTGACCGGCGCGGGCGAGGGCGGTCTCACGCGCCTCCTGGCGGACGGCCAGCACGACGCTGCGGCGCGGCTGTGCGACAGGCTGGAGGCGCTGTTTCCGGGCAGGCTCTATGTCGAGATCGCGCGCGATGGCGACGCGGCCGCGGCCCGTGCGGAAGAGGCGCTGATAGACCTCGCCTATGCCCGCGATCTGCCGCTGGTTGCCACCAACCCGGCCAATTTCGCAGAGCCCCACGAATACAAGGCGCATGACGCCATGCTGTGCATCGCCCATTCGACCCAGATCGAGGCCGAAGACCGGGTGCGCACCAATCCGCAGGCCTTCGTGAAGTCTGACCGGATGATGGCAGAGCTGTTTGCCGATCTGCCGGAAGGCCTCGCCAACACGCTCGTGGTTGCGCAGCGCTGCGCCTTTGCGCCGCCCTATCGCAAACCGATCCTGCCGAGCCTTGCGGGCGACCTTGCCGGCGAGGCGCGGATGCTCGCGGAGGATTCGCGCGCCGGTCTGGAGGCGCGGCTGGTGGCCTATCCCGACCTTACCGAAGAAGAGCGCAAGGTCTATTTCGACCGTCTCGAATTCGAGATCGACGTGATCGTGAAGATGGGCTTTCCCGGCTACTTCCTGATCGTTGCCGACTTCATCAAGTGGGCCAAGGATCAGGGTATTCCCGTAGGGCCGGGACGCGGCTCGGGGGCTGGCTCCGCGGTTGCCTGGGCGCTGACGATTACCGATCTCGATCCGATCCGGTTGGGGCTGCTGTTCGAACGCTTTCTCAACCCCGAACGCGTCTCGATGCCCGACTTCGACATCGACTTCTGCGAAACCCGCCGGGGCGAGGTGATCCGCTATGTGCAGGCGAAGTACGGTTCGGATCACGTCGCGCAGATCATCACCTTCGGCAAGATGAAGGCGCGCGCGGTGCTGCGCGATTGCGGCCGGATCCTGCAGATGAGCTACGGGCAGGTCGACCGGCTGTGCAAGATGGTGCCCAACCATCCGACCGATCCCTGGCCGCTGCCGCGCGCGCTCAACGGCGTGGCCGAATTCCGGCGCGAATACGACAATGACAACGAGGTAAAGCGGCTGGTCGACCTTGCCATGCAGCTTGAAGGCCTGCCGCGCAATTCCTCGACCCACGCGGCCGGGGTGGTGATCGGCGATCGTCCCCTGGCGCAGCTTGTCCCGCTCTACCGCGATCCGCGTTCGGATATGCCGGTTACCCAGTTCGACATGAAATATGTCGAATCAAGCGGGCTGGTGAAGTTCGATTTCCTCGGCCTCAAGACCCTGTCGGTGCTGCGCAAGGCGGTTGACCTGCTCGCCCGGCGCGGCATCGCGATTGATCTGGGTGCGCTGACGCTCGATGATCCGGCGGTCTACGAGCTGATGAAGGCGGGTAATACGGTCGGCGTGTTCCAGCTGGAATCAGAAGGGATGCGGCGCACGCTGAAGGCGGTGAAGCCGACCAATTTCGGCGACATCATCGCGCTGGTCTCGCTCTATCGCCCCGGCCCTATGGACAACATTCCGCTGTTCGGCCAGCGCAAGGCGGGCCTTGTCACGATCGAATATCCGCACCCCAAGCTCGAAGGCATCCTGGCCGAAACCTACGGCATATTCGTCTATCAGGAACAGGTGATGCAGGCAGCCCAGGTGCTGGCAGGATATTCGCTCGGCGATGCCGACCTGTTGCGCCGCGCGATGGGCAAGAAGAACCAGGCCGAAATGGACGCGCAGCGCCAGCGCTTCATCGAGGGCTGCAAGGCGGTCTCCGACATCGAGCCCAAGCGCGCCAATGAACTGTTCGACTTGATCGACAAGTTCGCCGGCTACGGCTTCAACAAGTCCCATGCCGCAGCCTATGCACTGCTCGCCTATCAGACCGGCTGGATGAAGGCGCATTATCCGGAAGAATTCTACGCCGCCTCGATGTGCTTCGACATGCACCAGTCGGACAAGCTGTCGGCGTTTGTCGACGATGCGCGGCGCTATCCGGGCGTGCAGGGCGGGGTGAGGGTTCTGCCGCCCTGCATCAATGCCAGCGAGGCCGAGTTCAGTGTCGAGCAGACCGACGAGGGTTATGCCGTGCGCTATGCGCTAGCCGGGATCCGCAACGTCGGCGAGAAGGCAATGGAAGCGATTGTCGCCGAGCGCCTAGACAACGGCCCTTTCGACAGCCTCAAGAACTTCTTCGAGCGCCTGCCGCAAGGCACCATGAACCGCCGCCAGCTGGAAGGTCTGATATGCGCCGGTGCGCTCGACGGTCTCGAGCCTGACCGGGCGCTATTGCTTGCCAATGCCGAACTGCTGCTGGCGGTCGCCGATGCGGCGATGCGCGAGCGGTCCAGCGGGCAGGCCGGACTGTTCGGCGGCGAGGAGGCACCGAGCGAGGATCTCCGCCTCCAGCCCTGCGAGCCTTGGAGCAAGACCGATCGCATGGCCAAGGAGCGCGAGAATTTCGGCTTCTACTTCTCCGCCCACCCGGTTCAGCAATATCGGGACGTCGCCTCGGCCAATGGCGCACGCACTTACCAGAGCCTGATGGAGAACGGGGCGCCAGCCGGCGGGCGCGGGACGGCGGTGATGGCGGTCATGGTCGAAGGCATTACCAAGGCCCGTACCCGCAAGGGCGGAACCTTCGTGCGCGCGGATTTCTCGGATTCGTCGGGCCAGTTTTCCGCTGCCTGCTTCGAAGAGGCACTCGTGCCGCAATTCGAGCGCTGGGCCGCCGATGGCGAGTGCCTGTTGATGACAGTCGAACTGGATTCGCCCAATCCTGACGAACCGCCCCGTCTGACCGTGCGCGGCGCGCGGCCGCTGGCCGGTGTGGTCGGCTCCACCCCGATGCAGCTGAAGGCGGACATTTCCAGCCTCGAGGCTCTGCTTGAACTCAAGATCGCGCTGGATGTCGAGGAGGACTGCGCCTTCCACGGCAATGGCGAGGTGCTGGTGCGCCTCAGGCTCGAGGCCGGTGGCCATGCGCAGATGAAGCTTGGCCGGGCCTTCCTACTCTCGGGCGAACTGGCCGAGCGGCTGGCAGAGGTTCGGGGAATCAGCAATGTCGAACTGGTGCCGGTGAAGAGCCGTCCGGGCCTGCGGCTGGTCGCCTGATCCATAAGACTAAGGGGGCGGATCGCTCCGCCCCCTCGCTCCTGCATCAGGGTCGTGAAGCCTACATCCCCGAACCGGGGCCGTATGTGACTTCTACGCGGCGGTTCTGCGCCTCGCGCACCCCGTCAGCGGTCGGGACGCGCGGTTGGGTTTCACCGAAGGCTTCGGCCATGATGCTCGCATCGGGGATGCCGCGTGCGGTCATGTAACCGCGAACCGAGGCATTGCGGCGCTCTGCAAGGCCCATGTTGTAGCGTGTGCTGCCCGATGTGTCGGTGTGCCCGGCCAGCATCACGCGCGCCGTGCCGCAATTGGCGTAGGCCGTAATCGCATTGTCGAGGATGGTTGCGGCTTCGGCGGTGATGTCCGAGCGGTCGAAGTCGAAGAACACGATATAGGGCCCGGTATTGCACACCGGCTTCGGCGGCGGCGGCGGTGCGGGCGGCGGAGGGGGTGGTGGCGGCGGAGGCGGAGGAGGCGGAGGAGGTGGCGGCGGAGGCGGCGGGGCTTCCTTTCCACCGAAATTGTAGACCAGGCTCGCCAATACCGAATGGGCGGTATAGTCCGCCTCGATCGGAAGGCCGTTGGCCGCCTCGAACCCGAAATCGTCGACCACGAAATAACGGTACTTCAGGCCCAGATCGAGATTGTCGCTGACCGCGAAACGCAGGCCACCGAGCAGCTGCCATGCGAAATCGGTGGTGCTGTCGTCGATCACGGTGCCCACGCCCGCCACCTCGACCGGCAGATCGACATTGGCAAAGCCTACACCGCCGCCGGCATAGAACTGCACCCCGTCATCCTTGCCGAGTTCGACAAGTCCGTTGAGCATTACGGTCCAGAACGACAGGTCTTCCTCGTTCTGCACCACTGTACCCGGCGGCACCGTGATGTTGCCGGGCAGGATCGCCGAATTGACGACCGTCAGCCCGTCATAGGAATTGCGCTTGTAGCCGCCCTCGGCCTCGAGCCGGAAGGCGCCGAAATCATAGCCGATCACCACATCGACATCGAGGCCGCTATTGGTGTCGGCAAAGGCGCCATTGGTCTGCGGATCGGTATTGGCAAGATCGACATCGACCTGATCCTCGAAGCTGACCCCGCCGTTGACTCCGACATAGACCTGCCCTTCACGGGCCTGCACGGGCGCTGCGATGATCGCTGCGGTGCCGGCAAGAAGAATAGCCGCTTTTTTCATGTCCGCTCTCCAGTGTGACGAGGCCTGAAGCCTAGGCTGCATCCATGGCAGGCATATGACAGGCAATGCCGTCGGCGGCATTCGTGGTTTTCCGGGTGCCCCATTGCTCTTGCAAATCATGCGCGCGCACGATTGCCAAGCGCGACGGGCGAGGGCATGAGAATGGCCGCAATCACGTATTCGCGCGCTGGTACGCGCGCCCATCAGGGAGAGAGGGATAATGGCCGCAGGCAAGCTCGGGGCAATGCAGGACTGGACCATGCGGGTCACCGCGGTGATTGATCACGCCGCGCGCGAGGCGGGCGAACGCGAGATTGTCAGCCGCTGGGCCGACGGGACCGAGACCCGCACCGACTGGGCGGGCATCCGGGCCGATGCACTGAAGATGGCGCAGGCCCTGCAGCGGCTGGGGGTGAAGCCGGGCGAGCGTGTGGCGAGCCTTGCGATGAACCATTCGCGCCACCTCGTGAGCTGGTATGGCGTCGCCGGCATGGGCGGGGTGCTGCACACGGTGAACCCGCGCCTTTTCGACGACCAGCTCGAATATATCGTCAATCACGCCGAAGACCGGGTGCTGTGCTATGATGCGGCGTTCCAGCCGATCGTCGACCGGATGAAGAGCCGATGGCCCACGGTCGAGCACTATATCTGCTATGACAGCGGCGAACATGCGCCCGCCTTCGAGGACTGGATCGGCGCCGAGGATGGCGATTTCGAATGGGTCACCGGCCCGGAAACCGATCCCTGCATGATCTGCTATACCTCGGGCACCACCGGCAATCCCAAGGGCGTGCAATACGAGCACCGTTCCACGGTGCTGCACGCCATGAGCGGTCTGCAACCTGCTGCCTTCAATTTCAGCGCGGCCTCGGTGATGCTGCCGGTCGTGCCGATGTTCCACGCGGCAAGCTGGGGCCTGCCCTATGCGGGCGCAATGGCGGGGATCAAGTTCGTGTTCTCCGCCGTGAACGATCCGGCCGTGCTGCATGATCTGATGCTGCGCGAGGGCGTGACCGATTCCGCGGGCGTGCCGACCGTGTGGCTCGCGCATTTCCAGTACTGCGATGCCAACGGCCTCGACCTGCCGCCCTTGAAGGCCGCCACCATCGGGGGCTCGGCCGCACCCAAGTTCATGATCGAGCGGCTGATGAAGAACGGCACCCGCGTCCAGCACGCCTGGGGGATGACCGAAACCAGCCCGATCGGCACGGTTGGCGGGCCGACCTGGGACTGGGACCAGCTCACCCTGGAACAAAGAATCGAGAAGACCGCGATGCAGGGCCGTCCGATTTTCGGCGTGCAGCTGCGCACCGTCGATCTCGACGACATGGCGACCGAACTGCCGCGCGACGGGAAGACCTCGGGCGCGCTGCAGATCCGCGGGCCGTGGATCATCAAGCGCTATTTCAAGGCGGAGCAGGACGCGGTCAACAACGAGGGCTGGTTCGACACCGGCGATGTCGGCATCCTTCACCCCGATGGCACCTTGCAGCTGACCGACCGCACCAAGGATGTGATCAAGTCGGGCGGCGAGTGGATCAGCTCGGTCGAGCTCGAAAACGCCGCCTGCGGGCATCCGGCCGTGGCCGAGGCCGCCTGCATCGGCATATACCATCCCAAGTGGGACGAGCGCCCGGTGCTGTTCGTGGTGAAGAAGGCCGGGGCCGAGGTCACCGGCGGCGAGATCATCGAGCACTTGAAGCCGCTGGTCGCCAAGTGGTGGCTGCCCGATGCGGTCGAATTCGTCGACGACATTCCGCACACCGCCACCGGCAAGATCAGCAAGAAGGACCTGCGCGACCGGTTTGCGGATTACAAGCTTGGCTGAGGTGGAGATTCGGCCTGCGCGTGACAGCGACGCGCAGGCCGTCCGCGACATTTACGCCTTCCACGTCGCGCACAGCACCGCGACTTTCGACACGATTGCACCCGATGTGCAGGCGTGGGCGGAAAAGATCGCCGCTGTAACCGCGCGCGGATGGCCCTTTTTTGTCGCCGTGCGCGAAGGCGTGGTCGTCGGCTATTGCTATGCCACGCAATTCCGCGACCGTGCAGCTTACGCCAAGACCTGCGAGGACAGCATCTATGTCGCCGAGGCCGCGCGGGGGCAGGGCATCGGCACCGCGTTGCTGATGGCGCTCGTTGCTGCCGCGCGCGAGGCCGGTTTCGAGCAGATGGTCGCTGTGATCGGCGGGGGCGAGCCGGCCTCGGTCGCGCTCCACCGCAAGTGTGGTTTCGTCCATACCGGCAGGATGCGCCACGTCGGCTTTAAGTTTGGGCGCAAGCTGGATACGGTCTATATGCAATGCGACCTGACAGGAGAGGGATGGGCGAATGACTGAAACCTACGTCGATCCGAGCCCGCTGAACTTCCAGTCCTTCAAGGACCTGCCGCGCGACACGCCGATCCACATGCTCAACCTGCTGCTTTATCGCGATGTGGCCGAATACCCGCACGGCCATGACCACGCGGGCAAAGGCTGGAGCGGGCGCCGGGCCTACGAGGAATACGGCAAGACGAGCGGCCCGATTTTCCGCAAGGCTGGGGGCCGGATCGTGTGGCGCGGGCGGTTCGAGACGATGGTGACGGGGCCGGAGGTGCGCGCATGGCACGACGGCTTTATTGCCCAATACCCCAACGCGGGCGCGTTCTTCGCGATGATCAAGGACCCCGAATACCAGAAGGCGGTGGTCAACCGTACCGCCGCGCTGGTCGACAGCCGGCTGATCCGCTTTGCGCCGGGCGAAGCGGGAGAGGGGTTCGGTTAAGGGTTCTCAGACTTCTCTGAGCCGCGGCATCAGCTCGACGAAGTTGCAGGGCCGGTTTCGGCTGTCCAATTGCTCGGCGAGAATCCCGTCCCAGCCATCCTTCACCGCGCCGTTCGATCCGGGCAGGGCGAAGATATAGGTGCCGCGTGCAACAATCGCACAGGCGCGCGATTGGACGGTGCTGGTGCCGATGGACTTGAAGCTTAGCCAGCGGAACAGTTCACCGAACCCGGGAATGTCACGCGCGCCGGCGATCATTGCCAGCGCCTCGGGCGTGACGTCGCGGCCCGTCAGGCCCGTGCCGCCGGTGCTCACCACCGCGTCGATTTGCGGGTCTTCGATCCAGGCCTCGAATTGCGCGGCAAGAAGCGCGGCGTCATCCTTGACGATTGTGCGCGCGGCGAGGATGTGTCCCGCCGACTCCACCCTCTCCGCGAGAATGTCTCCTGAGGTATCGTTTTCCGGCGTGCGGGTGTCCGAGACGGTCAGCACCGCGATGTTGATCGGTTTGAAGGGGCGGGTCTCGTCGATCGCCATCAGGGCTCCAACCTTGCCGAGCGGGTGGTGGCAGGGCGCGGGAACTCAGGCCAGCGCCCTTGCGCCAGAGCCCGGCGACTGGGGGAGGCAACGCCCGCCGCACGTTCATACATCCAGTAATTGCGCATCACGATCGCGACATAGCCGCGGGTTTCCCAATAGGGGATCGATTCCATCCACAACAGCGGATCGTTCTGGTCGTTGATCTCGGTGTTCCAGCGCCCGATCGGGGAGAGGCCGGCATTATAGGCCGCCATAATCTTCGGCAGCGCACCGCCTGTGACAGGGGAATCGCGCAGCATTTCCAGATTGCGCTGGCCAAAGGCGAGGTTCACCTCAGGGTCGTCGAGATTGACGTAAGATGCCGACATGTTGAGCGTGGGCGCGTGCTGCCGGACTGTGATAGGGGTTATCTGCATCAGCCCCTTCGCCGCCGCGGGGCTGACGGCATTGGCGCGGAAGTTCGATTCCTGAAGGGCGTGGGCAAAGGCGAGCGAGGGATCAACCTGCCAGCCGCCGACCGGCTGCCAGCGCGCCACCGGAAAGCGCAGGGCAGGGTCGCTGCGCCGGCCATAGGGCGCATGATGTGCCATCCACAGCTGGGTCGAAGGCAGGCCCAGTTCGCGCGCCAGCCGGGCGAGGGCATCATACTGGCCCGCCGGGCCGATCCGCGCCTCGTGGCGCAGCACCTCGTCGGCAAGCCCTGTGCGCCCCACTTCGATCAGCGCGATTGCGACGCGGACATTGCTGCGGCGCGCCAGCTGCTGCCAGTCGTCCGAGCCGAAGGGGACAGGCGGCGCGTGAGCGGGAAGTTCGATGCCGAGCTGGTCGGCGGCAAGCATCCCGTAAAGCGTCTCGGTCATCTGCGCGGCTGCCGAAAGGTGCTGCTGCGCCTGACCCGGCTCGCGGCAGCGGATCAGCGAGCGGTGCGCCCAGTAGTGCCCGGCGGCGGCCAGTTCCACGTTCACGGCTCGTCCAGCAGTGCGGGCGAAGGCCTCGCTCGCCAGCGAGCAATGGCCGAGCCGCCAGGCGGCCAATCCTTCGACCCATGCGCCTTCGGCTACCCATTCGCCGGTGCCTTCGGCAACAGTGCGCGCCAGTTCGAGCGCGGCATTGTCGTTGTTCTCGATATAGTGGCTCCACGCCACCCGCTGGCGCCATTCGGCACGGGCATCACCCGAAAGTTGCCAGTCGACCTCGGCCAGCAGACGTTGGGCCTCGCCGGGATTGTCGCCCTTGATCGCTTCCAGGATCGCCGAGGCCGTGGCCGGAGGCATTGTTCCGTCATTCACGGTCCGCGGCAGGATCCGCTTGGGCGCGGGGGGCTGGCGCGAAAGACCCTGCTCGGCGGGCAGGGCAGGCAGGTATTCCACCCCCCGCTTGGCACCCATGCGGGCAAGCTGTTCGGCTTGCGGCAGATCGACCCCTGCGGCGAACCATGCAGCGATCTGCTCGGCCTCGATTCTCGGGCTTTTGGCATGGGTAAAATATTCTGCCCGCGCGACCTGGGTCAGCACGCCTTTGGGCCTTGCTGCGAGCAGCGCCTCGACCTCGCCCCATTGTTCAGCATCGATCGCGGCAAAGAGCTGGCGGTAGTGGGCACGCTCCTCGGCGCTCAGGACGCTAGCAACAGCGCTGCCCGCAACATCGGCCTCGCTCCAGCGTGCGACCAGGCTGCCCGATTGCGCCCCCGCCGCTGCGGGGACAGCA
Organism: Erythrobacter dokdonensis DSW-74; assembly: GCF_001677335.1. GTDB lineage: Bacteria > Pseudomonadota > Alphaproteobacteria > Sphingomonadales > Sphingomonadaceae > Erythrobacter > Erythrobacter dokdonensis. The sequence continues at coordinate 605,507 of NZ_LZYB01000001.1, forward strand.
AGGGCCAGAACCGTGATCGCGGCGGCAGCCGCCCGCCTGCGCTTCAGGTTGAAGCCGACCATTCCATCCATCTCCGCCAGAACCGCGCCTTGAGTTTGGGCACGCCCGTCATGGCCTCGAGCGTCTCGCTGACCATCACCGGAACCTTGCGACCGTTATGGTTGAATTCCCGTAAACCATCATCTGCCCTTCCTGCCAGCATCGCGGGCAGCGCTGTCCCCAGCAACAGCAGGCGCTCGGGCGCGGCCAGTGCGACGTGATGGGCCGTCACCGCGTCCATGCCCGATTTGGCCAGCGCGGCGAGATCGGCCATCGGGGTGTGGCCGGGCAGGGCGGCAGCGATGTAGACCGCGCTTTCCTCAAGCCCCATTGCGCCAAGCATGTTGGCGAGCAGACGGCCCTGCGGCCCTTCGAGCAGTCGCTCGCGGTCGCCCTCCTCAGGCTGGGGCACCAGCACCATCAGTCCTGCACCCGCCGGCCCGCGCGGCGGGATCCGCGGATAAAGCCGGGCGGTGTCGAGTTGCGGTGCGCTGGTCCACCAGCGCCGGAAGCTTTCGAGATCACCCGGCGGCGATTCGCCGAGCAGGTCGCGCCGGGATGGAACATGCGGTGAAGGAGGCGGTGCGGCTTTCTCGCTGCGGTCGGTTCGGCTGGATGCCTTGTCATCCGCCCCGCGCGGTTGACTTCGCGCCGCTGCGGGCAAAGCGGCAGGCGCCTCGATCGGCGCTTGGGCCAACCACGCCGTAGCGTCATCGGTAAAGTCGCAGTCCACGCCCGCGGCCTGCCAGAAGGCAAGCGCGGCTTCACATTCGCGGACAAGGGCAGGTTCGGGGCGGTTCATTGGCAGGCGTGCTATCCAATGCGGGTCTTGACTGTCCCGGCCCCGGTTAGCAAGTGGACGACATCGGCAATTCGCCGGAATGTGCGGCGAGCGCGCCGGAAACCAGCAAGGACCAGGAAAGCCCCATGAGCGAACGTGAATCAATGCCCTGCGATGTCGTGATTGTCGGCGGCGGGGTGGCGGGCCTCGCGGCGGCGATCAAGCTGAAGCAGATCAATGCCGAGCTCGAGGTTATCGTGCTCGAGAAAGGTTCGGAAATCGGCGCGCATATTCTCTCGGGCGCGGTGGTCGATCCGAAGTCTCTGGATGAACTTCTGCCCGATTGGCGCGATATGGGCTGCCCGATGGCCGAAACCCCGGTGACCGATAACTGGCACTGGGTGCTCTCGAAGGGTGGCAAGACCTCGCTCCCGCATGCGATCATGCCGCCGTTGATGAGCAACCACGGCTGCTACACCGGCAGCCTCGGCAATCTCGCCCGCTGGCTGGCCGAACAGGCCGAGGGACTGGGCGTGATGGTGTTCCCGGGCTTCCCGGCGGCCGATGTGATGATCGACGAGGAAGGCCGCGTGGCGGGCGTCATCACGCAGGACATGGGCGTTGCCGCCGATGGCAGCCACAAGGGCGACTATCAGCCCGGGATGGAAATCCACGCCAAGTATACCCTGTTTGCCGAAGGCGCGCGCGGGCATCTGACCAAGCAGATGAAGGCCAGGTACGACCTTGAGGCCAATTGCCAGCCGCAGGTCTATGGTCTCGGGATCAAGGAGCTGTGGGACATTGATCCCAAGAAACACAAGCCGGGCCGCGTGATCCACACGCAGGGCTGGCCCTTGAGCGAGAGTGACTCTTGGGGCGGTGGCTTCCTCTATCATCAGGCGAACGGACAGGTGGCGCTCGGCTTCGTGACCGCGCTCGATTACAAGAACCCCTGGGTCTCGCCCTATCAGGAATTCCAGCGCTGGAAGCAGCATCCGGCGATCCGCGAATATCTCGAAGGCGGCAAGCGCGTGTCCTATGGCGCGCGTGCGATCAACGAGGGCGGCTGGCAGAGCGTGCCGAAGCTCGCCTTCCCCGGCGGCGCGCTGATCGGCTGCGCGGCGGGCTTCGTCAACGTGCCGCGCATCAAGGGCAGCCACACCGCCATGAAGAGCGGGATGCTGGCGGCCGAAAGCATCGCGGCGGCCATTGCGGCCGGTAACGAGAAGACCGAGCTTGCCGATTATGATGCGGCGGTGCGCTCCAGCTGGATCGCCAAGGAACTCCAGCTGGTGCAGAACGCCCAGCCGGCGGTCGCCAAATATGGCGGCGACATCGGCACGGCGCTGGCGGGCATCGACATGTGGATGCGCACGCTCAAGATCGGCCTGCCGGTGAAGATGAAGCACAAGCCGGACTACACCTATACGGGCCGCGCCGATCTTTACCCGAAGATCGACTATCCCAAGCCCGATGGCGTGATCAGCTTTGATCGCCTGACCAACGTCGCCTACAGCTACACCAACCATGCCGAGGACCAGCCGGTGCACCTGCAGGTGGCCGATCTCGGCTTGCAGAAGGCGAGCGAGCTGGAAGTGTTCGGCGGCCCCTCGGCACGGTACTGCCCGGCGGGGGTCTACGAATGGCTGACCGACGAGAAGACCGGCGAGCCCAAGTTCCAGATCAACTCCCAGAACTGCGTCCATTGCAAGACCTGTGACATCAAGGACCCCAACCAGAACATCAACTGGGTGACGCCTGAGGGCGGCGGCGGGCCGAACTATCCGAATATGTGAAGCTGTTGGGCGGCATGTTTTCCATCGGGCGAATTCGTGCCGTCCTGGCTGCGCTGGCATTTCTGCTTGCCTGCGTGTTCGCGGGTTTTGCAAATGAGCAGGTCAAGCAGGTGCCCACCGGCTTCGATCGTGTTGTCTTGCTGATTGGGTTCATTCTCGGCGCTGGGACCGCTTCGCGCTGGATTGCAAGTGGCTCAGTTCGCAATCCCAAAGGCCGGTGAGCGTCAAGCGTGACCAACATTGAAACCGCCTACGCCAAGATCAACCTTGCGCTCCATGTCCGCAGGCGGCGGGAGGATGGGTATCACGCGCTTGAGACCCTGTTCGCCTTCGTCGATGCGGGTGATGTGCTGAGCGCCGCGCCTGCCGCGCAGGACAGCGTCACCACGCTGGGCGAGTTTGCGGGGGTGCTCGACAATCCTTTCGACAACCTTGTCGCCCGGACGCTCAACGCCCTGCCGCGCGCGCAAGGCCTCGCGGTGACGCTGGAGAAGAACCTTCCCGTCGCGGCTGGACTTGGCGGCGGGTCGGCGGATGCCGGGGCGGTGTTTCGCATGGTGGAGGCGCTCCACGGCTTGCCCGATGACTGGCAGGCGCGTGCGGGAAAACTCGGCGCGGATGTGCCGGCCTGCGTGCTCAGCCGCACCCATATCGGCACCGGCACCGGCACCGAGCAATTGAGCGTTGAGGACGACCTCGCCGGAACCCCGGTGTTGCTCGTCAACCCGCGCGTGCCGCTTTCGACCGGGCCTGTGTTCAAGGCGTGGGACGGGCAGGATCGCGGCGCGTTGCCGGATGGCCCCGCGTCCAAGATCGCAAGGGAAGGGCGCAACGATCTCGAAGCGCCCGCCATTTCGCTCTGCCCCATCATCGCCGAGGTGCTGGCCGCATTGCAAGCAACCGCCCCGTGGCTCGCCCGCATGTCCGGCTCGGGCGCGACCTGTTTTGCGCTTTACGACACTATTGAGGCACGCGACGCGGCACTGGCGGCGATGCCGAACGAGTGGTGGACCATGGCGGGGCGGCTGCGATGAGCGAGGTATTCCGCCAGATCGGCAAGCCTAGCCCCGGCGGCATCGTCTGCGCTGCCGACCATGCCTCGAACCGGGTGCCGGAGGATATCGACCTCTGCATCCCCGAGCGCCTGCTCCACGAACATATCGCGGTCGATATCGGCACCGAAGCCATTGCTGAGCGTCTTGCGCGCAGCCACGCCATCCCCGCCCACATCGCCGCCGTCAGCCGCCTCGTGTGCGATTTCAACCGTGAGGAGGACGCGCCCGGTCTCGTTCCCGAAACCAGCGACGGCCACCCGATTCCCGGCAATATCGGCGCGGACCGCGAGGCGCGGCTGAACCGCTTCCATCGGCCCTATCACACTGCTCTTGCCGGGTGGCTGGACGAGGCCTACCCTGCACTGGTTCTCTCGCTCCATTCCTTCACCCCGCGCCTCGAAACCTCGGACGCCGCGCGGCCGTGGCAGGTCGGCGTCCTCTACAATCAGGACGAGCGCGCCGCGCGCATCGCCGTTCCAATTCTCGAAGCCGAGGGGCTGTGTGTCGGCGACAACCTTCCCTACTCGGGGCGCGATCTCAATTACACCATGAACCGCCATGCCGAGGCGCAAGGGCGCCCCTATCTCGGTATCGAGATCCGGCAGGACCTTGCCGCCAATGCGCAGGACCATGCGCGCTGGGCCGACTTGCTTGCGGATGTTGCGCAAAGGGTTGCGTCGGCGCTCGGCTGAAGGCAGGGACGTTTCGCAAATGCCCCGCAGCAGGAAATCTTATGTCGCAGAAGTTTGACAAGTCGAAGCTCCCCAGCCGCCATGTCTCGGTCGGGCCGGAGCGCGCACCGCACCGCTCCTACTACTACGCGATGGGCATGACCGAGGAGGAAATCGCGCAGCCCTTCGTCGGCGTGGTCAGCGCCGGCAACGATTCCGCGCCCTGCAACACGACACTGAACGCGCAGGCCGACATCTGCCGCGAGGGCGTGATCGCGGGCGGCGGCACGCCCCGCAGGTTCAATACCATCACCGTCACTGACGGAATCGCGATGGGCCACCAGGGCATGAAGAGTTCGCTTATCAGCCGCGAGATCATTGCGGATTCGATCGAGGTTTCAGTCCGAGGCCATTGTTATGACGCGCTTGTCGGCTTCGCGGGCTGCGACAAGAGCCTGCCGGGTATGATGATGGCGATGCTGCGGCTCAATGTGCCTTCGATCTTCGTCTACGGCGGGTCGATCCTGCCCGGTACCCACCGTGGCAATGACGTGACCGTGGTGGACGTCTTCGAGGCGGTCGGCCAGTTCGCCGCCGGCAACTGTCCACTGACCGAGCTGATTGCGCTCGAAAAGGTCGCCTGCCCGGGCCACGGCGCCTGCGGCGGTCAGTTCACCGCCAACACCATGGCCTGCGTCGGCGAAGCGATCGGTTTGTCCCTGCCCAACAGCAACATGGCGCCCGCGCCTTACAGGTCGCGTGATGATATCGCGGTCGCGGCTGGCAGGCAGGTCATGGAGCTTGTCGCCCGCAATCTGCGCCCGCGCGACATTTGCACCCGCGAGGCATTCATGAACGCTGCCCGCGTGGTGGCGGCTACGGGCGGATCGACCAACGCTGCGCTTCACTTGCCTGCAATGGCGAACGAATGCGGCATTGATTTTGACCTGTTCGACGTCGCGGAAGTATTCAAGACAACACCTTATATCGCAGACCTCAAGCCCGGTGGGAAGTATGTCGCCAAGGACATGCACGAGGCAGGCGGCGTCTACATGGCGCTGCGAACACTGCTCGACGGCGGGTTCATCGACCCCAACCCGATCACCGTCACCGGCAAGACGCTGGGCGAGAACATCGAGGAGATCACCTGGAACCCCGATCAGAAGGTGTTCTACGATGTGAAGAATCCGATCACTCCCACGGGCGGTGTGGTCGGCCTCAAGGGAAGTCTTGCTCCCGATGGTGCGATCGTGAAGGTCGCAGGGATGGCGCGGCTGCAGTTTTCCGGTCCGGCGCGGGTGTTCGATTGCGAGGAAGATGCCTTCGCCGCCGTCGAAAGCCGGGACATTGCCGAGGGCTGCGTCATCGTCATCCGTTACGAAGGCCCCAAGGGCGGCCCAGGCATGCGCGAAATGCTCTCCACCACCGCCGCGCTATACGGGCAGGGCATGGGCGAGAAGGTGGCGCTGATCACTGACGGACGCTTCTCCGGCGCGACCCGCGGCTTCTGCATCGGCCATGTCTGCCCCGAGGCCGCCGATTGCGGCCCCATCGCGCTAGTCGAGGATGGCGACATCATCGCCATCGACGCGGAAAAGGGCACGATCGAACTGGAAGTCGCCGAAGACGTTCTGGCAGAGCGCCGCAAAGCGTGGACCCCGCGCCAGAACGATTATCAGGCAGGCGCGCTCTGGCGCTATCAACAGGTCGTTGGCCCGGCGCGCTATGGCGCGGTCACTCACCCCGGCGCCAAAGCGGAAACCCATGTCTTTGCGAATATCTAGCGCGCTCGGATGCCTTGCCCTTCTGGCGGGGTGCGGGAGCGAAAGTCCGCCGCCTCCGGGCGATCAGGTCGAATGCGCAGTCGGCGCGGGCGCGGATTATTCGCCCGTATGCACGCTGGAGAAGGTTGCGGCGAGCGGCGAGCTCGTTCTCCATCACCCCGACGGCGGCTTTCGGCGGTTGATCCGCAATCCTGCGACCGGGGCACTGGTGCCGGTTGATGGAGCCGAACCCCTGATTCCCGAGGACACCGGCGAAGGTGCGGTGCAATTCGCCGTCGGCGCCGACCGCTACCGGATCCCGCGAACTCTGCTTGATCCGCCCTCGTCATGAACGGCGCGCAGGTCCTCACCGCAGACCAGATGCGCGCCGCCGAGCAGGTGCTGTTTGACGCGGGGACTTCGGTCAGCGACCTCATGGAAATCGCCGCATGTGGCGCGGCCGAGTGGATCCGGCGGATTGCGGCGGGCCGCTCGGTCACCGTCCTATGCGGCCCCGGCAATAATGGCGGGGATGGCTATGTCATTGCGCGTCGGCTGCGCGAGGCAGGTAACGCCGTCACCCTCATCGCTCCGCTCGAATCCGCTACCGAGGCTGGGCGCGAAGCCCGGCGTCGGTGGAACGGGCCGGTCGCCACGGCCAGCAGAGGGGTCGCGGGCGATGTTTTCGTTGATTGCCTGTTCGGCTCCGGCCTCGCCCGCCCGCTGGTGGCCGAACACGCGCTGCTGCTGCGCGATCTGGCAGCGCGGCACCGGTACCGCGTGGCGGTGGATGTGCCTTCTGGAATCGCCAGCGACAGCGGCGCGGTGCTGAACGAACGCCTGCCGTGCTTTGATCTCACCTTGGCTCTGGGCGCATGGAAATTCGCGCACTGGAGCCTGCCGGGCCGCGCGCTGATCGGGCAGATGCGGCTCGTCCCGATCGGGATTGCGGGTGTGGAGGAGGCAGCGCAGCTTGTTACCCGCCCTCGGCTTTGCGCTCCCCCGGTCGATAGCCACAAATATCGCCGCGGACTGCTTGCCATTGTCGCAGGTGCTATGCCGGGTGCGAGCCTGCTTGCAGCCGCCGCCGCGCAGCATGCGGGCGCGGGCTACGTGAAGCTGCTGGCCCGCCAACCCGATCCGCGCACACCTGCCGATGTGGTCACCGAGACCGCGCCACTCGCCGAGGCACTGGCAGACGCGCGCATGGCTGCGGTGCTCGTCGGGCCGGGGCTGGGGCGCGACGGCACGGCCAAGGCGGCGCTTGGCGAGGCACTGCGACAGGCACCCGGGTTGGTGCTGGACGCTGATGCGCTGATGCTGCTCGCGCCCAACATGCTCGCGCGCGATGTGCCGGTTCTGGCGACCCCGCATGATGGCGAACTCGATATGCTGTGCCGAAATTTCGGCGTCATTGCCGAAGGGCGGCGCGAACGGGCGCGGACGCTGGCCCGTGTGAGCGGCATGGCTGTGCTTGCCAAGGGGCCGGACAGTATCATTGCTGCCCCGGACGGGCGTCTCGCTCTTGCACCGCCCGCACCAAGCTGGCTGTCGGTCGCGGGGACTGGGGACGTCCTTGCCGGAATCGCCGCGAGCCGTATGGCAACGGGCTGCGATCCCTTCACCGCTGCTTGCGAGGCGGTCTGGCTGCATGGCGAGGCCGCGCGGCGTGTAGGGCCTGCCTTTGCGCCGTCGCAGCTTGCCGGGTATGTGTCCGAGGCGCTAGCGGCCTGTCTGTGACCATTGACCTAGCCTCTGGCGAACCCATCATCCGCCTCGCCGCGAAGGGCGACGGCGTGACCGCGTCCGGACGCCATGTCGCGCTCGCCGTGCCGGGCGACATGGTGGATCAGGGCGGGGTGGTGATGCCCGGCGCGCACCACATCGCCCCTGCCTGTCGCCACTTCGCCGCGTGCGGCGGCTGCCAGTTGCAGCATGCCGATGACGCGGTGCTGGCCGATTTCGTTCGGGACCGGGTTGCCAACGCCGCCAAGGGGCAGGGGCTGGAGCCGCAGGAATTGCTACCCGTCCACCTTTCACCGCCCCACACGCGCCGGCGCGCAGGGTTGCACGGTTTGCGCACAGCAAAGGGTGCTGTGCTGGGCTATCGCGAGGGCGGTTCGCACCGGGTCGTCGATCTGGCCGAATGTCCTGTGCTTCATCCCGCGCTTTCCGGTCTTGTTGCGCCCTTGCGCCGCTTCGTGGCGGCCCATGGCCCCAAGGGCATGGTCGGCATCGACCTGACGCTTGCGGATCAGGGTGTCGAGGCGAACCTTTCGAACTTCCCGCTCGAAGGACTTGGGCCGACCGAGGCCGCGCTCGATTTCGCCCGCGAGCACGGGCTTGCCCGCCTTGCCATTGATCAGGGCTATGGTCCCGAGACTTTGTGGGAGCCAGAGCCGGTCACGGTGACGCTGGCGGGCGTGCCGGTGAGCCTGCCGCCAGGCGCCTTCCTGCAGGCGACGCAGGATGCGGAAGCCCGTATGGTCGCGGATGCCGCCGCATGGCTGGGCGATGCGCGGCTTTTGGCCGATCTCTTCGCTGGCCTTGGCACCTTCGCTTTTGCGCTGCGGCAGGGCCGCAAGGTGCTCGCGGTCGAAGCCGAGCGCGCGGCGCATCTGGCCTGCAAGACTGCAGGGGCGCAGGCGGGGGGGCAGGTGCTGGCACTACACCGCGACCTGTTTCGCTCCCCGCTCCAGCCCGGAGAACTCAATCGCTTCGACGCGGTGTTGCTCGATCCGCCCCGCGCCGGGGCGCGGGCCCAGGTGGCGGAGCTTGCGGCGAGTACGCTTTCGCAAGTGGTCTATGTCAGCTGCAACCCTTCAAGCTGGGCGCGTGATGCTGCGACGCTGATCGAGGCCGGGTTCCGCCTGACGAAACTTCGCCCGGTCGGCCAATTCCGCTGGTCCACCCATGTCGAGCTGGTCAGTCTGTTCGAGCGTTAGGCGCGCAAGGCGGCGAGAATTTGCGCTTCGAGCCAGTCGGTATGTTCCGGTTCGACATAGGCATGGCCTGCGCCCGCGCAGCGGCGGATGCGCGGATCGCCACTTTCACCTATGGCCTCCCATGCGGTTTCGAACACCTGCGCGGTGCGGTCGGCCGCGGCAAGCAGGATGCGCACCTCGCCCGTGAAACGCGTGAGGCCTGTGCGCATTTCATTTGCAAGGCTGGAAGGGGCAGGGTCAGGACCGACCGCGCGCGCCAGCCCGCGCGCCAGCTTGGTCAGGTCGACGCCGCCGCCCAGCAGGCGCGCGATCTCGCGCGGGTTCTTCAGCTTTTCCAGATAGCGCGCGCGGATCGCAGCCGGAGGCGGTGTGGGATCGCTGCTCTGATCGGGGGCTTGCTCTTCGATGGTCCACGGATTGGACAGCACTAGTCCGTCGCATCCGGCGCCGCCTGCCAGCATCAGCGCCGAGGCGGCATCACAATTGCCGAAAGCGACCACGCGGGTGATCTGAGGAGCGATGGCGCGGAAGGCCTCGATCGCGGCCGCGATGTCGCGCGCCGAATGGCGAAAACCGCGGTTCTCGCCCTCGCTGTCGCCCACACCGCGCCGATCGAAGCGGAACACCGGAAAGCCCGCGCGGGCAATCCGGGCCGCGAGCCGTGCCTGACCGGAAAAGGCTCCGGCGCGGATTTCATTGCCGCCGCTCACGATCAGGAGTCCGGTCGTCCCTGGCGCCGTGTCGAGCGTAGCTGCCAGCATCAAGGTGCCGCAGCCGAAGGATAGCGGGAGGCGGCTCATGCACCTGTTCCTGCGATGATGGCGGCCAGCGCGTCGGCCTGCGCGGCATCCTCGTCCGGCTCGGCGCGAAGCCACAGGCCGGGGCCGCCGAGCACCGATTGTGCGATCTCGCTGTGTCCATCAGCTTGCAAGGGTTCGGCGCATTCCAGTTCGCGGATCAGCGCTGCACCAAGCGGCCAGCCGCCGAGCGTCAGGCCCTCGCTGCGGCCAAGCGTCAGCAAGGCCTCTGCCTTTTCCTCTCGGCCTGCTTCGCGTGCCGAGATGGTACGGGCGCGCAGCATGGCGCGCAGCAGCTTGGTGCCGGATTGCGAAGCATAGTGCCAGCCGGGCAGGTGTACCGGCGCAAGCAGCGCGCCCGCCCGAATGCCGAGCACATGGGTCGCGCCAAAGCGGTCGGCAGCGTCATTCATGGCCGCGCGCCAGCCCGCAAGGGTCTGGGACTCCAGCGGGGCGAGGCTGTCATTGCAGCCCGGCAGATCGGGCAGGAAGCTGTCGATGCCGGCCTTTTCGAGCCGCCGCATCACCTCGATGGTGAAACGCCGCAGCTTGTTGGCCTCGTCGAACCAGGCGGGCGATATGAGCACGCGCATGTCGCGGCCGCGATCAAAGGCAACCAGCAATTCCTCGCTTGAGTTGCCATCGGGATCGGCAAGGGTCCAGGTCGAAATCACGCGCGCCCGCTGTCAGGCGGTGCCGAGCTTGGCCTTGGCAAAGGCGAACAGCCCGCCATAGGTTTCGAGCATCTCGCCATCGACGTCGTCGTCCTCGATCACGATGCCGAACCTGTCTTCCATTTCGGTCAGCAGGCCAGCGACGGCCATCGAGTCCAGTTCGGGAAGGTGGCCGAACAATCCGGAGTCCGCTTCAAAAACCGCCGCCTGCTCGGCGGGAAGACCAAGCACATCGGCGATCAAGCCCTTGAGTTCGCGGTCGAGCGCGGCGTCGTTCTGGATGCTCGGAACGGTGTTCATTGGATCGCCCAAATCCCTGTCATCGGCGGATGGTGGCGGGGCTTAGCCATGCCCGTCCGCAGGTGCAAGCGCCGCGACCAGTTAGGCGCGGCGTGACAGCAGCCGCCGCTTGGCAAGCGGCGCCCAGGCCCTGGGTTGGCCTGCGTCGAGACAATCGATGCGAAACCGCGGGCGTACCGCCTCCATCCAGTCGGCCTTGTAGCTCTGGTCGCCGGTGCCGAAGTCGACCAGCGTGACCCTGTCGATGTCGATAACGTGGGCGAACAACGCAGCGCTCAGGGTGGTTCCGGCCGAAAGCTGCTTGTGACTTTCGAGATGGGCGAGCTTGTGGATGTAAGCGACGCCGTTCTCGACCGTCCAGCATTGCGCCGCGACCGCGAGCCCCCTGGCGCGGGCGATGCCCAGCCGCAAGCGCCCGCCGGCGCCCTCGCTTTGCGCAAAGGCGCGCAGCATTTCGGGCTGATCCTCGGGCGGTTTCCAGCTAGCCGCGTAGATTGCCTCGTACTCCGCCCAGACGTCCGGATCGAAGTGTGTCAGCACTTGCGTCTCGACGTTCTTGGCCTTGCGCTTGAACGTGGTGCGCAAGCGGCCCGGACGACTGCCCCAGTACTCGGCAAAGCTGCGCCCGCCGACTTCCAGCACGTGGTTGGTGTCGCAGGCCTCGACGGCGACTTGCCATCCGGCCTGGCGGAAGGCGCGTTCCAGCCGCTCTGCCGATCCGTCCTCGCCGGGCACCGGTTCCAGCGTGACGCGGTGCCCACGGGTCTTCAGTTGCCGCGCGATGGCTTCAAGCAGCCGGTCGCCCGCTTCGCCGTCGGGCGCGAGCTGTCGCCAGGTGAAGCTGTACCAGTTACGCAGGGACGAAATTCGACCGTCCTGCTCTGTCAGGGCAAGCGCTGCGCAATCCTCTGCATCGCTTGCGATCGCGATCAGCGGGGTGAGCCCGGTCCCGGCGAGCAGCGCATACCATTCGGCGCGATCGAACGGGGCCGTGGCTGTGTGAGCAGACAGAGCTTGCAAGACGTTAACGCTATGGTGATACCGCGCTTCGATCACTGAAAGACTGCTCCGGTTCATGCTCTCCTCGCCCGATCCTGTCCCGCGTCCGCTTGACCACCTCGCCGAACTGGCGGTGGCCGAGGGATACGGAGAGGGCCGCGCGCTGGTGCTGCGGGACCGGACGCTTAACCACAATCAGTTAAGACAGCGTGTCGGACAGATGGCGATGTGGCTGCTGGACATGCTGCCCGAGCCCGGCGCACGGGTGGCAAGCTGGGCGGCCAAGGGCGAACTCAGCTGCCTCCTGCCGCTGGCGGCAGCGCGGGCCGGGCTGGTGCACGTGCCGATCAATCCCCTGCTCAAGCGCGCGCAGGTTGCGCATATTCTTGCCGACAGCGACGCAAGCCTGCTGATCGGAACGGGTTCGCGGCTCTCCAGTCTCGAACCGGGCGATCTGCCGGCTGGCTGCGGGGCGCTGGGCGAGGGCGAGGCTCTGCGGATGGCCGACCGGTTCGGCGCGCTGGGCCCATCGTGCATTGATCCGTCAGCACTGGCGGCGATCCTCTACACCTCCGGGTCGACCGGCAAGCCGAAGGGCGTGATGTTGAGCCATGCCAATATGTGGCTGGGCGCGGTCAGTGTGGCCCAATATCTCGGACTTGCCGACGACGATGTGACCCTGGCAGTGCTGCCGCTGTCTTTCGATTACGGGCAGAACCAACTGCTGAGCACATGGTATGCAGGCGGCTGCGTGGTGCCGCTTGACTTTCTGTTCCCCAAGGATGTTGCCAAGGCCTGTGCAAAACATGGTGTGACGACCCTCGCGGCGGTGCCCCCCTTGTGGGTGCAACTGACCGAGATCGACTGGCCTGAGGAGGCGCGCGCACCCTTGCGGCGGCTGACCAATAGCGGCGGGGCGCTGACGGTCGATCTGGTGCGCAAGCTCAGGGCTATGTTCCCGCAGGCGCGCCTTTTTCCGATGTACGGACTGACAGAGGCGTTCCGCTCGACCTACCTTGCTCCGGAACTGGTAGATTCGCATCCGACATCAATGGGTAAGGCGATACCCTTCGCAGAGATTCTCGTTGTCAATGAGGCCGGTGACGTTGCGGCGGACAACGAGGAAGGCGAGCTTGTCCATTGCGGACCGCTGGTAGCGCAGGGGTACTGGCAGGACCCGAAGCGCACCGCCGAGCGGTTCAGGCCCGCGCCTTCCGCTTCGGCCTATGGCGGAACAGCGGTATGGTCGGGCGACCGGGTGCGGCGCGATGCGGATGGCCTGCTCTACTTTGCCGGGCGGCGCGATGCGATGATCAAGAGCGCGGGCAACCGCATCAGCCCGCAGGAGATCGAGGACACCGCCATCGCCACCGGACTTGCGGCTGAAGCGGTGGCGCTCGGCGTGGCGGATGCACGCCTCGGTCAAGCGGTGCATCTGGTGGTTCGCGGTGATGCCGCAGGGCGCGAGGATTTGCCCCGGCTCCTCCAGCGCGAGCTTCCCAATTTCATGCAGCCGCAGCATATCCACTGGCGCGACGCCATGCCGCTGAACCCCAACGGCAAGATCGACCGCGCTGCCTTGCAGGCGCAGCTCAACAAGGAATTTGGCGAATGAAGCCCGTCGGTCCGATCCCTGCCGGTTATGAGAGCATTGGCGGCGAACTTGCGATCGGCGGCAAGCGCGCCAGCGAGTTGGTGGCAGAGGCCGGGCGCACGCCGCTATTCGTCTATTCGCGCGCGCACCTTGATGTCCGCGTCGCGCAGTTGCGTGCAGCGCTGCCGGCGCGGGTGGGGATCAATTATGCGGTCAAGGCCAACCCCCATCTGGCGGTGATTGGGCATTTGGCGGGGCTGGTCGACGGGTTCGACATCGCCTCGTCGGGAGAATTGGGGTTTTGCGTAGCTGTAGGGATCGACCCTGCGCGGATCAGTTTTGCCGGGCCGGGCAAGCGTGATGACGAACTCGAGGCCGCGATTGCAACAGGCGTGACGCTCAATTGCGAGAGCGAGGGCGAGGGACGCCGGGCCATTGCTATCGGTCAGCGTCTGGGCAGGGCACCGCGTATCGCTATCCGCGTCAATCCGAGCTTCGAGCTCAAGGGCTCGGGCATGAAAATGGGTGGCGGTGCCAAGCCTTTCGGTGTCGATGCCGACAAGGTGCCCGATCTCGCACGCTTCCTGATCGGCGAGGGGGCCGAGTGGCGGGGCTTGCACATCTTCACCGGAAGCCAGGCGCTGAGCACGGAAGCGATCATAGAAGCCCAGGCCAACGTCTTGGAACTGGCGGCAAATCTTACCGATGCGATCGGTCACGGATGCCCCAAGCTCAACATGGGCGGCGGTTTCGGCATCCCGTACTTCCCCGGAGACGAGCCGCTCGATCTGTCGCGCGTCGGCGCAGCGCTGGCCGAGCGGGTCGGTCATCTGCCTGCCTCACTGGCCAGCAGCGAACTGTGCCTTGAACTCGGCCGCTATCTGGTGGGCGAGGCGGGAGTCTACCTGTGCCGTGTGATTGACCGCAAGGAAAGCCACGGGGTCGTCTATCTCGTCACCGACGGCGGGCTGCATCATCAATTGGCCGCATCCGGCAATTTCGGCACCGTTGTCCGGCGCAATTATCCTTCCGCTATTGCAACACGTTACGAAGCAGAGCCGATAGAGGAGGTGAATATCGTCGGTTGCTTGTGCACACCGCTCGACCGACTCGCCGACAACGCGTTTATGCCACGCGCCGAGATCGGTGATCTTGTCGCCGTGTTCTGCGCCGGGGCCTATGGAGCAAGCGCTAGCCCGGCCGCCTTTCTGGGGCACGGTCCGGCGGCAGAACTCCTGGTCTGATCCGAAGCTCGCGAGGCTGGCGTTAACACCGCCCAAGCCACTGTCCCGTTCCGGGATGGGCGCTGAAATGTCGCTGTATAACTAACAATATGTTCACCATTTCGGGCGAGAAGCGACCGGCTTTCCGACGGTTGCGGATGGCAGGTCGCTCCTGCCGGTAATCCGCACTCCGCCGGAGGTGCATGCTGGCCAAGGATCCTCGTCAATGCCCTACTTTCCGCCTGTCGCCCGTTCATCTGCCCTCTGTCTTGCGCTGGTAGCGCTCGCGGGCTGTGCGGCTGGCGGGAAGGAACTGCCGCCTGCCGATTATTCTGCCGCTCCGATCGCGCCAAGCGAGGAATACACCATCGGCCCGCTGGACGAGATCACGATCCATGTCTGGCGCAACCCGGAACTTTCGGCCGACAAGGTGCGCGTCCGCCCCGACGGGCGGCTCACGATCCCGCTGGTGCAGGACATTCCGGCTGTGGGCAAGACCGCGACCGAGTTGCAGGACTACATTGCCGGAGAACTCGGAAAATATATCGAGCAGCCGATCGTTTCGGTGATCGTGAACACGCCCGAGGGCAACTTTACCCAGCAGGTGCGGATTATCGGTGCGACACCGCAGCCGGCGTCGCTGCCCTACCGTGCCAACATGACCGTGCTGGATGCGATGATTGCGGTCGGCGGCCTGGGCGAATTTGCTGCCGGCAACCGGGCCAAGCTGATCCGCCAGGACCGCGAGAGCGGGAAACAGGTCGAGTACCGTCTGCGGCTGTCCGACCTCATCCGGCGTGGCGATGCCAGCGCCAACGTCATGCTGAGCCCGGGTGATACGATCATCATCCCGGAAAGCCGGTTCTGAAGGAGCGCCCGCATTCATGAGCGAGATCTTCGACGAATTGCGCGCAGCGCTATGGTCGGTGTGGCACCGGCGCTGGATCGCGATCGCGGTCGCCTGGGGCGTGTGCCTGCTGGGCTGGCTGGTGATCGCGATGATCCCGAATGCCTACGAATCCAAGGCGCGGGTCTATGTCGATGTCGAGGATGTCCTGTCCAAGCAGCTCGGGATTGCAGGTGACGGCAGGGAAGAGATCATGCGCGTGCGCCAGACGCTATCGAGCGCCAAGAACCTCGAGAAGGTGATCACCTCGACCCGCTTGGGCGATAGCGTGACCGGACGCGGGGCGATGGATGCCATGATCGCCGAGCTCGAGAAGAAGGTGAAGGTGACGAGCGAGCAGGACAACCTGTTCGAGATCACCGCCGAGATCGGGCGCGGCGACCTGTCAGATGCCGAAAATGCGGTGCTGGCACGCGATGTCGTGCAGAAGCTGCTCGATATCCTGCGCGAGGAGCACGTTGCGGGTAACAAGGCGGGGATTTCTCAGGCGATTGCCGATCTCGAACGCCAGCTTGAAGGTCGCAAGCGCGAGCTTGAAGAGGCGGAACAGCGTCGTCTGGCTTTTGAAGCCCGATATCCTGATCTTGTCGGTGGCTCGGCGAGCCTTTCGAGCAAGGTCCAGCAGGCGCGTGCCGACCTGCGGGCGGTCGATGCCGACCTTGCCGCTGCCGAAAGCGCCTTGGCGGCGATTTCGGGGCAGCTTGCCAACACCCCGCGCACGATAATCGGCGGACGCGAGGCGACCGGGCCGAGGGCGGCCCTTCTGCAGGCGCAGACCCAGTTGGCGGAGCTGCGCGCGCGTGGGCTGACCGACAATCACCCTGACGTTGTTTCCACGACCAGACAGGTCGCTCTCCTGACCAAGCAGGCCGCTGCCGCAGGAGAGGATGCGGGGGGGACGCCCAATCCGGCCTACGCTTCGCTTTACGCCATTCGCACCGAGCGACAGGCAACAGTTGAGGCGCTGCAGGCGCGACGTGCCGCACTGCAGAGCGATTTCGCGGCGTTGATGGCCAGCCAAGCCTCTGAGCCCACGGTTGCAGCCGAGGCGAACCGCATCAGCCGCGATTACGATGTGCTGCGCGAAAACTATGAAAAGCTGCTGCAGGATCGCGAGGCGCTTCGCACGCGCGGGCAAGTCGAGGACAAGGCCAGCCAGTTCCGTTTCGACGTCATACAGGATCCCAGCGTGCCGCAGAAGCCGGCTGCACCCAATCGTCCGCTGCTGCTGCTCGGTGTGCTGATCGTGGGCTTCGGTGCCGGTGCGGCAGCGGCTTATGTTTTGGGGCAGCTCAAGTCGAGCTTCGCCACGCCGCAAAAGCTCGAGCACGCCTTCGATCTGCCGGTGATCGGATCGATCTCGCTGACCGTTTCGGATGCCGCCAGAGCGCTTGAAAAGAAGCGCTTCAAGCAGTTCGCCGGAGCCTGCGGCGGGCTCCTCGGGATCTTCGTCATCCTCGTCGCGATAGAGATTGTCGCGGTTGGAACAGTCGCGTGAGGGCAGAGGAAACCCAATGACCCACCAGCGCAGGATCGACCGCCAAGGAGCAAGGCCCGCCTCACTTTTCGAGCGTGCCGATGCGGCATTCGGGCTGGGCGCGGCGCGCACGCCGGTGCTGCCGGTTGCCCCTGTTCCGCCTGTTCCCGAGCCCAGGCTCCGCGTCTCTGCACCTGCCCTGCCGAAGCAGGCAGATAAAAGGGTGACGCAGCCTCAACCGGAACCGGCGGCTGGAGTCGAGCCTGCACCCGCGGTCAGCTTTTGCGGCCCCTTCGCCGCCATTGACCGCGAGCATCTGCGCGAAGCCGGGCTGATCGTTCCCGAAGACCCCGTGACGGGTCTTCTGGAGGAGTTTCGTATCGTCAAGCGCGAGCTACTCGCCGATGCCCGGACCGAGGACACCGCTCTTTCCCGCCGGATTCTCGTCTGCTCGCCCCATCCGGGGGAGGGCAAGACCTACTGTGCCACGAACCTTGCCATTGCACTGGCAGCCGAGCGCGATCTCGAGGTGCTGCTGGTCGATGCCGATGTGGTGAAGCCGACCGTGACCCAGCGTCTCGGGATCGAGGGTGAGCAAGGGCTGATGGATGCGCTGGCCGATCCGGCCATCGCGCCCGAGAGCCTCGTGATCCGGACCGATATCGAGGGCCTGTTCGTGCTGCCCGCAGGGACGCCGAGCGCGCGCGACGCCGAATATCTCGCCAGTGTGCGCACCGGAGAGGTGCTCGACCGGCTGACACAGGGCGCACCGACACGGATTGTGATCTTCGATACCCCGCCGGCGCTGGCAGCCTCTCCGGCCGCGGAACTCGCTGCTCATGTCGGACAGGCAGTGCTGGTTGCACGCGCCGACGAGACGGCCCGCGCGGCACTGGAAGATGCGCAGCAACTGCTGTCCGCCTGCGCCGACATCAAGCTGCTTCTCAATGCCGCGCGCTACAGCCCCTCCGGACGGCGCTTCGGCACTTATGGCAGCGGGGGGAAATGAGCATGCGATGGTCGCTCGCTGCCTTGCCGCTCATGCTCTCGAGCCTGTTGTTTACTGCGCCCGCGCTCGCGCAGGCGCAGCAGGGCGATGCCGGCGGCCTGCCCAATCAGGGCGGCAACCGTATCATCCAGCCTTACATCGAGGTCGGTCAGGTGATCTCGGCGGAGCTTTCGCCCGGCGATGACGTGCTGACCTTCACGCAGGTCGCGGTCGGGGTCGATCTCAACGTGCAGGGACGCAACAGCGGAGCGGCAGTCTCACTGCGCTATGAACGCAACATCGGTTACGGCGACAACAGCATCGATACCGACACCATTAGCGGCGTCGCGCGCGGTACGCTGGCGATCATTCCCAATACCCTCAGTTTCGAGGCGGGGGGTCTGGCCGCGCGCACCCGGGTCGACGCCGGGGGCGGCACAACGGCCAACCCGCTGGTGCGCGAGGATGCGGAGAGCCGCTTTTACAGCCTCTATGCCGGACCCAGCCTTAACACCCGCGTTGGCGAAGTGGACGTGCAGGGTGTGGGTCGGGTCGGCTACAACCGCTTCGAGAACGATGCACTGCTCGTCGATGCACAGGGACAACCGGTCGACGTGTTCGATGACAGCGTGACCTATCTCGGCCAGCTGCGCGCCGGTTTCCGTCCGGATACGCTGTTGCCGGTCGGTCTGGCGGTTACGGCGGGCGGTTTCCAGGAGGATATCGGCAATCTCGACCAGCGCGTGCGGGACCTGTTCGTGCGTGCCGACGTGACGGTGCCGGTCTCCCCCAGCCTCGCGCTGGTGGGCGGTGTGGGTTACGAGAACGTCGAGATTTCCAGCCGCGACGCGCTGCGTGATGCCAATGGCGATCCGGTGATTGGAAGCGATGGGCGTTTCGTCACTGACCCCGCCTCCCCGCGTGTCATTGCTTTCGATGTCGACGGATTGCTGTGGGATGTCGGAGTGATGTGGCGGCCGAGTTCGCGCACCTCGCTTGAGGCGCGCGTGGGCGAACGTTATGATTCAACGACCTATTACGGCACCTTCACATATACTCCGAGTCAGCGCAGCGCCTTTGCCTTGTCCGTCTATGACGGCGTGACCGGTTTCGGCGGGCTGCTCAACAATTCGCTTGCGGGACTGTCGAGCGACTTCGAGGCAATCCGCAATCCGGTCACCGGCGACTTCGGCGGGCTTGTGAACGGCAGCGAGGGCCAATCGGTGATCGGCGGGCTGGGCTCTGTGCGCTCCGCCGCTTTCCGCGGGCGCGGCGTGCGTGCCTCCTACCAGCGCATCATGGGCCGCACGACTGCCGCGCTCGGTGCAGGTTATGATCGTCGCACCTTCATCGCCGCGCCGGGCACGGTACTCGCTCCGCTCGATGGCCTGACCGACGAGAGTTATTACATCATCGCAGGCCTCACCCGCGATATCGGGCAGAGCGCCAATCTGACCACCAATGCCTATGTCAACTGGTTCGATGCAGCCGGCAACGGCGGCGACGTCACCGCGATGGGCGCATCGGCTGCCTATAATCACGCGATCACCCGCCGTCTGATCGGCCGGGCTGCGCTTGCGGTGGATTATTTCGACAGCGAATTCACGGCCCAGGACTTCGCCTTTGCGACGGCGCTTGTCGGCCTGCGGTACAACTTCTGACGGGGGAGCGAGACGCTCATGTATGAACAATATTACGGCTTCAGCGCCCGGCCTTTCCAGCTGACACCCGATCCGCATTTCTATTTCGAGAGCGCCAGCCACAAGAAAGCGATGAGCTATCTTGGATATGGTCTGGGACAGGCCGAGGGCTTCATTGTCATTACGGGCGAGGTGGGCGCGGGCAAGTCGACGCTGGTCGCCCACCTGATGCAGCGCATTGATCCGGCGGCGCTCACGGTCGCGCATGTCGTCACCAGCGCGCTCGACGGCGAGGAACTGGTGCATGTGGTCGCGCAGGCATTCGGGCTGGAGGTCGAAGGCCATGACAAGGCAGGCGCGTTGGGCACAATCGAACGATTCCTGCAGGACGAGGCCCGCGCGGGTCGACGCTGTCTGCTGGTGGTGGACGAGTGCCAGAACCTCGACATGGAAGCGCTGGAAGAACTGCGAATGTTGTCAAACTTCCAGCTTGGCTCGCATTCGTTGCTGCAAAGCCTGTTGCTCGGCCAGCCGGAGTTTCGGCGCATGCTGGCCCATCATCCGGGGCTGGAACAATTGCGCCAGCGCATCATAGCTTCGCACCATCTCGATGCACTCGACGAGGAAGAGGTCGCTGAATACGTCCGCCACCGGCTCGTGCAGGCGGGGTGGAGCGATCGTCCCGCCCTCGGCGAGGAGCTGCTGGAAGCCCTTTATCGCCACACTGACGGAATCCCGCGCCGGGTGAATCAGGTGATGAACCGCCTGCTGTTGCTCGGCGCGATCGAGGAGCGGGGCGAACTCACACTGGCGATGCTCGACGATGTCGTGACCGAAATGGCAGCCGACCAGACCCGCGGCGCGCGCGGGGCAGGCGACCTGCGCGAGGCGCCGTCCGTGCCGCATGAGCCTGATGCCACGTCCGGCATCAGCCTTCCGGCCGCAGAGGTTGCGGCGCTTCTGGCAAGCCGGGATGCGCGCACCGCCGAGCTCGAGGCAGCGATCAGCGAGCTTCAGACGGCCGGCATCGGCCACCGGCACGATGTGGAACAGGGGCTTTCTGCGGAGGAAACCCGGGGTGCCGAGGCACGCTTCGCCGCCGAACTTGAACGGATCGAGGCGCGGCTGGAAGAACAGGAGCAATCCTTCCGCCATGTTTTGACCATGCTGATCGAGTGGCTTGAGGAAGATCCGTCGCGCGAGGCTGCGTGACCATGAATGCTCCGTTTCCTGCAATTTCCGAAAGTGGCGCTACGGGGCTGGTCAACGGCCTCGGGGTCGACGTTGAGGACTGGTTCCAGGTCGGTGCCTTCGAGAATGTCATTGCCCGCGGTGAATGGGACGCGATCCGCACCAGGGTCGAGGACAATGTCTACCGCATCATAGATCTCTTCGCCGAAGCCGATGTTCGCGCCACATTCTTCACTCTGGGATGGGTCGCGAAACGGCACCCGCAAATGATCCGCCGGATCGCTGACGCAGGACATGAAATTGCCAGTCACGGCTATGACCATGCACGGGTCTTCACGCTCGATCGCAGAAGCTTTGCCGAGGATATCCGCAAGGCCCGCGAGATTATCGAGGATTGCTCGGGCACGCGCGTTATCGGCTATCGTGCGCCAAGCTTCTCGATCGATCTGCGCACCCCCTGGGCCTTCGCTGAGTTGGCCGAGCAGGGCTATGCCTATTCCTCGAGCGTCGCGCCGGTGGCGCATGATCATTATGGCTGGCCCGAAGCCCCGCGCTTTGCCTTCCGTCCGCTTCCCTGGTCGTCATTGATCGAACTGCCTGTGACAACCGCCATTCTCGGCGGACGCCGTGTGGCCGCGGGGGGAGGTGGCTTCTTCCGGGTGCTGCCCTATGGTTTTTCGCGCTGGGCGATCCGTCAGGTCAACCGCCGCGAAGGACGTCCGGCGGTGTTCTATTTCCATCCTTGGGAAATCGACCCCGACCAGCCACGCCTGCCCCACGCTCCGCTGCGCTCGCGCCTGCGCCACTATACCGGACTTGCGCGGATGGGAGGCAAGCTGAGGGAACTGGTGCACGAATTCCGCTGGGGTCGGATGGACCTTGTGGCTCACCGTGAGGCCGCCAGCGCCGGGGAATTGCCGAGCCTGCCGCCGCTCGACGAGGTTGCAGCATGAACGTGCCGGTGAAAGCCGGCCACCAGGTGCGCGCCCTCGACTTTCGCGATGCGTCGGATGTTCGCAGGATCGAGGGATTTGTCGCCGACCACAAGGCCGGACTGTTCCACCGTCCCGCATGGCTCAAGGCCGTGGAGGCGGGGACCGGCCAGCGCGCGGCCGGATTTCTCAGCGAGCGGCTCGGCGTGGTGACGGGCTGGCTTCCGCTCACCGAAGTCCGTTCCAGCTTGTTCGGCAAGGCGCTGGTCTCGAGCGGGTTCGGGGTGGGCGGAGGGATCCTGGCGGAGGCGACCGAGGCGGTGCGGGGTCTTGCCGCGATGGCCGAGCAATACGCGGCAGGCGGCGGATTTGGCTCCATCGAATTGCGCGGCGGACCGATCCCCGGTGATTGGGAGGTGTGGTCCGACCGGCATTGCGGCTTCGTGCGTCCGCTGGCGATGAGCGACGAGGCCGAACTCCACGCCATTCCGCGCAAGGCCCGGGCCGAAGTCCGGAAAGGGCTGGGGTTCGGGCACCGTGTCACCACGGGCCGCGGGCCGCGCGATCTCGCTGCGCATTACGCCTGCTACAGCGAAAGCGTGCGCAATCTCGGCACGCCTGTGTTCCCGCGCAGCCTGTTCGCATCAATGCTTGAAGCCTTTCCGGATTCGAGCGACATCCTCACCATATGGCAGGACGAGACCCCTTTTGCGAGCGTACTGAGCTTCTATCACGCGGGCGCGGTCATGCCGTTCTGGGGTGGCGGGACCTTTGCCGCGCGCGCCGCGCGCGCCAATGAACTGATGTATTATGAATTGATGCTCCACGCCCGCAAGGCAGGCATGACCCGCTTCGATTTCGGGCGTTCCAAGACCGGAAGCGGTCCCTATGCCTTCAAGAAGAATTGGGGCTTTGCGCCCGAACCGCTGACCTATGGCGCCTGGACGGTACCGGGCGCGGCGGCGCGCAATATCGATCCCACCGATGCGAGCTACGGCCGCAAGATTGCCTTGTGGAAGAAGCTTCCGCTGCCACTCGCCAACAGCATCGGTCCGTGGATCGCGCGCGGGCTTGCGTGATGGCGGACATCCTCTTCCTTGCCCACCGCGTTCCCTTCCCGCCCGACCGCGGCGACCGCATCCGTGCACACCACTTGCTGAAGGCCCTCGCACGGCTCGCGCCGGTTCATGTCGGCTGCTTTGCCGAAAGCGCGGCCGAGCGCACAGGCGAAGCGGCGCTTGCCGCGCTTGCCGCATCCCATTGTATCGCGCCGCGCACCAAGCCTCTGGCAGTGGCGGGCATCGAGGCGGTGCTTGCGGGCAAGCCTGTCAGTATTGCCGCCTTTCACAGCCGCGAGCTCGCCGCTTGGGTGCGCAAGGCCATCGCACAGCATGATATTGGCGCCATCTTCGTGTTTTCTGGCCAGATGGGGCAATATGTGCCGGACGACTTTGCGGGCCGCGTCATAATCGACCTGTGCGATGTCGATAGCGCGAAATTTGCGAGCTATGCCGCGAACGGCGAGCGGGCGTGGATCAATAGCCGCGAGGCGCGTCTGCTGGCGCTCGAAGAGGAAGGGCTGGGTCGCCGCGCCGATGCCACGCTACTGATCTCCCATGCCGAGGCAGCGCTTTACCGCAGCCGTCTGAGCGCGCCTGACGAGGTCAATGTGCAGGTCGTCGGCAACGGGATCGATGCCGATTACTTCGATCCTGCCATCTTCGTGCCAGAGCCGATGCTTGCTAGCTTGCCGGGCCCGCATTTCGTCTTCACCGGGCAGATGGATTACCGCCCGAACGAACAGGCAGCGCTCTGGGCGATCGAGAAGCTCGTGCCGCAATTGCGCCTGCGCTATCCCGGCGCGCTGCTGCATGTGGTCGGGCGCAATCCCACCACCCGGTTGATGGCGCAGCACGGCCTGCCCGGCGTGCAGGTGTGGGGCGAAGTGCCCGATGTGCGGCCCTTTCTGGCCGGGGCGGACGTGGTGATCGCACCGCTGCTGATTGCACGCGGGGTGCAGAACAAGGTGCTCGAGGCGATGGCCATGGCCCGCCCGGTGGTGCTGACCCCCGATGCGGCGACGGGCATCGCAGCGCAGGACGGGGTGCATTGGGTGACGAGCACGGCCGATCCGCAGGCCATGTGCGCGGTGCTCGAACCGCTGCTCGCCGATCCCGATGCCCGCCTGCGGATCGGGGCCGCGGCGCGCCGCTTCGTGCTGGATCATCATGGCTGGGATGCGGTGCTCGCAGCGCTGCCAGCTTTGGTCGGGATGGTTGCGAAGGGTGAGCGCGATGCCGCCTGAACCTGTTGCCATGCATGTGCCGCGTCTTGCGTTGCTTGCCAGGGTGCCTGGCGCTTGGCGTCAGACGCTGGTGGCGAGTGCGGCGGCGATCCTCGCGCTGATGCTGGCAACAGCGCGCGAATGGGGCGAGATGGCGCACCAGTGGTGGAACATCGACACCTATAACCACCTGCTGCTGGTGCCGTTCATCATCGCCTGGCTGGCGCTGGCCAAGGCGGACGAGCTGGCGCGCATCGCACCGCGTCCCTTCCTGCCGGGCGTGCTGCTGGTCGCCGCTGCGCTGGGCCTGTGGTGGGCCGGGCGTGCGAGCGGGATCAACCTCTTCGCCCATGCAGGAGCAGTTGCGGCCGTACAGGCGGCACTTGTTACTGTGCTGGGCCTGCGGGCCGCGCTGCTGCTGGCCTTGCCTGTCGCGATGGGCGCGTTTTTGGTGCCTTTCGGCGACGAAATTATCCCGCCGCTGCAATTCATAACCGCCGACATCGCGATTGCCCTGACCCGCTGGAGCGGCGTGCCCACCAGCATTGACGGCATTCATATCTCCACCCCCGCCGGCCTGTTCATCGTTGCCGAGGCCTGTTCGGGCGTGAAGTTCCTGATCGCAATGGTGACCCTTGGCGTGCTGGTGTGTTTCGCGCGGTTCTCTCGCTGGAGCCGCCGAGCGCTGTTCCTTGCCGCTTGCATCGTCGTTCCGATCCTCGCCAACGGGGTGCGCGCATGGGCGACGATCTATGTCGCGCAAACGATCGGTGCCGAGGCCGCAACCGGGTTTGACCACATTGTTTATGGCTGGATCTTCTTCGCCATCGTGGTCGCGATGGTGCTGGGCGGTGCGTGGCGCTTCTTCGAGCGCCAGCCGGAGGATCATGGCTGGACGGCCGAGGCGTTGGCAGGCTGGGTCTGGCTTGCCCGCTTTGAAAAACACCCTATCTCGCCCGCCGCGGCAGCATTGCCGATCGCAGCCCTGGCCGTGATTGCCGCTTCGGCATCCTTGCTATAGGCCCGCGCCGATATGTGCGGGATTGCCGGGATCTTCCATGCCGAAACCCCCAAGCCGGTCGATCCCTTGCGGGTCGAGCGAATGTGTGACGCGCTGGCGCATCGCGGGCCTGACGGGGCGGGCGTGTGGACCGATCATGGCGTCGGCCTTGGCCACCGTCGCCTCTCGATTATCGATCTTGCCGGATCGCCGCAGCCCATGCATTCGCCAGACGGGAAGGCGGTCATCGTCTTCAATGGCGAGATCTACAATTTTCGCGAACTGCGCCGCGAGCTTGAGCATGCGGGCTCCACCTTCCGGACCAGCGGTGACACCGAGGTCATTCTGGCAGCATGGCAGAAATGGGGACCAGACTGCGTCGAACGCCTCGACGGGATGTTCGCCTTTGCAGTTTTCGACCGGGACAAGCGCCAGCTTTTCCTTGCGCGCGACCGCTTCGGGGTGAAGCCGCTGTTTCTCGCGCAGCTTTCGGACGGCAGCATCGCCTTCGCCTCCGAGCTGAAGGGTTTGCTCGCACATCCGCTGCTGCGCCGCCGTGTGGACCCGCATGCGATCGAGGCCTATATGGCCTGGGGTTATGTCCCTGACACCCACGCCATGCTGGCCGGTGTGGAGAAGCTTCCCGCCGGGCATTTCTGGCTGCTGGAGCAGGGCAAGGCGCCCGGTCGTCCGCAACGCTGGTGGGACATCGATTTCACCCAGCGCGAGCGGGGAAGCGAGGCGGACCTGTCTGCCCAGCTCGTCCATCTGCTTCGCGAGAGTGTGCGCTCGAGGATGGTCGCCGATGTGCCGCTTGGGGCGTTCCTGTCGGGCGGGGTCGACAGCTCCTGCGTCGTGGCGCTGATGAGCGAGGCGTCGAGCCAGCCGGTCCAGACCTGTTCGATCGGCTTCGATGTAGCTGCCTATGACGAGACTTCCTACGCCCGTCAGGTCGCTGCGAAGTTCGGTGCCGATCATGCCGAACAGGTGGTGGCGACCGATGATTTTGCCGCCATCGACCAGCTTGCCGCGATGTTCGACGAGCCCTTCGCCGATGCCTCGGCGCTGCCCACCTGGCGGGTGTGCCAGCTGGCGCGCGAGCGGGTGACTGTGGCTCTCTCGGGTGACGGGGCCGACGAGGCTTTCGCCGGATACCGCCGGCAGGTCTTCCACCATCACGAGGAACGCGCACGCTCGGTGCTGCCTGCGGGCCTTCGCGTCCCACTATTCGGCGCGCTGGGTCGCGCATGGCCCAAGGCCGATTGGGCCCCGCGTCCCTTGCGCGCCAAGGCCACATTGCTGGCATTGGCCGAGAGCGGGGAGCATGGCTATGCGCGCGGCCTGTCCGTGACGCTGCCCGATGCGCGCCGGGCGCTCTATTCAGACAGCTTTGCCGCCAGTCTCGACGGCTTCCGTGCCGAGGACGAGCTGATCGCGCTGATGCGTTCTGCGCCGGGCCGTTCGGGCCTCGACCGGGCGCAATATGCCGATCTTATGTTCTGGATGCCGGGCGACATCCTGACCAAGGTCGACCGCACCAGCATGGCGGTGAGCCTCGAAGCGCGCGAGCCGCTGCTCGATCACCGTCTGGTGGGGTTCGCCGCGCGGCTGCCAGAGCGAATGCGGGTGCGGGGGGGGACCGGCAAATACCTGCTCAAGAAGTCGCTGGAACGCTATCTGCCCCGCGACATCCTCTACCGTCCCAAACAGGGCTTCGTGACCCCCATTGCCGAGTGGCTGCGCGGCCCGCTGGCGGGCGCGGCGCGGGGGATCGCCACTGGCGGGCTGGCGCAGACTGGGTTTTTTCGGTCGCAAGCCATAGCCGCGCTAGCCGAAGCGCATATTGCGGGCCGTGCGGACCATTCGCGCACGCTCTGGCAATTGCTCATGCTGGAGAAGTCGCTCTCGCGGCTGGAGGTGAACGGCTAGCCTTCGGTTCCGTGGCCGAGCGCCATATAGGCGTCTGATTGCATCTCGTTCAGGCGGCTCACCGTGCGCTCGAATTCGAACGCGCCGTCGCCTGCCTGATAGAGTTCTTCCGGTAGCGCAGCGGCGGTGACGAAGAGCTTCACGCGATGTTCGTACAGCGCGTCGATCAGCTTGGTGAAGCGGATCGCCTCGTTGCGGTTTTCCGGTCCCATCTTCGGAATGCCGACCAGAATGACGGTGTGATAGGCCTGCGCAATCGCGAGGTAGTCCGCCGCCCCGCGATTGGCGCCGCACAGTTTCTTGAAACTGAACACGCCCACGCCCTTGAGGCTCTTGGGCACGTGGAGCGTGCGCCCGCCGCCCAGATCAAGCTCGCTGCTCGGCACGTGGGCGGCATCGTCGGGGTCGAAATCGGTCAGGCGGAAGAACGCCTCGCGCACTTGCGCCGTCGCGGCATCGCCGATCGGGGCGTGCCACATCGCAAGCCCGCCGATGCGGTCGAGCCGATAATCGGTCGGGCCGTTCAAGCTCAGCACATCCATCCGCGCCTCGACCAGATCGATGAAGGGCAGGAACAGCGAGCGGTTGAGCCCGTCCTTGTAGAGGTCTCGAGGTGGCCGGTTGGAGGTGGTGACGATCACTGTCCCGCTCTCCATCAGCGCGGTGAAAAAGCGGCCCATGATCGCGGCGTCAGCGGTGTTGGTGACCACCATTTCGTCAAAGGCGAGGCAGCGGACCTCTCCTGCAAGCTGGAGCGCGACCGCGATCAGCGGATCCTTGACCTGCGCCTTGCGGGCCTCGGCGATGCGGCGGTCGATGTCGAGCATGAAGGCGTGGAAGTGGACGCGGCGCTTCTTCTCGATCCCGAGCGTCTCGACGAACAAGTCCATCAGCATCGATTTGCCGCGCCCGACGCCGCCCCACAGGTACACGCCGCGCGGGTCGGGGGTGGCGGAGGCGGTGCCGGTCAGCCGGGCGAACAGACCGCGCTTCACGGGCGGCGCTTCAAGCTCGCGCTGCAACCGGTCGAGCCGTTCGGCTGCTGCGCGCTGGTCTGCATCGGCGCGCAGTTCGCCGCTGGCGATCAGCGCGTCATAGCGGGCGAGCAGGCCAGCCACACCTGCCTCAGCCGCGCGGCATCATCTTGCGCACGATGCCCGAGAAGCTGGCTACGGTGTCCTCGTCCTGCACCACCAGACCGCGCACGAAGACGAGCTTGCCGGTTTCCCGCACGATCTCGGTAACGGCATCGAGCGGACGGCGCGGGTCACCCCCGCCAACGAACTGGGTGGAGAGTTCCAGCGTCACCGAAGGGCCGGCATTGCCGGTACCGATCGTATGCATGGTAACGAACAGCGAGATGTCTATCAGGCTCAGCGTCACCGCACCGTGGATCACGCCCTGCAGGTTTTCGTGGCGCCGCTCGGGGAACATCCTGAGGCGTGCCTTTCCGTCGCGATCCATCCGCGTGATGAGCTTGCCCATCACGGCACCGTTGAACAGCGTCGGGTCCTTAAGGTTCCAGTGGTTCCAGCCCGGATTGTCCGGGTCCGGCCCGTGTTCGAAAACGTCGTCCTTGAGCGCCACCTTCGTCAGATGGCCCGTTCGGCCATCATCTTCTTGGTCTCGGCGATCGCCTTGGCCGGGCTGAGCCCCTTGGGACACACGTTCGCGCAGTTCATGATAGTGTGGCAGCGGTAGAGGCGGAAGGGGTCTTCCAGATCATCCAGACGCTCGCCGGTCATCTCGTCGCGGCTGTCGGCCAGCCAGCGATAGGCTTGCAGCAGGATCGCCGGGCCGAGGAACTTGTCGGAGTTCCACCAATAGGACGGGCACGAGGTCGAGCAGCAGGCGCACAGGATGCACTCGTACAGGCCGTCGAGCTTCTCGCGCTGTTCGGGCGACTGGAGGCGCTCCTTGCCAGAGGGCGTCGGGCTGACGGTCTGCAGCCACGGACGGATGCTCGCATACTGGGCATAGAAGTGCGTGAAGTCGGGAACGAGATCCTTGATCACGTCCATGTGGGGAAGGGGCGTAATGCGGATTTCGCCCTTCAGATCCTCGATCGCGGTGGTGCAGGCTAGGCCGTTCTTGCCGTTCATGTTCATCGAGCACGAACCGCAGATGCCCTCGCGGCAGGAACGGCGGAAGGTCAGGGTCGGGTCGATCTCGTTCTTGATCTTGAACAGCGCGTCGAGAACCATCGGGCCGCATTCGTCGAGATTGATCTCGAACTTGTCATAGCGCGGGTTCTGGCCGCTGTCGGGATCATAGCGGTAGATCTTGAACGACTTCACGCGGCCCCCGTCTGCCTTGTGCATCTTGCCGTTGGCACTGATCCTGGAATTCTTGGGGAGAGTGAAGGTCGCCATTGATTAATCCCGTTTTGATTTGCACCCTATCTAGCGGCATTGTCCGGTCACGCAAGCGGGCGCAGGTTGCAGGATTTCGTACAGCGGTTGAATGCCTCTCACGCGCCGGAACCATAGAGCGCTCGAGGCGCTTCAGGTGCCATGGAAGAATCAACAATCTGGCCGCGCAGTGCGGCCGTATTCGGAGCCTCTGGGGCGATTGGCCACGCGCTGTGCGAAGGGCTGGCGGCGCGCGGCTGCCCACTGGTTCACACAGGATCGCGCAGCGGGGCAGGGCTGGCCGGCGCCCAGTTTCGCCCTTTCGCCTTCGACCTGACAAACGAGAACACCATCGCCGCCGCCGCCGAGGCCATGCGCGCTGAACCGCCCGAGTGGGTGATCCTTGCCACGGGCGTGTTGACCCTGGCCGACGGCACGGGGCCCGAGCGGACCTACAAGCGGCTCGACGGACAGGCCATGACCGACGTCTTTGCACTCAATACCATCGGGCCTGCGCTGATTGCCAAGCACATGCTGGCGCTGATGCCGCGCGACCGGCGCTTCGTCTTCGCCGCGCTTTCGGCCCGCGTGGGGTCGATATCGGACAACCGGCTTGGCGGGTGGCATTCCTATCGCGCCAGCAAGGCGGCGCTCAACATGCTGCTGAAGAATTTCGCGCTGGAAATGGCGCGTACCCATCCGCAAGGTGTGGTTGCGGGGCTGCATCCCGGGACGGTCGATTCAGGGCTTTCGCAGCCGTTCCAGTCGAACCTGCCGGAAGGGCAGCTGACCGCGCCGACAGTGGCGGCAGACAAGCTTCTTGGCGTGCTGGCACGGCTCGGCCCTCAGGATTCGGGCAAGGTGTTCGATTTTCGCGGAGACCAGATTCCGGCCTAGTCGAAAATGCCGACAGCAAGCTCGGCCCAGATCAGCAGGAAGGCCAGGAGCGTTAGTCCGATCGTCGCTGCGCGCAGTAGTCGCGTTGTCCGCCATCGCAGCACCCCGTCGATGCCGAGGCCGAGCAGCGCCAGTAATCCGCCCGCGACGAGGAAATCGCCCGGCCCCCAGTTGACCTCGCCGGAGAACTGCATCGCCACCGCGGGAAGCGCCAGGATCATCGCCACCATAGCGGCAAAAAGGAGGCGGAAAGTCCGATTGCCGGCGGGCGAGGATAGGCTGGTTTCGTTCATGGTCGTTTCTCCGGACGGGATGCTAGCCCAGAAGCCCGTGGCGAGAAAGGCTCTCGGCCAGCAGCGTCTCGATCAGCTCGGGATGGGACCAGCCCGCCAGTGCCGCGGCGCGCCCGAACACCTTCTGCGACCACAGGTTGCAGTTGAGGTTGAGTTCGAGGAAGGTGATGTCACCGGTTTCCTCGTTCACCCGGAATTCCCAGCGGCCGTAATCGAACGGCCGGTATTCCTGCATCGCGGCCTTGGTGTACTCGGTGATCTTCGCGATCATCTCGGGGTTCTCGAAGGGATCGAGCGAATACTTCTGGCTGCGGTCCACCAGATCGCGCTTTTCCTGGTAGGTGCGCAGATGCGACGGGTCTGCCTGGCGGAAGATCATCATCGGCAGGATCACCGGCTCGCCATTGATCGTCACCACCGGCACCTCGACATCGCTGCCGTCGATGAAGGGTTCGACCAGCGCGTCATGCCCCAGTTCGTGCACGCCGTGGATCGCCTTCTCGACGCTTGCCCAGTCGGTCGCGTCCATCACGCCCCAGCTTGCCGAGGAGTTGTTGGGCTTGACCACGAAGCGGCTGCCTGCGGGGCATTTGGCCGGATCGATCGGCGCGCCGCGGCGGTAGATCGCCCAGGGAGCGGTCGGCACGCCGGCATCGCGCACCGCGCGCTTGGCGAGGTGCTTGTCGTCCGACAGTCCGCGCAGGATCGGGCTTGCGCCCAGATAGGGAATGCCGGCGCGCTCGCACAGCAGCGGGCAGAGCATTTCCGAGTTGAAGAAGCCCGCACGGTTGAGCAGCGGGAAGACGAAATCGACATCGGGCTTGTCGAACAGCACCTCGAAGCGGTTTTCCACGCGCAGGTTGAGGCCAAGGCCCTTGAGTACCTCGCGCATTTCCACGTGATAGGTTGCGTGGTTGCCATCCTCGGCGCTACCGGTGCCGTCCCACAGCGCGTTCTTGGCGATGAACATGATCTTGAGGCGCTGCTTGGCGTCCTCGGGAATGCGGAGCGGGGAGGGGTAGCTGGACATGGACGTGAGGCCTCTTCACGGGAAGGCGCGCATTTAGTGCGCAGGGGTCAGGTGCGCCAGATGCATTTTGCGGTTTTATTGGGACAGCGCATTCTCTAGAGCCGCGCCGCAACCCCGCTGACTGATCGCGAAAGGCGTGACCTTGCCCCCTCTGAACCGCCCGCCCGCCGGGTTTGACGTTTCCGGTGACGCCCTCGCGCTGATCGCGGCGCTGGCCTCGGGTGGCGATGCGCGGATCACGCTGGCGCAGGATACGGGCCTCAACCGCTACCTTTCCGCGCCGCACCCGCGCGATGTGCTGGCTTATTCCTCCTCGACCGTGAGCGACATTTCCGCCGATGCCTTCGCGCATCTGCTGGGAAGCGGCGGCGTGCGCGGGCAGGAGCCCTACGCGGCGCGCCTCGAAGCCCTGCGCGCCCGGATCCGCGCAGCCTATGGCATTGGCGCCGATACCGAAATCGTCTTAGCGCCGTCTGGCACCGATCTCGAATATGTCGCGCTCGCACTGGCGATGGGCAGGCGCGAGGCGGGCATCCACAATGTGCTGCTGGGCGCGGACGAGACGGGCTCGGGCTGCATCCATTCGGCGCACGGACGGTTTTTCGCGAATGAAACCGCGCTGGTTGGCGGCGTTGCCGCGGGCGAGCCGGTGGCGGGCATGGGCGCGATCACGCTGGTCGACGTGCCGGTGCGCTGTCCGGACGGCGTGGCCCGCACCAGCGCCGAGATCGCCGCTGGCATGGCCCAGGAGATCGCGGCGGCACAGGCTGACGGCAAGCATAGCGTGGTGCACTGCGTCCACGGCTCCAAGACCGGGCTGGTGCTGCCTGCGCTAGCCGATCTCGATGCGCTTCTGGCCGAATTCGGCCAGGATGCGACCTTCGTGGTCGATGCCTGTCAGGCGCGCATCACCAGCGCGGCGATCGCCGACTATCTCGAACGAGGGGTGATCGTGCTGATGACCGGATCGAAATTCGTCGGCGCGCCGCCGTTCAATGGCTGGGCGCTGGTGCCGGCCGAGCTCGCCCGTCGCGCCGCGCCGCTGCCGCACGGCTTTGCGCAGATATTCCGCCGCGCCGAGTGGCCGGCCGCCTGGCCCGGGGCCGAGGCGCTCGAAGACAGCGCCAATCCCTCGCTCGCATTGCGGCTCGAGGCGGCGCTGTTCGAGATCGAACGCTTTCAGGCGATCCCCATGGCGCGCATCGAGGCGATGATTGCCGCCTTCGAGACGGCCTTGCGCGACAGGCTGCTGGCGCCGCTCGGCCTCAAGCGCGTGACGCCGGGCAGCGGGGACGAGGGCGACAGTCCGATCGAGATGCGCACGCTCGCGACGCTGGATCTGACGGCCATGCCCGGCCTTGCGACCTTCGACGAGGCGCAGGCCGCGCACAAGGCGCTGGCGCTGGACGGCATCCGGCTCGGCCAGCCGGTCAAATGCGTGCGGGTAGAGCAGGGTTGGGGCGGCACCATGCGGGTCGGCCTGGCGATGCCGCAGATTGCGCGCTGGAATGGCCTGTCCCCCGAGGCGCTCGCGGCAGAAATCGCTACCGACATGACCCGCATCGCCGAAGGACTGGCGGCGGCGGCACAGCGCCAGATCGTCTGAACCCGCTTCCCCTGACCGCGTTTCGGGTTACAACAGCCGCCCGGGTTGCAGCGGGAGGATAAAGGCGCATGAGCCTCAAGGGCTGGTACGAAGCCACCATCATGCCGAAGCTGATCACCTGCGCCTGTTCGCAGGGTCAGGTGATGAAGCGCCGCAGCGAGGTGGTGCCGCTTGCAAGTGGCGATGTCTTCGAACTGGGCTGCGGCGGCGGAATCAACCACGCATTCTACAACGCGGGCACTATCACGTCCTATGCCGGGATCGACCCGCATGAAGGCCTGCTCGATGCGACCCGTGCAGCGGCCCGGGACAAGGGCTGGGCGGCGGACCTGCGGCAGGGAAGGGGTGAGGCCATTCCCTTCGACGATGACCGTTTCGATTGCGTGGTGTGTACCTTCACCCTGTGTTCGGTCGATGATCCGGCGCAGGTGATGCACGAATTGCGCCGCATCCTGCGCCCGGGCGGGCAGATGCTGTTCCTCGAACATGGCCGCGCGCCCGATCGCGGCGTCCTACGATGGCAGGAACGGATCGAGCCAGTCTGGAAACGCATGGCGGGTGCGTGTCACCTGACCCGCCCGATTGCCAGCGCGCTGGACAAGGCCGGCTTTGCGGTCGAGACGCTGGGGCAAGGCTATACGCCCAAGGCGCCGCGCTTTGCAGGCTGGATGGAGTGGGGCATCGCCCGCAAGCCCGCCTGAGCCAGACAAAAGGGGCGGGAGAGGTTGCCCGCTCCCGCCCCGTTTGTGTCCTGTCTGACGGCGCTATCGGTTATTCGCCGAAGGTACGCTGCCACCAGCCGCGTCGCGGCTTGGGCTCTTCGCCGCCTGCATCTGCCTGCGCCGCTTCGCTCTCCTCGGCCGAGGCTTCGGGTTGCGGCGCGGTCTGTTCGGTCAGCGCCTCGCCGGGTGCCTCGGCTGCCTTGGCCTTGCGCGGTGCGCGCTTGCGCTTGGGCTTTTCGGCCGGTTCCGGCGCATCTGCCGGGGCGGCTTCGGCTTCGACAGCCTCGGTCGGTGCAGCTTCGGGCGCGGGTTCAGCCGCGGGTTCCGGGGCCACTTCGGCAACCGGCTCGGCCTCTTCCTTCTTCTTGCGCGGCGCGCGCTTGCGCTTGGGCTTTTCGGGCGGGGTTTCTTCCTCGCTCGCCGCGGGAGCGACCGGCTCAGGCTCGGCCTGCAGCTCGGCCTCGGTTTCGGCATTTCCGGCTTCGGCTTCGTCAGCATCGGCCTGCGCCTCACTATCCACAACCTCGCCGTTCTCGCCCCGCCGCTTTCGCCCGCGACCGCCGCGACGGCGGCGCTTCTTCGTGCGGGCCTCACCCTCTTCGGCTGTCTCCGAAGGAGAGGCAGCACCACTTTCATCGGTGGTTTCTTCGCCATTGCCGTCGCTATCGGCGGTATCAACTTCGGAGCCTTCCTCGCGATCGCGGTTGCGACCCCTTCCGCCGCGACGCCTGCGACGCTTCTTCTTGCGGGCGCCGTCGTCGTCACCCTCCGCGCCGTCCCGACGTTGGCGCGGCTCGCCTTCTTCGGCCTCGTCGGCGAAGTCGTCTTCTTCCTCGGGAAGATCTTCATCCTCCTCATCGTCGATGATCGGATCAAAGCGCGGAGCCTGGGCCGGTCGCGGGCCACCGCTGGAAACGCTCATCTTCGCGCCTTCTTCCTCACCTTCCGGCACAACCTCGACGCTGACGCCGTAACGCTGTTCGATCTCGACCAGATCGGCACGCTTCTCGTTGAGGAGATAGATTGCCGCCTCCGTACTGGCGGCGAGACGGATCTGTGTTCCCTTGCCCTTGGCCGCCTCGTCCTCGATCAGGCGCAGCGCTGAGAGGCCGGCGCTCGATGCGGTGCGAACGAGGCCGGTGCCGTCGCAATGCGGGCAGGGACGGGTGGTCGCCTCGAGCACGCCGGTCCGCAGTCGCTGGCGGCTCATCTCCATGAGGCCGAACCCGGAGATGCGGCCCACCTGGATGCGCGCGCGATCATTCTTGAGCGCTTCCTTCATCGCCTTCTCGACCTTCCGCACGTTGGAGGAATACTCCATGTCGATGAAGTCGATGACGACCAGGCCGGCCATGTCGCGCAGGCGCAGTTGGCGGGCAATTTCCCTTGCCGCTTCGAGGTTGGTGTGAAGCGCCGTCTGCTCGATATTGTGTTCCTTGGTCGAGCGACCGGAGTTGATGTCGATCGAGACCAGCGCCTCGGTCGGGTTTATGATGAGGTATCCGCCCGATTTCAGCTGCACCATCGGATCGTACATCGCGCGCAGCTGGTCTTCGGCGCCATAGCGCTGGAACAGCGGCACGGGATCGGAATAGGCCTTCACCCGACGCGCGTGGCTGGGCATCAGCAGCTTCATGAAGGCCTTGGCCGATTTGTAGCCTTCCTCGCCCTCGACAACGACTTCCTCGATGTCGCGGTTGTAGATGTCGCGGATCGCACGCTTGATCAGGTCGCTGTCCGAATGGATCAGCGCCGGTGCGACCGAGGCGAGTGTCTTTTCGCGAATCTCGTCCCACACGCGGGCCAGATAATCGAAATCCCGCTTGATCTCGGGCTTGGTGCGCGAAAGGCCAGCGGTGCGCACGATCAGACCCATCGTCCGCGGCAGCTTGAGATCGGCGACCATTTCCTTCAGCCGCTTGCGGTCGCTGGTCGAGCTGATCTTGCGACTGATGCCCCCGCCGCTCGACGAGTTCGGCATCAGCACGGTATAGCGTCCGGCGAGGCTGAGATAGGTGGTGAGTGCCGCGCCCTTGTTGCCGCGTTCTTCCTTTACGACCTGCACCAGCAGCACCTGACGGCGCTGGATCACGTCCTGGATCTTGTAGCGGCGACGCAGCGCCATGCGCTTGGCGCGCACTTCGTCGACCTGCTTGGCTCGGCTGCGGCCGCCCTTGCTGTCGCCCTTGTCGCCTGACTTGCCCTGACGGCGACGGCCGCGGCGCCCGCGGCCGCGTTCCTGTTCGCTGTCCTCGCCGGCTTCCTCGCCGGCGCTTTCATCGTCGCCGTTCTCGTCCTCGCCATTGTCGTCATCCGAGGTTCCATCCTCGATCGTGGCGATTTCATCCTTGTCCGAGGTATCGACTTCCTCGACCCCGTTTTCGGCCAGGTCTTCTGCAAGCGCTTCGCCGCTGTCATCCTCGGCGTCGTATTCCTCGCCGGGAGAGATGCCTTCGCTCTCCTCCTCGTCGCGCAGGCGCGCCTCTTCCTCGGCTGCTTCGGCTTCTTCGGCCAAGAGCGCCTCGCGGTCGGCCTTGGGAATCTGGTAATAGTCTGGATGGATTTCGCTGAAGGCAAGGAACCCGTGCCGGTTGCCGCCGAAATCGACGAAAGCCGCCTGCAGCGAAGGTTCGACCCGGGTTACCTTGGCGAGGTAGATATTGCCTTTGATCTGCTTGTGTTCGGCAGATTCGAAATCGAATTCCTCAATCCGGTTGCCTTGCAGAACCGCCACCCGGGTTTCTTCCGGGTGGCGCGCATCGATAAGCATGCGCGTTGCCATTGAATAGTCTCCATGCGCCCGGCCTTGCCCGTAGGAGGGCTGGAAGGGGACGCCGATTTTGGGATGATCCGGACAGCCCCGAAGGATCGCCGGAAGGGATTGTCGCGCCATGCCCAGGAAGGGCGTGCGGCGCGAAGCTCGTGTCTGCAGCGCAAGGACTGCGGCGTTGATCCGCGCTTCGGCCCGCAATGACACAGGCGGCCTTGGGGCGCGCTGTGCTGAGTTGCGGGGAAAAGCGTCCTGTCACTGCATCAACCTGTTCATGAGCCGGGATACGAAGGAAACACGAGGCCCGGCGCGAGAGGTTGAGCGGGAAAGTGCGCAGCGCACAATGTCGCAACCTCTCGGAATGCTTCGCTAGCACTGTGGGCCGAACCCCGCAACTCTATTGCGTTATCCTACAGCAAGAACGTAAGCGATTTGCGACATGAGCTTTCGCACCCTGCTGCTGATCGTGCTGCTGGTTCCTGCGCTGCTGGTCGGCGGGGCGGCGGCGCTCGGCGTAAAACTCCCCGTCCCGTACTGGGGGCGCGACTATGTGCAGCGCTTCGTGCTGGCGAGCGAGGCCATCCCGGTCGATCTGCCGGAGATATCGGGCCCGGCCGATCCTTCCCTTCCGCTTGTCGTGATCGATGCAGGGCACGGCGGGCGCGATCCCGGTGCCATCGGCGAAGACGCGCAAGGCCGTCCGGTTCGGGAAAAGGACATCACGCTCGCGCTGGCGACGGCGCTGCGTGACGAATTGCTCCGCGCGGGCCGGATTCGCGTTGCCCTGACCCGCGACGACGACAGCATCCTGCCGCTTGCGCACCGGCCCGAAATTGCCCGTCTGCTCGATGCCGATCTGTTCCTCTCGATCCATGCCGATTCCGCTGGCGAGCGCGATGACGTGAGCGGTGCAAGCATTTACACCCTCTCCGAGGAAGCCTCGAGCGAGGCGGCGGCGCGTTTTGCCGCCCGCGAGAATGATGCCGATCGGCTCAACGGCATTGCGATCGAAGGAACCAGCGAGGCGGTCAGCGCGATTCTCGTCGAGCTCTCGCAGCAGCGCACGCAGGAGGATGCGATCGAGTTTTCAGGGCTGGTAGTGCGCGAGGGGGGCGAGCGGCTCGCCTTCCATCCTCAGCCGCGCCGTGCCGCAGCCTTGGCGGTACTGCGTGCGCCCGACGTGCCTTCGGTCCTGTTCGAGAGCGGTTTCGTGACCAATCGCAGCGATCGGGATCGTCTGACAACCTCCGAGGGACAGGCGGAATACGCTGCGGTGCTCGCACGTGCGATCAGGGTCTACTTCGCGCGCCGCGCCGATGTTACGCGCAGCGGGGATTAGGGACGCAAAGCGGCTAGCCTTGGTCGCTTGACGCGTGCTACTTGCCCGCCGCGCATGACCGAGCCTGTTGACGCCACCAGCCCGCAATCCACCTGGGCCTATCTCCGCTACCGCGTGAACCGCGATATTGGCGGCGCGCTGGCATGGTTCGGCGCGAAATGGCGATCGAGCTTGCTGTTCAAGGTTCTGGCCAGCCTGCTCGCGGTAGGGCTTGCGATCTGGATCGCTGTCTTCGTGTGGCTCGCCAGTGATCTGCCCGAGGCCGAGGCGCTGCTCACCTACGAGACCCCGCTTCCCACGGTGGTGCGCGGCCATGATGGAGAGATCGTTCATTCCTATGCGCGCGAACGGCGCGTCCAGCTGCAATATGGCGATTTTCCCGAGCGTCTGGTCGAGGCCTATCTTTCGGCAGAAGACAAGACGTTCTTCAGCCACAGCGGCATCGACTATTTCGGCACCGCCAATGCGGTGTTCGACTATGCCCGCAAGTTCGGCTCGGGCGAGCGGGCCGTCGGCGGTTCTACCATCACCCAGCAGGTCGCAAAGAACCTCCTGCTGGGAGATGAATATTCGGTCACACGCAAGCTAAAGGAGATGATCCTGGCCGGCCGCATCGAGGAGGTGCTGACCAAGCAGGAAATCCTTGAGCTCTATCTCAACGAGATACCGCTCGGACGGCGCAGCTTTGGTGTGCAGGCGGCTGCGCGCGCCTACTTCGACAAGGATGTGGACGAACTGGACCTGCATGAAATGGCGTTTCTGGCGATCCTGCCCAAGGCACCAGAACGCTACGGTCGCAAGGGGCAGGAGCAGGCAGCGCTGGCGCGGCGCAATTTCGTCCTCGACCAGATGGAAAAGAACGGATTCATCAGCGGCTCCGAACGGCGGGAAGCGGCATCGAAGCCGCTCGGCCTTGTCACCCAGCGGCGCGAGCGCAGCGTGGATGCGGGCTATTTCCTCGAGGAGGTGCGGCGCGAACTGATTGATCGTTTCGGTGAAACCGCCGAGGACGGGCCGAACTCGGTCTATGCCGGAGGCTTGTGGGTGCGCACCTCGCTCGACCCGGAGATCCAGCTGGCGGCGCGTGATGCCTTGCGCGAGGGCCTGTTGCGCTATCATGGCGGGCGCGGGTGGACCGGTCCGGTCGCGACCATCGACGTAAGCCAGGGCAACTGGGCTAGCCAGCTGCAAAGCTCGCCGCTGGGTATCAATTACCGCGACTGGCGGGTGGGCGTTGTCACCAGCCGGTCGGGTTCCTCGGCGCGGATCGGTTTTTCCGACGGGACCGAGGCACCGCTGACGGGCCTGCCCGACCGGCTCAAGGCCGGTGACGTGATCGTTGCCGGTCCGTCAGGAAATAGCTGGCAGGTACGCACCGTCCCCGAGGCGCAGGGCGCACTGGTTGTGCAGAATGCGCAATATGGCCGGGTCCTGGCAATGCAAGGCGGGTTCGATCACCGCTTGTCCGATTTCAACCGCGCGACCCAGGCGATGCGTCAGCCGGGTTCGACCATCAAGCCCTTCGTCTATGCTACCGGGCTCGATTCCGGCATGACCCCTTCGACCCAGATCGATAACTCGCGCTATTGCTATTATCAGGGCGCGAACCTGGGCGAGAAGTGCATCCGTGGCGGTCGTGCGGGGCAGTTCCCGCTGCGCTACGGCCTCGAACAGTCACAGAACATCATGACCGTGCAGATCGGCATGACTGCGGGCATGAGCAATGTTGTACGGGCGGTCGAGAAGCTGGGGATCGGCAAGTTCGATCCCTATCCTTCAACCGCGCTGGGGGCGGGGGAAACCACCCTGTCGAAGATGGTCGCAGCCTATGGGGCGCTGGCCAATCATGGCCGCCTCAACCAGCCGACTGTGATCGATTATGTGCAGGACCGTCGCGGCAAGGTTTTGTGGCGCGCGGACGGGCGCGACTGCCGTGGTTGCAGCATGCCGGAATGGGATGGCAAGCCAATGCCGCGCTTCGGTCTGAAGGGCGTGCAGGCAATGGACGCCCGTACCGCGTTTCAGGTCATGCACATGCTGCGCGGAGCCGTCAGTCGCGGGACTGCGACCGTGCTCAATCCTCTCGGCCTTCCGCTGTTCGGCAAGACCGGCACGACCAGTGGCCCAAAGGACGTGTGGTTCATCGGCGGGACGCAGCAGATGGTCGCCGGGGCCTATGTCGGCTTTGACCAGCCGCGCAACATGGGCGGCTATGCCTATGGCGGCACGATCGCCGCGCCGATCATCAATAGCATGATCGAAAAGACGAAGGCGAAATGGTCCGACATTCCTCCCGTCGCGCCCGAGGGTGTGCGGATGGTCAGGGTCGACCGGCGCACGGGCAAGCGCGTGTTCGAGGGTTGGCCGACCGATGATCCGCGCTCCGCTATCATATGGGAAGCCTTCAAGCCCGATACCGAACCCGAGCGTTTCACCCGGCAGGACGAGATCGCCGCCCGCCGCAACGAGATTCTCGAGCTGATCCGGGCGGGGCGCGCCAATGCTGACGGCGCCGTGCGCGAAGATGATCCCGGTGCCCCGCGTGACTTCGTCGAGGAGCAGGGCGGAATTTACTGATCGCCGGAGTTCCGCAGGGGAACCTGTGCTTGTCTCGAAGGTTGCGTGTGCATGATTAGAAAACTCGCTTTGTGCGCCGCCGCTGGATTTGCCGCGGTCGGCTTAGCCACCACCGCCGCCGCCGAATTGCCGGTGGGTGAAAAGGCCCCCGGTTTCACCACCCGCGCCGCGTTGGCGGGCAAGGAATTCGGCTTCTCCCTTGCCGCCGCTCTCGCGAAGGGCCCGGTGGTGCTTTATTTCTACCCCAAGGCCTTCACCAGCGGCTGTACGCTTGAAGCCAACGCCTTTGCCGAGGCCATGCCCCAGTTCAAGGCGGTGGGCGCAAGCGTTATCGGCATGTCGAACGACGACATCGAGACCCTCAAGCGTTTCAGCCGCGAGGAATGCCGTGATGCGTTTCCGGTCGGCGTGGCCGGCCCTGCGGTGATCAAGGGTTATGATGTCGCGCTCGGCAATTCCGGGCTGACCAGCCGGACCTCCTACGTCATCGCCCCCGACGGCCGGGTCGTTGCAGTGCATTCCAACAGCGACTATCGCGGTCATGTCGAAAAGACGCTCGCTGCAGTGCGCGCGCTCAAGAAGTAGGCGGACAAGCACAGGCCCGGCCGCTTTACAATCGCGCTGCCCGCGTTAATCGGACCCGGTTTTCGCCTATCTTGAAGGAATACCCATGCGGGCCGAGGCCCAGGCTTACATCAACCGCATCGAGGCAGCACTGGCGCTGGTGCGCCAGTCGCTCGACTGGGAGCGTGCACTGCGTCGGCTCGACGAACTTAACGCGCGCGTCCAGGATCCGACCCTGTGGGACAATCCCAAGCAGGCGCAGGCGATAAGCCGCGAGCAGAAGACGCTCGAAACGGCGGTGAACACGGTCAACGAAATCTCGGCGGAGATGCGCGACGCGGTCGAGTTCATCGAGATGGGCGAGGCCGAGGGCGAGGATTCGATCGTCGAGGACGGTCTGACCACGCTTGCCTCGCTTGCGGACCGTGCCGATGCCGACAAGGTGCAGGCGCTGCTTTCGGGTGAGGCCGACGGCAATGATACCTATATCGAAATCCATGCCGGAGCGGGCGGGACCGAGAGTCAGGACTGGGCCGAGATGCTGTTGCGCATGTACGCCCGCTGGGCCGAGCGGCGCGGTTTCAAGGTTGAGACCGTGGAATACCAGGCGGGCGAGCAGGCCGGGATCAAGTCGGCCACCCTACTGATCAAGGGCGACAATGCCTATGGCTATGCCAAGACCGAAAGCGGCGTCCACCGCCTCGTGCGCATCAGCCCCTATGACAGCTCGGCCCGTCGCCATACGAGCTTTTCAAGCGTGTGGGTCTATCCGGTGATCGACGATTCGTTCGAGATCGAAATCAACCCGGCCGACCTGAAGATCGACACCTATCGTGCCTCTGGCGCGGGCGGCCAGCACGTGAACACGACCGATTCTGCGGTGCGCATAAC
Source organism: Erythrobacter dokdonensis DSW-74 (assembly GCF_001677335.1). Classification (GTDB taxonomy): domain Bacteria; phylum Pseudomonadota; class Alphaproteobacteria; order Sphingomonadales; family Sphingomonadaceae; genus Erythrobacter; species Erythrobacter dokdonensis. Next base: position 647,532 of record NZ_LZYB01000001.1, read on the forward strand.
CCACCAGCCATCCGGCATTGTCGTTGCCAGCCAGCAGGACCGCAGCCAGCACAAGAACCGCGAAATCGCGATGAACATGCTGAAGGCGCGGCTTTACGAGGCGGAAATGCGCGCTCGCGAGGAAGCCGCCAGCGCCGAGCATTCGGCCAAGAGCGATATCGGCTGGGGCCACCAGATCCGCTCCTACGTCTTGCAGCCCTACCAGATGGTCAAGGACCTGCGCACCGGTGTCGTCTCTACCTCGCCCGATAGCGTGCTCGACGGGGCGATCGATCCGTTCATATCGGCGGCATTGGCGCAGCGGGTAACGGGCGAGACGGTCGAGATCGAGGACGTCGAATAGGGATGGGCGGACGGTACTGGCAGGCCGCAGCGATACTGGTGGCGGGCGCACTCGCGCTTTCCGGCTGCGACCAGATACTGCCGGTCGCAGCGGATCGAGGCGATGGCGAAATCGTATTTCCCAAGCCCGATCGTCCGGTGGCGAAGGTCGTCTCCAACCAGTTCGCGAACGAAGACGCGCGCGATGAACGCAACGAGGCGCAGGTGGTTATGGACCTCGCCGATATCCGCCCCGGCATGACTGTTGCCGATATCGGGGCAGGGGAGGGCTATTACACCGTGCGCCTTGCCGAGCGGGTCGGAGAGGACGGGCGCGTCCTAGCACAGGATATTGACTGGGAGGCGCTTGAGCGGCTTGGTCGCCGTGTAGAGCGCGAACGGCTCGAAAATATCTCGATCAAGCCGGGCGAGGCGGACGATCCGCAGCTGCCACCCGACAGTTTCGACCGCATCTTCCTGGTGCATATGTATCACGAGGTGACCGAGCCTTACGCTTTCCTGTGGCGGATGTGGCCCGCGCTCAATGCCGACGGGCAGATCATCGTGGTCGAGAGCGACAGTCCTGTGGGGCGGCACGGACTACCGCACACCTTGCTGTTCTGCGAGTTTGAGGCTGTGGGCTACGTTCTGGTCGAATATCTCGAGCGGCCTGACATCAAGGGCTATTTCGCACGCTTTCAACGCGGTGAGCAGCGCACCGAACCCGAGGCCATCAGGCCCTGCAATCTGGGCTAGGGGCAAGTTAGCGTCGGAGATTGCGGGTTGCGCCGCGCGGCACTATGTCACCTTCACGTAAAGCGTGTCAGCAGGGCACGAAGGGGAGTTTTCATTGTTCAAGGGATTGAGCCCGATCGTCTATGGCGGGCGCGAGGTTTGGCCGCTGGTCGAGGGCGGCAAGGGAGTTTCGGCGACCAATCATGCAAGTTCCGGCGCCTGGGCGGCGGCGGGCGGTATCGGCACGGTCAGCGCGGTCAATGCCGACAGCTATGACGAGGATGGCAACCCCATTCCGCAGGTCTATCACGGCCGTACCCGCGAGGAGCGCCACCAGGAACTTATCCGCTACGCCATCGACGGCGCGACCACGCAGGTGAAGAAGGCCTACGAGATCGCGGGCGGCAAGGGCGCTATCAACATCAACGTGCTGTGGGAGATGGGCGGGGCGCAGGCCGTGCTCGAAGGCGTGCTGGAACGCACCCGCGGCATGGTGACCGGCGTTACCTGCGGGGCGGGGATGCCCTACAAGCTGGCCGAGATCGCGGCGCGCTTCAACGTCAACTACCTGCCCATCATCAGCTCCGCGCGCGCCTTCCGCGCGCTTTGGAAGCGCAGCTATCACAAAGTGTCGGAACTGATGGCGGCAGTGGTCTATGAAGACCCGTGGCTGGCGGGCGGGCACAACGGCCTTTCCAACGCTGAAGACCCGACCAAGCCGGAAGACCCCTATCCGCGCGTCAAGGCGCTGCGCGACACCATGCGTGCCGAGGGTGTTGCGGATTCCGTCCCGATCGTGATGGCGGGCGGGGTATGGTACCTGCGCGAGTGGGAGAACTGGATCGACAATCCCGAACTCGGCACGATCGCCTTCCAGTTCGGCACGCGTCCACTGCTGACGCGCGAAAGCCCGATCCCGCAGATCTGGAAAGACATGCTGCGCACAGTCGAACCGGGCGACGTGCTCCTTCACAAGTTCTCACCCACCGGGTTCTATTCGAGCGCGGTCAAGACCCCTTTCCTTTATGACCTGATGCACCGCTCCGAGCGCCAAATCCCGTTCTTCAAGCGCGGCGAGGAAGAAGTTACGGTGCAATTGGGCGAGGAGGGCAAGGCACGCAGCTTCTGGGTCAAGCCCGAAGACAAGGCGCGTGCCGAAATGTGGATGCGCGCCGGCCATACCGAGCCGCTCAAGACTCCCGATGGCACGATTATCTTCGTGACGCCGGAAGCGCGCGACACGATCCGCGAAGATCAGCAGGCCTGCATGGGCTGCCTGTCGCATTGCGGGTTCTCAAGCTGGAAGGATCACGACGATTTCACCACTGGGCGTCTGGCCGACCCGCGCAGCTTCTGCATCCAGAAGACCCTGCAGGACATTGCCCACGGCGATGATCCCGACAACAACCTCGCCTTCGCGGGCCACGCGGCCTACCGCTTCAAGACCGATCCGTTCTATTCTAACGGTTACACGCCGAGCGTGGGCGAACTGGTCGAGCGGATTTTGACGGGCGATTGAGGGACGACGCGGGGCAATGGAAGATACCGCGCCACCGCCCCTGTCGCTCTGGTTGCGTGAACTGCCGCATACATTGCCGATCATCTTCAGCCCGCTTCGGCGGGCCGAAGAGGTGAACCCAGCGCCGCACGGGCAGGGCCAACCCGTTCTCGTGCTGCCCGGCATCCTGTCGAGCGACAAGTCCACATCGCTCCTGCGCCGCTCGCTCGATGCCGCGGGCTATCGTGCCTATTCATCCGATCTCGGTTTCATCACCGGAATCAGCCCCCGCAGCCTCGCCATGGCAGAGCGCCGCCTGCTGGATCTCTACTCCAGGGAAGGGCGCAAACTGGTGCTGCTGGGCTGGAGTCTGGGCGGTATCTACGCCCGCGTTCTTGCCCAGCGGTATCCCGATGCCGTCGCGCTGGTGATGACACTCGGAACGCCGTTTTCGGGCGACCGGCGAGCGAACAATGCCTGGCGGGTCTACGAGGCGATCAATGATCACGCCGTCGACGCGCCGCCACTACCTGATGATCCATCTCGCAAGCCCCCGGTTCGGACGGTCGCGCTCTGGTCGCGCAAGGACGGCGTCATTTCCCCTGCAGGCGCACGCGGACAACCGCAGGAACGCGACGCGGAGATCGAAGTGCCATTCCGCCATTTCGAGATGGGATCGGGCAGGGCGGCGATCGCCCGGATTATCACGGAACTCGGAAGCCAGCTGGCGGCCGGGTCCTAACCCCGCACCAGCGCCGTCAGCACCTGATCGGGCGGGCGGTGGCCGTCGGCCCACATGCGGATATTGGCGATCACCTTGTGGCCCGAATCCTCGCGGCCCTCGGTGGTCGCGCTTCCGATGTGGGGCAGGGTCATGACATTAGGATGGTCGATCAACCGGCGGTCCACGTTGGGCTCGTCCGGATAGACGTCGAGCCCCGCGCCCGCGAGATGCCCGGATTGCAGCGCGGCGATGAGCGCTTCCTGATCGATCAACTCGCCGCGCGCGGTGTTGATGATGCAGGCGCCCTTCTTCATCAGCGCGATCCGCTGCACGTCGATCAGTCCGCGGGTTTCATCGGAAAGCGGGCAGTGCAGGGAGAGAATGTCGGCCTCGCCCATCAGCGCATCGACGTCGGCCACGTAACGCGCACCCAGCATCCGCTCGAGCGCCTCGGGCAGGGGCTTGCGGTTGTAATAGGCGATCTCCAGCCCGAAGGCGCGCGCGCGGTGGGCGACGGCTTGCCCGATGCGCCCCATGCCGATGATGCCGAGCACCTTGCCCGCCAGCTTGCGCCCGAGCAGGCCCGACGGCGTCCACCCCGTCCACTCGCCGCGCCGCACCAGCCCGGTGCCTTCGCGAATCCGGCGCGGCACGCCGATGATCATCGCCATGGCGAGATCGGCCGTGTCGTCGGTGAAGACGCCGGGCGTGTTGGTGACGATGATTTTTCGCGCAGCGGCGGCGGCAAGGTCGATATGCTCGGTGCCTGCGCCGAAATTGGCGATCAGGCCCAGCCGCTCGCCCGCCCCGGCGATCAGATCGGCGTCGATCCGGTCGGTCACGGTCGGCACCAGCACGTCGCAATCCTGCATCGCCGCGGCGAGATGGTCGCGGGTCAGCGGCACGTCCGCCTCGTTCAGCACCACGTCGAACAATTCGCGCATCCGCGCCTCCACCTCGGGCACCAGATGGCGGGTGACGATGACGCGGGGACGTTCAAGCGGGGGTCGGCTGTCGGACATGGCCTTCGGCTAATGCCACAGCCCCCACGCGGTCAAGGCGTGATGCGGCAAGTCTGCTTGAAACGGGTGCACGAGAGCGGCTATCGCATCGGGCGATGATGGGATTCCGCGTTTTTGCCGTGTTTGGCCTGTGTCTGCTGCTGGCGGTCACGATTGTCTGCGATCCGGCCCATGCCCAGGACCGCGAGGTGCCCTACTGGGCGAGCCTGCGCTATGACGAGGTGCGCATGCGCGTCGGCCCGAGCGAGGAATATCCGATCGAATGGGTTTACAGGCGCAAGGGCCTGCCGGTGAAGGTGGTGCGGGTGCGCGAAGGCTGGCGCTTCGTCGAGGATCCCGAAGGGGCGCAGGGCTGGATCGCCCGCAGCCAGCTCGATCCCGAGCGCGGCGCACTTGTCACGGGCGAGGGGCTTGCCGATCTGCGCGCCGAACCGGCCGCGGCGTCCACGCTGCGCTGGCGCGCCGAGCCCGGCGTCGTCGGGAAGCTCAAGGGCTGCCGTGACAGTTGGTGCGAGCTCGATATCGGTGGACGCACCGGTTGGATCGCGCGCGAGCGCCTGTGGGGCGAAGAGGACTTGCCGGGCGACGAATAGCGCCGCCCGGCCTGGCGCTGTCAGACCAGTTCGACAGCGACCGCGGTGGCTTCTCCGCCGCCGATGCACAGCGAGGCGACACCGCGCTTCTTGCCTTGCGTCCTGAGCGCATTGAGCAGCGTGACGATGATCCGTGCGCCGCTGGCGCCGATCGGGTGGCCGAGAGCAGTGCCGCCGCCGTTGACGTTGATCTTGTCGTGCGGGATGCCGAGGTCGCGCATCGCGAACATCGCGACACAGGCGAACGCCTCGTTGACTTCGAACAGGTCGACATCCTCGACGCTCCAGCCCGCGCGCGAAAGCACCTTCTCGATCGCTGGGATTGGCGCAGTGGTGAACTTGGCAGGCGCGTGGGCATGGGCGGCGGTGGCGACAACGCGGGCGACGGGGGCAAGGCCCCTGTCCTTGGCCACGCTCTCGCGCGTCAGAACCAGCGCGGCAGCGCCGTCGGAAATCGAGCTGGACGTCGCCGCGGTGATCGTGCCGTCCTTGGCGAAGGCGGGGCGCAATTGCGGGATCTTGTCGGGGCGGCCCTTGGACGGTGCCTCGTCGTGCTCGACCACCACGTCACCCGCGCGGGTCGACACGGTCACCGGCACGACCTCGCCCGCAAAGGCTCCGGTTTCGATTGCCTTGCTCGCGCGTGCCAGCGATTCGATGGCGTAGGCGTCCATCTCCTCGCGGGTCATCTGGTATTCGTTGGCGGTTTCCTGTGCGAAGGTGCCCATCGCGCGGCCCGGTTCGTAGGCATCTTCGAGCCCGTCGAGGAACATGTGGTCATAGGCCGTGTCATGCCCCAGCCGCGCGCCCGAACGGTGCTTCTTGAGCAGGTAGGGGGCATTGGTCATGCTCTCCATCCCGCCAGCAACGACCACGTCGATGGTGCCGCTGGCAAGGGCTTCTGCGCCCATGATGACGGTCTGCATGCCGCTGCCGCAGACCTTGTTGACCGTGGTTGCCTCGACGCTAAGCGGCAGGCCGGCCTTGATCGCGGCCTGGCGTGCCGGTGCTTGGCCGAGACCTGCGGGCAGGACGCAGCCGATATAGGCGCGGTCGATATCCTCGCCCGCCACGCCCGCGCGCTCGACCGCGGCCTTGACCGCCACAGCACCAAGATCGGTTGCGGCGACGTCGGCAAGGGCGCCCTGCATGGCGCCCATCGGGGTGCGGGCGTAGGAAAGGATCACGATCGGATCAGCGGGGGAAAGTTGGGTCATGACTGGTCGTCCCTCGATAGGATGTGGTCAGGTTGGGGGCGGCTCTAATGCTGCATTGCGACAATGGCAATTATACCTTCGCTGCGCCAAGATGCTTGTCAGACCGCTGGCTTTCCGCAAGAACAGGTCGCAAATTAAAACGCATATGTCCGAACGGGAGAACGACATGGCTGACGACCGCCGCGATGAACTCGAAGCCCTGCTCGCGCGGCAACGCGCCGCCTTCACCGCCTCGCGGCCCGAGCCGCTATCGCAGCGCAAGGACCGCATCCGCCGTGCGATGGCGCTGGTGAAGGAGCATGGTGAGGAATTCGCCAAGGCGATGAGCGCCGATTTCGGCAGCCGATCGATCCAACAGTCGATGCTGACCGACATCGCCGCCACGGTCGGCGCGGGTGCCCATGCATTGAAGCACATCGACCAGTGGTCGAAGCCCGAAAAGCGCAAGGTTCAGTTTCCGCTTGGACTGTTGGGCGCAAGGGCCGAGGTTCGCTATGAGCCCAAGGGGGTTATCGGCATCCTCAGTCCGTGGAATTTTCCGGTGCAGCTGGCTTATGGTCCGCTCATGCAGGTGCTCGCCGCGGGCAACCGGGCGATGATAAAGCCCAGCGAGTTCACCGAACGCACCAGCGAGCTGATGGCACAGCTGACCGCCGAGTATTTCGCGCCCGAGGAAGTCGCGGTGATGACCGGCGGGCCCGAGGTGGCCGCTGCCTTTTCGTCGCTGCCCTTCGATCACCTCGTCTTTACTGGTTCGACCGCGACAGGACGCCGGGTGATGCAGGCAGCCGCTGAAAATCTCGTACCGGTGACACTGGAGCTGGGAGGCAAGTCGCCGGTCATCATGGGGCGCAGCGCCGATTTCGCCAAGGCCGGTGAACGTATCGCAATCGGCAAGATGATGAATGCAGGGCAAATCTGCCTTGCGCCGGATTACCTGATGGTGCCCGATGACAAGGCCGACGAGGCGGTTGCGGGCGTGACCGGTGCGGCGGCGGCAATGTATCCGCGCCTGCTCGACAATGACGACTATGCTTCGATCGTCTCCGACCGCCATTTCGAGCGGCTTCAGGGTCTGGTTGCCGATGCGCGTGACAAGGGCGCCGAGGTGATAGAGGTTAACCCGGCAGGGGAAGACTTCGGAAATGCCAACCAGCGCAAGATGCCGCTGACCGTGCTGCGCGGGGTCAACGACGAGATGACCGTGATGCAGGAGGAGATCTTCGGCCCCGTCCTGCCGGTGATGACCTACAAATCGGTCGATCAGGCGGTGGATTACGTCAATGATCATGATCGCCCACTTGGTCTTTACTATTTCGGCGAGGATCGCGCCGAGCAGGAGCGCGTGCTCACCCGCACCATTTCGGGCGGGGTGACCACCAATGACGTGGTGTTCCACGTCTCGATGGAAGACCTGCCTTTCGGCGGGGTCGGCCCGTCGGGTATGGGCAGCTATCACGCGATCGAGGGCTTCCGCGAATTCAGCCATGCGCGCGCGGTCTATCACCAGCCGAAGATCGACATTGCCAAGCTGGGCGGGCTGAAGCCGCCCTATGGCAAGGCGACCGATCAGGCGGCGGCGCGGATGATGAAATAGGCGGGAACGCATTTTGCCATCCGGCGGCAACGGGCCGGCTGCAACGAGCGTTCGATTTCATGCAACATCTCTGAGGGCTTTTGCCTGAGTCGCAGGCTTGCGCCGAGCACGCGACAGGCTTAGGGGCGACCCGAGGGATTAATAGCTTGGACATCGCCGTGATCGATCTCAGCCAGTATCTGCCGATACTGTTATTCATTCTCATCGCGTTCGGATTGTCGATCCTGTTTGTGGTCGCTCCGATGGCGGTGTCGCGGCTGACCGGCGCGCACAACCCCGATGCGGAAAAGCTCAGCGAGTACGAATGCGGCTTTCCCGCCTTCGAGGACGCGCGCAGCCAGTTCGACGTGCGCTTCTACCTCGTCGCGATCAGCTTTATCATCTTCGATCTCGAAGCAGCCTTCCTGTTTCCCTGGGCCGTCAGTCTCGGCGAGACAGGCTGGACCGGATGGCTGGGCATGATGGTGTTCCTGTTCATCCTCGCGGTCGGACTTGCCTATGAATGGAAGAAAGGGGCGTTGGACTGGGAATGAATAATACCGTTTCTCCTCCCCAGGGACTTCCTGATGTCTCGGCTCTCAGCACCGCCAAGGGCGGCGAGGTGCGTCAGCCCGATGCGAGCTATTTCACCGCGCTCCAGACCGAAGTGAACGACAAGGGTTTCCTCGTCACTTCGACCGAAGAGCTGTTTCAGTGGGCGCGCACCGGCAGCCTGTGGTGGATGACCTTCGGGCTCGCCTGCTGCGCGGTCGAGATGATCCATGTGAACATGCCGCGTTATGATATGGAGCGCTTCGGCATCGCCCCGCGCGCTTCCCCGCGCCAGTCGGACGTGATGATCGTGGCGGGCACGCTGTGCAACAAGATGGCCCCGGCGCTGCGCAAGGTCTATGACCAGATGTCTGATCCCAAATATGTGATCAGCATGGGCAGCTGCGCAAATGGCGGTGGCTATTACCATTACAGCTACAGCGTCGTGCGCGGCTGCGACCGCATCGTGCCGGTCGACATCTACGTGCCCGGCTGCCCCCCGACCGCCGAGGCGCTGCTCTATGGCGTGATGCAATTGCAGCGCAAGATTCGCCGCGTGGGCACGATCGAGAGGTAAGGGCGAGAGATATGGCCGTTCTTCATTCCGCCCCGAAGTTCGCTTCGAACGAGGGCGTGATCGACGCTATCAGCGAAACGATCAGCGTCTGGCTGATCGAAGCTGTCGAGGCGCATGGCGAAGTGATCTTCCGCGTCGAGCGCGACAGCCTCGACAAGGTGCTGCGGACCCTGCGCGATGACCATGCATATCAGCAACTGATGGAAATTGCGGGCGTCGACTACCCCGACCGGGCCGAACGGTTCGAAGTCGTCTACATGCTGCAAAGCCTCACGAAGAACCACCGCGTGATGGTGAAGTGTTCGGCCAGCGAAGACACGCCGGTGCCGACCGTGACCACGCTGTGGCCCAATGCTGGCTGGCTCGAACGCGAGGTGTTCGACATGTACGGCGTGACCTTTGCGGGCAATCCCGACTTGCGCCGCATTCTCACCGATTACGGCTTTGAAGGGCACCCGTTCCGCAAGGACTTCCCGATGACCGGCTATACCGAACTGCGCTATTCCGAAGAGGAAAAGCGCGTCGTTTACGAGCCGGTGGAACTCGCGCAGGAAATGCGGACGTTCGATTTCCTCTCGCCGTGGGAAGGCGCCGATTACGTGCTGCCCGGAGATGAAAAGGCTGACGAGAAAGCCCCCGCCAAGCCGGAGACGGAGGCGAAGAAATGAGCATGCAACTCGAAGAATCGCCGACTACCGAAGGCGAAGTCATCTCCAACTACACGATCAATTTCGGCCCCCAGCACCCGGCCGCGCATGGCGTGCTGCGCATGGTGATGGAGCTTGACGGCGAGGTGATCGAACGGATCGACCCGCATGTGGGCCTGCTCCACCGCGGTACCGAAAAGCTGATCGAGCAGAAGACCTACCTCCAGGCGCTGCCCTATTTCGACCGGCTCGACTATTGCTCACCGCTCGCCATGGAGCACTCTTATGTGCTGGCGATCGAGAAGCTCCTCAACATCGAGGTGCCGCTCCGTGCGCAATATCTGCGCGTGCTGTTCGCCGAGCTGACCCGCATCTGCAACCACATGCTCAACATCGGCGCGCACGTGATGGATGTGGGCGCGATGACGCCCAACCTGTGGGTGTTCGAACTGCGCGAGGACTGCCTTAACTTCTTCGAGCGGGCGTCGGGCGCGCGCATGCACTCGGCCTGGTTCCGTCCCGGCGGCGTGCACCAGGATGTGCCGGAAAAGCTGCTGGTCGATATCGGCGACTGGCTCGACAACCGTCTGCCCGAACTGTTCGGCGATGCGATGAGCCTTGTGATCGACAACCGCATCTTCAAGCAGCGCAATGTCGATATCGCCGTGGTCAGCCGCGAAGACGCGGTGGCATGGGGCTTTTCCGGCCCGATGATCCGCGCTGCGGGCATCCCGTGGGATCTGCGCAAGAGCCAGCCCTATGATGTCTATGACCGGATGGAGTTCGACATCCCGGTGGGCACCAATTCGGACTGCTATGACCGCTTCATGGTGCGCGTGAAGGAAGTCTACGAAAGCGCGAAGATCATCAAGCAGTGCCTGCGCGACATGCCGCAAGGCCCGATCGCCAGCACCGACGGCAAGGTTTCGCCCCCCAAGCGCGGCGAAATGAAGCAGTCGATGGAAAGCCTGATCCACCACTTCAAGCTCTACACCGAAGGCTTCCACGTGCCTGCGGGCGAGGTTTACGTGGCGACCGAAAGCCCCAAGGGCGAATTCGGCGTCTATCTCGTCAGCGACGGCACCAACAAGCCGTACCGCTGCAAGATCCGCCCCACCGCCTTCTCGCACCTTCAGGCGATGGATTTCATGAGCCGCGGCCACATGCTGCCCGACGCGACGGCTATTCTCGGCGCGATCGATGTCGTTTTTGGTGAGTGTGACAGATAATGGCTGACCGTACCCCCGCTCCCGACACCCCCGAACTGCGCGCGCGCTGGGGGGCGTTCGAATGGACGCCGGAGAACAAGAAAACCGCCGACTGGCACATTGCCAAGTATCCCGAAGGGCGCCAGCGTTCGGCGGTGATGCCGCTGCTCGACCTCGCCCAGCGGCAGGTCGGGGCGGAGACCGATACGCAGGGGTGGCTGCCGCTGCCGGTGCTCGAATATGTCGCCAAGTATCTCGACATGCCGGTGATCCGCGTGCTCGAGGTCGCCAGCTTCTATTTCATGTACAACCTCAAGCCCGTGGGCAAATTCCACGTGCAGGTGTGCGGCACCACGCCCTGCATGCTGCGCGGGAGCGATGACATCATGGCCGCCTGCAAGAAGCGCGGAATGGTGAAGGGCGGGGTCTCGGCGGATGGCCTGTGGACCCTCACTGAAGTCGAATGCATGGGCAATTGCGCGACCGCGCCGATGGTCCAGATCAATGACGACAATTACGAGGACCTGACCCCCGAGCGGCTCGACGCGGTTCTGGATGCGCTGGCGGCGGGCCAAAGCCCCAAGACCGGCACGCAGGAGCCGGGGCGGCATACCTCCGAGCCTACGGGCGGGCCGACCACGCTCAAGGACATGGTCACCGAAAACCACGATTACCGGGGCGAGTGGTGATGGGCAACAAGGCGCAAATCGGTGGCGGGCTGATAGGCCTCATGTTCCTAGGGCTCGCCGTATTCGAGTTCCTGAGCGGCGACAGCTGGGTCGTGTGGGCGATCCTCGGATTCCTGTTCGGCGGCTTTGGCGCGGCCTGTCGATTGTTGAAAGGCAGGGACCGCTCGTGACCGCCGTCGCCTCCCTCCTTGGCGCAGCCGTGCTGGCCTTCATCGCCTACAAGGTGCTGATGGGCCTGATGCGCGTGGGGGTGATCCTGCTCATTCTGGCGGTGCTCTACGGACTCTACACCCAAGGGGTGATCGGATGAGCCCGTTGACACTTGCCTTTGCGGGGGCCGGGCTGCCCGGTTTTGCGCTCGGCGCCTATTTCAGCGCGACGGGCAAGGCCGAGATGGGCGTGATTCTGATGGGTCTGGGCCTTGTCTTCCAGGTGATTTCGCTGGTGCGCCTGAAGCGCGCCAAACAACAAGGAAAGCAGTAATGCTCGCCGATAAGGATCGCATCTTCACCAACCTCTACGGCTTCCAGGACTGGGGCCTGAAGGCGGCGCAGCAGCGTGGCGACTGGGACAACACCAAGGCGCTGCTCGAACGCGGGGCCGATGCGGTTATCGAGGAAATCAAGGCTTCCGGCCTGCGCGGGCGGGGCGGGGCGGGCTTCCCGACCGGCCTCAAGTGGTCTTTCATGCCCAAGGAATCGCGCGACGGCCGGCCGAGCTTCCTCGTCATCAATGCCGACGAATCCGAACCCGGCTCGTGCAAGGACCGCGAGATCCTGCGCCACGATCCGCACAAGCTGGTCGAGGGCGCGCTGGTCGCCGGTTTCGCGATGCGCGCGCGGGCGGCCTATATCTACATCCGCGGCGAATATATCCGCGAGGCCGAGACGCTCCAGAAGGCGATCGACGAAGCCTATGCGGCGGGTTTCATCGGCAAGAACGCCTGCAAGTCGGGCTATGACTTCGACGTCTTCATGCACCGGGGCGCGGGCGCCTACATCTGCGGCGAAGAGACCGCGATGATCGAGAGCCTCGAAGGCAAGAAGGGTCAGCCGCGCCTCAAGCCCCCGTTCCCGGCAGGCGCGGGACTTTATGGCTGCCCGACCACGGTCAACAATGTCGAGAGCATCGCAGTCGCGCCGACGATCCTGCGGCGCGGGGCTTCGTGGTTCAGCTCCTTCGGGCGCGAGAACAACAAGGGCACCAAGCTGTTCCAGATCTCCGGCCACGTGGAAAAGCCCTGCGTCGTGGAAGAAGCGATGAGCATCCCCTTCGAGGAGCTGATCGAAAAGCACTGCGGCGGCATCCGCGGCGGGTGGGACAATCTGCTTGCCGTTATCCCCGGCGGTTCATCCGTGCCACTGGTGCCTGCCGAGCAAATCCGCAACGCACCGATGGACTTTGATGGCCTCAAGGAACTGGGCTCCGGCCTCGGCACGGCGGCGGTCATTGTCATGGACAAGTCGACTGACATCGTCCGTGCGATCAGCCGCCTCTCCTACTTCTACAAGCACGAGTCCTGCGGCCAGTGCACCCCCTGCCGCGAAGGCACGGGCTGGATGTGGCGCATGATGGAGCGCCTGCGCACAGGCGATGCGGCAATCGAGGAAATCGACATGCTGCAGGAAGTCACCAGGCAGGTTGAAGGCCACACCATCTGTGCGCTCGGCGACGCCGCCGCATGGCCGATCCAGGGCCTCATCCGCCATTTCCGTCCCGAGCTTGAGCGGCGGATCAACGAGCATAACGCGCAATTCCAAGAGGCAGCCGAGTAATGCCCAAGGTCACCGTAGACGGTCAGGAAATCGAGGTCCCGGCGGGCGCCACTGTGCTCCAGGCCTGCGAGCTGGCGGGCAAGGAAATCCCGCGCTTCTGCTATCACGAGCGGCTCAGCATCGCCGGCAATTGCCGCATGTGCCTTGTCGAGGTGAAGCCCGGGCCGCCCAAGCCGCAGGCCTCCTGTGCGCTGCCCGCTGCCGAGGGTCAGGAAATCCGCACCGACAGCCCGATGGTCAAGAAGGCTCGCGAGGGCGTGATGGAGTTCCTGCTCATCAACCACCCGCTCGATTGCCCGATCTGCGATCAGGGCGGCGAGTGCGATTTGCAGGATCAGGCGGTCGCCTATGGCCGCGGCGGCTCGCGTTTTGCCGAGAACAAGCGCGCCGTCACCGAGAAATACATGGGCCCGCTGATCAAGACGATCATGACCCGCTGCATCCACTGCACTCGCTGCGTTCGCTTCTCGGAAGAAATCGCGGGCGTGGACGAGATCGGCGCGCTGTACCGCGGCGAGGACATGCAGATTACCACCTATCTGGAGCAGGCGGCGGCGCACGAGCTTTCGGCGAATGTCATCGACCTGTGCCCGGTCGGTGCGCTGACCTCGCGGCCCTATGCTTTCGAGGCGCGGCCGTGGGAGCTGAAGAAGACGCTCAGCATCGACGTCTCGGACGCGGTCGGGGCCAACATCACGCTCCATTCCAAGGGCCGAGAAGTCATGCGGGCGCTGCCGCGCGTCAACGACGACGTCAACGAGGAGTGGCTGTCGGACAAGGGCCGTTATCAGGTCGATGGCCTCACCAAGCGCCGTCTCGACCGCGTGTGGGTGCGCCGCGAGGGCAAGCTCCAGCCCGCCGAGTGGACCGAAGCTTTCGGGATGATCGCGGGTGCCTTGGCAAGCGACAAGGCCAGCATCGCTGCGGTCGCGGGCGATCTGCTCGATGCCGAGACGATGTTTGCCGCCAAGGCGCTGGTCAATGCCTGCGGATCGCAGCTCACCGAGGCGCGCCAAACCGGCATGACCTATGATGTGTCGAACCTTGCCGCAGTCAACTTCAACAGCACCTTTGCAGGCATCGAGACCGCCGACGCGATTCTGATCGTCGGCAGCAATGTCCGCTGGGAAGCCGCGTTGCTCAACGTGCGCCTGCGCAAAGCGGTGAAGGCGGGCGCCAAGGTCTACATCATCGGCCCCGAATGGGATCCGACCTATCCGGCGACCTTCCTCGGTTCCGATCTCAAGCTGCTCAACCGCATCCCCAAGGAACTGGGTGACGTTATGAAGTCGGCCCAGCGTCCGGCGGTGATCCTCGGCGCGGCGGCGCTGTCCAAGGGCGCGCTTCCGGCGGCGCTCAAGCTGGTCGACAAGTTCGGGCTGGTGCGTGAGGGCTGGAACGGCTTCAACGTGCTGCACATCTCGGCGGCGCGCATGGCGTCGCTGATGCTCGGCTTCACGCTTGCGGGCGGCATGGCCGACATCGCCGCCGCCAAGCCGAAGGTGCTGCTCAGCCTCGGCGCGGACGAGATGGACTATGCGCCCTACGCCAAGAGCCTTAAGGTCTATATCGGCCACCACGGCGACAAGGGCGCGCACCACGCTGACATCATCCTTCCGGGCGCGTCCTATGCCGAGAAGGACGGCACCTACGTCAACACCGAGGGCCGCGTGCAGTTTGCCGAGAAGGCGGTCTTTGCCCCCGGTGACGCGCGCGAGGACTGGACGATCCTGCGCGCGCTGGCGGACGCGCTGGGCGTCACAGTCGGCTTCGACAGCTTCGCCGAATTGCAGGCCGCGATGATCGCCGCCGTGCCTGCGCTGGGCGAGGAAGGCCTTGCCGATTACGGTGCGCTGCCCAAGGCGGACAGCTCCGCCAAGGCTGAAGGCGAGATTGCGGGCTACCCGATCAAGGACTTCTACCTCACCAACCCCATCGCCCGCGCCAGCGCGGTAATGCAGCAGTGCTCGGACGAATTGCTCCACGGTGCTGACGTCAAGGAGGCCGCAGAGTGAGCGACGCATTCACCCGCGCGGTTGCGCGTTTCACGCCGCATTTCCTGATCGCGTTCTTCGTGCTCGCGATCGGCGGCACCGTTGCGACTAATGGCCCCGTGATCGACAACCTGTTCTACGGGAGCTGGCTGCTTATCGCGGCCGCGCTGCTGACCCGGCTCGACATCTATATGGAGGCCCGTTCGTGACCGCCTTCTTCCAATCCCTCGGCCTTCCCTACGAATGGGCGTGGACCGTCGCCACCGTGGTCGCGATCGTGGTGGTGTCGCTGCTTGTCATGTTCAGCGTGGCGATGGTGATCTATGTCGACCGCAAGGTGCTGGGCGCGATCATGCTGCGGCGCGGGCCGAACGTGGTCGGGCCGTTCGGGCTGCTGCAATCCTTCGCGGATGGCCTGAAGGTGTTCCTGCAGGAAACCATCATCCCCACGGCCGCGAACAAGGGCATCTTCCTGCTCGCGCCGATCATCACCTTCACCGTGGCGCTTGCCGCATGGGCGGTGATTCCGTTCTGGGATGGCGGAGTGATCGCCGACATCAACGTGGGCCTGCTCTACATCCTCGCGATCTCCTCGATGGGGGTTTACGGCGTGGTGATGAGCGGGTGGGCGTCTAACTCCAAATACCCGTTCTTCTCGGCGATGCGCGCCTCGGCGCAGATGATCTCCTACGAAGTCTCGATCGGCTTCGTGCTGGTCTGCGTGGTGCTGTTTGCGGGCACGTTCAACCTCGGCGGCATCGTCCGCGCGCAGCAGAGTTTTGGGCTGGGCGTGATCAACGCCTATGCGGTGCACCCGCTGCTGTTCCCGATGTGGGTGGTGTTCTTCATCTCGGCCCTCGCTGAAACCGCGCGCGCGCCGTTTGACCTGACCGAGGCCGAGAGCGAGCTCGTCGCGGGCTACCAGACCGAATATTCCTCGATGAGCTTCGCGCTGTTCTGGCTGGGTGAGTATGCGAACATCCTGCTGATGTGCTCGCTCAACACGCTGCTGTTCTGGGGCGGGTGGCTGCCGCCGCTTGATATTCCGGTGCTCTACATGGTGCCGGGGATCGTGTGGTTCCTCGTCAAGACCTTCCTGTTCTTCTTCATGTTCAGCTGGATCTGGGCGACGGTGCCGCGCTACCGCTACGACCAGCTGATGCGCCTCGGGTGGAAGGTGTTCCTGCCGATGAGCCTGCTGTTCGTCGCAGTGACCAGCGGGTACCTGATGGCGACGGGGCATTTCGACAAGGTCGGCATCGCCGAGGTGCCCGCAACTGCCACCGAAATCGTCCAAACCAACCCCGCGCAGCCGACTGCTGTGAGAGGCCAGTCATGACCACCGTCTCCCACCTCATCAAATCGTTCACCCTCTGGGAATTCCTCAAGGCGCACGCCTTGACGCTGAAGTATTTCTTCAAGCCCAAGGCGACGATCAACTACCCCTTCGAGAAGTCGCCGCTCTCGCCCCGCTTCCGGGGTGAACACGCGCTGCGCCGTTACCCGAACGGCGAGGAACGCTGCATCGCGTGCAAGCTGTGCGAGGCCGTGTGCCCGGCGCAGGCGATCACGATCGAGAGCGAACCGCGCGAGGACGGCAGCCGCCGCACCACCCGCTACGACATCGACATGACCAAGTGCATCTTCTGCGGCTTCTGCCAGGAAGCCTGCCCGGTCGATGCGATCGTCGAGGGGCCGAATTTCGAATATGCCACCGAAACCCGCGAGGAGCTGCTTTACGACAAGGCCAAGCTGCTTGCGAATGGTGACAAATGGGAACGGGCCATCGCGGCCAATCTTGAAGCCGACGCACCCTATCGCTAGGGCGCGCCACAAACAGAACACAACCGCGCGGGCGGCGCTCCGGCAAACCCCGCGCAGACGCAATTCGGGATCAGTAAGGACGGCTCTCGGAACCGCACGTCAGGCGGGACAATCCGAAGGTTGGGGACCAGCATGATACAGGCCATCGCCTTCTATTTCTTCGCGACCATCGTGGTCGGCGCCGCCGTGATGACGATCATGGCGCGCAATCCCGTGCATTCGGTGCTGTGGCTGATCATGGCATTCTTCAACGCTGCCGGCCTGATGGTGCTGGTGGGCGCGGAGTTCATCGCGATGCTGCTGGTGATTGTCTATGTCGGCGCGGTCGCGGTGCTGTTCCTGTTCGTCGTGATGATGCTCGACATTGATTTCGCCGCGATGCGCGCAGGCTTCAGCCGCAATGCGCCGCTGGGGCTGGCGGTGGCCGCGGTGCTGCTGGCCGAACTGCTGCTGGGGGTCGGGGCCTATAACGCGGGCGGGCTGACGCTCGGTTCGCCCGATGGTTCCGCGATGCAGGCGGCAGACACCAGCAATATCGAGGCATTGGGCGCGCTGCTTTACGGCAAGTATATCGCGCTCTTCGAGATCGCAGGGATTATCCTGCTGGTGGCGATGATTGGCGCGATCGTGCTGACCTTCCAGCCGCCCAAGCCCGGTGCGCGGGCGCGGCAGGACGTGGGCAAGCAGATCCGTCGCCGTCCCGAGGAGGCAACCGTCATGAAGCACCCGGAGATCGGGCAGGGGGTCGAGCTGTGATCGGCATCGAACATTACCTCACCGTCGGCGCGATCCTGTTCGTGCTCGGCGTGCTGGGGATCTTCCTCAACCGCAAGAACGTGATCGTCATCCTGATGGCGGTCGAACTCATCCTGCTGGCGGTGAACCTCAATCTCGTCGCCTTCAGCGCCTTCATGCAGGACCTCGTCGGCCAGATCTTCGCGATGCTGGTGCTGACCGTTGCGGCGGCCGAGGCGGCGATCGGCCTCGCCATCCTCGTCATCTACTTCCGCGGCCACGGCTCGATCGCGGTCGACGATATCAACCGGATGAAGGGGTAAAGCGCTCGTGCATCCGATCCTTATCATCGTGTTCGGCCCGCTGCTGGCCGCGCTGGTCGCGGGGCTGGGTAACCGCATGATCGGCAATGTGGCGGCAAAGTCCGTCACTACCGGTGCGCTGTTCCTTTCGGCGGGGCTGAGCTGGCCGATCTTCCTCGGCTTCCTCGGCGGGACGCAGAGCGCCGAAGTGGTCGAAGTTCTCAAGTGGGTGGAAAGCGGCACGCTCTCCTTCGACTGGAGCCTGCGGGTCGATACGCTTACCGCGATCATGTTGGTGGTGATCAACAGCGTGTCGGCGCTCGTGCACCTCTATTCGTGGGGGTACATGGAGGAAGACCCGGACCAGCCGCGCTTCTTCGCTTACCTCTCGCTGTTCACCTTCGCGATGCTGATGCTGGTGACGGCCGACAACCTGGTGCAGATGTTCTTCGGATGGGAAGGGGTGGGCCTTGCCTCCTACCTGCTGATCGGCTTCTGGTTCAAAAAGCCCAGCGCAGGCGCGGCGGCGATCAAGGCCTTCGTGGTCAACCGCGTCGGCGACCTTGGCTTCATGCTCGGCATCTTCGGCACCTATCTGGTGTTCCAGACGACTTCGATTGCCGAGATCCTCGCCGCCGCCCCGGCTATGAGCGGCTCGACCATCACCTTCGTCGGCATGCGCCTCTACACCATGGATATCCTGTGCATCCTGCTGTTCATCGGGGCGATGGGCAAGTCGGCGCAGCTGGGCTTGCACACGTGGCTGCCCGACGCGATGGAAGGCCCGACGCCGGTCTCGGCGCTGATCCACGCGGCGACCATGGTGACAGCGGGCGTGTTCATGCTGTGCCGCCTCTCGCCGATGTTCGAGACCGCGCCGACCGCGCTCACTATCGTCACCATCGTCGGGGCTGCGACCTGCTTCTTTGCCGCCACCATCGGTACGACGCAGTGGGACATCAAGCGGGTGATCGCCTATTCGACCTGCTCGCAGCTGGGCTACATGTTCTTTGCGGCAGGCGTCGGGGCATACGGGGCGGCGATGTTCCATCTGTTTACCCACGCCTTCTTCAAGGCGCTGCTGTTCCTGGGCGCGGGCAGCGTAATCCACGCGATGCACCACGAACAGGACATGCGCTTTTACGGCGGCCTTCGTAAGCACATCCCGTTGACTTTCTACGCGATGCTGGCGGGCACGCTGGCGATCACGGGTCTGGGGGTCTACCACCTCGGCGTCGGTTTCGCGGGCTTCTGGTCCAAGGATGCGATCCTCGAAGTCGCCTTCGCGCGCGGCACGCAGGTGTCCACCACCGCCTTCTGGCTGGGCGTGGGTGCCGCTCTGCTGACCAGCTTCTATTCGTGGCGCCTCCTGTTCCTCACTTTCTGGGGCAAGCCGCGCTGGATCGAGAGCGAGCACATTCAGCACGCCGTCCACAAGACGCCGGAAGAAGCGGGCGAGGATACCACCGGCGGCTATCACCCGCATGAAAGCCCGGTTTCAATGCTGATCCCGCTTGGCGTGTTGACCATCGGCGCGGTGGCAGCGGGCCAGGTGTTCGCACCCAAGTTCCTTGACGAGGCCGCCTTCTGGGCCGGATCGATCTTCTATAACGAGCCGCTAATCCACGCGATGCACGCGGTGCCATACTGGGTGAAGTATTCGGCCTTCGTCGTAATGCTGCTCGGTTTCATGGGTGCTTACGTGGCCTACATCGCCAAGCCCGATATCCCGGCGAAGTTCGTCGCTGCCTTCGGCCCGCTTCACAACTTCGTGTTCCGCAAGTGGTACTTCGACGAGCTCTATGACGCGATCTTCGTGAAGCCTGCCTTCTGGCTCGGCCGCAAGTTCTGGCAGCTTGGCGATATCGGCACGATTGATCGCTTCGGCCCCAACGGCATCGCCTGGGTGGTCGATCGCAGCGCCACCGCGGCCAAGTCGATCCAGTCGGGCTACGTCTACACCTATGCGCTGATCATGCTCCTCGGGCTGGTCGCCGCTGTCACCTACGTTCTGCTTTAGGAGCGCGCTTCGTAATGGAAGGCCTTCCCATCCTGTCGCTGATGATGCTCGTGCCGCTGGCGGGCGCGCTTGCGTGCCTGTTCGCGGGCGCCAACGCGGCGCGGTGGATCGCGCTCGGAGCGACGCTTGTCACCTTCGCGCTCGGTATCGTGCTGTGGTCCAACTACGAGATCGGCGGGGCGCAGTGGCAATTCACCGAAAAGGCCGATCTGTTCGCAGGCTTCAGCTATGCGCTCGGGATCGACGGGATTGCGCTGCTGCTGATCATGCTCAGCGTGTTCCTGATGCCGGTCTGTATCCTCGCCAGCTGGGACTCGATCGAAAAGCGCGTCGGCGAATACATGGCCGCCTTCCTGTTCATGGAAGTGCTGATGATCGGCACCTTCGCGGCGCAGGACCTGTTCCTGTTCTACGTCTTCTTCGAGGCGGGCCTGATCCCGATGTATCTGATCATCGGGGTGTGGGGCGGGGACAACCGCATCTACGCGAGCTACAAATTCTTCCTCTACACTCTGCTCGGCTCGGTTCTGATGCTGATCGCGATGTTCTGGATGGTGGCCGAGGCGGGCACGTCCGACATTCCGACGCTGATGCAGTACGATTTCCCGGCTGAGGCGCAGACCTGGCTGTGGCTGGCCTTCTTCGCCAGCTTTGCGGTCAAGGTCCCGATGTGGCCGCTGCACACCTGGCTGCCCGACGCGCACGTGCAGGCGCCCACCGCCGGTTCTGTCATCCTTGCGGGCGTGCTGCTCAAGCTAGGCGGCTATGGTTTCATCCGCTTCAGCCTGCCGATGTTCCCCGAGGCCTCCGCCCAGTTCGCATGGCTTGTGTTTGTGCTGTCGATGGTGGCGGTAGTCTACACCTCGCTGGTGGCGCTGGTGCAGGCCGACATGAAGAAGCTGATCGCCTATTCGTCCGTGGCGCACATGGCGATCGTCACCGTCGGCCTGTTCGCCTTCAACGTGCAGGGGCTGGAAGGCGCGATGATCATCATGCTCAGCCACGGCCTTGTCTCGGGCGCTTTGTTCCTGTGCGTGGGGGTGATCTACGATCGCCTGCACACCCGCGAGATCGCGCGCTATGGCGGCCTTGCGATCAACATGCCGTATTATGCGCTGTTCTTCCTGCTGTTCACCATGGCGAGCATCGGCCTGCCGGGCACCAGCGGCTTCGTAGGCGAGTTCCTTGCGCTGGCGGGCATCTACCAGACCTCAAGCCTCGTCGCGCTGATTTCGACCACAGGCATCATCCTCGGCGCGGCCTATATGCTTTACCTCTATCGCCGGGTGGCCTTTGGCGGGCAGGTCAACGAGGACGCTGCTGCAATGTCCGATATCACGGCGCGCGAATGGGTGATGATGGCGCCGATTGCCGCAGCGGTAATGTGGATGGGGGTTTACCCCGAAAGCTTCCTTGCGCCGATGCGCGCCGATATAGCGGTGCTCGACGCAAGGCTCGCCGCTGCAGCCCCCGCTTCTGATGCGCAGCTTGCCCCCGGCACTCCGCGCGCCGAGGCGGCCAATGCGGTCACCCATGATTCTGCCGCCGAGGAGGGCGCGCACTGATGGATTTCGCTCCTTCCTTCGCGCTGATCGCGCCTGAACTGCTGCTGATCGGCGCGGGCCTTGCGCTGCTGCTGGTCGCTGCCTGGGGCGGGGACAAGGCCGCGCGCCCGATGGCGATCGCCGCCGCCGCTGCGCTGTTCGGCGCGGGCTTTCTGCTGGTGCCGGGCCTGCATCTCGGTGCGGACGGTCCGGCGACGTTGGCATTTGGCGGCCTGATCAAGGTCGACAGTTTCGCGCTGTTCGCCAAAGCACTGATCTATCTTGCCGCGATCGGCGCGCTGATGGTGGCCCCGGCATTCTTCACGAGTGCAGCTGCCGGCACCGAGCGGGTGATGCGCGCGGAATATCCCGTGCTGGTGGTCTTCGCGACCGTGGGCATGAGCATCATGGTCTCGGCCAATGATTTCATGAGCCTCTATCTCGGGCTCGAATTGAACAGCCTGTCGGCCTATGTGCTGGCCGCTATCCTGCGCAAGGACACCCGCTCGGGCGAGGCGGGGCTGAAGTATTTCGTGCTCGGCGCGCTTGCTTCGGGGATCCTGCTTTACGGGATGAGCCTGCTCTATGGCTTTACCGGCGGCACCAGCTTCACCGCAGTGCGCGCCGGCTTGAGCGGCGAGCTGGCCTATGGCCCGCTGTTCGGGGTGATCTTCGTGCTTGCCGGGCTCGCCTTCAAGATTAGCGCGGTGCCGTTCCACATGTGGACGCCGGATGTCTACGAAGGCGCGCCCACTCCGGTGACCGCCTTCTTCGCCACGGCTCCCAAGGTCGCTGCCGTCGCGCTCACCGCGCGGGTGGTGTTCGAGGTATTCGGCGCGCAGATCGCCGCCTGGCAGCAGATCGTGATGTTTACCGCGCTCGCCTCGATCATCTTCGGCGCGCTTGGCGCAATCGGTCAGGAGAATTTGAAGCGGCTGCTTGCCTATTCCTCGATCAACAATATCGGCTTCATCCTGCTCGGCCTCGCGGTCGCTAATCAGGCTGGCGCGAGCGCGATGCTGGTCTACCTGTTCATCTATGTCGCGATGAGCCTCGGCAGCTTCGTCGCGCTGTTGATGCTGCGCGACGACGAGGGCGCGCTGTTCGAGACCTTCGCCGATATCCGCGGTCTTTCGGTCACGCGGCCCGCCATCGCGTGGGCGCTGCTGCTGTTCATGTTCAGCCTTGCGGGCATCCCGCCGCTGCTCGGCTTCTACAGCAAGTTCGTGGTGTTCCAGGCGACGGTCGAGGCAGGCCTGATTGCCTTTGGTGCCATCGCCATCGCCGCGAGCGTGATCGGGGCGTTCTATTACATCAAGTTCGTCAAGGTGATGTTCTTCGATGAACCCGCAGGTGTTGTCACCGGCAAGAGCGAAACGGGCCACTGGGCGCTGCTCGGCCTTACGGCACTGATTATCTCGCCGCTCGGCTATCTGCTCACCCCGTCGCTGAGCGATCTGGCCGACAAGGCCGCAGCCTCGCTGTTCCTCGCGGTTTGATCGAACTCGTCGAACAGACCGGCTCGACCAACGCGGATCTCGCCGCGAAGCTGCGTTCGGGCGAGGGCTGGGCGGAGGGAGACTGGCTGGTCGCCCGACGCCAGACGGCAGGGCGCGGACGGCAGGGACGAGAATGGTTCGACGGCACAGGCAATTTCATGGGCTCGACTGTGGTGAGCCTCGGCGAGGGAGGTCCGCCACCTGCCACACTCAGCTTCGTCGCCGCGCTGGCCGTGCGCGATGCCTGTGCAGCCGCTTTGGGTGATAGAGGCAAGCTGGGACTCAAATGGCCCAATGACGTGCTGCTGGGTGGGGGCAAGCTTTCGGGCATCCTGCTTGAAATGGTCCGTGGGCACATCGTCGTGGGGATCGGGGTGAACCTCGCCCGCGCACCGCAATTGCCCGACCGCAAGACTGCGGCGTTCGCCGAGCTTTCCATGCCGCCGCAGCCGGAGGACTTTGCTGTCAGCCTTGCCGCCGCCTTTGATCGCAGGCTGGAGGCATGGAGGACCTACGGTCTCGGTGCCACGCTTCATGCCTTTCTTGGCGCATCGATCCATGCAGCCGGCTCGTCGCTAACCGTCCACGACACCGATGGCTCGGTGCTGTCGGGCTCCTTTGCGGGACTGGAGGAAAGTGACGGCGCTTTGCGGCTGCGCTTGGCGGATGGCAGCGAACGTGTCATTCGCGCAGGCGATATTTCGTAATCTGAGGAAAAAGGCCCATGCTGCTCGCCGCCGATGTCGGGAACACCAATGTCGTCTTCGCGCTGTTCACCTACGAACCGGACGGGACGCACACCATTCGCGCCCGCTGGCGGATTGCCACCGATCCGCGCCGGACGGGCGACGAGTATGCGGTGTGGCTGCTGCAATTGCTCAAGATCGAGGGTGTCGAGCGGGACGAGATCACCCAGATCATCGTCGCCTCGGTGGTGCCGCGCGCCGATCATAACCTGACGGTGTTATGCCAGAAATATTTCGGCATCACGCCGCTGTTTGCCGGGCAGGGCGCGGCGCGCTGGCGGTTTGATATCGACGTCGACCAGCCTTCCTCGCTCGGCGCCGACCGCGCGCTCAACATCCTGGCCGCCCATCACAAGTATGGCGGCGATCTGATCGTGGTCGATTTCGGCACCGCCACCAAGTTCGAGGCGGTCGATTTCACCGGCGCCTACAAGGGCGGCTCGATTGCGCCCGGGATCAATCTTTCGCTCGACGCGCTGGTGGGCAAGACCGCCAAGCTTCCGCGCATCGCCATCCGCGCACCCGAAAGCCGCAGCGTCATCGGCCGCAATACCGAAGACCAGATGCTGATCGGCGTTTTCTGGGGCTATGTGGCAATGATGGAAGGGATGGTTGCGCGCATGAAGGGCGAAATCGGTCGTCCGGCAAAGGTTGTCGCCACCGGCGGGCTCGCCATATTGTTCGACGACGCAACCGAGATCTTCGATCATGTCGATGCCGACCTGACGCTCGATGGTCTCGCCATCCTGGCCCGACTTGCTGAAAACGCCTGATCCTCTCATCACAGAACCGGACAGATCTTGAAGAACGATTTCGCTCCCGAAGACGAACTGCTTTTCCTCGCACTTGGTGGTTCGGGAGAGATTGGCATGAACGTCAATCTCTACGGCTGTCAGGGCAAATGGCTGATGGTCGATCTCGGCATGACCTTTTCCGGCACCGAATATCCGGGGGTCGATCTGGTGTTTGCGGATCTCGATTTCATCGAGGAGCGGGTGGACGACCTGCTCGGCATCGTCCTCACTCACGCACACGAGGACCATATCGGCGCCGTGCCCTATTTCGCGGGCGAACTTGGCGTACCGCTTTATGCCACGCCTTTCACCGCCGATCTGGTGGCGCGAAAGCTGGAGGAGGCCGGGCTGCTCGGCAAGGTCGAACTCAACATCATCGAAGATGACAGCGGCGCGCTCGACATCGGCCCGTTCAGCATCACCTATATCCCCCTCGCGCACTCGATTGCCGAGGGCAACGCGCTGCTGATCGATACCCCGCACGGGCGTATATTTCATACCGGCGACTGGAAGCTCGACGAGGAGCCGATCATCGGCGAGCCGACAACCGAGGAAGAACTGCGCGCCATCGGTGATGAAGGCGTGCTGGCGCTGGTGTGCGATTCCACCAATGTCTTCAATCCCAATCCTTCGGGCAGCGAAGGCGCGGTCCACCGCGCGCTGATGGAGGAGGTCGCGCGCCATTCCGGCAAGCGGGTGGTCGTGACCACCTTCGCAAGCAATGTCGCGCGGCTCCAGACGCTGGGCGAGGTTGCGCGCGAAACCGGGCGGCAGATCGTTGTCGCGGGCCGCTCGCTCGACCGGATCATCGAGGTGGCGCAGGACAATGGCTATCTGGAAGATTTTCCGACCCCGGTCGATTTCGACACCGCCATGGGCCTGCCGCGCGGCGAGGTGCTGATCCTTGCGACAGGCGGCCAGGGCGAGCCGCGTGCGGCGTTGGCGCGCATGGCCGAGAACAATCATCCGATCGAACTGACCGCCGGCGATGTGGTGCTGTTTTCCTCGCGCCAGATCCCGGGCAACGAGATTCCCATCGGCCGCATCCAGAACCAGCTTGCCGCGCGCGGGATCACGATGGTGACCGACCGGCAGGCCTTCATCCACGTCTCGGGCCATCCGGGCCGGCCGGAGCTGGAAGCGCTCTACGAATGGCTCAAGCCCGAGGTGCTGGTGCCGGTACATGGCGAGATGCGCCACATGGCCGAGCAGGCGCGGGTCGGCAAGGCGGCGGGCATTCCGGCACAAGTGGTGCAGAAGAACGGCGATATCGTCCGCCTCGCGCCGGGCAAGCCGGGCAAGCTCGCCGAGGTGCGCGCGGGCCGTCTGGTGCTCGACGGCGACATCATTGCACCTGCGAACGGCGAAGCCATCACGATGCGCCGCCGGATCGCTGCCGAGGGCGTGATGGTGGTGGTTCTGGTGCGCGGATCCGCCCCGATCATCGAAGCAATTGGCTTGCCGCTCGATGAGGATATGCCCGATTTCCTCGAAGAGGCCGCCACAGACGTTCTCAACGCCATTTCCCGGCTTAAGGGCAAGGACGCGCGCGATCCGGCTGCGGTACACGAGGCCGCGCGCCTCGCTGCCCGCCGCGCGGCGCAGCGCTGGTCTGGCAAGCGTCCGCAAGTGCGGGTGGTGATGCCGGGGGCCGTCGACTGATGCAGATCACCTCGATTGCGGCGATCTACTTCCTGTTCTGGGTCATGAGTGCCTTTGTCATGCTGCCCTTTGGTGTGCGCACGGCAGATGAGGCCGGTGTCGAGAAGGTGCCCGGACAGGCCGAGAGCGCGCCGGTGAATTTCCGGCCTGGCCGGTTGGCTCTGCGGGCAACGATCATCGCCGCTTTGCTTACCGCGCTGTTCGTGGCGAACTACGAATACGCATGGATCACCATCGCCGATATCGACGTTCTGCCCAAACCGCCGGGAGCGGCCGCAGACTAGTTGCGGAAGCGCTGGATCGCCTGGGCGAGCACCACGTAAAGCTTGCCCATGTCGGAACCCAGCATCGTCACGCTCAGCACATGGCCGTCACGTGTCGAAAGGGTCGAACGCAGCATTGCCTCGAAGTCGTGGATGTAGCGGCTGACATTGGTCCTGAAGGCTTCGTCACGCTGGTAAAGATCTGCAATGTCCCGCGCACCGCCATTGTCGATCAGACGGACCGCGCGACGGGTGAAAATCCCGCGATCGCCCTTGAGATAGGCATCCCATGCCGTATCGGCGACCTCCGCCGACAGCGCGCCGCTGATATCGATGGCCGCCGAATTGAGGCTGTCGGTAATCAACGCCATGCGCCGCGCGAAGTCGTTGTTGACCTGTTCTTCTGCCAGTTCTCGGGCACGACTGACGCGCTGTTCGAGATTGCCGGTCAGCTCGTTCACCCGCACCAACTGGTCGCGCAGCTGGATGATGACCTCGCGCCCGACGCCCGAAGCGTGGGCGGTAGCCTGCTCGATCTTTCCGATGGTAGCTGCGCTTTCGTTGCGCAAGGTTCTCTCAAGCACTTCCACGGCTTCGCTGCCGAGGCTTTCGGCCAGCGCTGTAGCTCTCTCGCGGGTTCCTTCCTCCAGTGTCGCGAAGGCCTGCGCAATGGCGGTCTCGAGCGCCGCCAGGGCCGTGCGGAGCTGTGTTTGCGTGTCGCCCGCAAGCGCGCCGCTCTCCTCGGCCAGCCGGGCAAACCCGCCTCGCAGTCCCTGCAATTTTGCCAAAGCATCGTCCGACTGTTCGGAAAGCTTGGCGCGGAAGTCCGCTATGGCCGCGTCCGCTGCCTCGATGTCGCTACGGGTCTTGAGCAGGTATTCTGAAAGGTCATTACCGCTCTGGCCGGTCCGCAGCATGAGCTGGCTGACGTCGCTTGCGCGCCTTTCCACGGCAACAAGACTTTCATTGGCCGAGCCGATTGCCTGCTGCAGGTCTTCCCGGCTCGTGCGCGCACCCGACTGGATGATTTCAAGCAGACGGATACCGCTTTCGGTTAGCTCTGCGAGCTTTGCTTCGGTTTCGGAGAGGGCGGCGCGCTTGGCGTTGAGTTTGTCGCCAAGCTCCTCGAACCCGGTCGCAAGACTGGTGCGCGCGGTCTCGCCCTGCTGGCCGATTTCCCCGAGCAACGCACCGAACCGGTCAAGTTGCGCGGCCAGCGCCTCGCCCTGCTCGACCAGTTTTTCGGCATCGGCGATCTGGGCCTCGCGTCGTTGGGCCAGAGCGTCATCAAGCGCTGCAAGGCGCTGTGAGAGCACTTCGCTGGCCTGGGCTTCGCGGGTGTCGAAAGCGGCCTGGCGCTGCTCGACTGCCTCGGCAAATTGCAGATCGCGTTCAGCAAGACGCGCGTCGATCCGCTCGGCTTCCCCGGTGATCGCCGCAATCCGCTTGCGCGCGGCGTCAAGTGCGCGTGCTTCGGTCTCCTCGACCAGCTGCAGGCGCGCGGCGACTTCCTGTTCAAGCGCCGCGAGTTCTGCGCGCATGTGTTCTCGCGCCGCTTCGTCGGCTGCGCGCAGACGTTCGCTTGCGGAAGCAATATCGGCTTCAAGCTGCGCGGTTTGTGACCGCAAGGCCTCGAGCGCCGCAGCCTCCGTCGCCTCCAACCTCTCGCGGTAAGCCGAAGCTTCTTCTTGCAGGCCGGTGAAGCGGTTGGCGACCAACCCCTCGATCCGCGCGACCTGCGTCTCGAAGCTGTCGATGGTCTGTCCCACGGTTGTGGCCAGGCCCTGGATCTGGGCTTCGCTGCTTGAGCCAAGCTTGCCAAGCTGTTCAAAGCCGCGGGTGAGCTGTTCCAGTTGCGCCGCGGCATTATTGCCCGCACCGCCGATCTGGTTGGCGACGTCCCGGGCGGCATTCGCGATTACCGGCAGATCGTCGCGCAGTCTGTTCATGTTCCCGAGCGCGGTTTCGCTCGCCGTGCCGATCGCATCGACCTGCGCGCCGTTGGTGGTGACGAGCTGTTGCAGTTCTGCGGCATGCGCGGAAATGCGCTCGGCCGCTATCCGGCCAAGCGCCTCCAGATCGCGCGATTGCGCGGCGAGAAACTCGCGGGCGAGGCTGAGTTCACGGTTGACGATCTTCAGCCGCTCCTCGAGCTGGGCGCTTTCGCGGCTGAGCAGGGCAGCGCTGGCGGCAAACCGGCCGGCTTCGGCGCGCGAGGAGCGCATCGCCAGCAGCCAGACAATACCGACGAGCCCGACAGGGACCGACCATTGCACAAGCCATCCGGCCCAGACGGAAGGCCCCGGTCCCGAGATCGCCTCGGAGGTGATCGTCCAGCCGAAAAAGCCGGTCCAGCCGATAACCAGCACAATCGCCAGCCACGGTGCCAGCCGGCTCGCTAGCGAGGGTGCCGGTATTTCCGAAGGTCCGTCTTCCCAAACGTCATCAAGCAACAGTTCCGACTCTTCAGCCGTTGCCTCGTTCGCCTGTCCTTCTGCCGGAACGGGGTTTGTTCCGACATCGCCCGGGCTGCTATTGCGCCCCAAGGCGCGCATCTGGTGCCGTCCTGCCATAAATGCATCATACCACAGCCGGAAACGGGATAAACCCCGCTTTAACCTAAAGGATGGTAGCCCCTTTCGTATGGCCTATGACAATGGTGCCCTTGATGCGACCCTTGCGGCAGCCGCCGGCGACAATCCCGCGCTGTTGGGTGAACTGCGCGCTGCGTTTCTCGAAAGCGCGACACGCCAGCTTGACCTGCTCAAGCGCGCCCGCTGTGACGGCAACTGGAACGTTGCGGCGATGCGGCTCAAGGGTCTTGCAGCGAGTTTCCACGCCGAGGAACTGCTCGCCGCGGCCGACAAGGCGCTCAATGCCGCTCCAGGCGAGCCGATGGCGATCCGCGAGATCGAAGGCGTCATCAACCGCTTCACGCGCACGGTCCGGCCCTGATCCTTCCGGCCGCCGGCCATTTTCGGCAAATCGACCTCCGGATGGCTTGAACCGCTGGCGCGGAAGCGCCAATCCTTGCGCTTTCGGCACCGCATTGGGAAAGGCGACAGGCGATGCGAACGGCCCTTGTGGCGGCGCTCAGACACAGCTCGGACGGCACCTTGCGCGCGGGTCTTTCGCTTGCGGGCCGGACGGTGCTGGCGCGGCAGGTCGACCTGCTGCGCGAGCTGGGCTGTGAACGTATCCTGTGCCTGTGCGAGAAGGTCGACGCGGTGGTTCTGCAAGTGCAGGCCGATGTCGAGGCTTCCGGCGGAACCTTCGAGGCGCTGAGCGGCTTTCTTCGCCTGCCAGCTCTGGTGCGGGCCGAGGATGAGCTGGTGATCCTCGCCGACGGGATCCTGCCTGATCTTGCGCCGGCCCATGCGCTGTTCTCGGCGCCACCACTACGCTTTGTCGCAGCGTTACCGCCGACAAGCCCTCTCGTGATGCGCTATCCGCAAGATTTCGAGCGGATCGATGCCGAGCATCACTGGGCCGGACTGCTGGCGATGCGCGGCGCGCCGGTTCAGCACCTAGCCGACTTCCCGCCGGACTCCGATGCGATCTCGCTGCTCCTGCGGCTTGCCCTGCAGGCGGGCACCCCATTCCGCGAGCTTCCGGCCACGGCCGATGCGCCGGGTCAATGGTTGCTGGCCGATGACAGCGCAATGGTTGCCGAGCAGGAACGGGCGCTTATCATCGCCGCGACGGGAAGTTCAGACTGGCGTGCTCCGGCAACAGCTCTGGCCCGAATTGCAGCGCGCCGGACACCGCCGCAGGCACTGGAGCAGCGGAGCCTTGTTGCGGCTTGCTGCGGTGCCCTGCTGCTTGTGGCCGGTGCGGGCCTTGCCGGATGGGGCACCCCCGCATGGGGGATGGCGCTCGCCAGTGGCGGTGCCCTGGCCATGACGTTTGCGGGTGCACTTGGCCGCCTGCGCCAGCGCCTGGTCGGCAAGCGGTCCGGGTTCGTGACAGGTGAGCGTGCCGGAGTGGCGATCGATATCCTCGCGGCACTTGCCGTGCTGTTGGCTCTTGCGCCCTGGCCGCAGGCCGAGCCGCTGGCGGTGTTGGGGCCGGTCACGATCGGGCTTGCGCGATTGCTGAACCGCTGGGCGCCGTCCTCGCGCCTTGGCCCGCTGGCCGAGCGCCCGGTGCTGCTAACACTCTTCGCGCTCGCGGCCGGGTTCGGGCTGCTTGCCAAGGCTACGGCGCTGGTTGCACTCTTCCTGCTGTTCGGATTGCTGCTGCGGGGCGAGCGGAATTGAACTAACGCAGATTTAACTATGCGCGCATTAAGGCTGCATGATGGGCGAAAAGGCAATGGCACCTGCGACCGCAACTTCGGTCGACACGCTCCTTGAGCAGGAACTGGCGCGCGAGAACCGCGCGCTGGCCGCAGTCGTGCCCGTGCTGCGCCACCTTCTGGCAAGCGAAGCGCAAAGACTGGTGAGCGATGCGATCCTCGCCCGGGTTCGCGGAATGTTGTCCGATCTTGCCGCGCAGCTTCTCGCATTGGAGGCAGGTCTTGATCCCGCCCTGCGCCGGGCGGGCGCGGTGGATGTGGCGGCGCACGATGCCCTGGCAGAAACCCTTGCCGCGGACCCTGAACTGCTGTCGCTTTGCCATGCTCTTGCTACCGAAAGCCATCTGGCCGAGCGGCTCCAGCAACAGCACGGGATGGATCCGGTGCTGAGCCCGCTGCTGCAGGAACTGATTGCTTCCGACAGACCGCAGGTTGCCGAGCTGGCCATGAACGCGCTCGCGGCGCAATCACGCTTCATCCAGAGCCAGCGCCGCATGGAATTGGGGCTATGCGAGCTTCCGGCAGAGCTGTTCCACCGGATGATTGCAGGTTGCGGACCATCCGAGGCACGCGCCGCGCTCCAGCAGGCCTATGACGAGGCAGCTGGCCGGATCGGCCTGTTTGCTCGGCTTGTTTCGGCGATGCGGCGCGGAGCGGTGGCGGCGCTCGAGCTGGAACATGCCGGTCTTGCACTGTTTGCCAGTGCGCTCGCCGCGCTCGGTGGTCAACTCCGTGCTCATGCGGTCATTGCATGCCAGGAACATCAGAGCGGGCGGCTAGCGCTTGTTCTGAAGGCTGCCGGGCTGGAGATCGAGGCGATCGAGCGGCAGGTGCTGTTTGTCGACCCTGCGGCGCGGATCCCGCGGGATCTCGTCACAATATCTCCCGAGCGTGCGCGGTTGCTGCTGGAAGCGGGCGCGGCCGAATGAACACGATGGATCGCCGCGATACTCTGCTTGCGGCCCGCGGGCTGACCGATGCCCGCGACTGGCTGATGAGCGCCGATGAGCCTCTTGCCGAACTCCAGGCGCGCTGCGGGGGGAGCATCCCCGGTCCGTTGGCCGTGCCAGAACTGCGCGAGCTCGTGCGCCAGAGCCGGGCAATGGGCTTGCGGCTTGCGCGCGAATTCTCGGCCTTTGACGGTGAGGCTCTGGTTACGGGTTTCGTGCGGATCCATCCTATTGCCGGGGATGCCGACGACGGGTGCGAAGTCCTGGTCGAAAACTGGCAGCGCAGCCTGCAGTCCGTGCCCGAGGGCCGCGAATTTGCCGAGCGCCTCGATGCGATCGACCGCGCTACCGCCGAAGTCACCGCCAGGCTCGATGCGCGCCAGCGCGTCCAGGTGCTGAGCGCTCTGGCTTCCGATGCCGTTGATCTGCAGAAGTCCGCGATGGCAAGGCCGGCGGAGGTCTGGAGCAAGTTTGTCGAACTGCCCGGTATTGCCCATCGCCAGCCGTTGCACTGGCGCTTGCTTGACGGGGCGGCATGCCGCTTTGCCGGCTCGCAGCGGCAATGGCGGGTGCGTCTGATCCCGCTCGGGCCCGACCCGCAGTCCCCTTCCGGCTTTGAACTGCTTTTGATCGCCGACGAGCCGCTGGCCACGGTGACCGCGCCGCACGGGCATGACGAGCACGAAGAGCCGCCGCCCGCGCGGCTCATCGGGAGCGCGCTTGCCCCGGTGCTGCGCCAGCCGGTCGCCCGCATCATCGCCAATGCCGAAACCATCAAAGCGCGCCTCGCCGGACCCTTGCGCGAAGAATACAGCGACTACGCCGGCACCATTGCCAGCGCGGGTCAACACCTTGCAGCGATGCTGGACGATCTTGCCGATCTTGAAGTGGTGGAGACCCCCGGCTTCAAAACGGCGCGGGAACCCGTCGATCTGGCCGATGCGGCGCAGCGGGCGGCAGGTATTCTTGGCGTGCGGGCGCAGAACCGCGAGATCAGGCTGATCGTTTCGGGCGAACGGGCAAAGGCGGTGGCGACCGCCGAGTTCCGGCGCGTTCTCCAGATCCTCATCAATCTGGTCGGCAACGCCATCGCCTACGCGCCGCAGGGAAGCACCGTTACGATCCTCGCCGGCACGCCGGGCGAGGGGCGTGTTTCCGTAAGCGTTGCCGATGAAGGTCCCGGCGTCACCCCCGAACAGGCCACCCGCATTTTCGACAAGGGAGAACGTCTCGGCCGCGACAGCGACGGCGGGCGGGACAAGGGGTCGGGCCTTGGCCTTTACATCTCGCGCCGTCTCGCGCGGGCGATGGAAGGCGAACTGACGGTCGAACCCGCACCGGGCGGCGGCGCCTTGTTCCGGCTCGAACTTCCCGCCGCCTGATCGCGGATCAGCTGCGCCCGCGGCGGAGCGCCCACCACAGCATTCCCATACCCGCCACTGCGGTAATCAGGCCCCTGGCTATCCAAGAGGAATCTGCCAGCATGAAACTGTCTGCCGGCCATGCCAGCAGTCCGGCGCCCTGCAAGGCCCAGATGGTGCCCATTACGATCAGGAACAGTCCTGCCGCGCGGAGCACCATCATCACACTTGAACCTCAGCGCTTGTCGAGCGGGATGTAGTCGCGCTGCGTCGGCCCGGTGTAGAGCTGGCGCGGACGCCCGATCTTCTGGCCGGGGTCGGAGATCATCTCGTTCCACTGTGCCACCCAGCCGACGGTGCGGGCGAGCGCGAAAAGCGCGGTGAACATGGTGGTGGGGAAACCGATCGCCGAGAGGATGATGCCCGAATAGAAATCGACGTTCGGGAACAGCTTCTTCTCGATGAAATAGGGATCGTTGAGCGCGATCTCTTCCAGCTGCAGCGCGGTTTCGAACAGCGGATCGTTGACCTTCAGCGCATCGAACACTTCGCGCACGGTCTTCTGCATCACCGTCGCGCGCGGATCGTAGTTCTTGTACACGCGGTGGCCGAAGCCCATCAGGCGGAACGGATCGTTCTTGTCCTTGGCGCGCTCGATATAGTGCGGGATCTTGTCGGGGGTGCCGATCTCGCGCAGCATGTTGAGCGCGGCCTCGTTGGCGCCGCCATGCGCCGGGCCCCACAGACAGGCGATGCCGGCCGCGATGCAGGCAAACGGGTTCGCACCCGAGGATCCGGCAAGGCGCACGGTCGAGGTCGAGGCGTTCTGTTCGTGGTCGGCATGGAGGATGAAGATCCGGTCCATCGCGCGCTCCACCGCCGGGATCACCTCATATTCCTCGGCCGGAACGCCAAAGGTCATGCGCAGGAAATTGCCGGTATAGGACAGCGAGTTGTCCGGATACATGAAGGGCTGGCCGACCGCGTATTTGTAGGCCATCGCCGCGATCGTCGGCATCTTGGCAATCAGGCGGTGCGAGGAAATCTTGCGGTGTTCCGGATCGGAGATGTCGGTGCTGTCGTGATAGAAGGCCGACAGCGCCCCGACCACGCCGCACATGATCGCCATCGGGTGCGCATCGCGGCGGAAGCCCCGATAGAAGGTCATCAGCTGCTCGTGCAGCATGGTGTGGCGGGTGATAGTGTAGGTGAAGTCGTCAAGTTCGTCCTTGCTCGGCAGCTCGCCGTTCAGGAGCAGGTAGGAGACTTCCATGAAGCTCGAATGTTCGGCCAGCTGGCCGATCGGGTAGCCGCGGTGTAGCAGGACGCCTTCATCACCGTCGATATAGGTCAGCGCGCTTTCGCAGGACGCGGTCGAGGTGAAGCCGGGGTCAAAGGTGAACGCACCCGTCTGCGCGTAAAGCTTGCGGATGTCGATCACGTCGGGGCCGGTGCTGCCTTCCAGCACGGGATACTCGTATGTCGTCCCGCCCAGTTCCAGTTTCGCCGACTTGTCTGCCAAGGTGTGTCTCCTGTCCAAATATACCGGTCCTGCCCTGCGCCCTCACGCAGCCTGCCTAAGCAGCCTGGGCGTCGAGCCGGGCAAGCGCCTCGTCCCGGCCCAGAAGGACCAGAACGTCGAAAATCCCGGGTGAAGTGGTCGTCCCGGTCAGCGCCGCGCGCATCGGCTGCGCCAGCTTGCCAAGACCCAATCCCAGTTCCTCGGCAAGTGCCTTCGTAGTGGCTTCGAGCGTCTCGCTTGTCCAGTCGTTTTCGCCGCGCAGACGCTCGCAAATGGTGCGCAGGATGTTGCGTGCCTCGCCTTCGAGGATCTGGGCCGCCTTGTCGGTCAAGGCGATCGGCCGCTTTGCGAAAAGAAAGGCAGACCCTTCAACAAGATCATTGAGATTCTTGGCGCGAACTTTGAGCTCGGGCATGGCCCGCGCGAGCAAGGTCACGTCAGCCTCTTCGCCAATCCGGGCGGCCACCAGCGCGGCAAGCCGCATGTCATCGGCCTCGCGCAGGTAGTGACCGTTGAGATTTTCGAGCTTTTTCATGTCGAAGCGCGAGGGGCTCTTGCCCACACCATCGAGATCGAACAGCTCCACTGCTTCCGCGCGGGTGATCTCCTCGCGGTCGCCGTGCCCCCAGCCGAGGCGCAGCAGGTAGTTGAACAGCGCTTCGGGCAGGATGCCGAATTCGTCGCGATAGGCCTCCACGCCCAGCGCGCCGTGGCGCTTCGACAGCTTGGCTCCGTCCGACCCATGGATCAGCGGGATATGGGCATAGACCGGGTCGGGCCAGTTGCCCTCGATCTGGTTCATCGCCCGGATGATCGGCAGCTGGCGGAAGGCATTGTTCAAGTGATCGTCGCCGCGGATCACGTGGGTTACGCCCATGTCGTGATCATCGACTACGACCGCCAGCATATAGGTGGGCGTGCCGTCGGCGCGCAGGATGATGTAATCGTCGATTTCCTCGTTCTTCACGGTGACCGCACCCTGCACCCGATCATGGATCGTGGTCTCGCCCTCGTTGGGGGTCCTGAGGCGGATGGTGAAGGGCGCCCCCTCAGGCGCTTCGGCGGGGTCGCGGTCGCGCCAGCGCCCGTCATAGCGTAGCGGCTTTTTGTTGGCGCGCTGCTCCTCGCGCATCGCCTCGAGCTCTTCGGGCGTGGCAAAGCACTTGTAGGCATGGCCTGCGTTCAGAAGCTGCCAGGCAACCTCGGCATGACGCTCGGCGCGGTCGGACTGGAACAGCGGGGGCGCGTCATAATCGAGCCCGAGCCAGTCCAGACCTTCGATGATCGCGTCGATCGCCTCCTGCGTCGAACGCTTGCGGTCGGTATCCTCGATCCGCAGCAGCGTGCGGCCGCCGTGGTGGCGGGCGTAGAGCCAGTTGAATAGTGCCGTCCGCGCACCCCCGATATGCAGAAAACCGGTGGGCGAGGGGGCGAAGCGGGTCACCACGCCACCCGAAGCGGCTGCGTCCGCGCTGCTGCTTTCGCTTGCCATTTCGTGTCAATTCCTGTTCACTTTGAGCGGCTTGGCATGCGCCTGGCCGGTCGGGGGGGCGAGCCGATGCGCGATGTGCCGATCATACCGATG
Organism: Erythrobacter dokdonensis DSW-74; assembly: GCF_001677335.1. Classification (GTDB taxonomy): domain Bacteria; phylum Pseudomonadota; class Alphaproteobacteria; order Sphingomonadales; family Sphingomonadaceae; genus Erythrobacter; species Erythrobacter dokdonensis. The sequence continues at coordinate 683,764 of NZ_LZYB01000001.1, forward strand.
GGAGACGGCCCCGGCAGCACCCCTGCCGGATCCGTCGTGTCGGCCCGGCCTTGGCAAAGCGGTGGACGATTGTCCAGCACCGGCGGCGGATGGACTGCCCGGGCAGCCGAAATGGCCGAGCGGTTTCTTGCAGGTGCCGGGTTCGACCGCGCGCCGTGGCTGGCAGTGCTGTTCATGGCCGGGATTCTCGCCTGGTTTGCCTTTCCGGGCCCGTGGTATTGGGTAGCCGCCATCGCCGCAGGTATCGGGATGGCCGGAGCCGCGATGCTGTTGTGGCCGAGCGGCACCGCGATCTGCGACCGGCGGCTCCACCTGCGCAATGCCATGATTGCGGGCGGACTGGTGTTTGCTGCCGGCCTCGCCGTGATCTGGGTGCGTTCCGGGATCGTCGGAGCCGAGCCGATCGCAGCGCCGCAGGTCGCATTGCTCGAAGGTTATGTGCTCGAGCGGGAGGACCAGCCCGCCGAGCAGCGTATCCGCCTCACGCTGGCGATACGCGACGCGCAGAGCTCCGAGGCGCGCAAGGTGCGCATCAATGTGCCGCTTTCCGCCTTGCCGACCGACGCGACGATTGCCGAGGGCGCGGTGGTGCGATCGCGAGCGCGCCTGATGCCGCCAGCCAGCCCGATGCTGCCCGGGTCCTACAATTTCGCGCGCGCCGCGTGGTTCAAGGGACTTGCCGCGACCGGCAGCGCGCTTGGCCCGGTCGAACTGGTTCGCGCCGCCCCGTCCCGCACCGGGCTGGCGACGGTTCAGCGGACACTTTCCGCCCATGTCCGCGAGCGGGTCGACGGGTCGGCCGGGACTATCGCTGCCGCCTTTGCCAGCGGTGATCGCGGCGGTATCGCGCGTGCCGACGAGGAGGCGATGCGCGATGCGGGCCTGACCCACCTGCTCTCGATCAGCGGGCTGCACGTCAGTGCCGTGATAGCGGCGGCCTATTTCACCGTGCTGAAATTGCTGGCGCTGTGGCCTGCCCTTGCGCTGCGGGTGCGGCTGCCGGTGGTGGCGGCAGCGGGGGGCGCTCTGGCCGGGATCGGCTACACCTTGCTGACCGGCGCCGAGGTGCCCACCGTACGCAGTTGCGTGGCTGCAATGCTGGTGCTCATCGCACTGGCGTTGGGGCGCGATGCGCTTTCAATGAGGATGGTAGCGGTCGCGGCGGGATTCGTCCTGCTGCTGTGGCCCGAAAGCGCGATCGGACCAAGCTTCCAGATGAGCTTTTCGGCGGTGCTGGCTATCATTGCGGTTTCGGGCAGCGGTCCTGTCCGTGCCTTTCTCGCCGCGCGCGAGGAGCCCTGGTGGGCGCGGGCCGGACGCCGGGTGGTGATGCTGTTCGTAACGGGCCTGGTGATCGAGCTTGCGCTGATGCCGGTGGTGCTGTTCCACTTCCACCGCGCCGGTCTTTACGGGGCCTTGGCGAACGTGGTGGCGATCCCGCTGGTGACCTTCGTCTCGATGCCTCTGATTGCGATTGCGCTGGTGCTCGATCTCGCCGGTGCGGGTGCCCCGGTGTGGTGGCTGGTGGAACATTCGCTCGACCTGTTGCTGGGGATCGCGCACCTGACCGCTGCCCAGCCGGGCGCGGTCAAGCTGATGCCCCAGATCGGGGGAATGGCGATTGGCCTGTTTGCTGCAGGCGGCCTCTGGCTGGCGCTATGGAGCGGGCGCGCCCGTTTGCTGGGGCTGGTTCCGGCAGCGGTGGCGAGCGTTCTGGCGATCATGACCCCGATCCCCGATCTGCTGGTCTCCGGTGACGGAAGGCAGGTCGGCATCACCATCGACGACGCGAGCGGCGAGCGGCAGCTGCTGTCCTTGCGCGACAGCCGCTCGGACTATGCGAGGGACAATCTGATCGAGCTGGCCGGCGTCAAGGGAGAGCCGGTGCCGCTGGCACAATGGCCCGGTGCGCGCTGTTCAAGCGCGTTCTGTGTCCTTGTTGTCGAACGCGGCGGACGCGATTGGGCGATCCTGATGGCGCGTACCCGCGACCGGGTCGAGGAGCGCGCGCTGGCGAGCGCCTGCGAGCGGGCCGACATCGTGATTGCCGATCGCTACCTGCCGCGCTCGTGCCGCCCGCGCTGGCTCAAGGCGGACCGGCGGATGCTCGATCGCAGCGGCGGTCTCTCGATCAATCTCGCAAGCCAGACCGTCGCGAGTGTTGCGCAGCGGGAGGGGCAACACGGATGGTGGAAAGGCGCCGCTGCGCCGTAAGTCCGCCCCGAAGCCGGGTCTGGAGGGGTCTGGCAGGGGCCTAAATGGGGTCTAACGGGGGTCTAGCAGGGGTCTGAACCACTGCGAAAACCCCCGCCGGATTGTCCGCCTGTGAAACTTTAGTCTATCAAGTATCTGAAATAAAGTTATAAAAGCACCGGTAGTAATGTTTCACGCCGTCGTGCGTTCATGCCGCTAGCGTGACACCCCGATCCCGGTGCCTTCCCGTTCAGTGATAGCGCCGCAGCAAGCCTGCCAGCTTGCCCTGCACCTGAACCTCTTCGGGCCGGTAGATCTGCGGTTCGTAGGCACCGTTGGCCGGATCGAGCCGCACCATCCCGCTTTCCTTGCGCAGGTACTTGAGCGTTGCTTCCTCGCCGCGCACCAGCGCCACCACGATCTCGCCGTCGCGCGCGGTATCGGTGCGCCGCACCAGCGCGAAGTCGCCGTCGAAAATCCCGGCCTCGATCATGGAATCGCCCGACACCTCGAGCGCGTAATGCTCTCCAGGGCCAAGCAGCGCAGCGGGGACGGGCAGGGTGCTCTGCCCCTCGAGCGCTTCGATCGGCGCGCCCGCGGCGATCCGGCCGTGCAGCGGCAGTTCGATCACATCATTGGCCGGTTCGGGTGCGGCGCGCGCCGCCGCAGGGGCGAGCGGCACGACATTCCCCGCGATCCGTGCCGCCGGAGTGGCGTCTTCGGGCTGGCGGATCACTTCGAGCGCGCGCGCGCGGTTCGGCAATCGGCGCAGGAAGCCGCGTTCCTCCAAGGCGGAAATCAGCCGGTGCACGCCCGACTTGCTCTTGAGATCGAGCGCTTCCTTCATTTCCTCGAAACTGGGCGAGATGCCGGTCTCTTCCAGGCGTTGCTGGATGAAACGGATCAACTCGTGCTGCTTGGCTGTCAGCATTGATCAAATCTCCTGTGGTCGCACCCACGCCGCCCTGACGGGGCGAAGCGTGCCAATCCCTTGTGTGCGCCAAGAGGCACCTGCCCGTACGGGCACAGGGTGCGTTGCCTGCACGTTCCGCCCGCCATTAAGGTGAACGAACGAGGAACAATTAGGAAACTTTCGGAATCGAGTCAAGCGCCTCGCGCTGCAAACCCGCGCGATTCAGCCATTCCCGAGGGCAAATACACAAACCGGCTCGCCGATTGATACGGCGGGCGATCCAGCGGGCCTATCGATCAGGCAATCGGCGGCGGCCAGCGCGCCGAGCGCGGAGGAGTCCTGTGATCCGGCAAGCCGCACCTCGCCGCCATTGCTCACCGCGCGCAGGAATTCGCGCCGCTTGCCCACCGCGGGCAGCGGTTCGGCCGCGCGCATTGTCACCGCACGGGGCAGGGGTGAGGCATCGCCCATCGCTGCGCGCACCAGCGGCAGCGCGAACAGGAACGCGGTGACAAAGCTCGACACCGGATTGCCCGGCAGGCCGAGAATGACCTGCCGGCCCCATGATGCCTCGCGGGTTGCCACCATCAGGGGTTTGCCCGGCTTGATCGCGACCTTCCAGAACGCGATCGTCGCGCCCCAGTCCTTGAGCGCCTGCTGGATGAGGTCATGATCGCCGACCGAAGCGCCGCCGGATGTGACGAGGATATGGCTGTCCTCGGCGCGTTTGAGCGCCGCGGCCAGTGCAGCGCGATCATCGGCGACCGGACCGAGCGCCTCGACCGCGCCGACAAGGGGATGGAGCATCGCGCCCAGCATTACCCCGTTGCTGGCGGGAATCTGGTGCGTGCCGCAAGGTTGGCCCGGGGGCACCAGCTCATCGCCGCTGTCCAGCACGGCGATCCTTGGAGGCTCTACCAGGGGCAGGTTCGCATGGCCTGCGGCAACCGCCAGAGCGAGCGTTGCCGGGGTACAGGCCGTACCGCGGGCCAGAATGCAATCGCCTTGCCGGAAATCGAAACCGGCCTTGCGCACATGGCGCCCGGGTGCGGGCAGTTCGCTGGCGGTCACCATGTCGCCATCGACCTGCGCATTTTCCTGTATCAGAACGCTTTCGCTGCCCGGCGGCATATGGGCGCCGGTCGAGATGCGCACGCATTGCCCCGGCTCCAGCGCGCCGCCAAAGGGCGCGCCCGCGCGGCTTTCGCCCACGCGGCGCCAGGGGCCGCGGCCCGGAGCGATGGCATAGCCGTCCATCGCCGACAGGTCGGCGGCCGGTTGGGTGCGCAGCGCCACCATGTCGCGCGCAAGGTAGCGATTGCCGGTGATCCGGGGATGGATATCCACCGGGGCCGTCCCTGTTTCGGGTGCCAGCGCCAGCAGACGCCGCTGTGCTTCTTCCAGCGTGAGCAGCGCGCTCACGCGTCGGCCTTCCAGTCGCCCGACTTGCCGCCGGACTTGGCGATGAGGCGAACCTGCGAGATGACCATGCCCTTGTCGATCGCCTTTGCCATGTCGTAGATTGTAAGGAGTGCGATCGAAACAGCTGTCATCGCTTCCATTTCAACGCCCGTGCGTCCCGTCAGCGAGGCGGTGGCGGTGGCGCGGATGCCATCCGCCTCATAGGCGAATTCGATGTTCACGGCCTCCAGCCCGAGCGGATGGCACAGCGGGATCAGGTCGCCGGTGCGCTTGGCGGCCATGATCCCTGCGATGCGGGCCGTGCCGAGCACGTCACCCTTGGGCGCGTTGCCCGCGCGGATCGCTTCGAGCGCCTGCGCCGACATGGTGATCCGCCCGCTGGCCACCGCGCGGCGGGCCGTGGCAGGCTTGCCGCCGACATCGACCATGCGGGCAGCGCCGTCATCGCCAAGATGGGTGAGCTTGCTCATAGGTCCTGTTCTGCGCCGAGCAGGGCGCGGGTGGCACTCGCAATATCGTCAGCCCGCATCAGGCTTTCCCCGACAAGGAAAGTGCGCACGCCGGCCGCGTCAAGGCGGCGGATGTCGGCATGGGTGTTGATCCCGCTTTCGCCCACCAGCAGCGTGCCTTCGGGTGCGAGCGGGGCGAGCCGCTCGGTCACGGCAAGCGAGGTGGTGAAGGTTTTCAGGTCGCGGTTGTTGACCCCGATCAGGCGCGATCGGAGCACTTTGACGGCGCGTTCCAGTTCGGCCTCGTCATGCACTTCGACCAGCACGTCCATGCCCCATTCGCGTGCGGCGGTTTCGATCTCGGCCATTGCGCTGTCTTCCAGCGCGGCCACGATGATCAGGATCGCGTCGGCCCCGATCGCGCGCGCTTCGAGGCATTGCCACGGATCGACCATGAAATCCTTGCGCAGCACCGGAAGGGTGCAGGCGGCGCGGGCCTGCACCAGATAGTCTTCGTGACCCTGGAAATAGGGCGCATCGGTCAAGACCGAAAGGCACGCTGCGCCCCCGGTCTCATAGGCTGCGGCATGATCTGCGGGTCGGAAGTCGGCGCGGATCAAGCCCTTGGAAGGGCTGGCCTTCTTGATTTCGGCAATCAGCGCATAGCCCGTGGCCGCACGCGCGCGCAGGGCCGCTTCGAACCCCCTTCCAGGTGTCCGGGTGCGAGCGGCTTCCTCGAGCTGCGCCATGGTGATCGCCTGCTTTCGCGCGGCGACAATGGTGCGCTTGGCGGCGCAGATTTCCTCGAGCTTGTTCATCATCTCACTTTGCCAGTGCGATCCATTGTTCCAGCAGGCCGAGCGCCCGCCCCGAATCCAGCGCTTCTGCCGCCATTGCGACCCGTTCATGCCAGTCGCCGCCGCGACCCGCCACCAGCAGGGCACCGGCCGCATTGAACAGCACCGCATCGCGATAGGGACCGGGCGCACCCATCAGCAGTGCCTTCAAAGCGGCGGCATTATGCTTCGCATCATCGCCGCGGATGGCTTCGATCGGAGCATGGGCAAGGCCCGCCGCGCCGGCATCGAGCCGCTCCATCGTAAAGGCGTTGCCGGTCACCACCGCGACCTCGTTCCCGCCCGCCAGACTGAGCTCGTCGAGGCCTTCATCGCCGGACACGATCAGCGACTTTCCCGTGCCGAGCCGTGCCAACGCGCCCGCATAGATCGGCACATAGGCCGGACGGGCTATCCCGATAAGCTGGCTTTCGACCCGTGCAGGGTTCGACAGCGGACCCATCAGATTGAAGATGGTGCGTTGTCCGATGCGCACCCGGATGGGCTGGATGCGTGCCATCGCCGGATGGTGGTTTTTTGCAAACAGGAAACAGATTCCGATCTGCGCAAGCGTTTTTTCGGCCGTGCGTCCGGCTGCGTCCATATCGAGACCGAGGGCTTCCAGCGTATCCGCCGCGCCCGCCTTGGACGAGGCTGCGCGGTTGCCATGCTTGGCGACCGGCACGCCGCAGGCCGCGACCACCAGACTGACGGCGGTCGAGACGTTCAAGGTGTGATGACCGTCGCCTCCCGTGCCGCAGACGTCGATCGCGCCGTCGGGCGCTTCAATCGGGATCAGGCGCGCCCTCAGCGCCCGTGCCGCGCCCGCGATTTCGTCCGCCGTCTCGCCGCGCGCGGAAAGCGCCACCAGAAAGTCGGCGATCTCCTGTTCCGAGGGCGCGCCGTCGAGCACCACGCCGAAGGCCGCCTCGGCCTCGGCTTCGGTCAGCGGAACGGTGACGTCGGGCAGGATGGTCATGTGGTGAGCCTTTCGGGCAGCACCGGCTCCATGCCGCACAGGCGTACGAAATTGGCAAGCAGGGCGTGACCGTGCTCGGTGGCGATGCTTTCGGGGTGAAACTGCACCGAATGGATCGGCAGGCTCTGGTGGCGGAAACCCATCACGCTCGGATGATCCGTTCCCGGGGTCTCGGCATGGGCATTGGCGATGAGCGCAGGCGGCACATTCACCACTTCCAGACTGTGATAGCGCGTGGCGGTGAAGGGGGAAGGCAGTCCGGCGAACACGCCTGTCCCGTCGTGGGTGACAGGCGAGGTCTTGCCATGCATCAGCCCGCCGCGCTGGACTGTCCCGCCGAAATGCTGGCCGATCGCCTGATGGCCGAGGCACACGCCCATCAACGGCCGCTGTGCATCGGCACAGGCCGCGACCAGATCAAGGCTGATGCCTGCCTCGGTCGGAGTGCAGGGACCGGGCGAGATCAGGAAGCCGGCCGCGCCCGTTTGCAGCGCCTCGGCGGCGGTCAGTGCGTCATTGCGCTCGACCCGCACTTCAGCCCCCAGTTCCATGAGATAATGGACAAGATTGAAGGTGAAGCTGTCGTAGTTGTCGATGACGAGGATCATGCGCCTGCTGCCTTTTCGCGTTTCGTCACCACGATGATCGGGCCGACGCGGGTCTGGTCCATTCGCCCGCCGGCCGGGTCCCACAGGCCCGAGACCAGCCCGTCAAGATAAAGCGCATTGGCGACCTTCACCTCGTCACGGAAATAGCGGGCAAGCTGTCCGAAGCTGACCGGGGCATCGGCAATGACGAAATGGGCCTTGCCTTGCGCGTCCACCCCGACCCCGTTGCGGATCGCCCGCGACGGGCCGTTGTCCTGGATATCGGGATGCAGCTTGCCCTCGATCACCAGCATGGGGCCCGACTGGGTTCCGAATTCGGGGCGCTCGTCCACAGTGGCAAAGAAGGTCTCGCTGGCGATCACGCGCCATTGCCCGCCGGTGCCAAAGAACACCCCGTTGGGCTTCATGTAGAAATTGCCTTCTCCATCCCCGCGATCGAGTTCGGAAAGGCGCTCGCCGTTCTCGACGTAGTAGCCGATGGCTTTCAGGTCATCGCCATAAATGCCGCCGTTCATCGCGAAGGCGATTGCCTCCGGATCGACGCTGGCCGCGAAGGCACTGAGCGAGGCGAAGGGCTGGCTGTCGGCGCCGGCATTGGCCATCGTGATACGGTGCGCGGCGGGATCGGCAGTGCAATGGACCAGCGGCACCTCCTCGAAAACCACCTTGCGGCAGGCCGATGGGGCACTCGCTTGCGCCGGAGCGGGCGATGGGCCGGGCGTGTCGGCAATCGGGGTGCCGTCAAGATTGACGCGCGTCACGGGTTCGCCCGCCGGGGCTTCTGTGCAGGCGGCCAGCACCAGCGGCAGTGCAGCAACGGCAAGCATGCGCATCATTGGCCATATCCCGGCTCGCCCGCGACCCGCACCGCCTCGCGGGCGGCGGCGATCAGCGCACCGGCCTTGGCGCGGCATTCGGCGAGTTCGTAATCCGGATCGGAATCCGCAACGATCCCCGCGCCCGCCTGCACGTGCATTACCCCGTCCTTGACCACGGCAGTGCGCAGCACGATGCAGGAATCAAGGCTGCCGTCGGGCGCGAAATATCCGACTCCTCCGGCATAGGCACCGCGCGTTTCGGGTTCGAGTTCGGCGATGATCTCGCATGCACGGATCTTCGGCGCGCCGGAAACGGTGCCGGCCGGAAAGCCCGCGAATAGGGCATCGAGTGCATCTTTCGAAGCGTCCAGCTGCCCTACGACATTGCTGACAATGTGCATGACGTGGCTGTAGCGTTCGATCGTGAAGCTGTCGGTCACCTCGACCGTACCCGCCGCTGCCACCCGGCCCACATCGTTGCGGCCGAGATCGAGCAGCATCAGGTGCTCGGCGCGCTCCTTGGGATCGGCGAGCAGGCTGGCCTCGTTGGCGACGTCTTCCTCGCGGGTGGCGCCGCGGGGCCGCGTGCCGGCGATCGGGCGGATGGTTACCTCACCCTCTCGCACCCGCACCAGAATTTCCGGAGAAGAACCCACCAGCGCGAAGCCCGGCAGGTCGAGGAAATACAGGAAGGGAGACGGGTTCACCCGGCGCAAGGCGCGATAAAGCGCCAGCGGGGGCAGGGTAAAGGGGCAGGTGAAACGCTGGGCCAGCACGACCTGGAAGATATCGCCCGCAAGGATGTAGTCTTTGGCCCGCAGGGCCATTGCCTTGTAGTCATCCGGGGCGATCACGGGGGCGAGGTCGGGCAGGGCGTCGGGCACTGCATCGCCGGTGTCTGCGGGGAGCGCCGTGCCGAGCTGGCTCAACGTCGCATCGATCCGTTCACCCGCACGCTCCACTGCCGCAACCGGGTCGTCCGCCTCCCAGATCGGGGCGATGGCGAACAGGGCATTGGTCAGTCCGTCGAACACCAGGATGACGGTCGGACGCACGAACAGCATGTCGGGCAGGGCAAGCGAACTCTCGGCGGCGCGCGGCAGGCGTTCGACCAGGCCGATCGTTTCGTAACCGAGATAACCGACGAGGCAGGCGAGCGCCGGGGGCAGGCCTTCGGGCATCGGCTCGATCCGGCAATCGGCCGCGAGCGCGCGCAGTTCGTTCAGCGCATCGCCCGCAAGCGGCTCGAAGCTCTCGCGGTCCATCTGCCATTTGCGGTTCACGGAGCCGGCACTGCCTTTGGCGCGGAACACCAGATCAGGATCGAGCCCGAGCAGGCTGTAACGCCCGCGCACCTCGCCGCCTTCGACCGATTCGAGCAGGAAATCGCCGCGGCCGGGTACCATCAACCTGCGGGCCGCACCCACCGGCGTGTCGCTGTCGGCGATGATGCGACGCCACACCAGCGCGGGCTTGCCGACCGCCAGTATGGCGGCGGCAGCGGCGGCGTTTTCGGGCAGGCCGGGCGGCAGTGCGGTCAGGTCAGGGCCTTTGGTCACGAAGCGGCGGCACCCCGGATCACGATTCGCCGGCAAGCTGCTTGCGCACCGCCTCGACCGCTGCATCATTGCGGGTCGTGCCCACTTCCTCGCGCATCGCCGAAGCCGCCTGGCGGCGATATTCTGCGGCGAGCGTCGGCGCGAGCTGGCTACGGGTCTGTTCAAGCAGTCCGGGCTCGTCCTCGACCGGATCGGTGGTGATCCTGTCCAGGCTGATCACATACCAGCCGATGTCGCGCGGCGCCTCAAGCAGCTTGACCGAACCTTCGGCCATGCTGAACATCAGCACCAGCGGCGGCGGGACATTGCCCTGCCGGCCGGCGAGCAGCTGGCGGCGCTCCAGATCGATCACCTCGCTTTGCAGACCGGGCGTATTCTCTGCCGCAAGCGCGGCGGCAAGTCCGGTCTCGCCGCGAACCTTGCCGATGATCCGGTCCGCCGAGGCCTTGGCGAGCCTGGCGCCCTGCGCCCGGCGCCATGCGGCTGCTGCCTGTTCCCTGACCTCGGCCAGCGGCGGGGCGGCGGATTCGTCCACCCGTGCAACTTCGAAGACCACGAATTCCTCTGCCCCCACCTGCGCCAGCTGCGGCTCGCTTTCCTCCATCTGGAAGGCGGTTGCCAGCACCCGGGCAAGCTGCGGGACAATCTGGATATCGGGGCGGCCGAAAGCCTTTCCGTCGGCAAGCAGGGGCGGCGTGGTCTCGACAGTCAGTCCATAGGCCTTTGCTACCTCGGCGAGCGCGGTGCCGCTATCGATCTCGGCTTCGATCTCGGCGGTGAGATCGGCAACCGCCGCCGCACGCTTTTCGATCCCCAGTTGCTGCGCGATCTGGCCGCGGACGTCTGCGAGGCTACGGGCAGGGATCCGCTCGATCTGGTCGACTCGGGCAACATACCATCCGAGCGAGCCCTGCGCGGGGACAATCACCGCGCCCTTGTCCGCCTTGAAGGCATTCTCGGCAAAGGCAAAGCTGGTCGCGTTGGCGAGGTCCTCGCGGCTGCGCAATTCGGTCGCCGAGGCACTGAAACCCGCCTCGCGCGCGGCCGCTTCGAGCGACATGCCTCCACGGATGCGGGCGGCAAGCGCCTTGGCGGCATCCTCGGTCGGCACCACGAAGGATGTGATCGCGCGACGCTCGCTCGCCTTGTACTGGTCGGCATCGCGCTTGTAGCGGGCCTCGATCTCGGCCTCGGTCGGGGTTGCCGATACTTCGAGCGTGCCATCGCCGAAGACGGCAAAGCGCAGGGTGCGGCGCTCGGGGCGCAGGAACTGGCTGCGGTTTGCGCCGTACCATTCGGTCAGCTGCGTGTCGGTCGGCCCTTCGCTCGGCGCGAACGCGCTGCTGGGGATCAGCGCGATCTCGCCCTTGCGGCGCTCCAGCACCAGCGCGGCATAGTGGCGCGCGACCTTTTCGGGCATCTGCGGCGCGGCAAGCGCCGGGCGCAGCAGCTGGTCTTCAAGCAGCCCGTCGGCCAGATCGCGGCGGAACACCGCATCGCTCAGCCCGCGCTGGCGCAGTGCGGCGAGGTAGGTTTGTTCGTCGAATTCCCCGGTCAGCGAACGAAACGCCTGGATCTTCAGGATCTCGCTGTTGACCAGGTTGGCGCCGGCGCGCAGCCCGTATTGCTCGGCATAGTTGCCGATTGCATAGCGATCCACCAGCTGGCGCATCACCTCGTCGAGCCCACCGGCCTCGATGAACTCGGGCATGGCGAGGGTCGGGTTTTGCTGGCGCAACTGGTCGAGCGCGGTGTTCGCAGCGGTCGCCAACTCGGTGCTGGGGATCGGCTCGCCCCCCACGACCGCCACGCGGTCCCCGCCCGATACCCCTCCGAAAGTCGATCCGGTGATATCGGCCGCGGCAAAGGCCAGCGCCATCAGGACCAGAAAGCCCAGAAAGATCGGCAGGCCGATTTTCGACTGGAAGAAACGTCGGAAGAAGGAGAGCATTGCTGGGATGACCCTAAGCGAGAAGACCGGCAGATGTCGGGAACAGTCGCGGCGTCCCCGGCGCGCCGCAAATCAATCCGGCGTGGGGGCGCTTTATCGGTCCCGGAAGCGCGCCGCAACAGGTCTGCGGCCCTTTTGTTGAAAGGGTCTTTTGACTGTCCGGCCTTCCTCGGCTAGCGCACGCGGCCCCATGGCCCTAAAGCCCCGGGGGAATCACCTTATCTCTCCAAAGGTTCAGGACACACTGATGACTCGCCGGCCTTATATTGTCGGAAACTGGAAGATGCACGGTACCCGCGCGATGCTGTCCGAAGCACGGGCGATCGACCGCGCGGCCCAGCGGCACATGAAGGTCGAGGTGGCGCTCGCGCCGCCGTTCACGCTGATCCACCCGATCCATCGCGAGGCCGAGCAGATCTCGGTCGGTGCGCAGGATTGCCACCATGCCGAAGGCGGTGCCCACACCGGCGATATTTCCGCCGCGATGGTAGCCGATGCCGGAGCAAAATTCGTCATCCTCGGCCATTCCGAGCGGCGCGAGGCCCATGGCGAGAGCGATTCCCTCGTTCGCGCCAAGGCCGGCGCCGCGCTGGCCGCGGGACTGAGGATCATCATGTGTTGCGGGGAAAGCGCCAAGACGCGCGATTCGGGCCGGGCGGTGGCCTTCGTCAAAAAACAGCTCAAGGGCTCCTTGCCGTCTGCGGAAGAGGTCAATGGCGACATCGCCGAGCGCATTACGGTGGCCTACGAGCCGATCTGGGCGATCGGCACCGGCACCGCCGCCACGGTTGAGGACATTGCCCAGATGCACGCGGAGATCCGCGGCCTGCTGGTCGAACTCTACGGCGAGGAGCAGGGCGGGGCGGTGCGCATTCTTTATGGCGGGTCGGTCAAGCCCGATAACGCCGCCGAAATCTTCGCAGTCCCCGATGTCGGCGGGGCACTGGTCGGCGGCGCCAGCCTGACAGCGGACAGCTTCATGGGCATTGCGCTTGCGGCAGGCGAACCCAGCGACCTCTAGGTTCGGGCCAGCACCCTTGCCGAAGTGCCGCGCGCGGCCTACATGGCGCGCAGATTTATCCCCGGGCGCTGGCGCGCCCTTTGACGAGATGGTTTCATGTCCCTGTTCATCTTCATTACCGTCATTCAGGCACTGGTGGCCGCCGCGCTCGTGGGCGCGGTGCTGATGCAGCGTTCGGAAGGCGGCGGTCTCGGGATCGGCGGAAGCCCGTCGGGTGCCTTCGGCGCGCGCGGGGCTGCGGACTTCATGACCAAGGCGACCAAGTGGCTGGCGGTCATCTTCGTGGTGCTGTCGATCGTGCTGGCGGCGCTGGCGGTTCGTGAAAGCAGCGTCGGCACCATTTCGACCACGCTTGAGCGCGGCGCCAATGCCCCTGCGGGCGCGCCGGATCTTCTGGCCGAGCCGTCGGCCGCTCCGGACGGGGCCGCGCCTGCCGCGGATGAACCGGCCGCCGATCCGCTGGCCGAATAGTCCCGCACCACCGGACGCGGCCTGCCGCGATCTGTTCCCTCATTGGCGATTGCTGTGGATGGAGCCTCTCGCTCCGTCGCAATTCGCTTGCCCCGAATCCCTCATCTTGCTTAAGGCCCGACTCCCATGGCGCGGTTCATTTTTATCACCGGCGGCGTGGTCTCCTCGCTCGGCAAAGGTCTCATGGCGGCATCGCTCGCGGCGCTGTTGCAAGCGCGCGGCTACAAGGTCCGCATCCGCAAGTTCGACCCGTATCTCAACGTCGATCCGGGCACGATGAGCCCGTATCAGCACGGCGAGGTCTATGTCACCGATGACGGGGCGGAGACCGATCTCGATCTGGGGCATTACGAACGCTTTACCGGCGTGTCGGCGCGCCAGTCCGACAATATCACGTCGGGCCGCGTCTATCGCGACATCATCGCCAAGGAACGCCGCGGCGACTATCTCGGCGCGACGGTGCAGGTGATCCCCCACGTGACCGACGCGATCAAGGCTTTCGCGCTCGCCGACCAGGGCGACCATGATTTCATCCTGTGCGAGATCGGCGGGACGGTGGGCGATATCGAATCGCTTCCTTTCATGGAGGCGATCCGCCAGCTCCGGAACGAGCTTGAACCGCTCCAGACGCTCAGCGTGCATGTCACACTGGTGCCCTACATCAAGGCGGCCGGCGAGTTGAAGACCAAGCCGACCCAGCACTCCGTGCGCGAACTGGCCAGCCTCGGCATCAAGCCCGACGTATTGCTGTGCCGTGCCGAGCACCCGATTCCCGATGGTGAACGCCAGAAAATCGCCAATTTCTGCAACGTCAGGAAAGAGGCGGTCATCCCGGCGCTTGATGCGCCTTCGATCTATTCGGTGCCGCTGCAATATCACGCCGAAGGGCTCGATGCCGAGGTTCTGCGGGGTTTCGGCATCACCGACGCGCCCGAGCCCGACCTTGCGGCCTGGCGCGACGTGACCGACCGCTATTTCAATCCCGAAGGCGAAGTCACCATCGCGGTGGTGGGCAAGTATGTCGGCCTGCCCGATGCGTACAAGAGCCTCAACGAGGCACTGGTGCACGGCGGGCTGGCCAACCGGGTCAAGGTCAACATCCGCTGGATCGACGCCGAGATTTTCGAGGGCGATGACGATTCCCAGATCGTGGCCGCGCTGGAGCCGATGCATGGCATCCTCGTTCCCGGCGGCTTCGGGGAGCGGGGCAGCGAGGGCAAGATCGCTGCAGTCAGATTTGCTCGGACGCGCAACGTGCCCTTCTTCGGGATCTGCCTCGGTATGCAGATGGCCTGTATCGAGGGAGCCCGCACCGCCGGCTTCCCCAAGGCCTCGTCAACCGAGTTCGGCCCGACCGATACGCCCGTGGTGGGGATCATCACCGAGTGGATGAGCAAGGAAGGGCTCCAGCAGCGCGAAACGGGCGGCGATCTGGGCGGTACCATGCGGCTCGGCGCCTATCCGGCCAAACTGAGTGCGAATAGTCATGCCTCGCGCATCTATGGCGGCGCCGAGCTGATTTCGGAACGTCACCGGCACCGCTACGAGGTCAACAGCGCCTTCATCGCGCCCTTGGAAAAGGACGGCCTGGTGTTTGCGGGCATGTCGCCCGACGGCCTTCTGCCCGAGATTGTCGAGCGTCCGGATCACCCCTGGTTTGTTGGCGTGCAGTTCCATCCGGAGCTGAAATCGCGTCCGTTCGATCCCCATCCCTTGTTCGCAGGGTTCATCGCGGCGGCGCTGGAACAGTCGCGGCTCGTGTGAAGATTTCCTGCCGATTCGGGCAGGAGATGCCGTCCGCTCCGGCCCCGATTTTCGGCTTGTCGCCCCGTTTTGTTACAATACTTTGCGCGGCGATGTCGCATCCTTACAACTTTGTAAGTTTGCGCTTGCGTGAGTTTGCGTTTCCGCACTAAACGCGAGGCCACGGAGAGGGTTTGGCAAGGCCGCGCTCCTAAATTGCAGTGCTCTCAGGATGCGCTGCAAGGCTGTTTGAGGTCTGGCCCGAGCGTTCTTCGTTCATTACGAGCTTGCCGGCTCTTGTCCGTCTTCTGCGACCCGGACGGACATTGGCTGACGAGGCGGCAGATGCCGCGGGGGCGGATTCAAAAATCCGCCCCCTTTTGATTCGGTATTCGTGAAGTGTTCGGTCAGGCCGCGTTGGTCTGACTATTGTCATCGCCCTCCACCGGAACGGCGCTGAGGCGGGCCGCGCCGTTGATGGCGATCTTCTTGGGCTTCATCGCCTCCGGCACTTCGCGCACCAGATCGATGGTCAGCAGCCCGTCGGCCAGATCGGCGCTTTCAACGCGCACGAAATCGGCCAGTTCGAAGCGGCGCTCGAACCCGCGATTGGCAATCCCGACATGGATCAGTTCCGAGCCGTCGGCGGCTTCCTCGCGCTTGCGACCCTGCACTACCAGAAGGTTCTGCTGCGCGGTGATGTCGATGTCCTGCGGGCGGAAACCGGCCACCGCAAGGGTGATGCGGTAATTGTCGTCGCCGCTACGCGAGATGTTAAAAGGGGGATAATTGTCGCCCGCGTTGAGCCGCGCCTGGTTCTCGAGCAGGTCGAACAGGCGATCGAAGCCCACGGTGCTGCGGCGATAGGGAGTGAAATCGAAACGTGACATTGATGCAAATCCTCTTGTTCGAGCAATTTGTTTCCTGATGCAGGCCTGCCGGATGCAGCACCCGCCTTGCCGCCGTTGCGTTCCCCGAGACTGGCGGAACGCGGCGACAGGCACTATCTGGTTTGCGACTTTTCCGCTTTCAAGAGGAACCCGATGCCCGCCCCGCAGATCGACATCTACACCAAGTTCGGCTGTCCCTATTGCGTGCGCGCCAAGCGCCTGCTCGACCAGAAGGGCGCCAGCTATCAGGAATATGACATCACCATGGGCGGCCCGAAGCGTCAGGAGATGCTGGAGCGCGCACCCAACGCGATGACAGTGCCGCAGATCTTCATCGGCGAGGTTCACGTGGGCGGATCGGACGATCTTGCCGCGCTGGAACGCGAGGGCAAGCTCGACGCCTTGCTGGCGGGATAGGAGCTGGCGGGCTGATGACGAAAATCGCCCTTCTGCAGATGTGCTCGGGGATCGATCCCGAGGCTAACCTCGAGGTCATAGAGCAGGCCGCGCGCAAGGCGGAGAAGCAGGGCGCGATGGTGCTGTTCACACCCGAAATGTCCGTGCTGCTCGATCGCAACCGCGAGCGTGCGGCGCAGCACATCAATTCATACGCGCCGGATGACTGGAGCGAACAGCTGCGTATCATCGCTGCCAAGAGCTTCATCGACATTGCCGTGGGATCGATGCCGGTGCGCGCCCGCAATGGCAAATGGGCCAACCGCTCGTTCTTTTTCCGCGGGCAGGGTGCAGACCCTGTTACCTATGACAAGATCCACATGTTCGACGTCCAGCTCGCGACCGGCGAGGCATGGCGCGAAAGCGCGGCCTATGAACCGGGGCGCGAGGTTGTCACGGTGGAGGATACACCGATCGGACGGCTCGGACTGACGGTCTGCTACGATCTGCGCTTTCCTGCCCTGTTCGGCGCGCTGGGGGATCGCCGCTGCGATGCCATTGCCGTCCCCGCCGCCTTCACGAAGCCCACCGGCGAGGCGCATTGGCATGTCATGCTGCGCGCCCGCGCGATCGAGGCGCAGGCCTTCGTCATCGCGGCGGCACAGGTCGGGCGCCACGAGGACGGGCGCGAAACCTATGGCCACAGCCTCGTGGTCGATCCCTGGGGCGAGGTTCTGCTCGACATGGGAGGGCAGGAACCGGGCCTTGCCCTGTGCGACATCGACTTCGGGCGCATTTCCGAAGTGCGCAGGCAAGTGCCGGCCCTTGCCAATCGCCGCGAAATTCCCAAGTCCTGACCTGTCATGATCGTGTTTGACCTTTCCTGTGCCGATGGCCACCGGTTCGAGGGCTGGTTCGGCTCCTCTGCCGACTATGCCGACCAGCGTTCGCGCGGATTGCTGGCTTGCCCGCATTGCGGTTCGACCGAGGTTGCCAAGGCTCCGATGGCGCCGGCGGTGCCGGTCAAGGGCAATGTCCGGCAGGATCCCCTGCCGACCGAAGCCTCGCGGCCCGTCGCCAACACGCCGATGCCGCTCGAAGTCCAGAAGGCGCTTGCCGCGCTTGCAAAGGCGCAGGCCGAGGCCCTCAGCAAAAGCACCTGGGTCGGCGAGAAGTTCGCTGAGGAATCGCGCGCCATGCATTATGGCGAGCGCGACGAGGCACCGATCCACGGGCAGGCGACACTGGCCGAGGCCAAGGCCCTTATTGACGAGGGTGTTCCTGTCGCTCCGCTGCCCTTTCCGGTCGCGCCTCCGGACAAACTCAATTGAAAGGTAATTCCCGGCTGCTATGACGCTGCACGGGACCCCGTAGCTCAGCAGGATAGAGCATCAGATTCCTAATCTGAGGGCCGCGCGTTCGAATCGCGCCGGGGTCGCCATTCCCGTGCCGTTCGCCGCCATTTGCGCTCGGCCAGCACGGACAGGCTGACGACTGTTCCCGACATTGCCAGCAACATCGCGCAGGTCCCGGCCCAGCCTCCGACATCGTAGACGAAGGTGCCCAGCGCACTGCCGATCGCGCCGCCCACAAACATCACCACGATGTAGAAGGTTGTCAGCCGGGTGCGGATTTCAGGAGCAAGCGCGAGAAAGGTCATGCGGCCGGTCACGTCGATGGTCGGGCCGACAATGTTGACCAGTACCAGCGGCACGACGAGGCCGGCGATGCTCGATCCAAGCGGATAGAACAGGGTCGTCCCTGCAAATTGGATCAGCGCTGCGGCAACCCTTGCATGCCTTGCGCCCACCCGGTCAGCCCAGCGACCCAGCCGCGGGGTGGTGATGATGCTGATCGCGGCGATCCCGGCAAGATAGCCGACGCTGTCGGTGCCATACCCCAGTTCCCGACTGGTCAGATGCAACGCCAGCGCCAGCCAGCTGGCCGTGAACATGGCGAAGTTGAGCCCCTGGATAAGCGCCGAAAGCCGCATGTCGGGATGGCTCGCGGCAAGCGAGAATACCGATCTGACGAGCCCTGCATAGCTCGTCGCGGGTTGCTTGCGTGCGGCGGGATCGCTGCGCATCGCGACGGGCAGAAACAGCGTCACGCCCGCCATCAGCACCAGCGCGCAGACATAGACGATCGGCCATTCGGCATGTTCGGAAATGATCCCGGCCCCCATTCGTGCGACGAGGATGCCGAAGATCACCCCGGCCGTCAGCAGCGCGGTGACCTGCCCCAGTCGTTCGGGCGCGACCCGCTTCGATGCGAAGGCGGGGATCAGGTAGGGGGCAATGGTGAAGAACCCCAGCAGCGTCGATGCGGCAGTGAACACGGCAAGGTTGGCCGCCAGCACCATCCCCAGAAGGCAGATCGTCTGCGCACTGACGAAGATGAGGCACAGGCCCCGGTTGGAATAGCGGTCACCGAGAGGCAGAAGCAGCAGGATGCCGAGCGCCAACGCCAGCTGGTTCAGCGCCGGAACGATACCGATCTCGCCTTCGCCGATACCGAAGCTGCGCGCCACCTCGCCGATGATCGGGTGGATGTAATAGGCATTGGCCGTCACCACCGCGATCGTCACCGCCAGCGCATATTCCTGCGCGCGGGTGAGATAGGTGCAGGAGGCCATGTCTTGTCCGGTTTGGATCAAACGGCAAAGCCCGCCTTGCGCGCCATGGCGACCACGCCGTCGACAAGTTCCTGCGGGCGATCTTCCTGGCTGAAATGGCCGCAGCGCGAAAGCATAGCGTGGGGCTGGCCCTCGGCGCCCTTGATCCGTCCGGCCAATTGCGGGCCGGCGGCACCCAGAACCGGATCATCCTCGCCGAACAATGTCAGAAACGGCTTGTCGAATGCAGCCAGGCCCTTCCATGCGGCGATGTTGTCGGCAACGCCCGGCTTGTCGTCCTCGACCGGAACCAGCTGCGGAAAGGCGCGCGCGCCGGCCTTGCTAGGTTCGTCGGGGAAGGGGGCGTCATAGGCGGCCACTTCGGCGGGCGAGAGGACGCTCTGGCAGCCACGATCCATGATCCCGCCGATCCGGAAATCGGGCGAGGAACGGGCGAATTCCCGCCAGGCCAGAAAGCCGGGCGATGCCTTGCCGCCGCCTGCAGGAAGGAAAGTGTTGCTGGCAACCACGAAGGCGAAGCGGTCAGGTTCCTGCCCGACCAGCCTCAGCCCCAGCAGGCCGCCCCAGTCCTGACAGAACAGCCCCGCGACTTCAGGAACCACGGCATTGCGCCACTGCCTCAGCCAGTCGGCATGGCGGGCGTAGGTATAGAAGCTCTGATCATCCGGCTTGTCGCTCTTGCCGAAGCCGATGAGGTCGGGTGCAAGACAGCGAAAGCCTGCCTTGACCAGCAGCGGAATCATCTTGCGATAAAGGTAGCTCCAGCTCGGTTCGCCGTGAAACAGCAGCAGTGCAGGGCCATCCCTCGGGCCTTCGTCGAGGTAATGCATCCGCCCGGAAAACCCGTCGCCCAGATCGATCGTCAGCCAGTTTTCGGCAAAAGGATAATCGGGCAAGTCCGCAAAGCGGGCCGGATCATGCGTGATGACTTTCAAGGCTTGTCTCCCGTCTGCGGCGCTGATTATCAGATCGAAGCGGGATTGCCAGCGCGCTTGTGTTACGGAAAAGGGCTGGCCTGCCCTGACAGGATAAGAGAGGATAGGGAATGCCGCAGGAAGCCGAACAACTCGAGGATATCCGCCATGCCGTGCGTGGCCTGTGCGAGGGGTTTCCGGGCGAATACTGGCGCGCAAAGGACGCGGCTCGCGAATATCCGGCCGAATTCGTCGATGCCCTGACCAGGGCTGGTTTCCTTGCCGCGTTGATCCCGGTCGAACATGGCGGCAGCGGTTTGAGCCTCGAGGCGGCCTGCGTCATCATGGAGGAAATCCAGGCAAGCGGGTGCAATGGCTCGTCGGCCCATGCGCAGATGTACATCATGAACACGCTGCTGCGTTACGGTTCCGAGGCGCAGAAGGCGGAATATCTTCCGCGCATTGCAAGCGGGGAGATGCGCTTGCAGGCTTTCGGCGTCTCCGAACCGACCAGCGGCACCGATACGCTCAGCCTCAAGACCCGCGCCGTGCGGGACGGGGACACTTATGTGATCAACGGCCAGAAGATCTGGACCAGCCGGGCCGAACATTCCGACCTCATGCTGCTGCTCGCCCGCACCACACCGCGCGACCAGGTGGAAAAGAAGACAGACGGTCTTTCGATCTTCCTCGTCGACATGCAGGCGGCGCTGAACAACGGCATGACGATAAAGCCGATCCGCACGATGATGAACCATTCCTCCTGCGAGGTGTTCTTCGACGATCTGCGCATCCCCGCCAGCTGCCTTGTAGGGGAGGAAGGCAAGGGCTTCAGGTATATCCTTTCCGGCATGAACGCGGAGCGCATCCTCATCGCTGCCGAGTGCATCGGTGATGCCAAGTGGTTCATCGGAAAAGCCACCGGCTATGCGAAGGACCGCAGTGTCTTCTCGCGGCCCATCGGGCAGAACCAGGGCGTGCAGTTCCCGATCGCGCGGTGTTATGCGCAGATGCGGGCGGCCGAGCTGATGGTGCGCCACGCCGCACGGGTCTATGACGAGGGCGGCAATCCGGGCGAGGAAGCCAATATGGCCAAGCTGCTCGCATCCGAGGCCAGCTGGGCGGCGGCCGACATGTGCGTGCAGACTTTCGGCGGCTTCGGCTTTGCCGACGAATATGATGTCGAGCGCAAATTCCGCGAGGCGCGGCTCTACACCGTCGCGCCGATTTCGACCAACCTTATCCTCTCCTATCTGGCCGAACACGTGCTGGGTTTGCCGCGCAGCTATTGATCGCCTTGTCGCAGACTTTATTGGCCGCGCGAGCGCATGGCCCTTGCGGTTGATGCGCAAGTGTGATTCTGTGTAGCGCAGGGGCAAGGGGAACAGACCAGATATGCGCAATCCAGTGACAGGCGAGCGGACAAGGCAGATTGCCGCGCTATTCGTTCTGCTGGCGCTTGCCGGTTTCGCGATTGCCGGGCCGACCGGCCTGCTCGCGTGGAGCGAGAACGCAACGGCACTCGAGCAGCGCGAGGCGGAAATTGCCGAGCTCAGCCAGAAGCGCGATGCATTGCGCAACCGGGTGACCCTGCTTGATCCGCAGGCCGCCGACTCCGATCTGGCGAGCGAACTGGTGCGCGATCAGCTCGGTGTCATTCACGAGGACGAGGTTGTCGTCACGCTCGGGGACGACTGAAGCGCTTCCGCTCGACATCACGCTGATTTCGTATGCGGGCAGGCCGATCAGGCCCGCTTGACGTTGCGCGGCAGGCAAGTCCGCGCCTATAGCGAAAGCGTGCGCGTCTCCTCCCCCGAAGCGCACCTGAGAGAGGGAACCGATCTTGGCAAAACAGCCTTCCAAGTCCGCCTCGGCGGCAAAGAAACCCGCGACCCGTGCCCGCAAGGCCGCCGCTCCCGCAGATGATCCCGACTTCGTCCTGCGCTCGCTCCAGGAAGCCTTCGAGGCCAACAAGCGATATGCAGCCAGCGAGGCCGAGATGCTGGAATTCTACCGCCAGATGCTGCTGATCCGGCGGTTCGAGGAAAAGGCCGGGCAGCTCTATGGTCTCGGCCTTATCGGCGGTTTCTGCCATCTTTATATCGGTCAGGAAGCTGTCGCCATCGGCTTGCAGTCGGCGCTCGACAACGAACGCGACAGCGTCATCACCGGCTACCGTGACCATGGCCACATGCTGGCCTACGGCATTGATCCCAAGGTGATCATGGCCGAACTGACCGGCCGCGAGGCGGGCATTTCCAAGGGCAAGGGCGGGTCGATGCACATGTTCTCGACCGAGCACAAGTTCTACGGCGGCCACGGCATTGTCGGTGCACAGGTGGCGCTCGGCGGAGGTCTTGCGCTTGCGCACCAGTACAACGAGGACGGCGGCTTGTGCCTCGCCTATTTCGGCGACGGCGCAGCCAACCAGGGGCAGGTCTACGAGACCTTCAACATGGCCGCCCTGTGGAACCTGCCGATTGTCTTCGTGGTAGAGGACAACCAGTACGCGATGGGCACCGCGACCAAGCGTTCGTCGGCGGAAACCCGCTTCTACCGTCGCGGCACCGCGTTCCGCATTCCGGGCATGGAAGTGAACGGCATGGACGTGCTCGAGGTGCGCGCGGCGGCCGAAGTAGCCTTCGCCCATGTTCGCGCCGGCAAGGGTCCGGTGCTGATGGAGTGCAACACCTATCGCTACCGCGGACATTCCATGTCCGATCCGGCCAAGTACCGCACCCGCGAGGAAGTGCAGGAACAGCGCGAACATCACGACCCGATCGAGGGCCTCAAGAAGACGCTGATCGCGGCAGGCAAGACCGAGGACGAGTTGAAGGCCATCGACAAGGCCATCCGCACTGAAGTTGCAGCAGCGGCCGATTTTGCCGAAAGCTCGCCCGAGCCTGCGCCGGGCGAACTCTACACCGATGTTCTGGTGGAGGAGTACTGAGCCATGGCGATCGAGTTGAAGATGCCGGCCCTCTCGCCGACGATGGAGCAGGGCACGCTTGCCAAGTGGCTCAAGCAGGAAGGCGACCGGATCGAGCCGGGCGATATCATCGCCGAGATCGAGACCGACAAGGCCACGATGGAATTCGAGGCGATAGACGAAGGGGTTCTCGAGAAGATTCTTGTCCCGGCCGGGACGGAGGATGTGGCCGTCGGCGCAGTGATCGCGCTGATTGCGGGGGAAGGGGAGGCGGCTGCGCCTGCACCGGTCGCCGCGCCTGAACCCGCTCCGGCCCCGCCGGCGCCCAAGGCGGAAAAGCCCGCTCCCGCTCCCGCTCCCGCTCCGGCAGCAGTAGCCATAGCCGATCCTGCCATTCCCGAAGGCACCGCATTGGCCAGCACAACGGTGCGCGAGGCGCTGCGCGATGCCATGGCCGAGGAAATGCGCCGCGACCGCCGCGTTTTCGTCATGGGTGAGGAAGTCGCCGAATACCAGGGCGCCTACAAGGTCACGCAAGGCCTGCTGGACGAATTCGGCCCGAAGCGCGTGATCGATACGCCAATCACCGAGTACGGCTTTGCCGGGATCGGCACAGGTGCGGCGATGGGCGGCCTGCGCCCGATCGTGGAATTCATGACGTTCAACTTCGCCATGCAGGCGATCGATCATATCATCAACTCGGCTGCCAAAACCAATTACATGAGCGGCGGACAGATGCGCTGTCCTGTCGTGTTTCGCGGTCCCAATGGCGCGGCGAGCCGTGTTGCCGCGCAGCACAGCCAGAACTTTGCTCCCTGGTATGCCAGCGTTCCCGGCCTGATCGTGATTGCGCCCTATGACAGCGCCGATGCCAAGGGCCTGATGAAGGCCGCGATCCGTTCGGAAGATCCGGTCGTATTCCTCGAGAACGAGCTGGTTTACGGTCGCAGCTTCGATGTGCCGCAGGTTGAAGACTACGTGCTCCCGATCGGCAAGGCGCGGATCGTGCGCGAAGGACGCGACGTGACCATTGTCAGCTATTCGATCGGGGTGGGGCTTGCGCTGGATGCAGCCCGGACGCTTGCGGACGAGGGGATCGAGGCCGAAGTCATCGACCTGCGCACTCTGCGCCCGCTCGACCGGCAGGCCATCCTCGATAGCCTTGCGAAAACCAATCGTCTGGTCGTGGCCGAGGAAGGCTGGCCGACATGCTCGATTGCCAGCGAAGTGATCGCGCTGTGCATGGAGGAGGGCTTCGACCACCTCGATGCGCCGGTGCTGAGGGTGTGCAACGAGGATGTGCCGCTGCCCTATGCGGCCAACCTCGAAAAGCTCGCGCTCATCGATGCGGAACGCATCGCCGATGCCGCTCGCAAGGTCTGTTACAGATAGAACGGCAGGGCCGCCCGGTCAGGTTCAGGCCGGGCGGTCCGCCGAATAGACATTGCAGTTCGCGACCGGATCGGGATTGTTCGGATCGCGCTGGAACAGTCCTGCCAGATTGCGGCTGTCGCGTACGTTGAAGGCTGCCGTGTAGGAGATCTCGCGATTGTCGAAGATGTCGAACGGCGTGAGCGATTGGTAATTGTACGAGATTTCGACGAAAATCACCGCGGTTCCGTTCGCCGCCGTGATGATGTTGCCAGGGTCGCCCATGCCCTGGAACCCCGTTCCGGTCGCGCCGTCGCCCTGATCGCCATAGCTTGACGTATGCACTTTCGCACCGCGGCACCGCTGCCAGGCAATCCACTGGCCGCCATCGGCATTGCGCTGCAGGCTGGAGATGATGATCCGGCCCTGGTCGTAGATGCCGAAAGTCTCGCCGAGCTTCTCGGCCCCGACAAAGGATTCGTTGATGTCGCTTTCGAACACGCGGCGCGCCGTGAGCACGTCCTGTTCGCCCACGCGCGAGACGTTGTCGGCCACCTGCATGGCAACCTGGCTCACCTGCATGTGGGTAATCACGAAATAGGCGGTCTCGGTTCCGAGCATCCCCATGGCGAGGATGATCGGCGCGGTGAAAGCGAACTCGACAAAGGCCACGCCCGAGCTGTCGCCCGCCAGCTTCCGGCGGAAACGGCGGATCCGGTCGCCTACAGCAAAGATCGATCCGGCGATTTTGCGCGGTGCAGAGATCATGTGCAATTTCCCGTTTCAACCGAGCGGTCCTGCTCGTCGTAGGGCTGGTTGCGCAGCACGGTCGATGCGCGCACGGTGACGTTCTCGGGCATTCCGATCAGGCCGGACATCGGGAACAGCCGCGGATAGGTTACGACAGCGGTGTAAAGCACGGCATCGCGCGCCCCGCCGATCCCATCGCGGCCGCGGTTCGAATCCCACTGCCCGTTGCCGTTGGAATCGACGAACACCTCGTTATCGTT
This sequence comes from Erythrobacter dokdonensis DSW-74, assembly GCF_001677335.1. Classification (GTDB taxonomy): domain Bacteria; phylum Pseudomonadota; class Alphaproteobacteria; order Sphingomonadales; family Sphingomonadaceae; genus Erythrobacter; species Erythrobacter dokdonensis. The sequence continues at coordinate 708,872 of NZ_LZYB01000001.1, forward strand.
GCAGATGCCGTCGGCGTTATCGTCGCTGAATTCCTCGGCTTCACCGATGTCGGAGAAGTCGAAGTGCGACAGCTTCCTGAACTCGATCGTGGTCGTGGCGGTGGCGGGAACCACGTTCAGGACCTCGTTGCGGACCTTGGCATCGATGCTGGTCTGCGTGGTCAACGCCCCTTCAAGCGTAAGGTCGCGTCCCGCCTTCTGCAGGGCGCCGTTCACTAGCGAGGTCGTGTACTGGGTGTGCGCCATGTCGAAGATGCCCATGATCATCAGGCACAGCACCGGCGCGACGAACCCGAATTCGGTCAGGGTCGCTCCCTGCCTGTCGCCGGCGAGGCGGTGCAGCAGGCCACGACGACGGATTGCGTTTGAACGGATCATGACGTGAGCCTCAATGCTGCGATCTTCTGGGCGATTTCCTGGAACCGCTCGTTCAGGGTGGCCGCATCATCGGCCTGGAACGCGCGGCCCGGGGAGGCGCAGTCGATCAGGTTTTGGCTTAGTGCGACACCGAAGGCGACCACCCAGACGGTGATGTTCTCCTGGCGTGCCGCCCGGCAGATGGCTTGCAGTCGGGCAGCGCGGCGATTGAATTCGCGTCCCGCATTGCCGTCACCGCTGATCCGCCGGTCCCACCATTCGATCCCGTGGGTCGAATAGTTCTCGATGTTGTTGACCTGGATACCGTCGGTCATGAACACGATGTGACGTGCGATGGCATCGCCGTTGGGCGCGGTCTCGTTGTCGGCGGCAAACAGGCCGCGCGGCGATATGAAGCGCGCCCCCCACAGCATGCCGATGTCATGATAGGTCTGGCCGCTGGGGTTGAGCGAGTTGACATAGGTCTGCAGGTCGGTCCGCGGAATTTCCGTCAGGCGGATTGCGGCACGCGGACAGGCGAAGCTCGGCCGCGATTCATTCCACGTCTGGTACAGCCAGTCCAGCGTCCGGCCGCTACCGTCGGTGCGTTCCCACACGGCGCGGTTGAGGGAGGGCTTCCAGCGTTGTTCCTCGCTCGCCGGCACCAGATTGATGTTGAGATCGTGCGCCGCGGGCGGGATCGGGCTGTAGTTGTCGGTCAGAACAGTCGTGGGTTCTTCGATACAACCGGTCCACGTATGGTTTTCCATCGCGCCCTCGTTGCCAGTCGGCAACTGGATCTGGTTGTCGTCGTAAAGCGTCGAGAGATCGACCGTCTCCCAGCCCGGAGGACTGTCAGCTGGGTTCTCGACATTGCACGGGGTCGCATCGTCGGTATCGACCGGACAATAGACATAGTCCTGCCAAACGACGTCGCGGATGGTCTGGTCTTCGATCACGTCGTCTTCGGTCGCGATCTTGGTCTTGCGGACGCGCCCGGCGCAGCCGCCGCGATTGTTCGAGTTACCGCCGCTCCAGACGCCCGTGTAATACTGTGTGCCCTCAAAGACCTTCCAGGTCACGCCGTCCACGGTGTAGGTGCCGGGCAAGGTGTCCCAGCAGAAGTCTTGCGCAGACTCCCGCGCCGACGAGCCGCTGGTTCTGAAGCGGTAATGATTCGTGCTGCCCGATCCGAAGTTCGCTGTGGAGCGCGGCAGCCATTCCCACTGGTCGGAAATCACCAGTTCGTCGCCTACTTCCACCCCGTTGCCGGGAATGAAGGTGAACTGCTCCCGGAAGCGCGCCACCCGCGATTGGTAGGTGTGGCGCGTGGCCATGTATTCCTGCGGGATCGAGAAGCCGACATTGACCTGCTGCGAGTAAGGCACGATCCCGTAACGGATCTGCGCGGTCTCCGCGGTCGCGTCTTCCACCGTGTCGTAGAAGCCCATCACCGCTTCGCGCAGCGCGGCGATCTTGGAGCCGGGACCGCCACTGCAGCTTGAGCCGTCGGGGCATTCCGCCATCGATCCGGTGGTATCGAGCACGAACATGATGTCGGTGTTCGAGATGTTGATCTCGGCCGAGCAGCTCACCGAAATCTGGAAGTCATCGAAACCGAACGCGCCCATGATGCTGGTCGGCAGGGTGCCGCTGGCGGTGCCGTTGACTACGCCCTCGCCGTCGCTGGTGTAGTCGCGCACGCCTTGCTGAAGGCCGAACATGCCCTGCGAGAAGTTCTGGTCGTAGAAGTCGAGCCCGATCTGCTTGTGTTCGGACGTAAATTCGTCCGTCAGCATCGCCCGCCGGGCAGCAAGGGCGCCCGCATCGCAGGCCGCCTGCATGCGCGCGGCTGTCATGTAATAGCGACTGGCATCCACGCCGCCGCCGACCATGGCCATCAGCGGAACCAGTGCAGCCGCAGAAATGACGATCGTGTTTGCCGTTCTGTCGTGCAGCAGCGCCCGTAGAAACGACCTCCGCTCGTGATAGTCTCGCTCCATTGGATGCGCGTCCTTCCCCTGACCATCACCCTCGCAATGAGGGAAATTCCAGATACATCGGGCGGCCATAACGGGGGTCTGGTAAGCGGATTGCGAAAGAGCGTGGTTAATGCGATCCTAATGCTGTTCCAGAGGTTTCCGGCGTGTAGCCCTGTATCGCTATGATACGGAAATCTTGCCAATTCCTGCCAAGCCGGTTTACCGGCCGCGAGCCATGGATACGACCGAACCTGCCGATGCACTGCCCGCCGAGGTCGACCTTGCAGTGGCGTGGAGCCCCGCGAGGGTTCGCGCGCCGTTAAGCACGTTTCTTCAGCTTGATCATCGTCTCGCCCGGATCGTCACGCGCACGACGGAACCCATGCTCGGACAGATGCGGCTCGCCTGGTGGCGCGATGTTCTGCGGCAGCCGCCAGCGGAACGTCCCTTCGGCGATGTCGTGCTGGATGGTATCGGTCGGCATTGGCAAGGGCGGGAAGCGGGGTTGATTGCGCTGGTCGATGGCTGGGAGATTCTGATCGGGGCAGAGCGGCTTGGTGCCGATGAGGCTGAAAGCTTTGCCTCAGGCAGGGCGGCCCCGTTCGTCAGCCTTGTGGGCAAGGCGACGGTATCGGCTTGCGACCGGACCGGGCAGGCTGCGAAGCTGTGGGCACTGGCTGACGCTGCGGCGGGGATCTCGGATGTCGGTGAGCGCAGGGTCTTTCTCGATGCCGCCCGCAACATCGGGACGCCGCGCGGGCGCCTGCCCGCCGAAATGCGGGGCCTGGCCGTTCTCGAAGCCCTGGCGCGGCGTGCGCTGCGCAATGATGGCGCGCCGTTGATGGCCGGGCGCGGAGCCTCGCTGGCTGCGCTGCGAGCCGCTATCTTTTTGAGCTGATTGGGTATATTTACTGCTGCTCACCAGCGACAGGGGGGCAGACCGTTGCGGCAGGCAGTGTTGGGGGTATTCGCCGGACTGGCGCTGGCCGGTATAGGCCTGTTCTGGTGGCAGGGACGCGCCGCGATTGAATCCAGCGCCCCGCCGCCGCCAGCGCCCGAAGCGCTTGCGCCTGATCCAGAGGATCTTCCCGTAACCGATCCCGGTGACATGCAGGGTCCAAATCCGCCCGAAGTCAGCGAGCTTACCCGCGAGGAGCAACGCTTCTTCCGCTATGATCGCAATCGCGACCGGCTGATTACCCGCAACGAGATGCTTTCGACCCGCTCGGACGCCTTCCGTGCGCTCGATGTCGACGGGAACAACCTGCTGACCTTCGAGGAATGGGCCGTCACCACCGTCAATCGCTTCGAGAAGGCCGATGCCGACGGCGACGATCGCCTGACTCCGCGTGAATTTGCCACGACCGCGCCCAAGCCGGCGGCAAAGAAGCCCGCCTGCAAGTGCTGATTAGGCCGGGACGGCCTCACGCGTTTCGCTTATCCAGCGGGCAAGGTCGGCCTTGGCACGGGCAGTATAGGCTTCCTTGCGCACTTTCTTGCCAACATCATGCAGCGGCGGGAACAGGCCGAAATTGACATTCATGGGCTGGAACGTCTCGGCTTCGGCATCGCCGGTGATGTGGCCGAGCAGCGCGCCCAGAGCCGTGGTGGAGGGCAGGGGATGCCATGTGCGTCCCGCCAGTTCGGCGGCCGTCATAAGCCCGGCGACCAGCCCGATGGCCGCGCTTTCGACATAGCCCTCGCAGCCTGTCACTTGCCCGGCAAAGCGGATATGCGGTGCTGCCTTGAGGCGCAACTGGCGGTCGAGCACTTCAGGTGAATTGAGGAAGGTGTTGCGGTGCAGCCCCCCGAGACGCGCGAACTCCGCATTTTCCAGTCCCGGTATCGTGCGGAAAAGTTCGATCTGGGCGCCGTATTTCAGCTTGGTCTGGAAGCCGACCATGTTCCACAGCGTGCCCAGCTTGTTGTCCTGCCGCAGTTGCACCACGGCATAGGGCCAGCGTCCTTGCGGAAACTCCGGGGTCGTGTCGAAAGGATTGTCGAGCCCCACGCCCTTCATCGGGCCATAGCGCAGGGTATCCACGCCGCGCTCGGCCATGACCTCGATCGGCATGCAGCCGTCGAAATAGGGCGTGTTCTTCTCCCACTCCTTGAATTCGGTCTTTTCACCCTCGATCAGGCCGCGGTGGAAGGCGAGGTATTGCTCCTTCGTCATCGGGCAATTGATGTAGTCGCCGCCCTCGTTCGAAGCCTCGGTGCGCTTGTTCCAGCGCGACTGGATCCAGCACTTCGACATGTCGATGGATTCGTGGTGGACGATCGGGGCAATCGCATCGAAGAAGGCGAGCCGCTCGGCGCCTGTCGCGCTCACGATACTTGCCGCCAGCGCCTCGGCAGTCAGCGGTCCCGTGGCGACGATGGTGAGGCCTGCGGTGGGCAGGGTGTCCACCCGTTCGCGCACGATGGTGATATTGGGGTGCTCGCTGAGTGCCTTTTGGACTTCGGCCGAAAACACGTCGCGGTCGACCGCCATGGCGGATCCGGCGGGAACCCGTGCGACTTCGCCCGCCCGCATCACGATACTGTCGAGCATCCGCATCTCGTGATGCAGCAGGCCGACGGCGTTCTTCGTGTCATCGTCGGAACGGAAGGAATTGGAGCAGACCAGCTCGGCAAGGCCATCCGTCTGGTGCGCCGCGGTCATGCTGCCGGAGCCACGCATCTCCGACAGGCGCACCTTGACCCCGGCTCTCGCGAGTTGCCAGGCCGCCTCGCTCCCCGCGAGGCCGCCGCCAATTATGTGAACATCGTGAATAGTCGCATTTGCGCTCATGGCGGGGCAGGTAAATGCGTGATAGCCCGCCTGCAAGCCCCAAGGCGGGCCAACGGGAGGGCGTTGGATGGCAAAGCAAGCGCTGATCGAGCAACGGCCATGGCTGCTCGCGAGCATCGCTGCGGCGACCGCCTTCTATTTCCTCAGCGACAATCCGGTGTTCGAAGGCACCTGGGGGTTGCTCGCCAAGGGGGCCTCGGTCGGCCTGCTGGCGATCTATGTCTGGCTGCGTGTGCCACATGACCGGCGCGGGCGCGACGGCGTTTTGCTGACACTCGCGCTGGCGTTGGCGGCGGCGGGGGACGTGGCGATCGAACTCTACTTCACCATCGGCGGCGCCTTCTTTGCCGCTGCGCATGGCGTGGCGGTGGCGCTGTATTTGACCAATCCGCGCAAACGGCATTCGCCCAGCCAGCGAATGCTGAGCCTTGCGCTGCTGGTGGGCACCCCGCTGATCAGCTACCTTTTAAGCGGTTTGGTCGAGATCGCCATTTATGCCGTCTTCCTCGGCGCGATGGCGGCGAGTGCCTGGTACAGCCGTTTCCCGCGCTACCGCGTCGGCACCGGCGCGGTCCTGTTCGTGGTCAGCGACTGGCTGATCTTCGCGCGCCTTGGTAGCTATGATCTCGGCATGGTGCCCGATCTGCTGATCTGGCCGCTCTACTACGCCGGGCAGGTCATGATCGCGACCGGCATTGTCCAGTGTCTGCGAGGCGAACAACCCGTCAGATGACGGGCGGCTCGCCTCCGTTCGACATTTCCGCGGCAATTGCCTCTTCGGCTTCGTTTTCCGGTTCTTCGGTCTCGTCGATCAGTGCCGCGCCGACGATATGCTCGTCCCTGGCGACGTCGAAGATGCGGACACCCGAGGAACCACGCCCGGAGATGGAAAATCCCTTGAGGCTCTCGAACCCGCCTTCGACAAGGTGGCGGAAATCGATCCCGAGCCGGATCAGCTTGGCCTGATCGGTCACAAGCATCAGCTGCGAGCCGTGCTTGACCGGGAAGCTGGCCACGACCGGGCCATTCCTGTCGGGATTGCTTTCAGGCGTGCCGATATTGGTGATCCCCTGTCCGCCGCGTCCGGTAGTGCGATATTCATAGGCCGACGAGATCTTGCCGTAACCATTGGCGGTGATGGTAAGGATGAACTCCTCGCGCTCGGCCATGTCTTCGACCTGCTCTGCGGGCAGGGTCGGCTCTGCATCATTGTTCTTCCACGTCGCCGCGCGCAGATAGGCCTCGCGGGTTTCCATGTCGGCGGTAAGCGGATCGAGCACCGCCATGGAGACCACCTTGCCGCCCTTCTTGAGGCTCATGCCGCGCACGCCGATACCGGTGCGGCTCTTGGTCTCGCGCGCATCGGTGGCCGCAAAGCGGATCGCCTTGCCGGCATCGCTGGCGAGGAAGATTTCCTGTTCCTCGGTCAGCAATTGCACCCCGATAAGCCGGTCGCCCGAGCCTTCGACAAAGCCCATCGCATATTTGCCCGCCGTCGGGATATTGGCGAAGGCATCCATCGAATTACGCCGCACCATGCCCTGTTCGGTTGCGAACACGATGTTGAGCCCGCCCCAGGTCGCCTCGTCCTCGGGCAGGGGCAGCACGTTGGTGACGCGCTCATCCTCGCCCAGCGGCAGCAGGTTGACCATCGGGCGGCCCTTGGTCTGCGGCCCGCCTTCGGGCAGCTTCCACACCTTCATCCGGTAGACACGGCCGGTATTGGTGAAGAACAGGACGGGATTGTGGGTGGAGGTGACGAACAGTTCGACGACCGCATCCTCGTCCTTGGTGGCCATGCCGGAACGGCCCTTGCCGCCGCGTGCCTGCGCGCGGAACGTCGCAAGCGCGGTGCGCTTGATGTAGCCGCCGTGGGTGACGGTGACGACCATCTCCTCGCGCTCGATCAGGTCTTCGTCTTCGAGACCGTCCCAGGCCGGCGCGATCTCGGACAGGCGCGGAGTGGCATAGGTCGCACGGATTTCCTCAAGCTCGCCCCGCATCACGCCGTAAAGCTTTACGCGGTCGGCAAGGATCGAGAGGTATTCCTCGATTGCGGCGGCCAGTTCCTTCAGCTCGTCGCCGATCTCGTCGCGGCCCAGTGCGGTGAGGCGATGGAGCCGCAATTCAAGAATCGCCTTCACCTGCCTTTCGGACAGGCGATAGGTGCCGCCGCTTTCGTCGGCGTTGGGCTCGATTGCTTCGACCAGCCGGATATACTGCGCGATGTCGCCGATCGGCCATTCCTTGGCGAGAAGTCGCGCGCGCGCCTCGGCAGGATTGGCAGCGCTGCGGATCATCGCCACCACCTCGTCGAGGTTGGAAACAGCGACCACCAGTCCCAGCAAGAGATGCGCCCGCTCGCGCGCCTTGTTGAGTTCGAACTTGGTCCGCCGGGTTATCACTTCCTCGCGGAAGGCGATAAAGCTCTGCACGATGTCGCGCAGCGTCAGCACTTCGGGGCGTCCGCCACGGATCGCCAGCATGTTCGCAGGGAAGGAGGACTGCGCGGGCGTGTGGCGCCAGATCTGGTTGAGCACCACTTCCGGCGTTGCGTCGCGCTTGAGGTCGATCACCACCCGCACACCCTCGCGCGAGCTTTCGTCGCGGATATCGGAAATGCCCTCGATCCGCTTGTCCTTGGCCGCCTCGGCGATCTTTTCGACCAGATTGGACTTGCCGACCTGATAGGGGATCGAGGTGAAGACGATGCTCTGGCGATCGTTCCGCCCGCTCTCGATCTCGTGGCGGCAGCGCATCAGGATCGAACCGCGCCCGGTGGTGTAGGCCTGCCGTGCGCCGTGGGTGCCGAGAATCAGAGGGGCGGTGGGGAAGTCCGGACCCGGAATGAACTGGATCAGCTCTTCCGAGGTGATGTGCGGATTCTCGATGAAAGCGAGGCACCCGTCGATCACCTCGCCCAGATTGTGCGGCGGCACGTTGGTCGCCATGCCGACCGCGATCCCGCCCGCGCCGTTGACCAGCAGGTTGGGGAAGCGCGCCGGAAGCACGCTCGGCTCCCGCCGCGAGCCATCATAGTTGTCGGTGAAGTCGACCGTGTCCTTGTCGAGATCGTCAAGCAGCGCGTTGGCGACCCGTGCCAGCCGCGCCTCGGTATAGCGCATCGAGGCCGGCGGATCGGGGTCCATCGAGCCGAAGTTGCCCTGGCCATCGATCAGCGGAACCCGCATCGACCAGGGCTGCGTCATGCGGGCAAGTGCATCATAGATCGCAGCGTCGCCATGCGGGTGGTAGTTGCCCATCACGTCGCCGACGATCTTGGCGCTCTTGCGATAGGGGCGCCCGGCGACAAAGCCGCCTTCCTGGCTGGCGAACAGGATGCGGCGGTGCACCGGCTTCAGCCCGTCGCGAACGTCGGGCAGCGCGCGGCTGACGATCACGCTCATCGCATAGTCGAGATAGCTCGACTTCATCTCGTCGACGATGTCGATGCGGTCAAAGCCGCCCATCGGCGAAGGCGGAGGGGAATCGATGATGTCGCTGTCGTCGCTCAAGGTTGTGGGCCGTTTCTGCTAGAGTTCGTAAGGCCCCGGTCCGGGGCAATGGCCGTGGCGGGCCGTCGTGTGGCTAATGTAGGGCTGGCCTGCGGGTTTCGCCACCAGTGCACGGGAACGAAACAGAAACATATCTGTCTTTTTCCACACTTCGGCGGCCACCCGATGTGAAGCAGGACACCATTCAAAAGCCATTCAGCACGGTTCGCCTAGCGGGAATTGCAAATTGCTCGCGAGCGGTCCAAAGGCTTCGGCATATGACACTTGGTCACTGGAATTTTTCCTTTCGGTGACCGCGCGACTTCTGGAGGACAAATTGAACACCCAGTCTTCGATAAATCGGCGCAATTCCGGTCTGATGCGCCAGTTCGCCTTGGCTGTAGCGCTCGCCGCCGGCGCCTCCGTGGTGGCCGCACCCGGCCTTACCGATCCGGCATACGCGCAAAAGCGCGACAAGAAGAAAAACAAGGAAGAGGGCAAGGCCCAGTATTCCAAGGAATTTGTCGAGGCCTACCAGCCGCTTGATGCCGCGATCAAGGCCGAGGGTGCCGACATCGCCGCGCTGCGGCCGCAGTTGACGGCTCTGGCTCAGATTGCCGCATCGCCCGACGAAAGGGTTGCGACGGGCAGCATGCTCTACAATGCCGGCACCACGATAAATGATTACCAGATGGCGCTGCAGGGCATGGAAATGATGCTGGGCAGTGGCAAGGTTCCCGCAGAAGCGAACGGCCAGTACAATTTTGCTGCCTACACGCTCGCCAATGCGCTCAATGATTACCCGAAGGCGCGGAGCTTTCTCCAAAAGGCGATCGACTACAATTACTCGACCGAGAAGGTTTCGACCGCCGATCTCGAGATCACCATGGCCGAAAGCTATTTCTCGGCCAATGAATTTGCAGCCGGGTTCGATTACCTCGGCAAGGCCATGGCCGCACGCAAGGCACAGGGCTTGCCGGTCGACGAGCAATGGTATCGTCGCGGTGTATCGGTAGCCTACTCGAACAAGGTCGTGCCGCAGCTTTACGACTTGGTTGCAGACTGGCTGACGGACTATCCGACCGAGCCGAACTGGCGCGACGGCATCAACCTTGCTCGCAACCTCAACGACTATGAGGGGCCGGAGATTCTCGACCTGCTCAGGCTTTCGAAGTGGGCCGGCGTCCTGACCGAAAAGCAGGATTACCTCTATTACATCGAAGCGGCAGACCCGCGGCGTCTGCCGAAGGAAGTCAAGGACCTGATCGATTCGGCTTACGCGTCAGGCTCGGTGAGCAAGGACGATATCTTTGTTGCCGATTCGCTGGCGACGGCAAACAGTCGCATCAAGACCGACCAGGCCGAGCTGCCGGCTCTGGAAAGGGATGCGAGCGCTGCTTCGGCCGGCATGCGAACGGTTTTCGCCGCGGGCGATGCATTCCTGAGCTATGGCGAGTATTCCAAGGCTGCGGGCTTCTACCAGAAGAGCCTCGGCATGCCGGGGGTCGATCGCAATACCGCGCTGACCCGGCTCGGGATCGCGCAGGTCGGTATGGGCGATTACACCGCAGCGCAGGAGACTTTCGCCCAGGTTGAAGGGATGCGGATGCCGATTGCGAAGCTGTGGGGTGTCTTTGCTGCCCAGAAGGGCGGGTCAGGAACCACTGCCGGCGGCTGATTATTGGGCCCAAATCCAAGTTGAAGGGCGGCGGACCTAGGTTCGTCGCCCTTTTTTGGTTTCGAACCCCTGTCCTAGCGCAGCCGCTTGACCCAGACCTGATTGTCCTCGCGCCGTTCGAGTTCGAAATTGTCGAGCGATTTGAAGAGTTCCGAGAGGCTCGTGAAGCCGTAGTTGCGCACATCGAAGCTTGACCTGTTGCCGGCGATCTGGCCGACTTGCTGAAGTCGGGCAAAGCCTTTCTCGTCACGCTTGGCCTCACGATAGGCGGCGAGGATCAACTCCTGCAGATCGCCCATCACCGGCTTGCCCGACTGCCCGTTATCAACCACCTCGTCGCGGCTGCTGGCGATCAGTTCGTCGATATACAGAAACCGGGTGCAGACTGACTGGAAGGCCTCCGGTGTCTTTTTCTCGCCGAAGCCATAGACCAGAATGCCATCCTGTCGCAGCCGGGTGACGAGCGGCGTGAAGTCGCTGTCCGAGGTCATGATCCCGAACCCGTCGACCTTGCCCTGGTACAGCAGGTCGATCGCATCGATGGTCATTGCCATGTCGGTCGCGTTCTTGCCTTTGGAGATGTCGAACTGCTGTTGCGGACGGATGCCGAACTTGTTGGTGATCTTGTCCCATCGCGCGAGGTTGTCCTTGGCGAAATTGCCATAGGCACGGCGGATGTTGACCTGACCGAGTTCGGCCATGACGGTGAGGACCGGGTCGATCGCCTGCGGGCTGGTGTTATCCGCATCGATCAGCAGGGCGATATTCTTGAGCGTGGTGTCCGACATGCCGCTGCTATGCAGCGCCCTGCCGTCATGGACAAGCGCGCTATCCAAAAGTCACAGCCGCCTGCGCTTGCGAGACTGGCCGTGCGGGCCTAAATGGCCACCTATGAACGACCTCGCGAGCACGCCTCAGCCCGACCATACCCCACCAGAGCGCCCCGCGCGCCAGCGCAAGCCGGACTGGATCCGCGTGCGCGCCCCAGTGAGCGAGGGCTATCACGAAACCCGCAAGCTGATGCGCGAGTTGAACCTCAACACCGTGTGCGAGGAAGCCGCCTGCCCGAACATCGGCGAATGCTGGACCAAGAAGCACGCCACGGTGATGATCCTCGGCGATGTCTGCACCCGCGCCTGCGCCTTCTGTAACGTCAAGACGGGAATGCCGCGCGCGGTAGATCCGATGGAGCCGGAAAACACCGCGATTGCGGCAGCCAAGATGGGGCTCGAGCATATCGTCATCACCAGCGTCGACCGCGACGACCTGCCCGACGGCGGCGCTAGCCAGTTCGTCAAGGTGATCGAGGCGCTGCGCCGCACCACCCCCAAGACCACGATCGAGATCCTGACCCCCGATTTCCGCGGCAAGATGCGCCGCGCCGTCGAGATGATCTGCGAAGCGGGGCCGGACGTCTACAACCACAATCTCGAAACCGTGCCGCGCCTCTATCCCACCATCCGTCCGGGCGCGCGCTACTATGCTTCCCTACGCCTGCTGGAAGAGGTGAAGTCGCACAATCCGCTGATCTTCACCAAGTCGGGCATCATGCTGGGGCTGGGCGAACAGCGTCTGGAAGTGCACCAGGTGATGGATGACATGCGCTCGGCCGAGGTCGATTTCATCACCATGGGGCAATATCTCCAGCCCACGCCCAAGCACGCCGCGGTCGAGGAATTCGTCACCCCCAAGGCCTTTGCCGCCTATGGCGCGATTGCGCGGGCCAAGGGCTTCCTCCAGGTCGCCTCCAGCCCGCTGACCCGGTCGAGCTATCACGCGGGCGATGATTTCGCCAAGATGCGCGCCGCGCGAGAAGAAAAGCTCGCGCGGGAACAGGAACGCGCGAAGGCGTAATGCCCGGGATCCGCGAAACCCGGCGCCTGCCTTACAGTGCCGAGCAGATGTTCGATCTGGTCGCGGATGTCGCGCGTTATGGCGAATTCCTGCCCTGGGTGATTGCCACGCGGGTTCGTTCAAACAGCGATACGGAAATGGTGGCCGATATGGTGGTCGGCTTCAAGGCGATACGCGAAAGCTTTACGTCGCGCGTCACCAAGGAACGTCCGCGGGTGATCAAGGTGCATTACGTCGACGGGCCGCTCAGCGATCTCGACAATGTCTGGACCTTCCGCGAAATCGACGCCCACACCTGCGAAATCGATTTTCTCGTCGAGTTTACCTTCCGAAACCGGTTGTTCGAGAAGATTGCAGGCCAATATTTCGACAAGGCCTTCCGCAAGATGGTGGAAGCCTTCGAAAACCGGGCAGCCGAACTTTACGGCAAGAGCAATTCCAGCGCACAGAGTGTTGCCTGACGGCGGATTTCCGCCCGGCCATCGGGGCCTTCGCCGCCCTCGAAAAACTTCAGTTCGCCCTCCGGCTCGCCACTCGCATCGCGGATGACGCGGGCGAAGACAACCGTGCCGACGGGCTTCAATGCGGTTCCGCCTCCGGGACCGGCGACCCCGCTGATCGCCACCGAGACATCGGCACCCGACCGTTCAAGCGCGCCTTTGGCCATTGCCCAGGCACAAGCGATGGAAACCGCACCGAAAGTCTCGATGATGTCGCTGGCGACCCCCAGCATCTCCATCTTGGCCTCGTTTGAATAGGTCACGAACCCGCGGTCGAGCACAGCCGATGAACCGCCGATCTCTGTTATTGCGCCTGCCACAAGTCCGCCGGTGCAGCTTTCGGCCAAGGTAACCTTGCGCCCTGCCGCAGCATTTTCGGTCACGACCCGGGCGGCAAGCGCGGTAATGTCATCGGGCAGGAGGTGAAGTGCCATTTCGGATCTACTTCCCGGTCGCTTCGATCGTCGCACAGATCGGCGGATTCTTGATGTCCGCCAGCTCGGCGATGAAGGTCATCAGCCCCGCGACATTGTCCACCGGAAGCGGGCTGAGCAATTCGAGCCCGCGCTCGATCTTGCTGCAACTGTCGGGTTTGATTTCCTTCGCGATCATTTGGCCGACGAGCCCGTCTACGAAGGGGCGTAGCGATTCTTCGGGCAGGGCTGCGATCATTGCCGTCATGTCGGCATCGCTTCCGCCTGCTTCGCTGCTCTCTCTCGCCATGAAGGTCTTGAGAAGCCGGAAGGCTCCCGGCCAGGCGCTGTCCTGCCGGGCGCGGAAATTGTTGATGAACGTGTCGCCGCCGCGGGCCATGAAGCCGTCTACCTTGAACTGCCGGGCGCAGCTTGTGCTGACCGCATCATAGGCAATGGGCATGGCATACAGGACAGTATCGCCAAGGTCGGCGGCGGCCACGCAGGCCTGCTGCCGGGCCTGCGCGGTGTGCGAGGTTGCCAGTGCGACAAGGGCGAGGGCAGGGGCAACAAGCCTGGTCATGGACAGAAATCCTCTCAAGCAAGAACAAGTGCGACGATGGCCTGTGCAGCGATCCCTTCGCCGCGGCCGGTGAAACCCAGTCTTTCGGTGGTGGTGGCCTTGATGCTGACGGCGCCTTCGTCAAGCCCGGTCAGGCGGGCGACCTCGGCGCGCATCGCGGGGCGGTGGGGGCCGATCTTGGGCGCTTCGCAGATCAGGGTAAGGTCGATGTTCGCGATTGCATAGCCCGCCGCGCGGGCAAGGCCGACAGCGTGTTCGAGGAACCGGCCCGAACGTGCGCCGCGCCATTGCGGATCGCTGGGCGGAAAATGGGTGCCGATATCCCCGTCCCCGATCGCGCCGAGCACCGCATCGGTAATCGCGTGGAGCGCCACATCGGCGTCCGAATGCCCGGCAAGCCCCTTGTCGTGCGGGATCTGCACCCCGCACAGCCACAGCTCCTCGCCCGCTTCTAGGCGGTGAACGTCAAAGCCTTGACCAACCCGGAAAGCGGGCATGGTGGAAGTCGTCACGAAATCCTCCGCAAAGGTGATCTTCTTGAGGCGCTCGTCACCATCGACCAGCGCGACTGAACCGGAGCTTGCCATCAACACCTGCGCATCGTCGCCCGCGTCGGTTGCGCCTTGCCATGCGCGGTGAGCAGCGAGGATATCGTCGAAGCGGAAGGCCTGCGGGGTCTGAACCCGGCGCAAGGTCTCGCGCTCCGCCTTGCCCGCCATCGTGCCGTCTTCGCCTGCGAGTGCGATACTGTCGACCACAGGCAGGACGGGGATGGCGCCGGAATGGCGATCGAGTGCTCTTAGCAGGCGGGCGATGACTACGCGCGGAAGATCGGGACGGGCGGCATCGTGGATCAGCACCCGTTCTGGCGCGTCCCCGGTGAGCTCTTCGAGACCGTTGCGGACCGAATCCTGCCTGCTCGCCCCGCCGGTGACCCACCGCAGGCCTTCAAGACCAGCCAGCGCAGCTTCGGCATCGGCGCGGGCATCAGCGGCTATCACCACCACCAGAGGGCTCGCGCCGCTGGCCAGCAACGCCTCAACCGAATGCCGCACCAGCGGCTTTCCGCGCCAGTCGCGGAACTGCTTGGGCACCTCGCCGCCAACGCGCAGGCCCTTGCCCGCGGCGACCACGATGGCGGCAAAAGAGGGAAGGGGAGGCTCGCTTGCCATGCGGATGAGCGCTTAAGGTCTGGACGGGCTTTCGGCAATCCACTATGCGCCTGCCCAATAATTAGGCACCCCCTCGCAGATGACCTCGCTCCCCACCCCTCCGGCGCTCAAGCCGATTGCGATCGGCCCCGTAACGGTTGCCGAGCCGGTGGTGCTCGCGCCGATGACCGGAGTGACGGACATGCCGTTTCGTACGCTGGTGCGGCGGTACGGTTCGGGCCTCAACGTTACCGAAATGGTAGCGAGCGAGGCGGCGATCCGTGAAACCCGCGTCAGTACGCAAAAGACCGCGTGGGACCGGATCGAGGAGCCGGTCTCGATGCAGTTGGTCGGCTGTGATCCTGCCAGCATGGCCGAAGCGGCGAAGATCCAGGAAGGCAATGGCGCGGCAATCATCGACATCAATTTCGGCTGCCCGGTCAGGAAGGTCGTCGGCCAGTTCGCCGGCAGCGCCCTCATGCGCGAGGTGCCGCTCGCCGTCCGGCTGATGGAAGCGACCGTGAAGGCGGTGAAGGTGCCGGTCACGGTCAAGATGCGGATGGGCTGGTGCCACGATAGTCTCAACGCGCCGGAAATGGCCCGTATTGCCGAGGATCTCGGCGTGCAGATGGTCACCGTCCACGGCCGCACCCGCAACCAGATGTACAAGGGGCACGCTGACTGGGCTTTCGTCAGCAAGGTCAAGGATGCGGTGAAGATTCCCGTTATCGTCAACGGTGACATCTGCGGTGTGGAAGATGCCGCAAAGGCGCTCGAGCAATCGGGCGCGGACGGTGTGATGATCGGACGCGGCGCTTACGGGAAGCCCTGGCTTCTTGGGCAGGTGATGCACTGGTGGCGCACAGGAGAGATGCTGCCAACGCCGGGCATGGCCGAACAATACGGCGTGGTGGTGGAGCATTACAACCGGATGCTCGATCACTACGGGCGTGACACGGGAGTGAAAATGGCGCGCAAGCACCTGGGCTGGTATACTAAGGGACTGCACGGGTCCGCGGAATTCCGCAATCAGGCCAATTTCATCGACGATCCCGATCAGGTGCTCGGCGAGATCGAACGTTTCTACGAACCTTTCCTGCTGCAAAAGGCGGCCTGAGGCATGCCGACGGGGGCCTTGACCGGAAGTCTTGATACACCCGATCCGGTTGATGGTCCGGCTCCCGATGCGAGGGCACAGCTTGCAGGCCTGATTTTCGCCGTTCTCCTGATCGACCGCGACGGACGGATCGCCGAAGTCAACCATGCCGCAGAGAGTCTTCTCGGCACCAGCGCAAGCCGGATAGTCGGGGCCGGTCTGGCCGAACGCATCGGGCCGCTAGACGAACGCGTCGCCGCGCGTCTGCGGGAGACAGACGAGGCACTGGTGGCACGCGATCTGGCGATCATGGCAGGCGAGAGCGAGATCCGCGTCAACATGACCGTCTCGCCGCTCGGAACCTTTCCCGGATGGCGCGTGGTGACGCTTAGCGAAATCGGTCACGAGGATCCGGTGCACAAACAGGGCGGCGATGCCATGCTGAGCGCCCCGACGGTGCTCGCGCACGAGATCAAGAATCCGCTCGCTGCCATTCGCGGCGCCGGCCAGCTCGTGGCGCGAAAGCTGCCTGATGGCGACAAGAAACTTGCGCGCATGATCACTGACGAGGTTGATCGTATCGCACGGCTGATCGATCGGATGCAGCAGCTCGGCAGCACCCGCACCGGACCGGTCGGGCCGTGCAATCCGCACGAGGCCATCCGCGCTGCAATTGCCACTATGCGGGCGGTGGATGCCGATCCGGAGGCTCTTGATATCCGTGAGGAATTCGACCCTTCCTTGCCACCGGTGCTCGTCAACCGGGACGCGCTGGAGCAGGTCCTCATCAATCTTGTCTCCAACGCGCGCGAAGCGGCGCGCGGGGGCACGGCATCGCCCTCAATCGTGGTCCAGACCCGCTTTGTTGGCGGCCTCGCTTTCAGTGCGATCCGCGAGGGCAAGGCGGTGCCGCTGCCGATCGAGATTACCGTAACCGACAACGGTCCCGGCATTCCGCCCGAACTGCGCGATCATGTGTTCGAACCGTTCGTGTCCTCCAAGCCATCGGGGCAGGGTCTGGGCCTGTCGCTGGTGCGCAAGCTGGTGCGCGACATGAACGGCAACATCAGTCACGAACGCGATATCCGCGCGGGACTTACCCATTTCCGCCTGCATCTTCCGCAGGCACGGCAAGCGAGCTGATAGATGGGGTCTTCTCCAGACAAGACGGTCCTTCTGGTCGAAGATGACGCCGCAATCGCGACGGTCATCATCGCCGCGCTCGAAGACGAGGGTTTTGATATTGCCCATTGCACCAGCATCGCGGCGCGTAACCGGTTGCTCGGCGAGGGCACTTATGCCGCGATGCTGACCGATGTGATGCTCGAAGATGGCGATGGCTTGGCAAGCTTGTCGGCCGTGCGCGAGCAGGCACCGCGCATGCCGATCATTGTGCTTTCTGCCCAGAATACCCTCGATACGGCCGTAAGGGCGAGCGAGAGCGAGGCTTTCGAATACTTCCCGAAGCCCTTCGATCTCGACGAGCTGGTTCATGCAGTCAGGCAGGCGGTCGGCCAGCAGTCGCAAGCAAAAGAGGATGTAGCTGACGCCGAGCCCGAGCCAGAGGGCGCGCGAATGCCGCTGGTCGGGCGCAGTCCGGCTATGCAGAGCGTCTACCGGATGATCACCCGTGTTCTCCGCAACGACCTTACCGTATTGATTACCGGAGAGAGCGGTACCGGCAAGGAACTGGTTGCCGAAGCTATTCACCAGCTTGGCAGTCGCCGCACGGGGCCGTTCGTGGCGGTCAACACAGCGGCAATCCCCGCAGACCTGGTCGAAAGCGAACTTTTCGGCCACGAAAAGGGCGCCTTCACCGGGGCCATCGCCCAGGCGATCGGCAAGTTCGAACAGGCCAATGGCGGCACGCTGTTTCTTGACGAGATCGGGGACATGCCTTCCGAGGCGCAAACGCGGCTTCTGCGCGCGCTGCAATCGGGCCGCATCCGCCGCGTCGGCGGGCGTCAGGAAATTGCGGTCAACGTCCGGATCATAGCGGCCACCAACCGTGATCTTGCCCCGATGATTGCCGCGGGCACTTTCCGGGAGGACTTGTTCTACCGTCTCAATGTTGTCCCGATCGAGTTGCCGCCGCTGCGTGAACGGCGCGAGGACATAGGCGCGCTGGCCCAGCATTTCCTGATTCTTGCCGCCGAAGACGGTCTGCCGCGTCGCTCTCTGGGCCCCGAAGCGATTGCCCGTCTCGAACAGCGCTCGTGGCGGGGAAATGTTCGCGAGCTCAGGAATGTGGTCTATCGTCTTGCCCTGATGGCCCGCGAGGACCGGATCGACGCGGAGACACTCGCGGATATCGTCGGCGATGAAATCGCGCCTGGTGGCGCGTCCTGCCGAGAGGTCGCTGAGGGCTTTGCGCCAGCGCTTGCTGCCTGGCTCGCCAGCGAGACACCACAGCCGGGCACGATCTATCACAGTGCCCTTGCCGCTTTCGAGAAACCGCTGATCGAACATGCGCTGGGCCAGACGGGGGGTAACCAACTGCGGGCCGCACAATTGCTCGGCATCAATCGCAACACGTTGCGCAAGCGGATCGGCGAGCTGGGACTTGAACCGGACCGGTATTCCAACTGACGGACCGGTTTTCCAACTGAGATGCACCTGTGATCGGGCGTTATACAGTTTCGCCTTGCACATTTGCCACACCACTGTTGTAAAGGCGCAACGATGGACGCGCCCATATCTCAGGAACCGGGCCTCGTGCCGCGGCAGTCACCGCGCTGGTGGCGCCGGTTCGTCATCGCGTCGCGCCGGGCCAATATCTTCTTCTGGCTCGAAGTCATTTCGGCAATCGCGCTTCTGCTTGCCGTCGGGGCGACATGGCTGACCTACTCACGCGCAACCGCACCGGACACTCTGCTTCCGACCATGGAAGTCTCGCTATTGCTGATGGCGACGCTGGTCCCGGCGATGGCCCTGCTGGTGCTGGTCGGCAGGCGGGTCGCGCTGCGGCGCGCGGCGGGCAGCACGGCGCGTCTGCATGTGCGACTCGTGTTCTTCTTCTCGATGGTGGCCGCACTGCCGACGCTGCTGGTTGCGGGTTTTGCCGCCTTCCTGTTCCAGACCGGCGTTGATTTCTGGTTCTCCGACGATTCTCGCGGGTTGATGGAGAACGCCAACGCTCTGGCGCAGAACTATTACGACGCCAACCAGCGCGATGTGCAACAGGAGACGCTCGCGATGGCGAGCGACATGCGCTTCATTCTGGAGCGGGTAACGATCACCGACGGCGATTTCCCGGACTTCTACGCGTTGCAGGCCCAGGGGCGGAAGATATCCGAGAGCGCCATTCTCCAGCGTATGCCCGATGGCTCGCTGCGACGTGCGGCGATCCTGAATCTTACCGAGGACAACAGCCCGCTCGAGTTCAGTCGCAACGCCTTGCCACGGCTCGAACAGGGTGAATTCGTGGTGGTGGTGGGCGGTCCCGAGCGGATTGAGGCGCTGGCTCCGATCGATCCGGATGGCGGCATCTATCTGTATAATGCCCGCACCACCGAAGAGACGATGTTCAATTCCTGGTCACGCGCGCAGTCGATCGTGACGGCCTATGACAGGCTGACCGGAAGTGCGCGGATCCTGCAATTGCGCTTCAACATCGCACTGGTCGCGGTCAGTCTGCTGCTGGTTGGGCTCGCCATCTGGTTCGCGCTGAGATTTGCCGATCGTCAGGTCAAGCCGTTGACCGATCTGGTCGGCGCGGCGCGCAAGGTCGGGCAGGGCAATTTCGCGCTGCGGGTTGAAGGGCGCACCGGCGCGGATGAAATCGGGCTGCTCAACCGGGCCTTCAATCGCATGACCGCGCAGCTCGAAAAGCAGACCCAGGCACTGGTCAGCGCCAATCGCCAGATCGACGATCGCCGCGCCTTCATGGAAGCGGTGCTGGAATCGGTTACCGCAGGGGTCATTTCGGTCGATGCGGACATGCGCGTGATGCTAATGAACTCGTCGGCACAGGCACTGCTTTCGCCCCCCGGCGCCGAGGGCGACGGCATGATCGGACACGCACTAGAGGAACTCGCGCCCGAACTGACCCGGATGATCGCAGAGGGCAAGGAACGCGCGATCATCACCCATGCCAAGGGTAATGAATTGCTGACGCTCGCGGTAAAGGTCGCGCCGGGCACCAGCGGCCATGTGATCACCTTCGAGGATATTACCCGGCAGTTGCTCGACCAGCGGCAGGCGGCCTGGTCCGACGTGGCGCGGCGTATCGCGCATGAGATCAAGAACCCTCTCACCCCGATCCAGCTTGCCACGGAACGGTTGAAACGCCGCTACCGCATGCAGGTCGGCGAGGAGGACCGCGAATTGTTCGACGAGCTGACCAGCACGATTGTCCGGCAGGTCGGCGACCTCAGGAAGATGGTCGACGAGTTTTCCTCCTTTGCGCGGCTGCCCAAACCGGTGTTCCGCGATGAGGATGCGCTCGACCTTGTCCGGCAGGCTGTGTTTCTGCAGGAAGTGGCCCATTCCGGCATCGCCTTCAGCGTCGCCTCCGCCGATCTCGCAGACCGCGAAGTGCGCTGTGATCGTCACCAATTCGGTCAGGCCATGACCAATGTCCTCAAGAATGCGGTCGAGGCGGTCGAGGCACGTGCGGGCGAGGCACGCGGCGAATATGCGGGCGAAATCTCGGTTGCCATCATAGACGCCAGTGAGGCGATCGTGGTGACGGTCGAAGACAACGGCATCGGCCTGCCTGCCGATCGTGAACGCATCACGGAACCCTATGTGACCACACGCGAGAAAGGCACCGGCCTCGGGCTCGCAATCGTCAACAAGATTGTCGACGAGCATGGCGGGGACATGAGCTTTGCCAGCACTGCTTCAGGGGGTACGCGCGTTACCTTGCGCTTCGCCCGCAATCCGCAACCGGTCGAGGGCCAGCCTCTATGATGCCCGGTCTGTTGCCACCCCAACCTATCACCAAAGGAACCTGCCGATGGCGCTCGAAATCCTGATCGTCGATGACGAACGCGATATCCGCGAACTGGTCGCAGGCGTGCTTGGCGATGAGGGCTATGTCTGCCGCACCGCGGCAGATAGCACCGAGGCGCTGGCCGCGATCGATGAACGCCGCCCCAGTCTGGTTTTGCTCGATGTATGGCTGCACGGCAGCCAGATGGACGGGCTCGAACTGCTGGATGCGATCAAGGCGCGCGAGCCGGGCCTGCCGGTGATCATCTTCTCCGGCCACGGCAATATCGATACCGCGGTGGCCGCAGTGTCGCGTGGAGCGATGGATTTCATCGAAAAGCCCTTCGAGGCCGAGCGGCTGCTGCTGCTGGTCGAACGTGCAACCGAGACCGAAAGGCTGCGGCGCGAGAACAGCAGACTGCGCGAAGGCAGCTGGGGCAGTGCCGAGTTCACCGGAAACTCGCCGGCCATCAACGCCGTTCGCGCCACGCTCAAGCGGGTGGCCAATACCGGCAGCCGGGTACTTATTTCGGGCCCTCCGGGGGCCGGGAAGGAAGTCGCCGCGCGGTTGCTCCATGCATGGAGTGGACGGTCCCAGGGGGCTTTCGTGCTGGTCAATTCGGCGCGTATTACGCCCGAGCGCTTTGAGCACGAGCTTTTCGGAGAGGAAGTAAACGGCAAGCAAGTGCGTCCCGGGCTGCTTGAACTGGCCGACGGCGGCACTCTCTATCTTGATGAGATTGCCGACATGCCATTGTCCACGCAGGCGCGGATCCTGCGTGTCCTGACCGATCAGAGCTTCGTTCGGGTTGGGGGCAGCCGGCAGATCGGGGTCGATGTGCGTGTCGTATCGTCAACCACCCGGGATCTGACGGTCGAAATGGCGGAAAAGCGTTTTCGCGAGGATCTGTTCTACCGTCTGAATGTGGTCCCGGTAGCCATTCCTTCCCTGGCCCACCGGCGCGAGGATATTCCGGTGCTGGCGGAGCACTTCTTTACCCGCTACTCGAATGATCAGGGTCTCGCTCCGCCGGAGCTTTCCCAGGAGGCGATGGCCGCATTGCAAGCCTATGACTGGCCCGGCAATGTGCGCCAACTGCGCAATGTGGTCGAACGGACCATCATCATGACGCCGCGCGAAAAGCTGACCAGAGTCGAACCCGACATGCTTCCGCCAGAAATCACCGGGGGGCAGATTGGCACGGCAGGCGACAGTCTTTCCGCGATCATGGGGGTGCCGCTGCGCGAGGCGCGCGAGAGTTTCGAGCGCGAATACCTCGCGATCCAGATCCGACGCTTTTCCGGCAATATCTCGAAAACCGCGAGCTTTATCGGCATGGAACGCTCGGCCCTGCATCGCAAACTCAAACTGCTCGGCATGGCCGACCGCAAGGACGACGGCGATCAGGACTGAAAGACGCGAAGGCGGGGTCCTTCCGTCAAATGACACCTTGTCGCTGGCAGCGGCAATCGCCATTATAAGTTGCGGGCAATGAAAGTGTTGGCCCGGCGCATTGCGGCGAACATGCGGTCGACAAGAAGGGCCGCCAAGAACAGGAGGCAAACCCATGTCCAGCGGACGAACGCTCTCACCACGTCCTATCGTCCGTTCAACCGCCACGAGCGAGAGCCAATCCGGCGCTAGCGGCGGATCGGTGGGGCGTCAGGGCAATCTGCAGGACGCTTTCCTCAACCTGCTGCGCAAGAACAAGATTCCCGTAACCATGTTCCTCGTGAAGGGGGTCAAGTTGCAGGGTATCGTTACCTGGTTCGACAATTTCTCGATCCTGCTGCGCCGTGACGGCCAGTCCCAGCTGGTCTACAAGCACGCAATTTCGACCATCATGCCCGGCCAATTGCTCGATCCGCAGCAGTTCGAGGCACGCCCGGGCGGCCGCAAGCAGAAGCAGTTGCAGGACATCTTCCTCAGCCGTGTCGCAGAGGCGGAGATCCAGGTGACGATGTTCCTCGTCAACGGGGTCATGTTGCAGGGGCGGATTGCCGCTTATGACCTGTTCTGCATGCTCCTCGAACGTGATGGTGCAGTGCAATTGGCCTACAAGCACGCGGTTTCCACCATCCAGCCAAGTGGTCCGGTCGATCTGAGTGTCGAGGACGACGATGCCGACGACAGGACAGAAGACTGAGCTTCGATAGCGAATTCGCCGAGGAGGTGACCCGCGGAGCGCGGGCGCTGGTGCTGTGTCCGGATATAAGGGCGCTGCGCTATGATCTTGACGCGCCTGAACGGCTCGCGGAGGCCGAAGGACTGGCGCTGGCGATCGGCATCGTGGTGGCACATTCGGCAATCCTGCCGATCCGGAAAATGCAGCCCAACACCCTGTTCGGTTCCGGACAGGTCGAAAATATCGCGGTCTGGTGCGAGCAGCACGAGGCGGAACTTGTCATCGTTGACGGGGCGCTTACCCCGATCCAGCAGCGCAATCTCGAGGACCGGCTCAAACGCAAGGTTATCGATCGCACTGGTCTCATCCTAGAGATCTTCGGCGAGCGGGCCGCCACCGCGGAAGGCCGCTTGCAGGTCGAACTGGCGCATCTCGATTACCAGCAGAGCCGCCTGGTGCGTAGCTGGACCCACCTCGAACGCCAGCGCGGCGGCTTTGGTTTCCTCGGCGGCCCTGGCGAAACCCAGATCGAAGCCGACCGGCGCATGATACGCCAGCGCATGGGACGTTTGCGGCGCGAACTCGAACAGGTGCGCAAGACCCGTGCGTTGCATCGCGAGCGTCGGGGGAGGGCGCCCTGGCCGGTGATCGCGCTGGTTGGCTATACCAATGCAGGCAAATCGACATTGTTCAACCGCCTGACCGGCGCGGAGGTGATGGCAGAGGACCTGCTGTTCGCCACTCTCGATCCGACCATGCGGGCAATCCGCCTGCCGGGCGTGGAGAAGGCAATCCTGTCGGACACGGTGGGCTTCATTTCCGACCTGCCGACCCAGCTTGTCGCGGCCTTCCGGGCGACGCTGGAAGAAGTGACCGGTGCCGACGTCATTTGCCACGTGCGCGACATGTCCAATCCTAGCCATGCTGCCCAAGTCAAGCAGGTTATGGAAGTACTCGCGGATCTCGGCGTCGTCGACAAGGACACCGGCGAGAGCACCATCCCCATCCTCGAAGTCTGGAACAAGTGTGATCTCCTAGATTCCGGACTATTTGAGGAATTGTCGGAAGCGGCCGAAACTCAGGAGGCTGTCATGCTCTCCGCAGCCACAGGGGAGGGGGTGGCCGCACTTGAAGAGCGATTGGCCGCGCTTCTGACCGGAACGGCGCGCGAGGTCAGCTTTGTGCTGCCGGTCAGCGACGGGCGGCGCATGGCGTGGCTGCACGCGCATGGCGAGGTGTTGGGAGAAGAGGACGCAGGTCAAGGCGACGCCGGCCCGCTGCGCCGGGTAACTGTCAGGCTCAATCCCAAGGAACTGGGGCAGTTTACGACCTTAGGTCAGTAAATCAGTGATCTATTCGGCTTTCTTCACCTTCTGCCAGAGTTCTTCCTGGGCTGCGAGGGGTAGTTTTGCAAAGTCATCCCTCGCAAGGCGCTCCATTGCCTGAAACCGCCGCTCGAATTTCGCATTGGCGGCCCGCAAGGCATCCTCGGCGCTGATGCCATAGGCACGCACGAGATTGACGACCGCAAACAGCAGGTCACCTGCTTCCTCGAAGCGCTCCTGATCGTCCGACGCCGCCTTGAGTTCCTCGATCTCCTCGGAAACCTTGGCTTCCGGCCCAGCAGGATCGGGCCAGTCGAAGCCCGTGCGCGCGGCGCGCTTCTGAAGCTTCTGGGCGCGCATCAGCGCGGGCAAGGCAAGTGCAACCCCGTCCAGCGCGCTGCTGACACCCTTGGCTGTCCTTTCGCTTTGCTTGATGTCTTCCCAGCGTGTTTCGTCCATCGAACCTGATTCGCCCCCGAAGATGTGCGGGTGACGGGCTTCCATCTTGTCGCTGATCGCCTGCGCGACATCGGCGAAACCAAAAAGGCCGGCTTCCTGCGCCATACGCGCATGAAAGACGACCTGAAGCAGCAGGTCGCCAAGTTCGTCGCGCAGATCGTCCATGTCGCGGCGGGCAATGGCATCCGCGACCTCGTAGGCTTCTTCGATCGTGTAAGGTGCGATGGTGGCGAAGGTCTGGGCGAGATCCCAGTCGCAGCCGTCGTGCGGGTCGCGCAGGCGGGCCATGATCGCGAGGAGGCGATCGATGGGGGATTGGTGGGGGGCTTCGCTCATGCCTGACCTTAAGATGGATAATATATATTATGTTAAATTATAGGAGGGCGCTTGCGGCTCCCTGTGCCCGCAGGAACCACTCCACCATCACGAACAGGCCGACAAAGACGGCCAGCCAAACCAGCGCCATCCTGGCGATCCGGCTCCAGCCGAGCCGATAGGACGCAAGCGCCGACCCGGCGAGCACCAGCCAGCCGATCAGGCCGACAAGCGGAATGAGGCTATCCATCGTCATGCCGCGATCTCCAGCCCATCGTACCCAACGGTGACAAAATCGGGCACCTCACCGCACAGCGTGCGGTAGTCCATGCTCTTGTCGAGATGGCTCAGGACAACGCGCCTCGCGCCGCAGCGCTCGCCCAGTTCAATCGCCATTGCTAGGTGCGCATGGGTCGGATGCGGCTCACGCCGGAGACAATCGGAAACGAGAATGTCGACACCATCGAACAGATCGATCATCTCATCCGAAATCTCACTGAAATCGGTGGCATAGGCGATGGACTTTCCATTGGCTTCGAAGCGGTAACCGGTCGTCTCGCCGCTGCCGTGCGCCATCTGGCACCATTCGACACCGAACCCTGCGATCATGCGCAGCCGGTCGAGCGTGTCGATGGTGCAGATCGTCGGATAGCCGTCCTGCCCGGCAAAGACATAGCCGAAGCGCTGGCGCAGGCGTCTCACTGTCTCGGTCGAGGCGAAGGACGGGATCGGTCCGGCGCGTCCGTAACGCAGCACCCTCAGATCATCGATGCCATGGCAATGGTCGGCGTGATCATGCGTCCAGAATACCGCGTCGATGCTGCCGATCCGGTTCGCAAGCAATTGCGCCCGGCAGTCCGATGACGTGTCGACCAGCAGCCGCCGACCTTCAGCGCTTTCCACCAGGATCGAGACCCTCGTGCGACGATTGCGCGGCTCGAGAGGGTCGCAATCGCCCCAGTCGCCCGTGCCGTCAGCCCCACCCAGTCGTGGCACCCCGGTGGAAGTGCCAGAGCCGAGCATCACCAGCTTCATGCTTGCGCCTTACTGAAAAGCTTGAAGAAATTGGCTGTCGTAGTGGCCTTCAGTTGTTCCACTTCCGTTCCTCGCAACCCTGCGACGAAGGCGGCAGTATCGGCAACATAGGCAGGCTCGCACACTCTTCCCCGATGCGGCACGGGGGCGAGGAATGGACTGTCGGTCTCCACGAGCAGCCTGTCTTCAGGAACGATCTTCGCGACTTCCTGCAAGTCCTTGGCGTTCTTGAAGGTCACGATGCCGGAAAGCGAGATGGTCAGGCCCAGCGCCAGGACCTTTTCGGCGAAATCGAAGGATGCCGTGAAACAGTGGATCAGCGCCGGGAAGGCCCCCTTCCCCATCTCCTCGGCAAGGATCGCATAGGTGTCCTCCTCAGCATCGCGGGTGTGGATGATCAGCGGCAACTGCGTCTCGCGGGCGACATCGATATGCATGCGGAACAAGCACTTCTGGGCGTCTCTGTCCGACTTGTCGTAATAATAGTCGAGCCCCGTCTCGCCGATCGCGATGACTTTGGGATGGCGGGTCGCTTCAAGCAGCGCGGCGCGACCGAGATCCTGATGCGCGTCCGCCTCGTGGGGATGGATGCCGACGCTGGCGAACACATCCGGCTCGCGCGCAGCGGTGCCGACGACCTGGTCCCATTCGCTCTGGCGGGTCGAGATGTTGAGGAAGGCTCCTACCCCTGCGGCGCGTGCGCGTGCCAGCACGCCCTCCCGGTCCTCGACGAGGCCCTTGTACTCGAGGTGGCAGTGGCTATCGACCAGCATCAGGCGTTCGTAGCCTCTTCCGCTGGCAGTTCAAGGCGCGGGAACAGAGGGGTCGGCGGCGCAACGGTGTAGCCACTGGTGACGAGGCGATTGAACCATTCCCGATCATCCAGAACGGCATAAGATCGCGCGTCAGCGGGAATGCCAAGCTGATCGAGCAGCGCGCCTGCCTTTTCCGGTACCACGGGCTGGATCGCGATGGCGAGATCGCGCAGCGCCATGAACAGCGTCTGGAGTACCGCCTTCATCCGCTCCGGATCGGTCTTTTTCAGCTTCCATGGTGCCTGCTCGTCGACATACTGGTTGCAGGCATATACCGTACGCAGCCAGGCCTCGATCCCGGTGGAGAAGTTCAGCGCGTTGAATTCGCGCGGGAGTTCCCTCTCACAGGCGATCCTCACCGTGGTCAGCAAATCGGCATCAGCATCAGCCATCTCAAAGGCTTCGAGCCTGCCGTCCATATTCTTCGCGATCATCGACAGCGTGCGCTGAGCCAGGTTGCCAAAGCTGTTGGCCAGCTCCGCATTGGCTCGTAAAACAATGGCTTCAGGAGAATAGCTTCCGTCCTGTCCGAAGGCGACTTCGCGCATCAGGAAATAGCGCAAGGCGTCAACCCCGAAGCGCTCGGCCAGTTCAAGCGGATCGGTGACATTGCCGAGCGACTTCGATTCCTTCTGCCCGCGATTGAGCAGAAAGCCGTGGCCGAACACTTTGTCGGGCAGCGGCAGGCCTGCGCTCATCAGAAAGGCCGGCCAATAGATCGTGTGAAAGCGCACGATATCCTTGCCGATCAGGTGAAGGCTCGCGGGCCAGAACTCGCTCATCAGCGCGGTATCGTCGGGATAGCCGAGGCCCGTGAGGTAATTGGTGAGCGCATCCACCCACACATACATCACGTGTCCTTCGCTGCCCGGCACCGGCACGCCCCAATCGAAGGATGTCCGGCTGACCGAAAGATCGCGCAGGCCCTGTTCAACGAAAGCGATCATCTCGTTGCGGCGGCTTGCGGGTTCGAGAAAGCCCGGTGTTCCCAGCAATTCAAGCAGTTGATCCTGATATTTCGAAAGCCGGAAGAACCAGCTTTCCTCGATCGTCCACTCGACCGGCGTGCCTTGCGGGGAGAGCTTTTCGCCACCCTCGCCCAGGGACAGCTCGCTTTCGTCGTAATAGGCCTCGTCACGCACGGAGTACCAGCCCTCGTAGCGGTCGAGGTAGAGGTCGCCGGCCGCTGCCATGCGCTCCCAGATCGCCTGGCTGGCACGATGGTGGTCGGGCTCAGACGTGCGGATGAACCGGTCATATGACACGTTGAGTGCATCGCACATCTCACGGAAATAAGCCGACATTTCATCCGCCAGATCGCGCGGGCTGCGCCCCTGTTCTTCGGCCTTGCGGGCCATCTTGAGCCCGTGTTCGTCGGTGCCGGTCTGGAACCGTACCGGGCGGCCGCGCAGACGCTGGAAACGCGCGATCACATCCGCTGCAATCGCCTCGTAGGCATGTCCGATATGCGGTCGTCCGTTGGGGTAGGAGATCGCGGTGGTGATATAGAAGGGGGTGGTGTCGGTCTCAGCCATGGGCCGGCTCGCTAGCGGGGGCGGCTCCGACAAGCAAGCCGCCGATCTCGAACAGCAGGATGCCTGCATCAAAATTGGCTGTCGGGGCTTCCGCAGCAAGCCGTGCCAGCGCGCCATGGGCATCGATCAGCCTGAGGCGCCGGGCGGAATCGTCGCTCTCGCGCGCTGCGCGTGCGGTCAGGGCCTGAGCAAGCTCGAGCACGGCCTGCATGCGCTCGCGGTCGGCCCGCGGCCCGATCAGTCTGGCAAGTTCGCCGCGCTGCCCGAAACCCTCCTCTCCGCCCTGCAGCATCTGCTCGATAATCCGCGCGATCGGGGCAAGGTCCTGTTCGGCAAAGCGCAGCGCTGCGCCGAAGGAGCCTTCCGCAGCGGCGATGGCATCCGGATCGGGCGATACTCCTGCCTCTTCCAGCATTGTTGCCAGCTGGCGGTCCGAAAGCGCTGGAAAACGCATGATCCGGCACCGCGAGCGGATGGTGGGAAGCAGCCTGGCCGGACGGTGGGTGACCAGAAGGAAGAATGTGCCGGCGGGCGGCTCTTCGAGGCTCTTGAGCAGCTTGTTGGCCGCATGCTGGTTCATGTCGTCAGCCGGCTCGATGATTATCGCCCGCCTTGAACCGAGTGTTGGACGGGTTCTGAGCCGCGCCTGCATCGCCCCGACGTCGCGCTCCCGGATGACTTTCGACAATTCGAACGGCTTGCCGTCCTGGCGCTTGCGCTCTTCCTTGTCGTCCTTGGCGCTGTAGGTCACGATGTGAATGTCGGGATGATCCTGCGGCTGAGGTATGCCGTCTTGCGCCACAAGCTCGCGCGCAGCCGCAAGGGCGAAATCGCGCTTGCCCAGCCCGGCCTTGCCCGCCAGCAGCCACCCGTGATGCATTCTGTCACCCGAGAGTGCCTCGCGCCATTGCCGCCAGGCATCGGCATGATTGGGCCAGCGCGTCATCCGGCAGCCCCTTCCAGCAGGTCGGAAAGGGCTGCCATGATGCGGGCATGAACATCGTCGGGTGCGCCGATCCCGTCGATCCTCGCGAAGCCCGCTGGATCGGCTGCGGCGATGGCCCGAAAAGCTGCCGTCACAGCGCGGTGATAGCTTGCGGAACGCGCTTCGATGGCGTCGGTCTCGGCGCCCCGCCCGGCCAGTCTCGCAGCCAGCGCTGCCTCGTCGCCTTCGAGCAGGATCACCCGGTCCGGCCTCAGCCCGTCGCTACCGAAGTCATGGAGCGCCAGGATGGCATCGTCTCCGAGCTTGCCAGCCCCGCCCTGGTAAGCACGGCTTGAGTCCACAAAGCGATCGCACACAACCCATTCGCCGCGAGCAAGCGCCGGCCGAACAAGATGAGCAACGTGGTCTGCGCGCGCAGCAGCAAACAGCAGCGCTTCGGCTTCCGGCGTCCAACCCTGCTCCCCTGGCGGGGCGAGCAGGAGGTTGCGGATCGCCTCGGCACCCGGAGTTCCGCCAGGCTCGCGGGTGGTGACCACCGTCAGCCCTCTCGCCCTCAGCGCTTCGGCCAACAGCCGCGATTGCGTGGACTTGCCCGCCCCCTCTCCGCCTTCGAGGGCGATAAAGCGGCCCGGCGCGGTCATGTGAACAGTCCGACGATAGCATTGACGATACGGTCGAACGGTCCCGCCACGCCGACCGCATCGGCGGCATGGAGCGGAATGCGGGCCGGAGCAACTCCGGGGGCCGTGACTTCAAGAACCGCAACTTCCTGTCCGGCCGTAATCGGTGCGCGCAGTGGCCCTTCGTAATGTATCGTTGCGGAAAGCGGCGCCTTGGCGGTCTTCGGCAGGTTAATCGCAACCAGCCCCCTCGCCACCAGGCTCACCTGACGGGCATCACCATCCTGCACCCGTGCCTTGCCCACGACCGCCCCTGCCGCGAACAGCAGGCGGCGATCGAAAGCTGAAAAGCCCCATTCGATGTAGGAGCGGGCCAGCTGTGCGCGCAGTCGCCCGTTTTCGACCCCCGCCAGCACCATCACCAGCCGCTGCCCGTCGCGCTTCGCCGTACCCAGATAGGAGAAGCCCGATTCATTGGTGAACCCGGTCTTGATCCCGTCCGCACCCGGCACACGCCCGATCAGGGGATCGTGATTGACCTGTGCAATTCCTTTGTAATCGAACCCTGTGCGACCAATGTAGTAGCCGAACTTGTCGCGGTGACGGGTGACCAGCGCGCGGGCGAGTTTTACAAGGTCATTCGCCGTTGTGAAGGTGCGCCCTTCGTCGGGAAAGCCGTTGGGCGTGCCGAAATGGCTTCCGCTCATGCCGAGCTTGCGTGCCTCCTCGTTCATCCCCATCGTCCAGGCACTGACCGAACCTGCCTGGCCCTCGGCCAGCACCGCCGCGCCATCATTGGCTGAAACATTGGCGATGCCGAGCAGAAGGTCATGCACGCTCACCCGCTCGCCGGCATCAAGGAACATTGTCGAGCCCTTGCGACGCCACTCGCGCGCCACCGCCGGGCTCATGGCGAAAACCTGCGCCGGATCGAGCCGCCCTGCTTCGATCAATTCGAAGGCGTGATAAAGCGTCATCACCTTGGTCACCGATGCAGGCATGAAGCGCCGGTCGGCGTTGCGGGCATGCAGCACCTGCCCGCTGGTGATGTCGACCAGCAATGCAACAGGCGCCTGTGCGGCTGACGGCGGTGCGGCGATGTCGAGCGCCGACCTTGCCTCGGCACGCACAGGCATGGCCATGGCGCTCAGCAGCACAAGAAGGGCGGACAGGAAACGCATCAGGCTGTTCACACGGCGAGCTATAGCCCTGCCCCCCGCGCTTGGCGAGGCAGGCCATCTCTTCAGTTCACGATTTCGTCGGCCAGCAGTCCCACGCTCATCGCATAGTAGTTGGAGCAGTTATATTCGAGAATTGCGCGGTAATTGCCCGTCAGCAACCATGCCGGTGCGCCCGGGCCATCGGGCTGAAACAGCGACACCATGACGTCATCGGGAAGACCTTGCTGGGCCACAACTCCCAGCGCGCGCCATTCGGCAACGGTTTTCCAGACACTGTGACGTTCATGGACCCGCGGGCAAAGTGGCGCGGAAAGCCGGGTCTTGTAGGCGTCCACGTCGAAGCCGGATGGCACATAGGCCTTCACGCCCCAAGGCTGTCCCGGACGCCATCCGGCGTCCCGGAAATAATTGGCGATCGAGGCAAAGGTATCCGCGCGGTTCGAGAATATGTCCGCCCGCCCGTCTCCGTCTCCGTCGGTGGCGAGCCGCAGGTACACGCTCGGCAGGAACTGCGGGTTACCGAAAGCGCCGGCATAGCTGCCCACAAGTTCCGAACGGGCAAAGCCTTTATCCGCAATCTTGAGCAAGGCAATGAATTCGCCTTCGAACAATTCCCGTCGCCGCCCTTCCCAGGCCAAAGTGGCGAGGCTGCGAGCGAGATCGAAATCGCCCTTGATCCGGCCGTAGCTGGTCTCGTGGCCGAAGATGGCGATGATTATCGCGCCGGGTACGCCGGTCTCGCGTTCGATTCGGGCGAGCTGGTCGCGATGCCCGGCATAGACGCCGCGTCCCGTGGCGATCCGCTCACGGTTCACATGGGTCGCGATATAGGGCGCAAGCGGCGGATAGCCCTGCGACGTGGCACTGCCGGGCTGGTTGCGGTCCAGGCGGATCACCCGTTCGTTCGGCGTCAGGCCTGCCGTCATCCGATCGATCGTCGCGCTGCTCACGCCCTCGGCGCGCGCGCGTGCCTTGAGCACTTCCAGATAGGCATCAAAGGGCAAGACCGCCTGTGGCTGCGACTGGGCCACGACCGGAGCAAGAGCAGGGGTCGCACCTGAAAGACAAAGGGCGGCAGGCAAAAGCCAGGCAACAGGACGCGAGCGGGGAATCATTCTTTCCAGCGTGTCACATCTTGTCCGGATTCCCAACAGGTGAAGTCTGGTGACAGGACAAAGATGCTTGGCTAGAGGCAATCCGACGCGGACAGGTGGCCGAGTGGTTTAAGGCAGCGGTCTTGAAAACCGCCGTAGGTGCAAGCCTACCGTGGGTTCGAATCCCACCCTGTCCGCCATCCGTCCCGCAGCTATGCCCTCGCTGTGACCAGCCACGCCTTAGAGCCCATCATCACCCCCTGCTCCGGGATGTGACGGTCGCGGAAGAGTTCGACCAGATCGCTGCGCGCTGCCTCCCGGATAACTGCTCCGGCTTCATCGAGCACCCGGCCCACGGCCATTGATGAGAGCACGAAATCGACAGCATCTTCCGGCGATGCGCCAGATCCTCCCACCGGCTGCTTGCCCTGATAGGCGACGGCTTCCATCCCCGAGAACCCTGCACCGGTCAGCACATCTTCAAGGTATGCAAGGTCCTCGAAGGCAAAAGGGCCGGGTGCGCGCGGCACGGCGGGGGGGATTTCGACATGGCGGCGCACCACGCCCATGACTTCCATCATCCA
Source organism: Erythrobacter dokdonensis DSW-74 (assembly GCF_001677335.1). GTDB lineage: Bacteria > Pseudomonadota > Alphaproteobacteria > Sphingomonadales > Sphingomonadaceae > Erythrobacter > Erythrobacter dokdonensis. The sequence goes on from NZ_LZYB01000001.1 coordinate 741,744, forward strand.
CAGGTTGTCGCGCGGGTTGGCCCAGACGGCGAGATCGATGCGGGCGGCCGGCTTCAGCATGGTCTTGATGTTCCGGAAGGCCGCCACCGGCGTTTCGAAGAACATCGACCCGAAGCGCGAAAACAGCCGGTCGAAGGGCGGTTCATCAAGCCTGACAGTGGCCGCATCGGCGCAGACAAAGCGCGCGTGGCTATCCGCGGATGCGGCGCGTTCGATGGCCTTGGCGACCAGCATCGGAGCAACATCGAGGCCCAGGGCAGCACCCTGAGGACCGACCGCTTCGGCAATCGCAAGCGTCGTCGCCCCGCCCCCACAGCCCAGATCGAGCACCCGCTCGCCGGTCTGGTAATCCGCCTGCGCCAGCAGCGCCGTGCCGATCGGGGCGATCATGCCCTCGAACCGGTCGAGAGAGGCGAGCCAGCGCGCGCCCATTTCGCCCGCCCAGTCTTCGCCCTTGAGCGCTTCGGTGCCGCCTTGTGTCATGCCGTGTTCCTCAGAAGTGCAGCGCCCGTCCGTAGGCGTCGAGCACGCTTTCGTGCATCATTTCCGACAGGGTCGGGTGCGGGAAGACGGTCTGCATCAGCTCGGCCTCGGTGGTCTCCAACGTCTTGCCGACGGTGTAGCCCTGAATCAGCTCGGTCACTTCCGCGCCGACCATGTGCGCGCCCAGCAGCTCGCCGGTCTTGGCGTCGAACACGGTCTTGATGAAGCCCTCGGCCTCGCCCAGCGCGATCGCCTTGCCGTTGCCGATGAAGGGGAAGTTGCCGACCTTCACCTCGTAGCCCGCCTCTTTTGCCTTGGCTTCGGTGAGGCCGACAGAGGCGATCTGCGGGTGGCAATAGGTGCAGCCCGGGATGTTGTTGCGGTTCAAGGGGTGCGGGTGGACTTCGGTGTTGCCGAGTTCCTTGGCGATCGCCTCGGCGCAGGTTACGCCCTCGTGGCTTGCCTTGTGCGCCAGCCACGGGCCGGGCGTGCAGTCGCCGATTGCCCACAGGCCTTTGGTCTTGGTGCGTCCATAGGGATCGATCTGGATGAAGCCGCGGTCCATGTCCGCCAGACCTTCGAGGCCGATGTTTTCGGTATTGGGCACAATCCCGATGGCGACGATGACGTGGGAGTATTCGCCGGTCGCGCTCTTGCCCGCCTTGTCCTTGATGGTGGCGGTGATGCCCTTGTCGGACACCTTGATGTCCTCCACGCCCGCGCCGGTCATGATGGTGATGCCCTGCTTCTTGAGGCTCTTTTCAAGGAAGGTCGAGACATCCGCATCCTCCACCGGCACGATCCGGTCGAGCATCTCCACCACGGTCACCTCGCTGCCGAGATCGTTGTAGAAGCTCGCGAATTCGATTCCGATGGCGCCCGATCCGATCACCAGAAGCTTCTTCGGCAATTCGGCAGGTGTCATCGCGTGGCGATAGGTCCACACGCGCTTGCCATCGGCGGGGGCGAAAGGCAGGTCGCGGGCGCGCGCGCCGGTGGCGACGATGATGTGCCTGGCGGTGAGGGCTTCCTCGCCCTTCTCGCCGTTGACCGTCAGGCTGTTTGCGCCGGTCAGCGTGCCGGAGCCCATGTGGACTGTGATCTTGTTCTTCTTCATCAGGTGACCGATGCCCTGATTGAGCTGTTTGGCCACCCCGCGGCTGCGCTTGACGATGGCGGCCAGGTCCGCCTCGATGCCTTGCGCGACGAGGCCATAGTCGCCCGCATGCTGCATGTAGTGGAAGATTTCGGCCGAGCGCAGCATCGCCTTGGTCGGGATGCAGCCCCAATTGAGGCAGATGCCGCCGAGGTTCTCGCGCTCGACGATCGCGGTCTTCAGGCCCAGCTGCGCGCAGCGGATTGCCGCGACATAGCCGCCGGGCCCGGAACCGAGCACGATCACGTCATATTGATTGTCAGCCATTGTCTTTATCCTTGGGGAGGAGAAGCGTTGCATTGGCGGCGATGGCGCGCGGGCGGCCGTCCTCGCCTATCAGCACGAATTTGAACGTGCCCTTGGCGACCATCGTGGTCGCCTCACCGTTGCGTTCGCGGGCTATCGCCTCGGCGGCGATGGTGAGCGAGGTGGTGCCGGTGGCGAGAACGTCGCAATAGACGGAGAGTTCATCCCCCACGGCCATTGCGCCCGGAAAGGCGAAGTCGGTCGCGGAGACGACCACCGCCTTGCCCTGCCCCACGCGGCTTGCAAGGCTGCCCGCGCCCAGCGCCATCTGCGCCATCAGCCATCCGCCGAACACCCCGCCATAGGGGTTGGTGTCGGCCGGCATGGCGGTGGCCCTGATCGTTAACTCGCCAACAGGCATGGCGTCAGACCACCAGCCCCATCGGGTTCTCGACCAACTGCTGGAACGCCTGCATCAGCTGCGCGCCGTCCGCGCCGTCGATGGCGCGGTGGTCGAAGCTGCCGGTGACGCTCATCACAGTGGCGACACCCAGCGTGCCGTCGATCACATGGGGCCGCTGCTCGCCCGCGCCGACCGCGAGGATCATCGCCTGCGGCGGGTTGATCACCGCGTCGAACTGCTTGGTGCCGAACATGCCGAGGTTGGACAACGAGGCCGTGCCGCCCTGGTATTCCTGCGGCATCAGCTTGCCGTCGCGCGCCTTGTTCGCCAGTTCCTTCATCTCGGTGCTGATCTGCGCGAGGCCCTTGCGCCCCGCATCGCGGATCACCGGCGTGATGAGGCCTGAAGGAGCGGCCACCGCAACCGAGATATCCTGCCGCGAGAATTGCAGCAGCGTATCGCCCTGGAAGCTGACATTGCACTTGGGCACGCGCTGGAGCGCGCGGGCCAGCGCCTTGATCAGCAGATCATTGACCGACAGCTTCACGCCGTCAGCATCAAGCGACTTGTTGAGTTCTCCGCGCAGCTTGAGCAGCGCATCCAGACGCACATCGACGGTGAGGTAGATGTGCGGAATGGTCTGCTTGGCCTCGGTCAAGCGGCGCGCGATGACCTTGCGAACATTGTTGAGCTTGATTGCCTCGTATGGCGCATCGAGATCGCCGCCGAGCGTGGGGACCGCCACCGGCGCGGGTGCTGCAGCGGGTGCGGATGCAGGCGCCGCCGCCGGAGCCTCAGGCGCGGCCGCAGCGGGGGTGAAGGCCTCCACATCGTCCTTGACGATGCGGCCATTGGGTCCGGTGCCCTTGACCTGCGAAAGATCGATGCCCCTGTCCGCCGCGATCCGCTTGGCCAGCGGCGAGGCGATCACCCGCGCGCCCGGGGCTGCAGGGGCGGGTGCAGGAGCCGGAGCCGGAGCCGGAGCGGGGCTTGCCGCAGGCGCAGGCGAACCGCCGCCCGCCGCAATCGCGCTTTCCACGTCTTCCTTGGTGATCTTGCCCTTGGGGCCGGTGCCGGCAAGGCTGGAAAGGTCGATGCCGTTAGCCTCGGCCAGTTTGCGCGCGGTCGGCGTGGCGGCGGGGCCTTCGGCAGGCGCAGAAGGGACAGGCGCAGGCGCCGTAGCCGAGGCGGGCGCCGCCTCCTCGCCTTCCACCGCCAGCCGCGCGATCACCGCGCCGACCTTCACGCCCTCGGTACCTTCCGCAATCAGGATCTCGGCAATCACGCCTTCATCGACTGCCTCGAACTCCATCGTCGCCTTGTCGGTCTCGATCTCGGCCATGATGTCGCCCGAGGAAATCGTGTCTCCAACCTTGACCAGCCAGCGCGCAAGCGTGCCTTCTTCCATGGTGGGCGACAAAGCCGGCATCTTGATGTCCAAGGCCATGATCCGCTGAAACTCCCGTGTTCGATCCTCGGTCATGTCTCTGGCCAATTCGGGCGCAGCGGGCAAGGGTCAGAAGTGGGGGGACTTGCCAATCCATACGAATGCATTGATACCTCGGCTCCTCACGGGGTTCGAGACATGCGCACATTTCTGGTCATCATCGACGAGAGCGAAGAGGCGCTGGCTGCTCTGCGTTACGCTGCGCGGCGGGCGGCAGCGGTCGGGGGAGCTGTGCATCTCCTCGCGTTGGTGCCGCAGCAGAACTTCTCCGCTTTCGGCGCGGTGCAGGCCACCATCGAGGCCGAGGCGCGCGACCGGGCGGAAATGCTCGCCCACGGTGTGGCAGGCAATCTTCTGGCAGAAAGCGGGATCATGCCGACCATTTCGGTCAAGATCGGCAACGGCCAGAAGATCGTCGGCGAATTCCTGACCGAGCATCCCGAGGTGGCCGCTCTGGTGCTCGGCGCAGCCAGAGGAGCCGCGCCCGGTCCGCTGGTGACGCATTTCTCGGCCGCTGCTGGAACCCTGCCCTGCCCGCTCTACATCGTTCCTGCCGATTATGACGAGATGGCGCGCGAGCACGGCGTCTAGCGCGTTATTTCCGGCGTCCCTGATGGCGGATATTGCCGGGGCGGCCGCGCTTGCCGGCGGTATATTTGCCTGCCTTCTTCGGCCCGCGCTGGCGATCTTGCGGACGCGTCCCGCGCGGCTCGATCCGGCCCGTATCGGCATCGGGCAGGACGAACTTCAAGGCACCGGTCAGCGGATTGGCTTCAGCCAGTTTCAGCTTCAGCCGGTCGCCTGCGGCGAAGGTCGTCCCGCTGCTTTCCCCGACCAGCGCCTGCGCCGCCTCGTCATGGCGGAAGTATTCGCCACCCAGCGTCGAGATCGGCACCAACCCGTCACCGCCCAGCCCGACGATGGTGGCGAAGAACCCGAAGCCCTGAACGCCGGTGATACGGGTGTCGAACACCTCGCCCACCCGTGCCGATAGCCACGCCGCGACATAGCGATCGATGGTGTCGCGCTCGGCCTCCATCGCGCGCCGCTCGGTCTGGCTGATCGCGTCGGAGACCTGTTGCAGCGAAGCGCGGTCACGGTCGGAGAGGCCGCTGGTTGCGGGAATTGATCCCGGAGGCGCGGGCTGTTCAAGCTTGTAGGCATCCACCAGCGCACGATGCACCAGCAGATCGGAATAGCGCCGGATCGGCGAAGTGAAGTGCGCGTAGCTGCCCAGCGACAGCCCGAAATGCCCGGCATTGGCGGGGCCGTAATAGGCCTGGGTCTGGCTGCGCAGCACGGCTTCCATCACCAGCGCCTTTTCGGTCTCGTCGGAAATGTCCTTGAGCATCCGGTTGAACAGGCCCGGCGTGACCACCTGCCCCAGCGCCAGCTTCTTGCCCATCGTGGCGAGATAATCGCGCAGGGCAATCAGCTTCTCGCGGCTCGGCGGTTCGTGGATGCGGTAGACCACCGGCGCGGTCTTCGCCTCCAGTGCCTTGGCCGCGGCGACATTGGCGGCGATCATGAAATCCTCGACCACGCGGTGCGCATCGAGCCTTTCGCGAATGGCGATTTCCGTAATCTGGCCCTTCTCGTTCAGCACCACGCGGCGTTCGGGCAGTTCGAGTTCCAGCGGATCGCGGGCATGGCGTGCGGCGGCCAGCGCCTTCCATGCAGCCCAGAGGTTGGCGAGATATTCAGGCGGATTGCCGTCATCCACCGCCTTCTGCGCGTCCTCGTAAGCGATATTGTGCGCGATCCTTACCAAGGCGCGAGTAAACCGGAACTTGTTGACCTTGCCGTGCGCATCGATGTGCAGGTGGCAGGCCATTGCTGCGCGATCCTCGCCTTCTTTCAGGGAGCAAACATCTGCTGACAGCACCTCGGGCAGCATCGGCACCACGCGGTCGGGGAAATAGACCGAATTGCCGCGCTTCCTCGCCTCGCGGTCAAGCGCGGAGCCGGGGCGGACGTAGAAGCTGACATCGGCGATGGCGACCAGCGCGTTGAACCCGCCCTGCCCGTCCGGCTCCGCCCAGATCGCATCGTCATGGTCGCGCGCGTCAGCGGGGTCGATGGCGACAATCGGCAGATGCCGCAGGTCTTCACGCGCCTTGTCCGAGAGCTTGAGCTTGGCCGCGCGCGGAGCCTCTTCCAGCACCTCGTCGGGGAAGATGTGCGGGATGCCGTGCTTGGCGATGGCGATGAGGCTGAAGCTTCGCGGCGCAAGCGGATCGCCCACCACCTCGATCACCTTGACCCCCGCGCGCTCGGAGCGCCCCACCCGCTCGGCAATTACCAGCTGGCCTTGTTCCGCCTCGCCCCGGTCGGCGATGGGGGCGGACTGGCGCACACGCTTGTCGACCGGCGCGAGCCAGGCCTTGCCGGTCTTGTCGATCTCGACGATGCCCATCAGCCCTTCGGTGCGCGCGGGCAGCTTTTTCATCGGGTGCGCGATCCAGCCGCTGTCCGTTTCCTCGGTGCGGGCGAGCACCCGGTCACCGCGCTTCAAAGCCGGAGGACGTTTTGCCCCGCGCATTTTCGGCTCGCGGATGATCAGGCGCGGCGGCTTGCCGGGGGCTTCGGGATCCCAATTTTCGGGCTCGGCGATCAGCTCACCATCCTCGAGGGCGACGATCTTCAGGGTCGTGACCTTGGGCACCCCGCCCATCCGGTGATAGGCCGACTTTTTCCCGTCGATCAGGCCTTCCTCGGCCATATCCTTGAGCAGGGCCTTGAGCTTGATCTTCTCCTGCCCCTTGAGCCCGAAAGCCTTGGCAATCTCGCGCTTGCCGGCGGGAATGTCGGATGACTGGATGAAGTCGAGCACCTGTTGCGCACTCGGCATCCCCTGCGGGAGTTTGGGCTTGCCCTTCATGCTACACCTGCCGCAGCACAGCTTGACAAACTTGACACCCTGTCAAGCTGAAGGTTTTCGAATTTCTGCATCATTACCATAGGGTTGCACCCGTATCCCCGTGCTTGACGGACAGGGAAGACCGGCCTTGTTTCAGGATTTCGGGTGCGCCCATTGCCCCCCTATCGCATGAATCGGGGGCGTAGGAAATTTTCCCGGTCAATCCTTCGCCACCGGCTCGAACGCGCCGCCGGGAACCGCGCTGGAGACGGGCGAGCAGAATTCACCATCGCAGGCCTGCACGCCGAACATCCAGTCATCGCCGCGCAGCGGAGCCGCAAGATCGAAATCCACGCCCTCGGGCGAAGGATTGAACAGCGGGATCGGGTCGAAAACCGCTTCGGTGTCGCCGCGTTCAGCCGAGCGCCACGCCGTTTCGTCCGTCCTTCGTGCGACGATCAGATAGGAATCTCCGCCCGGCACCGAGCGCCATTTGAGCCCGGTATCCACCCGCACGGCTGCATTTGCGGTAAGCGCTGGCGGCATCGGCGCACGGGCTAGCGCATCCAATGCCCGCACGTTCAGTTTCGTCACCCCAGCCAGATAAGCGAAATCCATTTCCTCGATGGTATCGCCGTAAAACACGCCGTCTTCGGTGCGGATGTCCTGATGCTGGTGATCGTAATCCTCGACCCCGACCGAGAAGCGGATCGCGGGATAGCCCTTCTGGAGGAACGGCACCTGATCTCCGCCGCGGCCCATGCGGTCGGTGCGCCAGATCTGGCGGACCTGCATTTCGTCAGGGTGCTTGGCCGAAAGATCCGCCACCCAGCGCGAGAGGTTGCGCGAGGGCGTGTCATTCTCGCCGCCAAAGCGGGTTTGTGCGGCCCGAAGCCGGTCGGTCAGGTCGGCGCGCGGGCCTTCGGAAAAGACGCGCACGACCTTGGGCTCGCAATAGCCGTCCTTGCCGCAGGAATTGCCGACGATGTCGTTGTTGAGCACAGCCTTCACCGTGAAGCCTTGGCGCTCGGCCCAGTCGGCCAGAATGCGCCCGCCGAACAGGCCCTGTTCCTCGCCCGAGAGCAGCGCGTAGATGATCGTGCCGGGGTATTTCGTGCCGCTCAGCGCGCGCGCGGCTTCCAGCACCAGAGCAGAGCCCGAGCCATCGTCATTGGCACCCGGCGCATCGCTGGTGAAGTCCAGCGGATCGCTGACGCGGCTATCGATATGGCCCTGCACGATCACGACCTCGTTGGGACGTTCGCTGCCGCGCTGGATCGCGACGGCGTTGCGCACGAGGGTCGCTGTCGGGATACGCCGCGCATCGGGCTGGATCACCTCGCCGACGGGCAGGACTTCAAGGCAATTGCCACAGTCCGCACCGATGCGGCGGAACTCGTCCAGCGCCCAGTTGACCGCTGCGCCAATGCCGCGCTTCGGATCGTCCTGCGACGATAGCGTGTGGCGGGTGCCGAAGCTGACAAGCTTCTCGACATCGCCTTTGAGGCGCTGTTCGGAAACCTTGTCGGCGGGATGGGTCTGGGCGGCGAGCGGTGCGGCAATAATAGCCGCGATAAGGGTGAGGCGCTTGATCATGCGCCTTCCCTGCCCCGTGCCTCGCCGCGATGCAAGCCTAGTAGGCGCGCGCCACCAGAATACGCTCGACGGCCGGTTCGCCGGTGAAGATGCAGGCGCCGGTGGCAGCTTGGGCATCGCGCGGCACGTTGCGAATGGTGAGCTTGACGGCTTTCAGTTTCTCTACAACGGTATCGAGCGCGGCGCCGGTGGGTTTGGCCCATTCGACCTCGACCCAGCCCGGATACTTGCCGCCCTTCTCGAAGTGATCGACCACCGCCTGCCACTCGGTAATGCCGCGGGTAATATTGGCATCGCGCCGGGCGCGGGCTTCGTCGAAGAGAGACTGCTGGATATCCTCGAGCAGCGCCCCTGCGCCGGAAACAAACTCGCCCTGTGCCGGATAGGTGAAGGCGGGCTTGCCGTTGGCCGTGTTCCAGAGCCGGTCGCGGCGCAGCACGGCGAGCTTGCCCTCGGCCATGTCGCGCGGGCCGACTTCGATGATGACGGGCGCGCCCTTGCGCACCCAGTCCCAGCGCTTGGCCGCGGCCTTTCCGGGTTTAGTATCGAGCAGGATCCGCAGGCGCTCACCAAGCGCCGACTGCCCGGCCAGCGCGACGCGCAGCTCCGCGCAATAGGCGATCAGCTCTGCATCTTCGGGTGCCTCGCGCAGCATCGGGATGATAACGATCTGCTGCGGCGCGATGGCGGGCGGGACGCGCAAGCCATCGTCATCGCCATGGGTCATGATCACCCCGCCGATCAGCCGCGTCGACACACCCCAGCTGGTAGTGTGGCAATATTGCTGGGCGCCCTCGCGGTCCTGGTACTGGATGCCCGCCGCATGAGCGAAATTGGTGCCGAGATAGTGCGAGGTGCCGGCCTGCAGCGCCTTGCCGTCCTGCATCATCGCCTCGATCGACCAGGTCTCCACCGCGCCGGGGAAGCGCTCGTTTTCGGGCTTCTCGCCGGCGATCACCGGCAGGGCGAGGTCATCCTCGGCGCAGGCGCGGTACATTTCCAGCGCGCGGTGGGTTTCCTCGAGCGCCTGCTCGCGGTTCTCGTGCGCGGTGTGGCCTTCCTGCCAGAGGAATTCGCTGGTGCGCAGGAACATCCGGGTGCGCATTTCCCAGCGCACCACGTTGGCCCACTGGTTGGTGAGCAACGGCAGATCGCGCCAGGATTGCACCCAGCGCGCCATGGCATCGCCAATGATGGTTTCCGAGGTCGGACGCACCACCAGCGGCTCTTCCAGCTTGGCGGCGGGATCGGGGATCAGCCCGCCCTTGCCATCGGCAATCAGGCGGTGATGCGTGACGACCGCCATCTCCTTGGCAAAGCCTTCGACGTGCTCGGCCTCGCGGGTGAAGTTGGCGAGCGGGATGAACAGCGGGAAGTAGCAGTTCTGCACGCCCGCCGCCTTGATCCGGTCATCCATCAGGCGCTGGATGCGCTCCCAGATGCCGTAGCCCCAGGGCTTGATGACCATGCAGCCGCGCACACCCGATTCCTCGGCGAGGTCGGCCGCTGAGATGACCTCCTGGTACCATTTGGCAAAATCGTCTTCGCGCTTGACGGTTAGCGCGTGGCGGATCTGGGACACTGCAGAACTTCCTGACTGAATCGGGTGCAAAACCGCGCGCCGCTTCGCGTTATTTGCCCAGTTCGTCCAGCTTCTTTTGCATGGCTGCCATCTGTTCGCGAAGGGCGGCAATCTCGTCCTTCGCCTCTGCGGCGGGTGCTGCGGGCTTGTCCTTGGGCTTGCCGATGCCCGGCATGAACACGTCGGCTGCAGCGCGCATCATTGCCATGTTGGTTTCATGCAGCGCGGCAAAAGGGCTGGCGCTCATCCCCTTTTCGAAGGCCTCGCGGATCTTCGACTGGTTATCGCGGAAATTGGCCATGCTGGCTTCGAGGTATGAAGGCATCATGGCCTGCATCGAATTGCCATACATCCCGATCAGCTGGCGCAGGAAACTCACGGGAAGCATCTGGCCGCCGTTCGCTTCCTCATCCATGATGATCTGGGTCAGGATGGAGTGAGTGATATCGTCGCCGGTCTTGGCGTCGAGCACCTTGAAATCGATATTCTCGCGCACCATCCGCGCAAGGTCTTCAAGCGTGATGTAGCTTGAGGAGGCTGTGTTGTAGAGGCGGCGGTTGGCGTATTTCTTGATGATGACCGCATCGCCCGCCTCGCCCGATGCCGCTTTCGACCTGCCGACCATTATCTTATCCCGTGTGTTGACCCTAGGGCACCTTAGCACCTGCACAAGCTGCAGCGCAATAACAGCGCATGAAAATGCTCAGTGCGCATGCAGACGGCGCCCGATTAACGTGAGCAACTCGTAGGGCGAAAGCGCATTTTGCTGCGCACAATCATTGATGTCCCAGGGCACCGTCAGCCAGGCGCCCGCACCAAGGTCAGGAGCTTCGGCGAGGTCGACCACCACCATGTCCATCGACACCTTGCCGAGGATCGGGAGCCGGCGTGCGCCGTGAATCAGGGCATTGCCCGGTCCGCGCAGGCGCAGGAACCCGTCGGCATAGCCGATCGAAACCGTACCGACCCGCATCGGTCGGGGCGCTGCAAAGGTCGAATTGTAGCCCACACTCTCGCCCGCTGCGATGCTGCGGCATTGCAGCAGTGTCGCCTCCACCCGGGCGACAGGGAGGATTGCCCCGGCCAGCTCGTCGCGCGGCACCCCGCCATAAAGTGCAAGTCCGGGGCGGGTCAGATCGAAGGCGTAATCGGTCCCCAGCGCGATTCCCGCGCTGTTGGCAAGGCTGGCGCGGCGATGCGGGATGCGATCGGCGACCTCCCGGAAGGCGGCGAGCTGGCCTGCGTTCATCGCGCTGTTCTCGTCGGCGCAGGCGAGGTGGCTCATCAGGATATCGATATCGAGGGCGGCGATGACCGGGTCGCCGGCCTCGGACGGCGCGATACCGAGCCGGTTGATGCCGGTATCGACCATCACATGGCAGCGCCCGCCGCCGCTGGCCGTCCAGCGCACCGCCTGCTCAAGCGAATTGATGACCGGCACCGCGCCAAGGCTGCGGGCATAGGCGCAGTCAGCTTCGGTCAGCGGCCCGTGAAGCACCGCAACCTGCGCGGGCTGCACATGGCGGACAACTGCGGCAACCTCGCTCCAGTGCGCGACGAAGAATGTCTCGCAGCCCGCATCGCGCAAGGCCGGCACACAGGTATCGACGCCGAGGCCGTAGCAATCCGCCTTGACCGCGGCGCCCGCCCGCGCCGCACCTGACAGGGCATCGAGCGCGCGCCAGTTTGCAGCCAGCGCTGCGGTATCGACCGTCAGCCGCAAGCTGGGCGGCGGCGGAACCTCATTCATCGGCAAAGTCTTTCGGCGGGCCGTCAGGGATGCCCCACCACGCCACCACCAGCCCGAAGGCAACCACGCCCCACGTATACCACAGGCCCGAATAGATGTTGCCCGTGCTCGCCACGATTACCCCCGCGATCAGCGGCAGGAACCCGCCGAGGTATCCGGCGCCGATGTGGTACGGGATCGACATCGAGGAGTAGCGGATCTTGGGCGGAAACATCTCCGAAAGAAGCGCCGCGACCGAGCCATAAGTAAGCGCGGACAGCATCCCCAGTGCCAGCAGCACTCCGATGATGCCGAGGATGTTGGCGATGGACGGCTGCTGCTTGGCGAAATCGAAACCGTAAGGAGCGAGCGCGGCATGGATGCCCGCCCGACGCGTCGCGCCGTCGGCGAACCACGCGGGATCGATGGCGATCGGCTCGCCGCCCGCGGTCAGGGAGAGCGCACTATCCATTCGGAGCGTGTAAGGCACGCCCGAAGCGGTGAGCGTTTCGAGGATCTTGCCGCAATCTGTCTGCTCGCGCTGGAAAAGCTCGGCGAAGGGATCGGTCACGCAGGCTGGGCCGCTCACCACGATCGGGGTGCGCTCGGCAGCCTTGGCCAAACCCGGGTTGGCCAGGCTGCCCATCGCCCAGAACAGCGGGAACAGCAGTGCCAGCGTCAGCGCCGCGCCGATGATGATCGGCTTCTTGCGCCCGATCCGGTCGGACCACTTGCCGACGATGACGTAGAAGCTCATCACGATAAGGCCCGAGACGAGCAGTACCCATTCCACCGTCCGGTCATCGACATGCATCGGCCCGCGCAGGAAGCTCATCCCCGAGAAGAAGGCGGTGTACCAGATCGTCGTCAGGATGCCGGTGATGCCGAACAGCGCGACGAAGATGCGCTTCGGATTGCCCGGATAGGTGAAGCTTTCGATGAACGGATTGCCCGAGGTCTCGCCCGCCGCCTTCATCGCCTGGAACACCGGGCTTTCGGACAGCTTCAGCCGCATCCACAGCGAGATCGCCAGCAGGATCAGCGACAGCAGAAATGGCACGCGCCACCCCCAGGCGGCAAAGGCATCGGCCGGGATCAGGAAGCGGCACGCCAGCACGACGATGATCGACAGCACGAAACCGCCGGCAACGCTGGCCTGTATGTAGCTGGTGTAATAGCCGCGCTTTTCGGGCGGGGCGTGCTCGGCGACATAGATCGCCGCGCCACCGTATTCGCCGCCGAGCGCGAGCCCCTGAATGATGCGCAGCAGAATGACGATGATGGGCGCGGCCATGCCGATGGTATCGACTGTCGGGATCAGGCCCACGCCGGCCGTGGCAATACCCATCAGCGTGACCGTGACGAGGAAGGTGTATTTGCGGCCCAGTCTGTCACCCAGAAAGCCGAACAGGATCGCACCGAGCGGTCGGAATGCGAACCCAACGGCGAAGGTCGACCAAACCAGCAGTAGGCCGAGCGTTTCGTTGTCGGTGGCGTAGAAGGCGTCCTTGAGGATGTAGGCCAGCGTGCCGTAGATGAAGAAATCGTACCATTCGAAGATGGTGCCCGCGCTCGACGCGCCGATCACCAGGCGGATTTCCTTCTCGCTCGGCTCGCGAGTGCCGGGCGCCTGCGCTTGTGCCATGTCCCACTATCCCTGTCGCATCGCTGCTGTCCGGCAGCAACCTGTCTCGAATGACCTCTAGCCCGCCGTAGCGCTGCTTGAAAGCGCCTTGCAGGCTGCCGTCCACGGCAGGAGCAAGGCCCCGTGACGTGCAGGATGCTCCCGCGCCGGGGCCAGCAGGTCGAGGCCGGGCCACTCGGGCAGCGGACCAGCACCTGTCAGCCAGCGCACGATCCCGTTCATGGTCAAGGTGATATCGCCGCTCGCCGCCCCGGCTGCCTCCCGCGCCAGTAACCCGGCGGATGCCTGGCCGATGGCGCAGGCGCTCAATTGCATCCCGATACGCTCGATTGTCCCTTGCGCGCCGAGTGCCACCCCGATCGTGATCGCACTGCCACAGGTACGCGAGCGCGCCTCGGCGCGAAGCGGCAGGTTGTCATCCAGCGGATAGGCAGCGAGAGTGGTGGCCAGTGCCAGAATGTCCGGCGAATAAAGCGTCGGTCGGGTCGCGGCTGCCAAGGTGATCAGCTGCCCGCCCTTGCCGCGGCGGCATCGCGCGCGTCGGATTCGCGGCGCAGCCTGTCACGCCGGATCGCGATCATCGGAACCAGATCGCGCGAGAAGGCATCGACAGCGGGATATGTCTGCGCACTGATGATCCATACCGGTCGGCCCTTGTATCCCCAGCCCTCGTCGAAGCCGAGCGCCAGCAAGGAGAACGCGAAAATGCCGATCAACGCGCCTTTCACCGCCCCGAACCCCAAACCCAGTACGCGGTCGATCGGCCCGAGGATCGCGCCGTCCGATGCCTCGCTGATATTGCCTGCGATCAGCTTCATGGCCGCATAGGGGATCAGCAGCAGTAGCACGAATGACAGGACCGGCGTCAGCCGCGAGGAATTGAGCAGGTCGGTAAGTGCCGGTGTGAGGACCGGATGCAGGAAATGCACTGCCAGTGCCGCAAATATCCAGGACGCGAGCGAAAGCACTTCCTGCACCAGCCCGCGCAGAAAACCGCCGATCGCGGCAACGATCACAATGATCAGAATGATGATATCGAGCCCTGCCATGGCCAGAAAGCTCTATGCCGAGCCCATCACCTGGTCAACGAGGTTCGCAAGTGCGGCAAGTCCGCGATAGGATGGCGCATTGTCACTGTCCGCGCCACCAACCGGGCCGTAGCTGCGCGAGAAGCCCAGCTTGGCCGCTTCGCGCAGCCGCAGCGGAGCGTGAGCGACGGGACGGATCTCTCCCGCAAGGCTGACTTCGCCAAACCAGGCCGCCTTGTCGGGCAAGGGCCTGTCGGCGAGTGCGGAGACCAGGGCTGCGGCGACCGCAAGATCGGCGGCGGGATCGGTCAGGCGGTAGCCACCGGCAATGTTGAGATAGACCTCGGCCGAGGAGAAATTCAGCCCGCAGCGCGATTCGAGCACCGCCAGCAGCATGGCGAGGCGCCCACTGTCCCAGCCCACCACCGCCCTGCGCGGGGTGGCACCCGATTGCAGACGAACGATCAGCGCCTGGATTTCGACGAGGACGGGCCGCGTGCCCTCCAGCGCCGGGAACACCGCGCTGCCCGCCAGCGGCGTCTCGCGGCCCGACAGGAACAGCAGCGATGGGTTGGCGACTTCCGCCAGCCCCTCTGCCGCCATCGCGAACACGCCGATCTCGTCGACAGCGCCGAAGCGGTTCTTGAGCGCGCGCAGGATGCGGTACTGGTGCGAACGTTCGCCCTCGAAGCTCATTACCACATCGACCATGTGTTCCAGCACGCGCGGCCCGGCGATGGTGCCGTCCTTGGTAACGTGCCCGACCAGCACCAGCGCGCAGCCGCTTTCCTTGGCGTAGCGGATGAGCTCGAGCGCGCAGCCGCGCACCTGGCTGACCGTGCCGGGCGCGCCTTCGATCATGTCGGAATGCATGGTCTGGATCGAATCGATCACCAGCAGCGCGGGCGGATCGCCCTGCCCCAGCGTCGTCAGGATATCGCGCACCGAGGTTTCCGAGGCGAGCCGGATCGGTGCATCGGCAACGCCCATGCGCGCCGCGCGCAGGCGCACCTGACCCGAGGCTTCCTCGCCGCTGACATAGACGACATCATTGCCTCCCCGGGCGATGGTCGCCGCGGTCTGGAGCAGCAATGTCGACTTGCCGATGCCGGGATCCCCGCCCATCAGAACCGCCGAGCCGGGTACCAGCCCCCCGCCCAGCGCGCGATCGAATTCGGCAAGCCCCGTGGACTTCCTGACCGGCAATTGCGTTGGCGCGTTCAAGGGTTCGAACATGAGCGCCCGCCCGCCGCGCGAGAGATCGTGCTTCTGGGAGAATACCGTTGCCGGCACGTCTTCGACCAGCGTGTTCCATTCACCGCAATCGGCGCATTGGCCCTGCCAGCGCGGCGACACCGCCCCGCAGGCCTGACACACGTAACGGCGTTTCGACTTTGCCATAAGGCGCCGCCATAAACGGAACAGAATTAGAACGCAATTGCATTGGCGCAGCATTGCGCGCTAGGGACAGGCCATGCGGCAGAAGGAACTGCGCCTTGCTCTTGTATGCTACGGCGGCGTCAGCCTTGCGGTCTACATGCACGGCATCACCAAGGAAATCTGGCACCTTGCCCGTGCAAGCCGGGCATTTCACCAGCCTGATGCCGTCCCGCTGGACGGTGTCGCGCAGGCCTATCACGCCTTCCTCACGGAAATAGAGCATGCGCAAGCCGTGAGACTGCGCGTCCTGCCCGACATTCTAACGGGTGCGAGCGCGGGCGGGATCAACGCCGTGTTTCTTGCCCAGGCGCTGCATTCGGGACACAGCCTCGAGCCGCTGACGGACCTGTGGCTCGAAAATGCCGACGTCAGCGAATTGACCGATCCGGCAGCCCAGCCCTTGTGGCGGTTTGCAAAGTTCTGGGCGCAGCCGATCGCCGAATGGTTCCTGAGCCGGCCCGGCAATGCCGTGAGCGCCACTGTCGCGCCCGAAACCCGCGCGGAAGTGCGCCACAAGGTCTCGCGCTTCGTGCGCGGCCGCTGGTTCAGCCCGCCCTTCTCCGGTCCGCGCTTTTCCACCATGCTTTACGAGGCGCTCGGAAAGATGGAATCGGAAGGTGATGGCATCGCGCTGCTCCCGCCGGGCTATCCGATCGATCTGGCCGTGACCGCGACCGATTTTCGCGGCCATCCGCAAAGCCTGCGCCTCAACTCGCCTCCGCAGATCGAGGAAATGGAGCATCGCCTGCCGATCTGTTTCCGCAGCCGCGTTGCCGCCAATCCGCCGCAGCCGCTGGCCGACAGGCTCGAACTGGTGCTCGCCGCGCGGGCGACGGCGAGCTTTCCCGGTGCCTTTCCGCCGCTTGCCATCGAAGAGATCGACCAGCTTGCCGCAAAGGCGGGTCATGTCTGGACGGGCCGCGAAGCCTTCCTTCAGCGCATCATGCCCACGCACATGCGTGACGGAAGTATCGAAAAGGTCGCGCTGATCGATGGTGCTGTTCTGGTCAATGCGCCCTTCGGCGCGGCGCTCGATGCGCTTCAGGGCCGGCCGGCCCAGCGCGAGGTCGACCGCCGCTTCGTCTATATCGACCCGCGTCCGGAAAGCCGCGAGTTCGCGCCTGCCGCCTCGCAGCGCGAAATCGGTTTTTTCGGTGCGATCTTCGGTTCGCTCTCGACCATTCCGCGCGAGCAACCGATCCGTGACGATCTCGAACGGATCGAACAGCAATCGCGCGACGCAGCGCGTTTGAAGCAGATCGTGATGGACCTGCAGCCCGATATCGACCGGGCAGTGGAGAAGCTGTTCGGCTATACGTTCCTGCTCGACCGGCCGACGCCCAAGCGGCTTGCGGGATGGCGGGCCAAGGCGCAGCAGGCCGCGGCCGAGCGGTCCGGATTTGCGTTCGGGGCCTATGCCCTGACCAAGTTCGACGCGATCCTCGACCAGCTGGCGCGGCTGACGCTGAAAGCTGCCGGAGCCGGTCCCGATGACCACGCGCAGCTGGCGCAGATCCTGCGCCGTGAACTCGCCGCGCGCGGACTTGAGCGGCTGACCGACAAGGACGGCGGTGCCAGCGCTGAAGCCATCGCTTTCTTCCGCGCCCACGATATCGGCTTCCGTATCCGCCGGTTGCAGATGCTGGCGCGCAAGCTTTCGCGTGACTGGGAGCTCGATCCCGAAATCCCCGACGATGCGCTCGACCGTGCGCGTGACCGGCTCTACGATATTCTGGCGCTCTACTACCGGACGGACAGCGCCGTTTTGGGTCACCCGCGCTTTGCCTATCTTGCATCAAGGGCACAGGCTGAACCGGGGGCGGCACTCGATTTCCTCGCCGCCGAGCGGCTTTTGCCGACAACTGATCTGGCTGCCGAGGAGATGCTGATCGATGCGCTCGAAGAGGTGCCCAAGACGCTCAAGCGAAGGATGTTGCTGACCTATCTGGGCTTTCCCTTCTACGATCTCGCAACCTTTCCGCTGACCCGCCGCGAGGGGCTGGACGAGTTCAACCCGGTGCGGATTGACCGCATTTCCCCCGAAGACGCGCCTTCGGTGCGCGACGGCGGCACCAGCGCCACCTTGCGCGGTATCGAGTTCTACAATTTCGGCGCCTTCTTCAGCCGCGATTATCGCGAGAACGATTACCTGTGGGGACGCATCCACGGGGCCGAGCGAATGATCGACCTGGTCGCCTCGACCGCTGGCGGGACAATGCCCGAAGCGCGGATCCGCGCGGCCAAGCGGGCGGTGTTCCTCGCCCTGCTGGAAGAGGAGGAAATCGCCGGGCGCTGCCAGCGCGGGCTGATCGAGCAGATCCGGCTCGAGGTCCGGGAACGGATGGGCTAGCTGCGCCCCGCCGCTGCCACCGGCGCAAAGAACAGCAGCATCACCAGCCGCGCATCCTCCGGCGTGGTACCGAAACCGGGTGCGGCATTGTGGAACTGCCAGGGCGAGAACAGCAGCAGCCGGTTGAACCGGGCCGGCACGCGCAAGGTGCGCTCCCACTTTGCAGGCAGCTTGGTGTCCTTGTTGACGACGTCCTCGATCAGGGCATTCGCATCTGCATAGCCTGAAGCGGCGATACGCGCCGGATCATGCGGCACGCTCTCTAGTCCGGTGCGTTTGTGCCGGAAAAAATCAGTGCCACCGGCATCCGGCCGGGCGCAATCTTCGGGTCGCGAGAGGTAAAGGATGCCGGAGTAGCTGGCCGGATCGATATGGACCCCGCTCTTGCCCCTGTCGCCCTTGCGGGTCAGGCGGCAATGCCCGTGCTGGGTGCCCGGGGCTGCACCAAGGCGCATTCCCAGATGACGGGAGACCGCGCTGTCCACCGCAGCCGTATCGAGCGGCGCGGAGGAATTGAGGCCGGGAAAATTGCCGTGTTGCCTCGCCGGATCATAATCGAGCGCGAGCGCTGCGCGGCGCGCAGCCCACGGGTCCTTCAGAAAATCGTCGAGGATGATGAGCGAGGGCAGCACCGTGTCCGCCCTCAGCCCCCGAAGACGTCCTTGAGCTTGTCGAAGAAACCGCGGCTTTCGGGGCATTCCTCACCGGTTTCGGTGGCGCGGAATTCCTCCAGCAGTTCCTTTTGGCGGCGCGACAGCTTGGTAGGGGTCTCGACGGCGATTTCGACCACCAGATCGCCGCGCCCGCGCCCTTGCAGCACCGGCATGCCCGCTCCGCGGATGCGCAATTGCTTGCCCGACTGGATGCCGGCCGGAATGTCGAGCTTGTTGGTGCTCCCGTCGAGATCGGGAATCTCGACGCAGCCGCCAAGGGCTGCGGTGGTGAAGCTCACCGGAATCCGGGTGGCGAGTGTCGTGCCTTCGCGCTCGAATACGCGGTGTGGCTGGACATGGAGAAAGATGTAGAGATCGCCCGGCGGCGCGCCGCGCTGACCTGCCTCGCCCTTGCCGGACAAGCGAATGCGGGTTCCGGTGTCGACGCCTGCGGGGATTTCGACCTTCAGGGCCTGCGGACGGTCGACCCTGCCCTCGCCACGGCATACCTTGCACGGATCCTCGATCACGCTGCCGCGCCCGCTACAAGTGGGACACGGCCGTTCGATTACGAACAGCCCCTGCTTGGCGCGCACAGAGCCCATGCCGTGGCACAGGTTGCACTGGCGTTCGGAGGTGCCGGGCGTGGCGCCGCTGCCATCGCAGGTGTCGCAGGATTGCGAGACCTCGATCTCGATTTCGGTGTTCTTGCCGTGGAATGCCTCTTCGAGGCTGATCTGCATGTCATAACGCAGGTCCGCCCCGCGCCGGTTCTGCTGGCGCTGCGCACCGCCGCCGCCAAAGGCGCTGCCGAAGATCGTCTCGAAGATATCGCCGATATCGGCAAAATCGCCGCGCCCGCCTCCGCCGCCGAAACCGCCACCACCGTTCATGCCCTGCGTGAAGGCCTGATGGCCATAGCGGTCATAGGCCGCGCGCTTCTGCGGGTCCTTGAGGCAGTCATAGGCCTCGTTGATTGCCTTGAACCTGGCCTCGCACTCGTTGTCGCCCGGATTGCGGTCCGGGTGATACTTCATCGCGAGCTTGCGATAGGCACTCTTGAGCGTGGCCCCGTCCGCATCGCGGCTGACTTCGAGTGTCTGGTAGTAATCGAGCTGGGCGCTGGACATGATGCTGACCTATTCCCCGTGACCAGCCATCGCCGATGCGCCGGAAAGGGGGACCGGGCACATCAGCGATGCACTGGATGGCATCGGGGCCTTAGCCCTTCTTGTCTTCGTCGACCTCGGAGAATTCGGCGTCGACGACGTCTTCGTCGGCGGCTGTCTCTTCAGCACCTTCGGCGGCAGCTTCCGGCCCGGCGGCCTGCTGCGCTTCATAGATCTGCTGACCCATCTTCATCGCTGCTTCGGTCAGCGCCTGAGCCTTGGCGTTGATATCATCGGCATCGCCGCCTTCGAGCGCGGTCTTGGTCGCCGCAATGGCTTCCTCGACGGTCGACTTGGTTGCGGCATCGACCTTGTCGCCATGCTCTTCAAGCTGCTTTTCGGTCGCATGCACGAGGCTGTCGGCCTGGTTGCGCGCTTCCGCGGCAGCCCGGCGCTTCTTGTCCTCCTCGGCGAACTTCTCGGCATCCTGCACCATCTGGTCGATGTCTGCGTCCGAAAGGCCGCCCGACGCCTGGATCTTGATCGTCTGTTCCTTGCCGGTGCCCTTGTCCTTGGCCGACACGGAGACAATGCCGTTGGCGTCGATATCGAATGTGACCTCGATCTGCGGCACGCCGCGCGGTGCGGGCGGAATGCCGATCAGGTCGAAATTGCCGAGCAGCTTGTTGTCCGCGGCCATCTCGCGCTCGCCCTGATAGACCTTGATCGTCACCGCGTTCTGGTTGTCCTCGGCGGTCGAATAGGTCTGGGTCTTCTTGGTCGGGATGGTGGTGTTACGGTCGATCATGCGGGTGAACACGCCGCCCAGCGTCTCGATGCCGAGGCTGAGCGGGGTCACGTCGAGCAGCAGCACGTCCTTGACGTCGCCCTGCAGCACGCCCGCCTGAATGGCAGCACCCATGGCGACCACTTCATCCGGGTTCACGCCGGTGTGCGGCTTGGCACCGAAGAAGCTTTCCACCACTTCGCGCACCTTGGGCATACGGGTCATGCCGCCAACGAGGATCACCTCGTCGACCTGATCCTTGGAGATGCCGGCATCCTTCAGAGCCTTCTTGCAGGGCTCGAGCGTGCGCTGGATCAACCCGTCGACCATCTTTTCGAGGTCGGCGCGGGTGATCGTTTCCACGAGGTGCAGCGGTGTGGTCGCCCCGCCTTCCATACGCGCGGTGATGAAGGGCAGATTGATTTCGGTGGTGGCCGCGCTCGACAGCTCGATCTTGGCCTTTTCCGCCGCTTCCTTCAGGCGCTGGAGGGCGAGCTTGTCGGACTTCAGGTCCATGCCTTCCTTCTTCTTGAAGGCATCCGCAAGGAACTCGACGATTGCATTGTCGAAGTCCTCGCCGCCAAGGAAGGTGTCGCCATTGGTCGACTTCACTTCGAACACGCCGTCCCCGATTTCGAGGATCGAGATATCGAAGGTGCCGCCGCCGAGGTCATAGACCGCGATGGTTTTGCCGTCGTCCTTGTCCATGCCATAGGCGAGCGCGGCTGCGGTCGGCTCGTTGATGATGCGCAGCACTTCGAGCCCTGCGATCTGGCCTGCGTCCTTGGTCGCCTGGCGCTGGGCGTCGTTGAAGTATGCGGGGACGGTAATGACGGCCTGCGTCACGGTTTCACCGAGGTAGCTCTCGGCGGTTTCCTTCATCTTCTGCAGGATGAAGGCGGAAATCTGCGAGGGGCTGTAGTCTTCGCCGCCAGCGTTCACCCAGGCATCGCCGTTCTTGCCCTTGGTGATCTTGTAGGGGACGAGTTCCATGTCCTTCTTGGTCAGCGGATCGTCGAAACGGCGACCGATCAGACGCTTGATCGCGAAGAGGGTGTTGTCGGGATTGGTCACCGCCTGGCGCTTTGCCGGCTGACCGATCAGACGTTCGCCATCCTTGGTGAAGGCGACAATCGAAGGCGTGGTGCGCGCGCCTTCGGAATTCTCGATGACCTTGGGCTTGCCGCCGTCCATGACAGCAACGCAGGAGTTGGTGGTGCCGAGGTCGATACCGATTACTTTACCCATTGTTTCCCCATCCATCTGGAAGATTGTTGGACACCGCCTTTTGCACCTCCCTCGTGCAAGGCAAGGCGCTTCGGCAGCTCGTTTGTGAGCGCGATATAGGTGCGGTTTTGCTTGGCACAAGACTTGTGAGGCCCTAGTTTTCCGCCCTTGCCAAGAGGGAGTGCAATAACGTGAAAAACAACAAGGGATCGGTAAGGGGGATGCGTGCAGGTCTGCTGGCTGCGGGCATGGCGGCAGCGATAATGGGCCTGGCGGCCTGCGGCGGCGAGACCGAGGCGCCCGCGGCAGAGGCCGTAGCGGGGCAGGTTCCGGGCATGACCATCAGCAATGCGCGCATGGTGCTCGCGCCGGTCGCGGGCAATCCGGCGGCGGTCTATTTCGACCTTGCCTATGAAGGTGACAAAGGGCTCACGATCCGCAAGGCCGAGGTGGCCGAGGCGAAAAGCGCGATGATGCACGACTACGGCGAATATGACTTCAAGGTGCAGATGATGGAGGCTCTCCCCATCGCCCTGAAGAAAGGCACTAAGGTCGCCTTCGAGCCGGGCGGACTGCATGTGATGGCGATGGAGCCTTCGGCCGAGCTTGCGCCGGGCGACAAGGTGACAGTGACACTCACCATGTCGGGCGGCGCGACCCAGGTGTTCGAGGCCGAAGTACGCGCGGCAGGTGAAGAGCGCTGATCGACCAGCTGACTGCAGACGAACTGGCGGCGGTGCAGCGTGATGCGCCGCCGCCGGTCTGTCCGGTCGGCGGTATCCGCCCGCTGACGGCAGGAGAGGTTGCTCTTGCGCGCAGCATGTTCGGTGCGGCAATCGACTATGCGCGCGTCACAATCCGGCGCCGCAGGTTCCTGCCCTTCCAGTCGCGGCGGGTGACGATGGCCCCCATGGGGCACCTCCATTTTCACCCTGATGCGGCGCATTACTGCGACGATTTTGCCCTCGCGCCGCTGACCTTGCAGGCGCACTTCATCCACGAGATGACCCATGTCTGGCAGACCCAGACACACGGGCACTGGTATCTGGTGACGCGCCGCCACCCGTGGTGCCGCTATGACTATGCGCTGAAACCGGGATGGAGGCTCGAGCGTTACGGCATCGAGCAACAGGCAGAGATTGTGCGGCACGCCTTTCTGCTGAGGCGCGGAGCATGGGTTGCGGGCGTGGCCGATGCTGCGGCCTATGACCGTCTGGTCGATTTCGGGAGCCGGTCGTCATGAGCGAATTCGAGTTTGTCTTTGCCCTCTTCAGCCTGGTGTTCGGCCTGTCTCTGGTCGAATTGCTGACAGGTCTCGGGCGCACGCTCGAATTCAGGCTCCAGCGCCAGGCGGACGGAGAGCCCTTCCGCATCGGCTGGCTGACACCGCTGCTGGCGGTCTTCGTGATCCTCGACCTTCTGTCGTTCTGGATGTTCGCGTGGCCGATCCAGCGGCTGATTACCGTCAGCACGCCGATGGTTCTGGGCGTGGTGGTGTTTTCCGGGGCCTACTTCCTTGCAAGCAGGCTGGTGTTTCCATCAAGGCCCGATGATTTCGTCGACCTCGATACGCATTACTTCCGGGTGCACCGCATCGTGTTTGCCATGCTGATCATGATGGTCATCGTGCAATGGCTCTTCATCCTGTCGATTCCCGTGCTTGTGAACACGGCCTTTCGACCTATCGCACTGGTCCTTACCGGAGTGCTGCTGGCGCTGATGCTGGCAACGGCGGTGACGCGCAATCGCAACATCAGCACGGCCCTGCTGACTTTGCTGATTGCGCGCTATCTCGTGATCTATCTGATCTGAAACCCTAGTCCGGCTTTTTCGCGACAGCCACCATCGCTGCGCGCAAGAGCCGGTCCTTGATCATCCATCCGGCCTGCAGCTCCTGCACGATCGTGCCGGGCTCCGCATCGGCGGTGGGAACTTCGAGCATGGCCTGGTGCTGGTTGGGATCGAGCGGCAGGCCCATGGCGGCAATACGGGTAATGCCGTGCCCGGCGAAGACCTTCTCCAGCTCGCGCTGGGTGGCTTCGAGGCCCACGACCAGCCCCTTCATGCTGTCGTCGGCACGAAGGCTTTCGGGAATCGCCTGCACGGCGCGGGCGAGGTTGTCCGCAACTGAAAGGATGTCTCGGGCAAAGCCGGTCGCGGCGTAGGCGCGCGCCTCGTCCTTCTCGCGCTCCAGACGGCGGCGCACGTTCTGCGTTTCGGCCTGTGCGTAGAGAATGTCCTGCTTGGCCGCTTCCAGATCGCGCCGGAGTGCGGCAAGTGCCTCGGCAAGGCCGTCCTCCCCTTCCGGGTTATCGAGAAACTCTTCGGGGACACCCTTCAATTCGGCTTCGGCCGCTTCATCGCGCGGCTTGTCGTTCTCGGTCATGTTGTGTGGCTTTCCATTCAAGCGATCAGCTTGCCCAGCGAACGGGCGGTCAGATCCACCATGGGGACAACCCGCGCGTAATTCAACCGCGTCGGGCCGATCACGCCGAGCACGCCGACGACCCGCCCCTCGCGATCACGATAGGGCGAGGCAATGACCGAAGAGCCGGACAGGGCGAAGAGGCGGTTTTCCGAACCGATGAAGATGCGCGTCGCCTCGGCCTCGCGCGCCGAATCGAGCAACTGCGCGACCGACTGCTTGTTCTCCAGATCCTCGAGCAGCAGCCGCACCCGTTCGATATCGCCCAGCGCGCTTTCATCGAGCAGGTTGGCCGCGCCGCGCACGATCAGCACAGGGCGTGCGGCGGCGTCCTCGCTCCAGACGGCAAGGCCGCGCTCGACCAGATCGCGCGAGGCGACATCGAGCTGCGACTTGCCGGCGGAGATCTCGGACCGCATCGCCTGCGCCGCCTCGCCCAGCGTGCGACCGGCAAGCCGCGCGGTGATGTAGTTCGAGGCGCGATCGAGCGTACCGGGGTTCAGGGCGCCGCCGATGGTGACGATCCGGTTCTCCACCCCGCCATCCTCGCCCACCAGCACCGCGAGCGCCCGGCCCTGTCCCAGATCGACGAGGCTGAACTGGGCGAGCCGCTGTTCGCGCTGGGGGACGAGCACCATCCCCGCCGCGCCCGACAGATCGGAAAGAATTGCGCTTGCCTGCTTGAGCGCCGCCTCGACCGGCCCGGCCTCGGCCAGTCGCGCCTCGATTGCGGCCTGTTCCTGCGCGGTCGGCTCGGCAACGCGCATCATCCCGTCGACGAAAATTCTAAGGCCCGCATCGGTCGGCATCCGTCCAGCGCTGGTATGGGGCGCGGCGAGCAAGCCTGCCATTTCCAGATCCGCAAGCACCGAACGGATCGAGGCGGGCGAAAGATTGAGCGTGCCATCCGCCGCCAGCGTCTTGGAGCCCACCGGCTGCCCGCTTTCGATATATTCCTCGACAACGCGCCGGAATATCTCGCGCGCGCGCTGGGTCAGTTCGGTGACGGGAAGTGAAGTCATCGGTGCAATCTTAGTGTTTGCGCTTGCCGCGACAAGTGGCCCACGCCTAATGGCCCCAAGCCTACTTACGGAGTCCCCCATGCGCCCTTCAGGACGCGCGCCCGATGAAATGCGCGCCATCACCATCGAAACCGGTTTTACCCGCCATGCCGAAGGATCGTGCCTGATCGGCTTCGGCGACACCAAGGTGCTGTGCACCGCCAGCGTCGAGCGGAATGTGCCGCCATGGCTGCGCGGCAAGGGCGAAGGCTGGGTAACGGGCGAATATTCAATGCTCCCGCGTGCCACCCACACCCGGGGGCAGCGTGAAGCGGCGAAGGGCAAGCAATCGGGCCGCACGCAGGAAATCCAGCGATTGATCGGGCGGTCTTTACGCGCCGTGGTCGATTTGCAGAAGCTTGGCGAGCGGCAGATCACGCTCGACTGCGACGTGATCCAGGCGGACGGCGGCACCCGTACCGCGGCGATTTCAGGTGCGTGGATTGCGCTGCGTCTGGCGGTCAACGGATTGATGGCTTCGGGCGATATCAAGCAGGATCCGATTGCCGCGCAGGTCGCGGGGATTTCCTGCGGAATCTACAAGGGCACGCCGGTGCTCGATCTCGACTATGACGAGGATTCCTCCGCCGAGGCCGATGGCAATTTCGTGCTGCTCACGGGCGGCAAGATCGCCGAGGTGCAAGCCACGGCAGAAGGCGCGACCTATGACGAGGAAGCCCTGCTGCGCCTGCTGCGCCTGGCCCGCATCGGCGCCGACCGGATCTTCGCTGCGCAGCTGGACGCGGTGAAGTGACACGCCGCCTGGGCTCCGGCACGCTGGTGATTGCCACGCACAACGCGGGCAAGTTGAAGGAAATCTCGGCGCTGCTCGATCCCTACGGGGTCAAGTGCATCTCGGCCGGATCATTGGGCCTGCCCGAACCCGCAGAGACCGGCACCACCTTCGCCCAGAACGCCCTCATCAAGGCCCGCGCTGCGGCCGAGGCGTCGGGACTGGCGGCGCTGGCGGATGACAGCGGGCTGTCGGTGGCAGCACTGGACGGGCGTCCGGGCGTCTACACCGCGGACTGGGCCGAACGGCAATGGTTCGAGGGCGCACCGGGCCGCGACTGGTACATGGCGATGGGCAAGGTCGAGGGAATGTTGGCCGAACAGGGCGAAGGCGTCGACCGTTCCGCCGCCTTCCATTGCGTCCTCGCAATCGCCTGGCCGGACGGCGAATATGCGATCTACGAAGGCCGCTGTGACGGAAGCATGACTTGGCCGCCGCGAGGGACATTGGGCTTTGGCTATGATCCCGTGTTCGTGCCGACGGGCGGCTCGCAGACCTTTGCTGAAATTGCACCGGAGGCGAAGCACGCCATCAGCCACCGCGCCGATGCCTTTGCCAAGCTGGTCGCGGAGCAGTTCGGCGGCTAGACTGCGCTCATGGCCCGCGCGCTTTACATCCACTGGCCCTTCTGCGCGAAGAAATGCCCCTATTGCGATTTCAACTCGCACGTGCGGGAGAGCGTGGACGTGGCGGGCTGGCAGGCAGCGCTGATCGCCGACATGCGCGCCGAGGCGGAAGTCGCGGGCGGTGCCAAAGGAAGCGGGGCGCTCACCTCGATCTTCTTCGGCGGCGGAACACCCTCGCTCATGCCCCCTGCCCTTGTCGCAGCCCTGCTGGCCGAAGCCGAGCGCCTGTGGGGCTTCGATCCGGCCATCGAGATTACGCTGGAAGCCAATCCCTCTTCGGTCGAGGCGGCGAACTTCGCGGCGCTGGCCGGCGCGGGCGTGAACCGCGTATCGCTGGGGGTGCAATCACTGGACGATGCGGAACTGCGCTTTCTCGGGCGGTTGCATGGCGCCGGGGAGGCACTGCGGGCGCTGGAGGCTGCGCAAGCCCATTTCGCCCGCGTCAGCTTCGACATGATCTATGCCCTGCCCGGCCATACGCCCGAACTGTGGCATGACCGCCTGATACGTGCCTTGTCTTTGGGCACCGGGCACCTGTCGCTCTACCAGCTCACTATCGAACCCGGCACGCGCTTTGCCAGCGACGTGCGGCGCGGACGTCTGGTGCCGCTCGATGATGACGCGGCTGCCCAACTTTTCAGCATCACCCAGAGCCTCACCGAGGCTGCCGGACTGCCTGCCTACGAAACGAGCAACCATGCCCGCGCCGGGGAGGAGAGCCGTCATAACCTCGTCTATTGGCGCTATCAGGATTATTGCGGGATCGGCCCCGGCGCGCATGGGCGGCGTGGCGGCGTGGCGACGGTTCGGCACAAGAAGCCGGAGAATTTCCTCGCCGCCGTGGAGCGGCAAGGCAACGGGATTGCCGAGGCGCGGTCCCTGCCCGTCTGCGACCAGGCCGCCGAGGCGCTGCTGATGGGATTGCGGCTGACCGAGGGCATCGATCTGGCTGCACTCTCGGCCCGCTTCGGCCTGCCGCGCGCAGGACTGGTGGATGAGGGGGCCCTCGCCCGGCTTCGCGGTCTCGGGCTGGTATGGGCCGAGGGCGCGCGGATCGGCGTGGCGCCGGAGGGACGCGGGGTGCTCGATGCGCTGCTCGCCGAACTCGTCGCCGATACGCTGGTGACCGTATGAGCGCCCCCGATCTGATCGCCGCATGGCAGGCGCACCTTGCCGACAACCGCCGCCGCTCGCCCCACACGGTGCGCGCCTATGTGGCCGCCGCCCAGCGTCTTGTTGCGGCCAACGCGCTGGATGATTGGGGCGCGGTGGCGCGCACCGAGGCGCATGATCTGCGCGCCCACCTTGCGGCTCGCCGTGCCGCGGGACTGGGCAATGCCAGCGCGGCGCGCGAGCTTTCGGCGCTCAAGGCCTTCATCGCCTTTGCCCGAGCGCAGGCGGGCGATCCCGACCCCGCCGCCCCGCGCCTGCGTGGCCCGCGGCTGAAGAAGGGTCTGCCGCGCCCCGTCACCCCGGACGAGGCGGTCAACCTCACCGAACTGGCGGGCGACCTTGCACTCGAGGACTGGATCGGTGCGCGTGACCGGGCGGTGCTGCTGCTGATGTATGGATCGGGCCTGCGCATCGCCGAGGCACTGTCGCTGACGGGCCGCGATGCCATGCCGGGCGAGGTGCTCCGGGTCACCGGCAAGGGCGGCAAGCAGCGCATGGTGCCGCTGCTGCCTGTCACCCGTGCCGCGGTTGCCGAATATGTGCGGCAATGCCCATGGCCGATAACCCCTGATCAGCCGCTGTTCCGCGGGGCCAAGGGCGGGCCGCTATCACCCGGCATGGTGCAGAAGGCGATGGCACAGGCGCGCCGCGCGCTCGGCCTGCCCGATACGGCGACACCCCACGCGCTCAGGCATTCCTTTGCGACCCATCTGCTGGGAGCCGGGGCGGATCTGCGCAGCCTGCAGGAACTGCTGGGCCACGCCTCGCTTGGCTCGACCCAGATCTACACCCGTGTTGATGCCGCGAGTCTGCTGGAGAACTATCGCACCGCCCACCCGCGCGCGGGCAAGGCCAAGAGCCGCGATTAGTCGTCCTTGTTTTCGAAGGCGGCGACCGGCTCCCACGTCATAACGCGGTAGATATAGATCGCGACCCCGATCAGCACGAAGGCGACGATGCCATATCCCGCCAGCGTCTCGTAGCGGTCGATCAGGCCCGAGATTGCCTTGCCACCGAAGATCAGGATCCCGTTCCAGATTGCCGAGCCCAGAGCGGTGAACAGCACGAAGCGCCACAGCTTCATCCTGGCAAGCCCGGCGGGCAGCGAGACGATGGTGCGCAGGATCGGCGAGAAGCGCAGCAGGAACACGATCCAGTCGCCATATTTGCGGAAAATGTCGCGGGCCTTGAGGAACTCGTCCCATTCGAAGGTCAGCCAGCGGCCCCAGCGGTCGATCACCTTTTTCAGGGTTTCCTCGCTCCAGCGCACGCCCAGCCAGAACCAGAACAGGTTGCCCGCGACCGTGCCGGCGGTGGCGACGATCCACAGGGTCATGAAGGTCATTTGCCCGCGTGCCACCAGCACGCCGGCAGCGCCCATGATCACCTCCGACGGGATCGGCGGAAAGATGTTTTCGGCCGCCATCAGCAGGAAGATGCCGAGGTAGCCGCCCTTGTCGAGCAGTTCGAGCAGGATTTCGGTCATCGGGCCTTTCCGTCAGCTTTGCGCCGGGAATGCACCGCGTTCGGCAAGCCGCCGTTCGATCGCATCCCAGATCATCCCCGCCGTATCAGTGTTGTTGAACCGGTCAATCGCCACGATGCCGGTTGGCGAGGTCACGTTGATCTCGGTCAGCCACTTACCGCCGATGACGTCGATGCCAACAAAGGTCAGGCCGAGCCGTTTCAGATCCGGGCCGAGCGCATCGCAGATATCCTGTTCGCGCGGTGTGAGGGCCGTCGCCTCGGCGCTGCCGCCCATCGCGAGGTTCGACCGGAACTCGCCTTCGCCCGGCACGCGGTTGATCGCGCCCGCCACCTCGCCATCGACCAGCACGATGCGCTTGTCGCCCTGCGCCACTTCGGGGAGGAAGGGCTGCACCATGTGGGGTTCGGGCCAGGTCTGGTTGAACACCTCGAACAGCGCGGTCAGGTTCTCGCCGTTTTCGGGCACCCGGAAGATCGCCTTGCCGCCATTGCCGTGGATCGGCTTGACCACGATCGCGCCGTGCCTGGCCATGAAACGCCGCACCTCGTCCACGCTGCGCGTCACCAGCGTCGGCGGCATGAAGCGGCGATAGTTGAGCACCATCACCTTTTCGGGGGCATTGCGCACATTGGCCGGGTCGTTGACCACCAGCGTCTCTGCCGCGATCCGTTCGAGCATGTGGGTCGCGGTGATGTAGCCCATGTGGAACGGCGGGTCCTGCCGCATCAGCACCACATCGACATCCTTGCCCAGATCAAGCCGCACCTGCGGCCCTCGGGAGAAATGATCGCCCTCGACCCGCTGCACCGTCACCGGGAAGGCATGGGCGAAAAGGCGGTCGTCCTCGTCGAGCGTCAGGCTTTCGACGTGGTATTCATAGAGCGTGTAGCCGCGCGCCTGTGCGGACAGCATCAGCGCGAACGAGCTGTCTCCGGCGATGTTGATCCGGTCGATGGGGTCCATCTGGACGGCGACGCGCAATGTCATTCATTCAACTCCGAGGGATCAGCCAAACGGCATCCATGCGTTTTCGATGTGGGTCGGCTTGCGGCCGGGTGCAAGCAGGATGACGTCGATACGGATATCCTCTCCGGCGGTGGCGTAGTCCTGCCACACCATCTCGACTGCAGCTGCCACGCGCGCCAGTCGGCGCTCGTCGATCGCATCGGCA
Source organism: Erythrobacter dokdonensis DSW-74 (assembly GCF_001677335.1). Lineage (GTDB taxonomy): Bacteria > Pseudomonadota > Alphaproteobacteria > Sphingomonadales > Sphingomonadaceae > Erythrobacter > Erythrobacter dokdonensis. Next base: position 772,223 of record NZ_LZYB01000001.1, read on the forward strand.
AGGCTTGCCGCGCGCGCGCGCCACTTGACCTCGACAAAGGCGACAAGGCCGGGACGCTTGGCGACAAGGTCGATCTCGCCCGCCCTGGTCTTGACCCGCTCGGCGACGATCCGCCAACCCGCCTGGGCAAGGAACATCGCCGCCGCCGCCTCGCCTTCGCGCCCGCGCCGGTCGGCCTCGTGGCGCTGTTCGGGAGTGCGCCGCCTGTTGTCGGAGGGCAGGCTCATTCGCCTTTCAGCTCCAGGGCACGGGCATAAAGCGTTGCACGGTCGATCCCGGTTGCCTTGGCGACGATGCCTGCCGCCTTGCCCGGCCCCGCGTCGGCCAGCGCGGCGCGCAGCAGGACGTCAGTGTCCAGCACCGGAGCCTCGTCCTCGCCCGGCGGGCCGACCAGCAACACGATTTCGCCCTTGGGCGGGTGTGCGGCATAGTGTTCCGCAAGGCTTGCGGCCGTGCCGCTGCGGCATTCCTCGTGCAGCTTGGTCAACTCGCGCGCGACCGCCACCTCGCGCTCCGGCCACAGTTCGGCAATCGCCTGCAGCGTGCGTTCGAGCCGCGGGGCGGTTTCATAGAGTACCAGCGTGGCGGCAATCCCGGCGAGCCCTTCGAGCGTGTCGCGGCGGGCCTTGTCCTTGACGGGCAGGAAGCCTGCAAACAGGAACCGGTCGCTCGGCAAGCCGGCCATCGCCAGCGCCGAGACAGCCGCACACGGCCCCGGAATGCTGGTGACCGTGACCCCCGATGCCCGCGCCTCGCGCACCAGACGGTAACCCGGATCGGAGATCAGCGGTGTGCCCGCATCGCTCACCAGCGCGACCGGCGAAACCCTCGCTTCGTCGATCACCCGCGCACGCGCATCGGCAGATGCATGATCGTCGAGCCGCTGGAGCCGCGCCTTGATCCCCAGATGTTTCAGAAGCTTGCCTGTCACCCGCGTATCCTCGCAGGCAATCAGCGCGCAGCCTTGCAGCACGGCAATCGCGCGCAAGGTGATATCGCCGAGATTGCCAATCGGGGTCGCAACGATATAGAGCCCGGGTTCGGGAATCCCTGCGGGGATGGATGGAAGCTCGCTCGACATGCGGGCCAAGCATTGAAGCACCAACGAGGGGTCGGCAAGGATGAACCACAGCAAGGCGCCGAAATGGGCAGGATGGCTGGTGCGCGCGGGCAGGATACTTGCGCCCCGCAACCTTGCGCTTGCAGGCGCGGCGCTGCTTGCGGCGGGTTGCGCCGTCATTCCCAAGGTGGACGTGCCTGACGCCAGTGCCCCGCCGCCGCCCGCGCCCGAACCTTCGGCAACCGCTCTGCCAACCGATTCCGGCCGCCACCGCATCGCTTTGCTGGTGCCGATGAGCGGGGAAACGGCCGAGGTCGGTCAGGCCATCGCCAATGCCACGACAATGGCCCTGCTCGATACCAATGCCGATAACCTGCGCATCACCACCTATGATACCTCGACCGGCATTTCGGCAGCGGCACGTCAGGCGATTGCCGACGGAAACCGCCTGATCCTCGGGCCGCTGATGGGCGACGCGGTGCCTGCGGTACAGTCAGCCGCGCGTCCTGCCGGGGTCCCGGTGATTACCTTCTCCAATGATACCAAGGTCGCCAGCAGCGACGTGTTCGTGATGGGCCACGATCCTGAACAATCGATCCGGCGCAGCATCGAATATGCCCGCAGCCGCGGTGCAAGCCGCTTTGCCGCGCTCTTGCCCGAGGGCGATTATGGCGAGCGTTCCGCCTCGGCGCTCGACAATGCCTTGCGTGATTTCGGCGGAGCCCTCGTCGGCCGGGAAAGCTATGCGCGCGGCAACACCTCGATTGTCAGCGCGGCGCAGCGTCTGCGTGCGGCAGGTGGCTATGATGCGGTTCTGATCGCGGACAGCGCGCGGCTCGGACTCGAGGCCGCCGACGAATTGCAGCGTGATGCCAATCCCCGCACGCGCCTGATCGGCACCGACCTGTGGAGCGGAGAATCCCTCCTTGCCCGCGCTGCATCGATGGACGGGGCGATTTTCTCGGCAGTCTCCGACCAGCGCTACAGGCGGTTTGCCGACAGCTATGAAACGCGCTTCGGTAACAGGCCCTACAGGGTCGCGACGCTCGGCTACGATGCCGTGCTGCTGACCCTGCGGATCGCGCGCGAGTGGAAGGTGGGCACGCCATTTCCCAAGAACGAGCTTTATGACCGGGGCGGTTTCCTCGGGGTGGACGGTCCTTTCCGGTTTGCCCGCACCGGGGTTGCCGAACGCGCGCTGGAGGTGCGCGAGGTGCGCGGCGGCGATATCATCGCGGTCGATCCCGCACCCACAGGCTTTGGCCGCTGAGCAAAACCGTGCGCAGATGCTTGTGAGCCCTCGGAGCCTGTGCCTATAGCTGGCATATGTCCGAAACCACGCCCGACGATCTCTTCGCCAATACGCCCACTTCAAGCGGGGATTACAACGCCTCGGCCATCGAGGTGCTCGAAGGGCTGGAGCCCGTCCGCCGCCGCCCCGGCATGTATATCGGCGGGACCGATGATCGCGCGCTGCATCACCTTGCCGCCGAGGTGCTCGACAATGCCATGGACGAGGCGGTGGCGGGCCACGCGACACGTATCGAGGTGCGACTGGAGGAAGGCAACCGGCTGAGCATCGCCGATAATGGCCGCGGCATTCCGGTTGACGAGCATCCCAAGTTTCCCGGCAAGTCGACGCTCGAGGTGATCCTCTCGACCCTGCACTCGGGCGGCAAGTTTTCGGGCAAGGCCTATGCCACCAGCGGCGGCTTGCACGGCGTGGGGGTGAGCGTGGTCAACGCCCTGTCCTCGCACACCCGCGTCGAAGTCGCGCGTGACCGGCAATTATACGCGCAGGAATTCGCACGGGGCATAACGCAAGGGGCGATCCAGAACCTCGGCGCGGCACCCAACCGGCGCGGCACCACGGTCAGCTTCACCCCCGACACCGAAATCTTCGGCGACCGCAAGTTCAGCCCCAAGCGGTTGTTTAAGCTCGCCCGTTCCAAGGCCTATCTCTTCGCCGGGGTCGAGATCCGCTGGAAATGCGCAGCCTCGCTGGCCACTGACGATGTGCCCGCCGAGGCCGTGTTCAAGTTCCCCGGCGGTCTCGCCGATCATCTGGCCGAACAGGTCGGAACACGAGAATGCGTCACCGCCCAGCCCTTTACCGGCCGGCAGGACTTCCCCGATGAACAGGGCCGGGTCGAGTGGGCGATCGCCTGGCCGCTCTATTCCGACGGGGCGACCAGCTGGTATTGCAACACCGTGCCCACTCCCGACGGCGGCACCCACGAACAGGGCCTGCGCATGGCGCTGACCCGCGCGCTGCGGGCCTTTGGCGAGCTGGTCGGCGCGAAGAAGGCCAAGGACATCACCGCGGATGACGTCATGACCGGCGCGGAAGTGATGCTTTCGGTCTTCATTCGCGATCCGCAGTTCCAGTCCCAGACCAAGGACCGCCTCACCTCGTCCGAGGCTACACGTCTCGTCGAGAACGCGGTGCGCGACCATTTCGACCATTTCCTCACCGACAATCTCGACCGTGGCAAGGCGCTGCTGGGCGAGGTGATGGAGCGCATGGACGAACGCCTCAAGCGCAAGCAGGAGCGCGAGATCAAGCGCAAGACCGCCACCAACGCCAAGAAGGTGCGCCTGCCCGGCAAGCTGACCGACTGTTCGGGCGAAGGCGGGCGCGAGACCGAACTGTTCATCGTCGAGGGGGACAGCGCAGGCGGCAGCGCCAAGCAGGCGCGCGACCGCAAGAGCCAGGCGATCCTCCCCATCCGCGGCAAGATCCTCAACGTCGCCAGCGCCACCAACGACAAGATCCGCGCCAATTCCGAAATCGCCGACCTGATCCTTGCCCTCGGCTGCGGCACCCGCAAGGACTGCGACCCGCAGAACCTGCGCTATGACCGCATCATCATCATGACCGATGCGGACGTGGACGGGGCGCATATCGCCACATTGCTGATGACCTTCTTCTTCCAAGAGATGCCGGATATCGTGCGGCGCGGCCACCTGTTCCTTGCCCAGCCTCCGCTCTACCGGCTCACCAGTGGCAAGGAGAGCCGCTACGCCCGCGACGATGCGCACCGGGCGGAACTGGAAGCGACGGTGTTCAAGGGCAGGAAGGTCGAAGTCAGCCGCTTCAAGGGCCTTGGCGAAATGAACCCGCAGCAATTGCGCGAGACCACCATGGCCCCCGAAACGCGCAGCCTCATCCGCATCACCCTGCCGACCGAATACGAGCAGCGCGCGGGCGTGGCACGGCTCGTGGACGAGCTGATGGGCCGCAACCCCGAACACCGCTTCAACTTCATCCAGAACCGTGCAGGTGAAATCGACCGCGACCTGATCGATGCTTGAACCACCGCGCGTCGCGCCGTAACCTTCGAGCCGCCATGGGTCGCACCTTGTCCAGCCAGATGCGCCAGATATCGGCTTTGCTTGCAGCAGGGATGCTCGCCGGCTGCGGCGGGCTCAGGGTACCCGATCCCGTCCCCTATACCGCCGGCTGCCCGACCGGTCCGGTGCGCGCGGCAAGCGAAGACCAGTCGCAGTTCTTCTTCCTTTCCAGCGCCCTGCCCGATTGCCGCGACGGATCGCTCAAGCTGGCGCCTTTCCGGCACTACAACCTCACCTATGGCAGCGGGCTCTACAACTGGGCCGATGAACGCAAGCCGCTCGAGCCGGCGATGGTGGCCCACGCGCGCGAGACCTGGATAGACGGGATTGCAAGGCGCCTAGCCGAGCCTGCCGGCAAGGGCCGCCTGTTGATCTTCATCCACGGCTACAACACGACCTTTATCGAAGCCCATGAAACGGCCGCCAAGATCGGCAAGCTTGCCGGAAAGGACGTGCCGCTGGTGCTGTTCCACTGGCCCTCGCGCGAAAGGGCGCTCAGCTATCCGGCGGACGAGGCGACCATCTCCTGGGCGCAGGGGCCGATTGACGAGGCGCTGGCCGATCTCACCGCCAAGGCCGATGACATCACCATTGTCGGCCATTCCATGGGCGTAAGGGCCACCATCCGCGCGGTGCTGGCGCTCGATGGTTACGCCCACGCCCGGCCCGAACGGGTGCGCAAGGTTGTGCTGGCCTCTGGCGACGAGGACCGCGACCGGGTGCTGCGCGAAGGCGGCAGCGTCGATATGATGCTGCGCCATGATCGCCAGATACTGATCTATTCGAGTTACCGCGATACGCCCATCGACCTGTCGCGCCGCGTCCATGCCTATGCCCGTCTCGGCAGCACCGATTGCAGCTATGATCTGATCTACAGCCGGCGCGCGCTGGGCAAGCACGGCAATTGTCACCGCACCTTCCCGCGCGAGGGGCTGTCCGTGGTCAGCACCAGCCGCATCGATCCTGCCGACCATTACGACCACAATGACTTCATCGAGGATTGCCGCACCCGCGCCGATTTCGCGGCCTTCCTGCGCGGCGCTCCGCCTCCCCCCTTCCGCGTCGACATAAGCGAGGGCGAACTTGCAGGGTTCGAGATTGTGCCCGACGGGCCTGATCCTGACGGCTTATGTCCGCCCGACGAGTGATTGCACGAATGCCGCGATTCCCATCACCTGTTCACCTAGCCGGAGACAAAGCCATGTTACGCCCATGCTTGTTCGCCTTGGCCCTTGCAACGGCCGGCCTGCCATGCGCCCCTCTTGCAGCGCAACCGGATGCCGAACGGCCTGCCCCCGCACCGCAGACCGCGCTCGAACAGCGCAGCGAACAGGTGGTTGCCGTGCTGAGGGGCGAGCAGGCACCCGAAGACCTGTTCAGCAAGGAGTTTCTCGCCGCCGTTCCGGCCGCCCAGCTCAAGGCCCTGAACGCAAGCCTTGCCTCCCAGTTCGGCGAGGCTGTGGAGGTGACGAAACTGGACCCGCGCGAGGGCACCTCGGCCATCCTTGAAATCCGGTTCGAACGCGGCCTTGCCAAGGGGCCGATCGTGCTCGATCCGGCACAGGATAACCGCGTGAGCGGCCTGCGCTTCACGCAGATCGAACCGCTGGCGGTGGCCGATGATACGCCTGCCAGGATCACCGCCGACCTTGCCGCCCTGCCCGGCAGCGTCAATGCGTGGTTCGCACCCCTTGATGGCGGCGCGCCGGTCATCAGTCTCGGTGCGGACCAGCCCCTCGCACTGGGTTCCGCCTTCAAGCTTTATGTGCTGGCCGCGCTGGCCGAGGACGTGAAGGTGGGCCGGCGCAAGTGGTCTGACGTCGTGCCGCTGACCGAGAAGAGCTACCCCAGCGGCCAATTGCAGGACTGGCCCAAAGGCGCGCCGGTGACGCTGCACACGCTCGCCAGCCTGATGATTGCGATCAGCGACAACACCGCCACCGATCAGCTGATCACAGTGCTGGGCAAGAAGCGCATTCTCAAGCTGATGAAGGAGAGCGGACATCATAACCCTGCTCTCAACACCCCATTCCTCACGACCCGCGAGTTGTTCTTGCTCAAGGCGAGTGACGATATGACGATCAGTTCATGGCGCAGTGGAAGTGTGACAGAACGTGCGGCAACGACAGCAGCAAACGTTGCTGAAAGCATGGTCGAGCCCGTACCGCTCGAAGACGTCAACGCCGCCTTCGGCAATGGCCCCAAGGCAATCGACATCGAATGGTTCGCCTCGCCCGCCGACCTTGCCCGACTGTTCGCGCATATGCGCCGCACTGCTGATCCGGGCGCTTTCGACATCCTCGCGATCAACCCCTCGGCCAATGGCGAGACGATCCGCGCCAGCTGGCCCTATATCGGCTTCAAGGGCGGGTCGGAGCCGGGGGTGCTCAACTACACCTGGCTGCTCACCGACACGGCGGGCCGCGATTGGGTGCTGACGCTCGGCTGGAACAATCCCGAAGCAGTGCTCGACGAAGGCAAATTGAACGCCATTGCCCAGCGCATTCTGCTGCTGCCTCGCTGATTTGCCAGCCCCCCGCCCCTTGCGCGAGCGCTTTTGCGCCCTTATCGCTGCCAGCCAAATTCAGTCTCACAGGAAAACCCATGACCGATCAGCCGCAACAGCGTTTCGAAGGCACCCAATCCTATATCGCCACCGAAGACCTCAAGGTTGCCGTGAACGCCGCCGTGACGCTGCGCCGCCCGCTACTGGTCAAGGGTGAGCCCGGCACCGGCAAGACCGTGCTGGCGCATGAGATTTCCAAGGCCTTGGGCGCGCCGCTGATCGAATGGAACATCAAGTCGACCACCAAGGCGCATCAGGGCCTTTACGAATATGACGCCGTGGCGCGCCTGCGCGACGGCCAGCTCGGCGAAGAGCGCGTCCACGACATCCGCAACTACATCAAGAAGGGCAAGCTGTGGGAGGCCTTCACCTCGCCCCAGCTCCCGGTGCTGCTGATCGACGAGATCGACAAGGCCGATATCGAGTTCCCGAACGATCTGCTGCAGGAATTGGATCGCATGAGCTTCGACGTCTACGAGACGCAAGAGCGGATCGAGGCCAAGGAACGCCCGATCGTCGTCATCACCTCGAACAACGAGAAAGAGCTGCCCGACGCCTTCCTGCGCCGTTGCTTTTTCCACTACATCAAGTTCCCCGACCGCGAGACGATGCAGGATATCATCGACGTGCACTTCCCCGGCATCCAGAAGACGCTGGTGAAGAAGGCGATGGATATCTTCTACGACCTGCGCGAAGTGCCGGGTCTCAAGAAGAAGCCCTCCACCTCCGAGCTGCTCGACTGGCTCAAGCTGCTGCTCAACGAGGACATGCCGCTGGAGGTCTTGCAGGACAAGAACCCGGCAAGCGCCATCCCGCCGCTGCACGGCGCGCTGCTGAAGAACGAACAGGACATCATGCTGTTCGAGAGGCTGGCCTTCATGGCGCGGCGCAACCCGTCGTAACGCAAGGGCTCATTTGGGGTTTGGTGGCTGCCAGACCCCCTTCTGCCCCGGCTAGACCCTGTCCAGACCCGGTTTAGACCCCCGCCAGATCGATGTTTCGCGTGAAACATCGGCCTTGGCCATGGGCGTTAATCGAAGCTGTAGGCCAGCTCGAAATCGCCCCAGCGCTTGCCGCCGATCACCAGCGGAACATAGACATTGCGGACCACCACGTAGGAATTGCCGTCGCCCTCCTGACGGTAGACCGCCATCATGTACGGGGCGGTCGACACCTTGGCCTTGCGGTCGATCACCTCGAGCATGATCCGGCCGTTGCGGCAGAACTGGGTGTCATGGTTGATGTCGCCCGTGGGAGTACGGCTGCGTTCGGTCAGGTGGGTCGGCAGGAACCCGTTCATGTCGGTACAGGCGGCAGCCAGGACACGGGAGTCGCTTGCTTTTGCGCGGTCCAGAAAGGGGCGCCACTCGGCATGGGCCCAGTCGGTCAAGCGGGTGCGGAACAGCTGCGGGTTGGTGCCGGGGATAGCCACGTAGTCGGTATCGAACAGCGCCCCCATCGTCAGCGCGCCCGAGGCGATCGCGGCTTCGGTATGCGCTACCAGCTCGGCCAGCATCGCCTGCGCGCGGTCGACCATCGCGCTGTCTTCGGGGCTGAGCCCGGCCTGCACGATCCGGTCGAACATCTCGCTGGCGGTGATCTCAAGCTCCTCCATCTTGCGATGCGCGCCATGCAAGCGATCCTCGTTGCTGCGCGCAGCCGCATCGAAACTGGTCAGCACCCGCTGCACCTTGTCGACGTGGCTCGAGATCGTGCCGGTTGAACGGGCGATGACGTCGTTCTGCTTGTCGACTTCCTCGACTAGGCCGCCGACGCTGGTGATGGTGCTCTCGATCCGCGCGACCGAAGCCTTGGCTTCATCACTGGCCCGCGCGCCCGCTTCGATCCGGCCGATCACCATTTCCGCCTCGCCGCCAAGCGCATCGATGGTCTGGGCGATTTCCTCGGTTGCCTTGCGGGTATCGTTGGCGAGGCTCTTCACCTCGCTCGCCACCACCGCGAAGGTGCGCCCGGCATCGCCTGCGCGCATGGCTTCGATCGTGGCGTTGAGCGCGAGAATATTGGTCGTCTCGGCGATATTGTCGATGTCCTGCGCGGAGCGGCGCACCTGCTCCATCGCCGCCGAAAAACTGGTGACGTGCTGGCCCAGCGTCTCGACCAGTTCGATCAGAGAGGCGATCTGGCCCAATGAGGACTGGATCAGCGCGGTGCCTTCGTTGAGCCGGTCGATCGCGCGTTCGGACAGCAGCCGCGCCTCGTCGCTCGCTTCGGCCACCTTGGTCTGGTCGGCCTCCAGCGCGCGCACGGTCTCGGCCAGCGCCTCGTGTTCGGAACGCAGGGTCTTGGAGGAAGCGATCACCGCCTCGACCACGCCCGCCACATCGGTGCAACCCACCGTCACCGCCCCGCAGCTTTCCGGGATCATCCCCAGCGCATGGGCATTGGCGGTGTCGATAGCGATGGGTTTCATGATGTTGCGCGGCCCCTTCTTGTCCCCGTTGCCCTAACCGCGCGATGGTAAGCGAAGCGTTAATCCGCGCCTGTTTCGCCCCCCAGTAATGGGGACTGGTCAGGCCCCGAGCAGCACGGTAAGCACGCGATCATGTTCTTCAATTTCGTCGACGAGCTGCGGGCTGCCGGTATTGGCGCATCGTTCAAGGAGCACCTCACGCTGCTGGAGGCGCTCGACAAGGACGTGATCGAGCAGACGCCGGAAGCGTTCTATTATCTGTCGCGCGCGACCTTCGTGAAGGACGAAGGCCTGCTCGACCGCTTCGACCAGGTGTTCCACAAGGTCTTCAAGGGGATCATGACCGATTACGGGCAGAACCCGGTCGATATCCCCGAAGACTGGCTGAAGGCGGTGGCGGAGAAGTTCCTGACGCCAGAGGAGATGGAGAAGATCAAGTCGCTGGGCGACTGGGACGAGATCATGGAGACGCTGAAGAAGCGTCTGGAAGAACAGGAAAAGCGCCATCAGGGCGGCAACAAGTGGGTCGGCACCGGGGGCACCTCGCCCTTCGGCAACTCGGGCTACAACCCCGAAGGCGTGCGGATCGGCGGCGAGAGCAAGCATGGCCGCGCGATCAAGGTGTGGGAAAAGCGCGAGTTCAAGAACCTCGACAACACCAAGGAACTGGGCACCCGCAACATCAAGATGGCGCTGCGCCGCCTGCGCCGTTTCGCCCGCGAAGGCGCGGCGGACGAGCTCGACATTCCCGGCACGATCGAAGGCACGGCCAAGCAGGGCTGGCTCGACATTAGGATGCGGCCCGAACGGCGCAATGCCGTCAAACTGCTGCTGTTCCTCGATGTCGGCGGATCGATGGACCCGTTCATCAAGCTGGTCGAAGAGCTGTTCAGCGCCGCCACCGCGGAGTTCAAGAACCTCGAATTTTTCTACTTCCACAACTGCCTCTACGAAGGCGTGTGGAAGGACAACAAGCGCCGCTGGCAGGAACGCACCAAGACCTGGGACGTGCTCCACAAATACGGCCACGACTACAAGATCGTGTTCGTCGGCGATGCGGCGATGAGCCCCTACGAGATCTCCCATCCGGGCGGCTCGGTGGAACACATGAACGAGGAAGCGGGCGCGGTGTGGCTGCAGCGTGTGACCAACACCTATCCTGCGACCGTGTGGCTCAACCCGGTGCCGGAAAAGCAGTGGAACTATTCGCAGTCCACCAAGATGATCAAGCAGCTGGTCGGCGACCGGATGTATCCCCTGACGCTCGAAGGGCTGGACGATGCGATGCGGGAGCTGTCGCGGAAGCACGGGGCTTGAGGCTATCTTGGTCTGTCGGAGCGGGCATTGCAGCGCTTTTGCTGGGTAGCTGCGGATCGTATAAGCCTGACGGTCGCGACATCTGCACCTTGAAAGCTATCGGCGAGGATACCGGTGCTCTTTCGATCAACGCCGAACTCAGTATTCCAAAGGCTGCAATGTATGGTGCGGAAACGTCCAACGGTGGCGTCACCGTTTGGCATCCCGGTTGCGACTTTCCATTGCATGCTTTTCTGGCAGATGACACAGTCGAGACCATCATTGCAGAAGCAGTCACTTTTCCTGAAGAGCGGCCTTTCACCTCGACAGCAACTGCCGAGTTGTTTGTCTGGCGCTTCCGTGACGATTCCCAGAAACCGCGCTTTTTCGTGCTTAGCTATCGTGATCTGGCACCGATCAATACAGCAAATGCCCGCGCACCATCTGCACCCACGCCGCCTCGTCATGTGACGCCATGACGTCAAGATCGTCCGGCATCGCAGCCCTGTCATCGACCCATTCGCGCAAGGCAGGCCCGCCATTGATGACGTCGATCGCGAGCCGGGTGAGCTCGTACTCGTAAGGGAAATCGCGCCAGATCGGGTAGTCGGGATAGAGCCGCCGGATCGCCTTGAACGCCAGCGCCTGCAACCGCCACGGCTTGAAGGCGTGATGATCGTAGAAATGGCTTTCCGCGTGGACCATCAAGGCGTTGCAGAGCGTTCCTGCGTGTTTGTGGAAAGTCGGCTCGAACCAGCATTCGCGCAATGCGCAGCCCGCCAGCCATTCCGGCGCGAGCTTGTGCATCTCTGTCAGCACCGCTTTGGCGTCAATGTCGGGCGCGCCGAACAGGACCTCCAACGGCCGCGTCGTGCCGCGCCCTTCCGAAAGCGTGGTGCCTTCGATCATCACGGTGCCGGCATAGCAGCGCGCCATGTTGACATTGGCGGCATTGGGCGACGGGTTGATCCACAGGCGTGACGCCGGCCAGCCCCAGCTGCCATCCTCGTCGGGCCGCCAGCCTTCCATCGACACGACCCGATAGGCGACGTCGAGGCCGAAATGGGCGATGAACCAGTGGCCCATCTCCCCCATGGTGAGCCCGTGGCGCATCGGCATCGGCGCAGCACCGACGAAGCTTTCCTGCCCCGGCACCAGCAGGGTGCCTTCCACCGGGCGCCCGGCGGGATTGGGCCGGTCGAGCACCCAGACTTCCTTGCCGGCCTTCGCCGCTTCCTCCAGCAGATAGAGCAGCGTGGTGACGAAGGTGTAGATCCGGCAGCCGAGGTCCTGCAGGTCGAACAGGAACACGTCCGCGCTCGCCATCATCGCGGGCGTCGGGCGGCGCACCTCGCCGTAGAGCGAGAAAATCGGGATGCGGTAGTGCGGATCGAATTCGTCCGCCGTCTCGACCATGTTGTCCTGCTTGTCGCCCTTCAGACCGTGCTGCGGGCCGAAGGCGCTGGAAATGCCCACGCCTGCGCCAATCAGCGCATCGAGGCTGTGCGTCAGATCGGCGGTGACGCTCGCCGGATGCGCCACCAGCGCGACGCGGCGGCCCTTCAATTGCGCGAGCAGAGCGGGATCGGCCAGCAGCCGGTCAATTCCTGTCTTCATGGGCCAATGGGTTGAAGCAGCCCTGCGGCAAAGGCAATGACATTTGCGCGGCAATTGGCCATAGACCGGCCATGGACTGGACCAGCATCACCATCGCGGCCGGTTGGGCGATCATCCTCATGGGCGTGGGCGGCGGATTGACCGAGATCGGCCCATGGTACCGCAATCTCAGGAAACCGCCCTGGCAACCGCCCGACTGGCTGTTCGGCCCGGCCTGGTTCGTCAACCTCGCCTGTGCCGGGACGGGTTTCTATCTCGCCCTCGCCGCCGCACCTTCGGCGGATGTGCGCAACATCGTCCTTTCGCTGTTCGGGGTGACCTTCGTGCTCCACGCCCTGTGGTCGCCGCTATTCTTCAAGTGGAAGCGGCCCGACTGGGCGCTGGCCGAGAATGCCTTCCTGTGGCTGTCGGTCGCGGCACTGGTCACGGGCCTGCCGCGCCTGACCGGCAGCAGCCTCGCCGGGTGGCTGATGGTCCCCTATTTCGCCTGGGTTAGCTTTGCCTGCGTGCTGAACGCCAGGATCGTCCAGCTCAACGGCCCTTTCGGCAATGACCGGGCGAAGGTTTAACGCTCGAGAATCAGCTGGCGGCAGGCTTCGGAATGGAACTCGGGCTTGCCCGGGGGGAAGGCCAGCGCCCAGAATTGCAGGGCCCCGCCCGGATGTTCGACAATGGCGTTGAGCGCCACCTGCGCCGGATCGGGAAGCGCGGCGGCGATGCTGGCCTTGAGCACCAGCCCGTACTCGTCATGCGAACAGGCGATGGCGATGGCATCCACCGGGGCATCGCGCATCCCTTCGCGGAAGGAATCGAAATCATAGGCCGCCCAGCGTCCCGAAGGCGAAAGGTTGAACTCGCGGTAATATGTCCCGCCGAGCGGCTGCCAGAAGATCTCGAAACAGGTGGTCTTCCACAGATTGTCCATCCGTTCGGGCGATGCGGGCGGCGGAAGAATGATTGCGGGCACGTGCCCGTCGAGGCGGAATTCCGCTTCGCATCCCTGCGGTGTGGCGGTGATCGAAGCGGTAACGGCGCGGATCGGACCCAGATCGCAGGTCTGGTGAAGCATAAGCGGGTTCATCGCCGCTCCATGCCTGCGCACCGGATTACGGGCAAGTCTCTTCCCGTTGCCCTTCCCCCCTGTTAAGCGCCCCCGAAACGACAGGAATCCCATGAGCACCTACGAATCCGCCCTCCTGCGCCTGCTCGAAGAGCGCGGCTACATTCATCAGGTCACCGATCCCGCAGGCCTTGATGCTCTCGCGGCCAAACAGATCGTGCCGGGCTATATCGGTTTCGACGCCACCGCGCCTTCGCTCCACATCGGCAGTCTGGTGCAGATCATGATGCTGCGCCGTTTACAGCAGGCCGGGCACAAGCCGATTGTCGTGATGGGCGGCGGGACGACCAAGATCGGCGATCCATCGGGCAAGGACGAGAGCCGCAAGCTCCTGACACCTGAAGTCATCGACACCAACATCGCCTCGATCTTTACCGTTTTCGAGCGGTTGCTGACTTTCGGGGACGGTCCGACCGATGCCGTGATGGTCAATAATGACGAGTGGCTGTCGGGTCTCGGTTACATTGATCTGCTGCGCGATGTCGGGCCGCATTTCACCATCAACCGGATGCTGACCTTCGATTCGGTCAAGCTTAGGCTCGAGCGCGAACAGCCCCTGACCTTTCTCGAATTCAATTACATGATCCTTCAGGCTTACGACTTCGTCGAGCTGGCGCGGCGTTACGATTGCCGCTTGCAGATGGGCGGCAGCGACCAGTGGGGCAATATCGTCAATGGAATGGAACTGGGACGCAGGCTGGAGGGGCGCGAACTGTTCGGCCTTACAACCCCGCTGCTGACCACGGCCGACGGCGCCAAGATGGGCAAGACCGCGGCCGGTGCGGTGTGGCTGAACGAGGACCAGTTACCGGCCTACGATTTCTGGCAATACTGGCGCAATGTCGACGACCGCGACGTGGGCCGGTTCCTGCGTCTGTTCACCGATCTGCCGCTGGACGATATCGCACGGCTCGAGGCGCTTGAGGGCGCGCAGATCAACAGCGCCAAGATCGTTCTCGCCAACGAGGTCACGAAACTGGTGCGCGGGGCCGAGGCGGCTGCACGGGCCGAGGCAACCGCTCGCGAGACCTTCGCAGGAAGTGGTGCCGGCGAGGACCTGCCAAGCATTGCGGTCGGTGCCGATGGCATGCGAATCGGCGCACTGCTGACGGAACTGGGCCTCACCGCCTCCAATGGCGAGGCAAAGCGCAAATTGGCCGAGGGCGCGGTCAAGCTGGACGGCGAGACAATTACCGATCCTGCGTACCTGGTGCTTCCTTCCGAAACCGAAACCCTCCGGATCAGCCTTGGCAAGAAGCGGCACGCACTGGTGCGGCGCTGAAGCGCCTGGCCGCTAGGGGCTTTTACCAAATAGAAGTCTTTGCCCGTCATGCTGCGAGCCGGCCCGATAGCATAACGGAAGGATCGCAGGGGTGACTGGCGGAGCGAATCTTAGCGTAACCGATATGCGGCGCGCGGCGCGCCATCCCGTTGATTATCCGGTGATCGTCGAACATTTCGAGCACGGCGACCTCAAGCTGCACGTCAGCAATCTGTCCGCCCACGGGTTCATGGTCGACGATGCGCATCAACTGGCGCGCGGTGACCGGATCATTATTCGTCTGCCGGTGGTGGGGCGGATCGAGGCCTATGTAATCTGGACCCGTGATACCCGCGCCGGTTTCCAGTTCGAACGTATCATCCGGCTCGACGATTTCATCGCCATCATCGACGAACTCCAGCCCAACCCGCGTCTGCGCCGCCCGCGTTGACCCGGTTGCACAAGCACATCTGACAGGCAGGCAAGTTTAGCCTGCTTGGCAGCGGTGCTGCCGCCTGCCATGGCGCGGCCGTGATCGAACCTGCTTCCCCGCTCCAGATCGGTGATTACCGGCGCTACTGGCTGGCCCGCTTTTTCGCTGTGTTCGCGACCATGTCGATGGTGGTGCTGCTCGGCTACCAGCTCTACGAGGTCGCGCGGGCCGATTACGGGATGAGCGTGGCAAAGGCCTCGTTCTATCTCGGTTTGCTGGGACTGGCGCAATTCATTCCGCTGTTCGTGCTGACGCCGGTCGCCGGCCTTGCTGCGGATCGTTTCGACCGCCGCCATGTTGCGGCCTTTGCCAACGGGATCGACGGCCTGGTCGCGGTGCTGCTGGCGGTAACGACTTGGGCTGATGCGCTCAATATTCCGATCCTGTTTGCGCTTGCCGCCGCCCACGGCACCGCGCGGGTGTTCGTCAATCCGGCGATGAGCGCGATTGCCCCCAATATCGTCCCCCCCGTCCTGCTGCCCCGAGCGATCGCGCTGTCGTCGATCGCATGGCAGACGGCGAGCGTGGCGGGACCGGCAGTCGGCGGGCTGATCTTCGCGCGCTACGAATGGCTCCCGCACGCCCTGTCCGCCGCGATGTTGCTGGGAGCGACGGCCCTGATCCTGTCGGTTCGTCCGATCAAGGCAAAGCATGATGGCCCGCACCTCAAACCCTTGCGACAGATCATCGAGGGCATGGTCTATGTCTGGCGCGAGCGTTTTCTGCTCGGTTGCATCACGCTCGATCTGTTTGCAGTGCTGTTGGCGGGAGCAACCGCGCTGCTGCCAGTCTTCGCGCGCGACATCCTGTTCGTGGGGCCGGAAGGCCTGGGGCTGATGCGGGCTGCTCCTGCGCTGGGCGCGGCAAGTGTGGCGCTGTGGCTATCCTTCCGGCCACTCGTGAGCGAGGTCGGGATGAAAATGCTCTGGGCGGTTGCCGCCTTCGGAGCCTTCACCATTGCCTTTGCCTTCTCGCGCAATTTTCTGCTGTCGCTGGCAATCCTGGTCGCGATGGGCGCGGTGGACATGGTCTCCGTCTTCATCCGCAGCTCGCTGGTCCAGCTTTTCACCCCCGACGACCGGCGCGGACGCGTCTCGGCGATATCGGGCCTTGCTATCTCCGCCTCGAACGAACTTGGCGAAATGCAGTCGGGCCTTGCTGCCGCACTTCTGGGTGCGACCGGCGCGGTTGTGTTCGGCGGTGCGGGTGCGATAGTCGTGACACTGGTATGGGCGTGGTATTTCCCCGAATTGCGCCGCGCCCGCAGTTTCGAGCCGCAGGAACTCAAGAGAGAGGTATCGACATGAAGGCTGACA
The DNA here is from genome assembly GCF_001677335.1 of Erythrobacter dokdonensis DSW-74. Taxonomy (GTDB): domain Bacteria; phylum Pseudomonadota; class Alphaproteobacteria; order Sphingomonadales; family Sphingomonadaceae; genus Erythrobacter; species Erythrobacter dokdonensis. Next base: position 788,737 of record NZ_LZYB01000001.1, read on the forward strand.
ACATCCTCGCCACAATCGGCGGCACCCCGCATATCCGCCTTGCCCGGATGTTCCCTAACCACGAGGTGTGGGTGAAGTCGGAAAGGGCCAATCCGGGCGGCTCGATCAAGGACCGCATCGCGCTCGCCATGGTGGAGGATGCGGAAGCCCGCGGCGCCTTGCAGCCGGGCGGCACGATCGTCGAGCCGACCTCGGGCAACACCGGGATCGGCCTTGCAATGGTCGCAGCGGTCAAGGGCTACAAGCTGGTGCTGGTGATGCCGGAATCGATGTCGATCGAACGGCGCCGCCTGATGCTCGCCTATGGGGCAAGTTTCGACCTGACACCGCGCGAGCTCGGCATGAAGGGCGCAATTGAACGGGCGCAGGAGCTAGTCGAAAAGACCCCGGGCGCATGGATGCCGAGCCAGTTCGACAATGCGGCCAACCCCGCGGTCCACGCGCGCACCACTGCGCAGGAAATTCTTGCCGATTTCGCCGATACCCCGATCGACGTGATGATCACCGGCGTCGGCACCGGGGGCCATCTTACGGGATGCGCGGAGGAATTGAAGAAACACTGGGCGAACCTCAAGGCCTACGGGGTCGAACCTGCGCTCTCCCCCGTAATCAATGGCGGCCAGCCCGGCCCACACCCGATCCAGGGCATCGGCGCGGGTTTCATTCCGGGCAATCTCCACACCAACGCCATCGATGGCGCGATTACCGTCGATGCGGAGGACGCCAAGGAAATGGCCCGCCGCGCCGCGCGCGAGGAGGGTATGCTGGTCGGGATTTCATCCGGTGCCACGCTGGCTGCGATCGCCAGAAAGTTGCCGGAGCTTGCCGCCGGCAGCCGCGTGCTTGGGTTCAATTACGACACCGGCGAGCGTTATCTCTCCGTGCCCGATTTCCTGCCGGTCGAGTAATGGCGCTCGAAAGGATTGGCTATGCCGATGGCGCAGCCGAGCTGACCGGATGGCTGGCGCGCCCGTCCGGCCCGGCGCGGGCGGCAGTCGCAGTCTATCCGACCTTCATGAACACCTCGCCCGGGGTCGAGGCTAAGGCGCTGGCGCTCGCCGAGGCAGGGTGCATCGCTTTCATCGCCGATTTCTACGGCCCTGACGCACCGCATGACGCGGCTAGCGCCTTGGCGGCAATGGAGCGCCTGCGCGCCGATCCGCTGGCTATGCGCCGGCGGCTGCGAGCGAGCCTTGCGGCGCTCTCCGATGCGGCTCCGGGACAGCCGCAAATCGCGATAGGCTTTTGTCTTGGCGGAATGGCCGTGCTGGAACTGGCGCGCGACGGCGCCGATCTGGCACTGGTGGCAAGCTTCCATGGCTTGCTCGCCACGCCCCTGCCCGCCGCGGCGCCCATCAGGTCGCGCATCCTCGTGTGCCACGGCGATTCCGATTCGCTCGTGCCGCGCGGTGACGTCATTGCCTTCTGGGAAGAAATGGACCGGGTGCGCGCGGACTGGCACTTTATGTCGTTTGCCGGAGTGGAACACGGCTTCACCAATCCGCTTACCCCGCAGCGCACGCCCAATCCGGCCTATCATCCTCTGGCAGACCGGCAGTCGTGGACGGCATTGATGGGACTGATCGACGAAGTGGCGCCACTGGCAGAGTGACCCACTGCCACTTCTCTGCAGCGTAATCATGCCGGCATCGTAAACCGATTCCTTAACCGGAACGCGCTATGAGCTTGCCAGACAAACGCGGCACGCGTCAGGTGCCTAGGAAACGGCGGTCATGAAATTCATCAAGCTCGAATCGCGCGGTGGCAACTATCTTGTCGTGGCCGAGAACGTGGCGTGGCTGCGTACTGCGGAAAACGGGCAGACCAGTGTGGGCATCATTGGCGGTCAGCCGTTGTTGGTGGTCGGCTCGATCGAAGAAGTGGCCGAGAAGATCCTGTCCGGTTCTGGTCCGGCAGAGCAAACTGTCGCCGCACCGCTCAGCGACGCTGAATCCGCCCGTGCCCCCGCCCCTGCTCAACAACCGGCGCCACCAGCAGCACCGGCACCGGCACCGGCAGAGGAGTCCACGCGCGAGGTTGAGGTGGCAAGAGCACCCGAAAAGCCATCGGGCGAACGTCCTCGACCAGTTGCCGTCAAGACTGGCATGACCTTGTCAGAACGCGTTGCCGCCGCCGCGACCCCTAAGGTCAAGGCCGGTAGCCAGCGTTTCATGGGCGGGCTGGAATAGACCTCAGGGCAGTTCGCCGCCGGTCTGGGCAAGAATCACCGCCAGTCCCACCGAAAGCCCTGCGACGAAGCGATCCCGGTCGATGGCAAGATACTCGGCAAGACTGTGCGAGCGTCCTCCGCCCGCCCCGCTGCCAATGGTCAGGGCGGGGATCCCGAGGCTCATGGGGATGTTCGAATCGGTTGAGGAATCGTCGAGCCGGCCCCTGAAGCCCGCTGCCTGCGACGCTGACACCGCCATTTGCACCAGCGGATGATCGACAGGCGTCGCGCCCGCCGGGCGATCGCCGATCAATTCGGGCTCGAGCGATATCTGGCCTGCGCGGGTCGAACGCGAGGAATTCTCCTGTGCCACCGCAGCCTCCGCCGCTGCCAGCACGCCTTGTTCCAGCTTCCCCAGTTCAGCAGGATCGCCCGAGCGCATATCGATTTCGAGCACCACCCTGTCGGGGATCGCATTGACCGAGGTTCCCCCGCTGACAACGCTGGCGGAATAGGTCGTCTTGGGTTCGCCCGGCACGTCGATGGCGTAGATGCCGGTCACCGTGCCGGCCATGGCGGCCATCGGATTGACAATCCCGAAGGCGCCGTAGCTGTGCCCGCCCGGCCCGTTGAAGGCGAGACGATAGCGGCGCGATCCGACAGCGGCGTGAACGACCCGCCCGGCATCGGTTCCGTCGATTGAAAGAAACGCGCCGATACGGTCCTTCCATGCACCCTTGGTGAACAGATGGCGCACGCCGCGAAGGTCGCCCGCCCCTTCCTCGCCAACGGTGCCGACGAACAGAACCGGCTGACGCGTAGCGATGCGGTTCGCCTCCAGCAGCCGCACCCATGCGAGGATCGAGGCAAGGCCGAGGCTGTCATCCCCGATTCCCGGCGCCATCAACCGATCACCATCGCGGGTCACCGTGATCGGCGTGTCTTCGGGAAACACCGTGTCGAGATGGGCCGAGACGACAAAAACCGGACCTTCCGCACTTCCAGGACGGAGGGCAATGACATTGCCTTCCTCGTCGATGCTGACATCCGCAAGGCCCGCATCGCGCAGCATGTCCGCGAACAGCGCGGCACGCTCTGCCTCCTTGAAAGGTGGCGCGGGGGTTTCGGTGATGCGGATAAGGTCCGCGATCACGCGTTCATATTGCCGATCAAGCTGTTGATGCAGCGACGCGGGCAAAGCGCTCTGCGCCTCTTGCGCGAATGCCGGTTCCAGAGGCAGCGTGCTCGTCACCGCTGCCGCCGCCGCCGCGAACTGTATCACCCGCCGAACCAACATGCCTTGCTCTCCTCGCATCATTCCCGGCACAGCTATGGCAGCTTGCCGGGGCGGCGCAAAGCCTGCCGGCGAAAGCCGTTGCGAAACCGTGGCTGACTGATACCTCTTGCGAGCGAAGGCAAATGGGAGACTTGGCATGGTACGGCCGATTGCGGGTTTAGGCATGGTTATGGCGCTCGTTCTGGCAGCAGCTCCCGCAGCAGCAGAGACACCGGAGCGTGACAAGATCGCGGCCACGGTTGCCGCGCAGCGCGATACGACGATCAAGGCTCTGCGGGACTGGATCGCGCTGCCCACAATCGCAGCGGAAAAGCGCGGCACCCCCGAAGGCGCCGAATATATGAAGCAGCTCGCGCTCGACGCGGGCTTCCAGCAGGCCAGGATAATCCCCACGGACGGTGTGCCCGCAGTCTTCGCGACGCTTGACGCCGGGGCGCCGACTACGCTCGGCATCTACTTCATGTATGACGTCAAGCAGTTCGATCCGGCCGAATGGGATTCCCCTCCGCTCGAAGGACGGCTTGTCGAACGCCCCGGCGAAGGCCTTGCAATCTACGGCCGCGGGGCGGTCAACCAGAAGGGGCCGGAAATGGCCTTCCTCGCCGCGATCAAGGCGATCCAGGCCAGCGGGCGCAAGCTGCCCGTCAACCTTGTGCTGGTGGCCGAGGGCGAGGAAGAGGTTGCCTCGACCCATTTCGATCAGGTCGTCGCCGTGCCAGAGGTGCAGGCCGCGCTTGCGAAGACGATCGGCGTATTCATCCCGTCGGCGGCACAGAGCAAAGATGGCAGCGCCAACATCACGCTGGGAGCCAAGGGCGCCGTCGAGTTCCAGCTTGTGGTCGGCGGCGAGACCTCGGATAAGTACCCAAAGACCGACATCCACTCGTCCAACCACGCACGCATCGAGAACCCGGCTTGGCGACTGGTCAAAGCGCTCGATACGCTGGTGGCCGATGACGGGCACACCCCTGCCATCGACGGGTGGTTCGAAAACGTCCGCCCGCTGACCCCGCGCCAGAAGGAACTGATCGCCGAGGGCGCGAAGCTCAATCCCGAAGCGCAGGAAAAGGCCGCGCTCGGCATCGGAAGGTGGATCGATGACGAGGACTACATCACCAGCCTCGAACGCTTCTACTCGCAGCCCACGGTCAACATCCAAGGGCTGGTAGCGGGCTATACCGGACCAGGTGGCAAGACGGTGCTGCCCGGCCGGGCCGAGGCCAAGCTCGAATTCCGGCTGGTACCGGCGATGACCAAGGCCGAGGCGGTGGGCAAGCTGAAGGCGCATCTTGCCAAGCGCGGGTTCGACGATGTGCAGGTGACGGTTTCGGGCGGCTACGGACCCAACGAAACCGAGGAGGACAGCGTGCTGATCCGCGCGCAGAAGCGCCTGTTTGACGAGACCGGTATTCCCTATGCGATCCGGCCGCGCAATGCGGGCAGCTGGCCGGGGGTGATCTTCAATGGTCCGCCGCTCAACTTGCCTGCATCCCAATTCGGTCTAAGTCGCGGTGGCGGTGCCCATGCGCCCAACGAATGGTTCCTGATCGAAAGCAGCGAGCCCAAGGTCTATGGCCTCGATCAGGCGACCATGGCCTATGTCGACTACCTATATACGGTGGCAGAAGAGGCTGCGAAGTAGCCGCATTTTCCGCACCCAAATAGCCAAGCAAAGGGCCGCCCTGCGATAAGCGGGACGGCCCTTTCTTGTTGCCCTGTCAACGGAAAACTCAGGCAGCGGTGGCAAAGGCCTCGGCCGGGAGCTTCATCATGTAGTCGCTGCCCGCTTCGAGCTTGCGGCGCAGTGCGCCTGCATCAGGCAGAAAGCGTTCGGCGTAGTAGTTGGCCGAAACCAGCTTGGCTTCGTAGAACGCCTTGTCCTCCGGCTCGCCAACCAGCTTGGCGGCAGCGACCTTGGCCATCTTCAGCCAGAAGAAGCCCAGCGTCACGATGCCCATGATGTGCATGTAGTGATGGGCGCCCGCGCCAAGGTGGTTGGGATTGGCCATCGCGTTCTGCATGAACCACATGGTGGCCGCCTTCTGTTCACCCAGCGCCTTTTCGAGCCGCTCGGCGATGGGCTTCAGGGTTTCGTCCTGCTTGGCGGCGGCGATTTCCTCGTCGATCATGGCGAAGAAGGCCTGGATCGCCTTGCCGCCGTTCATGGCGAGCTTGCGGCCGCACAGGTCCATCGCCTGCACGCCGTTGGCGCCTTCGTAGATCATCGCGATGCGGCTATCGCGCACGAACTGCTCCATGCCCCATTCGCGCACATAGCCGTGGCCGCCATAGACCTGCTGCATGTTGTTGGCGATGTCGTAGCCCTTGTCGGTGCCGTAGCCCTTGATGACCGGAGTCATCAGCCCGATCAGCATGTCGGCCATCTCGCGCTCTTCGGCGGTCTGGGCCTTGTGGGTGAGGTCCACCTGCAAGGCACCCCACAGGCACAGCGCCCGCATGGCTTCGGTGAAGACCTTGGCATCCATCAGCATCCGGCGCACGTCGGGGTGGACGAAGATCGGATCGGCCTTGGCAGCAGGGTCCGCGGGGCCGGTCAGCGCACGGCCCTGACGGCGGTCGAGCGCGTAATTGACCGCGTTCTGATAGGCGACTTCGGCCTGGGCATAGCCCTGGATGCCGACGCCGAGGCGCGCGGCATTCATCATGATGAACATCGCGGCGAGGCCCTTGTTCTCCTCGCCCACCATGTAACCGGTCGCGCCGTCATAGTTGAGCAGGCAGGTGGCGTTGCCGTGGATGCCCATCTTCTTTTCGATCGAACCGCAGGTCACGCCATTGCGCTCGGCCGGGTTGCCGTCGGCATCGAGCAGGAACTTGGGAACGATGAACAGCGAAATGCCCTTGGTGCTGTCGGGCGCGCCCGGGGTCTTGGCCAGTACCAGATGGATGATGTTGCTGGTCAGGTCATGCTCGCCGGCGGAAATGAAGATCTTGGTGCCGGTGATCGCATAGGTGCCGTCGCCATTGGGCACGGCCTTGGTGCGGATCATGCCGAGATCGGTGCCGCAATGCGGTTCGGTCAGGTTCATCGTGCCCGACCATTCGCCCGAGATCATCTTGGGGACATACATCGCCTTCTGCTCGTCCGAACCCTTTGCGAGGATCGCCGAGATCGCGCCCGCGGTAAGGCCCGGGTACATGGCGAAGGCCTGATTGGCGGTGCCGGTATATTCCTCCAGCACAAAGCCGAGCACATGCGGCAGGCCCTGACCGCCGAATTCTTCGGGCTGCGCAAGCGTGCCCCAACCGCTTTCGACATAGGCCTGATAGGCTTCCTTGAAGCCCGGAGGGGTAGTGACGGAGCCGTCTTCGTGGCGCGTGCAACCGTGTTCGTCACCGGCCTGATTGATCGGTGCGAGCACTTCGGCGCAGAACTTGCCCGCTTCGTTGATGACGGTGTCGATCATGTCGGGGCTGGCGTTCTCGAAGCCCGGAAGATTGCCGTAGCTGGCAAGGTCGAGCACCTCGTTGACGATGAAGCGCGTGTCGCGGGTGGGGGCGGTATAGGTCGGCATCACATGATCCCTTGGATGTGCGTGGACGGACAGGAGGTGAAACGGCGCGAGGCCGGTCAACCGAGGTCGAGTTTCTCGATCTCGGCGACGAATTCGGTGAGTTCATTGATCGACGAATCGATGTCGTCGCGCTGCGCCTTGAGCTTGGCGATATGCGCGCGGCATTTCTCGATCGTGACGCGGCGCTGTTCGACACGGCCATCGTCGAGATCGTAGAGGTCGATCATCTCCCGGATCTCGGTCAGGCTGAAGCCGACATTCTTGGCGCGCATGATCCAGGCGAGCCGGGCGCGGTCACGCTTGGAATAGACGCGGGTCAGGCCGACGCGCGCAGGGCTGATAAGGCCCTCGTCTTCGTAGAAGCGCAGCGCACGGGCCGTGCAGCCGAATTCCGACGTCAGGTCGGAGATGGTGAATTGCTCGCGCGCATGAATATCGGGCCGATCAAGGTGCGCGCCATTACGGCGCGGTTCGAGTTCAGCCTTTCCGGCGGCGGCATGTTGGGCAGGAGCGGTAGCCATGCCGCCTGACCTACCTTACCTTTACGTGAGCGTCAAGTCTTGACCTTAACGAGAACGGTACCCTCGTCACCGCTCTCGACACGGCGATAAAAACAGCTCCGCGCACCGGTATGGCAAGTCGGTCCAGCCGGCCTTGCCCGAATCACGAGCGCGTCCTGGTCGCAATCAACGCGGATTTCCAATGCATCCAGGTAATGGCCCGAAGTCTCGCCCTTGAGCCAAAGCGCCTGCCGCGAGCGTGACCAGAAGTACACCTTTCCACTCTCCAGCGTCCGATCCAGCGCTTCGCGGTTCATGTGCGCCACCACCAGCACCTCACCGGATGCGGCATCAACGACCACGGCGGTCAACAATCCGGCCGGATCGAATTTGGGGGCAAAAATCGAACCTTGCTCGCGCTCATCGGTGCTCAGCAGATGATCGGTCATATTCGTCTCCGGAGAGTCCACGGCCCGCTCATGCGCGGATTGTTGCACGTTCACAACAGCGGCTTGCAAAAAACGTCAGATACAAAGGTTAGGCCTTCCGCATTGCAAGCCACGATGGAACAACAGGTCACGAACTCCGCAAGGGGTTCTCCACCGAACAATGGCATCGCCTGATGCCGGGTTCAGGGGGTGACCGTGGCGCAGGCCGGCAGCGGGGTGCCGGAGCGACCGGTTGAACGATGAGGGACAGGATCCCGATGGCCTATCTAGGGGGTGGCCATCAAGGCCCGAAAGGGTGGATCCGCACCGTTTCGTCACGCGGCGCCCGGGGCTCACAAGGCCTCGGGCGTTTCGTTTTTGGGGCTCGCGCCACGGTGCCCGCCATCATCGACCCGGGCAAAACACGCGACCGAGACGCTGCGCGCGTCCGCCCCAGCCAGCGCGCCGACACAAGCCCGCGCCGTCGCTCCGCTGGTGAACACATCATCGACCAGCACCACATCGCGACCGGCAATCGCTGCGCGCCTGCGCGGGTTTACGATGATGGCCCCGGCCAGCGCCCGGTCACGCGCCTCGCGCCCCAGCCCGCCGAGGCTCGGGGTGCGCTTGCGGCGCAGCAGGCCATCGACCAGCACTTCGCCCTTGCCAAGCCGCGCTAGCTCTACCGCCAGCAGCGCCGCCTGATTGAACCCGCGCTGCCACAGACGCCAGCGGTGGAGCGGCACCGGCACCAGCACCGGCTTGCCCAGCCCCGCATCGGTTTCGGGCAGCCGCGCCGCGATCAACCGGGCCAGCAGCCGCGCCAACGCTATCCGGCGGCCGTGCTTGTAATCGAGCACAAGCCGACGCGAGGCATCATTGTAGAACGTCGCGGCATGGGCCGGCACCGGGCGACCGTGATCGTGCCATGCGGCCACGGCCTCGCCGCCCCCTTCACCGGGAATGTCGAGAAGGCTCCAGCAATCCGCGCACAGCCCGTCCTGATCGGCAAGCGCGGTGCCGCACAGCGGACAACGCGGCGGATAGACGAGATCCACCAGCGGCTTCACGCCCCGGGCCAAGTGTGCGACCACTGCCATCGATCGCGAGTGTCGCACGGCTTGCACTGTGCTGGCAAGCGCGGCAGGGCGGCTTGCATGAGCGCACCCGCTATCCCCACCATCTTCAGCCCGGCCCGTCGCCGCAATCGCCTCGCCCGCGCACAGATGCGCCGTGAGCACGCCGATGCCGCGCGCTTCATCGCCGAAGACATGATCGAGGATACGCTCGAACGGCTCGGCTTCCTGCGCCACGAACCGGCGCGCGCCTTGGTGCTCGGCGATTGGACCGGCGAGCTGGCTGCGCGGCTTAGCGCCAGCGGGGCGGAGGTGGCGGTGCCTGACGACATCGATCTCGAAGCGCCCTACTCCGTCAGCGGATTCGACCTGATCACCGTCACCGGGCTGCTCGATGCGGTGAACGATCTGCCCGGCGCGCTGATCCACCTGCGCAGCGCGCTTGCACCCGGCGGGCTGGTGATCGCCCATTTCATCGGCGGCCAGAGCCTGCCAGCCCTGCGTGCCGCGATGCTCGCCGCCGAGCCGGACAGGCCTGCCGCGCGCATCCATCCGCTGGTCGACCCGCGGGCTGCCCCGGCCCTGCTCCAGCGTGCGGGGTGGAAGGATCCGGTGGTCGATACCCACGCGTTGACGGTGCGCTATTCCTCGCTCGACCGGCTGGTGGCGGATCTGCGCGATTCCGGGCTCGGCAATGCGCTGGCCAAGCCCGCCGCGCCGCTTGGACGCGCCGCGCTTTCCCGAGCGCGCACCGCCTTCACCGCACGCGCCGATGCCGATGGCAAGACGGCCGAGACCTTCGAGATCGTCACCCTCACCGGACGACGTTCGCTCGCCGGAACTTAGGCCTGCTTCAGCGCCGCCTGAGCTGCGGCAAGCCGCGCGATCGGCACGCGGTAGGGCGATGCGCTGACGTAATCGAGGCCCACGCTCTCGCAGAAATCGATGCTTGCCGGATCACCGCCATGCTCGCCGCAAATGCCGAGCTTGATGTCGGACCGGGTCGCCCTGCCCCGCTCCGCCGCCAGTTCGACCAGCTGGCCGACGCCTTCGATATCGAGGCTGACGAAGGGATCCCGCGGGAAAATGCCCTTGTCGACATAGACGCTCAGGAACCGCGCTGCGTCGTCGCGCGACACGCCCAGTGTGGTCTGCGTCAGGTCATTGGTGCCGAAGGAGAAGAACTCGCCTTCCTCGGCAATCGAGCCTGCCATCAATGCGGCGCGGGGCAATTCGATCATCGTGCCGACAAGGTAATCGACCCGCGTGCCGGTCTCGGCAAAGACCGCCTCGGCGGTGCGGTCGACCAGCGCACGCAGGATTGCCAATTCGCGCTTCGTCGCCACCAGCGGGATCATGATTTCCGGCAAGGGCGCCTCGCCGCTGGCGACCTTGACCTTGCAGGCCGCCTCGAAAATCGCGCGGGCCTGCATTTCGTAGATCTCGGGGAAGGTAATCCCCAGACGGCAGCCACGGTGGCCGAGCATGGGGTTGAATTCGTGCAGCTCGCCCGCACGGCGCTTCAGGTGATCGACGCCCAGCCCGGTCGCATCGGCAAGCTCTGCAAATTCCTCGTCAGCGTGCGGCAGGAACTCGTGCAGCGGCGGGTCGAGCAGGCGAATGGTGCACGGCAGGCCTGCCATGACCTCGAAGATCGCGGTAAAATCGCCCCGCTGTTCGGGCAGCAACCGGTCAAGCGCGCGGCGGCGCCCGGCCTCGTCTTCGGCAAGAATCATCTGGCGCACCAGCGAGATGCGCGAGGCTTCGAAGAACATGTGTTCGGTGCGGCACAGGCCAATCCCCTCGGCCCCGAACTGGCGCGCCATACGGCAGTCGTCGGGCGTTTCGGCATTGGTGCGCACCTTCATGCGCCGCAGATTGTCCGCCCACACCATCAAGGTGCCGAAATCGCCTGCCAGCTCGGGCTCGACCGTGGGGACGATGCCGAGCATGACCTGACCCGTCGCTCCGTCAAGCGTGATGGCATCGCCTTCCTTGAGCTCGGTCGAACCGATGCGCAGTGTGCGACTGGCGCGGTCGATCGACACCGCACCTGCGCCCGATACGCAAGGCCGGCCCATGCCGCGCGCGACTACGGCGGCGTGGCTGGTCATCCCGCCGCGCGCGGTGAGGATGCCTTGCGCGGCGTGCATCCCGTGAATGTCCTCCGGCGAGGTTTCAACCCGCACCAGAATGACCTTCTCGCCGCGTCCCGCCCATTGTTCGGCGGTATCAGCATCGAGCACGATCCGGCCTGCCGCCGCGCCCGGCGAAGCGGGAAGACCGGTGGTCAGTACATGCCGCTCAGCCTTGGGATCAAGCGTCGGGTGGAGCAGCTGGTCCAGGGCCATCGGGTCAACCCGCCGCACCGCCTCGCGCTCGTCGATCAGGCCTTCGCCGACCATGTCGACCGCCATCTTGAGTGCGGCCTTGGCGGTGCGCTTGCCCGAGCGGGTCTGGAGCATCCACAGCTTGCCGCGTTCGACGGTAAACTCGATGTCCTGCATATCCTTGTAGTGCAGTTCCAGCAGGTCGAACACGCGGGCGAGCTCGGCGTAAGCCTCGGGCAGCGCCTCTTCCATCGACAGCGGCTTGGCCCCGGCCGCCTCGCGCGCCGCCATGGTGAGGTATTGCGGCGTGCGGATCCCCGCGACCACGTCCTCGCCTTGCGCATTGATCAGATATTCGCCGTAGTAGGCCCGTGTGCCGGTCGCCGGATCGCGGGTAAATGCGACCCCGGTGGCGCTGGTTTCGCCCATGTTGCCGAAGACCATCGCCTGCACGTTGACCGCTGTGCCCCAATCGCCCGGAATGTCGTTAAGGCGGCGGTAGACCTTGGCGCGGTCGCTATCCCAGCTGTCGAACACGGCGCGGATCGCGCCCCACAGTTGTTCGTGAACGTCCTGCGGGAAGGCACGACCGAGTTCGCCTTCGACAATCGTCTTGTATTCGCCGACCAGCGCCTGCCAGTCGGCGGCGTTCATCTCGGTATCGTTATAGAAACCCTTGTCTTCCTTGGCGATCTCCAGCGCTTCTTCAAACAGGCCGTGATCGATCCCGAGCACCACGTCGGAATACATCTGGATGAAGCGACGATAGGAATCCCAGGCGAAACGCGCGTCTCCGCTCGATGCCGCCAGCCCCTCGACCGTGGCATCATTGAGGCCGAGGTTGAGCACGGTGTCCATCATCCCCGGCATCGACACCCGCGCGCCCGAACGCACCGAGACGAGCAGGGGATCGGACGGATTGCCGAAATTCTTGCCCACGGCCTGTTCGACATGGGCCAGCGCTGCGGTAACGGCACTTCGCAAGCCTTGCGAGAAATCCGCCCCATCCTTCAGATAGGCAATGCATTCTTCGGTCGTGATGGTGAAGCCCGGCGGCACCGGCAGGCCGATGCTGGCCATCTCGGCCAGGTTCGCGCCCTTGCCACCGACGATGGTCTTGTCCTTCTGGCGCGGGTCGGAGTGGTCGGCAGAGCCCCCGAATACATAGACCGTTTTCAATGTCATGGCATTTCCCGCAGTTACTCAGCTTGACAAACTTGACAGGGTGTCAAGCTGATTTTCGATGATATTGCTTTGATCTGTCTATGTTTTCGTCCACTTGACAGACAGGGGAGCAAGGGCCTTCATCCCTCGATCCGGCTGAAATCCGCGACCCTGTGCACCGCATCGCGGAAACGCGCGAGCAGGGCAAGGCGGGCTTGCCGCTTATCCGCCTCTTGGGCGTTTACGGTCACCTCTTCAAAGAACCTGTCGATGGGGACGCGCAAGGTGGCGAGCGCCGCCATCGCATCGGCGAACCGCTCTGCCTCCACCGCCTGCGCGGCAAGCGGCGCGGCGGTGTCGAGCGCGTCGATCAGCGCCTTTTCGGCCGGCTCGGGAGTGTAGGAAAGCACAAGACTTTCGTCTTCCCGGCCCCCGAGCCGGGATCCCGCTTCTTCTTCGACGGCAAGGGACCGGGGCCCCGGATCAAGTCCGGGGAGACGGGATGTGCTATCCCAACCTTCCTTCTTGAGGATATTCGCCGCCCGCTTGTAGCCCGCGAGGAGGTTGGTGCCGTCCTCGGTGGTGACGAAGGCCTGCAAGGCATGGACGCGGGCGAGCAGACGCACGAGATCATCCTCAACGTTTCCAGTTTCTTGGCCGAGCGCGAACACCGCGTCGATCAGGTCATGGCGGACGCCCGCCTCGCGCTGCTGGACCTTGAGGCGGTCGGCGAAAAAGTCGAGGAGGTCACCTTCGGCCACCCCCATCCTCAGACCGTTATCCGTGATGAGCCGGATGGTCCCGAGTGCCGCACGGCGCAGAGCAAAGGGGTCCTTAGAGCCGGTCGGCTTTTCATCGATTTTGAAGAAACTGCGAAGTGTATCCAGCTTGTCCGCAAGGCTTACCGCCACCGTCACCGGCGCGGTCGGCACTTCATCGCCCTGCCCGACCGGCTTGTAGTGGTCGCGGATCGCCTCGGCGACCTCGACCGGCAGGCCTTCCTTCGCGGCGTAATATCCGCCCATCAGGCCCTGCAATTCGGGGAATTCGCCGACCATCTCGGTGACGAGATCGGCCTTGCATAGCCGCGCGGCCTGTTCGGCGAGCGCGGGGTCGCCTGCGACAATCCCCTCCTCGCACAACCAGCGCGCCAGTTTGGCCACACGCTCGACCTTGTCGGCAACCGTGCCGAGCTTCTCGTGGAACGTAATCCGCGACAGCTTCTCGGCGTGCACGGCGAGGGGCGTCTTCTGGTCCTGCTCCCAGAAGAAGCGCGCATCGCTCAAACGCGCGGCCAGCACCTTGCGGTTGCCGTCGACCACCACGGCGGGGTCTACGGGATCGATATTGGCGGTGCAGACGAAGGCGTTGGCCAGTTTGCCGTCGGTCCCTTCGCACACGAAATATTTCTGGTTCACCCGCGCGGTGAGCTGGATCACCTCGGGCGGCACGTCGAGGAAGGTCTCGTCGAAGCGGCCGAGCAGTGGTACCGGCCATTCGGTCAGCCCCGCGTTCTCCACCACCAGGCCTTCGTCCGCGACAAGCCTCAGGCCAGCGTCCGCCGCGACCTTGGCCGCGCGCTCGCGGATCAGGTTCTGGCGCTCCTCGTGATCGACGATCACATGGGCGGCGCGCAGCTTTGCGGCGTAGTCATCCGCGCTGGCGATGCTGATCCCACCGGATGAATGGAAACGGTGCCCCATGGTCTCGCGGGCCGAGGCGATGCCGCCGACTTCGACGTCGATCACCTCGCCATTGAGCAGCGCGACGATGCCGGAGAGCGGGCGCACCCAGCGCAGGGAATCCGTGCTGATCGACGCCACGCCCCAGCGCATTGACTTGGGCCATGAAAAATCGCGGATGATCGCGGGGGTCGCGGCCGCCAGCACCTCGGCCATAGGGCGACCGGGGATGTTCACGACCGCAAAATAGGTCATGCGGCCCTTGACGTCGCGCAGCTCCAGCTGGTCGCGGCTGACGCCGGCCTTCTTGCAGAAGCCGTCGATGGCGGCATCGGGTGCGCCTTCGGGAGGGCCCTTCGCTTCTTCGGAGACAGCCTCGGTCGCCAACGGAAGCCCGCGCGCGATCAGTGCGAGACGGCGCGGGGTCGACCAGATAGTCACGTCGCCAGCGGAAACTCCCGCCGCATCAAGCTCGCGCCGGAACAGCTTTTCGAGTTCCGCACGCGCCCCGGCCTGCATCCGGGCAGGGATTTCCTCGCAGCGCAGTTCGAGCAAGAAGTCGGCCATCAGACGAGATTCCACCCGGGATACTTCGCCTGCCACTCCGGCCTCATCTTCTCGGCATAGGCCTCACACGAGGAGCGCGCGAGGTCGCGCACCCGGCCCATGTAGCTGGCGCGTTCCTGCACCGAAATCACCCCGCGCGCCTGCAGCAGATTGAAGACGTGGCTCGCCTCGATCGCCTGTTCGTAGGCGGCAATCGGCACGCCTGCGCCGAGCGCGTTGCGGCACTCGGCCTCGGCCTTGGCGAAGAGATCGAACAGCGCGCCCGTTTCGGCGACCTCGAAGTTCCACTTCGACATCTGGCGCTCGTTCTCCAGGAACACGTCGCCGTAGGTCACACCTGCGGAGGTGAAGGCAAGGTCGTACACATTGTCGGCGCCCTGAATGTACATCGCGAGACGTTCCAGCCCGTAGGTCAGCTCGCCAGCCACCGGCTTGCAGTCGAACCCGCCCATCTGCTGAAAGTAGGTGAACTGGGTGACTTCCATCCCGTCGCACCACACTTCCCAGCCCAGCCCCCATGCGCCGAGTGTGGGCGACTCCCAGTCGTCCTCGACAAAGCGGATATCGTGCGCCAGCGGATCGATGCCGATCGCGGCGAGGCTCTGGAGGTAGAGTTCCTGAATGTCGGACGGCGAAGGCTTCAGGATCACCTGATACTGATAGTAATGCTGGAGCCGGTTGGGGTTCTCGCCATAGCGCCCGTCGGTCGGGCGGCGGCAGGGCTGCACGAAGGCCGCATTCCAAGGCTCCGGTCCCAGCGCGCGAAGAGTGGTGGCGGTGTGGAATGTCCCCGCTCCCATGCGCATGTCATAGGGCTGGAGAATGACGCAGCCCTGCGCGCTCCAGAAGTCGTGGAGCGTCAGGATCATGTCCTGGAACGACCGCGCGGGATCGCGGGCGGGCGGTGTGAAAAGAGGCGCTGCACTCATGGCGGCTCGCCATGGCCGAACGCCCCCAAAGCGTCAATGCCGCAGCGCAGCAAGGTGTGGGACAGCGCCGGGCAGGTCATGTTGAGGCGACATTAAGTCAGGTTATCTTGACATAGTCAGCGAATCGCGACATATAGTCAGGACAACCTGACATTTGGTCAGGCATACATGATGGAGATACAAGATGAACGTGCTCACCGACACAATCTGCCTGAGGCGCTGGCAGGCCTACGCCCTGCTCTTTGTCGCGAGCATCGGAGCCGGGATTATCCTCGCCCGCTTATGGGATAGCCTGTGGTTCTGATCGCCTTGAAAAACCGCCTCAAGATCCTTCGCGCCGAACGCGACTGGTCGCAGGCCGAACTGGCCGGGCGGCTCGACGTCTCGCGCCAGGCGGTCAACGCCATCGAGACCGGCAAGCACGACCCTTCCCTCCCCCTCGCGTTCCGCATCGCGCGGCTGTTCGACATGCGGATTGAGGACATCTTCGACGACGGAGAACACGCATGATCTTCCCGACTGATCAACAGCTTGGCCCCGGCGAAGCACGTACCCGCAAGCGGCAACGCAACCAGATCATCTTTCTCGGCATCGCCGGTTTGATCGGCGGCGTGATCGGCTTTGCGACCGGTTTCTTCGACCAGGGAGACGGCAGTCTGTTTGCCGGTGACTGGGAGCAACTCAAGCTGCCACCGGCACTGGCGCTCGTCATTGTCGCGCTGCTGATTGGCGGCCTTATCGTCCTGCCTCTCTGGGGCTTCCGCATGGTCGATGATTACAAGCGCCAGCACAGTCTCATTGGCTTCACCGGCGGCTGTATCGCGGTGCTCGGGGGTTTCCCGATCTGGGCCGCGCTCTATGCAGGAGGCTTTGTGCCGCCGCCGCACGCCTTCGGAATCTTCGCCATCGCCTATGTCGCGATGATTGCCTCGTTTGCTTTTGCCCGCTGGCGGCTGTGATTTCGTGTTGGCCAGCACCCTTGTTTGAATACCCTTTATCCCTCAAACCCCTTGAACCCCCGAAAGGAAATATGATGAAACTTGCCAATCTGCTCGCTCTTACCGTCGCCCCGCTCGCCCTGTTCGGCGCAGCACCGGCACTGGCTGACAACCACGCCGCCATCGAAGCCGCAGCGCCTGCCTCGACCGGCAATGGCCCGGCGCTGTGGAAGGTGGCCGACGAGGATACCACTATCTACCTGTTCGGCACGGTCCACGTCCTGCCAAAGGGTATCGAGTGGTACGATGCAACCATCGCCAGCGCGCTGGAAGGCTCCGACATGATCGTGACCGAGATCAAGATGGACAAGGCAAGCGAGGCCGAACTCCAGCAACTCAGCATGCAGATGGGCATGCTGCCTGGCGGGACCACGCTGCGCTCGCTGCTGACCCCTGAACAGACCACCGCCTATGAGGGCGCACTCGCCAAGATCGGCGCGCCCCCGGCTGCCTTCGATCCGCTCAAGCCGTGGCTCGCCGGCCTCACCCTCTCGCTCTTGCCCCTCATGCAGCAGGGCTATGATCCCAGCAGCGGCGTGGAAAAGGTGCTGCTCACGAAGGCGGGCGACAAGCCGCAGGGTGCGCTCGAGACCGCCGAATTCCAGCTCGGCATCTTTAACGGCATGCCGACCGAGGGTCAGGTCGCCTTCCTGATGGAAGCGGTCGAAGGGATGGACGATGTAAAGACGATGCTCGACCGGATGGTGGCCGAATGGGCCGAGGGCGATGCCGACGAGCTGGCGGCCATCATGAACGAAAACATGGAAGATCCGGCTGTGGCCGAAGCCCTGCTCTACCAGCGCAACGCGAACTGGGCCGAATGGATCGATACCCGCTTGGACACGCCGGGTACCGTGTTCGTCGCAGTCGGTGCAGGTCACCTTGCCGGAGCCAAGAGCGTGCAGGATTACCTCGCCGAAAAGGGCATTGCCGTGGCCCGGGTGAAGTGATCCGGGAAGACGCGCGATAATGATCGCCATGCCACCGGCCGGGCTCGTCAGCCGTTTGCGGAATGCCTTCGCTGCGCTGCTTGCCTGCCTGGTTACCCTGACTGTCGCCGGGTGCAGTTTTGCACCCGGCGACGAGACAGAGGGTCCGCCCCCCAACCCGCTGCTCTATGAAATCGCCAGCGCCGATGGCGCGGTGGAAGGCTGGATGCTCGGCACGATCCATGCCCTTCCCGACGATACCCACTGGCGCACTGAAGAAATCGGCCGGGTCATCGACTCGGCCGATTTCCTGCTTGTGGAGGTCAGTGACCTGAAAGGGCGCGGCAACGCCCGGTCGATCTATGCGATGCTCGCCGAGACGCCCGGTCTGCCGCCTCTGGCACAGCGCGTTCCGCCTGAACTGCAACCCCGGCTTTTGGCCCTTATCAAGCGCGGTGACCTTGACCGCGTGGATTTCACCGCGCTCGAGACATGGGCCGCGGCAATTACCCTCGCCCGCGTCGATGCAACCGGAGATCCCGCCCACGGGGTCGACCGGGCGCTGATCGATGAATTCGCAACCCGGCCGGTGCGCGAGCTCGAAGGCCTGCGGGGCCAGCTTTCGATCTTCGATCGCCTGCCAGAACGCGACCAGCGCACCATGCTGGCCGCAGTGCTGAGCGATAGCGAAAGGACGCGTGCCGACCCGTCCCGGCTCCAGCGCGCCTGGCTGACGGGCGATGCAGCCGCGATCGAGGCTTCGACCCGCGAGGGCTTTCTGGCCGACGAGACGCTGCACCGCACCTTGCTGACCGATCGCAACCGCAACTGGGCTGCCGCCATCGTACCGATGCTGGCCGATGCACCGCGCCCGCTCATCGCGGTCGGCACGGCGCATCTTGTCGGTCCGGAAGGTCTCGTCGCGCTTATCGAAACGCAGGGCTACCGTGTACGGAGGATCGGCGCTCCCTAAAGCGGTTGCCAATCGCGCCTTGGCGCTCTAAGGGCCCGCGCTTCGGTGCTCTGGTCATCCCTGGAGGCGGCGCGCCGGAAAAAAGCTGAATTCAACACGCATTCGAAAGGCACGATTATGAGCGACGCTCTCACTCTGCCGGCCGAAGCGCGCGAACGGGCTGGCAAGGGAGCCTCCCGAGCACTTCGCCGCGATGGTCGGACGCCTGCCGTGATCTACGGCGGCAAGGAAGAACCCACCCTGATCCACGTCGAGCAGAAGGAACTGGTCAAGCAGTTGATGACCGGGCACTTCATGAACTCGATCGTCAACATCGAGATCGGTGGCAAGACCGTTCGCACCCTGCCGAAGGATGTTGCCTTCCACCCGGTGACCGACCGTCCGACACATGTCGATTTCCTGCGCCTCTCGGCCGATTCCAGGGTCGAAGTCGCGGTGCCGGTGGTGTTCGTCAACGAAGAGAAGTCGCCCGGCCTCAAGAAGGGCGGCGTGCTCAACATCGTGCGCCACGAACTTGAACTGGTTTGCCCGAGCGATGCGATCCCGGACGAGATCCAGATCGACGTGACCGGCAAGGATGTGGGCGATGCGATCCACATCAGCGAAGTCACCCTGCCCAAGGGCGTCGTCAGCGCGATCACCGACCGCGACTTCACCATCGCGACGCTGGTTGCCCCGTCCGCGCTCAAGAAGAGCGAAGGTGCGGCCGCCGCCGAGGCCACTGAAGAGGCCAAGAGCGAGGAAGACTGATCTTCCCGCCGCCTGCGGCATGAAACAAGAGGCGCCGGGCTTTCTCAGGGGAAGTCCGGCGCTTTTGTTTGAACGGCAACACAGCTAGGGGCGGGAATATGCAGATCTGGGTCGGCCTCGGAAATCCCGGACCGCGCTATGCGCTCCACCGGCACAATGTCGGTTTCATGGCCGTGGACGTGATTGGCGACATGCATGGCTTCGGCCCGGTGCAAAAGAAATTCTCGGGCTGGGCGCAGGAAGGACGGATCGGCGGGCACAAGGTGCTGTTGCTGAAGCCCGCGACCTTCATGAACGAAAGCGGACGAAGCGTCGGCGAGGCGCTGCGCTTCTACAAGCTGGGCACCGATGCGCTCACCGTGTTTCATGACGAGCTCGATCTGGCCCCCTTCAAGGTCAAGGTGAAGCAGGGTGGCGGCCACGCGGGCCACAATGGCCTTCGCTCGATCGACCAGCACTGCGGCCCGGACTTCCGCCGCATCCGCCTCGGCATCGGCCATCCCGGGCATAAGGAGCGGGTCACCGGCCATGTTCTCGGTAACTTCGCCAAGGCGGAAGAGGATGACCTTGCGGCGATGCTCGGTGCCATCGGCGCCGAAGCTGAATGGCTCGCCAAGGGCGATGACGTGCGCTTCATGAACGACGTGGCGCTGAGGATGCAGGGCTAAGCGGCATGAGCGCGAAGGTCGTCATCATCCGGATGCGCTGGTGGGGTCATATGCTCAATATCTTCGCGCTCCTGTTTGTTGCGCCACTCGGCCTTGTCATAGGATCGGCGGGGATTGCTCAGCTGAACGAGCCGGGAAGCTGGTGGAAAGCCCCGATCCTCATGGCGAGCGGCGGCACTTTCCTGTTGGCCGCGGTCCTGTTGCTGAACACTCTGTTCACCTATCGTCTTGAGATAGACAGCCGATCCCTGCGCCTGATCGGCAATCTGTGGACTCACGACATAAGCTGGCAGGAGATCACCTGCATAGCGAAGCATCCCAATCCCAAGGGCTTTGGTTATCACGTGCTGATCGAAGTCGATGGGTCGCGCCTGCCTCGCCGCCACTGGCATCGCCTGTGGGTTGCGGGATACCAGATCCCCACCCCGATGGGAAAAGGCCCAACCGAGCTGACCGCCTATCTCAATCGCAAGCGGCGGGACTACCTTAGACGCGTGCAAGCTGCTCCGGCAGGCATCGACGCCTAAACCCCCATCGCTTGCAGATTGGCGCAAAGCCAATAGTCTGGGCGCTGACCCCGTTTCAGCCAAGGACCCGTCCCATGAGCCTCGACCGCCGCTCGCTCCTCGCCGGAGCCGCCGCCACCGCCACTCTCGCCGCTACCGTCCGGGCGGGAGCGGCAGACCCCGTCTACACGCCCGCGCTCGACTTCAAGGGCAAGAGCGTGCTGATAACGGGGTGTTCCTCCGGTTTCGGGCGGCTGACGGCTGAATTGCTGGCGCGGCAGGGGGCCAGGGTCTTCGCCACAATGCGCAATCTGCCGCGGCGCGAGGCCGATGAGCTGACCGCACTCGCCAGCGCCGAAAAGCTCGATCTTCGCATTATCGCGCTGGACGTGACCGAGCTTGCCGAAGTCAACGCCGCGGTGCGCGAGGCCGAGCGGATCAATGGCGGACCGATTGATGTGCTGGTCAACAACGCAGGCATCGGCATCACATCGCCGGTCGAGGTGCAGGACATGGAGGCCACCCGCCTGATGTTCGAGACCAACGTCTTCGGCCCGCACCGCATGGCGCGCGCGGTGCTGCCGGGGATGCGGAAGAAGGGCGCTGGCCAGATCATCCAGATCTCCAGCCAATTGGGCCGGGTAATCTCGCCCTATAGCGGCCATTACTCCGCCACCAAGTTCGCGCTTGAAGCGATGAGCGAACAGCTCGCCTATGAGCTCGTGCCGCATAATATCGATGTCTCGATCATCGAGCCGGGCGGCTATCCGACCAAGGTCTGGGTCAACCGCAACATCTATTCCGCCGCGCTCAAGGAACGGGCCGAGGCGATCCATACCGCAGGCTATCCGCAGCAGGTCGCGGCGATGGGCAGCGAGGACGGATCGGGTCGCAGGAATGATCCGATGGATGTGGCCAAGGCCATCGCCGGCCTTGTCGCCCAGCGCCCCGGCACCCGTCCGCTGCGCCTGCCGGTGTCGCCCGGCGGCAAGCCGCAGCTGCCGATCAACGCGGTCACCGCTCAGGTGCAGAGCGAGTGGCTCGGCGGCTCGCCGCTGTTAGGCCCGCTGGTGCGCGGGGTGCATCAGCGCTGATGCGGCTCAACCAGGTCACAGTCGGCTGCACCGATTACGCCGCCTCTGTCGCGTTCTACACCGCGCTTGGCCTCACCCAGATCGTCGATGCCCCGCCGCGCTACGCCCGGTTCGAGACGCCGAGCGGGGAAACCTTCTCGATCCATCACGCCGATCAGGTCATCGCGGGCACAACGGTGGTCTATTTCGAGATCGAACAGCTTGACCAGACTGTGGCAATCCTCAAGAGCGCGGGCCTGCGTTTCAACAAAGATCCCGTCGATGAGACCTGGGGCTGGCGCGAAGCCCGGCTGCACGATCCGGCAGGCAATGAAATCTGCCTGTTCCGCGCCGGTCCCTTCCGCCGCTTTCCCCCGTGGCGCATCGACGGCAAGACCGAGGATTAAACTATGGGTTTCCGTTGCGGGATCGTTGGCCTGCCCAACGTGGGCAAGTCCACTCTGTTCAATGCGCTCACCGAGACGCAGGCGGCGCAAGCAGCCAACTATCCCTTTTGCACGATTGAACCGAATGTCGGTCAGGTGGCGGTGCCCGACGAGCGCCTCCAGAAAATCGCCGCCATCGCCAAGAGCGCAAAGATCATCGAGACGCAGCTCGGCTTTGTCGACATCGCCGGGCTGGTAAAAGGCGCGAGCAAGGGCGAAGGCCTCGGCAACCAGTTCCTCGGCAATATCCGCGAGGTCGATGCCATCGTCCACGTGCTGCGCTGTTTCGAGGATGACGACATCCAGCACGTCGCCAACAAGGTCGATCCGATTGCCGATGCCGAAGTGGTCGAGACCGAGCTGATGCTCGCCGATCTCGAAAGCCTCGAAAAGCGCGTGCCCGCCGCCGCCAAGCGCGGCGCGGCGGGCGACAAGGAAGCCAAGGCGATGGCGAGCGTGCTGGGGCAGGCGCTGGAGCTGCTGCGCGAAGGCAAGCCTGCGCGCCTCACCGAGCCCAAGGACGACGAGGAAGCGCGCCTGTTCAAGCAGGCCCAGCTTCTGACCGCCAAGCCGGTCCTTTATGTCTGCAACGTGGCCGAGGAAGACGCTGCGACGGGCAATGACCTGTCGGCCAAGGTATTCGAAAAGGCCGCCGCCGAAGGGGCGCAGGCCGTGGTCGTCTCCGCCGCGATCGAGGCCGAACTGGTCGCCATGCCGGAGGAAGACCGGGGCGAATTCCTCGAAGCACTGGGCCTTGAGGAAAGCGGCCTCGCCCGCGTAATCCGCGCCGGATACAAGCTCTTGGGCCTCAAGACCTTCTTCACCGCCGGCCCGAAGGAAGCCCGCGCTTGGACCTTCCCCGACGGGGCGAAAGCCCCGCAGGCGGCAGGCGAGATCCATAGCGACTTCGAACGCGGCTTCATCCGCGCCGAGACGATTGCCTATGAGGATTACATCGCGCTGGGCGGCGAAGCGGGCGCCAAGGAAGCGGGCAAGCTGCGGCAGGAAGGCAAGGAATACGTGGTGCAGGACGGGGACGTGCTGCTGTTCAAGTTCAACGTCTAGTATTGGATTGAAGGGGTCGCACCTATGAGACGCAAGATTACCTCCGGCGGGGCGCTGGAAGCCATTGTCGGCTATAGCCGCGCGGTTGTTGTGGGGGACTGGTGCTTCGTCGCCGGGACCACGGGTTTCGATCCGGTCACGAAATCGACCCCGCCCGACATCCGGGACCAGATCGAAAACGCCTTCAACACTGTCGGAAAAGCGCTGGCCGAGGCAGATTTCGCATTCGAGGATGTCGTCCGGGTGACCTATTACGTCACCATTCCCGGCATTCACGACGAAATCGCCCCGCTGTTCGGGGCAAGGTTCGGCGAAATCCGGCCTGCCGCCACCTATGTCGAGGTGGCAGGCCTGGCCTATCCCGAGATGAAGTTCGAAGTGGAAATTACCGCCTTGAAGGGGTGAGACGGCGAAGAATGCGAGCGCTTCAATGACGCCCGAACAGCTTCTCTACGTCTTCCATGCTGAGCTTCACCCACGTAGGCCGCCCGTGATTGCACTGGCCTGATCGCGGGGTGGCTTCCATTTCGCGCAGCAGGGCATTCATCTCGGCAACGCTGAGCACCCGCCCGGCGCGCACCGATCCGTGGCAGGCCATGGTCGCCAGCACCAGTTCGAGCCGCTCGGCCAAGAGAAGCGCGCCGCTGTCTTCCTGCTTGCCATGCTTGGCGATATCATCGGCAAGGTCGGTCAGCAGCTTGGCGGTGTCGGCCTTGGCGATGGCCGAGGGCACCGCGCGCACCAGCATGGCGGAAGGCCCGAAGCGTTCGATCACGAGGCCGTAGCGCGCAAGTCCCTCGGCGGCGTCTTCGAGGCGGTCGCAATCGACCTCGTCCATTTCGATCACATCGGGCACCAGCAGCGCTTGGCTACGGCGCACGCTCTCGTCCGCACCGGCAGCACGCAAGCGTTCGAGCACAAGGCGTTCGTGCGCGGCGTGCTGATCGACCAGCACTAGCCCGTCGCTCGCCTCGGCGACGATATAGGTGTTGGCGACCTGCCCGCGCGCGATGCCGAGGGGGTAGCTTTGCGCCTGTTCGGGGATCGGCGCGGCTTCCTCGGCGCGGCCCTGCGGTTGGGCCAGCGGCGCGTTCCATGCCGGGCGCGCCTCGCTCACCTGCGATTGCGGTGCCGTCCAGTCGCGGCCCGAGAAGATGCTTTCGAGCGTCGGAGAAACGGATGCAGGCGTTGCAGCCACAGGCTCGCTCACCCAGCGCGCCATTGCCCCGCGATCCGGCCCCTGCGCGCTGCGCCGGTCACCCGTCGCCAGCGCCTGCCGCAGACCGGAAACGATGAACCCCCTCACCCCCGCCGAATCCCGGAAGCGCACCTCGGTCTTGGCCGGATGGACGTTCACATCCACATCCTGCGGCGGCACGTCGAGGAACAGGGCGAGGACCGCGTGGCGGTCACGCGCGAGCATGTCGGCATAGGCCCCGCGCACCGCGCCGACCAGCAGCCGGTCCTTCACCGGACGGCCATTGACGAACAGGTATTGGTGATCGGCGACCCCGCGGTTCCACGTCGGAAGGCCTGCCACGCCCGTCAGCCGCATCACGCCGTGCGGGGTGTCGCGCTCCAGTTCGATTGCGACCGAATTATCCTTCAATTCATGGGCGATGATCCGCGCCACCCGGGTGGCCAACTCCTCGCCCGCTTGCAGGCTCAATACCGTGCGTTTGCCGCCCTCGCCCAGCGTCTCCAGCACAAAGGCGATGTCGGGCCGTGCCATGGCGAGGCGGCGCACCACATCAAGGCACGCGGCATATTCGCTGCGGGCGGTGCGCAGGAACTTGCGGCGCGCGGGCACCTTGGCGAACAGCTCCTCGACCCGGACACGCGTGCCGGGCGGGAGCGCGGCGGGCTCGTCTATAAGCAGCGCGCCATGATCGACCACCCGCCGCCAGCCTTCTGCCGCGCCGGCCCCATCATTATGGTTTGGGCGGCTTTCGATGGTCAGCCGCGCCACGCTGGCGATGCTGGGCAGCGCCTCGCCGCGGAAACCCAGCGTCGTCACTAGCTCGATCGCACCGTCGGGGCCGATCAGCGAATCGGGCAGTTTGGAGGTCGCGTGGCGTTCCAGTGCCAGTGCCATGGCCTCCGGCGACATGCCGCAGCCGTCATCGACCACCTCGATGCGGTGCAAACCGCCTTCGGCCAGCACCACCCCGATTCGCCGCGCGCCGGCGTCGATCGCGTTCTCGACCAGTTCTTTCAGCGCCGCCGCCGGGCGTTCAACCACCTCGCCCGCAGCGATGCGGTTCACCAGAACGGACGGAAGACGACGGATTTCGGGCATTTGTCGCACGCTAGCCGTCAACGGTCGCAAATTCGAGGGTGGAGGCCCAGAAATCACCAGCAGACGCGACAATTATTTTGGCGTTTTGCCCGCGGATTCGCTAGGCGCGTGGCTTGATGTCATAACCGGGTCGAATTCCCCTGCGGCCGCCCCCATATCCGGCCTGCAGCCCCGCCCCGTCACCACTGGAACACCAACACCGATGAGCTTCCTGTCCAATCTCTTCAAGTTCGGCTCGCAGAACATGGCGATCGACCTCGGGACCGCCAACACCCTCGTCTATGTGCAGGATCAGGGGATCGTTCTGAACGAGCCTTCCGTGGTCGCGATCGAGACCATCAACGGGATCAAGCGCGTCAAGGCCGTGGGCGATGATGCCAAGATGATGATGGGCAAGACCCCGGACAGCATCGAGGCGATCCGTCCGCTGCGCGACGGCGTGATTGCCGACATTGAAATCGCCGAGGAGATGATCAAGCATTTCATCCGCAAGGTGCATGGCAAGCGCAACCTGTTCCGCTACCCCGAAATCGTGATCTGCGTGCCTTCGGGTTCGACCTCGGTGGAAAAGCGCGCGATCCGCGATGCGGCCTCCAATGCGGGGGCTTCGGAAGTTCACCTGATCCTCGAGCCCATGGCCGCCGCCATCGGTGCCGACATGCCGGTGACCGAGCCGGTCGGCTCGATGGTGGTCGATATCGGCGGCGGCACCACCGAAGTCGCGGTGCTGAGCCTGCGCGGCCTCGCCTACACCACCTCGGTGCGCACCGGCGGCGACAAGATGGACGAGGCAATCGTCAGCTATGTGCGCCGCCACCACAACCTGCTGATCGGCGATGCCACTGCCGAACGGATCAAGAAGGATTATGGCATCGCCGTGATCCCCGAAGATGGAGTGGGCGAAACCATCACCCTCAAGGGCCGCGATCTCGTCAACGGCGTGCCCAAGGAAATCACCATCAACCAGGCGCATGTCGCCGAAGCTCTGTCCGAACCGATCGGGGCAATCGTCGAGGGCGTGCGCATCGCGCTGGAAAACACCGCGCCGGAACTGGCCGCCGACATCGTTGATCAGGGCATCGTTCTGACTGGCGGCGGGGCGCTCATCCGCCGCCTGGACGAGCATCTGCGCGAGGAAACCGGGTTGCCGGTCTCGGTCGCGGAAGACCCGCTGACCTGTGTCGCGATCGGCACTGGCCGGGCGATGGAAGATCCGATCTATCGCGGTGTGCTGATGACGGCGTAAGCCGCATCGGCCTGACGCCGGGGGATCTGGCAGAAGGGACGAAGAGCCATGGCGCCGCCTTCATCGCGACGGTCGGGCTTCTCGAAGAAGGCGCAATTTTCGCTGTTCACCGGCTATCTGCTGGCCGGTGCCGGGGCGCTGCTGGGCTTCGGGCTGTTGCTGCTGTCGCTTTGGCAGCCGTCTGCCTTTGCGCCCTTGCGCGGCCTTGCGGGTGATGTTGTCGCTCCCGCGGGCGAAGCCACGGCTGCGGCGCGCAGCGGTCGCAATGACCTGTTCGGCGGGATCTCCGGCTATTTCCGCGCCGGGAGCCAGAACGCGGCGCTTCGCGAGGAAGTCGAACTCGCCCGTATCCGGCTTGGCGAAGCGGAAGCGATCAAGGCCGAGAACCGCCGCCTCAAGGCCCTGCTTGCCATGCGCGAGGGCGAGGCAAAGCCGGTCGCGACCGCAAGGCTGGTCGGCTCGACCGCTTCAAGCGGACGGCGGCTCGCCTTTCTCGGGGTAGGCCGCAGCGACGGAGTGGCACCCGGGATGCCGGTTGTCTCAGAGCGCGGAGTTATCGGAAGGGTACTGGAGACCGGGCGCATCTCCTCGCGCGTGTTGCTGCTGACTGACAGCGAAAGCGTATTGCCGGTGCGGCGCGCCAGAGATGATGTGGTGGCTTTTGCCGAAGGGCGCGGCGATGGCTTGCTGCGTGTTCGGCTGGTCAATCTCGGCATCAACCCGCTGAAGGTGGGCGACCTGATGGTGACCAGCGGTGCAGGCGGCTATTACCGTCCCGGCGTGGCGGTCGCGATCATTACCGAGACCACGGCCGATGGCGGAATCGCCCGGCTGGTGGCAGAGCCCTCAGCGACCAATTACGTGGCGGTCGAGCCCGTCTTCCAGCCCGCGGCGGTGGCCGCTCTGCGCGACCCGCGCGTTCCGCTGGACAATACGCAGGTTCCAGCGGCCGAAACTGCCGCAGCGCCGGGCGATGGAGAAGGCAGATAATGGAGCGGCTCAATCCTCGGGCGCGTTCCGATCCCTATGGCAGCCGCATAAACCGCACCCAGTCTCCCCTGCGGGCAGGCAGCGTTCCCTACCTCTCTATCATGCTCAGCTCGCTCCTTCCGGGCCTGCTGATTGCCGACGTCATGCCACTTGTGCCGCCGATGGGTTTCCTGATGCTGATGGTCTGGCGTTTGATGCGGCCCGGCCTGTTGCCGCTCTGGGTGGGGGTGCCTCTGGGCGCCTTTGACGACCTGTTCAGCGGCCAACCCTTCGGCAGCGGGATCATGCTGTTCTCGGTGGCCATGATTGTGCTCGAACTGATCGAAGCGCGATTTCCGTGGCGCGGGTTCTGGCAGGATTGGCTCACGGCCGGCACCGGAGCGATTCTCTACTGGCTGGCAGCTCTTGCCCTCGCGGGCGGGCCATTGACGCGGGAGTTGCTGGTGGTCGCGATGCCCCAGGCCTTGCTGTCAGTGCTGCTCTATCCGATACTGGCACGCATGGTGGCCAGTCTCGACCAATTTCGGCTTGTCCGGGCCCGGAGGATCGGGTGAAGTCGCTGTTCTCGCGCGGCAAACGCAATTCCCGCCCGGCCAAGATCATGAATGCCTCGATCCTGCGCTCGTCATTCGAGCGCCGGACGGTCCTGATCGGCACGGTACAGGGTGGCATCGGCATCTTGCTTGCAGCCCGCATGGGCTATCTCGCGATCGCCGAGAACGAGAAATACCGGCTCGAGTCCGAAAGCAACCGGGTCAATCTCACGCTGATCCCGCCGCGGCGCGGGTGGATACTCGACCGCAATGGCGCTCCGCTGGCATCCAACCGCGCCGATTTCCGCGTCGACATAATCCCCGAACGCCTCAAGGACCCGGAAGGCACGATCGCACGGATCGGGGCGCTCCTCGCGCTAGAGCCTTCACGCATCGCCGACATCAAGGACAAGGTGGCAGGGGCCCGAGGGTTTCAGCCAGTGGAAGTCGCAAGCGGCCTGAATTACGACCAGTTCGCCGCGCTTAGCGTGCGCCTGCCCGATCTGCAGGGCGTCGTGCCGCAGCGCGGCTTTTCGCGCTTTTACCCCACCGCCTCGAGCGTGGGACACCTCATCGGCTATGTCGGCCCCGCCTCGGCCGAGGAATACGAGAAAGACCCCAATCCGCTACTCATCACGCCCGGCTACAAGATCGGCAAGGATGGCCTCGAAAAGCAGTTCGAGAAGGAACTCCGCGGAGTGCCGGGTGCGCGGCGGGTCGAGGTGACGGCATCGGGGCGCATCGTACGCGATCTGGAAACGCGGGAAGACATCCAGGGCGAGCCCGTGCGCCTGACGATTGACGGACCTTTGCAGGATTACGCCGCGCGCCGCATCGGGCTCGAAAGCGGATCGGTGGTGGTGATGGACTGCCGTACCGGCGACCTTCTTTGCATGGCCTCGATGCCCAGCTTCGATCCCAACAGCTTCTCGGACGGCATCGGCAGCGTCGAATATGCAATGCTGCGCGACGATGAACGCGTGCCGCTGCGCAACAAGGTGCTCAAGGGGCTCTATCCGCCCGGATCTACGGTCAAGCCGATGGTTTCGATGGCACTGATGGAACAGGGTATCGATCCCAAGGAGACGGTCTATTGCGGCGGAGGCCTGCGTGTCGGCAACCGCGTGTTCGGCTGCTGGAACCGGCGCGGACATGGCGCGGTCGACATGGCGAAGGGCATCTACCAGAGCTGCGACGTCTATTTCTATGCGATGGCCCAGCGGGTGGGCATGGACCCGATCGCGGCCATGGCGCGGCGCTGCGGCATGGGGCAGGAGTTTCCCCTGCCCGTGACGAGCCAGTTCTACGGCACCGTGCCCGACCCCGAATGGAAAATGAAGAAGTGGGGCCGCGAATGGCAGACCTTCGACACGGTCAACGCCACGATCGGTCAGGGCTACATGCTCTCCAGCCCCTTGCAACTGGCAGTGATGGCCTCGCGCCTTGCCACCGGGCGCCACGTCATGCCGCGGCTGACGCTCGACACCAAGCCGAAGGGCTTCGACAATATCGATTTTCCCTCGGAGCAGGTCGAATATGTTCGCCAGGCAATGAGCGATGTCGTCAACGGCCCCGGCACCGCGGGCCGTGCGCGCCTGCCCATCGACGGCGTGCAACTGGCAGGCAAGACCGGAACTGCGCAGGTCGTCTCGCTCAGCATCTCGAACGGCAAGTCCGGCCCCTGGAAGTATCGCGACCATGGCCTCTTCATCTTCTTCGCGCCCTATGACAACCCGCGCTACGCCGGCGCTGTGGTGATCGAACATGGTGGCGGATCGGGCGCGGCCTATCCGATCGCGCGCGATGTGATGACCTTCCTGTTCGATCCGGCCAAGGGCATGGAGGCGCTGACCGCGCTGGAAAAGCAATGGGGCGGGACCGCCCAGCAGCGGCTCGACGCCCGCTATGCCGCCTATGCCGCCGAACGCGGCGCGGCTGTCAGCCGTCCGCCGCGCCGTGACGAGGAAATCTTCGACCGGGTCGAGGCCGAGGCGCGGGTCGCCGCAGCCCAATCCCAGGCCATTGCCGACGACGTGATCGCGCCGCGTCCCGAAGCCAATCCCTCGGGCACGCCGCCGGTCTCGGCACCGGTAGAACCCCCGGCAGCGACCGAAACGCAAGCACCGGTGGTTCCCGAAGCTGCACCTGCGCCCGCTCCCGTGACTGACGGGGGGACTGCGCAATGAACACTGCCGCCGCCGGGATCGTGCCGGAACCGATTGCGCGCCAGCCATGGGAGATGCTCATCCCGCTGTTCGCGCTGGTCGGGTTTGGTGCGGCGGTGCTTTATTCCGCGGGCGGAGGTGCGATGGCGCCCTTTGCCTCATCACATCTCCTGCGGTTCAGCATCTTCATGGTCATGGCCATGGTGATTGCCGCCCTGCCCCGCGATCTGGTGCGGATGCTGACCTATCCGGCCTATATCGTCGTCCTGCTGCTGTTGATGGCCGTCGAGGCTATCGGTCAGGTCGGCGGTGGCAGCCAGCGCTGGCTCGATCTGGGTTTCATGGTGCTGCAGCCCTCGGAACTGATGAAGCCGACCATCGTGGTGACGCTGGCGTTGTTCTATTCAACCCTGCCCGTCGGCATGACGAACACCTGGCGGGCATTGCTGATACCGGGTGGAATGGTGGCGATGCCGATGGCTTTGGTCCTGCTTCAGCCGGATCTCGGCACGGCATTGGCGATCGGATTCGGCGGGGCGATGGTGATGCTTCTGGCCGGGTTGCCGCTGCGCTGGTTCCTAGGCGCGGGGCTGGCCGGGATCGTGATCGCGCCGCTTGCCTTCTTCTACGGCCTGAAGGAATACCAGCAGCGCCGGGTGATGACGATGTTTGATCCCGAGGCCGATCCGCTCGGTGCGGGCTATCACATCACCCAGTCGAAGATCGCGATCGGATCGGGGGGTGTCTTCGGCAAGGGCTTCAACGAAGGTTCGCAAAGCCACCTCAACTATCTGCCCGAACCGCATACCGACTTCGTCTTTGCCACCATGGCGGAGGAATGGGGCTTCATCGGCGGGTTGTTCGTGCTCACCGTGTTCACCTTTATCCTGCGCTGGGGATGGAAGGTGGCGCAGGCATCGGACGATCGCTTTGCTAGCCTGCTGGCGGGCGGCATGGTGGTGACGATTTTCTTCTATGCCGCGGTCAATCTTATGATGGTGATGGGCATGGCTCCGGTGGTCGGCATACCGCTGCCCTGGATGAGTCACGGCGGCTCCTCGATGCTGACCAACATGATCTGCATCGGCGTGTTGATGATGGTGAACCGCTGGAACCAGAAGGCGCCGCGTCGGGGACTTGGAGCCTGAGGCGCACTTTCTGCACCTTTAACCCCTTGTCATCGGCGGCACGCACGCTAAATGCAGCGCCTCACGCGAATCGGGTGCCGTCGCCGACGCCCCTTTTCGTGCTTCCGGCCTGGTCGGAAATGGACGCATAGCTCAGTTGGTAGAGCAGCTGACTCTTAATCAGCGGGTCCTAGGTTCGAGCCCTAGTGCGTCCACCATCCCCCTTCCCCGATCCCTTTGACACTTGCGTCAGGCCAAGGGCGCTTGTGCCGGCGCGCGCGTCCGATTAGTCAGGAGAGCGTCTGAATTCCCACGGGAATCCGGCAGAACTCGATCGGGAGACGAATACGGATGCACTGGACAGTTTCGACCATTCTGACCGGGATCCTCGCCGCGACCTCCACCACGCAGGCGACACCTTCCTTCTGCCAGCGGATGGCGGCGGAACTGCCGATGAAGGAAAAGAAGGTCAAAGGCACGGTCCGCGCCTTCGATATGCAGACCCTGAACGCGGCCCAGCGCCTGCTGCTCGGCGGAAGCAGCCAGTTCAGCTTCAAGATCGAGCCGGTCGAGAACACGCCCGAAGAAGCCGAGCGGATCGACGCCATGTGCGATTTGATGCCTTGCACGATGGAAGGCCCCTTCGTCCTGACGATGTTGCTGCAAGACGGCTCCAGACACATCTTCTAGGCGCAGCCTGCGGAACGGGCGCGGATCGAATATGTCGGAACGCGCATCCGCTGCTCCGATCTCTAGGCCGGGCTTCCGACGCGGTTCCAGCTTGCCATCACACCGCGATGTGATACACGCCCCGCATGAACACATCACTAATCACACGCGTCCGCGAACTTGTCACATCGGGTGGCATGACCCGCGCCGGTCTTGCCCGTGCGGCGGGTCTCCATGCCAACACCTTGCGCGATTGCGCGGAGGATAGCTGGAACCCTACCGCCGAAACGCTCGCCAAGCTCGAAGCCTTTCTCGAGGCGAATGACGACAAGCCGGTGCTCGCCACGATCGAGGAGATCATCGACGAGGCGCGCAACGGGCGCATGTACATCCTTGTCGACGACGAGGACCGCGAGAACGAGGGCGATCTCATCATCCCCGCGCAGATGGCGACCCCGCAGGCAATCAACTTCATGGCCACGCATGGTCGCGGCCTGATCTGCCTCGCGCTCGCCAAGGCGCGGGTCGACCAGCTCGGCCTTGAACCGATGAGCCGAAACAACAAGGAATCGATGCAGACCGCCTTCACCATCTCGATCGAGGCGAAGGAAGGCGTGACCACCGGGATTTCCGCTGCCGACCGCGCGCGTACCATCTCGGTCGCGATCGATGCGACCAAGGGCCCGGACGACATTGTGACCCCAGGCCACGTCTTTCCGCTCATGGCACGTGACGGCGGTGTGCTGGTCCGCGCCGGTCATACCGAGGCGGCGGTCGATATTTCGCGCCTTGCAGGACTCAACCCCTCGGGCGTGATCTGCGAGATCATGAACGACGACGGCTCCATGGCCCGGCTCGATGATCTGGTGACCTTCGCGAGGCGGCACGACCTCAAGATCGGCACCATCCGCGATCTCATCGCCTACCGGATGCGCAACGATCACCTTGTCGAGCGTCTGTCGGAGCGCAGCTTCGAAAGCGACTATGGCGGCCAGTGGCGCATGATCACCTACCGCAACCGGGTCGAGGGCAACGAGGCCTATGTGCTACAGAAGGGTCATGTCATCCCCGGAGAACCGACCCTGGCGCGGGTGCATCCGATCTCGGTCTTCGACGACGTGCTCGGCGCTCCGGGTCCGCGCAAGCGCACGCTCCAGCGCGCAATGCAGGCGGTGGGCGAGCACGGCTCGGGCGTGATCGTGATCCTCACGGGCCGCGTCGGCACCGGCGAATGGCGCCCGGACGAGGAACTGCGCAACATCGGCATCGGCTCGCAGATCCTCGTCGATCTCGGCATTACCGATATGGTGTTGCTGTCGAACAGCCGTCCCGATCTCGTCGCGCTGGAAGGCTACGGCCTCACCATCACCGACTTCCACCCCATTCCGGAGTAACCCATCATGGCCCGCATCCTGATCGTAGAAGCGCGCTTCTACGCCCATCTCAACGACATGCTGATTGCCGGCGCACGGGCTGCGCTGGAGCAGGAAGGTCACGAGGTCGAGGTGCTGACCGTGCCCGGCGCACTGGAAATTCCCGGTGCTATCGCACTGGCGGCCGAGAGCGACCTCTACGACGGCTTCGTTGCCATCGGGGTGGTTATCCGCGGTGAAACCTATCACTTCGAGATCGTCGCCGGCGAAAGCGCGCGGGCCATCATGGCGCTCACCATGGACGGCATCGCCATCGGCAACGGTATCCTGACGGTCGAAAACGAAGCCCAGGCGCTGGTGCGCGCCAATCCGGAGCAGAAAGACAAGGGCGGAGAGGCGGCCAAGGCAGCGCTCGCGCTATTGTCCTTACAGGAACGTTTCGGTCGGTGAAGGATCACAGCGGGGATGTTCCATTTTGGAACCCGCTCCTAACTACGTATTTTCCCTGTGTAGCTTTCCGTAGCCTATTAACGCGATACCGGGCCAGCTTCTGCTGTTGCTCGCCGGTCGCACGGGTTAGCAGCTTCGTGCAGTAAGAGCTTCGGGACAGAACCTTGGAAAATGATACTTCTCCGGCAGCGGACCTCTCCGGCCTGCCTCGGATCATCGCAACTCTCGAACAGCAGCTTGCGGAACTCGACCGGTTGCGCCTGCATATCGGCGCAGCACATCTCGATGCGGCGATCGAGCAGCTCCGGCTCGAACAGGCGCGGCCTCGCTCCAGCTGAGCACGGCCCCTATCATTTCCCTCGCGAAAAGAGCGACCTGCGTATTTGCCCTTAAAGCCAAACGCGTATTGCAACGCTAATTTTTGCCGCGTGTTCAGGAACCCTTATCCCGTTTGCAGTCTCTCCCGGTCGAGGCAGACGCATGGATAATCACGCGTCCACAACCGATCACGCATTAGGTGACAACGGCCTTATCCCGAACCCATCGGCCTCTCCGTTGCAACCGCTGGCCGATGAGCTCGTGGCGATTGCTGCGCGGCTGCGCCATGCTGCGGCAAAGCCTGACCTGACGGAAAATTCTCCGCACGCGCACCCCTCCGGCAAGGAACGCCGCTATCTCGCAATGGCCCGCCAGGCCTACGCCCTGCGACGCAAGCGAGCGGCGATCTTCGGCAATCCCGACCTGTTCGGCGAACCCGCCTGGGATATCCTGCTCGATCTCTATATCGCCCATGCCGAAGGCAAGCCTGTCTCCGTGTCGAGCGCTTGCATCGGCTCGGCCGCGCCGCCGACAACCGGACTGCGCTGGCTGGGGGTGCTTGCGGAGGAAGGTCTGTTACAGCGCGAGAACGATCCTGACGACAATCGCCGCGTGATGGTGCGCCTTAGCCCTGCCGGAATTACGGCGATGGAACGCTTCTTCGATGCCGCCGAAATGACAGGCTAGGCCCGTCCGCCGAAGCAGCCCTTGCCCGCGTAGAACGCGCTATCGCCCAGCTCTTCCTCGATGCGGATCAGCTGGTTGTACTTGGCAAGCCGATCGGAACGCGCAAGGGAGCCGGTCTTGATCTGTCCGCAATTGGTGGCAACGGCGAGATCGGCGATGGTCGCATCTTCGGTCTCGCCCGAACGGTGGCTCATCACACAGGTATAGCGCGCGCGGTGTGCCATATCGACCGCCGCGAGGGTTTCGGTGAGCGTGCCGATCTGGTTGACCTTGACCAGCAGCGAATTGGCCAGCCCGCGCGCGATCCCGTCCGAAAGGCGCGCGGGGTTGGTGACGAAGAGATCATCGCCGACCAGCTGCACCTTGTCGCCGACGGCTGCGGTCAAGGCTGACCAGCCTGCGAAATCGTCCTCGCTCATGCCGTCCTCGATCGAGCGGATCGGGTATTCGGCGGTAAGCCTGGCAAGATAATCGGCCATCTCGTCGGGCGACAGGCTGAGGCCCTCGCCCGAGATTTCGTAGCGGCCGTCCTTGAAGAATTCGGTCGCCGCACAGTCCAGCGCCAGCACGATATCCTCGCCCGGAGTGAACCCGGCCTTGGCGATGCTCTCCATGATGAAGTCGAGCGCCGCGCGGGTGCTGGCGAGGTCGGGGGCGAAACCGCCCTCGTCCCCGACGCTGGTGGCAAGGCCCTTCTGGTGCAGGCCC
This sequence comes from Erythrobacter dokdonensis DSW-74, assembly GCF_001677335.1. Lineage (GTDB taxonomy): Bacteria > Pseudomonadota > Alphaproteobacteria > Sphingomonadales > Sphingomonadaceae > Erythrobacter > Erythrobacter dokdonensis. The sequence continues at coordinate 824,389 of NZ_LZYB01000001.1, forward strand.
TTCTTGAGGGTGTGGAACACCTCCGCACCCCAGCGCACCGCCTCTGCAATCGAGTCCGCGCCGACGGGCATGATCATGAATTCCTGGATGTCGATCGGGTTGTCGGCATGCTCGCCGCCGTTGATGATGTTCATCATCGGCACCGGCAACACGTGGGCGGCAACTCCGCCGAGATAGGAATAGAGCGGCAACCCGCGCGCATTGGCCGCCGCCTTCGCGACCGCCAGCGAGGTGCCCAAAATCGCGTTGGCGCCGAGGCGTGCCTTGTTCGAGGTATCGTCCAGCGCGATCAGCGCGAGGTCGATGTCGCGCTGGTCCTCGGCATCGAAGTTCTCGATCAGGAGGTCGCGGATCTCGGTGTTGACCGCCTCGACTGCCTTGAGCACGCCCTTGCCAAGGTAACGCGCGCCATCCCCGTCACGCAGTTCGACCGCCTCGTGCGCTCCGGTCGAAGCGCCCGAAGGCACCGCCGCACGCCCGAAACTGCCGTCCTCGAGCAGCACATCGACCTCGACGGTGGGGTTTCCGCGGCTGTCGAGAATCTCGCGGCCGTGCAGGTCGATGATGGCAGTCATGTTTGGCTCCGGCTGGAATGTGTTGTAGGATGATAAGACACTTTGGACGGCATGATTCTGGGTCATGCGGCGCGGCCTCGTCCCTATGCGCGGGAAGCCCCCGGCGCAAGCGTGCGGCGCAGGCGTGACCCGACAACAACAGACACGAAGGAGCTTTGCCATGGCAGACACGACTCCCGCCAAGACAACCACGAAGAAAACCCCCGCCAAATCCGCCAAGGGCGCGACCACCAAGAGCAGCGGGCCGACCAAGGCCGCATCGCGCAAGACCGGCGCGACCGTTCGCGGCGAGGATGCCCCGCCTGCCGCACCGGCCAGCAACACGGCCGTGGCAAAGAGCCGCTTCAATGCCGCGCTCGAGGAAGCCAAGGCCGGTGCAGCCGCGCTGCGGGCCGAAGCCGAAACCCGCGTCGGCACCTATGGCGAACAGGCCAAGGCCAAGGGCGGCGATCTGGTCACCGAGGCAAAGACCTATGGCGACAAGGCGATGGGCCGTGCAGGCGAACTGGCGGTCGAGGGCAAGAAGGCCACCAGCGATGCAATCGCCTCGCTCGGCAAGGTCGTGGGCGAAACTGCCCCCCAGATCGACGAGCGTTTCGGTGAGCAATATGGCGACTATGCCCGCAAGGCATCGCGCAGCCTGCAGGAAACTTCGGCGCGGCTCGATTCCAAGAGCGTCGAGGAACTGGGCGAGGATGCGCGCGAAATGGTGCGCAAGAGCCCCGGCCTTGCCGTCGGCATCGCGGCGGTAGCCGGCTTCTTCCTTGCCCGCCTGCTGGGCGGCAAGCGCGGCTAATCGGCATCATCGCCAGACCCTTGCAGGAACCCGCAATGCAGGATAGCGAGCCCGGCCTGACCGAGCCGCCGGTCGATACGTCCGGAGGCACCGAAGAGGCGGTAGCCGATGCCGCTTTTGCTGCCGCCGAAGACGCCCTGACCGCGCTGCGCGAGGAAATCGGCGTGCTGGTCGAGGACGCGCGGACCTATGCAGAGGCCGAGGTCCAGTTCCAGAAGACCCGCGCCACGCTGGCGGGCAAGACCGCCGGCCGCGCGCTCGTCATGCTGGTGCTTGCACTGGTGCTGCTTCACATCGCGCTGATCGCACTGGCGGTGGGCGCGGTGATCGCGCTGGCGCCGCTGGTGACGATCTGGGGCGCGATCGCGATTGTGGTCGGCGTGATGCTGGCAGGGGTTGCATGGCTGGTGCTGTCGGCACGCAAGGACGGTGCGCTGCTCGCAGCGCTGTTCGAGAGCGGCAAGGGAGGCGGTGGATGACCGACCTGCCGGCCCGCTATCTCGAAGACCGCGCGCTGCGCGATGCCGCCCGTGCGGTGCTCGATGAGGACATGGCCCGCCTGCGCGCCTCGCTCGCCGAGCAGGGTGTGGCGAGCCGCGTGTCATCGAGCGTGGGCAGCACTGTCAGTTCGCGAATCCGCACAGGGGCGAACGACGTGCTTGAACAGGCGAAACAGCGCGCCAGCGACAATCCCGGCGTGCTGGCCGTGCTGATCGGGGCGATCCTGCTGTGGCTGATGCGCGCGCCGATTCTGGCCTTGATCGACGAGGTGGCGGAAAGTGCCTCTGTCCCCGAACCGGAAATCGAAGACACCGGCGGCGAAGAGTCAGGCGACGATGACGCCGCGACCATGGCCGCCGTTGCAGGAGACGACGCATGAGCGAGATTACCACCCTCACCCAGGCCGAGAAGCGCGACTCCCTGCGCGCCCGGATCGAGGCTGCAGAGCGCCGCAATGCCGAGCGCACGCTCGCCGACCAGGCAAGCGAGGCGGCGGCGGCGGCCACCGAATATACCCGCGCCCACCCGCTCACCGTGATCGGCGGCGCGCTGGCGCTGGGCCTGCTGGTGGGGCTTGCCACCCGACCAGGACGGCGGGTCGCCACCCGCGCGGCGGGCGCGGTCGGCAGCGCGGCCTCGGGCGCGGCGAGCAGTGCGGCCGCCGGCG
>NZ_LZYB01000002.1 GCF_001677335.1 Erythrobacter dokdonensis DSW-74
GCCGAAGCCGGGCTCGGGCGCGGGTGTGACGGCAGCTTCCTGTGCGGCAGGCGCGGCGGTGGTCGCAGTTGCCGCGGGCACGGGCGTTGCGGCGGCCGGAGGCGCCGGAGGCGGTGATGGCGGCGGCGTCGGCCCCGCTTGCGGAGAGGTTTGCCCGGGAGGCTGCGAGGACAATGTTGGCGGGGCCTCGGGCATCAGCACCGGCTCTGGCGCGATGCGCGGCGTCTGCTGGCTGCGCGGCGGGATCGGCACGCCCGCAAGTTCGTCGGCAGGACCCTCGGGTACGGGGGCGGGCGCAGCGGTGGGCGTGGAGCGCGGTTCGGGCAGGGTGAAGTTGCCGGGTGTCTGCTGCGCACTTGCTGTCGCAGCGAGTGCCGCGACGAACAGCGCAGGGGCCAGCGTGGCGGGCAGCATCGCGGGAAGGCGGAGCGGGAGGCTGGGTCGGGTCATCATGTTCGGATCGAAAGGGTCTGGCCGGCCAAAGGGCCGCTTGCCCGTTCTCATAGGGATGGCGCGGCCCGCCCGTCCAGTTCCCTGCTTGCGCGCATCCTCCTTTCAAGGCAACAGCGCGGCATGAACAGCACACCCGAAAAGCCAGATGTCCGTCCCCAGTTCCTTGGAAAGGACACCCCGCTGCCCTCCTCGCCGGAAGAGGCGGTGCTCGATTATGTTCCGAACCCGCGACCGGGCCTCACCTATCTGGTGCGCTTCGTGTCGCCCGAATTCACCTCGCTGTGTCCGGTGACGAACCAGCCCGATTTCGCGCATCTGGTGATCGACTATGTGCCGGGCGAGACGATTGTCGAGAGCAAGAGCCTGAAGCTGTTTCTCGGCAGTTTTCGCAACCACAACGGCTTTCACGAAGACGTGACGGTCGGGATCGGGGCGCGCCTGTTCGAGGAGATGCGCCCGCAGTGGCTGCGCATCGGCGGCTACTGGTATCCGCGCGGCGGGATTCCGATCGATGTGTTCTGGCAGTCCGGAACGCCGCCCGAAGGCCTGTGGCTGCCCGATCAGGGCGTCCCGCCCTATCGCGGGCGTGGCTAGGGCCGCAGACCCTGCCAGACCCCTCTTCGACCCCGTCCAGACCCCTTTCAGCCCCCCGTCAGACCCGCATTGCGGGCCTGTTTCACGTGAAACAGGCCGGTCAAACGCCGAGATCGAGCTGCACGAAGGCCGGCGCGCTCTTGTGCGCCTCGCGCCACTTGGCAAGCGGGAAGGCTCCGGCTCCCAGCGCCGCCAGCGGAATGCCCGCCTCGGCCAGCGAATAGGGCGAGATCCGGTGCCGGGTCATGAACCCGCCGCTGCCATCGCTGATCAGCGGGGTCTCGAACTTGAGGCCCTGGCTGTTCTCGGTGGCGTTGACCACCTTGCTCACCACGAGCTGTCCGTGTCCGAGATCGAGCACCACGTCGGTGCCGACCGGAACACCCGCCAGACCGTTGATGCGGGCGCCGGTCTTTGACAGGTTGCGCAGGATCACATCGTAGTAGTGGTCTTCGTGGATCAGGCCGACCTTGCGGAAGATCGAGATGCGGTCAGCCCGATGCCGCGGCGGCCCGCTGGGCGTGACCTGAATGCTGCCGTCGGCGAACCTGGCCAGAACGTCTTCCTGCGGGATTGCAGGTGAATAGACGAAGCCCTGCACCAGATCCGCGCCGCGTTCGCGGACCAGCGCAAGCTCGTCCATGGCTTCCACGCCCTCGGCGACGGTTTCCATGCCGAGCGCCTTCGCAAGCGCGACGATGGCGCTGATGATCGCCGGGTTGATATCCCCGTTTTCGGTGCAGCCACGCACGAAACTCTGGTCGATCTTCAGCTTGTTGAAATGACCGTTCTTCAGATAGCCGAGCGAGGAATAGCCGGTGCCGAAGTCATCGAGGGCCAATCGCACGCCGAGCTTCTTGAGCTCCTCGAACACGGCATCGACCACCTTGAGATCGCCCACAAAGACGGTTTCGGTGATTTCCAGTTCCAGGCGGTGCGGGGCAAGCCCCGATGCTTCGAGCGCGGCAGCGACGATCTTGCGGAAACCCGGACGCACGAACTGCTTGGCCGAGACATTGACCGCAACATGGATGGAATCGGGCCAGCGGACCGCATCGCTGCAGGCCTGTCGCAGGGCCATTTCGCCGATCCGGATGATCAGATCGTCACTTTCGGCAACCGGAATGAAATCGGCGGGCGAAATCGCTCCCTCGTCCCCGTCGACCCAGCGCAGCAAGGCCTCGAAGGACTTGACTTCGTTGGTAAGCGGATCGACGAGCGGCTGATAGGCAAGGTCGATTTCGTTGCGCTCAACCGCGTCGCGAAGCCGGTCGCCCAGCTCGGCGGTCTTGGAAGCCGCATCGCGCAGGTCGGTCGTGAAGAAGCAGAAGGTGCCGCCGCGGGCCTCCTTGGAAGCATAGAGAGCCATGTCAGCTGCGCGGGTGAGCTCGTCTGCATCCACCCCGTCATAGGGGGCGATGGCAATCCCCACCGAGGTGCCGATAATCGCGCGCCTTCCCTTGATCTGATAGGGCTGTGACAGCGACTGGACGATCCGGTTGGCAAGTTCGCCCAGTGTGCCGCGATCATCCATGTCCGGCAGCAGCACCTGAAATTCGTCCCCGCCAAGGCGACCCACTTCGCCGCCGTCCCTGACGATGCCCTTCAGGCGTTCGGCTACCTGCCTTAGCAGTTCGTCGCCAGCCTGGTGACCCATGGTGTCGTTGACATGTTTGAAGCGGTCGAGATCGAGCATCATCAGCGCGCAGCTGCGCTGGCTCGCGCGGAACGCTGAAAGCGTTGTCGTGAGCCGGTCCGTCAGCTTGCGGCGATTGGCGAGACCGGTCAGCTCGTCGACCTGCGATTGCAGGGCGACCTGCATTTCATGCTCGTACTGGCTGGTGATGTCGATCGCGCTGCCGCGATAGCCCAGGAAGTTTCCCCTCTTGTCCATCATCGGTCGCCCGTTCAGTCGCCACCAGCGCGTGCGCGCCTCGCTGTCGCGCCTTCTGGCGGCTTTCACCGCGATGATATGCTCATCGATCTTGGAGCGGGCGTTGAGCTTGAAGCCGATCGCGCGCTGCTGTGTCGCGCCGATTTCGGGATCGCTGTCGCAGAACACCTGTGGCAGGGGCTTGCCCAACAGTTCTTCGCTTCCCTCCCCCAGCTCGTCGAGGGCGCGCTGCGAAAGGAAGGTCAACCGGCCTTCTGCATCGGTCGCCCAGAACATGCCGATGCCGAGTGCCTCGACATCGTTCAGCACGGCGATACGGCTTGACCGCGATGCGGTATCCCCAGGCCCGCGCCTGGCCGGGCCCTGCCGCCCGACCTGCTGCTTGACCGATTTCAGAAAGCCCATTGCCATGTGATTTCCCCGGGACGACGTTCGGACAGTCAAACGCCTGGTCCCAGACCATCGCTCCCCTGTCCGACCGGCTCGCCTGTGTCGCGCAAGTGCTTGTGATAGCTGGCGGCGATTGAAAAAGCGTTACGTGCGCGCAACCGCTCACAATCCGTCGACAGGGCTCTTTTGCCTCTGGAACGGATCCGGCGGTGCCGCGTTATGGAATGGAAGGTTACGCTGGCACATTATTGCCGTGAGGCAATTTCCGGCGTAATTTTTTTGCATTACTGCGGCCCGCGGGGGTGGTGCACGCGGATTTCTCACGTGTTGGGGGGGAGAAGATCATGCCTGAAGCTGCTACGGTCACAGCCGGAGCCGATGCTGCGGTCAATCGTGTCCGGACCCGTGCGGAGTGGGAAGCCATGCGAGCAGCGGCTCTGGCAGATCCGGGCGCCTTTCATGGCGATATCGCCGCGCGCAACATGCACTGGTTTGTCGCCGTTTGCGGTACGCAAGGCGCCTGGCTGGCGAAGGCTGAAGACGGGCGCTGGCATGGCTGGGATGCGGCCACCGCAGCGCCGGTCAGCCCTGATCTGCCTGCGGATTTCACGCCGTGGCATACCGGTTTCGACGGCTCCAATCCGCCGCACTGGCGCTGGTTCGTGGGCGGGCGCACCAATGCCGCCTTTTCCGAACTCGACCGCCACGTGCTCGCCGGCCACGGCGATGAAGCCGCGCTGATCTTCGAGGGTGACCGCTGGGACATGTCGGCGATGGGCGGCAAGGGCGCGCCGATCGACTGCTTTACCGTCACCCGCAAGCAGTTGCTGCTCGAAGTGGCGAAGTGCGCGGTCGCGCTTGAGCAGCTGGGCCTGAAGCCGGGCGACCGCATGGCATTGAACATGCCCAGCATCGTACCGCAGATCTACTGGACCGAAGCGGCCAAGCGCATGGGCGTGGTCTACACGGCGGTGTTCGGCGGCTTTTCCGACAAGACCCTGTCCGACCGTATCGCCGACACGGCAGCACGGGTCATCGTCACGAGTGACGGGTCCTATCGCAACGCGCAGGTCGCCGCCTTCAAGAACGCCTATACCGACCCTGCACTCGACAACTTCGTGCCGGTGACAACCGCGCTCGAAATCCTCGGCGGGCTCGATCTCGAGCTCCCGCAAGCGGATCACGATACCATCCTCGCCGCCGTGCGCGAGGCGCTTGCCGGAGAGATCACGGTCGATCGGTCGGACGTGATGCGCGGCGTGGGCCGGGCGCTGATCCAGCTTGGCAGCGATGGCCGTATCACCAGCGCCGATGCCGCCCGCGTGCGGATAGCGATTGCCTCCAGCCTCGTCACCCTGCCGCCGCGCGTGGAGGCGGTGATCGTCTGCCGTCACACCAACCAGCCCGACATGATCTGGCGCGAGGAACGCGACCGCTGGAGCCATGAACTGACCGACGCGGCGCTTGTCACCGTGCTCGAAAAGGCGCGCGATGCTGGCTTTGCGGTTCACACTGCCGATGATCTCCTGGCGCTGCCCGATGCCGATTTCGTGCGCGCGATTTGGGCTTCGTCCAAGCCCATGCCGGTCGATGCCGATTACCCGATGTTCTTCATCTACACCTCGGGTTCGACCGGCAAGCCCAAGGGCATCGTCCACAGCCACGGCTATGCCGCGGGCGTGGCCGAAACCATGGCAGCCAGCTTCGACGCGCGGCCGGGCGATGTGCTTTACGTGGTGGCCGATCCCGGCTGGATCACCGGCCAGAGCTACCTCATCTGTGCGCCGCTGATGACGCGGGTGACGAGCCTCGTGTCCGAAGGCTCGCCGGTCTTCCCGCATGCAGGCCGCTTCGCCTCTATGATCGAGCGGCACAAGGTCGCGATCTTCAAGGCCGGGGTGACCTTCCTCAAATCGGTGATGAGCGATCCCGACAACCTGGCCGATCTCCAGCGCTATGACATGAGCGGCTTGCGCGTTGCGACCTTCTGCGCTGAGCCGGTTTCGCCGTCCGTGCAGGCCTTCGGGATGGAGCACGTCACGCCCCGCTATATCAATTCGTACTGGGCGACCGAGCACGGCGGGATCGCCTGGACGCACATGTTCGGCAATGACGATTTCCCGCTGCGTCCTGATGCCCACGCCTATCCGCTGCCGTGGATCGTCGGCGATGTCTGGGTCGAGGACGCGGATGGCGCTCCGGCGGATGTGCCCTTCGCCCGCAGCGATGCCGGCGGGGTGCCGTGGCGACGCGCGCAAACCGGCGAAAAGGGCGAAATCGTCATCGCCGCGCCCTATCCCTATCTCGCCCGCACCATCTGGGGCGATATCGCGGGCTTCAAGGTCGAAGATGGCCGGGTCGATCCCTCGTGGCGCGGCGATGCAGCACGCTGGGAAGAGGGCTATTGGAAGCGCTGGAAGGGCGCCTGGGCCTATACCCAGGGCGACTTCGCCATCCAGCATCCGGACGGCTCCTTCTCGCTGCACGGCCGCTCTGACGACGTCATCAACGTTTCGGGCCACCGCATGGGAACGGAAGAAATCGAGGGTGCCGTGCTGCGGGACAAGGCGCTCGCTCCGGACTCGCCGGTCGGCAACGTGCTGGTGGTCGGCGCGCCGCACCGCGAGAAGGGGCTGACCCCGCTCGCCTTCGTCGTGCCGGTGGCGGGCCGCAAACTCACCATCGAGGACAAGCGCCGCCTGTTCGATCTGGTCCGCGCCGAAAAGGGCGCGGTCGCGGTTCCCGCTGACTTCATCGAGGTTTCGCAATTCCCGGAAACCCGCTCGGGCAAGTACATGCGCCGGATGGTGCGCGCGCTGGTGGTGGGCGAGGATGTGGGCGACGTGACCACGCTGCGCAATCCCGAGGCGCTCGAAGAATTGCGCACTGTCATCGCCGAGTGGCAGCGGAAGCAGCGGCTTTCGGACGAGCAGGCGCTGTTCGACCGGCATCGCTACTTCCTCGTGCAGTACAACACGGTAATGCCGGGCAAGCAGGTTGCGACCGTCACCATTACCAACCCCCCGGTCAATGCGCTCAACGAACGCGCGATCGACGAGCTGGTGCTGGTCACCGATTATCTCGCGCGCGACGATAATGTGGTCGCGGTGGTGTTCACCGGCCAGGGCACTTCGTCCTTCGTCGCGGGCGCGGATATCCGCCAGATGCTCGAGGAAATTCACTCGGTCGAAGAGGCGATGGTATTGCCCAACAACGCGCACCTCGCCTTCCGCACTATCGAGCGCATGGGCAAGCCCTGCATTGCGGCGGTGCAGGGTGTGGCGCTGGGCGGGGGCATGGAATTCGCGCTCGCCTGCCATTACCGCGTGGCCGAACCGACCGCGCGTTTCGGCCAGCCCGAAATCCGCCTGCGCCTGCTGCCCGGATACGGCGGCACCCAGCGCCTGCCGCGCCTGCTGCTCGACCGGCGCGGCGAAGAGGGCGTGCGCGATGCGATGGACCTGATCCTGGGCGGGCGCAGCATAGATGCCGATCAGGCCAGCGCCGTCGGTGTGATCGATGAACTGGTCAGCGGCGCGCATGATGCGCTCTCGCAGGCCCATGCCGCGGTGCGTGACTATGTGCGCTACGGCGCGGATTCCGCGCTGGGCAAGGCCTTTGCCGAGCGGCAGGCGGCGGTCACCCGCTGGGACGATGCGGCCAATGTCTCGCTCGACCGGGTGATGGAGGACGATTTCCTCCAGCGCATCCTGCGCCAGCTCGACTGGGCCGGGCGCGGACAGGCGGGCGCCCGTGCGCTCGAAGCCGTGCGGACCGGACTCGAACAGGGCATCACCGCAGGCCTCGCGCGCGAGGCGCGGCTGTTTGCCGAAGCCATCGTCGATCCTGAAGGCGGCAAGACCGGTATCCGGCAATTCATCGACAAGGTCGCCGCGCCGCTGCCCGTCCGGCGTGATGGCGTGTGGATCGATGCCGAGCACGAAATGCGCGCGCAGGCGTTGGAAGCGGAGGGCGATCTGCTGCCCGTCGGCGCGCCGTTCTACCCCGGCGTCACCCCGATCCCGCCTTACCAATATGCCTTCGGCATTGCCCGCGATCCCGATACCGGCCAGCCCCGCTTCGGCCCGCCCGCGAGCCACGAAAAGGAGCTGATCGTGAAGGTGCCGGAGCCCGCGCCCAACGAGGCGCTGCTGTACATGCTGACCAGCGAGGTCAACTTTAACGACATCTGGGCGCTGACCGGCATCCCGGTTTCGCCCTTCGATGCGCATGAGGAAGACGTGCAGATCACCGGATCGGGCGGGATTGCGCTGGTCGCGGCGCTCGGCTCGGAAACCCGCGCGCAAGGGCGGATCAAGGTCGGCGATCTGGTGACGGTTTACTCGGGGACCAATGACCTGCTTTCCCCGCAGGTCGGCAATGACCCGATGTATGCTGATTTCTCCATTCAGGGCTACGAGACCGAAACCGGCAGCCACGCGCAGTTCCTGACTGTGCAGGCCCCGCAAATGCACAAGGTGCCGCCTGACCTGACGCTGGAGCAGGCCGGCAGCTATGTTCTCAACCTCGGCACGATTGCCCGCTGCCTGTTCACCACCTTGCAGATCGCGCCGGGGCGGACGCTGTTCGTCGAGGGCGCGGCGACGGGGACGGGACTGGATGCGCTGCGTTCCTCGGTGCGCACGGGCTTGCAGGTGACGGGGCTGGTGTCGTCGCAGGATCGGGCGGACTTCATCACGCAGGTGCAGGGCGCGATGGGTGCGATCAACCGCAAGGATCCCCGCTTTGCCGAGCTCTACACCGCGGTACCCGAAGACAAGGCATCGGCGCAGGCCTGGGAAGCCGCGGGCGCACCGCTGATCGAGGAATACAAGGCGCTGAACGGCGGCAAGCTGGCCGATTACGTCGTCAGCCACGCAGGCGAGACGGCCTTTCCGCGCTCGTTCCAGCTGCTTGCGGAGAACGGCACGCTGGCCTTCTACGGTGCCTCGTCGGGCTATCACTTCAGCTTTATGGGCAAGAGCGGATCGGCCACGCCCGAAGAAATGCTCCGGCGCGCCGCGCTCAGGGGCGGAGAGGCAGTGCTGATCTTCTACGGGCCCGGTTCGTCCGAATTGCTCGACGAAACCGGGCTCGAGATGATCGAGGCTGCGCGCCTGTTCAACGCCCGCAGCGTCATCGCTACCACCACCGATGGCCAGCGCGAGTTTCTGCAATCGCTTGGCCTGGAGGATGCGATCGAAGGGATCGTTTCCCTCGAAGCGATCCGGCGGCGCGAGGGCGCGAACTTCCACTGGCCCGACACCATGCCGCGCCTGCCCGATGCCAAGGCCGATATTGAGGTCTTCAAGGCCGCGGTGCGCGATTATCAGGACCGGGTGATGAAGCCCTTCGGTTCGGCGGTGGGCAAGATCCTGCGCTCGCCCGACAATCCGCGCGGCAGCCCCGATCTGGTGTTCGAGCGTGCCGGGCAGGACACGCTCGGCATCTCGACCTCGCTGGTGAAGCCCTTCACGGGCCGCGTGATCTTTGCCGAGGACCTCTCCGGCTGCCGCTTCACCTTCTACGCCCCGCAGGTGTGGACCCGGCAGCGCCGCATCTACATGCCCACGGCCAACATCTTCGGCACGCACCTGTGCAACGCTTTCGAGGTGGCGCGGATGAACGACATGATCGCGGCCGGCCTGCTCGAAGTGACCGAGCCGCTGGTGGTGCCATGGGACGGCTTGCCCGAAGCGCATCAGGCGATGTGGGAGAACCGGCACACCGGCTCGACCTACGTCGTCAACCACGCTCTGCCCGAACTGGGGCTCAGGAGCCGCGACGCGCTGCTCGAGGCTTGGGCAGCCCATGAGACGGCGCGATCCGGCGGGGAACCTGAAGGCTGATCCGCGCGTTGCAATAATTGAAACGTTCTTCCCTCTCCTCCCCAGAGAATGAACGAAACGCAAAGCGAAGCCCTGCTTCGTGGTAATTCTGTGAGGAGAGAGCTTATGGCCAAATCGAAAGCTGCTGCCGCCGCGCCCGCCTTGCAGGGCGATGTTCCGGGCCGTCTGGCTGGGAAAATCGCGGTCGTCACCGGCGCTGCAGGCAATCTCGGCGGGCATATCGTCACGCACTATCTTGCAGAGGGTGCAACCGTAGTGATGACGGGCCGCACGCCCGATCGCACCAAGGCGGCTGCTGATGCGCTGCTCAAGTCGACTGGCGCAGATCCGTCGCGGCTTGCCACGGTCGCCTTGGACGGCGGAGACATAGCATCGGTGCGCGCCGCGATTGCCGAGGTGGTGCAGAAATTCGGCCGGATCGATATCCTCGTCAACAACGCCGGAAGCGCCGGGCCGAAGCAGCCGATCGAGAACCTGCCGCTCTCGCCGGAAGAACTGGCGGCGCTGCAGAAGACCGGCAGCACCGACAGCGAGACTGTCGCCGATGCTTTGCGCAACATTTTCGGAGTCGCATGGAATGTCGCGCGGGTGGCTGCGCCGCATATTCCGGAAGGCGGTTCGATCATCAACGTGTCGACCATCTTCAGCCGCACGCCCTATTACGCGCGCGCTGCCTACGTCGTCCCCAAAGCGGCAATGAATGCGTGGAGCCGCGAGCTGAGCCTTGAGCTCGGGCCTAAAGGCATCCGCGTGAACCTCGTCTATCCCGGCCCGATCGAGAGCGAGCGCATCCGCTCTGTCTTTGCCGCGATGGATGCAGCGCGCGGGGACGAGGCAGGCACCACTGCCACACAGTTCTTCGACATGATGAGCCTTGAACGGGCCACCGGCGGGAACGAGAAGGCCAAGACCTTCCCCACGCCCGAGGACATCGCCACCACCTGCGTATTCCTCGGCTCGGATGAAAGCGCGGCCTACAACGGCCACGATTTCGAAGTCACCCACGGCATGAGTGTGAGGAAGGAGCAGCGCTCGACCTATCTTGCGCGGCCGACCATGCGCTCGATGGACGGCACGGGTTTGGCCGTGCTGATCGCGGCGGGCGATGACTGGGAGGAAGCGCTGGAAATCGCGCAGGTGCAGCTGGCCTGCGGGGCGCAGGTGGTGCTCGGCCTGCCCCGCGCTGCCGATGTTGCCATTGCCGAGAAGCGCTGCAAGGCGCTGGGCCTTACCGAAGGCCTCTCGATCATCCGCTTCAGCCGCAAGGATCCGGCGGCAATGGAAGCCGCGCTCGAGGAATATACCAGGGGCGGCACGCCGATCAGCGGCGCGCTGTTCATGCCTGCGCTGGGTGCGGGCGAGCTTTCGGGCGCCGTCACCGAGGCGGAGGACAATGCAGTTGAGGCTCTGATGGATGCCGAACTTGCGGGCAACATGGCCCTGGCGCGGACAATGAGCCGCTACTGGAAGCGCCACGACAACCTGCTGCAGCCGCCGCGCTTCGTGTTCGTCAGCCATGCGAGCGACGGGAAGGGCGATATCTATGGTCACATCCTGCGCGCCGCCACGGAACAGTTGATCCGCATCTGGCGCGACGAATCCGAAATCGACACCGCCCATGGTCGCCGCCGACAGGCCGAGTGGGGCAACCAGATCGTGCGCTTCACCAACACCGAGGCGGAGAACATCCGCTTCACCGCGGGTCACGCGGCGCGCATCCTGCTGAAGGAAAGCAAGCTCGGAGAGATCACGCTCTACGTGCCCGCCAATATCGGCGAGGCGACCGGGGCGAGGAAGGCCATGCCGGGCTTCTCCGAGAACATCACCGGGCTGCACTTGGGCAAGGTGGCGCTGATTACCGGCGGGTCGGCGGGCATCGGCGGGCAGGTCGCGCGCCTGCTGGCGCTCGCGGGCGGCAAGGTGATGATGGTCGCCCGCCGTGAAAGCGAGCTGGCGGTGGCGCGGGCGCGGATCGTCTCGGAGCTGGAGGACATCGGTTTCGCCGGGGTCGAGCGCCGCGTGCAGACCCTAGCCAACGTCGATGTCAGCAACTTTGAATCCCTCAAAGGCGCGGTCGACGCGACGCTCAAGGCCTTCGGGCGGATCGACTACCTCATCAATAACGCAGGCGTGGCCGGCGCGGAGGACATGGTTGTCGACATGGGCGTGGATGCGTGGGACTACACGCTCGATGCGAACCTCGTGTCGAACTACTTCCTGATGCACCACGTCGCGCCGCTGATGAAGGCGCAGGGATCGGGATATATCCTCAATGTCTCGTCCTATTTCGGCGGAGAGAAGTATCTTGCCGTCGCCTATCCCAACCGCGCGGATTACGCCGTGTCCAAGGCCGGGCAGCGCGCGATGGTGGAGAGCATGGCGCGCTATCTGGGGCCGGAGGTGCAGTTCAACGCGATCGCGCCGGGGCCGGTGGATGGCGACCGCCTCTCGGGCACGGGCGGCAAGCCCGGCCTGTTCGAGCGGCGCGGGAAGCTGATTCTCGAAAACAAGCGTTTGAACGCCGTCCACGCCGCCGCGATCAAGGCGATCCGGCGCGGGGTGCGGGTCGAGGCAGTGCTGGCGCGGCTCGCGCGCAACGATACCGTCAAGATGAGCCACGACACCAACAACCCGCGCGAGTTGCGTGAACTCGCGCTGGCCTGCGCGCGCGAGGGGGACGGCACCTGTACCTGGGACCAGTATCTCCTGACCCCGCAGATCGCTGCCGCGCTGGTCAGCCGCTTGCGTCAGGCGGGTCTGTTCCTCGATGCGCCCGAATGGTCCGAACGTCCGGTAACCGAAGACGGCGACTGGCTGCTGCGCGTGCCGCCGGAGGACGCGCCTTTCCTTCCCGCCGACAAGATCGCGGCCGAAGCCAAGAAGGTCGGCGGCGGGGTGCTGTCCAAGCTCTATCTCGGCAAGATGCCGACCGAGCATGACGTGGCGCAGGCGACGGTGTTCTTCCTCGCGGACCGCGCTGTGTCGGGTGAAACCTTCATGCCTTCGGGCGGCCTCAGCGTGGAGCGCTCGACCACCGAGCGCGAGCTGTTCGGCAGTCCCAAGCAGGAGCGGCTCGACCAGATGCGGGGCAAGACAGTGTGGATTATCGGCGAACACCTCGTCGATTACCTCGCCGAAACCGCGCGCGCCTTCATCGAGGATTGCCATGCCGCCAACGTGGTGCTGATCACCCGCACCGCCGAAGGTTTCGATGCCGTCGAGGCGCAACTCGACGAGGACGTCGCGCAGTCGCTGACCTCGCTGGTTGTTTCGAGCGATATCGAGGCGGCGATGGACGAGGCGCTCAGCCAGTGGGGCAGGCCGACCACGATCCTCTCCACGCCGTTCACCGCACTGCCGGGCAAGCTGTTCGAAGCGCAAGACCCGCTGACGCCGGACGAATTCCGCGAAGTTGTGGCCGACAATCTCACCCACCACTTCCGCGTCTCGCGCCGCGCCTCGCTTTATGATGATTGCCAGCTGGTGCTGACCAGTCCCGACGTGGCCATGGGCGACAAGTCCCCGGCCTTCGCGCTGGCGAACTTCATCAAGACGACGCTCCACGCCTTCACCGCGACGCTGGCGGTCGAAAACGAACGTCTGGTTCACGATGTGCCGGTCAACCAGATCAACCTCACCCGCCGGGTGCAGTCGGAGGAGCCACGCGATCTCGACGAGCATCTTGAAGAGGTGCGGCGCTTTGCCCGCGCTGTGCTGCTGGTCGGCGCGCCGCTGCCGGACGCCGAAGATTCGCGTTATCGCGCGCGGATCTATCGCGGCATGTCGATGACGGTGTGATACAGGGTCAGGAATGATCCAGTATCTGCCCTTCGAAAAGCCGATCGAGGCGCTCGACAAGCATGTGGCGGACCTTGCCGCCCATGCCGAGGGTACCGAGGAAGCGCGGATGCTGCGCGAGCGGGCGGACAAGCTGCTGGCGGACACCTATGCGCGCCTCTCTCCATGGGAGCGCACGCTGGTGGCCCGCCATCCGCAGCGTCCACGGTTCGAGCGGTTGGTGGCCGGGCTGTTCTCCGAATTCATCCCCATCGCGGGCGACCGCACCTTTGGCGATGATCAGGCGATCATCGGCGGCTTTGCGTGCTTTGAAGGGCGCAAGGTGATGGTGATCGGCCACGTGAAGGGCGAAGACACGCCGGGGCGGCTCAAGCACAATTTCGGCATGGCGCGGCCCGAAGGTTATCGCAAGGCGATCCGGCTGATGGAACTGGCCGACCGGTTTGGGCTGCCGGTGGTGACGCTGGTCGATACCCCCGGCGCCTTCCCGGGCATCGATGCCGAGGCGAGAGGGCAGGCCGAGGCTATCGCCCGCTCGACCGAGGCCTGTCTCGGCTTGAGCGTTCCGCTGATCGCGGTGATCATCGGCGAGGGCGGATCGGGAGGCGCGGTGGCGCTTGCCGCGGCGAACCGCGTGCTGATGTTCGAACACGCGGTTTATTCGGTAATCTCGCCCGAAGGTTGTGCATCGATCCTGTGGCGCAGCGCCGCGCAAGGCCCGGCCGCTGCCGAGGCGATGAAGGTGACGGCGGGCGATCTGCTCAAACTCGGCGTGATCCACCGCATTGTCTACGAACCGCGCGGGGGCGCGCACCGCGATGCCGAGGAGACGGTGAAGCGCCTGACGCTGGCGCTGCGGGCGGAGCTGGATGCGCTATCGGCCATGTCACCGGCCGAGTTGCGCAACGAGCGTGAGGAATTCTTTCTCAGGCTCGGGTGAGACCCGTTTCAGGGGGCGGGGCGCACACCCTGGGTCACGATTGCCGTGTGGCTGTTCCCCGTTTGGCTGACGCTCGAAACGTGGGCATCACCGAACTGGCCCACGATAGCCGAGTTGCCTTGCCCGCCGGCCTGGGAAATCGTGCTCTGCGCGCCGTCGGCGATCTGGTCGAGATCTATGTCATTGCCCGACGCACTAAGAAAGCTCTGCTGAGAAATCGTGCTGACGTTGTCATTGCCCTGCTGGAGGACATTGGCGCGGTTATTGTCCGAATTGAAGCCCTGGTTGGTGGTGCTGGAGTTCCGGTTACCGGTCTGGATGAGCACGAAATTATTGAGCGTGGCGACGGCCGAAGTCCCCTGGTTGACCAGATTGCTGTTCGTGTTGCCGGTCTGGGTAACGGAAACCGCCCCTGTGCCATCGGCCCGCTGATTGACTGTGGAGATGTTGCTGTCGCCGATCTGGTTGACGAACGCCGTGGCCTGCCCGCTGAAGAAGGGTAGCCCTCCCTGGTCGATCAGGGACACGTTGTCGCCGCCCGTCTGGGTGTTTTCGGCGATATTCGCGTCGTCGATCTGAAGGATCGTCGAGGTGTTGCCGCTCCCAGCGTCCTGCAGGATCACCGCGCGGTTGGTGCTGGCACCCTAGCTGTTCTGGGTAATGGTCGCGCTGTTCGTGTCGGCGAGCGTGCCCTGCGTGATCGTCGCGCTATCCTCGAAAGCACCTTGGGCCTGCGTGATGAAAGCGGTGCTGTTCGTCCCCGACTGGGTGCTGGTCGCGGTGTTGCTGCCCCGCGCGCTGCGCTGGTCCACCCTTGACAGGTTGCCGGATCCCGACTGAGTCACTGTGGCCGTGTCATCGCCGTTGACCGAGGACTGGTCGATATCGGCTGCGTTTCCGGAGCCGTTCTGACCGACCGTGGCGGTATTGCCACTGGTGGTCTGGCCGATCACGGCGCAATTGCCCTGCGCGCCGGTGCATTCTGCAGGCGGGAGCGGCGGCATGGCGACCTGCGCAGCAAGAGGCGCTGCGATCCCCAGTGCCAGGATCGATAAGCCTGCCTGAACGCTTTTGTTCATTGTCCCCGTCCCTTCCCGCAAGGATTGCGTGTCAGGTGCAGGTTCTGGCCTTTTGCTTCGACAAGTCAATGCCTTGTGCACAGCATTTTTCCGGGGATGTATTGCGGAAGTGCCCGGGGAAATTGTGGGACGTAACAACAGCTTGGACTAGCGCGACCGATTTTCAACGGCTTAAGGGCGCTTTAGGGCCAAGATGATTGGACAAAAAATCACAAAAAGCTGGATGATCCTTCGCCTAGGTCAGAACAGCTTGGACAATCTTTCAAGCAGCCGCGTTATGCAAGCTGACCGACGGGGAAATTAGCACGCAGTCGTCGCGTCGAACCGGCCGCTGGAACTTCATATCAGACAGATCCCCAAGTCATAACGACCCTGTGAGGACAGCACCCACGATGATTGCTATACTGATCCATGACCAGGGCGAGGCCCAGAGGGATTTCGGCACGGGATGGGTTGCCACCGCCGTCTCGAGGCGCGCGATGCCTTGCACCAAAAGTGCTTGCTGCTGATGGAGTTCGGCCATGGCGGACACGAGCCGCGGATCGCCGGTGAGGTCCAGACAATCTTCGACGAGCAGCACCGCGTCCGCCAGCGCACCTTGCGCGGCCTTTACGCGGGGAAGGTCGAGCGGACGGGCCTGCACGGCAGCGATGGCTTCCGCGTGGCGGCTGCTGGCAAGCGTCAGCATCTCGCTGACGTGAGTAAAGGCAGGATCAATCATAAGGTCCTCTAGCGTCTACGCTCAGGCCGCAAGCGCCAGTTTATCCGTCTCCCAGTGGTCGCGGAGCGCTGCGAGCGTGGCGCGCATCTCGGCATCGGGCGTGTCGCGTTTCCAGCGGTTGGCGAACCAGCAGACAAGCTGGATATTGCCGCGAACGTAGCCTTTCTTGCTGTCAATGCGGTCGGGCGAAACGGCGAATTCGCCGCCGGACCCGTAACGCTGCATGGTCATGCCCGTCAGGGCGCAGCGCCGGTCTGGGTTGTTCCGAAGCAGTTCCTCGATGTAGCGCTGCAGCTCGGCTTCGCTCATGTCCGTGTCCTTCGCCTTTACGGTGGTTTGCACACTCTGCCCGTTGGCACCGCGAACAGTCTGCATGATCGCTCGGGCGATTGCGGATGCCTCGTCGGGATTTTCACTGTCGCGCTTGATCTGCTCGTCATTATCTGGCCGAGGACGCCAGCCCCGTTCCTTCGCGGCTTTCTGCCATTCGGGATCTGCGTAGTATTCCGCAAGGACGTTGTCGTCGCCGTCGATCAAGGCGCGAAAGAACGGCTCTGAGGCCCTTGCTTTGTCGAAGGTCTTGCGCGCGGAGACGATCTGGACCGCTCGCGGATGCAGGTTGTTGAGCGGGCGTCCGCGCCGGTCCTGATCCGACCAGCCACTCGTTTGTCGATACATGTGGACGATGGGTTGCTCGCCGGTCCGCTCGGGGACGTGCGTTTCAGCAGGCTCCCACTTGAGCGCCGGTTCGTCTATAAGTTCAGTCCACCACAACTGGCCATTGGAATACGTCGTCCAGATCGCCCCCTTGGGCGATTGTTTCAATTCAAGGTCGTAACCTCGGCCCCTGCGACAAGCCCTCATGTCCACAGGCTTAAGGTTTGTATCAAGCCCACCTCGCATCTTGAGCCAGAAGGCGTTTTCGTCCGCGTCGGCCTCGATAAGCGGGATCAGATCTGCATATGTCCAGACGATCATTCGCTTTTTCGCGATAGCCGTATGGAGCAGCTTGTTACCTTCGCCAACGTTGGCGCGATAGATGACAGACATGCGTGTGCTTTCTCATTCCAGTTGCTATGATGCATCACTTGTCATACATTTGATATGTACGCTGGGTGAATGTAATACACGCGATGACGCAGTGCTCGCGCGACCATCAAGAAAGGTAAGCCAGTGCCCGACCGGAAAGAATTGATCTCCTTGCGCCTGTCCAGCGAGGAGAAAGCCATTTTGAGCGAGCTTGCTGATGCCGACATGCGACCGCTTTCGGCCTACATTCGAGTACTACTGATGGAAGCCGTCCCAGAGGAGCGGAAACGCCTCAAGATCCAACCCAAGGCGAGTTAGATTCGCCCTGAGGCGGCCACAAACCGGAATGTACGGAAGCCGCTCATACCGGCAGTGGCCCTCCAACTCCTTCTCGATTTTGCCGAGGCCATAAAGTCGACGCGGCGCAGTCGGACTTTGTCGAGATCGATCGGGCGCCGCTCTATGGCCGCAATAGCCGCCGCGTGCTTTCTGGCTGCCAGCTCGAGAATCTGCCTTACGTGCGTTGCGACTGGGTCAGTCACAATCGTGCCTCGCCCAAGCTGGCAGGCCTGAAGTCCACAGGTCTTACGACTGTCCACCGGGCGTCGTCGTGCGGAGCCATGATGAAGAGCCGCTTCGGCTTTGGATCATCTTCCTCGTTAAGGGCGAACAACGCCTCGCCATAACCTCCCACCTGCCGATCAATCTCGGCGACGGCCTGCTGGTGATAGACGTCCATTGTCGACCACCGCTCACGGATACGCGGCCATTCGAGATAGGCCTTGGCACCCTCGTGAATGTAATTGATCTCGCCCCTCCAGGTCCGACAGACGGCGATTGCAGCAATCGGCTCGTCGATCCCGGGCAGGCGGCAAGCGAGCGACCGTGTCTTACGCGGAACAAATCGACCGAGAAGAGCCGGCCCCCTTGCGATCCTGCATGAAAGCCCGCCTTGTGTCTCGTCAGTCATAGGCGCTCCGTTGACCGCATTTCGATACCGTCCATCCGGTTCGGACAGATGCGCGACCGATTGCGGCGGTTGAGTTCCAGCGTTTCCTGGACGGTCAACACCACGACGCGGTAGTGGGTGCGTATCCAGTCAAAAATTTGCTCGTCATTCTTCCCATCGTCGACCATCGCTCCGATGTGAAGGGTCATTTCACGCTGGGGCAGTACATGCTCCAGCCGCAGGTTCTTCATGATCTCGTTGCGCGGCATGCCGCTTGCATAGCCATTCTCACGCCACTCGTACGCTGCGGCGCTGATCTCGGCGTCGGGGTGCATCTTGTAGGAGAGAAGCTGAATGTCGGGATACTTGGCCCAGGCAGCCATGATATCGGCGATCCGGGTGCAGGAATAGATGCCGCCCCAGTTGTCGGTGATGAGTCCCTGCGTGAGCACCTCGTTGCGCGCCTGCCAGAACAGCCGGAAAGCGCCCATCATGTTCTCGGGGCTGCGAAGCAGCGCGCGCGTCATGGTTGGCCTCCTCTGTCTACTTCAGGCAGGTCATCGATTGGATCAATTCTAGTCTTCATTGGAGAACATCCCATCGATGAGTTGTTGATACTCAATCAGAATCTTCGCCCTCCTTTCGAGGTGGGGCCGAGCCAGAGACTCCGCCTCCGCGATCAGCTTGTGGCCGATCTGATCTTCTTCGGGGCATTTCATGTTCGCGAAGATTGCTGCTGCAACAGTTCCTTCAAGCGCGGGCGTCTCTTCATCGTCCAAGACAGCGATTTGGGGATGGAACCAAGTATCGGGTTCATGGGCGAAAAGCAGCCTGTGCACTTCGGCGTCATTCTTGTCATGAAGCCACCCAGACGGCTCCCCGGGAATGTCACGGAGGTCGTCCACGATGAAGTATCGGGGGATGATCTTCTGTTCAGTGATTTCGAAACCATCAGTCTGGAATTGATCGATCAGCGACCAGTCGACAAATTCGTACTCAATCCGACTATCGAAGTGGTCGAGTTCTACTGACTCAAATATTATCCGGTCATAATATCTTTGCAGGGCAACCTTGAGCATCGGCGTTCTAGGCGTTGCTGGCCAATAATTATGGCCAGTCTCGTTGCGGCCGACCCATAGTTCGAGTCCCGGGGTTCCGTCGGGTTTTTCTTCGATCGAAAGATTGACCGTTGAGACATCGATTGATTCAAGCTCACACCAGCCAAAGCCGACGGCTTCATCATACTTGATTGCCGGCAACCGAAAATCGCCTTGGGTCAAGAATTTGCGGTCGTGCAGCCAGTCGATGCAGCGAACAGCCTTGGTTTCTTGATCATCGCCGGCTGTCGATCCATCCGCGCCGAAGAGGTGCGCCGGAACCACGAACGCAGCAACTCGTCTGCGTTTCATCAAGTACCCTAGTTTTATGTCGACGCTATCAAGGTAATGAATTTGAATTCCGTCAGCACATTTCTTCAGCCGGTGAGCCCAAAGCTCGACAAGCCTGGTCTTGTCGGAAAGCTGTTGCTCGACCTTGCGAGCAAAACTTGCAATTAGGCCGCGAGCCGTGACATCTGCAGAAGGGTCGAATTCCAGTTTCGGACCAAATTCGGTGCCGGCTAGAATCGTCCGAATGTATTTGGCGTGCGCCCTATCATATTGGTCGCCGATTACATGCGATCTCGCCAGTGCGAATTTGATCGCCTCCTCGATCAGTGCGGCCCAGTCCCGCCCGCTCGAAATAAAACTGTCGTTCTTCGTTTCGTCGCGCTCTTTGTCGGAGGGAAGCTGCACGTAGCGGCGCCGCTTCTGCCACCGATCTCCATGCGGCCAGCAGGTATCGAACCAGGCCCTGACAGTTTGCAGCGGTTCATCGGGCGATAACTCGCAGGCAAGATTGCCAAGCGCCTTCGCAATCAGCGGACGGTCCGCGAGCTTCACGCGCGACGTTGATCGCACCTTCTCGAGTTGACTGGGAACTTTTCTCATTTGCCGGCCTCCCAGATCAATTCAACCAGCCAGCTGTGATCACAGCCAGGTCTCTCTGATCAACAATAGCAAAGATGTTGCGATAGCGATCGAGCTTTGCGCTCGCGCCTGTCGCTTGCATGGCTTCAGCCCAAGTGTGGCGGTCGAAGCGATACTTGAAGCATCCATTGCCGGCGCTTGTCGCCTCGGCAAAATCAAGAAGGAGCTGGAGGGCCACTGCCGGTATACCCCGCTGTTGCAATCGCTGACGCGCGTGGATTGTTAGAGGGGCGAGACTGGCTCGACGGTGCAGGTTTTGGGTCAGAGAATTCATTGCATTGATGTCCGTTCGGTGAATTGCTTTCCGCGCTCTAGTGGCGCGACCTGCACAGCACACGGACAGATTTGCAATTTTTCTGGCTATTGGAAATCTTTTTCTGGCTATTAATCTGGCAATATCTCGGTGGCCCGTCAGGCGCTGCTTGAAGCAAAAGACATAAGAAGGGCCCCGGATGGCGCTGTGGCTAATCGAGCCATCACTCCATGATTTGATATGGCCAGCTAAAGTGTGCGTAGGTAAGCACAATTGCACGCGTAACCGGTGGACGATAAAACGCGAGGTCGAGGTGGCGCTGTCAGAGCTTGGGTTTCGCGCGCGAGCTTGATGCAAAGCAAAGAGACCAATCGAAGAAGCCGAGCGTGAAGGGAATCCGTTATCCCTCGAGTGTTTCGGAACAACTTAGATAGTCTTCTAGCGACCGAGTTTCCGCATAAGCAATTCGTCGACCTTCGGGCGGACAATTATCCCCTGCAACTCAAAATGCGCGATGCGCAGGGTCGGCAAGAAGTTGTGAACAGGTGGTAGAAGGTCTGCCAATGCGTCTCGAAATGCCCGCTGCCGATGACGCCCGCCCTCCATCGGAAAGAGCGGTGGGCAAGGGCGTCCAAAACCGCCGCCTTCTAACCTTGTCTTCATGCGAGAAGCCTTTGTCCACACTTCGCGATCGAAAGCGATTGGAGTGTCGTCCGGGTAGAGGCTCAAAGTGACGGCACGGAATGAGTTGAAATGCTGTTTTTCATCTACTTCAAGGAAACGAGACCGCCCATCATTGTCGATCAGTACGGCATCGATTTTCCGGCGCTCGCGTGAGGGCATCTCATCAGGCAAATCCTTCCCTGTGAGTTCGCGGTAGATGTTTTGCACTAGCGGCCAAGCGGGGCCGCACTCTACCTTGCCGGGTCGCATCAACCATTGCGGTGTTTCTGACAATCTCCAGCCTGTGATCGCTACCACCTGACTGACAATTTCGCGTTCGAATTCCCGCTGCGCCATAAGAAAACACTCCGAGCATCACGACGACGTAGATTGTTAGAGAATTCCAAGGCTATGGAGTTGAACTAAGTGGCCCTCAGCGCCCTGACGCGCGCCAAGGCGGTCTCTAGCACATTCTCGACAGCGACGAGATCGTGAGCGAGTTCCATGCTCGTGTGCCCGGTCGCATTCAGGATCACTGCCATCACGGCTTCCGACTGCGTGGCCAACTCAAGCAGATGCAGACTGCTCGGACTCGTGTGTCCGTTTAGCCAAGATCGGGCTGTATGGTCGCTCACATGGGTCCAGCGCATCACAGTCTTGGTCGCCTGGCGCGTTCCGCCGAGGTCGGTTTTCAGGGCCGCACCGATCATATGCGCAAGAGCCGCGTCGGATAGCCCGTTCGGCGCACCACGAAGTTTGCTTCCGCTATTAGGAACCATTTTTCCCTGCTTTCTCGTGTAGCGCAGAGGACTGAAGCGCTCTCGCAAGCTGCGCTCGAGTAATCGCATGATCATTCGATGGACGGACGACAATCGTGAAGATCCCAAGCCGCCCCAGATGATCCGGGCGGCACAATATGTCCGCATGTCGACCGAGCATCAGCAGTATTCGACCGACAACCAGGCCGCCACGATAGCCATCTATGCGCAGAAGCGTGGGCTCGAGATTGTCAAAACCTATGCAGACGAGGGCAAGAGCGGGCTGAACATCAAGGGTCGCCCAGCGCTTCAGGCTTTGCTTGATGACATCGAAACCGGACGCGCGGACTTCGAGGTGCTGCTCGTTTATGACGTCAGCCGTTGGGGACGGTTTCAGGATCCCGACGAGGCGGCCAGCTATGAACTGCGCTGCCGGAGCAAGGGCGTCCGGGTTCTCTATTGCGGCGAACAATGGGAAAATGACGGGAGCATAGCCTCGACAAGCTCCGCCATTGTCATGCCGCGACCATCATCGAGAACTGCCACCGCAGGCTCAGCCGACGTCGCATCAGACAATATCTCGATCTTGCGGGCACCTGCAGTGATCGAATTGTCGATGATGTCAGCGAGTGCAGTTTCGGCTGAATAACCGATATCGCGCAGGCTCTGGATCAGCGATGCAGCATGAGGCGTCGCATCTGCTGTCCGTCGATTGGAAGTGGCCTTGGGCGGGTCAGAGTACATGGAAACTCATGCAATTCGGCGGTTCGCCAAGATGTTATAGGGATCGAAGTCTTAAGCAACCTTGATCAAGGGAAATGCCCCCAGAGCTCTCATTAGGACTTGGATCCTAGCGTTCCTGTCACAGATTCTCTTCCGCTACCCTGCGGGCAACCTGCTCTATTCGCTGGCGCGGACCGGACCCGTGGCCCCGCTCATCCGGGTGACGATCATGAGCGGCTGGAAGCGGAGCGGAGGGCTCTGGAGGACGCGCCCTGTCCCATACTGTGAGGTGGTGCGCACGACGTTCTCGTACTTTTAGGCAGGCGTTTTTGCCTTGCAAGACACGATACAGCTTCTTCGGCTAGATGACGAGGCAACCGTCGGAGGGCGCTCCTATTCAGCTACGTTCCACCTGCGATTAGCCATAGCACCGCGTCCGATGCACTAACTGTGTGTGCGGGCCACTCATTTGAGGCAAGTCAGATGGAATCAATATCTGCTGTAATAACTTAGTCGGCTCGTGAGCCACCTCCATGACCCCCGAATTTGTCCAAGCTTCTTGGATTTTGTCCAATCACTTGTGACGTCCCACAGAAATGGTGCCGGCTGTCGGAATCGAACCAACGACCTGATGATTACAAATCAACTGCTCTACCAACTGAGCTAAGCCGGCACATGGCTTTATGGAGCGCGCCTTAATCACAAACCCGCGCGCCCTCAAGCAGCGAAGCGTTAGGGTGACCAAAACACCCTCAAGAAGCGAAGCGCCAGGGAGACCAAAACACCCTCAAGCAGCGAAGCGTCAGGGCGAACTACAAAGCGCCGAAAGTCCAGCCTTCGGTGCGAGCGATGGCGGGCGTCAGGGCCGGGGGATGCCAAAGGTCTTGCTGGCCGTGCACACGCCGCAGCCAGGCAGAGGTCAGGAGTGCATCGGAGGAGTGATCGTCGAGCGCGCCTGTCCCTTCGACCGGCGGCGAGCCCAGCAGATCGAGCGCATCGTTCAGCGCCTCGAAGCTCCGCAGCTTGGTCGCTGCGCCCGTCACGCCGCCGAGCCTTGCGGCAACCGAGGTGTAAATCTCGGTTACCACGGATCCGTTGTCCGGCAAGGGATCGACCGGCCACACCGGCACCCGCCCGCCGAGGCGGTGCAGCATGCGCATTCCCGTCAGGCTCGACTTGCCGACCTGCGCTGCGCCGACGAGGTTGAAATTGCTTACCGGTCGCACGCCCTGATTGCGCTGTGCCGCCTCGGCGACGCGAAAGCGGCCTTCGCGACTGGCGGCGCCGGGGAGCAGGAAGCGGTCGCCTGTCGCGTCCTTGCCGTGGCGGAAATAGCGCGAAGCCTCGGCGTGGCTGACGAAGCCGCCCGCCTCGAGGTGCGGATCAGCGGCGCACAGCCTATCGATCAGCGCCCATAGGCCGGGCGCGTTCTGCGGCGAGGCGTCCCATCCCGGAAAGAAGGCGCCCGCATCGGCGAAAGGCAGGCCGATGCCCAGATCGAGGCCGACCAGCGTCGCGCCAGGCAGATCGCAAAGCAGCGCCAGCACTTCGGTGCGCGCCCATCCGCGCGGATCGGGCGGGGCGATCAGAACCGGCGGCCCGCCTTCGGCCAGCGCGACGGCGAGCGCGATGCCTTTCTGCCGCGCGCCCTTTGCGCCTGACCAGTCGACCGCAAGGAAGTGGGAGAAGCGGCTCACCCCCGCTCCGCCCGCAGCTTGTCCCAATAGTCCAGCCGCTTGCGCACCTCGCGCTCGAATCCGCGGGGGGCGGGCGTGTAGAACTGTTCCGGTGCCATCCCTTCCGGCCAATAATTGTCGCCCGAAAAGCCCTCGGGCGTGTCGTGATCATAGGTGTAGCCCTTGCCGTAGCCGAGGCTCTCCATCAGGCCGGTCGCCGGATTGACGATATTCATCGGCGGCATCAGGCTGCCGCTCTCCTTCGCCGATTTCCACGCCGCCTTCTGCGCCATATAGGCCGCGTTCGATTTGGGGGCGGTGGCGAGGTAGAGGCAAGCCTGAACCAGCGCCAGTTCGCCTTCGGGCGAACCGAGGAATCGGTACGCCTCCATCGCCGCCATGCATTGGGGAAGCGCTTGCGGGTCGGCCATGCCGATATCTTCCACTGCCATGCGCACCAGCCGCCGGGCGAGGAACAGCGGCTCCTCGCCCGCCACCAGCATCCGCGCCAGCCAGTAGAGGGCGGCCTGCGGATCGCTCCCGCGCACCGATTTGTGCAGGGCGGAGATCAGGTTGTAATGCCCGTCGCGGTCCTTGTCGTAGACTGCTAAGCGCCGTTGCAGGAACCGGGCCAGACCCGCCGGATCGAGCGGTTCGGCCAGACCTGCATGGTAGAGCGTCTCGGCCTGCCCGAGCAGGAAGCGTCCGTCGCCGTCGGTGCTGGCAATCAGGGCGGCGCGCGCTTCGGGGGCG
This sequence comes from Erythrobacter dokdonensis DSW-74, assembly GCF_001677335.1. Lineage (GTDB taxonomy): Bacteria > Pseudomonadota > Alphaproteobacteria > Sphingomonadales > Sphingomonadaceae > Erythrobacter > Erythrobacter dokdonensis. The sequence goes on from NZ_LZYB01000002.1 coordinate 24,550, forward strand.
AGGGGGAGGGCGCCTTCGAGGTCTTCCGCCTTTGCCAGCAATGCCTCCAGCGCAGCCTCGTCCAGCCGGTTCAGCACCAGCACCTGCGCGCGGCTGAGCAGAGCGGCATTCAATGCAAAACTCGGGTTCTCGGTGGTTGCGCCAACCAGCGTCACCACGCCGCGTTCGACGTAGGGCAGAAAGCCGTCCTGCTGGGCGCGGTTGAAGCGGTGGATCTCGTCCACGAACAAGAGCGTCTTGCGGCCTGCCTTCGCCATTTTTTCGGCTTCGGCAAAGGCCTGCTTCAAGTCGGCCACGCCAGAGAACACCGCGCTGATCGCAGCGTAACGCATCCCCACCGCATCGGCGAGCAGGCGGGCGATGCTGGTCTTGCCGGTGCCGGGCGGCCCCCACAGGATCATGCTGGACAGCTTGCCTGCCGCCACCATTCGCCCGATCGCACCTTGGGGTCCGGTGAGGTGCTCTTGCCCGACAACTTCGGCAAGGTTCGCCGGACGCAGCCGGTCGGCCAGCGGCGCATCGGCGCGCGGGGTATCGGGCGCGCCTTCGGGCGCATCGTCTGCGAACAGGTCAGCCATTCGTCGGGCGTGATACGCCGATCGTCGGAAAAGGGAACAGCGTGCGGCGATGCCTCTTGTTTCGATAGGTCTAAGATATATCTTAGATGCATCTCAAGACCCGAGGAGGATCACATGACCTGGAACAGATATGGCCGCGGCGGCGGCTGGGAAAAGTTTGCCGAGACAATGGCGATGATGGCGATGAACAATGCCGCCAACATGGGCGGCCAGGGCTTCAAGGCGCGTTGGCGCTACGATAGCGAGGATGACGCCGAGGACGGCGGTCGCCAGCGCCGCCGCGAACGCCGCGGGCGGATGTTCGGACAGGGCGAGTTGCGGCTTGCGCTGCTGGCGCTGATCGCGGAGCAGCCCTCGCACGGCTATGAATTGATCAAGCAGATCGAGGACATGACCGGCGGTGCCTATGCGCCCAGTCCCGGTGCGGTCTATCCGACGCTGCAGATGCTGGCCGACGAAGGCCAGATCGAGGAGGCCGAGGCCGAAGGGGCAAAGAAGCCGTTTGCCGCCACCGATGCCGGCCGCGCGGAGCTGGAGACCCGCAAGGACGAGGTCGACGAACTGATGCGCCGCCTCGGTCGCCACGCCGAACGCACCACCACGGTTCGCTCGCACGATCTGTTTCGCGCCATGGGCAATCTCGGCACCGTGCTCAAGAACCGCGCGCGTTCGGGCAAGCTCGACGAGCGTACCATCAACGAAATCGTCGACATGATCGACGAAATGGCCAAGCGTATCGAGCGGCTGTGACCCCGCGCGATTGCGCCGAACCCGACTGAGGCCTATTTTCTCCCCCGTTGCGCCTATGCCGATGGGGGAGGGAAGACCAGATGAACCGGATGACCGGATCGCGCGCCAAGGCGCCGTGGCACTTGTGGGTGCTGGCTATCGTCAGCCTGCTGTGGTTTGCCGGAGGTGCAAACGACTATGTCATGACCAAGACCGATAACGCGGCCTATCTCGGCATGGCGGCGGAGAACACGGGCGTGAGCATCGAGACGATGCGCGCCTATTTCGATGCCTATCCGCTGTGGGCGACGGTGTGCTGGGCATTCGGCGTCTGGGGAGCAGTGGCGGGTTCGATCCTGCTGCTGTTCCGCAGCCGATTCGCCTTTCATGCGCTGGCAATTTCACTCGCCGGACTGGCCGGCTCGACGGCCTATACCTTCACGTCCGATATGCCGCCGGAATTTGCCGGCACCGGGCAACTGGTGTTCAGCGCGCTGATCTGGGCCTCGGTGATCGGCATGGCCGTTTATGCCCGGGCCATGACGCGCGCAGGGGTGCTGCGTTAGGCGGCGTCGCGCCGCTCGCGTTCCTGTAGCGCCCGGCGGTCTTCGACCAGCCGCACATAGGTATCGGCCACGACCTGGTTGATCGCCTCCCAGCTGTATTCGCAGGCCCTGGTCTCGCCTGCTGCGCCATGCGCCGCGCGCAAAGCCCGGTCCGTGCAATAACTTGCCAGCGCATCGGCGCATCCTGCGACATCTGCCGACAGGCCGGCCAGCGGGACGAGCTTGCCGGTCACGCCTTCCCTGACGATGCTGGCGCTGCCGGTGGCTCCGGCCGCAACCACCGGCAGGCCGCAGGCCATCGCCTCAAGCGTCACATTGCCGAAGGCTTCGGTAACGGAAGGGTTGAAGAACACATCACCGCTGGCGAGTGCCGCACCAAGCGCTTCGCCGGTCTTGAAACCGGCAAAGATGCCGCCCGGCAGATTTTTCTCGAACCATTCGCGCGCGGGCCCGTCGCCGATGACCAGCACCTTGTGCGGCACCTGCTTGCGGCGCAGATGGATGATGGTTTCGGCAAAGACATCGAGTCCCTTTTCCATCACCAGACGCCCGAGGAAGACGATTGCCACATCATCATCGGCCAGGCCGATGCTGCGGCGCCATTCGGGATCGCGGCGGGCGGACGAGAAGATGGTGCGATCGACCCCGCGCGTCCACAGCCCGATATCGTCGTGCATCTCCATCGCCAGCAGTTCGTCGATCATGCTTTGCGAAGGCGCCACCAGCGCATCGCAGCGATTGTAGAAACGCCGCAACATCCGCACGATGAGCGGTTCGAGAAAGGCCATCTTGTAATAGCGCGGATAGGTCTCGAACCGGGTGTGGACGCTGGCCAGCACCGGAATGTCGTGATCCTGTGCCCAGCGCAGCGCTGCATGGCCCGAAGGGTCGGGCGAGGACAGGTGCACGATGTTGGGCGCGAACTTGTCGAGGTCGCGTCTTACCGCCGCATTGAAGCCCAGCGGCAGGCGATATTCACCGCGTCCCTTCACCGGCATGGCGATGCTCGGCAGGCTGACGAGGTCGCCCGTCGGGGGAAAGGCAGGCTCGGCTACGGTGGGCGAATAGACTCGCACCGCCGCGCCTTTGGCCAGCAGCGAGCCGACCAAGCGGTTGAGGGCCTGATTGGCCCCGTCCCGGGTGTAGTTATAGTTGCCGCTGAACAGGGCAATGCGAAGGTCGGAAATCTGCATGGAGACGCCCGTTTAGGCGAGCCGGACGCAATTGGCGAGAGGCTATGCTCTCGTTTGCAGGCCAGGGATTGACCGGAATCATTCATTGACTTGTCGCGCGCTGCCACTAGAGCGGCCAGCGGGCCACGCGGTCCCAACGCCGCGCGTGCTCTCTGCAAGGAGAGAATACATGACTGACTATGTTCGCGGGCTCGCGCATGAGCCTACGCTGAAGCCTGAGCGCCCCTTTTTCTCGTCGGGCCCCACGGCAAAATTCCCCGGCTGGTCGCTCGACAAGCTCAAGACCGAATCGCTTGGCCGCTCGCACCGCTCGGCGCTGGGCAAGGCGCGGCTGAAATATGCCATTGACCTCAGCCGCGAACTGCTCGGCATCCCCGATGATTATCTGGTGGGCATCATGCCCGCGTCCGACACCGGCGCGATCGAAGCGGCGATGTGGTCGATGCTCGATCCTGCGCGCCCGGTGACGGTCGCAGCGTGGGAAAGCTTCGGCAATGTCTGGATCCAGGACGCGGTGAAGCAGTTGAAGCTGCCCAACCTGCAGGTGATGACCGCCGACTATGGCGAAATCCCCGATCTCACCACCATCCCCCAGCGCAACGACGTGGTGTTCACCTGGAATGGTACGACGAGCGGCGCGATGATCCCGGACACCGACTGGCTCGAGCCGGGCCGCGAGGGTGTGACCATCAACGATGCCACCAGCGCCATCTTCGCCCAGGAGATGGACTGGGCCAAGCTCGATGCCACGACCTACAGCTGGCAGAAGGTGATGGGCTCTGAAGCCCAGCACGGCATGCTGATCCTCAGCCCCAAGGCGGTCGAGCGGATCGAGAGCTATGATCCGGCCTGGCCGCTGCCCAAGCTGTTCCGCATGAAGAAGGGTGACAAGCTCAACCGCGGTATCTTCGCGGGCGAGACGATCAACACGCCCTCGATGCTGGCGACCGAGGATTACATCGCGGCACTGGAATGGGCCAAGAGCATCGGCGGACGCAAGGCGCTGGTTGAACGCGCCAATGCCAATTCCAGGCTTGTGAAGGACTGGATCGAGGCCACCCCGTGGCTGCGCAACATGGTCGCCGACCCGGCCAAGCAGACCAATACCGGCGTGTGCATGGTGTTTCAGGGCGACTGGTACGAAAGCCTTTCGGCCGAGGACCAGGCCGGCGTGCCGAAGAAGATCGTCAAGCTGCTCGAAGAGCGCAACGTCGGCTATGACTTCAACGGCTACCGCGACGCGCCGCCGTCGTTGCGCATCTGGTGCGGTTCTACCGTCGAGCAGGAGGACATCAAGCGCCTGCTGCCGTGGATCGAGTGGGCCTACGAAAAGGTCAAGAACGGCTGAGGCCGTCCGAATGTCCTATCGCCCCGGCCACCGCGCCGGGGCCGCTTTCCCCAATTCCCAATGCGCGCATCGCGCAATCCCGTGCAGAAGCGGGATGACGAGTGGAAGGAATTTCCCATGACCAAGCCCAAAGTTCTCATCAGCGACAAGATGGACCCCAACGCCGCGCGCATCTTCGAAGAGCGCGGCTGCGATGTCGATGTGATTACCGGCGAAACGCCCGAACAGCTGATCGCCCGGATCGGCGAGTATGATGGCCTCGCCATCCGCTCCTCGACCAAGGTGACCAAGGCGGTGCTTGATGCCGCCACCAACCTCAAGGTCATCGGCCGCGCCGGGATTGGCGTCGATAACGTCGATATCCCCTATGCCTCGTCCAAGGGCGTGGTGGTGATGAACACTCCCTTCGGCAATTCGATTACCACCGCCGAACACGCCATCGCGCTGATGTTCGCGCTCGCTCGCCAGATCCCTGACGCGAACGCCCAGACGCAGGCCGGCCTGTGGCCCAAGAGCGGGTTCATGGGGGTGGAGCTGACCAACAAGACGCTTGGCCTGATCGGGGCGGGCAATATCGGCTCGATCGTTGCCAGCCGCGCCCTCGGCCTGCGCATGAAGGTGATCGCCTATGATCCCTTCCTGACCGAAGATCGCGCGGTCGAAATGGGCGTGGAGAAGGTCGATCTCGACACGCTCCTGAGCCGCGCCGATTTCGTCACGCTGCACACGCCCTTGACGGAGGAGACGCGCAACATCCTCAGCCGCGAACGTCTGGAAGGCGCCAAGAAGGGCATCCGCATCATCAATTGCGCGCGCGGGGGGCTGATCGACGAGGCGGCGCTCAGGGATTGCCTGGAAAGCGGACAGGTTGCAGGCGCCGCGCTCGACGTGTTCGAGACCGAGCCGCCGGCCAAGGATCATCCGCTGTTCGGTACGCCCAACTTCATCTGCACCCCGCACCTCGGAGCCTCTACCACCGAAGCGCAGGTCAATGTCGCGCTGCAGGTGGCCGAACAATTGTCCGATTACCTCGTCAATGGCGGGGTCACCAACGCCTTGAACGTTCCTTCGCTTTCTGCCGAGGAAGCTCCCAAGCTTAAGCCCTACATGGCGCTCGCCGAAAAGCTCGGCAGCCTCGTTGGGCAGCTGGCGCACGGTAACCTGACCAATATCAGTATCGAACGCGAGGGTGCGGCCGCCGGTCTTAACGGCAAGCCTATCACCGCCGCTGTGCTGGCCGGTTTCATGCGGCGCTATTCGGACACCGTGAACATGGTCAACGCGCCGTTCCTCGCCAAGGAGCGCGGGCTCGACGTGCGTGAGGTCCGGCATGACCGCGAAGGCGCCTATAATACGCTGATCCGGGTGACGGTTGAAACAGCGCAGGGTTCGCGTTCGGTCGCCGGCACGCTGTTCGGGACCGAAGCGCCGCGTCTTGTCGAGATCTTCGGCATCGGTATCGAGGCGGACCTGTCCGGCCACATGCTCTACATCGTCAATGACGACAAGCCGGGCTTCATCGGCCGCATTGGGACCCTGCTCGGCAGCCACGGTATCAACATCGGCACCTTCAACCTGGGTCGCCGCGAGGCCGGCGGGGAAGCAGTGCTGCTGCTGAGCCTCGACGACGCTCTGACACCCGAGGTGATTGCCGAGGCAGAGAAGGTCGAAGGCGTGAAGCTGGTCAAGGCGCTGTCGTTCTGATGTCTCGGCTTCACCCCCTGCTCCCCTCGCTTGGGGAGGGGCCGGGGGTGGGGCAGTGCAAGCCCCTTCACCCGCGCGTGATTGCCCGCTAAGCGCGCAGTGCATGACCCAGCCCAACGATCTCCTGCCCGCCGACCTGCTACCAGAGGGCCTCGAAGACCGTCTCCCGCTTGAAGCGGCGCGGATCACGGCGGCGATGCGCGCCTGCCTCGCGGTGCTCGATGCCCATGGCTATGACCGCGTGCGCCCGCCGTTGCTCGAATTCGAGGCTTCGCTGGCGGGCCGCATGGCAGGTGTTGCCAAGGGCGAAGGGCGCGCGATGTTCCGCTTCGTCGATCCGGCGTCCTTGCGCACCCTCGCCCTGCGCAGCGACATGACCCCGCAGGTCGGGCGCATCGCTGCGACCAGTCTTGCGGCTGCGGCCCGGCCGCTGCGCCTTTGCTATTGCGGCGATACGGTGGTGATCAAGGCGAGCCAGCTCGATCCTGCACGTGAACGGCTGCAACTGGGCGCGGAGCTGATCGGTGCAGATTCCGTCGCTGCCGCCAGCGAGGCGGTGATGCTGGCGGTCGAGGCGTTGAAGGCGGCAGGCCTCAACGGCATCTCGGTCGATTTCACGCTGCCCGATCTGGTCGATACGCTGGCCGAAAAGGCCTTTCCGCTGGCGCCCGAGCGGCGCGAGGCGGTACGGCGCGAGCTCGATACCAAGGATGCAGGCGGATTGCGCGCGGCAGGGGGAGAGGCCTATCTGCCGCTGCTTTATGCCACCGGGCCGTTTGCCGATGCGCTTGCGGGGCTGCGCGCCGTCGACGCGGGCGGCGCGTTGAAATCGCGGCTTGACGGGCTGGAGGCGATTGCCGCGCAAATCGGTGATGCTGCGCGCATCACGCTCGACCCGACCGAACGGCACGGCTTCGAATACCAGTCATGGTTCGGCTTTACACTCTATGCCGAAGGATTGCGCAGTGCGGTGGGGCGGGGCGGTACCTACCGCATCGCGGGCAGCGAGGAACCGGCGACGGGGTTCACCCTGTATCTCGATCGTCTTGCCGAAGCCGCTCCGCAGCCCGGAGCGGTGCCGATGGTCTGGCTTCCCTTCGGCCATGATCGCGCGGCGGCAGCGGCGCTCAGGGCGCAAGGCATGCGCACCCGCGCGCAACTGGCCGAGGGCGAGGATGGACGAGTTCTGGGATGCACCCACATCCTCGAGGGTGGAATACCCGTCGCGCTGGAGGCCCCTTCGTGACTGATATAATCAAGCCGATCGCGCTCGAAAACGACCCGCTTGCGCCCTATTTTATCGCGCCCGGCTGGCAGGTGGGCAACCTGCTTTTTCTCTCCGGGCAGGCGAGCATCGGCGCGGACGGCAGCATTGTCGGCATCGGCGATTTTGACGCGCAGCTGGCCCGGACTTTCGCCAATATCGAGAAGGTGCTGGCCGCGGGCGGCAGTGATCTGTCGAAGGTGGTCAAGGTCACGATCTACCTCACCGACATGGACAACTTCCCGAAGATCGTCGAAGCCCGCCAGCGCTATTTCACCGCGCCCTATCCGGCCGACACCACGGTGGAGGTGCGCAGCCTCGCGCTGCCCGAGCTCATGGTCGAGATCGACGTGATCGCGACCACCTCGGCCAGCTAACTGAACACTCGCTCCAGGAAGGCATCGACGGCCTCGGTCTGGGCCTTGCCCGCCTCGGTACCAAGCTCGCGGTTCATCCGTCCGTGATCGGTGCCGGTTATCGCCACCGCCGATGCATCCTTGCCCGCCTTCGCGAGCGCGCCGGCAAGCGCCTCGGACTGGGCTTTCGAGCCGGGACGCTCGGCAACGTAGAGCGCCAGCCAGTGGGGCGCATCCCTGCCGCCCACGTGAGCAATGGGAGACAGCGCCTTGTGCCGCGCCGGATCAGTCCCGAACACGTCCCTGTAAAGCGTCGGCAGTTCCATTGTCGGACGCGCGACAGCATCGGCCACGTCATAGCCGGCCCCGTCCAGCAGCACGACGCCCTTGATCGCATCGAAGGCGTCTCCGGCATATTGCGGATCACTCGCCACCAGCGCCGCGAGATGCGCGCCTGCGCTGTGGCCCATCAGCACGATCCGGTCAGGATCGAAGCCACCGCTTTCCGCCTGCGCCCTCAACGCGCGCAGAGCCGCGCCGATATCGGCAGCCTGGTTCTCGACCGGCGCGTCCGGCAGCACCCGGTAGCCTGCCGAGGCAAAGACATAGCCCCGATCCTTGAAATGCTGCGGCTTGGCCTGCACCGTCGCCTTGTGGTTGCCCATCTGCCAGCCACCGCCGTGGACGAACAGCACCAGCGGCGCATCGCCGACCGCGTCATTGGGGGTGTAGACATCGACCTGCTGGCGCAGGTGATCGCCATAGACCACCGTGCTCGAAACCCTGCCGCTGGCAAACCTGCCCGCGCCCTGCCCCGCTCGCGCGCCCTCGCGCCCGCCACGTGCCTCCATGCGCTGGCGCAGTTCGGTGCGGCAGGTTTCGGACAGTTCGGCGGCTTTCTCGCGCAGACAGGCGCGCATCTTGGCGCGGTCTGCCTGTCCCTGCGTGCCGCACAGCTGCATGATCTCCTCGCGGCATTCGGCGGGCAGGCGTCCCTGACCGCGCTGCTGGGCCAGGATCGGCGAGGCTATCGCGGCAATGGCAGCGGCAGCAAGCAGGGCTTTGGTGGCAGTCTTCATGCGGGGGTCCTTGTGCATAGCGTTACCGTGCTTCAACGCGCCATAGCAGGCAACCCTTCGCGCAGGGCCTCGCGCACGCTTGCCACCCTGCGCCGGACAGCCTAGTGCGCCTGCGGTTTTGACGCCACCGGATAAGGATAAAGATGGCCAACGTCACCGTGATCGGCGCCCAGTGGGGCGATGAGGGCAAGGGCAAGATCGTCGACTGGCTGGCCAGCCGCGCCGATGCCGTGGTCCGCTTTCAGGGCGGGCACAATGCCGGCCACACGCTGGTGATCGACGGCAAGACCTACAAGCTCTCGCTGCTGCCTTCCGGCATTGTCTCGGGCACGCTGTCGGTGATCGGCAATGGCGTGGTCCTCGACCCCTGGGCGCTGCGGGACGAGGTCGCCAAGGTCGAAGCACAGGGCGTCAGCATTACCGACGAGAACCTGGCGATTGCCGATAATTGCCCGCTGATCCTGCCGCTCCACCGTGACCTTGACGGCTTGCGCGAAACGGCGGCGGGCAAGGGCAAGATCGGCACCACCGGGCGCGGGATCGGCCCGGCTTACGAGGACAAGGTCGGCAGGCGGGCGATCCGCGTGTGCGATCTGGCGCATCTCGAAAGCCTTGAGCCGCAGCTCGATCGCCTCTGCGCCCACCATGACGCGCTGCGGGCAGGCTTCGGCCAGCCGCCTGTCGACCGCGCCGCGTTGCTGGAGGAGCTGCGCGAAATTGCCCCCTTCGTGCTGCGCTTTGCCCAGCCGGTGTGGAAGCGCCTCAAGAAGGTGCGCCGCGCGGGCGCCAAGATCCTGTTCGAGGGCGCGCAGGGCGTGCTGCTCGATGTCGATCACGGCACCTATCCCTTCGTCACCTCGTCCAACACGGTGAGCGGCACGGCGGCATCGGGCTCCGGCCTCGGCCCCAATTCGACCGGCTTCGTGCTCGGCATCGTCAAGGCCTACACCACCCGCGTCGGCTCCGGCCCGTTCCCGACGGAACTCGAGGACGAGGTGGGCCAGCGTCTGGGCGAGCGGGGCCATGAATTCGGCACGGTGACGGGGCGCAAGCGGCGCGTCGGCTGGTTCGATGCGGTGCTGGTGCGCCAGTCCTGCGCCATCAGCGGCGTGACCGGCATCGCGCTGACCAAGATCGACGTGCTCGACGGGCTGGAGAAGGTCGCGATCTGCACCGGCTACCGGCTGCGCGGGAAGGTGTATGATTACCTGCCCAGCCACGCCGCCGATCAGGCCGAATGCGAGCCGATCTACGAGGAAATGCCCGGCTGGAGCGAGAGCACGGCTGGTGCGCGCTCCTATGCCGACCTGCCCGCAAACGCGATCAAGTACATCCAGCGCATTCAGGAACTGATTGAATGCCCGGTGGCGCTGGTCTCGACCTCGCCCGAACGTGACGACACGATCCTGATGCGCGATCCCTTCGTGGATTGATCGCAGGCGCCGCAAAGGGTTATCCTGCGCGGCGATGAACCGTCTGTCTTTCCTGCCGCTGCTGGCGCTTGCCGCCTGCGCGCAGCCTCCGCCCAAGGTGGCCGAGGCACCCTCGGCGCTGCCGCCGCTGGAGCGGGAAGCCGCGCGGATCATCCCCGAGCGGCGCTTTGCCCATGTCGACTACCTGCTGGTCGACAAGTCCGAACGGATGATGATCGGCTATGCCGACGGGCAGCCGGTCAAGGTGTGGCGGGGCTTGCAGTTCGGCGACCAGCCGCTCGGGCACAAGCGGTTCGAGGGCGACGAGCGCACGCCCGAGGGACGCTATTTCATCGAAGGCCGCAATCCGGGCAGCGCCTATCACCTCAGCCTCAAGATCTCTTATCCCAACGACAAGGACCGCGCATTCGCGCGGCAATACGGCCGTTCCCCGGGGGGCGATATCTTCCTTCATGGCCAGCCCAATGCGCTGCCTTTCGGCCGTGTGCCGGGCGACTGGACCGACGGCTGCATCGCCTTTTCGAATGCGGAGATCGAGGAACTGTGGCGCATCGTGCCTGATGGGACGGTGATCGAAATCAGGCCGTAAGCCGGCCAGCTTCTGCAGCAACTACGCGTATTTACTTGACCTGATCCGTTTTTGTTCTACTCTCGTTCCAACATTGTTGGAGTCGAGTCGATGCTGATCCAGTCGAGCGAACAGGCCGATTTTTCCTATGACGTGGCACGCGACGGGGCAGGATTGCCTGCACGGGTGGCAATCTATGGCGAGAGCGCGGGTTTGCGCGAACAGATGGCGGCAGATCTTGGCGGGGCGGGGTTCCGCACTATCGACGGTGGAAGCATCGCTGCGCTGATCGAAGGGCCGATCGCGTTATTGGGCGATGTGGTGCTGGTCGATTGCGTGGGGACCGGAAGCCGCGGGCTCGACGGGCTGATGCTGGCAGGCCTTGCGCGGCTCGACATGCGGGTTGCGCGTGCGGGCGCGAAGCTGATCGTGGCGACCTCCATGGCCGCACTGGACGACGTGTTTGCGGTTCTCGACCAGTCCAATCCCCAGCTTCTCGTCGATCCCGGCCGGGCCGAACGTGTCGTCGCGGTCGGGCGTGTCATGGGAGAGGCAGGCGCTTCGCGGGTGCGCGAGATGGCGGATGAAGATCGCCTGGCTCTCCTGCGCCTGTCCCAGCAGGTCGAGGCCATTGCCCACTCGCTTGACCGCATCTCCCAGCCCGAAAGCACCGGTGCGACCTCGCTCAGCGAGTTCAAGCGCGATTACCGTGGGGCCGATCCGGTGCAGGGCGGGTTTGCGGGCACTGCGTCCCAACTGCCCGATCCGCATACGATCCGGCAGGTCATCGCCAATCGTCAGGCGCGAGCGAAGTTCTTCGATCCGGCCCTGTTCGGCGATCCGGCGTGGGATATGCTGTTGGATCTGGCTGCGGCCCATGGCGAGGGCGCGCGTGTCTCGGTCACCTCGCTCTGCATCGCGGCAGGAGTGCCGGCTACCACCGCGCTGCGCTGGCTCTCGCAGATGGTCGAAAGCGGTATTTTCGTGCGCCTGCCCGATCCGGCCGACAAACGCCGCGCCTTCATCGCATTGAGCGAGCGTTCGCTGGCAGGGATGGCGGGCTATTTCGCCAGTCTGCGCACCCCGATGACGCTCGCGGCCTAGGATTTCAGGGGCGAAAGCGCAGCAGGAGCGTAAGCCCGGCTGGGTCGCTATCGCCCGCTGGCGACACTTCGTGCCATGCCAGCCGCGCCGCATCGGCCCGCGCACGGGCAAGGATCGCGTCAGGAACGGCGCCGTCAAGCAGCAATACGTCTGCCTCGCCCAGCATTCGCGCCTGTCTCAGCGTGAGGTCTTCCGGATCGGGGCTGGTCAGAGTGATCTCGACCATGCCGCCCGCCTGCGGTCCGGCAAGCCCTGCCGCCCATTCCGTCACCCGCGCATGCGCCAGCGGATCGAAAGGATCCAGAGCGCCGCCTTCGCGCAGCGCGGCATCCACCGCGCGCCGCCGCTCCGCACCATCCGGGAACCGTTCGCGCAGCACCGGCCGCACCGCCTCAAGCGCTTTCGCCAGCAGGCCCAGCGTCTGCGGCAGTACGCGTTCAAGCCTCAGCCGCACGTGCTTTGTCAGCCCGGCCGAGGCCCCGCCCGTGCCGATCGCCACCAGTAACGGATCGCGGTCGAGAATGCTGGGCGTGGTGAAGTCGCACAGCTCGGGCCGGTCGACGACATTGACCAGCATCCCCGCGCAGCGCGCATTGATGGCCGCCACCTCGCAGGCCTGGCGGTCGTCATAGGCGATGAAGGCGAGCCGCACGCCCTCGTCGATCGCGCGGGCGAGATCGTCAACCACCACGCCGCCCGCGCGTTCGACCAGCCGCCGCTTGGGCTCGGCAGCGTCGCCATCCCCCAGAACCAGCACCTCGCTCCCCGCGATCTGGTGGAACAGCGGCAGGCTGGCGATGTCGCTCATGGCCGGATCAGCCGAGCCATTCGGGCACGCGCTCGGCATCCATGATCGCGCCCGCTTCGATCCGGTCGGCAACCACTGCAAATTTGTCCCCATCGACCAGCACTTCGGCGACGAAGCCGCGCGAATTGTAGGACGAGGCCATTGTCGCCCCATAGGCCCCGGCGGTGCGGAACACGGCGAGATCGCCTGCCTGCAATGCATCGCATTCGCGCCCCATGGCGAAGGTGTCGCCCGTCTCGCAGATCGGGCCGACGATGTTGGCGGTCATGCGCGCGCCTGGGGGTTCGACCGCCTCGAAGTGGTGGTAAGCCCCGTAAAGCGCGGGTCGCGCAAGGTCGTTCATGGCCGCATCGACGATCACGAAGGGATCCTTGATCCCGCGCTTCACCCGCACCACCCGGGTCAGCAGCACGCCGGCATTCCCCGCAATGACCCGTCCGGGCTCGAAGATCAGTGTCACGCCCCAGTCCTTCGTCACGCGGGCGACCATCGCGCCATATTCGGCCGGTTCGGGCAGCACTTCACCAACCTTGTAAGGCACGCCCAGTCCGCCGCCGAGATCGACATGGGTGACGGTATGGCCCGCCCCCCGCAGCGCGGCGACCAGCGCACCGAGCTTTTCGAAAGCGGCCTCCAGCGGCGCAAGATCGGCGAGTTGGCTGCCGATATGCACCGCCACGCCGCGCAGGTTCACGCCCGGCAGGCCCGCCAGCTTGCCGAAGATCTGCCCGGCCTCGCTGATCGGCACGCCGAATTTGTTGTCGGCCTTGCCGGTCGAGATCTTGTCGTGCGTTCCGGCATCGACATCGGGATTGATGCGCAGCGCGCATTGCGCCGTCATCCCGCGCGCGGCGGCGAGTTCGGCCAGCTCGACGCCCTCTTCCTCGCTCTCGATATTGAACTGGCCGATCCCTGCCTCGAGCGCGGCGATCATCTCTGCAGCGGTCTTGCCGACACCCGAAAACACGATCTTGTCAGGTGCGATGCCTGCCGCCAGCGCGCGGCGCATCTCGCCCACCGACACCACGTCGGCGCCCATGCCCGCCGCGCCCAGCACCTTGAGCACGGCAAGGTTGGGATTGGCCTTGACCGCAAAGGCGATCAGCTTGTCCGGCACCCCGGCGAGCGCCTCGTGGAACACCCGCGCGTGGCGTTCCAGCGTCGCGCGGGAATAGACATAGACGGGGGTGCCGACTTCGGCGGCAATGCGCGGCAGCGGCACATCTTCGGCGTGCATCACGCCGTCCAGATAAGTGAAATGGTCCATGGTTCTTTTCGTTTATTCGGGCGGCAGGTCGAAGGGATCGTCCTCGCGCTCTTCCGAGCGCCGCCGCAATTCCACGCTGCGCTCGGGCGCGGCAAGCGCGTCGCGGCGAAGCAGTTCGTCGGCATTGGGCGGAGTGGTCGCGCCGTGCGGGGCGACCGGAAGGCTGGCACCGGCGGGCGGGGTCAGCGGCGCGGCAGCACCGCACCCTGCGAGCAGCGCCGCGCTGGCGAGAAGAAGCAGATTGCGCATCATTCCTCCATTCCCAGCGAATAGCGCGCGCGCGCGACCTGCAAACGGACTTGTTCGGGCGCGGTTCCCCCGAAACTGGCACGCGCTGCGACCGAGGCATCGACTGACAGCGCGGCATAGACCCGCTCGTCGATCCGTTCATCGATTGCCTTGAGGTCCTCAAGCGGCAGTTGATCGAGCGCAAGGCCCCGGCTTTCAGCCAGTTTCACGGCGCTTCCCGTGATGTGGTGCGCCTCGCGAAAGGGGATGTCGGCCACGCGGACCAGCCAGTCGGCAAGGTCGGTGGCGGTGGCATAGCCGAGTTCGGCCGCTGCGCGCATCCGCTCGCTGTTGAAGGTGCTGCCCGCGATCATCCCGGTCATTGCCGCGATGCTCAGTTCCATCAGGCTGGCCGCCTCGAACACCGGCGGCTTGTCGTCCTGCATGTCCTTGGAATAGGCCAGCGGCAGGCCTTTCATGGTGATCATCAGGCTGGTCAGGTTGCCGATCACCCGCCCGCTATGCCCGCGCACCAGTTCGGCAGCATCGGGGTTCTTCTTCTGCGGCATGATCGAGGAGCCGGTCGAAAGGCTGTCGGGCAGGCGGATGAAGCCGAAGGGCTGGCTCGCCCACAGGATCAGTTCTTCCGCCAGGCGCGAGAGGTGCAGCGCAGTGGCCGAGCAGGACCACAGGAAATCGAGCGCAAAGTCGCGGTCGGAAACCGCATCGAGCGAATTGGCGGTGGGCGCATAGAAGCCGAGCGCCTGCGCGGTCGCCTCGCGGTCGATCGGGAAGCCGGTGCCCGCCAGCGCGGCAGAGCCGAGCGGACATTCGTTCATCCGTGCGCGCGTATCCGCCAGCCGCGAACGGTCGCGCCGGAACATTTCGTAATAGGCCATGAGGTGATGACCGAGGGTCACGGGCTGGGCGGTCTGCAGGTGGGTGAAGCCCGGCATGATGCTGTCCGCGTGTTCCCCGGCACGGGTGACCAGCGCGCGTTGCAGACCGGCGAGGCTCCCGTCCATCGCGTCGATCGCCCCGCGCACCCACAGGCGGAAGTCGGTCGCCACCTGATCATTGCGGCTGCGCGCGGTGTGGAGCCGCCCCGCGACCGGGCCGACCAGTTCGGCCAGCCGCGCCTCGGTGGTCATGTGGATGTCTTCAAGGTCCCAGTTCTCGGGCACGCCTTGCGCTTCATATTCGGCGGCGACCTTGTCGAGCCCGGCACTGATCGTGGCGGCATCCTCTCCCGAGACGATCCCGCAGGCGCCCAGCATCGCGACATGGGCCTTGGACGCGGTGATATCCTCGCGCCAGAGCGCCTTGTCGAACGGGATCGAGGCGTTGATTTCGCGCATGATGGCGCTAGGGCCGTCGGCGAAGCGGCCGCCCCACATCGCGTTGGTCGCAGCGCCTTCCTCTGTCCCTGCTCCGGAGCCCGTCATGTCACGCTCGCCGCTCATTCTCGCTGTGTCGCTCCTGCTGCTGGCGGGATGCGATAGGCCCGCCGAAGCGCCAGCGCAACCGGCTGGCGAAAGCGCAGGGACGGCGGCGGGCGAAGTGGTGCGGCAATTCGCCGGAACGCCTCTGCCCGCGATGAGCTTTGCCGATGGCGAGGGGCGCAGCCTCGATCTCGCCGCTCAGGATGGCCCGGTGCTGATCAACCTGTGGGCCACCTGGTGTCCGCCCTGCGTGGTCGAAATGCCCCAGCTCGATGCCCTTGCCGCGGAGCTGGAAGGCGAGGTCAGGGTCATCACCGTCAGCCAGGACATCCGCGCAGGCGAGGTGGTGACGCCGTTCTTCGCCGAAAAGCGCTTTGCCCGGCTCGAACCCTGGCTCGATCCCGAAACGCAGCTTTCCGCCCAGTTCAGCCCCGAAGGCGTGCTGCCGCTGACGATCCTGTTCGACGCGCAGGGCAAGGAAGTGCTGCGGGTGGCGGGCGGCTATGAATGGGACAGCCCCGAAGCCATCGCGTTGATCCGCGACAGCCTCAGGGCCGAATAATCACCGCCCCGCGATCACAGGGTCGCGGTTTGCCCGCCGTCGACCTTGATCGCGCAGCCGTTGATGAACGCGGCGCGCGGGGAGGCGAGGAAGGCGGCGATGTCGCCGAATTCCTCAGGCCGCCCCAGCCGCCCTGCCGGGATTGCGGCGACAGCCCGCGCGCGCTGGGCCGCGGCATCGATCCCGCTGCCCGCTGCCATCGCGGCGTGCAGGCTCTCCAGCCGGTCGGTCGCGATTTGGCCGGGCAACAGCAGGTTGACCGTCACCCCGTCCGCCGCAACCTCGGCCGCGAGGGTCTTCATCCAAGAGGCCAGCATCGCGCGCACCGCGTTGGACAGGACGAGGCCGGGGATCGGGGTAACAAGGCTGGTCGAGGCGACCGCGAGGATCCGCCCGAACCCGCGCGCGCGCATCTGCGGCAGGAAGCCTTGCGCGAGTGTCAGCTGGGCGTTGAACATCCGGTCCATCACCGCGGCGAACTGTTCGGGCGTGGTGCCAGCCGCGCCGCCGGGGGGCGGCCCACCGCTATTGAGCACGAGGATATCGGGCGAGACACCCGCCGCCGCGAGCGCGGCGATGATCGTGTCCGGCGCGGCGGGATCATCGAGATCGGCGATGATATGGCGCGTCCCCGGCACTTCGCTGACCGAGCGCGCGACGGTGGTCACATCGGCCCCTTCGGCAGCGAGGCTTTCGGCAATGGCGCGGCCCAGTCCCTTGCTCGCGCCCAGCACAAGAGCCGTTTTTCCTGCAAGCTGGAGATCCATGGTGCTTCCTCCTCCCGATCGAACGACGCCAGGCGACCTTGCCCGAATGGCAGACGATGCGCGCCTGATAAAACGGGCGGGAAGAAGCTGGTGCCGCTACGCCCTTCGCTTGCGCTCGGGAGTTTCCGCCCAAAACCATCCCCCGGATGGTTTTGTGCAGCTGCACTCCTTCGCTGGCGCTCGGGAGTTTTCACGTGAAACCATCCCCCGGATGGTTTCATCCAGTGAAAACTGGTGGGCGGTGACGGGCTCGAACCGCCGACCCTCTCGGTGTAAACGAGATGCTCTACCAACTGAGCTAACCGCCCTACGGTCGGCGCTCTCTAGCGTCCCCGGCGGCAAATGCAATTGCGCTGTGGCGCTTGGGCGGGCTGCGGGTTAGGGCAGCGGCTATGACCCGGCCCTGCATTCTCGTTCTCGGCACCGGCGGCACCATCGCAGGTGCGGCCGGTTCTGCCACCGGCGGCGGCTACCGCGCGGGCGGTCTGGCGCTGGATGCGATGCTGGAGGCGCTGGCAGGCCTTGGCCTCGATGCCGATCTGGTGGGGCGGGAAGTGGCGCGAATCGGCTCGCAGGATATCGGCTGGGACGAATGGCGCGCGCTCCACGCCGCCTGCCTTGAGGCGATCGCGGATCCGGCGATTACCGGCATCATCATCACCCACGGCACCGATACGGCAGAGGAAACTGGCTTCCTGCTTGACCTCACGTTGCCGGCAGTCAAGCCCGTCGTGCTGGTCGGCGCGATGCGGCCGGCCGATGCGGTGGGGGCGGACGGGATGCGCAACTTCGCCAATGCGGTGAAGGTGGCGAGCGACCGCCACGCCGCCGGGCGCGGGGTGATGCTGGTGATGGGCGATGCCGTGCTGGCGGCGCGCGATGCGAGGAAGGCGGCGACCTCCGCCATCGATGCCTTCCGCAGCTTTCCGAGAGGGCCGCTCGCCCGCGTCACCCCGGCGCGGCTCGACTGGTTCGGCCCGCCGCACCGCGCGGGCGAAGGGGCGCGCTATCGCTTTCCGGACAGTCTGCCGCGCATCGCCATTCTCACCGCCGGGGCAGGGATGGATGCGCAGCCGGTCGAGGCGCTGCTGGGCATCGGCGCGAGGGGCATCGTGCTGGCGGGCATGGGGCAGGGCAATGCGCCGCGTGCAGTGCTCGATGCGCTCGCCCGTGCGGCGGCAAGCGGCGTGCCGGTGGTGCGCGCCAGCCGGGTCGACGAGGGGCTGGTGGACCGCAATGTCGAGGTCGATGACGACGCGCTGGGCCTCGTCGCCGCCCGCGCACTCGGCCCGGCGCGGGCGCGGGTGCTGCTGATGGTGCTGGTAGCGAACGGGATCACCGACGCGGCGGCGGTGCAGGCGGCGTTCGACGGGTGAGGGGACGGCTGCTTTGCTGATGGTTCTGCCAAAAGCCGCCCGTCAGCTATCGACCCCATTGCGGACATTAGTGTAGTCGTTCAAAACTGCCCACGATGAAGCAAGATGCCCCAGATTGCGTCGTTACATTGATAAGTCTCGCGCAGAAGTTCCAACTTGAAAACGGAGGCTTCTTGCCCTTCGGTTACGTTCTCGACGGAGGCGAACGAAAGTATCAGGCCACGGATTCGGAGGATGCGAAGGAAATTATCAGCGTGCTCGACACTATCTTCCGTGATCGGGCAGCGCAGGGCTCTCTAGAGTGGGCTTCTTTGTGCACCGACATTCGAGTTTTTGATAGAGAAGCCTATCCTGACGGGACCGACGCCATTCAAGTGGCCTATGAAAACCGGGCCGGGCAATCCGTTAATTATTATGTCCCTTATCAAGAAGGCGCAGATGGAGCGCTGGACTATCAGCCTCTATTCGCCCGCGACAAAGAACGTCGCTGGTTCAGTTGACACTCCGTCCTCTCGTTTCCGTTGATCTCCGAAAACCACCCAGTTCCCGCCGTTCGCGCGCAAAGTCTCTATCGCTGAATGCGGCCATTCTGATGGGGTCCGAATGCCGCATTCTTCACAGAGCGAAGCGACCCCTCACCCCCAGGGTGTGACCAGATATTTCTCGCCGGTCTTCATCTGGCGGTAGTCGAGGATCGCGGCCTTCTCCAGCATCCCTTCCAGCGTCACCTTGGCCTTGTAGTGCGAAGCGAAAGTGGTGGTCAGGTTCTGCTGCACGCGCGTGCGCATCCGCACCACCGTCTCCATGCCCGCGCGCTGGAGGAACGGGGTCAGCAGCCAGCCGGCCACGCACCATTGGAGGCCGTAGGAGGGCGTCAGGATGGTCGGGTTCTGAAGGTCGAGCCGGCCGTAGATGTACATCTTCTTCTGCTGGTTCGAGCCATAGCGCGAAAACTCGCTCATCTGGCTCACCGCGACCTGTTCCATCGCCTTGAGCACGCCATCGCTGGCCTGCCCGCCGCCGATCGGATCGAAGCCGAGGAAGGCGCCGGTCTCGGCAATCGCGGCGCGCAGGTCGGCCATGTAGGTGGGGGCCGAGGAATTGACGACATATTGCGCGCCCTGCGACTTGAGCAGGTCCACGTGCTCCTGCTTGCGCACGATGTTCACCAGCTTCATCCCGTCCTCGATGCAGATGCGGTTGAGCATCTGGCCGAGGTTCGAGGCGGCGGCGAGGTGGACGATGGCGTCATGGCCCTCCATTCGCGCGGTCTCGACAAAGCCCAGCGCGGTCATCGGATTGACGAAGCTCGAGGCGCCTTCTTCCGCCGAGTGATCGCCGAGCGGCAGGCACATCATCGCGTCGGCAATGGCATACTGGCTGAAGGCATTGCCTGGAACGCAGGCGACACGCTGGCCCATCAGGGCCTTGGCCATGTCGCTGTCACCGGTGGCGATCACCGTGCCTGCGCCCTCGTTACCGGCGGGCAGGCGCTGGCCGTGGCGGGCCTTCTGGCCCGACAGGAACGGTTCGGGCATGGTGGCGACGACCTTACCGGGGGTGTATTCAGCATTCTCGAAATCGGCCGCGCTGGTGAGAATCGCGAGATCGGACGGGTTGATCGGCGCGGCTTCCATCTTGACCAGCACCTGATTGCCGGTGGGGGCGGGGAAGGTGCTGTCCGCGACTTCCAGCGTCAGCTTGCCGTCGGCGGTGAGGGTGGTGAAGAGCTGCTTTCCGGTGGTGGTCATTCGTCGTTCTCCTGTGATGGGGCGTTGTTCTGTCTTTCGCGCGGTAGCAATTCGACCAGCGCGACCATACTGGCCCAGACGGCAAGGGTCGGCTGAAGATAGGGTATCGGGTTCTGCTTGAGCTGATCGGTCAGGATGCTGGGGATGAAGAAGATCAGCAGGGTCACTCCCGCGCCATAGAACAGAATGTATTCGGTCGACCCGAGATAGAGGATCAGGATCACCGCCAGCGCGCTCACGAACAGCACGATCATGAAATCGATGGGAGCAAGCCCTTCGGCACCAGCGAGCACAAAGCCGAGTACCGCACCGAAGACGATATTTATACCGCTGATATTGGCGCGATATTCGCGCTCGGAAATGTGCCGGGAGGGCGGGATCTTGTACCAGTTGGCCATGCTTAGTCTCTGCTTTCGATTGGATAGGTTGCCTCGACGAAGTAGAGGCCGTGAGGGGGCGCGTTAAGCCCCAAAGCGCCCCGGTCCCGCGCGGCCAGCGCCTCGGCGATGCGCGCTTCCGGCCATGTCCCCGCGCCGACCAGCTTGAGGCACCCCACCATCGAGCGCACCTGATGATGCAGAAAGCTGCGTGCGGAGGCGTGGATATGGATTTCGTCGCCATCACGCTCGACATCCAGTCGTTCGAGCGTCTTGACCGGATCGGCGGCCTGACAATGGACCGAGCGGAAGGTGGTGAAATCGTGCCGCCCGACCAGCGCCTGCGCGGCGCGGTGCATCGCCTCGGCGTCGAGCGGCTGGGCGACGTGCCACGCGCGGTCCCGCATCAGCGTGAGCGGCGCGCGGCGGTTGACGATGCGGTAGAGATAACGCCGCCCGGTGCAGGAAAAGCGCGCGTGCCAGTCCTCCGACACCGCCTCGCAATGGGTCACGGCGATCGGATCGGGCCTGAGGTGCGCATTGAGCGCTTCCATCAGCCGGAAGGGATCGAAGGGCTTTTCGAGGTCCACATGGCTGCGCATCGCCAGCGCGTGCACGCCTGCATCGGTTCGCCCGGCGCTGTGGAGCACGACCTCTTCGCCGGTAATCCGGTGCAGTGCGTCCTCCACAGCCTGCTGCACGCTCGGCCCGTTGGACTGGCGTTGCAGCCCGAAGAACGGCGTGCCGTCGAATTCAAGGGTGAGGGCGAAGCGGGTCACCCCAGCACCGTCCCCGCCGCCACCGGCCGGCCACGCAGGAATTCCTCGCACGCCATTGCCGGTTTCCCTGCGCGCTGGAGCCGGAGGGGCCGGATTGCGCCTTGCCCGCAGGCGATGGTGAAGTCGTCATCGCACACCGTGCCGGGTGCGCCTGCGGCATCCACCACTTCGGCAAGCAGCACCTTGATCCGCTCGCCCTCAAGTGCGAACCACGCGCCGGGGAACGGGGCAAGGCCCCGCACCAACCGCTCGATCGCCCCGGCATCTGCCATCCAGTCGATCCGGCTTTCCGCCTTGTCGATCTTGGGCGCGTAGATCGCCGCCGCATCGTCCTGCGCTTGCGGAGGGAAGGCGGAAAGGTCGGACAGCACCTCGACCATCGCCGCTGCGCCCACCGCGCCAAGCTCAGCAAACAGCTCGCCCGTTGTCTTGCGCCCCACCGGCACCGTCACCTTGTGGAGCATCGGCCCGGTATCGAGCCCGGCTTCCATCCGCATGATGGTGACGCCGGTCTGCGCATCCCCTGCCATCACCGCGCGGTGGATCGGCGCCGCCCCGCGCCAGCGCGGCAGGAGCGAGGCGTGGATGTTGAGGCAGCCGTGCCTGGGCGCGTCCAGCACCGGTTGCGGCAGGATCAGGCCATAGGCCGCGACCACCGCGACATCGGCGTTCAAGGCGGCAAACTCCGCCTGTGCCTCGGCATTGCGCAGCGACACGGGGGCACGCACCGGCACGCCAAGCCGCTCGGCCTCCATTTGCACCGGAGAGGGCATCAGCTTCTTGCCCCGGCCTGCCGGACGCGGCGGCTGGGTGTAGGCGCACACCACCTCATGCCCCGCTTCGTGCAGCGCCCGCAGCGCCGGCACCGCGAATTCGGGCGTTCCCATGAAGATGATGCGCATAAGCTTTGCCCGGAGCCTTTGTGAAGCGGAGTGCAGCCCCTATCTCTCCCCCCATGGCATCGCAAGAGATCGAGGCTCTGAGTTCCGCGCTAGCCCGCCTGCCGGGCTTGGGCCCGCGTTCGGCGCGGCGGGCGGTGCTGTGGCTGGTCAAGCACCGCGAAAGCGCCTTGCCCGCGCTGCTGGAGGCGCTGGCGGCGGTATCGGAGACGCTGGTGGAATGTTCGGTATGCGGCAATGTCGACACCAGTGACCCCTGCGGCATCTGCACCGATCCGCGCCGCGATGCGCGTGCACTATGCGTGGTGGAGGATGTCTCGGATGTCTGGGCGCTTGACCGTTCGCGCCTGTTCCCGGGGCGCTATCATGTGCTCGGCGGCAGGCTTTCGGCGCTCGACGGGGTGGGGCCGGAAGATCTCAACATCGCCAGCCTGCTGTCCCGCGTCGAAGGCGGCGAACTGGACGAGGTGGTGCTCGCCATGAACGCCACATTGGAAGGCCAGACCACGGCGCATTACCTTGCCGAACGGCTCGAGGCTTTCCCCTTGCGCGTCACCCAGCTCGCCCACGGCCTGCCGGTCGGCGGCGAGCTCGACTATCTCGACGAAGGCACGCTGGCGCAGGCGCTGAGAGCAAGGCGGCCTGTGGCGTAACGCCGCGTTGAATAAATCACCCGGCTCGCCTAAATAGCGGCCCATGGCTATCCGCGAAATCCTCGAAGTGCCGGACCCCCGGCTCAAGATCGTCTCGACCCCGGTCGAACCGCATGAGTTCGGCGACGACCTGCGCCAGCTCGTCGAAGACATGTTCGAGACGATGTATGACGCCCCCGGCATCGGCCTCGCCGCGATCCAGGTCGGCGTGCCCAAGCGGGTGCTGGTGATCGACCTCCAGCCCGAAGATCCGGACGGCGAGCCGGTGGAATGCTCGCACAACGGCCACAAGCACACGCACCCCGCTACCAAGAAGGAACCGCGGGTGTTCATCAACCCCGTGATCCTCGATCCGGCGGACGAGCTTTCGACCTATCAGGAAGGCTGCCTCTCGGTCCCCGAGATCTACGCCGATGTCGATCGCCCGGCGACCTGCCGCGTGCGCTATCAGGACCTCGATGGCAACACCCACGAGGAAGCGCTCGACGGGCTGATGGCGACCTGCCTCCAGCACGAGATGGATCACTTGGAAGGCATCCTGTTCATCGATCACCTCAGCCGTCTCAAACGGGCGATGGCGCTGAAGAAGCTGAAGAAGATCAGGCAAGCGGCGTAATCTGTTTTGCGAAGGCGCCTCCGCGCCTTCGTCCTCGGCGCTGTTTCTGCCGCTGCGCGGCAGAGCACCTGCGGCTCGCGCCGTGCGCTCGCGGCGCTTTGCGCCGACTCTATGCCACTTCCCCCGCCCCGGACTTGAACCGGGGTCCCGCTTTTCTGTTGGAAATCCGCGCAGCCCATCTAGCGTTCTCTATACGTTCCGTGTAGGAATGCGGGATGGAGCTTGCGATTCTCTCGATCATTGCTCTCGTTCTCGGTGCTGCGCTCGGCTGGTTTATCGCCTCGCGTCCGCTCGCCGATCTGCGCGCGCGGCTGGCCGAGGCCGAGCGGGCGGGGGCCGAGCAGGCGGGCGAGTTCAAGCGCGCGATTACGGAACTGGGCGAGACGCGGATCGAGGTCGCGGCTTTGGGCGAGCGGGCGGCACGGGCCGATGGGCTGGAGGCGCAACTCGATGCCGCGCGCGCCGAAAACGCGCAGTTCCGTGCCGAACGCGCCGCCTTCGAGGAACAGAAGCGGTTGCTCGAAGAATCGCGCGCGAACCTGCTCAAGGAATTCGAGAACACCGGCGCGGCTGTGCTGAACCGCGCGCAGGAAGCCTTTCTCAAGCGCGCCGAGGAACGGCTCGGCCATTCCGAAAAGGCGAGCGAGGAAAAGCTCAAGGCGCTGCTCGCTCCGGTCGGCGATCGGCTCAAAAGCTACGAGGAACAGGTCAAGGCGCTGGAGGAAAAGCGGGTCGATGCCTTCGGCCAGCTTGCCGGCGTGATCGAGGAAATGCGCAAGGGCCAGGACGAGGTGAAACGCGAGGCGCAGCGGCTCGGCAATTCGCTTACCAATGCCCCAAAGGCGCGCGGGCGCTGGGGAGAGAAGGCGCTGCAGAACCTGCTCGAACAATGTGGCCTCGCGCAGCACACCGATTTTCTGATGGAGCACTCGGTCGAGACCGAGGATGGCCGCCTGCGCCCCGATGCGATCGTGCGGATTCCGGGCGGCAAGGTGCTGGTGATCGATTCCAAGGTCTCGCTCAACGCCTATCAGGAAGCCTTCGAGGCGGATTCGGACGAAGCCCGCGCGCGGGCACTGGGCGAGCATGTGCGCTCGATGCGCAATCACGTGCAGACGCTCGGGGCCAAGAGCTATCAGAGCCAGTTCGAGGAAGCGCCCGATTACGTGGTGATGTTCGTCCCCGGCGAACATTTCGTCGCCGCCGCGCTCGAAGCCGATCCCGATCTGTGGAACTTCGCCTTCGACAAGCGCGTGCTGCTGGCGACGCCCACCAATCTCGTCGCCATCGCCCGCACCGTGGCGCAGGTGTGGCGGCAGGACGGTCTGGCGAAAGAGGCGCAGGAAATCGGGCGGATGGGAGCGGAGCTCTATGATCGCCTCGCCACGGCCGCCGAACACCTGAAGCGCGTCGGCGGCGGGCTGGAAAGCGCGGTCAACAATTACAACAAGTTTGTGGGCAGCTTCGAACGCAACGTGCTGTCCTCCGGGCGGCGGCTGGCGGACAAGGGCGTCGAGATCGGCAAGCGCGTAATCGACGATGTGCCGCTGGTCGAAAGCGCCCCGCGCTACAACGCCGCCGATGCCGATGCGGTGGAGGCCGAATATCCGGCGCTCGAGACCCGCAAGGACGCTGCCGAGTAGGGCGCTTTCCTACGCCGGCCTGAGGCTGCATCATCGCGCCGGCTCTTTCCCATCGTCCGCACCCGCTTTTGCGGCAGAACTGGCGGAAACGGCCCCGCTCCCCTGTCCGTCAAGCGCCAAATTCGGTGTTCAAAGCATTGAATATCAATGATTAATTTGCAGATTATCAGCTTGACAGGGTGTCAACTTTGTCACCTGCGGGCGTCGATGGCCGCCAGCACCTCATAGGCCAGCACCGCCCCCGCCACAGCGGCATTGAGCGAATCCGCGCGGCCCTTCATCGGCATGGTCACACGCAGATCGCACGCCGCCTCGTAATCCTCGGGCAGGCCTTGCGATTCGTTGCCGACCAGAATGAAGCACGGCGCGCGGTAATCCGCTCCGCGATAGGGCACCGCATCCCGCAGCGAGGCGGCGACCAGCTGGCCGTCTCCGGCCCGAAGCCACGGCAGGAACTCGTCCCACCGGGCCTGCGCCAGCCCCACGGTGAACAGCGCGCCCATGCTCGCGCGCACGGCTTCGGCGCTGAAGGGATCGGCGCAGTCGTCGATCAGGATCAGCCCGCCCGCGCCCACCGCATCGCAGGTGCGCAACATGGTGCCGAGATTGCCGGGATCGCGCAGCGCCTGCGCCACCAGCCAGATCGGCGCGGTCTCCCGGTCAAGCACCGCGAGGCTCGTGTCCCATTCGTCGAACACCCCCGCCACGCTCTGGGCATTGTCCTTGCCCGTGATCTTGGAGAGGATGTCGGGTGTGGTCGCGATCACCTCGCCGCCCGCCGCCATGACGTCAGCTTCCAGGCGGGTCAGCAGGTCATGCTCGCGTCCCTCGGCCATCACCAGCATCTGCGGCACCCGGCCCGAACTGCGCGCATCCTCCAGCAGCCGCAGCCCCTCGACCAGCAACTGGCCCGCGCGCCTGCGGTGCTTCTTGTCGCGCAGGGACCGAAGGTATTTGACCGTCGGATTGGAAAAGCCGGTGATGTGCTTGCGCATGGGCGTTACCGCTGGAGCCTGAAGCTTCCCGCGTCAATCTTCCCCGAAGCCGGATTCGACCAGTGCGACCAGTTCGGCCAGCACCGCGTCGGCATCATCGCCCGACACTGACACCTCGATAGTGTCTCCCTTGGCCGCGCCAAGCATCATCAGTCCGAGGATCGAGCCGCCCGCCGCGCTGTTTGGCGCCTTGCTGACGGTAACGCAGATGCCTTCCGGCAGCCCGGCGACCGCGCCGACGAACTTGGCGCTTGCCCGCGCGTGCAGCCCGCGGCGGTTGACGATCGTGACTTCCTGCCGTGCTTCCCCCACGCGCGGCTCTCCTCAGGCCTTGGCCCGCGCCGGCGCCGCGTCCTGACCGAGCAGTTCGCTGGCAATGGTGATGTAGTTTCGCCCCGCCGCCTGCGCGGCAGCGACCGCTGCCGTCACATCCATCACCTTGCGCGCGCCGGCCAGCCGGATCAGCATCGGCAGGTTGATCCCCGCGATGACCTCGACATGCCCTGCATCGAGCAGCGAGATCGCGAGGTTGGACGGTGTTCCGCCGAACAGGTCGGTGAGGATGATGACGCCGCTACCGGTATCGACCGCGCTGATTGCCTGCGCGATGTCGGCGCGGCGCTGCTCCATGTCGTCATTGGGGCCAATGCAAACCGTGACGATCCCGTCCTGCGGGCCGACAACGTGCTCCATTGCCTCGACGAATTGGTCGGCGAGACGACCGTGAGTAACCAGGATCAAGCCGATCATGCGTGAAATTGGGTCCGTTAATTGCCCGCCCGTCGCGAGGCCTTACGCGTTTCAACCGATCTGGACAATGGTGCGGTCAACGCCGATCGCGTTCAATCTCGTCCGCCGCGCGCGAGCCCAGGTTGCGGTGCCGGACAGTGGGCGAAAATCCCGCCGCGCGCAAGCCTGCCGCCATCGCTTCGGCAGTATAGACCGAGCGGTGTCTCCCCCCGGTACAGCCGAAGGCGACGTGGACATAGGGTTTGCCCTGTGCGGCATAGCGCGGCAGCAGCATCAGCAGCAGGTCGCGAATCCGCGCAAAGGCATCGCCAAAAGCCGGATCCTTCTCGATATGCTCGCCCACGGGTGCGTCCTGACCGGTCAGCTCGCGCAGTTCCGGTACCCAGTGCGGATTGTCGAGAAAGCGCATGTCGAACACCAGGTCGGCGAGTGGTGGCATCCCCCGCGCGAAGCCGAAGCTGGACAAGGTCAGCGTCATCGCCGCCTTGTCTGCTTCGGGCGCGAAAAGCTGGCGGACGTGGCCTTGCAGGTCGTTGCTGGTCATGGCCGAGGTATCGATCATGATCTCGGCCCAGCGCCGCAGCGGCTCCAGCAGTTCGCGTTCGGCGGCAATGCCTTCCATGACCGGGCGGCCATCGGCCATCGGATGGCGTCGGCGGGTCTCGTTGTAGCGCCGTTCCAGCTCGCTGCCCGAACAGTCGAGGAAGACGAAGGTGAGCGCAATGTCCTCGCGCGCCGCAAGATCCTTTACCAGCGCGATGATCTCCGCCGGGACAAAGCCGCGGGTGCGCGAATCGAAACCGATCGCAAGCGGCGCGCGAGCCTCGTCCGGCATCGCCACCAGACGCTTGAGCAGGCGCACCGGAAAATTGTCGATGACCTCCCAGCCGAGGTCTTCCA
This sequence comes from Erythrobacter dokdonensis DSW-74, assembly GCF_001677335.1. Classification (GTDB taxonomy): domain Bacteria; phylum Pseudomonadota; class Alphaproteobacteria; order Sphingomonadales; family Sphingomonadaceae; genus Erythrobacter; species Erythrobacter dokdonensis. The sequence continues at coordinate 52,285 of NZ_LZYB01000002.1, forward strand.
GCACAGCCAGCGCGGTCGACTTGCCCGCGCCGGCAAGGCCGGTGACCAGCAGCAGACGCCGGGGAGGTAGCGGGTTCGGTTCCGAAACGACATTCATCACCCCAGTTTCGCTGGACGCGGCGATGAAGGGAAGCGCAATTTTACGAAGTGGCGCAGTGATCAGCGGTCAGCCCACCGCCAGTCCATGGATGCGCAGTGCCCATTCGGCACGGACCGCCGGGGCCTTGTCGCCCGGAACGAAGGGCAGGACCGGGATGGACATGCCAAGATAGTCACGCGTTACCAGCATCCCCGGCAGGCGTTCGGCATGACCCACGCCAACCAGCGAGAGAACCAGAGCAACCGGGGCATCCGCGACCGTAGGCAGGTTAACCAGACCCACGCCGCGGATTTCGAGCAGCCCTGTGATGTTGGGGGGCGGGCTGGCGACCAGCCGGCCACCCTCGCGCGCCAGCATCACCCCGTCATCGCCAATCAGGCGGGCGCCGCGATCGATCAGCGACAGGGCGAGGCTCGATTTGCCGCTGCCCGGCGGCCCTTCGAGGATGGCGGCGCGTCCTTCGATTTCGACCGCGCTGGCCTGGATCAGCATCGGCAATCCTCCGTTCACTTGGCCGGCAACCTCAGGCACAGGCATGCACCGCTTGCGCCATCGGGTCTGCTCCGCGCCGTCAGGGAGCCATCATGGGCCTCCGCGATCGCCCGTGCAATGGCAAGACCCAGGCCCGAGTGGTTGCCGAAATCCTCCTCGGCCGGGCGCACCGAGTGGAACCGCTGGAACACCTTCTCGCGCGAGCTCTCCGGAATGCCCGGACCGTGATCGCAGACCATCAAGGTGACCCATTCCCCGTCATTCTCGACATCAACCTCGATCGGCGCATCAGGGGGGGAGAAAGACACGGCATTGTCGAGCAGGTTCTCGATCACGCGTTCGAGCCGGACCCCGACACCGCGCACATTGGCAGCATAACCGCGCGACGAAAGTTCGATCGGACGGCCTCCGTTCTCGGCACGGTCTTCCCGCCCGCCGATGATGGCGCGGGCGAGGTCGCCGAGATCGATCCGCTCAAGCGTCGCGCGGCTCATCTCGGCATCGATCCGGCTGGCATCGGAGATCTCGCTCACCAGCCGGTCGATCCGGCGCACATCATGGGTGGCGATCTGGATCAGTTCCCGCCGCAGCGCGGGGTCTTCGACCCGGGGGAGCGATTCGATCGCGCTGCGAAGGCTGGCGAGCGGGTTCTTGATCTCGTGCGCCACATCGGCCGCGAAGCTGTCGACCGCATCGATGCGTTGCCGCAATGCGCCCGTCATGTCGGAGACGGCGCGGGCGAGCAGGCCGATCTCGTCGCTGCGCTGGGGCAGACGCGGAACCTCGACCTCGCGCTCGCGGCCCTGTCGCACCCGCACCGCAGCGCGCGCCAGCTGGCGCAGAGGCGTAACGATGGTGCGGGCAAGGAAGAGCGAGAGCAGCGCCGATGCCGCCAGCACAACCAGCATGGCGATCAGCAGGGTGGTGCGCGCGGCGCGCACACTTTCGGTAATGTCGACCGCGTTTCGCACCGTCAGCAGGGTTGCGCCGTTGAGCCCGACGGGGGCTGCCGCGGTTATCACCGGCGTCCCGTCGCGCCAGTCGTAGAGGCGAACCTGCGACAGGCCGAGTTCACGCGCGCGCGCCAGTTCGGGCCAGGCATCGGCTTCCTGGGCTTCAGGCTCGACGTAGTCCTGCACCGCTTCGGCGCTGACGATGGTATCGACCGTGCGATCGAGCCAGCGGGCGAACTGTTGCTCCCAGTCATCGTCGGTGATGTCGTTGAAGCGGAATGCCGGTTCGGCGAGCGCAAAGCTGTCGGCGGTGAGGCGGCCTTCGGCATCGAACATGCGCAGGCGCATGCGCTGTTCCTTGCCGATCTGCACCAGCAGCGCCTCCTGCCGCTCGCGCGTGGCTCCGGCGAGTGCCTCGGCGGTAATCTGTGCCTCGATCCGGGCGAGCTTGAAGCGCTCGTTGATCAGCTGGGTACGGTAGCTGTCGAGATAGAACAGCCCGCCGCCCAGCAGCGCCAGCGGCAGGATGTTGACGACCAGGATACGCGCGGTGAGCGCAAAGCGTCCGGTTGCGGTGAGCTGTTCGCCGCTTGCCGCGGTGCGGCCCGTCTCAGCCATCGGTGAAACTGTAGCCCGCGCCGTAAAGCGTATCGATCGCGGCGAATTCGGGATCGACCATCCGGAACTTGCGCCGCATCCGCTTGATGTGGCTGTCGACCGTGCGATCATCGACGAAGATATCGTCGGGATAGGCCGCATCCATCAGCTGGTTGCGGCTCTTGATCACGCCGGGGCGGATGGCGAGCGCCTCGAGGATGAGGAATTCGGTAACGGTCAGGCTGACGGGCTGGCCGTCCCAGGTGACGTGGTGGCGGGCCGGATCCATGAACAGCCGCCCGCGCGAGAGACTGGCGGGCTGGGGCTCGCCCGGATCGGCCGCGTTGCCGCCGCCCGCCACAGGCTCGGCCCGGCGCAGGATCGCGCGGATACGGGCGACCAGCAGGCGCAGGGAGAAGGGCTTGGCGATGTAATCGTCCGCGCCGAGTTCGAGCCCGGCTTCCTCGTCGCTTTCGTCGTCCTTGCTGGTGAGGAAGATGACCGGCAGCGGCGAATGTTCGCGCAGGCGGCGCAGCAGCTCCATCCCGTCCATCTTCGGCATCTTGATGTCGAACACGGCAAGATCGGGCGGATTGTCGAGCAGCGCCTTCAGCGCGGTCTCGCCATCGGAATAGAGCCGCGTGGCAAAGCCTTCGGCCTGAAGCGCGATCGAAACCGTGGTCAGGATGTTGCGGTCATCGTCGACCAGTGCGATCTGCACCGCACGCTCGCCGGCGCAGGGCGGATCGACGTTTGTCGCGGCACTGCCCAAGGTGCTGTCGGACATGCTGCCTATCCCTTTTGCCGCCACCATCCCATTACGATAGCGGTAGCGCCATTGCGCGCCAGAGACAATTGGCGAGACAAGCGATCGGCGGGCTGTTGCAGGCAGAGGCACGATCCTCGCAAAAATGTCATGGGACAGCGGGTTTGACGCGCCCGAGGGCGCAAACTAAGCCGCGCCGCGCGAGGGACGGGACAAGTTGCGTATCCCGTAGCGGCTGGTGGTTGCATACGTATGCGCGGATGCTACTTGGAGCGCTACGCGAGGGGTGCGGATTCGCTTGCTTCCCGGCTCTTGCGACCTTGCCAATCCGACCGGCTCAGGAGACCTGCCTTGACCTCGCTTGCATACCCGCTGGCCGCCCAGAACCTCACCACCCGGGCCCGCATCCACGCCAATCTGGGCACGCCTGCACTGGTCGAGCACGCGCTGGCGAGGGGTGAGGGCAAGCTGACAAAGCACGGCGCGCTGCTGGTGGAAACCGGCAAGTTCACCGGTCGCAGCGTCAAGGACAAGTTCATTGTCCGCGATGCCGAGACGGAAAACACGATCAATTGGGGCGCCATCAACCAGCCGATGAGCGAAGAGCATTTCGCCAATCTGAAGGCTGATTTCCTTGCGCACCTTGAAGGGCAGGACGAACTTTATGTCGCCGACCTGTTCGGCGGATCGCAGCCGGAATACCGAGTGAACGTGCGCGTCATCAACCAGATGGCCTGGCACAACCTGTTCATCCGCACGCTGCTGGTGCGCCCCACGGCTGAAGAGCTCGCCAGCTTCGTTCCCGAATACACCATCATCAACCTGCCGAGCTTCAAGGCGAACCCCGAACGCCACGGCTGCCGCAGCGACACGGTGATCGCGGTGAGCTTCACCGAAAAGCTGATCCTGATCGGCAACACCGAATATTCGGGCGAGATGAAGAAGGGCGTGTTCGGCCTCTTGAACTACCTGCTGCCCGCGCAGGGCGTGATGCCGATGCACTGCAGCGCCAATATCGGCGCGGACGGCAAGAGTGCGATCTTCTTCGGCCTGTCGGGCACCGGCAAGACCACGCTTTCGGCCGATGCCAGCCGCACGCTCATCGGTGATGACGAGCACGGCTGGTCGGACACCGCGGTCTTCAACTTCGAAGGCGGCTGCTACGCCAAGATGATCAACCTTTCCGAAGACGGCGAACCCGAAATCTACGCGACGACGAAGATGTTCGGCACGATCCTCGAAAACGTCGCGATGGACGAGGCGACCCGCGAGCTGGACTTCACGGATTCGAGCAAGACCGAGAATACCCGCGGTGCCTATCCGATCGAGTTCATCCCCAACACTTCGGAAAAGAACCTCGGCCCGGCGCCGTCGAACGTCATCATGCTCACCGCCGACGCTTTCGGCGTGCTGCCTCCGATCGCCCGGCTGACCCCCGATCAGGCGATGTATTATTTCCTCAGCGGCTACACCGCCAAGGTTGCCGGGACCGAGATCGGCGTTACCGAGCCGGAAGCGACCTTCTCGACCTGCTTCGGCGCGGCCTTCATGCCGCGTCATCCGAGCGTTTACGGCAACCTGCTGAAAGAACGCATCGGCAAGGGCGGAGCGGAGTGCTGGCTGGTCAACACCGGCTGGACCGGCGGCAAGTACGGCACCGGCAGCCGCATGCCGATCAAGGCGACCCGCGCGCTGCTCAACGCCGTGCTTGACGGCAAGATGGACGAGGTCGAATTCCGCAAGGACCCCAATTTCGGCTTCGATGTGCCGGTCTTCGTGCCTGCTCTGGCCGAAGCCGGCCTTGACCAGACCATTCTCGACCCGCGCAGCACCTGGGCCGACGGCGCCGAGTATGACGCGACCGCAAAGAAGCTGGTGCAGCTGTTCATCGACAACTTCGCGCAGTTCGAGCCCCACGTCGACGAAGGCGTGCGCCAGGCTGCTCCGGCACCGGTCGCCGCCTGATCCGTTCACGAGTTGGAGAGGAGAGCCCCGCCCGGCGCAAGACCGGAGCGGGGCTTTTTCCTTGAATCGTCCCATGCCTGCGTCACACTCGGACGGGGATCCGAGTCGAAGGAGAGACGGCATGAGCATTCTGGACGGTATTCTGAAGAACATCGGCGGCGCGCCGGACGATGTGGTGAACCTTGCCAAGCAGGTCGGGCTGGATCCGGCGATGGTAGAAAAGGCGATCGCGACGCTCGGCCATACGCATCAGCTGGAGGGCGATACAATCGAGCTGGCGGCGGAAAAGACCGGCCTCAGCACTGATGCCCTCGGTCAGATCGTCGCAGCGATCGGCGGCGAAGGCTCGCTCGCCAACTTCGCGAACATCCTTGACCGTGATGGTGACGGCAACCCGATCGACGACATCATGGACATGGCCAAGGGGTTGTTCGGCAAGAGCTGAGCAGTCTCAATTCACTGTGCCGGAAAGCTCGGCGCCCTCGTCCTCTTCGGGCAGGTTGCTGACGTCGACAATCGTGCCATCGGCGACATCGCTGACCATTGCGATCAGTCGTTTGGCGCGGCTGGCCGCAGGGCTGCCGTGGGGATCGGCGGCCAGCGGAGCAAGGAACTGACGCGCGCGGGCGTTCTCGCCCTCCGCGATTATCATCATTCCGGTGTCAATCTGATATTGTTGGTCGAACGGGGCTAGCTGCGCGGCATAGCTAAGCGCGGCGCGGACATCCTTTGGTGGCTTGATGCCACGCTCGGCAAAGCTGCGATAATAGTAATACAGCGGTAACGGATGTTCGGGTTCGATCGCGTTGAGGGCCTCGAATGGCCGCATCGCCGCGGCAAAGGCGGCCTCGCGGTCGTCCGCGTCCTTCGCCTGGCGGAACAACGCAAAGCCCTTCTGCACATAGGCGTTGACCTGACGCGGATCGAGCGCGAGCGCCTTGTCGGCGGCGGCGATCGCTTCGGCATCATTGCCCGCATCATATTCCGCTTCAGCCAGGGCTGCGAGCACCGCGGCGTCATCCGGGAAACGGGCTGCAACAGCGCGGGCGCCAGTCAGGATGTCAGCCGCCTGGGCTTCATCGACGCCGCGCTTGGAGCGGATCCGGAGCGGCATGATTTCGGCTTCACCTTCTGTCAGCCTGCGCAATTGCACCGGGCTTCCGGTCGACAGCTTGTCGGCACCAAGGATGGCGACGTTCAGGCGCTTGTTCTTGTATGAGCGTAGCTCCTTTTCGAGCGCATCGAGATCGCCGAACGCCGTCTCTGCCGCCGCGAGCGGTGCCATGCCCTCGAGCAGATTGCGCTGATACTGGCTCAACTGCCCGGCACGTTCGCTGGAGAAGGTGAGGTAGTGATAGGTCAGCCAGCTCTTGCCGTAGAAGGCATCATAGCCGCTGCCCTTCTGCTTCTCGTAGAGTTCCGGATCGAACAGCTCGCGCAGCGGTACCGGTTCGGCAAAGGCAAGTTCGCTCGACCGGTGCTGCGCCACTTGCCCGACGTAAAGGCTGCCGTCGTCATTGAAGGTCGTTGCCGCGAAAAACTCCGCCGCACCTTCGTTCATCCACCGCGGCATGGGCATGCGCGAGGAAGAGATCAGGAAATGGTGGGCATATTCATGCAGCAGCACGATCGTGGAAAAATGGGGATAGCCCTTCTGGTTCTGGATCTCCTGCACGAAGGCGACGCTGCCACCGGCGCGCGGAATGTAGAAGCCGGCCACGAAGCGGTTGTCGCCGCCCATCAGCTTTTGAATGTCCCGCTCGCTTCCGACGACATAGATGGTGACCCGGTTCGACGGACTGGGCTTTTCGATCTTGCGCTGGGTCAGGAACGCCATCGCGCTGTGATAGCGTTCCAGGCTTTCGGCAAAGCGGATGATATCGCGATCGGAGTCCCTGGCGTAGATCACGAAGTGATCGGTCGAGGCCTCGTACCATTCGGCCTGCGCGGGAAGCGCGGCCAGCAGCAAAGCGCAAACGCCGAAGACGGCGCGAACAAGATTACCCAGCATCATCATGGCCCCTTGCCCTGCCTGCGATTGCAGGATGCAAGCCCCGAGAATAGGACGCATTCTCCCTGATGCAAAAGATTTTTCGGGATGATTCCGGGCATGACCGGGCGGGCCGATTACGCCTCTGCGGCACGCATATCCTCGAGATATTGCCAGATCCGGCTGACCACCACCGATCCTTCCCCCACCGCGCTTGCCACGCGCTTGACCGATCCGGCACGCACATCGCCGACCCCGAAAATGCCCGGCGCGGTGGTTGCAAAATCGTCCGCCTGCCCTGCTGCGGCGCCAGTCAGCACGAAGCCCTTGTCATCGGTCGCCGCCAATCCTGACAGCCAGTCGGTATTGGGCGCGGCACCGATCATGATGAACAGCGCGCGGGTATCGATCCGGCGCTCGGTGTCCTTCGTCTTGAGCGTGATTGCTTCCAGCCACTTGTCGCCGTGCAACGCGGTCACTTCGCTGTGATAGTGGATGGTGATGCGCGGATCGGCCTCCAGCCGCTGCGACAGATAGCTCGACATCGAGGCGGCGAGGCTGCCCGAACGCACCACCAGATGGACGTGGGCTGCGGCGCGGCTGAGGAACATGGCTGCCTGACCTGCCGAATTGCCGCCGCCGATCACCACGGCTTCGGTCTGGTTGCAGAAGCGCGCCTCCATCTCGGTCGCCGAATAGAACACGCCCGCACCTTCCAGCGCCTCCAGATGGTCAAGCGGCAGGCGGCGATACTGCACCCCCGTTGCCACCAGCACCGCGCGGGCGCAGAGTTCATCCCCGTCATCGAGCGTGGCGCAATAGGAGCCGTCCGCGCGCCTCGCCATGGCCTCGACCCGGCGTGGCATCACGAAGCGGGTGCCGAACTTCATCGCCTGCACCTGCCCGCGCCATGTGAGATCGGTGCCGGAAATGCCGGTGGGAAAGCCCATGTAGTTCTCGATCCGGCTCGATGTGCCGGCCTGCCCGCCGACGGCGGTATCCTCGATCACCAGTGCCTCGATCCCCTCGCTGCCCGCATAGACCGCCGCCGCGACCCCTGCCGGGCCGCCGCCGACGATAAGCAGGTCGTAGGTATGCTGCGCGCAGATATCGAGATCGAGTCCGAGATATTGCGCGACCTTGCGCGGGGTGGGATCATCCAGCCGGGTGTCGGTGCCGAGGATCACCGAAGGCTCGTGCCCGATCAGGCTGCACACCTCCACGGTCTCCGGATCGGCCCCGTCCATGTCGAAGCTCTGGAACGGAATGCGGTTCCTCGACAGGAAGCGTTCGACCGCCTGCACCTGCGGATCGCGGTCCGCGCCGACCACCTTGACCGCGCTGTTCTTCAATTCGAACTGCTTGCGCCGCCGCGCGGCGAAGACGGTCAGGACATGATCGGAAAGCTCCGGCACCTGGCTCATCAACGCGAGCATGTCTTCACGCGGGGCCTCGATCACGCGGGTGTCGACCGCTGCGCGCATTTTCAGGTAGTTGGTGCTGCGGTTGAGAAAGCCGATCTCGCCTGCGAACTGCGTGGGGCCGAGGCCGGAAGGCAGCAGCCGCTTGCCGGTATAGGGATCGACCACCTCGATCTCCCCTTCGAGAACGTAGACGAAGCGGTCGAGCGGCTCGCCGATATCCATCACGATGCTGCCCGCCGGGTAGCTGACTTCGCGCCCGATCGCGCAGATGGCATCGACATGCGACGGTGCCAGCGGCACCCGGCGCATGGTTTCAAGGTCTTGTCCCAGTGTTTCCATGCGACCCTCCGGCTGTCGTCCGCACGGAAGCGATGCCCGCCGGAGGTTGCAAGATGGGGTCAGGCCTTCGCCTTGGCAATATAGCGGCTTACGGTGTTGGCCACGACATTGAGCGGCGCATTGCCGCCGAGGATCACCGCGGTGTTGAAGGCCTTGAAGTCATAGGCGCTGCCAAGCTCGGCCTGCGCGCGGGCGCGCTGGCGCACGATTTCCGAGTGGCCGATCTTGTAGCCGCAGGCCTGCCCCGGCCAGCTGCAATAGCGATCGACCTCGGACGCGACTTCCTCGGCCTTGGAGCCGTTGCGCTCGACGAAGAACTGGCGACCTTGCTCGCGCGTCCAGCGCTTGGAGTGGAGGCCCGTGTCGACCACCAACCGGCAGGCGCGGAAGGCGAGGGATTGCAGGTAGCCCAATCGCCCGACCTTGAATTCGTCATAGGCGCCCAGCTCGTCGGCCAGCTGTTCGGCATAGAGCGCCCAGCCTTCGCTGAAAGCGTTGAAGGCCAGGATCGAGCGGATCAGCGGCAGGCGGTTGGAGAATTCGCCCTCCCACACATGGCCCGGAATGCTCTCGTGGAAGGTGAGATCGGCGAGATCATATTTGCGGTGCAGGTCGGTGGTGCGCAAGTTGATCCAGAAGCGCCCGGGGATCGAGCCGTCCTTGCTCCCCGCGCCGCCATAGGCCCCCGGCGCGCCCGGTTCCTCGGCGAGCGGCAGGCGGCGGACTTCCAGCGGCGGATCGACCAGCCGGTTGAAAGCGCGCGGCATCTGCGCCTTGATCCAGTCGACCCGGTCATTGATGAAATCGAAGATCTCCTTGCGACCCGGATCCCCCTCGGCAAACCGGTAGCGCGGGTCGGCGCTGAGCGCCTGCATCCGCTCGCCCACGCTTCCCTTGGTGTAGCCGATGTCTTTCAGGATCGGGTCCATCCGCGCGTGCAGTTCATCCAGTTCGGCAAGGCCCTGACGGTGGATCTCGTCGGGTGTCAGCGTGGTGGTGGTCGAAGCGCCCACCGCCCAGCCGTAATATTCCTCGCCCATCGGCTGGGCCCACATTCCGGCATTGTCCTTTGCCTCGGCACGCTGGCGCCTGAGCTCGGCAAGCTGGCGTTCGAGCGCCGGCAGGATCCCTCCTGCAATGATCCGTTCGGCCTGCGCAGCCGCGCCGGCGGCACCGGAGATCCCGCTCGCGGCGAGCGGGCCGGCATAGCTGTCGCTTGCCTGGGCAAGGCTGGCCTCCATCTGGGCGATCGCCTTGTCGAGCAGGAAGGCGGGCGGCACGAGCCCCATGCCACGCGCGGAGCGGATCCGGTCGCGCTCGCCATCGAGGATCGCGGGCACCTCGGCCAGGCGATCCATGTAGGGGCCGACATCCTCGCTCGTCTTCAGGGGTTGGGTCGAACCGAAGAAGCGCGGCAGATCAAGATAGCCGCCGACATTCTGGATCACCACGTAGGGCGCGTTGCGCCAGCTGCCGACGGCCACATCGCCATAGGGCATGGCCATGCCTTCAAGCGCCTTGGAAAAGGCGGTGTCGACCACTTCAAAGCCGATCTGCTGGTCGCTGGTCAGACCTTCCTTGGGGAAGGCGCGGGCTTCGGCCACGAGATCCTTGAGGGTCGTCGCATAATCGCTGCGCCCTTCCTCGCCCGGCGTGCCGAAGGTTGCGCGCCATGCGGCATATTCGCCGGTATCGACGCCCAGCCCGGTCGCGCGACCCGGTTCATGGGCAAGCATCCGGTAGGCGATCGCATCGAGCGCGGCGTCGGCATCGAGCCCGGCAATCGCGCTGCTGCCGGGCCTGGCCTGGCTGCGCGCGCAGGCTGGCAGGAGGGCGAGGGCGGAGACACCGCCAAGCCCGGCAAGGGCCTGGCGGCGGGTGAAATCGGCAAATCTCTCTCTCATGGCGACTTGGCTTACCGCCAGGTCGATGCGAGTCAATCGCCGGGACTGCAATCAGTCCTTGAGAATGCCCGTCACCTTGCCGCCTTCGAGCGCCAGCAGATTGAGCACGGCATGATGCAGCGCGATGTTCTGCTCGGCGGTGCCTTCGTAATCGGTCATGCCTAGTTCGCCGGCCAGTTCCTTGCGGTTCCCGTAGCTTGGATCAATCCCGACCATCTTCATCAGATCCACGATCGAGGTCTTCCAGTTGTACTTGTCGGCGTCGGGCATGGCGGCGATGCGGGCCATCATCTCTTCTTCGCTGATCGCTGCAGCGGGAACCGTCGGCTCGGCTGCAGCAGGCGCTGGTGCCGCGGCCTTCTTCTCCTCCTTGCCAGAGCCAAAGATCGCATTCTTGATTGAACTGAAAATACCCATCATAGCCTCCCTTGCGCCGTCCCCTTGCTGCCCGGGCCAGCAATAGAGCCGGATTGTTCCGGCCCGATTACAACCCCGCTCGCAAAGGCTAGCTTGCTGGAGCCCCTTTCACAATGACCGATATCGTCCTCTCGATCGTGATGCTCGCCGCCCTTGCTCTGCTGGCAGGGGCCTTTGTCCTGTGGCGACGCACCGGGCAGGTCAAGCAGCCTGCGCTGATGGTGCTGCTGGCCGTAATCGCGGTGATCAACGTGCTGATCTGGACGGTTCCGACCAAGGACGGCGCTGCACCGGTCGAGCAGATCAAGGCCGCCGGCGAGGGCTAGGCCTCACCGGCGGCCGCGGTTCATGTCATTTGGGGATCTGCCAGTTCACCGTGTTGCTGTAGCTGCCCGCGACCGGCTTGCCGGTGCCATCGCGCGCGGCAACGAAACGGGCGCGCTTGCTCACGAGTTCGCAGGTCGCCTCGTCGAGCGCCTTGTGGCCGGTCGAACGGGTGATGGTGCAGCCCGTCACCTTGCCCGCCGCATCGATGGCGAGCGTGAAGCCGGCCTTCCCGCTCAACCCCTCGCGGATCCAGCGGCTGCGATAGTCGCTGTCGGTCACCCAGCGCCCCGGATTGCCGCGAGGGCTGGCCGCCACCGGATCGAAGGGCGATGCTGAGGGTGCCGGGCCGGGGATGCCGAAATCCACCGGGACGCTGATTGGACCGGTCAGCTCGCCTGCGCCGGGCAGGGTCTGGATCGGGGTGTTGCTGCCCAGATCGACGGGGATGGTGTCGGGCCGGGTGATGGTGGTGGTCGTGCTCGTCTGCGGCTGCTGGTTGGTGGTGGTGACCGGTTCGACCGGATCGGGCGGGGGCGGGGGGATCGGGATCGGCTTGACGGTAAAGCCCGTGAGCGGCTTCGGCTTGTCCTCGATCACGACCGTGACCGCGAGGCCGACCACCAGCAGCGCGGCGACGGCGGCGGGGATGCCGATCGCTCCGGCGAGCGCTGCGGGATTGGGACGGCGGCTCTGGGAAGCATAGGTCATAGGGGGGGCTCCTCTCTCCATTGTCATGGGAGCGGTCGCCGGAGCGCCTGTCACAAGCAGAAACCCTCCGGCCCCGCTCGGGAGCGAAGGTACTATGACTTTTGCTAGGGACGAAGAACTATCGCGTTGCGTTTCAGGATGGTTTTGTGTGCTGCCCGCCCGCAGGCGCCCGGAGCGTAGCGGCGGAATAGCGCCGGGGACGCACCCGCGCAGGCGGGTGCGCCAACGAGAATCACTTGATCGGGCAATCCGGCGAGAGGCGGAAGTCGAGGTAATTGTCGACAGAGGCCATCAGCTCTTCAAGTTCGTTCTCGAAGAAGTGGTTGGCGCGCGGAATTTCCTCGTGGTGGATGGTGATGTGCTTCTGCGTGCGCAGCTTGTCGACCAGCTTCTGCACCGCACCCGGCTGCACCACGGTATCGGCCGCGCCCTGCACGAAGATGCCGGAGGCAGGGCAGGGGGCGAGGAATGAAAAGTCGTACATGTTCGCAGGCGGCGCGACCGAGATGAACCCGCGCACCTCTGGGCGGCGCATCAGCAATTGCATCCCGATCAGCGCACCGAAGGAATAGCCCGCAATCCAGGTGCTCTGCGCTTCGGGGTGGATCGACTGCACCCAGTCCAGCGCGCTCGCCGCGTCGGACAATTCGCCCACGCCGGAATCGAAGCTCCCCTGCGAACGCCCCACGCCGCGGAAGTTGAAGCGCAAGGTGGCAAAGCCGCGGTCGGCAAAGGTCTTGTAGAGCCGCTGCACGATCCGGTCGTTCATCGTGCCGCCGCCTTCGGGGTGCGGGTGCAGGATCATCGCCACCGGCGCACGCGGGCGCGGGGGCGGGGAGAAACGGCCTTCAAGACGGCCTTCGGGGCCGGGAAAGATGACTGAGGGCATCGGTAAGCCTTGAAATCGAGGAGTGTAAACGGGAAGCCGCGCCGGGTGGCGCTTGCCATTGCGCGCTCTATATAGGCGCGAACGCGCAAATCGCAATTTTTTGTGAGGATCCCAGCCATTCCCGAACGGGTCTATCTCGATCATGCCGCCACATCGCCGCTGCGCCCCGAAGCCAAGGCTGCGATGGAAGAGGGATTTGCCATCTGGGCGAACCCCTCCAGCCCCCACGCCGAAGGCCGCCGGGCACGCGCCGCGCTGGAGGACGCGCGCGAGCGGATCAGGCGGGCGCTGGGGTGGGAGGGCGAGCTGATCTTCACCTCCGGCGCGAGCGAGGCGCTGTGGATTGCGCTCAACCGGGCGAAGGCGAAGCGGCGGATCGTCAGCGCTGTCGAACATGACGCGGTGTTCCGGGCCGCGCCCGATGCGACCGTGTTCACCGGCGAAGAAGTTCTTGATGCGCAAACGCTGGTCTCCATCCAGCACGTCAATTCGGAAACCGGCACGATCAATCCGGTGAGCGACACCGCGGCGACCCTTGGCGATAGCGGGGCGGTCCTGCTGTCCGATTGCGCGCAATCCGCCGGTAAGCTGGCGCTACCCGATGCCCACATGATCGTGGTCAGCGCCCACAAGCTCGGCGGGCCGATCGGGGTGGGCGCCCTGCTAGTGCGGGACTTCAATCTGCTCGAACCCTCGGGCGGGCATGAACGCGGCTACCGGCAGGGAACGGAGAACCTGCCGGGCGCAATGGGCATGGCAGCGGCATTGGAGGCGGGTGAATGGAGCACCACGTCCGCCCAGCGCGCGCTATTCGCCGAGAGCGTCGCAGCGCACCGCCTGACTATCGGCGAGCAGGTCGATTACATTTTTGCCCTGGCCCACCCTTCGATCAGCGCGCAGGCGCTGCTGATCCGATTGGACGGACAAGGCTTTGCGGTTTCGGCAGGCAGCGCGTGTTCTTCGGGGACCTTGAAGAAAAGCCGGGTGCTCGATGCTTTCGGCGTCCCCGACGATGTCGCCGCACGAACCATCCGGGTGAGCATCGGCTGGAACACCACGCCGCAGGAGCTGGAGCGTTTCAGCGAGGCCTGGAGATCGCTCGCATGATCTACCTCGACTATCAGGCCACAACCCCGCTTGCGCCCGAAGCGCGCGAGGCGATGCTGCGCTGGCTCGGCGGGCCTGACAGCGACACCTTCGGCAATCCCCATTCGCCGCACCGGATGGGCCGGATGGCGGCAGCGGCGGTCGAGGCGGCGCGCGAGCAGGTCGCCGGGCTGATGCCCGCAGGCGGACAGGTGGTGTTCACCTCCGGCGCGACCGAGGCGCTCAACATGGTGCTGCTGGGCACCCCCGGCGATGTCATCACCTTCGCCACCGAACATGCCGCCGTGCTTGATTGCGCCCGCGCCATCGAGGCTCAAGGGCGGCGCTTTACCGTACTTCCCGTTCTGCCCGATGGGCGCGCGGATCTGGACGCGCTCGGGGCCGCGATCACGCCGAATACGGGGCTGGTCGCGATCATGGCGGTCAATAACGAGATCGGGGTCATCCATCCGCTCGCCGAGGCCATTGCTATTGCCCGTGCAGCGGGCGCAAAGGTGCTGGTCGACGCGGTCCAGGCCTTCGGTAGACTGCCCTTGACCCCCTTCAGCCCCGACTTCATCGCCGTCTCGGCCCACAAGATCCACGGTCCCAAGGGCGTTGGCGCCTTGTGGATCGGCCCCGATGCGCCAGCGCCGCGGCCGCTGCTGTGGGGCGGCGGACAGGAGGCCCGCCTGCGCTCTGGCACCCTTTCAGCCGCCCTTTGCGCCGGGTTCGGGGCGGCTTCGCGGCTCGTCACGGGGGGGCTGGAGGAGCAGATGTTTCACGTGAAACATTTGCGGAACATCGCCCGGGGACTGTTCGACGGCTGGACCGTCAACGGCTCCATCGAACACCGCTGGCACGGCAATCTCAACATCCGGCGCGATGGCCTGGACGTTGCCCGGCTGATGAGCGATTGTCGCAATGTCATGTTCTCGGCCGGCTCGGCCTGCGCCAGCGGATCGGGACGGCCCAGCCATGTCCTCAAGGCGATCGGGCTGACCGACCCGCAAGCAAAGTCCTCTATCCGGCTCGGCTTCGGACGCTATACGACCCCCGAGGATATCGAAACCGCCGCCGCCGCGATTCTCGCCGCCGCGAAGGAGCAGGGCCTGTGAGCATCACCATCACCTTCATCGACCCCCACGGCAAGCCGGTGACAGCAAGCGCCGAGGCGGGCGACAGCCTGCTGCGCGTCGGCCAGGCGGCAGGCCTGCCGCTGGAGGGCACATGCGAGGGGCAGATGGCCTGTTCGACCTGCCACGTGATCGTCGCTGCCGACTGGTTCGACCGCCTGCCGCCCGCTTCGGAGGAAGAAGAGGACATGCTCGATTTCGCGGCCGGTGCGCGGCGCACGAGCCGCCTGTCGTGCCAGATCGAACTGACCGGCGAAATAGATGGGCTGACCGTCCGCGTGCCTTCCGAAAGCAATGACCTCAGGCGCATGTAATAGGCTCAACCCTGTGGAAAGCCCTCTCCCTCGCGCGGGCGGTGATTGCTAGACGGGGGGCATGTCCGTTTCCGATACCACCGAGCCTGACGACAGCTTCGATGCCATCGTCGATGCCCCGTTCGATGCCGCTCTGTCCGAGCGTTATCTCGTCTATGCGCTGTCGACCATCACCGCGCGTTCGTTGCCCGATCTGCGCGACGGGCTGAAGCCCGTCCACCGTCGCCTCTTGTGGGCGATGCGGCAATTGAAGCTCGACCCATCCAGCGCCTTCAAGAAGTCGGCCCGCGTGGTCGGTGATGTGATCGGCAAGTATCACCCGCATGGGGATGCGAGCGTTTATGACGCGATGGTGCGCTTGGCGCAGGATTTCGCGCTGCGTTACCCGCTGGTCGAAGGGCAGGGGAACTTCGGCAATGTCGATGGCGATAACGCCGCGGCCTACCGCTATACCGAAGCGCGCCTGACCAAAACCGCCTTGGAACTGATGGCGGGGCTCGATGAAGGCACGGTCGATTTTATCCCGACCTATAATGGCGAGGAGATCGAGCCCGAGATCTTTCCGGGCCTGTTCCCCAACCTGCTGGCCAATGGCGCGAGCGGGATTGCGGTGGGCATGGCGACGAGCATTCCCAGCCACAATGTCGCAGAGATCATCGACGCGACGCTCGAACTGATCGACAATCCCCACGTCACCCACGAACGCCTGATGGAGCTGTTCCACGGCCCCGATTTCGCCACCGGCGGCCAGGTGGTCGATAGCCCTGCGGCCATCGCCGAGGCCTATCGCACCGGGCGCGGCAGCTTCCGGCTGCGCGGGCGCTTCCATGCCCCCGAGGCGAAAGACCCCGCCGATATCGAGGCCGGGGTCGAGCGGCTGGGCGGCGGGCAATGGCAGCTTGTCATCTCGGAAATTCCCTATCAGGTGCCCAAGGGCAAGCTGATCGAGCAGATCGCCCAGGCAATCGTCGACAAGAAGCTCCCCATCCTCGAGGACGTGCGCGACGAAAGCGACGAGGCAATCCGCATCATCCTGGTGCCCAAGAGCCGCAATGTCGATCCGGATCTGCTCAAGGAAAGCCTGTTCAAGCTGACCGATCTGGAGACCCGCTTCGGACTCAATCTGAACGTGCTCGATGCGACCCGCACGCCGATGGTGATGGGGCTGAAGGAGTTGCTCGACCACTGGACGGTGTCGCAGATCGACATCCTCCAGCGCCGCGCGCGGCACCGGCTCGACCAGATCGAAAAGCGGCTGGAGCTGGTCCGCGGCTATATCATTGCCTTCCTCAATCTCGACCGGGTGATCGAGATCATCCGCACCGAGGACGAGCCCAAGCCGGTGATGATGGCCGAATTCGACCTCACCGACCGGCAGGCCGAGGCGATCCTCAACATGCGGCTGCGGTCTTTGCGCAAGCTGGAGGAAATGCAGCTTCGCAAGGAGCAGGACGAACTGCTGGCCGAGCAGGACGAGCTCGAGAAGCTGCTCGAAAGCCCGGCCCGCCAGCGCACGCGGCTCAAGCGCGACCTCAAGGCCCTGCGCAAGGATTATGCCGAGGATACGGCGCTGGGCCGTCGCCGGACGCTGATTGCCGAGGCCGCGCCCACAGTCGAATTCAGCATGGACGCGATGATCGAGAAGGCGCCGGTGACCGTGATCCTCAGCCAGAAGGGCTGGATCCGTGCGGCCAGCGGGCACGTGCCCCTCGATCAGGAATTCAAGTACAAGGAAGGCGACGGGCTCGCCTTCATCGCTCATGCGCAGACCACCGACAAGCTGCTGCTGGCGGCATCGGACGGGCGCTTTTTCACGCTCGGCTGCGACAAGCTGCCCGGCGCGCGCGGTTTCGGCGAGCCGGTGCGCACCATGATCGACCTCGAAAGCGAGGCCACGGTCGTCGCGATGCTGGTGCATCGCCCGGGCGGAAAGCTGCTGCTCGCCTCGAGCCTTGGCAAGGGTTTTGTCGCTGAGACAAACGAACTGCTCGCGGAAACCCGGAAAGGCCGGCAGGTGGTGAACCTGAAGGATGGTGCAAGGCTGACGGTGATCCGTCCGATTGCAGAGGGCCACGATCATGTCGCCTGCGTCGGCGACAACCGTAAGCTGGTGGTGTTCAACCTCGAGGAACTGCCTGTCATGGCGCGCGGGCAGGGGGTGCAATTGCAACGCTATCGTGACGGCGGGCTGTCGGATGCGACCACCTTTGTCCTTGCCGACGGGTTGAGCTGGCAGATGGGCGGTTCGGGCGAACGCACCCGCACCGAAACCGAGATCCGCATGTGGAAGGTTGCCCGCGGCGCGGCCGGACGTATGCCGCCGACCGGCTTTCCCAAGTCGAACCGCTTCGACTGAGGGGCCAGCCTGCCCCTACGAGAAAGGCCGCGGCCGCCCTTGGGGGGTGACCGCGGCCCTGTGCCTCGCGCGATGCGAAACTGAATTACATGCTGGCGCCGCTCGCGCCCTCGCCGTCGCCGGAAGAGGCCATTTCGGCTTGCTTGGCGCGGGCCTGGGCGGGAGTGAGGATTTCCGCGCCTTCGGGAACGGCCACAGTGTTGGCGGTAAGCTGCTGCGCCGAATAGAGCGCCATCAGCGCGCCTTCGGGACTCACGGCAAAGCTTTCACGGGTGAGGGTAACGATGCCCCCGTCGTTCTGCACAATCACCGTGTCTTCGGCATCGATGGTGTAGACCTTGCCTGCGGGCATGCCGTCCGCGCTGACCACGGCGGCACCTTCGACCAGCGCGGCATCGCGCTTGGCATTGGCCTCGGCCACCTGCGCATCCATCATCCCGTCGATCTGTTCCTTGGTGGCGTTGATGCTCGGGCCGGTCTCACCGGTGCCGATCAGGTCGGCGGGGATCGGGGCCTTGTGCTTGCCGGTATCGATCGTGACGATACCATTGGCGACGCTTTCGACCGTGCCGATCGGATTGCCGTCATTACCGTAGACGGTCGCGCCGACATCCTGCGCGTAGGCAACGGCCGGAGCAGCGGCAAGGAGGGTGGCGATCAGCGCCAGCTTCACGGATTTCATCGATGTTTTCTCCATCTTTGCACTTCATCGTGGGCACTGCCGGGAGGTGGCAGCGGCGGCGGGACACGCGGGATGCCGGATGGCCCGGAAGGCCGCGGCGATGACCAGCACAAGGAGGCCGGGTTCAAGAGGAGCGCGCATGCAATAAATGCACGAAACCCGCTTCGGTTTCCTAGCGGGCCAAAACAGCCGATGGCAACCGCGTCGGCGGCGCTATCCCAACCGTTTATCGCCCCTTAGACGCGGTTCACCCCGCTTTGGGCTGCTGCGCAAGGGCTTCGGTCAGCAATTGCTCGACCCGGGCGGCATCGGGAAAACCTTCAGCGACCCAGCGCTGTTCGACCGTCTGCAGGATCCGCGCAACCGCGGGGCCGGCGGTCACCCCGCGCGCGACAATGGCCCCGCCCTTGAGCGGGAAGACCGGGGCTGTCCACTGGGCCAAGGCCCGCGCATCAGCGCCCAGCAGCAGCAGCCGGTCGATCGCCGAAGGCTGGCCGATGCGATAGGCAAGACCATGAAGGCTTTCTGCGTCGCTTGCCGTCCGCTCGGCCGCCATCACCAGACGGGTGCGCTGGGCCTTCGACAGGCGCAGCCGCGCTGCCACCGTTTCAGCCACGTCCGGAGAGGGCGGCAGCAGGGCGGCAAGGCGCCGAACCGGATCAAGTGCGAAGCCCTGAGCCTGTTCTGCCGCGATCAGCCTGCCAAGCGCGGCAAGCTGCGCTGCGCAGGCTTCGGGCAGGATCACGCCGAGCACGCCGTTCACCCGCATCCGCTCCAGCGTCGCATGGGGATCGGGCAGGGCGAGCAGCGCGAGCAATTCGGTCGCAATCCGCTCCCGGCTGAGGCCTTTCAGCGTATGCGCCAGTTCGCTGCACGCTTCTTCGGCTTGCGGGTCGAGCGCTGCCCCGAACCGCGCCTGAAACCGGAAATACCGCAGAATCCGCAAGTGATCCTCGGCAATTCTCTCGCGCGGGTCACCGATGAACCGCACCCGCCGTGCCTCGAGATCGGCCAGTCCGCCGAAGTAGTCGCTGATCTTCAGCGTGACCGGATCGGCATAGAGCGCGTTGATGGTGAAATCCCGACGCGCGGCGTCCTCGCGCCAGTCGCTGGCAAAGGCGATTGTGGCCCGCCTGCCATCGGTAGCGACATCGCGGCGCAAGGTCGTGATTTCCACCGGGCCATCCTTGAGGGTCGCGGTGACGGTACCGTGGTCGATCCCCGTCGGCACGGTGCGGATGCCCGCCGCGCGGCAGCGATGGATCACCTTGTCGGGGGTGAGAAGGGTGGCACAATCCACGTCATGGACCTCGGCGCCCAAGAGGCTGTCACGCACAGCGCCGCCCACCCAACGGATATTCTCGGCCCCGAGCGCCGCCGTCAGTGCGGCCAGCCCTGCGCGGTGGGGCCATTCGGCAAGGGCAAGATCACGCAGCATCGCGAAGCCCTTCGACCGAAATCCGTCGCGACAGGTTGGCGATGATCGCCGCGGTTACCCCCCAGATCCGGAAACCCTGCCAGTCCATTTCGAGATAGCGCCGTGTGGCACCGCGCCAGAATGTCTCGTTGGTCGTCCAGCAGGCCGGATCAAGCAGCACCGAAAGCGGCGCCTCGAACCAGTCGGCAACCTCGACCGGATCGGGTTTCAGGTCGAGATCCGGCGGCACCAGGCCGACGACGGGCGTGACGATGAAGCCGGTGCCGGTGTGATAGAGATCGCTTGTGCCGATCACCCTGACGGCCTCTCGCGGGAGCGCCAGTTCCTCCTCTGCCTCGCGCAGGGCCGCAGTGACCGCGTCCTCGCCGGGATCGATCTTGCCGCCGGGAAAGGCGACCTGCCCGGGATGATCGCGCATCGAGCGGGGGCGCTGGGTGAGGATCACCTGCGGATCGTCGGGCACATCGGTTATCGCGATCAGCACCGCGGCCGGTGTGGCCCGGCCCTCGCGTGCGAATTGCGCGTCGGTCAGCAGGTCGGGGATCGCGCGCGCATGGCCTTCGGCGAACAGGCGCGAAAGCGGCTCGTAGAGGCTGGGGCGGGCGGAAGGTGCGGTCATGGCAACAACGGGAAGGTTGCACCCTTGCTGGCGATCTGCCAGCCGTTTTCATCTGCCCCCTCGGCCAGCGCGATCTCGGCGAGCTGCGCCCAGGTGGAGCGGTTCAGGCGCGCCTCGCAGCCGCGACGGACATGGAGATAGAGCGCCGGTGTCTCGGCATCGCCTGCTGCGCGCAAGGGGTGATCCGGCCCGGCGATCACCAGATCATCGGTGTTGAGGCGGAACACCAGCGCATCATCGGCCCGCGCGCAATCGACCGCGATGAAGGCCGCGTCCTCGACCTCGATGGTCAATTTCTCGAAGGGGGTGACGAGCCAGTATTGCCCGTCCTCGTCGCGTTTCAGCAACCCCGCAAAGGCGCGCACCATCGCCTCGCGCCGGATCGGGTCGCCCTCGTGGTACCAGGTGCCGTCGGCGGCAATCCGCATCTTGCTGTCGCCGGCCTTCTGCGGTGCCCAGCCTTCCACCGCCGGCAATTTGCGCTGCGCGACGAGATCGGCGATTTCCGCCAGCGTCAGTTCGGCGAGATAGGGGGGCGGTTCGTAAGGCATTGATCGCGGGATGGCAGACGGAGCGGCGAAGGTGAAGGGGGTAGCTAATGCTTATCCCTCCCAAGGTCCCAGCATGCCTTCCGCCGGCATCGCCGCCAGCGCCGCGCCGCGGGCCAGCAGGCGGTCTGGCTCATACGGGCCGGGGCAGCGCCAGCCGCCGGTCATCGCAGCGGAAAAGCCCCAGCGCCCATAGTAGTCCGCATCCCCGATCAGCACCTGCGCAAGCGCGCCTCTTGCGCCCGCTGCCAGTCGCGCATCGGCTTCCAGCATGGCGCTCATGAGGCCGACACCGAAGCCTTCGCCCTGACGCTCCGGCACCACCGCCACCGGCCCCACCATCACCAGCGGCACCTGACCCTGCTTCGTCTGCAACGCGATGGGCCAGCACTGGATCGTGCCGACCAGCAATTCATCGGTGTCGAGCACCGCAAAGCTGAGCGCGGGCAACCATGGCATGCCTTCGCGGATGCGATAGGCGGTGCGCGCGTGGCGGTCCGGCCCGAAGGCACGATCAAGCACCGCTTCGAGCATGGCGGGGTCGACCGCCTCGAGCGGGATCAGTGTGGCAGTGTCGGCAGGGGTCATCGCCCCGGTCACTTCGCCGTGAGCTTGAGCACCTGGCCGTCCTTGCCGTCCTGTGCGATCCAGATCGCACCGTCCGGCCCCTGTTCCACCGAGCGCAGGCGCGCATCGAACTCGTAGCGCGTCACCTCGCGAGCCGTCTCGCCATCAATGGCGACACGCACCAAGGCCTGGCTACCGAGGCCGGTGATCAGCGCCTCGCCCTTCCAGGCGCCGAACATGTCGGCCGAATAGAAGATCATGTCGCCCGGCGCGATCACCGGAGTCCAGCTGACGGCAGGCTTCGCAAAGCCGTCATCTGCTGCATGGTCGGGGATCGGATCGCCGTTGTAGTGCTCGCCATTGGAGCGCAGCGGCCAGCCGTAATTGGCACCCGCCTTGACGAGATTGAGTTCGTCTCCGCCCGCAGGGCCATGCTCGACATCCCAAAGCCGTCCGCTTGCGTCCCAGTCGAGGCCAAGGATGTTGCGGTGGCCGTAAGACCAGATCTCCGCCGTGACCCCGCCTTTGTCGGCCATCGGATTGCCCGCAGCCGGTGTGCCGTCGAGATTGAGGCGCACGATGGAGCCGAGGTTGTTGGTCGTGTCCTGCGCCGGCTGCATCTTCTGCCGTTCGCCGCTGGCGATGTAGAGATAATGTCCGTCGGGCGAGATGCTGATGCGGTGCGAATAATGGCCGCGGCCTGTCACCTTGGGGCTCTGCCGCCATATCACGGCAAGGCCTTCGATCGAGCAGCTTTCCGGCTCGCCGCAGACCAGCGTGCCCTTGCCGACCACCGCACCGCGCGTATCGCCATCACCCGCCTTGGCCCAGCTCAGGTAGATCGTGCGACGGTCGAGAACGTCCGAGGCTTCTGAGGCCAGAAAAGCAATGTCGCCCAGCCCGCCCTGTCCGCCATACGCGACATGAGGGAGTCCGCTGACGGTGCCGGTCTTGCCGGTGGTTGTATCGAGGAATTTCATGCTGCCCGATTTCTCGGTCACGAACAGCACCGGTGTTCCCGGCGCGAATTCGATCGCCCAGGGCTCATCGAAGCTCCCCATCTCCTCGACCGTGAAGGGCATTTCGCCATTGTCGCTGGCGGCGGTTTCCCCGGTTTGTGCATTCGCGCAGCTTGCCAGCGCCAGCGCGGAGAAGGACAGTGCGGACATCAGGCGGAAAGAAGGGATCATGCTAGGGGTCACTCCGGGTTTTGCGATCGACGGGGAAACGCTGGTCGTCGGTGTTGACGAGGCGGGCCGCGGACCGCTGGCCGGGCCGGTGGTGGCCGCGGCAGTTGTGCTTGGCCGCGAGATACCTGCGGGGCTCGATGATTCCAAGCGGCTTTCCGCAAAGCGCCGCGCAGTGCTTGACGAAGCGATCCGGGCAGGCTGCTGCTGGTCCGTGGCGGTAGTGCAGCCGGAAGAGATCGACAGGGTCAATATCTTCCAGGCGACGATGCTCGGCATGACCCGGGCAGTTGCCAGCCTGTCCGCTGCGATGGGTGCTCCGTCCTGCGAGGTGCTGATCGATGGCAACATGACACCGGCAGGCCGCTGCGGAGAATGGAACTGGCCCGCGCGCGCCATCGTCGGCGGCGACGGGGTCGAGCCGTGTATTTCTGCCGCCTCGATCATCGCCAAGGAGTGGCGCGACCGGCTGATGCTGGAGGCGGCGCGGGCTTTCCCGCACTACGGCTGGGAGCGCAACAAGGGCTATGGCACGCCTGAACATATGGAGGCGTTGCGCGTCCACGGGCCCAGCCCGCTTCACCGCCGCAGCTTTGCCCCTGTGGCGCAACTCAGTCTCATCTGATCGGATTTTTTCACCGATGATTGCGCGCAGGTGAGTCCTGCGCGCCACACCGCTGCATATCGAGTCTCTTGATGGGAGGGGGACTCAACATCTTGTGCCGGTCCTGCTTCGTTCCGCCGGCGGCACAGCCGATTTACCAAGCGTTAACCATGATTGCCGCAAAATTAGGTGCTTGACGCGGACTCCTCAGGGACTCATGCCTGTGGATAAGTTTCAGGCAGAACAAGCGGGGCAAGTCCGGTGAGTGTGACAGAAAAGGTGAAGTCGCGGGCTAAAAGCGTTGGAAAAACGCAGGAAAGCGCGCGCGCGCCGGATCTTCCGCTGGGTCGCATCCTGCCTGGCGATTGTATCGCCGCGATGCGTTCGCTGCCTTCGGCGAGCGTCGATCTGGTCTTCGCGGATCCTCCGTACAACCTCCAGCTTGGCGGAGATCTCAACCGGCCCGACGGCAGCCATGTCGATGCCGTGACCGATCACTGGGACCAGTTCGATTCCATGGCAGCCTATGACAAGTTCACCCGCGAATGGCTGACCGAGGCGCGCCGGGTGCTCAAGCCCGATGGCGCGCTGTGGGTTATTGGGAGCTATCACAACATCTTTCGTGTCGGCGCGATCCTGCAGGATCTGGGCTTCTGGATCCTCAACGACATCGTCTGGCGCAAGACCAACCCCATGCCCAATTTCAAGGGCACACGTTTTACCAATGCGCATGAAACCCTGATCTGGGCGAGCATGGGCGAGAAGTCGCGGTATCACTTCAATTACCGCGCGATGAAGACCCTCAATGACGAACTCCAGATGCGGTCTGACTGGGTGCTGCCGATCTGCGCCGGAAACGAGCGCCTCAAGGAAAACGGCAAGAAGGCCCATCCCACCCAGAAGCCCGAGGCTCTGCTTTACCGTGTTTTGCTGGCCACGACCGAGAAGGGCGATGTGGTGCTCGATCCCTTTTTCGGCACTGGCACCACCGGTGCGGTCGCCAAGCGTCTGGGCCGCCAGTGGATCGGCTGCGAGCGCGAAGATTTCTATCGCAGCGTCGCGGAAAAGCGCATCGCCAAGGAACTGCCGCTGGATGAAAGCGCGCTGACGACGATGCAGAGCCCGCGCGCCGCGCCCAAGGTGGCATTTGGTGCGGTGGTGGAGAATGGTCTTATCCCGCCGGGCTCCACGCTGTTCGACAGGAAGCGCCGCTGGATCGCCACGGTGCGCGCCGACGGCAGCCTCGAATGCGGCGGCAAGACCGGCTCGATCCATGGCCTCGGCAAGGAACTGCAGGGCGCGCCATCGTGCAACGGCTGGGCGTTCTGGCACTACGAAACCGGCGGTGACATCCAGCCGATCGACGCCGCGCGCCAGCTCTACCTGCTCGCCGCCGAGGATTGACGCTTCGCTGTGGCTGATAGCGTCTATCTCCACCCGCTGACACTCGTTTCCGGACCGCAGGCCGCCGACGGCGATGCGGTGCGGCTGGGCGGGTCGATGGCCTACGCCCGCGAATTTGCGCTGGTGCTGCGGCGCGAGCGTGCGGTGGCCGAGCGGATCGTCACCACCCCGGCCGGGCTGCCCGATACAATCGCCCGCCTGCCCGTTGCCGAAGCGCGCGAGGCCGAACGGCAATTCGCCAATCTGAAGAAGGTCCACGCCCCGCTGCAACTGGGCAGCCGTACCATCCGGCTCGATCAGCCCCAGGTGATGGGTATTCTCAACGTCACGCCCGACAGTTTTTCCGACGGCGGGCAGCATGACGAGGCCGAGGCGGGACGCGCCCATGCTGCCGCGATGCTCGAAGCAGGCGCAGCGATCATCGATATTGGCGGGGAGAGCACCCGCCCGGGTGCCTCGGCGACCTTCGAGGATGAGGAAATCCGCCGGGTCGTGCCTGCGGTCGAATATTGTGCCGCGATGGGCGCCGCGATCAGCGTCGATACCCGGCGCGCGGGCGTGCTGTCCGCCGCGCTTGGCGCCGGGGCGCATATGGCCAATGATGTTTCGGCCCTGCGCTATGACCCGCGCAGTATCGAGGTGGTGGCAGAGCGCGCCTGCCCGGTGGTGCTGATGCACGCGCCGGGGGCGGGCGAGGATCTGCACGCGGGCGCAAAATATGCCGACGTCGTCAGCGAGGTGTTCGACTTCCTCAAATCGGCGCGCGAACGCGCGCTTGCAGGCGGCGTGGCCGAGGACCGCATCATCCTTGATCCCGGCATCGGCTTCGGCAAGTCGCTGGGCGAAAATCTTTCGCTTATCAATGCTCTGCCGCTATTCCACGCGCTCGGCAGCCCGCTGATGCTGGGAGCCAGCCGCAAGCGGATGATCGGTGCGCTGTCGAACGAGGAAGAGGCTGACCGCCGCCTCGCCGGGTCGATCGCGCTGGCGATGAAGGGCATGGAGGCAGGCGTCCACCTGCTGCGGGTCCATGATGTCGCCGAGACGGTGCAGGCGCGAAACGTGTGGCGGGGCTTGCGCGATGCGGCGCTGACCGATTTCAGCCAGTTGCCCCCGCTCTGACGGGTTCTTCCGTCACGGTCGCGGCTGTGTCATGGAGCGCGACCACAAGTCCTATCACCCGAATCCCTCCAAGGAGCCTTTCCATGCGCCCGACGCTGCTTGCCGCCACTGCCCTTGCCGCCCTCGGCCTCGCCGCCGTGCCGCTGATGGCGGAGGATCATGCGCAGCGCGAGGATACGCCGGTCGCGGTAAGCCTTGCGCCCGACCAGCTGCTGGCGCCCTATTATGCCGAGCTGCGCAAGAAGGTCGTCATGCCCGAGGCCGGTCCGACCCCCGCGCTTTCGCCCGCCACCACCTTGACCCGTATCGCCTTCGGCAGCTGCAACCACCAGTCGGCGCCGCAGCACATGTGGGCGCAGATTGCCGCCCAGAACCCGCAGCTGTTCCTGATGATCGGCGACAATGTTTACGGCGACAACGGCTGGGATGCCGACGCCGGGCTTGAATCCCTTCGCCGGTCCTATGCGCTCCAGGCCTCGCATCCCGAATTCTCCGGCTTCCGCGCAAAGTTCCCGATGATGGCGACCTGGGATGACCATGATTTCGGCCTCAATGATGCGGGCGGCAGCTTCCCGATGCGGCGCTGGGGCGAGGAATTGTTCGAGACCTTCTGGGGCTCCTCCGACGCGGTGCGCTCGCGCCCCGGCGTCTATGACAGCACCATCACCGGCCTGGAAGGCAAACGCGTGCAGGTGATCCTGCTCGACACCCGCTTTTTCCGTTCCGATCTCAAGCGCATGGAATGGAGCCGCGAGCGTCCGCCGCTCGGCAGCTACCTTCCCGACAGCGATCCGGCCAAGACCATGCTCGGCTCCGAACAATGGGCGTGGCTCAAGGCTGAACTGGCCAAGCCTGCGGATTTGCGCATTCTCGTCTCCTCGGTGCAGGTCATTACCGACGCACACCAGTTCGAAGGCTGGACCAATATGCCGGCCGAGCGCGCGAAGCTTTATGACCTGCTGGCGGACCGCGAGGACAGCGGCCTCGTTATCCTGTCAGGCGATCGCCACGCGGGCGGGATCTACAAGGCCGAGCATAGGGGTGAGACCCTGTGGGAGCTGACCAGCTCCTCGCTCAATCTCGCCTTCGGCAATGATAATGACCGCAGCACCGCGCGCGAGCCCGATCCGGCGCGCACGACCAAGTTCTTCTCGGTCGAGAATTACGGGCTGGTCGATATCGACTGGAAGACGAAGCAGCTGACCATGACGCTGAAGGGCAATGACAGCGGCACGCTGGCGCAGCAGGCGTTCACGTGGTGATGTTCTTTAAATGTTTCACGTGAAACATTTCAAGCACTTATGTTGGATTGGCTTTGGGCAAATCCTGCAAGCTAGAGCGTAAATCCACCGTCAGAGACCATCACATGGCCGGTGATGTTGGCCGCGGCATCGCTCAGCAGGTAGAGAATGCTGTCGGCCATTTCCTCCGACGAGGCAAACCGGCCCAGTGGCGTGGTCTTGGCCATCGCCTTGAGCGTAGCCTCGCGGCCGATGGCGGCGACCGAGCGCTGGAAGTCTTCGCCCGATTCCCAGATCGCGGTATCCACCCCGCCGGGAGCTATCGCGTTGACGCGTATGCCTTTTCTTGCGTTCTCTACCGCCGCAATGCGGGCCATGTGCGCCACTGCTGCCTTGGAAACACCATAGGGGCCGATGCCGGGGAGCGGCTTTATACCCGTGGTCGAGGCCACCACCACCGCGCTGCCGCCTTTTGCTTCCATTGCCCGCAGCGATGAAGCCAGCGTCATGAATGCGCCATCAAGGTTCACGGCCATCACCCGCCGCCATTCGGCCAGCGAAAGGCCCGCGATAGGGCCACCCGAACCTATGCCTGCGTTGACCACAGCATGGTCTAGACCGGTCAAGCGGGGTTCTAGCGCCTGCCAAAGCGTCTCGTCGGCAACGCTGCCGGTGATGCGGTGAACTTCACCCGGAAGATCGAGTGCATCGAGCCCTGCGCCATCCACATCGACGAGGAACAGCCGCGCCGCTCCGCGCGCCGCCAGCGCCCGGGCACAGGCAGCCCCGATTCCCGATGCTGCCCCGGTGACGAGCGCCGAGCGCCCGGAAAAATCCTGAAGTGTCGTCATGCCCTCAGGCCTAGGCCTGCGCGGCCTGTGGATCAAGCGGACCCGTTACGCCGCGTTGTCGATCCCGAGATCGGAGAGCTTGCGATAGAGGGTCGAGCGTCCGATGCCGAGCCGCCGCGCCACTTCGGTCATGCGGCCGCGGTAATGGCCGATCGCAAGCCGGATGACGTCGGCCTCGATCTCTTCCAGCGGGCGCAAATTGCCGTCTTCGGTATAGAGCATGATGCCCACGCCCTCGTGCGACACTGGCAGCCGGGCCAAGCCCTCTTCGCCCAGCATCTCGGACAATTGCGGAAAGCTCTCGGCGGTCAGCGTGTTGCCTTCGCAATAGACCGCCGCGCGGAACAGCACCGATTGCAGCTGGCGGACATTGCCCGGCCAGTCATAGGCCGCAAGCAGCGCCAGCGCGCTTTCGGAAATCGAGAGGTGATTGAGCCCCGGCTGTTCGCCGATCCGGGCGAGGAAGTGGCGGGTGAGGGCGGAAATGTCGCCGGTGCGTTCGCGCAAGGGGGGCAGGTGGATGCGGGTCGCGCCCAGCCGCGCAGCAAGGGCAGCGTCGAACTGTCCTGCGGCAACCAGTTGATCAATGCCGGCATTGCTGGTCACCAGCAACCGCACATCGACCCGGAAACCGTAGCTGGCTCCCACCGGACGGATAATGCCACTGTCGAGCGCCTCGTTCAGGCGCTGTTGCAGCGCCGGGGTGAGCCGGTCGATCTCGTCCAGTACGAGCGTACCGTTGTCGCAATGCTGGAAAGCACCGATCTGGCGGTCGAAGGCGCCGGGGAATGAGCCGGGTTCATGCCCGAACAGCACCGATTCGATCGACCCGGACGGAATGCTGGCGAGATTGATGATCCGCAAGGCTTCCTTCGCGCGGGGGCTGGCGCCATGCATCGCGCGCATCAGCATTTCCTTGCCGGTGCCGCTTTCGCCTTCGATCAGGACGTGGCCCTGGCCGCGCGCGGCCTTGGCTGCCTGCGCCAGTGCGGCGCGGAATTGCGGGGCAGTGCCGATCATCGCGTCGAAATCGAGGCTGGCCGACATCTTTTCGGTCAGCGGAGCCAGTTCGTCGCGGGCGGTCTCGCGGGTGGTCACGGCACGCAGGGCTTCGAGCAGCCGGTCTGGGGACACCGGCTTGACCAGATAATCGCTTGCGCCTGCGCGCATCGCCTCGACCGCGAGCAGCGGCGAGGCGCTGGTGGTGAGCATCAGGATCGGCAGGGCCGGACGGCGCGACTTCAATTCGGCGATGAGTTCGCAGGCATTGTCGCCCGGTACCCACTGGTCGAGCAGGATGGCGGAGAGCTGCATCCCTTCGCGGGTGCCCAGCATGGCGATGGCTGTTTCGGCATCGGGAGCGACGATCGTGCGCCATCCGTCACGCGCGGCGATCGCGGTGAGCAGGCGCGACTGTGCCGGCTCGTCGTCGATGAGCATCACGATTCGCGCATCGCTTTGTGCCTCGGGGTGGCAATCAATATCCGCCATTGGCCGTGCCGTTCGCCTCTCCTTGGCCCGAACCCAAGCGTCCCGGGCTGATACACTCCCGGTCTTAGGACGCGCAGGTAAAGACGGGATTAAGGCTGTCGTCCGGCAGCGGGGGCAGCCGTCAGGCACAGTGCGCCTGCGCCGCGCAGACTCTCAATAAAGGTGACTTGAGCGCAGCGCCGTGCTTCGATACGGGAGCACGCGCA
This sequence comes from Erythrobacter dokdonensis DSW-74, assembly GCF_001677335.1. GTDB lineage: Bacteria > Pseudomonadota > Alphaproteobacteria > Sphingomonadales > Sphingomonadaceae > Erythrobacter > Erythrobacter dokdonensis. The sequence continues at coordinate 82,008 of NZ_LZYB01000002.1, forward strand.
AAATGCAGGGCGAAGCGATTTTTTCGCAACCAATCGCCGCCTGCGGTGTTGAGATGCCCAAGGGGAAAGACACGGTATGACTGTTCACGACATGGAAAAGGCCCAGGCAACCTACGGCGGGTTCATGGCCACGCTGAAATGGGCCGTGCCCGTGATCGCGGTGATCGTCCTGATCGTCGTTTCGCTGATCGCCAGCTAAGGGCAGGGCCAGAGTGAAGATCGCCATCCTCAAGGAACGCGCCTCTGGCGAGACGCGCGTCGCCGCAACGCCGGAAACGGTCAAGAAGTTCGCAGGGCTCGGCCTTGATGTTGCTGTCGAGAAAGGGGCGGGAGAAACCGCTTCGATTACCGATGAAGCCTTCGCCGAAGCCGGTGCCAGCCTCGGCACCGCTGCCGCCACTGTGAAGGACGCCGATATCGTGCTCGGCATTCAGGCGCCCGAGGTGAAGCAGCTCAAGGGTGCCAAGGCGGGCGCGTGGGTGGCGGCGCTGTTCGATCCCTTTATGAAGCGTGATCTGGTCGATGCCTATGCGGCCGGCGGCTTCGAGGCGCTGTCGATGGAGTTCATGCCGCGCATCACCCGCGCGCAGTCGATGGACGTCTTGTCCTCGCAGTCGAACCTGGCCGGTTACAAGGCGGTGCTGGTCGCCGCCGATGCCTATGGCCGCGCCTTCCCGATGATGATGACGGCGGCGGGCACGGTGCAGGCGGCCAAGTGCTTCGTGATGGGCGTGGGGGTTGCCGGTCTTCAGGCGATCGCGACCGCGCGGCGTCTGGGCGCGCAAGTGTCGGCGACCGACGTGCGCAGCGCTACCAAGGAGCAGATCCAATCGCTGGGTGCCAAGCCGATCTTCGTCGAGAACGTCGCCGGGATCGAGGGCGAAGGCTCGGGCGGCTATGCCACCGAAATGAGCGAGGAATACCAGAAGGCGCAGGCCGAACTGGTCTCCAGCCACATCGCCAAGCAGGATATTGTCATCACCACCGCGCTGATCCCGGGGCGGGCCGCGCCGCGCCTGATCACCGATGCGCAGATCGCGACGATGAAGCCCGGCAGCGTGATCTTCGATCTCGCCGTGGCGCAGGGCGGCAACGTGGAAGGCTCGAAGCCCGACGAGACGGTGGTCAAGCACGGCGTTTCGATCATCGGCTATTCGAACACGCCCGCGCACCTGCCCGCCGATGCCTCGGCGCTGTTTGCGCGCAACCACTACAACTTCCTCAGCGCCTTCTGGGACAAGGAGGCGGGCAAGCCCGTGCTCGACGAGGAAATCGGCAATGCGATCCGGCTCACGCAGGGCGGGAAGGTCGTCAACGAGCGGCTTCAGGGGGCCTGATCCATGGACTTCATTTCAATTCTCAGCATCTTCGTGCTGGCGTGTTTCGTCGGCTATTATGTCGTCTGGTCGGTGACCCCGGCGCTCCACACTCCGCTGATGGCGGTGACCAACGCGATCTCCTCGGTGATCATCGTCGGCGCGCTGATCGCCTCGGCCGAAGCCGGTAGCCCCGCGGCCAAGTATCTCGGCCTGTTCGGGGTGGTGCTGGCCAGCATCAATATCTTCGGCGGGTTCGCCGTGACCGAGCGCATGCTCGCGATGTACAAGAAGAAGGAGAAGTAAGTGATGGACTTCTCGCTTCTTGCCGCCGGGGTTTCCGGCGAGGGCGCAACGCCGGCCTGGGCGATGCTCGCTTACCTGGCCGCGGGCGTGTTCTTCATCCTCGCGCTGCGCGGGCTGTCCAGCCCGGCGACGTCACGCGCGGGCAATCGCAACGGGATGATCGGCATGGCGATTGCGGTCGTCACGACGCTGGTTACTCACGACATTGCCAACATTGCCGAAATCGGGGTCGCGATCTTCCTCGGCGGTATCATCGGGGTCACCATTGCACGCCGCATCGCCATGACTGCGATGCCGGAACTGGTCGCGGGCTTTCACAGCCTCGTGGGCCTCGCCGCCGTGGTGGTCGGCTTCGGTGCATGGCTTGACCCGCAGTCTTTCGGCATTGCAGACGAAGCGACGAAGCAGATTTTCGCCGTAAGCCGGATCGAACTGGGCCTGGGCATTGCCATCGGGGCGATCACCTTCTCGGGGAGCGTCATCGCCTTCCTCAAGCTCTCGGGCCGGATGAGCGGTTCGCCGATCCTGCTGCCTGCGCGCCACATCATCAACCTCGGCACGCTCGCCGCAATCCTCGGCCTGATCGGGCTCTACACCGTTTCACCGCAGGGCGGCGCGGCGGAAGGCTGGATGATCTATGCCATTGCGGTGCTGGCTTTCGCCATCGGCTTCCTGCTGATCATCCCGATCGGCGGGGCGGACATGCCGGTGGTCGTCTCGATGCTGAACTCCTATTCGGGTTGGGCCGCGGCGGCGATGGGCTTCACGCTCGGCAATTCGGCGATGATCATCACCGGCGCGCTGGTCGGCTCGTCAGGCGCGATCCTCAGCTACATCATGTGCCGCGCGATGAACCGCAGCTTCATCTCGGTGATCGCGGGCGGTTTCGGTGCGGACGCAGGCGCGGGCGGCGGCGGCGGAGCGCGCGAACAGCGCCCCTACAAGCAGGGCAGCGCGGAAGATGCCGCCTACATGCTCGAACAGGCCGAAAAGGTCATCATCATCCCGGGTTACGGGATGGCGGTCGCCCAGGCCCAGCACGCGCTGCGCGAGATGGCCGACAAGCTCAAGGAAAAGGGCGTGGAGGTGAAGTATGCCATCCACCCCGTCGCAGGCCGCATGCCGGGGCACATGAACGTGCTGCTGGCCGAAGCCAGCGTGCCCTATGACGAGGTCTTCGAGCTGGAGGACATCAACTCCGAGTTCTCGCAATGCGACGTCGCCTTCATCATCGGCGCCAATGACGTGGTGAACCCGGCGGCGAAGACCGACAAATCCTCGCCCATTTACGGGATGCCGGTGTTCGACGTCGACAAGGCCAAGCAGGTGTTCTTCATCAAGCGCTCGATGGGCGGCGTCGGCTATGCCGGGGTCGACAACGACGTGTTCTACATGAACCAGACCGTCATGCTGCTGGCCGACGCCAAGAAGATGGTCGAGGAAATCGTCAAGTCGCTCGACTAGAGCCTTTAAGGCCATGAAGAAATTGCTGATTGCCATCGCGCTGCTCGTCGTTCTGGCGGGCGGCGCGATCTTTTCGGGGCTGGCCGATCCGCTGATCGAATGGCGCGTCAAAACCGTGCTGGTCGATGCCGGCCTGAGCGAGCCCCAAGCCGCCTGCATGGCCGCGCGGATGACCGGGCGGCTGACCCCGATCCAGCTATGGAAACTGCGGCAGGGCCTCGCCGCGCAAGGCCCCGAGCCGGTGGCGGTCGATGGGCTTGGCGAACTGGTAAAGCGGCTCGACCGGATCGGTGATAGCGAAGTGGTGGCGGTGCTCACCACCAGCGCCGGGCTCTGCGCGATCGGGCTGGGCTAGTTTCCGAAGCGCTTGCTTTTCCTCGCCTGCTTGCGCCAGAGTGCGCGGCGGAGAGGGAGACTATCATGAACCGCATCGCACTGGCCGCCGCGCTGCTCGCAACAGCCGCACCGCTCGCCGCCGAAACCCATGTGATTGCGCCGGGCGAGGGCGCGCAGGAGCGCTTGCAGGAGGCGCTGATCCTGGCTGAGCCGGGCGACGAGATCGTGCTGGAGGCAGGGCGCTTCGTACTGACCGACGGGCTCAGCCTTGATGTTGACGGGGTAACGGTGCGCGGCGCGGGGATGGATGCGAGTGTGCTCGATTTTACCGGTCAGATGGGGGCGGGCGAGGGGCTGCTGGTCACCTCGGACAACGTCACGTTGCGCGATTTCGCGCTCGAGAACACCAAGGGCGACGGCATCAAGTCCAAGGGCGCGGACAACATCGTCTATCATGCGATCCGCGTCGAATGGACCGGTGGCCCCAAGGAGACCAACGGCGCATACGGCATCTACCCGGTCGAGAGCACCGGCGTGCTGGTAACGGGATCGAAGGTCTCGGGTGCTTCGGACGCCGGGATCTATGTCGGTCAGAGCCGCGACATCACCGTGCGCGGCAATCTGGTGCAATTCAACGTCGCCGGGATCGAGATCGAGAACAGCCGCAATGCGCTGGTCACGGGCAATATTGCCACACGCAACACCGGCGGGCTGCTGGTGTTCGATCTGCCCGGCCTGCCGGTGATGAACGGCGGCAATGTGGTCCTGCGCGACAATATCATGAAGGACAATGACACCGCCAATTTCGCCCCGCCGGGCAATATCGTCGCCTCTGTGCGCCGCGGCACCGGCGTGCTGGTGATGGCCAATGACGGCGTGCTGATCGAAGGCAACACGCTCGACAACAACCCGACCGCGCATGTCATGGTGATCGCCTATACCCAGCCGTTCGAGGATGCGCGCTACAATCCCCATGCCCGCAATGTGGTGGTCGGCCCCAACGCTTTCGGGCGCGGCGGGGATGATCCGCAGCTCGATGGCAAGGATATGCTGCTCGCAGCCTTTGGCGGGGCTCTGCCGCCGGTTCTGTGGGACGGACTGTCCGAAAGCCCGGAAAGCGCGCTGAAGATTGCGTCCGGCGTGACCGGGTGGACGCTCAATCTCTCCAAGGTCGGGCAGAGCCTTGCCGAGGCGCAGCCCGGGCCGCTGATGCTGACCCCGACGACAAGCTGGGATGTCCCCGAAGTCGGCGCGCCCGCAGCACTGGAGGCGCGGCTGAAGTGAGGCGTTCGGTTGCCCTGCTGCTGCTTGCCTGCGCCAGTTTCGGCGCGGTGCTCGGCCATGCCTCGGCGACCGGTGTGGCAGCGGTCAGCGATGCGGCGGTTCAGGGTGAATCCTTCCCGCGCAAGCTGTCCGATTTCGGTTTCTTCGCCGAGGCGGCGCGGCAGGTGCCTGCGGCGGGGGTCACGCCCTATGCGCTCAATACGCCGCTGTGGTCGGACGGGGCGGAGAAGCTGCGCTTTATCTACCTGCCCCAAGGCACGCAGCTTGCCGCCGAAGGGGATGGGCTGCTCCGATTTCCGGTGGGTAGCGCGATCATCAAGACCTTCGCTTTTGGCGAGGGCGAGGCGCGGCGCCTGATCGAAACCCGCGTGCTGCTGCACCGCGCGGAGGGCTGGGTGGCGCTGCCCTATCGCTGGAACTCAGAGCAGACCGAGGCCACGCTGGCGCTGGCGGGAGGGCGGCTTGATCTGGTGACCCCGGCGGGCGAGGCGATTTCCTATGCCATTCCCAACAAGAACCAGTGCAAGTCCTGCCATTCCAAGGATGGCGAGGTGATCCCGATCGGGCCCAAGGCGCGCAACCTGTCGCAAGAATGGCTGGGCGGCATGGCGGCGGCGGGGCTGCTCGATGCTGTGCCTGTGGATGCGGACAGCCTGCCTGACTGGGCCACCCATGCCACCGGCCCGGCGCAGCCGCTCGCGCGGGCCTATCTCGATGTGAACTGCGCCCATTGCCACCAGCCGGGCGGTGGCGCATCGAACAGCGGCCTCGATCTGCGCTGGGAACAGGATGATCCCCACGCCATCGGTATCATGAAGCGCCCGGTCGCAGCCGGACGCGGGGCGGGGGGGCACGATTTCTCGATCCTGCCCGGCCAGCCTGACAAGTCGATCCTGCTCTACCGGATGGACAGCGCCGAACCTGGGGTTGCCATGCCCGAACTCGGCAAGGCAAGCGTGGACAGGGATGGCGTCGCGGTGGTGCGGCGCTGGATTTCGGAGTTGAAAGACTGATGAAATGGGTTCTTCACGGCGTGCTGGCGGTGCTGGCGCTGCTGGTGGTCGCTTTCCTGATTTTCCGAACCCCCGATACGGACGCGGCGGAAATGCGCGCCAAATATGGCGGGCTGCCGTCGCAATTCGTCGAGATCGGCAATGGCGTGAGCGTGCACCTGCGCGATGAGGGGCCCAAGGATGCGCCGGCGATCATCCTGCTGCATGGCTCCAATGCAGATCTCCACACCTGGGAGCCGTGGGTCGAAGGGCTCAAGGACCAGTACCGCTTGATCCGCTTCGATCAGGTCGGCCACGGGCTGACCGGGCCCGACCCCAAGGACGATTACAGCCGCGCCAATTATGTCGCCGACATTGCCGAGGTCGCCGATGCGCTGGGGCTTGAACGGTTCATCCTCGGCGGCAATTCGATGGGCGGAAAGCACGCGCTGGCCTTTGCCGTGGCCCATCCCGAACGGGTCGCGGGCCTGGTGCTGGTCGACGGCAGCGGCGGGCCGATGCTCGATCTCGCCAAGGACAAGCCGGAGGTGAAGCAGAAGGAGAGCGGCGGCGGCGGCGGGAATATCGGCTTTGCCATTGCCCGGATGCCGGGGATCAACCGGCTGGTCGAACAGATCACCCCGCGCGCGCTGATCGCCCGCAGCCTTGAACAAAGCGTTTCGGTCAAATCCGTGGCGAGCGAGGCGGCGGTGGACCGTTACTGGGAGCTGCTGCGCTATCCGGGCAATCGCCGCGCGACGCTGAAGCGCTTCTCGCAGCCCTATGATCCCCTGACCGAGGCCGAGATTGCTGCGGTCGCCACGCCTACCCTGATCCTGTGGGGAGAGGAAGACCGGCTGATCCCGGTCGAGGCAGGACGCTGGCTCGACAAGACCATGCCGGCGAGCACGCTGGTGGTCTATCCGAAGATCGGCCACCTGCCGCAGGAAGAGGCGGTCGAGGCGACGCTGGGCGATCTTGTCCCCTGGCTCGAAGCCCTCACCGGCACTCCGACCGACAGGGCGCCCCCGGCGTAAGACGCATTGCCTGGTGCGGTGATGGACGCGAGGAACGCTTCCTCGCTACACCCGTTGGCACTTGCACACGACATCAAGGGGCACGCCTTTGCGCAAACTGGGGATCATCGGCGGCATGAGCTGGGTGTCGACGGCGATGTATTACGAACGCATCAACCGCATCGTCCAGAAGCGTGCCGCTCCGATGGCCAGTGCGCCCCTGCTGATCGAAAGCCTCGATTTCTGCCAGCTCTATGCCCTTGTCGAGGAACGCGACTGGCAGCGCGCGGGCAACGTGCTGATCGAGAGTGCACGCCGGCTGGAGGGCGCAGGGGCCGAGGCGCTGATCATCGGCGCCAATTCGATGCACCGCCTCTATGACGATATCGCCGCAAGCGTGAACATCCCCGTCCTGCACATTGCCGAATATGTCGGCATGGCGATCAAGCGCGCCGGCCACCGCAGCGCTGCGCTGATCGGCACCCGCAACGTGATGACCGAGAGCTTCTACCGCAAGCGGCTGGTTGCCCACGGGATCGACCTGCTGCCGCCGCGGATGGAATTTGTCGAGATGCTCGACAAGATCATCTATGACGAACTGATGGTCGGCAAGGTCACGCGCGAGGCGCAGCGCACCTTGAAGACGATCATCATCAACAAGGCTCAGGAAGGCGCGGAGGCGATCGTGCTGGCCTGCACCGAGCTTGATCTGGTGGTCGATGTCGATGCCAACGTGCTGCCCGTGTTCGACAGCACCCGGATCCATTGCGAGGCGGCGGCCAACTGGATCCTCGAACAGGAAGCGGTGCATTAGTCGTCGGTTCGTCGGCATCCCGCAACGTTTGGTCGATGGTGCGGCTTGCAAGGGATGCAACATCATTCGTCTGGGCCTATGGCCGCCCGCGGAATTTGTCACAACGAAAGTAAGGCGGGTTCCGGGCCTTCGGGTCGCACCGACAGGCCCATGGGGCTGCTCTCCTTCCCCCCAATCACCGGTGAGCGGCCCCATAACAGCGGACCAATCGGCGCGTCAGAGTGCGAATTCACCGCATTTGCCTGATGTTTTGCATCTGTTCCCGTTGAGCCATAGCCCGCGCTGACCTAATCGCTCGTGCCGTGACCAACCGCGCCCCCTATGCTGCCGACCCGCTCGCCCATGGTGGCCGCGAATGGAGCCGCCGGACGCCCGGCGAACAGCGCGGCCCGCGCAGCGCCTTCCAGCGCGACCGAGACCGCATCATCCATTCGATGAGCTTCCGGCGCCTGAAGTCCAAGACGCAGGTTTTCATCGCCCCGCTCGGCGACCATTACCGCACCCGCCTGACCCATAGTCTGGAAGTCGCGCAGATTGGCCGCGTAATCGCCCGCGCGCTGGGGCTTGACGAGGATCTCGCCGAGGCGCTGTGCCTGGCGCATGATCTGGGGCACCCGCCTTTCGGTCATGCCGGAGAAGCTGCGTTGAGCGAGGCAATGGCGCGCCATGGAGGCTTTTGCCACAATGCGCAGGCGCTGCGCACCGTGATGCGGATCGAATGCCCCTATCCCGAACATGACGGACTGAACCTGACCTGGGACCTGCTCGAAGGGCTGGCAAAGCATAATGGCCCGGTCACCGCACCGAATTGGGCCTTGGCCGAACTCGACGCGGCCTTTCCGCTGATGCTTGGCACCTGGCCCTCTCTCGAAGCGCAGGTGGCAGCGGTCGCGGACGATATCGCCTATGACAACCACGATATCGACGATGGCCTGCGCGCAGGCTTCCTTGAACTCGATGAACTTCTGACGCTCGATTTCGTCGCCGACCAGTGGCGGGCGGTAGAACAGCGCTATCCCGGCGCCCCGCGCGAACGTCTGCTGCGCGAACTGGTGCGCGACCAGATCGGTCTGATGGTCAACGACGTGCTCGAACATACGCGCGAACAGGCCAAAGGGCTGGGTTCGGTCGGCGAGGTGCGCGAGGCAGGGCGGCAGATCGCCGGCTTCTCGCCGGCCATGGCTGCGCAGGAGCGGCGTCTCAAGGCGTTCATGTACGAACGGCTCTATTACCATCCCGAACAGGTGGCCGCTGCCGAGCGCGCGCGCGACATCGTCGCCCGCCTCTTTGCCGCCTATTCGCAGGATGCCCGGTTGATGCCCGATGACTGGCAGGCACGCCTGCCCGAGCACGAGCCGCAGCGCGCCCGTGTGATCGCCGATTTCATCGCCGGAATGAGCGATCGTTTCGCGATCCAGGCAGTGGGTGAGATCTACGGGATAAATCCGGCGGGTCTGATCAATGTCTGAGACGCGCGGCCCTGCACGGATCGCGCTCGTCGGCGCGACCGGCCTTGTAGGCAGGCAGGTCATTGCGCTTTCGAGCGCGGGCGACGAGGCGCGGATCGTGGGGATCGCCCGGCGCGAGGCTCCGCTTCCGCCGGGCGCGCGGATGGAGATGTTCGTGGCCGAGCCCGACAAGTGGGGCGAGGTGCTCGAAGCCGTGCGTCCGCGCGCTCTGATCTGTGCGCTCGGCACCACCTGGAAGAAGGCCGGACGCGATGAGGCTGCGTTTCGCGCGGTCGATCATGATCTGGTGCTCGCGACCGCAAGGGCGGCACGCAGCGCCGGTGTGCCGAACATGGTGCTGGTCAGCGCCGCCGGAGCCGATGCGCGCGCCAAGAGCTTCTACATGCGGGTGAAGGGCGAGGCAGAGGAAGCGGTATCGAAAGTGGGTTTCAAACGGCTCGACATTCTGCGCCCGGGCCTGCTGCGCGGCGAGCGGGTCGATGACCTGCGGTTTGCCGAGCGCGCCGCGCTGATCGCCGCGCCGCTTGTCGATCCGCTGCTCTCGGGTTCCTGGGAACGTTACCGCTCGATCAATGCGGCGCTGGTGGCGGAGGCCGCGCTCGGTCTCGCGCTTCGGCGTGCGGGCGGGCGGTTTACCCACGACAACGAGGCGATGCGCCGCGCTGCCAGGGAATGGCGCAGGGCATGCGAGCCGGAGAATGTGGAATGATCGACTGGAATGCCGTGTTCGGCATGGTGAACCTGCTGGCGCTTATCGCCTGGGTCTTGCTCATCTTTCTGCCGCGCTGGCCCGCGCTGCTTTCGGGGGTGATGTACATGGGCGTGGGCCTGCTCTGTCTGATCTATGCCGCGAGCCTCATCGGATTGGTCAGCGGCCTCATCCCCAACCCCGAAGGCGGCGGCGCGGATTTCTCCTCCATCGAAGGCGTGCAGGCGATTTTCGCTACCAAGGCCGGCACCACGATCGGCTGGACGCATTACCTTGCGTTCGACCTGTTCGTGGGCTTGTGGATCGCGCGTGACGGGGATGCCAAGAACATCTCGCGCCTGATCCAGGCGCCGGTACTGCTGGCGACTTTCCTTGCCGGGCCGCTCGGTTTGCTGGTGTGGCTGCTGGTGCGCGAGCCTGCCGCACGCAAACAGGGCCGGTTTCGCTAAAAAGGCGGCTGGACGCTCGCGCGGATTTGCCTAACCATGCCCGCACACGCTTTTGGGAGAGAGCAGGGCCATGGCGCGCGAAGCCTATCACGACTTTTCGAACTTCGATGACATCATGCATTTCTGGGCGAAGGAACGGCCTGACGGACCGGCTTTCGACCAGGACGGCCGGACGACCAGTTACGCCGAGGCGGACCTGCTCACCCGCCAGTTGATTGCGCTGCTCCGGTCGAGGGGCATCGCGGCGGGCGACCGGATCGCGTGGCTCGGCAAGAACCGCGATATCTACTTCATGCTCTATATCGCCGCGGCGCGCATGGGGGCGGTGATGGTGCCGATCGGCTGGCGGCTGGCCCCGCGCGAGATTGCCTATATTCTGACCGATACCGGAGCCAAGCTGCTGTTTGCCGATGCCGACTTCATCGACACAGCTCACAGCGTCGCAGGTGATGTCCCGGCAAATCCTGAAGTGATCGAGGCGGAGGCCGCGCGCACGGCTGCGGCCGGTTTCGAGCCGGTCGATTATACGCCGCCAGGGCCGCATGATCCGGTGCTCCAGCTCTACACTTCGGGCACAACCGGCAACCCCAAGGGCGCGATGCTGACCAATACCAACCTCTTGGGCCTGCGCAATGCGGGCAATGAGGCGGGGCTCGACTGGAACTTCTACGAGCCCGATGATTGCATGCTGGTCGCCATGCCCTGTGCGCATATCGGCGGGACGGGGCTGGTGAACATCGCTATCGCCAACGGCGTGCGCAGCCTTGTACAGGCCGAATTCTCGCCCGTCGGCGTGCTTGAGGCGATCGAGGCCGGGGCCACGCACATGTTCATCGTTCCGGCCGCGCTGCAGATGGTCGTGCAGCACCCGCGCGCTGCCAGCACCGACTTCAGCAACCTCAAATACCTGATGTATGGCGCCGCGCCGATGCCGCTCGAGCTGCTCAAGGAAGCGGTGCGCACCATGCCGACCACGCGGTTCCTGCAGGCCTATGGCATGACCGAGACGGCGGGCACGATCTCGATCCTGCCGCCCGAGGATCACTCGCTTGAGGGCAACCAGCGCATGCGCTCGGCGGGCAAGGCCTGCCCTGCGGTCAGCATCGAGGTGAGAGGGCCGGACAACAGGGAAGTGCCGCGCGGAGAGATCGGCGAGGTCTGCATCCTCTCGCCCACCAACACCCCCGGCTACTGGAAGCTGCCCGAGGCCACCGCCAAGACCATCGACCCCGACGGCTGGCTCCACACCGGCGATGCGGGCGTGATGGACGAGGATGGCTATGTCTACATCCAGGACCGCATCAAGGACATGATCATCTCCGGCGGCGAGAATGTCTATCCTGCAGAGGTCGAAAGCGCGATTTACGGCCATCCCGCCATCGCCGAGGTCGCCGTCATCGGTGTCCCGAGCGCCAAGTGGGGCGAGGAGGTCAAGGCCTGCGTCGTCGCCAAGCCGGGCTGCGAGATCGACGAGGCCGACGTCATTGCCTGGGCGCGTGAACGCATTGCCGCCTTCAAGGCGCCCAAAAGCGTCGATGTCATCCCGGTCATGCCGCGGAACGCCAGCGGCAAGATCCTGCGGCGGGAATTGCGCGCGCCCTATTGGGAAGGGCAGGAACGCCAGGTGTCGTGAGGAGGCTATCGTGAGCGCGAAGCAGCACGCGCCTGCCACCATGCGCAACCGCGAGCCGATTGCCGCGATCCTGTCGCGCGAGCTTCCGGCCAGCGCCCAGGTGCTCGAGATCGCGGCAGGGACGGGCGAGCACGCGGTGTTCTTTGCCGGGGCCTTTCCTGCGCTGGCCTGGCAGCCAACCGATCCTTCCGCCGAGGCGCTCGCCTCGATTGCGGCCTATCGCGACGACTACCCGGGCAGCAATCTTGCCGCGCCGCTGATGCTCGATGCTGCTGCGCCCGATACGTGGCCGGTGGACGAGGCCGATGCCATCGTGTGCATCAACATGGTGCATATCAGCCCTTGGGAGGCGACGCTTGGCCTGTTCGCGGGCGCGGCGCGGGTGCTTGCCGCAAGCAAGGGTCCGCTGGTCCTCTATGGCCCCTATATCGAGCAGGGGGTGGAGACCGTCCCCTCGAACCTCGATTTCGACGCCAGCCTGAAAGCCCGCAACCCGCTCTGGGGACTGCGCGAGACCGAAGCGCTCGACCAACTCGCCGCGCAGCACAACATGGCCCGCAGCGCGCGTTATGCACTGCCGGCCAATAATATAGTCCTCGTCTACAGAGCTGCTTAGTCGATCGCGCGCTTGCCGGCGCGGCCGACCGACTTGATGTCGTCGCCCAGCCCGTCGACGGTGTTGCAGGCGGTTGCGGTAAGTCCCAGCGCGGCGAGCGCGATGGCAAAGATGGTCTTGCGAATCATGAGGCAAATCCTTTCGTCGAATCCTTCAACGCACGAAACTGGATAATTATTCCTGACCAGCACGTGAAGCGGCCGTGCGTTCCCTGGCGAGTTGGCGTTCGCGCCATGCGATCAGCACGCCCGCACCGATGATCAAGGGCGCACCGAGCCAGAGGCTGGCGGGCGCTGCCCGGTCGAAAATGTAGTAGCCATAAAAGCTCGCCCATAGCAGGGCGGTGTAGTCCATCAGCAGGATGACCGCCGCCGAGCCGAAGCGTAGCGAGGTGGTTAGCAGCATCTGCGCCACTGCGCCGATCAGCGCCATGGCGATGATTATGCCCCAGGTCTCGGGATCATGCGCCGTGATGACGAAGGGCAGTGCAAGCGCGGCGACGGGCGCGCTGAGAGCGGCAAACCAGAAGACGATGCTCCAAGGGTTTTCGGTGGTGTTGAGATCCTGGATCTGGAAGCTGATCAGCGCGACCATGAAGGGCGCGACGAGGCCGACGATTACTCCGGTCACTGTCACCCCCTCGTGCAAGGCCCCGAAGGGTTGCATGACAACCAGCACGCCCGCAAAGCCGATGCCGACCGCCGCCCAACGATAGGGACCGATCTTTTCGCTGAACAATGCAAGCGCGATCAGCACTGCAAAGATCGGCGCCGTAAAGGACAGGGTGGTCGCCTCGGCCAGAGGCAGCAGCAGCACCGCGCCATAGGTGAAGATCATGCCCAGAAGGCCCGTCGCCGCGCGCCGCGCATGGGCACCGAGCCGCCGGGTGCGCAGCATGGCAAGACGGCCGGTAAGTGCAAGTCCTGCCGCCAGCAGCATGGCTGTCAGCAATTGCCGCCAGAAGATCAGCTCGACCAGATGGGCGCCGCGTGTTCCCGCCAGCTTGACCAGCATCGCCATGGTTGCCAGCGCCGCTGCCGTAAGCAGGCGAATGCCGAGCGCGAGCAGCGGGCGGGGGCGGGCGATCGAGCCATCCATCGCCGTGTCGCTTGGCCGAGGGCCGAGGATTGCGCAAGCGCACTGAGCGCCTAAATGGACAGCCGATGGACCTTATCGCCCGCTTCGAATTGCTCAGCGACGCCGCGCAGCTTGCCGTGACCGGTATGCTGTTCTGGGTGTTCGCGGGTTTTGCCGGGATGATGGAGCGTCGCCGGATGAAGAGCCGCGATGTCGCCCGGCTCGAAAAGGTCGGCTGGGTGCCGTGGCTGGGCCTGTTCATGGGCGCGGCAATCATCGGCGGCGGCTGCCTCGCGATGAGCCTGCCGGTGGTGCTGGGGAGTTTGTAGGGCGACCGCGCGAGCAATCGAATTCCGGCGACGCCAGGGGCGTCGCAAGGCCGACCGGCCGTCGGCCGGTTAGGCCGCAGCTATCGGGCCGGAGGGCCCGATAGCGCCTGCCTCGTCAGAGGCAGGCCTCAAGATACGCCTGGTCAAACCCGAACTGGCGCGCCTTTTCCAGCGTGTAGGGGCGCAGGCCCGACGAGCGGAATTCGCCGAGGATCTTCCCGTCCTCGCTCTCGTCGAGATATTCGAACTTGAACAGCTCCTGCGTCACGATCACGTCGCCTTCCATCCCGATCACCTCGGTGATGTTGGTGGTGCGGCGCGAGCCGTCGCGCAGACGCTTCACCTGCACGATCAGGTCGACCGACTCGGCGATCTGGCGGCTAATGGCTTCCTTGGGGATCTTGATGTCGCCCATCAGGATCATGTTTTCCATACGACCGAGGCATTCGCGCGGGCTGTTGGCGTGGAGCGTACACATCGAACCATCGTGACCGGTGTTCATCGCCGCGAGGAGGTCGAAACACTCCGCGCCGCGAATTTCGCCCAGGATGATGCGGTCAGGACGCATACGCAGGGCGTTCTTCACAAGGTCGCCGATGGTGATCGCGCCTTGGCCTTCGAGGTTCGGCGGGCGGGTTTCGAGCGGCAGCCAGTGCGGCTGCTGCAGGCGAAGTTCCGCCGCGTCTTCGATGGTCAGCACGCGCTCGCCCGGGTCAATCATCTTCGACAGGGCGTTGAGCATGGTCGTCTTACCCGAACCGGTACCGCCCGAGATGACGATGTTCATGCGGCACGCGCCCGCGATCTTGAGCGCGGTGCACATCTTGTCCGACATCGATCCGAAGTCGCGCAGCATGTCGAGCGTGATCGGCTTCTCGGAAAATTTACGAATCGAGATCGCGGTGCCGCGCAGGCTCAGCGGCGGCACGATCACGTTCACACGGGAGCCGTCCTTGAGACGGGCGTCCGCCAGCGGCGTGGTCTGGTCGACGCGGCGGCCGACCTGGTTCACGATGCGCTGCGCGATCTGGAACAGGTGCTGTTCGTCGCGGAAGCGGATCGGGGCGAGCTGCAGCTTGCCCTTCTTTTCGATGTAGGTCTGGTCCGGCCCGTTGACCATGATATCGGACACGTCGGGATCGTTGAGCAGCTCTTCCAGCGGGCCGAAGCCTAGCAGCTCGTCGATCAGCACCTTTTCCAGCGCGAACTGTTCGCGGCGGTTGAGCGTGACCTTAAGCTCGGCCAGCACTTCCATGATGATCGGGCGGAATTCCTCGGAGAGTTCCTCCTTGGAAAGCGTTGCCGCCGCTTCCGGGTCGACGCGTTCGAGCAGGCGGGGAAGCACCTGTTCCTTGATCTTGTGGACGCTGGCTTCAAAGCCGCCGACTTCGGATTCGCCCGTGTTGACCGAGGTCATCCGCTCGTTGAGACGGTCGATCGCATCAGCGCTGCTGGTGGGACGCGAGGGCGCCGGAGAAGGCACCGCCGCCGGCTTGGTATCTTCGTTCGGGATCGGAGGGAACTGTTCGCCCCCGCGCGCTCCCGGTGCCGGATTTCCGCCAGCGCCCTTCATCGGACGCGCGACCCCGAAAGCCGGCCTTCCGCCCGGTTTCAGTCCACCAGCGTTGCCCTTTTTGCCGAATGCGCTCATTCCCAGCCCCCGAGGCGTGTGATCATGTCCTGCACCTGTCCGCAAATGTTGCGAAGGCTCTCTTCCGAGAAATGGTGAATAGGCAGGAAAGCTTATTTTTTTCCTAAGGCCGGATTGCTGTGTCTGGACAGAGCCCGGCGCCGCAACGGGGCGGCTTTACGCCAGACCTTGCTCCAACGGCACGAGTGGCTAGAGCGGCTGGAACGATAGCGAAGGAACGAACCGGACAATGTGCGGAATTATCGGGATCGTGGGCAGCGCCAGCGTGGCTGATCGGCTGGTCGATGGCCTCAGGCGCATGGAGTATCGCGGCTATGACAGCGCCGGGCTCTGCACCCTTCATGAAGGCACTCTGGTGCGCCGCCGCGCGGAGGGCAAGCTTGCCAATCTGGCCCGTGTGCTCGAGGCCGATCCGGCTCCCGGCCATGTCGGTATCGCCCACACCCGCTGGGCCACGCACGGCGCCCCGACCGCTGCCAATGCCCACCCGCACGCGACCGGCGAGGTGGCGATCGTCCACAACGGCATCATCGAGAACTTCAAGGAACTGCGAGCCGAACTCGCCGCACAAGGACGCCTATTCGAAAGCGAAACCGATAGCGAGGTGGTCGCGCACCTGATCTCGGCCGAAATCGAGCGCGGGGCCGATCCTCTCGAGGCCGTGCGCGACGTGCTGCCTCGCCTGCGCGGCGCCTTCGCGCTGGCGATTGCCTTCCGCCAGCATCCCGATCTCCTCATCGGCGCGCGGCTCGGCTCGCCGCTGGTGCTGGGTTACGGGCCGGAAGGCGAGGAGCCGGAAATGTATCTGGGGTCGGACGCGCTCGCGCTCGCGCCGCTTACCCAGCGCATCACCTATCTCGAAGAGGGCGACTGGGTGGTGGTGCGCCGCGACGGCGCGCAGATCTACGATTCGGAAAACAACCCCGTCACGCGCGAAATCCGCGCCTCGGGCGCTTCGGCAGCGGCGGTGGAGAAGGGCAACTACCGCCACTTCATGCAGAAAGAGATTTACGAGCAGCCGACGGTAGTGGCGCAGACGCTCGCCTCCTATTTGCGCCGCTCGGACAATTCGGTGGCCTTGCCGCAGATGGATGTCGATCTTTCGCAGGTGCGCCGCCTGACGATCGTCGCCTGCGGCACCTCATTCTACGCGGGGATGGTGGCAAAGTACTGGTTCGAGCAGTTTGCCCGCGTGCCGGTCGACATCGATGTCGCCTCGGAATTCCGGTACCGCGAGCCGGTGCTGGAAGAGGGCGGCCTTGCGCTGTTCATTTCCCAGAGCGGCGAAACCGCCGATACGCTGGCCGCGCTCAGGCACTGCAAGGCAAACGGCCAGACCATCGCCGTGGTGGTCAATGTGCCGACCAGCACCATGGCGCGCGAGGCCGATCTGCTGTTGCCGACCCATGCCGGCCCGGAAATCGGCGTCGCCTCGACCAAAGCCTTCACCTGCCAGCTTGCAGTTCTGGCCGCGCTGGCCGCGCACATGGCGGTGAAGAAGGGGCGTCTGACCCGCGACGAGGAGTCGCTCATTGTGCGCCACCTGCTCGAAGCGCCCGCCGCGCTGAACGCCGCGCTTGACCATGATGAAGATATTGCCGCCATGGCGCCCCTTATCGCCCCGGCGCGCGATGTCCTCTATCTCGGGCGTGGGCAGGACTACCCGCTTGCGCTGGAAGGTGCGCTGAAGCTCAAGGAAATCAGCTATATTCATGCCGAGGGCTATGCCGCGGGCGAGATGAAGCACGGTCCGATCGCGCTGATTGACGAGGCCGTGCCCGTCGTTGTGATCGCGCCGTCGGGGCCGCTGTTCGAGAAGACCGTCTCGAACATGGAGGAAGTGCGCGCCCGGGGCGGGCAAGTGGTGCTGATTTCGGATGCAAAGGGGTTGGAGGCGGCAGGCGAGGGCTGCATTGCCACGATCGAGATGCCGGTGGTGCACCCCCTGATCGCGCCGCTGGTCTATGCGGTTCCGGTGCAATTGCTGGCTTACCACGTGGCTCTGGTCAAAGGTACCGACGTCGACCAGCCGCGCAATCTCGCCAAATCGGTGACCGTCGAATAGCAGCGCCGGCGCAAGGATCGGACGCGCGCCCTTGACCAGGCTGGCGAGCGAATTCTGCCAAGGCTTTACAGAGACCTAACCATTCTGCGTTAGGCTTGCATGGTGAGCAAGAACCTCGCCTCTCCTGCCACGGTGCCGGTCTCCGAATTGCCGATCTCCGATGTTCTCGGTTTGACGCGCAATCCGGCGTTCGATCCCATGCGCCTGCGCGGCGATGAATACGCCGAACTCGCCTATGCGAGCCGCAACCGGATGCTTGCCAATGCGATGGTGGCTGTCTGTACCGCTTCGCTCTTCGCGCCGCTGATTGGCTTTGGCGTCGTCGTTACCTGGACCGCTGTGCTCGCCTTCATTCTGTATCGCTCGCGCCGGACTGACCTGCTGCTTGCCAGTCCGGGTGCTGGTGTTGGCCAGGCCAGAATCGAACGGTTGCAGAACATGCATTCGATCGCCGCGGCGATGTGCTGGGTGGCTGCCTTGCTGGGATTTCCGTGGCTGGCGGACGGGGCGCAGGCGCAGACGATGCAACTCATCGTGCTGACGCTGATGATCGCTTCAACCTTCGTCTTTTCGACATCGCCCCTCAGCGTTCTGATTTATATTGGTATTCTGGGGCTTGGTGTCATCATGTCGCTGGCACTGGCGGGGCACTGGCAGGCTGTTGGCGGGGCGGTTCTGTTCACCATCGCCAGTCTGGTCGCGACGATTCAGGTGCGTACCATGTTCGTCAAGGCACGGCTGGCCGAGGCTGCGGTTGCCGAAAAGGAAGCCGTCGTCTCGCTGTTGCTGCGCGAGTTCGAGGAGAACGAGGCCGACTGGCTGTGGGAGATCGATACCGTCCGCCGTCTGCGTTCGGTCAGCCCGCGCTTTGCCTTCGCGCTCGGAAGGCCGCAGGTCGAGGTCGAGGGCATGCCCCTGCTTGAGCTGATCTCGGGTCGCAGCTGGGCAAGCGGACGGTTTCCCCAAAGTCTTCACGACCTGGCCGAGCGGCTGCGCAATCGCGAAAACTTCTCCAACCTGCTGGTGCAGGTCTCGATCCTCGGCGAGGAGCGCTGGTGGGAGCTTTCGGGGACACCGACCCGGGACGAGGATGGACGCTTCAGCGGCTTCCGCGGGGTTGGCTCTGACGTGACAGAGCAGCGCAAATCGTCGGAGAAGATCGCCTATCTGGCGCGCTACGACACGCTCACCCAGCTACCCAATCGCCTGCAACTGACCGAGGCGCTGGGCGATGCGCTGCGCTTTGCCGAACAATGGCGCAGCCGCTGCGCGCTCATGATGGTCGATCTTGATCGCTTCAAGTCGGTCAACGATTCTCTCGGCCACATGACCGGTGACAAGCTCCTTGCCCAGGTATCGGCACGGCTCAAGTCGCTGATGGGTGAAAACCAGCTGTGCGGCCGTCTTGGAGGAGACGAGTTCGCTATCGTGATCCGCGACCTCCAGAGCGCTGATGACGTGGCCGATCTCGCACGTCGCGTGATTGCGCATCTTTCGGAACCCTATCAGGTCGATCAGCATACACTTTATGTCGGAGCCAGCGTCGGTTCGGCCGTGGGGCCGCGTGACGGCAAGAGCGTCGAGGAACTGCTGCGCAATGCGGATCTCGCGCTTTATCGCGCCAAGGATGCAGGCGGTGCCGAGCATCACCGCTTCGAACCTGTGCTGCATGCCTCTGCAGAGGAACGCCGCCAGCTTGAAGTGGCGCTGCGCAAGGCGCTTGGTCGCGACGAGATGGAACTGCACTATCAGCCTGTCGTGGATTCCCGCAGCGAGGCCGTGGTCAGCTTCGAGGCGCTGCTACGCTGGAACAGCATCGATCATGGCTTTGTCAGCCCGGGCAAGTTCATCCCGCTGGCCGAAGACACCCGCCTGATCGTGCCGATCGGGCGATGGGTAATGCGCAAGGCCTGCGAGGAAGCGCGCAACTGGCCCGAACACGTCAAAGTCAACGTCAACGTCTCGCCCGAACAGCTGCTCGAACCCGGTTTCCACGAGGAAGTGGTCGAAGCGCTGGCGGCGAGCGGCTTGCGGCCCGAGCGGCTCGAAGTCGAAGTGACCGAGAGCATTTTCCTGCGCGATGCCAGTGTCGCGCGCAACGCACTGGAACAGGTCATGTCCTTGGGCTGTTCGGTGGCCCTCGACGATTTCGGGACAGGCTATTCCTCGCTCGGCTACATCCGCAAGCTGCGCTTTTCGACCATCAAGGTCGATCGCACCTTCGTGCAGGGCGCGGCGCAGGGTAGCGCGGAAAGTCTGGCGATCATCAATGCGGTGGTGGCGATGGCCAAGAGCCTTGATATGGCGACCACCGCCGAAGGGGTAGAGACTGCCGAGGAGGCCGAGCTGATCCGGAACCTCGGCTGCGACAAGATCCAAGGCTATTACTTCGGGCGCCCGATGGCGAGCCAGGATGCACAGCGGCTGTTCAGCAACCCGAGCAAGCTGCGCGCCTGAGCGTCAGGCGCTGGCCAGCGCCGCCAGAATGTTTTCGAACAGGCGGCGTCCGTCGGCTCCGCCCAGTTCGCTCACCGCCGCCGGTTCGATCGCCCGTTCGGGATGGGGCATCATGCCCAGCACACGGCCATTTGCGCTAAGCACGCCGGCAATGTCGCGCGCCGAGCCGTTGCAGGCTTCCGCATAGCGGAAAGCGATGAGGCCTTCGCCCTCGAGCCGGTCGAGTGTGTCGTTATCAGCGAAGAAGTTGCCGTCATGATGGGCGACCGGGATGCGCAGGCTCTCGCCGGGCGTGAAGCCGGAAGTGAACAGCGAGTTTGTGTTCTCAACGGTTAGCGCGACCGTGCGGCAGATGAAGCGCTGTCCGGCATTGCGCATCAGGGCGCCGGGCAGCAGCCGGGCCTCGGTCAGCACCTGGAACCCGTTACATACGCCGAGCACCGGCACGCCACGTTCCGCCGCCGCGACCACTGCACGCATGATCGGGCTCATCGCCGCCATCGCGCCAGAGCGAAGATAATCGCCGTAGGAAAAGCCGCCAGGCAGGGCAATCAGGTCAAGACCGGCGGGCAAATCGGCATCGCCGTGCCAGATGCGCAATGCCGGTTGCCCCGATACCGCCTCGAGCGCTACCGCCATGTCGCGATCGCAGTTGGATCCCGGAAAGGTGATAACGCCCGCGCGAAAGGCCATTACCTGCCTCCTTCTGCCGAGCCAGGCGTTTCGATCGTGAAGTTCTCGATCACGGTATTGGCAAGCAGTTTCTCGCACATTTCGGTCAGCGTCGCCGGATCGGTATCGTCAGCGACTTCGAGCTCTATCAGCCGCCCGACGCGGACATCACTGACCCCTGCAAAGCCGAGTCCGTCAAGCGCATGGTGGACGGCGCGGCCCTGCGGATCGAGCACGCCGGGCTTCAGTCGGACTAGGACTCGGACTTTCATCAATCGGGACTCCTTGGGCAGGGCGGCCGGGGGTTGGCGTCGCTATAGCGACCGCGCGCGGTGGTGCAACGCCTGCGCGACGGTTTGTTCACCACCCGCCCGCCGATAGCCGGGACGCGCATTTTTGTCACAATGATGTCGTGAGATGGCAACTTTTGTAACCCTGATGCAACAACTGCAAACTTAGTGCAGTCAAACGCCCCATTTCCCGCTCGAATCATGCGCGGCAACCTCGCCCGAATCGCCGGAACCTGTCAGCGCGGGCAGCGCATTCCCGTGATCCATCCGTCCAATCCGAAAGGCCATTGCGCGATGTCCCAAAACCTCTCTTCCGTACGCTCCGCCTGGTTCGCTTCGACCATTCTGGCCGCTGCATCCTTCTCGCTCGCCACTCCTGCCGCCGCACAGGACAGCGAGGTCTCCAGTGACGATGAAGGCCAGCTTGCCGCCATTATCGTCACCGCCAACAGGCGGCAAGAAAACCTGCAGGACGTCGCCGTTTCTGCCGAAATCCTCGATCAGGACCGCATCGACACGATCTTCAGCGCGGGCGGCGATGTGACCGCGCTTGCCGGTTCTGTGCCCGGGCTGAATATCGAAAGCTCAAACGGACGCGTCGCGCCGCGCTTCTACATCCGCGGTCTCGGCAACACCGATTTCGATCTCGCCGCGTCCCAGCCTGTGTCGGTGTTGCTCGACGAGGTGGTGCTCGAGAATGTTACGCTCAAGAGCTTCCCGATCTTCGATGTCGAGCGTATCGAGGTGCTGCGCGGGCCGCAGGGCACGCTGTTCGGACGCAACACGCCGGCCGGCATCGTCAAGGTTGACTCCATCAAGCCGGGTTTCGAGCGCGATATTCGCGCCTCGCTCAGCTACGGCTCGTTCGACACGGTCTCGCTGAACGCTGCGGTCGGCGACGGGCTGATCGAAGACGTGCTCGCCTTTCGTATCGCCATCCAGTCCCAGAGCAGGAGCGACTGGATCGACAATGGCTTCACGGGCGAAAATAATGCGCTGGGCGGCTTCAGCGATTTCGCGATCCGCGGTCAGCTGCTGTTCACCCCGACCGACCGGTTCAGCATGAACGCGGCGTTGAACTACCGCGATCTCGACGGATCTTCGACCTTCTTCCGCGCCAACGTCCTTGGGCCGGGCAACAACAAGCTCAATGCCAATTATGATCGCGATACGGTGTTCTACGATGCAGGCGGCGGCAACCGGGCCGAATATGAGCAGCTCGGCGCGACCCTGACCACGTCCTACGAATTCGATTTCGCCACCCTGACCTCGATCGGCAGCTACTGGACGAGCAAGGGCTTCAGTCGCGGTGATATCGACGGTGGCAATCTTGTGACCGGTCCGGGTTTCATTCCGTTCCCCTCGGACACGCAGGATTCGATTGACCTTGAACAGTACACGCAGGAAATCCGCCTTGCCTCGAACGGCGACGGGCCGCTTTCCTGGCAGGTCGGCGGCTTCTACTTCGAGAGCGATTTCGATGTTACCACCGTCGGTTTCGACTTCCCGCCGCCGGTCACCGTCAACCACACCAACGAGGCGTGGGCGCTGTTCGGCCAGCTGTCCTACGAGCTGACCGATACCGTCAGGGTCACCGGCGGCTTGCGCTACACCGACGATGAAAAGGACTTCTTCGTGCGTTCGGGAGCCGCGCCCCAGCCGGTGAGCGTCGGGGATGACCAGTTCGACTGGGATATCGCGGTATTTGCCGATGTGTCGGATGATGCCAGTGTCTATGCCAAGGTCGCCAATTCCTTCCGCGGACCGACCATCCAGGGCCGCGACGTGGCCTTCTTCAACCCGCCTTCCGTGGCGCAATCGGAAAATATCACTTCGTATGAAGCCGGCTTCAAGGCCGAGCTGGCCGATCGCCGGGTGCGGCTCAACGGTGCCGTGTTCTACTACACGGTCGAGAACCCGCAGTTCACCGCGGTTGGCGGAACGGGCAACCTTGTGCAGCTCATCAACGCCAACAAGGGCGAGGCCTATGGCTTCGAACTCGATTCTGCATTCCAGATTACGCCCAATTTTCTCGTGACGCTCGGCGTTGCCTACAACAACACCGAGATCAAGGACCGGACACTCGAAGTCGGCACCTGTGCGCAGTGCACCGTCACCGATCCCACCCGCACGGTGCAGGGCGCCTTCGGCCCGGTCACCTTCGCTGCGATCGACGGCAATCCCTTCCCCAATGCGCCCGAGTGGAGCGGCGACCTCACCGCACGCTACAGCATCCCGGTGGGCAAGAGCGGCGAGTTCTTCATCTTCACCGACTGGATTTACCTCGGCGAGACCAACTTCCTGCTTTACGAGAGCCGCGAGTTCAACGCGGGCAGTCGCTTTGAAGGCGGCCTGCGCGTCGGCTATGTGGGCAATAATGGCGAGTGGGAAATCGCTGCCTTCGCACGCAACATTACCGGCGAGGACAATGTGCTCGGCGTCGTCGACTTCAACAACAATACCGCGTTCGTCAACGAGCCGCGCGTGATCGGTGTCTCGTTCGGGGTGAATTACTGATCGTTCTTCGCCTCTCTGGCGCAGGGTTTTCTGCAATCGAAGAGGCCGGCCGGGACAATCCGGCCGGCCTTTTTGTCTGGCAAGACAAGCCTATCGAACGCCGCTTTCCTCCGGCACCACGGCAACTTCGACAGCGCCACCCTGTGCCAGCCAGCGCGCGGCGGTTGCCTGCAATTCTTCCGGCGTGATCGCGCGGATCATGTCGGGCGCTGCAAACCAGCGGTCGAGCCGTTCGGGATCGCTCTGCGACCGTGCGGCAAGGTTGATCCAGCCGCCCAGATCCTTGAGCGCATTATCATAGTTTTCCAGCAGCGGACGGCGTGCGCGTTCGATGATGTCCTCGCTCGGCGGCGCGTCCCGCAATTGCGTCAGCACCTCCCCGACCGCCGCTCGGGTCTCGTCGATCTGACTGACATCCACCGAAACCGCGAGGCTGAAGCTGCCGTAATCGCGGTAGATCCTGCTATTCGAAGATCCGGTCGAAGGTGAATAGGCCTGCCCCAACTCCTCGCGCAGCTTTTCGGTGAGCGCGATACGCAAGATGCGGGCCAGCAGATCGAGCCGCAGGGTATTGCCCAGATCGCTATCGTCGGTGGTTGGCCAGGTCCATTGCAGCAGCGCCTGGTCGGCCTCGCCCTTATGGGTCAGCACGCGCGGGCCGCGGGTGGCGGTGAAACTGCGGGTGCGGGCGTCCTCGCGGCGTTTGAACTCGGCCTCCCGGTCAGGCAGCGCGCCGAAAGTGGCGGCAACCGCGGCAATGGCCTCGGCCTCGTCCAAATCGCCAACCAGCGCGATCTCGATCGCGCCGCGGGCCAGTCGGTCGCCGATGGCAGCTTGCAATTGCGCGTATTCGAGCGCGAGGAATGCCTCTTTGGACTGGAGCGTGAAGCGCGGGTCGTTATCGGACAGGATCCCGCCCAGCGCCGTTCCCAGAGCGCGGCCCGGGGTTGCATCAAGCGTGGCGAAGTAGTTCTCGATCCCCTTGCGGAAGCGCTCCTCACCCTCGCGGCGATAGCCCGGGTCCGTCAGCAGCGCGGCGAGCACCTGTAATTGGAGGGCGAGGTCGCGCCGGGTCGTATTGCCCGAACTGGCAAAGGTATCCGCGCCGCTACCGAGGGAAAGGCCGACACTGCGCCCGGCCAGCACGCTCGAAAGGTCATCCTGGCTATGCTTGCCGAGCCCGCCCAGGGCCAGTGCATCGGTGAGCGCGACCTTGAGCGGATCTTCGCGTGTATTCATCAGATCGCCGCCGTCGACCGAAAGGGCGAAGGCAATCCGGTCTTCGCGGATGGTGGTCTGCTTCAGCGTCAGCCGCACCCCGTTGGCGAAGCGAATGAAGCGCAGGCCGAGCCGGGGTTCGACTGTGTCCGAAACGACCTGCCCCGGTGTGCCGAAGTCCTGATAGGCGAATTCCAGCGGGCCATTTTCCTCGGGCGGGGCGATTTCCAGCGCCATGGCCCGATCAAAGACGTCGCGCAGCGCCGTCTCGCCGCCTTCCGGCGCAGAGCGGCCTTCAAACCGGATCAGCGGATCTTCAAGCGGTGCGGCATGGGCCTTGACTGCTTGCCAGACGGCATCGGGCGTAAGGGTCCGGGCAAGCTCCTCGAACCGGGCGAGCTGCCATTCGGGCGTTGCGGGCACGCGCTCGTCGCTCGCCAGCGCAGCGCCCACGAACACAGAATGGCTGCGGGTGTCGGCACCCTTGACCGCGTTCTCGTAGGCCGTGCGCAGATTGGCGAGTTGTTCGTCAAGCTCGGCCTGCGTGAATCCGAAGCTCAGCGCCTGATTGACCTCGCGCACGGCGGCCAGCACGCCCTTTTCCCATTCTCCATCCGCACTGCTTATGGTGAGGCTGGTGATGCGTGCATCCTCGAACACCTCGCCGGTGCCGAAGCTGGCGCCGCGAAAGGGTGCATCCTCGCTCCGGGCGAGGCTGGCGAGGCGCCGGTTGATGATGCCGTAGCCGATCCGGCGCGCCAGGGCCGCATCGCGGTTGGCAACGGTATCGGGCTCGTCGTGCCACGGTGCCAGGCGAGACAATGTGATCTCCTCCGCCAGCGCCGGATCGAGATGGATGTCGGTCAGCCCCTTGCGGGTGATGTCGATCGGACCGGCCTCAGGCTCGCGAGGGACCGGACCGGCGGCCCAGTCGGCAAAGCGGGCGCGGATCGCATCCTCGACCTGTTCGACCGGATAATCGCCGATTACCACCAGCACCGTATTGGCCGGGGTGTAGGTGCGCTCGTAAAGCGCCCGGATCTGTGCGGCGGTGGCGTTCTCGAGCACCTCGAGCGTGCCGATCGGCAAGCGCTCGCCATAGCGCGCGCCGGGTGCGATGAAGGCCACATTGTCCTCGAAATTGCGCTGCTGGAAGCCCGCCCGATCGCGCCGTTCGGCCAGGATCACGCCGCGTTCGCGCGCTACGGCTTCTTCCGCAATTGTAAGTTCGCTGGCGGTCTCGCGCATCAGCATCAGCGCTGTCTCCAGCAGGGCGGCATCATTGCGCGGAAGGTTGAGCATGTAGGTAATGCTCTCGAAGCCGGTCGAGGCATTGGTATCTGCGCCGAACGCCAGACCTTCACGCTCGAGCAATTTCACCATCTCGCCTTCGGGAATGCCCTTCGAGCCGTTGAAGGCCATGTGTTCGAGATAATGGGACAGCCCGCGCTCACTGTCATTTTCCTCGAGCGAACCTGAATCGATCCGCATCCGCACCAGCGCGGTACCCTGCGGCGTGGCATTGCGCCTGATGACATAGCGCATCCCATTGCCGAGCCGCCCGAACACATAGGCGGGATCGACCGGGACATCGCTTTGCTCGAAGGCCCAGACCGGATCGCCTGCTTGGTCGGCCGTCGCTGCGATGGGCGCATCTTGCGCGGTAAGCGCGGTGGCGAGGGCAAGCGGGGAGAGCGCCAGCAGAAGGCCGGCGCCGATAGTGCGGTAAAGCGGGGTCATCAGGGGAAGGGCACCTGTGGCAATCGCAATGGAATGCGCGAGACTAGCGCCAAACCGACGCGTGTCAGCCCCTGGGTCCCCTATTTCTTGAGCGGCGGCGGACCGCGCAGGCGCGAGCGGGCGTGGGAGAGGTCAAACACCTCGCCCGGGCCATTGTCTTCGCCGCCCAGCAGGCCGAGCCGACGCGCGACTTCGCGATAGGCCTCTTCCTCGCCGCCCAGATCGCGGCGGAAGCGGTCCTTGTCGAGCTTTTCACCCGTCGCCATGTCCCACAAGCGGCAGCCGTCAGGGCTGATTTCGTCGGCGAGGATCACGCGGCTGTAATCGCCATCATAGAGCCGTCCGAATTCGAGTTTGAAATCGACCAGCCGGATGTCGATCGCAGCGAACATTCCGCACAGGAAGTCGTTGATGCGGATCGCCATCGAGGAAATGTCGTGCATCTCCTCGTTGCTGCACCAGTTGAAGCAGGCGATGTGTTCCTCGGCCACCAGCGGATCGCCCAGCGCATCGTCCTTGTAGTAATATTCGATAAGCGTGTGCGGCAGCGGCTCGCCTTCCTCGATGCCGAGGCGCTTGCTGATGGAGCCGGCCGCAACATTGCGCACCACAACTTCGAGCGGGATGATCTCGACCTGGCGGATCAGCTGTTCGCGCATGTTGAGTCGGCGGATGAAATGGGTCGGAATGCCGATATGTCCGAGGCGGGTAAACACATGCTCCGAGATGCGATTATTGATCACACCCTTCCCGGCGATCGTGCCTTTCTTCTCGGCGTTGAAGGCGGTCGCGTCATCCTTGAAATACTGGATCAGCGTTCCGGGCTCGGGACCCTCGTAAAGGATCTTCGCCTTGCCTTCGTAAATCTTGGTGCGGCGGGACATGGGAATTCCTGCGGCCTCGCTTCTTTCAAGGGGAGTGTGGTGCCCAAGGGCGGGATCGAACCACCGACACTACGATTTTCAGTCGTATGCTCTACCAACTGAGCTACTTGGGCTTCCCACTTCCGCAGCAGCGCCAAATGCGCCCGCGAGCGAATGAGTGCGGGCCTATGGCGAAGGGCGCGGCGCTTGGCAAGAGGCTTTTACGTTGCTTTTCGTCGACGGGGTCATTCCTGTTCGCGCCAGTTTTCCTGCGCCACTTCTTCGGGATCGGCAGGCGGGCCGGGAACCGCGTAGGAATCGGAGAACCAGCGGGCAAGGTCACGGTCGCGGCAACGCTGGGAACAGAAGGGATGGAATTGCTCGACACGCGGCTTGCGGCAGATCGGGCAGGGCTTGGCAGGCTTGGTCATGCATCCACCAACTGGGCATGGGCGGCCTCGATGGCAAGCCCGGGATCGGTTTCGATGCGTATCTCGCGACCCGTCCGGCGCGCGAGTTCGTCGAGCCAGACCTCCTCGAGTTTCGCCTTGAGAGCGGGATGCACGCTGAGCAGCAGGACGCGCCCTGTGCCCTCGGCGGCGATTTCCGCGCGCCGGAGTGCCATGCGCGCGGCCATGCCAAGCCGGGCTGTGGCAAAACGGTGCAGCATCGAGGGGCCTTCTAGCCGGGCAACCAGTTGGACGAAGCCGAAGCCGTTCATCGCTGTGCGTTCGTGCGGCCAGCCCGCCAGCGCTGCGTCGAGCGCATCGTCAACCGCACGCCGATCAGCCTTGGCGCCGAGTGTGGGAAAATCGATCCCGACATTTCCCCCGAGGTCGAACCACCGCAGCGCCTGTACGATTGCGGATACCGCCGCCAGAGCGATCTCACGCCCGTCTCCGGTGCCGTCCACATCGATCAGTGTCATTGCGGGGGTGACGCTGACAAGGATCTCTCCGCCCGGAAAATCGAGGCTCGCAGATGAGGCCGAGTGCCACACGTCTTCCCATAGACCCGCTGGAAAGCGGTGCACCTTGCGGCCTGATGGAAAGGGTGCCGGGGCGGCGCGTGCTTCTGCCCCCGCTATCCGCGCCTGCGCCCGCTTGAACCGTCCGCGCTCGGTCATCGGCGCGCGGGTGATCAAGAGGTCAAGCGTCTGCCCTTCGGTCGCTGCGGGCGGCAGGTGATCCACCAACGCCTCGGTGCCGTCGTCGAGCATCGCCACCCCGCGGCGCGTGCCCTTGAGCTTGGTGGCAAGTTTGCCGGTGCAGCGGGTTCCCGCCGTCAATTCGCCCGGCCAAATGATCCGCGCGGCAAGGACACGTTCGCCCTCCAGCAATAGGGCTCGGCGCTCGGCTATGCCGTCCTCGATCAGCCACTCAGCCAATCGGAAAGCCCGCCGCTTTCAGGAGCGCCCGCGTTTCGTACAAGGGCAGGCCCATAACGCCGGAATGGCTGCCGTGGATCCATTCAACCAGCCCCTCGGCTGCGCCCTGAATGGCATAGCCGCCCGCCTTCCCGCGCCATTCGCCGCTGGCGAGATAGGCGGCGATTTCTTCCTCGCACAGCCGCTTGAAGCGCACCACGGTCTCGGACAATCGCTCGCGCAAAGTCCCGTCGGGCGCGCGCAGCACCACGCTCGAGAGCACCTGATGGCGCCTGCCGCTCATCAGTTCGAGACAGGCGCGCGCCTCGCTTTCGCTTTCGGTCTTTGGCAGAATGCGCCGCCCGACCGCGACCACCGTATCGCCGGCCAGGACGCAGCCGGGCGCGTCCACCGCGAGCGCCTTTTCGCGCCCCATCCGCAGGGCATAGGCCCGCGGCAACTCGCCCTTCAGCGGGGTTTCGTCGATATCGGCCGGAGTGACGGCATCGGGGGCAAGGCCCAGCCGCGCGAGCAGTTCGCGCCGCCGGGGCGAGGCCGATGCCAATGTGAGATGCGGCGCGCCCATCAGCGGCGCAGGCGCTTATTGCGGGCCGGGGCCGCCGCGACCCGGCATGAAGCGGTAGGTGATGCGTGCCTTGGTGAGGTCGTAGGGCGTCAGTTCGCACAGGACCTCGTCGCCTACCAGCACACGAATGCGGTTCTTGCGCATCTTGCCTGCTGTGTGGCCGAGCACCTCATGGCCGTTTTCAAGCTCCACCCGGAACATCGCATTGGGCAGCAGCTCAACCACGCGCCCGCGCATTTCGAGGAGTTCTTCCTTGGCCATGTATTTCCTTTTGGTCGTTGATGCAGCGTCCATGACGCCGGTCGAAAAGCCTGCGCGCTTTAGCGATGCGGGAACCAAAAGGGAAGGCTCAAGCTTTAAGGCCCGCGCGTACCCGATTCTCGCACGCCGAAAGACAGTCTGACCGGCGCGCGTGCAGCGATACGGGTAACGGCCCGGCACAGGCAATCAAACACCTGGCCGACCAATTTGAACCGAAGGGACAAAATGAACCTCTCCCCGCTTTCCCGCGCGATTTTGCGTGCAGGTACCTGCGCTGCCAGCCTTGTTGCTGCGGTGCCCGCGCTGGCGGCCACAGCGAACGCAACCCAGCCGCAATGGGCACAGGTTCCCCAAACGCCCGATCAGGAAGAACAGGAGACCGAAAGCGGCACTGCCGTTTCCGCGGGAGAGATCGTTGTCAGCGGCAAGCGCATCCGCGGCCAGTTGCTGGTCGAACAGGCGCCGCTGCTCCAGCTTGACGAGACAGCGATCG
Source organism: Erythrobacter dokdonensis DSW-74 (assembly GCF_001677335.1). Lineage (GTDB taxonomy): Bacteria > Pseudomonadota > Alphaproteobacteria > Sphingomonadales > Sphingomonadaceae > Erythrobacter > Erythrobacter dokdonensis. Next base: position 111,997 of record NZ_LZYB01000002.1, read on the forward strand.
CGGCAGAAGGCGTGACCTCGATCACCGACCTGATCACCCAGATTACCGCTCAGACCGGTTCGGCCCGCGGCCGCGGCGGTGGCGGGCGCCCGGTCATTCTCGTCAATGGTATCCGCATCGGATCCTTCCGCGAATTCGCGTCTTATCCGCCCGAGGCGCTGGCGCGGGTCGAGGTCTTTCCGGAAGAAGTCGCCCAGCGTTTCGGCTTTCCGCCGGATCGCCGGGTTATCAACCTCATCCTCAAGGAAAACTATTCCAACCGCGAGGTCGAGCTCGAGTTCGAGACGCCCTCGCGCGGGGGTGTCACCCGCACCGAGCAGGACTTCGGCACGCTGCGTATCGCCGATGGCGGACGCTTCAATCTCGATTTCGAGATCAGCGATGCCTCGCTGCTGACCGAGGACGAGCGCAACATCATCCAGACGCCGGGCTCGGTCTCGGAGGTGCCGGGTGATCCTGCCCAGGCCCGCTTCCGCAGCCTGACTGCCGACACCTTCGGCTTCGAGGGCAATCTGAGCTGGGCCAAGGCGCTGATTGAAAGCGGCATGTCGCTCAGCGCCAACCTCAATTACCAGCGCAATGAAAGTCGCAGCCTCGACGGGCTCAACACGGTTACGCTGACCGATGATCCGGCTGTGACAGGCATCGTGCGCACCTTCGGGGAGGATACGCCGCTGGCGCGCCGTTCCTCGACCGACCGGCTATCGACCGCAGGCTCTTTGACGAAGCCGGTGAACAATTTCCGCCTGACCACGACTTTTGATGCCTCGCTCGCCGAGACCGAAACAGAGATCGATCGCCGTTTCGATACAGCGCTACTTCGGCAGGCCGCGCTTGACGGCACGCTGGCGATCGACGGGCCGCTGCCGGTTGATGCCGGGGCCGGTTTCGACGTGGCGCGCAGCCGGAACCTGACCGGGCAATCGCAGACCACACTCGAAGGCCCGCTTGGCGAGCTGCCGGCCGGCGAAGTGCTGACGACCTTCAATTTCACGCTTGACTGGCAACAGATCGAAAGCAGCGACACGCGCAGCAATCAGGATGTGACGCTGACCCGCCGCCAGCTTGCGACCGGTGCCAATGTCGTGGTGCCTCTCACGAGCCGCCGTGCAGGTGTGGCCGATGCGCTGGGCACTTTCACGCTCAACCTTCAGGCCGGGGTCCAGGAGCTTTCCGACTTCGGCGTGCTGGGCGACTGGAATGCCGGGCTGAACTGGTCGCCTGTTGACGGGCTCGACCTGTCGGCGACCTATATCTGGCGCGAAGTGGCGCCGGGCCTTGCTTCGCTCGGCAATCCGATCATCGTCAATCTCAACGTGCCGGTGTTCGATTTCGCTCGCGGCGAGACCGTTCTGGCGGATGTTACCACAGGGGGAAATCCCGATCTGCCCGCCGAAACCCAGCGCGACTGGAAATTCGCCGCCAACTGGTCGCTTCCGTTCTGGGACAATACCCGGCTGACGGTGGAATATATCCGCAACCGTTCCGACAATGTCGTGAGCGGCTTTCCCCAGATCACGCCCGAGATCGAGGCTGCTTTCCCCGGGCGGGTCACGCGCGATACTGACGGGCGTCTTGTCGCGGTTGACCGGCGCGCGGTCAGCTTTGCCGAAACGCGGGCCAACCGGGTACAGTTCATCTTTTCGACCGGGGGCAGCATTGGTGCCGGGGCGCAAGGCAGCGGGCGCGGTGGCCCGGGCGGGCCTCCGTCGGGTGCAAGCTCCGCGCCTGCGCCCGCGCCAGCTTCCGGCGGCGCTCCGGCTCAGGCGGGGGGCGGTACGCGGTTCGGCGGGGGGGCGGCTCCCACCCCCGAACAGCGCGAGCAATTCATGGCTTTCCGCGCGCGACTATGTGCCGATGACGGGCTTGAATTTCTTAAGAAACTGGCCGCCGCGATCGACAGCGGGGCGGACATCTCGGCCGAGTTTCCGGGGATCGATGCCGCGCGGCTGGCGCCTATGCTGGCGCGAGTTCGCGGCGAGGATGGCTCCATCGATGCCGAGCGGCTCGCCCAGTTCCGAACCCGCATCTGCAGCTTTGATCCAGCGATGATGGGCGGCGGCAGGCCGGGCGGTGCGCCAGGCGCGCCGGGGCCGGGCGGTGGGCCGGCTGCCAATCCGCAGTTTGCCGCCTTCCGTGAACGGGCTTGCGGCCTCGAGGGGAATGCCGCGATCCTCGAACTGATCGGCAAGATCGAGCGCGGCGAGGATGTGTCCGCAGAGCTTCCCGGGATCGATCCGGCTTTCATCAAGATGGCAATCGATCGGTCGCGTGCGCCCGACGGCACCATCCCGCCCGAAGCGCTGGAGCAGTTCAAGCAGCGATTCTGCGCTGCGGCGCCGCAGCAGGCGGGGGGGCAGGGCGGCGGTGCACCGGCAGGCGGAGGCGCTCCTGCCTTCAACCCGCTGGCCGGACGAAGCTTCCCGGGCTTCCGCTACTTCCTGAACCTCACCCACGCGATCGAGCTCGACAACGAGATCCTGATTGCTCCGGGAATTGCTCCGCTCGACCAGCTGGACGGGCAGGCGACCGGCGCTTTCGGCCTGCCACGCCACACCAGCAGACTCGAAGCGGGTCTGTTCGGAAAGGGCATGGGCTTCCGCCTGTCGGGCATTTACACTGGCGAGACCCGTCTCGACGGTTCGGGCCTGCCGGGCAGCACAGACCTGTTCTTCGACGACATCGTCACCTTCAACCTGCGGATCTTTGCCAATATTGGCGAAATCACCGGCAAGAATGAAGGTTTCCTCAAGGACACGCGCATCAGCCTGCGGGCCGACAACCTGTTCGACGCGCAGCGCCGGGTCCGGGATTCGAACGGTAACACGCCGATCAACTACCAGCCTTTCGTGATCGACCCGACCGGGCTTTACCTTGGGATCGATCTGCGCAAGCTGTTCTAGGACTGGCTGCGGGAGAGGGCCTCGCCCAAGGCTTCGGCGCAGGCAAAGCCGCTCGCCCAAGCCCACTGGAAGTTGTAGCCGCCGAGCCAGCCGGTGACATCCACCGCTTCGCCGATGGCATAGAGGCCGGGCACTTTGACGGCCTCCATCGTGCGGCTCGAGAGTTCCGCCGTGGCGATGCCGCCGGCGGTTACTTCGGCCTTGGCATAGCCCTCGGTACCGGTGGGGGCGAAGCGCCAGTCGGCGAGCCTGGCCTGTGCGGCGCGCAGCTCCTTGTCGGAGCAGTTGCCGAGTTCCTGTTCGAGACCTGATCCCTTTGATGCGAGCCGGTCGGCCAGCGCATCGGCGAGGCGATCGGGCAGGCGCTCCCTCAAGAGGGTGCGCAGATGTGTGCGGGGACGGTCGCGCTTGGCCTCCAGCAGCCAGTCGCTCGCCGCATCGGGCAGGAAGGTGATCCCGACCGGCTCGCCATGCCGCCAATAGGACGAGATTTGAAGGATGGCGGGGCCGGACAGCCCCTTGTGGGTGAACAGCGCCGCCTCGACGAATTCCGCTTTTTGCTTGCCTTCTCCAGCCCGCGCCAGCACCGGCGCGGCGACGCCGGAGAGTTCGCGGAAAAGCACGTCCTCTCCCCCCAGCGTAAGCGGCACCAGGGCAGGTCGCGGCTCGACTACCTTGAGCCCGAATTGCCGTGCGAGCCGATAGGCGAAATCGCTCGCACCCATCTTGGGTATCGAAGGCCCGCCGGTGGCGATCACCAGCGCGGGGGCCTGCCACTGGCGACCATCGGCTGCGGTGACGGTGAACCGGCCGTCCGCGCCCCGCGCCACTTCGGCGATCTCCACGCCGCAGGTGAGTGTCACACAATCGGGCGGACACTCGTCCAGCAGCATCGCCACGATCTGCTTGGCCGATCCGTCGCAGAACAGCTGGCCCAGCGTCTTTTCGTGCCAGGCGATGCCGTGCTTTTCGACCAGCGCGATAAAGTCGGTCGGGCTGTATCGCGCCAGCGCGCTCTTGGCGAAATGCGGGTTGGCCGATAGGTAATTGGCCGGCCCCGCGCCGAGGTTGGTGAAGTTGCAGCGCCCGCCGCCGGAAATCAGGATCTTCTTGCCCGGCGCCTCGGCTTTCTCAAGCAGCGCCACACGCAGCCCGCGCTGCCCGGCCTGACCGGCGGCGAAAAGCCCGGCTGCGCCTGCGCCAAGGATGATGACATCTGTTCCGGTCATGAGACCAAGCCCTCTAGCGGCATCTAACCCGCCTGTGCAGCCTCAACCGCCCGCCGCCGCCCGGCGAAATATAGCCCCGTTCCGACCATCAGCAGAACGCCGAAAACCTCATAAGCCTCGACCTTGGCGTGACTGGCGACCCACAGAGTGGATGCTGCAGCGAGCAGTGCAGCCGGTAGGTGCCACCATGGTGGGGGCACCGTATCGCGGCGTTGCAGTACCGGCAGCGCCAGCGCGGCGAGCAGATACATCACCAGCCGCGATAGTGTGCTGGCCACCGCCAATGTCGCGAAACCGGCCCACAGGCTGAACAGCACAGCGATCCCGCCATAGAACAGGATCGAGACATCGGGTGTCTGAAACCGCTGCGAGACATGCGCGAAGATCCCCGGCAGCAGGCCCTGTTCCGCCATGCCGAAGGTCAGGCGCGGGGTTACGATGCCGCCGCTCAGTGTGTTGGCGCAGATCGAAACCGCTGCCGCAAGCGCAATCACCACCGCTCCGGTTGGGCCGATCAGCGATTCCGCTGCGGCCGACAGCGCGCTTCCGGTGCCTGATACCTCTGGCGCGATCGCCAGATAGGCCCAGATCACCAGCATATAGAACACCGCCACCGCGCCCAGCGTGGTCAACAACGCCAACGGCAGGTTGCGCCTGGGATTGCGCATTTCGCCGGCGGCAAAGGTCGCATTCTCGAATGCCATATAGGCATAGAAGGTCAGCAACACGACGCTTTCGAACTCGCTGAACCGCGGCAGGGTAAAGCCCACCGCCGGATCGCGCGTGGCGAGCCCGAAAATGATCAGCGCGACCAGTGGCACGAGTTTCACCACCGTCATCATGCCCAGCGTCCCCACGGACGTCCGCATTCCCAACAGATTGACGATGGTGGTCAGCACGATGAAACCGATCACCGCGCTCGCCTTGATAACCGGGTCTTCAAGCACCGGCACCAGCACTGCCAGATAGGCGATGGCCACTTGCGTATTCGCGGCCACCGCTACCACGCCCGAGGCATAGCGCGACCAGCCGGCCTGAAACCCGAGAAACGGGCCGAAGGCGGCCGTGGCATAAAGCACCGGCCCCCCGTGACTATCGAACCGCGCGGCAAGCGCGGAGAAGACGAACACCAGCGGCAGCACCAGCAGCGCCCCGAAAAGCATCATCCATGGCGCGAAACTGCCCACCGCCGCGACCATGATCGCAGGCAGCGCAAATATCCCTGCGCCTATCATCCCGTTGACCGGGAACAGTGCTGCCCCCCAGAATCCCACGGTCCGCGGCAGGATCGCCGATTGTGTCATCATGCTTGTCCCCCGCTGCAAGCTGCCATCGTGGACTGTGCAAGGGCGCAGCACAAGCTTTGCCAAATTCCCCCGCCTTACCTATCTGACCCCCATGGCCCGAACTCCTGCCGGCACACCCCATGATCCGCGAGGGGGCGATCGCTTCAACGAGGAGCGCGCCGCCTATACGGTCGCCTCGGCGCAGCCTGACCTCGAAGGCGGGGTGCGGGCGATCCGCGAGACTGTGAAGGTGCTGAAGCCTGTCCCCGGTGTCTACCGCATGCTCGATGCGCGGGGCGAGGTGCTTTATGTCGGCAAGGCGCGCAGCCTCAAGGCGCGGGTGGCAAACTACACCCAGATCGCCCAGCTGTCGGGCCGCTTGCAGCGCATGGTCAGCCAGACCCGCAGCATGGAGATCATCACCACCAATTCCGAGGCCGAGGCGCTGCTGCTCGAAGCGCAGCTCATCAAGCGCTTCCGCCCGCCGTTCAACGTGCTGCTGCGTGACGACAAGAGCTTCCCCTTCATCCTGCTGCGCGCCGATCACGCCTACCCACGCATCCAGAAGCACCGCGGCGCGCGGCGGGCCAAGGGCAATTATTACGGGCCGTTCGCGAGCGCGTGGAGCGTCAACACCACGCTCAACGCGCTGCAGAAACTGTTCCTGCTTCGGAGCTGCACCGACAGCTTCTTCAACAACCGCGACAGGCCTTGCCTGCTCTACCAGATCAAACGCTGCTCGGCGCCCTGCGTGGGGCGGATCGACGAGGCGGGCTATGATGCGCTGGTTCGGCAGGCGAAGGACTTCCTCTCGGGCAAGTCGGGCGCAGTGCAGGCTGACCTCGAACGGCAGATGGCCGAGGCTGCCGAGAACCTCGATTTCGAGACCGCGGCGATGCTGCGCGACCGGCTGCGCGCGGCGACCTTCATTCAGGGCTCGCAGGCGATCAATGCGCAGGGGCTCGGCGATGCCGATGTCTTCGCGCTGGCGGCGAAGAACGGGCAGATGAGCGTCCAGTCCTTCTTCATCCGCGGCGGGCAGAACTGGGGCCACCGCGCGCTGTTCCCGCGTCACACGGCCGACGTGGACGAGGCGCAGGTGCTCGCCGACGTGATGCTGCAATTCTACGAGGAAGTGCCGCCGCCGCCGACCATTCTGGTGGACCGCGAGCTGCCCGAGGCCGCGCTGATCGAAGCGGCTTTGTCCGAACTGGCGGGCCGCAAGGTGCGGCTCTCCGTCCCCGAACGCGGTGACAGGCGCAAGCTGATGGCACAGGCGCAGAGGAATGCTGTCGAAGCGCTGGAGCGGCGGCTGGCCGAAACCGGCACCAAGGCGAAGCTCAACCGCGAGCTGGCGGCGTTTCTGGAACTCGACGCCCCGCCGCAGCGGATCGAGATCTATGACAACAGCCATATCCAGGGCGCCAAGGCGGTGGGCGCGATGGTGGTCGCCGGAACGGAGGGGTTCGAGAAGGGCCAGTATCGCAAGTTCAACATTCGCGAGGCGCAATCGAATGACGACTTCGCGATGATGCGCGAGGTGATGGCGCGGCGGTTCCGCAACTTCGCGGAAGGCGAGGAGAACCCCGAGGCCAAGCCCGGCGGCCACGAAACCGTCCTCCCCGACCTGATCCTGATCGATGGCGGCAAGGGGCAGCTTTCCAGCGTCATGGCGGTGCTGGAGGAGATCGGCATAGCCGACGATGTGGCGGTGATCGGCATCGCCAAGGGGCCGCACCACGGGCGCGAGGGGCGCGAAGTGTTCCATTTCCCCGACGGGCGCGAGAAGCTGCTGCCGGTGAACTCGCCGCTCTTGTTCCACCTGCAGAACCTGCGCGACGAGGTGCACCGCTATGTCATCGGCGCGCACCGGGCGAAGCGGTCCAAGGCGATCACCGCCAGCCCGCTCGACGAGATCCCCGGCGTCGGCCCGGCACGCAAGCGCGCACTGTTGCTGCATTTCGGCACGGCGTCCAAGGTGCGCGCGGCGGCGCTGGAAGACCTGCAACGCGCCCCCGGCGTCAGCGCGGCGGTGGCGCGCAAGGTCTATGATTTCTATCACGCGGGCGGCTAGGACAGGCGCATGATCCTGCCCGATGCCACCATCACCGTCGAACGCCTCGGTCGCGAGGGCGAGCCGCTGGTGATCATCGATAATTTCACCGGCCAGCCCGAGCGCCTTCGCCAGATGGGGATGGCGGCGCAGTACCATCCCGCAGGGGTGGATTATCCCGGCCTGCGGGCGCTGGCCGATCCTTCCTACCTCGACCTGCGGCGCGAGCTGATGATGCAGGTCATGTCGCGGGTGTTCGGCCTGACGCGCGGGGTGCATTGCGAGATCGCCGCCTTCTCGCTGGTGACGCTGCCACCCGAACAGCTGAGTGTCCGCCAGCGCATCCCGCATCATGATCATTCGGATGCGGGGCGGGTCGCGATCATGCACTATCTTGGCGGGCCTGAGACGGGCGGCACGGCCTTCTACCGTCACCGTCGCACCGGGTTCGAGGCGATTACCCCGGCGCGCGAATCCGCCTTTGCAGCCGCGCTGGCCGAGGACGAGCGCGAATTCGGGCCGCCGCCGCCGGGCTATCCGATGGGTGACAGTGCCGCCTACGAACAGATCGGGGCGGTCGAGGCGCGTCCTGATCGCATGGCGCTGTATCGTGGGCGCCAGCTCCATTCGGGGATCATTCCAGATCCTGCCGCGCTATCGGAGGATCCCGGCTCCGGGCGCCTCACCGTGAACATGTTCCTTTACGGAAGCTGAGGGGCCGGACCGGCAAGGCCCAGCCCCTCGCTCGGGTCACTGTTCGTCAAGCGCCTTGCTCACCAGCACGTTGACCGAGACGCGGCGGTTCTGGGCGCGGCCGGCGGCGGTGGTATTGTCGGCCGCAGGATCGGCGGTCGCCATTCCGGTCGGGGTCAGCATCCGGTAGGGCTTCCACTTGCACACCTGCTGGAGGTGATTGACCACGGCGGCAGCGCGCTTTTCACTCAATGCCTGGTTCACCTCCTGCGAGCCGGTCGAATCCGTATAGCCGAGCACCAGCATAAGCGAATTCTCGTTGGCTTCGGCCTGCCGCGACGCCGCGCACAGTTCGGCCTTCGCGCCGGGCGAGATCACCGACTTGCCAGTGTCGAAATAGACATTGGTGGTGCTCTTGAGATTGTACTTGTCGATATCGCCGAGCCGCCCGCGCAGGGCCTCGGTGGCGGCGGCATTCTGCTCGATCGCCGCGCCCTGCTCGGCGAATTTCTGGGCGGTGCCGCCACGGATCATGGCGGCAATCACGCGGTCATCGCTGGTGAAGCGCACCTCGCTCGCGACAAGCCCGTCGCCGTAATACCGCGTGCGCACCCGAACCGGCAGGCCGTTGATCAGCGCGCTCTGGTCGAAGGTCTTGTTGCCGATCCCGAGAAATCCCCCACGAGTGCGGATTTCCGTATCGGGATGGAGCGTCAGGATGGTGCTGGTGCCGTCGTCCGAGGTTACCTGCAGCCGTTGGCCCTGGCGCGCGGAAATAATGCCGTCGATGCGCGGACCTTCGTTCATCTCGGTCATCGGCGGAAGATTGCCATAGACCGTCGTCAGCACCTCTCCCTCGGGCGTATCCTGAGCGGCAACTGGCAGGGCCAGCGCGGCAAACAGCACAAGGGCGAGCGGGGCGCGGGCGGGAATGGTCATTTTGTCATTGCTCCTCTGGTTCGGGCCGGCGATCCCGTGGGCGACCCTTGTTCACACTATGCGTGCCAAGCGGTGTTCATGACAACCTTGCTGACAGATGAACAGAGGCCCTGCTGTTGCCGCATGAGGGGGCAATCGGACCATGGAGTGCGATGAGCCGAGGCTTTCGGCGGTTTTTTCAGGCCGGAACCATGCGGCTTGCGTGGAACGAAGCATCCTGGCGCAGCTGGTCGTGCTCGACCCAGACCGAATGGGTGCCGGAACAGATCTTGTGTGGCAGCGCGAGGCGGCAGATCGGGCCTTTCGTCACATCGCTCGCATCAAGGATCGCGCATTCGGACGTCCCGCTGTTTTCGTCGATCAGGAAGGTGACCAGATATCCGTCGTCTTCAGCCGTGCCACCCTTTCGGGGTATCATCGGGCTTTCGCTGGCATAGACGCCTTCCGGCAGGCGATAGACCTGCTCCTCGCCCGTGTCGGTATCGTGCCGGACATAGCCGTTGAACAGGAACCAGCCGGGCCGGGTGGTGGTCGACCAGACGTAGCGGCTCTTTCGCATGGCGAACCGCGGGTTGATCATCCCGAATTCGACAATGCGTGTCGACAGGCGTTCCTCGCGGGTTTCGCCGGTCTTGAGGTTGAAGCGCCAGCGGTGCAGGCGGCTCTGGAACGAGTGCTCGTCGACGTAGGCCATCATGTGGCTATAGCGGCCCATCTCCTCGAGTGGATCGGGCATGGGCCGGGCCTGATGATAGCCTTCGAGCACCACCTCGTCGCCTTCTTCCCACGCATTGGTCCAGTGCAGCACATAGGTCGGGTCGGCCTCGAACCAGCGGATATCCTGCGGCTGGCCGTAGCGCGGGATCAGGGCGAAGCGGGTGGGGACTCCTTCGTGCAGGCGCGCTGCATGGATGTTGCGGCCCAGCAGCTCCTCGTCCCAGAACAGCGGCATATCATTGAGGATCGACCAGTTTTTCGTGATCGCCATGTCGTGCGGCAGGCGCGGGCCGGGCAGCGGCACGGGAACATAGTGCACCAGCGCGCCGGTGCGGTCGACCACGCCGTAATGCATGAAAGGCGCGTACTTGGAATAGTTGAAGAACATCAACTCTCCGCTGTCCTCGTCGACCTTGGGGTGGGCCGAGATCCCGTCCAGCGGCACCCAGGGCGCCTTGCCCCGGCTGGCGAGCGTGACGGGATCGAGCATCCAGGCCTCGCCGCATTGGTAGAGCGTTGCATAGGCAGTGCCGGCGTGGACGATAATGTCTGTCGAGCCGGTGTCCTTGAGCCCCCCGTGTGCACCGAAGCCCGGGCGCAGCGAAGTGCCCCACGGGTCCATCAGTCCGCCCCACAGCGACTGGCCGGCGATCTGCTCCGCCTCGAAACAGTGCGTGCGCACGAAGCGGTTGCGATAGCTCGCCTTACCGCCTGAAATGTTGACCTGATGGATCATGGCATCGCCATCGAAAGGATGGTGGCGACCAAGCGGCTGGTGGACCTGGTTTTCGGTGTTGCGCAGGTAGATGCCGTCGATGTCGGACGGGATTGCTCCTTCGATCACTGCCAGTTCGGCGACGTCCACCTCCTCGTGGAGAGGGGTCCATGGCCCTGTCAGATAGGGATGGTTCGACGGCTCCAGTGTCGTCCTCACCGGCGGATGACGGGTAATCTGCATGGGTTCCTCTCCCTTTGTGTCAAAGATGAACCCGGGGAGAGCGCTGCGCAAGTCGCTCCGAGGCAAATTTGATTCCGATCAAGGCGGTCAGCAAAATGGCCGTGCATTCTGCTATGCATCAGTGGGAGACACGCCATGAAATCCATTCTGCTTCACATCGATCACGATCCTGCCATGGACGCGCGGCTTCAGGTGGCGCTCGACATTGCGCGGGCCACCAACGGCCACATCACCTGCCTGCAGGCGATCAGCTACGAGGTGTTTGCGCCCGGTGATTTCTACGGCTCCGCGATTGCAGCGGCGATGCCGGTGATAAAGGACAACGCGGAGAAGCTGCGGGCGCAGATCGAGACCGAACTCGCCAACGAAGGCGTCGCGTGGGACTGGCGTTTTCTTTACGGCATTGCCCAGCACCGGTTGATCGAACATTCGCCGCTGGCCGATCTGGTGATCGTCGGCCCATCGGATACGGGCGATGCGGGACGGGGTCCCTCGGCGTTGGTCGGCGATCTCGTGCTCAAGGCGCCGGTGCCGGTACTGGTGGTGCCCCAGGAGACAAAAAGCCTCGATGTGACCGCACCGGTGACGGTAGCGTGGAACGGCTCGGCCGAAGCGGCCCATGCGTTACGCGCAGCGGTGCCGCTGCTCGCGGCGGCCAGCAAGGTCCATCTTGTCAGCGTGGCCGAGGAAAGCGGCAAACGGCGCTTCGATTTCCCCGCTCTGGAGGGCGCGCAATATCTCAGCCGCCACGGGATCGAATGCGAGGTGGTCGAGGTTCCGCGCGGTGAGGCGAACATTGCCGACACATTGTTTTCGGCGGCCCAGTTGCGCGGTTCCGGGATGCTGGTCATGGGCGCCTATGGACACTCGCGGCTGGCCGAAATGCTGCTCGGCGGCGTCACCCGCCGGATGCTGACGGAGCCGCAGCTGCCGATATTGCTGGCGCATTGATTTGTCCGCACGCCTTCCGGCGTTCGAAATCCTTGCTCACGCGGCCTGCGGGCCTGTCCGCTGCAGGGGGGCGGTCGCCCTCGCGGCTGCTGTGCCGCCGCGGCGCTCCCTAGCGGGCAGTCCGCTTGCGCATCATCCCTTCCTGCGCGACGCTTGCGACAAGTTCACCCGCGCGGTTGAAGATACGTCCGCGGTTGAACCCGCGCCCGCCGCCGCTCCACGGCGCGTCGGTGGCGTAGAGCAGCCATTCGTCAGCCCGTGCATCGCGGTGAAACCATAGCGCATGGTCGAGACTGGCCCCGACCAGTTCGTTCCGCATCCAGGAAAGGCCATGCGGCAGGGCACTGGTGCCAAGCAGGGTATAGTCGCTTGCATAGGTGATGATCGCACGGTGCAGTTCGGGTGTGTCGGCCTCGCCGGTGATCGGGGCCACCACCCGGAACCACGTATGCGCACGCGGCGGCTGCGGATCGCGGCTCATCCAGTGAAGGCGGTCGATGGTGCGCATCTCTATCGGGCGCGGGCGCAGCATCAGGCCGCGCTGGGCCTCGCTTAGGCGGTCGCCCCATTGTTCGGCCAGTTCGCGGCGCACCTCCATGTCGGGGCGCAGGTCGTCCGGCCCGACCACCTCCGGCATGGGCGAATCGCTGTGTTCCAGGCCCTGTTCGGGGAGCTGGAAGCTGGCGGTCAGGTTGAGGATCGGTACCGGCGTACCATCATCGCCCTCCTGGCTGGCGACCACCCGGCGGTTGGCAAAGCTGCGCCCGTCGAAGTCGCGCTCGATGCGATATTCGATTGGCGCCCCCTCGCGCCCGCCGCGCAGGAAATAGGCGTGGAGTGAGTGGGCGCGCTTGCCGTCGGTGATACTCGCCTGGGCTGCCTGCAGCGCTTGCGCCAGCACCTGTCCGCCGAACACCCGCCCGATGCCGTCAGCCTGCGGCGGGCCTGCGAAGATGTCCGAGGCGCGCTTTTCGACCGTAAGCAAGCGTACGAGGTCAGCGACGAGATGTTCGTTGGTGGGTGTCCGGGGTGTCTGGGTCATGGCGCGACGGCCATGCGGCGGGTTTACGAACCCGTCAAGCCGAGCTTGCGCATCGCGCGATAGGCATAGGCCTTGGCATAGTTCTGCCGTGGCCAGCGCCCCGGTGATGCGGGCTTGAAGCCGCGCTCACGCAGGATCGCGTTCATGATTCGCGCGTCGCTTTCGCGGTAGCTCCATTCGGAGCGCCAGGTGATCGACAGCGAGACGGAAGGGCTGGGACCATTTTTCACGAAATGCGGGGCCATGACGGGCACGAACAGTGCCTCTCCCGGCGAAAGCGGAAATTCGGTGCCATGGGGGAGCATCGCATCGTCCCAGCGCAATTCGCGCGGGCCGCCTGAATGGTAGGTCTCGTGCGCTTCATCCGGCACGAAACGGGTATCGCCTGCCGGAAACTGGGTCATCACCTTGGTCCCGCGGATCTGGAGCAGGATATTGTGCTCCGGATCGAAGTGGTAGGGTGTGACCGAGTTCGGCGAGGATACGAAAATGAACCCTTGCGGGGCCAGCATCGCCCCGGTCGCGGCTTCGATTTCAGGGCGGATTTCCCCAAGCAGGTCCATCAGAAGTGCTTCATAGGCGGGGATCTGCTCGATGTTCTTCAGCACCGCCCAGCTTTGCGCCTCGGCCACCTTGCGGATGGTTTCGACGATGGTGAGGCCGTTGGAGCCGGGCTTGCCTTCCACCCCGATCGGAAGGTCGCCGCGATTGTACTCGACGCTCTTGACCGGCAGCATTCCGGCAAGTTGCGCCAGCGCCTCGATTTCGAGCAGCGGGTGGCTGGTGAGGCTGTGGGCAAGGATATGCGCCCGTTCGGGGTAATGCGCGCAAAAGCGAGCGCGGGCGGGAGCATCGAATACCGGCGGCGGGGCGGCAGTATCCGTGAAGCGGGCAGGGGCGTTCATGCGTTCCTCCTCGGACGGGTTTCCCAGGCCATCAGCAGGCGGAAGCAGCCGCGCCGCAGCGGGCCTCCGATGGCGATATTGCGGCTGACCATGCGCCGCTTGTCCCGCCAAATGCGTTCGATCATGGGGTGGCCCTCGACCGCACAGCTGTCGGCCCACACCACATTCCGGCGCTCGAGCAAGGCAAGGTTTTCAAGCTGCAGCAGCATCCCCGGCGAAAAGCGAGCATAGGCTTCATCGAAGGCGGTCTTGAAGCTGTAGGCACCTGGCGGCGTGATGAAATTGACGAGCATGGCGATGGCGCGGCCGTCCAGCCTGAGCGCAAGCCGTTCCAGCCTTCCGGTCGCAGCCGCGCCTGACAGCGCCGCCGCGAACAGCGCGCGCGTATTCGGCGCGCAGGCCAGAGCGGAGCCTGCCTTGCCCTTCCAACCGTCGGCTTCCAGCGCGAGGAATTCGGCGATCCATTCAGCCAGACCGGCGTCGTCATCGAGGCGCTCGAAGACGAGTGCGCCTTCCTCGGCAAGGCGATTGTGCTGGCGCCGCAGTTCTTTGCGCTTCTTGGGGCCGATTGCAGCCTCGAGATAGGCGGCGGATCCGGTCTTGCCGGTCAGCAGCGCTCGGCTCTCCTCGGCAACAACGTAATGCCCGCGCGGGTATCGTGCGAGCATCTGTTCGAGCGCGGCGTTGACTGGACCTTGGGCGGGCAGCAGCGGCAGGTGCCAGAACAGTGCACGGCCCGCACACCGATCGAAATGGGCGAGCATGTCGCGCCAGAATGCGTCCTCCTGTCCGGCGGCGACCAGCGGCACACCGCAAAAGGAATTTGGGTGCAGCCAGCCTTTCGCATGGGTCAGGAAGTGACCGTAATACCTGGCGCTGCGCACCACCGGCAGCAGGCCTGATAGCCGCCCCTCGTGATACCATGCCTTGATGATGACCCCATCCGCCTCGCCCCACTGTGTGACCGAGGGCAAAAGGAACCACGGTTCGCAGAAGGGATTCGGCTCCGACGCCGTCTGCACGAGCCGCTCCCATGCTGCGATGAAGGCGGGCCGGGCAAGCTGCTCTGCGGTCAGCAGGTGCAGTTCGCCATGCGGCAGCGGGGCGGCAAGGGAGCGACCCGCCGTGCCGGTGCGAAAACTGTCCGCACGTGCCATCTCCATCGCGGTCAACCCCGTTCAGGCGTAGCTTTCGATGCCGCCTGAACCTGCAATAATGCATAGCTCTTGAGAAAGCTGCCGCATTTGGGCGAGGTGTCCGGTTTGGGGACGCGACTGCGGGCAAAGATAAACCCCGCCGGAACTGCGCCCGGCGGGGTTGAGGATTGTCACCAGGCGTGAAGCGTTACGCCACGCCGTGCGCCAGTGCAGCCAGCAGCAACAGCGCGACGATGTTGGTGATCTTGATCATCGGGTTGACCGCAGGGCCGGCGGTGTCCTTGTAGGGATCGCCGACCGTATCGCCCGTCACCGCGGCCTTGTGGGCTTCAGAGCCCTTGCCGCCGTGATTGCCGTCCTCGATGTACTTCTTGGCATTGTCCCACGCCCCGCCGCCGGCGGTCATGGACAGCGCCACGAACAGCCCGCCGACGATCACGCCCAGCAGCAGCGCACCCAATGCCGCAAAGCCGTTGTCCTGTCCTGCGATCATGGTGATCGCGAAGTAGACCACGATCGGGGTCAGCACCGGCAGCAGCGAGGGGATGATCATCTCCTTGATCGCCGCCTTGGTGACGAGGTCCACGGTACGGGCATAGTCGGGCTTGGAGGTGCCCGCCATGATCCCCGGATTGTCGCGGAACTGGTTGCGAACGTCCACCACCACGTCTCCGGCAGCCCGGCCCACCGCCGTCATGCCCATCGCCCCGAACAGGTAGGGCAGCAGCGCGCCGAGGAACAGGCCGACGATGACGTAGGGGTTCTCCAGACTGAAGGAGACCTCGCCGTTGGCCAGATCACCGTCGCGGAAGGCCGGGAAGAACACCGTGAGATCGGTGGTGTAGGCCGCAAACAGCACCAGCGCGCCAAGACCCGCCGAACCGATCGCATAGCCCTTGGTCACCGCCTTGGTGGTGTTGCCCACCGCATCGAGCAGGTCGGTCTTCTCGCGCACGCTATCGTCCAGCCCCGACATCTCGGCGATCCCGCCGGCGTTGTCGGTCACCGGACCATAGGCGTCGAGCGCCACGACCATCCCCGCCAGTGCCAGCATCGCGGTCGCCGCATAGGCAATGCCCATCAGCCCTGCGAGCTGGTAGGCGATGATGATGCCGCCCGCGATGACGATGGTCGGCAACGCTGTCGCTTCGAGGCTGATGGCGAGACCCTGGATCACGTTGGTGCCATGACCGGTTTCCGAGGCCTTGGCGATCGAGCGAACCGGGCGGAACTTGGTGCCGGTATAGTACTCGGTGATCCAGATGATGAGGCCGGTGATGACGAGGCCGAGCAGCGCGCAGTAGAACAGCGAGCGCCCAGTGAACTCGACCATGCCCTGATCGGGGTTGATCACCGTGTTCATGCCCATGCCCACCGATCCGAGCGCGAATTGCGTCACGAACCAGATCAGCGGGACAGAGGTCACGGCGGTGACGATGAAGCCCTTGTACATCGCTCCCATCACATTCGCCCCGCTGCCCAGACGCACAAAGTAGGTGCCGAGGATCGAGGTGACGATGCACGCGCCGCCAATCAGCAGCGGCAGCGCCATCAGAGGCAGCAGCAGATCGCCCAGCTGGGTCAGCAGCAGTGCGGTCAGCACCATGGTCGCGCCGACGGTGACCACGTAAGTCTCGAACAGGTCAGCGGCCATGCCCGCGCAGTCGCCGACATTGTCGCCCACGTTGTCGGCGATCACGGCGGGGTTGCGTGGGTCGTCTTCGGGGATGCCTGCCTCGACCTTGCCGACAAGGTCCGCGCCCACATCCGCCGCCTTGGTGAAGATGCCCCCACCCAGGCGCGCGAAGATCGATATCAGCGATGCACCGAAAGCAAGGCCGACGAGGCCGTCGATCACAGTACGCTCGGACGGGCTCATGCCCATCAGGCCGACGAGCACGTAGAAGAACACCGCGATGGCGAGCAGCGCGAGGCCGGCGACCAGCATGCCGGTAATCGCACCCGCGCGGAAAGCGAGGGTAAGGCCTGCCTGCAGGCCCTTGCTGGCGGCTTCGGCGGTGCGGACATTGGCGCGCACCGAGATATTCATGCCGATATAGCCCGCCACGCCCGAAAGCACCGCGCCGACCACGAAGCCTGTGGCCGTGACCATGCCCAGCGGGGAGATCGCGATGATTGCGGTGGCGACCACGCCGACGATGGCGATGGTGGTGTACTGGCGGTTCAAATAGGCCTGCGCGCCTTCCTGAATGGCGGCAGCGATTTCCTGCATGCGCGCATTGCCGGGGCTGGCTCCCAGCACCTGCGAGCTGGTGATGACGCCATAGACAATGGCGAGCAGCCCCAGCCCGATCGAAATAAGCAATAGATTCACGAGTTATCCCCTCCCGTTATGTTCGTTCCCTTGCGGGAACCCTCGCGCCTTTATTGATCTCCCGTCAGCGCAAGGGACGACACTCTTAAGGTCTGGGAAAGGACTGGCAAGCCTGCGACGCAGCGGGCTGTGTTTTTCGGCAGGTTCGCGGCGGTTCAGCCGTGCTGGTATCCCAAAGTCCCGCCCGGCTTCATGCGCGGTGGCTTGCCATCGACGAGCAAGGGCGTGTCCACCTGTTCGATAACCTCCCCTATGCGCGATGCCGCGATGGGTAGGGCAACGTCGGTGCGCGCGGTGAAGAGCAGCGCGTAATCATCGCCCCATGCGCAGGCCGTATGCCGCATCGGTCGACCCTTGCTCTGCGTGTCGACGAGGTTGCCCTGCGATGCACGCTCCCGAAATCGGTCCGAGTGGGGCACGGCGTCCTGAATGATGCTGATCGTGACGCCGCTAGTGTCAGCCATGCGTGATGCGTCGAGGAAAAGGCCGTCCGAGACATCCATCATCGCGGTGACGTGTGGCGCGAGGCGCTGCCCTTCGGATAGCAGCGGGCGGGGACGCAGGAAGGCTTCGACGAAGGCGGGATCGGGGGCAAAGGGCTTGGGAATGTCTCCGGCGAACTCCGGCTGAGGCTCGGTTTCCCTTTCCCGCTCAACGCGCAGTAACTGGTGAAACCCCGCCATCGCCTCGCCGATCAGGCCGCAGACGAAAACACCGTCTCCCACTTGTGCGCCATGGCGCGATGGAACCGGCGTGTGCGTTGCCCTGCCTATCGCGGTCAGGCCAAGCGTGCGCGGGCCTTTGGCGGCAATGGTATCGCCACCGAGAAGGGGAACGCCATATTCGGTCAGGATCGCCGATAGCCCTTCAAGAAAGCGCGCATCGCCCTTTCCCAGGGTATGGCTCAGCAGCACGCCCACCGGCTCCGCGCCCTTTGCTGCGAGATCGGAGAGGTTGGAGGCGACAAGTTTCCATGCAATGTCGAAGGGGTCGGCATTGGGTAGCCAATGCGTGCCTTCCGCCATGGCGTCATGCGTCAGGACCAGCGTCTCGCCGCCGATTGCCAGCACCGCGCAATCATCCTCCAGACCGCGCGCGCCCGGATGAAGCGGCAGCTTGCGCAGTGCGGCGATGAATTCGGTCTCGTTCATGGCTCCGGTCTCTTAGCCATTTGCCGGGAGCCTGTCGAAGCCTTGGTGTTTCACGTGAAACCCCGCCTTGAAGCGGCCCCGACGGGCCTGTGAAGGCGGTCTGGCGGGGCGTGAAGGGGGGGTGAAGGGGGGTGACGCGGGTGTGAAGAGCCCCTGCCACCCCTTCGGCGCGATCAGGCCCTTGCCGCCTTTGCCACCGCGTCCAGAATGCCGTTGACGAACTTCGACTGGCGGTCGTCGAAGAAGGCCTTGGCGACTTCGACATATTCGTTGATCGCGACCGCGGCGGGCACATCGGCGCGGGCGATCAGTTCATAGGTTCCGGCCCGCAGCACCTGGATCATCGCCTTGTCGAGCCGTGCCAGGCTCCAGCCCTCGGCAAGATTGGCGGCGATCAGGGCGTCGATCTCCGCGCGGCGCGCATCCACGCCGCGCACCACGTCGTCGAAGAACGGCACTTCGGCATCGGCATATTCCGCCTCGTCGAAATCCTCGTCGTCGATTGTGCGGCCCAGCCGGTGCTGGTGGAACTCGTCGAGCAGCCGGGCAAGCGCGGTGCCTTCCATATGCTGCTGGTAGAGCGCCTGCACGGCGGCAAGGCGCGCAGCCGAACGGGCCTGAGAACGTTGGCTTGAGCGGGCGGGTTGGTTCATTTGATCCTCAGTTCCACGGACTTGGCGTGGGCAGGCAGCCCCTCGGCATGGGCAAGGGTTGCAGCGGCAGGGCCGATGGCGGCAAAGGAGGCTTCATCGAGCCCCAGAAAGCTGGTGCGCTTCATGAAGTCGAGCACCGACAGGCCGCTGGAAAAACGCGCCCTGCGCCCGGTGGGCAGCACGTGGTTGGGCCCGGCGACATAATCCCCCACCGCTTCCGGCGTCATCCGGCCAAGGAACACGCTCCCGGCGTGGCGGATCTTGTGCAGCAGGCGTTCGGGCTCGTCGACGGCAAGCTCGACATGTTCGGCCGCCAGACGGTCGGCAAGGGCAGGGGCTTCGGCTTCGAGATCATTGACCACGATCATCACCCCGTGCGCATCCCAGCTCGTCCGCGCGGTCTTGCCGGTCGCAAGCTGGCTGATCTGGAGGTCGATGCAATCCTCGACCTGCCGCGCGAAACCGGCATCGTCGGTGATCAGGATCGATTGCGAGGTCGGGTCGTGCTCTGCCTGCGAGAGCAGATCGGCGGCGATCCAGTCCGGATCGTTCTTCCCGTCCGCGATGACGAGGATTTCCGAAGGCCCGGCGACCATGTCGATTCCGACCACGCCGTAAAGCTGGCGCTTGGCCTCGGCGACCCAGGCATTGCCGGGGCCGGTGATGACATCGACCGGCCTGATGCGCTGGGTGCCATAGGCGAGCGCACCCACCGCCTGCGCCCCGCCGACGCGCCAGATCTCGTCCACGCCCGCAATATGCGCAGCGGCCAGCACCATCGGATTGGTCTGGCCCTGCGGTGTCGGGGTGGTAATCGCCAGTCGCCGAACGCCTGCAACCTTGGCAGGGATCGCGTTCATCAGCAGGGAGGAGGGATAGGCCGCGCGCCCGCCCGGGACATACAGCCCGGCGGCATCCACCGGCCGCCAGATGGCGCCCAACCGCACACCCGCCGCATCGGTGTAGTCGCGGTTCTCCGGCAGCTGCGCCTCGTGATAGGCGCGGATGCGCGCTGCGGCGAGTTCCAGCGCCTCGCGCAGGTCGGGTGCGAGCGCGTGGTAGGCTTCCTCGCACGCCTCGCGCGGGATCGACCAGTCGGCCTCGTCTGCCAGCGCATAGCCATCGAAGCGCTGGGTGTAATCGGCCAGCGCCGCGTCGCCGCGCAGCTTTACCGTCCGCAGGATGTCCGCGACCTGTCCGGCCACATCGCTGTCGGCCTCGCGCCGCGCCTCGACGATGCGGGCGAACTTGCGCGCGAAATCGGGATCGAGCGTCGAAAGGATGTTGATCATGCCGCGTGCCCCTCGCTGCGCCGTTCCGCATCGCGGCGGAAGGCATCGACCAGCGCGGCGACGCGGGCGTCGGTCTTGAGCGCGGTGCGGTTGACGATCAGGCGGGCGGAAATCTCCAGGATCACCGAAGTCTCGACCAGTCCGTTGTCCTTCAGCGTCTTGCCGGTGGAAACCAGATCGACGATCTGCCGCGCTAGGCCCAGCGAAGGCGCCAGTTCCATCGCGCCGTTCAGCTTGACGCATTCGGCCTGCACGCCCGCAGCCTCGAAATGGCGGCGGGTGAGGCTGGGATATTTGGTGGCGACGCGCAGGTGGCTGGCCCCTGCCGCTTCGTTCTCGTCATCGGCAAGGCGGGCCACCGACAGGCGGCACAGCCCGATGCCCAGATCGACCGGCGCGTAGAGATCGGCGTAGTCGAATTCTTCGATCACGTCGGAACCCACGATGCCCACCTGCGCTGCGCCATGGGCAACGAAGGTGGCGACATCGAAGGCGCGCACCCGGATGATGCGCATGTCGGCGCGGCTGGTGCCGAAGGCGAGCGCGCGGCTTTTGGGATCGTGAAACTCAGCATCCGGTTCCACGCCTGCGCGCGCCATTACCGGCAGCGCCTCGTCAAGGATGCGCCCCTTGGGGACAGCGAAAGTCAGCTGACCGGGCCGGAAGAAGCTGTTGTCGTGGATGCCAGTGCTGGTCATGATTGGCCGCGCACTTAAGGGCGGCGCGGCAAAAGGGCAATGGGAATGGCGGCTGACGAGACGGGAATCATGGCTTTGGAAGACTTTGCCGCCGCGCTCGACTGGCAAGCCCGCCACGCCGAGGAAAACGGCGCGCCTGCCACGGCGCGGGTGATCCGCGCGCTCGCCGGGGTGCGGGCCAGCGACACCGCGACCGGACGCCGGATCGCGAACTGGCCGGGACTGACGCTGAAGGACGCCATGCCGCTGCGGATCGCGGGCGGCTTTCATCACCTGCTGCTGACCGGCGCGGATGACCGCCTCGCGCAGGTCTATGCCGGGGAGGTCACCGATCAGGCAGAGGTGGACGCGCTGGTGCTTGATCTGACGCACAGGTTCGACGCGCGGCTGCTGCCGTGGCTCGACGGTCCGCCGCAGACCAACGAGGCCGGGCGCGCGGCCAGCATCATGGCGGGCCTGCTGTGGCTGGCGCAGCGGGTCCGCGCGCCGCGGTTCGATCTGTTCGAACTGGGCGCAAGTGCCGGGGTCAACACGATGATCGACCGCTATTTCTTCCGGCTTGGCGCGGTCGAGGTCGGCCCTGCAAGCTCGCCGATGCGGATCGTGCCGGACTGGCGCGGGGCCTCGCCGCCTGCACCGCCGCAAGGCTTCGCGATCACTGCGGTGAAGGGGTGCGACATCGCGCCGATCAACCTCGCCGACACTGACAGCGCCTTGCGCCTCAAGGCCTATGTCTGGGCTGATGCGGGCGAGCGGCTGGGGCGGATCGACGCGGCGATTGCACTGGCGAGCGATCAGCCGCCCGATCTGGTCGCCGCCGATGCGGGTGATTTTGCCGCCACGATGCTCGCCCGGCCGCAGCTGCCGGGCAGCGCGCGGGTGATGTTCCATTCGATCATGTGGCAATACATGCCCGCCGAAACCCAGCAGCGGATCACCGCGGCGTTCGAGGCGGCAGCAAAGCTTGCCACACCCGACACCCCGCTCGGCTGGATCGCGCTCGAAACCGACCCCGCGACCTTCCGGCACGAATTGCGGGTGCGCCTGTGGGACGGCGCTGCGCACCAAGGCGAGGAGCAGCTGCTCTCCCACGCCCACCCGCACGGGGCCTGGGTGGCGTGGCGGGAGCCCTAGCCCGCCAGAAACGCCTCCATCGCCGCATTGACCGCTTGCGGAGCTTCCCATGGCACGAAGTGGCCGCAGTCGGGCACGCGCACGATGGTCAGCGGGTCGATGATGTCCTCCAGACCTTCGAGATTTTCGGGCGGCAGGGCGAGATCGTCGAGCGCCCAGATCACCAGTGTCGGGATTGTCAGCTTGGGCAGGGCGGGGGGCGTGTAGCCTTGGGGCACCTCGAAGGGCGCGTCCATCGTCGGCACGTCTATGGGACTCGCGCGGTAATAGTTGAGCATCCCGAAGGCGGCATCGCGGTTCTGCCAGTCGCGCAGCAACTGGTCGCGCTCTTCAGGCTCCATCGCGGATGGCCGGTCCCACTTGACCTCTTTCAGCAGCAGGCCGGTTAGGCCGTGCTCCTTGACCAGCGCATCATTGGCCGGATCGCGGAAACCCCGGATATACTGGCTCGCCTCGCGCTGGACGGGGTGAGTGTAGAGCAGCTTCTGGAAGATCGCGGGGTGCGGGGCATTGGCGATAATGGCCTTGTTCACCCGCGCGTGCTGCCCGCCCAGCGCCACGCCCCAGGCAATCGCGCCGCCCCAGTCATGGCCGACAATGGTGAAGCCGGGGATGGCCAGCGCGTCTGCGAGCAGGAAGATATCGCCGATCAGCTTGTCGGGGGTGTAGGCTTCCACGGCCTGCGGCTTGGAGGAACCGCGATAACCGCGCTGGTCGGGCGCGATGCAGCGGTAGCGGTCCTTGAAATGGGCGATCTGGTGGCGCCAGGTGCGGTGGCTTTCGGGAAAGCCGTGGAGGAAGATCAGCACCGGCGCGTCAACCGGGCCTTCGTCCACCACGTCGAGATGGATGCCGTTGGGCAGGTGGACCCGCTTCAAGTCGAACCCGCTCATTCGGCAGCCTCCAGCTTTTCCATATAGCCATTGGCGACCATGTTCGCGACCTGATCGAACAGCGCATCGGGGGTGCGCCGCAATTCGCCCATCGCCTTTTCGCCGCCTTCCGCCACGATGATCTCGCGCGTGCCGGCGGCGATTTCATCCAGCATCTGGCGCGCGGCGACGTCTGCCGGGATGCCGTTGTCGATTGCCGGATCGGACTTGCCGCGCTTCTCGCCCGCTGCGGTGAGCGCATTGCGAGAGACATTGGTGGCGACCGAGCCGGGATAGATGGTGTGGACGCTGACGCCGGTCTGCGACAATTCGCCCCGCAGCGCGTCGGCATAGCCCGCCAGCCCGAACTTGGCCGCGCAATAGGCGGTGCGCATCGGCACCCCGACCTTGCCCGCGATCGAGGAAATGAACCCCAATGCGCCGGACCCGCGCTGCACCATGTGGCCGATCAGTCCTTGTGTGAAGGCGATCTGGGCGATGAGGTCGACCTCGATGATATCGCGATAGACCTGCATTGACGTGTTCAGCGCGCGGCTTCTCTGCGAAATCCCGGCATTGGCGAAGGCGATATCGACGCCGCCTTTCCACGCGATGGCTTTCGCCGTGGCTTCCGCCAGCGCCGCCTCGTCGCGCACGTCGAAGGGCAGGATCAGCGTCTCGCCGCATGCCGAGGCCACCTCGGCCAGCCGCGCCGCATCACGGCCCGACAGCACCACATGGGCTCCCCGCGCCGCCAGTTCGCGCGCCAGCGCTGCGCCGATGCCTGAAGATGCCCCGGTGATCCATGCCACCTTGCCCGAATAATCCATGTCACTCTCCCGTTTCGCAGAAGGACTAGCGAGCGGGCAGGGCAAGGGCAATCAGGTTGCTGTTTGCGACTGGATCATGTCGGCAAGGGTCACGGGGAACACCGCCTCGTGCCAGCTTTCCAGTTCCTCCAGCGTGAACCAGCGGTGCTGCGTCATCAGTTCCTGTTCCAGCGCGGTGTGGCGGCTGGTGTCGACCCGCGCCTCGGCTACCCGGACAAGGTAATAGCGTTCGTCGGCCTGCACCGGCTCGCCTTCGACCGTTACGAATTCGGGCGTGGTGCGCGCGATCTGGGGGCCGGGATCGGCGATGATGCCGGTTTCCTCCAGCAATTCGCGCCGCGCCGCCTCCTCGAAGCTTTCCTCCGGCTCGCACTCGCCGCCGGTGGTCACCCAGAACGGCGGGCGACCGGGCACATCATAGCGGAACATCAGCGCGCGGCCTTCGGGATCGAGCACGATGATCCGCGCCGCGCGGCGCAGGCGCAATGCTGGATTGAGGGGCGCGGTGTTCAGCCTCATGCCTCGGGAACGCTGGCCTTGATCGCCACCGCATGCACCCGCTGGCCGACGATATCGCCCAGCGCCGCGATCACCGCGCGCTGGCGGGCAAGGCGGTTCATGCTGGCAAAGGCAGCAGCCTCGATCTCGACGGTGAAGTGCGATTCGCCCGATCCGTCGTCGCCCATGTGGCCGCGATGCTTCGCGCTGTCATTGATGATCGCGAGGCGCGCGGGCGCAAACGCCTCGGTCAACAGGGCGTGCATTTCCTCGGCAACGGTTCCGGTCATTGTGAAAGCCTTTCCATCATGCCTGCGATGTGGGGCGGGCCTATCGGTTTGCAATGGCCCTGCCTCGCAGCTATTCGGACCCGACTATGCCCACATCCTATATTGTCGTCGACGATTTCCTCGAAAATCCCGAAGGGATCCGGCGAATGGCGCTGGGCCTCGATTATCCCGAGCAGACCGGCAATTATCCGGGCCGCAACAGCGTGCAGCGGCTCGATCTTCCGGGACTGTCGGACTATGTCTCGCACCTTACCGGAGAGCCGTTGAAACCGGTCGAGCCATTGCAGTCGCATGGCAAATGCCGCCTGACGCTTGCCAGTGACCCGCGCAACGCCCGCGTCCATGTCGATGATTCGCAGTGGTCAGGGATCCTCTATCTTTCGCGTCCGCAGGATTGCCGTGGCGGCACGCGGTTCTTCCGGCACAAGGCGACCGGCACCGATCGCGCTCCCATCAATGACGCCGAAGCCCAGGCGATGGGCTATGCGACCGTGGCCAAGGCCTGCAACACCATTCTCGAGCGTGACAGCCTGCGCCCGTCGGCATGGGAAAAGACCTTCGAGATACCGATGCGGTTCAACCGGCTGGTCTTGTTGCGGCCTTGGTTCTGGCACACGGCCTGCCCGGGGTTCGGCAACTCGGTCGAGAACGGACGCCTGATCCAGGTGATGTTCTTCACGCTCGATCCCTCGCGTATGCGCTGACCGTCAGATTGCACGAGCCTCAACCGCTGGTGAGCCATTTGCGCCATCTCCTGCGTGCGCGCGGTCTTGGAATCCCCCGGTTGCCCTGCCACCATCAAGCCCATGCCTTCAGCACGTTTTCACGGACGACATGAACCAGGCGGGCGCCAATGCGAAGCGCCCGGCTGCCGCGAGGCGGGTGAATTCCGCGCGCCGGGACGCCGTCCGCACGGGTTTGACGGGCCGGGCGAATGGCGCTGGTTCTGCCTTGATCATGTGCGCGAATTCAACGCGGGCTATGACTGGTTCGAAGGCATGAGCGCCGAAGAGATCATCCGCGCCCAGTCACCGATTGCCGGCTGGCAGACCGAAAGCCGCGCCTTCCGGCCCGAAACCCACGTCGACGGGATGCCGCGCTGGGCCGATTATGCCGATCCGCTCGATGCCATATCCGCCCGCGCGGCCGGCATTCGCAGCCGTGCCGAACGCGAGGCGAAGATGGCGATGTCAGGGCGTTTCTCGCGCGAGGAGGCGCAGGCGCTTGAGACAATGGGCCTCGGCTCGGATACTGACCGCACCCGCCTCAGGCGGCGCTATTCGGAACTGGTGCGGCGCTACCACCCAGACCGCAACGGCGGCGACCGCAAGCACGAGGCGCGGCTGAATCAGGTGGTCGAGGCCTATCAGCTGCTCAGGAAAAGCCGCGCCTTCGCCTAGCCTTGCGCGCCCTTGATGATTGCCGCGTCGATTGCATTGGCGGCCGCATAGGCCGGGCGCTGGGTGATGCGTTCGACATAGGCCTTGAAAGCGGGGCGCTCGGGGATCGAGCCGAAGCGCAGACCCCAGACGAACTGGCTGCCGACATAGGTATCGGCCATGGTGAAGCGGCTGCCCGCCGCAAAATCATGCGCCGATAGCCAGCCGTCCAGCGCATCGAGCGTGCGTTCGAGTGTGCCGAAGCCCGCCGTGCTGTCCTTCCCCTCGGCCAGCTCCCAGCCCATCATCCGCGCCATGATCGCCTGTTCCAGCGGCCCTGCGGCAAAGAACAGCCAGCGGAAATAGGCGGCGCGCTCGTGGGCATCAGGCAGCAGTCCTGCCTCGGGGTGGGTTTCGGCCAGATAGTGGTTTATCGCCGCGCATTCGGTAATGACATGGTCATGGTCGCCGTGATGGTGGACGAGCGCAGGCACCTTGTTCATCGGGTTGATCGCCCGGAAGCTTTCGGGCCGCGTGTCCCACTCCATCATCACGTGCTCGTAGTCCGCACCCGCCTCGTGCAAGGCCCAGCGCGAAATCTGCCCGCGGCTCATGGCGACGGTGTAGAAGGTGAATTCGGCCATTTCTCTCTCCCTCAGGGGCGTGCTGCCGGTTGGCGGAACGCCCAGCGCAAGGTGCGCCCCATGCCCCATGTGGCCGCGCGCGCCGGCAGCGCGGTCAGCACCGGGCGTTGCAGCCGCAGCATGGTGCGCGCCCAATCGGGCAGCATCGTGACGGCATCGGCGGTAATCATCGTCTGGACGGAACGCGGGGTGCCTTGCGGGCGCTGGCTCAGCACCAGCTGGGCGACCTCGCGCGCTTCAGGCGAAGTGACAAGATCGCGGCGCAACTCGCGGAAAATGCGTTCAGCCTCGGCGCGGGTCTCGGGCACGGGATCGGCGCCCAATGCGCGGGCGATGACAGCGAACTGGCGGTAATACTCGTCCTGCTCCGCTCCCGGCATGCCGGGCCGCACATGGCGCAGATAGCCTGCAAGAAAGCTCTGCGCCTCGGTTACATGCACCCAGGCGAGGGTGCGCGGATTGGTGGCATTATAGGGCGTGCCGTCGGGCAGGGTGCCGCCGACACGTGCGTGGATGCGGTTGACCCGATCGATCGCCTTCATTGCCTCGTCGCGGTGGCCGAAGGTCGTCACGGCGATAAATCGCGCGGTGCGCCGCAGCCGCCCGTGCATGTCCTCGCGGAAATTGGAATGGTCGAGCACGCCTTGCAGCGCATGGGGGTGAAGCATCTGGAGCAGCAAGGCGCGCACGCCGCCTGTCATCATCCCGACGATATCGGCGTGCACCAGCCGGATCGGCGTATCGCGTACAAACAGCGCATCGTCGGATGGGGGAGTGGGCTGCTGGCCCCTCGAGGCGTCATGAAACACGCCGCGGACCTGTCCGACCAGCTTCAAGCGCAGCGATTCGACGGGGTCGGCCATGGTGTCCGATATAGGCCCGTATGGCCCTTCAGGGAAACGAACTCGCCAAAATTGCCAGCCTTTGCGGCCAAACCACCGCTTGCAGGGCGCGCCCATGCGTTCTAACCGGACCCGGCAATGACTTCATCCTCCCGCAACAATGTCGCCGGCGACAACGCCATGCCCACCCAGCCCGATACCACCGTGGATGTCCGCGAGGTGTTCGGCATCGATGTCGACTGGCAGGTGCCCGCCTTCACCCAGAAGGACGAGCACGTGCCCGAGACGGACGAGGCCTATGTCTTCGATCCGGACACCACGCTGGCGATCCTCGCAGGCTTTGCGCATAACCGCCGCGTGATGGTGCAGGGCTATCACGGCACCGGCAAATCGACCCATATCGAACAGGTCGCAGCGCGGCTGAACTGGCCGAGCATCCGGGTGAACCTCGATGCGCATATCAGCCGCATCGATCTGGTCGGGCGCGATGCGATCGTGCTGAAGGACGGGCTTCAGGTGACGGAATTCAAGGAAGGCATTCTTCCGTGGGCCTTGCAGCATCCGGTGGCGCTGACCTTCGACGAATATGACGCAGGGCGCCCGGACGTGATGTTCGTGATCCAGCGCATTCTCGAATTCGATGGCCGCCTGACCCTGCTTGACCAGAACCGCGTGATCACGCCCAACCCGTGGTTCCGGCTGTTCGCCACCACCAACACCGTGGGCCTTGGCGACACATCCGGCCTCTATCACGGCACGCAGGCGATCAATCAGGCGCAGATGGACCGCTGGAACATCGTCGTGGCGCTCAATTACCTGCAGCCCGAGGTCGAGGCGCAGATCGTCAAGTCCAAGACGCCGCAGGCCGATGACAAGCTGATCGCCGACATGGTCAAGGTCGCCGAACTGACCCGTCAGGGCTTCATCAACGGCGACATTTCCACGGTGATGAGTCCGCGCACGGTCATCACCTGGGCGCAGAACGCTGCGATCTTCGGCTCGGTCGGTTTCGCCTTCCGCCTCAGCTTCCTCAACAAGTGCGACGAGGCGGAGCGTACGCTGGTGGCGGAATACTATCAGCGCGTGTTCGGCGAGGACCTGCCGGAAGGCGCGGCAAAGAAGCGTTGAACCCAAGCCGCTTGCGCGCAGGTGTTCTAGGCTGGTAACACAGCCTTCGACATGGCGTTTTTCGACCGATTCTGGAAAGGCTCCCGCGGCAGCGCCGGCAACGGCGGACGGAGTGATTTGCCCGCGGGCTTCTACCCGCTCTACGAATCGATGCGTCCCATCGACGAGGACGAGGACGATCTCCCTCCGCGCCCTCGTCCTTCCGCCACGCCCGATTTCGAGGCGTGGGATGCCAAGCTTGCCGGGCTCGACGAGGCGCTCGAAGTCGAGGAGAAGCGCCGCCTCAGGTGGTGGCAGCGCGATTACTGGCGCGCGCGCTCGAAGCTGTGGTGGACGGGGCGCGGCATCATGGCCGCCTCCGCGCTGTTCGCATTGCTGATCGGCTGGCTTGCCGTCACCGCGCCGCTATCGAAGAGCCTCGAACCCATCGCCCCGCCGCAGGTCACGCTGCTTGCCCGCGACGGCACCCCGATTGCGCGGCAGGGAGCGATCGTCGAGGCGCCGGTCAGGCTCGCCGACCTGCCGCCGCATGTCCCCCAGGCCTTCATCGCGATCGAGGACCGGCGCTTCTATAGCCACTGGGGCATCGACCCGCGCGGCATCGCGCGCGCGGCGTGGACGGGCTATGGCGGCGGTTCGACCATCACCCAGCAGCTTGCCAAGTTTACCTTCCTCACGCCCGAGCAATCGCTCAGCCGCAAGGCGCGCGAGGCGTTGATCGCCTTCTGGCTCGAAGGCTGGCTGACCAAGGACGAGATCCTCGAGCGCTACCTCTCCAACGCCTATTTCGGCGACAACCAGTATGGCCTTCGCGCCGCGTCGCTGCACTATTTCTACCGCCAGCCGGAAAACCTGAAGCCCGAACAGGCGGCGATGCTGGCGGGGTTGCTGCAGGCGCCCTCGCGCTATGCGCCGACCCGGCATTACGACCGGGCGAAGAGGCGCATGGACCTCGTGATCGGGGCGATGGTGCAGGAGGGCTACCTGACCGAGGCCCAGGCCCGCGCGCTACCCGATCCGCGGCTCGATGTGCGCAGGCGCGACGACAATGTGCCGACCGGCACCTATTTCGCCGACTGGGCGCTGCCGCTGGCGCGCGAGGGGATCGAGGCGAGCTATTCGAAGCAGGTGATCTCCACCACGCTCGATTCGCGGCTTCAGGCGCTCGCCAGCCGGGTGGTGGCGCGCGCGCCTCTGAACGGAGCACAGGTCGCGCTGGTCGCCATGCGCCCCAATGGCGAGGTGGTGGCGATGGTGGGAGGGCGCGACTATGCCAAATCCCCTTTCAACCGCGTGACCCAGGCCCGCCGCCAGCCGGGTTCGACCTTCAAGACCTTCGTCTATCTCGCGGCGCTGGAGGCCGGGTGGGAGCCGGACGACACCATCCCCAACACCCCCATCACGCAAGGCAGCTATCGCCCCAAGAACGCGCGCGAACGCTATTCCGAGCAGATCACGCTGGAGGATGCCTTCGCGAGTTCGAGCAATGTCGCCGCCGTGCGCCTCTTTCAGGCGGTCGGCAGCCAAAAGGTAATCTCCACGGCGCGGCAGCTGGGCATCACTGCTGCCATGCCGGAAGGCGATCCCAGCCTCGCGCTCGGCACCTCGGCCATGACACTTATGGAGCTGACCGCCGCCTATGCCGGGATCGCTGCCAATGATTATCCCGTCGAGCCGCACCCCTTCGCGCGCGGCGAGCGCGGCTGGTGGGAATGGCTCACCAGCCGGCAGGAGAGTTTTGCGCGCTCCACCCACGAGGATATCGAGACGATGCTGCGCGCCGCGATCAATCGCGGGACCGGACGCAATGCCGTGCTGCCCGTCGCAAATTTCGGGAAGACCGGCACCACGCAGGATTACCGCGACGCGCTGTTCGTGGGCTATGCGGGCGATCTGGTGGTGGGCGTATGGGTCGGCAATGACGACAATACCCCGATGAAGGGCATCACCGGCGGCAGCACGCCTGCGCGGATCTGGCGCGACTTCATGCGCGGCGCATTGAAGCTCGAAGCTGCCCCGCAGCCCAAGACCACCGCCTCGCCCGATCCGGAAGGCCCGGTCCAGCCGCTCGATATCGAGGAAGGGGCCGAGATTCCGGTCGGCGAGAACGGCGCCACCCTGCGCATCGACGGCAACGGGGTAACCCTGTCGCAGGAGGGCGTTCCGGTGGAGCTCAGGCTGGGCGAGGAAGGGCTGGTGGTCCAGCCTGCGCCCTCTCCGGGCGCGTCGCCGCCACCCTAAACCATCAGGATGTTCATTACCGCGGTCGCAATCGGGCGGGCACGGTCATCCTGCCACGCCTCGACCGCGACATTGGCATTGCGCCGGCCAAGGCGGGTTATGCGCCCGATGGCAAAGCTCGGGCGCGATTTGCCTGCGGCGAGATATTGCACGGTGATATTGATCGGCTTCAATTGCGGATCGCGGCCCGATGCCTTCAGCGCCGCATGGAGCGCGGCGTAGCCCGCCGTCTCCAGCAGGCCGGCAGTGGCGCCGCCGTGGAAATGCTGCGGGCGGCCTTCCACCGTCGGGCCGAATTCGACTGTCAGCAGCGGCATTCCAGCCTCCTCGCCGCAGACCGTGATCCCCAGCGAGCGGGCATAGGCGGGCAGTTCGAGCATCTCAGCCATCCGCACTGTCACCTTGCAATGCAGGATTGTCCTTCCGCGGATCGGCACCGATGGTCATGAACACCCCTGCGACATGGGCGACCGGATCCTGCGGATCGCCATCATGCGCGATGCCCCGCACAAACGCGGCCGAGCGCGTGCGGCGATAGCATTCGACCCTTCCGCGCACGCTTGCCCGTTCGCGCGCCGGGCGCTGGTAATCGACCCTCAGATCGAGCGTGGCGACCGGATTGAAGGTTCCGCCGGCCTGCCAGATTGCCATGCCGCTCGCCATGTCCATCAGGCTGATGATCGGGCCTGAGGCAAGCACACCGCTCTTGCTGTCCCCCACCAGATCCTCGCGCCAGGGCAGTTCAAGTTCGACCCAGTTGTCGCCCTGCTCGGTGAATCGGAGGCCCAGCCATCCGGTGTGGCCGTGACGGAAGAACCATTTCGATGCTTCGCGGGCATCGAACCGGGCAGAGGGCGTGTTCATGGTGCGCTGCATAGGAGCGCCGGGACGCCGGTTACAATCATTTAATTTCGCGGGAAGGGCCCCGTCGGTCAGCCTGCCGGGCAGCGGTTCGGCAAGGGGGCCGGTACCGCTTGATCATCAAAGGAGAACATCATGGAATTTCCCAGGATCGATTTCGACCAGATCCCCGCGCTTGAAGGTGCCCAGGCGTTGTTCGGCTCGGCGCTGCAGGCGACCAGCGCCGCGCTCGATGACCGGATCGTGGATCTGATGGTCTACATCTACGAGGTCATGCCGCCCGAAACGGTGCTTTGAGGCGGCCGGGGCGACAAGACGATGCACGTCCATCCGGACATCGCGGGGCTGCGGCGCAAGGGCGCGTCGCAGCCCAGCCTTGATGCGGCGCTGGCGCGGTGGCGGGCCTTGCCCGCAACGGCTGAACTGCTCGAGGCGCTGGCAGCTTATGGTGCCGGGGCCGCGCTCGAAAGCCGGCCTGTGCTGGCGCGTCTGTTGCAGGAATGCGGCGCTGCCGCTTGTCTGGCAGCCGGTTTCATCGATGGCCTCGCCGAAGCGCTGCGCGCCGAGCCGCTGGCACAATTGCCGCTTGGCCATGCGACGACACCGGGCCTGGCGCGCATCGTGATCGCGCAAAGCGGCCGCGCGGCGCTGCGCCTGGCGGCATTTGCGCCGCGCGACGCCGCGCCCGCCGAAGCCGTGCTGTTCGAGGATGGCGAGGCGCATGAGATCGTGCTTGCCGGAACCGGGCAGGCCGCGCTCTACCGGCTCGCCGCTGGCCTACTGACCGGGGAATCGCTCGTCTGTGGCCCCGGGACGCGAATGGCCCGGCAGGGCGCGCACGAGGCCCGCCAGATCGTCGCGGTATCCCGGCCGCTGCTGGTGCTTCAACTTACCCGCACCCCGGTAAGGCCGGTCTCCTCGCGCGAATATGCGCTGCCGGACGGTGCGCTCGTCAAGACGATCAGCGGCTCGAAGCACGAAAGCCAGCAGATGATGGCGCTAGGCGTGCTCGGCGCGCTGCGCCACGCGCCCGCGCTTGCCGAAATGGAGCGGCTGGCGCTTGATCGTCGCGCCCATCGCGACCTGCGCTGGGAGGCGCTGCGCCAGCTGCTCGGGCTCGACGCGCGCGCCGGAATGGCGGTGCTGGCACAGCTGGCGGGCGAGCCGCGGGACGAGCTTTGCCCGCCTGCCGCAAGCCTCAGGCGCGATCTGCTCGCCGCCCATCCGCAACTTGCCTTGTCGGAGCCTGCCTGATGCCGCTCGTGATCGACAATCCCTCGCCCGAAACCTGCAGCCTGCCCCAAGCTATCGAGGCGCTGGCCGAACAGGGCTTTGATCCCGACGATCCCGCCAGCCTCGCGGCGGCCGCATGCTGGCTGCGGCGGTTGGCGAATAATCGCGAATTTCTCGGTGATCTGCTGGTCGAGCGGCTGGCGGGCAATGGCGGGGAGGACATTGCCTCGGCATATGGTCCGCAGGCGATCATCCTCAGCCGCCCGCGCGCTGGGCGAGCCAACAGCGCCTTCCTGCGCGCCGCGATCTGGCCTTCGCCGCGCGACCACGTGTTTCGCACCAGCGGCGCGGCGAGCTTTGTCTATGGCGCGCCGCATGATCACAATTTCGACTTTCTGACAGTGGGTTACTGCGGCCCGGGCTATGCCAGCGACTACTACGAATATGACTATGCGGCGGTCGCGGGCTATCCGGGCGAGGATGCGTCCTTGCGCTTTGTCGGCCGCTCGGTGCTCTCGCCCGGCAAGCTGATGCTTTATCGCCGTCATCTCGACGTGCACAACCAGCTGCCGCCGACAAGTCTGTCGGTCTCGCTCAACGTGATGCGGGTCGATCCGGCGCAGGGGTGGTTCGACCAGTACGGGTTCGACCTCGAACGCGGCACGGTGGCGCGCTGGCTCAACCCGCTGGCGGGCGAGGCCTTTCTGCGCGTCGCCGTGGCGAGCGGGGCGGCGAGCGCGAGGGA
Organism: Erythrobacter dokdonensis DSW-74; assembly: GCF_001677335.1. Classification (GTDB taxonomy): domain Bacteria; phylum Pseudomonadota; class Alphaproteobacteria; order Sphingomonadales; family Sphingomonadaceae; genus Erythrobacter; species Erythrobacter dokdonensis. The sequence goes on from NZ_LZYB01000002.1 coordinate 145,656, forward strand.
CTATGCCGAATGGGTCGGTGCGCGCCATCCTAGCGAGCGGATGCGGTTGGCGAGTTTCGAGGCACGGGCCGACATGCTCGACGATCCGGCCGAAGCGGACGCGCTGTGGCGGGCAGCGGAGCTGTCGGGCAGCCGGATGGTCGCAGGCGCGGCGCGGGCGCGGCGCGCCGTGCTCTAGAACACGCCTCCTGCAAGCCGGTCGATCGCGCCTTGCAGGATGACTGCGGCGGCGTGGGCATCGATCGCGGCGGCGCGCTTGGCACGGCTCATGTCCTGACCGATCATCGCCGCTTCGGCGGCCTGGGTCGACCAGCGTTCGTCCCACAGCAGGATCGGCAGGGCAAAGGCTTCGGCCAGATTGCGGGCATAGGCGCGCGACGCCTGCGCACGCGGGCCTTCGGACCCGTCCATGTTGCGCGGCAGGCCGAGCACCATGCCTTTCGCGCTGCGTGTCCTGATCAGCGCGGCCAGCGTCTCGCGGTCGCGCCCCCACTTGCCGCGCTGGATCGTGGCGTTGTTGGTGGCAAAGCGCCAGCCCGCATCGCAAGTCGCGGTGCCGATGGTCTTGGTCCCGAGATCGAGTCCCAGCAAAACGCCGCCTTCGGGCAGCGCCGCGGCAAAAGCGCGCGCGTCCTCGAAAATCAGTCCTGCTGGCTCGTCCATATCTCGACCCGGCGGATCACGTCGGCCTTGGTGTTCGCCCAGAACAGCGGCAGGTCGTAGACGTGGTAGTTATTGCCCGGAAGCACATAGCTTCCCATCTCCGGCGGAGGGCCGATCAGCAGCAATCCGCGCTTGTCGCAACGTGCGGGAACGAGATCGGGGACAAGCTCGCCCTTTTCCATCGTATCCTCTGGCACCAGCGTGCCGAGATTGGCGCTTGCCGGTGCCTCTCCGCCAAAGCGGCCGGTCAGCGGATTGGTGCACAGCATCGCGCTGGTTCCCGGCGGATCGCCGTCGAGCGCGGGGGTCGTCGCGTAATAGTTCAGGACGCTTGCCGGGTCGGCCGGCTCGGCAAAGCTCGACCACGACAGCACGCAGCCTGCCTGATCGGGTGCGGCGCAGGCGGGAAAGCCGATGGCCGGCAGATCATGCTCGAGCGAGACCGGCCAGCCGATGATATAGGCTGCGGCGATCCGCTTTGCCGTCGGCGTGGCGCGTATGTCCTCGGCCAGTAGCCGTTTCAGGTGCAGCGAGCCTTGCGAATGGCCCGCCAGCACGATCGGGGTTCCGGGATCGATGCTGGAGAGGAAATAGCGGAATGCCTCGCGCACGTCGGCATAGGCCGCATCGATCGCCTGCTTGCCTTCCTCGGCATCAGTCAGGAACGCACCCATGGTTGCCTGCCTGTAGCGCGGCGCCCAGATTTCGCTGGCAGCGTTAAAGGGGCTGGCCATGCCGCGCAGATAGACCCGCGCGATGCGTTCGGCTTCCGGATCGCCGCCGTTTTCCAGCGGGGCGTTCCAACTGGCGCGGTTGAGGTAGCTGGTGGGGTGGACGAAAAACACGGCAAAGCGCGGCGCGGGCGGGTCTGCCGGGGTGGGCAGCAGCCCGCGATCACTGGCATAGGCGGGCTGCCAGCGCGCCGGGTCCTTCACCCCGATGCCGGGGCGCGAATACCATAGGCCGGGGTCCTCATAGGCGTTGGCCTCGAGCGGTTTGACCGGCTTGAATTCGCCCGAGGGTACCAGCGCGATCTGGGCCAGTTCGTCCTGGAACAGCTCGTAGGCGATCCGCCCGGCGATCACGATCGTGATGCAGAAAGCAACCAGATAGAGGAACTTGCGGGCCATCCCTTGCACTGCCTCGCGGCTATTTCGCCGCCGTGCCCTCGGCCAGCGGCGGGCGCAGCGTCGTCCATGCGCGCTCCGGCCTGAAGCTGGTGAACCAGGTTGCGGGGTTCCAGGTGGTCGAACCGTCGAGGCTGAAGGTGATGAACTCCGCCCGCCCGCCGATATTGGCGAGCGGCACCGCGCCGCCAAGGCCGCTCTCGATCGCCTCGGCGCGGCTGTCGGCGCTCTCGTCGCGGTTGTCGCCCATCACGAAGACGGCGTTTTCGGGCAGGGTGTAGGGGCCGTAATTGTCGAGCCGCTGGTCGCGGTAGTCGATGGTGAGGTAGGTCGCGCCATTGGGCAGGGTCTCACGCCAGGTCGGCGGCTCGAAATAGTCGCGTCCGTCCGCGCCCTTGACCCGATACTGCTCGAAGGCAGCGAGGCACGGCATCCCGCGACAGATCAGGTCTGGCTCGAACGGCAGGCGTACCGGCGGCACCACCTCGCGCTTGATCGGTGTGCCGTTAAGGATGATCTGTCCGCCCCGCACTTCGATCGTGTCGCCGGGAAGGGCGACGACGCGCTTGATGTAATCCTCGTTGCGGGTCGGGTGGACGGGGATGACAATATCGCCATATTCGGGGGTCGAGCCCATCACCCGCCAGTCGCCGCGGGGCAGCAGGTGAAAGCTCGCCGAGGCCCATGACCAGCCATAGGGGTACTTGCTCACCACCAGCCGGTCACCCACCCACAGGCCCGGCATCATCGAGGTCGAAGGGATGTAGAAGGGCTTGGCCACCAGACTGTGGAACGCCAGCACCGCCAGCAGCATCAGCGCAAGGCCGCGGATTTCCGCGAGCCAATCGACCTTGTGCGGCTTTTCGGGGGCGCTGGTGTCGGTCACTTCAGGGCTTTCTGACGGGCTTTCGGTGGTTGCCATGGGTTCGGGGCGCTCAGGTGGGGAGGGGGATGGCTTCGATGATCACGAAGGCCTGCGCCCATGGATGATCGTCGGTGAGGGTGAGATGAATGCGCGCCTCATGGCCTTTCGGCGTGATTTCTTCAAGCCGCAAAGCCGCGCCGCCGGTCAGCGCCAGCGTCGGCGCGCCCGAGGATCCGTTGACCACGCCGATGTCTTTCATGAACACGCCGCGCCTGAACCCGGTGCCGACCGCCTTGGAAAAGGCCTCCTTGGCGGCGAAGCGTTTCGCATAGGTGCCGGCAATCGTGTAGGGGCGGCGGCGGGCCTTTGCGATCTCGACATCGGTGAACACGCGGTGCTCGAACCGCTCGCCATAGCGGGCAAGCGAATTGCCGATCCGCTCGATATTGCAGAGGTCGGAGCCCAGGCCGATGATCATTTGAACGCTCTTATCATCACCGCCACCAGCAGGCCGACGGCAACCACGTGGAGCATCACCTGCGCCTTGAAAAGCGGGTGGGCGAAATCGCCTTTCGCGACCTTCAATGCGCCGACGAAGCCGAAGATCTGCAAGGCGACCCAGCCGACCGCGAAGACCCGCATCACCCCGGTATTGAGCGCAAAGCCTAGAAAGCCGATCGCCAGCAGGAACAGTGCAGCCGCCCCGAAGGCCCAGCGCTTCTGCTCGCGCGCAAGTGGCGGAAGGTCGGGCTGGCTCAACGCACTTCGTCCATCAGCTCCCGCATCCGGCGGATCGCGGGTTCAAGGCCGACAAACACCGCCTCGCCGATCAGATAGTGGCCGATGTTGAGTTCCGCGATCTGGGGAATGGCGACGATGGGTTGGACATTGTCGAAGGTAAGGCCGTGGCCGGCATGGGCCTCGATCCCGTTCTTGGCGGCAAGCGCGGCCATGTCCGAGATGCGCTTGAGCTCGCGCTCCACGCGCTCGCGGTCGCCGTCAAGGAAGGCATGGGCATATTCGCCGGTATGGAATTCCACCACCGGCGCGCCGAGGCGCAGCGCAGCGTCGAGCTGGCGCTCGTCGGCTTCGATGAACAACGAGACGCGGATGCCTGCCCCGCGCAACTCGTCGACGATCGGCACCAGCGTATTGTGCAGCCCGGCTGCATCCAGCCCGCCCTCGGTGGTTCGTTCCTCGCGCTTTTCGGGGACGATGCAGGCGGCGTGGGGCTTGTGGCGCAAGGCGATGGCGAGCATTTCGCGGGTCGCGGCCATTTCGAGGTTCAGCGGCAGGTCGGTCGCCTGCTGGATGCGTGCCAGATCCTCGTCGCGGATATGGCGGCGGTCTTCGCGCAGGTGCGCGGTGATGCCGTCGCCGCCGACCTTGGCGACGATCTGCGCCGCGCGCACCGGATCGGGATGATCCCCGCCGCGCGCGTTCCTGATGGTCGCGACGTGATCGATGTTGACGCCAAGGCGCAAGGGACGGGGGTGAAGGGTTTCGCTCATTCTTTCCGGCTTCCGGGCTTGGTCACAGCTACGCGGGCCAAGTCTTCCGGGATGGAATCGGGATCATAGGTGGGAAAATCAATGGCAAGCAGCGGGTAGAACGGCACACCGAGATCGACCGAACCGCAGGAACGATCGATAATTGCGCATTCGGCGATCACCTCGCCGCCTTCGCGCGCAACGGCAGCGATCGCCTCGCGGCTGGAAAGGCCGGTGGTTACCACATCCTCGACCATCAGCACCTTCGCGCCCCCATCCAGCGCAAAGCCGCGGCGCAGGTGGAATGTGCCCTCGGGCCGTTCGAGAAACAGCGCATCCTTGCCCAGCACCCGGCCGACTTCGTGGCCAATGATGATGCCGCCCATCGCAGGGGATACCACGACATCAACCTTTTCAAGCACTTCGCCGGGGATGCCGGCCACCACTGCTTCGGCAAGACGGGCAGCGCGCGCCGGGTTCATCAAGACCCGGGCGCATTGCAGGTAATGGCCGCTATGCTTGCCCGAAGACAATTTGAAATGTCCTTCGAGCAAGGCACCCGAATTGCGGAACTCGGCAAGGACTTCCTCTTGGGTCATGGACGAACTCCGGGAAAAAACGAAACGGGCGCGGCGACTTGCGCGGCAATCATGGAGGCTTGCATAATTTTCTCCCTAGAAGCGCTTGAGGCACTCGGCAAGCGCGGCTAAGGGCGGGGCAAGGCTGGCGTGAATGTCGGCAATTTGCTGTCCGGAGGAGGAATGCCGGACAGCGAGGGATCAGAATTCGAAAAACAAAAATTTCGAAGTAACTTGGACACATGAAGATGGGTCAGATGCACACCCGTATGAAAATTGCTACCCTTGCGGCGCTCGCTGCATTCGCGGCGCTGTTCGCGCAGGTTCCAGCTGTCGCACAGGATGCGGCGGCGCAGGCTACCGCCCCTGATGCCGGCATGATCGAAGCCGTGAGCGAAGCGGCCGCGACCGAGGGCAGCTATACCCCGATGGCGCCGACCAAGGGCAAGGGTATGCCGACCGATCCCCGCTCGGATGAGCCGGGCGCGATGGCCAAGTCGTTGACTTTTCAGGACCAGTACACCGATAACGGCATTTATGCGCTGGGCATGCATGATTACATCCTGCTCCCGGTCATCACCGTTATCAGCCTGTTCGTGCTCGGCCTGTTGCTCTATGTGATCGTTCGCTTCAACCGCCGCGCCAATCCGGTCGCTTCCAAGACCACGCACAATACCATGATCGAAGTGGTCTGGACGATCGTGCCGGTCATTATCCTGGTCGTGATCGCGGTTCCCTCGATCACGCTGCTCGCGCGCCAGTACGAAACCCCGCCCGCCGAGGCCGTCACCATCAAGGCGACGGGTTACCAGTGGTACTGGGGCTATACCTATCCCGATCACGGCGAGATCGAGGTCGTGTCGAACATGCTGCCCGAAGACGAGGCCGTGCGCCGCGGTGAGCCGGGCCAGTTGGCGGTCGACAACCGCATGGTCGTGCCTGCCGGAGTTCCGCTGCGCATCCAGACCACTGCGTCCGACGTGATCCACGCTTTCGCTGTGCCGTCGCTGTGGTTTAAGATGGATGCGGTTCCGGGCCGGCTCAATGAAAAGCTGCTGACCATCAAGGAGCCGGGCGTCTATTACGGCCAGTGCTCCGAGCTGTGCGGTTCGCGCCACGCCTATATGCCGATTGCGATCGAGGCGCTGCCGCCCGAGGAGTTCGCGGCATGGGTCAAGGCACAGGGCGGGTCGATGCCGGGCGAGGAAGCCGAGGCTGCGGCTCCGGCGTCCGAGGAAGCCGCGCCTGAACAGGTCGCGCTGCTGACCGCCCGCTGAGAACAAAGAACGAATAAAACCTGAGAGTATCTGAACGATGGCTACCACCGCAGAAGGCTTCGACATCCACCACGATGATCATGCCCATGATCACGCGGACCACAAGCCGGGCTTCTTCGCCCGCTGGTTCATGTCGACCAACCACAAGGACATCGGCACGATGTACCTGATCTTCGCGATTATCGCGGGGATCGTAGGGGGTGCCATTTCGGGTATCATGCGCCTCGAGCTGGCCGAACCGGGCATCCAGTACCTGCAATGGTGGGCGCAGTTCATGGGCGGCGGCAATGATCTGAACACCGCGCTGCACATGTGGAACGTGTTCATCACCGCCCACGGCCTTATCATGGTGTTCTTCATGGTCATGCCGGCGATGATCGGGGGCTTCGGCAACTGGTTCGTGCCGCTGATGATCGGTGCGCCGGACATGGCCTTCCCGCGCATGAACAACGTGAGCTTCTGGCTGACGGTGGCGGGCTTCTTCAGCCTGCTGTTCTCGCTCTTCGTTCCCGGCGGTTCCGGCCCCGGCGCAGGCACCGGCTGGACGGTCTATGCCCCGCTTTCGACCAGCGGTTCGGTCGGTCCGGCGGTCGATTTCGCGATCTTCTCGCTGCACCTTTCGGGCGCTGGCTCGATCCTGGGTGCGACCAACTTCATCACCACCATCTTCAACATGCGCGCGCCGGGCATGACCCTGCACAAGATGCCGCTGTTCGTGTGGTCGGTGCTGGTCACCGCCTTCCTGTTGCTGCTCGCGCTGCCCGTTCTGGCCGCTGCCATTACGATGCTGCTGACCGACCGCAATTTCGGCACGACCTTCTTCGATCCGGCCGGCGGCGGTGATCCGGTGCTCTACCAGCACCTTTTCTGGTTCTTCGGTCACCCGGAAGTCTACATCATGATCCTGCCGGGCTTCGGCATGATCAGCCAGATCGTGGCGACCTTCAGCCGCAAGCCGGTGTTCGGCTATCTCGGCATGGCCTACGCCATGGTCGCGATCGGCGTGGTCGGCTTCATCGTCTGGGCGCACCACATGTATACCGTGGGCCTCGATGTGAACACGAAGATGTACTTCACCGCGGCGACTATGGTGATCGCGGTGCCGACCGGCGTGAAGATCTTCAGCTGGATCGCGACGATGTGGGGCGGCAGCCTCGAATTCAAGTCGCCGATGGTCTGGTCGTTGGGCTTCATCTTCCTGTTCACCGTCGGCGGCGTGACCGGCGTGGTGCTGGCCAATGGCGGCATCGACGACAACCTGCATGACACCTACTACGTGGTGGCGCATTTCCACTATGTGCTGTCGATGGGTGCGGTGTTCTCGATGTTCGCCGGCTTCTACTACTGGTTCCCGAAGATGAGCGGGCGGATGCACTCCGAGCTGCTTTCGCACATCCACTTCTGGACCTTCTTCATAGGCGTGAACGTGATCTTCTTCCCGCAGCACTTCCTGGGCATGCAGGGGATGCCGCGCCGTTATCCCGATTATCCTGAAGCCTACACCTTCTGGCACGAGATCAGCACCTACGGCTATTACATCATGGCCGGATCGATGATCTTCTTCTTCGTCAACATCCTCTACGCGCTGGCTGCGGGCAAGAAGGCCGAAGCCAATCCGTGGGGCGAAGGCGCGACGACGCTCGAATGGACCCTGCCGAGCCCGCCGCCCTACCACCAGTTCGAAACCCTGCCGGTGATCACCGACAGCATGGACTACCACGATCACCGTCCGGCGACGGCGTAACGGGCACGTGATCGGCTCCTTCGCGGGAGCGTGAAACAAAGGGGGGAGCGCGGGCGAGAAGGCTCGCGCTCCTTGCCCATGGAACGATGAGAACGATGGCAAGCACCGCACCCCAAACCGGCACCGCGATGCCCGCGGAATGGCGTGATTTCTTCACGCTGACCAAGCCGCGCGTGATGACGCTGGTGATCTTCACCGCGATCTGCGGCGTGCTGGCCGCGCCGGGCAGCATCCATCCGGTTCTCGGCTTCACCGCGATCCTCGCGATTGCGATGGGCGCGGGCGGCTCGGCGGTTCTCAACATGTGGTGGGAAGCCGATATCGACGCAGGGATGAAGCGCACCATGAACCGCCCGCTTCCCGGCGGCCGGATGCAGCGAGAGGACGCGCGCGATTTCGGAATATTCCTGTCGGGCGTATCGGTGCTGCTGATGGGCGTTGCCATCGGCTGGCTGGCGGCCGCGCTGCTGCTGCTTGCGATTATCTACTACGCGGTGATCTACACCATGTGGCTCAAGCCGCGCACCCCGCAGAACATCGTCATCGGCGGCGGTGCCGGCGCGTTCCCGCCGCTGATCGGCTGGGTGGCCGTGACGGGCGAGGTCACCGCCATGCCGATCCTGCTGTTCGCGATCATCTTCTTCTGGACCCCGCCGCACTTCTGGGCGCTCGCGCTGTTCGTCGAGGCCGATTATGCCAAGGTCGGCATTCCGATGATGCCGGTGGTCGCGGGCGAGAAGCCGACCCGCCGCCAGATCTGGTGGTACACCGTACTGCTCGCGCCGATCGCTATCGCGCCGTGGGTTATCGGCGGGACAAGCTGGCTCTACGGCATGACCGCGGTCACGCTCTCGCTGCTGTTCGCCTGGCTGGCATGGCCCGTGGGCTCCCGCATGCGTGCCGCCGAGGGTGACAAGATGCTGCCTGAAAAGAAGCTCTTCAAGTTCTCGATCTACTATCTCTTCGCGCTGTTCGCGGCGCTGGTGGCGGATCGGGTCGCGGCCTACCAGGGGTGGATCGCGTGACGCCTGAAGAGCAGAAGGAATTCGAACGGCGGCGCAAGAGCCGCAATCTTGTGGTGGCGGGTACGCTGCTGTTCTTCGTGATGCTGTTCTATGCCATCACCATCGTGCGGATCGGGGACGGCTGATGGCTTCGCACGCGCCCCTGGCCCACGACGCCGAGACCGCCCGCCGTAACGCGCGGGTCGGGCTGATGGCGTTTGCCGGCGCGCTGTTCATGCTCGGGCTCGGCTATGCCGCAGTGCCGCTTTACGAGATGTTCTGCCGCGTCACCGGCTTTGGCGGTACCACGCAGGTTGCAAGCGCCAGCGATGCCGCGCGTGCCGAGGCGCTGGCTTCGGGCGAGCGGATCTCGATCCGCTTCGACGCCTCGACCGCTTCCGACATGCCCTGGACTTTCCGTCCTTCGCAAGCGACCGACACCATCACCATCGGCCAGCGCGACATTGCCACCTATGTCGCGCGCAACAACAGCCCCTTGCCGATCACCGGCACCGCCACCTTCAATGTCGAGCCGGAGCAGGCGGGCAAGTATTTCAACAAGATCCAGTGTTTCTGCTTTACCGAGCAAACCCTTGCCCCCGGGCAGGAGGTTACCATGCCGGTGCTCTACTATGTCGACCCGGCGATGCTGGAGGACGAGAACATGAAGGGCGTGGAGCAGATCACGCTGAGTTACACTTTCCATCGCACCAAGGACCCGGTTACACTGGCGTCCGCGGGCACCGACTGACCAACGCAAGCAACCCAGGGACGGGAACATCCACATGGCTGGCACGGCAAACCACGATTACCACATTCTCGAACCCGATATCTGGCCGCTGGTCGGCTCGATCTCGGCGCTGACCTTCACCAGCGGCATGGTGCTGAGCTGGCACCCCGACGTGCTTGGCCCGATTGCCGGCGCGACGGTGCTGTGGGCGGGCCTTGCGGGCCTGATCGCCACCTTCTTCATGTGGTTCAAGAACATCGTCATCGAAGCCCAGCGCGGCGATCACACCCCGGTGGTGCAGCTTCACATGCGCTACGGCATGATCCTGTTCATCGCTTCGGAAGTGATGTTCTTCGTCGGCTGGTTCTGGAGCTTCTTCGATTTCGCGCTGTTCCCGACCCCGCTGAGCTTTGATGCAGCATCGGGCAGCACCACCAGCCTGTTTGGCGAAGCGGGCGCCATCGCGCAGTTCATTCCCGAAGGAATGGAAGTGCTCGATCCCTTCGCGCTGCCGCTGCTCAACACGCTGATCCTGCTGTGTTCGGGCACCACGGTGACCTGGGCGCACCACTCGCTTATCCATGGCGACCGCACCGGCCTCAAGCAGGGCCTGTGGGCGACCATCGCGCTGGGCGTGTTGTTCAGCTTCATCCAGGCCTATGAATACTCGGTTGCCCCCTTCGGTTTCGGCGGCAACACCTATTCATCGGCCTTCTACATGGCGACGGGCTTCCACGGCTTCCACGTGCTGGTCGGCACGATCTTCCTCGCCGTGTGTCTCTATCGCGCCTATCTCGGCCACTTCACCCCGCGCCAGCACTTCGGCTTCGAAGCGGCGGCGTGGTACTGGCACTTCGTCGACGTCGTGTGGCTGTTCCTGTTCGTCGCCGTCTATGTCTGGGGCGGCTGGGGCGCCGAATACCACTGATGCTTCCGGACGAAAGTCCGACGGAACAGAAGGGGCAGCCGGGGTTGGGAGTTTCTCTCGCCCGGGCTGCCCTTTCCGGTTTGTGCCCCCGCTGCGGGGCCAAAACGCTGTTCGCCGCGCCTGCTGGTCTGGCGGAGGAATGCGCGAGCTGCGGGCTCGATTTCCTGACGCTGGAGCGGGGCGGGCGCTTTGTCGGCGTCCTGACAATGCTGCTGGCGCTGGTGCTGATCTTTGCCGCGCTGGGCGTGGATGAATGGCTGCGCCCGCCGCTGTGGGCGAGCCTCGCCTTCTGGGCGCCGGTGACGGTGGGCACGGTGATCGGCGCCCTCAGGCTCTACAAGACCATCTGGATCTATCATTCCTATCAGGGGAGCGAGGAATGAGCCGCCGCGTGCCGATCATCCCGACCATCATCGTGCTGGCCGCGGTCGCCACGATGATCGCGCTGGGCGTGTGGCAGTTGGGGCGCAAGACCGAGAAGGAGGCACTGATCGCCCGCTATGAGGCGGCGCTGCAAGACAGCTCCGAGGTCACTTGGCCTGCGCCTGCCGACTATCGGAATGCCCTGTTTCGCCGGACGACCATCGATTGCCGCGAGGTGCGGGGCATTGATCCGATCTCCGGCAAATCCGCCGCCGGACGATCCGGCTGGGTGCATGTGGCAAGATGCAGCCATGGTGGCTCGGGTGTAGCTGACGTGACTATCGGCTGGTCACGCTCACCCCAATCTCCGCAATGGTCAGGCGGGCCGGTCAGCGGGCGCATTGCCAGTTACGGCGATACCATCCGGCTCGTGGCCGAAACGCCGCAGGCAGGGCTTCAACCGCTCGCTCCGCCAGATCCCGGCGACCTGCCCAACAACCACCTCGCCTATGCCGGGCAGTGGTTCTTCTTCGCGCTGACCGCACTGGTCATCTACGTGCTGGCATTGCGCCGCCGCCGCCGCGTTTCTTGATTGCCGCGATTTCCGAGTCGGGAAATGTTCCATTTCCCTCGAAATCGCTCTAGGCGCCTTCGCATATGCAATATGTCTCGACACGCGGGAGCGCACCGGCGCTCGATTTCGAAGGGGTGACGCTGGCAGGCCTCGCCAGCGACGGGGGGCTGTATCTGCCCGCCGAATGGCCGCGGTTCAGCGCCGACGAGATCCGCGGGCTTCGCGGCCTTGCCTATCCCGATCTCGCCGCACGGATCATGGCGCCCTTCGTTGCGGGCAGCCTGACGGAAGACGAACTGCTCTGCCTGTGCCACGCTGTCTATGGCGATTTCGGCCATGCCGCTGTCACGCCGCTGGTGCAGCTCGACGCCCAGCACTGGCTGCTCGAACTGTTCCACGGCCCGACGCTCGCCTTCAAGGACGTCGCGCTGCAACTGCTCGGCCGCCTGTTCGAAACCTTCCTCGAACGTCGGGGCGAAAAGCTGACTATCGTCGGGGCGACCAGCGGCGATACGGGGTCGGCCGCGATTCAGGCCGTCGCGGGGCTGGAACGGGTCGAGATCTTCATGCTCCATCCCAAGGGCCGGGTCAGCGACGTGCAGCGCCGCCAGATGACCACGGTGCGCGCGCCCAATGTCCACAACCTCGCCATTGATGGCAGCTTCGATGACGCGCAGGCCCATGTGAAGCGCATGTTCACCGATGCCGAGGTGACGAATGTCCTCAACCTGGGGGCGGTCAATTCGATCAACTGGGCGCGCCTGATGGCGCAGGTGGTCTATTACTTCGCCTCCGCGCTCGGGCTGGGGGCGCCCGACCGGACCGTGGCCTATTCCGTCCCCACCGGCAATTTCGGGGATGTCTTCGCGGGCTATGTCGCAGCGAAAATGGGCCTGCCGATCGAACGCCTGATCGTCGCCACCAACATCAACGACATCCTTTACCGTGCCCTGTCCTCGGGCGACTATTCGGCGGGCGGGGTCACACCGACCATTACCCCATCGATGGACATTCAGGTTTCCTCGAATTTCGAGCGCCTGCTGTTCGATGCCGGAGAGCGGGACGGGGCGGCGATGGCCGAACAGATGCGCGCTTTCGAGGCCTCCAAGGCGATGCAGCTGACCAATGCGCAAGCGCAAGGTGCTGCGGCCCTGTTCGCCTCGGCGCGGGCCGACCAGGTCGAAACCGCGCGGGCGCTGCAATGGGCCTGGCGCAAGACGGGGCAGGTGATCGATCCGCACACCGGCGTCGGCCTCCATTGCGCGCTGTCGGTTGCGGCGGCGGGAACTGTTGCGCCGGGCATTCCTCTGGTTACCCTCGCGACCGCGCACCCCGCCAAGTTCCCCGATGCGGTCGAGCGGGCCATTGGCGTGCGCCCGGCGTTGCCGTCACGGGTGGGTGATCTGTTCGGGCGCGAGGAGAGTTTTGTCGAACTGGCGGGCGATTACGCCGCCACCCGCGACTACGTGCTCGGTCACGCCGGGAACGCCTGATGGCGCGCCTTGTCCAGCAACCGCTGGTGATGGAATGCACCGGATGGGATTCCTACCGCCTGCTCGACAGCGGGGCGGGGCGCAAGTGGGAGGCCTTCGGCCCGCACAGCTTTATCCGGCCAGAGCCCCAGGCCATGTGGCAGCCGCGCCTTTCGGAGTGGCCCGCAGCGGGCGAGTTCATCCCCGGATCGGACGAGGACGGCGGCGGACGTTGGCACTTCGTGCAAGCCCTGCCTGAGGATGGCTGGCCGCTGGCGTGGAACGAGGTCCGCTTCACCGCCAGGCCCACCCCGTTCCGCCACCTGCAATTCTTCCCCGACATGGCGCCGGTATGGGCGTGGATGCGCGGCCAGCTTGACGGCATGGATGATGCCGAGACCATGAACCTGTTCGGCTATACCGGCCTCGGCACGCTGGCCCTGTCGCGCCATGGCAAGGTCACCCATGTCGATGCCTCGAAGAAATCCGTGGCGCAGGCGCGCGAGAACGCTGTCCTTTCGGACATGACGGATCGCCCGATCCGCTGGCTGACCGACGATGCCGCGAAATTTACCGCGCGCGAGGTGCGGCGCGGGCGGCGCTATGACGGGATCATCCTCGATCCGCCGAAGTTCGGGCGCGGGCCGGATGGCGAGGTGTGGCGGCTGGAGGAGCACCTGCCGGGCCTGATCGCCGACTGTGCGAAGCTGCTCGACAAGGACAGCCGCTTCGTGTTCCTCACCGTCTATGCCGTGCGCATGAGCAGCCTTGCGATTGCCGGCCTGCTGGAAGAGGCGCTCCGCCACCTGCCCGGGCAGATCGAGCACGGCGACCTTGCCGTGCGCGAGGAAGCAGAGGGCGGTCGCCTGCTCCCCACCGCAATCTTCGCGCGCTGGTCAAATCCGCTCTAGTTGTGGTCGCATCGCTGAAAGCCGAAAACCGGTGCCCACTTTTCGGCGCGATGCTCTAAAGCCCGCGCCCATGACCGATTCGCTTACCCTCGAAGTCAACGATCTCGTCGTCGATGTCCTGACCGGCATCTATTCCGAGGAGACCGGCAAACCCCAGCCGCTGCGCATCAGCATCGCGGCGCGCTATGCCGTGGCCGACCGCTATGATCCCGACACGCCGCTCGATGCGTCGAAGAACTACATGGACCTCAAGTTCGCCGCGACAGGTGGATTGCCCGCAGGCGTGCATTTCAAGCTGATCGAGGCAGTGGCCGACCACATCTGCGAGACGCTGTTCGTGCAGGACGCAAAGGTTCAGGCGGTGACGGTGAAGATCGTGAAGCTGGCGATTGCGGAAGGCAGCGAGCAGATCGGCATCACGCTCCACCGCGAGCGTCCGGCCGATCACGGAGCGTAAGGCGATGATGCGGCAGATCGAGGTCGGCAAGCTGCCCGATGGCGCTCTCGATGCCGCGGGCACTGTCATGGCCTTTCACCTCGAGGCCGCCCGCGCAGCGCTGGCCGATGCTGATTGCTCCGCACTTGCCATCATCCTGCCGCCCGCAAACCATGATCACCGCGAATGGCGGCTGGCACTGGCGCGCGACCTTGCGCGCGAGGCGGCGCCCAAACGTGTCAATCTGGTTGCGGGACTGCCCGGTGATGCGCGTGCAGAGGTGCTGCGCTTTTTGGCAGATGCGCCGGGCGTGACAGGGCACTATCTCGTGTGTCATGAATGACAACGTGCCCACAGCCTCTCCTCGCAAGCCTGACCTGATCCTGCTGCGCGATCCGGCGGAAAGCGCGCCGCCTCTGGTGGACAGCTTCCAGCGCCGCATCACCTATCTGCGCCTGTCGGTCACCGACCGCTGCGACCTCAGATGTTCGTACTGCATGCCCGAGCGCATGACCTTCCTGCCCAAGAAGGAGGTTCTCAGCCTCGAGGAGCTGTATGATCTCGCCACCGGCTTCATAGCGCGCGGTGTTACCAAGATCCGCATTACCGGGGGCGAGCCGCTGGTGCGGCGCGACATCATCGACCTGTTCACGGCGCTGGGCCGCAGGCTGGGCCATGATCTGGCCGAACTGACGCTGACCACCAACGGCACCCAACTGGCGACCCATGCCGAGGCGCTGGCGCGGGCGGGGGTGAAGCGGGTCAACGTCTCGCTCGACACGCTGGACCGCGCGAAGTTCGCCGAGCTGACCCGGCGCGATAGCCTGCCGCAGGTGCTCGAAGGGATTGCGACGGCCAAGGCGGCCGGGCTCAAGGTCAAGCTGAACGCCGTGGCGCTGAAGGGCGTGAACGAGCACGAATTGCCCGATCTTATCGCCTGGGGCCATGCGCAAGGCCACGATGTTACCCTGATCGAGGTCATGCCGCTCGGCGATGTCGAAGAGGAACGGCTCGACCAGTATCTGCCGCTCGATGATGTGCGCGCCCGGTTGGAGCAGCGCTGGACGCTGCGCGAGAGCAATCACCGCACCGGCGGCCCGTCGCGCTATGTCGATATTGCCGAAACCGGCGGGCGCCTGGGCTTTATTACCCCGCACACCAACAATTTCTGCGCCGGCTGCAACCGGCTGCGCGTGACGGCGACGGGACAGCTTTATCCCTGCCTCGGCGGGGGCGAGCGGGTCGATCTGCGCGCGGCACTGCGCTCCGATGCGCCGGAGGCCAATCTTGCCGCCGCGCTCGACGAGGCGCTCAGGATCAAGCCCGAAAAGCACCACTTCCGCATGGATGCGCGCGGGGCCGCTCCTGCGGTGCCGCGGCACATGTCGATGACGGGCGGGTGAGGTGATCACCGTCGTCTTCCTCGGGAAGCTCGCCGATCTTGCGGGTGCGCCGACGCTCCGGCTTTCTGCTCCGCTCGACTGGGCCGGGCTCAAGGCCGCGCTTCCCGAAGCGCTCGGCGAAGCGGTGGATGATCCGAGGAACCGCGTGGCGGTGAACGGCGCGCTGCTGGCCGACAAGGCGGCATTGCAGGCGGGTGCGGGCGACGAGATCGCGCTGCTGCCGCCGGTGTCGGGGGGATGATGCGCGATATTCGTCTGCTTGACCGGATGTTCATTCCCGGCACGCTGATCGGCCCCTTCACGCAGGCGAATCCCGGGCTGGGCGGCGTTTGCACTTTCGTGGGCGAAGTGCGGTTCGATGCCGCAGAGCAGGGGGGTGTCGAGGCGCTGGAGCTTACTCATTACGAGCCTTTGACCCTGCCGGGGATGCACGAACTGGCCGACCGCGCGTTCGAACGCTTCGATTTGATGGGGCTCCTGATGGTTCACCGCGTCGGCATGATGCGCCCGGGCGAGCCGATCGTCTGCGTCTCCGCCGCCGCGCTCCACCGCCGCGACGCGATCGATGCGGTCGATTTCTGCATGGACCACCTCAAAAGCGCCGCGTGGTTCTGGAAGCGCGAAAAGCGCGCGGGCGAATGGCACTGGATCGAGCCGCGCCAACAGGATCACGAAGACCTGGCGCGCTGGCAGTGATTTGATCCCGATCAAGGCAGGGACGTTCGGACAGGGGTAATTCTTCTCCAACACAAGGAGGATCACCCATGAGCCACATCGTCCACGATCTCATCGCCCGCGGCGAAGCGCGCGTTGTCGACCAACCGGCATCGGCGCCGGTGCGCCATCAGGTCGAGGTTGACCGCAATTTCGGCCTGCCCACCGTTTTCTATGCGGTCATGGCCGCTTGTTACGTCGGTTTTCTGGTGATTACCGTCACTGCCTTCGCCAGCCCGCTGCTGATCGTGCCCATGGCGGTGATTGGCCTGTTTCTGGTGATGTTCTTCGGCATCCCGACGGTATGGACCCGGTTCCGCGGCAACGTGAGCAGCCCCGAAACGCTCGGCGAGTTCGAGGTCAAGGGCATCATGACCAATACCGGCCCGCTGCGCCCGCGTGATGCCGCGATACAGATGCTGATCCTGCCGGTGCTGCTGGTGCTCTGGGGTCTGGCCGTGGTCATTATCGCCGCGATCGTGGCCTGACCTGCTGCAAACAAGCTCCCCCACTGCGGGGCGGTGGTCAGCCGGACTGCCGCCCCGTTTCTTGTTTCGGATCCTGCGTGCGCCGGCGCATGTCCGGCGCAAGAGGATGCCCTAGCGCCCCGATATATCCTGCAGCAGCTCCGCATCCCTGATCACGATCCCGCGCTTGCCTTCGCGCTGGATCGCGCCGGTGTCCTCCAGTTCGCCGAGCTTGCGGCTCACTGTCTCGATCGTGAGGCCTAGCATATTGGCGATTTCCCCGCGGGTCAGCGGCAGGTCGAAACGGCCCGCGAGGTGACACGAGCTGTCGCTGGCGGCAGCGGCGAAATCGTGGAGCAAGGCGGCAAGGCGCGCTTCGGCGCTGGCATGGCCGGTCAGTTCGAGCAGTGTGCGGGTCGCCAGCAGATCGGCCTGGCTGCGACGCAGCAGCGCGCGGGCAAGCGCAGGATAATCCTCGATCGCCCGCTCGATATCGCGCTTGGCAAAGGTGCACAGGCGGCTTTCGGTCAGCGCCACCACATCGTGATGGGCAAAAGGCGCGAACAGTTCGCCGATGAAGCCGGAAGGATGGACCAGTGCCAGGATTTGCTCGTTGCCGTCCGCATCGACCGCCGAAACCTTGAGCGCTCCTGTCAGCAGCGTCGCGCAGGCGGCATCCTCGTCGCCGGCAGCAAACAGCATCTCGCCCCGCTTGAGCGTGCGCGTGCGTCCGGCCGCGGCCATGGCATCGCGTTCTTCCGGGGTCAGCACGGCGCAGGCTGCGGTCTCCTTGACCGGGCAGGTGCTGCACGCAAGGTTCATTGTCCCAATTCCTCCCATAAACGCGCCATCGTCGCATTCTGACCGCTCACCAGCGCTTCAACCGTTCCGCGGGCGGTCTCGATGTCCTCGGCCGGGGCGAAGGTGGTGGCGCTTTCTGCGACAAGCCGATCCAGTTCCGCCAGCACCGCCGAAGCTGCGCCGCGCCGGGCGGCCAGATCGGCCATCGCTACCAGTGCGGCGGCGCGTGTATCGCTTTCTACCGGCTGGCCTGAGGCGCGGCGGACCAGTGGTTCGGCCAGCGCCGCCTCGCGGGTGAAGCCGTTATCAGCCTCGGCAGCTCTGGCGACCAGCGCGCGCAGCGCCGCCGCATCGGCGAGCGGACGAATCGGTTCAGCCGGAGCCGAGGCGACAGGCGCCGCCGCGCTCTCGAACGCACGCGTTGCCAACGAGGGATAAGGCCCGTCGCTTCCCGCGCAGGCGCACAGACCCGCACTCAGCGGAAGCAGCAGATGAAATTTCCGTCGCGCAAGCATATAGACCCCGTTCCCCGTTACCATGCCAGCAGCCGATGGCAAAGCCACCTGTCAGATTGGCGTGTGATTGCTCGGGGCGCGAATTTTGGCTGCCCAGCCCGTTGACTTGCTCGCGCCTTTCACCTAACGGCACCCATCTTTCCGGGGCTGCACCATCGCAAGCCTCGCACTGCCGTTCGGTCGATGTGGGAAGTTCACCCGGCCGGACACAGCTCAAGATCGAGAGTATAGAGACATGTTCGCTGTAGTGCGCACGGGCGGCAAGCAATATCGGGTTGCCGCCGGAGACAAGATTGCCGTTGAAAAGCTCGCGGGCGAAGCCGGCGACACGATTACGCTGGGCGATGTCCTGCTGGCGGGTGAGGGCGATACCCTTGCCGACGCCGCGAAGGTGACCGTTTCGGCGGAAATCATCGCCCAGGCCAAGAGCGAGAAGGTGATCGTCTTCAAGAAGCGTCGCCGTCACAATTATCGCCGCAAGAACGGCCACCGCCAGCAGATGACCCTGCTGCGCATTACCGCCGTGGGCGAAGGCAAGCCGGCTGCCAAGAAGGCTGCCGCCAAGAAGACCAAGACCGAAGCCGCCGAAGCGGCTGCCTCGGCCGAGTAAGGAGCTAACGGACCATGGCACACAAGAAAGCAGGCGGTTCGTCGCGCAACGGTCGTGATTCGGCCGGTCGTCGCTTGGGCGTGAAGAAGTTCGGCGGTCAGGAAGTGATCGGCGGCAACATCATCATCCGCCAGCGCGGCACCAAGGTGTACCCGGGCGTCAATGTCGGCATCGGCAAGGATCACACCCTTTACGCGCTCGAAGCGGGCGTGGTGCGATTCCACTCGGGCAAGCTGGGTCGCAAATACGTCAGCGTAGACGCGATGGCCGAAGCCGCAGAGTAAGCGGACGACTCGATAAAGGGGCCGTCCGCAAGGATGGTCCCGGCGGGTGCAAGACCCGACCATTGAGGGAGACAGGACCATCCTCGCCAGAGGGGGTCCGTCTCCCTTTTTGCATTCTCCCTCGAAGCGGTGCGCGAATCACAAAGTTTCGCGGCCATGAAATTGTCATGCGTCGACACTAGGGGCGGCGCGGGACGAGAAAGGGAGAAGTCTCGTGTTCCATCGTACGCACAGATTGCTGCTGCGGCCGATCTGGCCCGAAGATTGGCAGGCGCTGTTCGCCGGTATTGCCGATGAAGGCGTCGTGCGTAACCTCGCGCGCGCGCCCTGGCCCTATCGTGAAAGCGATGCGCGCGCCTTCGCCGCCCTGCCTGCAGGGCCCCGCCATCCGCGTTTCCTGATCACCCGCGCGCGCGATGCACAGGTCGTCGGCTGCATCGGGATCGAACCCGTGGCCGAAGGCGATGCGGTTGAGCTGGGCTACTGGATCGCGCGGGCGTTCTGGGGTCAGGGCTTTGCCACCGAAGCGGGTGAGGCCGCGCTCGCCATCGCCGCGATGCTCGGTCATCGTCAGGCAGTCGCATCGCATTTCCTCGACAATCCCGCCTCGGGCCGGGTGCTGCGCAAGCTCGGCTTCGACCCGACCGGGCGCAGTTCCGAACGGTTTTCGTGCGGTCGCGGGGGCGCGGCGCAGGTGGCAGAGTATCGCCGGATACTGGACGCTTCGGCCAGCGAGCAACAGCGCGCGGCCTGAGCCAGGCGGTTCGGCGGCTTGTCGATCCGGCTGAAAGCCGTTAGGCGCCTCGCCATGGCTGCCCGCAAGAGACTGACACCCGAGGAATCGCGCAGTTCCGCCCTTGCTGCCGCACGCGCTCTGTTGATCGAGACGGGGCCGCAATCGGTGACGCTTAAGGCGGTGGCGGCGCGGATCGGACGCACTCATGCCAATCTGCTGCACCATTTCGGATCGGCCTCGGGTCTGCAAAAGGCGCTGGCCGAACACCTTGCGCGCTCGGTGTGCGAGACGATCATCGCCGCAGTGCGCGCCAGCCGCGCCGGGCTCGGCTCGGCGCGCGAGGTGGTCGATCTCGCCTTCGATGCCTTCGACCGCGAGGGGGCGGGTGCGCTGACCAGCTGGATGCTGCTGACCGGCAACGAGGATGCGCTCGATCCGATCATCTCCACGATCCACGACCTGGTCGACGAGCTCGCCCCGGACGAGGCCGATCACGGCCACGGGGCACAGAGCATCCACCACGACACGCTGACGCTGGTGCTGATGGCGCTGGGCGATGCGCTGATCGGCGGGGCGCTGGCGAAATCGCTCGGCCTGTCGAGGGATTCTGCGCGTGAACGGGCCGCCGCGATGCTCGAAGCGAGCCTCGCCCGGCATCAACAGGTCGCCTAGCTTTCGGGCGGTGCCAGCCCCGCACGCTGCCATGCGGGCAGCTGCTCGGCTTCGAGGTTTTCCACGCGCAGGTGATCGACCGCGAGATCGAAATCGGGATATTCCGCCACCCGCCGCACTGCGTCCGAATCGCCCAGCGGCACCACCACCAACCGGCGATTGACCTTCTGGCGCCAGTTCATCCGCGCGGTGTTTTCCTGCCCGACATAGCAGCCCTTGGTGAAACTGACGCCGTTCAGCTCGACCGCATTGGTCTCCAGCCACAGGATATCGCCCAGTTCCGCGCGGCCCTCCGGCACCCCTAGCGACAGGCGGTGGGCCAGCCATGCCCCATCCGCCGCTTCGCCCTCCGGCGCGGCGAGCCAGCGATGGCCGAGTGCGGCAAGACGCGGATCGGGAACGCTGCCATCCCGCGGCGCACGGCTCCAGTGCACGCCGATGCCGCTCTCGCGGGTGATCCCGATTTTCCGGCGCAGGCGATACATCGACAGGCGTTTGAGCAGCTCATCGGCTTGTTCGGCCTCGCAATCGAGCAGAAGATCGCTGCCCGCACCCCACACCAGAAAATCGAACAGATGCTTGCCCTGCGCCGTCAGCAGCGCGGCGTAGCAGGGCAGCGGTCCCGTTACGTCATTGGTGACAAGGCCCTGGAGGAAAGCGCCGACATCCTCGCTCTCGTCGAGGGCCGAGAGGCGGATCAGCGCGCGGCTGGCAAGATGGGTAGCAGTCATGCCTGACAGATAGGCACCGGCAAGGCTGGAGCAAAGTGCGTGATCGATGAATCACCCACTTTGCTCCATCCCTTTGCCGTCGCATCGCCTGATGCGGAAAACCGGTTCCCACTTTTCGGCGCGATGCTTTAAGGGGAAGCCATGACCGACACCCTCACTATCCGCCGACCCGATGACTGGCACCTGCATTTCCGTGATGGCGATATCATGCACGAAGTGGTCCCTTACACCGCACGCCAGTTCGCCCGCGCGATCGTGATGCCCAACCTCACACCGCCGGTGACGACGACGGCGCTGGGCGCGGCCTATCGGGAACGGATCATGGCCGCGGTGCCGGAGGGTGCCAGCTTCACCCCGCTGATGACCTGCTATCTCACCGACAACACCGACGCTGACGATCTGGCGCGCGGGGCGGCCGAGGGCGTGTTCACCGCCGCCAAGATGTATCCCGCCAACGCTACGACCAATTCGGCGGCGGGCGTCACGAATGTCGAGAATCTCTATCCCGTGCTCGCCCGGATGGAGGCCGAGGATATCGTGCTGTGCATCCACGGCGAGGTGACCGATCATTCGGTCGACGTGTTCGATCGGGAGAAAGAGTTCATCGACAGGCATTTGCGTGCCATTGTTGCAAACTTTCCGAAGCTGCGGGTGGTGTTTGAGCACATCACCACGTCCGACGCGGTCGACTTCGTGATGGAGGCAGGGGCTAATGTCGCTGCGACCATCACCCCGCAGCACCTGCACATCAACCGCAACGCGATGCTGGTCGGCGGGATCCAGCCGCATAATTACTGCCTGCCCGTCGCCAAGCGCGAGACGCACCGGCTGGCGCTGCGCAAGGCGGCCACCAGCGGGAACCCCAAGTTCTTCCTCGGCACCGATAGTGCACCGCATCTCAGGAAGGACAAGGAAAGCGCCTGTGGTTGCGCCGGCATCTTCGGTGCGCCCTACGCCCTGGAAAGCTATGTCACGGTGTTCGACGAGGAAGGTGCGCTCGACCGCTTCGAGGGCTTCGCCTCGCTTCACGGCCCGGCGTTTTACAAGCTGCCGGTCAACGAGGAGAGCGTGACACTGGAACGCGCCGACATCGCGGTGCCGCCGATGCTGCATGTAACGGGGCAGGAAATCGTGCCATGGCACGGCGGTCAGACGCTGGGGTGGCGCTTCGTCGGCTAGGCGGCGCGACGCGCGGCGCGGCGCTTGGAAAGAAGGTCGGTCACGAAGATCGCGACTGCGATCCAGATCAGCATGAAGCTTACAAGTTTCACCGGTTCAAGCGGTTGGCGGAATACCGTAAGACCGAGAATGAAGACGATAGTGGGCGCAAGATACTGGATGAAACCCAGCGACGAATAGTCCATCCGCCGCGCTGCGATGGCAAACAGCAGCAGCGGCACAGCCGTCACCACGCCCGAGAAGATGATGATCAGGCTGAGCCAGGCATCCTGTCCGAACGAGGATCCCTGAGGTCCGCTGGCATACCAGGCGGCGATGACGCTGGCAGGCAGCAGCAGGATTGCGCTCTCGATTGTCAGGCCGGGTAATGATCCGACTGAAACCTGTTTGCGGACAAGGCCGTAAAGTCCGAAGCTAAAGCCCAGTGTGAGGCTGATCCACAGGCTCGTGATCGCGCCTGCCGCCAGCAATGCGACCGCCGCGCCGGCCACGCCCACCGCCAGCCATTGACGCCGCGAGAGGCGCTCGCCCAGCAACAGCGTGCCGAGCAGGACATTGATCAGCGGGTTGAGGTAATAACCGATGCTGGCCGCGTAAACCTGCCCCTCCATGATCGCCCAGACATAGACCAGCCAGTTGACCGCAATCAGTATCGCACTGGCAAGCAACGCGACGAGCGCACGCGGGCTGCGCAGTGCGACCAGCAGTTCGGGAAGCTGGCGCCTGACCAGAACGATCAGGAGGCACAGCGGCAGCGTCCAGATGATGCGCCAGCCCACGAATTCGAACGGCGGAACGGTTTTCACCAGCAGCAGATAGAGCGGCAGGAAGCCCCAGATGACATAGGCTCCGATCGCCGGGACAAGGCCCGAAGGGGCGGGTGGTGCGGAGCTGGTCATGGAGTGCTGCCGTTAGGCCGGGGCGCCGGAGCGCGCAAGCCGGCAAGCCACGGGCTGCGCGATGAACGGGAGCTTTCATCCTTGCAGCCGATTCGTTCAGCTTGAGCATCCTATAGATGAACAACTTCGAGCGGGCGCACGCAACCCTCTCCCTCTGAGCGTGGTCCCGATCAACTTGCGGCCGTTCCCACCAAGCGGTCGCCTGCGCGGGCTGTCCGGTCCGCGGAAAGCGCCTCTCCCGGCCTTCGGGCCGGAGAGGCGCTTTCTACCAGAGGGTGGCAGAGCCAATCTTAACCATCTTGTGGCAGGACGTGCACGATGCGTCGCACCCTCGTCATTGTCCTGTCCCTGTGGCTTGCGGCCTGTTCCGGCGTACGCGAGGAGGATGGCACAAGCGATCCTCTCGCCACCGATCCGCTGGTCGCGCGTGCGCTTCACGATCCGCTCATGAGCGATCCCGATCTTTCGGCCCGCAACGAGGCCAATGCGCTGCTCGGCTTTGTGGCCGATTCGGGCCTGCCGCTGATCCCCGCCACACCCGAGGCCGCACAGGCGGCGCGCGAGGAAGGGCGGCTCGAATTGCTCGAGCAAGGCGAAATTCCGCCCCTTCCGGCGCCGGTCGCGGCCAGCGGCTCGATCCCCGGCGCCGAAGCGAACGCGGCTGATTTGCTCGCCGCGCTCGATGCGCCCGAAGCCTGTCTTCCGGACCTGAGCGATGATTTTGCCTGGGCCGCCGATCTGCCCGAAGTCGCGGCCATCATGCCGCACGGCATGGTGATGCGCGCTGCCGGAGCGCGCAGAGGTGGCTGCAATCTGCGGCTCATAAGTTACCGCACGCCGGCCGCCGCGCAGGATGTGTTGCAATATCACTTCACCCGGGCGGTCCGCGCCGGGCTCAGGCCCGAATACCATAGCGGGCCGGACAGTGCGATTGTCGCCCGGGGCAGGCAGGGCGCAGTTCTTGTCGTGGTGGCCCGTCCGTCAGCGACCGGCCATAACGCGGTCGATCTGCTTGTTCGCTTGCCTTAGGGTCTGAGACCAACCCCGATCGTCGCGCGCGGCTGGTCGACTTCGGTGCTGGCCACCGGGTAGGCGCAGTAGTCGGCGGCGTAATAGGCTGCCGGTCGGTGATTGCCCGACAGCCCGATCCCGCCGAACGGCGCTTTCGACGATGCCCCGTTGGTGGGGCTGTTCCAGTTGACGATACCAGCGCGGATATTGGCCCAGAACCGGCCGTATTCATCAGGCGTCCCGCCGATGAGCGAGGCAGACAGGCCGAAGCGGGTATTGTTGGCCTCGGTAATGCCGGCATCGAGATCGGGGACGCGGATGACCTGCAGGAGCGGGCCGAAAAGCTCGAGGTCCGGACGGTCGATCACGTCGGTGACGTCGATGATGCCGGGCGAGAGGAACGGCAGGTCGGGCACGTTGCGGCGCATGTGCAGCAGTGGCCGCCCGCCTGCGGTCATCAGCGTCACGAAGCTTTCCATCAGCCGGTCGGCGGTCTCGTTGTCGATCACCGGACCCATGAAGGGCTGGGGCTCGCCGACCGGATTGCCGACCATCAGCTTGCGTGTCAGCGGGACAAGCTCGGCCATCAGATCATCATAGACGCTGTCCTTGACGATCAGGCGGCGCGCGGCGGTGCAGCGCTGGCCGGCGCTGGTGAAAGCGCTCTGGACGATTAGCGTCGCGGCATCGGCAAGCTTGGGGGTGTCGATCACCACGATCGGATTGTTGCCGCCCATTTCCAGCGCGACGATCTTTCCAGGATTGCCGGCCAGCTTGCGGTTGATCGCAATGCCTGCATCGGCAGAGCCGGTGAACAGCACGCCATCGATACCCGGATGGGCGACCAGCGCCTTGCCTTCCTTCGGTCCGCCGATGACCAGCTGGATGACATCTTCCGGCACGCCCGCACGGTGGAAGCAGCCAACCAGCGCCTCGCCCACCGCCGGGGTCTTTTCCGAAGGCTTGAAGATCACCGCATTGCCCGCGATCAGCGCCGGGACGATGTGACCGTTCGGCAGGTGGGCGGGAAAATTGTAGGGGCCCAGCACCGCCATCACCCCGTGCGGCTTGTGTCGCACCGCAGCGCTGCCGTTGATCCCGCTGTCGAATTTCTTCTTGCCGGTGCGCTCGGCATAGGCCTGCACCGAAATATCGACCTTGTTCACGACCGCATCGACTTCGGTGCGGGCCTCCCACAAGGGCTTGCCCGCCTCGCGCGCGATAAGATCGGCAAGCCCTTCGCCTTCGCGCCGGACTTCGTTTGCGAAGGCGCGCAGGCTCTCGATCCGGTTGGTCAGGGGAAGTGCGGCCCAGGCCCCCCAGGCGCGCCGCGCGGTGCTGACCGCAGCATCGACATCGCCATGATTTCCCCGCCATATTTCCTCGCCGCTGGCGGGTTCGTAGGAAACGAGGATATTCTCGGTCACAGTGCCTCTCTTGCCCCCCTGCAAAGCATGTTCCGGTTCAATGAGCGGGCGTTAATGCGCCTGAAGGTGAAAAGATAGGGTGAACGCCGTCCCGGGTAATTGCTAGGCAACAACCCCTAGGCATGACCGGCAGGGACAGGCGCCGGCCCGTGAGCCTCTCCCATGCGCCGGAGCGCGGTGACCTTGGCATGGAGCGGTGCCCAGTCATCGCGCTCGTCGATCGCGGCCCAGATTGCCTCGACCTCCTCGATCAGCATCGACTGGGGCGCCGCGTCCGACCAGTATGCGTGGGCGACGGGCAGGGCGGTATAGTCCGCCAGTGCCTCACCCAGCGCGCCGTCAGCCTGTCCGCGCCCGCCGCGGTTGGCGAAGAAGAAGGCATCCGGCCCTGCGCCGCTTTCGCGCATGGCGTTCTCGCACAGGCTGACGAGCCGCGTGTCCTCCTCGGTCCCTCGCGTCTCAACACCAAGCCGCCAGCACCATCGCCGCGCAACGGCCTCCATGTAAAGCGGTCCGAAGCGTTCGAGCGCTGCGATCAAGGGCGGGCTGTCGGCAAGCAGCCGCAGTGCAACGGCGAACTGGCCGCAGTTCCAGTGCAGCGCCTCGGGCTGGCGACCGAAGGCGTAAAGCCCTGCGTGGTCGAAATAGGCGGCGGTAAAGCCGGGATCCCATTGCGGCAGCCAGCGCCATGGCCCGTAATCGAAACTCTCGCCGGTGATGTTCATGTTGTCGGTATTGAGCACCCCATGGACGAAGCCGGCGACCATGTAGCTGGCGGCAAGATCGGCCATCCGTTCGACCACCTGATGCATCAGGCGGATGGCCGGTTCCTCCCGCGCTGGCGCATCATCGGGCGGGGGCGGGCCGGGAAATTGCGTCAGGCAATAATCGACGAGGTCCGCCATCTCGTCTGCCTGCTCCAGCGCCAGCAGCCGCTGGAAGGTGCCGATGCGGATGTGCGAATGCGAGAGGCGCACCAGCACCGCCGAGCGGGTCGGCGAAGGCTCGTCATTGCGCCACAACCGCTCGCCCGTCTCGACCACGCTGAAGGTCTTCGAGGTGTTGACCCCCAATGCCTCCAGCATTTCGGTGGCGAGGATTTCGCGCACTGCGCCTTTCAGCGTCAGCCGCCCGTCGCCCGCGCGGCTGTAGGGGGTTTGGCCCGATCCCTTGGTCCCGAGGTCCATGAGCCGGCCGCGATCATCGCGCATCTGCGCGAACAGGAACCCGCGTCCGTCGCCGATTTCCGGATTGTACACGCGGAACTGGTGACCATGATACTTGAGCGCCAGCGGTTCGGGCAGATTGTCCGGCAGCGGTGCGAATCGCCCGAAATGTGCTGCCCATGCCGCATCGTCGAGACTTGCCAGCCCGACGCTTGCCGCAGCGCGATCATTGCGGAACCTTATCCGTGTCTCGGGAAAGGGCGCAGGTGCCACGCCATGTCCCAGCCACGGGGCCAGTGCGAGGATGGCAGGATCGCCGCGATAGCTTTGGGAAGATGTCGGGTGTTGCACAGCATCGCTCATGCCGCGATAGTGGGGACAAGCGCGCCGCCGCGCAAGCCGCTGTCGCGGCCGTGTGCCGTGCCGCACCGGATTGAGGGAATATCGCCGTTCATGGCCGCACATTACGAAGATCGCTCCTGGACCAGCAGCGACGGATTGAATCTGCACTATCGCAACTATCCCGGCCCGGAGGGCGGCACCGCGCTGCCGGTGCTGTGCCTGCACGGCCTCACCCGCAACGCCCGCGACTTTGCCGGGCTGGCCGAGGAACTGAGCCAGGGGCGGCGGGTGATCGTGCCCGAGATGCGCGGTAGGGGCCTGTCCGACTATGCGCCGGTCTCCGATACCTATTCGCCTGCGACCTATGTCGAGGATGTCGAAAAGCTGCTGGCTGAACAGGGCATCACCCGCTTCATTGCGATCGGCACCTCGATGGGCGGGCTGATGACCATGCTGCTCGCGCAAGCCCGGCCGGGGCGGATCGCGGCGGTCGTGATGAACGACATCGGCCCCGTGATCGATGCCGAGGGACTATCGCGTATCTCCGGCTATGTCGGGCAGGGACGCAGTTATCCGACGTGGGTCCATGCCGCGCGCGGGCTGGAGGCCGTGCATGCGCCCGCCTTTCCCGATTACGATCTCGACCAGTGGCTCGAGATGGCCAAGCGCACCATGGTGGTAAGCCAGAACGGGCGGATCACGTTCGATTACGACATGGCAATTGCAGAGCCCTTCGCAAAGCCCGGCAATGCCGCGCCGCCCAACCTGTGGCTCGCCTTCGAGGCGCTGGCGGGCGTGCCGATGCTGCTGGTGCGCGGAGAGCTGTCCGACCTGCTCAGCCCCGAGACGGTCAAGCAGATGGGGGTGCGCAATCCGGCGATGCGGTCGATCACCGTGCCGCGCGTGGGCCATGCGCCGACCCTCGACGAGCCCGAGGTGCGCGCTGCCATCAGCGCGCTGCTGGACGGGATCGAATGAGCCAGCCCGCCCGCGCGCCGTTGCGGGTGCTGCATTGCCACTCCACCTTCTCCGCCGGCGGCAAGGAAGTGCGCAGCGTCGGGCTGATGAATGCATTCGGAGCGGCACTGGAACATAGCATCGTATCGGCCGAGCCCGAGGCGATGGGCGCCCGCGCGCTGATCGATCGCGGGGTGAAAGTGCGATTTCCCGAGAATTTCCCCTCGCTCAAGGGGTTGCCTACTCCGGGCCGGCTGGTGAAGCTGGCCGGGGCGCTCAAGGGTTATGACCTGATCTGCACCTACAACTGGGGCGCGATCGACGTGGCGATGGCACACACGGTTTTTGGTCGCAGCTTCGGCCTGCCGCCACTGGTACACCACGAAGACGGCTTTAACGAGGACGAGGCCGCCGGCCTGTTGACCCGCCGCAACCTCTACCGGCAGGCGGCGCTGAGGGGTGCGGCGCGGGTCATCGTGCCTTCGGCAGGGCTGGAGAACATCGCGCGCGGCGCCTGGGCGCAGCCGGCCGACAAGGTTCTGCGCATCGCCAACGGGATCGATACCGCCGCCTTCGCCGCGCCGCCCGATCCGGGCGCGCTGCGGCTGATCAAGCGCGAGGGCGAGCGCTGGATCGGCACGCTCGCAGGGCTGCGGCCGGTCAAGCAGCTGCCGATGCTGGTCGAGGCCATGGCCGGCCTGCCGGAGGAATGGCATCTTGTCATTTGCGGGGACGGTCCCGAGCGCGAGGCGATAGCCGCTGCCGCCGAGGCGCTGGATGTGAGCCACCGCGTGCATCTGCCCGGCGCGATCAGCAACCCGGCGCAGGTGACGGGCCTGTTCGATATCTTCGCGCTGTCCTCGGCCTCCGAGCAGTTTCCGCTCTCGGTGGTCGAGGCGATGGCGGCCGGCCTGCCGGTTGCCGCGCCCGATGTGGGCGATGTGCGGGAAATGGTCGCCGAACCCAACCGGGCCTATATCGCGGTGCCGGGGGATCCGCAGGCGCTCGGCGTGATGCTGGCCGATCTTGCCGGTGATGCGGCCCTGCGCCAACGGCTGGGAGAGGCCAATCGCGCGCGTGCGCGGGCGCTTTACGATGCAGCCGACATGATCGCGCGTTACCGTGCTGCTTATGGGCAGGCCATGGGATGCGACTTCTGAGCGCGGCTGCTTCATCAGGGGTTCAAACGCGCTGGCGCACAAGTCTTCGCAGATCGGAAGGCTCGGACCTGCCCGGCATTGCGGAAGCGGGCACACCCGCCTAAAGAGCGCGGCGCGCATGCTTGCCGCTGCGCAATGCAGAATCTGGTTACAAGGATAACAGGGCCGAATGGCGCGCACTCCTACCCCTTCTTCCACGACCCCGGCGGTGCCTGCCGAGGACGATATCCTGATCCGCGAGATCGACGAGGCGGTGCGTCAGGACGATGCGCTCGAATTCCTGCGCAATCACGGGGTCAAGCTGCTGTCGGCGATCCTCGTGCTGATTGCGGGGCTGGGCGGCTATCTGCTGTGGGACAATTTCCGCGAACAGCAGCTGGAGGAACAGTCGGAAACGCTGATTGCCGCGCTTGATTACACCGATCAGAACGATTTCAAGACCGCGGCCGAAAAGGTCGCGCCGCTGCTGGACGAGGCTTCGCCCGGCGCGCGGACCGCTGCGCGGCTGTTGCAGGCCGGAGCAGCGATCGAAGCAGGCGACACCGACAAGGCGGCGGGGCTCTACCAGCAGGTTGCCGACGATCCGGAGGCTCCCCCGGCGATGCGCGACCTTGCCCGCATCCGCGACGTGGCGGTGCGCTTCGACAACATGAAGCCGGCCGATGTCATCGCCCGCCTGGGCAGTCTCGCCAAGCCCGGCACGCCCTATTTCGGCAGCGCCGGCGAACTGGTGGCGATGGCCCATCTTGAGGCAGGCAACAAGGCCGAGGCCGGACGCCTGTTCGGAGAGATTGCCAAGGACGAGGATCAGCCCGAAACCCTGCGCTCGCGCGCGCGTCAGATGGCGGGGCTGCTGGGCGTCGATGCGATTGTCGATGTTGACAAGCTGCTGGAAGCCCAGGGGGTGGGCACGTCCGGCAACAATGGCGATGCTGCCGTCGCTGATTGAGGAAGCTGGTTTGAAACGGACGGGTATGACGAATTTCGGAAAGACACGCGCGGCCTTGCTGGCCGGCATGATGGCAATGGCCCTGACCGGCTGCAAGGGCGGCCTGTTCGGCGGCGGCGACGACAAGACGACGCCGACGGTCGGCAACCGCACGCCGATCCTCTCGCGCATCGAAAGCGGGGCGGAAGTCGATCCCGCGCTTGCCGCCATCACCGTTGTGCTCCCGCCCCAGCGCAATAATACCGAGTGGTCGCAGGTCGGCGGCTCGGCCAGCAAGTCCTACGGCCATCTCGCATTGGCCGAGAATCCGGCCAAGGTCTGGACCGCGAGGATCGCCGGATCGACCAACCGCGTGCGGCTGGCGGCAGCGCCCGTCATCGGCGACAACAAGCTGTTCGCCGAAGGCACGGACGGCACAATCCACGCCTTCGACAAGAAGACCGGGGCCGAGCTGTGGCGCCGCGCCGAAAGCGAGATGGACAAGGACATGCGCGCTTCGGCCTTCGGCGGCGGGGTGAGCTATGACAACGGCATCATCTACGCCACGAACGGAGCCGGCTATGTGAAGGCCAAGCGTGCCGACACCGGCGAATTGCTCTGGCGCGTCAAGCCGGCTGGCCCGCTGCGCGGCTCGCCGACCATCGCTTTCGGCGAATTGTTCGTGATGACCCAGGACAACCAGATCATCGCGCTCAAGACCGAAGACGGGTCGCTGATGTGGGACGAATCGGGTTCCACCACACAGTCCGGCGTGTTCGGGGTTGCGGCTCCGGCTGCAGGACAGGGGACGATCGTCGCCGGATATTCGAGCGGCGAGCTGTCCGCCTATCGTTACGAGAACGGCCGCGTGCTGTGGTCGGACGCGCTCGCGCGCACCAATATCTCGACCACAGTCGGCACGATTACCGATATCGACGCCGATCCGATCATCGATTCCGGCCGCGTCTATGCGCTCGGGCAGGGTGGCCGCATGGCCGCTTATGAACTGGTGACCGGGCAGCGCATCTGGGAACTCAACCTTGCGGGTATCTCTACCCCGGCGATTGCGGGCGAGTGGATTTTCACGCTCACCGATGACGCGCGGCTGCTGGCAATCGCCCGGTCGAGCGGCCGGGTGCGCTGGATTTCCCAGCTTCAGCGCTACCGTGACGAGAAGGACAGGGAAGGTCCGATCTTCTGGACCGGTCCGGTGCTGGCGGGCGGAAATCTGTGGGTGGCAAGTTCGCGCGGGGAAGTGTGGAAGGTGAGCGCGGGCGAAGGCTCCGCGCAGCTCTTTGCCGAGCTGGACCAACCGGTGAGCCTGCCGCCCGTGGTTGCGGATGGTTACCTCTACATTCTCGATGACGGCGGCACGGTTCACGCCTGGCGGTAAAGCGCCGGGGCCGCGCCTCGCGCTGAGGGCGGCGGCGGTTCGCAAGGGCTGTTAACCCTTTTGCGCTATCACGGGCGCGTGATGAGCGCGCCACCTTCATCAAGGGCCACCACCCGGTCCGCCCCGCCCCCCAGCGACGTGTCGGCGGGCGTCGGTCTGGCCGGTCTGGCCGGATTGCTCGGCTGGATCGCCTTCTGCCGCGCCTTTCCCGATATTGCCGATGCTTTGGGCTTCCGGGGCTCCTTGGCAGCGGCACGCGGTGTCCTGTCCGGCCCTTATGCCGCGCTTGCCGCAATGGTTTTCACCGCCCTGCCGATGGCGCTGTGGTCGGTGCTGGTCGACAAGGTTCACCTGCGCCCTTCAACCGGGATCGACTGGAGCCGCAAACGCCCGCTGGCCGAAAGCCTGCCGGTCTCGGTGGTCAAGCTGTCGGGCCTGTGGGCGACCTGGGCTCTGCTCGCGGCTTTCTATGGGCTGGCGCGCTGGTACTGGGAGGGCTCCTATCTGTTCGCCATGGAGGTGCTCGCATTTGCGGCGGCTCCGCTGGTTGCTGCGTCGATCCCCTACGTCATCTGGCTCGACCGGCACATGGTGGAGCCGCGTGACGGGACATGGCATTTCGGTGCGTGCGTGCTTGGATTCGGGCTGGTCGGGCGCGAGACGTGGGACGGGTCGCAGATCGCCAAGCACTGGCGAGCCTGGGCGATCAAGGGCTTTTTCGGGGCTTTCATGATCTCGATCCTGCCACCCGGCTTTGCCCTGGTGGTGGAGGCTGATCCGGCCCGTTTGATCGAGAATCCTGTCAACCTGGCGATGAGCCTGGTGACCTTGATGTTCGTGATCGATGTGCAGATTGGCACCGTCGGCTATCTGCTCACCCTGCGACCGCTCGACGCGCATATCCGTTCGGGCAACCCCCTGCTTGCCGGGTGGCTGGCGGCATTGCTGTGCTATCCGCCCTTTGCCTGGGCCGTCCTGGGCGGCAATGGCCAGATCCTGAACTACGAGGTGGGCGGAGCAAAGTGGGACTACTGGCTTGCTGGCCATCAAGCCGCATTGTGGCTATGGGGCAGCTGGCTCGTCGTCCTGACGGCGCTCTATTGCTGGGCCACGGTGATTTTCGGCATCCGCTTTTCCAACCTTACCTATCGCGGGGTCATTACCAACGGTCCTTACCGCTTCACCCGCCACCCGGCCTATCTGTCAAAGAACCTCTACTGGTGGTTCCTGCACATCCCCTTCCTCGTCACCACGGGATCACCGCTGGAGGCGGTGCGCAACACGCTGTTCCTGCTGGCGGTCAATGCCATCTATTACTGGCGCGCGCGCACCGAAGAGGCGCATCTGCTGGCCGAGGATCCGAAGTATCGCGAATATCACGCATGGATGGAGAGCCACGGCCTTGTCACCGCTCCGCTGGCGCGGCTGAAGCGCGTGGTGACGGGGCGCGCGGCAGGCGCCGTGCCGGAGGCTCAGACCTTTCCGGCCGAATAGCGCGGCGGCTCAGAACGACTGTTCGTAGACCCGGCTGATGTCGCCGTTCCACTCGCCATGATAGGCATCCAGCAGCCGCTGGGCCGGAACCTTCCCGCTCGCCACGATCTCGTCGAGCGTATCGAGGAAGCCGGTTTCATTGTCCCCCGACGAATTCAGCCGCGCCCGCGCCGCCAGCCCCTTGTGCGCAATCGCCAGCGCCTCGCGGGCGATGTCGCGCAGATTGTGGCCGCCCGGGACGGGCGCATCAAGTGCCAGCCGGGGCGCGGCCGAGCGCAGGGCCTCGCGTTCCTCCATCGTCCAGCCCTTGACCAGATCCCATGCGGCATCGAGCGCCGACTGGTCATACAGCAGCCCGACCCAGAAGGCGGGCAGGGCGCAGATGCGGCTCCACGGGCCGCCGTCCGCACCGCGCATTTCGAGGAAGCTCTTGAGGCGCACTTCGGGAAAGGCGGTGGAAAGGTGATCCCACCAGTCGCTGGCGCGCGGACGCTCGCCTGGAAGGACTGACAGCTTGCCATCGAGGAAATCGCGGAAACTGAGGCCTGCCGCGTCGATATACTTCCCGTCGCGGAAGACGAAATACATCGGCACGTCGAGCATGTATTCGGCCCAGCGCCCGTAGCCGAAGCCGTCCTCGAACACGAAGGGCAGCATGCCCGTGCGCGCGGGATCGGTGTCCGACCAGATGTGCGAGCGATAGGAGAGGTAGCCGTTGGGCTTGCCTTCGGTGAAGGGCGAATTGGCGAACAGCGCGGTCGCCAGCGGTTGCAGCGCGAGGCTGGTGCGGAACTTCTGCACCATGTCCGCTTCCGACGAATAGTCGAGATTGACCTGGATTGTGCAGGTGCGCAGCATCATGTCGAGGCCGAGATTACCGACGCGCGGCATGTGCCGCAGCATGATGTCGTAGCGGCCCTTGGGCATGACCGGCAGCTCTTCGCGGGTCTTGTCGGGCCACATGCCGAGGCCGAGATAGCCCACGCCGCATTTCTCGCCGACCGCCTTCACCTGTTCCAGATGCCGCCCGGTTTCGGCGCAGGTCTGGTGCAGGTTTTCCAGCGGCGCGCCCGACAGTTCGAGCTGGCCGGCCGGTTCGAGGCTGATCGCTCCGTCCGCGCCCTTCAGCGCGATGACGTTCCCGCCTTCCTCGACCGGGCTCCAGCCGAATTGTTCAAGACCTTTCAGAAGGTCGCGGATGCCGCAGGGCTCGTCATAGGACGGCGCGCGGTGATCATCGCGCTTGTAGACCAGCTTTTCGTGCTCGGTGCCGATGCGCCAGTCGGCGGCGGGCTTTTCGCCCCTGATCATCGGCGCGACCAGCTGATCGAAACTTTCGATGATCGGATCGTCGGCAGTGGAAGCTTCGCGTGTGCTCATCGCAAGGGGGCCCTTCTCTGGCCGGTTGCCTTAGAAAACCCACTTGCCGGTGGGAAGCGGGAAAACGCGCTACCAGTCGCCCGCGCCTGCCATCCACACCGCGAGCGCGGCGATGGCGGCGGTTTCTCCCCGCAGGATGCGCGGGCCGAGGCTGACCGGGCGCGCCAGCGGGTGGGCGCGAATGGCCGCGCGCTCGGCATCGTCGAAGCCGCCTTCGGGGCCGGTGAGGATCGCGGCGGGTGAGCCCATGCCGGCTGTGAAGGCGGCTGCGGCAGGTTCGCCGCCGTTTTCATCGGCAAAGAACAGGATGCGGTCTTCGGGCCAGCCGGCGAGCAGCGCGTCGAGCTTCACCGGCTCGGCCAGCGCTGGCAGGGCGGTGCGCGCGCATTGCTCGGCGGCCTCGATCGTGATCGCGCGGGCGCGCTCGGCGTTGAGCTTGTCCGCAACACAGCGGCGGGTGAGCATCGGCTGGATGCGCGCAGCGCCCAGCTCGGTCGCCTTTTCGAGCACGAGGTCGAACCGGTCTTTCTTGAGCAGCGCAGGGCAGAGCCACAGATCGGGCACCGCCTCGCGGGGGCGGAGCCGTTCCGCAACCTCCAGCACCACATCGCGCTTGCCCGCCTGTGTGACCCGCGCGGCCCATTCTCCGGTCACGTCATCGCACAGGATCACGACATCGCCCTCGCGCACCCGCATGACCTTGCCGAGGTAATGCGCCTGCGGGCCGTCGAGCGCGACCGAGCGCCCTTCGCCGAGCGCTTCGGCGACGAACAGGCGCGGCGCGCTCTTCGGAGGCCAGGCAGGGGTAGCGGGCATGGCTTTGCACTAGGCGCGCGGGACGCTAGAGCGCAAGCGATGAACGATCAGGTCGTCCCCGACAGCGAACACCGTGGTCTGGTGGCCCGTCTGCCGCAGCTTCCGCGCGATCTGGCGCTGCTCGCCCGCTTTGACCGGCCGATCGGCTGGTGGCTGCTGTTCTGGCCCTGTGTCTTTGGCGTCTGGCTGGCCGGGGCGGGGCCGCAATTCGCGCTGCTCGGCTGGCTGCTGATCGGGAGCATCGCGATGCGCGGGGCGGGCTGCGTCTATAACGACATTGTCGATGCCGATCTCGACGCCAACGTAGCGCGCACGGCCCTGCGTCCGGTGGCGAGCGGACGGGTGTCGAAAAAGCTCGCCTGGGGCTGGCTTGTCGCGTTGTGTCTCGTGGGGCTGGTGGTGCTGCTGCAACTCAGGCTTGAGGCCCAGCTGGTCGCGCTTGCCAGCCTCGCGCTGGTTGCCGCCTATCCCTTCATGAAGCGCATCACCTGGTGGCCGCAGGCATGGCTCGGCATGGTGTTCAACTGGGGGTTGCTGGTCGGCTGGAGTGAAATCCGGCTCGACAACTGGGATGGGCTGGCGGCGGTCTATGCGGGGTGCATCTGCTGGGTCATCGGCTACGACACGATCTATGCCCTGCAGGACCGCGAGGATGATGCAATGGTCGGCATCCGGAGCTCGGCGCTGGCGATGGGCGCACGGGTCAGGGCGGGAATCGCGGGCTTCTATGCGGGTGCCGTCGGCCTGTGGGCGCTGGGCTTCTGGCTCTATCGTCCCGATCCGCTCGCGCTTCTCGCGCTCCTGCCGGTGGGGGGGCATCTGGTCTGGCAGGTGGCGACGCTTGCTGCAGATGATCCCGCAAACCCGCTCGAACGCTTCCGTTCGAACCGCTGGGCCGGGGCGCTGATGGCGGCGGCGTGCTTCGTCGTGGGCAATGCAGGAGCGTAAGGGACGATGTGCAACCTCTATCGCATGACGAAAAATGCGAGCGAGGTCGCCGATTGGTTCGAGGCGCTGGACGCGGCGGGCGGGGCCAATTTCGGGCAAGAGGTCTATCCCGGCTATCCCGGCCTCGTGGTTGCCGCTGGCGAAGTGCGGACGATGGTCTGGGGCTTTCCGCTGGTGCTGAAAGGCAAGCAGGGCCAGAAACTGAAGCCCAAGCCGGTGAATAATGCCCGCACCGACAAGCTGGGCACCTTCTTCTGGCGTCATGCCTTCGAAGAGCGCCGCTGCCTGATCCCGCTGACCGGATGGGCCGAGGCCGAGGGGCCGAAGGGACGGATGACCCGCACGTGGTTGTCCTTAGCGGGGCTGAGCCTGCCCGATAGCCCGCTGTTCGCGGCAGCGGGCGTGTGGCGGCACAGCGAGGAATGGGGTGCGTGCTATTCCATGGTGATGACCGACAGCGCCGGATCGCAGGCCGCGAGCGTGCATGGCCGGATGCCGGTGCTGCTCGCGCCGCAGGATTACCGGCGCTGGACGGGCGGCACCCCCGACGAGGCGCTGGCGCTGTGCCGTCCATGGCAGGGCGGGATTGCGATTGACCGCACCGCCGAAAGCTGGCGGCGCTGAGCAAGCGGTCTTGCAATCCCCGCTCATTGCCTGTTCAAGAACGCCCATCCATGAGACCGGCGAAACGTTGCAGCTATGCAGCGATGCGCAAATGACCCGAGAGAGACCTTTCCTTATGACCACCCGCAATTTCGTTACTGCCCTGTCGACCGTTTCGGCCGCCGCGCTGGTGATCGGCCTTGGCGCTGTGTCGCAGGCGGCGCTGGCCCAGACCGCGCCCGCCGCGACCCCGGCAATCCCCGAAGGCACGGGCTATTTCGCTTCCGACAGCACGCTGCCTTTCCTCGCGCCGGATTTCACCAGGATCACCGAGGATGATTACATCCCCGCCTTCGAGCAGGGCATGGCAATCCAGAAGGCCGAAGTCGCCGCGATTATCGCCAATCCGCAAGCGCCGACCTTCGAGAACACCATCGTCGCGCTGGAAAAGTCGGGCCGGATGCTGGGCCGCGTTTCGCGGGTCTTCTTCGCGCTGACCGGTGCCAACACCACTGACCAGCTTGATGCGATCGACACCGAAATCAGCCCCCGGCTTTCGGCCCATTCGGATTCGATCACGCTCAACCCCGAACTCTTTGCCCGGGTGAAGGCAGTCTATGACGCGCGCGAGGGGCTTGGCCTTTCGCTGGAGGAAGGACGCTTGCTGGAGGAGACCTACAAGAACATGGTCCACGCCGGCGCGCTCCTGACCGAGACCGAGCGCGAGGAGGTCAAGGCGATCAATGGCGAGCTCTCCACGCTCACGACCGAATTCAGCCAGAAGGTGCGCGCCGCAACCAACGGCCAGCCGCTGATTGTCGACACCGCCGAGCAGCTGGCGGGTCTTTCGGAGGCCGATATCAAGGCGGCTGCCGATCTTGCGACCGAAAAGGGCTTCCCCGGCAAATATGCCATCGCGCTGCAGAACACGACCCAGCAGCCGCTGCTGCCTGCCCTTGAAAACCGTGCGACCCGCGAGGCGTTGTTCCGTCTGAGCTACAACCGTGCCGACGGGGCCGAAGAAGAGCATGATACCCGCGTGCTGCTGGCGAAGATCGCGACCTTGCGCGCGCGCAAGGCTGCCCTGTTCGGCGAGGCCGACTGGGCGAGCTACACCATGTATGACCGCATGGCGAAGAAGCCTGCCACCGCGCTCGGCTTCATGGAGCAGATGGTGCCCGCGCTCGCCGCGACCCAGCGCCGCGAGGCCGCGCTGCTGACGCAGGCGATTGCCGCGGACGGCGGGGATTACACGGTCAAGCCGTGGGACTGGTACCGCTATGCGGGCCGCATCAAGGCCGAACGCTACGACCTCGATGAAGACGCGGTGATGCAGTATTTCCAGCTCGACAAGGTGCTGGAAGACGGCGTGTTCTATGCCGCGAACAAGCTCTATGGCCTCACCTTCGAGCGCCGCACCGATATTCCCGTCTATCACCCCGATGTCTGGGTCTACACCGTGTTCGATGCCGACGGGTCGGAGCTGGGCCTGTTCTACTTCGATCCCTTCCAGCGCCCCTCGAAGCGCGGCGGTGCGTGGATGAGCAACTTCGTCGAACAGAGCTATCTGTGGGGCACCAAGCCGGTGATCTACAACGTGCTCAACATCCCCAAGGCTGCACCGGGCGAAGTGCAGCTCGTCAGCTTCGACGATGTCAGCACCACCTTCCACGAATTCGGCCATGCGCTGCACGGGTTGTTCGCCGACCAGAAGTTCGAAAGCCTGTCGGGCACGGCAACGGCGCGCGACTTCGTCGAATATCCCAGCCAGGTCAACGAGATGTGGGCGACCTGGCCGGAAGTGCTGCAAAACTATGCCAAGCACTACAAGACCGGCGAGACGATCCCGATGGAAATGGTCGAGAAGATCGAGGCCGCCTCCAAGTTCAACCAGGGCTATGATTTCGGCGAGGTGGTGGCCGCGGCCCTGCTCGACATGAAGTGGGCCGCGCTCACCCCCGAGCAGGCTGCCGCGATCGACACGCCGCAAGAAGTCGACGCCTTCGAAAGGAAGGCGCTCGAGGAACTCGGGCTGGAGATCGACCTTGTGCCGCCGCGCTACCGTTCGACCTATTTCAACCACATCTTCAGCGATCCGGCGGGCTATTCGGCAGGCTATTACAGCTACCTGTGGACCGAAATGCTCGACCGCGACAGCCGCAAGTGGTTCCGCGAGAACGGCGGGCTGACCCGGGCCAATGGCGATCACTACCGCCAGACGGTGCTGAGCCGCGGCGGGACGATGGACTATTTCGACATGTTCGAAAAATTCGCCGGTCGCCAGCCCGATGTGCAGCCGATGCTGGAAGCGCGCGGTCTGGCCGGAGGCGAAGGCGAGAACGGGGGCGAGTAAGGCCCGCAAGCGCGGGGCCGGGGGACTAGTTCTCCGGCCCCAGCGCCGGGTCCAGATCGCGCGGCCGCGCGAAATGCACCAGCCCTGCGCAGTAACGCTTCAATTGCGACCAGTGCTCGATATCGCATTCGAGCACGGCATAGGCTGCGGTCGGAAACTTCACCACCGCCTCGCGGAACAGGTCGTTCTCCCTGCCCGGTGCGACCAGTTCCAGCAGCACGTCCTGCAATCCCGGATTGTGGCCTGAAATCAGGATCATATCGGCTTCTTCATCGCCGGTTCCGGCGTGGGCCTCGATCGTCTCCATGATGGTGTCGGCGCTGGCGAGATAGAGCTTGTCGTCATATTCGGGGACCATTTCGGGCAGTGCGCCTTCCAGCGTCATCTTTACCCGCACCGCAGGGCTCGCGATCAGCTTGTCCCACTTGATGCCATGGTCACGGATATGCTGGCCGATCAACTCGGCACCCTTGCGTCCGCGCGCGTTCAATCCGCGGTCGAAATCGCGCTGGCTCATGTCGTCCCAGTCGGACTTGGCATGGCGCAGGAGACCGAGGATCTTCATGCCAGAATCGTCATGGCTGCAGGGCTCCTTGCGCCGGATGGGACCGGGTGCCTCCAACACCAGCCGCGATGCGTTGTAAAGCCTCATCGAGCGTCACCCGCGCAACCGGCGTTCCGTCGGGGAAGGCGGACAGCAGACGGCTGGGGAAGGCAGGCGATAGGACGACGAAATGGCCTGCATCCTGCTTGCTGCGGATCAGCCGCCCGAAAGCCTGCGCCAGCCGCGCGCGGATGATGCGGTCATCATAGGCGCTGCCTCCGCCTGCGGCGCGGCGGGCCTTGTGCAGGATGTCGGGCCGCGGCCAGGGCACCTGTTCCATCACCACGCAGCGCAGGGAGTGGCCGGGAACGTCCACCCCGTCCCGCAGCGCATCGGTCCCGATCAGGCTTGCGCGCGGATCGTCGCGGAAGATGTCGACCAGCGTGCCGGTGTCGATCGGATCGACGTGCTGAGCATAGACCGGCAGGCCCGCCCGCGCGAGCCGGTCGGCAATCCGGCCATAGACCGCGCGCAAGCGCCGGATCGCGGTGAACAGGCCAAGCACGCCGCCGCCGCTTGCCTCGATAATCCGGGCATAGGCACCGGCGAGCGCCGGCAGATCGCCTTTCGCGATATCGGTGACGATCAGCACTTCGGCCCGTGATGCGTAATCGAAGGGACTCTCCGCCGCCGAAAGCAGCGGCGCGCTTTCGACATGGGCGGCGCCGGAACGGGCGATGGCGGAGGCCCACCTGTCATCATCCTGAACTCGGTCGGTGAGAGTCGCGCTTGTCAGCAGCACGCCGTGGGCAGGTTCCAGC
Organism: Erythrobacter dokdonensis DSW-74; assembly: GCF_001677335.1. GTDB lineage: Bacteria > Pseudomonadota > Alphaproteobacteria > Sphingomonadales > Sphingomonadaceae > Erythrobacter > Erythrobacter dokdonensis. Next base: position 186,172 of record NZ_LZYB01000002.1, read on the forward strand.
ACCACGCGGGCAAAGGGCTTCATCGGATCGAGCCAGCGGCGGTGGATCGCAACATCGAACTCGCGTGCCTCGGAACGGTCGACCGCCAGCCAGTCGACGAATTCGGGATCGGCCGGGCCGCCCAGCCGGTCGAGCAGAGCCTCCCATGCCGCAATCAGGTCGATTCTCCATGCCAGGGCGAAGCGCGCGCCTTCGATCCGCGCGCGGCCTTGGGCGTCGAGCCAGTCGGGCGGTTCGGCCAGAATCGCCTCCAGCCGCCCGCCCAGCCGGATCAGCGGCACGCGGATTTGCCCAAGCGCCTCGGCAGCATTGCTGGCGGCCTCGATCACTTCGCCTGGCAAGCCTGCGGCCTCGGTCTCGATACCATAGCCCGCATCCACCCCGCCGCTCTCGTCGCGGGCATAGGTCGCGGTGCGCACGGCGGCGAGCAGGGCTTCGAGAGGGCCGAACGGGCTGTTTTCCGCGAGGCGTTGCAGCCAGCCGTCCGAGGGGAGCAATTGCCCTGCCTTGCAGGCATCGGCGATAGCTTCGGCACCGGCTTCATCGTAACTGGCCACGTCCGCCAGCCGTGCGGCAAGGCCGCGACGGCGACCGCGCGCCTCGCGCTCGGGGCCGATGATCCAGCGCCTGAGTTCGATGGTCTCCTGTCCGCTCAGCGTTGCGGCAAAGGTGGAGTCGGCGGCGTCAAAGACGTGGTGGCCTTCGTCGAAGATCAACCGGGTCGGGCGCTGGTTTGGATCGCGGGCGCGCGCGGCGTTGACCATCACCAGCGCGTGGTTGGCGATCACCAGATCGGCCTGCGCGCTGTCCCGCGCGGCACGCTCGATGAAGCATTTGCGGTAATGCGGGCACCCGGCATAGATGCACTCGCCGCGCTGGTCGGTCAGCGCCGCGATCCCGCGCTTTCTGAACAGCGTGCCGAGCCAGCCCGGCAGATCGCCGCCGATCATGTCGCCGTCGCGGGTATAGGCTCCCCAGCGCGCCACCAGTTGTGCCAGCACTGCCGGACGGCCCGCGAATCCGCCTTGTAGCGCGTCTTCGAGATTGAGCAGGCACAGGTAATTCTCGCGACCCTTGCGCACCACCACCGGCGGGGTGCCATCGGCGCGCCTTACCGGCCAGGCGCGTCGGCTTTCGGCGCGCAACTGGCGTTGCAGGTTCTTGGTGAAAGTGGACACCCACACCGTGCCGCCGGCCTGCTCCGCCCAGAGCGAGGCGGGGGCGAGATAGCCCAGCGTCTTGCCGATCCCGGTTCCTGCCTGCGCCAGCGCCAGATGCGGGCGGCCGGGTGCGGAACGCGGGGCGAAGATGCGCGCGACATCGGCAGCATAGGCACGCTGGCCCTCGCGGCTTTCGGCGCCTTCCCCGGTGAGGCGCGCAAGCTGGGCCTGCACGGCCTCGGGCGTGAGTTCGATCTGGCGCGGGGCAGGGCGCTCGCCCGCTTCTTCCCATTCGGGCAGGCGCGCGAACAGCCAGCGTTCGGCGCGTTCCGGCTTGGCGATGTGCGGCTTGAGCACTTGGGCCCAGGGCCAGCGCAGACGCTCGAGCGATTGCAAGCTGGCCCACGCGCCCTCGCGCTCGGGCCAGTCGGGGCTCTGCACCGCCGCGATCAGCGCACCTGCCGCCAGCTGGAGCAGTTCCGGCACCGCCTCGTCGCCCTGCGGCAGCGGCAGGTCCAGCGCCTCGGCCAGCCCGCGGGGGGTCGGCACGCAGAAGCGCGCGGGGTGGACGAAGGCGAAGGCTTCCAGAATATCGAGCCCCGAAAGGTCGGGATAGCCCAGCCGGCTTGCCACCAGCGGAGCGTTGATCAGCAGCACCGGCGTATCGGCTGCGGCCATGATCGCATCGCCCTTGGACACGGCCTGCGTCGCGCCCGAAGCGGCGCGCAACCAATGCCCGCCATGGCTGGCATGAAGTGCGGGGAGCGGAAGAGGGGCAGGGGGAGTCACGGGCCGCAGGATGCTGCGTGGCCTGCGCAATGTAAACGGCAGGCGGCAATCGGGCGGGGAATAGCCTGCCGCGCCATGATCGCCGCCAGCCCGGTCTTGCCCACCCTTCGCGCGCTTCCAGACCCACCTTTGCCCTGTCTTGACCCCTGTCAGACTGCCCCTTGCAGCGCGGTTTCACGTGAAACAGTCGGGCATGAGCGGCGATGCGCGCGCCGGCGCCATTGTGCTTGCAAGCCTGCTGCGCATGCCTAAAAGCCGCCTCGCCATGACCATCAGCCAAGACGCCCTCATCGCCGCCGCACAATCCTCAAAGGCCTGGCCGTTCCAGGAGGCGCAGCGCCTCGCCAAGCGGCTGCCGCAAGGAAAGCCGGGCGGGGTGCTGTTCGAGACCGGCTATGGCCCCTCGGGCTTGCCGCATATCGGGACTTTTCAAGAGGTTTTGCGAACCTCGCTGGTGCGCCGCGCCTACGAGACGCTGACCGGCGGTGCGCCGACGCGGCTGGTGGCCTTCTCGGACGATCTCGACGGCCTGCGCAAGGTGCCGGACAATGTTCCCAACCAGGCGATGCTGGCCGGGCACCTTGGCAAGCCGCTCTCGCGCATCCCTGATCCGTTTGAAAAGTTTGAAAGTTTCGCCGCGCACAACAATGCGATGCTGCGTGACTTTCTCGACCGCTTTGGCTTCGAGTATGAATTCGTCAGCTCATCCGATTGCTACAATTCGGGCCGCTTCGACGAAGCGCTGAAGGGTGTTCTGGCGAACTTTGGTGCGATCATGGACATCATGCTCCCGACGCTCGGAGAGGAACGGCGCAAGACCTATTCCCCGGTCATGCCGATCAGCCCCACCACTGGTGCGGTGTTGCAGGTGCCGGTCGAGGTGGTGGATGCTGCTCGGGGAATCATCCGCTTCACCGACGAGGACGGCTCGGTGGTCGAACAATCGGCATTGGGCGGCATGGCCAAGTGCCAGTGGAAGGTCGACTGGGCGATGCGCTGGGTGGCGTTGGGGGTCGATTACGAGATGTACGGCAAGGATCTGACCGACAGCGGCATCCAGTCGGGCAAGATCGCCCGCGTGCTCGGCGGTCACAAGCCGGAAGGCCTGATCTACGAGCTGTTCCTTGATGCGCGAGGTGAGAAGATCTCAAAGTCCAAGGGCAACGGCCTGTCGATCGAGCAATGGCTCGAATATGGCAGCGAGGAGAGCCTGGGCTATTACATCTTCGCCAATCCCAAGAGCGCCAAGCAGCTTCACGTCGGCGTGATCCCCAAGGCGATTGACGATTACTGGCAGTTCCGCGCCGCCTTGCCGGGTCAGGATATCGACAAGCAGCTGGGCAACCCGGTGTGGCACCTGCTGCGCGCCAATCAGCACCATGAAGGCGCCGAGGCTCCGGGGGCGGGCGATACGCTGCCGGTGCCGTTCAGCCTGCTGCTCAATCTGGTCGGCGTGCTGGGCGCAGGCGCGACCCATGAAGCGGTGTGGTCATACCTTGGCAATTATGTCGCCGATGCCGATCCGGCGGCGCACCCGGCACTTGATGTGCTGGTGATGAAGGCGCTCGCCTATAACCGGCACTTCGTCGCCCCCACGCTCGCCAAGCGCGCACCGGTGGATGGCGAAGTAGCGGCGCTGTGGGCGCTGGATGCGGCGCTCGCCGGGGTGCCAGCGGATATGAGCGCGGAGGACTTGCAGACTATCGTCTATGAAATCGGCAAGCAGGCAGAGTTCGGCTTCGAGAATCTGCGCGACTGGTTCAAAGCGCTCTACGAGACGCTGCTCGGCTCCGAGCAAGGCCCGCGCATGGGCAGCTTCATCGCGCTCTATGGCATAGCCCCCACCCGCCAGCTGATTGCCGAGGCGCTGGCCAAGGCGTAAAACAGAAGGGATGACCCGGCAGACCGATCCTCACAAGCTGGCGCGCGACCTGCTCGGTCGCGACTTCGATGATCTTGAGGCTGACGAACAGCGCGTGCTGAGACGGGTTGCAGCGGGCACCTTCACCGGACGCGATGCCGAGGAACTGGCGCAGTCGCATGAAACGCCCGGCGATCGTCTGGCTGACAAGGTCGCGGCGGTGGGCGGGAGCTGGGGGTTCATCCTTGCCTTTGGCGTGGTCCTGGTGGTGTGGGTGGCGCTGAATACCGGAGCACTGGACCTGTTGGGGCTGGGCCCGTTCGATGCCTATCCCTTTGTTTTTCTCAATCTGATGCTCTCGATGCTTGCCGCGGTCCAGGCACCGGTGATCCTGATGAGCCAGAACCGTCAGGCAATGAAGGACCGCATCACCGCCCGGCATGATTACGAGGTTAATCTGCGCACCCAGCTGGAGATTCTGAGGCTGGCACACCGGATTGACCGGCTGTCGAAGGATGTGCGGGCTCTGACGACAGACGAAGATCCGCCGGGCGCGTCCGAGAAGTGACGGCGCCGCGAGCCCTGCGGCGCTTTCCTAACGCCACTGGCGGGTGCGATACCACTTGGTGATGACGTATTTCGCGCCCTTCAACACCGGCATACCGGCGTGCATGGTGCCTTCATTGGGGCGGCCATCGGGCAGGGCGTTGTTCCAGATCAGCAGCACGCCGGGCTTGGGCTCGATCTCGATCCCGATCCTGGTGAAGTGCGTACCGCCGCCGGCTTCGACCTCGTTGAGGTAGGCCATGGCGGTCCAGCTGCGCTGCCCGCCGCGTGCTTTTTCAAGCTGCCAGTATTTCTCGGAGGTGTAGAACCAGTCATTATGCGGCTGGAATTGTTGGCCAGGGAGGTAACGCTGTCCCTGCACCGCCTCTCCGATGGCGGAATCGAGCCCGAGCAGATCGTCGATCCGTCGCGAAATGCCTTTCACGAAGCTCTCGTGCGGATCAAGGTCGCCCGAATAGGACGTACGAAAGCCGCTGGCGTAATCGAGTTCGTGCAGCGAGGAGGGGCGGGCCACCTCATCGATCATGGCACACAATTTCGTGCACTCGACAGGGCTCAGAAAGTTGCCGATCGCGAAGAGCTCGCAGTGGCTGTTCTCGATCGGATAAACTCCGGGATCAGCCGCCAGCCGCTTGCGCACCTTCTCACCGATAAGCGCAAGGGCCTGCTGGTCGGGGACAGTCTCGGCGGCGGTCATGACCCGCTGTTAGCAATCCCGGCGCGCGGCGCAATCCCGCTCCGCGCGCCGGACGCCGGCTCACCAGAAGAAATCGTGGATCACGTCCACCACCTCGCCGGTGTAGATATCGACCAGCAACACATCGTCGTAATAGCGGACCCACTGGTACGGACCGTAGACCGGCGGCAGGTGATAGGCCCAGGGATCGTTGATGAAGAAGCGCGGCTGGAAGAACAGGCTGTCGAGAAAGAAGCCTGTCTGCAAGCGGCTGTAGCGGTGCGAACGGAAGGGCGCGAAATAGGGGCCGGGGCGGAACAGGAACTGGTTGCCGCGGCGGAAATCGAACCAGTTATAGGTCCGGTTGCCGCGCCACCCGCGGTCCCACCGCCGGAAGTCGCGCCGGTCCCAGCCGGGGCGGCCGTTCCAGCCCCAGCGCCAGTCGTCTCGCCGCCAGTTCCGCCGGTCGCGACGGAAGTCGCGGCGATCGTCGCGCCAGTTGCCGCGCCGACCATCGCGCCAGTCCGACCGACGCGCGTCGCGTGCGATGTCATTGACCTGGCCGGCAAAGCCGTCTCGACGGCCATCGCGCCAGTTGTCGATCCGACCGGCGCGGCGGTCGCCTCGCTGTTCGACACGGATTGCCCGGCGCTCGCCGCGGTTCTCGATGGCGCCGGCACGTCTCTCGCTCCGCTGGTCTACCCTTCGGGCCGCACGGTCGCGACCCTGCCATCCGAGACGCTCGGCACGCCGATCACCGCGTGCTTCGACTGCTCCGGCCCTGCGTTCGCCGCGGCGATCGATTCGCTCGGCGCGGCGTTCCGGCCGATCCTGGCGGACCGTTGCGGCTCTCCGTGCATCGGGTGTTCCCGCGCGCTCGGCGCGGCGCCTGACCTCAGCTCCGAAGCCTCGACGATCGGGACTGCTCTGAGCGCGCTCGCGGCGGGACTCACGGCGCTCGCTGCGGCGTTCCACGCGCTGCATCCGCTGCGGTCCGCCGCGGTTCTCGGCGCGCAATTGCGGGCGCTCGGCGAGGGTCTCGGTGCGGCTCTGGGCCTGGACCGGCGCGACAGGAGCGCAGAGGGCAATAACGAGGGCGAGAGCCGAAAGCGCACCGCCCCTGGCAATCAGGGTCTTGGTCATGGATGCCTCCAGTGTCGCCCGCCCACCACAAGCGGCTAGTTGATGAACCACCTCTAGACCCGTCAGACTGTCGCGGGGATGAACCGCTCCGTTGATGTTCAGAAAAATATCTTCCTTGATGAACGAAGCGAGTCTGGCCCGGCTGCGGCTTGACGCGCCAGTGATTGCCCCGGAAAGGCGTAGGCATGTTCGAACAGCTTGATGAAATCCGCCAGGATTGCGCCAATCGCCTGATCCGCGCCGCACGCGACCGCAAGTCGCCGATGCACACTCCTGTCATTGTCACCGCCGATGTCGATGCACGGGTCATGGTGCTGCGCGCTTTCGACATGGCCCTGTGGCGGCTGCGGCTTCACACCGATACCCGCGCGCCCAAGGCCCGGGCGATTGCTGCCGACCCGCGGGTTGCGGCGGTGTTCTACGACAAAGGGGCCAAGATCCAGCTCCGCGTGCGCGGAACGGCCCGGATCGAATCTGAGGGAGTGGAAGCGGATGCGGCCTGGGCGGCGAGCACCAATTTCGCGCGCCGCTGCTATCTCGGCGATGGTCCGGGGGCGCTATCGCAGAAGGCAACCTCTGGCTTGCCGCCCGAATTCGAGGGTGTGGAGCCGGATGATGCGCAACTGCTGCCCGCGCGCGAGAACTTTGCCGTTCTGCTTATCGACATCGTCGAGCTGGACTGGCTCTATCTTGCCCATACCGGCCACCTGCGGGCGCAGTTTTCGCGCGCGGGCGAGGATTGGGAGGGACGCTGGGTCGCTCCTTGAGGCGCCGCTCAGACCCCGGTCAAGCAGCGTCTGCGGGGCGCTCCGGCGCCGGCAGGAACACCACGTCCTCGATCTCGGTGGCGCTGACCACATGATTGCTGCCAGCCCGCTGCGCCGCATCCAGTGCCGCCCGCGCGCGGGCTACGAGATTGTCGCGGCTGTCATCGATCCGCCCGGAAGCGACCCCGAAGCTGGCGGTGAACGGATTGTCCAAGCCGAATTGCGGCAGGCGCACCTGAGCCAGCGCACGGCGCAAGCGTTCGGCAACACCCAGCGCCGCGCGTTCATCCGCGCCGGGCATGATGATGGTGAATCCGTCGCCCTTGATCCGCGCGAAGCTGTCATCGCGGCGGATGCCTGCCTTCATCACTCCGGCGATCTGGCCAAGCACCTGCTCGCGGGTCTCGGTGTCCCAGCTGGTGCGCAGCATCGCGGTTTGGTCGATGCGCCCGCGCAGGACGGCCTGAGCCGCGATCTCGCCGCGTAACCGCTGGTTCGCCTGGTCCACGGCGGGCCGGAGAGTTGCGGGAGAAAACAGGCCGGAGAGCGGATCGGCCACCGGCGCTCGCTTGCGCCGCGCCCATGCCTGTCCGGCCAGAAAGCCCAGCGACAGCGCAGCCAGCCAAGCCGCCACCGCCGCCGCCAGCGGCACTGAGTTTCCGGTGATCACGCCCCTCTAGCCCCTTTGCGACCCTTGTTATCGCCAGGGAGAGTGACGTAGCTCTGGTTAAGAGTTGGTAAAGCACGCGGCGGGCGCCGATAAAAACGCCCGCCGTTTTCGCGATTTAGCGCGTCAGCTTCTTGTAGGCGAGGCGCGTCGGGCGATCCGCCGCATCGCCCAGACGGCGGCGCTTGTCTTCTTCATAGGCCTCGAAGTTGCCCTCGAACCATTCGACATGGCTGTTGCCTTCGAAGGCGAGGATGTGGGTGGCAAGACGATCGAGGAAGAAGCGGTCGTGGCTGATGACCACCGCGCAGCCTGCGAAGTTCTCGATCGCGTCTTCGAGCGCGGCCAGCGTCTCGACATCGAGGTCGTTGGTCGGCTCGTCCAGCAGCAGCACGTTGCCGCCCTGCTTCAGCATCTTGGCCATGTGCACGCGGTTGCGCTCACCGCCCGACAGCTTGCCGACGTTCTTCTGCTGGTCTGCACCCTTGAAGTTGAACGCGCCCACGTAAGCGCGGGTCGACATGTCCTGCCCGTTGACCTTCATGTAATCGAGCCCGTCGGAAATCTCCTCCCAGACGTTCTTGGACGGATCGAGATGGTCGCGGCTCTGGTCGACATAGCCCAGCCGCACGGTCGATCCGATCTCGATCGTGCCGCTGTCGGGCTGTTCCTTCCCGGTGAGGATCTTGAACAAGGTCGACTTGCCCGCGCCGTTCGGCCCGATCACGCCGACGATGCCGCCCGGCGGCAGGGTGAACGACAGGTTCTCGAACAGCAGTTTGTCGCCATAGGCCTTGGAGATGTTCTTGGCTTCGATCACCTTGCCCCCGAGGCGCTCGGGCACCTGGATGACGATCTGCGCCTTGCCGACCTGGCGGTTTTCCTGACTGTTCTGAAGTTCCTCGAACTTGCGGATACGCGCCTTCGACTTGGTCTGCCTTGCAGCAGGCGTCTGCCGGATCCACTCGAGTTCGCGTTGCAGCGCCTTCTGCTTGCCGCTTTCCTCGCGGCTTTCCTGCTCCATGCGCTTGGCCTTCTTCTCGAGATAGGTCGAGTAGTTGCCTTCGTAGGGGTAGTAGGAGCCGCGATCGAGTTCGAGGATCCATTCGACCACGTTATCTAGGAAGTAGCGGTCGTGGGTGATCATCAGCACCGCGCCGGCATATTCCTTCAAGTGGTTTTCGAGCCACTGGACGCTTTCGGCGTCAAGGTGGTTGGTCGGCTCGTCGAGCAGCAGGATCGAAGGCTTCTGGATCAGCAGGCGGGTCAGCGCGACGCGGCGCTTCTCGCCGCCCGAAAGATCGGTCACCGGCCAGTCTCCCGGCGGACAGCGCAGGGCCTCCATCGCCACCTCGAGCTGGTTGTCGAGCGTCCAGCCGTCGACGGCGTCGATCTTGTCCTGCAATTCGCCCATTTCCGCACCGAGCGCATCGAAATCGGCATCGGGTTCGCACATCAGCGCCGACACTTCATTGAAGCGCGCGACCAGATCGGCGGTTTCCTTCGCACCCTCGCGCACGTTCTCGAGCACGGTCTTGGTCGGATCGAGCTCCGGCTCCTGCTCGAGATAGCCAACGGTGATGTTCTCTCCCGGCCATGCCTCGCCGGTGAAGTCCTTGTCGATCCCGGCCATGATCTTGATCAGGGTCGATTTGCCCGCACCATTCGGGCCGACGATGCCGATCTTCGCGCCCTGATAGAACTGAATGTTGATGTTGTTCAGCACCGGCTTCTGGGCGCCGGGGAAGGTTTTGGTCATGCCCTTCATGACATAGGCGTATTGCGCGGCCATCGGTTCAGTCCTTCGGGATCGAATTATCGGGTGGGGAGGTTTCGCAGGCGCAAATAGGGAAGGGGAGAGCCAAGGGCAAGCGGCTAGACTTCGCTCGTGGCGAGCGATAGCACCGCAACCCATGCACAAAACACTTACCGCGCTGATCGCGCTTTCGCTCGCTTCCATGTCGACCACGGCCACAGCGGACACACCCGCGCTCGAGGCCCAGGCGGTAAGGGCGCTGGAAAACGACACTCATGCCTGGCATTTCGTCGAGGGGCTGACCACCGAAGTCGGCCCGCGTCAGGCCGGGACCGAGGCCGAGGCGCGCGCTCGGGCGTGGTCGATGGCGTGGCTGAAGGACAAGGGTTTCGCCAATGTCGCCGACGAGCCCTTCACTATGGACACATGGGTGCCCGGTGACATCGCCCGCGCCCGCGTCACCGCGCCGTTTGCGCAAGATCTGGTGGTGCTGCCGCTCGGCAATTCCGCCGCAACGCCTGCGGGCGGATTCGAGGCCGAGGTGGTGTTCTTCCGCACGGTCGATGATCTGCGCGCCGCGCCGGAAGGCAGCCTCAAGGGCAAGATTGCCTATATCAGTCACCAGATGCGCCCTGCGCAGGACGGATCACATTATGGCTTTGCCGGGCCGGTGCGCTGGGTCGGACCGGGGATCGCGGCCAGCAAAGGCGCAATCGGTGCGGTCATCAAGTCGGTCGGCACCGACCACCATCGCAATCCGCACACCGGCGGCACCAGCTTCCCCGCAGGTGTCACTCCGATCCCGGCTGGTGCGCTGAGCCTGCCCGATGCCGAGAACCTCGAACGCATGTTCGAACGCGCGGGCGGCAAGCCGGTGATGCTCAAGCTGGAGATGAACCCGCGCCAGATCGGCGCGACGCGCAGCGGCAATGTGGTCGGCGAGATCGTCGGTCGCAATCCCTCGCTGCCGCCAGTCCTGCTTGCTTGCCATATCGACAGCTGGTGGAATGCGCCCGGCGCGTTTGATGACGGCGCGGGCTGTGCGATCATTTCTGCTGCCGCGCTGCATGTGAAGCAGGCTGGCCAGCCTTTGCGTACCATCCGCGTACTGCTAGCAGGTGCAGAGGAAACCGGGCTCTGGGGCAGCAGGGCCTATAGCGACGCCCATATCGACGAGGCGATTGCAGTCGGCATCGAGAGCGACTTCGGCGCGGACCGGATCTGGCGCTTCGAAAGCAATTTCCGCGAGAGCAATCCCGCCCTGCACAAACGCATCGCGGCGGCCGTGGCGCGCTTTGGCGTCTCGAACGGTAATGATGCTGCTACGGGCGGTGCCGATCTCAATATTGTGCGCGACCAGAAGGGCGCGTTGATCGACCTTCAACAGGATGGTCTGCGCTACTTCGACCTCCACCACACCCCTGACGACACGCTCGACAAGATCGACCCGGTGCAGTTGCGCCAGAACGTCGCGGTGTGGACGATGGTGGTCGGCATTCTCGCGAACGAGGCCAGTTCGATCCTCACCGGCGGCCCGATCCCGAGCGCACCGGCCATCATGCAGGACTAGGCCGGTTCCCCGATCCGCGCGTCCTCAAGCCCGACCAGCTTGGCGCTCAGATCCCACAGGCGTGCGGCGCGATGGGCGTTCTCGGCCTTGCTTGACAAGGGTTGGGCAAAGGCCTGTGCGCCCGGCTTCTGGCGGTTGCCCCAGCTCCAGTGGACGCCCGAGCGGGTGAAGTCCGGATCGGCCACGACCTGCGCCACCCGCTCGCCCGAGAGCGGCTGCGAGACATAGCCCTTGGTGATGTTCTTCTGAAACCACGGGAAAATGGTCTGGAATGCCTTGGGCGCATGGCGGAACAGTGGTGTGTCGGCAACGCAGCCGGGGTAAAGTGTAGCGAAGATGATCCCCGTCTTGTCGTGAAACCGCGCGTGCAGCTCGCGGCTCATGATCATCAGTGCAAGCTTTGAGTCCTTGTAGGCCTTGCCGGGCTTGAAAGGCTTGCCGTCGATCATCGCGACCGGGTCCCTGAAACCGGCTTCAAGGCCTTCGAGGTCGCCCAGATCGGCAGGAGCGGGGATCGGGATCTTGCCTCCGAATTCCTCGGAATTGGCTGTTACCGTTCCGAGCGTGACCAGCCGCGGAGCGGGGGCGGCCTCGAGGTCGGGCAGGAGCAGGTTGGCGAGCAGGAAATGGCCGAGATAGTTGGTCGCCACCGAAATTTCGTAACCATCGGCATTGCGTTGCGGTGCCTCGGCGCGCGGCAGGTAGACGGCAGCGTTGAGAACGAGTGCATCAAGCGCGCCGCCGCCTGCGCGCACTGTCTCCCGCGCCGCTTCGGCCAGCGCGCGCACGCTGGCGAAATCGGCGAGATCGACATGCAGCAAGGTACGGTTTGCAGGAGCGATCCCCGCCTCCCTGGCGGCGGATTCTGCCTTGGCGAGGTCGCGGCAGGCCATGATGACATGCCAGCCGCGATCGGCGAGCGCCTTTGCGCTCCACAAGCCCACGCCCGAGGATGCTCCGGTAACGAGGGCTGTCTTTTTCGGAAGGTCGGTCATGGGCAAGATCATTGCCGCAAGCCGAACGAGGCTTCAAGAGGGCGGCTCGCCAACTGGCATTTTGGAAGACTTGGCGTCCCTGTGGCAAGAAGTGGTCGGGGAGACAGGATTCGAACCTGCGACCCTCTGCTCCCAAAGCACAAAGTCACCGTCCTCCTCAATCATGCCCATTCATTCTTAATTCGCAAAAACCCTAGTCAAACAGGGGTTTTTCAGGGATACCATCTGTCTTAGGTCCAAAGGATTCATGGCGCGCCATGACAATTCTCGCTTAAGATTCGCTTAAAGATGGTTAAAGACAAAGGACAGGCATGGCACGGCTAACGGATGAGGCGGTCGCAAGCGCGAAGCCGCCCAAGAGCGGTTTCGCGTATCTATGGGATGATACCAAGGAGGGGCTAGGCGGCTTTGGCGCCCGCATCAATGCCAAGGGCGGCCGCTCTTGGGTTGCTCGCTATCGGGTTGGAGGCAAGCAGCGCATCCAAACCTTTGCGCCAGTCGCGGGACTATCGGTGACGAAGGCGCGCAAGAAGGCTGGTGAGCTTATTGCAGCAGCAATGGTCGGGGTAGATGGTGTTGCCGAGGTCAGGCGCCTCAAGGCGCAGGCTGGAGCCCTAACCATTGCCGATCTTGTCGCGCAATGGCTCGACCATCAGCAAGGGCGGCTGGCGCGTAGTGCAATCAGGTCCGCAACCTACGCGGCGATGCAATGCTCAACCTCAACGCTCGACGCGAAGGTTGCGCGTCTGCCTGCGGGCGAGCTGACACGCTCAGCGGCGGCTGATTGGAAAGACAAGGTTGCAGGCAAGCGCGGACCAAGAGTTGCCGATGTCGCTGCTGCCCACCTTGCCAGCGCGTTCGACCACGCTCTCTTGCGCGGCAAGGTCGATGGAGCCAACCCGTTTCGCGGCCTGCCCAAGGCCGGCGAGACTCGCCCCCGCGAGCGCGTGCTCGATGATGATGAACTGAGGGCAATCTGGGGCGCCGCGAAACCTGAAACCGATTATGGTTCGATCATTCGCCTGCTGATCTTGACTGGGGCGCGGCGCAACGAAATTGCCCAGATGCGATCGGGCGAGGTTGCGGGGCGCTGGTTCACGTTACCTGCGGCGCGCTCGAAAAACAGGCGCCCCCATGCGATCTACCTTGCACCGCCAGCGCTGGCACGCGTGCGCCAGCGGCTGGGCCGCGCGGTGCTATTTGGCGAGGCCGACAACGGTTTCAGCGGCTGGTCGCGTTCAAAACAGCGCCTCGATGATGCAAGCGCAACAAGCGATTGGACAATCCATGACCTACGTCGAACTGTAGCCACGCGGATGCACGGCATTGGCATAGCGCCGCACATTGTCGAAGCCTGCCTGAATCATGTTAGCGGCGCCCGCGCTGGTGTGGCTGGCATTTACAACCGGCATCGTTACGAGGCCGAGACGCGCGAGGCGTGGATCAAATGGGCATGGCATTTGCGCCAGATTGTGAGGGGGGCATGACGCCCGAGGAGGCACGGCTGGAGATCGCTCGTCTGCGGGCGCGTAGTCCCCTCGAACGGGTCGGGGGGGATGTCTTATTGCTCCACCGACTGCGTTCGAGCGATTAGGCAACCTTTCGCCTAGTCCGAATGTGCTGAAAAACACCCTCAGGGCTGCCTTGCACCATCGCGCCCTCGCCCCAATCCCGTAAAACACCGGCACTAAAGCTCGCTCAACCACGCTGGCACCTTCACCATCCGCGCAGACATCGTCGATCACCTCGCCCCTCCTCGACCGTAAGCATCCGGTCGAAACCGTTGTCGGCAATGGCCGGTTTCGGGGTGCGGGCCGCGGCACCGGAATGACCGGTGATGGGTGGAAAGCGGAATTTCCGGATCCAGTTTCGAGCGGGTGAAGTCCCCGAAGGGAAAGTTTTCCCACATTGATTGCAATCAAATCATTTTCAGGAAGAAGTTGGATATGCCTTCTATCAAGAAGTATTCCCTCGTACCAATAAAGGTAATCCAAATGACAAAGAAGAAGTTAGTTATTGCCAGCGCATTCGCTCTTGGCCTTGCTGCCTGCGGCTCCGGCACAGACGGCGTTGATGAAGCTGCTGAAATGGCGACTGCTGATAGTGGGTCGACGGAAGCGGCCCCCGCTGACGTGGCTGAAACGCAAGAAGCCGCACCCGCACAAGTTGCCTCCGATCCGATCCGGGGGCCTGGCGGTCTTGAGGAGAAATGCCTCGAACGCGTCGCTTCCACCACTGGCGCTGGCGTAAGCACCAACAGTATTGATGAAGCAGAATCCGGTGTCGTGATACTCGTGAATGTGGACGGTGCAACAGCCCCGTGGCGTTGCTTTGGCTACACAGACGGCACAATTGAAGAGGTGATGTTCACCGGCGACGAGGGTAGCCTTTGACGGACTTCCTATCGCAATAGTTTTCGCATTGATCCGCCAGCTTGCGGCTTGTCCGCAGGCTGGTGGATCAAGATCCCTTTTGGAGGTTTGAAGTGATGAGGAAGTTCTCTCTTGTTTTCGGGGCCATCGCCTTGGCGACGTCGATGCCGGTCATCGCGCAGCATGTGGAACAGATTCACTTTGCGCGCGGTGCGACCGGAACCACTATCGATGGGACGATAGTTGGTCGAGAGTACGTCGACTATCAAGTTGGTCTGAGCGCAGGTCAGATGTTTGCTGTCTCGCTTCAGGAACGCGGCGGATCACCATATTTCAATATCATTGAGCCGGGTGCTGGCGATGTCGCGATCTATAACAGCTCAGTAAACGGGCAGCAGTTCGAGGCGCGGACCACACAGGGCGGCACCTATACGATTCGCGTATATCAGATGCGGGCGCAGGGAAGACGCGGTGAGCGGGCAAGTTACCGCCTCACTGTTTCTGCAACTGGTCGCGGCGCGTCGCACAGCTCGGATGCGCTCGTGTCAGGTACGCCCTACCACGCGACGGCGATGATCCGTTGCGTCGCTGAACCGGACAGGCCGATGGCAAACTGCAACGCGGGCGTCGTTCGCCGCGGTTCCAGTGCAACCGTTCATATCGATACACCAGACGGTGGTGAGCGGACGATCCTGTTCCGGGGCGGTCGGGCCGTTTCGAGTGATTCCGAAGCGGGCATCTATGTTGAGCGTCGTGGCGATAGCAGCGTCGTCAACATTGGCACGGTAGAGGTCTACGAGATTCCAGACGCATTTGTCATGGGCGGCTAGGCACTTTGCCAAACTTGCATTCTGAAGTTGCAGAAATGGCGGGCGCTGCCGCGGCTCGATAGGACTCAGCAGCGCCCTGCATTTTGATGCATCTGGCATAACCCGGCGAGAACATGTGAGGAGCAGTGAGATGAGATTGCAGCCTGCGTGGTGGATCGGGCTTTGTGTTTGGATCGCCTACAACGCGATCATATTCGGCACTTGGGCTCTTGTCGGAGCTGATTATACGAACCTTGCAGGCCGGGACGCAATTCTTGAGCGGCTGATACTTCCCGAACTTCTGGGTGCGGCCCTGGTTTTGGGTGTCGTCACTTGGTTGGGTTGGTGGCGGCCGGTTCTACGGGAACAGAAATATGGAGGCCCACAATGGGCCTTATGGGTGCTTCTGCTCTTTATCGCTCCCTTTGTTGCGGTGCTACTATCGGTCACGCAATGGTCGGAAATTGCCTTGTCGCATCTTGCGACCCTCGTCGTTGCCTGCTTGCTGATTGGTATCAACGAAGAGATATTAACGCGCGGAATTGTCTTGGTCGGATTGCGCGGGTCAACAAAAAATGAGGTTCTCGTTTGGCTCGGTTCGACCGCTCTGTTCGGGTTGATGCATGTCCCCAATGGACTTTTCGGCATCGGTCTCTCAGGTGGCCTCGTACAAGCCGTTTTTACCTTCCTTCTAGGCTCTGGCCTTTACCTGCTAAGGCGGATCAGTGGCACGATCCTCTTACCCGTCGCGATCCATGCACTGTGGGATTTTTCATCCTTCAGCCACCAGGTAACCAGTGAAGGGACCGTATTGCTGGCGACTTTCTTCCAGTTCCTGACCTATCTTGTGGCGATGATCCTCGTCGTAGTGTTGTTCAGACATGACCGGAAAAGTCGTGACAGTGCCGAACCCCTCGCTGGCTAAGAGCCTGAAACTGTGTGGCGTCAGCCGTCAAGGGCGAAGCCGAGATTTGATAAGCCTTCCCACGCTTATAAGTAACAAGCCTGCCATAGCGGCTGAAGCGAGGTTTCCTTCAGCACTTCGAGCGCCAATCCCATTCATGGGCAGCAATATCGAAGCAATTAGTGCGCCGATGAAGCCGAGCAAGCAGTCCTGGATAAATTGCCCCAGAGTTCCGCCAAAGATAATCCTGACCGCCAGACCAAGACTGCAGCCGACGGCGAGGACTATCAGGATCATGCCCACCACGGTGAGCGATACAGGCTGTTCGGCAATCATTTCGCTTATAGGTGGTAGCCAATCTGGTGAGGCATTAGCCAACCTTTCCTGAGGTTGGGCAAATATTGATGATGCGGGAGACTGGGGTCAGTGCTAGCCCAAGAAGCATGCGGATCTCCAAAATGCTCACTGGACTGCTTCTGGCATTCGCCTCTTTAGTACACCCGACTGGTGATACTGTGCTTGCGCAGGCCGTGCCGCCACCTACAGAGCAGGTCGGTGCAAATTGCAGCCGCGCTGAGTATGCCACAGACCAATTGGTATGTCAGACAACCAGTCTCCTGAATCTCGATCGGGCTATGATCCATCTCTTGGAAATTGTCATCATGCCTGATGATCTCACTTGGCTTGAACCGCAAGAATTATGGCTAAGGCGGCGCAGCATGTGTGCCTTCAACGAAAGGCATGCTGAGTGTGTGGAGCAAGCTTATGAAGAGCGGATCGGTATACTGCATGCAATGCTAGAAGGGCCTGCACTAGAGACGCGCCCAGCCGAGTGCCTCAACACGCAAGTTTTGCAAGCTGCTCGGTTCGAGAACTTCATCCTGCTGTATGACGATGAAGATGTGCTGGTAACGATTGCAACACTGCAGCGGGACCAAGACAGCATTTGGGAGAGCTATGCCGTCGGCAACGAGATCGACGGTGGTCTCTCGCTCGCTTTCGCTGACGGACGCTCGCTCAATTGTACAGTTATGGCTTCTGCGTAAGGTCTCCATCTCAGACAAGGCGTAGGCTTTCTTTGGCGCGCTTCTCAAGGTCCGCTATTGGGTCGCTTGCCGAATGTCGCGTTCTGGCGGGAAAGCGCAGATAGCTGCCATTGGCGCAATGGCCCTCAGGCGACGTTGTTGTCACTTGATTGAGCCGCCTTCCACTCCCACGGCAGCAGCTCGTCGATGCGAGTGATGGGATGGCCTCAACCCACCCGCAAGCATCTGTTGATTGAACCAATCGCAGGCAAATATCCTGCGGCGCATGAGCAGCTATCACAAGAACACCGGCCCTGCTGGGCGCAAAGATCTCTCGACCTCGCTGGCATCCCATGCGCAGCGCCTCGAGAACGCACATGAGCTGGGCCATACCTTCGCAATCATGGACACGCTGGCCTTTGACGGGCAGGTGGCACTTCGCAATGAGGAAAGCGCTCTAAGCGTTTGGTCGCGGCAGGGGTTTGGCTCTGACGTTGAACGGCTGGGCGTCACCTGCGCTGGCCCCTTGGTCGATATGCTGGGCAAGGGCATTCTGGTTGCAAACATGGAGCCGGTCGAGATCGAGGCGGCCCTACGTCAATTCCTCGCGGCGGCAGCCGATGGCGGCACCGTTGATGATAGCGCCTGTTACGAGCGCGTAGCAGCGCGGTTGTCGCCAGCGGGCGTGACAATCGCCATAGGGCGAGGACTTGAGGCGGCGGCGAAGGCGCTGACGCTGGCAGGACGTCACCCTGCCTTCATTACGTGGCTCGGCGAGGCGATTGATCGGACGCCCAGCGATCAATGCCTGACTTTCGACAAACAGGCCTGCGCGATCTTGCTTGATGCCACCAGCGCCGAGGGGCGCGGCCTAGATCACGAGGCGCTCATTGTCCGGCGCGAGTGGTTTAACAATTGGCTGGCGGCTGGCGACACCAAGACGCTGGAGGCGGAATTGCTGGACGACACGCTCGCCGTTCTCGCCCAGATGGAGGCCCGCGGGGAAATCGTGGACGGGCGCCTGACACCCGCAGGCCTTGCGCGGCTGGATGCGAACGGGGGGTAACACCAATGGTCGCCCTTTCCCTCAAGTTTGAACTGACGGGGACATTCGATCCGGCTGCGACCTATGAGCGGATGTATAACCGGCGCGTGCTGCCCGATCTTGAACCGCTGAAAGAGGCGAAGGGCATCGGCGTCGGGATTGACGGCAACTTCACGACCCCTACGCGGGCGATCGAGCGATTGGAAAAGGCGCCTCAACGCGAAGGCCTCCAAATCCCTGCGAAACTCGAAGTTCGGGGCGTTGCGAGCGACGTGGCCTTTGACATGAAGAAGGCACTTGATGCGTCGCTGGCGACGTTGAAGGCGAACGTGCCTCGTAAGACCGGCGCCCCACGCCTCGCCCATTAAGGTGCTTACACGCGGGCGCGTGTTTGTCGCGGCGGCGCTCGCAGTCGCGAGAAAGGCCACGAAACCATACCGGGACCGGGCAGGCTGCTATCTGGGTCTGTTAGATTGAGCCAACAACCCGCTATGGCCCCTTTGATGACGACAAATAAGGTGGTAACCGCTCCTAGTCTATTTGTGTCGGATGCCCGGTGAATTTCGTCGAACTTCAAGACAAATCCGACAACCTCCTAGCGGGGGGCTTGGCATGCCTTTTGGGAGCTGAACCCCATTCATGTCTGAACATCAAGTTCACTGGTTCAGTGAACTACTTGCTGAGCTTGAATGGGGAAGCGCGATACATCGGCGAAGCAAAGAACGCCAAGTTTCGATTATACAGCCAACTCAGAGAGAAGACGTCGACATTTTATCGAAATTACCTGAGGACTTCTCCGGTTCCTGTCTCGCCTATTTCAGATTTCGAGCTTCGGATTCTTCCAGTCGCCTTTGCGCGCAAAGAGCTTGAAGAGTTCGGAATTGTGAATGCGCGGTGCGATTTGAACCGTTTCCACTTGGGCAAACGACAGCTTTTCGACGCGGAGGCGGCGATCGCTCATTGGGAAGAAGTGCAAGCTACCGCCCGAAAGCTAGTTTGCGAAGGGGCGGAGAGGTGCGTTGAACAGAGCTCGAAACCATGGATTGACGCTGCGGGTCCCAACGCTCCAGGTATTTACGTCATTCGTCGTGGCGGCCAGATAATCTATGCCGGCGAAAGCTCCGACATTGGCATTAGACATGAAACTCACGGCGGGCAGACTTACTTTTCGGCTGTTCGGCGCAACGTCGGAAGATCGCTACTCGGGTTTGAGCTTAAGGTTCGGAACGGAAAGAGGAAATACTTCACCGAAGACGAAGACGAGGCGGTGACCGCGTTTCTCGGAGAATGCGAGATATCTTTCACGGAGATTAGCGTTGGTCGCCTTGAGATTGAGGAATATCTCATCATGCGTCACCAACCCATTTTGAACCGCAAGTCGAAGTCCTGAATCAACACGCGCATGCTTGGTTTGATCACGAGCACGATGGCCGTTTTGGCCCTTTGCCGACTTCAGCGACCTGATCCAAGCAGCACGGTCTCAGGTTTCGACCAGAGCCGCTTGAGCTTCACATCAGATACATGCTGCAATGAACTCCGGCGTCAGGTCATCGCTCGATCTGTTCTCGCCTCGAGTTGTCAGGACGGTGCGGTCGCAATACCTGCGGTGTTCCTCGAAGGCTTCAAAGGTGATGCCGTCGCGCAGCGCCTGCAATAGTTCACGCTGCCACCTGTTGCGCTGGACATAATGGGCGCGCTCAACGCCAGATTTGTTTGTCTTGAGGCCGTTCGCCACAAATGCTGCGACGGCCGCTGGCGTGATATGCGTCACAACCCAGCTATCGGGCAGTACCTTGACGGCGCGGTCAAAGACGCAGCGCGCCATTTCATCCGACATGTCAGTTTGGGTTACTGCAAAACGCAGCACCTCATATAGAGCGCGGGCGGTCATTCTGGCTCCTTTGTCAAAAAACAAGGCCAGTACGCGCCACCGGTTGACCCCTAGCTTAACGGGGGCAAATGGTTATCATCTTAACCACTCCTACGGAGGAGACGCAGGCGAGGTTTCGTAGGCGGGAAGACTTTCAACTTAGGAGCGAAATTCCAGCGTCCGCCAGCGGCGGGGTCGTCTCCTCGCCAACTCTCTTCCCAATGCGTTCGGGCGTCGGCCTGATGGGCGAGGCTGGTCCCGAGGCCGTGCTGCCTTTGAAGCGCATCCGCAACGGCGATCTTGGAGTGAAGGCCGAGCGTCCCAGCATCACGATCATCAATAACAACAACTCGCAGATCGACACGCGAGAGACCCCCAACGGTCTCGAGATCGAACTGCGAGCCGTGAGCATGGCAAAGCGGGCCATTGTTGACGATATCATGCGAGGCGGCTCGCCTGTGTCGAAAGCGATTGAATGCACCTACTTGGTGAGGCGCAACGGGCGATAATGCGCCTGACCCTGCATCACGCAATCGAGGCGCTGGAGGCACTAACCGGCAGCGACGAGGCGCTGGATGATCTTATCGCCCTAGAGGCTGAGCGGATGCGGGCGTACCTTGAAGAATATCCCAGCGTCGGAGAGTGGCGCGAGGCGATACACCACAATATCGCCATCGGCCTTTTATGGCCGCCTGCATCGCAGGCATTGCACTAGGGGCGATAGCGATCCCGCAGGAAGTGGGGAGCGGTAGTGTCCTGCGGCTTTACCCACTTCGCATGGATGGGCCTTCCATCTGCCATGCAGTCAATGAACCTGTGTTGCCCCCGCTTTAGCCTGACGGCCTGCGCTTGGCCTTCGCGGGCCTCGTCGTTGAATTGGCGTTCTCGTTTTCCAGGCCGGTTGTATGGCATCGCTAACGTCCCTCGTTGCTGTTGGGGCGACGATACGGTGGCTCAGCGCAGGCGGGCAACGGGTTGCTTAAAGATCGCTTAAAGGCGCCGGTCGCTTTAAGCGACTGTGAAACAAGTTCGAACGTAAAGCATTGAAAAAGTGGTCGGGGAGACAGGATTCGAACCTGCGACCCTCTGCTCCCAAAGCAGATGCGCTACCAGGCTGCGCTACTCCCCGACGCTGATCTTCCTCCCCTCGGCTCCTGCCCCGCCCCGGTGGGCCCGGCAGGATTCGAACCCGCGACCTAGCCGTTATGAGCGGCCAGCTCTAACCGCTGAGCTACAGGCCCTTCGACAGGAACCGGAGCCAAGGCGAGATTCAGCCCCTACTCCGGGCCTTGGCGGGAAACAAGCGGGGAAGCTAGACAGTCCGGCGTTCAGGGAGTGCTCGCCGTCAGGATTTCGGTGACGGTGCAAGTTCGGACACCGCGCCGGTCGAGCGCAGCATAGATTGCCTCAAACCAGTGATAGAGCGCTTCGACACCGGCCTCGGTCGGCGTATAGCGGGTATTGCCGGCAGCCAGGGTCGGGCTGTGGAAGGAGAGTACCAGCACCGGCAGCCCGCCTTCCAGCGCCACATCGACGCCGCGCAGCGCCTCATCGACCGAAACCCCTTCCGGCGTAAGCGCGATGCGTTCGAGCAGGCCGAGCTTTGAAAATGCACCCATGGCCCGCGGGATCCGTTGTCCCCATCGTTGAACCTTGCGTCCTGCATGGCGTAGAAGACCGCTGTGTACGCTCGTTACCGGCAGTTCGAGCAGAGTGCGCTCGTCATCGGCCCAATAGGGTGCAAGCGGATGGTCGCTATAGTCCGGCCCGCCCTTGGCACTGTAATCGAACAGCGAACGCACCGATGTGTCGATCCTGATCCCTGCGGTCTTGAGCAGGTCTGCGGTATGCGGCCCTAACCCGTAACGCCCGGCCCGGTAGATCAGCGCAGGCGCACCGAAAGCTTCGGCAATTGCATCGCGAAGCGCCATCAACTTTGCTGCCTCAAGCTCGCGCGGGAGGTTGCCGGCAAAGGAATTGTAGTCGTTGACATCTTCGGTGAAGGGCGGGTTGACCCAGGGGTGCAGCTGCAGACCTACATCTGCCTTTCCCCGTGCGACCGCATCGCCGATGATCGCGACGGCGGCCTGGTCGGTGACGATCGGCCAGTCGACCAGATACACGGGATGCGCGCCGATCGCTTCGCAGAAGCGCTGGAAGCGAGGGATGGCGGCGACGTGGGAAAGGCCGTAGCGATCGCGCCTGAACGGTGCATCCCAGTAGAATTCCTCTTCGGTGTCGACCGTCAAAAGTACCCGCTGGCCGAAGCCGGAGGCCAGTTGCGCCGCAGAACCCGGCGGTGGCGGCTCCAGCATTGAGCCCGTTGCCATTGGCCTGTCTCCCCGCGCGGCGCGTCAGCCTGCGTTCCCGCCCGCACCCTGTGCATGGTGGCTAGGCAGCGGTTCCTCACTGGTCAAGAGCGGCAGGGTGAGCACCATGTCCGTGCCTTCGCGATCAAGAGTGCCGCCTGCAGCCCGGGCCTCGGCGCGTGCCAAGCGGAAGGCAAACCCGGCACCGAACAGACCGGGATTGATTGCGCTATCGGTAGGTCTGACGGTCGCTGCGAAGATATTTTCTTCGCGTGCCAGATCAGCGGGAAGGCTGCACGTCAGCCGCGCCATGGCGGTGCCGTTGCCGATGATCGGATCGAGCCTCGCATGGATCGTTTCGCCTTCTGCGCAGGCAATTGCGATGCTTGCAAGCAAGCGCCACAACAGTCCCTCCATGTCGTCGGTGTCGTACGGCACCAGCAGGCAGGCCTCGGGCGCGAGGGCGAGTCTGACAGCAGCTCTGCGGGTTTCGAGCACCGGCGCGATCTGATCCAGAATACGCTGCGCCAGCCTTGCAAGATCAGCTTCCCCCGTGTCGATCGCAAGGGCTCCGGTTTCCAGTCGTGCGAGCCGGTCGAGCTCGTCGAAGCCGGCGAGTATGCGCGCTGCATCGGCGGCGATGGCAGCGGCGAGCGCTCGGTATTCATTGGGCGCCGGGCCAAACAGCTGCTGCTGGATGACCTCGGCATAACCCTGAACGGCCGTCACTGGCGTACGGAGTTCGTGCAGCAGCTGGCGGATGCGGTCGGCCTCGCGATTGTCGTGCGTGCCCGGCACATCCGTTTGCGGGACTGGCCGCCGAAAGCGCCCTATGTATCCGGTGAAGTGGCCCTCGAAATTGAATGCCGGCTGGGCATCGAGCGTCCATGATCCGGCAATTGCAGGCGCCCCGGAAAGCATGAAAGCAAGCCCGGTGATCGGCTGACGGCGATTTACGGAGCGCACAATCGCGCTGGTGCGGATATCCGTCTCGCCAGCCCCGTCCGGAGCCGTCAGTCGCATGCCTACCACCATCGGACCCACATCGCCCGACGCCCAGATGATGCGCCCTGACGTATCGGTTGCAAAGCCGAAATCGGCAATCGTGCGATCAGGCAGTTCCGGCAGCTCGCCCAGCGGCAGGCGAGGGGCGATATCGGGTTCGAAGGCAGCCTCGCGACGTTCACGCCGGAACTGGGCTATACGTTCGACCAGCGCCGAGATTTCACTGCGGCCCGTATCCTCCCGGTCAGGCATGCGGCGACGGTCATTTTCCGGGCGGGGGATGGACCCTGCCGCGTGCTCCGGCTTACCGCGCATCGATGGGGAATGGGCCGCTGGCCCTGATGGCACTGAAGGCGGGGCCGCGGCGGAGGCAGGCTGCTCGGATGGCGGCGGCAGTCCGCGGTCATGAATTCCAAGCCGGTCGAGCAGTATCTCGATATCAAGCGGCAGATCGCGGCGCAGGCGCAGAAAGCCGCGGGCGCGCACCGGAAGGCGGGGGATGAGTGAAGACCAATCCTCGACCGAAAGATCCGCGCGGGCGAGCGCCGCCGCGGCAACCGACGGCTCCTGATCAGCGAGATGTGCAGCAAGATCGGCGCTGCGAAAGCGCCAGCCGGGCTCTCGTATCATTCGCGCGCGAGCATCGGCATCGATCTGCTCGGCCAGCGCATCCATACGCAGCCATGCTGCCGCGATCAGGCTCTGGTGCTGCCGTCCGGCCTGGCGTACACGGTTCTTGCCGAGCAGGTCGAGCAGTTGCCTGTACTGGGTTCGCAATCCCGCATCGCCGGTAACGCGCTGGCGCAGCACGGTGGCAAGGCGGTCATCGAAGAACAAGCTGGCACTCCCATGCTGCGGCCCCGAAAAAGCACCGGCACATCACGAATCGCGGCTGGCACAGACTGTTGCCGGTCTGCAAACAATCCTTCTGCCGCATCCTCTTCTATCAGGATGATGCAATTGTCACACTCTGGCGCGCAAGGTGCGTTGCAAAGCGGGACAATTGCTGGCAGACCTAATAATATTAGCGAAGTGGCCCGTTGAGCGCGCCTCTTCTTACCTCGATGAAGATAGGGCACGGGGCGTTGCCGTCTGGTGAACGGCGCGTGCCAAGGGAGTTCTAGCCGAGTGGCCAATCTGGACGATATTGACCGGCGTCTGCTGGCGGAACTGCAGGCGGAAGGCCGGGTGACCAATGTCGAGCTTGCCCAACGTGTCGGGCTGACTGCACCACCATGTCTGCGGCGGGTGCGAGGCCTCGAGGAAGACGGCGTGATTCGCGGCTATCACGCCGACCTTGATCCATCCAAGCTCGGCTTTGCGATAACCGTGTTCGCGATGGTCAGCCTTAAGAGCCAGGCCGAATCTTCCCTGCGCGAATTCGAAGAGCACATGCGCGCTCTGCCCGAGGTGCGCGAATGCCATATGCTCAATGGCGAAATCGACTTCATTCTCAAGATCGTAAGCAAGGATCTTCAGAGTTTCCAGGAATTCCTGACCGGCAAGCTGACCCCTGCCCCCAACGTGGAAAGCGTCAAGACCTCGCTCACAATCCGGACCGCGAAGCAGGAGCCGGGCGTCCCGCTGTAAGCGGATGCAGGGCGGATATGGCCGATACCCCACCGCTCCCGCCCGATACCATCGCCGTTCCCGACCATGCCCAGGTACGGGCTGGAGCCCTGCCGACGGAGATGCGGGCGGATGGAACGCTGGTAATCGACCTGCTCCCGCTTGCCCCACCGCCGCCGCGCGAGTGCATTGCCGAGGAGCCCGATCCGCTCAATCCCGAGATAATCGTCTGCCGCCAGACTGCGCCCTCACCGCGCATCGGCCCCGATGTTCTTCCCGATGTCGATGATTTCGGGATCGGTATACCGCGTGCGCGGTTCCGCCTGTCCGACACGGCTGCCGTCGAACTCAACGGGACCAACCCGAATGTCGGCGGCTTCAATGCCCAGGGCGGCGAGGTGCGGCTCAAGATCGACTTCTAGAGCGATTTAGAGCGCGCCAGGAATGCCGCGCGGCGCGGAAATCACGCCATGTCGTCAATGCAGCTTGAGTCGGGGGCGAACAATCCGGTTCACCCGCCCGATCAGCATCAGGAATGTTCCCTTCACCCAGCCGTGAATGCCCCACAGGTGCAAGCGGTAGAGCGAGGTGTAGATGAACCGCGCCAGCCGCCCCTCGATCGCAAGGCTTCCTCCGACCAGATTGCCCATCAGGCTGCCTACGGTCGAGAAGCGGCTAAGCGAAATCAGCGAGCCCTTGTCATGATAGACGAAGTGCTTGAGCGGGCGGCTTTTCTGCATCCGGCAGATATTGTCGAACACGGTGTTCGCCATCTGGTGCGCGGCCTGGGCGCGCGGCGGGATCGGGCGATCCTCGCCTGGCGGAACATAGCTTGCGCAGTCGCCCAAAGCGAAGATGTTGTCGTCGGTAACCGTTTGGAGCGTATCGCGCACGAGGAACTGGTTGCGGTTGTTGGTTTCGAGGCCAAGGCTTGACAGGAACTCGGCGCCCTTCACCCCGGCAGCCCATACCATCAGGTCGGCCTCGATGGTCTGGCCGTCCTTGGTCACGAGCGCGCGTGGGAGCGCCTCGGTCACCTGGGTGGCTTCCATCACCCTGACGCCCAACTCGGTCAATTCGTGATGCGCGGCGGCGGACAGACGTTCAGGCAGCAGCGGCAGGATGCGCGGCCCGGCTTCGATCAGCGTGACCTTGAGGCGGCTTTCGTCGAACACCTCAAGCCCGTAATGGCTGAGCGCGCCTGCGGCGTTGTAAAGCTCGGCCGCCAGTTCCACCCCGGTTGCGCCCGCGCCGACAATCGACACCCGCACCTGTTCGTCGGCATCGGGGTTCTTCATCATCGCCCGGCTGACCCGCAGACAGTGGTTGAGCAGCCGCGTGCGGAAGCGTTCCGCCTGTTCGCGGGAATCGAGATAGAGGCAATGCTCCTTCACCCCGGGCACGCCGAAATCGTTGGAGATCGATCCCACCGCCAGCACCAGGATATCGTAGCGGATGGTGTGCTGGCCGATAAGTTCGCGTCCGTCCTCGTCATGGACCGGGGCGAGACTGATGGTCTTGGCTTCCCGGTCGATCCCGTCGAGGCTGCCCTGAAAGAACCGATAGCCCCAGCGGTAGCAATGCCCGCGATAGCCGACCTCATCGAGATTGGCGTCAAGCGATCCGGCCGCAACCTCGTGCAGCAGCGGTTTCCAGATGTGCGAAAGATTCTTGTCGACGAGGATGATGTCGTGCCGCTTCCGGCCGAACTTGGCCCCTAGCCGGCGCACCAGTTCCAGCCCTCCGGCACCACCGCCGACGACGACGATCTGGGTCTTGCGGCTCATCGAACACTCCTTCGCGCAGGTGCGCAACGCAATCCCGGCATCACGATAGCCGGATAGCAAAACAAAATCGCGTCAAATCATAACCGTGGAACCGATCTTCCACGCTTCTCGAAGGGGAGGGAGGGTCCACATAAGCAAAGGGGCGGAAAGGTCCAACCTTCCCGCCCGCAGCTCATGTCGATTTGTGCTGCAGTGCAGCATTATTGCACCGGATAGCGGGTCAGACCTCAGGCTCCTCCAGCCACTTTTCCAGCCACTTGATCGAGTAGTCGCCGTTGAGCACGTCGGTCTGCCGCAGCAGTTCCTGGTGCAACGGAATGTTGGTCTTGACCCCTTCTACAACCATTTCCTCCAGCGCCCTGCGCAGGCGCATGATGCAGCCCTCCCGGGTGCGACCGTAGACGATGAGCTTGGCAATCATGGAGTCGTAATAGGGCGGGATCTTGTATCCTGCATAAAGCCCTGAATCGACGCGCACATGCATGCCCCCTGCGGCGTGATAATAGGTCACGAGGCCGGGCGAGGGCGCAAAGGTGAATGGGTCTTCGGCGTTAATCCGGCATTCGATCGCGTGGCCGTGGAATTCGAGCTCTTCCTGTTTCACCGACAATGGCTTGCCTTCGGCAATGCGGATTTGCTCGCGCACCAGATCGACGCCCGTTATCGCCTCGGTGACGGGGTGTTCGACCTGCAGGCGGGTATTCATCTCGATGAAGTAAAACTCACCGTTTTCCCACAGGAATTCGATCGTGCCCGCACCGCGATAGCCCATGTCGCGCATCGCCTGGGCGCAGACTTCGCCCATGCGCATCCGTTCATCGGTGGAGATGACGGGGGAGGGGGCTTCTTCCAGCACCTTCTGGTGGCGGCGCTGGAGCGAGCAGTCGCGTTCGCCCAGATGGATCGCGCCGCCAATGCCGTCGCCGAACACCTGGAATTCGATGTGGCGCGGGTTGCCGAGATATTTCTCGATATAGACCGTGGCATCGCCGAAAGCGGCTTTCGCCTCGCTGCCGGCCTGCTGCATTAGGGTTTCAAGCTTGTCTTCGCTTTCGCACACCTTCATGCCGCGCCCGCCGCCGCCCGAAGCGGCCTTGATGATCACGGGATAGCCGATCTCCTTGGCGATCCTGCGCGCCTCGTCGAAGTCGGACACCGCGCCGTCCGAACCCGGCACCAGCGGTAGACCCAGCACGCCCGCGGTGCGCTTGGCCTCGACCTTGTCGCCCATGGTGCGGATATGTTCGGGCTTCGGGCCGATCCAGATGATATCATGCGCTTCGACGATATCGGCGAACTTGGCGTTTTCCGACAGGAAGCCGTAGCCTGGATGGATGGCGTCGCATTGGGCGATTTCGGCGGCCGAGATGATGTTGGCAATGTTGAGATAGCTCTCGCCGGCGGACGGCGGGCCGATGCATACCGCATGATCGGCAAGCCGCACATGCATCGCGTCGGCATCGGCGGTGGAATGCACCGCGACCGTCTCGATCCCCATTTCATGCGCCGCGCGATGGATGCGCAGCGCGATTTCGCCGCGATTGGCGATCAGGATGCGTTTGATGCCCATGATCTTACGAGATCACCACCAGCGGCTGGTCGAATTCGACCGGCTGGGCGTTCTCGATCAGGATGGCGCTGACTGTGCCCGACTTGGGTGCGGTAATGGGGTTCATGACCTTCATCGCCTCGACAATCAGCAGCGTGTCGCCTTCCTTCACGGGTTTGCCGACCGCTATGAAGTTTGCCGCTCCCGGTTCGGGTGCGAGATAGCAGGTCCCGACCATCGGCGACTTGACCGCATTGGTCATGTCCGGGCCAGCAGGCGCGGCGGCTTCCGCTGCGGCAGGCGCAGCAGCGGCAGGGGCCGGAGCGGCGGCCGCCGGTGCGGGCGCTGCGGCATAGACCGGCGCGGCGGCGGCCACGGCCCCGCGCGAGACGCGGATCTTGCGATCATCATCCTCGACCTCGATTTCGGTGAGGCCGGTCTCGTTGAGCAGTTCGGCCAGCTCGCGCACCAGCGCGGTGTCGATATTCATACCCGACTTGCGCCCGTTTGCCTTGCCTGATTGGCCAGCGTCGTTTGCCATGTAAGCCCCTTGTTATGTGGTACGCCCGTAGAGCGCGAGGGACTATTGCCGCGAATTGCGGCTGGCAAGTGGCAAGGACGGGAAATTGTGAAAGTCCGGTGACTGATCAGACCTGACCCGACGCTACGGCTTCCAGTGCGATACGGTAGGAATCCGCCCCGTGCCCTTCCACGGTCATCGCCGCACCCATGCCGACATAAGAGATGTGGCGGAAGCTCTCGCGGGTCTTGGGGTCGGACAGGTGCACCTCGATCACCGGCGTGCGGATCGCCTTGATCGCATCGAGCAGGGCGATCGAGGTATGGGTATAGGCCGCCGCATTGAGCAGCACGGCCCGCGCACCCTCGGCCTGCGCCTCGTGCAGCCAGTCGACCAGCATCCCTTCGTGATTGGTCTGGCGCATCTCGATCTCGAGCCCGAGTTCGCGGGCGCGGTCTTCGAGCATCCCGGCAATGTCGTCGAGCGTGGTTGTGCCGTAAATCTCCGGCTCGCGCGTGCCGAGAAGATTGAGGTTGGGGCCGTTGAGGACGTAGACGAGGTTGCTCATGCAGGCGGGGATAGCGGGAAGGTAGAGGGTCGGGAAGGCCTACCGATCCACCCCTTTGACCTTACCCCATTGCCGCGCGGCGGTGTAGCCGAGGTAGCCGGTGCCAAAGAGCGCGTAGAGCGGCTCGGGGAGACCGGCGAGATAAGCGTTCATCCCGGCAGCGATTTCGCGCGCGGCGGCGGGGTTGAAGGCGCTCAGCACGCCCATTGGCAGCGCGGTGAGCAGCAGGATGTACATGACGTAGAGAAAGCTCGGGCGCGCGCGGCTGGTCCAGGGGTCGGCGGAATTGGCTTCGGCGACGATGGCCTGCAACTGCGCCTCGATCATTTTCATTTCCTGCGTGCCTTCGAGCGCGATCAGTTCGAGCTTGGCCTTGGCTCTGGCTTCCTTGTCGGGAATGATCTTGTCGATGATCGAGGCGATGGGGCCGATGAGGACGTCGATGAGGGCCATGTGATGCGCTCCTTAGCTGCGAGTCGCACAAAAATGACCAAATCGGTTCTAGTAGGAAAATGATTTAACCTATTCCGCGTCCGCTTCGGCCAATAATCGCTGCGCCAGCGCCAGATGTGGCCGGTCGAGCATCGCACCGTCGAGCGCCACGACACCTGCGCCGGGGTGATCCGCAAAGGCCTGCACCACCGCGCGGGCGTGCGCCAGTTCCTCGGCACTCGGGGTGAAGGCGGCGTTGATCGGTTCGATCTGCGCCGGGTGGATCGCCAGCATCCCGCGAAAGCCTTGCGCACGTACCGACCTGGCGCGGCGCTCCAGCGTTTCGAGGTCGCGGAATTCGGGCTGCACCGTCTCGATCGCTGCCACTCCTGCGGCAGAAGCGCCGATCAGGCACAGGCTGCGCGCCATTTCGTAGGTGTGCGAATATTCCCCGTCCGGCCCGCGCTGCTCGCTGGCTCCGAGCGCTGCGGACAAGTCTTCTGCCCCCCAGCTCATTGCTACCAACCGTTCGCGGCCCGGATAGTCCTGTGCATATTCGCCTGTGCGGAACATTGCCGCTGCCGTTTCGGTCACCAGCGCGGCAACCAGGGTGCGCCCGAGCGGGATGCCGTTCGCGGCTTCGAGCGCGGTAAGATAGTGGTGCAGCCGCGTGATGTCGCTCGCGCCTTCGGCCTTGGGCAGAAACACCCCGCCGGGGCGCGAAGGGATGATCGCGGCAAGATCGGCGATGCAGTCAACCGTGGCGATCGGATTGATCCGCACCCAGAGTCGCGCGCGACTGTCGCTCCCGAAGATTTGTTCGGCGACCATTGCTCGGGCTGCGGGCTTGTTTTCAGGCGCGACCGAGTCTTCCAGATCGAACAGCGCGATATCGGCGGCGCTGCCTTGCGCCTTGCCCATCTTCTTTGCGCTGTCGCCTGGCGCGAAAAGCCATGACCGCATGCGAGGCGGGACAGGATGGGCGGCGGGC
Organism: Erythrobacter dokdonensis DSW-74; assembly: GCF_001677335.1. Classification (GTDB taxonomy): domain Bacteria; phylum Pseudomonadota; class Alphaproteobacteria; order Sphingomonadales; family Sphingomonadaceae; genus Erythrobacter; species Erythrobacter dokdonensis. The sequence continues at coordinate 216,878 of NZ_LZYB01000002.1, forward strand.
TCTTGCTTCATCGGTTTCGTCCTCTCCGCTTCCGCTTACGGAGCGCTCCGCCTGCCGACAAGTCTAGAACGAGCCTTCCACATCGACTGTGAAGATCGTGCCGAACTTCCGGTCGCGCGCTTCGGAAAAGGCTACGAGGCCTGCGGCCCGGTCCGTAAACACGGTACGCGAGAAACGGTCGCGCTGGCCCAGCAAGTTGCCCATGGTCGCGCGTAGTGTCATCCCCGCCACGTCCTTGTTCTCCACAAAGGCCGAAACAAATGCAAAGCCGGGATTATTCAGCGATATCTCGTCAAGGCGGACGGCCGCAGCATTGTCGCGCCAGTCTCCCGCTGCACCGAAGGCCCATGCCGTGCCTGTGACATCATGGCGCAGGTTCATGCTGAGGTCGATCAGCCTGTTGCCCGACAATTCGCGTACAAAGCCGAGCAGCGGATCACTGACCTCGCTTCCTGCCAGCGCGAGACCCAGATCGAGCCGGGTGCCTTTCCAGCCGAACCGGTCCGAAAGCAGGGTTGCGTTGCCGTTGACCCCGTAGCGCTTGGCCGAGGGGATATTGCCGGGCGCTTGTCCTCCGCCCGGGATCGGGATCTGGTCGACGATATCGGTGATGTCTTCGTAAAAGCCGCGCAGGTTGAGATTACCAAGTGCGCCGAGCCGCCAGCTTGCTTCGAGTTCGTAAACCCAGCTCTGCTGCGGCACGAGATTGGCGTTGGTCACATCCTCGCGATCCTGATCGAGATCCACCGTCGCGATGAAATCGAAGAAATCGAGCTGGCCCACCACCCGTTCGATCCGGCCAGCAAGATTAAGCGCCTTGCCTGCCTTCCAATCGATTGCTGCGAAGCCCTTGGGCCGCCAGAACCGGCGTGTCAGTCCGAGCGGCCCTGCCTGGCTGATACGCGAATATTCGCCGCCGGCGGAGATCTGCAACTGTAGCTGCGGACCCAGTGCACGGCTATATGTCAGTCCTGCATCCGCGCGGTCCTCCTCGACCCGGTCACTCGCCCCTGGCAGCAAGACCGGCTGCAAGACACCGTTTCCGTCGCGCACGGCCAGTGTGGAGTCGATCTCGAGAAAGTTGCGTACAGCCTCTAGCGCTGCGACGATGTTTCCTCCGGCAGCGGCAAAGGTGTATTCGGAACGAAGAATGGTCTCTGCCTCGTCGGCGTCGCGCACGAATACCGAGCCTTGTGCCGGTGATCCATCTGCGAAGGTGGTGATGACCGTGCTCGTAGTGGGGCTGTCCTCGTAGCGATGATAGGCAATCAGTTTGAGCTGCCCCGGCCCGAGCGCGAACTGGTAATCCGCGCCGAGTTCGAAATTGAATTCGTCCTCGGTGCGCCGCAGGTTGCGCACCCGATCCACGGGCGCACCGTGGAGGCTCTGGCGTGACACCTCGGTTTCGCGGAACAGGAAGCCCTGGACCTGCCCTGAAAGATTGAGAATGTTGGCGTTCTGGGCGGTACGCGTGAATGACCCAGAAATGCTTGGCCTGTCGGAATTGAAATTGGCTTTTTCATCGCGCGTCGCGACCAGCGCGCCGGTAGCGTCGAAGACCTGCTCCAGCCCCTCATTGCCGCGTCGCTGCGAATCATTTTCCAGCGCCAGCGTCCAGTCGGTATTCGGTCCGCCGCCTGCAAGTGCGATTGAGCCGTTGAGCAGCCGTGCGGGCGTTCCGAAACTGCGGACCTGTGGCGAATAACGGAACTGCCCCGAGATCCTGCCGCTTGATTCAGTGACGACATTGAGCACCTGCCCGGTCAACCCGCCGATGTCGAGGCTGGCACCGTCAACGAGCTCGAGACGCACCACATCCTCGAAGGGGATGCGACCCAGCGCTTCGAGAGGGCCATTGGATTTGCCCGAAATGCGTCGGCCATTGATCAACACATTGATATCTGCCTGCCCGAGCCCGCGCGCACCGTCGCCCTCGCGGATGGCGAAACCGGGAACCTGACGCGCCATGTCGAGCGCGCTGCGCGGGGCGAAACGGACGAAATCTTCCGGAACGAAAGTGCTTCGCGTGCTGGCCGGTGCTGTTCCGGCCGAAACGTCCAGAGACGTCGGTTCGTCAGCCCCGCCAAGCTCGTCCTGGGCGGCAAGCGGAACCGTAAGGCCGAACAGAATTACGCTTGGGACGAGCGATAGTCTCGCGGATCGCGGAAAGGGGCTGCGCGGTTTCATGCTGGACGCAATTCCGCAATCGTCATTGAATGTCGACAGTTAGAGCCCTTGGCATCGTTCAAGCGATTTCGCCGGTCGACCAATGGAAACGACCAGAAGCTTTCTTGCGACTGTTCAGTCCACTGCCAGCCGTGCGGCGTGCTCTTTCACCAAAGCGATCATGTTGGGGACGCCCTGCGTGCGGTTGCTCGACAGCTGGTTCTTGAGATCGAACGGGGCGAGCGCGCCCATCACGTCCATCTGTGCGACTTCCTCCGCAGGCTTGTCCTGCACTGCGGCAATCACCAGCGCGACGATCCCCTTGGTGATCGCGGCATTGCTGTCGGCGAGGAAGTGCAGCCGATCCGCGTCGGTGCCGGCCGGATAGACCCACACCGCTGCCGAGCAGCCGCGCACCAGGGTCGCATCGGTCTTCAGCGCGTTGGGCATGGGCTCGAGCGCACGACCCAGTTCGATCAGCAGGCCGTAGCGTTCGTCGCCTTCGAGGAATTCATATTCTTCGAGAATGTCGGATAGGCTGCGCATCAGCGCCCCTTAGGCAGGCGCAGCGCGAAACGCAAAGGGGTCTTAGCCTTGTGTCAGCCTATCCCATCAATCCACCAGGGCGGGTGAAGGCATAGTAGATCACGTAGAACCAGCCGAAGAAGCCATGGATGATCGCCCACAAAATCGATTTGTTGACGCTCCAGCTGATCGCGATCGCGAGCGCGCTGCCGAAGCCGATCCCGGCTTGCGCCGCGGCGGTGCTGCGCGGCCCGCTCACAGTTCCACTCCGCTCGCGATCGCCTCAAGCTTGCGGATGCGTTCCCTCAGATCGGCCAGTTCGATCCGAGCGGTGCCGAGGCCCGGATTGTCCTCGCTTTGGGCATTGCCAGCGCCGGCGCGCTCAAGTTCGAGTCGCTTGAGTTCAAGCCAGCCCTGCCACCCGCGCAGCAAGGCGGCGGCGATTACGACAAGGCCGATCAGGCTACCGCCGGTCATGATCAGTGTCGGGTCGAGCAAGACATCGATCATTCGCTTTTCTCCTCTCTACCGGCGGGCAGCGCCCGCAAGGCTTCGATCTCGGCGGCTATGCGGGCACGTTCGCGCGCATCGCTGGTATTTCCATCCGTGGCGATGCGTTCGAGCACTTTCACCCGCTCGCGCAGATCATCGAGTTCGCGCCGCGCCGTATCCAGTTCGGCGGCGCTGCGACTGTCGTCACGCGGGGCGAAGACCGGGTTGCCGTCCTCGTCGCGGGTCACGCCCAGTTCGCGGTCGTGGCGACGGGTGTAGATCTGGACGAGACCCCAGATGGCAACGATGATGACCGCGGCGGTCCAGAAGCTCATTATGCCTCGCCCTTGTCCTTGAGGTTCGAAAGCGCACGGTCCCTGAGCGCGTCGATCTCGGCGCCAAGGTTATAGCCGCGATCGGTGACGATGCGTTCGACATTGGCAAGCCGGTCCTTCATCGACCCGAGTTCAGCGCGCAATTCGGCGTTTTCCTGAGTCAGCAGGGTGACGCGGTGCTTGGCCTCGTTGTCGGTGACCGGCTTGAGCGTCTGTCCCCACGAGCCTTCGAGCGGGTAGCCATGCCGGACCCTCAGCCAGGTGGTGAAGACCCATCCGGCGACACCTGCAACGCCGACGACCATCAGCAATTCGGTGGTGAGCAGCGATTCGATCATGCCTTTTCCCTTTCGATCTGGCCGAGCGGCACGCCGCTGCCCTGATCATCCACCCGGCGCTGGTCGCGCAGTGCTTCGATCTGTGTTGCGATGTCGTAGCCGCGGTCGGTGACGATGCGTTCGAGCACCTGCACCCGGTCTTCAAGCCGCTGGATATGCGAGGCATATTGCGCGGCCTTTTCGGCGGTTTCGGTAGCGACCGCCTTGCTCTGCAGCTTGGCGACCTTTTCCTTGTGGTTGGTCCAGACCCCGAAGAAGCCGAGCAGAATGCCCAGGATCGGGATCATCAACGCCATTTCACCTGTCATTGTATTCTTCCCCTGTCAGGTAATGCGGGCGCTCAGCGCAGCCGCTCGATTTCGGCGGTCAGGCGCGGATTGCTGCTGACGTAGTGCGTTTCCACTGCGGCCAGGCGACGATCGACATCGCGGAAGGCGGCGCGGATCTCGCGGGCGGTGCGCTTCGGGTTCTGCCGCACGCCCTGCCAGTACTTCTGCTCGCTTTCGTCGCGGTAGAGATAGGGCGGCTTCTTGTTGAGCAGGAAGCCGGCGATGAAATAGGCGACGACCGAAGGCCCGCCGGTGATGAAGATCGAGGCGATCGCCGCGAGCCGCACCCAGAATACGTTGATCCCGGTATAGTCGGCGATCCCGGCGCAGACGCCCATCAGCTTGCCATTGTGCTTGTCGCGGTAAAGCGTGGTGCGGGGGCTGTTCACGAGCGGGTTCCTTTCTTCTCGGCAATCAGCTGTTCGAGTTCGCGCAGCTGCTGGTTGTCCTTCTCCTGGTCGGCGATCAGGCGGCGGGCGGGGGTGAATTCCGGATCATCAGCGGCCACGAGGCGCTCGACCGTATCCATCCGCTGATCGAGCCGCTTGGCGAGGTTGTAGAGCTCCTCCAGCAGCACCTCGTCATCGGCGGTGATGGTCGGGGCCGTCTTCCACTTGGTGACGTAGTGGAGGATCACCCAGATCGTGCACATCAGGAAGAGCGGGATGAAGAATACGGCGGCGTCCATGGCTTATTCCCCTTTGCTTTCTTCGCTCTTGCCGAGCGCCTTCTTCATGGCGGCCAGTTCGTCGTCGATCGCGTCCGAACCGGCGAGGGCTGCAATTTCATCGGCGAGCGACGGGGTCTTGTCTTCTGCAATCTGCAAGGCGTCGGCGCGGCCCTCGGCATAGTCGACGCGGCGTTCGAGCTGGTCGAAGCGGGCCAGCGCTTCGTCGGTGCGCTCGGTGCTCATCAGGGTGCGCAGCTTGACCCGGTTCTCGGCGCTTTCGAGGCGCGCGGCGATCGCGGTCTGGCGGCTGCGCGCCTCGCGCAGGCGGTGCTGCAACTTCTGGATGTCGTCCTCATAGGCGCGCAGCGCATCGTCGAGCACGGCGATCTCGGTCTTGAGCTGGTCGGCCATGTCACCGGCCTTCTTCTTTTCGACCAGCGCGGCGCGGGCGAGATCCTCGCGATCCTTCGACAGGGCAAGCTGCGCCTTCTCGGCCCAGTCGGCCTGAAGCTTGTCGAGCTTCACGCAGTGGCGGTGCATTTCTTTCTGGTCGGCGATGGTGCGTGCCGCGCTGGCCCGGACTTCGACCAGGGTTTCCTCCATTTCGAGGATGATCATCCGGATCATCTTGGCCGGATCATCGGCCTTGTCGAGCATGTCGTTGAAATTGGCGGCAATGATGTCGCGGGTGCGGCTGAAAATGCCCATGAAGGCTACTCCATCGAGAAAGGCGGTGACGCGGTCCCGGTCGGCGACTCGGGGGCCATCGGCACCATTGGTGCGGGCGCGAGACTGCGTCGGGGTGGGGCTGCGGCGCAAGGCTTCGATTTCCTCGTCGAGCCGCGACAGCCGCCCTGTGGCAGTCGTACGGGAGGGTTGGGCCGGAGCGTCGCTGCTCAGGTCGACGCGGGTGGGGCGTGCGTCACCGGCAGCATCTGCGGGGGGGACACTACGCTCCGGCCCAAGGGGATCACGGGGGCTGCCCATATCAGGCGATCTCGATCATTGCGCCGCTTTCGGCAGCGGGGTGAGAGAGCGGGGCCGCGCTGGCGGGGCCGGGCTGGATCTGCGACGACAGAGCGATCATCATCACCATCGCGGCGATACTGGCCATCGCGGCCTGCCCGAGCTTGGTGCTCCAGAAGGTGCCTTCGGCGGTTTTGCGGTTGATCATTTTGGGCCTCCCCAAGTGGTCTGAGTGGTGTTGTCCCTCAAGATGCAATCACTGTGCCAAATTCGGAAATAACAAGTAAATCAATATTTTAAGATATTTTCATGTAAGCTCCATTGGCCTCTATTGCCAAGCATTGGGAAATTTCCCTATAGATTGGTCATGGAGCGCGAGAGTCAGTTCATCGGCCAGTCGGGGGCCTTTCTTGATGCCGTCGAGCGTGCCAGCCGAGCGGCGGCGATGAACCGCCCGGTACTGGTCATCGGCGAACGCGGGACAGGCAAGGAACTGATCGCTGAGCGCCTCCACAGATTGTCCAGTCGATGGGACGAGCCGCTCGTTACCATGAACTGCGCAGCCCTGCCCGAAACCTTGATCGAGGCAGAATTGTTCGGCCACGAGGCAGGGGCCTTCACCGGGGCCACCAAGGCGCGTGCCGGCCGCTTCGAGGAGGCCGATCGCGGTACGCTGTTCCTTGACGAACTGGGCACGCTTTCGATGGGCGCGCAGGAGCGGCTGCTGCGAGCGGTCGAATATGGCGAGGTCACACGCATCGGCGCCTCGCGGCCCATCCGGGTCGATGTGCGCATTGTCGCTGCCACCAATGACGATCTGCCCGCCCTTGCCACAAGCGGCGAATTCCGCGCTGACCTGCTCGACCGACTGAGCTTCGAGGTCATAACCCTTCCGCCCTTGCGGGTGCGCGAGGGCGACATTGGCGTTCTGGCGGAATATTTCGGCCGTCGCATGGCTGCCGAGCTCGACTGGCACGGCTGGCCCGGGTTCGCGCCGCATGTCATGGAACAGCTGGAGAACTACGACTGGCCGGGCAATGTCCGCGAGCTGCGCAACGTGATCGAGCGCGCGGTTTATCGTTGGGCTGATCCTGAAGATCCGATAGCGCATGTCCAGTTCGATCCCTTCGACAGCCCCTGGCGCCCGCGTCCGCCCGCTCATCGCGGCAGCGCTCCCGGTGTGGCAAAGCCGGCCGCTGCCGCGCCGGCGGTCCAGACTCCCCAAGATCTGGATGCCATCGACGATCTGCGCGCGGCGGTTGATGCGCACGAACGCGCGATCCTTGAACATGCGCTGGGCAAGCATCGCTGGAACCAGCGCCAGACCGCGAGGGCGCTGGGCCTTACCTATGACCAGCTGCGCCACGCGATCCGCAAGCACGGATTGATGGAGGGGCAGGAAGCGAACGGAGCCTAACCGCTTGATAAGGATTTGCGGTTATCGCGCATCCTATCCGCCCTGCTGCACCCGAGACGTTTCCATGCGCGCGTTTATCGAGCTTTTCGAGAACCTCATCAACGGGGTTCGAATCATCATCGGCCTGATTGTTCTGGCGATCATGGGCTTGGGGCTGATGTTCTCTGCAGGCGTCTCTTACGTTGCTCCCAAGGCTGCCGATTCCTTCGCCGGAAGTGCTGAGCGAGTTGGGAGCAAGGCGATCGAGGCGCGACAGAAAGCGCGCTTTGCCGAGGATATGGCAAAGGACGGCTGGAGCTACGACGCCACAACCGTTGCGACCGGTCAAGACGGCGTGGATGATGGCTGGGGTGATTAGGCTCTATTCTCCCGCTTCAATGCGGTAATGATTCTGGGGCAGTAGTAATCCTTAGAGCGCGGTTTCGCGGCGCTTTACCACGCGAGCGCAGATTGCGCGGCGATGCCCCATTCTGGCTTCTCTTGCGAACAGTCGATACTCCCGCCGATCGGACGGCGCGCAGCCGCGCGCCTGCGGCTGGCCATTCCGGCAAGGCTGCGCACCACGCAACGCAATACCGGCTGCGTGCTGCTCGACCTGTCGTGTACCGGAGCGCGGATCGGGATGGAGGGCCCTCTTGCACCGGGCACCCTGCTTTATCTCGAGATTGCCCGGCTCGACATCTTTGCCGAAGTCGTCCGGCGCCATCGTGGGCAAGGTGGCGGCGTCAATGGCTTGCTATTCGACCAACCTCTGTCAGGCGACCAAGTGCTGATGGTGCGGCACCATGCCGAGACATACGAGCAGCGCCAACACGAAGCCTTTCGCGATCAGGTGCGGCGCTGGGTCAGGGGGGAAGGCCACCTGTGAGGCAAGCCGTGCGCTGGGCTCTTGCCAAATCGCGCCGACGCGCCTAATTGACCGCCATCCCGACATTGTCGTGACAAGGTTTGGATGCTGGCGCCGCACGGGGCCGGCCCGAACCGCGTTGCAATGATGCCACCCTGCTGGAGACCCGATGGCCGATATCGCGCGCCTGACTGCATTGATCGAACCCGAGGCTACCGCGCTCGGTTTCGACCTCGTGCGCGTGGCGATGCTGCCTTCGGAGGCGGGTGATGGCGGCATGGCGCTACAAATCATGGCCGAGGATCCGGCCACGGGACAGCTGGTAATCGATCAATGCGCCGCGCTCTCGCGCCGTGTCTCGGATGTGATCGACGCAGCCGAAGAAGCGGGCGAGGTGCTGGTCGAGGGCGCTTACCATCTCGAAGTCTCCTCCCCCGGCATCGACCGCCCGCTGACCCGCGAGAAAGACTTTACCAACTGGGCCGGACACGAGGCTCGGATTGTCATGCTCAAGGGCTTTGAAGGTCAGCGCGTCAATAAGGGACTGCTCCATGGGCTCGAAGGGGGTATGGTGCTTCTCACCGACGCCAAGGCGGGCGATGTGCGCCTGCCGCTCGACCAGATTCATTCGGCCAGGCTCGTCCTCACCGACGCGCTGATCGCCGCCACCCGTCCGCTGGATGCCAGCGGCGCCGACGAACTCATCGAAGAAGAAGAAAAGGCAGACGACTGATGGCCAGTGCCATTTCCGCCAACAAGGCCGAACTCCTCGCGATTGCCAACGCGGTCGCCTCGGAAAAGATGATCGACAAGTCGATCGTCATCGAGGCGATGGAAGAGGCGATCCAGAAATCTGCGCGCAACCGCTACGGCGCGGAAAACGATATCCGTGCCAAGCTCGATCCGCTGACCGGCGATCTGACGCTGTGGCGCGTGGTAGAAGTGGTCGAGGAGGTCGAGGACTACTTCAAGCAGGTCGATTTGAAGCAGGCCGAAAAGCTCCAGCCCGGTGCCAAGGTCGGCGATTTTATCGTCGATCCGCTGCCCCCGGTCGATCTCGGCCGCATCGACGCCCAGTCGGCCAAGCAGGTGATCTTCCAGAAGGTCCGTGATGCCGAGCGCGAGCGCCAGTTCGAGGAATTCAAGGACCGCGCAGGCGAGATCATCACCGGCGTGATCAAGTCGGTCGAATTCGGCCACGTGATCGTCAATCTCGGCCGCGCCGAGGGCGTCATCCGCCGCGACCAGCAGATCCCGCGCGAGGCCGCCCGTGTGGGCGAGCGCGTGCGTGCGCTGATCACCAAGGTCGAACGCAACAACCGCGGCCCGCAGATCTTCCTGTCCCGCGCGCACCCGGATTTCATGAAGAAGCTGTTCGCACAGGAAGTTCCCGAAATCTATGATGGCATCATCGAGATCAAGGCCGCTGCCCGCGACCCGGGCAGTCGCGCCAAGATCGGCGTGATCAGCCATGATTCCAGCATCGATCCGGTTGGCGCCTGCGTCGGCATGAAGGGTAGCCGCGTTCAGGCAGTGGTGCAGGAATTGCAGGGCGAGAAGATCGACATCATCCCCTGGTCGGAAGACACCGCGACCTTCGTCGTCAACGCGCTCCAGCCCGCTACCGTCAGCCGCGTGGTGCTCGACGAGGATGACGGCCGCATCGAAGTGGTGGTCCCCGACGAGCAGCTCAGCCTTGCGATCGGCCGCCGCGGCCAGAACGTGCGGCTGGCGAGCCAGCTCACCGGCCACCAGATCGACATCATGACCGAGGAAGAAGCCTCGGAGAAGCGCTCGAAGGAATTCGCCGAGCGTTCGAAGATGTTCGAGGAAGAGCTCGACGTCGACGAAACCCTCTCGCAGCTGCTGGTGGCCGAAGGCTTCGCCGAGCTGGAGGAAGTGGCCTATGTCGATCTAGCCGAACTCGCCAGCATCGAAGGCTTCGACGAGGAACTGGCCGAGGAACTCCAGAGCCGCGCGATCGAAGCGCTCGAGCGCCGCGATGCCGCGTTCCGCGAACAGCGCCGCGCGCTCGGGGTCGAGGATGCGCTGGCCGATATCCCGCACCTCTCCGAGGAAATGCTGGTCACGCTTGGCAAGGCCGGGATCAAGACGCTCGATGATCTCGCCGATCTCGCCACCGACGAACTGATCGCCAAGAAGCGCGAGGCGCCGCGGCGTCGCAATACCGCTGACGGTCCGCCGATGCGGCGTCCGCAGCGCGAAGGCGACAAGGGCGGGGTGCTGGGCGAATACGGCCTTTCCGAAGAGCAGGGCAACGAGATCATCATGGCTGCTCGCGCACACTGGTTCGAGGACGAGCCGACCGAGGAGGCCGCCGATGCGGACTCCACCCAATGAGCGCCTGACGTCCGACATCGTTGAAGCCCCTCTTCCGGCCACTTCCGGGAGCGAACGGCGCTGCATTCTGTCCGGCGACAATGCCCCGCGCGAAGCGCTCGTGCGGCTGGCGATTGCACCTGACGGTCTGGTGCTGCCCGATCCGGCCGGCAAGGCGCCGGGGCGCGGCGCGTGGATCGGCGTCAGCCGCGCAGCGCTTGAAACCGCGCTGGCGGAGGGCCATCTCAAGCGGGCGTTGATGCGCGCCTTCAAGGGTGCGCCTCTCACCATTCCCGATGATCTGGCCGCGCGTGTCGAAGCTGCGCTGGCACGCCACCTGGCCGACCGGCTTGGGCTGGAACTGCGTTCGGGCAATATCGTGCTTGGCTCCGCCCGGATCGAGGAACAGGCCCGCGCCGGACGGCTTGCGGCCTTGCTCCATGCCAGCGATTCCAGCGAGGACGGGCGGCGCAAGCTGGACCAGGCTTGGCGCGTGGGGCGCGAAGCGGAAGGATCGGGGGAGCGCGGGCTGGTCTTGCCTCTGGACCGCAATGCATTGTCTGTGGCATTGGGCCGCGACAATGTGGTTCACCTCGGCGTTGCCGGCCATTCCGGCGACATGCGCGCTGCGGCGCGGGTGCTGCAGGCGGTCTTTCGGCTATCGCGTTTTGTCTTCGGCGATCCGGCCGATGCGACCGCGGACTTGGTGAACAACCACGGTCGGGATGTGCCCGGCCACGGCGATCGGCCTCAGGCTGGCCGTTCGACACATGATGAATACGTGAAGGATTGACGAGCGATAATGAGCGACGACAACAACCAGCGCCCGCGCAAACCCCTTGGCCTCAAACGGTCGGTCGATGCGGGCGAGGTCAAGCAGACCTTCAGCCACGGCCGCACCAACAAGGTGGTGGTCGAGGTGAAGCGCCGCCGTGTGCTCAAGCCGGGCAGCGAGGCTGCTCCGCCGCCGCCGCCTCCGCCGCCCCCGCCGCCGGTCGCGGCTGCCCCAAAGCCGGCGTCGCGTCCTGCCAAGCCGGCGCCTGCTGGCGAAACCCCGCAGGAGCGCGTCAAGCGGCTCCAGCTCGAGGCTGAGGAAGAGCGGCTGCGGATGGCAGAGGAAGCGCGCAAGCGCGAGGAGGCCGAAGCCCGCGAGCGCGAGGAGGACGAGCGTCGTCGCGCCGAGGAAAACCGCAAGGCCGAGGAAGAGGCCGAGCGGCAGCGTGCAGAGGCAGCTGCGAGCGCTCCGACGGATGCCGAAGCGCCGGTCGCGGAACCGGTCGAGGCGGAGACCCCTGCCGCTCCGGCTGCGCGTCAGGAGGCCGCACCCGCAGCGCGCAAGTTCACGCCGGTCGAGCGCCCCGAACCCAAGCGCCCTGAGAAGAAGAAGAAGGAAGACAAACGCGCCGCACCGATCGACGGCGACAAGGACAAGCGCCGTTCGGGCAAGCTGACCGTCACCCGCGCGCTGAACGAGGACGAGGGCCGCCGCGCGCGCAGCCTCGCCGCCCTCAAGCGTGCCCGCGAGAAGGAGCGTCGCCTGCAGGGCGGCGGCTCGTCCAAACCGCGCGAAAAGCAGGTGCGCGACGTTGTCGTGCCCGAAGCGATCACGGTGCAGGAACTGGCGAACCGCATGGCCGAAAAGGGCGCGGATCTGGTCAAGGCGCTGTTTTCTATGGGAATGATGGTCACCGTCAACCAGACCATCGACCAGGATACCGCCGAGTTGCTGGTCGAGGAATTCGGCCACAATATCACCCGCGTTTCCGAAAGCGACGTCGATATCGACACCAGCGAGGACATGGATCCGGAAGAGACCCTGCGTCCGCGTCCGCCGGTGGTGACGATCATGGGTCACGTCGATCACGGCAAGACCAGCCTGCTGGATGCGCTGCGCGGGACAGATGTGGTCAAGGGCGAGGCTGGCGGTATCACCCAGCACATCGGCGCCTACCAGATCACCACCAAGGACAAGCAGAAGATCACCTTCCTCGACACCCCGGGCCACGCCGCCTTCACCGAAATGCGCGCGCGGGGTGCTAACGTGACCGACATCGTGATCCTGGTCGTCGCTGCCGACGACGGTATCATGCCGCAGACGATCGAGGCCATCAATCACACCAAGGCCGCAGGCGTCCCCATGATCGTGGCGATCAACAAGTGCGACAAGCCCGAAGCCAATCCGCAGAAGGTGCGCGAGCGTCTGCTCGAGCACGACGTTATCGTCGAGGCGATGAGCGGTGATGTGCAGGATGTCGAACTCTCGGCCAAGACCGGCGCGGGGCTCGACAAGCTGATCGAGGCAATCAACCTTCAGGCCGAATTGCTCGAACTGAAGGCTCGCCCCGATCGCGATGCCGATGCCACCGTGATCGAAGCCCAGCTCGACAAGGGTCGTGGGCCCGTGGCGACCGTGCTGGTCACCCGTGGGACGCTGAAGCGCGGTGACAACTTTGTGGTTGGCACCCAGTCGGGCCGCGTGCGCGCGATCATCGATGACAAGGGACAACAGCTCAAGGAAGCCGGTCCTTCGATGCCGGTCGAGGTGCTGGGCCTGGGCGGAGTGCCTTCGGCGGGCGATAACCTCACCGTCGTCGAGAGCGAACAGCGCGCCCGCGAAGTCGCCAAGTATCGTCAGGAAAAGGCTACCGAAAAGCGCACCGCGCTGGCGCCCACCAATTTCGATACCATGTTCAACAACCTGGCCTCCAACGTCATCGAATATCCGGTGGTCGTGAAGGCCGACGTGCAGGGCTCGGTCGAAGCGATCGTGAACGCGCTCCACAATCTGTCGAACGACGAAATCAAGGTGCGCGTGCTCAACGCAGGCGTGGGTGCGATCACCGAGAGCGATGTGCTGCTGGCGGCGGCCTCCAAGGCACCGATCATCGGCTTCAACGTGCGTCCCAATGCCAAAGCGCGGGACCTCGTGAAGCGCGACGGGGTTCGGATGATGTATTACGATGTCATCTATCACCTCACCGAGGAAGTCGCCAAGGAAATGGCCGGCGAGCTCGGGCCGGAGCGGATCGAAACTGTCGTGGGCCGCGCCGAGGTCAAGCAGGTGTTCCCTGCGGGCAAGAAGGACAAGGCGGCAGGTTTGCTGGTGCTGGAAGGCGCGATCCGCAAGGGTCTGTTCGCGCGTCTTACCCGTCAGGACGTTATCGTGTCGGCCACCAAGATCGCCTCGCTCCGTCGCTTCAAGGACGATGTCGACGAAGTGCGCGCCGGGCTCGAATGCGGCGTGGTGCTGGAAGACACCAACGACATCAAGCCGGGCGACATGCTCGAAGTCTTCTCGGTCGAGGAGCGTGAGCGGACGCTGTAGTCCGTCGCGTTCCCGACTTCCGGCGCGGAGTTTGCATGCCTTATAGACCAAACAAGTGGCCTAGATATGCTGTCGCGGTCGGCTTGGCACCGGTCGCTTTGGTCATGCTCTTGTTCGGCCTTTTTGTGCTCTGGGGCACCGGGGTGGGGCTGTGAGTTTCTCTGATCCGCACTACTCAGACGATGCCGGGCAGTCGCCGCACACGGCGCTGCTCGGCTCCGAGTTTGTCAGCTTCGACGAGGCGACCCAGACGGCCACCATGCGCTTTACCGTGAAGCGCGAGATGACCACTTGGCGTGGCGGCGTGCAGGGCGGGCTGATCGCGGGCTATCTCGACGATGTGATGGGCTATGCCTTTGTCGCGGCGACCGGGGGCGAACTGGCGCCGCTCAACCTCGACATTTCCATGACCCTGATCCGCCTGATCCCTGATGGAGCGACCATTATCGGCAAGGGCCGGGTGGTGAAGGCCGGGCGGCGCGTGGTGTTCCTCGAAGGCGAGCTCCTTGCCGAGGACGGTACGATCTACGCCCGCTCGACCTCGACCGCTCTGCCGACGCCGCGCCCGACACCGACCGACACGGGTATGGGCGTCTGATGGCGCGCCAGCCTTTCACCGCCGAGCAGCAATCGGTGCGGGTCCTCAAGGTCGGCGAGCGGGTACGGCATATCCTGTCCGAACTGCTCGCGCGGGGCGAGGTGCATGACGATATCGTCAGCGCCGCGCATATTTCGGTGACGGAAGTGCGCATGACCCCCGATCTGCGCCATGCGACCGCCTATGTGAAGGCGCTGCTCGGGGCGGGCCCGAAAGTCTCGGACGATGATGTTGTCCATGCGCTGCGGCAGAACACCGCCTTCCTCCAGCGCGAGGTCGCCCAGCGGCTGGGCCTGAAGTTCGCGCCCAAGCTCAAGTTCCGCAAGGACGAAAGCTTTGCCGAGGCCGACCGGATCGAAGCGCTGCTGCGCGATCCCAAGGTGGCGCGCGATCTCGACGGGGACGAGGAAGAATAGGTTCTAGCGGGGGACCATTCGCGCCCGCAGCGTAATGTCGACCTTGTTGCCGACAATCAGCTGGTAGCTTTTCATCCCGAATTGTCGCCGGTCGATCGTTGTGGTGCCGGTGAAACTGACCGGCTTGCCCGCGAGCGCAACCGGATCGGCTGCAAAGGTCACGTCAAGTGTTGCCGGTCGGGTCACACCGCGCGCGGTCAACTCGCCCTGCACCGTGCCACGGGTCGGGCTGGTAAGGTCGAGCGAGCGCCCCACGAAGCGGATCGCGGGATATTTCTCGACCCAGAAGAATTTTTCCCCGCGCAGCCGCTTGAGCGTTACTGCGTCGGGCGCCTCGATCGCGGTCGCATCGAAAGTCACGTCGATCACCGCGCGTTCGGGTGCGCCTGGTACGATGGTGACCGCGCCTTGCATCTTGGGAAAGTTCGCGGTCTTGCTGGCAAGGCCGAAAAAGGGAACCTTGGCTGATACATTGCTCGCCGATGCGTCGAGCGTGTAGCGTTGCGGCGCACCGATGTTCGCCAGCGCGAACAGCGCCAGCAGCGGCAGCAACACGAAGCGGGCAAGGGTGTTTCGGTCGTTCATCACACAGACAATACGCACGAGATGGGCAAAAGGTTCAATCATCGTCTCGCGGGGATCACGCCGAACGGGTAGGCAGACGCGATGGCCAAGCTCTATTTCTACTATGCCAGCATGAATGCCGGCAAATCATCGCACCTTTTGCAGGCCGACTTCAATTACCGCGAGCGGGGCATGCGTACCATGTTGTGGACCGCCGCCCTCGACAGCCGTTCGGGCGGGTTGGTCAAGAGCCGCATTGGCCTGGAGAGCGCAGCGCATCGCTTCCACCCCGATACCGATCTTTGGGCGGATGTCAGCGCAGCGCACGCTGCAACGCCGTTCGACTGCGTTCTCGTGGACGAGGCCCAGTTCCTCGGTCCGAAGCAGGTCTGGCAGCTTGCCCGGCTGGCGGACGAGGCTGGCATACCGGTGCTTTGCTATGGTTTGCGAACCGATTTCCAGGGTGAGCTCTTCCCGGGTTCCGCGGTGCTTCTGGGCATCGCCGATGCGCTGGTGGAGTTGAAAGCCGTGTGCCATTGCGGCCGCAAGGCCACCATGAACCTGCGCGTCGATGAAGGCGGGGCGGCGGTGAAACAGGGCGCGCAGACCGAGATCGGCGGCAATGATCGCTATGTCGCGCTATGCCGCAAGCACTTCTCGCAGGCCCTGCGCGCATGAGGGCGCTGGCCTGCCTATGGTTTTCGACGCGCAGGCCTCCTATCTGAACGGCAATGACTGAAACCTTCGCTCTTGCCCTTGTGCTGATCCCCGCGCTGGTGATCGCGATCGTGTTTCACGAGGTCGCGCATGGCTACGCCGCCAAACTCCTGGGTGATCCCACAGCATCCGAACGCGGGAGGCTGACGCTCAATCCGCTACGCCATGTCGACCCTGTCGGCACGCTGCTTGTCCCCGGCGCACTGGCACTTCTGGGCGGGCCGGTGTTCGGCTGGGCCAAGCCGGTGCCGGTCAATAAATGGCGGCTCGACAATCCGCGGTTCGGGATGATGGCGGTCGCGGCGGCCGGACCAGGCAGCAATTTCGTGCTCGCAGGCCTTGGTGCGGTGCTGCTTGGGCTGACCATGCCGGTTGGCATCGGCTTTGGCGGCGATTCCGAGGCAGGGGCTGCGCTGCTGGTCGGCCAGTCGGGCGAGCCGCTGTGGCTTGCGACGGGGCTGTTCTACTTCATCCTGGTCAACATCTTCCTCGGACTGTTCAATCTCCTGCCGATCCCGCCGTTCGACGGGTCTCACATCGTTGGCGGGTTGCTGCCGGCGCGGTTACGGGCTGGTTGGGAGCGGTTGCAGGGCATCGGCATGGTGCTGCTGGTCGGTCTGATCGCGGCCAGTTGGGTGTTCGGGACCAGCTGGCTCGGAGAGGTGCTGATGCCGCCGGTCGGCTATGCGATGGGGTTCTACCTGGCGCTGGCGGACTCGATCGCGGCGCTGATCGCCTGATCTTCTACCCGGGCCCGCGCGAACCAGTGGGCGAGGGCGGCGCGCTCGTCGGCGCTCATATGCAGCCCCAGCTTTGAACGCCGCCACAAGACATCCTCGGCGCTGCGGGCGAATTCGTGGCGGACAAGGTAGATCACCTCTGCGGCTGTCAGTTCGCCCCCGAAATGCTGGCCGAGGTCCTCGAGGGTGCGTGCATCCCCCAGCACCTGTGTCATCCGTGTGCCATAGGCGCGGGCGAGGCGGCGCAGCATGGATCCGGGCAGCCATGGCCGGATCGCGGCTTGCGCGGCGACAAAGCCTTCGAAATCGAGCGCAGGAACATCGCCGCCGGGCAGCGGGGCTTGCGCTGTCCACGATCGCCCGCCGATAGCCAGCTTTTCCAGCGCGTGTTCGGCAAGCTTGCGATAGGTCGTGATCTTGCCGCCGAAGATCGACAGCAGCGCCGGCTGCTGGCCGTCGGGGCCGCGGTCGAGCTCGAAGACGTAATCGCGCGTGACGGTCGAGTTGCTGGCCGACTGGTCGTCATAGAGCGGGCGCACCCCGGCATAGGACCATACGGCCTGATCGGGCGAGACATCGGCGGCAAGATATTCGTTCACCGCATTGCAGATGTAATCCGCTTCCTCCGGGCTGATGGCGATGCCCGCCGGATCGCCCTGGAAAGCGACATCGGTCGTGCCAACCAGTGTGAATTCGCCTTCATAGGGAATGGCAAAGACGATGCGCCCGTCGCGGTTCTGGAAGATGTAGCAATGTTCGCCCTCGTAGAGCCGCGGGAAGACGAGGTGGCTACCCTTGACCAGCCGCAGGTGCGCGGCGTTGCGCCCCGGCATGGCGCGGGCGAGCACCTGATCGACCCAAGGGCCTGCGGCATTGACCACTATCCGCGCGGTCACGCTCTGCTCGCCGGTCGGCCCCTTAAGCCGCGCATGCCAGCCCTCGCGAGCGCGTTTCAGCCCGGTGCATTCGGTGCGGGTGCGGATGTCCGCTCCGCGCTCGGCCGCGTCCATGGCGTTGAGCACCACCAGCCTTGCGTCCTCGACCCAGCAATCGGAATATTCGAAGCCGCGCGTCAGCCGCTCCTCCAGTACCCCGGCATGGGGCGGACGGGTCAGATCGACACCGCGCGCCGGCGGCAGCAGCTTGCGCCCGCCGATATGGTCATAGAGGAACAGGCCGAGCCGCAACAGCCACTTGGGCCTGAGGCCTGCATCATGCGGCAGCACAAAGCGCAGCGGCCAGATGATATGCGGAGCGATGGCCAACAGCCGCTCGCGCTCGATCAGGCTCTCGCGCACCAGACGGAATTCGTAGTGCTCAAGGTAGCGCAGGCCACCGTGGACCAGCTTCGTCGAGGCGGAAGAGGTCGCTCCCGCAAGATCGTCTTTCTCGACGAGGCATACAGACAACCCGCGCCCGGCCGCATCGCGCGCGATGCCAGCACCGTTGATGCCGCCGCCGATAACCAGCAGATCGAATTCTTGGGGCCCGGTAATGTCCATGCGTTACGAAACTTGGCCTTTTGCGCGCGGCTTGGCTAGGGGGGCGAGGTGAACGAGCCTTTGCAATCCTCCCCCCGCACGCCACTTAGCGGCTGGCTGATCCTCGACAAGCCGCGCGGTCTCGGCTCCACCCAGGCGGTCGGAGCGGTCAAGCGCGCACTGCGGCAAGGCGGCTATGCCAAGACCAAGGTCGGCCATGGCGGGACGCTTGATCCGCTCGCTGAAGGCGTGCTTCCGATTGCGCTGGGCGAGGCGACCAAGCTCGCCGGTCGAATGCTGGATGCAAGCAAGATCTACGCCTTCACGATCAGCTTCGGCGAGGAGACCGACACGCTTGATGCAGAAGGTGCGGTGGTGGCACGCTCCGACCGCTTCCCGCCGCTGGCAGCGGTGGCGGCGGTGCTTGACCATTTTACCGGCCCGATCCGCCAATTGCCGCCCGCGTACTCCGCGCTCAAGGTCGACGGCAAACGCGCGTACGAGCTGGCAAGGGCAGGTGAGGAGGTGGAACTCGCGGAGCGCGCGGTGACGATCCATTCGCTTGAACTTGCCGGCGGCAATCCTGGCAGGGAGCCGATTGAATCCGCCTTCCAGACCACTGCAGGCCGGCCTGATCCCTATGATCCTGCCGCCCCGCTAGAATTGGCCGAAAGCGTTACACTCCTCGCGCATGTCTCCAAAGGCACCTATATCCGCAGCCTTGCCCGTGACATTGCCCATGCGCTCGGCACAGTCGGCCACATTACCTATCTGCGTCGCATCAAGGCCGGTCCGTTCCTTCAGGAACAGGCGATTTCGCTGGACAAACTGGAGGAAACCGCTAAGGGCGCGAGCCTTGAACACCTAATCCTGCCGCTGGAGGCAGGGCTGGACGACATCCCGGCCCTTTCCCTCGACCAGACAAGCGCGCAGGCGGTCCGACAGGGCCGGGTGCTGTCTGGCATGCCCCAATCATCCGGGCTCTATCTGGCGAAACTGGGCGATGTCCCGGTCGCGCTGATGGAAATCACGGATGGGACGGCGAAGGTCGTCAGGGGCTTTAACCTTCCCGATGTCGCTGAGTAGAAAGACACAACACATGTCGGTGACCGCCGAAAAGAAGCAGGAAATCATTTCCGATAACGCCCGTGATCCCAAGGACACCGGCAGCCCCGAAGTCCAGGTCGCGATCCTCACCGAGCGCATCCGCAACCTGACCGAGCACTTCAAGGATCACCACAAGGACAACCACTCGCGTCGCGGCCTGCTGATGATGGTCAACAAGCGCCGCACGCTGCTCGCCTACCTCAAGAAGAAGGATGTCGAGCGCTACAACGCGCTGATCCAGAAGCTGGGTCTGCGTAAGTAAGAGTTTAGCGGGAAGGGCGGCTCTAGGGGCCGCCTTTCTTGCATTTGGGGCTAGCGGGCATCCGGCTCGCTGCCTTGGGGCCAAATCAGCGCCCCGCACCGGACCGGGACGGTTCTTTCCCCGGCACAAGAGGCCCCGCCCGGCAATGTGGCCGCGCGGGTCAGAAGGAAAATCCATGTTCGACACGAAAACCGTATCGCTGGAGTGGGGCGGAAAGACCCTCACTCTGGAAACCGGGCGTATTGCCCGTCAGGCCGATGGGGCCGTGCTGGCGACCTATGGCGAAACCGTCGTGCTGTGCGCTGTCACCGCCGCCAAGAGCGTCAAGGAAGGCCAGGACTTCTTCCCGCTCACCGTCCACTACCAGGAAAAGTTCTCCGCTGCCGGGCGCATCCCGGGCGGCTTCTTCAAGCGTGAACGCGGCGCGACCGAAAAGGAAACGCTCACCAGCCGCCTGATCGACCGTCCGATCCGTCCGCTGTTCCCCGAAGGCTTCTACAACGAAATCAATGTTATCTGTCAGGTTCTGTCGTTCGACGGCGAGACCGAAGCCGATATCCTTGCCATGATCGCGGCTTCGGCGGCGCTGACGATTTCGGGCGTGCCCTTCATGGGCCCGATCGGCGCCGCGCGCGTCGGTTATGTCGATGGCGAATACACGCTCAATCCGAAGCAGGACAAGGCGCTCGCCGAAGGCCGTCTCGACCTCGTCGTTGCCGCCACCGACAAGGCGGTGATGATGGTCGAATCCGAAGCCAAGGAACTGACCGAGGATGAAATGCTCGGCGCGGTGATGTTCGCGCATGACGAGATCCGCAAGGTCATCGGCGCGATCGTGGACCTCGCCGAAAAGGCTGCCAAGGATCCGTGGGACATCGACGTTTCCGACAACACCGCCGACATCAAAGCGAAGCTCAAGGAGCTGGTCGGTGCCGATATCGCTGCGGCTTACAAGCTCACCGACAAGTCGGCGCGTTCGAACGCGCTGAACGAGGCGCGGGCCAAGGCCAAGGCGGCATTTGCCGACGAAACCCCCCAGACCCAGATGGTCGCGATCAAGACCATGAAGAAGGTGGAAGCCGACATCGTGCGCACCGCCATCCTCAAGGAAGGTTCGCGCATCGACGGCCGCAAGCTCGATCAGGTCCGCCCGATCGAAGCGATCGTCGGCTTCCTGCCGCGCACCCATGGCTCGTCGCTGTTCACGCGCGGCGAAACCCAGGCGATCTGCACCACCACGCTCGGCACTAAGGATTCCGAGCAGATGATCGATGGTCTGGAAGGCCTGAGCTATTCCAGCTTCATGCTGCACTACAACTTCCCGCCCTATTCGGTCGGTGAAGTGGGCCGCTTCGGAGCGCCGGGTCGCCGCGAAGTCGGCCACGGCAAGCTCGCCTGGCGCGCGCTCAACCCCGTGCTGCCGAGCAAGGAAGACTTCCCCTACACCATCCGCGTGCTGTCGGACATCACCGAGTCGAACGGCTCGTCCTCGATGGCGACCGTGTGCGGCGGCTGTCTGTCGATGATGGATGCTGGTGTGCCGGTGAAGGCTCCTGTGTCGGGCATCGCCATGGGCCTGATCCTCGAAGGTGACGAATTCGCCGTCCTCTCGGACATTCTGGGCGATGAAGACCACCTCGGCGACATGGACTTCAAGGTTGCCGGGACCGCCGAAGGCATCACCACGATGCAGATGGACATCAAGGTTGCCGGCATCACCCAGGAAATCATGGCCAAGGCGCTGGAGCAGGCCAAGGCCGGCCGCCAGCACATCCTTGGCGAGATGGCCAAGGCGCTGACCGGTGCCCGCACCGAAGTCAGCAAGCACGCCCCGCGCATCGAGACGATCCAGATCGACAAGTCGAAGATCCGTGACGTCATCGGTACCGGCGGCAAGGTGATCCGCGAGATCGTCGCCGAAACCGGCGCCAAGGTCGACATCGACGATGAAGGCGTGATCAAGATCTCGTCTTCCAACCTCGACGAGATCGAAGCGGCGAAGAACTGGATCCTCGGAATCGTCGAGGAACCGGAAGTCGGCAAGATCTACACCGGCAAGGTTGTCAACATTGTCGATTTCGGCGCGTTCGTGAACTTCATGGGCGGCAAGGACGGCCTCGTCCACGTCAGCGAAATGAAGAACGAGCGTGTCGAAAAGCCGACCGATGTTGTCTCCGAAGGCATGGAGGTGAAGGTCAAGGTGCTCGAGATCGACCAGCGCGGCAAGGTCCGCCTGTCGATGCGCGTGGTCGACCAGGAAACCGGCGAAGAGCTGGAAGACACCCGTCCGCCGCGCGAACCGCGTGAACCGCGCGGTGATCGTGGCGATCGCGGCGACCGTCGCGGGCCAAAGGGTGGGCGCGGCGGCGATCGTGGTGGTCGCGACCGTGGCGGCGACCGCGGCGGGCGTGATCGCGATAGCGGCCCGGCGGGTCTGCCGGACTTCCTGAAGGACTAACCGTCCGCGAGACCGAACAAACAGCCCGCCGGGAGCAATTCCGGCGGGTTTTTTGTCTCCGCTTGGGCTAGGGGGCACCCATGCTGAAACGCGAACTGATCGACACGGCGCAAATCGAGGATGGTGTGCTGCTCAAACTCTACAGCCACGGGCGCGATTTCATGATCGTGCTGGGGCGCAACGAGCTGATGAGCACGCGGATGCGCTTTTCCGAGGAACAACTGGCGGAACTGACGCTCGCCAAGCTCGGCAAGGACAATCCCCGCATCCTGATCGGCGGCTACGGCATGGGCTTTACCTACCGCGCCGCAGCGGAGCGGCTGGGCGAGCAGGCACAGATCGTGATCGCTGAAATATCGGAAAAGATTGTCGAATGGGCGAGGGGGCCGATGGCCGAGCTGACCGGCGAGAGCCTGTCGGATCCGCGCCTCGACCTGAAAATCTGCGACGTCGCGGCCCTGATCGATGATGCCAATGACGGCACCTGCGAGAAATTCGACGCGATCCTGCTCGATGTCGATAACGGGCCCGATGGTCTCGTGCGCGATGCCAACAACCGGCTGTATTCCCGCACGGGTCTTGCCAAGGCCCGCGACGCGTTGAAGCCGGGCGGTATCCTGAGCGTGTGGTCAGCCGCGCCCGATCCCGCCTTCCGCAAGCGCCTGAAGGATACGGGGCTGGACGTGGAGGAACGCGGCATCCGCTCGCGTCCGGGCAACAAAGGCGCGCATCACATCATCTGGTTTGCCGCCAAGTGATCGCGGGGTAAGCTCGCCCTTGCGATCCGCCACTATGAGGCCGTTCGGGAGACCTTGCATGATTGCTGGCGAACAGTCCGAAGATGCCCGTCTGGTCCGCCGCGCCGGAATTGCCGTCATCGCCCTGCATCTCGCCTACGCAGCGGTCACTATCGCCGGATTCTTTGCGCTTCCGCAGCGCGATGCGCCGATTGCCGATCCGTGGTTCGCCGCCATGGAGTGGCTTATCATCCTCATCGGCCCGTGCGTGCTGCTGTTCTTCGCGGCCTTCGCGCGGGTTGCCGCGGGGCGGACTTGGAGCCTCTGCGCGCTCGTGCTGGCGGCGGTTACCTTCGCCCTCAGCGCGGCGCTCCACGCGGTCATCCTCGCGGTCGGACGCCATGATGCGTTGGTCGCTGGAGTGGGAGCATTGTCCTTCGTCTGGCCTTCTGCGGCCTATGCCATCGATATACTCGCTTGGGACTGGTTCTTCGGTCTCGCGTTGCTGTGCGCCGGCATGGCCCTGCCGGCGTCACCGCGCACGCTGTCCGCGCGGCGGGTGTTCCTGCTCGCCGGAGCGCTGGCGCTGGCGGGTCTGGCCGGTCCTGCGACCGGTGCGATGGAACTGAGGAACGTAGGCATCCTCGGCTACGCGGTACTGTTCCCTGTCGCAGTGGCGCTTGTTCTGCGCGACTTCGGTCGGACGGAACCGGCCTAGAAGTCGTAGATCAGCGTCACGCGGCTCAGCGTGTCGGTCTGCACCGCGCCCGGAGGCGGGTTGCTGTCATACTCGATCTGGTAGGAAAAGCGGGCCGACAGCTTGCTACTGATCGTGGCGTTGAGCCCGGTCACGAAATCAAGCGAGGTGTTGCGCGAATCGATGATCGCCACCGCCGATCCGCCGGTTTCCGCGACGGCATTGGTATCCTGCGTCAACTTCAGCCGGTCGGTGATGTTCCAGTCGAAATCGACCCCGATCAGCCCCGCGATCCGGCTTTCGCTGCGCCCGTCGACGAATTCGGTCACCCGGTAGGCCGGACCCGCCTTCACCGAAAGCTGGATGTCGTCGCGTTTGAGTGCCTGGTAACCGAGCCCGCCCGAGATGGCATAACGCCCCGAGAAGCCCTGGAACCGGTCGCGCTCATACTGCGCCAGAGCATAGGCATAGAAGCGCTCGGAGATCTTCACATTGGGCTCGTAGCGAGCGAGGAACTGCTCGCGCGTGGTGACCCCGTTGGCGCGCTGGTAATCGACCCGACCGGTCAGATTGTGCCGCCAGTCGATCCCCTGCCGGTTGACGGTCAGGCCAGCAGTGATCCCGGTATTGGAGGAATTGCCGGTCGCCCGGAAAGCCCCGAATTCGCCCTTTCCCGACCAGTTTTCGAACAGGCTGGCGGTCCGGATCGCTTCCTCCTTGGCGGCGGCTTCGGCGGCCTTGGCTTCGGCCAACTGTGTCTCGAAGCCGGTCAGGATCGCGTCGATCTCTGCCGTATCGTCAGGATTGGTCTGCTTGGCGAGGTCGACGACTGTGCGCACCGTGGTCTCGTCGCCGGTGGCGATGGCCGCGTCGATCATCGCGCGCACGGGTTCAGGCAGTGCAGCGCGGGCAGGGAAGGGAGCGGCCAAGGTGCAGCCAAGCGCAATGGCGCCCATGACTGGGAAAGATGGTTTCATGAAGGTTCCCCGGACATCTGGCGGGGCAATAGGAGGCAGGGGCGCGATTTCGCAACCCCTGCCATGCCTGTTTCAAGCGATCGCGATCAGCGCACCCGTGGGCCACCGAAGGGCAGCGGCGGAGGCGGGCGGCGCACACCGCGCGGGAGTTGCGCCTGATAGGCACGTCCGCAATGCTCGACGCAGTAAGGGAAGCCCGGGTTCACCGGCTCGCCGCAGAAGTGGAAATCGGGCTCGCCCGGATGCCCCATCGGCCAGCGGCAGACCTTGTCCGACAGATCGAGCAGGCTGGTCTTGTCGGCGATTTCCGGACTTGGCTTGGCAGGCACAAGGCGGCGCGGAGGTGCCGGCGGAATCGGGGCCTGCTGGTCGCCGGGGCCTTGCCGGAGGAAGCCGCCGGGGCCAACCGAGACGATCTTGGGCAGATCGGGCGCCGGATTCGGGACCGGCTGCGATGGTGTTGACGAAGCACCGCCGCCGCTTGCCGCAGGGCTGGCCTGCGCCGGCGCGGGCCGCGCTGCCGGGCGTTCGGCGGCAGCGGGCGCGGTGCCGCGTCCGCCCGACTCGGATCGCGCTTCGGTGGCGGGCTTGGGCGCGGGTGTGACCGATTTCTTGGGCGCAGCCGCTTTCTTCTTTTCGTTCGCCTTCACCGGTGAGGGGCGCGCCTTTAGGCCGAGCCGGTGCGCCTTGCCGATCACCGCATTGCGACTGACCCCGCCGAGTTCGGCAGCGATTTCGCTGGCGGTGGCACCGCCTTCCCACATTTTCCTGAGCGTCGCGATGCGCTCGTCCGTCCAGCTCATAAACTCTTACCTGTTCCTGTATCCGGCATCCTTGCCGTTGTTCCGATGCCGGGCCACGCTTGTCACGAGGACCCTGACGGCCTAGGCGCTTGCCTCATGGCCGATCCTGCTTCAGCGACTTCGAATGGCAACCGCGCCCCCGTGACGCAAAACACGGCCCGTGACAAGACCGGCACGAGCGCCGGGTTTGCCCCGCGCGGTGTTCCGGTGATTACCGGAGTCAATCGCGTCGGCCTTTTCGCCCTCTATATGAAGGAGGTGCGCCGGTTTCTCAAGGTGCAGACGCAGACGATCTGGGCACCGGCTTTTACCACGCTTCTGTTCCTGGCGATCTTTACCGTCGCGCTCGGGCGCGAGGGGCGCGAAGTGCTGGGCGTGCCCTTTGCCAGCTTCGTCGCGCCGGGCCTTATCGTTATGGGCATGATGCAGAATGCCTTTGCCAATTCCAGCTTCTCGTTGCTGTCGGGGAAGATGCAGGGGACGATCATCGACCTCTTGATGCCCCCGCTGTCGCCCGGTGAACTCATGACCGGCATCCTCGCTGCCGCAATCACTCGCGCGGTGGCTGTGGGCTGCACGGTCGCCTTGGCGATGGCGCTGTGGCCCGGCGTCTCGTTGTCGCTGGCGCATGGCTGGGCGATCATATGGTTCGGCCTTATGGGCTCGCTGATGCTGGCGACGCTCGGCCTTGCGACCTCGGTATGGGCCGAGAAATTCGATCATAACGCCGCGATCACCAACTTCATCATCGCGCCGCTCTCGCTCCTGTCGGGCACCTTCTACGTTATCGAGAACCTCGATCCGGCGTTTCAGTGGGTGAGCCGAGCCAACCCGTTCTTTTATGTCATTTCGGGCTTTCGCTATGGTTTCCTTGGCCAAAGCGATATCGGTGATGGCGGCGCGGTGCTTGCTGCGGCCGGCGGCTTGCTGGCGCTCAACGTCGTGCTGGCAGCGGCGGTCTATGCGCTGCTTCGATCGGGCTGGAAGCTCAAGAGCTGAGGCCCCATGGCGAAGCAGGTCGGGCCGCAGGCCGACAAAGGCATTATGGGTTATCGCAAGCCGGAAGGCCTGCGTATGCCGGTCAGTGCGTAAGAGAGCGCCGCATCCGGTAGCGCCCGTCCTTGAAGCTGTCGAACAGCTGGCGGACGGTTGGATGATCGATCGGCCCGCCTTCCGGATCCGCCAGCAAATTCCCCTGACTGACATAGGCGACGTAGGATGAATCCTCGTTCTCGGCGAGCAGGTGATAAAAGGGCTGGTCGCGTCGCGGACGGATGTCCTCGGGGATGGACTGGTACCATTCCTCACTGTTGGCGAAGACCGGGTCGATATCGAACACCACGCCGCGGAATGCGAACAGACGGTGGCGGACAACATCGCCGATGCCGAAGCGGGCGCGGGTCTGGCGCGGGGCAATGATGGTGCGTCCCGCCTGGGTGGAGAAGAACTCTGCGCGTTCCATGGCCGCCAATATGGACCTTTGGCGAGGCAAAACAAGCGCCGCCGTGCTGCGGATGCGAGATATGCCCGCATTTTGTGGTCCCGCAGGGCTTGGCAAGGTTCAAACCCTGCGCTAACGGGCGCGCTTCCTGTCGCCAGCCGCCACGACCACGCGGCCTTGCCAGACGCGCGACAGGCCTCGCGGAGAGGTGGCAGAGTGGTCGAATGCGCCGCACTCGAAATGCGGTATACGGGTAACCGTATCGAGGGTTCGAATCCCTCCCTCTCCGCCAGATTTTCGGTCCTGTTGCCGAAAACCGGTGGTCGCACCGCCTTCCGGTTATTGACGAAGCGGACTTTCTGCTGCCTACAAGCATGGCGCTCGTTCCGGCTCTGTCGGGCAATTCGTCAGCGTGCAGATAGCCTCGATAGAAGGATTGAAATGGCAATGCTTTCCTTCCGACACGCAACCGGCGTGGCCTGTTTCGTCCTTGCTTTTTGCGCGGGTCACGGATCGCTCGGCGCGCAGGACACCGCGAGTGCATCGGCGATGTCCGCGAAAGACACGAATTCACAAGTCGAGGATCAGGCAGACCTCAGCCGCTCGTCCGGCCTGTTGCCGTACGAATCGTTCCAGCTCGAGAACGGGCTGACCGTGGTCTTCCATGTCGATCGCTCCGATCCGGTTGTTGCGGTCAATCTCACCGCGCATGTCGGTTCAGCACGGGAGGTGCCGGGCCGGACTGGCTTTGCCCACATGTTCGAACACCTGCTGTTCCTCGAATCCGAAAATCTCGGCAAGGGCGGCCTTGACCGGCTGAGCGCGCGGATCGGCGGATCGGGTGCCAACGGCTCGACCAGTCGGGATCGCACCAATTATCTGCAGACCGTGCCCAACAATGCGCTCGAGAAGATGCTCTGGGCCGAAGCGGACAAGCTGGGCTGGTTCATCAATACGGTGACAGACCCGGTGCTCGCCAAGGAGAAACAGGTCGTCAAGAACGAGAAGCGGCAGGGTGTCGACAATCGGCCCTACGGCCATCTGTTTTCGGTCCTGCGCAGCAATCTCTATCCCTCAGATCATCCGTACCATTGGGAAGTCATCGGCAGCCTCGAAGACCTTCAGGCGGCCACTCTGGAAGATGTAAAAACCTTCTACCGCAACTGGTACACGCCGAACAACGTGACGCTTGTGGTTGCCGGTGACTTCGACACAGCGCAGGCGCGGGCGTGGGTGGAGCGCTATTTCGCCGAAATCCCGCGCGGTCCGGAAATCGCGCCGCTGGAGCCACGCAGCGCGACGCTCGACACGGTCAAGAGCTTTTATCACGAGGACAATTTCGCCGAGCAGCCGCTGCTCGCGATGATTTGGCCGGCAGTCCCCGAATATCACCCGGATAGCTATCCTCTGGCGATACTGGCCGCGCTGTTGTCCGACGGCAAGAGCGCGCCGCTCAACCAGGTGCTTATCGACGAGCAGAAACTGACGGCAGGGGTTGCGGCTTTCACGCCCACCAACGAGCTTGCCGGGGAGTTCCTGCTCAGTGTTACGGCCTTCGAGGATATCGACCTTGACCGGGTCGCGGCGGCCATCAAGGCCGGCTTCGCCCGGTTCGAGGAAAACGGCATCAGCGAAGATGCGCTCGGCCGAGCCAAGATCGAGCAGGAAGTCGCGTTCTATTCCGGGCTCCAGAGCGTACTCGGCAAGAGCGCCAGCCTCGCCCAATATTCGATCTTTGCCGGCGATCCGGGGTTCGTCGACCAGGATCTGGCGAATATCCAAGCCGTCACCGCGCAGGACGTGATGCGGGTGTACCGCCAGTACATCAAGGACCGGCCCTTCGTCGCGGCGAGCTTCGTTCCCAAGGGCTCGCCCGATCTTGCGCTTGCAGGTGCAGTGAAGGCCGATGTCGTCGAAGAGCAGGTTGTGGTCGGCGCCGAGGAGGAGTTCGACGCCAGCATCGCGGCAACCTACGAACCCACGCCTTCCACCTTCGACCGGAGCATCGAGCCGCCCGCAGGCGCGTCTCCGGTGCTCGCGACCCCAGACATCTGGGAGACGCAGCTGGCGAACGGCCTGACGGTGCTCGGCATCGAGGACAAGGAAATCCCGCTGGTCGAGTTTACCCTGTCGATCGATGGCGGCCACCTGCTTGATACGCCTGAAAAGAACGGGGTGGCCAATCTGCTTGGCGAGATGATGACCCGCGGAACGGCCAAGCGGACGCCTGCCGAACTGGAAGAGGCAATCGCCGCGCTCGGCGCCGAAATTGAAGTTGTCGCCTCAGACGAGGCGATGCTGCTGCGCGGGGAGACGCTGGCGCGCAATTTCGTGCCGGTCATGCAGCTTGTGACCGAAATCCTGCTTGAGCCGCGGTGGGATGAGAACGAGTTCGCGCTGGCCAAGGCCCTGACGGACAGCCGGATCCTTGCCCAGCAGACGGACCCGACCCAGCTTGCCGATCTGGCGGCGCGGTACGTGACCTATGGTGCGGATGATATCCGGTCGCGCAGCGCGCTTGGCAGCCGCACCAGCCTTGCCAGCCTTGGCCTCGATGATCTCAAGGCCTTCTACGCGGCCAACCTCGATCCGCAGATCGCCAGTTTCCGGATCGTCGGCGATGTCCCGCAGGCGGACGTGCTGGCGGCGCTCGCACCGCTGGCTGACGCCTGGCCGCGCGGCACGGCGCAGCGGCCTGCTGCCCAAAGGCCTGCGGTGCCGGACAGGGCCGGGATCTATTTCTACGATTTGCCGGGCGCGAAACAGTCGGTCTTCATGTTCACCCATCCGGCCATGCTACGGACCGACGACGATTATTATCCCGCGACGGTGGCAAACTATCGGCTGGGAGGCGGCGGGTTTGCCTCGCGTCTCACGCAGGAGCTTCGTGAAGGCAAGGGCTACACCTATGGCATCTTCTCCGCCTTCAATTCCACCGCGCGCGAGGGCCGGTTCGACTTGTTCAGCCAGGTCCGCTCTAATGTGACGCTGGAGGCGACCGAACTGGTGCGCGACATCCTGCTCGACTACGCCGGGACCTTCACGACCGAAGACCTTGCCGTGACGAAGAGCTTCTTCATCAATTCCAAGGCGCGGCAGTTTGAATCCTTCCGGGCCAAGCTCGGCATTCTTGCCGATGTCGATCTCTACGATCTGCCCTATGATTATGTCGCAAGGGAGAACGAGATCGTCGAGGCGATCACGGTCGACGAGATCAGGCAGTTGGCGCAGACTTATATTCTGCCCGAGCGGATGAATTATGTGATCGTCGGCGATGCCGAAACGCAGCTTGGACGGCTTTCGGTGCTGGGGCTTGGCGAGCCGGTTGTCCTGAACGAGGCAGTCGACCGGCTCATCCGGTGATGGGCCATCTTGGCTGACGCCGCCCGTCTGGGATCACGGGCAGCGCAGCTCATCGTCATACGCCCCGGGGCGATGCTACTGCGCGATGCGTTTCGGCTTGCCGATCCTTTGCGCCGCAATTTCTTCACGCGAGAAGGGCAGGCGATGCCATTCCTTGCGCGAATAAAGGCGCGTCTGGTCGACGAAATGCGGCGAGGCCGGGTCGGTCGATTGCGAGTAGGACAGGATCGCGTCGGCCACCGGGCCGGTCTGGTCGAAGCCGACGATCTGGATGTAGCTTGTGCCGTGGACAGGAACAAGGCCGCCCGCGGGCGAGGGGCGCGCGTCCTGATAGTTGAGCACACCCGCCGTGCCCGGGCCGCCATGGATCGGAATCGCCTCGCTACTGGCAGTCCAGCGTTGAACGTGACCCCACGGAGCATCGAGCGCGATGCCCGCCTTGTCGAGATCGGCGACCGTCTCGGCCAGCGTGGCGAGCAGCCTTTCGCCCTTTGCGCCCGCGGTGGCGAGATCACGCGGGGTATTGACCGGATCGGCCGGATCAAACTGCACCGCCCACAGATCATTGCGCGACCCGGCCTTGGCCCAGAAGGCACGGAACAGTGCCGCGCCGCGGCTCGACAGCTCGTAGCGGCGATCCCAGCCCGCCAGCGCCGCGCAGCCGCGCGCAAGGTTCGCCTCCTCGTCCGTCGCGCTTTCGCACAGCGCCAGCAGCGGTGTCACGACCATGTCCGCGGCCAGGCTTTTGTTGGCAAAGGCCATCGCCTTCGCGCGGGCGTGATCGATCTTGCCCGCTGCCAGAAGCGCTTCGGTTTCGGTGAAGTTCGAGCGGCTGCGCAATGTCAGAGCGCTGGCATGCTTGCCCAGCACCGGCGAGAGCGCGGGGTGAGGCAGGCGCGGATTGCTGAGCCAGTAACTATCGTTCGAGTTGGTGAGATAGCTGCGCACGATGGTCGCGGCCTGTTCAGTAGCGGGCATCAGGCCGGGGACGGATGTGCCCTCGGCGATCTCCCAATCGCAATCCGACCGCGTACCGTCGAGCAAGGTTGCAAGCGAGGCGAACAGCGGCGAGAGCGGCGTCGAGCAGGCGGCAATCTTGGTCGCCGAAACGTTGGGAACCGCGGTCACATCGGCATGGAGGGCATCGCCGAAGCGGTCGGAAGCGATAGTGTTGACCCAAGGGATGCCCAGAGTTTCGCTTACCGCAGCCTTGACTTCGGTAACATTGCCGGCCTTGCCGATCCGCAGCCAAGTTTCGATCGCGCGTTGGTTGCCGCGATTGGCATCCTTGACCGCATAGGCGCTCGTCGCGCTCCAGATCACGCCCGAATCCGGAGCGACAAAGACCGGGCCAAAGCGGGTGGTGTAGAGTGTGCGGGTGACTTCTGGCGTGCCCTCGGGCATCGGCACGGTGATGGTGCGCGGTTCCATTGCCACGCTTTTCCCGTCGAGCATGTAGCGGGTCGGATCGTTCGGATCGAGCGCCAGCGCGTGGAGCGTGAAATGGCGTGCGGCGGTGACAGTGTGAGTCCAGGCGACATCCTTGTTGAAGCCTAGTGTCGGTATCGGGGTGCCGGCGATGCCCACCCCCATGACATCATAGCCTTCCGGACCGGTGACATGCAGCTGCCAGAAGCGGCTCGGGCCGTTCCACGGAAAATGCGGATTGCCGATCAGTAGGCCGCGCCCGTCTGCCGTGGTGTCGCCCCCGAAGGCCCAGCCGTTGCTGCCAATTCCCAGCTCGCCGGGGCGGGGCAGGGCCATAGCCACCTTCGCCTGTTTGGTGCCGGGAGGCGTTGCACCGGCGATGCCCGGCGCCAGCGCCAACGAGCTTGCCAGCAGCATCTGCTTTTCGGTCAGGCGCAGCACGTCATCGAGTGTGATCGGGCGCACCCATGACTTGCCGCGACACTTTGCGGGAATGCCCTTGGTCCCTGCCTCCTTCAGGAAGCGGTTGTAGCCCGCGACATAACCTTCGGCGAGCCCGCGTGCCTCGCGGCTTTGCGTCTTCAGGCCTTCGCGCAGTGCGGGCAAATCGATTGCAGCGCGGAAGAACACGTCGGAGGCCAGATTGTCGACCTCCTGAAAGCCGAGCACAGCCTTGGCTCCCGGCCCGAAATGACGGGAACGCTCGCCTGCCACGGTGGCGAATTCCTCGGCCAGCATGCACAGGTTGTCCTCGGCATAGGCATAGGCCACGCCGTATCCGACGCCCGCCCATGTATCGGCCTCGATATGCGGGATACCGTAGGTGGTCCGGGTAATGGTCGCCTCGAAGCGGCTGCGCGCTTCGGCTTCGTTCGCCGGGGCCAGCGCAATCGCGGCCAGACAACCAGCCACGAGTGTCATGCGTTTCATGCTCGTCCCTCTCCTCGCGAATCCTCTCGGCAGGAGGCTATGGGAAACCGCGCGGTAAGGCAAAGAGACAAGAAAAAGGGGCGCCCGGCGCAGTGCCGGACGCCCCAGGCGTGTGCCTCAAATCCCGCAGGGGATCAGAAGGTGAAGCCAGCGGTCAGCTTGTAGAAGTCGCCGTCATTGCCGCTTTCAACGTCGGCGCCGGCAGTGAAGCGGGCGAAGAAGCCGTTGTCGGTCTTGAACTGAATGTAGGGGCCGACCCATTGGTAGACCCGTGCGGTCGACCCGCCGGGGAAGGTGTTGCGGGTGTTGCTCAGCAGTTCGTAGTGCGCACCGGCAGAGACATTGTCGCTGAACTTGTAGCCCGCGTTGATCCAGGTGTGCAGGAAGTCGAGCGCGGCATCGCCGTTGCGGTTACGCAGAGCGGCGTAGTAGCCGCCGTAATATTCCGCCTCGAAGGTGTCGTCGGAATAGTTGACGGTCAGGCTCGGCACGATGCCGTCGGCGAAGTTGCCGCCGGTTCCGGCCGGCACACCGTTCGGATCGCGCGCACCGCCCGACAGCAGCGCCCCGTTGGTGAGGCCGATCTGCGGCTTGATCACGAAATTGCCGCTGTAGATGGCAGCGCCGACGCCGAATTCGGTCCAGAGGTCGGAGCCGAGGCCGGTGCCGAAGGCATCGGTGGTCCAGATGATGCCGTAGAAGCTGAAATCGACATTCTCGCTGACCGGGATCAGGCCGTTGAACGCCGGATAGAAGCCGAAGAAGCTGTCCTGGTTCAGCGTGACAGTGAAGGATTCCGAGCGACCGCCATTGTCTCCGCCCTGCGCGGCAGCGGCGGCAGCGGCGGTGATCGCGGCGCTGTTGACGACAACTTCGCCATTGCCCGCGGCAAGGCCCGGCGCTGCACCGGCGGCGGTGAGAACTACCGGGGTCGCTTCACTCGAGGCGGCGATGCTCACGCCCGACAGCGCTTCATTGGATTCGGCATCGACCAGCGGAGTGGTTGCGGCTGCGGCGAGGCTGGCGGCAGCCTTCTCGGTCAGCATGACCGGGGCAGCGGTCTCGAATGCGGAAGCCTGGCCCTGCGCGAGCGCGGGCGCGGAGAGAGCAGCGGCAACGGCGAGGGCCGAGACAGCGGATGCGAAACGGATGATCATGTGGAACGCTCCTTAAGAGAGGTGGGATCGTTCCGCCTGCGTGCTGCGCTTTGCCTCTTGTTGCGTGCGGGCTTGATGCGCGGCAATGAAAGTCATTATCGAAGCATCGCTTCGGCACAAATCTTTTATGACTTCCGCCTGTCACATTATCAATGCTGCGTTGCAATATTGCATCATCTGCAATATTTCCAATCTCTTAAGATATGCAGGCACGGAAGGAACGCTCATTTCGGCGGCATCCGGATCGCGCCGTCGAGCCGGAACTGGTGCCCGTTGATGTAGGAATTGCGCGCGATCTCCAGCACCAGCGAAGCGAATTCCTCGGGCTCGCCGAGGCGTTTGGGGAAGGGGACCGAAGCGTTCAATTGTGCCCACATCGGCGGATTGCGATCCTTCATTCCCAGCATCAGCGGCGTCGCGAAGATGCCCGGCATGACCGAGTTCACGCGGATGCCGAGGTCCATCAGGTCGCGCGCCATCGGCAGCACAAGGCCGTTCACCCCGGCCTTGCAGGAACCGTAGATTACCTGTCCGATCTGCCCGTCCTGCGCCGCTACGCTCGCGGTGAGGATGATGCAGCCGCGCTCGCCATCGGCGTTGACCGGATCGGCATTGGCCATGCCCAGCGCCGAGATCGAAGCGACGCGATAGCTGGCAACAAGGATCCCTTCCGCTCCGAAGGCATAGTCCTCGGTCGAAAGGCGCTTGTAAGCCCCCGCTTCCTTGTCCCAGCCGAGCGTCTTGCCGCGCCGGCTTGCCATGGCGCAGTGCAGCGTCACGCGCTCCTGGCCGTGGGCGGCGCGGGCGGCGGCAAAACCGGCCTCGACGCTGGCCTCGTCCATGATGTCGACATGGTGGAAGGTGCCGCCGATCGCCTTCGCGTGTTCCTCGCCAGCTTCATCGTTGATGTCGAAGATCGCCACTTTCATGCCCGCATCGGCAAAGGCTTTCGCGCTTGCCTTGCCAAGGCCGCTCGCGCCGCCCGTTACCACCGCTGCCATGCCCGCCTCGATCTTCATATGCCTGCTCTCCAGTCTCGGTTGATTGCTTGGACCGGGGCTTAACCGCTGCCGCGGCGCCAGCGCAATTGCGGCATTTGAGCAACATGTTTTTCCGTCACCAATCGGTAACCGCGCGGTCGCCTGTCTGTCACGGCGTGGGCTTAAGGCGCGTCCCGGACACCGCCCGCGACAACGGGCATCGACAGGGGAAATATCATGATTCGCATCCGTCTCGCCTCGGGTAGCGCCGCAATTGCGCTTGCCGCCAGTCTTGCTGTGCCCGCATTTGCGGGCGAGGTCGCCGGGGTGGTGTCCGATTCCAGCGACACCGCAGGCCTGCGTGCTGCCGAAGTGGTGATCGAGGAACTGGGCCGCCGCACCGTTACCGGCGGCGACGGGACCTTCATCTTCAACGACGTGCCTGAAGGCACCTACACCATCACCGCGCGCTATGTCGGGGCCGAGCCGGTGCGCTTTACCGTCAATGTCCCTGCCGACGGGATCGTGCGGCAGAACTTCGTGCTGGGCGATGAAGGTTCGCAGATTCTCGTGCTCGGTCAGGGCGCGAGCCTTGCCTCGGCGCTCTCGCGCAAGCGCGCCGCCGATGGCGTGTCCGACGTGCTGACCCGCGATTCGATCGGTCAGTTTCCCGATCAGAACGTCGCCGAATCGCTGCGCCGCCTGCCCGGTATCAACGTGCTCAACGACCAGGGCGAGGGCCGGTTTGTGACCGTGCGCGGGCTTGATCCGAACCTCAACGCGACCTCCTTGAACGGCGTGCGCGTGCCTGCGCCGGGGATCGATGAACGCGGCGTGGCGCTCGACGTGATTTCCTCGGAGATCATCGAATCGATCGAAGTGAAGAAGTCCCTCACCCCGGACATGGATGCCGATACCATCGGCGCCTCGATCGAGATCAAGACCACCAGCGCCTTCGACCGCAAGAAGGACCTCTACGTCGCCAAGATCGGGGGCAGCTACAACGACTATTCGGGCCAGCTCACGCCGGATGTCGGGTTCGATTTCGCCACCAAGCTTTCCGACAATTTCGGCGTCAGCGGCGGCCTGTCCTATTACAACCGCGAATTCGAGAGCGACAACGTCGAAGCTGACGGGTGGGAGCAGGACGGCAATCTCGTATATGCCGAGGAGGTCCAGTATCGCGATTACGATGTCGAGCGTGAACGCATCAGCGCGACGCTCGGCTTCGATGCGCGCGTGGGCGAGCATACCGAGCTTTACCTGAAGGGCGTCTACAGCGAGTTCAACGATCAGGAATTCCGCCGCGACGTGATCTTCCGGCTGGAAGATGCCAATGTCTCGGGCAGCGGCACCAATGCCGTGTTCGATGACGCGGGCACCGAGATCGAGATCCGCCGCCGGGTCAAGGACCGCTTCGAATCGAGCAAGATCCGCACCGTTGTGTTCGGCGGCGAGAGCCGGTTCGGCGCGTTCAAGGCCGATTATTCGGTGAGCTGGGCCAAATCGGGCGAAACCAAGGACGGATCGCTCGACCCGACTCGGTTCGACGGCAATTTCGAGGATTCAGGCCTGCAGATCGGGTTCGATTACGGTAATCCGCGCATCCCGCTTTATTCGGTGACCGGCAACAATGCCGGCTTCCGCGACCCCGCTAATTACGAGCTGGACTCGATCGAATTCACCGCACGTTCGGTGGGCGAGGACGAGGAATTCGCCGCGCGCTTCGATCTAGGCTATGAAATCTACAGCGATGCCGGGACGCTGACGGTCCAGGGCGGCGTCAAGTCGCGCTGGCGCCAGAAGGACTTCGACGGACGGTTCGAATTCTGGGAGAATGACGATCTGAGGCTTGCCGATGTGCTGGGCGCAGGCCAGACCTATCGCCTGCCGGGTCTCGATCTGGCGCCGCTTCCCGGCTTCACCGAGGCGACCCGGTTCTTCAACGCCAATCGCGGCGATTTCGAACTCAACGACATCGACACCGCGATCGCCAGCAATGTCGAGAATTTCATCGTCGATGAAGACATCTTCGCCAGCTACCTGCTTGGCCGCTGGGAAAGCGACACACTGCTGGTGATCGGGGGCTTGCGCTACGAGCGGACCTTCAACCGCCTGACCGGAAATCTCGTGCAACTGATCGAGGAGGATGGTACCCTCCCGGGCGGCGGCATCGCGCCGGAAGATACGGTGATCGTTACCCCCACCACGATCGAGCGCGATTATGACCACTGGCTTCCCAGTCTCAACATCCGCTATGCCGTGCAGCCGAACCTGATCATGCGGGCGGCCGCCTATCGCAGCCTGGTGCGCCCGAACATCGCCGATCTCGCGCCGCGGATCATCATCGAGGATGACGAGGCCGAGGCCGGCAACCCCGATCTGGTGCCCTACGAAGCCTGGAACTTCGATGCGACGGTGGAATATTACATGTCGAACAACGGCGCGATCACGGCCGGTTTGTTCTACAAGGAAATCGACAATTTCATCTTCGGCCAGCGGATCACCGATCCCGATCCGATCCTGGGGGTCGACATCACCCGGTTGGATACGACCCTTAACGGGGAAACCGCCGAGATCTTCGGGGTGGAACTGGGCTTCTCGCAGCAGCTCGATTTCCTCCCCGGCTTCCTGTCGGGCTTCCTCGTTCAGGCCAACTACACCTTCACCGATGCGAAGGGGCTGATTTCGGACGGCAATATCGCCAGTATCAATGATACGCCGACATTCCGCGAAATCACCTTGCCGAGCGCGAGCAGGCATACCTTCAACGGTGTGCTGGGTTATGAGAAGGGCCCGGTCTCGCTACGTCTGGCGGGCACCTATCGTGACCTCTACCTTGATGAGGTGCAGGGCAGCCCCGAAGAGGACCGCGTCGTCGATGATCTGTTCCAGCTCGATTTCTCGGGCCGCTACAGCATCAACAAGAACTTCCAGCTCTATTTCGAGTGGATCAATAT
Source organism: Erythrobacter dokdonensis DSW-74 (assembly GCF_001677335.1). Lineage (GTDB taxonomy): Bacteria > Pseudomonadota > Alphaproteobacteria > Sphingomonadales > Sphingomonadaceae > Erythrobacter > Erythrobacter dokdonensis. Next base: position 254,444 of record NZ_LZYB01000002.1, read on the forward strand.
CAACGACGCGGAATTCTTCGCCTTCAACCGGATCGGCGGGCGGGATAATGTGCTGCAGTTCGAGCGCTACAACTGGACAATGAAGGGCGGCGTCAGGCTGACATTCTGATAGGAGCGGCCAGATGATCAGACCCTTCCACGGCTTCGCCCTCGTCGCCTTCGGCATTGTCGCCGCCTGTGCGAGCTTGCCTGCGATCACCGGCGATCCCGCCGTCACCGTTACGGCCCGGGCCGAGACGGTGCCGGTTGGCACCAGCAACGAAGATGCGGCCGATGATCCGGCGATCTGGCGCAATCCGGCTGACCCGGCGGCGAGCCTCATTGTCGGCACAGACAAGAAGGGCGGGCTTTACGTCTATGACCTGACGGGAGCGCAGAAGAGCTTTCTTCCCGCGCCCGGCATGAACAATGTCGATCTGGTCGAGATCGAACACGGGCGCATTCTGGTGATCGCCAGCGACCGTGCCGATCTTGCCACCGCGCATCTGTTCCTTGCGATACTCGATCCGGCGACGGCCGGGCTCTCGCCTGCGGGGCGGATCGCTGTGGGGCAGGGCGAGGGCTACGGCATCTGCATCGCCAAGCCTGCGGGCAAGGACGAGGTGGTGGTGTTCAGCGCGCCCAAGAACGGCACCATCTACCGCACCACCCTGACCGGCACCGCCAAGGACGCGGATTTCGCTGCGACCACCACCACCCTCGCGCAGGTGGCAACCCAGCCCGAAGGGTGCATCGCCGACCCGCGCACCGCCACGCTCTATATCGGCGAAGAGGACGCCGGGCTCTGGGCGATCGACATGAATACGGGCGCCAAGCGCCTCGTCGCCCCGATCGACAACAAGATGCTGGTCGCCGATCTCGAAGGTCTCGCCATCGCGCCCGAGGGCCGCGACGGCGGCTATCTTGTCGCCTCCTCGCAAGGGGACAATGCCTATGCCGTCTACCGCCTGCCGAGCGTTACGCCGGTGGGCCGGTTCCGTATCGCCGCAGGTGCGTTCGGCGGCACCGAGGAAACCGACGGGATCGAACTCGACAACCGCGATTTCGGGCCGCAATTCCCCGGCGGCATTTTCATCGCGCAGGACGGTGTGAACCCGCCGCAGGCACAGAACTTCAAGCTTGCCCGCTGGGACGAAATCCTTGCCGCGCTGGAGAGCGCGCCCTAGATTGCGGGCATGAACCTCTCCGCAATCAGCAGCTCGGACCGTCGCCGCTTCCTCGGCGCCACCGCCTCCGCTTTCGCCGCGCTTGCCGCATCAGGCTGCACGATCCGCACCCGCGGTGCCGACGGTGCGCCCGGCCGGGCACGCCAGCCTGCGAGCTTTGCCGGATATGGCGCGCTGGCGCCGGACCCTGCGGGCCTGATCGACCTGCCGCCGGGGTTTTCCTACCGCGTGATCTCGCGGCTGGGGGACGGCATGGATGATGGCGGCACCGTGCCCGACCGGGCCGACGGAATGGGCTGTTTCGATCTTGGCGGCGGTGAAATCGCGTTGGTGCGCAATCATGAATTGCAGCCCCAGCACGATGCAGGCGGGCCGATCGCCAAGGGCTTCGGCAAGCGCAATGGCGTCTATGTGCCGGGCGGTACCACCACCATTGTGCTCGACGCCGAGACCCTTGCCGTGAAGCGCCAGTTCCGCAGCCTTGGCGGGACGATCCGCAACTGCGCGGGCGGGGTGACGCCGTGGGGCAGCTGGCTGTCTTGCGAGGAAGCCCCGACCGGGCCGGGCCAGCGCTATGGCGACGGGCTCGAACGCAACCATGGCTGGGTGTTCGAGGTGCCTGCCTCTGCGCGCGGGCTGGTCGATCCGGTGCCGCTCACCGCGATGGGCCGCTTCAACCACGAGGCCGCCGCGGTCGATCCGGCCACCGGCATCGTTTACATGACCGAGGACCGCGACGATTCCGTGCTTTACCGCTTCCTGCCCAAGGTGCCGGGCAAGCTGGCCGAGGGCGGACGCTTGCAGGCGATGGTGATCGAAGGTCTGGCCGATACCCGCAACTGGAACAGCCCGGCCATGCCGGTCGGCAAGCGCTATCGCGTCAGCTGGGTCGATCTCGACAATGTCGAGGCGCCCAAGGACGACCTGCGCCAGCGCGCGGCGGCCAAGGGCGCGGCGCTGGTCGCGCGCGGGGAGGGCCTGCATATGGGCGAGAGCGCGATCTTCGCCTGCTGCACCAGCGGCGGGGCCAAGCAGCTGGGCCAGATCCTGAAGCTCACCCCCGGGCTTGCAGGCTCGCCCGACATGGTCGAGCTGTTTTTCGAAAGCGAAAGCACCGCTCAGTTCAATTATGGCGATAACCTTTGCGTCGCGCCCAATGGCCACCTGATCGTGTGCGAGGACCAGTATACCGACGTGGTCGACAACCATATCCGCGGCATCACGCCGCAGGGTAGCGCCTATGATGTGGCGCGGTTGACGACGCAGACCGAGCTTGCGGGTGCCTGCTTCTCGCCCGATGGCAAGTGGCTGTTCGTCAACGTCTATTCGCCTACCGCCACACTGGCGATAACGGGGCCCTGGGCAGCTTGAAGCGCTAAGGGGGCGGGGGCGCCTTGGACAGCTTTCTCTTCTCGCTGCTGCTGGCCTTCGTGCTGGCGCTGGGCGGGCGCGACCAGTGGCTGGTAGCGCGCTGGGCCGATGCGCTCGGGCGCAGTCAGCTACTGCTGCTGGTAGGCCTTGCATCGTCGGCGCTGACGGCTGCATTCATGGCCTGGGTCGGTGCGCAATTCGCCGCCATCCTCCCGCCGCGTGCGGCACAGATGCTGGTCGCCTTCGCGCTGGCGATTGCAGCCGCCGAACTCGCCTGGCCGGTCAAGGCGGATGCACCATACGAGCCGACCCGCTCGCTCGGCGCCATCGCCATCGTGCTGGCCGCACGGCAGTTGGGCGATGGAGCCCGCTTTGCCGTGTTCGCCTTTGCTGCCGGTGCCAGCCTGCCGGCCACCGCCGCACTCGGCGGCGCGCTGGGCGGAGGCGGAGCGATTGCGCTGGGCTGGTCTTTCGGTGCTGCCGGGCTTGCCCGCTGGCCGCTCCAGCTGCTGCGTCGTGGCCTGGCGGCCTGCCTCATTCTTGCGGCGCTCTTCATCGGATTGAACGCTCGTTACGCCACGCTTTAATCGACTTGTTCGATTATTGCGAATTCGATTATTCCGAAACGAAAGCTGTTCTCATCCGTTATAATGATGAACGTATCGAAGGCAGAAAAGCCATCCTGCCCAACAATAAAGGAGACCGCCATGGCTAACGCCAACACCAATTCGAAAGCCGCTCTGGTTGCCGAACTTAACGGACTTTTGGCAGATCATTTCTCGCTTTTCATCAAGACCAAGAACTTTCATTGGCATGTAAAGGGTCCGCGTTTTCGCGACCTGCACCTCTTGTTCGATGAACAGGCGCTCGAGATTCGCGACCAGATCGACCTCATTGCCGAGCGCGTGCGCAAGCTCGATGCCGAGACGCTGACCTCGGTGGGCTCGGTGGCACAGCACACGAAGATCAGGGATCAGGACAGCACCTCGCTCGCCGCCGAGGACATGATTGCCGAACTGCGTGATGATAACGCAGCCGTGGTCGACCGTCTCAAGGGCATGAAGCCGCTGGCCGAACAGGCGGGTGACAATGCCACCGACGGGCTGATCGACGACTGGACCGACATGACCGAACAGCGCGTGTGGTTCCTCAAGTCGCTGCTGGCCTGATCCGCCCGCATAGCTATCCACGCCGGGCCGTCCCCATTGCCGGGGGCGGCCCGTTTGCTATTCATGGGTCCATGCAGGACACCATAATGATCGAGCGTGCCGATGCCGGGGCGATTGCGGACTGGCTTGCCGAGCGTCTGGCCGGTGCGGGGACAATAACGATCCCCGGTGGTTCGACGCCCTTCCCCATCATTGAGGCGCTGCTGGAACGTCATGGCGAGAGTATTGACTGGGCCGGGATTGAAATCTGGCCCAATGACGACCGGATCGTGCCCGAGGATCACCAGGCATCGAACACGGGCAGGATCCGCGCATTGCTTGAACCGTGCGGTGCAAGGATCGTCGCGCTGGCGGAGGGCGCTGCCCCACCGCATTTCACGCTGGCGTGGCTGGGAATGGGGCCTGACGGGCATATTGCCTCGCTGTTTCCCAACACCGATCCGCAGATCGACGATCCGCTGGCGGTGCGCCGCCTGACCCCCGATCCGTTGCCGGCCCACGCGCCTTTCGACCGCATTACGCTGACCATTCCCGCGCTCGCAGATACCGACACGCTGATGTTCACGCTGGGCGGCGGAGCGGACAAGCGGGCCGTTTTCGAGGCGGCGCTGCGCGGCGCGCATGATCTTCCCGTGGCGCGGATTCTGCGCGCGGCCCGGGCGCGGCAGGTCCCGGTGACAGTGTTCACCTGATGACCCGGTTCCTGCCCGCTCCGCTGCACCGCGCACTGCTGCCGCTCGCGCATCTCGTTCGGCACCATTGGCGACGCTGGCGCAAGACGCCGATTGCCGGGGTGAGCGTTGTCATCACCAATCTCGGCGGTGATGTTCTGCTGCTGAAACATTCCTACGGGCCCGAGGTGTGGGGCCTGCCCGGTGGCGGCCTTGCTGCCGGAGAGGACCCCGAGACGGCGGCGCGGCGCGAGGTGCGCGAGGAGCTGGGTATTGAGCTCGCCCGCATCATTGTCGTGACCACGCTCGAGGAGGAATTGTCCGGATCGCCCCACACCGCCTACCTGTTTGCCGCGACCTGTGACCAGCGGCCCCGGCCCGACGGACGCGAAGTGGTGGAGGCACGCTTTTTCCCGTCGCATTCGCTCCCCGAACCGCTCGGCGAAACGACCCGTGCCCGCATCGATGCGTGGCGGCGACGGCGTAACGCCTGACCCTCGCTAGAGCAGCGAGAGCTGCGTATCGTCGCGCGGCGGCCTGTCTTGCTGCTGCCCTTCGAGGTTGCCCAGCGTCAGGCCCATGAGCCTGATCGGTTCGGGCAAGGGCAGCTCCGCTTCCAGCAGCGCGCGTGCGACGGCCGCGAATTCCTCCTTGCCGGTCACCGGATGCGGCAGCGAGGCGGCGCGGGTCATGATGCGGAAATCGGTGAACTTGAGCTTGAGCGTCACAGTGCGCCCGCGTGCCTGGGCTGCTTCGATCCGCTCCCAGACAATGCCGATGATTGTCTCCAGCGTCTCTCGCAAAGCCGGGCCGCTGCCTATGTCCTCGGAGAAGGTGCGCTCCCCGCCCACGGACTTGCGCAGACGGTGTGCGGCGACGGGTCTGAGGTCGATCCCCCGCGCCGCACGGAACAGGTAGTCGGCCATGCTGCCGAAATGCTGGCGCAGGAAGCCGATGTCCTTTGCTGCAAGATCGGCGCCGGTGGCGATCCCCAGCTTGTGCATCTTGCTTTCGGCCTTCGGTCCGACCCCGTGGAACCGCCGGATCGGCAGGTCCGAGACGAACCGCGCGCCTTCGCCCGGGCGGATGACGCACATGCCGTCGGGCTTGTTCTGGTCGCTCGCGAGCTTGGCGAGGAACTTGTTGTAGCTCACTCCCGCACTCGCGGTGAGACTGGTCTTGGCCCGGATTTCCTGCCGGATCAGCTGTGCGATGCGGGTCGCCGAGCCGATCCCGAGCCGGTCTTCGGTGACGTCGAGATAGGCCTCGTCGAGGCTCAGTGGCTCGATGATGGGCGTGTAATGCTCGAACACGCGCCGGATCTGGCGGCTGGCCTCCTTGTAGGCATCGAAACGCGGACGCACGAAGACGAGATCGGGGCAAAGGCGCTGCGCCGTGACCGATGGCATCGCGCTGCGCACTCCGAATTTTCGCGCTTCGTAACTGGCCGCGGCTACCACGCCGCGTCCGCCCGCGCCGCCAACGGCCACCGGCTTTCCGCGCAGCCCGGGATTGTCGCGCTGCTCGACGCTGGCAAAGAAGGCATCCATGTCGACATGGATGATCTTGCGCAGGCCCGGTGTCTCACCGTCCTCGTCGATGGCTGTTGGCATCGTGTTGGCCATGCCTGCCGAAATAGAAGCTTCGCGCCTGTGAAGGAACCATTGCTGGAACTTTCCCGCAGGCTCGCGATTTTGTGCACATGCGAAATGAACAGTGGTCAAACGGCGAACCAGTGGGCAAAGGGCCCGTCATGGCCACATCGCTTGCCCAATCCCCGCCGCTTCGCAAGGCGCTCGGAGAGACCGAGCTCCTGTGGATGATGGCCTTGCTGATGGCGCTCAATGCCTTCGGCATCGACGCGATCCTGCCCGCGCTGGATGAACTGGCGGTCGATCTCGGGGTGGACGGCAATGCCCGCCAGTTCGTGATCGGAGTCTACCTGCTGACTGCCGGCATTGGTTCGCTTGTGCCGGGCGCGCTGGCTGACCGCTTCGGACGCCGGCCGATCCTGCTGGGCGCGATTGCCGTCTATATTCTTCTATCGGTATTGAGCGCGCTTGCACCGACTTACGACATGCTGATCGCAGTGCGTGCGGCGCAGGGATTCTTTGCCGCCGGCATCATCGCCCTGCCGCCCGCGATTATCCGCGACCGGGTAGGCGGGGACAAGATGGCGCGCATGATGAGCCTGATCTTCGTGATCTTCCTGATGGTCCCCGCAGTCGCCCCCAGCATCGGCGAGGCTATCCTGCTGGTAGCGGATTGGCGCGCGATCTTCGGGGTCATGGCGGTGATGGGTCTGTTTGTGGGGGCATGGGTTCATTTCCGCCTGCCCGAAAGCCTCAGCCCGGAAAATCGCCAGCCGATCATCCCGCGCACGATCGCTGTCAACATGACCCGCGCGCTCGCCCTGCCGAGCGTGGTCGGCTACGTCTTCGGCAGCGCGCTGGTGTTCGGCGCACTGTTCGGCTTCATCAATTCCTCGCAGCAGTTGATCACCGAGACATTCAGCGCGGGCGATATTTTTCCGATGATTTTCGGCATCTGTGCAGGATCCATGGCGCTGGCGAGCTGGTCGAACTCGCGCATCGTCGAGCGTTTCGGCGCCCGCCGCGTGAGCCATACCGCGCTGTTCGTGTTTATCGCGGTTGCCGCCGCCCAGGTGTTCTTCGCCTTCCAGCCGGAAGAAAGCCTGTGGGTGTTCGTGCCGCTGATGGCGATCAACATGGCGCTCTTGGGCTTCATCGGCAGCAATTTCGGCGCGATCGCGATGAACCCCTTCTTCGCCATCGCCGGCGCAGCGAGTTCGGTCCACGGCTTCATCCGCATGACCACGGCCGCGCTGCTGGGCGGGGCGATCGGCTATGCCTTCGATGGCACTGCACGGCCGCTGGCGCTGGCGCTGCTGGCGAGCGGGATCATCTGTCTGGTGCTGGTGCTGCTGAGCGAGAAGGGCAAGCTGTTCGGGCCGTCGGATGCCGAGGCGGGGATGGGTAGGGGCTGATCCCTCCAACCCCTCGTTATTGCGAGGAGTCGAAGGCGCCGCGGCAATCCATCGACTGCCGCCGTCCTGCCAAGCAGCGTTGGTTCATGGATTGCTTCGCCTGCGGCTCGCAATGACGAAATCTACCGCTCGCTTTCGAGCTTTCTCCAAGCCAGCACGGCAAACTCGCACAGCAAGGGCCGGGTGTCGCGCGGGTCGATGATATCCTCGACATTGAAGCGCTCGGCACTGCGGAACGGCGAGGTGACTTTCGCCAGCCTTTCGCGGATTTCCTCCAGCAGCGCCGCGGGATCGTCGGCGGCTTCCAGTTCCGCCTTGTAGGCAACCTCCAGCCCGCCCGCGATCGGCAGGCTCCCCCAGTCGCCCGAGGGCCAGCAATAGCGGTACTGGTAGCGGTCGGCATTGCTCATCGCGCTTCCCGCAATGCCATAGGCGCGGCGCATGACGATGCTCGCGAGCGGCACGGTCGCTCGGTAGATCGCGTTCATCGCGTTGACGCCGTAGCGGATCGTCCCCGCCATCTCCGCCTCGCGCCCGATCATGAAGCCGGGGTTGTCGACGAGGTGGACGATGGGCAGGCGGAACTGCTCAGCCAGTTTGACGAAGCGTTCGACCTTCTCCGAAGTCTTGGCCTCCCACGATCCGCCCAGATAGCTCGGATCGCTGGCCACCACGCACACCGGCCAGCCATCCAGCCGGGCGAGGGCGGTGATCGCTGCACGGCCCCAATGCTTGCCGATCTCGAACACTGTGTCGCTGTCGAACACCATCTCCATGCAGCGGCGCATCGAATAGACCTGCTTGGGGTCGCGCGGGACGAGGGATAGCAGAGCGTCTTCGCGGCGGTGGACAGGGTCGGTGCAAAGCGAGCGGCGGGCGGGCTGGCCGACATATTCGGGCATGAAGCTGAGGAAATGCCGCGCGCGGGCGAAGGCTTCGGCCTCGCTGGCGACCTCGTCGTCGACCACGCCGTTGCGGGTGTGGATTTCCGACCCGCCGAGGCGTTCCTTCGCTTCCTCGTGGCTGGTGGAGCCGTCCTTGTAGGCTTCTCCCAGCCCATCGACCACGGCAGGGCCGGCGGCAAAGATCTGGCTGAGGCCCTTGACCATGATCGAGTAATGGCTGGCGACCGTCCGCGCAGCGCCGAGGCCTGCTGTCGGCCCCAGAGCGAGCGCCACCACCGGCACGGTGTCGAGATTGGTCACCACGTCGCCCCAGCCGGGCACGGCGGGGATATAGGTCGCGCCGATCTGTTCGAGCGTCTTCACGCTGCCGCCGCCGCCGGTGCCGTCGATCATGCGGATGATGGGCAGCTTCAGCTCGTGCGCCATCCGTTCGGCCTGCACCATCTTGCGCGCGATCCCCGCATCCGCCGCACCGCCGCGAATGGTGAAGTCGTCGGCGGTGGCGACCACCGGGCGGCCATTGATCAGCGCCTTGCCGAAGAGGAAGGGGGCGGGGGTTACCGAGGCGAGGTCGCCATTGGCGTCATACTTCGCCGAGCCTGCGATCTTGCCGATCTCGCGGAAGGAGCCTTCGTCGACGAGCGCCGCGAGCCGCGCGCGGGCGTCCATCTTGCCGCGCGAATGCTGGCGCGCGACCTTGTCGGGCCCGCCCATCTGCTCCGCGAGGGCTTCGCGCCGGCGCAGTTCCTCGAGTTCCTTCGCCCAGGTCATTCTCTCTCCCCTCGGGCCCACCCCTAACCCCTCCCGCAAGCGGGAGGGGGACTGGCCGCGCTCGCTTCTCCCCTCCCGCTTGCGGGAGGGGCCGGGGGTGGGCAAGTCTATTCTTTGCTAGCAGGCATCACCTTGCACAGCACCGCCTCGACCTGCACCTGCGATCCCGCGTCTACGGCCAGCCCCTCGACCACCCCGTCGAAGGGCGCGGTGAGGGCGTGCTCCATCTTCATCGCCTCGAGTACCATGAGGCGCTGGCCGGCTGTAACGGCCTGACCCTCGGCCACATCGACCGTAATGACCTTGCCCGGCATCGGCGCGATGATTGCGCCATCGGCGGCGGAGGCTTGGCCGGTGCCGCGTGCTGCGAAGGGCCGCAAGGCGAAGGTTTCGCCCGCTTCGTTAAGCCATACGGTCTCGCCATCATTGAGTTGCAGGACTCCGGCGGCGGGCCTTGAGGCATTTCCCGACACAATCTCGCTTCCAAGCATCATCGCCACTTCGCTCCGGTCGGGCGCGTTGAGGCGGAAGCCGGGGGTCTGAACCGATGCATCGGAGGGCTGGCGGTGCAGCATCGCGTGCGCCGCCTGATCCCGCGCGGCTTGCGAAAGGGCGACCGCATCGGCCCATTCCGGGTTGCGACCGATGAGGCCGGTGTCGAGCCGGGCCGCCATGAAATCTTCCGACAGCAGGGCGCGCAGCAGGAAGGGGGCGTTGGTCCTGACCGGGAAGACGAGCTGTTCGCTGAGGCAGTCCTCCATGCGCCAGATCGCCTGTTCGCGGGTCTCGGCATGGGTGACGATCTTGGCGATCATCGGGTCATAGAAGGGCGAGATCGCATCGCCCTGTGCCACACCGGTTTCGATTCGGGCATAGCCGTCGTCGATCGCGAACATCTCGAGCGTGCCCGTGCTCGGCAGAAACCCCTTGGCGGGGTCCTCCGCATAGAGCCGGGCCTCAATCGCGTGGCCGTTGATCGACAGTTCCTCCTGCCGCTTGGGCAAAGGCTCCCCGCTTGCCACCAGCAACTGCCATTCGACCAGATCGACCCCGGTGATCTCCTCGGTGACGGGATGCTCGACCTGAAGCCGCGTGTTCATCTCCATGAAGAAGATGCGGTCGGCGCGCAGGCCTTCGCTGGCATCGGCGATGAATTCGATGGTGCCTGCGCCCTCGTAATCGACCGCCTTGGCCGCGCGCACGGCGGCGGCGCAGATCGCCTCGCGGGTGGCGGCGTCCATGCCGGGGGCGGGGGCTTCCTCGATCACCTTCTGGTGGCGGCGCTGGAGCGAGCAGTCGCGCTCGAACAGGTGGACGACACTGCCGTGGCTATCGCCGAACACCTGCACCTCGATATGGCGGGGCGAGGTGATCCACTTTTCGAGCAGCACCTCGTCATTGCCGAAGCTGGCCTTGGCCTCACGGCGGCAGCTTTCGAGCGCGGCAGCGAAATCGGCGGGGGCATCGACCTTGCGCATCCCCTTGCCGCCGCCGCCCGCGACCGCCTTGATAAGGACGGGGTAGCCGATGGCCTCGGCCTCCTTGGTCAGCCGCTCGACCGACTGGTCCGACCCGTCATAGCCCGGCGTCACCGGCACGCCCGCTGCGCGCATCAACTGCTTGGCCGCATCCTTCAGCCCCATCGCGCGGATGCTCGCAGGCTTGGGGCCGACCCAAATCAGGCCTGCGTCGATGACCGCCTGCGCAAAGTCGGCATTCTCGGAAAGGAACCCATACCCGGGATGAATCGCGTCCGCGCCCGTCTGCTTGGCCGCCGCGATGATCTTCGCGCCCACCAGATAGCTTTCGGCGGCGGGCGAGGGGCCGATATGCACCGCCTCGTCGGCCTGGCGCACGTGCAGCGCCTTGGCATCGGCATCGGAATAGACCGCGACCGTCGCAATCCCCATGGCGCGGGCGGTGCGGATGATGCGGCAGGCAATCTCGCCGCGGTTGGCGATCAGGAGCTTGGTAATCATGGCCGAGGGTTAGCCCGGCTTGGTTGCAAAAGAAACCACGTCTTCCCGGCCCCTGAGCCGGAACCCCGCTTCCTTCGTGCCCGCTCAGAACAAGTGGGGCCCCGGATCAAGTCCGGGGCGGCGGAGTGGGCGCGGAAGCGGGCCGATAATCCGCGATCCCCCAGTCGATCCCGCCCGGCGGCATCTTCTCACGGTTGATCACCGCCGACAGGAAAGCGCGCACGCCGTAGAGCGCCTTTTCGCCGCGCGGCACGTAGGTGCGGCTGTTCCACGCCTCGGCCCCGCGCTTCCTGACCTTGCGCCCGATTGCGCCATAGATGCGCGCCGCCGAAAGCACCGCCCAGCGGCTGCGGAAGGGGAGCTTGGCCGCGCCCACCCGGGCCGCGGCCTCGTGCTTTTCGACCAGCGCCACCAGCCGGGCGGCCATTGCGGCGAGTTCTGCGCGGTGGTGCGGCTTGGTGTGCTGGCCGGGCTCGATGTCCTCCTCCGCCAGCCACTCCATCGGCAGGTAGCACCGCCCCGCCGCGTCATCCTCGACGATGTCGCGCGCGATGTTGGAAAGCTGGAAGGCAAGGCCGAGATCATTGGCCCGGTCAAGCGTCTCCTGATCCTCGGGCGAGACGCCCATCACCACTGCCATCATCACGCCGACCGCGCCCGCGACATGGTAGCAATAGCGCAGCATGTCGGCCTCGGTGCGCGGGCGCCAGTCCTCGGCGTCGAGCTGGAACCCGGCGATCACATCCTCGGCCATCTGCTCGGTGAGGCCCACCTCGGCGGCGACCACGCCGAGGGCGTCGAAGGCCGGATCGCCTGTCGGCTGCCCTGCAAAGGCTAGGGCGGTCAACCGGCGGATATGCGCCAGCCGCTCGGCAAGGTCGGACTGGTCACCCAGTTCCCCGCCCATATCCTGATTGTCGGCAATGTCGTCCGCGCGGCGGCACCAGGCGTAAAGCAGCCAGGCCCGCTCGCGGGTCTCGCGGTCGAACAGGCGTGCGGCGGCGGAAAAGCTCTGCGAGCCCTTCTTGATCGACAGCCGGGCATGCTCGACCAACGCGGCGCGGGTTGCTGCATCGACCGCCATAGCGCCGACCTTACAGCTCCTCGGCCTTCATGCGGAAGATCGGGGTGTGGGGCTGGTAGGCTTCCATCTTGGCGAGCAGTTCGTGGATCGAGGTCGCTGCGATCAGGATGTTCTGGTGCGCAGGCCGGACAAATCCGACCGCCGCCATCTTCGCGTTGAAGGCCAGCAGATCGTCGTAAAAGCCGAAAGCGTTGAGGATGCCGACCGGATCGGAGTGGTATCCCAGCTGCGACCAGCTCATCGCCTCCCACAGCTCGTCCATGGTGCCGACCCCGCCGGGAAGGGTGATGAAGCCGTCGGAGAGGTCGGTGAACTTCTGCTTGCGCTCGTGCATTCCGCTCACGGAGATCAGCTCGTCGCAATCATGGTTGGCGACTTCGGCCTTGACCAGCGCCTCGGGAATGATGCCGATGACCTCGCCCCCGTTGTCCTTCGCGCCCTTTGCGACCGCGCCCATGAGGCCCAGCTTCCCCCCGCCATAGACGAGCCCGATGCCCCGAGCTGCCAATTCGGCGCCAACATCATAGGCAAGTTGGATATAGCGCGGATCCTCCGGCGAAGCAGAGCCGCAATAGACGGCGAGACGTTTCATGGAGCCCAATCTTCTCCGCAAACAGCGCGCATCATTGATCGGACCTCAGCCGTTTCAATTTCAGGTATTGATCGGAAACTTGGCCGGGGCGCATGACCCACCCATGGTTCAGCACGTTTTCCATTCGCAGCTTCGTCCATTTGCGCCAATTGATTGGTACTGCAATCGACAGCCCAAGCGGCGTCCACAAAGGCATACCATTTGCTCAACCAGTGGTCATTGCTGGGTATCTGCCGCAATACGATTTTTGGATACTCAACGCCATCAATGCTGGCCTTATCAATGGCGTTCTTGTCCCACCATACCTTGCCGGATTCTTCCTCCCCTAACGGTTGCCAGTCGTGCTCGTGCGTGGGATCGACGAGAGGTGAGAGGCCAAATTGCGCGGGAGGGGATGCAGCAAGAAGAAGTGCGCCGATCACACCGCCCCCTTAACCGCCAGATCCTCCAGCATCAGCCCCGCGGTCGCCTTGGCGCTCCCGACCACGCCCGGGATCCCCGCGCCCGGGTGGGTGCCCGCGCCGACGAGATAGTAGTTGTCGATCACGTCATCGCGGTTGTGGCCGCGCAGCCAGGCGCTTTGCCACAGCACGGGTTCAAGGCTGAAGGCGCTGCCCATATGGGCGTTCAAGTCGGCCTTGAAGTCGGTGGGCGCGTAGCTGAACTTGGTCACGATCCGGTCGTGAATATCGGGGATCAACCGGCGGCCGAGCTCGTCGAGGATCATCTTTTCGAGCTTGGGCGCAACCTCGTCCCAGTCCAGCGGCATCTTGCCCATGTGGCTGACGGGCACGAGCGCGTAGAAGGTGCTCTTGCCCTCGGGCGCCATGCCGGGATCGGTGACGGTAGGGTGATGCAGATAGATCGCGAAATCCTCCGGCACCACGCCGTTCTTGTAGATGTCGTCGAGCAGGCCCTTGTAGCGCTTGGCGAACAAAATCATGTGGTGCGGGATGCCGGGCCAGGTGCCCTCCAGCCCGAAATGCACCACGAAGAGCGACGGACTGAAGCTCTTGCGGCCCAGCGACTTCGCCATCTGCTTGCCGCGCGCGCTGCCCGAGAGCAGGTCCTTGTAGGAATGCATGATATCGGCGTTGCTCGCCACCGCATCGAAGCGCTGCTTGAAGCCGCTCTTGGTCTCCACCTCGGTCGCCTTGGTGCCGAGCGTGTGCACCTGCACCACCGGATCGCCGACACGCATCGTGCCGCCAAGGCGCTCGAAGTGGCGCACCATCCCTGCAATCAGCCGGTTGGTGCCGCCGCGCGCCCACCATACGCCGCCGTCCTTTTCCAGCTTGTGGATCAGGGCGTAGATCGACGAGGTGTTCATCGGGTTGCCGCCGACCAGAAGCGTGTGGAAGCTCAGCGCCTCGCGCAGTTTCTCGTTCTGGACATAGCTCGACACCATGCCGTAAACACTCCGCCACGCCTGTTCCTTGATCAGGGCAGGGGCGGCCTTCAGCATCGACTTGAAGTCGAGGAAGGGCTTGGTGCCGAGCTTCAGGTAGCCTTCCTTATAGACCCGTTCCGAATATTCGAGGAAGCGCGCATAGCCCGCCACGTCCGCCGGATTGAGCTTGGCGATCTCGGCGTTGAGGCTTTCCTCGTCGTTCGAATAGTCGAAATTGGTGCCGTCGGGCCAGTTGAGGCGGTAGAAGGGCATCACCTTCATCAATTCGACATCTTCGGAAATGTCGTGGCCGGTCAGCGCCCAGAGTTCCTCAAGGCAAGGGGGGTCGGTGATCACGGTCGGCCCGGCGTCGAAGGTGAAGCCGTCCTTTTCCCAGAAATAGGCTCGCCCGCCGGGCTTGTCGCGGCTTTCGATGACGGTCGTGGCGATCCCGGCCGATTGCAGCCGGATGGCCAGCGCCATGCCGCCAAAGCCCGATCCGATCACGCAGGCGCTGCGGCCTGCATAGCGTTCGGCGAGGGCGGGGTTCACTCCCTTGTGGCCCGAGAGGTTGAGCTTCGCATCGGCGTTCATGCCGGGGTCTCCGTGTTGAGAGGCTTGGTGTCGAGAGGTTTTCCTGAAGAAAACAGCGCGCGGATTGCGCGCGGGATAGGTACGGGCGGCTTGCCGCTAAGGATGCGCAGCCGGTCCGGCCAGGTCGAGCGCCCGGCGTAGAAGCGTTCGACCAGCCGGCCGCGCAAGGCATAGAAATGTTCGAACACCACCACCCGCTTGTCCGGCTTGGCGGCCTCGAACAGCATGCGGCTGAGCATCCGGTAATAACCGGTCGCGCGCCAGTGGCGCTTGGCGCGGCGTTCGCAGAAGGCGGCGAGTTCGTTGCCCGAAACGCCCGGGCGGGTGGCAATCAGCCGCGCGATCGCCAGTGCGTTGTCGGCGGCAAAGGGCAGGGTGTAGCTGGTGAGCGGATGCGAGAAGCCTCCGCGCGCGCCTGCCAGTGCGACACCGGGTATCGC
This sequence comes from Erythrobacter dokdonensis DSW-74, assembly GCF_001677335.1. Taxonomy (GTDB): domain Bacteria; phylum Pseudomonadota; class Alphaproteobacteria; order Sphingomonadales; family Sphingomonadaceae; genus Erythrobacter; species Erythrobacter dokdonensis. The sequence continues at coordinate 269,583 of NZ_LZYB01000002.1, forward strand.
GATCTCGGCCAGCGCGGCGCGGAAATTTCCGCCGGAGACGACGGGAAGAATGCCCGCTTCCTGATCGATCACCTCGCCCTTCCAGCCCTTGGCCCGTGCATAGGCGGCAACCCGGCCTTTCAGCACTTCGGCGTCCATCTTCGGCTGGTCGGCATAATAGGTGTCTTCGACAAAGACCTCGGTCGGCGACAGCGGCAGGACATAGACAAAGCGGTAGGCGGCCTCGTTGCCATACGGCGCGCTCTGTTCGACGCTGGCATCCATGATCACGGGGCGAGTGAGGCCATGCGGTTCCTCGCAAGCGAAATGCTGGCCGAGAAATACCTGCCAGCCGCCCGCCAGATGCCGGGAGGCACGGAACGGACGACAGTCGATTACCCGCCGCGCGTCAATCCGCCTGCCATCGGCCAGCGTCACGCCGTCGGCATCGAGCTGCGCGGCCTTGGTCTCCAGCATCACCTGCTCGCGCGGCAGTTCGGCCATCAGCCGCGCGTGGAATTCGGCGCTGGCGAGCGAGCGGTAGGAGGTCGGCAGGGTGCGCCCGAGGCCTGGGAAGGTGATGTCATAGCCTTCGTCCCAGCCGTTGAGGTCGAAGCCCGCCATCAGGGCGCGCGCCTGCGGGGCAAGATCGGTCTCGAACCAGCTCCAGCGGTGATGCCCGCCCAGCGTGCGTCCGGCCTCGATCAGCAGGAAGCGGCAATCGGGAGCATGGCGATGCAGCGCCAGCGCGATCAGCCCGCCCGCAAGCCCTCCGCCGACGATGACGATATCGTGCGGAGCCATGCTGTCTGGGGCGGGATGGTGCAGTGAATCATTCATGCGCGTTCAGCCCTAGGCGAGCCCGGCCCGAACGGCAATGTTGCGCCGTAACCCAAACAGCGAAAGCATGTTGCAACATCACCTTCGGGAACATAAGGGCCGCCTCGCGGCTTTTGAGACAGGTTCGCATCAAGCCGCAAGCCCCGATAGGCCAACCCCGCAAAGGATCGCACCGTGAAGCCCTTCATCAAGCCCATGTCCGTCGTGTCCCCGATTGCCCCTTGCGTCGGTGCACTATTGCTCGGGGCATCCCCCGCGCTGGCCGGCGAGACGGAGGCTGAGGACAGCCTTGCGGCCGATGCTGCTGCAGCTGCGACCGGTGCAGAGGCGTCCACGGCGACAGTGCAATCCGGGCAGGCTCAGGGTGGGCCTCAGGGCCAACAGGCCGGCGCGCCCGCCGGGATGCCGCCGGGCGGCCCGCCGTTCAAGACCGTGTTCGACAAGAACTGGATCACCGTCGGGCTGGGCGCCGGCCTCGTGCCGACCTATGCCGGTTCGGACAATTTCCAGTTTTTCCCGCTGCCGCTCGTCGTGGGCCGGGTCGGCGGGGTCGGTATCCGCCCTTCCGCAGCTGGTCTGACGCTCGATTTCCTCTCGCCGCAACCCACCCTCGTATCGCGCAAGAAGAAGCCGACGGTCTCGCTCGGCCCGACCTTCCGGTTCCGCAACGACCGCGCGGTGGACAGCGGCGATGACGTTGTGAATGCCGCCGGCCGTCTCGACAATGCGCTGGAAGTCGGCGTCAACGCCGGCCTCAGCTTTCCCGGCGTGTTCAACCGTCTCGATTCGCTCACGGTGTCGGCCAATGTCCGCTGGGACGTGCTGGGCGCGCACGAGGGCCGGGTAATCGAGCCCGGCGTCACCTATGCCACCCCGATCGGTCGCGGGATGCTGGTGCAGGTCGGCGCGACGGCAGAGTTCATCGACGACAATTTCGCCGATTACTACTTCTCCGTCTCACCGGCCCAGAGCGCGGCGAGCGGCCTGCCGGTATTCTCCGCAGACGGCGGGCTCAACCGCATCGGTACGCTGGCGATCGTGACCGTCGATCTGGACGGCAACGCGCTCAATGGCGGGCTCAACGTCTATGGCCTGACCGGCTATTCGCGGATGCTGGGCGACGGGGCGGACAATCCCTACACCGCCTTGCGCGGCGATCCCAACCAGTTCCTGGTGGGGCTGGGGCTGGGTTACACGTTCTGATCTCGCGCGGTGCGCGTCACTGTGCACCGAAGCGTCGATTGAACACGTCCTCGATCACCGCCACCACCGCGGCGTCCTCCTCCGCGGTGAGCGGCTCGTTCTCCATCTGCACCCGCAGTTCCTGCACGCCCTTGCCGATCAGCGAGATCTTGAGCAGCGCAGGATTGGCCATCGCCATCTCGCCCAGTGTCGTCATGTCCTCGGGCGTGAGCGCCGATAGCGCCGCACCGGTTGCCTGACTGATATCCGCCTCCACCTGCTCGCGGGTGACGGGCCCGTCCTCCGCCAGGTTGGACAGTGTGGCATCGGGCGAATAATTGCGCGCAAGACCGCCCATCAGCTTGCGCCCGATGTCCGAACGGTAGAAGGCCGCGATGCTGCCCGCCTCGGCCGCGGTAAGGTGACGGGCGAAAAGGGCTAGCGTTGCAGGGCGGTAAAGCTGCCGCACCCGCTTTGACTGGGCCACGAAGATCGGGCGCAATCCGGCCGTAACCTCCGCGATCAGGCCCGGGCTCCGGGCTTCGGCTCCGGCGAATTCGGGCGTGGCCGCGAATTGGCGGGCAAGAGCCTGGAGCGCGCTGTCGGCCATCTGTTCCTGATCGACCGATTCCTGCATGGCGCTGTAGAGATCGGCATAGGCGGCGTCCGGCGCCTCGCCTGCCTCCGCCGCTGCCGGACCGGCCGCGGCAAACGATGACAGCGGCACCAGCGCCAATGCAAGCGCGGCACAGGTATGGCGAAGCAGCTGTATTCCTCTCATGGCCTGTCCCCGCAAGATCGTGGCAGCGCAAGCATAGCCGCGCCACGCCCCGTGCCAAGGCCCGGCTCTCGCGCTTGCCGCGCTACTTGGCGGCGAGGATATAGCCTTCCTCGTCCAGAGCCTCGATCGCGCGCAGGGCAATGGCGGAACGCACGGCGCCTGCCCGCCAGTTCTGGCGGTCTGCGTAAAATTCGCTCAGGACAGCCCGGTCGAGCTTCGACATTTCCGGTGCCGCATCCGGATTGCCGCCGGTATCGGTGAACAGGTTGAGGATCGAATCCGTCGGGATCTCCGGGCGCGAACCCGGGCGGAGTTCGACCAGCATCTGCATGGTGAGGTAATCGCCCAATTGCTGGGTCGTGATGCCGTCCAGCGCGTCGATATCGATGACCGTAAAGCTGTGCGAGATTGTGACAGGCGCCATCCAGCTGTACATGATGCCGCCCGGTTCAAATCCGACCGGCTGGAACTGGAGTGCGAGCTGTCCGGCGCGTACGGGCGCCGTCGGCTGGTTGCCGAACTTCATGCGCATCGCCTCGTTCGGGATATAGGCCCAGTTGTAGACCGGACGCTGCTTGCGGATCAGTCGGCGCTTTTCGGGTTTGTAGAGCGCCTGGAACGCCTCGACATGGTTATCGTCGAGCCAGTTGACGAACTTGTGCGCGTCATCGTGAAACACCACCACCGAATTGGCGCGGCAGCCCGGTTCGCCCATCGCGATCCCGAATTGGGCAAGATTGGCCTCGATCCGTGCCCTGACCGGCTCGGCAAGTTCGGGTGGCGCATTGTCGATCCCCACGCACAGCGGCTCGCTGCGTCTGGCGATCACGCGTTCGGTATTGTTGAGGCTGCGCCACAGGAAGGTGCGGATTTCCTTCTCGGTGTAGCCGTCGACGATGATTTCGCCGGTTTCGGCCTCGCCTGCGCCGACTGCCTCGTCCGGTTGCTGCGCCGACAAGGCGGTCGTCGGAACAAGCGCGGCGGTTGCGGCGGCAAGCAGGGCAGTGAAAGCAGGTTTCATCGCGGACTCCTCGAATAACCAGCATGTTATCATCACCCACCTGTAAATGCCAAATGAATGCTGACGGGGCGGGTCGGCCTTGCGAGGCTTGCCATCGGCGCCGCTGCGGCGCATCAGACGCGCGGGGTCGGTGATTTTGCGGAGAGAGAGAGAATGACGGGACACATGCGCCGGGCAGCCGGCCTTGCGGGACTTGCGGCGCTGGTTGCGGCCACCCCGCTCGCGGCGGAAACCGTGGCGATCCGCGCCGGAGCGGTGCTGGCCGATGCGGCGGGCGAGCCGAGCGGTCCGGCTACCATTCTGGTCGAGGATGGCAGGATCGTGTCGATCACCCCCGGTCACGGCGCGGTTGCCGCCGACCGCGAAATCGACCTTGCGCGCCTGACCGTGCTCCCCGGCCTGATCGATCTCCACACCCACCTGACCGGCGATCCGGGCGGCGATTTCTGGAAGAAGGCGACAGAGCCTGACGAATGGGGCGTGGTGGTCGGCGCCAAGAACGCTCTGTTGACGGTGCGTGCCGGCTTCACCACCGTGCGCGAGGCGGGCAGCGGGCGGGATACGGCCTTTGCCCTAAGGCGCGGCACCGCCGAGGGGGTTATTCCTGGGCCACGGATCGTGGCTGCTGGCCCGGCGCTCTCGATCATCGGCGGTCATGCCGACGTCAACGGCTTCCGTTCGGAGGTCAACGAACTGCTCGATAGCGGCTTCAACTGCACCGGCCCGGTCGAATGCGCTGCCAAGGTGCGGCTCGCCAGCCAGAACGGTTCGGACGTGATCAAGATCACCGCCACCGGCGGCGTGCTGAGCCAGCAGGGGCGCGGGCTGGAGGCCCATTTCACGCCCGAGGAGATGAAGGCGATTGCCGACACGGCGCATTCGCTTGGCCTGAAAGTCATGGCCCATGCCCATGGCGCGCGCGGCATCCAGCAGGCCGCCGAAGCGGGCATCGATTCGATCGAGCACGGCACCTATCTCGACGAAGACGCCGCGAAGGCGATGAAGGCCAACGGCACCGTGCTCGTCCCCACCCTGATGGCGCTGGAGGGCGTTTCCGAAGGGCTGGGCAAGGGTGTTTATACCCCCGTCGTCGAAGACAAGATCCGGGCCGTCCAGCCGCTGATGGCCTCGCTCGTTTCCCGCGCCCGGCAGTATGGCGTTACCGTCGCCTTCGGCACGGATGCAGGCGTCTACAGCCACGGCCGCAATGCCGAAGAACTGGCGCTGATGCGGAAACAGGGCATGAGCGACCGCGAAGTGCTCGCCAGCGCGACCACCGGGGCCGCCAAGGTGCTCGGCATGGAAAGCCAGATTGGCCGCCTCGCGCCCGGCTATTCGGCCGATATCATCGCGGTGGATGGCAATCCGCTGGCCGATGTGAGCGTGCTGGAGAAGGTCGACTTCGTGATGGTGCGGGGAAGGGTGATCGAATAGCGGCGCGGGCGATACGGCCGGGCGCGCGATGCGGTTTTGCGCGCACAAGGTGGAATGGTCGAGCCGGAGATTGACTTGGCCGATAGGCGGCGCATTGTCCCGGACATGAACCCAGCAGCCCTACTTGCCGCCTTTGGTGCGGCCTTGTCGCTTGGTGTGCCCGTCCATGCCAGCACCGCTCAATGTCCCGATCCTGCCACCGCGCCCGCAGAGATCGAACAGACCATCCACGATTTCTTTGCTGCCCTGCGCGTGGCGGACAAGGCTCCGTTCGAGCAGGTGACGACCTCCTCCTTCTACGCTTTCGATGTGGGCCAGCGCTTTCCCGGCGCGGCGCTTGTCGACGCGGTTGTCGATGCCCTCGGCAACGGGGTCGAGATCAACTGGAACCTCGGCCCGATGGACACCAACCTGCGCTGCGATGTCGCGTGGTCGCAGTGGGAGAATACCGGCAGCGCAGGCACGCCGCCCGATGTGCGGCCTGTGCGCTGGCTCGAATCCGCCGTGCTGGTTCATGACGGCAAGCGCTGGAAGCTCGATTTCTTCCATTCGCAGCGCGCCGCCGCCCGGTAGGGCGCGCGCCGGGCGCGGCCAAGGCGCCCCGCCTGTGCCGAACCGCTGGATTTGTCTGCGGTGACGCGCTAATGATGGCCCATCCCCGGGGAGCCGCTTGGCTGAGAGGGGCGCGTAGCACCGCCCGACCCGTCGAACCTGAACCGATTAGCATCGGCGGAGGGAGTGGGCTGGTCACTGTGCCGTGGTACCCGCGCTCTTTTCCGCCTGTTGGAGAGAGAACGCATCATGGCCGACATCAATTCCCCCGTCGAAATCGGCGTCACCACCGGGCCTATCCGTGGCAGCCGCAAGGTTTATGTCGGCGCGCGCACCGGCAGCGGCATCCGCGTGGCGATGCGCGAGATCGATCTGGAAGGCGGCGAGCCTTCGGTGCGGGTCTACGACACCTCCGGTCCCTATACCGACCCTGAGGCGCTGATCGACATCAACGCCGGCCTTGCCCCGATCCGCCGCGACTGGATCATGGCGCGCGGCGATGTCGAGGATTACGCGGGCCGCGAGGTGAAGCCGGAGGATAATGGCCAGCTCGGTCCCGATCGTTCGGGCGGCGTTCCGGGCTTTCCCAATGTCGTCAAGCGGCCTTTGCGCGCGAAGGCGGGGATGAACGTCACGCAGATGCATTATGCCCGCCGCGGCATCATCACGCCGGAAATGGAATATGTCGCCGAGCGCGAGAACCTGGGGCGCGAAATCGCTGCCGACCTGATCCGCGATGGCGAGAGCTGGGGGGCGGAAATCCCCGATGTCATCACCCCGGAATTCGTCCGCAGCGAAGTCGCGCGGGGGAGGGCGATCATCCCGTCCAACATCAACCACCCCGAAAGCGAGCCGATGGCGATCGGGCGTAACTTCCTCGTCAAGATCAACGCCAATATCGGCAACTCCGCGGTGGCGAGCGACGTGGCGCAGGAAGTGGACAAGATGGTCTGGGCCACGCGCTGGGGCGCGGACACGATCATGGACCTGTCGACGGGGCGCAACATCCACGACACCCGCGAATGGATCATCCGCAACAGCCCCGTGCCGATCGGCACCGTGCCGATCTATCAGGCGCTGGAGAAGGTCGGCGGCATTGCCGAAGACCTCACCTGGGAAATCTTCCGCGATACGCTGATCGAGCAGGCCGAACAGGGCGTCGACTACTTCACCATCCACGCCGGTGTGCGCCTGCCCTATATCCCGATGACCGCCAGGCGCGTGACCGGCATCGTCTCGCGCGGCGGCTCGATCATGGCCAAGTGGTGCCTCGCCCACCACAAGGAGAGCTTCCTCTACGAGCATTTCGACGAGATCACCGAGATCATGAAGGCCTATGACATCGCCTATTCGCTGGGCGACGGCCTGCGCCCGGGATCGATCGCCGACGCGAACGACGAAGCCCAGTTCGCCGAGCTCTACACCCTTGGCGAGCTCACCAAGCGTGCCTGGGAACAGGACGTGCAGGTGATGATCGAAGGCCCCGGCCACGTGCCGATGCACAAGATCAAGCAGAACATGGAAAAGCAGCTCGAAGCCTGCGGCGAGGCGCCGTTCTACACGCTTGGCCCGCTCGTCACCGACATTGCGCCGGGCTATGACCACATCACCAGCGGCATCGGCGCGGCGCAGATCGGTTGGTATGGCACGGCGATGCTCTGCTACGTCACCCCCAAGGAGCACTTGGGCCTGCCCGACCGTGACGATGTGAAGGTGGGCGTCGTCACCTACAAACTCGCCGCCCACGCCGCCGACCTCGCCAAGGGGCATCCGGCGGCACAGGTGCGCGACGATGCGCTGTCGAAGGCCCGCTTCGAGTTCCGCTGGCGCGACCAGTTCAACCTCAGCCTCGATCCGGAAACCGCCGAGCAATACCACGACCAGACGCTGCCGGCGGAAGGCGCGAAGTCGGCGCATTTCTGCTCGATGTGCGGGCCCAAGTTCTGTTCGATGAAGATCACGCAGGAAGTGCGCGATTTCGCCGCCAAGCAGAACGCCGCCCCCGAGACGTTCCTTGCCGCCGAGGACGCCGAAAAGGGCATGGCCGAAATGAGCGAGAAGTTCCGCGAGATCGGCGGGCAGCTCTATGTCGGCGCGCCCGACCGCGAGCATGACTGAGGCCATGCGCCCCGCTGTCCCTGCCATCGCGGCGCTGTTCGCGCTCGCGGCCTGTTCGGGCGAGAGCGAACCGCCCGCGCCGGTGCTGGACGAAGCAGCGGTAATCGCCGCCTCGGTGCCGGTCGCGCAAGCCTTCCAGGGGGACCTCAAGGCCCAGCTTCAGGCGGCGCTTGAAGCGGGCGGGCCGGTGGAGGCCGTCTCGGTCTGCCAGCAGGTCGCGCCCGCCATCGCGCAGGCGCAGAGCGAGGCGAGCGGGGCCGAGGTCAGCCGCATCGCCGCGCGGCACCGCAACCCCGCAGGCGGGGTGCCGGAGGAGTTGGCACAGGCCTATGCCGCATTGGAAGCCGCGCCGCTGGCCGACGGCAAGCCCGCCGTGCAAATCGTCCGCACCGGAGACGGCGCGGGTGCCAAGGTGCACTTCCTCTCCGCCATCCCGATGCAGGACCAGCCCTGCTCGGTATGCCACGGCACCAGCATCGAACCCGCCCTCAGGGCGCATATCGATCAGCTTTACCCAGGCGACCTTGCCACGGGCTTCAAGCCGGGCGAGCTGCGCGGCGCGCTGCTGGTGAGCTGGAACGCGGAGCGCTTCCTGAAATGAGCCGCCGCGCCCTTGCGCTGCTGGCCCCGCTGGCCTTGCTGCCGGGCGCCTGCGTCTCCACCCCCGAAGCCGCCGCCCCGATCGCGCGGGCCGAGGCGCCGCGCTTCGATCCCTTCGTGTTCTTCCTCGGGGCAAGCCGCGGGGAGGGGACGCTGGACAAGGTGCTGTCCGATCCCGTCACCGTGCGGGTCGAAAGCCGCGGGCGCATAGAAATCGAGCCGCACCACGAAGCCAGCTGGGACGCCGCCGATACCCGCGTGCTGGTGCTCGATCAGACCGTCACCGAGGGCGACAAGCGCCCCCGCAAACGCCAGTGGCGCCTGATCGAGATCGCGCCGGGCTATTACGAGGGCAGCCTGACCGACGCGATCGGCAAGGTCACCGGGCGCAGCGAGGGTAACCGGCTGGTGCTCGAATACCGCATGAAGGGCGGCTTTCAGGTGCGGCAGGAGCTGACGCTGTGGGAGGACGGGCGCCGCGCGGCGAATGTGCTCAAGGTGAGCCATCTGGGCGTGACGGTTGCCGTGCTGGCGGAGGAGATTGTGAGGGGGTGAGGGGGTGAGGGGGTGACTCGGAACTAGACCGGTCTCGCCCGGATGTAACATGTGCCCTCATGCAGATCGCGCTTCTCTACGGAAAAGCCAGCAAGTTCGAATAGAGCTTGGAGTTGGTCAGGACTAATGAATCCGTAGAAGGAAGTGCCTCTGAGGTGATCGATGATGATGCCATCTCGAAACTGTCGCGCGTTGTGCATTGCCGCCATACGGGTGAAATCGGAATTTCTGTACTGCACGCAGGAAAAAATCTCACCATCCCGGCGAAGTTTTCTTCGAATCCTTCGCAGAATTTCAATACGAATTTTGGGTATTGGTATGATCTGCAGTACATTTAGTAAAAACGCACGATCAAACTCATCTGAAAGTTCAATAAACTCTTTTGTATTTATCGCTCTAACACTATTTTTTGCCTCTACGATGTCCTTTATCGAACACGTCTTTTCATGCAATTTCTGTTCGCGCTCAATTTGCACTAAAGAATCGACGACTGTTAGTTGATTCGTAGTCTGCAGAATTTCTGTCAAATATCGTAATTTGCCGGTTCCATAGTCGACCGTATTTTCAACCGGAGCTAGTTCAGAAATCAGACCCAGAAGAAATTTGTTCTTTTGGGCTACTGGCTTTGCGGCATTTTCCGAACGAATAATGCCGTATTTCGGTATCCTATAGCGCATTTATCACCTTGCGAACGGAGGCTTTGGCGTCCGGATCGTGTGCGATCTGTTCGATTTGCGCTCTCGCGGTGCTCGACAGTCTTGGCCACTGCTGGCGCATTGCAAACGCCGCGACGGGGCATATGGCAATCACTGCGGCTGCAGGTAGCCACATTTGAAAGGAAATAAAAATCAACGAGAAAACGAGGCACAAAAATATGAGTTCTTCGAGTACCCAAAAATTACTCCAAAGCCAAAGCGCTTGATGTATATCGTGCTTGTCAACGACAGTATTATCTTTGGTTGAGGATGCAAACCTATAAAAAATCTGCCTCATCGTCGGATTTCTGTTTCTTTTGAATTTTAAGATTTTGCTTTCGCTCGGATTGATCCCGACCAATCGAGCGAGAGGCACGAAAATATAGTTCGTGTCGAATTTTTCTCGTATTTTTATTGGCTTTTGTATCTGATCGTGAATTTGGAAATAGTAAAAACTGAAGGCTGTTAATAAAGATGTGATTATTGTTGGCACATGAATCCATCGAAGCTCCTCTGGAAGTGCTTCTCTGGGTAGAAGATTTAAAAAGGAATCTTCAAAAATTCGATCAAATTTAGGGTTCTGTCTGAGAACGTAGATTAAAATTGTGGCTTCCCAGAACGTGAATCCGGCGAGTTTTTGCAGCATTTCGGCATAGTTATTGGGTCTAGCGAAAAGTGGGACAACAGCCTTTATAAGATTTGTCACGGCTCATGGCTCCCATCGCGCTCTAAGGTCCCAACTCTGACATAGGGAGGTGCGTCCGTCACGAGTTTTCCGCGCCCTTTCAACCCCTTTCCTACACCCCACCCCCTCAGTCATCCTCCCGCGATGACCCGCACCCCGTCCCCCCGTTCGCCCAGCAGCGCGGCCAAGCTTCGCGCTGTTCCTGACACCCCTGAAACGCCCCGTGGCCGACGCCATGATGGCTGGACCCGCGAAAAGCAGGTCGCTTTCCTGCGCCAGCTCTCCGCCACGCATTCGGTCTCGGAAGCCGCGCGGTCGGTGGGGATGAGCCGGCAATCGGCCTATCAGCTCCGATCACGCCTCAAGGGCCAGCCCTTCGATCTGGCGTGGGAGGTGGCGTTTCACCATTCCTATGATGTGCTCGCCCACACCGCGCTCGAACGGGCCTTGAACGGCGTCGAGGTGCCGGTGTTCTTTCAGGGCGAGCAGGTCGGCTCCTACCGCCGGTTTGACGAGCGGCTGACGGTCGCGCTGCTGTCGCGCTTTACCATGGGCGGCAATCCCGCCTTCGGCCGCCTAGGGCCGATGGCCGAGCGCCACGCCCGCGATTTCGAGGCGCTGCTGGCAAAGCTGGAAGCGGGCGAGGCGGTGGCAACCGGTGCGCTTTCTCCGCAAGACCCGGACGAGTTCGCAGCCTTGCGCGGCGGCTTCGGGGCTGCGGAACAGGGGGGCTTCCCCTGTCCGTCAAGCATGAGCGATGACGAATTAATGGATGTATTACAGGAACATGGCTGGGAAGGCGATGCTTGACAGGTTGTCAAGTTTGTCAAGTTACGCGGCGCGCTCGATGCGGTTGCGGCCGGCTTGCTTGGCGGCATAGAGCGCGGTGTCGGCGCGGGTGATCATGCGGTCTGCCGGCTCTCCTGCAAGGCGCTCGGCGAGGCCGAAGCTTGCGGTCATTTGCCACGGGCCGGCCGAAACGATCAGCGGGGTCTGCGCCACCGCGACCCGCACCGCCTCGATCCGCGCGGCAAAGGCGGGGAAGTCGGCATCGCGGGCAGCGATCAGGAATTCCTCGCCGCCGATGCGCGCCACCAGCCACTCGGCAGGGAGCAGCTTCCGGAGCATCGCGGCAAAGTGGACGAGGCTGGCATCGCCCGCGTCATGGCCGAGCCGGTCGTTGACCCTCTTGAAGAAATCGATGTCGGCAATCGCCAGCGCGATCCTGTCGGGTGTTCCGGCCCATTGTTCCAGCCGGGCCAGCGCCGCACGGCGGTTCGCCAGTCCGGTCAGCGGATCCTGGTGGGCCATCCGTTCAAGCTCGCGGCGCGAGGCGTCGAGCCTCAGGGTCAGGGCCGCGATCCACGCAAAGGCGAGGCTTGCCACCACCAGCGGGATCGCCACCGCGGCAACCATCGTGCCTGCATAGTCGATCGTGCCGAACATCGTGAAAGACAGATGCGCGAACATGGCCGAGGCGATGACCGACGCGCCAACCACCAGCAGGTCGGTCCGCCAGAGGTGGCGGCGCAGGGCACCGGGGGTGCGGGGGGCAAGGGGGGTGAACATTGCAACATCAGGTTAGCAGCGGACCTGTCGCGATTGTCTTAACGCCGGTCTAGGAGCCCGCGATTAGGAGAACCCTCTCTTCCGTGCTAGAGGCACGGTTGCTGACGTCGAAATTTGCGACGGACTTCGAACTTTGCGCTCCGCCGCCTGGGCTCTGGCCCCCCGGCGTTAACCAGACGACGACTTCCTTTCATCGGACGATTTGACGCACTTCCCGCCCGCATGTCGCAGGCGGGCAACGACATGTTCTTGAAAGGAACACACCATGAGCAAGACCGGAACCGTGAAGTTCTTCAACAGCGACAAGGGCTATGGCTTCATCCAGCCCGACGATGGTTCGTCCGACAGCTTCGTCCACATCACCGCCGTTCAGGCAGCGGGCATGGCGACGCTCGATAAGGACCAGCGCCTGAACTACGAACTGGAGCGCGGGCGCAACGGCAAGGAAAGCGCCGTGAACCTTTCGGCCGCCGACTGAGCGAGGATACCGGGGCAGGACGGCGCAAGGGTGCCGTCCTGCTCCACCCCTAGCCGCCTTCCCCTCTCTCTTACGGCAAGGACATTCCCCATGGCCCAGACCTACGAATTCTATTGCGAACGCGCGGACGAGGCGGCGGCGCTCGCCGATGCGGCGACGCTCGAGAATGTCCGTGAGCGTGAACTGCGCTCGGAAAAGACCTGGCGAGGCCTTGCCGAACAGGCCCGCAAGACCGCGATCCAGCGCGAAAAGGCCGAGCGTGAGCGGGCCGGGAAACGCGCTGCCGAAGCCGAAGAGGCGCTCGCCCGCGACGACTGATCGCCGCTGCCGATTTCGGCTGGAAACCTCCTGCGTCTCTCCCCATATTGAATGGTGCAACAGAACCATAACAAGCGCGAGGAGGAGAGCCCCATGGCAATGCAGTTCCAGTTCAATACCGACAGTTCGGTGATGGGCACGGAAAACGTGGCGGAGCGGATCGAACAGCAGGTGCGCCACCGGCTGGCGCGGTTCGAGGACCGGCTCACCCGCATCGAGGTGCATGTGAGCGACGTCAACGGGCGCAAGCATGGCGCGGATGACAAGCATTGCATGATCGAGGCGCGCCCGCGTGGCGGTCGTCCGATCGGGGTGACGGGCAAGGCAGCCGATGTCGATGCCGCGGCGCGGATCGCAGCCAATACGCTCGCCGAACGGCTCGAGCGGGTGTTCGGCAAGGCCGAGCGGCACAAGCACGACCCCTCGCCCGACAAGGCGCTCTGACAGGGAAGGGGGCCTAACCGCCTCCGATCCCGCATTCGCCCAGCACCGCGTCGATCTGCTTGGCGACGCCGAAGAACCCGGCCTTGGCGTGTGGCCAGGTGGCACGGTGGAGCGGGGCGAGGAGGGTGGTAACGCGGCCCTGCCGCTGCAGCTCCGCCAGTCTGGGAGCAAGCGCATCGCGGGTCCATCCGGCAGGCAGCCATGGCAGCGCCACGCGTTCCACATCCGCTTCGGCGAGCAGCGCTTCGATCGGCTCTCCGGCGCGCCATTGCATCGACGGACACCCGAAGGCGGCAGCAGCCTCGGTCAGGCCGCTCTCCATCGCTCCCGCAGTGAACGCTCGCGCCGGCGAGCCTGTCACTCCTGGCGAACGCGCCTCGGGACGGGTTGCGCCGATCACCAGAGCAGGACGCGCCGGGAGGATAAGCGGCGCGTGATGCGCTGCCTCGTCGTGTAGCAGCAGGGCGAAAGGCTGGGCGAGATCGGCAGTGGTAACAGGGGGCGGCAGGTCGGGCAGGCGGCGCGGATGTTCGACCGGCTCGGTCATCGGCGCGGCGTTCTCTGCAAGCCCCTCGGCCGTCAGCGGGCCATCCGCGCGCCCGGCGGTGAAGCGTGCGATGTTGTCGGGCCGGGCGAGGTAGTGCTTGCCCTTGGTATGCAGCCCCGCCACCCAGCGCCACGACAACGTGTTCGATGCCGCATCGCCATCCATCAGGTGCCGCAGGAAGAAATCCGCACCCAGCTGCCAGTCGAGCTTGAGGGTGAAGATCCAGATGCTGGCAAACCACATCCGCGCATGATTGTGGAGGTAGCCGGTCTCCACCAACTCGCGCGCCCAAACGTCGAAAGCTTCTATGCCGGTGCGCCCTTCGGTGGCCTCTCCATAGGCGGTGCACAATCCGGCATTGCGCTCCAGTGCGGCCAGAGCATCGTCACGGCCGGCAAGGTAGCTTGTCCATATCGACGGGCGCTGTTCGAGATAGCCCTTGAAATAGATCCGCCAGAAGACCTCCGCGATGAACTTTTCGGCTGCGCGCGGGCTGTGCTGTTCGAGCACTGCGCAAAGCACTTCGGCCTCTCCCAGCAGCCCGGCGTGAAGCCATGGCGAGAGCTGCGAGACGTTGTCGCGCCCGCCCCGGGCAGGGCCATGGTCGTGATTGCGCTGCTCGGCATAGCTGCGCCCGGCGAGCGGCAGGAAGCTGGCGAGACGCTCAAGGCCGCGCGCGCGGGTCGGGTTCCAGTCCATGCGCGCCCAACCCCTTGGCCCGTGCATGGTTCCGTCCTATCCTCCGGCAAGGAGGAGAAACCGTCATGATCTGTCGCCCCTGCGCTCTTGCCGCGCTACTGCTTGCCCTGTCGGCCTGCACCTCCGGCAATGATGCAATCGATCCCGAGGGCAAGACCTTCGATGCGGTGGCAACGGATGAGGTGGTGACGCTTCTGGGCAACGAGCCGTTCTGGAACACGCGCATCGATGGTGATGAGGCGTTGTGGGCCACGCCGGAAAATCCGGATGGCACGCGCTTTGCCGTTAGCCGCTTTTCCGGGAACAACGGGCTGGGCTTTTCCGGGACCTTGGCGGGCGAGGCCTTCACCGCCACGCTCACGCCGGGCACCTGCAACGATACCATGAGCGACCGTAGCTATCCCTTCGTCGCCACTATCGCTTTGGGCGGTGAGACATTGGAAGGTTGCGGCTATACGGACAGGCAGCCGTTTACCGGCGATCCTGCGCCCTGAGGCGCTCTCAGAAGGGGGAGAAAGCCCATGTCCATCACCGGAGGCTGCCTGTGCGGCAAGGTGCGCTATTCCTGCGCCGCCGATCCGCTGCTTTGCGTCACCTGCCATTGCAAGAACTGTCAGCGCCAGGCGGGCAGCAGCCTGTCGGTGATCATCGGCGTACCCGAGGATGCGGTGAGCTTCGAGGGCGAACTTGCCACGTACAACGACACGGGCGACAGCGGCGCGACGGTACGGCGGCAGTTCTGCCCCAATTGCGGATCGCCGGTGTTCACCCGCGTCGAGAGCCCGCCGGGAATGATGTTCATCAAGGCCGGGACGCTGGACGATACCAGCATCCTGAAGCCCGCCTTCCACTGCTATACCAAGAGCAAGCAGGACTGGGTCGATCTGGGCGATATTCCCGGTTTCGAGACGGTACCCCAGGGGCTTTAGGCCCGGCTTTAGAACAGACCGGGTAACTCGCGCTGTGCAGGGGTGGGCCGGTCCGGCTGGAGCGGCTGGCGTTCCGGCAGGTCGAGACCGATCCGCATGCGCTGGCTCTGGGTCATTCCGGTTGCGCTGATATCCCCGGCAGCCGAACTGATTGCAGTGCACGAGCGTCCGGCAAGGAAATCAAGCGCTGCCGCGATCGAGGCTTCGCGGGGGTCGCCAAGCGGGCGCGAAAGGTCATCCCCTGCGCGGCAGGTATTGGGCACCACACTGGCCAGACCCGTGAAATATTCGCCCTCGTCATCGGCATTGACGGTCTGGAACGTCACCGCACGCACCCTGAGGTCGCAGGCGGCAAGGTCGAACCCGAACTGGCCGACCGGTTTGCCAAAGGTGTTCGCACCCACCAGCGCCATGTTGTTGCCGAGATAGGGGATCATCGAATTGGTCACCAGCTCGCTCGCCGATGCGCTTGCACCGGTCGTGATGAAGGCGATACGGGTCGGAGTGATCGCGTTGGCCTCGCTCCGGAACACGCGCGTCTGGTTGTCGCCCGCCTTCGATGCCCGCAGCACTGTCTTGCTCCATACCTGTCCGGTCAGGCCCTGTCCCATCAGGTCGCCCAAGGTGTCAGCAACGTCGACTAGGCCGCCGCCATTATATCTGAGGTCGATGATGAGCTCGCTCACACCCTCGGCACCGAACTGTCCGAAGGCATTGCGCAGCTGGTTGGCGGCATCGGCGACGATGAAGGTTCTGAGATTGAGATACCCGACCCGCTTGCCACCCTCGTTGATGATCAGGGCGCCATAGCGGTCCGAGATCGGATCGAGCGCGAAATCGGTCTTGGTGATGCTGCGCTCGATGGTCGGGCCGCTGGGCTGGGTGAAGCGCAGCACGCGGGTGGTGCCGGCGGTCGAGGGGCCAAGCGCGTTGATCACTGCCTGCGGTCCACCGCTTGACATCAGGCTGGAGACGCTTTGCAGGTTGGCGCTCGATGTGCCGATTGCGGTGATCTCGCTGCCCCGGTCGAGACCCGCTGCCAGGCCGTTGGCACCTTCATAGGCCTCGGTAACGAATACCCGGTTGGCCTGACTGTCGAAAAACAGACGGATGCCGAAGCCGGCGCTCGCGCCCGAATTGATCAGCGCGTTTTCCTCCGCGATCGAGGTTGCGAAGGTGAAGAAGCGGTCGCGGTTCTGAGCGCGCGCCGGGGCCACGCGGGCATCGAGATAATCGTTGAGGTCGTTGAAGGCCGCCGGGTTGGCGTTGGCAAGCAGGCTGGGGAACAGGTACCATTCGTTCAGCACGCTGTCGGCAAAATCCTGCTGAGCACGCAAGGAGCAAGCGGTGTTGGTTGGCGTCGGCGTGGGCGCGGGGGTCGGGTTTACGGCGACCGGGGGGGCTGATGAACCGCCCCCTCCGCAGCCAACGAGAGCACAGGCCAGAACAGCGCTAAGAGCGGTACGAGCAACTTTCATGGGGAGATGCGACTCCGGATAGTGATGGGTTGGAGCTGTGACTTGTCTGAAGTCCTCCGGATACGTCGTGGATGCAATGTCTGGCAACCGAGGGCAAGAACCTGCACGCGATCTGCCCAAAAATGGCCCGCCTACGTGTTATTTTTGCCTGCTTTTGCTGGGTTTTCCTCAGAAACCGGCGAAAACCCCTTTCCCGCGTCTCGTTTCTCGCCGCCGATGGGACTAGCAAAGGGGCGATGAAACGGCAGAATCATGACTGAATTTCCCGCCTGGCTTGCCTCGCATGTACCCGCGCCCGCCCGCCATCCCGGCCTTGCGGTGGCTGCGCTCGGCGCTGCACAGACGCTCGGGCGCGGTGGTTTTGCGCTGACCAGCCCGGCCTTCGGTGCGGGCGAGGAACTGGATGCCAGTTTCACTGCGGGGGAAGAGGATGCCGTGGCTCCGCCGCTCGAATGGAGCGCGCCGCCGCCCGGATCGCAGGAACTGGTGATCGTGGTGGAGGAAGCCTCGGCCAAGGGAGCGGACCCTGCGTGCCACTGGCTCGTGTGGGGCCTGGCCGGCCAGCGCGGCAAGCTGCTCGAGGGCGAGGTCCCGCCGCGCACCGGCAAAAACGCTTTCGGCAATTCCGAATGGTTGCTGCCCGACCCGCCCGAAGGCGAGACGCGCCACTACCTGTTCCAGATTTTCGCGACCGACCTGCCACTGGTGCTGATGCCGGGGGCAAGCCGCGCGGAACTGCTCGCATCATTGCAAGGGACAATTACAGCCTGCGCAGTGCTCCACGCCACTTTTACCGGTGGCACACAGGACGATGATGCGGACTGGGACGACGACGATTTTTGAGTAACCTGCCACAAGACAAGGGAGTAGATGATGGCTGGCACTACCAACGCACTGCAGAAGCCGGTGCAACTTTCCGGTGAACTCGAAGCGCTGATCGGCAAGGGTCCGATGACCCGCGCCCAGGTGACTTCGAAGGTCTGGGACTACATCAAGGCCAATGGCCTGCAGGACAGCAAGGACAAGCGTCAGATCAATCCTGACGCCAAGCTCGGCGCTGTGATCGGCAAGGACCAGATCTCGATGTTCAAGATGACGGCTGCGGTTTCCAAGCACCTCAGCTAAGCGGCCGGGCGCCTTTGCGGCGCCTTGTCACCAACACACATCAGCGGCGTGCGATCCGGTAGGGTCCGCGCCGCTTTTGTATGGGCGCTCCTTTCCAGCTGAGTGCGATCGCCCCGCTCTCGAGCAGCCTGTCGGCGGCGGCGTGGATAAGGTCCATCTGACCCCGCCAGTTGCCGTGTGGGCCGGCGAGACGCCGCGCTGCCTCGCTGGGGCAGATGGTTGTGCCTCGCGCGCGTTCGGCCAGCAGTGTCAGGATCGCTTCCTCGGCTGGGCTCAAGCCTGTGGCTCCCATCCTTCAGGCGCGAGTGTGAAGCCGGCAAAGTCGAACCCCGGCACCACCACGCAGGAGACAAGGGTATAGCCGTGTTGCGGCTCGCCGAAGGGACGGGCCGCCTGCCATTCGTCCTTCGCAACCAGTCCCTGCAATTGCTGGCCGGTTGCGATGTCCTTGCCTAGAGTGACCGTGCGCACCGGCCCGGCATCGCTCGCCGCAAGGCGCAATTCAAGCGGATCGCCCGCCTGCCACAGCCACAGTTCGGACGCATCGACCCGGTGCCAGTGCGAAGCCTCGCCCGCTCGCAGGAGAAAGATGATCGCCGTGCCGCCCGCGCGCCCGTCCGCGCCGGGTTCGCCGCGCCAGGTTTCCTTGTACCAGCCCCCTTCTGGGTGGGGGGCGAGGCCCAATTGTTCAATCATTGCAGCCGCGCTATCACCCATCAGCATATCCTTGCCTGTCTGTGCGGGCGCTCTAGCTTCGGGAACCTCGCCCATGCAACTTTTCGTCTCCTCGCGAACCGTGCTCGCCGCTGCGCTGATGCTGTCAGCCCCGCTCGCCGCGCAGCAGATCGATCCGGCCGAGGAGACAGCAAAGGCCGCGCTTGAAGTCGCGCCGGTGTTTGACGGGCACAATGACGTGCCCAACCAGCTGCGTTCGCGTCGCGCCAACCAGATCGCCACCTTCGATTTCACGGACACCACCGACACCGGCGAGGACCACCCAGAAGGCCGCGCGTTGCACACCGATCTCGCCCGGCTGAATGAGGGGAAGGTGGGAGCGCAGTTCTGGTCGGTCTACGTGCCCTCCAACCCCGAAGAGGCCGAGGCGGTGCAGCAGGTGATCGAGCAGATCGATGTCACACGGCGCCTGATCGCCCGATATCCGGGCGCATTGCGCTTCGCGACGACCGCTGACGAGGTCGAAACCGCCATGGGCGAGGGCAAGATCGCCTCCTTGCTGGGCATGGAGGGCGGCCACTCGATCGGATCGAGCCTTGCGGTGCTGCGCCAGCTTTACGCTCTGGGCGCGCGCTACATGACGCTCACGCATAACAGCAATACGCCCTGGGCCGATGCGGCCACCGACACGCCGGTGCATGGCGGCCTCAGTGACTTCGGCAAGGACGTGGTGCGCGAGATGAACCGGCTGGGGATGCTGGTCGATCTTTCCCATGTGAGCGAGGCGACCATGCTCGATGCCATCGACGTGGCCAAGGCACCGGTGATCTTCAGCCACTCCGGCGCGCGGGCGATCAACGGGCATCCGCGCAACGTGCCCGACAGCGTTCTCAGGCGCCTGCCCTATAATGGCGGCATCGTGATGGTCGTGGCGCTGCCCGGATTTCTCAACGAGGAACGCCGTCAGTGGAATGCGAGGCGCGAGGCCGAAGCAGCGCGGCTGAAGGCGCTGTTCCAGGGTCAGCCCGAAGCCGTTGCTGAGGCCATGGTAGCGTGGGACAAGGCGAACCCCGAACCTGCGACAACGATCGGACACATGGCCGACCATATCGACCACATCCGCGAGGTCGCGGGAGTGGAATCGATTGGCATCGGCGGGGATTTCGACGGGATGCCGACAGGGCCCGTCGGGTTCGAGGATGTGCGCGGCTACCCGGCTCTGTTCGCAGAGCTCGCTCGGCGCGGCTATTCGCAAGCCGAGTTGGAGATGATCGCGAGCCGCAACGCGATCAGGGTAATGCGCGCCGCCGAGGCCTATGCAGCGAGTGTGCGCGACATGCCGCCGATCGAGGCTCTGATCGGCCAGCCTGCGACGGCGCAGTAATCAGTGCGCCGCGCGGGCGAGCGCGGGTATGATCCACACGAGGCTCATCGCGATCACCGCGAAACCCAAGCTGAAGGCCAGTACATAGCGCAGGCCCGTGTTGCTGACTGCCCCGCGAGCAGCTTCGTCGCTGATCTGGGTTGACGTGTTCTGATCTGTCATTGCCGCTCTCCCCGTTGTTATTGCCGTAACGGAAAGACTTTCCGTTACGGCAATCAACGTCAGGGCGCGTGCAAGGTTCCGGTCAGTCTCTGAGCAACTCGTTGATGCCGGTTTTCGAACGGGTCTGCGCATCGACCGTCTTGACGATCACGGCACAGTACAGGCTCGGCCCCATCGTGCCGTCGGGCAGTTCCTTGCCGGGCATCGATCCGGGGACGACCACCGAATAGGGTGGCACCTCGCCGCGGTGGATCTCGCCGGTTTCGCGGTTCACGATCTTGGTCGAGGCGCCGAGATAGACCCCCATCGACAGAACGGCGCCTTCGCCCACGCGCACGCCTTCGGCGACCTCGGCACGGGCGCCGATGAAGGCATTATCACCGATGATGACGGGTTCGGCCTGCAGCGGTTCGAGCACCCCGCCGATTCCCGCGCCGCCCGAAATATGGACGTTCGCGCCGATCTGGGCACACGAACCGACGGTGGCCCAGGTGTCGATCATGGTGTTTTCGCCGACATAGGCACCGATGTTGACGAAGCTCGGCATCAGCACCGCACCCTTGCCGATGAAGCTGCCGCGCCGCACCACTGCGCCCGGTACCGCGCGAAAACCGGCCTCGCGAAAGCGGCTGTCGCCCCAGCCGGCAAATTTCAGCGGCACCTTGTCGAAGGCGGACTCGCCAGCGGCACCAAATTCCATCACGCGGTTGTCGTTGAGGCGGAAGGATAGCAGCACGGCCTTCTTGAGCCACTGGTTCACTTTCCAGCCCCCGTTCCCGTCCGGCTCGGCAACTCGAGCCTCGCCGCAGTCGAGCATGGCGAGGGCATCGCTTACCGCATGGCGCAGTTCGTTGGTGGAGGTGAGGTCAGCGCGGTTCTCCCAAGCCTCCTCAATGACGGGGATCAGGTTTTCACTCATGGTGTTTCTCCGGCGCGGATTGGACGTTTGCGCGCTGCTAGCCCCGCCGGACAGGCTCGGCAATGCCTAACCCTTCATCCCCGCCGCAAGTGCGAACTGGTAGGCCCGCTCGGCCAGCGGACGAACCCGCTCGCTCATGGCCTGTGCATGGGCGCTTGACGCGGTGCCGTCGATCACGCGCTTCTTGATGCCCTGCATGATCCCCGCAAGCCGGAACAGGTTATAGGCGAAATACCAGTCCATCGGCGGCACGGGGTATCCGGTGCGCGCGACGTAGCGTTCCACCGCTTCTTCCTGCGAGGGGATTCCAAGCGCTTCTATGTCCAGACCAAGCAGCCCGGCGCGGCCATCGGCCGGGTTGTGCCAGTTGAGCATCAGGTAGCTGAAATCGGCAATCGGATCGCCCAGCGTCGACAGTTCCCAGTCGAGCACCGCGATGATGCGGCTTTCCGTCTTGTGAAAGATGACATTGTCGAGCCGGTAATCGCCATGCACCACGCTCGATGCGTTCTGCGGTGGGATGGTTTCAGGCAGCCATGCGATCAGGCGCTCCATTTCCGGCATGTGCTCGGTTTCGGAGAGCTTGTACTGCTTGGTCCAGCGGGCGATCTGGCGGGCGCAGTAATCGGTCGGCTTGCCATAATCGCCCATGCCGATTTCCTGCGGATCGTTGCGGTGCAGATCGGCCATGGTGTCGATCAGCGCGTGGTAATGCGCGCGGCGTTCATCCGGGGTCATGCCCGGCAGCGCGCCGTTCCACAGCGAGCGGCCATCGGCGAGGCTCATCACGAAGAATTTCGAGCCGATCACATCCGGGTCTTCGCACAGGCCATAGGTGCGCGGCACGGGAAATCCGGTGGGATAAAGCCCGGTCATCGCCGCATATTCGCGGTCGACCGCATGCGCGCTGGGCAGCAGCTTGCCGAAGGGCTGGCGGCGCAGCACGTAGCTCGCGCCCGGCGTGTCGATCCGGTAGGTCGGGTTCGACTGGCCGCCCTTGAACTTGGTGTAGCTGATCGGGCCGGCGAAGCCTTCGACATTGGCTTCGAACCACCGCGTCAGGCTGTCGAGGTCAAGCGCGTCCTTCTCGGTCACTTCGACCGTGCCGACCATTTCCTTGTCGAAATCGATTTCGTTCGTTTCTGGCATCAGTCGAACACCACCACGCTGCGGGCCGAATGGCCGGCACGCATCTTGTTGAAGCCCTCGTTGACCTGTTCGAGCGGGATGCGTTCCGCGATGATCGTGTCGAGATCGAGCAGCCCGCGCAGGTAGAAATCGACGAGGCGTGGCAGGTCGACGGGGAAGTGGTTCATCCCCATCAGCGCGCCCATCAGCTTCTTGCCGCCGAGCAGATCGAAGGCCGACAGCCCGACCTTGCAGTCGAGCGGCATCATGCCGAGGATCACCGCCGTTCCGCCACGCTTGAGCGATGCTACCGCGAGATCGGCCGAGGCTTGCCGACCCACGGCCTCGATCCCCCAGTCGACCCCGCCGCCGGAGAGGGCGATAATCTGCTTGGCCGCATCTTCCGCGAGCGCATCAACCGTGTGGGTCGCGCCCAGAACCTGTGCCAGTTCACGCTTTTCGGGGAGCGGATCGGCGGCGATGATCTTGGCCGCACCCGCGATCTTTGCGGCGTTGATGACGGCAAGGCCGACCCCGCCGCAGCCGACCACCGCCACGGTTTCGCCCGGCGTGACCTTGCAGGCATTGAAGATCGTTCCCGCACCAGTCGTCACCGCACAGCCGAGCAACGCGGCGCGATCGAACGGCATGTCCTTGTCGATCGCGACGCAGGCATGCTCGTGAATCAGCATCTGTTCGCTCAGCGCCGACAGGTTGAGCATCTGGTTGACCGGCGAACCGTCGGCAAAGGCGATGCGCGATGCATCTCCCTTGGCGCGTCGGGTGTCGCCGCCCAGGCACAGCGCCATGCGACCGGTCACGCAGAACTCGCAGTGTCCACAGAAGGCCGAGAGGCACGAGACGACGTGATCGCCGGGCTTAACCGTTTTTACCTCCGAGCCGACCGCGCGCACCACGCCCGCCGCTTCGTGCCCCGGAATGCAGGGCAGGGCGTGGGGGTAGTGGCCGTCGATGAAGTGCAGGTCCGAATGGCACAGCCCGCAGGCCTTGGTGTCGATCAGCACTTCGTGCGGCGCCGGGTCAGCATAGGTGACCTCGGCGATGCGCAGGCCCTCGCCAGGTTGTTCAAGGATGGCGGCTTTTGCCATGAGCAAACTCCGTTCGCCCTGAGCCTGTCGAAGGGCCGTTCTTCCTTCGCAGCTCAGGATCAGAAAGAAAAACGGTGCTTCGACAAGCTCAGCACGAACGGCAGTTTGTTCGGTTCCTTAACGCGCCACGCCCACGTCGCCCGAGCTGAAGCTCTGGGCGTCGGTTGCACGGCCATGATCGCCGCGCAGGGCATTGGCGGTCGGGCCGGGGCGGGGTGCGTGCTTGGCGAACTCCATGTGCGCGATCGAGCGGGCGTGGACCTCGTCAGGCCCGTCGGCAAGGCGCAGCGTCCGCTGGTTGGCGTAAGAGCGCGCAAGGCCGTAATCCTCCGAAACGCCGCCGCCGCCATGCGCCTGGATCGCATCGTCGATGATCCGCAGAGCCATATTGGGGGCCTGCACCTTGATCATGGCGATTTCCTGCTTGGCAGCCTTGTTGCCGACCTTGTCCATCATGTCGGCGGCCTTGAGGCACAGCAGACGGGTCATGTCGATGTCGATCCGCGCGCGCGCCACGCGCTCTTCCCAGACCGAATGCTTGTAGACCGGTTTGCCGAACGCCTCGCGCTCCTGCAACCGGCGACACATCTTCTCCAGCGCCTCTTCCGCCGCGCCGATGGTGCGCATGCAGTGGTGGATGCGGCCCGGCCCCAGGCGCCCCTGCGCGATCTCGAAGCCGCGCCCTTCGCCCAGCAGCATGTTGGTGGCGGGCACGCGCACGTCCTTGAGTTCGATCTCCATGTGGCCGTGCGGCGCATCGTCATAGCCAAACACCGGAAGGTGCCGCAGGATATTCACCCCCGGTGCATCGAGCGGCATCAGCACCATCGATTGCTGTGCGTGGCGCTGCGCGGCGAAATCGGTTTTGCCCATGACAATCGCAACCTTGCAGCGCGGATCGCCTGCGCCCGAAGACCACCACTTGCGCCCGTTGATCACATATTCGTCGCCGTCCCGCTCGATCCGGGTCTCGATATTGGTCGCGTCCGAGGATGCGGTGTTGGGCTCGGTCATCAGGAAGGCCGAACGGATTTCGCCGTTCATCAGCGGGCGCAGCCATTGTTCCTTCTGTTCACGTGTGCCGTAGCGGTGGAACACTTCCATGTTGCCGGTATCGGGCGCGGAGCAGTTGAACACTTCGCTGGCCCAGCCGATGCGGCCCATTTCCTCGGCGCACAGGGCATATTCGAGGTTGGTGAGGCCCGGGCCTTCGAACTCGAAGCTGTCATCGACATGGTGATGGCTGTCGTTGCGCGGCGGCATGAACAGGTTCCAGATGCCCGCTTCCTTGGCGAGCTTCTTCTTGTCCTCGATCACCTGGATTACCTTCCAGCGATCGCCCTCCATGTCTTGCGCCTTGTAGGTGTCCATGTTGGGGCGCACATGGGCCTCGATGAAATCGCGCACGCGATTGCGCCAGTAGACCTGACGTTCGGTGGGTTCGAAATCCATGGGTGAAGTTCCTCTCTCGTCCTGAATGAAAACCGAATCTGGCTGTGACCGTGGCAGAGCGCGGGCGGCGCGCCAAGCTCTCAATTGTTGGGTACTGCGACCCCTTCCGGCTCTGCCGTTGCGGTGCCGCTGGCAGGGGTGGGCGCATTGCGGCGGTCGCGGGCGCGGCGCTCTGCCAGCCGGGCGACGCGCGCTTCGTGTTCGGCGCGGCTGATCGGAAAGCGCGCCAGCCACCACGCCGATATGGCGGCGAGCAGCAGCATCGCGCCGCCATAACAGATCACCAGATGCTCGACGACAGCCAGCGGCACCTCGCCGGGCTGGGCGTTGGTGGGCAATTGCGACAGGGCGATGATCTGGCCCGAGACGAAAATCCCCGCCCCGGTTGCGCATTTCTGCACCAGCCAGTTGCCCGAATAGAACGACCCTTCCGCGCGCCGTCCGGTGCGTTCTTCAAAGGCTTCGACGATCTCCGCGATCATCGAGGTGGCCGATACCAGCGATAGGATGCCGAGCGCGGTCGCGACCAGTGCGAAGGCGTAGAACAGCGCGGCTGACAGGTTGCTGCCCGGCTGCGGCCACAGCCCCGCCAGCAGCAGCACGAAGGGGATCATCCCGATTGCGGTGCCCACGATCATCCCCATCGCCGCGCTGCCCGCCTTGCCGAGCTTGCGGTGCAGCGGCGCGATCACCACGAACATCACCAGCACCGAGCCAAACAGCACCAGCGGGAAGAACATCAATTGCGCGCTGGTGAGCTGCCAGACGAACAGATTGATGTAATTGGTCATCGAGAAGTTCAGCCCCTGATGCACATAGGCCGCCAGCCCGCCAGCGGCGAAGATCAGGAAGGCGCGTTCCGAAAAGGCTTCGGTAATCTCGTGAAAGGCGCCCCTGATGGTGAAGGGCGCGGGGCGCGTTGCGGGGAGGCGGGCAACGATGGAATGCTGCCCGGCCGCAGAGCCGATCACCGAAGCCGCCATCAGCACCGCGCCGAAAATGCCGAAAACGAGATAGCCCTCGCGCTGTAACAGCCCCTCCGGCCCCGGCATGAAAACGGTATAGGCTAGGATCATCATGCCCAGCCCTCCGATCCACCCGCCCAGCGCACGGTAGCGGAACAGGGTGGTGCGCTCGTCGTAATCGGCGGTGATTTCCGGCACGAGGCTCGCCGAGGGCACCTCGCAGGCCGACAGCAGCACGCGCACCGCAATCGCAATGCCGACCAGGCCTGCAAAGCTCGGCGCTTCGCCTGTTGGCGGACTCCACAGCATGATCCAGGCAAAAGCGAGCGGGATGGGCGCCGCATAGAGCCACGGCAGGCGGCGGCCCCATCGGGTGTAGGTGCGGTCCGACAGGTTGCCCAGGATCGGATCGACGACCGCATCCACCAGCAGCGCGATCAGCAACGCAAGGCTGACCAGACCCGCGTCCATCCCGAGCACCTGATTGTAGAAAATCAGCAGGAAGAAGGAAAAGCCGTTGTCCTTAACTCCGAATGCCACCGCACCGAAGCCCTGCACGAGCTTGATGCGCATCGGCAGGCGGCCTTCGGTAAAGCTCACGCGGCGCTGCTCCGCGCTGGCGCGGGCCGTGCGAATCCGGTCACGTTTCTCTCCCTCTCTAGGCTGCGAATCCTAGGCCGATTGCACGATGCGTCAATTGCCTCGCGGCTGACGCTACGGCATCGCGGACCGCACGAAGAGCGCTTGCAGCGCCGCGCGAAATGCCACTAACGTAAGCGTCAAGTGAGAGTGACAAGAGAGGAGAGTCGGCTGATGTCCGATCTGGAAACATTCCGTGCCGAAACCCGCGCATGGCTTGAAGCCAACTGCCCGCCCGAAATGCGCGAGCCGGTGCGCGATGACGAGGACGTGTATTGGGGCGGTCGCCGCGCGACTTTCAAGAACGCGGCGCAAAAGGCATGGTTCGAGGCCTGCGTTGCCAAGGGCTATACCGTGCCGGCCTGGCCCAAGGAATATGGCGGGGCGGGGCTTTCGCCGGCAGAAGCCAAGGTGCTGCGCGAGGAAATGAGCCGCATCAACGCGCGCCCGCCGCTGTCGTCCTTCGGCATCTGGATGCTCGGCCCGGCGCTGCTGCAATTCGGCACCGAGGGGCAAAAAGCACGCTTCCTCAATGAAATCGCCCGCGGCGAAATCCGTTGGTGCCAGGGCTATTCGGAGCCCGGTTCGGGTTCCGACCTCGTCAGCTTGCAGACCTTTGGCGAAGACGAGGGCGATCACTGGGTCGTCAACGGCCAGAAGATCTGGACCTCCTATGCCGATCAGGCCGACTGGATCTTCTGCCTGGTCCGCACCGACAAGAACGACAAGTACAAGGGCATCACCTTCATGCTCTACGACATGGCGAGCGAAGGGGTGACCACCAAGCCGATCCTGCTGATCAGCGGCAACAGCCCGTTCTGCGAAACCTTCTTCGACAATGTGAAGGTGCCCAAGTCCTATGGCGAGGATTGCCCGGCTTATGTCGGCGAGGTCAATCGCGGCTGGGACGTGGCCAAGTACCTGCTCGGCCACGAACGCGAGATGATTTCCGGTGCAGGCGGCGGGGAACGCAGCGCAGCCATCGGCGCGATGATGAAGCGCCATGCGGCCAAGCTTGGCGATGATCTCGACCCGGTGCTGCGGGCAGAGCTTGCCATGTTCGATGTCGATGCGCTGGCCTATACCGCGATGGGCGAGAAGTTCCTCGACGAGATCAAGGTCGGCAAGGCGCACCCTGCGCAGCCGAACATGATGAAATATGTCGGCACCGAGCTGAACAAGCGTCGCCACGAACTGATGATGGCGGTCGGCGGCTCGCGCAGCCTCGAATGGGAGAGTGAGGAGACCGGCGGCGGCAAGCCTGCGCGCGGCTGGCTGCGCACCAAGGCGAACTCGATTGAAGGCGGCACCTCGGAAGTCATGCTCAACGTGATTTCCAAGCGCATCCTCGATCTGCCGGGGGCTTGACTTAGCAACACGCGCCTCCCCGGGCGTGACCCGGGGCCCCGCTTCTTGTGGCGGGGAAGAAGGAAGCGGGATCCCGGGTCACGCCCGGGAAGACGAAGAATGGGAGAGGGAAAACCAATGCCCCTGTATCACAACGAAGATCAGGCGATGCTGGCCGATACCGCGGCCGGTTTCATGGCCGAGGAAGGCAATATCGCCAAGCAACTGCGCCACTGGCGCGACCGCAACTGCAAGGATGGTTTCGGCCACGGCTTCTGGAAGCAGATGGCCGAAATGGGGTTTACCGGGATGCTGGTGGACGAGGCCGATGGCGGGCTGGGCATGGGCCATGTCGAGGCCGGAATCGTGCTGGAGGAAATCGGCCGCAACCTCACGCCTTCGCCCTTCCTCACCTCCTCGGTGCTGGCGGCGACGGCACTTAAGGCTGGTTCGGACGATTTGAAGGGCCGCTATCTGCCCGGCCTGATCGCAGGCGATGCCGTGTTCGCGGTGGCGATCGACGAGACCGCCAAGCACCGCCCCAGCCGCATCGCCACCCGCGCCGAGAAATCGGGCAATGGCTTCCGCCTCACCGGGTCCAAGAGCTTCGTCATTCACGGCGGCAGCGCCGACATGATCGTGGTCGCCGCGCGCACCTCCGGTTCGGATGAAGACGCTGACGGCATTACCTTGTTTGCCGTTCCGAAGGATGCCGCCGGCATGAGCCACGATTCGGTGCGCCTCGTGGATTCCTCGATGGCTACTCATACGAAGTTCGATGGTGTCGAACTTGATGGCGATGCGGTGATCGGAGAGATCGACGGCGGTCGTGTGGTGCTAGAGGCCATGCTGCTGGCAGGCCGGGTTGGCGCGGCAGCGGAAGGTGTCGGTGTTGCCCGCGGGGCGATGGACATGACCGTCGATTACCTCAAGCAGAGGAAGCAGTTCGGCAAGCTGATCGGCGAGTTCCAGGCATTGCAGCACCGCGCCAGCCATCTCTATTCGGAGGTCGAAATCGCTCGTGCGGTGACGATCAAGGCGCAGCAATTGCTCGATGCGGGCAGCGAGCAGGCCGACCTCATGGCCAGCGTCGCCAAGGCCAAGGTCGCCAGGGCCGCGCGGCTTGCGGTGCAGGAAGGCGTGCAGTTGCATGGCGGCATCGGCATGACCGACGAATACGACATCGGCCTCTACATGAAGCGCGACCGCGCGTTGGCTGAGTTCCTGGGCGATGCCTTCTTCCACGCCAACCGCGTGGCGCAGCTGAGCGGATATTGATCAAACTTGCTCCTCGTCATTGCGAGGAGCCGCAGGCGACGCGGCAATCCATGGATCACGCTCTCCGCGAGCGGCAAGGTCGGGCCATGGATTGCTTCGCTCCGCTCGCAATGACGAATGAGGGAGAAATAAAATAATGGACATTCAATCACTTTTCAGCCTCGAAGGCCGAATCGCTCTCGTCACTGGCGGCAGCCGCGGGATCGGCAAGATGTTCGTCGAGGGGCTGCTAGCGGCAGGCTGCGCGCGGGTCTACATCTCGGCGCGCAAGGTCGAACAGATGCAGGCGACCATCGACGAGTTCGGGCCTGACAAGGTCATCGGCATCCCTGCAGACCTTTCACAGATGGACGGTATCGTCAGTCTCGCCAACGAACTGAAGGCGCGCGAGAGCCGGCTTGATATCCTGATCAACAATGCCGGCGCGGCCTGGGGTCAGCCCTATCTCGAATTTTCCGAGGCCGGCTGGCACCGGACGATGGATCTGAACGTCAAGACGCCGTTCTTCCTCACCCAGAAGCTGCACGACCTGCTGGTCGAAGGCGGCAAGGCGGGGCATCCGGCCAAGGTGATCCACGTCTCCTCGATCGACGGGCAGCGCATCAACCCGTGGGAGACCTATGCCTATCAGGCATCCAAGGCGGGCGTGATCCAGCTGACCCGGCGCATGGCTGCGCGGCTGATCCAGGACAATATCATCGTCACCTCGATCGCACCGGGGGCCTTCCCGAGCGAAATGAACAAGGCCGCCAAGGACGCGCCCGACGCCTCGGCGAGCGGCATTCCGGCCAAGCGCATCGGCACAGCTGAGGATATGGCCGCCGCCGCGATCTACCTGTGCAGCCGCGCGGGCGATTATGTGGTCGGCGAGACGCTGACCGTCGACGGCGGGGTGGTCAATGCGCTGCTCCCGAACCACTTCGCCGATCCGGGTGGCAAGGGCTGATCTGCCGCGCTGCCACGAGGCAACAAAAAGCCCCGCCAACTCTCAGATTTGCGGGGCTTTTTTGCGATGGTGGGCGTGGGAAGGATCGAACTTCCGGCCCCGGGCCTTTTGGAGGATCGGCGACCCGCAGATACCCGCCAGCTTCATTCTGGATCATCCCGGATTGATGATTTTTGCCGACGATTCCGCAGTATCCGGCACTTGATGGCTCCTTCATGCGGCATCGCCCTTTCTGACCGCGAAGGAGCGCGTCGCGGGATTCCCGATAAGGCGGGCTCCAGCTCTCCAACCAAGCCACGCAGGCCGCGCCTGCGTTTGCAGCGGTGGTTCATTCACCGCCGTTCAGCGTGCGAATGGTGAACTGGCTCACCAACCGCTGCACGCCGGGCAGAGCCGAGAGAATTTCCCGGTGGATACGCTCGTAGCTGTCATCGCTGCGCACCAGCACCTTGAGCAGATAATCGGATTCGCCGCTCATCAGATATGTCTCGGCCACAAGCGGTGTCTGCGCGAGCGCTTTCTCGAACGCCAGCATGGTCGCCTGGCGCTGATCGGTCAGCGTGACATGGACAAAGACGGTCGAGGGATTTCCGCGCGCCGCGTTCGAGAGGCGCGCGCGATAGCCGAGGATCGCGCCGCTTTCCTCCAGCGCCTTGACCCGTCGGTGGGCGGCTGAGGGCGACAGGC
Organism: Erythrobacter dokdonensis DSW-74; assembly: GCF_001677335.1. Classification (GTDB taxonomy): domain Bacteria; phylum Pseudomonadota; class Alphaproteobacteria; order Sphingomonadales; family Sphingomonadaceae; genus Erythrobacter; species Erythrobacter dokdonensis. The sequence continues at coordinate 300,303 of NZ_LZYB01000002.1, forward strand.
CCACGCGCTCGCCCAATTGTTCGCCGGTCAGCCGGGAGTCGCCTGCAAGCAGATCAAGAATTTTTCGGTCGATACGATCCATTCGCAAATTTCTTGCAGCATTAGGCAATTTCACACAAGCCATTCTCGATTAATCGCTGCCATGCGCCGATCATTGCGAAGATCATGCAGGCCCTTGCTGCTAAATCGCGCCCAGTCACCGCAAATGAGAGGCGAGCATGCGCATCGGGGTCCCGGCAGAGATCAAGAACAACGAATACAGGGTCGGGCTGACTCCGGCGGCAGCTCGGGAGTTGACCCGCGCGGGACATGAGGTGGTCGTCCAGAGCGGCGCGGGTCTCGGTGTGGACTTTGCCGATGCCGATTACCTTGCCGCAGGCGCGCAGATCCTGCCCGATGCCCGCGCGGTGTTTGATACGGCCGAGATGATCGTCAAGGTCAAGGAGCCGCAAGCCAGCGAGGTCGCCATGCTGCGGCCCGGCCAGGTGCTGTTCACCTATCTCCACCTCGCCGCCGACAAGCCGCAGACCGAAGGGCTGATGGCCTCGGGCGCGACCGCCATTGCCTATGAGACCGTGACCTCCCGCGACGGCACCCTGCCGCTGCTCAAGCCGATGTCCGAAGTCGCCGGTCGCATGAGCGTGCAGTGCGGGGCGCATTACCTTGAAAAGCATCAGGGCGGGCGCGGGGTGCTGCTCGGCGGGGTGCCGGGGGTTGAGCCGGGCCGGGTGGTGATCCTGGGCGGGGGCGTCGCAGGGTTCAATGCTGCGCAGATGGCGGTCGGCCTGCGCGCCGATGTGACGATCTTCGACATCTCCAACGCCCGCCTCGCCGAACTCGACACAATCTTCGACAACCGCATCAGGACCGCCTTTGCCTCGTCCGACGCGATTGCCGCGGCGGTGCGGGAAGCCGATCTGGTGATCGGTGCGGTGCTGGTGCCGGGGGCGGCGGCGCCCAAGCTCGTGACCCGCGAGATGGTGCGAACAATGCGGCGCGGGGCGGTGCTGGTCGATATCGCGATCGATCAGGGCGGCTGTTTCGAGACCAGCCATGCCACCACGCACGAAAACCCGGTGTTCGAAGTGGACGGAGTGATCCATTACTGCGTCGCCAACATGCCCGGCGCGGTCGCGCGCACCTCGACCATGGCGCTGGGCAATGCGACGCTGCCCTTCGTGCTGCGGCTGGCGAACATGGGGGCAGAGGCGGCGATGGCGGCCGATCCGCATCTGGCGGCGGGCCTCAATGTCGCCGGGGGCAAGCTGCTCCACCGGGCAGTGGCCGATGCGCTTGATCTGCCTTTCGGTTAGACTTCGCGGGCGCGGGGCGGGCCGTCATGCGACGTCGTCAGGAAGCCTAAAGGGCTCTGGCGCGGATTTCCGGGTCTTTCGATCCGCTCGTCGCTCGATCCCCCCATTGACCGGCAACAAAAAGCCCCGCCAACTCGCCGAGTTGCGGGGCTTTTTTGCGATGGTGGGCGTAGGAAGGATTGAACTTCCGACCCCTGCGATGTCAACACAGTGCTCTACCACTGAGCTATACGCCCATTCCATCGGGCAGCCTCTCGAAGAGGCGGAGCGCGCCCTTAACGTAAGCCCGCCGAAGGTGCAAGCGATTCGACCCGCATTTTCGCCGATCTAGCTTGCCTCTTCAAATACCCGTTCCACCTCCAGCACCAGATCGCGCAGGTGGAAGGGTTTGGAGAGAACCTTCGCTTCGGGTTGTTCACGGCTGGCACGCAGGGATACGGCCGCAAATCCGGTAATGAACATCACCTTGGTGCGCGGCGAGATTTCCGCGCAGCGCTGGGCCAGCTCGATTCCGTCCATCTCCGGCATCACGATGTCCGACAGCAGCAGGTCGAAATCGCCGCTCTCGAGCAGCGGTATGGCCTCGGTGCCGCGGTCTACAGCGCTCACCCGGTAGCCGGCATTGGTGAGCGCGCGCTCGAGATAGGTGCGCATCGCCTCTTCGTCTTCGGCGAGCAGGATATGAGGGGTATTTGCTGCGGTCATGTCCGCGTGACTAACATGGTCAGCTTAAGAAATCTTTCTCCGTTAGTGCCGGATTTCGGGCCACCCTGCGGACACCGCCCGCTATCAGGCTTTGACAGGTGAAGGCAGAGGCGGCAGCAAGGGATACGGCATGACTTCCTCTCCGCCCGATTTGCCATATCCGGATGCCATCCTGCATGGTGAGCACATGCGCGTGCGTGGCGGGCGGGTGCCGGGGCTGGAGGATGCGCCTGCCTACAGCTTTGTCGCACCGCGGCGTATGCGCTTGCCGGTCCTGGTCGCGGTGCCCCATGCCGGGCGTGACTATCCCGCGCAGGTCGTAACGCGGATGCGTGATCCGCAAGAAGCGCAATTGCGGCTTGAGGATCGGCTTGTCGACCGGCTCGGCATTGCCATTGCCGAAGCCACTGGTGCGAGCCTGCTGGTCGCCCATGCACCGCGCGCTCTGCTTGATCTCAACCGTGCCGAGGATGATGTCGACTGGGACATGATAGAGGGCGGCAAGCCCGAATTGTCCGACTTGCCGAAGACGGGGGTTCAGGGCTGCAACCGGCGAGCGCGCAGCGGGTTGGGGCTGGTGCCGCGCAGGCTTCCGGGAACAGGCGAGATCTGGCGCGGCCGATTGGGACGCAGTGAGCTTGCGGCGCGCATTGCCGGGATCCACCAAGCCTATCATGGCTTCCTCGCAGCCGAACTCGAACGCATCCGCAGGACCTGGGGTGCGGCCCTGCTTGTCGATCTGCATTCCATGCCGCCCCTGCGAGCCGCCGATGACGAGGCGAGGGCACCGCAGATCGTGCTGGGCGACCGGTTCGGAGCCTCATGTCATCACGGGCTGATGTCGGCTGCCCTGCGGCATCTCGACGCGCGCGGATGTCTTGCCGCGCAGAACCGGCCCTATTCGGGGGGCTATGTGCTTGATCGCCACGGTGCACCCCAGCTGGGTATTCATGCGCTTCAGGTCGAGGTGTGCCGCACCACGTATCTTGATGTGCGGCTGGCCGAGCCGGGCGAGGGTCTGGCGGCCATGGCGGAACTCCTGGCCACTTTGGTGTCTGCGCTTGGCTCCGAGACCGCGTTGATGGGCGATAGCGACAACCTGCTGCAGGCTGCCGAATAATCAGCCTTGCCGCTTCACAAGGAACCACCCCGATGCTTGAGGGGGGTGCATGGGGTGGCCAAGGTTCAGGGGAATTGCGCTTTTTCGCCAGCGCTTGACGGCAACACCCATGAGGGAAAGCGCTGCCGACTTGTTCCATATGGAAAGCGGGCGGCCCCGTTACAACCGGAGCCGCCCGCCTTTAGGGTCTTTGCGCTGTATGCGCGCTGCTCAGTTGGCAGCGCCCTGGCTCATCGGCACCTTGCCGAGCGCCATCTGGCGTTCGAACAGCGTGCGCATCAGGTTGAGCGAAAACAGATGCGCGTGGATCAGGATCAGCATCCCGTTCTTGTGCAGGGTTTCAAGAGTTGCCACCGGCAGTTCGCGCAGCTTGTTCTCGTCGACCATGCGGAAGCCGCGGTAGACGAACGGCTTGTCGGGCTCGTCGGCGCGGGTGATCGCGATCTCGCCATCCATCATGATGTCGAGCTTCTGCAATTCGTCCATGAAAGCCTTGGTACGCTGACCGGCTTCCTCAAAGCGGCGGCAGAATTCGAGCACACCCTGGGTGTATTCGGTCGGCTCGGTCTTTTCGTTGAACAAGGCAAGGCCGTCATCGCGCTTGCCGATGAACTCCACACTCGGGTCGAAGCACAGCGAAAGGTCTTCGGCATCGGGACGCAGCTTGGCGAGCATGAAGGGGTAACGCCGCACATAGGCCGGCACGTAAACTTGGCTGACGAGCTTGTTATCCGCGTCCATGAAGGTGTTCACGCCTTCGTTCAGGCCGAACAGCGCGATGGGCAGGGGGTTGTCGCCAGCGGTGAAAACGATCGGATAGTTGCGCTGGGCATCGATGAATTCATCGGTGGTCAGCGGCACGGCATGGGTCTGCGCCAGGAACGGGGCGCCTTGCATGGTGCCGACTTTCCATTCGGCATGGTCGCGGCTGTTGAGAGGCAGCAGGTCCTTGTAGAACAGCGGAAGTTGCGGTTGCGGCGCGCTGGCCATGTGGTCGTCTCCGAAAATCAGTTGCGGGTCATCCCTGCGGCAGGCTCCCCCGCCGGACGAGGGCGGCCCTTAAGCTGTTGCGGCCTCAGGTGCAAGCCGCCGCCGGATCGGGAATTACCAGTTTACCCGGATTGAGCAGACCATGCGGGTCGAGCGCCTGCTTGATGCTGGTCATCAGCGCCAGCGCAACCGGATCGTGCAAGCGGGCGAGTTCGGCGACCTTCATCTGTCCGATCCCGTGCTCGGCACTGATCGAGCCGCCCCACTGCGTGACCAGATCATATACTCGGGCGCTGACGGCCTTGCCCTCGGCCTCTTCCCAGGTTCCGGGCACCGCTCCTGGCGGGGCGAGCACATGGAAATGCACATTGCCGTCACCGAGATGGCCGAAGGCGACCGCGCGGGTGCCGGGAAATGCTTCCTCGATCAGCGGACTGGCAGCGAGGATGAATTCGGGCATCCGTTCGACCGGTACGGAGATATCGTGCTGCATCGCCGGGCCGAGCGCGCGCTCGGCGGCCGAAATCGAATCCCGCAGCAGCCAGAAATCCTCAGCCTGGCGTTCGTTGGCGGCGATGACCGCATCTTCCAGCAGCGCCTCGTCCAGCGCTCCGGCAAGGCTTGCCTCGAGCCGTTCGTAAAGGGCGGTACTGTCGGCGCTGGCAGAAACGCATTCGACAAGGGCGTTCCATTCATGCCGTCCGCCGAGTGGTGCGCGCGCGGCAGGCAGATGGGCGAGCACGCTGTCGAGGCAATGTGCGGGCACCACTTCGAAGCCCTCCAGCGCTTCGCCCATGTCGCGCTCGACATGGCGCAGGAGGCTGCGGGCTGCGGTGATCGAGGGCAGTCCCGCCCACGCCGTCACCCGCCCGGTCGCCGCGGGCAGCAGGCGCAGGGTTGCAGCCGTCACGATGCCTAGTGTGCCTTCCGAACCGATCAGCAGCTGTTTCAGGTCGAAGCCGCGATTGTCCTTCTTGAGCGGGGTCAGGGTGTCGAGCACCTCGCCGGTGGCCAGCACGGCCTCAAGCCCCAGAACCTGCGCGCGCATGGTTCCGTGACGCAGCACCTGCGTGCCGCCCGCATTGGTAGACACGAGCCCGCCGATGGTCGCCGAACCCTTGCCGCCCAGCGTCAAAGGGAAACGCATCCGCGCCGTCTCCGCGGCATCGTGGAGATGCTGGAGGATCACGCCTGCCTCGCAAACGACTTGTCCGGCATCCGGATCAAGGCTGCGGATCCGGTCCATGCGACGCATGCTAAGAAGCAGCGCGGTGCCCGTTGCATCGGGGGTCGCACCACCTGCCATCCCGCTATTGCCGCCCTGCGGCACGATCGGGACACGGTACGCAGCGGCCAGCTTCATCAGCGCTGCGACTTCCTCGGTCGATGCGGGCGCCGCCATTGCGATGGCGCTGCCGGTATAGCGTCCGCGCCAGTCGGTCAGCCAAGCTTCCATCAGCCCGGCATCTGTCGTCAAGCCGCGCGGGCCAAGCAGGTTGGCCGCCTTTTCCAGAAACGGGGTCAGGAAAGCAGGGTCGCTCATTGTGGCGCCCATGCCACACTCGGCAGCAAATTTGCCAGAGATTTCGCGCCCGCTTGCCGCACAGTTAAGCCGCGGTTCAATTGCTGCAGCTACGGGTACTGCTGCCCGCGTGCGCCTGTCGCACCCGTGTCACCTTCGAGGAGAAAGCCGCGGCTGCCATGCCAAGCCTGCTAACCCTGACAGCGCCCGCCGCGTTGCTTCTGCCGCTTGCGGCAGGAGCGGGCGTGCCTGCCGCTTGCGAGGCGCCGTCTGCGCATGAGGCGGCGCAGGCTTCGGGGTGTGATGGGGCGGTGCGGGCCGATGGAGGCGCACGCGTCAATCCCCTTTCCGCACTGAGCATGCAGCAGATCGCGCGTCAGGTGCGCATAGAACAGCGGGTTGTGGTGCGGATTGCCCCGCAGCGGCCTGCTGCCCGTCAGAACATGCTTGCCGAACTCCCCCAGCGCGCCATCCCGCGCCGGCTAGAAGAAACGCGCAAGGAAAAATGCGTGCCGCTTGACGGGATTGCGGGAGTGCAGACCGGAAGTGGCAACCGGCTGGTTCTGTTCTTGCGCGATGAGCGGATGATCTCGGTGAATCTCGAAAAGTCCTGCCGCGCGCGTGACTTCTATTCCGGTTTCTATGTCGAGAAGAACAAGGACGGCCGCTTGTGCGTCGACCGTGACAAGTTGCAGTCGCGCACCGGTATGCGGTGCGAGGTCGAAGCCATGCGCCAGCTGGTCGAAGCGAGCGACTGACGCGGGTCCACGCAAAGACGACCAGGATACGCGCGTTTCCTTGACTTTTGCGCGCAATTGGAGGAAAGGCGCGCCAGCCTGGCGACGTCTTCTGCGCGCGCAGGCCAGTAACCCGGCAGCAACCCTGCCAGCATATCCGGACAGCACGCCAAGCATGACCTTCGCCGATCTCGGCCTTTCGCCCGAATTGCTCAAAGCCGTGGAGGACGCGGGCTATACGACGCCCACCGCAATCCAGGCGCAGGCGATCCCGACCGTGCTGATGATGAAGGATCTCATCGGCATCGCGCAGACCGGCACCGGCAAGACGGCGAGCTTCGTACTTCCGATGATCGATGTGATGGCCGCCGGGCGCCGCCGCGCGCTGATGCCGCGCTCGCTGATCCTCGAACCGACCCGCGAACTCGCCGCGCAGGTGGCGGAGAATTTCGAGAAATACGGCAAGAACCACGATCTCAAGATGGCGCTCTTGATCGGGGGCGTGCAGATGGGCGACCAGCTCAAGGCGCTGGATGAAGGCGTGGACGTGCTGATCGCCACCCCGGGCCGGTTGATGGACCTGTTCGAACGCGGCAAGATCCTGCTGAATGGCTGCGAGTTGCTGGTGATCGACGAGGCCGACCGGATGCTCGACATGGGGTTCATCCCCGATATCGAGTTCATCTGTTCCAAGCTCCCCGAAACCCGCCAGACCATGCTGTTTTCGGCCACCATGCCCCCGCCGATCGAGAAGCTGGCGAAGAAGTTCCTGACCAATCCCAAGCGCATCGAAGTCAGCCGTGCGGCCTCGACCAATGCCGACATCACAGCCTTCAAGGTGCCGGTGAAGTCGCGTTCCAAGCGCGAGACGCTGCGCTGGTTTCTCGAAAATGACCTGATCGAGACGGCGATCATCTTCGCCAACAAGAAGACCACGGTGCGCGAACTGAACCAGAGCCTCAAGCGCCATGGTTTCCGTTCGTCCGAGATCCATGGTGACATGGACCAGACAAGCCGCTTGAAGGAACTGGAACGCTTCAAGTCGGGCGATGTAAACATCCTCGTGGCATCGGACGTCGCCGCCAGAGGCCTCGACATCAAGGGCGTCTCCCACGTCTTCAACTTCGACACGCCGTGGCACCCGGATGATTACGTCCACCGCATCGGCCGCACCGGCCGCGCCGGGGCCAAGGGCAGGGCCTTTACCTTCGTCTCGGAAGAAGACGCCGAAGCCATCGCCAATGTCGAGAAGCTGACCGGCAGCCCGATCAAGGTGTTCGGCAAGGAAGATGTGCGGGTCGATCTGAGCGAAGTCCTCGCAAAGGCCGAAGCGGCCAAGGCGGAGGCGCCTGCCGAGGAGGCGCGCGAAGATCGTCCCGAGCGCAAACCCCGCCGCGCCAAGGAAGAACGGCGCGAGGAGCGAACCGAGCGTGAATCGCGCGAGGGGCGCCCGCGTCGCGAGCGTTCCACCCCCCGCACAGACCGCGTCACCGCAAGCGAGGAGCGCAAGCCTCGCCGCCGCTATCACGAGGACGATGAACCCGTCCCCGCCGGTGAATGGAATGGCCCGCGTCCGGGCTTTCTGGATGTGGGTTTCGGCTGAGACCTAACCGACCACCGTCACGAAGCTGTCGAGCACCCGCTTTTCCCCAGCATCCTCGAACAGGATGGTGAGCTTGTTGCCTTCCTGATCGATCACGCAGCCGGTGCCGAATTTGTCGTGGGTGACCATCGCCCCGATCGCGATATCGCTGCGGGCCGGAGCGGCGAAGCTGGCCGCTGACCGCGTGTTTTCACGCAGGCGGGCGGGCCTTGTCTCGTAGCCCGATGTCAAAGCCCGCTGCCAGCCGGGCCCGCGCGTCTGCGCCTTTGCTGGATGATCGCGCGCGACATGGGCGAAGGGGTCTTCCTGCTCGCGCCAGTTTGCCCGCCACAGCGATGCGCCACCGGTGAGCGTGCTTTCCTGTTCGATATGATCTGCGGGCAGTTCCTCGATGAAGCGCGAGGGAATGGAACTGACCCACTGGCCATAGATCCGGCGGTTGGCGGCGTGGAGGATCGTACAATGCCGCTTGGCCCGCGTGATCGCCACGTAGGCGAGGCGGCGCTCTTCCTCCAGCGAGGCGAGCCCGCCCTCGTCGATCGCGCGCTGGCTGGGAAACACGCCTTCCTCCCAGCCGACACAGAACACGTTGTCGAATTCGAGGCCTTTCGCTGCGTGGATCGTCATGATCGTCACCGTCTCGCCCTGATCGGCGCGGTCATTATCCATGACGAGGCTGACATGCTCCAGAAACTCGCCGAGCGTCTCGTATTCCTCCATCGCTCGCGCAAGTTCGGAGAGGTTCTCCGCGCGTCCTGCGCTTTCGGGTGAACGGTCGGCGGCAAGCATAGTGTTGTAGCCCGATTCCTCCAGCACCAGCCGCAGGAGATCGGCGGGCGAAAGCGTCTCGGCCTGTTCGCGCCAGTGCAGGAACTGGCGCATCAACCCGCCGATGGTGTTCGCTGCGCGCTTGGGTAATTCGTCGCTGTCGGCCAGTTGCAGCGCCGCGGCTGCCAGCGGCAGGCCCATGCGCCGGGCGTGGAGGTGCATGGTCTCCAGCGCCTTGGCCCCAAGCCCGCGCTTGGGGACGTTGTGGATCCGTTCAAACGCCAGATCGTCCTGCGGCTGGGCGATCAGGCGCAGATAGGCCAGCGCATCGCGGATTTCGGCGCGTTCGTAGAAGCGGAAACCGCCGATGATGCGGTAATTGATGCCGATCTGTATGAAACGGTCTTCGAACTCGCGGGTCTGGTACTGGGCGCGCACGAGGATCGCGATCTGGTCGAGCGGGGCGCCCTCGGCCTCGAGCCGCTCGATCGCCTCGCCCACCCGGCGCGCTTCCTCGGGCGCGTCCCAAACGCCGATGACCTTGATCTTGTCGCCGCCATTGACCTCGGTCCACAGGGTCTTGTCGTGGCGCTGGCTGTTCGCGCGGATCAGGCCGGAGGCTGCGCCCAGAATATGCGGAGTGGAGCGGTAGTTCTGTTCCAGCCGGATCACCTCCGCGCCCGGAAAATCCTTTTCGAAGCGCAGGATATTGGCGACTTCCGCCCCGCGCCAGGAATAGATCGACTGGTCATCATCACCGACGACGCAGATATTTTTGTGGCTCTGCGCGAGCAGCCGCAGCCACAGATACTGCACCGCGTTAGTGTCCTGATATTCGTCCACCATGATGTAGCGGAAGCGGCGCTGGTAATCGGCGAGGATATCCGGGTGGCTGCGCAGGATGTTGAGCATGTGCAGCATCAGGTCGCCGAAATCGCAGGCGTTGAGTTGCTTCAGCCTCTCCTGATAGCGGGCATAGAGCGCGGTGCCCCTGCCGTTGGCGTAGGCCTCGTTCTCGACCGCGTCCAAGTCGGCCGGGTTCAACCCGCGGTTTTTCCAGCGGTCGATCAGCCCGGCAAGCTGGCGCGCGGGCCAGCGCTTCTCGTCGAGATCTGCCTCGCTGATGAGCTGCTTGAGGAGCCTGATCTGGTCGTCGGTGTCGATGATGGTGTAATTCTGCTGCAAGCCGACCAGCTCTGCATGGCGGCGCAGCGTCTTGGCGCAGATCGAATGGAAGGTGCCAAGCCAGGGCAGGCCCTCGGCCGCCGGGCCGAGGTGATGCGCCACCCGTTCACGCATCTCGCGAGCGGCCTTGTTGGTGAAGGTGACGCAGAGGATCTGCGAAGGGTAAGCGCGGCCCGTCGCGACCAGATGGGCAAGGCGCGCGGTAAGGGCTGCGGTCTTGCCCGTTCCCGCCCCCGCCAGCATCAGCACCGGGCCTTCGGTCGCCAGCACGGCGGCGCGCTGGGCCGGGTTCAGCCGCGCGGCATAGGCGGGGACGCTGTCACGCGCCGAAGCGGGAGAGGGCAAATTGTTGCTCATGGAGTAATATGAACAGGTAGGGAACATTGCCCGCGCGGGCAAGCGCGTTCGGTCGGCTTATCGACCGCGCGCATCAGGCATCGGGTGCAGCGAGGCGCAGAAGGTGCAGCTTGCCCTTGCCGACCCGGCGCTCTGCTTCGAGCGACAGATCCTTGACCGCAACATCTTCGTTGAAGGCGGTCTCCACTGCAATCCATGTCTCGGGGCCGATCCAGCCGAGGCGCAGCAGCCGGTCGAGCGCCACCTCGCCCGCGCCAGAGCGGTAGGGCGGATCGGCGAGGATCAGGTCGACCGGGGCGGTGGCGGCGCGCAGGCCCATCACCGAACCGGCTTCGATCCGTGTCTGCTCGCGCGCGCCCAGCGCCGCGATATTGGCCTTGATCGCATCGAGCGCGGCGCGGTCCTGTTCGACGAACAGGCAGGTGGCAGCGCCGCGAGAAAGAGCTTCAAGCCCGAGCGCACCCGAACCGGCAAACAGGTCCGCGACCCGCAAGCCCTCGAAGCTGCCAAGCCTGCTGGTGAGCATCGCAAACAGCGTCTCGCGTGCGCGGTCCGCGGTGGGGCGGGTGGCCTCGCCCTTGGGCGCGGCGAGCTTGCGCCCGCGCCATTCGCCCGCGATGATCCTCACTTGCGCTGCGTCCCTGCCTTGCCCTTCGCAAGGTCGGCAAGGAAGCGTTCGACCGGCTTGCCCCTGAGCTCCACCGCCTGGCCTCGCGGCAGATCGCCGAGATGGAACGGGCCATAGCCGACCCGGATCAGGCGGTTGACCTGAAGCCCGAGAAATTCGAGCACGCGGCGCACTTCGCGATTCTTGCCCTCGGTGATGGTCATCTCGATCCACAGGTTGCGGCCAGAGGAGCGTTCGAGATTGGCATCGATCGAACCATAGCGCACCCCGTCGATCTCGACGCCTTCGATCAGGTCTTCGAGGTGCGCCTGCGTCACTTCACCAAAAGCGCGCGCGCGATAGGTGCGCGGAATGCCGCTGGCGGGCAGTTCGAGCTTGCGCTTTACCTCGCCGTCATTGGTCAGCAGCAGCAGGCCTTCGGTGTTGAGGTCGAGGCGCCCGACCGGCATCACGCGGCCCGCGTTCTTCGGCAGGGCATTGCGCAGCGCGGTGTAGATCGTCGGACGGCCCGCCGGATCGCGCTCGGCTGTGATCAGGCCGGCGGGCTTGTGGAAGGCGAACAGGCGGGTAGGTTCGGCGGCGGTGACAGGCTTGCCATCAACTGTCACGCCCCTGAGGCTGGTCAGGATCGTTGCCGGGGTCTCCAGCACCTTGCCGTCCAGCGCAACGCGCCCCTCGGCGATCATCCGCTCGATCTCGCGACGGCTGGCTATGCCTGCGCGGGCAAGCAGCTTGGCGATGCGGTCGCCTTCGGGACGATTTTCGGAGCGTGGGGGCTGGGTGGGCATGGGCCGGCGCCTAGGCGCTCAATTGGCTGCCCGCAAGGCCTCGCTCACTATCTCGTCAAACCGCGTGATCCCGCCTTCCAGCGTGCCAAGCGTGACGTGGCTCACCGCGCCGCTTGATAGTCCCTGCTGGCCCAGCTCGGCCGCGCGGAAATCCTCTGACGCGAACACGCCGCCATCGAGCAGTTTCCAGCTGCGCTCCCAGTGATCGCGCGCCTTTTCGGTCGCGGGCGCTTCAGGGATGAGCATGAAATCCTCAACCAGCGTCAGGTCTGCTGCCTGCGGCATGAGCACCATGACATTGACGTAATCGGGGCTGGGAACGATGATCGTCGCGGGCAGCAACTGGTAGGCGAAGGTCACCACACGGCGCAGGGAGGCCATGTCGGTCAGGTCGACGCCCTCCATCTCCTCCAGCCGGCCGACTGCCGAACGCTGGTGCGGGCCGATCTGGTCGCCTGCGGTAATCCCGTCCTTGAAGAAGGGGCCGATGGTATTCGCGTGCAGCCGGGTGACATGGTAGCTTTCGAGGAAGGCATCCATGATCAGCTTCCAGTTGCCTCTTACCGTGTGCAGCTTGCGCCGGAACAGGTGCGATTGCGGCAGACCGAAAGCGTCGAGATCGCTGCCCAATTCTTGTGCATGGGTAAAATCGGCACCATCGACCGGCGCGAACCAGATTAGACCCCCTGCCTCCAAAACAGGCAGCTCGACGAGGCCGTAATCGCCCTTGTCGAGGCCCGGAAAGGTCTCGGGCCGGGGCAGGGCCATCAGACCTCCGTCCAGCCGGTAGGTCCAGGCGTGATAGGGGCAGACCAGCCGCTTTGCGCATTGCACCTCGCTGCCTTCGACCAGCCGCGTGCCGCGGTGGCGGCAGACGTTGAGGAAGACGTGGGCCTTGCCGTCATTGTCGCGGGTGATGAGCAGCGGGCGCCCGGTGGCATCATGTGGCACTGCCATGCCGGGTTCTGGCAGCAGCGCGGATGGTGCGATAACCTGCGGCAATCGGTCGAACAGCGCCGCCTGCTCGCGCGCGAAGTGATCGGGGCAGGTGTAGTTCGTCGACGGAACCGTCTGGACCCCGCCTGCCTGCCTGCCGATACCCCCGCGGATCGTTTCGGCCAGCGCCAATTGGCCCGGCGTCGGGCGCAAATCGGGCATATCTGTTGTCGCGGTGTTCATCGCTCTTTGCTCATCCTCTCGTCCCGGCGTAATGGTGCAGGGAAATGAGGTTAAGAACAAGGATCGATCCGAATGGCTGAAGCGCGCGCCGGAAAGCCCGGCTGGGGCGTGGTCCTGCGCGCGATGGGTCAGCGCAAGACCGGCTACATGGCGCTGTTCGGTTTTGCCAGCGGCCTGCCTTTCGCGCTGTTCCTCGGCACGCTCTATGCCTGGCTGTCAGAGGCCGAGGTTGATCTGGAAACGATGGGCGTGTTCTCGCTGATCGGGCTTTCCTATGCCTTCCAGTTCCTGTGGTCGCCGCTGATAGACAAGGTGAACATCGCAGGCTTTTCGCGGCTGGGGCGGCGCAAACAGTGGATGGTGCCCGCGCAATTGCTGCTCGGCGCGATTCTCGTAACGCTTTCGCTGCTCGATCCGGTGAGCCAGTTGGGCTGGTTCTCGCTGCTCGCCGGGATCGGGGCCTTCGCCAGTGCGACGCAGGACATTGCGATCAACGCCTGGCGCATCGATGTGGCGGACGAGAAGGCGACGCTCGACATTCTCTCGACTGTCTACCAGATGGGCTACCGTCTCGCCGCGCTGGTGGGCGGGGCTTTCGGCCTCATCATTGCGGCACGGATCGGCTGGCCGGAAACCTATGCGCTGATGGGCGCGATCCTGCTTGGAATCGGCACCTTGGGCCTGTTCGCGCCCGATACGCGCGTAGGGGACCTTGCCGAGGATGCCGCCTCGGACGCGCAGATTCTCGCATTGAGGCAGGCGGGCGAATTGCGCCCCGAGGTGCGCGCGCGGGCGCTGGTGGCGGTGGGCGTGCTGTGGGCGGCGGCGATCGGCGTGGTGCTGGCCTTCATGGTCATGTCGCTTGCCTTCCCGCCCGATCAGCGCCCCAATCCGACCGAGTTCACGCTCAATTACGGCCCGTGGATCATTGTTGCGACCGTGGTGGTGCCCGCGCTGATCGCAGGCTGGCTGGCGGGGCAGAAGCGCGATGGGACAAACCTGCTGGCCGAGGATGCGCCGCCCGCAAGCGGGGCGGGGTTTGCGATGGACCACCTCTACCGCGCGCTGGTGCTGCCACTTGTGGAGTTCGTCGGGCGGATCGGCTGGAGCCTCGTGCTGATCCTCGCGCTGGTGCTGACCTACCGCATCTGCGACGCGATCTGGGGAACGTTTGCCTATCCGTTCTATCTGGGCGAGCTTGAATACACCAATGACGAGGTGGCCTTTGCTTCGAAGTTCTTCGGCGTCGGTGCGATCATCGCCGGGCTGGCGCTGGGTGGCTATCTGCTCACAGTGCTGGGCCGCATGGCGACGCTGACGCTGGGCGCGCTGCTCGCGGCGCTTACCAACCTGCTCTATGCCGACCTCGCGATCGGCGGCGCGCGGATGCAGGCGGCGAGCGATGCGGTGGGGTTCACGTGGCTCATCATGCAGGTGCCGGTGATCGGCAGTCCGGCGCTCGCCAAACTGACCTTTACCGTGATGTTCGAGAACCTCGCCATCGGCATCGCGGGCGCGGCCTATGTGGCGTGGCTCTCATCGATCGTGTCGAAGCAATACAGCGCTGTGCAATATGCGCTGCTGTCCTCGCTCACCATGCTGGTGGGGACGCTCGGTCGCGGGGCGCTGGGCGAGATGATCGAGGATCAGGGCTATTATGATGTCTTCGTGCTGACGACGCTGATCGGGTTGGTCGCGGTGGCGCTGTGCATTGCCGAATGGGTGCGGCAGGCGCGGGCCGGGCGAACATCGGGGGTGGTAACGCCGGAGGCGGCTCCGGCGGAATAGCAGAGCTTCAGTCGGGTAGTTCGTCATTCAATCGCAGCGCTTCGCCTGCGAGGTAAAGCGAGCCTGCGATGATGACTTCGCCATATTTGGGCTCGCCCGGACGACCGGAGCTGCTGTGCCAGTGCGCGGCCGCTTCGATCGATTGTGACGTGTGCACGATTGGCACGCCCCGGCTGAAGGCATAGGCCGCCAGAGCCAGCGGTGAGGCGCTGTCGTGTCCCGGTACAGGAACTGCGACGAGCGCGCAGACATGGGACGCGATGCGGTCTATGAAGCCGCGCCAGTCTTTTGAATCCAGTAAGCCGATGATGGCATATCGGGGCAATTTGCTGCCGGTCTGTCGGAAAATCCGATGGGCCTCAAAATGCCGCGCGAGAGCATCAGCCGCCTGCACATTATGCCCCCCGTCCAACAACCAATCGCAGCTCTCGATCATCCTTGTTAGCGGACCAGCCTGCAAATATTGCAGGCGCGCAGGCCAGCGCGTTGCGAGCAGGCCTGTACGCACGGCCTCGTCCGAAACCGTGAGGGATTTTTGCTGTTGAACCATGGCCACGGCGAGGCTCGCGTTCGCGATCTGGTGATGGCCAAGTATGCCCAATTGATAACCTGGAAACGCCACTGCGACGTGGAGCGGAGCGCCAATCCGGCTGGCCACATCCGTGATCGCCTGCATTTCGAGATCGGGCTGAGGAATGGTCACCAGCGGCACGCCATTCTTCGCGATCCCCGCCTTTTCGAACGCGATCCGCGCCATCGGCTCGGTCGGCACGCCATTGTCAGGCGCAAGCAGGAAGCGTTCGTGATCGAGGCCTAACGCCGCGATTCCGCAGGCGGCTAGCGCCTCGGGCTCCAGCACATTGGTCGCATCGAACCGCCCGCCCATGCCGACCTCGACCACGCAGGCATCGGCAGGCGTGCGGGCAAAGGCGAGGAAAGCGGCGGCGATGGTGACTTCGAAGAAGCTCGGACCCAAGTCCTCACCCGCATCGAGCACTTCCTCCAGCACCTCGGCCAGCATCGCATCGGTGATCAGCTCGCCCGCCAGCCGGATGCGCTCGTTGTAGCGCACCAGATGCGGGCTGGTGGTGACGTGGACGCGATACCCTTCCGCCTCCAGCATCGCGCGCAGGAAGGCGCAGGTCGAGCCCTTGCCGTTCGTGCCCGCAACGTGAAAGACCGGCGGCAGCTGCCTGTGGGGATTGCCGAGCCGCTCCATCAACGCGCGGATCGTCTCCAGCCCGAGCCGCCCCTGCGGCAGGCTCAGGCGGGCGAGGCGATCCAGCTGGGCCTGAACCCGCGGGTCGTCGGACCGACCGAAATCGCGCATGGGTGCGTTACGCCGCCTTCACCGGAGCGAGGTAATCGAGCACGCTCGCAAGGGTCGCCTTCAGCTCGCGGCGCGGCACCACCATGTCGACCATGCCGTGCTTGTGGAGATATTCGGCGCGCTGGAAGCCCTCGGGCAGCTGTTCGCGGATCGTGTCCTGGATGACGCGCTGGCCCGCAAAGCCGATCAATGCGCCCGGCTCTGCAATATGGATGTCGCCGAGCATGGCATAGCTCGCCGTCACCCCGCCGGTGGTGGGGTCGGTCAGCACCACGATATAGGGCAGGCCGGCCTGCTTGAGCCGCCGGGTCATCACCGTCGCGCGCGGCATCTGCATGAGCGACAATATCCCCTCCTGCATCCGCGCGCCGCCAGCGGCCGTCACCACGACATAGGCGCAGTGCCGCTCGAGCGCCTTTTGCGCGCCCTCGCAGAAGGCCTGGCCCACGGCCATGCCCATAGATCCGCCCATGAAGCTGAAATCCTGTACGCCCACCACGGCAGGCCGGGTGTCGATGGTGCCCGAGCCGACCACGAAGGCATCCTCATGCGGATTGGCGGCGCGCGCGGCCTTCAGCCGGTCGGTATATTTCTTGGTGTCCTTGAAGCCCAGCGGGTCTTCGGTGACCTTGGGCAGGGGCAGCACCTCGAAGCCCGGATCGAGCAGCAGCGCAAGCCGCGCGTCGGCGCCGATCCGTCCATGGTGCTCGCATTTCGGGCAGACCGAGAGATTGTCCTCGTATTCCTGCACGAAGAGCATTTCCTGGCAGGACGGGCACTTGATCCACAGGTCCTTCTCGGTGGACTTCTTCTCGGGCGCGAAGCCGAGCGAATTGCGGACGCGGGTGAACCAGTTCATGCGGCTTGCTCCTGACGGGCGGTGTGAACCGCGTGGGCGAGGGCGGCGGTCAGTTCCTTTAGCTTGGCCGGAGCTTCGGCGCCATACTCCCCGCAGATCTCGACCAGCGCCGAGCCAACCACCACGCCGTCGGCGACCTTCGCGATAGCCGCAGCCTGTTCAGGCGTGCGCACACCGAAACCGACTGCGACGGGCAGGTCGGAGGATTGCTTGATGCGCGCGACGTTGGCCTCGATGCTTTCGATCTGAGCCTGCTGCTTGCCGGTGATCCCGGCGACCGAGACGTAATAGAGGAACCCTTCCGACCCGGCGAGCACCTGGGGCAAACGCGCGGCGTCGGTGGTGGGGGTGGCAAGGCGGATCGCGGCGATGCCCTTCGCGCGCAGGGCCGGGCCGAGCGCATCGTCCTCCTCGGGCGGAATGTCGACGCAAATCACCCCGTCAACGCCAGCGGCGGCGGCGGCCTCGGCGAACCATTCCGGCCCGCGCCGGACCATCGGGTTGGCATAGCCCATCAGCACCAGCGGCACGTTCGGGTGCCGGGCACGGAAGGCGGTGGCGTAGCGCAGCACGTCCGCCGTGGTCGTCCCCGCGCCCAGCGAGCGCAGATTGGCGCTCTGGATCGCGGGGCCATCGGCCATCGGATCGGTGAAGGGCATTCCCAGCTCGATCACATCCGCCCCGGCTTCGACCAGCGCATCGAGATTGGCTGCGGTGTCGCCATCACCTGCGGTGATGAAGCAGACGAGCGCGGGTACCGACTTTCCGAATGCCGAAGCGAACCGGCTCACAGCTCCACCCCCAGACGCTCCGCGACCGCAAAAATGTCCTTGTCTCCGCGCCCGCACAGGTTGGCGAGGATGATGCTGTCCTTGGACATAGTCGGCGCGACCTTCTTCACCGCGGCAATCGCGTGCGAGGGTTCCAGCGCCGGGATGATCCCTTCGGTCGCGCACAGCAGCTGGAAGGCGTCGAGCGCCTCCTCGTCGGTGACGGCGGTGTAATCGACGCGGCCCGATTCCTTCAGCCATGCGTGCTCCGGCCCGATACCGGGGTAATCGAGCCCTGCGCTGATCGAGTGGCCTTCGGTGATCTGGCCGTCCTCGTCCTGCAGCAGATAGGTGCGGTTGCCGTGGAGCACGCCGGGCGATCCGCCGAGCAGGCTTGCGGCGTGTTCGTCGCCGTCGAGGCCGTGGCCCGCCGCTTCGACACCCAGCATCTTGACCGACGGATCATCAAGGAAGGGATGGAACAGCCCCAGCGCGTTTGACCCGCCGCCGATCGCCGCGACCAGCAGGTCGGGCAGACGGCCGGTGCGGTCAAGCATCTGGGCGCGGGCCTCTTTGCCGATCACGCTCTGGAAGTTGCGCACCATCTCAGGGTAGGGGTGCGGGCCAGCGGCGGTGCCGATGATGTAGAAGGTGTCGTGAACATTCGCGACCCAGTCGCGCAGGCCTTCGTTCATTGCGTCCTTGAGCGTCGCCCCGCCGCTGGTGACGGGCACGACTTCTGCCCCCAGCAGCTTCATGCGGAACACGTTGGGCGATTGCCGTTTCACGTCCTCGGCGCCCATGTAGATCACGCAAGGCAGGCCGAAGCGCGCGCAGACCGTCGCGGTCGCCACCCCGTGCTGCCCCGCGCCGGTCTCGGCGATGATGCGCTTCTTGCCCATGCGGATCGCCAGCAGGATCTGGCCGATGCAATTGTTGATCTTGTGCGCGCCGGTGTGATTGAGCTCGTCGCGCTTGAACCACACCTGCGCGCCGCCCAATTCCTCGGTCAGGCGCGGCGCGAAATAGAGTGGCGAGGGGCGGCCGACGTAGTGTTCGAGCAGGTCGTCGAATTCCGCCTGGAACGCTGGATCGGCCTGCGCCTTGCGGTATTCGCGCTCGAGATCGAGCACCAGCGGCATCAGGGTTTCGGCGACATAGCGCCCGCCGAACTCGCCGAAATGGCCGCGATCGTCGGGTTGGTTACGAAATGAGTTTGGAGAGTTCATAAGCGGGCGGCTTTGCAGAAGGCGGCGATCTTGTCCATGTCCTTGATCCCCGGGGAACGCTCGACCCCCGAGGATGTATCCACCAGCGGCGCGCCTGTTAGCCGGATCGCCTCTGCGACATTGGCCGGGGTCAGCCCGCCCGCCAGCCCCCACGGGGTCGGCCCGCGGTAAAGCCGCAGCAGGTTCCAGTCGAAGGCCTCGCCGTTTCCGCCCGGTAGCGCCGAGGCAGGCGCATCGAACAGCAGGCGGTCGGCGGCGCCATGATAGGGCGCGGCCTTGTCCAGCGCGGCTGCGTCCTTCACGCCGAGCGCCTTCCACACCTCGACGCCGAACTCCGAACGTGTGCGGGCGAGCACAGCGGGCGGCTCTGACCCATGAAACTGCACCACTCTGGGGCCTATAACGCGGATCGCCTCGGCCAGCGCGTAGGGTTCGGGATCGACCACCAGCAGTACGACCCCGGCGCTTTCGGGCAGATCGCGCCGCAACATCGCCGCTTTCGCCACCGAGACATGGCGCGGGCTCTTGGGAAAATGGACAAGCCCGACATAGGCGGCCCCCGCCTGCACCGCGGCGGCGATGGTTTCGGGGGTCGAAAGCCCGCAGATCTTGACGAGGGTTGTCATTGCCAGCGCCTCTAGGCGGTGCGAAGCCGCTTTTCCAGCACCGCGAATGTCAGTGGCGGATCGCGCCGCACCGGAAAGGGGCGCGTCTCGCCGGTGCGCAGGTAGCCGCGCCGTTCATACCAGGCGATAAGACTTGCGCGGCTGTCGATAACGGTCATCTCCATAGCCGCGATGCCCAGGCCGCGCGCGTGATCCTCTGCCGCATCGAGCAGCTGTCTTCCGACACCTGCCGATTGCAGATCGGGCGCAACGCAGAGCATTCCGAGATAGGCAAGGGCTGCGTCCTTCACCGTCACCGCCACGCAGCCGGTCAGCGTGTCCCCGTCGCGCGCGGTCAGGATCGTCACTGCCGGATCTGCCAGCATCGCCTCGAGTTCGCCCGGAGCGATGCGTTCGTCATCCAGAATGTCCGCCTCGTGGTTCCACCCGCGGCGCGCCGAATCGCCGCGATAGCCGGCCTCGAGCAGGGCCTTGAGAGCGGGGGCATCCTCAGGGGATGCCGCAATGATTGCCTTCAAAGCGTTGCCTCGATCGCGCGCGCCGCAGCTTCCGGGTCCTCCGCGCGGCTGATGGGGCGGCCGATGACGAGCACGCTGGCACCATTGTCGCGGGCCTGACGCGGTGTCACCACACGCTTCTGGTCGCCTGTGCCGTTTCCGGCGGGGCGCAGGCCGGGGACGACGAAGAATCCGTCGCGCCAGGCCTTCCTCACCATGCCGACCTCCTGACCCGAACACACGATCCCGTCGAGACCCGCCGCATGGGCAAGCTCGGCCAGGCGCATCACCTGCGTTTCGGCGCTGCCATAGACTCCGGTTGCGGTCAGATCATTGGCATCAAGGCTGGTCAGCATGGTGACAGCCACCACCTTGCAACCTTCGGCAGCGGCGGCCTTGGCATCTTCCATCATCGCTCGCCCGCCGCTGGCATGGACAGTGACGATCGCGGGCTCGTAGACGTGGATCGCCTGCATCGCGGCGGCGACCGTATTGGGGATGTCGTGGAATTTCAGGTCGAGGAAGATCGGCAGGCCAAGATGCGCGATCTCGTGCACGCCATGCGCGCCATGGGCGCAAAAGAACTCCAGACCCAGCTTGACCCCGCCGACGTGGGCCTTGACCTTGCTGACCAGCGCCTTGGCCGCCTCGAGTTGCGGCACGTCGAGCGCGAGATAGACGGGGTTCGTCATTCGCCTGCGCCTCCGTCGGTGGCATTGTCCGCCGGCGCGAGCGGATCGGCGGATTCTCCCCCCTTTGTCACCGGCTTTTCCCCAGATGTATCCACCGGTGCGGGGGCATGTGGTTCATGATGGCGGGCAAGTGCGGCGGTCTTGAGCGAGTTCTCCAGCGCCTTCACGCGCCGGTTCAGCCCCCATTTCACGCTGAGGTGATAGGCCCACAAAGGCAGGAAACCCAGCATGAACGCCATCAGCGCCAGCACCGGCAGGCGCGTTTCCATCACGAGGTTCTGCCACAAGGTGACCTCGACCGGCTTCCAGTTGTAGATCGAAAAGATCAGGAAGGCGACGAGGGCGAGAACCCAGATCATGGTGCGCAGGATCTTCACGGGCGGTCTGCCTCCTTATGGCCGATGAGCGCGCTGAGCCTAGGCGATTTGGCCCCGGTGTCCAGTAGTCCCGCTTTCACCCGAAGACCCGCGCGAAGATCGTGTCGACATGCTTGAAGTGGTAAGCGAGATCGAATTTCTCTTCGAGTTGCTCCGGCGAAAGCGCGGCCGTTACTGCCTCGTCCGCCTTGAGCAGATCGAGCAGCGACAGCGCGCCGTCCGATTCCCACACCTTCATCGCGTTCCTCTGCACCAGCCGGTAGGCATCGTCGCGGGTGAGGCCGGCCTGCGTCAGCGCCAGCAGCACACGCTGGGAATGGATCAGGCCGCCCATGCGGTTGAGGTTCTTCTCCATCCGTTCGGGATAGACCAGCAGCTTCTCGACCACGCCGGTGAGGCGTGCCAGCGCGAAATCGAGCGTGATGGTCGCATCCGGGCCGATGAAGCGTTCGACCGAGGAATGGGAGATGTCGCGCTCGTGCCACAGCGCGACATTTTCCAGCGCGGGCAGGGCATAGGAGCGGATCATGCGGGCCTGACCGGTGAGGTTCTCGGTGAGGATCGGGTTGCGCTTGTGGGGCATCGCGCTCGAACCCTTCTGGCCGGGCGAGAAATATTCCTCCGCTTCCAGTACTTCGGTGCGCTGAAGGTGGCGGATTTCCACCGCCAGCCGCTCGATACTGCCTGCGATCACGGCGAGCGTGGCGAAATACATCGCATGACGATCGCGCGGGATGACCTGCGTCGAGACAGGCTCTACCGCGAGGCCAAGCTGCTGTGCGACGTATTCCTCGACCTGCGGATCGACATTGGCAAAGGTGCCGACCGCGCCCGAAATGGCGCAAGTGGCGATCTCGGCCCGCGCTGCGACCAGCCGCGCACGGCAACGGTCGAATTCGGCATAGGCTTGTGCCAGCTTGAGGCCGAATGTCACCGGCTCGGCATGGATGCCGTGGCTGCGACCGATGGTGGGGGTGTATTTATGCTCCTCGGCCCGGGTGCGGATCGCGGCGAGCAACGCGTCGAGGTCGGCGATCAGGATGTCGCTTGCGCGCGCCAGCTGCACCGAGAGCGTGGTGTCGAGCACATCGGAACTGGTCATGCCCTGGTGCATGAAGCGGGCTTCCTCGCCCACTTGCTGAGCGACCCAGTCGAGAAAGGCGATCACGTCATGCTTGGTGACCGCCTCGATTGCATCGATGGCAGCAACGTCGATCGCCGGATTGGTCGCCCACCAGTCCCACAGTGCCTTGGCGGCGCTCTGCGGGACGACACCCAGCTCGGCGAGCTTCTGGGTCGCATGAGCCTCGATCTCGAACCAGATGCGGTATTTCGCTTCCGGCTCCCACAGGGCGGTCATTTGCGGACGGGCGTAGCGGGGGACCATGATCGACTCCGGAAAGGCAGGTTTCGGCGTGCGCGGTAGGGAAGGGTGCCGCTCTAGGCAAGGACCCAGCGATGCCCGATCCGCACCCGGGCGTCGAGGCAGGTTCAGCGCGGCAGAAGTGCGGGCGGCTGCTGTGGCAATGCGATCCCGGCCATGACCCGCGCGGCGGCAGCATCGGTCATGTGACTGCCATCCCAGTAATTGAGCTTGCCCTCCTGTAGCAGGAGACAACGCCCGTTCGGGCAAAGCGGGGCTGCGGCGTCCACATAGTCGAACCGCTGCGAGCCGGCCGTGAAGTCGCGTAGCGCGGCGCTGATTGCGCGACCTTCGGCAAGGGATGCGGGATAGGAATCGGCGCAGGTCACGTTGCGCCAGGCCCGGCAGCGCAGCCAGCCCTTGCCGAACAAACTGCCAGCGGCCCAGGCCGTGGGCGAATTGCCGACGATGATGATCCGGGTGCCGGCCGGGAGGCGTGCTGCCAACCGTTCCATGGCCAGCAGCAGACGCGCCCTGCCTTGCGCTCCGGTGGTGAGACCGACTGATCGGTTGGTTCCTGCCGCGAAGAGCTCGCGCTCCCATCGCTGTGCCCAGATCACCGTGCCGATGCCGCGGCGCCGGACGATGTCGGTGAGCTGGCGGGGCAGCGCGCGGCAGGCTTCGCTCTGCGGATCGGCGGCGCTCCGGCTCGTCAATTCCCCGGTCGAAAGACAGCCCGAATGGCTCACTAGCGCCCCCGGTCCGAAACGCGCGGTCGCGGCGGCATAATATTGGGCGGCGTGACTGTCGCCATAAAGGACAAAGGCAAGCGGGTCGTCCGGCGGTTCGCTTATGCCCAGACTTGCCAAAGGGGGGCGCAGCCCGCCGAGCTGCCCTGCCTCGGCCATGCTGCGCGGACCGACAGCTCCGAGATATCCGGCTGCTCCCAACGCCAGCGGCAACGCGAGGCCCATTACGCTCGCGCCGGCCAGCAGATCCCGTCCGGCGAGCAGGCGCCCTCGGCGGACCGGCTGTTCGATCAGCCGGAAGGACAACCAGCCCAGCATGACGGAAAGCGCTATGCCGCCGATCTTAGTGGCCAGGGGCAGAGGGCCGAAATGGACGTAACCGATGAAGAACAGCACCGGCTGGTGCCACAGATAGATGCCGAAGGACGCCAGGCCGAGCAGCACCGGCAGCCGCAGTGCCAGCATCCGGCCCGCAAGCGTATTCCGGTCAGAGAACAACAGCACCAGCGCCGTGCCGACCGTGGGAAGAAGAAACATGGGGCCGGGTGCCGGGGTCGTCGGCCCGATCAGAACAAAGCCTGCAAGGATCAGTGCGATCCCCGCCGAAGCGGCCGCACCATTGGTGCGCGGCGCACGCGGAAGCAGCGCACAGGCAGCGCCAAGCATGAGCTCCCACATGCGCGTCGGCAGGAGATAGAACGCCGCGAGCGGCCAGCGCGGGGCAAGCGCGACGGCCAGCGCAAAACTCGCCAGCCCGATTGCCGCGACCGCCAGCCACATCGCCCGCCTGCCGCCCCGGCCAAAGGCGACCAGCATCAACAGCGGAAAGATGATGTAGAACTGTTCCTCCACCCCCAGCGTCCACGTGTGGATCAGGGGCTGCGCACCCTCGAAGCTGAAGAAATAATCGGTGCGCTCGGCGAAATGGATGTTGGCGGCGAAAACCGATGCGGCCACCAGCGCCTTGGCAAAGAACGTGAAGTCTTCCGGTATAAGCAGCGCCCAAGCTGCAAGCGATGTGGCCGCCAGCATGGCCGCAAGTGCCGGGACGATGCGGCGCACGCGTCGTTCCCAGAAGCGCAGCAGGGAAAACCGTCCCTCTGCCAGTTCGGTAGCCACAATCCCGGTGATGAGATAGCCACTGATAACAAAGAATATATCGACCCCGACGAAGCCCCCGGGCAAAAGCTCGGGTTCGGCATGGTGGAGCACCACCGGCGCAATCGCGAGAGCCCGCAGCCCGTCGATTTCGGGCCGATAGCGCGCACGGCTGTCCGGCAGCGCCCCGGGCGACGCCGCATCGGCCATCAGATGAGCCCCTTCGACCTCAGCGAGGTGTGCCCCTCGCGCCCGATAATGACATGATCGTGGACCGTAACGCCCAGCAGTCGGCCGGCTTCGGCGATGCGCTGGGTGATCTGGATGTCGGCGCGGCTCGGCTCCGGGGAGCCGGACGGGTGGTTGTGGACAAGGATCATTGCCGATGCACCCACGTCCATTGCCCGGCGGATCACTTCGCGCGGGTGAATTGCCGCCTCGTCGATCGACCCGTCGCCGAGGTGATGATCCTCGATCAGCCGGTTGCGGGTGTCGAGATAGAGGATCCGCACCCGCTCGATGGTCAGATGCGCCATGTCGGTGGTGAGATAGTCGATCAGCGCCTGCCAGCTGCCCAGCACCGGCTTCTTGACGATCTCGCCGCGGGTCATGCGCCGCGCGGCAATGGCGACGGCCTTCAATGCCGCAGCGCTGTTCTCGCCGACGCCCGCGACCCGCTGGATCGCCCGAGGGTCGGCATTGAGCACGCCGGCAAGGCTGCCGAATTGTGCGATCAGGGCCTTGGCAATGGGTTTGGTGTCGCCGCGCGCGATGGCCGCGAAAAGCAGGTATTCGAGCACCTCGTAATCGGCCAGCGCCTCGGCGCCGCCGGTGAGCAGCCGCTCACGCAGGCGGGCGCGATGGCCGGCCCCCGCGCTCTTGCCCGCATCGGGGCGAGCGCGCGGCGCCTCGCGAAAATCGAAACCCTCTTCAGCTTCCGGCAATGCGGCCCCCGGCAGGAATTACACCCGCTCTATCATTGCCTTTGGGCGGCGATGGGCGCAAGGGTGACGAGCAATGGCGGTGGCTGAAACGCATGACGAGACTTCCCTGCCAGTCGGGCGCAATCGCCGCTGGTTGCGGCTGTGGCGAACCCGGATCGGACTGGGCGGCGCGGCGCTGGCGCTGGCCGCCGGAGGTGCCGCATGGCTTGATCGTGACCGGATTGCGGGCAATTTTCTCGACGACTATCTGAAAGAGAGCGGCGTTCGTGCGTCGTATCGTATCCTTGCAATCGGTCCGCGCACACAGGTGATCGAGGACCTCGTGGTCGGCGATCCGGCCCGTCCTGATCTTACCGCGCGGCGATTGGTGGTGGAGTTGGGCGTCGGCTGGGCGGGGCCGGAGGTGCGGCGCGTGCGTGTCGACGGCGCGCGGCTCTATGGCTCATATGCCGGCGACAAGCTCAGCCTCGGCGCGCTCGATCCGCTGGTGTTCACCGGCAGCGACGCGCCGCCGGCATTGCCCGCGATCGACCTGGTGCTGAACGATGCCCGCGCGCTGCTGGAGAGCGATTACGGCGCGGTCGGAGTGAAGCTGGAGGGCCATGGACGGCTCGATGACGGCTTTGCCGGGACCCTCGCCGCGACCGCGCCGGGGATCGGGATCGCGGGCTGCAAGGCCGGGACTGCAACCCTTTTCGGAAAGCTGTCGACCGCAGGCGGCGCACCGCAGTTCAACGGGCCGCTGCGTCTGTCACAGCTCGATTGCGGCGGTGCGAGCGTGACACGGGCGGATATCGGCACCCGTCTTGCGCTGGCGCGGGATTTCGCCGGGGCCGAGGGCGACTTCCGCCTCGAGGCTTCGGGCATTCGCTCCGACACGCTGGCGGGCGAGGGGCTGGAAGGCACCGCCCGGCTCGCCTGGTCGGACAAGGGGCTGGTCATCGCGCATGATGTGGCACTAGCAGACGTCACTGCGCCGCAAGGCCGCCTTGCGCGGCTGGCCGCGAAGGGCACCTGGCGCTCGTCCGCCGGCGGCTCGCTTGCCGCGCGCGGGGAATGGCAGGGCGATTTCCGCGGCGAGGGGCTGAGGGCCGATGCCGCCCTGTGGGAAACCCTCGCCACGGCAGGGCACGGGCTCGAGGGCACGCTGCTCGCCCCGCTGCTTGGGCAGGCGCGCGGGGGACTGTCGCAGGCGCTCGATGGCGCAAGCTTCCGCGCCGAGGCGATCCTGCGCCGCAAGGACGCATCGACCGCGCTGATCGTGCCTGAAGGCAGCCTTTCTACCCGCACGGGCGAGCGGGTGCTGGCCCTGTCGCAGATCAGCGCCGGACTGACAGGCGAGGGACTGTCCGGCCTGCGCGGCAACATCCTTGTCGGCGGCGCGGGTCTGCCGAACATCAACGGCCGGATGGAGCAGGCCCGCGGCGGCTGGGGGCTGCGGCTGGCAATGGCTGAATATCGCGCGGGCGCAAACCGGATTTCCATCCCGCGGCTGACCGTGCGGCAGGAAGGCGGCGACGGCTTGCGGTTCGATGGCGTGGCCACTGCCAGCGGAGAACTGCCGGGCGGCGCGTTGGACGGGCTGGAGCTGCCGTTCGAGGGGCGCTGGTCGGCTGCCGGGGGCCTGGTGGTGGGCAACCGCTGCATGCCGCTGAAGTTCCGCGCGTTGGCGCTCTCCGGGCTGGAACTGGCGGGGCAGCAGGTCACGCTTTGTCCCGAGGATGGGTCGCCGCTCCTGGCCTATCGCGACGGGCTGCGCGTTGCAGCGCGCACCGGCCCGCTCGAACTGGCGGGCAGGCTGGGCGATACGCCTGCGCAGCTGGCGGCAGGCGGAGCATGGCTGCGCTATCCGGCGCCTTTTGCGCTGGAGGATGTCGCGATCCGGATGGGCGAAGCCGACAGCGAGGTGCGCCTCGCTGCCGCAAAGATCACCGGCAGCCTTGCCCAGGGGATTGGCGGCGCTTTCAGCGGCGGCACGGCCCGGCTCGTGGCGCTGCCGTTCGATCTCGATAGGGTGTCGGGCGAATGGACCTTTGCTGACGGGGCGCTGCGGCTGGTGGAGGGCGCTTTCACGCTTTCCGACCGCCCGCCCGAAGGCCCGGCGCGCTTTGTGCCGCTTGCCGCGCGCGGGGCCACGATGACGCTGAGCGACACGGCGATCGACGCCCGCGCCCGGCTGAACCATCCGGCATCCGACCGGCTTGTGGCGCAAGTGACGGTGTCCCACGATCTGGAATCGGCCGCAGGTGGCGCGCGCCTTACCGTGCCGAGCCTGGTGTTCGACAAGGGTTTTCAGCCCGAGGAGCTGTCCTACCTTGCCGAAGACCTGATCGTGTTCGCGGACGGCACGATCACCGGTGAAGGCCGGATCGACTGGCGCGGTGAGGAAATCACCAGCAGCGGACGTTTCGCCAGCGACGGCTTTGATTTCGCCGCACCCTTTGGTCCGGTGCGCGGCTTGAAGGGCGAGGTGGTGTTCACCGATCTCGTCAATCTCACGACCGCGCCGGATCAGTTGCTGACTATTGATGCCATCAATCCCGGGGTCGAGGTGCTGGACGGCACGGTGCGCTTTGATCTCAGCGAGGGCACGCTGCTTTCCCTGCGCGACGCGCGCTTCCCCTTCATGGGCGGCCAGCTGGTGCTGCGCCCGCTCAAGCTGGATTTCTCGCGGCCCGAGGAACGCCGCTATGTGTTCGATATCGTGGGACTGGATGCAGCCCGCTTCGTCGCACAGATGGAGCTCACCAATATCGGCGCAAGCGGCACGTTTGACGGCACGGTCCCGATCATCTTCGATGCCGAGAGCAACGGGCGGATCGAGAGGGGCGAATTGCGCAGCCGCGAGGGCGGCGGCAATGTCGCCTATATCGGCGAACTGACCTACGAGGATCTCGGTGCGATGGGCAATTTCGCATTCGCTGCCCTGCGCTCGCTCGATTACCGCAAAATGAGCGTCGGACTGAACGGCAGCCTCGGCGGAGAAATCATCACCAATTTCGACTTCGATGGCGTGCGCCAGGGGGTTGGCACCAGCCGCAACTTCATCACCCGGCGGATCGCGCGGCTGCCGATCCGATTCCGCATCAACGTCCGTTCCGAAAACTTCTACGAGTTGTCCACCATGGTCCGCTCGTTCTGGGACGTGGACTATCTCGGCAACCCGGTCGATCGCGGGCTGCTGAAGGCCGAAAACGGCCGCTTTGTCCCGGCCGACACCTTGCGCATTCCCGTTCAACCTCCCGAAAGCGAAGACCAGCCATGAAGATCACGCAATTGACCGCGTCCCGGCGCGCTGCCACACCCGAGGACGGACCGCGGGGAGGGGCAGCACGCATGGCAAGGCGAGGACACGCGAGGGCCGGAGCCAGTCTGGCGCTGGGCGCGCTCCTTTCGGCAGGTCTGGGCGGCTGCATCAATATCGCCGCGCCGGACGAGCCGATCGTGATCGAGCTCAACGTCAACATCCGGCAGGAAGTGATCTATCGTCTGGCCGAGGACGCGGCCAATACGATCGAAGAGAACGCGGACATATTCTGATGTTTATGCGCGGGCGACACGGAGGACTGACAATGCGCAAGGCGACCCTTGGGATGACAGCGGCAGCAGCAGCGCTGCTGGGTCTGGCAGCCACCCCGGCCATGGCCGATCGCGATCCCGCCTATGCTGCGGCGCGCGCGCAGGGCAAGGTGGGCGAGAAGCCCGACGGTTATCTCGGCATCGTCGGAAGGGCTGACCCGGCATTGCAGCGCGTGGTCGACAATATCAATATCAAGCGCAAGGCGGTCTATTCGCAAAAGGCGCTGGAGAACAAGGCTACGCCCGATGCCTATGCCTTTACCGCAGGTTGCCAGGCCATCGCCCGCACGGTTCCGGGAGAAAAATACATGGCGCCCGACGGCAGCTGGCAGACCCGCACCAGCGCGCCCCCGATCAGGGATCCGCGTTGTCCTTGATTCTTGCCTGTTCGCCTGCACGGGCATGTCGTCGGCGCCGTTTCAGCTGGTGCGGGCTTGAGCATCTGCAGGCAGCCGGCCTTCGGCCCGCGTAATCCAGGATTTCGTATCGCGGGGGCAATGCGGAACACAAAGGTTCGCAACTGCACAAACAAGGCCCGCCCGATGTTGACTTGGGTGTGACCCCCTTCTAAGGGGGCGGCGCCCTCGGCGGGCACCTCATTGCGCGTGCCTTGTCTTTCCTTTTTCGGTAGCATGGCATGAGCGACGAGAAACCCGCCCGAGAACCCATCGTCGAGGATGCGCGAATTGACGCGCTCGAAGCGCGGCTCAAGGCTGCACGCGAGCGCGAAGAGCAGCGCAACCGGCCGAAGGTGCAGGGGACCGATGCGAATTACCGCAGCGGCAACCGCGCTCTGGCCAACCTGCTCGGTGGGATCATCGGTGGTCTGGTCATCGGCTTTGCGGTGGATTCGCTGGCCGGTATCGCGCCATGGGGCCTGTTGGGCGGACTGTTCCTCGGAACCGCTTCGGCCTTCAGAAGCATTATCCTTGCGGCGAATACGCGCCCCGAGGAGCCGTCTGACGGGGAGTAGCGGGCGTTCAGCCCCTGTTTGCCCCCCTCTTGGACTGCTTTAGGGGCGTGTTTCATGTGAAACATTTGAGGGCCGACAGATCGTGGCAGCCGAAGAAGGCAAGGTCGATCCGATGAAGCAGTTCACCATCGAACCCCTCATGGGGTCCGATTGGCAGCTGGCTGACGGATACAACATCGCGTTCACCAATTCCGCGCTGTGGATGGCGATCACCGCCGTCCTCGTCTGGGTGTTCGTCGCCGGCGGGATGAAGCGCGAGCTGGTGCCGGGGCGCTGGCAGATGGCGGTCGAGACGATGACCGGCTTCATCGACGACCTGCTCGAAGCCAATGTCGGCAAGGCCGGGCGCAAGTATGTGCCCTATATCTTTACGCTTTTCATGTTCATCCTGTTCGGCAACCTGCTTGGCCTGGTGCCGGTGGGTCTTGTTCCCGGGGTGCACGCATTCACCTTCACCAGCCATTTCACGGTGACCGGGGTTCTGGCGATCCTGAGCTTTTCGATCGTCCTGATCGTCGGCTTTGCCAAGCACGGCCTGCACTTCTTCTCGCTGTTCTGGCCCTCGGGAACGCCGGTGTTCCTGGCGCTGCCGATCAGCCTGATCGAATTCGTGTCCTTCATGGTTCGCCCGTTCAGCCTCGCTCTGCGACTGTTCGTGGCGATGATGGCGGGCCACGTGCTGCTCAAGGTGCTGGCGAGCTTCGTCATCGCCGGCGGCGGGGCAGGGCTTGGCCTTGGCGCGCTGGTCGGCCTGCCGAGTTTTATCCTGATGGTCGCGATCAGCGCGCTCGAAATCCTCGTTGCGGGCATTCAGGCCTATGTCTTCGCGCTGCTGACCTCGCTCTATATCAACGATGCGGAAAACCTTCACTGAGAGCTAAGCGGCTCTCTTCACTACCCTCGACAACAATCAGAATTCAAACGGAGTTTAATACCATGGACGCTCAAGCTGCTGCTCTTCTCGGTGCCGGTCTCGCGGCGATCGGCGCTGGCCTCGCCGCGCTCGGCGTGGGCAATGTCTTCGCCTCGTTCCTCGAAGGCGCCCTGCGCAATCCGGGTGCCGCCGATGGCCAGCAGGGCCGTCTGTTCATCGGCTTCGCGGCCGCCGAACTTCTCGGCCTGCTCGCCTTCGTTATCGCCGTCCTGCTGATCTTCAGCTAAGACAAGGTGCATGGAATGGCCGGTGATGCGGGGTTACCCTCGCGTCCCCGGCATTCCGTACCAAAGGCGCAAGCATGCCCCAGATCGACCAAATCGCTGATACCCTCTCGAGCCAGGTGTTCTGGCTGCTGGTGTTCTTTGGCCTGACCTTCCTCGTGGTGGGGCTGGGCATGGTGCCGAAGATCATGGGCACGGTCGACCTGCGCGACCAGCAGATCGCCGGTGACCTCGCCGCAGCCCAGGCCGCGCGCGATGCGGCCAACAGCGAGGAAGAGGCCTGGCGCAAGCGCGAGAATGAAAATCGTGCCGCTGCCCAGGCGCTGATCGCCGAGGCCAAGGCCAAGGCGGCCAAGGCGAACGAGGCGAAGCTCGACAAGGCGCAGGCCAAGCTCGACAAGCGTCTGGCCGAAGCCGAAGCCGCGATTGACGCCGCTCGCAGCAGCGCCATGGCGGAAATCGAAGGCGTGGCGGCGGATGCTGCGCGCGAGATCGTCGCCCGGATCGCCGGGACCGACGTCGAACCCGCCGCCGCCGAGGCTGCGGTCAAGGAGGTGATGGCCCATGGCTGACATTCTGACCCTGCTTGCCAGCGGTGCCGAAGGCCATGCCGAACCGGCAGTGCTGGGGCTCGATTCCTACCAGTGGGTTGCGCTGGCGATGACCGTGCTGATCGCGGTGTTTGTGTGGAAGAAGGTCCCCGGCATCATCACCGGCGGG
This sequence comes from Erythrobacter dokdonensis DSW-74, assembly GCF_001677335.1. Lineage (GTDB taxonomy): Bacteria > Pseudomonadota > Alphaproteobacteria > Sphingomonadales > Sphingomonadaceae > Erythrobacter > Erythrobacter dokdonensis. The sequence continues at coordinate 331,950 of NZ_LZYB01000002.1, forward strand.
CTGGACGCGAAGATTGCAGAGATCCGCACCCAGCTCGACGAAGCCAAGACGCTGCGGGCCGAGGCCGAGGCGCTGCGCGCCGAGTATTCCGCCAAGATCGCCAGCGCCGAGAAAGATGCCGAAGCGATGCTGGCCGGAGCGCGCGAGGAAGCCGAAGCGATCCTCGCCAAGGCCGAGGCCGACAGCGAGGTAATGGTCGCCCGCCGCCAGCGTATGGCAGAAGACAAGATCGCCGCTGCCGAGCGCGCCGCTGTGGCCGAGGTAAAGGCGAAGGCGGTAACCGCCGCCGCAGCCGCTTCGAAGGTGCTGATCGCCAAGGCGCACGACAAGAAGGCCGACAAGAAGCTCGCCGACGAGGTGATTTCCTCGCTCTGAGCCACGCATTTTTCCGGTTACGGAGAGGGGGGCGGTCCAGCGAGGCCGCCCTTTTTCTTTTGTCCGTCGCAGTTTATGCGTTGGCAGAACGGGAGACAATCATGCGACATCCTGCCGCCCTGTGGTTGATCATGCCGGCCCTCGGCATTTCGGCATCGCTCGGTGCCAAGACCGACGGAACGCACGCGCCCATTGCGCTGTGGGGCCAGTTCACGACCGAGAGCACATCGGCGGACGTCAAGGCGTTCAAGGCCTCGCTTGAGAAGAAGCGGGTCGAGGTGCTGCCCGGCTGCGACGCTCCGATTGGCTATCGCACCGAGAAGAAGGCGTTGGTCACCATCATCTTTGCCGCGCAGGATGGCGATGCCGATTGCCATGCGCGCCTGCTTCGCCAGCTGCGCGAAGACAATGGCGAACCTGAAATCGGCCATACCACTTTCGGCAGTGTCATTGGTTACGGCAACGGCGGTGTGCTGGACACGACCTCGTCCGGCGTCGTCCTGATCTGGCGAGACGGCGAAAAGAAAACCAAGCTGATCAAGTCGCCGGGCAATGGCTACAATCTGATCTTCACTGTGCGCGAGGACAAGTACATCTATTGAGGCCGGTGCCTAGCTGCCCGGCACGAACACCACTTTGCCCACCAGCTGGCGCTGCGCCATCGCGTCGAAGCCCTCGCGCCAGCGCGACAGCGGCAGGGTGCAGTTGATCGCCGGGGTGATCCGGCCTTCCTCTGCCAGCTCCCTGATTGCGGCGTTGATCGCGGCTCCTCGTTCTGGGAAGCGGCGGGCATATTCCCCGGCGCGCAGGCCGATGATGCTGAAGCCCTTGATCAGCGGGATGTTGGTGGAAATCTCGGCGATGCGACCAGAGGTGAAGCCCACCACCACCAGCTTGCCGCCGAAGGCGACGCAGCGGGTCGATTCGTCGAACACATCGCCGCCGACGGGGTCGAAGACGATGTCGGCCAGTTTGCCTCCGGTAATTTCCGATACCCGCTCTCTGAAGCGTCCCTTGGCGAGCAGCACCGCTTGCGGAGAGGCGAGGGCGGCGATGCGCTCGGCCTTGTCGGCGCTGCCGGTGGTCGCGATCACCTTAGCGCCCAGCGCGCGGGCCAGATCGCAGGCGGCAAGGCCCACCCCGCCGCTCGCGCCGTGGACGAGCGCCCACTGGCCGGGCTGCAATCCGCCCAGTTCGACCAGGCCGGTATAGGCGGTGGAATAGGCCGCGCCCATGGCCGCCGCCTGCGCAAAGTCCATGCCGCGCGGCATCGGCGAAAGCTTGTCCGCCGCAACGCTGGCAATCTCGGCAAAGGCCCCGGTCTTGTTGCCGCCCATCACCCGGTCCCCGCGCGCAACGCCGCTTTCCGGATCCGCCTCGATCACTTCGCCGGCGAATTCCAGCCCGCTGGTGAAGGGGACTTGCGGTTTGAACTGGTATCCCCCTTGCGTCATCAGCAGATCGGGGAAGTTTAGCGAGGCTGCGCGCACCTGCACCAGCACCTCGCCCGTGCCGCGCACGGGTGCCGGGATATCGGCCAGCATCACGCCGGACAGGTCGTCCGACAGGCGCTCGACCCTGAGAGCCTGCATCGTCCTAGAAACTGTCCTTGGCCGCCCTGAGCGCTGCAAAAGTCTCGTAAGGCGCGGCGCCGCCCCACTTCGCCATCATCGCCGGATCATCGGCACGCAGGAAGGGATTGGTGGCAAGCTCGCGTTCGAGCGTGGTCGGCACTGTCCACTCGTCCTTTGCGCGCTTGGCCGCGATCTCCTCGGCATAGGCCTGAAGCGCCGGATTGTCGGGATCGGCATGGAGCGCGAACTTCGCGTTCGAGGCGGTGTATTCGTGCGCGCAATAGAGCAGCGTCTCCGGCGGCAGCGCCTTGATGCGGCTGAGGCTCGCCCAGAACTGCTTCGGCTCGCCCTCGAACATTCGCCCGCAGCCCAGTGCGAACACCGAATCGCCGACAAAGGCCACGCCCGCGCTCGGCAGATGATAGGCGATATGGCCGTTGGTATGGCCCGAGACGTCGATCACCGATGCCTCGACCGGCCCCAGCATCACCGGGTCTCCGTGGGCCACGATCCGGTCGATCGGGAACTTGCCCTCGATCTCTGCAGGGCCGGTGATGGTGCAACCGGTGGCTTCCTTGATTGCCGCATTGCCGCCGGCGTGATCGGGGTGCCAGTGGGTGTTCCAGATCTGGGTGATGCGCCAGCCCCTCAATTCGGCTTGCCGCAAATATTCCGCGCCATCGGGCGTGTCGATTGCCGCTGTCTCGTGGCTGTCGGTATCGTGGACGAGATAGCCGTAGTTGTCGCTGAGACAGGGGAACTGGTGAACATGGATCATGGCCGCCATCCTACAGGCGCAGCCCTCAAAGGAAAAGGCCCGCCTGCCGGAGCAAGCGGGCCTTTCGTCATTTCAAGGCGCTCGCCCAAGGGGACGAGCGCCTGAAAATCAGTCGTCCTTGCGCTTGAGCGCTTCGCCGAGGATGTCGCCCAGCGAGGCACCCGAATCCGACGAACCGAACTGCGCCACGGCTTCCTTTTCTTCGGCGATCTGACGCGCCTTGATCGAGAAGTTGGGCTTCTTCGAACGGTCAAAGCCGATCACCATCGCGTCGACCTTGCTGCCAACCTGGAAGCGGTCGGGACGCTGTTCGTCGCGGTCGCGGCCAAGGTCGCTGCGCTTGATGAAGCCGGTCGCGCCATCTTCGCCGACCTGCACCTCGAGGCCGCCGTCGCGAACTTCGAGCACGGTGACGGTGACGGTCTGGTTCTTGCGCAGGCTCGAGCCGCTGGCAGTACCTTCAGCAGAGGGCGCACCCTTTTCGAGCTGCTTCATGCCGAGGCTGATGCGCTCCTTCTCGACATCCACATCGAGCACGACGGCCTTGACCATCTCGCCCTTGCGGTGGAGCGCCAGCGCGTCCTCACCCGAGATGCCCCAGGCGATGTCCGACATGTGCACCATGCCATCCACGTCGCCGTCGAGGCCGACGAACAGGCCGAATTCGGTCGCGTTCTTGACTTCGCCTTCGACCACCGAGCCGACCGGGTGCTTCTCGGAGAATTCTTCCCACGGATTGCGCTGGGCCTGCTTCAGGCCGAGGCTGATACGACGCTTCTCGCTGTCGACTTCGAGCACCATCACTTCGACTTCCTGCGAGGTCGAAACGATCTTGCCCGGGTGGACGTTCTTCTTGGTCCAGCTCATTTCCGACACGTGAACGAGGCCCTCGATGCCCGGCTCGAGTTCGACGAAGGCGCCGTATTCGGTGATGTTGGTGACCTGGCCCGACAGCTTCATGCCGACCGGGTACTTGGCGGCCACGCCATCCCACGGATCGCTTTCAAGCTGCTTCATGCCCAGACTGATGCGCTGGGTATCGGCGTTGATGCGCACGATCTGGACGGTCACGGTGTCGCCGATGGCGATCACTTCGCTCGGGTGGTTGACGCGCTTGTAGCTCATGTCGGTTACATGCAGCAGGCCGTCGATACCGCCGAGGTCGACGAAGGCGCCGTAATCGGTGATGTTCTTCACGACGCCGTCGATGATCTGGCCTTCGGCGAGATCATTGATGAGTTCGCTGCGCTGTTCGGCGCGGGTCTCTTCGAGGACGGCACGGCGCGAGACGACGATGTTGCCGCGGCGGCGATCCATCTTGAGGATCTGGAACGGCTGCGGCACGTCCATCAGCGGGGTGACGTCGCGCACGGGGCGGATGTCGACCTGCGAGCCGGGGAGGAAGGCCACGGCGCCATCGAGGTCGACGGTGAAGCCGCCCTTGACGCGGCCGAAGATGCGGCCCTCGACGCGCTTGCCTTCGCCGAATTCGTTTTCGAGCTTGTCCCACGCGGCTTCGCGGCGGGCGCGGTCACGCGAGAGCATGGCTTCGCCATCGGCGTTCTCGACGCGGTCGACGAAGACTTCGACTTCGCCGCCGACGGTCAGGCCGTGGTCGTCCTCGCCGCGGGCGAATTCCTTGAGGGGGATGCGGCCTTCGCTCTTGAGGCCGACGTCGATCACGGCATAGCCGTTCTCGATCGCGGTGACGGTGCCCTTGACGACGCGGCCTTCAAAGCCGTCTTCGCCGGCGCCGCCGAGCTGTTCATTGAGGAGCGCCTCGAAATCGGCGCGGGTGGGCATCTGGGTTGCCATAAGGTCAGTCAGTCCTGTTTCGTTGTGCTACCGGCCACCGGTTTTTCCGGGGTCTTTCTCCGCTTCCCAGGCACCATTGCCGGGGCTGGCGGGGCAAGAGGCAGACTTCTCCGCAAGGCCCCATGCCTGTACGAAGGTTCCTTCAACCAGAGATGATTGCGAGAACGGGGCGGCGCCTATGCGAGATGCTCGCGAAATGCAAGGAAAACCGCCCGCGGCACAAGGAGAGGGGAAAGGACGATGTTAACCAAATTCCCCTATAATCCTGCCCCAGTGCTTCAGCTTTCACGGGAATTGCCGATCATGCCTGTTCTTGGACGATATCCGCGCCGAACCTTGGCGTTGGTTGCAGGATGCCTGTTTCTCGGGGCATGCGGTGCGGGTGCCGATGCTGACGTCTATGCCATCCCCTTGACCGAGGCCAAGGCGAAGGTCCGCAGCACCCAGGCGTCCTACATTGCTGGCTCGCAGACCCGTTCGATGCGCTCTGCCGGGGTTGAGGCCGGAGGGCTTCGGGTGACAATGCCCAACGCCGGCACCTTCTCGTCATCCTGCTTCCTTCGCTTCGAGGCGGTGGACGAACAGAGCACCCGAATTACTCCCGATTGCGGCGATACCGGAGCAGCCACCAGCGATGCGGCGGCACGCTTCGTCGAACTCGAAATTGCCGCACTGGTCCGCCAGACGCTGACGGGCGAGCCGGTCGATGCGGAGGCGCTCGGCAAGCAGATGGCGAAGGTTGCCTTGAAGAACATGCCCAAGATGCAGCAGGAAGGCTTCGCCGCGAACGAGGAGTGGGTCCAGCAGCAGCAGGAAAAGGCGATCCAGCGAGCCAAGGATGCCGAGGACGGTTGGGGCGAGTGACGTGCAAGTGGGCTGAGCCAGTCAGCCCGCGCGCATCTGCTCCACCGCCTCGATCGCCGCCTCGACCGCCGCTTCGCGCCCGAAATGGGTGGTGTCGATCACCAGTGCGTCCGTCGCGGCACGCAAGGGGGCGTCGGTGCGATTGATGTCACGCGCGTCGCGGGCGACGATGTCACGCTCGATCTCGGCCAGCGGAATGTCGATCTCGCGACCTGTCATCTCCAGCCAGCGCCGCCGCGCGCGCTCCTGCACGCTGGCGGTGATGTAGAGCTTTACTTCTGCCTCGGGGGCGATGACGGTGCCGATATCGCGCCCGTCGAGCACCGCGCCGCCGGGCTGGGTGGCAAAGGCGCGCTGGCGTTCGTATAGTGCCTGCCGCACGGCCGGATGCACCGAAACCCTGCTGGCGAAACCACCAACCTCCTCCGACCGCAGGATATCGTCATCAAGCAGCGTGTCGTAAAAGGTGCAGGCGGCCAGCGCGTCGGCGGGATTGTCCGGATCGCCGCCGTTCAATTGCACCTGCCGCCCGACCGCGCGGTAGAGCAGGCCGGTATCGAGATGCGGCAGGCCGAAATGCGCGGCCAGCGCCTTGGCGATGGTGCCTTTGCCCGAAGCGGTGGGGCCGTCGACGGCGATAATCATCCCGCTGCCTCGTCCAGCATGCCCATGAAGGTGGGGAAGCTGGTGTTGATGGGGGCGGTGTCATCGACGCTCACCCCGGTGCGGCTGACAAGCCCGGCCACGGCCATGCTCATGGCGATGCGGTGATCAAGGCGGGTGGCGACGCTCGTCCCCTCGCGTGTGCCGGTGAGCGGTTCTCCGCCGGTGCCGTGAATGGTGAGGCCATCCTCGTGCTCCTCCACCCGCGTGCCTGCCAGTTGCAGCGCGCTCGCCATGGTAGCCAGACGATCGCTTTCCTTGACCCGCAGTTCCTCAAGCCCTGTGGTGCGAGTGGTGCCGCTGGCGAGTGCCGCGGCGACGAACAGCACCGGAAACTCGTCGATCATCGAGGGGGCAAGGGCAGGGTCCACATCGACGCCCGAAAGCGGCGCATGGCGCACTCGCAGATCGGCCACCGGCTCGCCGCCGACCTCGCGGGGGTTCACCTCGGCAATGTCCGCGCCCATCTGCCGCAGCACGGCCAGCAGGCCTGCGCGGGTCGGGTTGAGGCCGACATTCAGGATTGTGAGGTCGCTGCCAGGGACGAGCGTGGCTGCGACCATGAAGAAGGCCGCCGAGGACGGATCGCCCGGCACGGTCACATCCATGGGCCGCAAATCGGCCTCGCCGCGGATTGCGATAATCCGTGTTCCATTTTCCTCGCCGACTTCGAGCCTCGCACCGAAGCCCGTCAGCATCCGCTCCGTATGGTCACGGGTCGGGACGGGCTCGATCACGCGGGTGATGCCGGGGGTGTTGAGGCCCGCCAGCAGCACCGCGCTCTTTACCTGCGCGCTCGCTACCGGCAGGTGATAGGTGATTGGCACGGCGGGGCTCGCGCCGCGCAGCATCAGCGGCAGGGTTCCGCCCGCGCTTGCCTCGATCGATGCGCCCATCATCGAAAGCGGATCAATCACCCGCTTCATCGGCCGTCCCGAAAGGCTCGCATCCCCGGTAAAGGTCGCGGTGATGGCATGGCTGGCGACAAGCCCCATCAATAGGCGCGTCGAGGTGCCCGAATTGCCCATGTCGAGTGCGGACTTGGGTTCGAGCAGGCTGCCGACGCCCGCGCCATACACCGTCCACGCACCTTCGGGGTCGCGTTCGATCTGCGCGCCGAGCTGGCGCATCGCGGCCGCCGTCGCCAGAACGTCCTCGCCTTCCAGCAAGCCGGTGATGCGGCTCTGCCCGACGGCAAGCCCTGCAAACATCAGTGCGCGGTGGCTGATCGACTTGTCGCCCGGCACGCGGATCGTGCCTTTGAGCGGGCCGGTATGCGAGAAGCGGTGGCTGGTCATAAGGCCGCGGTCTTTGACAGCGCCCCGCGCTTCTGGCAAGGCGCGCCGCGCGCGGGGCCGCTCGCTCTTGATAAAGGGCTTGCCGGAACCCACAATCCCGATCACAGCACCCGTGAATATCGCAAGTTTTCGCCCGCCCCTTAGGGGGGTTGGCCCCTATTGAGGAACAAAGATGGCAAAGCCCGAATGGGGTACCAAGCGTACCTGCCCCAAGTGCGGGGAGCGGTTCTACGATCTCGGCAAGGAAGATCCGGTCACCTGCATCGAATGCGGCGAGACCTGGACGCCCGAGCCAGTGCTCAAGTCCAAGCAGCCGATTCCCTTCGAGGAAGAGAAGAAGAAGGATGTCGAGGCCGATGCCGATCTCGGCGGCGATGACGATATCGACGATCTGGAGGATATCGAGGACATCGACGATGATGGCGATTCGCCCGACAACGACGTCGATCTCGGCGGTGACGATGACCTGGGCGTCTCGACCGGCAAGGGTGACGACGACGACGACGAGAGCTGATTTAGCTCTTGCAAAGGGAGGTGTGCCCCTATATTGGGCGCCTCCCGCGAGCAGGGTGAATGCCCCGTTCGCATGATGACTGGCTCGGGGCCTTAGCTCAGCTGGGAGAGCGCAACACTGGCAGTGTTGAGGTCAGCGGTTCGATCCCGCTAGGCTCCACCAGTCACTCTGATAAAGTCGGAACTTCGCGAGGAAGTCCGCAACGCTGGCCGACGAGGTTTCGTCCGCCGGCGTTTTTCGCGTTTTCCGGGCGTTTCGGCACCCGGCAGGAGAAGCAGGCGATGTTCGATACCCTGTCCGACCGGCTTGGCGGCGTATTCGACAAGCTTAAGGGTCGCGGTGCGCTGCGTGAGCAGGATGTGCGCGATGCCATGCGCGAGGTCCGCATCGCTCTCCTCGAGGCCGATGTCGCCCTGCCAGTTGCCCGCCGTTTCATAGATGCGGTCACCGAAAAGGCCGTCGGGCAGGACGTGCTGCGTTCGGTCACGCCGGGCCAACAGGTCATCAAGATCGTTCATGACGAACTGGTGGAAACGCTTGGCGGGGCCGAGACCGAGGGTCTGAACCTCGATGCGAAGCCGCCGGTCGTGATCATGATGGTCGGTCTGCAGGGCTCGGGCAAGACCACCACCACGGCCAAGCTCGCCAAGCTGATCCGCGAACGTCACGGCAAGAAGGCGCTGATGGCCTCGCTCGACGTCAACCGGCCGGCCGCGCAGGAACAGCTCGCCGTGCTGGGCGGGCAGGTCGATGTCGCGACCCTGCCGATCATCAAGGGCCAGCAGCCGGTCGATATCGCTCGCCGGGCGATGGAAGCTGCGCGTCTGCAGAATTTCGACGTGCTGCTGCTCGACACCGCAGGCCGTCTGCATGTCGATGATGCGTTGATGGCCGAGATGAAGGCCGTCGCCGGCGTTTCCGCTCCCAATGAAGTGCTGCTGGTGGTCGATTCGCTGACCGGCCAGGACGCGGTCAACGTCGCGCAGAGCTTTTCCGGCGAAGTCCCGCTGACCGGCGTGGTGCTGACCCGGATGGACGGCGATGCGCGCGGCGGCGCGGCGCTCTCGATGCGCGCGGTCACCGGCAAGCCGATCAAATTTGCCGGGACGGGCGAAAAGCTCGACGCGATCGAGGTGTTCCGCCCCGGCTCGGTGGCCGACCGCATCCTTGGCATGGGCGATGTCGTCAGTCTGGTCGAGAAGGCCGCGGCGACGATCAAGGAAGAGGACGCCGAAAAGCTCGCCCGCAATATCGAGAAGGGCAAGTTCGACCTCGACGACCTCGCCATGCAGCTGCGCCAGATGCGCAATATGGGCGGGCTCGGGATGCTGGCGGGGATGATGCCGGGAATGAAGAAGGCCAAGGCCGCGATGCAGGCCAGCGGCATGGACGACAAGGTGCTCGTCCATCTCGAAGCGGTGATCTCGTCGATGACGCCGAAGGAACGCGCCAATCCCGACCTGATGAACGCCAAGCGCAAGAAGAGGGTTGCGGCGGGCAGCGGGACGGACGTGCAGACCGTCAACAAGCTCCTGAAGATGCATCAGGAAATGGCCCGCGCCATGAAGCAGATCAAGAAGATGGGCGGCCTCAAGGGTTTGGCGGCCATGTTCGGCGGCGGGGGCGGGATGGGCGGCATGCCCGGTCTCGGCGGTCCGACGGGCGGTGGCCCCGGCGGTCTTCCCGGCCTTGGGTCAGGCATGGGTGGTCTGCCCGGCCTTGGCGGGCCTCCGCGCAAGAAATAGTTTCATCTCAGTATTTTCGTTTCAATAGTTCAATTCCAGTCGAAAGGTAAAACCCCATGTCCATTTCCATCCGGCTTTCGCGCGGCGGTGCCAAGAAGCGTCCTTATTACCGCGTCGTCGTCGCCAACAGCCGTTCTCCCCGCGATGGCAAGTATCTCGAGCAGATCGGCACCTATAACCCGCTCCTCGCCAAGGATTCGCCCGAGCGCGTGAAGCTCAATGAAGACCGTGCCCGCTACTGGCTGGGCGTGGGCGCGCAGCCGACCGACCGGGTTGCCCGCTTCCTCGACGCCGCCGGCATCAAGGAACGTGCGGCCCGCAACAACCCCAAGAAGGGTGAGCCGGGCGAGAAGGCCAAGGAGCGCGCCGAGGAGCGTGCGGCCAAGATCGCCGAGGCTGAAGAAGCCGCGCGCGCCGCTGAAGAAGAAGCCAAGGCTGCTGCTGCTGCCCCGGCTGCCGAAGAAGCGCCCGCCGAAGAAGCTCCGGCTGCCGAAGAGACGCCCGCTGCCGAAGAGGCGCCCGCTGCCGAGGAAGCTGCTGCTGCCGAGGAAGCTGCTGCCGAAGAGCAGTCCGAAGGCTAAGCCCGCATGACCAGGCCCGTCACCCTCGCTGCCATCGTTGGCGCGCACGGGGTGACGGGCGAGGTGCGCCTCAAGTTGTTCGGAGAGGGTGTCGCTGAACTCTCCCGTCACAAGACCTTCAACGACGGCGCACTGACACTCTTCAAGATCCGCGAGGACGGCAAGGGCGGGGCCATTGCCCGGCTCGCCGAAAGCACCTCGCGCGCCGATGCCGAGAAGCTGCGCGGCACGGTGCTCAGCGTACCGCGCGAGGCGCTGCCTCCGCTTGGCGAGGGCGAATACTACCACGCCGACCTGCTTGGCTTGCCGGTGCTCACCGACGCGGGTGAGCGCATCGGAATCGTCGCCGCAATCGAGAATTTCGGTGCAACAGACATCGTCGAAATTGCCCGCGAGCCTGTGCCGGAAAAAGGGCAGAAGACTTTCATGGTCCCGATGATTCCCGCAGCGGTTCTGGAGTGGGACGAACACCGGCTTGTGATTGCGGGCGCTTTCGCAGAAGACTAGGGGCGTGAGCCCGCCCGCCAATGACGCCTTGTGGCAGCGCCTAGCCGACCACTACATCGGCCCAACCGACGCATCGCTGTCTTTCGTCGCCCGGCTTGCCCGCGAAAACCGCTGGAGCTTGGCCCATGCCGAGCGTGTGATCGGCGAATACAAGCGCTTTTGCTATCTCGCGATGACCGCCGGCCACGAGGTCACGCCGTCGGATGCGGTCGATCAGGCCTGGCACCTCCATCTGACCTACTCGCGCGATTACTGGCAGGTTTTCTGCCCGCAGGTGCTAGGGGCCGACTTGCATCATGGCCCGACGCGCGGTGGACGCAACGAACGAAGCCGGTTCTATCATCAGTACGCCGCCACTCTGGCCGCATACCAAACCGCTTTCGGCCATCCGCCGCCGGGTGACATCTGGCCGGTTGCACACCGGCGCTTTACCATCGACCCGCAGGGAGTGCGTGTTAACTTTTCCGATGTTATCGTTCTTCGACGCCGGGTCGCGCTGGCGGTGGGTCTGCTTGCTTTCGTGGCAGGCTGGCTCGCGGGAAGGATAATATAATGCAGCTGTTCTCGTCTTGGACGGGCGGCGACTTTCTGTTGTTTTACACGCTGCTGCTTGGCTTTGCCATGCTTGCGTCATGGTGGATGCCGATGCAGCTGCGCCCGTCCGGGCGGACCGCCGAATCGCTCGAAGCCGAAGATCTTGCCCTGCTGTCAGGCGGCCGAGCGCGCTTTGCCGATTCGCTCATGGCCGATCTTTTCGTGCGTGGTGGCCTGGCTGAGGCAGGTCGCGGCAAGCTGGCGGTGGTTCAGAGCAGTCTGCCGGCCAGTCCTGCGGGCAAGGCATTGTTGAGGGTCTCGGGACCGATTTCGCCGGTAGAGGCACGGTCTCTGCTTGCCTCCCAGGCCGATCGAGTCGCTGCCCGGCTGGAACGCCACGGCTTGCTGCTGCGCTACGAGGAAATGCTGCGGCTGCGGATGCTCTGTATTGCACCCTTCGTTTTTCTGCTGGTGGTGGGTCTATACCGCCAGCGCGCGGGCAGCATGCTGGGTGAACCGACGGGGGCGCTTGTAGGGTTGATGGTGGTCACCGTGCTTGCGGCTGTGATCCGCTTGGCGAAGTTTGACCGCCGTACCGAAGGCGGCATCGCGACACTCCACAATATGCAGGACAAGTTTGCACGCCTGCGCCTTGCGCCGGAGCCGCAGGAGGTGCCCCTTGCTGTGGCGCTGTTCGGCACGGCGGTTCTGCTAGGTACCCCATGGGAGCCGGTCCACGCGATGCTCCACAAGAACAAGGACGGTGACGGCGGTGACAGCAGCGACAGTGACGGCGGATCGGGCTGTGGCGGTGGCTGCGGCGGTTGCGGGGGCTGATTTCCCGGCGTAAGCGCACGGGCATGACCACGCTTCCTGTCGCCGTCATTCAAGCCCCGCCGGTTCCGCTCGATTTTCAGGCGGGGATCGACAAGGCGCTGCATCTTGCCCGCGAAGCCACTGAAAATGGCGCGAAGGTGGTGGCCTTCGGGGAGACCTTCCTCGGCGGCTATCCGCTGTGGCTGGACGAGGCGCCGGGCGCTGCCTTGTGGGATCATCCGGGCACGCAGGCGCTGCATGCGATCATGCTGGAACAGGCGGTGGTGGCCAATGACGAGCGCCTTTTGCCTTTGCAGGAACTCGCGGACGCGAGCGGCGCGATCATCAGCATTGGCGCGCATGAGCGGGTGCGGCGCAGCCTCGTCAACAACCAGCTGACATTCCGCCCCGGCCTGCCGGTGCTGGACCATCGCAAGCTCGTGCCGACCCATGGCGAACGCCTGATCTGGGCACGCGGCGATGGTTCGACGCTCTGCGTGCATCAGGCCGAGTGGGGCCGCCTCGGCACGCTGATCTGCTGGGAGCACTGGATGCCCTTGGCGCGCGCGGCGATGCATAATCTCGGCGAGGATGTGCACGTAGCCGCATGGCCGACGGTGCGCGAGAGCCACGCGATTGCCTCGCGCCACTATGCAATGGAGGGGCGCTGCTTCGTGCTGGCGGCGGGGCTGGTGCAGGTGAAGGATGATTTGCTGGATGGGCTGGAACGTGTGGGCGGTGATGCCGACGCGCGCGAATTGCTCGAAGCCATCCCCGGCGAGGTGCTCAACAAGGGCGGCTCGCTGATCGCCGCGCCCGATACCCGTGTGATCGCACAGGCGGGTGAAGGGGAGGAGACGCTGTTTGCCGAGCTTGATCTTGCCGAGGTGGCCGAGGGTTTGACGAACCTCGATACCGACGGGCACTATGCGCGGCCGGATGTGTTTGAACTGATGGTCGATACGCGCGCGAAGGATGGGGTGGCATGGCAATAATCTCGGGTGTCTTGACGCTCGCCTTTCTCGCGGGTCTGGCGATGCTGTTCGGCTTCATCGCCAATTTCGCCTTCAAGCGCAGTTCCCCGGCACGGCGCGCCGGCTATGCGGCGGCGGCGCTGGGAGTGTTGCTCACAATCCCCGCCTTCGCCGCCTTGATCGGAACCGGTGCGGGGCTGCTTCCGATCATCGCCGTCGGGGTCGGGACGCTCCTCTTCGCTGCGCTGGCGTTCCCGCTCGCGCTGGTCGTGACGAAGCGCAGGCCGGCCGATCCGGATCACAATGTGTTCGACTGAATGACCTTCGCCGCCACCATCCTCACGCTCTATCCGGAGATGTTCCCCGGGCCGCTCGGGCACTCCATCGCGGGGCGCGCGCTGGCTGATGCCAAGTGGGCCTGCGAGACGGTGCAGATCCGCGACTTCGCCACCGACAAGCACCGCACGGTCGATGATACCCCCGCAGGTGGCGGGGCGGGGATGGTGCTCAAGTGCGATGTGCTCGCGCGAGCGTTGGACAGCGTGCCTGCCGCCGGTCGCGCGATCCTCGCCATGACCCCGCGCGGGAAACCCATCACCCAACAGCGCATCCGCGAACTCGCCAGCGGCCCCGGGGTCATCATCCTGTGCGGGCGGTTCGAGGGGTTCGACGAGCGGCTGTTCGAGGCCCAGCCGGAGATCGAGCAGGTCAGCCTCGCCGACATCGTCCTTTCCGGCGGCGAGATGGCAGCGCTCACCATCCTTGACGCTTGCATTCGCCTCATTCCCGGCGTAATGGGCGCGGCTTCCAGCGGGGCCGAGGAGTCGTACGAAAACGGCCTCCTCGAATACCCGCACTACACCCGACCTCAGGAATGGGAAGGGCGCACGATCCCCGAAGTGCTGCGATCGGGGGATCATGCGAAGATCGCTGCTTGGCGCAAGGCAAGGAGCGAAGACGATACACGGTCACGCAGGCCGGACTTGTGGGAGCGCCATGAGGGCGCTCGGGTCCAACCTGCCTCTGGCGCGCAGCGAAAAACGAAGGAACCGGACCAGTGAACCTGATCCAGCAGATTGAAGCCGAAGAAATCGCCAAGTCCGGCAAGGACATCCCCGAATTCCGCGCGGGCGACACCGTCCGCGTCGGCGTGAAGGTGAAGGAAGGCAACCGCGAGCGCGTGCAGAACTACGAAGGCGTCGTCATCGCCCGTTCGAACCGCGGCATGGGTTCCAACTTCACCGTGCGCAAGATCAGCTTCGGCGAAGGCGTGGAACGCGTCTTCCCGCTCTACTCGCCGATCGTCGAAAGCATCACCGTGGTGCGTCGCGGCGTCGTGCGCCGGGCCAAGCTCTATTACCTGCGCGGCCGCACCGGCAAGAGCGCGCGTATCGCCGAGCGCAAGGTCAACGCGCCCAAGGCGTAAGGCTTCATTGCCAGCAAATACACGAAGGGCGACCCTGCGGGGTCGCCCTTTTCGTTTTGGGCCCCTTGCCATTCCGGTCGGTCATTGCGAGGAGCGTCAGCGAGGAAGCAATCCAGAACGGCACGGACCGGCGCTGGATTGCCGCGCCGCCTTCCGGCGGCTCGCAATGACGAGGTGAGCTTTGGATGCGTTCGGTTTTTGCTGCGGTTGCCCTTTCCCTTTCCACTTGCCTGACAACTCCCGTGCTGGCGGAGACAGCGACCATGTCTGAGATGGCACCCACGCTCACTTTCGAGCGCGTCTTCGCTTCACCCGGCCTTGACGGCCCCGCACCCCGGCAGGTGAAGCTCTCGCCCGACGGGCGCTATCTCGCCCTGCTGAGAAACCGCGCCGACGAGCGCGAGCGCTATGACCTTTGGGGCTATGACATCGAAACCGGGGAATGGCGGATGCTGGTGGATTCGGAGAAGCTCGGCAGCGGCAAGGAATTGTCCGAGGACGAAAAGATGCAGCGCGAGCGCGCGCGCGTGGCGGGGCTCAAGGGCATTATCAGCTACCAGTGGGCAAGCGACGGTTCGGGTGTGCTGGTGCCCTTGGACGGCGATCTTTACCTCGCGCGGCTCGACGGCACGGTGACTCAGCTCACCGATACCGAAGGGACCGAACTCAACCCCAAGCTGTCGACCAAGGGCGGGTTTGTTTCCTTTGTCCGCGACCGGCGGCTGTGGGTTGGCCCCGTGGGTGGGGAAGCGCAGCCTGTTACGCCCGCCGATGAGGCCGATACGATCCGCTGGGGCGAGGCTGAGTTTGTCGCACAGGAGGAAATGGCGCGGCTTCAGGGCTATTGGTGGTCGCCCAATGACGACCGGATCGCGGTGCAGCGCACCGACGAGAGTCCGGTGGGCATCGTTACCCGCGCTGCCATCGGCGCGAAGGGCACCCGCGTGTTCGACCAGCGCTATCCTGCCGCCGGCACCGATAATGCCGTGGTAGAATTGTTCCTGATGGATCCCGATGGGGCGAACCGGGTGAAGGTCGATCTGGGACCCGATCTCGATATCTATGTCGCGCGGGTTAATTGGGGGCCGGACGATTACCTTTATGTCCAGCGGCAGGACCGCGCGCAAACGAAGATCGATGTGCTCAGGATTGATCCGGCAACCGGCGCGAGCACTGTTCTGTTCACCGAGAAGGCCGCGCGGTCGGATTACTGGGTGAACCTCTCGGATAATTACCGCTTCCTCAAGGATGGCAGCCTGCTGTGGTGGTCGGAGCGCGATGGCTACGGGCACTTCTACCGCTACGCCGACGGCCAGTGGACGCAGCTCACCAGCGGCACCTCGCCCACCACCACGCTGGTCGGGGTGGACGAGGAGGCGGGCACCTTCACCTATCAGGCGACAGCTGGCGTGCTGACCCAGCAGATCTACCGTGCGCGGCTCGACGGAACCGGAGAGCCTGAGTTGCTCACCGACCCAGCCTTCACCAATTCCGCCAGCATGGATGGCAAGGGACGGCTGCTCTACGTCACCCGCTCCGCGCCCGAACAACCGCCGCAGTCCTATCTGGCAACGCCGGACGGCAAGCGCGTGGCCTGGATCGAGGAAAACCGCGTCGAGGGCGAGCATCCCTATGCGCCCTACCTGGCGAGCCATGTCACCCCCGAATTCGGCGTCATCGCCGCAGAGGACGGGACGCCGTTGCACTGGATGATGCTCACGCCCAAGTTGGAGCCGGGCAAGCGCTATCCGGTGTTCTTCCAGCACTATGGCGGCCCCGGTCCGCAGACGGTGACGAAAGGATGGGGCGGTGCACTCGCTCAGGCGATTGTCGACAGGGGCTATATCTGGTTCCAGCTCGACAATCGCGGGTCGGCCAATCGCGGGGTGGACTTCGAGCAGCCGCTTTACCGCGCGATGGGCGGCGCCGAAGTGCGCGACCAGAAGACGGGCGCGCAGTTCCTGAAAGCGCTCGATTTCGTCGATCCGGCCAAGATCGCGACCTATGGTTGGTCCTACGGTGGCTATATGACGCTCAAGATGCTGGAGGCCGATCCCGGGCTCTACGCCGCGGGCATTTCCGGCGCGCCGGTGACCCGCTGGGAGCTTTACGACACCCACTATACCGAACGCTATATGGGCGATCCGCGCGAAGTTCCCGGGGCCTACGAGCAGGCGAGCGCTATTCCCGATGCTACGAAGATCGCTGACCCGCTGCTGCTGATCCACGGAATGGCCGATGACAACGTGGTTTTCGAGAACTCTTCCGAGTTGATCGGTGTCCTGCAGGAAGCCAACCTGCCCTTCGAGATGATGCTCTACCCCGGTTACACCCACCGCGTGTCGGGGGAGAAGATCGGCCCGCATGTCTGGAACACGATCTTCCGCTTTCTGGAGAGCCACGGCGTCGCGCCCCAGACCAAGGAATAGGTCTGCGATACGCGGATAGCGGTTGCGCTTGGCCGCGCGCGCGCTATCTCGCGCAGCCTAGATCCAAGGAGAACGTCTAGTGGGTTACCGGGTGGCAGTGGTCGGGGCGACCGGCAATGTCGGGCGCGAGATGATGCAAGTGCTCGCCGAGCGCGATTTCCCGTGCGACGAGGTTGCGGCGGTTGCTTCCTCGCGCTCGGTCGGCACCGAAGTCGAATTCGGCGACACCGGCAAGATGCTCAAGTGCAGGAACATTGAGCATTTCGACTTCACCGGCTGGGACATCGCGCTGTTCGCCGCCGGCAGCGGCCCGGCCAAGGAATATGCCCCCAAGGCAGCCGCAGCGGGTTGCATCGTAATCGACAATTCCTCGCTCTACCGCATGGATCCCGACGTGCCGCTGATCGTGCCGGAGGTGAACCCGGATGCGATCGACGGTTACAAGGCGCGCAACATCATCGCCAACCCCAACTGCTCGACCGCGCAGCTGGTGGTGGCACTGAAGCCGCTGCACGATGCCGCGACGATCAAGCGCGTGGTGGTGTCGACCTACCAGTCGGTCTCGGGCGCGGGCAAGGCGGGGATGGACGAACTGTTCGCCCAGAGCCGCGCGATCTTCGTCGGCGATCCGCTGGAGCCGCAGAAGTTCACCAAGCAGATCGCCTTCAACGTCATTCCGCACATTGACAGTTTCCTCGACGATGGTTCGACCAAGGAAGAATGGAAGATGGTGGTCGAGACCAAGAAAATCCTCGATCCGAAGATCAAGCTGACCGCGACCTGCGTGCGCGTGCCGGTGTTTGTCGGCCACTCCGAGGCCGTGAACATCGAGTTCGAGAACGAGATCTCGGCAGAGCAGGCAATGGACATCCTGCGCGAAGCCCCCGGCGTGATGCTGATCGATAAGCGCGAGGACGGCGGCTACATCACACCGGTCGAATGCGTCGGCGATGCGGCGACCTTTGTGAGCCGCGTGCGCGAAGACCCGACGGTGGAGAACGGCCTGACCTTGTGGTGCGTCTCCGACAATCTGCGCAAGGGCGCCGCATTGAACGCGGTGCAGATCGCCGAACTGCTGGGGCGGCGGCATCTGAAGAAGGGATAAGGCTTATGCGGCTCGGTCTGATGGCACTCACTGGTGCGCTTGCTCTCGCCGGCTGCGACAGCGGCGAGGTGCCGAGCCCGGCGGAGCGCCAGCAGGGCGAGGTGGCTGGACTGGCCGTCGCGGCCGATGTCGTCGAACTGCGGCCAGAAGGGCTCGCGGCGGGGCCGGAAGCCTTTTATTTCGCCGCCGGCCAGAGAGAAGTCGAAACCGCGCTCGCCAAGGCGCTCGGCCCGGCGCTGCGTTCGGGTTCCAACAAGGAGTGCGGCGCCGGCCCGATCACCTTCACCGATTTCTCCGGCGGCCTGACCGCGCATTTTCAGGACGGTCGTCTGGTCGGGTGGAACTGGCACCTTGCACAGGAAGGCGATGCTCCGGCGAGCGGTGTGGTGAAGCTTGCGGGCGAGGTGCAGGTGGGCAGCCCGCGCAGCCTCGCTGAAGCCGCGCCGGGCTATGCCCCGGTCGAAGGCAGCACGCTGGGCGAGGAATTTGCGCTGGGGCAGAGGATCGGAGGCTTCATCGCGGGCGATAGCGTGGAGATGCTCTACGCCGGTACCCAGTGTTTCTTCCGGTGAGTTTCACGCTTGACCCCGTCGGCACCGTACGCGGCGGGCGCGCTGTGGTGGAGGATGATGACTGGGGCATGGTCGAGGCGGAGATCGTGCTCGATCCGGCGCGCTTCGATGCCGAGGCGCTGGCGGGCCTTGATGCCTTCAGCCACGCCGAGATCATCTTCCTGTTCGACCGGGTGCCGGACGGGAAGGTCGAGACCGGCGCACGCCACCCGCGCGGGCGGAAGGACTGGCCGCGCGTCGGCATCTTCGCCCAGCGCGGCAAGAACCGCCCGAACCGTATCGGTCTGACCACCTGTGAAATCCTATCGGTCGAGGGAACGTGCCTCAGGGTGCGCGGCCTTGATGCGGTCGACGGCACTCCGGTGCTCGACATCAAGCCGGTGATGAGCGGTTTTTCGCCGCGCGGGGCGGTGTGCGAGCCCGATTGGGCGCGCGAAATCATGGCGGACTATTGGTAAGTGCCGCGCGATTGTCTAGCACCGGCGGCATGACCCTTCGCGCCGATCTGTTCTTCAGCTTCCGCTCGCCCTATTCCTATCTCGCCGTAGCCCGCTACCGGGCCATGGCCGAGGAATATGACCTTGCGATAGCGCTGCGCACCGTGCTGCCGATTGCGATCCGCGATCCCTCGATCCTGTTCGCCGGCAATCCCAATGTCGGGCGGTACATCTTCATCGATGCGGCGAGGAGCGCGCAGATGCTTGGCATACCTTATCGCTGGCCGCGCCCCGATCCGGTGGTGCAGAACCTCGCCACGCGCGAGATTGCGCAAGAACAGCCGCACATCCACCGCCTGTGCCGTCTGGGCCAGACTGCGGAGCGACGGGGTCGGGGGCTTGCATTCGCCGACGAGGTATCGCGGGTGATCTGGTCCGGCGCAGTTGATGACTGGCACGAGGGCGATCATCTCGCCGAGGCTGCGGCACGCGTCGGGCTCGATTTCGCCGAGCTCGAGGCCGAGGCGCAGCACGATGCCCACGCACTCGATGCGGAAATCGCCGCCAACCAGCAAACGCTTGAAGCGGCGGGCCACTGGGGCGTGCCGACCCTCGTGTTCGAGGGCGAGCCCTTCTTCGGGCAGGACCGCATCGCCATGGCCCAGTGGCGGATGGAGCAGCGGGGACTGGAGAAGCGCGCGTGAGCACCGGGCATTTCGTCAGTTTCGACGGCACCCGCATCGCCATCCACACCGAAGGCGAGGGCCGCCCGGTTGTCCTGCTGCACGGGCTGTTCTCCAGCGCGCAGATGAACTGGATCAAGTTCGGTCACGCAGACAGGCTGGCTGCGTCCGGCTTCCGCGCGATCATGCCCGATTTCCGCGTCCACGGCGAGAGCGAGGCCCCCCATGATCCGGCGGCCTATCCCGCTGGCGTGCTGGTGCGTGATGTTGCTGCCCTGGCGGAGCATCTGGAACTTGGGGAGGGCGTGTTCGACCTCGTCGGCTTCTCGCTCGGCGCGCGCACCGCAATCCACGCAGTTGCGCATGGCGTGCTGACCCCGCGGCGGCTGGCGATCTGCGGCATGGGTGTGTCGGGGCTTGGCGAATGGCAGCGGCGGGCGGATTTCTTCAAGCGGGTGATCGACGAATTCGACACCATCAGGCCCGGCGATCCGGCCTATCTCGCACGCACTTTCCTGAAGTCGCAGGGGGTGGACCCCGTGGCGGCGCGATTGCTGCTCGATGCGATGGACGATTTCGACCTTGCCCGGCTCGCGAATATCACCATGCCGACAGCGGTCATCTGCGGTGACGAGGACCAGGACAACGGCTCGGCTGAAGACCTCGCCGCGCTGCTGCCGGATGCGCATTATGTCGAGGTTCCAGGCACTCACATGAGCAGCGTCACCAAGCCCGAACTTGGCGAAGCGATAGCGGATTTCCTCGCCGCTTGATTCGTATGACGGTCGGGTTCACACCAATGTTGCGCGTCAGCCGAGGGGAGGGCTTGCCATGAAGTATGTTGCCGTGTTGGCCGTGGGGCTGGCTTTCTCGCTTGCAGCCTGCGCGCCTGCTGCCGGACCGGTGCAGGCGGGGGCTGATGCGATGCCGCCGACGCTGTTCGTAGCGAACAAGCGCGGGAACACGCTGTCCAAGGTCGATCTGGCAAAAGGCGAGGAGGTGCTTCGCCTGCCAAGCTGCACCAACCCCCACGAACTGGCGACTTCGCCGGATGGACGCCAAGTGGCGTTGGCCTGTTACGGCGGGACGAGCGTCGACATCTTTCGTACCGACAGCCTTGCCCGGGTAGCCAGCATCGACCTAGGAGAAAATGCCCGGCCGCATGGTATCGTCTGGCATCCGAACGGTAACCTCTACGCGACCGCCGAGGGTCGGCGATCGGTGTTCTGGATCCGCGATCCGCTCTCCGAAACGCGGGCTTTGTTCGAATACGGAACCGGCAAGGACGGCAGCCATATGCTCGCTGTCAGCCCGGATGCGCGCACGGCGTGGACCACCGATCTCGGCTCGCGGACTGTCACGCGCATCGATCTTGTCACCCGCCGCGCACCAATGTCTGTAACGGTGGGGGAGGAGCCCGAGGGCATCGCGCTTTCGCCTGATGGCAAAACCCTGTGGGTTTCGGCGCGTGGATCCAATCAGGCCTTCGCGCTCGATCCGCAGACGATGGAAGTGCGCGAGACGATCCCCACCGGCCGCTTTCCCCTGCGCATCGCCGTGCGCCCGCAAGGCGATGTCGCGGTGACGTCCGATTTGCAGGACGGCAGCCTCAGCGTGATCGACACCGCAAGCGCCAAGGTTATCCGCACCATTGCCGTCTCCAGCCCCGAGGAGACCGAGGCGCGGTTTCAGGTCACTATCCTGTGGTCCGACGATGGGAATCGCATCTATGTCGCAGAGACAGCGAGCGACACCGTCGCCGAGGTCGATTACGCCAGTGGCGCGGTGTTGCGGCGCCTGAAGGTCGGGAATGGCGGGGACGGGATGGCGATCCTGCCTTGAGCACTGCCAGACCTCTCACCGTCGTCGGCTGGCGCGAGCGGGTCAGCTTGCCCGATCTGGGGCTGGCGGGCATCCCGGCCAAGATCGACACCGGCGCGCGCACATCCTCGCTCCACGCCGAGGTGCTCGATGATTTTTCCCGCGACGGCCAGCGGTTTGTGCGCTTTGCGGTCGATTGGGGCGGGGAACGGCACTTCTGCGAGGCCGTGCATGTCGATATCCGGGGCATCACCAGTTCGATGGGCGAACGGCAGCGCCGGTTTGTCATAAAGACGCCGCTGAGGATCGGTAAGGCCACCTTCCGGGCGGAAATCAGCCTGGCGGATCGTTCCCAGATGCAATTCCCGATGCTGATCGGGCGCACGGCGCTCAGGCGTCGTTTCGTTGTCGATAGTGGTCATTCGTGGCTGCAATCGGAAGGATTTGCGGATAAGGGGCCGAGCCGCCGGTAGAGTGCCGGCTTTGAAAGGTATCCAATGAAAATCGCGATGCTGGCGCGTAATCCCAATCTCTATTCGCACCGGCGCCTGAAAGAGGCTGCCGAGGCACGCGGCCATGAACTCGACATTCTCAACACCCTGCGCTGCACGGTACATATCGCCAGCCACCGACCGCAGGTGTTCTATAACGGCAAGCCGATTGCCGCCTATGACGCGGTGATCCCGCGCATTGGTGCCTCGATCACCAATTATGGCCTCGCGATCCTGCGGCAGTTCGAGATGCGCGGGATCTGGTCCCTGAACGAGAGCGTCGCCATCGGCCGGAGCCGCGACAAGCTCAGAAGCCTGCAGATCCTCGCCAAGCACGGCCTTGGCCTGCCGCTCACCGCCTATGCCAATGACCCCAAGCAGGCCGAGGAGATCATCCGCGCGGTGAAGGGCCCGCCGGTCGTCATAAAGCTGATCGAGGGGACGCAGGGCATCGGCGTGGTTCTGGCCGAGACGATGTCGAGCGCCAAGTCGGTGATCGAGGCCTTCCGCGGGGCCAACGTCAACATCCTCGTGCAGGAGTTCATCAAGGAAGCCGGCGGCACCGATATCCGCGCGCTGGTGGTGGGCGGCAAGGTGGTCGCCGCGATGAAGCGCACCGGCGCGCCGGACGAGTTCCGCTCCAACCTGCATCGTGGCGGCAGCGCGGAAGTGATCAAGATCACGCCGGAAGAACGCTCCACCGCGGTTCGCGCGGCCAAGCGCATGGGGCTCAACGTGTGCGGGGTGGATATGCTGCGCAGCAATCACGGCCCCGTCATCATGGAGGTCAATTCCTCGCCGGGTCTGGAGGGCATCGAGACTGCGACCGGTAAGGACGTGGCAGGGCTGATCATCGACTTTATCGCCGCCAATGCGAAGGACGGGGCGACCAAGACCAAGGGGCGGGGGTAGACCGACCTTCGCTCGACTCTGACGAGCGGGCGGGCTAGCTTGCTGACTTTCATGGGGGATTTGCCGTGATCGTCAGGCTTGCCGCGCTCGCACTCGCTCTGTCTGTCAGCAGCGCTGTCGCCGCGCAGCAGACCATGCGCGAAGTCAATATCACGCAAGGCTCCAGCCCGGGCTGGATCCCCAGCGAAGAGCTCGAGGCCGAGGCACTGGCGACGTGGCAGCGCTTCAACGAGCTCGTCGAGACAGGCGATTACGATGCCGCCTATGCGATGATCGGCGAGGGCTTGCGGGCGAAGTATTCGCCGGAGCGGTTCCGCGAGGACCGGACGCAGGCCGCAGCCGACCGCGGTGCGCTTGTGTTGAGCAATCGGGTCAAGATCACCTGGACCAAGGATTCGCCCGGCGTTCCCTATCCCGGCACTTTCGTTGCGATCGATGCCAGCGCCGCCTTCGCCAAGGCAAACCGCATGTGCGGTTATACTATTCTCCATCAGGCGCCCGGTGCGAAAGGCTTCAAGGTCACCCGCTTCGAGGAAAACGTGATGGGCAATGCCAACTTCGCCCAGATCGCCGCGTCGCACAGCGAATTGCAGGCCGTGCTGGTGTGGCGAATGCTGGCGCGCAATTGCCCCAATTATGTCCCCGAGCCGCTGCCCGACACTCTTGCACAGGGGATCGAATATGGCAGCGTTGCCGAAGCACGCGCCGCCGTTTCGGCGAAGGAGGGTATCGAGACCAAGATCGAAAATGGTTGGACTGTGATCGCCCACCAGCCGAGCTATTCTGTCTGGTCGTTTGCTCCCGAGGGCGCGCTGACTTATCCTGCGGTGATCAAGCGGTGGGTGGAGCCTGTGGGAGAGAAGGGCTCACGCGCGATGATGGCGATGCGATGCGAGGCAAACAAACTGGCCTGTGATGCGCTGTTCGACGAAATGGCGCTGCGCAACGGCTTTACCCAGGCCGCGTTCGAGTAATTGGCACCCACGCCTCAGGCGTTCCTTGCCGTCAACCCGCCATCGACCGGGATCGCTGCGCCGGTAATATAGCTGGCTGCAGGCAGTACCAGCGAGAGCGTGACGTGCGCGACTTCTTCGGGTTCGCCATAGCGCCTCAGCGCAGTGCGGCGCTTGGCGAAGATCGTCTTGTGATCTTCGGCAACGGCGTCGGTCATTGCGGTGCGGATCGGGCCGGGGCAGATGCAGTTGACGGTGATGCCTTCGGGGCCAAGATCGACCGCAAGGCCGCGCGTCAGGCCGATCACGCCGGTCTTGGCCGCGACATAGGGCGTATCGCCCGGGGTCGCTCCAAGCCCCTCGGTCGAGGCGATATTGACGATCCTTGGTGCATCGCTCTGGCGAAGATGGGGCAGGGCGGCGCGCACCATGCGCTGGTGGGCGGTCAGCATCACGGCGATCGCACGGTGCCAGATGTCCTCATAGGCGGGATCATCAAGCCCGCAGAAGCTGGAGACTCCGGCATTGTTCACCAGAATGTCGATCCGCCCGAAATCTGCGGCGATCTGCGCGACGGTGCGCGTGATGGCATCGCCATCCGCCAAATCCAGCGCATAGGCTCGCGCGCCGTTCCCGCACTCGGTCGCTACTGCCTCGCATGCGGCATGGTCGAGGTCGATCACCGCCACCTTGGCACCCTCGGCTGCAAACAGCAGCGCGGTGGCCCGGCCCATGCCACTGGCGGCGCCGGTGATAATGGCAACCCGGCCCGCGACGGAGCGGGGGGCGCTCACCGGAACGGCGGTTCGTTGAAGGCGCGCAATTTACGCGAGTGCAACCGGTCGCCCTCGTCCCTCAGGCGCGCGCAGGCGACAATGCCGATCTGCAAGTGCGCGGCGATGGCTTCCTCGTAGAACTTGTTGGCCTGCCCCGGCAGCTTGATCTCGCCATGCAAGGGCTTGTCCGAGACGCAGAGCAGCGTCCCGTAAGGCACCCGGAAGCGGTAGCCCTGCGTGGCGATGGTGGCGCTTTCCATCTCGATCGCGATGGCGCGGCTTTGCGAGAAACGCTTGGCCGAGGAGGAATAGCGCAACTCCCAGTTGCGATCATCGGTGGTCACCACCGTGCCGGTGCGCATCCGCTGCTTGAGGTTTGCGCCCTGAACGCCGCTGACTTCCTCCGCCGCGCCGGCCAGCGCCTGCTGGACTTCGGCAATCGGCGGGATCGGCACTTCGGGCGGGAGCACGCAATCAAGCACGTGATCATCGCGCAGGTAAGCATGGGCAAGCACGAAGTCGCCGATCTTCTGGGTCGAACGCAGCCCGCCGCAGTGGCCGATCATCATCCACGCATGCGGACGCAGCACAGCCAGGTGATCGCAGATCGTCTTGGCGTTGGACGGGCCGACGCCGATATTGACCAGAGTAATCCCGCGCCCGTCCTCGCGGATCAGGTGATAGGCGGGCATCTGGTGCTTGCGCCAGGCGGTGTCATTGAGCTGGTCCTGCGCGTGCGGAGTGTTTTCGCGAATGTCGAGCCCGGCCGCGCCGGTCAGCGCGACATAGCCGTTGCTGCCGATCTGCGTTGCACCCCAGTTCACGAATTCATCGACATAGCGGTGATAGTTGGTGAACAGGATGAAGTCCTGGAAGTCGGCGACCTCGGTGCCGGTATAGTGCTTGAGGCGCGCCAGCGAATAGTCGGTGCGCAGCGCGTCGAACAGCGAGAGCGGCATGGCCTCGTCCTCGTCGAACTCGATGCCGTCGGCCAGTTCGTCACCGATCAGGGCAAGATCGGTCGAGGGAAAATATTGTGCAATGTCCTGCGGCGCGATGCCGACCATAGCCGCGCCCGCCTCGCCGTCGAGCACATAGGGGAAGGGGATTTCCTGACGCGAGCGTTCGACCGAGACATCGACCTCGTATTCGGTCGCGATCAGCTGCAATTGCTCGGTCAGATAGGTCGCGAACAGGTCGGGCCGGGTGATGGTGGTGGTGTAGATGCCAGGCGCTTCCAGCCTGCCGAAAGCCCTGCTGCGATCCTGCGGGCTACCGTTGCCGGCATAGCGCAAGGTGATCTGCGGATAGGCGTAGCTGCCATCCTCGCGCTTGCGCTGCGGAGGGACGGCGCCGTTCGTTCCGTAGGCGATCACGTCCTCGCGCAGGGCGGTCACGGCGGCATCGTAGTGCTGCTGGAGCTGGGCGAGAATAGCGGGAATGTCGATCATGGCAGTTCATCTGCTCCTTTGTTGTTATCGTTGTATGGCAGCACCTTCGCGCGAGCAGGCGCTGTTTACAAGAAGGGCGCGGAGATCGCATCCGATCCCCGCGCCCGCCTTTGTGTCCATGGCCGCGAAGGCCCGTGCAAGGGATCAGGCTTCGTCGCCTTCCTCGCCCTGTTCTTCAAGCAGCTCGGCGGGGATTTCGCCCGGCTCCAGGCCAGTGTCGATGCGGGTCGCTTCGGCCTGCTCTTCGATGGCGCGCTGTTCGTCTTCGAACATCTGCGCCAGCACGTCGACGCCTTCGCTCTGCAGCTTGGCTTCGTCGTCCGAGCGGGCCACGTTGGCCTTCACCGTCACGCGCACTTCAGGGTGCAGGGCGATGGTCACGTCATGCATGCCGATGGTCTTGATCGGCGCCCCGAGGATAACCATGCGCTTGTCGACGCTGTGGCCCTGATCGCCAAGGCCCGACACGATGTCGCGCACGCTGACCGAACCGTAGAGCTGGCCGGCGTTCGAAGCGGCGCGGATCAGCACCACTTCTGCGCCCGCCACCTTCTCGCCGAGCTTTTCGGCATCGGTGCGGCGTTCGGCGTTTTCCTTTTCGAGGCGTTCCCGGTTGGCTTCGAACACCTTCTTGTTCGCGTCGTTGGCGCGCAGGGCCTTTTTCTGCGGGAGCAGGAAGTTGCGCGCATAGCCGTCTTTCACGGTGACGATGTCGCCGATCGAGCCGAGCTTCTCGATGCGTTCGAGGAGAATGATATCCATGTGTCCTCTCCTCTTACTTCACAATGTACGGCAGGAGGCCGATGTGACGCGCGCGCTTGATCGCCTTGGCGAGTTCGCGCTGCTTCTTGGCCGAAACTGCGGTGATGCGCGAAGGCACGATCTTGCCACGCTCGGACATGAAGCCCTGCAGCAGGCGCACGTCCTTGTAATCGATCTTCGGGGCGTCCTTGGCCGCGAACGGGCAGGACTTGCGGCGGCGGAAAAACGGGCGGGCCATCAGTCGCGCTCCTCACGGGTTTCGCGGCGCTTACGCTCGCGTTCGTTCTTGCGCATCATGACGCTCGGACCTTCCTCGTGGGCGTCCACGCGGATGGTCATGTAGCGGATGACGTCTTCGTTGATGCGGGTCTGGCGCTCAAGCTCGGCCACCACGTTGCCGGGGGCTTCGATGTTGAGCATGACGAAATGCGCCTTGCGGTTGCGCTCGATCTTGTAGGCGAGCGACTTGAGGCCCCACGTTTCGGTCTTGGTGACCTTGCCGTTGCCTGCTTCGATGATTTCGGTGGCTTGCGCCGCCAGCGCGTCGACCTGAGCCTGGCTCAGATCCTGACGCGCGAGAAAGATGTGCTCGTAGAGCGCCATCCCGCGTCCTTTCACTTCCATGCCGATCGCTGGCTTATCCGTCTTGACGACGGGGCCCCTCCGGCTTTCTTCGATAAATCGCGAGGGCGGATCCCTTGCGAAGAGCGGCCCCTTACAGCTTTTGTCGCCGATTGCAAGACTTGTCGGCAGGCGGCGGGCAGGGCAGGCGGGCGACTGGCGCACATGATTCGAGCGCGAGGGAACGAAACATGCCTTCAGGACTGGTTGCGCTGCTGGACGATATATCGGTCATTGCCAAGGCTGCCTCGGCCTCGCTCGACGATGTCTCGGTCGCGGCAGGCAAGGCGGGCAGCAAGACCGCCGGCGTGGTGATCGACGATGCGGCGGTGACGCCGAGTTATGTCACCGGACTTTCGCCGGCGCGCGAATTGCCGATCATCTGGAAGATCACCAAGGGGAGCTTGCGCAACAAGCTGCTGTTCCTGTTGCCGGGCGCGCTGGTCCTGTCGGAATTCCTGCCGTCCGCGATCATCTGGCTGCTGATGCTGGGCGGGGCCTTCCTGTGCTACGAAGGCGCGGAAAAGGTGCTGGAGAAGCTCGGTGCGGACAAGCACGGCAAGACGCTGGAAGACGAGATCGCCGATCCGGTCGCCTTCGAGAGCAAGCGTGTCGCCGGTGCGATCCGCACCGATTTCATCCTGTCGGCGGAAATCATGGCGATTGCGCTCAACGAAGTCGCCGACGAGACGCTGTTCCTGCGCGGAGCCGTGCTGGCGGTGGTCGCTATCGTCGTGACGCTGGGGGTCTACGGCGTCGTCGGGCTGATCGTGAAGATCGACGATATCGGGCTTTACCTCACCAAGCAGGCCGAAAGCTGGAAGCAGAGCTTTGGCGCCTTCCTGCTGCGCTTCGTGCCCAAATTGCTCGCCGCGCTGGCGATGATCGGCACTGTTGCCATGTTGTGGGTCGGCGGGGGGATCATCGTCCACGGCACGCACGAGGTGGGCTTTCACGCCATCTACGATGTGGTCCACGGGGCCGAACATGCCGTTACCGAGGCGGCGGGCGGCGTGCTGGGCTGGGTCACCTATGCGGCGGGCTCGGCGATTGTCGGCTTGGTGCTGGGCGGCGTAATCGCTTTCGTCCTGCACAAAGTGCTGGGTGTGGGCGCGGAGGAAGGCCACTAGGTCTGACGCCATGACAAAGCCTGTTCTGTACACCTGCGCCCGTTCGCGCGGCCTGCGCGCCACCTGGGCGGCCGAGGAAGCCGGGGTCGATATCGACCTCAACATCCTCCCGTTCCCGCCGCGCTACCTTGCGCCCGAATATCTCGAGTTGAACCCGCTCGGCACCGTGCCGCTGCTGGTCGACGGCGAGACGCGGATGACCGAAAGCTGCGCCATCGCGCATTATCTCGCCACGCGCGAGGGGTTTACGCCGCTCGCGATTGCGCCGGGCGAGCGGGATTATGGCGAGTATTGCGACTATACCTACCACGCCGACGCGACGATCACTTTCCCGCAGACAGTCTACATGCGCTTTGCGATCTTCGAGAAGGACAAGGGCTGGGCCGAGGCCGGACACGCCTATGCCAAGTGGTTCCACAAGCGGCTGGTGAAAGTGGAGCAGCGGCTGGAGGGCCGCGAATACCTGTGCGCCGACCGCTTCACGGTGGCCGATATCTGCGTGGGCTATGCGCTGATCCTTGCCGAAAGCGTGGGGCTGGACGAGGGCGTGCCGCAGAGCCTGAAGGACTACCGCGCAAGGCTGACGGCGCGCGAGGCCTATCAGCGCGCCTTTGCGCGCGAAGAGGCGGGGCGGCAGGCGCTCGCGCGTTAACGCCGCCAGACGCGGCCCTTCGGGGCCTGCCTTGTTCAGATGATCTGCCGGGGGCTTCCTCTTGGTGATCAGCCCGTTAACCCGATCTAGAACTTTCTGCGACAAGGCCTTGTGCAAGCACCCCGGCCATCGGCACTGCCGCGCCATGATCTGGCCACAAGCGGCGGCGGTCCGGGAGAATGCCGGATCAGAAAGTGACGGATTGGCATGCGCGGACTCGAGGTTTCCAACGACACATCTGCCTTCGAAGTGCCTGTGGTTCTCGATGATCGGGGCATTCTGGCAGATCATTGCGTCCGGCAAGCCCTGGCAATGATGGACAGCCACGGTCTGGTCGTTCTGACCGGTCTGCTTTCGGATCGGGAAGCCGACGAAGGCCTTGATCTGATGCGCCAGACGATCGACGATCCGGATCGTCACAAGTGCACCTTTGCCAGCGAGACGGACAACCGTTACGTGCGCCGCGACTTCTGTTCGCTTCCTTCGACCCCGCCTGTGATCCGCTTTGCCGCCACATTGTGCCAGCGCCTTGAAGAGGTTTACTCCGAATATTGCGGCCGCTCGCGTGCGCTCCTCGAAGTCATTACCTTGACCAGCTATCTGGGCTCCTCGCACCAGTATATCCACCGCGACCCGAGTGGTGTAATCAGCCTTCTGGTCGCGGTGGAAGACGTATCCGATCAGCAGGGCGGGACGGTGTTCGTGCCGGGGACGCATATTTATGGCGGTGCCGGAAACAAACATGGGGGCAATGCCGAGGAGCTGATGCGCCTGTTCAGGATAAGGTGCAACTACCGGATAATGTTGTATAACCTGAAGAAGCTATGGGCAATGCGCAAGGGCGAGGGCGCGCCTTTGGCATCAGGTGAATTTCTTGACCGCGTTTTCTCGACCAGGTGGGACGAACACCAGCCGAACCTGTTGCGGTTTGTTCTGGGCAAGAATTCGCAGTTCAGTCTCGCGATGCTGAGCCCGGGTACCTTGTGGAAGCTCTATCGCCAGCGCGAAACGCTCGATAAGCTGTTCCGCCTTGTTCAGGCGGCGCCGCGCAAGGGCACCGCCATTCTCTACCGCAGCGACCTGCTGCATGCCGGGCCGGATAACCGCTCGTCCCGCCCCCGTCGTCTGTTCGGCATGAGCATTGCGCGCGATATCGTCGAGACCAAATACTGGCACGACGGCTATTCGCCCGACCCTTCGCTGATTGCCCATCCCATGAGCTTTGGCGATCTGCTCGAAGCCGCCCCGCGACACCCTGTCCCGGCATCATCGACCCACAAGGACAATGCCCTGGTGGACTGATGGCCGGGATCGCAAATCGCGGCGAGGTGCAGCGATAACGGAGCTCCGGCCGTGGTCATGCTCCGCGATCAGGGCGGCATTCCTCGCTTGAAGTTACGCTGCCTGATCGGGTGTCACGGGCCGTGCCGATAACTCCCGCCGCAACAGCTTGCCGATGGGATCGCGCGGGAGCTGATCGACGAACTCGATGTAGCGCGGGCGCTTGTAGCCCGCGATCTGCCCCTTGAAGCGCTGGGTGATCTCTTC
The DNA here is from genome assembly GCF_001677335.1 of Erythrobacter dokdonensis DSW-74. Taxonomy (GTDB): domain Bacteria; phylum Pseudomonadota; class Alphaproteobacteria; order Sphingomonadales; family Sphingomonadaceae; genus Erythrobacter; species Erythrobacter dokdonensis. Next base: position 362,757 of record NZ_LZYB01000002.1, read on the forward strand.
GCGGGTCAGGCTGTGGCCGGGCTTCAGCACCACGAAGGCCTTGACCGCCTCGCCCCATTGCCTGTCGGGCACGCCGCAGCAGCCTGCGTCGGCGACTTCGGGCATGGCGGCGAAGATCGCGTCCACTTCCGCCGGGTAGACGTTCTCTCCCCCGGTCTTGATCAGTTCCTTCGCGCGGCCCAGAAGATAGCCGCGCCCGCGCTCGTCCATGGTGCCCAGATCGCCGGTGCGCAGCCAGCCATGGCCCAGTGCTGCCGCGCTCGCTTCCTCGTTACGCCAGTAGCCGAGCATGACCGAAGGTCCGCGCAGGCATAGTTCACCTTCTTCGCCCGGGGGGAGGTAATGGCCTTCGGGGTCGAGCACTGTCATCTGCACATGCGGCAGGGTCCAGCCGATCGAGCGCGGGGCCTCGAGCATGTCGGCATAGTCGATGAAGGTCGCAAAGCCGCAGACCTCGGTCTGGCCGTATCCCCCAACGACGCGGGCATCCCACTCCTTCTCGATGAACTCGTACATCTGCGGGCGGCCCATGCCTGCGCCGCCGGTGTAGTTGGTAAGCGGCATCACGCCATTGCGGATCGGCTCCATCGCCTGCCACGGGAAAGCAATCGTCGGAAAGGCGCTGGTGGTGGTGCAACCTTCACGGTGCAGCAGATCGAGGATCGCGGCGTTGTCGTCATCGCGGCCGGCAAAGACCGACGCGCCTCCGCATGCGAGCATCGCTGCAACCTGCTGCATGCCCACGACATGGAACAGCGGATTGACAGAAAGCAGTATCTCGTCCTGCGTAAAGCGCCGGTTGACCGCAAAGCCGAGCGCGCTGGTCGCGACCGCGCTTCCCGCCTGAAGGCAGCCTTTGGGCCGCCCGGTCGTGCCGCTGGTATACATCATGTAGAGGGGGCGGTCCGGGGCAAGGGCGAGGCCGAAATCATAGGTATGGCCGACAGGGCCGTGGGCAGTGCTTGCGGCGGTCTCGAACAAGCCGTCGGCCGCATGGGCCTCGTCGACCTGATGCACCTCGCCCGCATTGGCTTCGGCCAGCAGCGTGGCAAAGCGCGGGTTGGTGAAGGTCATGGCGGGCGCGGCATTGTTGCTGATCCACGCGATTTCGCCCGGTGCGAGACGCCAGTTGAGCAGCACCGCGATTGCACCGATCCGGCTACACGCCAGCAGGGTCGTGAGGAACGGCGCGCCGTCGGTCAGCAGCAGCGCGATACGGTCGCCCGGCGCAATGCCTTTTGCCAGCAGCCAGCCGGCAAGATTGGTGACGCGTGCGTCGAGCTCGCTCCAGGTGAGGCGCTGGTTACCGTCGACCGTGGCAAGGCGATGGGCGTGGCGCGCGGCGCAGTTCGCGAGCAGCGTATCGAGGGACAAATCACGGGGATGCATGAAGACAAGCTAGCCTTGTGCAGACCCTTCATCCATCAGCGTTTTAGGGAATAAGGGCGTATCGCAATCATGCCCGCAGCGGGTACAGATGCGATTGGGCCAAGGGACCACGAAGATCCCCCGGAAAAAGACATTCTTGCCGCATTGCGGGCAATTGAAACGCAGCATGGGCGCATTGGCGATTACCAGCAGCATGATTGCTGCGGCGAAGGCGATGGTCGAATGCCCGTAAAGCCGGTCGGCACCGGCTACCATGGCGATAGCCAGGGTCAGCACTCCCACCATCCGCCAGGCGTGGCGTCTGGCCCGGGCGTGGAGCGTCAGGGCAGGCGGTCGAGGATCGATCGGGCGAACTCCGTCAGCGTGTCGTCGCGCGCACCCATCACCACGATCCGGTCGCCGGGCCGGGCAAGGTCGATGATCCGCTCGGCACAATCGGCACGCGCGGGGATGTGTTCGGCATGGCCGCCGGCGGTGTTGATCAGGTCGACGATCCGCTCGCTGCCCTCGCTGCGATCGACCGTACCGCCGAAATAGACCGGGTCGCTGAAAATGGTGATGTCGTCGGGACCCAGTTCGCGCGCGAAGGTCTTTGCCAGTTCGTTCCCCATCTGGCGCAGCGGACCATAGCCGTGCGGCTGGAAGAAGGCGATGACACGTCCCTGGCTGGCCTTCAAAGTGCGAAGTGTGGCAGCGCATTTCTCCGGATTGTGGCCGAAATCGTCGATCACGGTGATGCCCGAAGGCGAGGTACCGGTCACGTCGAACCGCCGCGCCAACCCGGCAAAGCTGCGCAGCGCAAAGGCAGCGTTTGCGATGCCAATTCCCGCAGCGCTTGCGGCCGCGATTGCCGCCAGAGCGTTTGACAGGTTATGCAGCCCCGGCATCGGCAGGATGAGAGGAAAAATCTCTTTCTGGCGATTGTCGATCACCGCTGCGTGGATGCCCAGCTCGCTTTGTTCGATCGATTCCGGTTCGATCGTGATGTCCGCCTGCGGACTGCGCAGGCCAAATGTCACGCATTCTTGGGCGCGCGGCACAAGATAGCCTGCCTCGGGACTGTCGAGATTGATTGCCGCTATCCCTGCCTTGGCGACGAAGCCGCCGAACAGAACGCGCAGTTCCTCGATGCTCTTGTGATCGAGGCTGACATTGAGCAGCACGCCTACGGTCGGCCGGTAGAGCGCGATCGAACCGTCACTTTCGTCGACCTCGCTCACGAACAGGTCGGGGCGGCCGATCCGGGCGCTGGCAAAGGGGTTTTCCGGGCTGACGAAGTTCTTCATCACCGCGCCGTTCATCACCGTGGGATCATAGCCGCCCTCGTGCAGGATCCAGGCGATCATCCCGGTGACGGTCGATTTGCCCGAAGTGCCGCCCACCGCGATCGAGAAGCCGGCGTCGTTGAACAGGGTGGAAAGCAGCTCCGCCCTGCTCATGCGATCGCACCCCAGTTCCTTGGCGCGGGCGACTTCGGGCACGCTATCCTCGATCGCGGCGGAGGCGACGAGAACCTGATCGGGGGATGTCACCCCGCTTCCGTCTTGCGGAAACAGCGAGAAACCGTGGCCTTCGAGCCATGCGAACTTTTCCGGGGTGCGGCCCTGGTCGCGGCTGCGGTCCGAGCCTGCGACCTCGTGGCCGAGCCCGTGCGCGATCTGCGCCAGCGGCAGCATGCCCGACCCGCCAATCCCGCAAAAGAACAGCGGACGCCCTTCAAGCGACCCGGCCATGACCCCGTTATCCATATGCTGCAGGGTTATTGACTTGCGCGAGGACTGACAAGCGCCATAGGCTGCATGCTATGACGAATATCGCCATCTGTGCGCCGGCAACGCCGATCACCCGCGACCAGCAGACTGCGCTGGAAGAACTGGTCGCAGCGGAGTTTCCCGCGCATCGCGTCACATTTCACGATCAGTGCTTTGATCGGCAAGGGCATTTCGCGGGCGATGATCTCAGGCGGCTGACCGCCTTGCTCGAATGCGCCAATGATCCCGCTTTCGATGTCGTTTGGTTCGCAAGGGGCGGATATGGCTCAAACCGCATCGCCGAAGCCGCCGTGGCGCGGATGAACGCCTCTGCCCGCACCAAGACCTATATCGGCTTTTCCGATTGCGGCTATTTGCTCGCGTCGCTCTACCGGTCGGGGATCGGCCAGAGCGTGCATGGTTCGATGCCGGTCAGCGCGCGCTCCGAAGGCGGGCGCGATGCGATCCGACGAGTGCTCAGGTGGCTGGAAGGCGATACCAGCGGCGTTGAACCCAGCCTTGACGGGACCACGCCTGCGGCAGCCTTCAACCTCATCACCCTGGCGATGATCACCGGCACGCCGCTGATGCCCGATCTTTCCGGCCATGTGCTGATGGTCGAGGAGGTGAGCGAACATCTCTATTCGGTCGACCGGCTGTTCTTCCACCTCGCCGCCACGCTTCCCCGCCTTGCCGGGCTGCGGCTGGGCGGGGTGACGGACGTGCCGGAAAACTATGTCGAATTCGGCCAGAACGAGGAGGAAATCGCGCGCTACTGGTGCGACCGCGCGGGCATTCCTTACCTTGGCCGGGCGCTGATCGGGCACAATTCTGCCAACAGGGTTGTGCCCTTCGGGCTTGCCAGCCCGCCCTCGCGGACGTAACCGCGCGCGCCAAAAACCATAAGAAAGGTCGATGATGCGCGCGTTTGTTTTTCCGGGGCAGGGTAGCCAGAAGGTCGGCATGGGCAAGGAGCTTGCCGAAGCGTCGAGCGCGGCACGCGAAGTGTTCGAAGAGGTCAACGAGGCCCTGCTGCAGAACCTTTCCGGCATGATGGCGGATGGGCCCGAGGACGAACTTACCCTGACCCAGAACGCCCAGCCTGCGATCATGGCAAACTCGATCGCCGTGCTGCGCGTGCTGGAACGCGAATTCGGCGTGAAGCTCGCCGAAGCTGCCGCTTGCGTGGCGGGCCACTCGCTCGGTGAATACTCGGCCCTTTGCGCGGTCGGGGCCTTCGACCTTGCGACCACGGCGCGCCTGCTGAAGCTGCGCGGACGCTCGATGCAGGCTGCCGTCCCGGTGGGCGAGGGGGCGATGGCGGCGCTGCTGGGCGCAGATATCGCGCAGGCCAAGGCGCTTGCCGAAGCAGCGGCCGAGGGGCAGGTGTGCGAGATCGCCAATGACAATGATCCGACACAGGTCGTCATTTCCGGGCACCGCGCCGCGATCGAGCGGGCGGTGGCGCTAGTCAAGGAGCACGGGATAAAGCGCGGCGTCTTGCTGCCGGTCTCGGCTCCGTTTCACTGCTCGTTGATGCAGCCCGCCGCCGACCGCATGGCCGATGCGCTTGCCCATACGCCGCCCGCGCCGATGGCGCTGCCGGTCTATGCCAATGTCACCGCCGCCAAGGTCGAGGATGCCGAGGAGGAGGTCGCCCTGCTCGTCGAACAGGTCACAGGCCGCGTGCGATGGCGCGAAAGCGTGCTTGCCATGCGCGCCGATGGCGTGGAAAGCTTTGTCGAGATGGGGGGCAAGGTGCTCGGCCCGATGATTGGCCGGATCGACCGCGATGCGCAGGTGGCGAGCCTTGTGACGATGGCTGATCTTGAGGCCTTTGCGAAGGAGATCGCGTGATGTTTTCACTCAAAGGCATGAACGCGCTGGTTACGGGCGCTGCGGGCGGGATCGGTTCGGCGATTGCCCATGCGCTGGCCTCGCAAGGCGCGCGGCTGGCGTTGTCGGGCTCGAACGCGGCCAAGCTGCGCGCCTTCCGCGACGAACTGAACGAGACCTACGCCCACCACGATCATGACGGCCATGTCGAGATCACCTGCGACCTTGGCAACGCCACCCAGGTAGAGGAACTGGTGCCTGCCATGCTCGACACGCTCGGAAGCATGGACATCCTCGTGAACAATGCCGGCATCACCCGCGACAATCTCGGCATGCGGATGAAGGACGAGGAATGGGATCAGGTGATCCGCATCAACCTCGAAGCCGCCTTCCGCCTGATGCGCGCGAGCGCCAAGCCGATGATGAAGGCGCGGTTCGGGCGCATCATCAACATCACGTCCGTGGTGGGGGCGACCGGCAATCCCGGCCAGATGAACTATTGCGCGGCCAAGGCGGGCCTGACCGGCATGACCAAGTCCTTCGCACAGGAAGTTGCCAGCCGCGGTATCACCGCCAACTGCGTTGCCCCCGGCTTCATCCGCACCGCGATGACCGCCGCTCTGGACGAAAAGCAGCAGGCCGCGATCAATGCCCGCATTCCGATGGGCCGGATGGGCGAGGGTGCGGAAATCGGCGCTGCGGTCGCTTTCCTCGCCAGCCGCGAGGCGGCCTATGTCACCGGTGAAACCCTGCATGTGAACGGCGGGATGGCGATGCTGGGGTGATGCAGGGGTGATTCCGGCCCCCTTATCCCCAGCCGCGTTCCCCCTCGCTAAGGCGCCAACTTGCCCGTATTGTCCGGCGCGCTAAGGTTTCACGGACTTTCCGGCGCTTGGGGGCGATTCCTTCGGCCTCCTGCCATAAACAGGAACGATAGGGTTAAGCGATGAAGGCCACGATCGAACGCGCGACGCTGCTGCGGTGCCTTTCCCATGTTCAGTCGGTGGTCGAACGCCGCAACACCATTCCGATTCTTTCCAACGTGTTGATCGATGCGAGCGACGGCGGTTCTGTTCGGGTGATGGCAACCGACCTCGATCTGCAGGTGGTCGAGACGATGTCGGCCTCCTCCGTCGATCAGCCCGGCGCGATCACCGTCTCGGCGCACCTGCTGTTCGACATTGCCCGCAAGCTGCCCGAAGGCAGCCAGGTCAGCCTGACGGCCAACGACAACCGTCTGGAAGTCAAGGCGGGCCGCTCGAACTTCAAGCTGCCGACGCTGCCGCGGGACGATTTCCCGGTGATCGTCGAAGGTGACCTGCCGACCAGCTTCGAACTGCCGGCGCGCGTGCTGGCCGAACTGATCGACCGCACCCGGTTCGCGATCTCGACCGAGGAAACCCGCTACTACCTCAACGGCATCTTCCTGCATGTGACCGACGAGGACGAGCCGTTGCTCAAGGCCGCAGCAACCGACGGTCACCGCCTTGCCCGCTTCACCCTGCCGCGCCCCGAGGGTGCTGCCGGGATGCCCGATGTGATTGTGCCGAGGAAGGCTGTGGGCGAACTCCGCAAGCTGCTCGAGGAGGCTTTGGACGGCAACGTGCTGATCGACCTCAGCGCCAGCAAGATCCGCTTCACGCTCGGCGGCGAGGGCGGCGTTGTGCTCACCTCCAAGCTGATCGACGGCACCTTCCCCGATTACAGCCGCGTGATCCCGACCGCGAACGACAAGCTCCTGAAGGTCGATCCCAAGCTGTTCTTCTCTGGCGTGGACCGCGTCGCGACCATCGCCACCGAGAAGACCCGCGCGGTAAAAATCGGGCTCGACAATGACCGCGTGACGCTTTCGGTCACCTCTCCCGACAACGGCACGGCTGCCGAAGAACTGGCCGCTGAATACCGTTCGGAAGGCATGGAAATCGGCTTCAACGCCAATTATCTCAAGGACATTCTCGGTCAGATCGATGCTGACATGGTCGAATTGCACCTTGCGGACGCGGGCGCGCCGACGCTGATCCGCGAAAACGAGGCCAGTCGCGCGCTTTATGTGCTGATGCCGATGCGGGTGTGATCCCTGCCAGGTGGGAGGGGAACGACCGATGAATGCTGTTCAGGTTCACGTCCGCAAGGCCGCGCTCACCGATGCTGTGCTGGCGGATGTGCCGCTCGCTGAGCTGGCCGAGGGTGCGGTCAGGCTCCGGATCGAAAGCTTCTCTGTCACCGCCAATAATGTCACCTATGCGGCTGTCGGCGACGGGTTCAAATACTGGGATTTCTTCCCCGCCCCCGAGGGTCTCGGCATCGTGCCGATGTGGGGCCATGCGCGGGTGATCGAGAGCCGCTGCCCCGAGATCGCGGTTGGTGAGCGGGTTTACGGCTATCTGCCGATGGCGAGCCATCTGGACGTGGTGCCGGGCCGGGTAACGCCTTCCGGGTTCCTCGACACGACCGGTTATCGCCAGCCGATGAGCCCGGTCTACAACAGCTACACCCGCCTTGCGGCCGACCCCGAGCATGATCCGTCGCACGAGGCGGAGCGGATGATCTTCGGCCCGCTGTTCCGCACCGGCTTTCTGATCGAATATTTCCTGCGCGGCGAGGGCTGGTTCGGAGCCGAGCAGCTGGTGGTCACCAGTGCCTCGTCCAAGACCGCGATGGGTCTGGCGAGCGTGGCGCGGCAATCGTCGCCCCACATCCGGCGCATCGGGCTTACCTCGAAGGGCAATGTCGGCTTCGTTGAAGCGAGCGGGCTTTATGACGAAGTGCTGGCCTATGACGACATCGAGCGCTTGGCCGTGCTGCGCAGCGTCAGTGTCGATTTCGCCGGCAATGCCGATGTGCTGGCACGCATTCATCGCCATTTCGAGGACGCGCTGTCGCATTCGGCGCTGGTCGGGGCGACCCATATCGAAGCGCGCTCGACCTTCGGCGTCGGTGAGCCGCTGCCAGGCCCCAAGCCTGCGCTGTTCTTCGCCCCCGACCATGCGGTGGCCTTTTTCAAGGCGCACGGGCAGGAAGAAGGCGGGCGTCTTGTTGCCGCGGCATGGCGCGAATTCCTCAAGGCCGCCGACGGGACGATCAAGATCGAGCGCCACAAGGGTCTTGGCGCAGCACGCGACACCTTCACCGCAATGGTTGCAGGCCAGATCGACCCGGCCAAGGGGATCGTGATCGAACCGTAAGGCGGCAGATCACTCCGCCGCTTCCGCCATTGCCACACGCTGCGGGCCGCGGACCAGGCCGCCGGGAGTGGCTCCCGACCATTCTCCTTCGCGGAAGGTGACGACGCCGCTCTTGATCGTGGCGACATAGCCTTCCGCCTTCTGCAGCAGCCGTTTGCCGCCCGCCGGAAGGTCAAAGGCCAGCCACGGTTTGCCGAGCTTGAGGCGATCAAGGTCGATTACGTTGAGGTCTGCGAGATATCCCGGCGCGATCACCCCGCGATCCTCAAGTCCGTAAAGCACCGCCGTATCCCGGCACTGGCGCTTGATCGCCTGTTCCAGACTGATCCTCTCGCCCCGCCTTCGGCTCTTCACCCAGTGTTCGAGCATGAAGGTGGGCGAGGCCGCATCGCAGATCGTCCCGCAATGCGCGCCGCCGTCGCTAAGCGAATTGACCGTGTCATCGGCATGCTGGAGCGGGTGGAGGAAGTCGAGATTGCCCTCGGCATAATTGAGGATCGGCAGGTAGATAAAGCCTTTCCCATCGTCGCGGCACAGCAGATCATAGGCATATTCCTGCGCGTCGATCCCCGCTGCCTGAGCGCGGGCGTTGACGCTGGCTTCGGGCCCCGGTTCGTAATCGAAATCAGGGTCCATCTCGTATTGCAGCGCCCAGCCCTGGGTGATCACCATCACCACGCCAATAATGTCCATAGGGGCTTCGGAATAGTCATTGGGCTCGGCGAGCAGCTGCGCCTTGAAGGCCGGGTCGAGCAGCTTCGCCTTCTGTTCGGCCCACGGCAGTTCCTTGATCGCCTGCCAGCTGGGGCGGAAGGCGAAGGGGTTCACTGTGCCCTGCCATGCCATGATGATGCCATTGCCGCGCAGCGCGATCTGGGCGACGATGTTGGCGCCATTGTCGTTCTCGGCGCGCATCATCGCGATCTGCTCGTCCAGCGGCATTTCCTTGGCGATCGATTGCAGCGCGGCGAAGGTGACGGGGATGCCGGCCTCGCGCGAAAGCTTGCCCATCCATTGAAACTCGTTCCACTCGCGCTTCAAGTCGCTCGCCATCTCGAACACCGCGTGGCCGCCGGAAGCCTTGGCGCGGCCCATCGCCTTGCCGATTGCCACCAGTTCTTCCGGCGTGGCGGTGGTGCCGGGGACGAGTTCGCCGTCGACCGACTTGTGCAACACCGTGCGCGAGGTTGAAAAGCCCAACGCCCCGGCGCGAACGCCTTCCTCGACGATGCGGCTCATTTCCGCGATGTCCGCTGCGGTCGGGACCGCGCCGGGCTGTTCGCGATCACCCAGCACATAGGCGCGAACCGCGCCGTGGGGGACGTGGGTGCCGATATCGACCGTGCGGGGGAGCTTCTCCAATGCGTCGAGATATTCGGGGAAGGTCTCCCAATCCCACGTGATCCCTTCGGCGAGCGCGGTGCCGGGGATGTCCTCCACGCCTTCCATCAGGCTGATCAGCCATTCGTGCCGGTCGGGTTTGGCAGGCGCAAAGCCGACTCCGCAATTGCCCATGATGACTGTGGTCACCCCGTGCCAGCTGGATGGGGCCATTTCCTGATCCCAGGTCGCCTGCCCGTCGTAATGGGTGTGGATGTCTACGAAGCCGGGCGCCACGATCTTGCCGCGCGCGTCGATTTCCTCGGTGGCGGTGCCGCTTACACTGCCGACTGCGGCGATCAGGCCGTCCTTCACGGCAACGTCGCCGGTAAAGGACGGTGCGCCCGTCCCGTCGACAATTGTTCCGCCCCTGATGATGAGGTCGTATTGCGCCATGCTGTCTCTCCCTTATGGAGGCGAGGATGACGCAAACCGCGCGGCCCGACAAGGGCAGGCGGTGCAGATCGGTTATTCATGAAGCGGGAAAAGGGGCAGGAAATTGGGTCTCGTTCGGTCATTTCGTGCTGGGTTTGCAGGGCTTGCGGCATGGTCCGCGCTTGCCGGGCCCTTGGCGGCGCAAGAGCAAGCCGCGTGGCGGCTGTTGCCGGAACGGGAGCTGTCGGCCATGCTCGATTGCTTCGAGGCGGCCGGACAGACGCTTGTTTCCGCCCATCGTGGCGGACCGACGCCGGGTCTGCCGGAGAACGCGATTGCCACCATGGATGCGCTGCTTGCCGCGCATCCGGCGATCATGGAGGTGGATGTCGCGCGCAGTGCCGACGGGGTGCATTTTCTGCTTCACGACGACCGGCTCGATCGCACCACCACCGGGACCGGCGAGGCGGCGGCACAGGACTGGGCAGCACTCAGCCAGCTTAAACTCCGGGACAATTGGGGCTGGGTCACGCCCTATGCCATCCCGACGCTGGCCGAGGCGCTGGCCTGGGCGCGTGGGCGGACGGTGCTGCAGCTCGATTTCAAACGCTCTGCCGATTACGCGCAGGTGATCGAGGCGGTGCGGACGGCAGGCATGGCGAATGCCGTCATCCTGATCGTCTATTCTCCTGCGCAGGCCAAGGCGCTCCACGACCTTGCACCCGAGATGCTGCTGTCGGTCTCGATCGACGCTCCGGGCGATGTCGACGCGCTGAAAGCTGCAGGGATTCCCGAAGACCGGATGGTTGCCTTTACCGGAACCCGTTTGCCACGGCCGGAACTCTACCGTGAGCTTGACCGTGCCGATATCGAGGTGATCTTCGGTACGCTCGGACGTCCCCCCCGCTCGCTCGACGCAGTGATCGACCGATATGGTCTCGATGAACGCTATGCCGAACTGGGGCGCGAAGGGGTCGATATTCTCGCTACCGACCGCCCGCGCGAAGCCGCCGCAGCACTGTCGGAAGCCGGACGCCTGCCGCAGGCGGGGCAATGCGGGGTTAGCCGGGGCGGCTAGGCAAAGCGGCCTGCGCGCCGGCAGCGCGGATCACTGGTTCGGTGCAAGCGATCCCTGCGTGACGATGGCGCGGTGACTGGAACCGGATTGCGTTACCACCGAGGTATCGCCATTCTGGAACTGGTCGACATCGGCGAGGTTCAGCGTGCCGTTCTGCGTGATCCGGCTCACATTGTCGTCGCCGATCTGATCCAGTAGCGCATCATTATCGCTGCCATTGCCGATGCTCTGGCGGATTTCGCTGTCGTTGCGCTCGCCGGTCTGCCTGACGGATGCGGCTTGAAGGTTGCGCTCCTGATCAACGAAACTGCGGTTCGAGGCTCCGTTTTGCGTGATTGTCGCGGTGTTCTGTCCGGTTGAGACAAAGCGCCGGTTCTGCTCCACGTTACTGTTATTGGAACTGCCGGTCTGGCGAATAGTCGCTATGCTGTCGTCTTCGTCCTGCAGAACCGCGCTTATGTTTGACGTACCGTCCTGACGCACGTCCGCGTTGTTTCCGCCGGCGATGCCGACAATGTTTTGCCTGACAGTGCTTTCGTTCGAGTTGCCGATCTGCTCCACCCGCGCGATATTGTCATCCGATACGCCCGGACCCTGCACGATCGTGCTGCTGTTCAGGTCACCTGTCTGAATTAAGGTGATCTCATTGCCGTCGGCTTGGGCGCCGCCTTGCGAGCCGTCGCTGATATTTCCATCGCCGGTCTGTGTTATGTCGGTGCGGTTTACCCCGTCACCGCCTTGGGTGAAGTTTGATCGGTTGTTGTCCCCGATCTGGCGCACGAAAACGTTCGAGACACCAGCAACGAAGTTGTCATTGCCTGACTGGGTGATCGCAGAAATGTTTCCCGATCCGCGCTGGAGGGCGTCCGCGTTGTTGGTCTCGCTGGCCGCAGTTTGGCTTATGCTTGAAACGTTGCCCGTACCACCGTCCTGCTCGATGTTTACCGTGTTGTCCGTCCCCCCGGAGTCAACGACGCTGCAATTGCCAACCACACCGTCGCATTCGGCAGGTACTGTCGGCAGGGTCTGCGCGAGCAGCGGTGAAGTCGCGCTCAGCGCGAGAACCGAGATGCTCGCCAATACATTCATCTTCATGGCTTTCCCCCACTTTTGTCCGCCGACTTGGGCTGGCCTGCATGGCCGCAGCACGCCAGGCGCTTCCCGGTCACGCCATCTTTACGGGGTATGCATAACAAGCAGAGGCGTGGCGGGAAATGATTTTCGTTAACTTTTTCCGGTGTCCTGATTGCAGCGCGCCAGTGCCGGGCGAGTTTCGCTCTCGCGCCATTCCGGCCAGAGCGCAGGCTCCGCCAATGCGGCCAGCATGGCTGCCCCTGTGATGCCGGCGCTGTCACCATGTGCCGGCGCAACGACGCGGTGACGCGCACCGCCGGGCAGATAGCCCGCAGCAAGCGCTTCAGTCCGTGCAGCAATCCGTGCCAGCAGGCCGGGGGTCTTGGCCACGCCCCCGCCGACCACCACCCGCTCGACCGCCAGGGTGGCGAACAGCGTGTGGCAGGCCTGGGCGATGTAATCGGCGATGATGCCATGCCCCGGGTGATCGTCGGCAAGTTCTGATAGCGACGCGCCCCAGCGCGCCTTGATCGCCGGGCCGCTGGCAAGGCCTTCGAGGCAGTCGCCATGATGCGGGCAGAGGCCGGAAAAGTCGCGATCCTCGGAATGGCGGCGCGGAAAGATGTGACCCATCTCGGGGTGGGCGATACCGTGCACCGGCTGGCCGTCCAGCACCAGTCCGCCGCCGATCCCGGTACCGATGGTGAGATAGGCGAGGCTGCGGCATCCCTGCGTCCGGGCCGATGCATATTCGGCCAGCGCCGCCGCATTGACGTCGGTATCGATGCTGACCGGGACGCCCAGCCGCGCGCGGAAGAAGCCGGCGATATCGCAATCGCCCCAGCCGGGCTTGGGGGTATTGGTAATGAATCCCCGGCGCGGAGATGCAGGGTCAAGCTCCAGCGGCCCGAAAGAACCGATGCCGAGAGCCTTGAGCGCACCTTGCGCCGCGAACCAGTCTGCCGCTTCGGCCAGCGTGGTGGCGGGATCGCGGGTGGGGATCCGGGTTTGCGCGGTGAGGCGGTCGGGCGAGGGACCGACCGCCAGCAAGAACTTGGTGCCGCCCGCCTCGATCGCGCCAAGCATCAGGCCGCGTTCTCGCCGGTCAGCGTGGCAATGCCGGCGCGCTCGCCGTCCAGTTCCAGCCGCAGCAGCGGGGCGGGGACTCCGCCGAACTCTCCGCCCGGCAGCATGTCGACAAAGCTGCACACCGTCAGCGAGGCATCGACATACCAGCTATAGGTCTGGGAAGGGCGGTCTTGCGGGTTGGCGAGCACCAGTCCGCTGCCGTTGAGCGGGCGCCAGGGCCCTGCCATGCTGTCCGCCACCATCCCGTACAATCCTCCCGGCGCATCGCGCAGCTCCGGCGCGAAGGTCGCGGTCTGCGTCGACCAGAAGGCGTAATAAAGTTTCCCGTGAAACACCAGATGAGCGCGCTCTAACTCGTTGTTAACGCCGTCTGCGTGGAGGCAAGGGGGGGTCAAGACCCACCCTGAAGCGGTCTTGCGCGCCAGTCCGAAGGCGCCGTTGAACGCGCTGTCCGATCCCGCCAGCGAAGCGCTGAAGGCGAGATATTCGGTGCCGTCGGCCGGATCGCGGAACCAGGCCGGATCGCGGAACGCCTTGATCTTGCCGGCCTCGCCCTCGTGGGCATCGGCAGGCATATAGTGGGAAGCATGGCCCCGGACGAGCGGGGCAGGGTGCGACCAGCCATACGGCAGTCTGTCCGCGCCCATCCTCGCTGTGGCGGACCATAGCTCCTGCTGGTATCCGCCCGCCTTCGCACTGGTCCCGGCAGCGGTGAAGAACAGGGTCAGCACGCCATCGGCAAGCAGCGCCGAGCCGGCCCATTCGCGCTCGTAGGGAACGGGTGCCTCGGGCAGCACCGGGCCAAGATCGATCCAGTCCGCGTCCTTGTGTTCGAGAAGATGGATCTTCGCCTCGAAGTGCCGCAGCGAGGGATCTGCGCGGTCGGGCGCCGTCAGCGCCATCCACAATTCCCGCCCTTCCATCGCCACGCGCGCGCCAGCGGTGTCCTGCACCGGCCACATGTCCCAGTAAAGCCGTCCGCGCTCCAGCCCGGAACAATCGGGCGCGATGACCGGCGGAATCCGCGCCACATCCTGATGCGCGATCCGGTGCACGTGCTCCGCGGTCCAGGCGGTGGTCATGACAGCTTTCTATCCCGGGTCATTACTGGAAAAGAGGGGCTGGCCGTCCGGGGGGAGAGAAGGCGGCCAGCCCTTTGGCTTTGTTGCGGTCGTCAGAAGTCGAACCGCACCGAAGCAAGCACCGTGCGCCCGGCGATCGAGCGGGCGCGCACCAGCCCGTTTGCAGGGATCGACCCTTCCTCCGCCTCGGTGAAGCCCGTGGCGTTGAACAGGTTGGTGGCGTTCAGCCCGACCTCGACCCGGTCGATCGGACGGAACGCAAGGAAGGCGTTGACCTGCGCGAAGGCGGGCAGCACCAGATCGTTGTTGTCCTGCGTGAAGCTTTCCGTGGTGCCGACGATGTTCGCGCCCAGCGTGAACTGGTCGGCATCATATTGCGCGGTCGCCTGATAGACGAGATCGGCCTGACGGCGCGGGGTATTGCCGATGGTTGCGGCATTGAGCGCGTCCTTGATCTCGGCATCGGTCCAGGTCGCGCCCGCCGACAGGGTGAACGGGCCGGTGCGGTATGCGCCTTCCAGTTCGATCCCGAAAGCCTCGAAGGTGGTGTCGAACAGCACGACGGGCGCGATGTCGACATTGGTCTCGGCGGTTTCGGCATAGAAGCCGGTGGCATAGAGCGCGAGCCCGCCCGACTGGTATTTCAGCCCCGCCTCAAGCTGGTCGACCCGCGCGATCACGCCCGCATCGCCGCCCGGCAGGCTACCGTCGACCGCGCTGACTGCGGGCGAGAACAGGCTGCGGTCGGCGGTGTGGCGACCGCCCTGGCTGTAGCGCGCGAACACGCCCAGGTCGTCGGTCACGAGGTAGTTCGCGCCAAGCGAGAAGCTGAAATAGTCGAAGTCGTAATTGACCGGACGCGCATTGCCGAGGGGCAGCACGCTGGTCTGTGCCTCGGCCGGGCTGATCGCGCCGTCATTGTCGAAGTCGAAGCTGGTCAACCCGACCCCGAAGCCGCTGTCCGCGCCGGTGATCGTGCCGCTGGCATCGCCGAAATCATAGCGGATGCTGGCGTCGATCGTCAGCCGGTCAAGCTCGAGCGAGAGTGAGGCAAACGGCGCATAGGTGCTGTAGGCCACATCGTAATTGCGACGGCAGCAATTGCCGAAGAAGCTTGCCCCGAAGCCGACCGTGCCGTTCTGGGTGACGAGATCGCCGCCCGCATCGCGGATGTCGACCAGCACGGCATTGCCATTACCCTCCACCGTCTGGACGTGGCTGGTCCACAACCAATCGGTGTTCACATCCTGGCGCGACATGTAGAAGCCCGTGGTGAAATTGGCCGAGCCGCCGCCGAAATCGAATTCCTTGTTGATGCGGAAGTCGTTGGTGACATTGTCGAGGCTGTTGAGCCTGACGTTGAACACCACCACGTTGGCGAGTAGCCCGTTGCCGCCGATATTCGCCGCATTGGCGGCCTGGCCGGCATTGGGGCCGGAGGCGAAGACGATGCTCGACCCTGCGCCGCCGATGCCGTCGGCAATCTCCTGCGCCGCACCTGCGCCGGCCGGGAAGGGCGACTGGAAGCTGCCCGAATTGTCGGCGAAGCGGAAGCGGTTGGTCAGCGTCCAGCCGCCGCCCACGTCGATCTCGCTTTCGATCCCGAAGGCGAGGCTCTGGACCGAAAGCCCGTCGCGGAAGTCGAAGCTGGCCGGATTGTTGGCGCCGTCGAGCGTTACTGCCGGGGTGAGGAACGGGCTGTAGAGCGAATCCGTGCGCGGATCGAAGCCGGGGATCGCCTGGTAATCGGGGTTGCCGCCCGTGCCTGTCACCCGCACCGGCTGGGGCAGGATGGTGGGGGTGGTGTCGTCGAGATACTTGGCATGCAGGCGGATGTAACCGCCATCGAAGCTCTTGGTGATATTGGCCTTGATCTGGCCGCCGTCATAGCCGTTGTAGCCGATGGCGCGCGGGCCTTCGCCGGTGCGGTAGAAGCCGCCGATATGGAAGGTGAGATCCTCGGCCAGCGGTGCGCCGTAATCGAAATCGAGCCGGTAGCTTTCGAAATCGAGGCCGACGCTGGCCTGGATCGCGCCGCCTTCACGCTCGCCGGTCTTGGAGATGAAGTTGATCACCGCACCCGGCGCGTTGGAGGCAAAGGTCGAGGCCGAACCGCCGCGCACCGCCTCGACCCGGGCGACCGAGCGATCAGCACGCAGGAAATTGTCGGCATTGCCGAAGATGATGTCACCGAATTCGAGGATCGGCAGACCGTCTTCCTGCAACTGGATATAGCGCGCACCGCCGGTGGAAACCGGGATACCGCGCACCGCGATGTTGGCGTTGCCTTCACCGCCCGATGCTTCGGAACGGATACCGGGGATCTGGCGGATCAGGTCTGCCGATGACGGGGCGGCGAGGTTGGCGATGGTCTGCGCGCCGATGGTGCTGACCGAGACCGAGCTTTCGATCCGGTTCTGGCCGCGCGCAACCGCGGTGACGATGATTTCATTGCCTTCGGCCTCGACCGAATCGCTTGTGGCCTCGTCCTGGGCGAGGGCGGGGCTGATCAGGCAGCACAGGGCTGCACTGGCGCAAAGCGCGTGTCGCAATCTCATGATCTCTCTCCTCTCGGGTTCGCGCTTCTTTGGCGACGACGGTCTGATGGGTAGCGTGCCTGCAAACGATTGCAACAGGAATCTTGCAAACGTTTGCAAATTTCCCCCGATCGTGTCACCCCTGTATCGCAGCGCGACGCAACGATCGCGCGCGACCCGAGGACCTGGAAACGCCAAATGACCGGAAAACCGCGCCTTTCGCTGCTGCGAATCATCGAGATGAACATCGGCTTCTTCGGCCTGCAATTCTCTTTCGGGCTGCAGCAGGCCAATATGGGGCCGATCTACGGCTTCCTCGGGGCGGACGAGGCGACAATGCCTCTGCTGTGGCTGGCAGGGCCGATGACCGGCCTTATCATCCAGCCAATCGTGGGCGCGATGAGCGACCGCACAAGCTCGCGCCTCGGCCGCCGCACGCCCTATTTCCTGATCGGCGCGGTCATCTGCACGCTTGCGCTGTTCGCCATGCCCTATTCGAGCACGCTGTGGATGGCCGCAAGCCTGCTGTGGATCCTCGATGCGGGCAACAACATCACGATGGAGCCTTACCGCGCCTATGTCGCAGACAGGCTGGCAGCCGACCAGCGTTCCACCGGGTTCCTGACCCAGAGCGCCTTTACCGGGCTGGCGCAGACCTTGTCCTACCTCGCGCCATCGCTGCTCACGGCTTTTGTCGCGCGCGATGTGCTCGATGCGAACGGCATTCCGGTGATCGTGCGCATCGCCTTCATCATCGGCGCGATCCTGTCCATTTCCACCATCGTCTGGTCGGTGTGGCGGGTGCCCGAACTCCCGCTCGACGAGGCCGAGCGCGCCGAAATGGCGAGCAAACCGCTGACCGTGCGCGCGACCTTCGCCGAAATCGGTGCGGCGCTGCGAGACATGCCGCGGCCGATGAAGCAGCTCGCTGCCGCCATGCTGTGCCAGTGGTATGCCATGTTTGCCTATTGGCAGTACATCACCTTTGCCGTCGGGCGCAGCATCTACGGCACCAGCGATCCGGCCAGCGCCGCCTTCCGCGAAGCGACGCTGACCACCCAGCAGGCCGGCGCGCTCTACAACTTCATCGCCTTTCTCGGCGCATTGGCGCTGATCCCGGTGGTGGCGCGGTTCGGCGCGCGCCACGTCCATGCGGTGTGCCTGGCCGCTTCGGGCGCGGCGATGCTGATGATTCCCGGCGCCAGCACCCCGCTGGCGCTGTTCGTTCTGATGCTGGGCATCGGCATCGGCTGGGCCGGGATGATGGGCAACACCTATGTCATGCTGGCCGACTGCATCCCGCCGGCCCGCAACGGCATCTACATGGGTATCTTCAACCTGTTCATCGTCATTCCCATGCTGATCCAGACCCTGACCATGCCGCTGATCTACCGTCCGTTGCTGGGCGGCGACCCGCGCCACGTTCTGATCCTTGGCGGCGTCTTGATGCTGGCGGGCGCGCTGGCTACGCTGCTGGTCGACGCGGGCCACCGGCAACCGCGCGAACAGGGACTGGCGACGGGATAGCATGGCGACAGGGGATGATCGCACCACGCGCGCAAGAGTGCGCACGATCACCGATCTGGCACGGATCGCGGGGGTCTCTCCCGGTACGGTCAGCCGTGCGCTGGCGGGCAAGAGCCTGGTCAATGCCAAGACCCGCGAGAAGATCGTCGGCCTTGCCCGCGAACACGGCTTTCGTCCCAACCAGATGGCGAGCGGATTGCGCCGTCAGAAGACCGGTGTGATCGGAGTTGTCATTCCGCTCGGCCACGATGCGCGCCAGCAGATCTCCGACAGCTTCTTCATGACCCTGCTCGGCTACCTTGCCGACGAGCTGACGCAGGAAGGCTATGACCTCATGCTGCGTCGTGTCGTGCCGGGCGAGGATGCCGACTGGCTCGACCGGTTCATCGGTTCGGGCATGATCGACGGCGTGATCGTGATCGGCCAGTCCGACCAGTTCGCGCTGATCGAGGACGTTGCCGACGGCTATCTGCCCATGGTGGTGTGGGGCAATCACAAGGAAGGCCAGCGGCACTGTGTGGTCGGCACCGACAACCGGCTCGGCGGACGGCTTGCGGCCGAGCGCCTGATCGCTGCCGGGGCCCGCCGCCTTGCCTTTCTGGGCGATACCGGGCCGATCGAATTTGCCGCCCGCTTTGCCGGGGCCGAGGATGCGGCCTCGCGCATGGGAGTCTCGCTGGTTGCGCTGCCAACCCTTCTTTCGCCCGACCGCGCAAGCGAGGAGATCGCCGCGCACCTCGCCGCGCATGAGGGCGAGATCGACGGCATCTTCGCGGCCACCGACACGCTCGCCGCGCTGTGTCTTGCGGCCCTGCGGGAAGGCGGGATTGCCGTGCCCGAAACGGTGCGGCTGGTCGGTTTCGACGATCTGCCGATTGCCCGCCAGACCGCACCCCCGCTGACGACCATCCGGCAAGACATTGCGGCAGGCGCGCACGGACTGGTGCAGCTCCTGCTGCGCCGCCTTGCAGGCGAGGAGACCGAAAGCCTCGTTCTGCCTCCGCAACTGGTAATCCGCCAGTCGGCCTGATCCGTAGCTTTGCGACGGGGGACGGGAAACGCGCTGTTCCCGCAAATTGCCCCCTTCCGGTTCGCCGCCTCTCGTGACAAGAGGCAGGTTGCAAACAAGAGACCCATTGAGGAGAGACGGGATCATGAACCTCGAATTCACCCCCGAAGAACAGGCGTTCCGCGACGAGGTGCGCGCCTTCATCGCCGAGAACTACCCCAAGCACCTTGCCGATTTCGGGATGCGCGAGGACATGGCGCGCGAGGACTTCCTCGCCTGGCACAAGATTCTGGGCAAGAAGGGCTGGTCGGTTCCGGCATGGCCTGTCGAATATGGCGGCACCGGCTGGACCCCGACCCAGCGTTACATCTGGTCTGAAGAAAATGCCCGCGCCAGCACCGTCATGCCGCTGCCCTTCGGCGTCTCGATGGTCGGCCCCGTCATCTATACTTTCGGTTCCGAAGAGCAGAAGTCCAGGCATCTGCCCGGTATCGTTTCGGGCGATGTATGGTGGTGCCAGGGCTATTCGGAACCGGGCGCGGGCTCCGACCTTGCCAGCCTCAAGACGACGGCGGTGCGCGACGGCGATCACTACATCATCAACGGCCAGAAGACCTGGACGACGCTTGCCCAGCACGCCGACTGGGGCTTTTTCCTGTGCCGCACCGATCCCACCGCCAAGCAGCAGGAAGGCATCAGCTTCATTCTCGTCGACATGAAGACGCCGGGCGTGGAAGTGAAGCCTATCAAGCTGCTCGACGGCGGTTACGAGGTCAACGAGACCTGGCTGACCGATGTGCGCGTGCCGGTCGAGAACCTGGTCGGGCAGGAGAACAAGGGCTGGACCTATGCCAAGTTCCTGCTGGCGCATGAACGCTCCGGCATTGCGGGCGTGGCGCGGTCGAAGCGCGGCGTCGAAAAGCTGCGCGAAATCGCGACGCACGAAACGCTCGACGGCGCGCCCCTCATCAAGGACTTCGATTTCGCCAAGAAGGTGAGCCAGCTCGAAATCGATCTCGCCGCGCTCGAAATCACCGAGCTGCGCACGCTTGCGGGCGAGCAGGCGGGCAAGGGGCCGGGGCCGGAAAGCTCGATCCTCAAGATCAAGGGCACCGAAATCCAGCAGCGCCTGACCGAACTGACGCTGGAAGCGGTCGGCACATATAGCGCGCCCTACATGGGCGGGGTGTCGAACGACAATTCCAACGAACACCCGGTCGGGCCGGATTATGCGACCCACGCCGCGGCGACCTATTTCAACATGCGCAAGACCAGCATCTATGGCGGATCGAACGAGATCCAGCGCAACATCATCACCAAGATGATCCTCGGCCTCTAAGCGGCTGACGACGGGAGAGAATTCGTGGATTTCAACTTCACCGAAGAACAGGACATGGTGCGCGACGGCCTCTCGCGGCTGGTGCGCGAGCAGTACGACTGGGAAACCCGGCGCAAGGCTATCGCCAGCACCGAAGGCTGGCGGCCCGAAGTCTGGGCGCAGCTGGCTGAGCTGGGTATCCTCGGCATGCCTTTCAGCGAGGCTGATGGCGGCTTCGGCGGGGGCGCGGTCGATGCGATGGTCATCATGGAGGAGTTCGGCAAGGGGCTGGTGGTCGAGCCGTTCATCCCCACCGTGGTCTGCGCGGGCGGGTTCCTGAAGCACGGCGGCACGGCGGCGCAGAAGGAAGAGCATATCGGCGCAATCGTTTCGGGCAGCGCCGTCTTCGCCTTCGCCTATGCCGAACCGCGCGGACGCTATGACTATGCCGATCTCGAAACCACTGCGAAGAAGGACGGCGCGGGCTATGTCCTCAACGGCCACAAGGCAGTCGTGATCGGCGCGCCCTGGGCAAGCCACCTCGTCGTCACCGCGCGCACCGGCGGCGAGCGGCGCGATCGCAGCGGCGTATCGGTCTTCGTGCTGGCCAAGGATACGCCCGGCGTCACCACCCGCGATTATGTCACGGTCGACGGACGCCGCGCTTCGGAAGTCTATTTCGAGAACGTCGCGGTGGGCGTGGATTCGCTGATCGGTGTCGAGGGCGAGGGGCTGGCGCTGATTGAGCTGGTTACCGACGATGCCATCGCAGCGCTGTGCGCCGAGGCCTGCGGAGCGATGAAGGTCGCCCATGCAATGACGGTGGAGTACAGCCGCCAGCGCAAGCAGTTCGGCGTGCCGATCGGCAAGTTCCAGGTGCTCCAGCACCGCATGGTCGACATGTACACCGCCTACGAACAGGCCGTCTCGCTCACCTATCTTGCTACCCTGCGCCTGGGCAGCGACGAGGTCGAGCGCAAGAAGGCTGTCAGCGCGGCGAAGGTCGGGGTGGGGCAGGCCGCACGCCTGATCGGCCAGGAAGCGGTGCAGATCCACGGCGGCAACGGGGTGACCGACGAATATGCCATCGGCCACTACTTCAAGCGCCTGACGATCTTCGATTCCGAGTTCGGCAATGTCGATCATCACTTGAAGCGCCACGTGGCGCTGTCCTGACGACGGGGCGAGACATGGCGGACAATGGCATGTCGTTCGAACATGCGGGGCGCAGCCTGATCATAGCAGTGATTGCTGCGCTTATCGGGCTCGCCTTTGCCTGGGGCGCGGGCAGCGGGAGCGTCGTCTTTTCGGGCGTCCCTGCGGTGTTCCTGTGCGCTCTCGTCGCCTTCGCGGTGAACTGGCTCGCCTTCATTCCGGCGGCGCTGTTCCAGAGTGACCGCTTCTACGACACCACCGGCGCACTGACCTATCTGACGGTGATCGCGCTGGCCTGTGCGGCGGCGATCGAGGCCAACGGATCGCTCGATCCGCGCCGCGTGGTGGTGGCGGGGATGGTGGCGCTCTGGACGATCCGGCTGGGCAGCTTCCTGTTCACCCGCATCCACGCTGCGGGCGGCACCGATGTTCGCTTCGAGAAGATCAAGGTGAACCCGCCGCGCTTTCTGGTGGCGTGGACTTTGCAGGCCTGCTGGGTGATCTTCACCGCCTCGGCCGCGCTGGTGATCATCACCGCGCCCGAGCGCGCGCCGCTCGATGCGTTTTTCTGGGCGGGGGCCGCGCTGTGGGTGGTGGGTTTCGCCTTCGAGGTTGTCGCCGATGACCAGAAGCGCCGCTTCAAGGCCGATCCGGTGAACAAGGGACGTTTCATCACCTCTGGCCTGTGGGCCTGGTCGCAGCATCCCAATTATTTCGGCGAGATTACGCTGTGGACGGGCATTCTGGTGATTGCCCTTCCAATGCTTTCGGGCTGGAGCTGGCTTGTGGTGTTCTCGCCGGTTTTTGTCACCCTGCTTCTGACGAAGGTGAGCGGGATCAACCTGCTTGATGCCATCGCCAGGAAGCGTTGGGGCGATGAGCCGGCTTATCAAGCCTATCGCGCGCGCACCCCGGTGCTGTTCCCCCGTCTGCCGCGCGGCTGACGCTGACGGGGACGAATGAAACCGGCGGAGCGGCTCCCCTGCTGCTCCGCCGTTTCGCTTTCGTATCGCCCGCTCACGATGACCGGGCGGCGCGCATCGGACGAAGGGAACGGGGGCTGCGGGTTAAACCGCATAGGCTTGCCGGCTCTTGCAAGGTCCGGGGTCACCTGTCGGGTCAACGCCCCCACTTACCTTAACGATAAATCAAGGGCGCAAAGGCTGGTGCCTTTGCGCCCCCCGATTTTCGACAGGACTGTGTCGGTCTTAGAAAGAGCCCGACAATCCGAGGAAGAAGAACCTGCCGCGCGGCGAGACCGGGCGGGTCAGGTTGCCGAGGAAGGGTTCGGTATCGGTTAGGTTGTTCACGCCGCCATAGACCTGGATCTTGTCCGAGACATCGTAGCTGACGGTAATGTCGTGTTCAAACCCGTCGCCGGTGAACAGCTGGCTGCGGTCGAGGATGCCGACATTCGGCGACACGACCACTTCGCCCCCGACGATCTCGACGTCGGTCGCTGCCGCATTCGAGACCTGCAAGGTGGAGTCTTCCCAGCGCGTACGCCAGCCGATGTTCCACTTGTCGACTTCCCAGTTGATGCCGAAATTGACGATCCAGTCGGGAACGCCGACCACACCGAGCAGATTGCTGACCGTTGCCTGGTCGGCGATCAGCAGCTGCTGCTGGAGCGGATCGGGCTCGTCGGCGATGGTCTGCTGGATCACGGGATCACCCTCGGTGAAGCGCTCGAGGAAGTGCGTGCCGGCCGCGCTCAGGGTGAAGCGACCATAGTCACCATCCCCGAACGGCGCATCGAAGGAATAGCGCGTCTCGAAGTCGATACCGCGGGCACGCAGCACCTGAAGGTTGATGTTGCCCGAGGTGAAGCCGACGATGGCGCCGCCGCGATTGGGATCGCGCTCGATCGCGTCGCAGAACTGGTTCTGGATGGAAGGCAGGTCGACGCAGGCCGCCGCAATCGCCGCGCCCGAAAGGCTGCCGACCGCGTCGGTGATCTCGATGTCGTAGTAGTCGACGAGCACCACCAGATTGTCGAGCGCGCCGCCCAGAATGCCCCGCGGCTGGAAGATCGCGCCGATAGTGTAGCTGTCCGAGGTTTCTTCCGAAAGCAGCGGGTTGCCGCCCGTCGTCCCGGTCGAGAACGCCGTCAGGAACTGCGAGGAGTCGAAGCCGGGCACCACGAATTGCGCACAGTTCGCGGGACGGTTGCTGGAGCCGTTGTTGATGTTGCCATCGTCACACGGGTCCGCGTCCACGCCGATGGTGGCAATGGATTGCGGTGCGAACAGTTCGCCGATGTTGGGCGCGCGAATGGCCCGCGAAAGCGTGCCGCGGAAGCTCAGCCAGTCAGTCGGCGCATAGATCGCGCCGAAGGAGTAGGTCTCCGTCGAACCGATCGTGTTGTAGTCCGAATAACGGCCCGCTGCGGTGACTTCGAGATTGTGGACGAAAGGCATGTCGGCAAGGATCGGCACGCGGATTTCGCCGAACAGTTCCCACACGCTGATCCCTTCGCCGTTAAGCGGCGAGTTGAACAGCGGTGCGGCATTGTTTTCGACCACGCGGGCCTCGATCGACTCGAAGCTGTCACGGGTGAACTGCGAGGTGTCGCGCCGCCATTCGAAGCCCGCGGCAAACCCGATCGGGCCGGCCGGCAGCTCGAACAGGTGCTCCGTGTCACCGGCCAGAACCGCGAGGAACTGCTGCTGCTCGATGACGGTCTTCTGGTTGATGTCCACGAAGGCGAAGTCGAGCGCGGCGCCCTGGCTGGCGAAGTCGCCCAGCAGGTTGAGCGGAGCACAGCTGCCGTCACCGATCTGGAAAGTCACCGGGCGGGTAAGGCCGCTGACATCGGTACCGTTGATGACGACACCATCGTTGTAGATCGGCGGACCGCCCACGAGGAACGGCGCGTTGGACGGCGAGGGCAGGCCGGTAACTTCCGCACGGCAGACGATGTCGCCGATTTGTGCGGTGCCCGAGGTGATCTCGATGTCCTGACCGTTACGCACAGCCTTCAGGGTTCCCGAACCGCTGGTGAAGTTGAACACCGGATCGGTGCCGTCGATGTTGTCCTGCGTCAGGGCAACAGCATCGAACGCGGTGAAATAGCGGTCGTTGAGGCGGGTCCGGCGGTTGGTGTCGTTCACCTCGGTGCGACCCCAGCTGTAGCTGGCCTCGAAGTTGACGTTGCTTTCGGGCGCTTCCCAGCGCAGCCCGCCCGAAGCGCGGATGGTCGTGCGCTCGATATCGGTGCCGCGGCCGGTATCCGACGCAAGGTTGTCGAGCGCCACGCCGACGAAAGACCGGCCCGTTTCGACAAGCTGATCCTGAATGGTCGTGGGAAGGAAGGGGTTGTCGCCGGCGAGGAACAGGTCGTCAGCGAAAGGAATGCCATCGATGTTGCTCGTCTCGACATAGGCGAGCTTTGCGTCGGCGAAGAAGGTGAGCGTGTCGGTAATCTGGTAATCCACGCCACCAGCAGCAACGACGCGGGTCTGCTCGGGGATAAGCGTCAGGCCCGGGGCGTTGCCCGTGAAGATGCCGTCACCGCCGCTGGCATTGAAGGCGCTGGTCGAGATGCCGGGGTTATAGGCCCGCAGCTCTCCGGTCTGCGGATCGATGATCTGCAGGATCGGGATGTTGGTTCCGGGGAAGGTCGGGACCGTGCTGGTGCCGGGCAGGAAGTTGGAGGCAACCCGCGGACCGAAAGCCAAACGGTCGAACGGGAAACCGCCGATTGCGATAATGCCCGCCGAGCTGGAAACCGGAAGCCTGCGATCAGGGATGAAGGCGTTTTCCGTTCCCGGAGCAAGGCCGAGCTGCTCGTTCAGGAAGTCGTTGCTCTGACCGAAAATGGAGTAACCCGGGCCCGCGGCGAAATCGCGGTCGCCGGCGAGGATGCCGGCGTTCTTCGAATACTCCACCGCGAACACGGCGCTGCCGCGGCCATCCTGGAACGATCCGCCGCCGGCGACCGAGGCGAAGATTTCCTCGGAATCGCCTTCGTCGCTGATGCCGGTTTGGACGCGGTATTCGAGCCCGTCGAAATCACGGCCGCTGCGGGTGATGTAGTTGACGACGCCCGAAACGGCGTCCGCGCCATACACGCCCGACGCACCGCCGGTCAGCACCTGCACTTCGCGGATCAGCGCCTGCGGGATCGAGCCAACGTCGACTGTCGCGGTGCCGGCAATGCCGGGCACGTGACGCCGGCCGTCCTGCAGCACCAGCGTACGGTTCGAGCCGAGCGAACGCAGGTTCAGCGTGCTCGCCCCCGACAGGGCAAGGCCCTGCGCCGTGTCAAGGTTGGCCGGATCGGAGCCCTGCAGTGCGGGCAGTTCGCGCAGCGTCTGGGTGATATCGATCTCGCCGGTGCGCTTCAGCTGCTCGGCAGTGAGCACCTGGACCGGACCCGCCGAGGAGGTGGTGGCGTCGGTAGCGATGCGCGACCCGGTGACGACGATCTGGGCCTCTTCGGGTTCGGCCTCGGCGCCGTTGCCGGAGACGCTGTCCTGCGCCGCGGCAACCGAAGGCGCCAGGGCAGAAACGAGCATCGCGGCAGCGAGCGCGCTTAACGAAGAAGTTTGGCGGGCATGTGTCATATAACGCATTGTGTGTCCTCGCGTTGACAATCAAGACAGTGACCCACGGATCGCAGACGCAACCCGCAGCATTTCGTTATCGGGCCATGCCGGAATCCGAGGCGAAAATGGCCTGCGGAGCCCTGCGGGACCCGTTGTTGGTTCTTCCTGCACAAGACGTCGGCCGGATTCGTGCCCAAGCCTGTTTTCGCCCCCGACCCGCTCTGCTGTGCTTTATGCGCAGCTTTGCAGATAGTTCGTGGTGAGAATGACGCAGTCGTTCCTGTTTCTCAACCCTGCGAGAGTCGCATCCCGGATCGCATCGGGGCTTTTGCGCCATAGGTGTCACCGAATTGCAACAGGCGGTATCGGCCCCCGGCGGCCCGTCCCATTTTGCGGGTTCGCCTCGCCAGCCTCGCTCTGCTAGCACCACCTCATGAGTGAATGGATCGACGAGGCGCACCGCGCGATTGCGGCGGCGCGGCGGTATTGCGAGACGGTGCGGAGCGGGCTTGCGGCCAAAGTCGCCCCTATGGGCGTCCCCGATGCAGGGCTGCTGGAACGCGAACAGCATGCAGTGCATGGCTATGCATGGGCGGCGGCCAGCCTCGCCGCTCTCGAAGCGACCGCCGACTGGGCCGCGCGGGCTGCGGCTGGCGGGCGCTTTGCGCAGGCGGAAGAACTGGCGCTGTGCATCGGCTTTGGCGAGGTGCTGGCCCAACTGGTCCACGGGCTCCCGATGAGCGCATCGGAAATCGTGCGCCCGGCAGCGTTCGGCTGCGCTGACGAGGCTGCGGCTCTGGCGGCCGAGTCTGCGGTCGCGCGCTTTCTGGCTAACGGCAGCACCGCCGAAACCCGCGCCGCCTTTGTAGCACTGCTGGCCGAGGGCGCGCGACCTGACGAGGCGCTGGGGGATGAGACGCTCGATCTTGTGCGCGCGCAGTTCCGGGCCTTCACCGCCGAGCAGATTACGCCCTTTGCCCATCATTGGCACCTTGCCGACGCGCTGATTCCCGACGCGGTGATCGCCGAGATGGCCGAGCTCGGCGTGTTCGGGGTGTGCATCCCCGAAGAGCATGGTGGCCTCGGGCTCGGCAAGCTGGCTATGGCGGTAGTCTCGGAGGAGCTATCGCGCGGGTGGATCTGTGCAGGTAGCCTCGGCACCCGTTCGGAGATTGCCGGCGAGCTGATCACCCATAACGGCACCCCCGAACAGAAGGCGCATTTCCTCCCCCGCATCGCTGATGGTTCCTGCCTGCCGACCGCAGTGTTCACCGAGCCTGATACAGGATCCGACCTTGCGGCGGTGCGCACCCGGGCCGCGCGGCAGGCTGACGGCAGCTGGCGGGTGACGGGCGCCAAGACGTGGATTACCCACGCCGCGCGCGCCGACCTGATGACAATGCTGGTACGCACCGATCAGGCCAGCCCGGGCTATGCGGGCCTGTCGATGCTGCTCGCTGAAAAGACCCGCGGCACGGAGTCCGATCCGTTCCCCGATGCCGGGATCGATGGCAGCGAGATCGAAGTGCTCGGCTATCGCGGGATGAAGGAATATGCGCTCGGGCTCGACGGGTTCGTTGTCGCGGCTGACGGCCTGCTCGGCGGGCGCGAGGGGCAGGGGTTCAAGCAGCTGATGCGCACTTTCGAGGGCGCCCGAATCCAGACTGCCGCGCGCGCGGTGGGTGTGGCGTGGAACGCCTTCGACCTTGCACTCGATTATGCGATGGGGCGCAGGCAGTTCGGTCAACCGCTCAGCGCTTTCCCGCGGGTGTCCGACAAGCTGGCCCTGATGGCCGCCGACATCGTCATGGCCCGCGAGCTGACCTATCAGGCCGCGCGCGCCAAGGATCGCGAGGCGCGTTGCGATATCGAGGCGGGGATGGCGAAACTGCTCGCCGCGCGCACCGCATGGACGGCGGCCGATAATGGGGTGCAGATTCACGGCGGCAATGGCTATGCGCTAGAATACCCGATCAGCAGGGTGCTGTGCGATGCAAGGATTCTCAATATCTTCGAAGGCGCAGCCGAGATCCAGGCGCAGGTGATCGGGCGCGGGCTGCTGGCCGCGCAATCGCAGGCGAGGGCCGCCTAGACCATCCGGCGTGGCATTGCGATGCGGGGCTGCGGCACCATGCCGCTGTCGATCGCGAGGGCTGTCTTGAGGTCGACGTGGCGCGGTCGATTGCCGCGCAACTTGACGATTCGGGCCACGCGGCGCGCCAGCATGGAGGCATCGAAGGGTTTGCGAATGAAGTCCTGCGCGCCGGCATAGATCGCCTGCGCCTCGTCTGCCGCGCCGTTCATGGCAGTGAACATGATGACCGGCAGATCATAGAAGCGCTCCGACTGGCGCAGGCGGCGCAGCAGTGTGAGGCCGGATTCGCCCGGCATGGTCTGGTCGAGCAGCAGGATATCGGGCCGCTTGTGCCCGATGCACTTCCACGCGGCTTCGGCGCTGGTGACCCAGCCGCAGGCGTGTCCTGCGTCGATCAGTACCTCGCTCGCCAGTTCGGCAACCAGCTCGTCATCATCGGCAATAAGGATGCGGGCCATTGGGGGCCTTTCGTTGGTCTGCGTTATGGCTTCGGGTTAACCATCCCATGCTCAAGGGCGGCTTTGTAGTGACCTCCGCAATTGCCCCTAGCCCCGGGCCCGGAGCTCGCGCCTTGCCCCTGTCACCGGGCGCTGCCAGTGTCGCCAGCGATGATTCGTGACACTTCTCCTGCCGCCGAGGTTTCGCCGTTTCTGCCGACCGAGGGCATCCACAACCTGCGCGATTATGGCGGCTATGCCGTGCCGGGCGGGGGCAGGGTGCGCACGGGCCTGCTGTTCCGTTCGGGCCAGCACATGGAGGCAAGCGATGCCGATCTCGACCTGCTCCACGCGCTCGACATCCGCACCATCATCGACCTGCGGGGCGCGAGCGAGCGCGCGGGCTTTCCCTGCCGCCGCCATCCCTCCTTCGCGGCCGAGGTGATCGCGCACGAGGGCGAGACCAGCAATTCCCCGCCGCATGAAGGCGGGGGCGGCAAGGTCGTCATGACCCCCCGGAAAGCGCGCGAACGGATGCTGGCGGTCTATACCCGCATGCCGGTCAACCCCGCGATGATCGCGATGTTCAGCCGCTATTTCGCCGCACTTGACGAACGTGACGGGGGCAGCCTTGTCCATTGCTTTGCGGGCAAGGACCGCACCGGGATCGCCGCGAGCCTGCTGCTGCATGTGCTCGGCGTGCATCGCGACGATGTGGTGGCCGAGTTCCTGCGCACCAACGACGCGCCCACCCGCGCGATCCTGGAACGCCAGTCGCTCCCTCGCATGGAGGCCCACTATGGCAGCATAGAGCCCGAGGCGCTGCGTAACCTGATGGGTGTGCTGCCCGAATATATCGACACCTATTTTGCCGAGGTCACCCGCGATCACGGCTCGATCGACACCTACCTCGCCACGCATTTAGGTGTGGACGAGGCAAGGAAACAACGCCTGCGCGCGCGCCTTGTGGCGTGACAATCGGGCCGGCCGGCCCCATATCGCGGGCCTGAATTCACAAGAGGCAAACATCATGGCCACCCATCACACCAAGATGCTCATCATCGGCTCCGGCCCGGCCGGTTATTCCGCCGCGATCTATGCCGCGCGCGCGATGTTGGAGCCGATCGTGGTGCAGGGGCTTCAGCCCGGCGGGCAGCTCACCATCACCACCGATGTCGAGAACTACCCCGGTTTCCGCGACGTGGTGCAGGGCCCGTGGCTGATGGAGGAGATGAAGGCGCAGGCCGAGCACGTTGGCACGCGCATGATGTGGGACACGATCGTCTCGGTCGATCTGGACAACGGCCCCCCGTTCCGTGCCATCGGCGATAGCGGCGATGAATATATCGGCGAGACGCTGGTGATCTGCACCGGCGCGCAGGCCAAGTGGCTTGGCGTTCCGGGCGAGATGGAATTGGGCGGCAAGGGCGTGTCTGCTTGCGCCACCTGCGACGGGTTCTTCTACCGCGGCAAGAAGGTGGCGGTGATCGGTGGCGGCAACACCGCCGTGGAAGAGGCGCTCTACCTCACCAACCATTCCGACGACGTGACGCTGATCCACCGCCGCGATTCCTTGCGGGCGGAGAAGATCCTGCAGGAACGCCTGTTCAACAATCCCAAGATTACCGTGCTCTGGAACAAGGCGGTGGAAAGCTTCGAGGCGGGCGAGGGGGGAATGCTCCACCATCTCGCGCTCAAGGATACGGTGACGGGCGAGGCATCGACGCTTGAGGTCGACGGGGCCTTCGTCGCGATCGGCCACGCGCCCGCGACCGAGCTGTTCAAGGGCAAGCTGCCGATGGACGAGGGCGGCTATCTGCTGACCGAACCCGGCACGCCCAACACCGAGATTCCCGGCGTCTTCGCCGCTGGTGACGTGACCGATCGCGTTTACCGCCAGGCGGTGACGGCGGCGGGCATGGGCTGCATGGCTGCGCTCGATGGCGAGCGGTTCCTCGCGGCACGCCAGCACGCGGGCGCCCGGCAGGCCGAAGCGGCGGAGTAGCCTTCCGCTGCCCGCGGCTTCCTATATGTGGATGTCGAATACCGGGATCGCGGCGTGGAAAATCAGCACCATGAGCACAATGGTGGACAGCGCATATAGCGCGAAGCGTAGCGCCACCTTGTTGATCGTCGCCTGCACGATGGAATGCGCGATCCGCAAGGTGACATAGGCCCAGGCCAGCACCGTGTTGAACCCGTCACCTTGTCCGATGATCGCCAGAACGATCGCGACCGCGTAAAACAGCGTGGGCGCTTCGTGCAGGTGGTTGTAGTTATGCGCGGGCCACTGGGTCTTGGCCGGCAGCTTCTCGTCGAGCGCCTTGGTATTGCGCGCATCGTCGGGCTTCAGCCCCGAGGCGGTCAGCGCAGGCAATCGCACCGCATACATCCACAGCCACATCACCATCGTCCACGCCAGAAGCGCGACGACCGGCTGAAGAATGTCCATTCCGATCATTGGTTTGTCCTCAAGCGGGAAGGGCGGAAGGGTCGGCCAGGAGGGTAGCGATCACCGCCCGGATAGCGAGCGCGATCAGCGCGAAGGTGCTGAGCAGGAACAGGCCGAAGCGCACCGGAATGGTGTTGACGAGGATCTGCCAGAGCGAATGGACGATCCGGATCGCGACATAGGCCCAAGCCAGCGTCACATCCATTGCCGCAGGACCGGCCACCGCGAGGATCAGCACGGTGGCATAGAACAGCGTCGGCTGTTCGTGCAGGTGCGTATGGTTGTGCGCGGGCCAGTTGGCCTTGTCGGGGATCACGCCTTCCAGGTCGCTGCCGCGCACGCCCTGCTTGGCAGGCAGGGCGGACTTGTCGAGCTTGGCGATCGCTCCGAAGCGCGCCGGAATGATCCACATGAGCACGACCAGCGTCCAGACCACCAGCACGGCGGCGGGCGCGAGGATTTGGGCCTGCATCGATTGATCCCCTGTCGAAAGCCTGTCGCGCCTAACTGCGCAAGCGGCAATGGATTGTCAAATGCAACCCATCAGGCGCGAAGGACATGCAGCTGGAAATAACCGAGCGGCCCGCGCCGGCTTTCGAGCGACAGGCCGCGCGCTGCCGCGATACGGGCGGCGACGGCGGGCAAGGCGGTTCTGGGTTTCACGTGAAACTTCGCCAACCAGCCTCTAAGCAGGGTCTGGAGGGGGTCTGGCAGCCCTTCAAGGTCGCCGAAATCGACCACGTGCAGCTCTCCGCCCGTTGCCAGCTGCCCGGCGGCATGATCCATCGCGCCTTGCCAATCGGGGATCATCGAGAGCGAATAGGACAGCACGATCCGTTCGAACGCGGGCTCTCCCAGCAGGCTTTGCGGGTCGAACGAACAGGCATCGCCTTCGCCCAGTCGCGCCTCGCCGCCCAGCGCCGCGCGCGCGCTCTTGAGCATTTCGGCCGAGATATCGAGCCCGAACAAGCGCACTCCCGGCCAGGCCTTGCCCACCTTGGCGAGATTGCGTCCGGTGCCGCAGGCGACTTCGAGCACCCGCATCTCCGGTGCGGCCGCCAGACCTTCGATCAGCGTGTCACGCCCGAAAAGGTAATATTTGCGTGTGAAATCATAGATATGACGTTGCCCGCGATAGACCTCGTCCATCAGCGCGGCGTGGGAGGTGGTCGCCATGCTCAGACCAGCTCGTAGACATGCACACCGCCATAGATCGATGAACGATCGCGGCGGGTGCAATCGGCCGAAACCTCGTCGAGATAACGCCACCTGGACAGGATCGCATCGTCCAGCCGCCCGGGCAGCAGGCTCGGCTCGGCAGCGGTGCGGAACAGCACGCGGGCGCCGGGACGGCTGGCGCGGGTGATGCGGCTCCACAGGTCATCGAGCTGGGCATTGTTCATCCAGTCCTGCGCATCGAGCAGCACGAAGCGGTCCATGCTGGCCTCCTCGCGCGCGCCGATCCAGTCGACCATATTCACGCGGGTAACCTCCAGCCGCTGCACCCGCTCCTTCATCGCCTCCCAGTTGGCGCGCTGGAGATAGGGCGGGAGCGGCGCGGATTCCGAACGGTCATAGCCGCGCCCGAAGGCCTGCCATGCGAAGTAGTTATCCTTGACTGCGAAATCGCAGGCGAGTTTTTCGAGCCGCCGCCGCAGCACCTCGGCCATGCGTTCATCGCCCGCCAGATGCTCGAACTGGGCGGGCGGGATACCGAGACCGAACAGCGAGGCGGGCTGATCGGTCAGCCAGCGGATGAACTTCTTCTCGAATACCGGAGCCAGCTCGCGCTCGAACACCTCGCGCTGTTCCTCCAGCGTCGAGGCTTCGAGAACCCGTGACAGGTCGATCTTGTAAAGTCTCGCAAAGACGTGCGCCAACCCGATGAAATTGCCGAGTAATCCCTGGCGATAGATGCCCCGCGTGAAATAGGAGATGCGCCTGCGGCCGCGAATGTCGCGCTTTTCCCAATAGGCGCGGCTTTCCGCGTCGAGGTGGGGCGCGATCATGGTCCGGTAGACTTCCGCATTCTCCTTGTGGTCGGCATGGGCGAAAAAGCGGTGGAAGCGCTCGTAGTTCGGCAGATGGCGGATCGCCGCGATCTTGAGCTTGCCCAGCGCCACATGCGCGCGGTTGAGATCTACCGCGGTCACGCTTTCAGGGTTCGCGGTGAGATAGGACAGCGCGTTGCAGGACCCGCTGGCGATGCACATCACGCGCGAATCCGGCTGGATGGCAAGGCCTTCCATGTCCACCACCGGATCTTCCCAGATCTGGGCATAGACCAGCCCCTTGAAGGCGAGGGCGAAGGCCCTGTCGAGCAGCTTGTCGCCAAGCCCCGCGTCCTTGCGGACCACCGCATCCTCGATGATCCGCTTTGCCTGAGTTGCCATGCGCGCCTTGTCCTTTGCCGTAGCGTCAGGCGGCGGTCATATGGCCCTTGCATGTCGGCAGTGTTACGCTTTCCACAGGCTAATCGGTGCCGGTGATGGTCGCCGCGAAGGCCGCCGGATCGGCATTGCCGCCGGTCAGCATGATGACGGTGTCCGGATCGACCGGAACCTTGCCCGCCAGCGCCGCCGCCAGCGCCGCCGCGCCGCCCGGTTCGACCACGAGGTGAAGCTGCGCAAAGGCGAAGCGCTGCGCTTCGCGCACCTCGGCGTCGGTCACGCTCACGCCCGGTTCGGCGCGTCCCTTGAGCAACGCGAGGTTCAGGGGCTTGGTTATATTGGGCTGGAGCGCGTCGCAGATCGTCTTCGGCGCATCCGGCGCGGCATGGACCAGTTCGCCCGCCGCCATCGCCTGCCCGACCATGTCCCAGCCCACCGGCTCGACGGGGTGGATCGCACTGTTTGGCGCGCCCAGCGCCAGCCCCGCCGCCAGCCCGCCGCCGCCGCAGCAGGCGATGATCCGCGACGGCGCGTGTCCGAGCTGCGCGGCGATCTCGATCGCGGCGCTCCCTTGCCCCTCGATCACCCACGGATCGCCGAACGCATGGACGAGCGTGCCGCCCCGTTCCGCGATCAACCGCGCCGCCACTTCGTCGCGGTCCTCGCCCGGGCGCTGGTAAAGCACCACTTCGGCCCCCAGCGCCTGCGTGTTCGCCAGCTTCACCTGCGGCGCATCATGCGGCATCACGATCGCCGCGCGGATGCCGAGCCGCTTTGCCGCCCAGGCCACGCCCTGCGCATGATTGCCCGATGATACCGCGACTACGCCGCCCTTACGCTCCTCGGGCGTGAGCGAGGAGAGCCGCCACCACGCGCCCCTGATCTTGAAGGCGCCGATGGGTTGCAGGTTTTCCGCCTTCACCCATGCCGGCACGCCATTGATTGCGACCGGAAGCAGCGGCGTGGGAGGCAGGATCGCGGCGACAGCCTCGGCGGCTGCGCGCACGCCCCCGGTGGTCGGCATTCTGACATTGTCCTGGATCATTTGTCCCCTCAGGCGCGTTCGACTAATTGGTTCTCGCTTTGCCTTGCCCCAAAACCGGTTCCCACTTTTCGGGGCAATGCTTTAAGGCACGCGCAAGATTCGCATAACGAAAGGTTCCTATCATGTCGGCAGCAAAATCCAGCACCGTCCTTGTCATCGGTGCCGGCGGGGTCAGCTCGGTCTGCGTCCACAAGATGGCGTTCAACCCGGACATCTTCCCCGAAATCCACCTTGCCAGCCGCACCAAGTCGAAATGCGACGCGATTGCCGCGAGCGTGAAGGAGCGCTGCGGGCGCGATATCGCGACCTACGAGATCGACGCCGAGGAAGTCCCGGCGATGGTCAACCTGATCCGCAAGACAGGCGCAGGGTTAGTCGTCAATCTCGCGCTGCCCTATCAGGACCTGCCGATCATGGACGCCTGCCTTGAAGCGGGCGTCGATTACCTCGACACCGCGAATTACGAGCCCAAGGACGAGGCCAAGTTCGAATACAAGTGGCAGTGGGCCTATCACGACCGCTACAAGGATGCAGGGTTGATGGCGCTGCTGGGTTCGGGCTTCGATCCGGGCGTCACATCCGTCTTCACGATGTGGCTCAAGAAGCACAAGCTCAAGACCATCCGCCAGCTCGACATTCTCGATTGCAACGGCGGCGATCACGGCCAGCATTTCGCCACCAACTTCAACCCGGAAATCAACATCCGCGAAGTGACCGCGCCTGCGCGGCACTGGGAAGGTGGCGAGTGGGTCGAGACCCCTGCCATGTCGAACAAGGTGGCCTTCGACTTCGAGGCCGTGGGCCCGAAGAACATGTACCTGATGTATCACGAGGAGCTGGAAAGCCTCGCCAAGTTCGTCCCCGAACTGGAGCGCGCGCGCTTCTGGATGACCTTTGGGGACCAGTACATCACGCACCTCACCGTGCTCCAGAATGTCGGCATGACCTCGATCGAGCCGGTCAAGTATCAGGGCAAGGACATCATCCCGCTGCAATTCCTCGCCGCCGTGCTGCCCAAGCCCGAAACGCTGGGCGAGACCACCAAGGGCAACACCAATATCGGCGTGATCGCGACCGGCGAGGCGCTCGATGGCTCGGGCGAGAAGACGTTCTACATCAAGAACATCTGTTCGCACGAAGCCGCCTATGAGGAAACCGGCAACCAGGCTGTCAGCTACACCACCGGCGTGCCCGCGATGATCGGCGCGGCGATGATGGTGCAGGGCAAGTGGGCCGGCGAGGGCGTATTCAACATCGAACAGATGGACCCCGATCCCTTCATGGAGATGCTCAACGCGCACGGTTTGCCGTGGAGCGTCGAGGAAATGGACGGGCCGGTAGGATTCTGATGAGCGACAAGAGCATCCTTACTCGTCGCGGGTTCATTGGCGCCTCATCGGCTGCCGCAGGGTTGGCGGCCACCACGCGGCTTTCGGCGCAAGCCGGGGCGGGTGTCGGCGGAAAAGCAACCGGCCCCTTCATTCTCACGACATGGGACTTTGGCCCCGGCGCGAACGAGGAAGGTTGGCCGATCATCGCGGCTGGTGGTTCGGCGCTTGATGCGGTTGAGAAAGCCATCAATTACGTCGAGCTGCTCCCCGATGAATACTGGGTAGGCTATGGGGGGGTCCCCAACGAAGTGGGTGAGACCACGCTTGATGCGACGATCCTGTGGGGTCCAACCCATGATTGGGGCGGCGTGGGGTGCCTGAAGCGGGTCAAGCGCGCCATCTCTGTCGCGCGCAAGGTCATGGAGGAGACGCAGCACACGTTGATCGTCGGTGATGATGCAACGCGGTTTGCTGCGCGCATGGGGTTTGCCGAGACCTCGCTTACCAATGTCCGTTCACAAACCAGGTGGGAGGAATGGGCGGCCAAAGGTGAGCCCACCGACGCCTTTAATCCGGAGCCTATCGGAACGCCCGACGGCTTGCCGGGGCATGACACAGTCGGCACCATTGCGGTTGACGCGGACGGCAACCTTAGCGTCGGATGTTCTACCAACGGGCGCGAGTTCAAGATCCCGGGCCGTGTGGGCGATTCGCCGATCCCCGGTGCGGGCTCCTATGGCGATCAGGAGGTCGGCGGCGCGGTTGCGACAGGCAATGGCGATGTCATGATGCGCTTTTTGCCATGCTATCACGCGGTCGAGCTTATGCGGCACGGGATGCCGCCGCAGCTCGCTTGCGAGGCTGCGATCAAGCGGATCACCGACCGTGGGTACCAGTTCGGCGGCGGTATGGCGGCGATCGGTATGGACGGCCGGCATGGCGGAGCGCAGGCCGGGTGGGAAACCGAAGGCTTCAGCTATTCTGTGCGCGATGCGAGCGGAAATGTGAAAGTGCCGGTGGTCTGATGCAAACCAAAGCAGGTGATCCGGGCGCTTTCGCCCATTTCGATCTGTCGCGCGTCGACAGCCCCGCCTTCGTGGTCGATGCCGCCAAGCTGCGCGCCAATTGCCGCGTGCTGGCCGGTGTGCGCGATGCAGCTGCGGCCGACGGGGCCGATATCAAGGTTTTCGCGGCATTGAAGGCGTTCTCGATGTTCTCGGTCGCGCCGATCGTCGGCGAATATCTCGACGGGGTTTCGACCTCGGGCCTGTGGGAAGCGCGGCTCGCATCCGAGTTCTACGACGGCGAGATCGCCACATACTCGGCTGCCTTCAAGCCCGAGGAGCTGGAGGAGATCTGTCGCCTCTCCGATCACGTGATCTTCAACTCGCCCGGCCAGCACCAGCGCGCACGGCTGATCCTCGAACAGGCCGCCGCCAACGGTGCGCCGGTCAGCGTCGGCTTGCGCATCAATCCGCAGGTAGCCACCGGCGAGGTCGCCAAATATGACCCCAGCGCCCCCGGCTCGCGCCTCGGCTATCCGCTCGACCAGCTCACAGAAGAAGACATGGAAGGGATCGAGGGCATCCATTTCCACAACCTGTGCGAACAGGATTTCGAGCCGCTGCGCCAGACTTGGGACCGCGTGTTCGACGCGATCGAGCCGTATTTTGACCAGCTCAAGTGGATCAACATGGGCGGCGGCCACCATATCACCCGCGCCGATTACCAGCGCGAGGAGCTGGTCGAATTCCTGAAGGACGCGGCCGAGGATACCGGTTGCCAGATCATCCTCGAACCCGGCGAGGCGGTGGCGCTCGATGCCGGAATTCTGGTCGGCACGCTGCTCGATACGCACTTCAATGAAATGCCGGTGGGGATCACCGATATCTCGGCCACCTGCCACATGCCCGACGTGCTCGAGGCGCCCTATCGCCCGGCTATGCTGGGAGAGCTGACCGATCCCGCGATCATCCCGATCCGCCTTGGCGGGCCGTCCTGCCTCGCTGGCGACGTGATCGGCGATTATCGCCTGCCCGTGCCCGCCGAACCCGGGGCGCGTTTCGCCTTCCTCGACCAGGCGCATTACTCGATGGTCAAGACCAACACCTTCAACGGTGTGGCGCTGCCGAGCATCTGGCTGTGGGACAGCGAAACCGATGCGCTCGACTGTATCAAGCGCTTCGACTACGAGGATTTCAGGGATCGACTGAGCTGAACCCGGGCGCGCCCGGCCGGCGCTTGCGGGAGGCACTATGAAATTCGTTCCGATCATCGCGGCATGCGCGCTTGCGCTCGCGATTGGTGCGCCTGCGCGTGCACAGGACTATGCGGGCGACCGCGTGAAGGCTTCGGTCGGCGCGGCCGATCTGGCCGCGATTGTCGGCTCTCTGGGCCATCAGGTGCTTGAGGAAGGCGAGGGCGAGGAGGTTCTGGTGCTGGCCGAGAACCCGGACCAGCTGCGCTATGTCCTGCTCGGCACTGCCTGCGACATGGACGTTGTGCCCGGCTGTCAGGGCGTGCTGATGCAGGTGCAGTTCGATCTGCCGCCGGCCACGACCTACGAGACCGTGGCCGCGACCAACCTCAATTTCGCCGCGCTTAACGTGTGGGTCGATTTCGAGGAGAAGTCACTGGGCTTCACCCGCTACGTGGTGCTCGACCAGGGTGTCACCATGGCGAACATCCGCGCCAATGTGGAGGTCTTGCTGGCACTGGTGGCCGAAGCCTACCCGTTGGCTGCCGGCGAGCCGGAGCAGACGGACATTGGCGCGTCGAGCGCCTAGAGTCCCTTTCGGCCAAAGCCGCCCGCGCGCGGCATGGCCGCGACCGGCCTTTCGTTTTCGAGCATGCCCGTATCTGCTTGGGGCAGGTTGCCGGAGGGGCTTGCACCGGGGGGGATTGCCTCGCCCATGGTCCGGCCGCGTTCGTTCTGGTTGATCGCCAGCGCAAGCCCTGCCAGCGCCGCGATCTGGTCGGCGGTTTCCTCGGCGCGCATCCGGTCCTCGTCCGGGTTCATCGTGCCGCTTTCGAACAGGTTGCTGCTTTCGACCGCGAGGATGACATCGCCCCGGGCAAACAGGGCGCGCATTTCCTTGGCGCCGAAAGCCGTCTCCAGCCGCAGCAGGTGCTCGATATAGGAAGGATGCACCAGCACGCGCGCTTCGACCTGATCATCGCTGAACAGGGTGAATTTCTCGGCGAAAGCGGGGTGGACCTGATCGACCAGATCGAGCCGGTGACCCTTGAAGCTGACACTGTCCGCATCGCTGCCGAGCCCGAACCACTTGCGATGCTTGCCCGCGCGTTGCAGCAGGCTGGTCGAGCGGAACGGTCGCCCGAAGCCCATCTCGATGATCACCCCCCGGAATACCGTGACCCAGCGCCGGTTGCGGCCTGAGCCGCGGCGTTCCTCGCAATGCGCCTCGTAGAGGTTGAAGCTGTGCCCTTCGAGCATGCCGTGCCAGCGATCCTCGCAGCGCACGCGCTGGTGCGAGGGGACGAGCCCGTAACGTTTGGCCGCCTCGAATTCCGCGCCCGGTTCGACCTCGTGCGAATAGGATATGCCAAGGCTTGCGGCGATCGCGGAATTGATCCCGATCTTGATCGCCTCCTTGGCCTCGGCAATCGGCTGGTAGCCCCACACGACCGCGCCGATAATGGCGATGAAGCTCGCAATGCTGCGCGATCCGAAATCCCACACTTCGCCGAACCACAGGAAGGCCAGCACCGGCATCAGCCCAGCGGCCGCCCATGTCCAGCGGCTGGCGGCGCGCTCCTTGGCCTGGCTGCGCATGCCGGTCTGACCGGCGAGCCACTGGCCGAGGTCCCCTTGCATCAGATGTCCGACATTTGCGCGCATGCTCAGCGCCCTAACGCGATCTTGTGTGCAATCCCTTAACGATTGCGCCCTATGCTGACCGCCAAGCTAAAGGGAGCTGATGCATCATGGTTGATATTCTCGGCTGGTTCTGGACTTCGGCGATCCTTGTGATCGCGGTTGCTCTCGTGCTGCTGTTGATCGGCATCTACAACACGCTCGTGCGTCTGCGGCAGAACGTGCGGCAGGGCGTGGCGGATATTGATGCACAGCTGCGCCAGCGGCATGACCTTATTCCCAATCTGGTCGAGACGGTTAAGGGCTACGCCGGGCACGAGGCCGGCACGCTCGAAGCGGTGATCGCGGCGCGCAATGCCGCGGCGCGGGGCGAGCCGTCCTCGCGCAGCGAACAGCAGCTGCGGGTCGCGCTCGACAACCTGCTTGCGCTTGGCGAGGCCTATCCCGATCTCAAGGCTTCAGCCAATTTCCAGGTGCTCCAGAGCGAACTGGCCGATGTCGAGGACAAGCTGGCCGCTGCCCGCCGCGCGCTCAACGCGGCTACCGCCCGCTTCAATTCCGCGCGCGAATCTTTCCCGGCGGTGCTGTTTGCGGGTCTCCTCGGATTCGGCGAGGCGGACTTCCACCGGCTCGACGACAGCGAGAAGGGCAGCGTCGACCAGGTGCCACGGATCGCCTTCTGAGTGCG
The DNA here is from genome assembly GCF_001677335.1 of Erythrobacter dokdonensis DSW-74. GTDB lineage: Bacteria > Pseudomonadota > Alphaproteobacteria > Sphingomonadales > Sphingomonadaceae > Erythrobacter > Erythrobacter dokdonensis. Next base: position 403,368 of record NZ_LZYB01000002.1, read on the forward strand.
ACGGAACGTGCAGAAAAACAGGAACAATTTCGTCGCTCTCCGTTGAAAGAGCATGATCAGTCTTCAAAAAATGACCCCCCGCCCCGTGCGGGGGTTTTTTTCGTTTGCATTTTGGCCCCCAGACCCTAAATGCGCGCTTCCGCTGCCCCAAGGGGACTTCCAAACCGCAAGGCAGCTTGTCGTTTTATGGTTTCAACAAACCGTTTTGGGGGTCCCTTGAGTTGCACATCTATCCCGATGCCAAGGCTGTAGTCCGCGACCTTCGTCCGGACGAACCCGTTATCCTCAACCGTCCGCATGCTGCGCGGAGGGCCGCCCGCTTCTTTGTCGAGAAGTTTCCGGGCAAGGTGCTCTATGCGGTGAAGGCAAATCCCGCACCCGATCTCATCCAGGTGCTTTGGGATGCAGGCGTGACGCATTACGATGTCGCCTCGATTGCCGAGGTGCGGCTGGTGCGCGGTCTGCTGCCGCAGGCGGTGCTGTGCTTCATGCACCCGGTAAAGACCACCGCGGCGATCGCGGAGGCCTATTTCGAGCACGGCGTGCGCACTTTCAGCCTCGATTCACTCGAAGAGCTGGAAAAGATCGTCGATGCCTGCCGCAATCCCGAAACCGGCGAGGCCGCGCGGGACCTGCGCCTGTGTGTCCGGCTGCGCGTGTCGAGCGAATATTCCGAGCTCAGCCTCGCGTCGAAGTTCGGCTGCGACCTGATCGAAGCGCCCGCGCTGCTCCAGCAGGCCCGCCAGCATTGCGACTGGCTGGGTGTGTGCTTCCACGTCGGCAGCCAGGCGATGACCCCGTTCGCCTTCGTGCAGGCGATGGACCGCACCCGTGCGGCGATTGCCGAGGCATCGGTGGTGATCGACATGGTCGACGTGGGCGGCGGCTTTCCGAGCGCCTATCCCGGCCTCGAACCGCCGCCGATGGAAGATTATTTCGCGATTATCGCCCGTCACTTCGAAGCCCTGCCGATCGCCTACAACGCCGAGCTGTGGTGCGAGCCGGGCCGCGCGCTGTCGGCCGAATACAGCTCGATGATCGTGCAGGTGAACAAGCGCCGGGGCGAGGAGCTCTACATCAATGACGGCGCCTATGGCGCGCTCTATGATGCGGCGCATGTGGCATGGCGTTTCCCGGTGCGTGCGCTGGAGGACGACCTGATCGAGGAAGACGGCGATTTCGCCTTCTACGGGCCGACCTGCGACGATGCCGACTACATGAAGGGGCCGTTTGCACTTCCGGCGGACATTCAGGCAGGCGACTATATCGAGGTCGGGATGCTGGGCGCTTATGGCGCGGCGATGAAGACCGGCTTCAACGGGTTCGGCGCGGCGCAGGTGGTGATCGTGCAGGACGAGCCGATGATGAGCCTGTTCGACGGCAGCCGCGTGCGCGAGGCAGCCGACAATGTGGTCAGCCTGCGCTAGGGCGCGCCCGAGCTTACCGTTTCGGCCAAACACCAGGACGCCGGGGCAACCATGTTGCTCCGGCGTTTCTGCATACGCCAGTCAGGAAAAACCGCCCGTGAGCGGAGGAAATTGGTCGGGGAGAGAGGATTCGAACCTCCGGCCCCTGCCTCCCGAAGACAGTGCTCTACCAGGCTGAGCTACTCCCCGACCGTGTCGGCTCCGCAAGGGCAAAACCCCGGTGCGGATCGAGGCAAGGCGCGCCCTATAGGTGTGGATGAGCACAGTGGCAAGCGGGCAATTGCGCTCTTATAGTCACCCGCATGGCCAGCGCAGCGATTCCCCTTTCCGACGGCGGCAAACCGCATCCCGAACAGCAATATCTCGATCTGATGAAGACCATCTGGGAGACGGGCAGCGAGCGGCAGGATCGTACCGGCGTGGGCACGCGCTCGATCTGCGGGGCGGTGCTGCGATTCGATCTGGCGGACGGGGCCATGCCGCTGATCACCACCAAGCGGGTCTACTGGAAGACCGCGACGCGCGAATTGCTGTGGTTCCTCACCGGCGAAACCAATATTCGCCCGCTGGTGCTGCAAGGCGTGAAAATCTGGAACGAATGGCCCCACGCCAATTATGTCCGCCAGACCGGCGAGGATATCGCTCTGGATGATTTCGTTGCGCGAATCGCCGATGACGAAGCCTTCGCTGCGCGCTGGGGCGATCTCGGGCCGGTCTACGGCAAGCAGTGGGTCGACTGGCCGACCTATCGTTATCGGCCTGATGGCCTCTACGAAAAGGGCGAGGGGATCAATCAGGTCGCGCAGCTGATCGAAAGCCTGCGGACCAGCCCCGGCAGCCGCCGGCACATCATCGAAGGCTGGAACGTCGCCGAACTTGACCGCATGGCCCTGCCGCCGTGCCACAAGACCTACCAGTTCCATGTCGCGGGCGAGGGTGAGAGCGCGCGGCTCAACTGCCTGCTCTACCAGCGCAGCTGCGATGTCGCGCTCGGCCTGCCTTTCAACTTGTGGTCAGCTGCGCTTCTGACGCGGATGATTGCGCAGCAGGTCGGGATGCAGCCGGGCGAGCTGGTGTGGATGGGCGGGGACGTTCACCTCTACCTCAATCACGCCCATCTGATCGAGGAACAGCTGTCCCGCGCGCCGCAGGGCCAACCCAGGCTCGAGATTGTGCGCCACCCGGAAACAATATTCGATTACGCGATAGAGGATTTCGTGGTGCATGATTACGTGCCGCTGGCTCCGATCAAGGCCCCCGTTGCGGTGTGACATTCGCCCATGCGTCACGCTTGACCGCACTCGGGCGCTGAAATAAAAATACACGGTCAAGCAATGATTGCACTCGCCTGAGGGCGGGGTGCGAAGCAAGGGGAGAGCGCTGTCATGGCCGAAGAGGCCCAACCTGCGAACCTGGCAGCGAGCGGCGGCAAGGCCAATCGCCCGGCGCTCGCCCTGCACGTGCCCGAGCCGAAATATCGTCCGGGCGATACGGTCGATTTCTCGGATATCGACATCGGCAAGGCGGGTGCGCAGCCGCGTCCCGACGAAAGCGCCCATCCCTCCGAAATGGGTGAACTCGCCTACAGCCTGATCCGCGTGCTGGGCGAGGACAATCAGGCCCACGGTCCCTGGAATCCCCGGCTCGATGCCGATACCCTGCGCGCCATGCTCGGCCACATGGCAATGGTGCGCGCCTTCGATGAACGCATGTTCCGCGGCCAGCGGCAGGGCAAGACCAGCTTCTACATGAAGTGTACCGGCGAGGAGGCGACCTCGATCGCGCCTGCCATGGCGCTCGCGAGTGACGACATGGTGTTCCCGTCCTATCGCCAGCAGGGCATCCTGATCGCGCGCGGCTATCCGCTGATCGAGATGATCAACCAGATCTATTCGAACAAGGCCGACAAGCTGAAGGGCCGCCAGCTGCCGATCATGTATTCGAGCCGCGAGCACAGCTTCTTCAGCATTTCGGGCAACCTTGCCACGCAATGCCCGCAGGCAGTGGGCTGGGCGATGGCAAGCGCGTGTCGGGGAGACAGCCGGATCGCGGCGAGCTGGGTGGGCGAGGGCTCGACGGCCGAGGGCGACTTCCACTCCGCCTGCACCTTTGCGGCGGTTTACAACGCGCCGGTGATCCTCAACGTCGTCAACAACCAGTGGGCGATTTCGAGCTTTTCGGGGTTTGCCGGTGCAGAGCGCACCACCTTTGCCGCGCGCGGCCTCGGTTACGGGATTGCGGCGCTGCGCGTTGACGGCAATGACGCGCTCGCCTGCTATGCCGCCGCCCAGTGGGCCGCCAATCGCGCGCGGGGCAATCACGGCCCGACCCTGATCGAATATTTCACCTATCGCGCCGAAGGCCACTCGACCTCGGATGATCCGTCCGGTTACCGTTCCGCCCAGGAACGCGAGGAATGGCCGCTGGGCGATCCGGTGATGCGCCTCAAGAACCACCTCATCGCGAGTGGCGAATGGGACGAGGAGCGGCAGGCGGCGATGGACCTTGCCTGCGCCGAGAAGGTCAAGGAAACCACCAAGGAAGCCGAGAAGAACGGCATCCTCGGCCATGGTCTGCACCACCCGTTCCACACCATGTTCGAGGATGTCTACGAGGAGCTGCCCTGGCATCTCGAAGAACAGGCCGAACAGGCGATCCGCGAGCGCATCACCAAGTTCGGCAGCGAAAGGCCCTTCGGATGAGCCCAGAATCGTCAAGCGTGACCGAAACCGCAGTGGAAGCGGCCACCGAACGCCGCCTCAACATGATCGAGGCGATCAACGAGGCGCTCGACATCATGCTCGCGCGCGATCCCGACGTGATCATCATGGGCGAGGACGTCGGCTATTTCGGCGGGGTGTTTCGCGCCACCGCCGGGCTTCAGGCGAAGCATGGCAAGACCCGCGTGTTCGACACGCCGATTTCGGAATGCGGGATCATCGGCGTCGCGGTGGGAATGGGCGCCTATGGCCTCAGGCCCGTCCCGGAAATCCAGTTTGCCGATTACATCTACCCCGGCCTCGACCAGCTGATCTCCGAAGCCGCGCGGCTGCGCTACCGTTCGGCGGGGGATTATATCGCCCCGCTTACGGTGCGCTCTCCCTTCGGCGGGGGGATTTTCGGCGGGCAGACCCACAGCCAGAGCCCCGAGGCGCTGTTTACCCATGTCTCGGGCCTCAAGACCGTGATCCCCTCCACCCCGCACGATGCCAAGGGGTTGCTGATCGCCGCGATCGAGGACAATGATCCGGTGATCTTCTTCGAGCCAAAACGCATCTATAACGGCCCGTTTTCCGGCTTCTACGACAAGCCGGTGGAGCCGTGGAAGAAGCACCCCGACAGCATCGTGCCCGAAGGTTACTACCGCATTCCGCTCGGCAAGGCGCGCACCGTGCGCGAGGGTGAGGCGATGACGATCCTCGCCTACGGCACGATGGTGCATGTGGTCGAGGCGGTGGCGCGCGAGAAGGGCGTGGACGCGGAAATCCTCGATCTGCGCACGCTGGTTCCGCTCGACATCGAGGCGATCGAGGCTTCCGTGGAAAAGACCGGCCGCTGCATGATCGTCCACGAGGCGACCCGCACCTCCGGCTTCGGCGCCGAACTCTCGGCGCTTGTCACCGAACGCTGCTTCTACCACCTCGAAGCCCCGGTCGAACGCGTCACCGGCTTCGACACGCCCTATCCCCACAGCCTCGAATGGGCCTACTTCCCCGGCCCGGTCCGCATCGGCGAGGCGATCGACAAGCTTCTGAGCGAGTAAGCGCACCATGGCGAAATTCACATTCAACATGCCCGACGTGGGCGAGGGCGTGGCCGAGGCCGAAGTCGTCGAATGGCACATCAAGGTCGGCGACCGGGTCGAGGAAGACCAGCACCTTGTCGATGTCATGACCGACAAGGCGACCATCGACATCGAAAGCCCGGTCGCGGGTGTGGTCACCGCGCTGGCGGGCGAGGTCGGCGACACCATCGCCATCGGCGCCATGCTGCTGGAGATAGAAGTCGAGGGCGAGGTGGAAGATCAGGCCGAACCCGCCCCAGCGCCGGCTCCCAGAGCCCCCGAGGTCGAGGAGCGGATCGAGGTGGAAACCTCTGACGTCTCCGATGCCGATGATGCGTTGGCCGCCGATCCCGAGCCCGAGCCGCTGCCGGCGCCCACGCCCGCCCCCGAGCCGCGCCACGAGGCCAAGGTTCTCGCCAGCCCCGCGGTGCGCCAGCGCGCGCGCGATCTCGGCATCGACCTTGCAGAGGTGAAGCCCGCCGAGGATGGCCGTATCCGCCACGGCGATCTCGACCAGTTCCTCGCCTATAATGCCGGCGGCGGTTTCGCAGCGGGCAAGGCGCGCGCCGACGAGACGATCAAGGTCATCGGTCTGCGCAAGCGCATCGCCCAGAACATGGCCGCGTCCAAGCGCCACATCCCGCATTTCACCTATGTCGAGGAATGCGACGTGACCGAGCTTGAGGACCTGCGCGCCCAATTGAACGCCTCACGAGGCGAAAAGCCCAAGCTCACCATGCTCCCGCTGCTGATCCGTGCGATCTGCAAGGCGCTGCCCGATTACCCGATGATCAATGCGCGTTATGACGACGAGGCAAATGTCGTCACCCGTTATGGCTCTGTCCATCTCGGCATGGCGGCGCAGACGGGCTCGGGCCTGATGGTGCCGGTGATTCGCGATGCGCAGAGCCGCAACCTGTGGCAGCTCGCGCGCGAGATCGGCCGTCTCGCCGAGGCAGCGCGCAGCGGCAAGGCCACCTCGGAGGAACTTTCCGGTTCGACTCTGACCGTCACCTCGCTCGGCCCGCTCGGCGGGGTGGCGACCACGCCGGTCATCAACCGGCCCGAGGTCGCGATCATCGGCCCCAACCGCATCGTGGAACGCCCGATGTTCGTCTCCGACGGCATGGGCGGCGAACGAATCGCCAAGCGCAAGCTGATGAACATCTCGATTTCCTGTGACCACCGCGTGGTTGACGGACATGACGCAGCCAGCTTCATCCAGAGCGTGAAGCGCCTGATCGAAAGCCCGGCGCTGCTGCTGGTCGAGTAGGCGAAAATAATGCGCCAGGGGGCCGCAAGAGGGCGTTGACAGCCCGATGCACCGGCCCTAATGGCGCTGCTCCACGAGCGGGACGGTATCGCCGTCATGCTCGGTCAGGACAAGATGCGCGGGTGTAGCTCAGTTGGTTAGAGCGCCGGCCTGTCACGCCGGAGGTCGCGGGTTCGAGCCCCGTCACTCGCGCCACTTGTCACCCAAGGCTACCGAAAGCCATCGAACAAGGCGGGCGTCAGTCCGCCTTTTCTTTTGCCTGAGGGGCAGGGGCGGGCGCGCTCCAGCGACCGGTTTCCATCCAGATCAGGAACCGCTTGAGCGGCAGCAGCCATACAAGGCCGAGCACGACATAGATCACCGTCTGGGCCCAGCCCGGCCAGTTGCCGATCAGCGAAGGCGCATAGCGCGCGATCACGATGCCATAGACCATCAGGGCTGCAAAAAGCGCAAGGATGCCGAAGGGAATTCGCCAGGTCGGGGTTTCGCGCATGGTCAGATCAGGCCATAAATCCGGGTCGGGGTGACAACCGCATCAAGCGGCAGGTCATGGGCTTCGGCGGGAAGCGCCTCACATAGCTGCGCGTCCCACGCCAGTCCAATGGTCAGGCGGCCGGGATGTTCCGCCAGCCAGCGATCATAATGGCCGCCGCCTTGTCCGAGCCGTTCCAGCGCGGCGGTAAAGCCCACCAGCGGGACGAACAGCACATCGGGCACCAGCGTGTCGGCACCGTCATCGGGCTGAAGCATCCCGAACGGGCCGGGTGCAAGGTCGCTCTCGCCATAGGGGTCGGTGTGGCGGGCGAAGGCCATGGGGGTGCTGCGCGCGGCGAAGGAGGGCAGGGCGATGGTGTGCCCGGCCTCGTGGAAGAAGCGCGCATAGCCGCCCGCAGGCGCCTCGAACGGCCCGGCATGATAGAGCCCGACCACCGCATCCGGCGCAATCCGCGCCAGCAGCGGGGCAGGGGGACGATGGAACAGCAGGCCCCTGACGGAATCGGGTAGGCTCTCGACATGCGCGCGGCGCGCGGTGCGAAGAGTGCGGCGAAGTTGGGATTTGGTGGTCACGCGATGCTCAATCCCGCTGAAGAGCGCTCAACGGGCCGCAGGCCCGCAAGGGCGACCGCCCGCCCACAGCCATGCGGCCGAACGGCCGCATGAGCGAGGATGCCCGAACAAGAACGTGGCGGAACCACCATGGGTCGTTTGCACTAGAAATCCTCTGACGCCAGTAACGTCAGGTGGGCGCCGTTTACCCGAGCGCTCGGGACGAACCCGCGAACCCGGGCAGGGACAGCTCCCATGGATTGCTTATAGCCTCAGGGATATTCAGTCGGCTCGTGCCGGGCAGTCCCGCCAAGACCTTATCTAGGCGTTCGCGCCAAACGCTTCAAGCGCCGCCGCGCTGGCTTCGGCGCGCTCGGCAAGCGCTTCGAGCCGCTCGGCAATCTTCTCGGCTGCCTCGGGCCCGCCGAACAGGTCGCCCTGCGGGGCGGGTGCGGGGGAAGGGGCCGGAGCGGCGGGCGCGGCACGCGCTTTTGCGAGTTCGGCCTCCAGCCGGGCCAATTCGGTCCGCAGCGCGGCGGTTTCCTCATCCCCGGCCGCGCCGGGCATGGCCGAGGGCGCCGTTCCGCCCTTGCGCGTCTCGGCCAGTTCGTCGGCGAGGAACAGCGCGGCAAACAGCAGGTTCTGCGCTTCGGTTGGTGCACGCGCGCTGCCGAGCAGCGCATATTTCTCCGCGATCATGGCACCGAGCGCTTCGATATGGGCTTCCTCACCGTCGGCACAGGCGACGGGATAGGATTTGGGGCCGATGGTCAGCGTCACGGTGCTCATGCGGGCTAGTCTTCCAGCTGGTCGATAAGTTCATCAAGTTCGCGAAGGCTTTCCGCCACTTGCTCGCGCAATTTCTCGTGCTGGTTGACCAGTTCGACGACTCTGGCCGAGGCTGCCGGTTGCTGTTCGGTTCGCGCCTGCGTCGCCTCGCGTGCCGCGGCAATCCGCTCCATCGCGGCTTCGATGCGCTGGACGGCGCTTTCGATGCGGCCTGCTTGCATGGGTTTCAGATACCAAGATTGGCCCGTTCACGCAAAGTCTTGGGGAGGGCTGTTGATAAGTCTTCGCGTCCGCGCCTGCCCTTGCGCGCCTGCACAAGGTTGACCTCATCCGGCGGCTCGGCAATGGCACAGCCCGCAACCGGGGGATCGAATCGCCCGGCCGCCTGTCTGGCGCGGCTCGGCTCGGGTTGGTCTCGGCGAGCAAGAGCCGGGACAGCAGCAGGAGAAACGTGCGCCCATGACGATCGAACCCGCCCGCCTGCCGCTCATGGCCAATGCCATCCGCGCCCTGTCGATGGACGCGGTCGAAGCGGCCAATTCCGGCCACCCCGGCATGCCGATGGGCATGGCGGATGTGGCGACGGCGCTGTTTACCGGCCACCTCAAATATGATCCCGGCGCACCGCATTGGGCCGACCGCGACCGCTTCGTGCTGTCGGCAGGTCACGGCTCGATGCTGATCTACAGCCTGCTCTACCTTACCGGGTATGCCGCGCCGACGATCGAGGACATTCGCAATTTCCGCCAGCTCGGTTCCCCTTGCGCAGGACATCCTGAAAACTTCCTGCTCGACGGGGTAGAATGCACCACCGGCCCGCTGGGGCAGGGGCTGGCGATGGCGGTCGGCATGGCGATGGCCGAGCGTCACCTCAACGCCGTGTTCGGTGACGATCTTGTCAATCACCGAACCTGGGTGATCGCAGGCGATGGCTGCCTGATGGAAGGCATCAACCACGAAGCGATCGGGCTGGCCGGGCACCTTGGCCTTGGCCATCTCAACGTGCTGTGGGACGACAACCGCATCACCATCGACGGCGCGACCGACCTTTCGACGTCCGAGGACATCAAGGCGCGCTATGCCGCCACGGGCTGGCATGTGACCGAATGCGACGGCCATGACTTCGCCGATATCGAGCGCGCGCTGAATGAGGCCAAGGCCGATCCGCGCCCCTCGCTCGTCGCCTGCCGCACGCTGATCGGCAAGGGCGCTCCCAACAAGCAGGGCACCAGCGCCACCCATGGTTCGCCGCTGGGCGGGGCCGAGGTCGCTGCCGCGCGCGAGGCGCTGGGCTGGACCGCCGCGCCGTTCGAGATCCCTTCGGATATTCTTTCCGATTGGCGCATGGCGGGCGAACCGGGCCGCCGCGCGCATGGCACCTGGGCGGGCCACCTCGAAGCCAGCCCCCGCAAGTCCGAGTTCGAGCGCCGCATGGCGGGCGACTTGCCCGCAGGGTTCACTCTTGATGATCACATCAACGGCCTGATCGCCGCGCCGCAGAAGATTGCCACCCGCAAGGCCAGCGAGATCGCGCTTGCCGCGATCAATCCGCAGCTGCCCGACACCATCGGCGGCAGCGCCGACCTGACAGGCTCGAACAACACACTGGCGGGCGGCATCGGCACCTTCTCGAAGGAGAATTACGCCGGACGCTACGTCTATTACGGCATCCGCGAATTCGGCATGGCCGCGGCGATGAACGGCATGGCGCTGCACGGTGGCGTGATCCCCTATGGTGGCACCTTCCTTGTCTTTACCGACTATGCCCGCGGCGCGATCCGGCTTTCGGCGCTCCAGCATTGCCGTGTGATCTATGTGATGACGCATGACAGCATCGGGCTGGGCGAGGACGGGCCGACCCACCAGCCCATCGAACATCTCGCCTCGCTGCGCGCGATGCCGAACCTGCTGGTGATGCGCCCGGCCGATGCGGTCGAAACCGCCGAATGCTGGCAGATCGCGCTTGAACAGAAAGACCGTCCGACGGTGTTGGCGCTCACCCGCCAGAACCTGCCGCAGCTTCGGCTCGAGGCGGGTGAGAACCTTTCGGCAAGGGGCGGCTATCGCCTGAAGGCGGCCGAAGCGGCGCGCAAGGTCGTGATCCTTGCCACCGGCTCGGAAGTCTCGCTCGCGGCTGAATGCGCCGCGCAGCTCGAAGCGTCGGGCATCGGCGCTGATGTCGTCTCAATGGTGTGCACCGAACTGTTCGATGCGCAGGATGCGGCCTACCGGGCCGAGCTTCTGCCCGCCGACGCGCTGATTGTTTCGGTGGAAGCGGCGAGCACCTTTGGCTGGCAGCGCTACACCGGCACCGCCGGCCTCAATATCGGGATCGACAGCTTCGGCGCCTCGGCCCCGGCAGGCGATCTGTTCGCCCATTTCGGTCTCACGGCGGAGGCAATTGTCCCGCAAATCCTTCAGAAATTGAACAGCTAAGCAGGAGCATTTCTCATGGCCACCAAAGTTGCCATCAACGGCTTCGGCCGCATCGGCCGGCTTGTCGCGCGCGCCATTCTCGAGCGCAGCGACCACGATCTTGATCTGGTCGCGATCAATGATCTGGCCGATGCGAAGTCCAATGCGCTACTGTTCGCCTATGACAGCGTCCATGGCCGCTTCAACGGCGAGGTAAGCGCCGAGGGCGATGCCATCATCGTCAACGGCAAGCGCATCGCGGTGACCGCCGAGCGTGATCCCGGCAAGCTGCCGCATGGCGAAATGGGCATCGACATCGTGCTTGAATGCACGGGTTTCTTCCAGTCGGACGAAGCGAGCCGCCCGCATCTGGCCGCCGGGGCCAAGCGCGTGATTATCTCGGCGCCCGCGACCGGCGTTTCCAAGACCATCGTCTACGGCGTGAACCACGAAACGCTGACGGCCGACGACGTGATCATCTCCAACGCCAGCTGCACCACCAACTGTCTCGCGCCGGTGGCCAAGGTGTTGAACGACACGGTGGGGATCGAGCGCGGTTTCATGACCACGATCCACAGCTACACCAACGACCAGCGCATGCTCGACCAGATCCACAAGGACCTGCGCCGCGCGCGGGCGGGGGCAGCCAACATGATCCCGACCACCACCGGCGCCGCGCGTGCGGTGGGCCTGGTGCTGCCGGAGCTCAAGGGCAAGCTCGACGGGTCGAGCGTCCGCGTGCCGACCCCCAATGTGTCGATGGTCGATCTGGTCTTCGTGCCGGGCCGCGACACCACGGCCGAAGAAATCAACGCCGCACTGAAGGCGGCTGCCGAAGGGGCGATGAAGGGTGTGCTCGACTATACGGACGAGCCGCTTGTTTCGAGCGATTTCAATCACTACCCGGCGTCTTCTACCGTCGATTCGCTGGAGACCAGCGTGATGGAAGGCAAGCTTGCCCGCGTGGTCAGCTGGTATGATAACGAATGGGGCTTCTCCAACCGGATGATCGACACTGCCGGGGTGATGGCGAAGTTTCTGTAAGCGCATCTCCCCTCCCGCCGAAGGTTGGCCCTGCCAAGCGTCAATTTGGAACAACGGGAGGGGCCGGGGGTGGGCCTATGCCTCTGGCGGCCGAAACCCGCCCCGCTGCGACTAGCCAGCAAGCTGGCAAGTCTCGCTGCCCCTCCCGCAGGTGGGAGGGGGTCAACGGAGTGAACCATGCCCAAGTTCAAGACCCTTGATGATCTGCCCGCCGATCTCACCGGCCAGGTTGCGCTGGTGCGTGTCGATCTGAACCTGCCGATGAAGGATGGCTCGGCCACCGATGTGACCCGCGTCGAGGCGGTGAGGCCGACCATTCTCGAACTGGCGGGCAGGGGTGCCAAGGTGCTGCTGCTGGCGCATTTCGGCCGTCCCGGGGGCAAGCGGCATTCGACGCTTTCGACCAGCATGGTGATCGGCGATGTCGAACAGGTGCTGGGCAAGGAAGTCATGTTCATCCCCGAAATTGCCGGGCCCGTTGTGGCGCAGGCGGTGGGCAGCATCCTGCGGCCGGGGGACATCGGTCTGCTCGACAACACCCGCTTCTGGCCCGGCGAGGAGGCGAACGATCCCAATCTCGCGCAGGCGATTGCGGCGCATGGCGACTTTTACGTGAACGATGCCTTCAGCGCCGCGCACCGCGCCCATGCCACCACCGAAGGGCTGGCGCATTTCCTGCCCGCCTATGCGGGCCGCTCGATGGAAGCGGAGTTGAAGGCACTGGACGCAGCCCTCGGCACGCCGGAACAGCCGGTGGCCGCCGTGGTCGGCGGAGCCAAGGTCTCGACCAAGCTTGCCGTGCTCGAAAACCTCGTGGGCAAGGTGCAGCACCTGATTATCGGCGGGGGCATGGCCAACACCTTCCTCGCCGCGCGCGGGGTGAATGTCGGCAAGAGCCTGTGCGAGCATGACCTTGCGCCCACCGTGGCGAAGATCATGGACGAGGCCGATCACGCGGGCTGCACCGTACACCTGCCCTATGATGTGGTGGTGGCGAAGGAATTCGCCGCCAACCCTGCATCCTTGCGCACCTGCAACGTCCACGAAGTCGCCGCCGACGAGATGATACTTGATCTCGGCCCGCAGGCGGTCGAGGCGCTCGCCGACGTGCTCAAGACCTGCCGCACGCTGGTGTGGAACGGGCCGTTGGGCGCCTTCGAGACCGAGCCCTTCGATGCGGCCACCGTGGCACTGGCGCGCACTGCGGCGGCGCTGACGCTCGAAGGCTCGCTGATCAGCGTGGCGGGCGGCGGGGATACGGTGGCGGCGCTCGCCCATGCCGGCGCTTCGGAAGATTTCAGCTATATTTCAACCGCTGGCGGGGCGTTCCTTGAATGGATGGAAGGCCGCGTCCTGCCCGGCGTGGCGGCGCTCGAAGGCTGAGATGGCCGATGTCGCGGGGCAGATCGAGGCGCTTGAACTGCGCCTGATGCGGGCCTGGCTTGCGGGTGACGCAAAGGAGACGAAAAAGCTCCTCGGGCGCGATTTCATGGCGATGATCGGCACCCTGCCGCCGCAACTGCTCGACCGGCCGAGTTTCCTGGCGGGAATCGAGCGCGGCTTTGCCTGCACCCGCTTTGCCTTTCACGAGGTGTTCGTGCGCGAGCACGGCAAGAGCGCATGGTTCGTCGCCGGCGCCGAGCTTGAGCTGGGGCTTGGCGCGAAGGTGTGGTCGGGCCCCTTCCTCGTTACCGGGCTGTGGCGCAAGGGTGCGATCGGCGGCTGGAAGCTCGCCGAGCGCAGTCTCGCGCAGCTCGAGGCGGGCGACAATCTCGCCGCGGCGGTCGGCAAACTGCAATTGTGGAAGTGAAGCGATGAGCGAAGCAGTCGAAACCTCCTATGGCGCCTTGAAAGTGATGGAAGAGGGCGAGTTTGCCGGGTGGCGGTTCTGGGAGGGCGATCCCTACGAGACCCGCTCCGGTCCGTTCTTCTATCGCCGCGAGGACGATGGCTCCTACGTCAGCGCCTTTCGTGCCGAGGCCCGCCACATGAACGGCGGCGGCTTCATGCATGGCGGCTGCATGATGACGTTTGCCGACTTCGCCCTGTTCGCCATCGCCACAGATGTGCTGGAAGGCGATCACGCGGTGACGCTTAATCTGGCGGGCGATTTTCTCGGCCCGATCGCGTCCGGCGCGCTGGTCGAGGCGCGCGGGGAAGTGACCCGCGGAGGGGGCAAGACGATCTTCGTGCGCGGTCTGGTGACGGGTGACGGCCAACCGGCGCTCAGCTTTACCGGCATCATCCGGCGTCTGTCGAAACGCTGATCGCGCGCACCACGTGTTCGCGGTTGCAGCATCCGCAAGGCCTCGCTAAGGGCGCGCTCGAAGGCCTGTGCATAGGTATGCACAGTGCAGCGAATTCGCGACGGCAACAGGGAAACGAGCGCAATGAACACCCAGGAAATGACGACCCGCATCGCCACCGGACAGGGGTTCATCGCCGCGCTCGACCAGTCCGGCGGCTCCACTCCCAAGGCGCTGCGCGGTTACGGGGTGGAGGACAGCGAATGGTCGGGCGATGACGAGATGTTCGCCCAGATCCACGCCATGCGCGCCCGCGTCATCACGTCCCCCTGCTTCGGCAGCGGCAAGGTGATCGGCGCGATCCTGTTCGAAAAGACCATGGACGGCGAAGTGGACGGCAAGCCCACTGCCGATGCGTTGAAGGCGCGCGGCATCGTCCCCTTCATCAAGGTCGATGAAGGGCTGGCCGACGAGGCTGATGGCGTCCAGTTGATGAAGCCGATGACCAGGCTCGACGCCCTGCTCGAAAAGTCGGTCGCCAACGGGATGTTCGGCACCAAGATGCGCTCGGTCATCAAGGCGGCCAATCCGGAAGGGATTGCCGCCGTCGTCGCGCAGCAGTTCGAGGTGGGCGCGCAGATCATCGCTGCAGGCCTGATGCCGATCATCGAACCGGAATATGACATCACCGCCGCAGACCGCGTCGCGGGCGAGGATATCCTTCTGGCCGAGATCATGAAGCACCTTGATGCGCTTGCGGAAGGTAGCCAAGTGATGCTCAAGCTGTCGATCCCTGCCACTGCCGGCCTCTACACCCCGCTCGTCAGCCACCCGAAGGTGCTGCGTGTGGTGGCGCTCTCGGGCGGGTTCTCGACCGATGATGCCTGCGCGCGTCTGGCGCAGAACCCCGGCATGATTGCCAGCTTCAGCCGCGGCTTGCTGCAGGACCTGCGCAAGACCCAGTCGGACGAGGAATTCGACGCGGTGCTCGGCAAGGCCATCGACCAGATTGCCAGCGCCAGCGTGTGAACAGGTGACAGTGGCGCGCGGAGCGACTAGCGAGCGCCGCCATGACCCAGACACAGCTCTATCTCATCTCCCCGCTCGACGTGGGCGGCGATTTCCCGCAGCGGCTCGAACGCGCGCTGGCAGCGGGCGCGCGCCGCCATGGTGATCTCGTCACCGCCTTCCAGTTCCGGGTAAAGGGCGTTGACAGCCACGAGGCCGCGCGCCTCGCCGAACCGCTTCAGGCCATCTGCGCCGCGCACGATGTGGCCTTCATCGTCAATGATTCGATCGCTCTGGCCAAGCGGTTGAAGGCCGACGGGGTGCATCTCGGGCAGGACGACGGCTCGCCGAAGGACGCCCGCGCCGAGCTGGGCCGCGAGGCGCAGATCGGGGTGACCTGCCACGCCTCCCGTCACCTTGCGATGGAAGCGGGCGAGGCGGGGGCGGATTACGTCGCCTTCGGAGCGTTCTATCCCTCGACGACCAAGGACGTTGTAAAGGACAGGGGGGGTGACGCCGAGCGCCCGCTTCCCGAACTCCTCAGCTGGTGGACGCAGCTGTTCGAAATCCCCTGCGTCGCCATCGGCGGGATCACGCCCGACAACTGCAAGCCGCTGGTCGAAGCGGGGGCGGATTTCCTCGCGGTGTCGGGGGCGGTCTGGAATGGCGACGAGGTTGCCGCGATTGAGGCCTTTGCCCGGGCCATGCGAGGCTAGACCCGGCGCGCGCGGCGGGATCGCATCGCCATGCCGCGTCCGCTTTCGGGCGTTGAGTTGCTGAGCGCGGATGGCCGGGATTGGGTGGGGAGCTGAAGTTCTGCTTGAGATCGACAATAGCTTGGGAGATTTGTAGCGCTCGCCTATTCCAGAAGGGCAATGAGTTCAGAAACTTGGAATCAAACAATGCGACTGCATGCCTTGCTGCTTTTCATCACTCTTGCCAGCTGCGCTAGTCCGGCGCCCGAGCGAAGCTCAACTCAAGAACTGACAGAGCGTGCTTACAAACATGCGCTGGCTGTGGGCCAAAGCGAGATTAACTGTCGAACGGCTATTGGGGCTGAGGCTGCCTTGGCTGTGGTGCGCTACTGTCGCGATGTTAGTTCCGCGAGCCATCCTCCATGCAACTCGGGAAATCGCTGCCAACTGATCGTCGAGCACATCCAGAAAATGTGTCAAGCTTTCCCAAGCGATGACGATCATCCGCTCCCCTGCACCGCCGGACTTCCTCCTCCAGACTGGGACCGGATAAGTAAGATGCCTGCGCTCTAAGTCGAAGTCTGGATGGCAGCAACGGGGTCGCTTGCCGAACGGCAGCTTTTGTCCATCATCAACCCCGAACCGGACGCTGCCTCTCCGGCGCTTTCGCCCGCCGCCTGTCAGCCGCGGTAGCTGCCCAGCCGGGTGCAGATCAGCTTCGACAGGCTGCCGTCGCTCTCCAGCTTCTGCAGGGTGTTCTCGCCCAGCACCCTGAAGCGTTCGTCCTTCTTGGGGCCGCGGGTGAAGACCAGTTCGCTGCCGCGCAAGAGGTAGATGCCGCTGCCTTCCGCGTTGCGGTAGCTCGAGGCGTTGCCGATAGTGAAGGCTTCGGCCTCGACCACCCGGAAGGCCTCGCCCCCAGCATCCCCCGGCAGGGCGCATTGCCATTCGCCGCGTTGCAGGGTGGACAGCATCCCTCCGCCGGGCGCCGCAGCCGGTCGGCCTTGCGGCACCGCGTCCTTGCGGTCCTGCGCGCTCGCATCCCGGGCGCCGGCAAAGCCCGATCCGAGGCTGGCGACGGCTGCGGCGAAAAGCGTCAGCAGGATGATGGTGCGGGTTCGCATGGCGCGCCTCTACCAGCCTCGCGGCGCCAAGACCACGGCTTTCCGGCGTCCGTCTGCCCGCGCTTGCCGAGCGATGCGCTATCGGCTATCGGCGCGCATCATTTCGGGTGGCACGCCGTGCAAGGCGGTGCGCCCATCTGCTCTTTCCACCTCGAATAAAGGCCCACAGCCCCATGAAGATCAGCGGCGTCGATATCCGCCCCGGCAACATTCTGGAATATGAAGGCGGCATCTGGAAGGTCGCCAAGATCCAGCACACCCAGCCCGGCAAGGGCGGGGCCTACATGCAGGTCGAAATGAAGAACCTGCAGGATGGCCGCAAGACCAACGTGCGCTTTCGCAGCGCCGACACGGTCGAGCGTGTGCGGCTTGATACCAAGGACTTCCAGTTCCTCTATGAAGACGGCGACATGCTGGTGTTCATGGATCAGGACACCTACGAGCAGATCAATCTGCCTTCCGACCTGCTGGGCGATGCGCGCCCCTTCCTGCAGGACGGGATGCAGGTGATGCTCGAGCTGTGGGACGAAAAGCCGATTTCGGTCGAATTGCCGCAGCAGGTCGAAGCCACCATCGTCGAGGCCGATGCCGTGGTGAAGGGGCAGACCGCTTCTTCGAGCTACAAGCCTGCGATCCTCGATAACGGCGTGCGCATCATGGTGCCGCCGCATATCGAAAGCGGCACGCGCATCGTGGTCGACGTCTACGAACAGGCCTACGTCGGCAAGGCCGGCTGAGGACACCCAGATGGCAGCTATTTCCGGCCTCATCCGCGTCATGGAACGCGCCGCGCGCAAGGCGGGCGGACGTCTGCGGCGCGATTTCGGCGAAGTCGAACATCTCCAGGTCAGCCGCAAGGGGCCGGCCGATTTCGTCAGCAAGGCCGACATGCGCGCCGAGCGTACGCTGTATGACGAACTGTCCGCCGCGCGTCCCGGCTGGGGCTTCCTGATGGAAGAGGCGGGCGAGATCGCGGGCGAACCGGGGATGCCGCGCTGGATCATCGATCCGCTTGATGGCACCAGCAACTTCCTTCACGGTATCCCGCACTTTGCCATCTCGATCGCCGCGCAGGAGCCGCGCCTTGATGGCAAGGGCTGGGGCGATGTGGTGGCGGGCGTGATCTACCAGCCGGTAACTGACGAGACCTACTGGGCGGAGAAATCGCGCGGCGCATGGCTCCACGATGCGCGCTTGCGCGTCTCGGCCCGTTCGCGCCTGACGGATGCGCTGGTCGCGACCGGCATCCCGTTCTTCGGACGCGGCGACTTTTCGGAATGGAGCCGCATCTTCGGCGCCATCGGCCCCGAGGTGGCGGGTATCCGTCGTTTTGGCGCCGCTTCTCTCGATCTGGCCTATGTCGCGCAGGGCCGCTTCGACGGGTTCTGGGAAAGCGGACTGTCCGAATGGGATACGGCGGCAGGCTGCCTGCTGGTGCGCGAGGCGGGCGGGTTCGTCAGCGATTTCCGCGGGCGTTCCGAGCCGGTCCACGCCGCTCAGGTGCTGGCGGCGAATGATGCGCTGCACTCCAAGCTGCACAAGCTGCTGGCAGGCGCGCTTCGGTAAGGTCTTGCGCGGTCTTGTGGCGGGCCTGACCCGCCTTCGACCCCCGCTTGACCCCCTCCAGACCCTGTTTGCGGCAGTGTTTTACGTGAAACATTTGCCAGAGCCGATGGCTCTCGCTAACAGCGCGGTTCTTCCGTTCTGGTGTGCCCCTGTGGTGGAATTGGTAGACGCGACCGACTCAAAATCGGTTGGAGAAATCCGTGCCAGTTCGAGTCTGGCCAGGGGCACCACCGGCACCACTTGCCCACAATCCGCTTGTCTTTGCCCCAAGTGATTGGGTAGCCACCAAAGCGGACCATGCTGGAAGCCCCATCCTATCACGCGATAGCGGCCATGGCGGTGACCATTGCCATGTTCATCGCCTTTGCGCGCGGGCGCTATCCAGTCGAGATCATCTCGCTGATCACGATCGCGGTGATAGGTGTCGGGCTCTATTTCGCGCCGCTTGAAGGGACCAAGCCGACCGACGGTCTGGCTATCGCCTTTGGCGGGTTCGGGCACCAGGCGCTGATCACGATCTGCGCTCTCATGATCCTGGGACGGGGCCTGGTCGTCACCGGCGCGCTGGAACCCTTTGCACGGCTTCTTGAAGGCGTGTTTCGCGCCAATGGCCAGTTGGGCCTGCTGTTTGCGCTGCTGATCGCCTTCACCTTGTCGATGTTCGTCAATGATACCCCGGTGATGGTGCTGTTGCTGCCGATCCTCGTGGCGCTGGCGGGCAAGGGTGTGGCAGCTTCGTCCAAGACACTGATGCCGGTCAATTCCGCAGTGCTTATCGGCGGCATGGCGACCACCATCGGCACCTCGACCAATATTCTCGTCGTCTCGATTGCTCAGGATATCGGGATGGAGCCGATCGGGGTGTTCCAGTTCACGCCCATCGTGCTGATCGCGGCGACTGTCGCCTTGCCCTACCTGTGGCTGGTCATGCCCCGGTTGCTGCGCGACAATTCGGTTCTGGCGGAGAATGTGCGGCGGATCTTCCACACCCGCCTGAGGGTTGGCGCGTCGAGCCTGCTGGCTGGCGCCGAGCTTGCGGCGATCCGGGACAAGCTGCCCGAAGGCATCACCTTCCATGACCAGCCCGCCGGTCCACTCCAGCCGCAGCAGCGCCTGCATATCTCCGGGACGCACGAGGCGATCGAGGAAGCCGCCCGCGCGCTCAAGGGCGAGCTTGCGCCCTCCTGGGTGCTCGACCGGATCCGCCGCATCTCCAAGTCGCAAGGGCAGGATATTGTCGCTGTCGAGATGACGGT
Source organism: Erythrobacter dokdonensis DSW-74 (assembly GCF_001677335.1). Classification (GTDB taxonomy): domain Bacteria; phylum Pseudomonadota; class Alphaproteobacteria; order Sphingomonadales; family Sphingomonadaceae; genus Erythrobacter; species Erythrobacter dokdonensis. The sequence goes on from NZ_LZYB01000002.1 coordinate 423,042, forward strand.
GACAGCGGATTCGCGGCTCATCACCCGCACTCTGGCAAGTTCGGGCATTGCCGATCTCTATGGCGTCGCAGTGCTCGGCATCCACAGGCCCGACCGCGTGCTGGGCGAGCGTGACACCTATAGCGAGGCCGGCGATCTTCGCATCCTTGAAGGCGACGTGCTGCTGGTGATGGGGATTGAGGAGGACCTCCAGAACTTCGCCAACAACGACGGCTTGCTGCGGCTGGAAGGCGCGCGCGAGCTGCCGCGCCGGTCGAAAGCGGTGCTGGCGGGCGCCATCATGCTCGGCGCGATTGCCACCGCCTCGCTCGGCCTGCCCTGGTTCGATGAAGGCGGTTATGCCCCGATCAAGCTGCCAATCGCAATTTCCGCACTGGCGGGCGCCATTGCGATGTTCGTGACCGGTTGTGTGAAATTCGACCGGGTGGGCCGTGCGCTGTCGGCCAAGGTGATCGTGCTGATCGCCGCGAGCATTGCTATCGGCCGGGTGATCGACGCAAGCGGCGCGGCAGCGTTCCTTGGACAGGCGCTCTCGCTCGGCCTTGCCTATCTGCCGCCCGCGCTGGTGCTTTCGGCGATCATGATCTTCGTCACCATCGTCACCAATTTCGCCTCCAACGCTACGGCTGCGACCATCGGCACGCCCATCGCCTTCAGCATCGCCGCCCAACTGGGGCTCCCGCCGGAGCCGCTGGTGCTGGCGGTGCTGTTCGGCTGCAACCTGTGCTACGCGACCCCGATCGCCTATCAGACCAACATGCTGATCATGTCCGAAGGCGGCTATGAGTTCGGCGACTATCTGCGCGCCGGTGTTCCGTTGGTGGCGCTGATGGTGACCGTACTCTCGGTCCTGCTGGTGCTGTGGTACGGGCTTTGAAAACAGACCGGTGAAACAGGGAGAAGACCATGAAACTGGGTTTCGCATTGGCCACAGCGAGCGCTTTTGCGTTGATGGCGGCGCCGGCACAGGCGAACGAATTGCGTGATGCGGTGGCCGCCGACATGCCGGGCCTGGTAGAGCTCTATCAGGATCTTCACGCCAATCCGGAGCTGTCCTTTCAGGAGTTCGAGACCGCGAAGAAGCTCGCTTCCCGCGCCCGCGCACTGGGCTTCGAGGTGACCGAAGGCGTCGGCAAGACCGGTGTGGTCGCGGTGATGAAGAACGGCGCCGGGCCGGTTGTGATGCTGCGTGCCGACATGGACGGGCTGCCGGTGATCGAGCAGACCGGGCTGCCCTTCGCGTCCAAGCGCAAGGGCGTGCCTGCAAGCGGGATCGAGACCGGCATCATGCACGCCTGCGGCCACGACACCCATATGACCGCGTGGATCGGCACCGCCCAGCTGCTGGCCGAGCGCCGCGACCAGTGGTCGGGAACGTTGGTGATGATCCTCCAGCCCGCCGAGGAAATCGGCGAGGGCGCCAAGGCGATGCTCGATGACGGGCTCTACACCCGCTTTCCCAAGCCCGACTATGTGCTGGGCTTTCACGATGCCGCGCAATTTCCGGCTGGGATGATCGGCTATTCCAAGGGCTTTGCGCTCGCTAACGTCGATTCCGTCGATGTGGTGGTGCCGGGGGTGGGCGGGCACGGCGCCTATCCGCACACCACCAAGGATCCGATCGTCATTGCCTCGAACATTGTCACCCGCCTTCAAACGCTGGTGAGCCGCGAGCTCGATCCGCAGGAGCCCGCCGTGGTGACCGTCGGCAGCTTTCAGGCCGGGGCCAAGCACAACATCATTCCCGACGAGGCACGCCTGCAGATTACCGTGCGCTCCTATGCCGACGAGACCCGGCAGCATCTGCTTGAAGGGATCGCCCGGATCGCGCGGGGGGAGGCGCTCGCCGCCGGAATGCCCGAGGACAAGCTGCCCAGAGTGACGGTGCAGGACCCCTATACGCCTGCGACCTACAACACGCCCGAATTCACGGACCGCGTGATGGCAGGGCTCAAGACCCGCTTCGAAGGCCGGGTGATGGAAACCCCGCCGGTGATGGGTGGGGAGGACTTCAGCCAGTATTATCGCGCTGACCGGGAGAACGTAGAGTCGCTGATCTTTTGGGTCGGCGGGGTGCCGCAGGCCGAGTGGGAGAAGGCAGAGAAGGGCGAAATCGCGCTGCCTTCGCTGCATTCGCCGTTCTGGGCGCCCGATGCGCCTGTTGTGATCGCTACCGCGACTGAAGCGATGACGGCGGCGACGCTCGACCTGATGAAGAAGGGCTAACGATTACCGTCCTCAAGAAGCGTAGCGGTAGGACCACGAAATTCGGCCGCCGGAACGCCCCCTGGAGGAGCATCCCGACGGCCGTTTCTCCTCCCCAGGAGAACTGTTGAAGGGGTGAGGCCTCTGCCTCAGCTGCCCGAGGGGACGTAGGTCCCGAGGCGGTGGTGCAGGGCATTGATCTTGGCGAGTTCCTCGCGGTCCTCGGTGTTGCGGGCGTGGCTTTCGAGCGCGCGGCGCAGCAGCTTCATGTCGGCGGTCGAAAGCAGTGCGCGGGCGCGGGCCGGTTCGGTCTTGGGGGTATCTGTATCGCTCATCGTCACTCTCCTCGGGTGAATACCCCGAGTCCTTAGGCGGTTCGGTGGGGAACCGGAAGGCTGCAAATCCGCAGCCCTCCGGCCTTGTCCCCGATCAAGCCGCCTCGAACTGGTTCATCGTGTTGTGCGCACCGCCCGCCTTCAGAGCGGCTTCCCCGGCGAAGTATTCCTTGTGATCATCGCCGATGTCGCTGCCGGCCATGTTCTGGTGCTTCACGCAGGCGATGCCTTCGCGGATTTCCTTGCGCTGCACGTTCTTGACGTAGCCGAGCATCGCCTGCTCGCCGAAGTACTCGCGCGCGAGGTTGTCGGTCGAAAGCGCCGCGGTGTGATAGGTCGGCAGGGTGATGAGGTGGTGGAAGATGCCGGCCCGCGCCGCGCCGTCGCGCTGGAAGGTGCGGATCTTCTCGTCGGCCTCGGCGGCCAGTTCGGTGCCGTCGTAGTCGACGCTCATCAACCGGTCGCGTTCATAGGCCGAGACATCCTTGCCCGCGGCTTCCCACGCATCGAAGATCTGCTGGCGGAAATTCAGCGTCCAGTTGAAGCTGGGCGAGTTGTTGTAGACGAGCTTGGCATTGGGCACGACTTCGCGGATGCGGTCGACCATCTTGGCGATCTGCTCGACGTGGGGCTTTTCGGTCTCGATCCAGAGCAGGTCGGCGCCGTTCTGGAGCGAGGTGATGCAGTCGAGCACGACGCGGTCCTCGCCCGTGCCGGGGCGGAACTGGTAGAGGTTCGAAGGCAGGCGCTTGGGGGCGAGCAGCTTGCCGTCGCGGCTGATGAAGACCTGGCCATTGGTGATGTTGGCCGGATCGACTTCATCGGCATCCAGGAAGGCGTTGTACTGGTCACCCAGATCGCCCGGTTCCTTTGAATAGGCGATCTGCTTGGTGAGGCCGGCGCCCAGCGAGTCGGTGCGGGCAACGATGATCCCGTCTTCCACGCCCATTTCGAGGAAGGCATGGCGGCAGGCGCGGATCTTCTGGAGGAAGTCCTCGTGCGGCACAGTGACCTTGCCATCCTGGTGGCCGCACTGCTTTTCGTCCGAGACCTGGTTTTCGATCTGCAGCGCGCAGGCGCCCGCTTCGATCATCTTCTTGGCGAGCAGATAGGTTGCCTCGGCGTTGCCGAAGCCCGCATCAATGTCGGCGATGATCGGCACCACGTGGGTTTCGTAGTTGTCGATGGCGTTCTCCAGCCGCTTGGCCTCGACCGCGTCTCCTGCTTCGCGGGCTTTGTCGAGCGCGCGGAACATCATGCCCAGTTCGCGGGCGTCGGCCTGCTTCAGGAAGGTGTAAAGCTCCTCGATCAGCGCGGGCACCGAGGTCTTCTCGTGCATCGACTGGTCGGGAAGCGGGCCGAATTCGCTGCGCAATGCGGCGACCATCCAGCCCGACAGGTAGAGGTAGCGCTGCTTGGTGGTGCCGAAGTGCTTCTTGATCGCGATCATCTTCTGCTGCGCGATGAAACCGTGCCAGCAGCCCAGCGACTGGGTGTACTTGGCCGGGTCGGCATCATAGGCGGCCATGTCGGCGCGCATGATCTTGGCGGTGTACTTGGCGATGTCGAGCCCGGTGGCGAAGCGGTTTTGGATCACCATGCGGGCGGCGTTTTCGGGATCAATCGCGGCCCAGCTCGGCCCGTTTGCGGTGACGATTTCGCGCATCCGGGTGATGGTGTTCTGGTAGGTCATTTGCTTCTCCTGTCCATCCTGGGGAGTGGAGCGGGCCGAAAGGGACTCGCGCCATCGGATGGGCAGGCTTTGGCGTTTTGCGGCGCAGCAAGACAGGAAAAATTACAAAAAATCGTGTCGCTATCCCGACATTTGCCCAAGATCTTGTGTAAATTAGTAATGTAATTTACAAAACGTCATGATCGACAGCAACCTGCTCGCCGGGCCTGCCTTGCGCCGTCTGCGTAAGCGCGAGGGTCTCACTCAGGCCGCCATGGCCGCTGCACTTGGCATTTCGCCCTCCTATCTCAATCTTATCGAGCGCAACCAGCGCCCGCTTTCCGCCCGCGTCCTGGTGCAGGTGATAGAGCGTTTCGATTTCGATCCCCGGTCGCTGCGCGAGGACGACGCGATCGGCGGGCTCGACGGGTTGGTGCGGCGCATGGCGGACAGGCGTTTCGCGGATCTCGGCATCGACCGCGAAGAGGTTCAGGAGTTCCTCGCCGCGGCGCCCCAGATCGCTGCCGCCTTCGCCCGATTATATGATCAGGCAGGCAGTGGTCCGGCCGCGGAAGGCGAAGATGCCTCGGCAGTTGCTCGCCGCGCGATCGAGCGCTGGCAGAACCACTTTGCCGATCTTGACCATGCCGCCGAAGATCTGGCCGACGAACTTCGACTCTCGCGCGGTGAAATCAGCGCCGCTCTGGGCGAGCGACTGCGCGAAAAGCACCGCATCACTGTGCGCATCCTGCCCGCAGAGGTCATGCCCGGTCAGGTCCATCGGCTCGACCTGCATGCACGCCAGCTGCAGTTGTCCGAGATGCTGCCAGGCGCGGCGCGGCGCTTCCAGATCGCCCGGCAGGTCGGTGCGCTGGAGATGCGGGAGGGTATCGAGACGTTGGTGGCCGGAGCCAATCTGCCATCCGCCGAGGCGCGAAGTATCTTTCGCGAGCACATCACCGATTACCTCGCTGGTGCGCTGCTGCTTCCTTATCGTCGCTTCCTGCGTGCCTGCGAGCAGACTGGCTATGATCTGGCGGTGCTCCAGCGCCGTTTCGCGGTGAGCTTCGATCAGGCGGCGCGCAGGCTTACTACCCTCGGGCGCGTGGGCGAACGCGGCTTGCCGTTCTTCATGGCGATCATCGACCGGGCTGGCAGGCTGGCGGATTTTACCGCGGGCGGGGCAGGCGCTCTCTATCCGCTCGAAGGAGCGCGCTGGCCGGCATGGATCCCTTACGCCGCTTTCGAACGGCCAGGAACAGTGCTGACCCAGGCGGTCACTTTCGGCGAAGGCGAGGCGGCGCCGCGCCACTGGTTCACCATCACCCGTACGGTCGACGGTGACGGCGTGATGTGCACCGCCCGCCGTGCGGTGGTGCTGGGGATCGAAGCACGCTTTGCCGGAGAGCTCGCCTATGCGCGCGGGGTATCGCTGGATCCGGCAGATGCGGTGCCGCTGGGCACGCCCTGCCTGCGTTGCGGACGGGCCGAATGTCTGACCCCGGCTCCGTCCCGCATGGCCAGTGCCCTGCCGCGCCCCAGGCAGATATCCTGATGCGGCATTAACCCTGGGCAACCGCGGAAAAGCGGCATTTGCAGGTGGTGTAAAGTTTACCGACACTTAAGGTCTGGGCACTAGACCGGCAGGCGGACCCCACAAGAAAGCCGCCTCCGATGATCCGCCTGTTCAAGCACTACATTCCGCATGCCGTGCTGCTGCTCGGATTGCTGGACCTTGTGTTGCTTGTGTTGGCGAGCGAACTGGCGTGGCAGCTTCGTGCAGCCCAGATCGGGATGCACGTGGATCATTTCGCGACCCGCTGGATGCCGCTTACCGGCACGGCCATCATCATCTGGCTGGCGATGATCGCAGTCGGGGTTTACGGTCCAAATGCCTTGCGATCCCTGCGGTTTGCCGGGGCCAGATTGCTCGTCGCGATCAGCCTCGGGATCATCGCGCTGGCAGTGATCGACTTCGTTTTTCCCAGCGACTTCTTCTGGCGATCGACCCTGCTTTACACCATGGCGCTTGCAATTGTGGTGCTGGTGACGGATCGCATTCTTCTGACCAGCTTCCTCGGGTCCTCGGCCTTCCGGCGGCGGGTCATGGTCTTGGGGGCAGGCGACCGCGCGCAGCGGCTAAGGAGTCTCAGCGAAAAGCCTGAAGCCGGTTTTGCAATCGTCGCCTATATCGCGATGAGCGACGACCAGCGCATCGTCGAGGAGGCTATTCCGCGCGCGGCAATCCATGATCTGGGGCGTTTCGTCGAGAACCTCGGGGTCAGCGAGGTTGTGCTGGCGCTGCAGGAGCGTCGCAACGCACTGCCGCTGAAGGATCTGCTGCGGATCAAGACCAAGGGCGTGCATGTCAACGATTTCTCCAGCTTTCTCGAGCGGGAGACGGGCCGGGTCGATCTCGACACGGTCAACCCCAGCTGGCTGATCTTCTCCGACGGATTTTCGAGCGGCCGGATGCTGTCGAGCGCGGTCAAGCGCATCTTCGACATCCTTGCCAGTTCGGTGCTGCTTGCGCTGACCCTGCCGATTATCGCGCTGTTCGCCCTGCTGGTGAAGCTCGACAGCGAGGGGCCGGCCTTCTTCCGCCAGCAGCGTGTCGGTCTTTACGGCGAACCTTTCACCCTGGTGAAGCTGCGTTCGATGCGGACCGATGCCGAAAAGGACGGTGCCAGGTGGGCGGAGGAAAACGATCCGCGCATCACCCGGCTCGGTCGCTTCATCCGCAAGGTCAGGATTGACGAACTGCCGCAGACCTGGAGCGTGCTCAAGGGTCAAATGAGCTTTGTCGGTCCAAGGCCCGAGGTTCCGCGCTTTGTCGAGAGCCTCGAACAGGAAATCCCCTTCTACGGGGAACGCCACATGGTGAAGCCCGGCATTACCGGGTGGGCGCAGATCAACTATCCCTATGGCGCCTCCGTCGATGATAGCCGGCGCAAGCTCGAATATGATCTTTACTATGCGAAGAACTACACGCCCTTCCTCGACTTCGTGATCCTGTTGCAGACTGTGCGAGTGATCCTGTGGCCGGAGGGCGTGCGGTGACGACCTTCGCGGGATATATGGCGTTTGCACCGCTCGTCGCTTCATTTGCCGGCGCGCTGCTCGGTTTTGGCGCAACGATCTGGCTATGGCAGTGCGGCGATCGCGCGCGCCCCGACCGCTTGCCGCTTGCGATTGCGAGCCTGTTGGCCGGAACAGGGTGTGCCGTGACCGCGGCGCTGGGGCCGGAAAGCATATTGGATGTTCCCTTCATCATCGCGCGCAATCTGGCCTTGTTTGCAGCCATATTCGCGATGTTCAGCGCCGATGGCCGGGCAGCGAGCCTCAAGCCGATCCGGCCTTTGATCATAACACTGGTGATGGTGCAGCTATGCCAGCCCTTGGTGCTGATACTGGAGCTGCGCGCCACATCCGTTCCCGCCCTGGCACAGCTGGCTTTCGAGGTCAGACTGCTGATCGATCTGCTGATGGCGATCGGAGCGCTCATGCTCCTGCACAATCTCTATGCCGGTGCAGCGGTCGCGTCGCGCTATCTCCTGCGCTGGACGGTAATCGGCCTGTCAGGGATTTTTGCCTATGATCTGAATCTCGCCACCATTGCCTATCTGGGGGGTGAGTATCCGCCGCTGCTGCGCGACTTGCGCGGCCTTTTTGCGGCGGTGATGGGGGTCTTGTTCGCGCTCGGTGTCAACCCTGTCGGACCGCGGGTCCAGTTCAGTCCCTCGCGCGCGGTTACCTTTCGCACCCTCTCGCTGCTTCTCATCGGCAGCTATCTGGCGCTGATGTTTCTGGTAGCCAAGTCGCTTCCGCTGATTGGCGGCGACTTTGCCCGCACCGCGCAAGTGGTTTTTCTGATGCTGGCGGCAGGTGCGGCGATCATGGCGCTTCCCTCGCCCCGGCTGCGTGCCTGGCTTAGGGTCACAGCGACCAAGCACCTGTTCCAGCATCGCTACGATTATCGCGAGGAATGGCTGCGTTTCACCCGTACTATCGGCCGTGGTGGCAAGCACAGCGCAAGTCTGGAGGAGCGCGCGGTCAAGGCATTGGCTGACATTACCGAGAGCCCGGCAGGCCTGCTGCTCATGCCCAACGAAGAGGCACAACTGGAGCTGACCGCGCGCTGGAACTGGCCCACTATCGCGGTTCCGGCGATTGCCGGTGACCATCTGCTTTCCGCCCTGTTCGAGCAGCACCAGATCATCATCGCGCTCGACGAAGCGCGCAGCGGGATCGACCATCATGGCGAAACCCCGCACATTCCCGGATGGCTGGCCGACGCCGAGGACGTGTGGGCAATGGTTCCGCTTATCCATTTCGATCGGCTGGTGGGCGTAGTCGTGCTGGCCCGGCCTCGGATCGAACGCCGGCTTGACTGGGAGGACTTCGACCTCCTGCGCGTCGCCGGACAGCAGCTTGCAAGTTACCTGTCCGAGCAGGCGGGCCAGCAAGCGTTGATGGACGCGAGCCGGTTCGACGATTTCAACCGCCGCATGGCCTTCGTGATGCATGACATCAAGAACCTCGCCAGCCAGCTCTCGCTGCTTGCGGCCAATGCCCAGAAGCACGCCGACAATCCCGCGTTCCGCGCGGACATGTTGGTGACATTGCGCAATTCGGCAGACAAGCTTTCCGCACTGCTGGCCCGGCTCGGGCGCTACGGGTCGAACCCGATGCAGGATGTGCGGAGTATTGATCTTGCCGAGCTTGCCCGCAGCCTTGCCGAGCGTTTTCGCCCGGTACATCCCGTCTTGCTGACCCGTGACGAGAGTGTGCACGTGATGGGCAATTCCGAGGCTCTGGAACAGACCTTGGTTCATCTCGTGCAGAACGCGATCGACGCCAGCGATCCGGAAATGCCGGTATGCATCGACGTCTCCGCTGAAGGCCTGCACGGGATGATCGAAGTGATCGATACAGGCTGCGGGATGAGCCCCGAATTCGTGCGCAGTGGCCTGTTTAAGCCCTTCGTCTCGTCCAAGCCAGGGGGCTTCGGTATCGGCGCCTTCGAGGCCCGCGAACTTGTCAAGGCCATGGGCGGGCGGGTTACCGTCGAATCGCGCGAAGGCTTGGGGACCCGCTTCAGCGTTGTGCTGCCGCTGGCCGATGCGGTTCGCCTGCTGGACGGACAGAATGGAAATGATCCATCAAAGCAGGAGGTTGCCTGATGGCCGACAAGAAACCCCCCTTGCTCGTGATCGAGGACGATCCGGGCCTGCAGGCCCAGCTCAAATGGTCCTATGACGATTTCGAGGTGATCGTGGCCGGAGACCGCGACTCAGCGCTTGCCGCATTGCGGGCAGAAATGCCGGCGGTGGTCACGCTCGATCTCGGCCTGCCCCCCGATCCCGACGGCACCAGCGAAGGCTTTGCGGTGCTTGATGCGATCATGGCGCTGAAGCCGGATACCAAGGTGATCGTGGCAAGCGGTCATGGTGCGCGCGAAAGCACGTTGCAGGCGATCGAGCGTGGAGCCTACGACTTCTATCAGAAACCGCTCGATATCGACGCGCTCGGTCTGATCGTGAGGCGTGCGTTCAACCTGCACCAGATCGAACAGGAAAATCGCCGACTCCTTGCCAGCGCGAATGCCGACAAGACTGTGCTTGGCCGGCTCATCACCGGTGCGCCGGAGATGGTCAAGGTCGCCCGCACCATAGAGCGCGTTGCCAAGACTTCGGTTTCCGTGATGCTGCTGGGCGCGAGCGGCACTGGCAAGGAACTTCTGGCCAGGGGCCTTCACGATGCAAGCGACCGTGCCGACGGTCCGTTCATCGCCATCAATTGCGCCGCGATTCCGGAGAATCTGCTCGAAAGCGAACTGTTCGGGCATGAGAAGGGTGCATTCACCGGAGCGGTCAAGACCACAGAAGGCAAGATCGAAAGCGCCAATGGCGGCACGCTGTTTCTTGACGAGGTTGGCGATATCCCGCTCCCCCTTCAGGTCAAGCTGCTGCGTTTCCTCCAGGAGCGTACCATCGAGCGCATCGGTGGACGCCGGGCAATTGCGGTCAATACCCGGATCGTGTGCGCCACCCACCAGGACCTAGAGAGCATGATTTCCGCAGGCAGTTTCCGCGAGGACCTCTTCTATCGCCTCGCGGAAATCGTGGTACGCATCCCCAGCCTGGCCGAGCGCCACGGCGATCCGGTGCTGCTTGCGAAGGTGTTCCTCAAGCGTTTTGCCGCAGAGATGAATCCGTCTGTCACCGGTTTTGCCGCAGATGCGCTTGCCGCGATCGACGCGCACGACTGGCCGGGCAATGTTCGCGAGCTTGAGAACCGCGTGAAGCGTGCTGTCATCATGGCGGAGGGAAAACTTGTCCATGCCGAGGATCTCGACTTCGGTGATGCGGAGAGTGACAGCGCAGATGTGCTCAATCTCAAGGCCGCGCGCGAGGCCGCCGATCGCCGGGTCATCCGTCATGCGCTGGCGCGCAGCGAAGGCAATATCTCCAGCACTGCCAAGCTGCTCGGGATCAGCCGGCCGACGCTCTATGACCTTATCAGGCAGTATGACCTCCAGACCTAGATGCCTCGCGCCGCTTGTCGCGCTGGTGCTGGCTGGATGTGCTGGCGCGCAAGGCGGGTCAGGCGAAGGAGACGCGACGGCTGCCACCTCGCCTGCTCTTGCGGCTCTGCTTGGTTCGGCCGATCGGGCCATGGCGCAAGGCGAACTGGCCGAGGCAGGACGTCTGCTCGACGAGGCGCGTGCGATCGGGCCTGAAGATCCAGGATTGTGGGTCGCCATTGCCCGCCTGCGCTTTCGCGGTGGCGAGCACCTCACCGCTCTCGAGGCCGCCGACCGCGCACTGGCACTGGGACCCGATCACGCTCCGGCCTTGCTGATGCGGGCCCTGATGGTGCGCGATGCACATGGATTTGTCGATGCCCTGCCATGGTTCGAGGCTGCGCTTGCTGCTGACAGGACCAACGCCGATGCATGGGCCGAATTTGCGGCGACGCTGGGCGATGGCGGGCGGTATCGCGAGATGCTGGAGGCCGTGCACGAATTGGCCAAGGTTGCTCCCGACGATCCGCGCCTATTCTATCTTCAGGCGGTATTGGCCCAGCGCGGTGGCAAGCCGGTTCTGGCGCGCAGCTTGCTCCAGCGCAGCGGTATGACAGCTGGCGGCGTTCCCGCAGCGCAGCTGCTCGATGCGCTGATCAATCTCGATCAGGGCAATTTCGATAGCGCCGCGGCGCAACTCGAAGCGCTTGCCGCGCGCCAGCCTGCCAATGCGCGTGTGCGGACACTGCTGGCGCGCGCGCTTTTTTTGGGTGGGCGCGAGGCGGAACTGGTGGATCAGTTTGCGTCCGATGCCGAACGGCCGGCAGCCTCGCCATATCTCGTGATGCTTGTGGCGCGCGCGTATGAGCGGCTCGGCGACAGGGGCGCTGCAGCACCTCTGCTGGAACGTGCTTTTGCCGAGGCAAGCAGGGTGCCTTCGGCATTGGCCCGGCGATCGAGTCTGCCGCAGCCGACCGCGGAACTGCGCACGCTTGCCACCGCCGGAAACTGGAACGGAGCGCGTAGTGCGGCGCGGGACTATCGCAGCCGCTTTCCGGCCTCGGCTGATCTCGCCCAGCTCGAAGGCGATGCTGCCCTTGGCGCAGGCGACGGGCAAGCCGCGCTTGCAGCCTACGCAGCGGCGGCTCGCTTGCGCCGGCCATGGCCACTTACCCGAAAGGTGCTTTTTGCCTCACGACGCATCGGCGAAGGTCTTGCCGCAGACACGCTGCTGGCGCGGCATGTGGCGGGCGAACCTGACAATATAGCGGCGCTCGTCGACCTTGCCCGCCTGATGGGCACAGGCGCGGACTGGCAGCGCAGCGCGATGCTGCTCGATCACGCGATCGCGCTTGGCGGAGGGCATGATCCGGCGCTGCTGGCGCTAAGGGCCAAGGCAGCGGAGGGGCTCGGTAATGACGCGGAGGCTAAGCGGTTTGCAGGTCTTGCCGGCGAACTTCGTCCACCGGCTCTTGCCGCTCGGTAAAGCATGACTGCTCGACATTCGTGGCGATGAGGGGCAGGGCGCATGACGATGTTCTCCCGCCGCCTTCCCTTCCTGAGCGATCCGATGATCGCGGTGCTCCTGATCGCCACCGCGCTTGCACTCTTGCTGCCGGCAACGGGTGATGGAGCCGATATCGCGCGGCACGTTTCCAATGGCGGGATCTTTCTGCTGTTCCTCGTCAACGGTATGCGGATCCGCCGCAGCGAGATTTCACGCGGGATTGCCAACTGGCGCTTCTTCGGTCCGTTGATGCTGTTTGTGTTCGGCGGAATGGCTCTGGCGGGGCTCGGTTTTGCCAGCCTTGCCGGCGGCATGCTGCCCCCGCTGGTTGCGCTCGGGTTCATTTATCTCGGTTGTTTGCCGTCCACGATTCAGTCGGCCACATCTTACACTAGCCTTGCTGATGGAAATGTCGCGCTGGCGGTGATCGGTGCGGCGCTGATCAACATTGCGGGGGTGTTTGTCAGCGCGCCGCTGTTTGCGCTGCTTGGCGGGGGCGAAGCAGGCGACATCGGCAACGAGGCGATCATCCGTATCGGGCTGATCCTGGTACTACCCTTCGTGATCGGACAGGCGGTGCAGGACAGGGTCATTGATCGGATCGCGGCCCAGCGGGCGCGCATTGTCTGGTTGGATCGCGCAGTTATCGGTCTTGCTGTCTATGTCGCCTTTTCAGGTGCAGTCGAACAGGGGCTTGTTCGCCTGTTCGCGCCCGTCGACTGGGCCGTGCTGGTGACGCTGGTGATGGTGCTGCTCGCGCTGGCGCTCGGCGCAGCGTGGGGCACCGGCGGTCTTTTACGCCTGCCAAGGGCGGACCGCATCACCTTCCTGTTTGCAGGATCGCAAAAGAGCGTCGCAATCGGCGCGCCGCTGGCTGCCATCCTTTTTCCTGCCGAGAGCGCCGGTTTCCTGATCGCGCCGCTGCTGCTCTATCACCTCGCTCAGCTGGTGCTGGCAGCCCCGCTGGCTACGCGTCTGGCACGGGGTTAGTCGCGCGTCCTGCGCGGTTGTGGCGGATCGACCAGAATAGCGACAATCCGATCAGGATCGCACCGATCAGCCCGGTGAAGGTTTCCGGGATGTGGTATCGCGCCGAGACAAGCATGATCGCGCCCAGCACGATGATCGCCCAGAAGGCACCGTGTTCGAGATAGCGATACTCCGCCAGCGTCCCGGCCTTGACGAGGTGGATTGTCATCGAACGCACGAACATGGCGCCGACCGACAGGCCGATGGCGATCACGATCATGTTGTTCGACAGCGCAAAGGCCCCGATCACCCCGTCGAAACTGAAGCTCGCATCGAGCACTTCGAGATAGAGGAACCCGCCGAGCCCGGAGCGCACGATCGCGCCGCTTGCCTTCTTGGCCGCCTCGCGCTGTTCGATGATCGCGCCCAGCGCATTGACGCCGATATAGGTGACAAGGCCGAGGATCCCGGCGGTGAGAAAGGTCAGCGCATCATCGGGTGCAAGCATGGTCGAAACGCCGTAGACCAGCGAGAGCACAAGCCCGATCTCGACCGCGGGCACTGTGGAAAAGCGGTTGATCGCCTGCTCGACGGACGCGATCCAGTGCACGTCCTTGTCGGAATCGAAAAAGAAGCTGAGGCCGACCATCGCCAGGAACGCGCCGCCGAACCCGGCAATGCCGATATGCGCGCTGGAGATGATGCGTTCATATTCCTCGGGATTGCCTAGCGAGAGCTCGACCGCCTCCCACGGACCGATCTGTGCGGCGATCGAGACGATGGCGATGGGAAAGATGATCCGCATCCCGAACACCGCGATCAGGATACCGATGGTCAGGAAGCGTTGCTGCCAGACCGGGTCCATCTCGCGCAGGACCGTGGCGTTGACCACGGCATTGTCGAAGCTGAGCGAAATCTCGAGGATCGAAAGCACGAAGACGATCCACAGGATCGACAGCATCCCGCCGAGTGATCCGGTGCTGGCCCAACCGTAATAGCCCGCCAGCGCAAGGCAGACGGCGGTGAAACCGAAGGAAAAAGCGTAGAAGCGCAGCAGGGTGTGCATGGCGGACTGGGGCCTTGCTTGAGCGGGGGTGAGACTCAGTCTTTGGGCTGATAGGTTTGTTCTTCGCCCGGGAAGCTGCGCGCGCGCACTTCCTCGGCATAGCGGGCAACGGTGCGGTCGATCACGCCGGCGATGTCTTCATAGCGCTTCACGAAGCGCGGCACCCGTTCGAACATGCCGAGCATGTCCTCGGTGACCAGCACCTGCCCGTCGCACTGTGCCGAGGCACCGATGCCGATGGTAGGGCAGGCAACAGCCTGTGTGGCGGTGATGGCGATGGGTTCGACCACGCCTTCGATGACGATGGCAAAGGCTCCGGCCTCATCCAGCGCCTTGGCGTCGGAGACGATCTTCTCGGCCTCGGCATCGGACCGTCCGCGCGCGCCGTATCCGCCCAGCACGTTGACGGCTTGAGGGGTGAGGCCGACATGGCCCATCACCGGGATGCCACGCTGGCTGAGAAAGGCCACCGTCGGCGCCATCGCCGCGCCTCCTTCAAGCTTTACCGCCGCAGCGCCGGTCTGCTTGAGGAGTAGGGCCGCGCTTTCGAAAGCCTGTTCGGGCGAAGCCTCGTAGGATCCGAAAGGCATGTCGACCACCACCACCGAATGGTAGGATCCGCGCACCACCGCCGCACCGTGGTTGGCCATCATTTCCAGCGTCACCGGCACGGTCGATGGCAGGCCATAGATCACCTGCCCGAGCGAATCCCCCACCAGCAGCAGGTCGCAATGCGCATCGAGCAATTGTGCCTGGCGTGCGGTATAGGCGGTGAGCATCACCAGCGGCTCTGCAGTGACGCCATCCACTTTGCGTGCGCGAATGCGCGGCACAGTGAGGCGGCGGATCGGCTGCGGGGTGGGGTTGGCCCGGCTGGTGCTCGTATCGAGCTGGAAAGTGGTGGACATGATGCCGCCCTTAGCCTTCGCGTGGGCAGAACGCAAAACCTCCCCCTTGGCGTGGCCGGTGAAACATTGCACAGAGGGCGGCACATGCGCTGATGCGTGACGCGCGCATCCGGGATTAGCGACAAAAGGATTCTTCGATCATGGTAGCCACTTCAGCAACAGCGCGCGACGGCTGGTCATCGCGCACGGCTTTTGTGCTGGCGGCGATCGGTTCGGCGGTGGGGCTGGGCAATCTTGTGCGTTTTCCGGCCGAGGCGGGGGCCAATGGCGGCGGTGCCTTCGTGCTTTTCTATATCCTGTGCATCGTGCTGATCGGCCTGCCGGTGCTCTTGTGTGAAACCCTGATCGGGCGGCACGGACAGGCGGCTGCGCCCGAAAGCTATCGCAAGCTCGCAGTTGAATCCGGCGCGTCCAGGGCATGGGAACTGGTGGCGTCGCTTGGCGTCTTTTCGGCCTTTCTGGTGCTCAGCTTCTACTGCGTGCTGGGCGGCTGGGTGCTCTATTACATCGGCACCTTTGCCGCCGATCTGGCGGCGACCGGCGTGACCGGCCCGGCCTTCGACGGGGTTCCCTACGAGGAAGTCGAGGCGCTGTTTCCGGCCATGATCGGCAACGGGATGGTGACCAGTCTGCTCGATCTCCTGTTCCTTGGCATCACGCTGGTGTTCGTTGCTCGCGGGGTTTCGGGCGGGATCGAGAAGGTCGCGGTTTACCTGATGCCGACCTTCTTCGTGCTGCTGCTGGGCATCACGGTCTACGGCTTTTTCGGCGGAGCGATGCAGGAGACCTTCGCCTATCTGTTCACCTTCGAGCCGGAAAAACTCACGCCCGAAGTGATGCTCGCCGCTGTCGGACAGGCGTTCTTTTCGCTCTCGCTCGGGGTTGCAGGGATGGTGACCTATGGCGCCTATGTAGGGCGCGACGTCAATCTTGCGGGGACTTCGGTGGTGATTGCCGGGGCCGATACCGCTGTGGCGCTGATTGCAGGGCTGTGCATCTTTCCGATCGTGTTTGCAGCGGGTCTTGCGCCGAATGGCGGGCTTGGTCTCATGTTCCAGACCCTGCCCCATGCCTTCCAGGAAATACCGTTCGGGTCGCTGATCGGGCTCGCGTTCTTCGTCATGGTCGCCTTTGCCGCGCTGACCAGTTCGGTGGCGCTGATGGAGGTGCCGACAGCTTGGGTAATCGACCGCTTCAACCTGCGCCGCGGGGCTGCGGCGGTGTTGGTGACGTTCGGTGCGGCGTTTCTGGGGGTGCTTTCGGCGCTTTCGACAGGAGCTTTGGCGGATTTCCATCCGCTCGGGTTCATTCCATTGTTCGAAGGCATGGGTACGCTTGACGCGCTCGACGGGCTGACCAGCAAGCTGACCATGCCGATCTGCGCCTTGCTGACTTCGGTCTTTGTCGGCTGGATTGCCGACCGGCGGCTGGTCGACAGCGAGAACGGACTTTCGGGTGGAGTGCATCTGTTCTGGCGCTTCCTTGTCCGCTTTGCCTGTCCCCTTGCGCTCGTGGCTATCATGGTCTTTGGCCTGATGGGCTGACCCCTCGCGCGGGGGATGGTGCGAGGGCGTTGCAAAGGCGCGCCCGATATGGAACATAATGGGAACAAATCCAGCTCTCCCGAGTCTTCCCATCGAGTCGTTCCATGTTTGAAGCTATTGCCATTCCGGGTGCGCCGTCACCCTTGATCTGCTCTCCGCTTCCGGGTGTCCCTGGCGTGCGTCAACCCGACGCGCGATGGCGTCCGGGGCTGGCGGAGCAGCCCTTGCATTCGGAGATCTTCGCTTCCTGCGAGGAGGCGAGTGGTGCCGCTCTGGCGCTTGCACTGGCGCGCGATGCCTTGGCCTTGTCGGGGGAGGAGGGGACGAAACAGGGGCGCCATGTGCTGTGGGTGCAGGACCGTGCGGCGATCCGGCGGGGCGGGCGGCCCTGCCTTCAGGGCCTGCCTGCGGACCTGCGCCACCGGCTGATCCATGTCGCGGCCAATACGCCCGAGGATGCGCTGTTCGCGCTGGAGGAGGGGCTGAAATGCCGCGACCTGGCCTGCGTGATCGGCGAGATCGCAGGCAATCCGCGGGCATTGTCTTTCGCTGCCTCGCGCCGCCTGAGCCTTGCGGCGGAGCGCCATGGGATTGCGCTGTGGCTGGTGCGGCTTGATGCTGCGCCTGATCTCAGCTCTGCCCGGATGCGCTGGCGGGTGCGGGCAGCGGTCTCCCCGCGCCCGCGCTGGAACCCTGCCGCACCCGGCCGTGCCACATGGCATGCCGAGTTGTTCCGCGCCCGGGCCCACCCGCCGGGCAAATGGATGCTGGACGATGCCGATGGAACACTGCGCCCCGTCTCGGCCGCGGACGCGCCGGATCCTCGCGATCTGGCTCGCCCGACTGTCGGTCGATCGCTGGCGGCTCGCGCTCGCGCCTGAAGACCGCATCGCCGCAGATAGCGTCCCCACCGCGCTGGTTGCCGAGACCGCACATGGTCCGCGGATTGCCGCCGCCAATGATGCGGGTCTTGCGGCAGGTGCCCGCCCCGGCATGCTGCTGGCTGATGCGCGCGTGCTATGCCCCCAACTGGCCGTCGCCCCATCCGACCCGGCGGGCGATCTTGCTGCGCTGGAAAAGCTGGCGCTGTGGGCGCAGCGCTGGGGACCATGGAGCGCGCTCGACCCGCCCGATGGCGTATTGGTCGACGTCACTGGTGCCGCGCATCTGTTTGGCGGCGAGGATGCTCTGCTGACGGACGTTTCCTGTAGCTTTGCCCGGCAGGGTCTGACGGTGCGCGCAGCGCTCGCGCCCACCGCCGGTGCAGCATGGGCGCTGGCACATTTTGCGCCTGCCGGGACCATCCTTGTGCCTGACGAGGATCCATTGCCACTGCTCGCCGACCTGCCGGTGGCCGCGCTGCGGCTTGATGAAGATGTACTAACCGTCTTGCGGCGCTTGGGCATCAAACGGCTTGGCGAGTTGGCCGGTGTCTCAGGCATCGGGGATGATCCACAGCACGAGGCCGCGGCCCGCGATGCGCTGCGCCGCCGGTTCCGGGGTCGCCATTCCCCCGCCGCCAATCCGCTGCTGCGGCTCGACCAGTTGCTGGGCAAGGTGCCCGAGCCGCTTCTGCCTGTGCTCGCTCGCCCCCAGCCGATGGTGCAGCGCCGCCTGCTGGAGCCGATTCGTCACCGCAATCTGCTTGATCGGGTGGTGCGCGACCTTGCCGAAGATATGGTGCGCGCTCTCGAAGCGCGGGGCGAGGGCGCGCGCCGGCTTGAACTGGGACTGTGGCGGGTCGATGGCGAGGTGCTTGTGCGTCGCATCGAACTCGCCGCCGCCACCCGCGAGGCGGACCACATGATCCGGCTGTTTGCCACAAGGCTTGATGATGTCGAGGCCGGTTTCGGGATCGAGGTTATCCAACTGCGCTCTAGCTGGAGTGAGCCCTTGGCACTCTCGCAGGCCGATCTCGACTCTGCCGCCGAACGTCACGGTACTTCGCTTGCTGCCTGCGTTGATCGGCTTGCCGTCCGGTTGGGGACCAGAGCAGTCACCCGTCCGGTCGCTCGCGCCAGCCACATTCCCGAACGCGCGCAGGGCTGGCAGGCGCCGTTTGATCCCTTGCCACCGGTGCAGGGTATGCTTCCCTTCAACGTCCGCCCCTTGAAGCTGTTCGACCGGCCAGAGCCTATCGCTGTGCTCTATGCCTCGCCCGATGGCTACCCTCAGCGCTTCCGCTGGCGTGGCGCTGTGCGCGACGTGGTGCGGGTGGAAGGGCCGGAACGCATCGCACCGGAATGGTGGCGCGAACGTTCCACTGCCCGGCTGCGCGATTATTACCGGATCGAGGACGAGACGGGACGGCGTTACTGGATATACCGTCAGGGGCTGGCAGATGACGGGCGCGGCGGCATGCCGGAGTGGTTCCTGCAAGGGCTGTTTGCCTGAACTGTCGGATTGTGCGCTCAGATTTCCTTTACCGGTTCGTGCTAACACGACAGCATGAACCTGAAATCGATCCCTCGCGCCTCGGAGCGCCGCGCGCTCAGCCTGATGGTAAAGAGCCGGGTTCGTTCACGCCCTGTCTTTGTCGATCTGATCGACATTTCCGAGGGCGGGTGCAAGATCCGCGGCAAGCCCGGCTTTGCCAGCATCGGTGACCGGGTGACGATGAAGGTCGCCGGAATCAACGCGCCGCTTGGGCTGATTGCCTGGATCGAGGGACCCTTCGCCGGAGTGGCCTTCGAAGGCATGATGCACCCTGCGGTGCTCGATCATCTGTGCAGCGAGGGCATCATCAAGCCCGAGGATACCAAGCTCTACCGTTCGCGCTGACGACAGCAGCAGGCATGCCGCGCTTGCAAGCTTTGCATTTGGCAGGGGAGCGCATGGAACATATAAGGAACATATAGCAATGTTCCCCAAGGTTCCCGATGGCTCAGCAGACACTCCGCCAGAAACTCGAAATTCTCGCCGACGCGGCCAAGTATGATGCTTCCTGTGCCTCTTCAGGCACTGCGAGGAAGAATTCCCTGGGCGGAAAAGGCGTGGGCTCGACCGAGGGGATGGGCATCTGCCACGCCTATGCGCCGGATGGTCGTTGCATCTCGCTGCTCAAGATCTTGCTGACCAATCACTGCATCTTCGATTGTCACTACTGCATCAATCGCAAGAGCTCCAACGTTGCCCGTGCACGCTTCACACCGCAGGAAGTCGTCGACCTGACGCTCAGCTTCTATCGCCGCAATTATATCGAGGGACTGTTCCTCTCGTCGGGCATCGTGAAAAGCGCCAATCACACGATGGATCAGTTGGTCGAAGTCGCGCGGATCCTGCGCGAGGAACATGACTTCCGCGGCTATATCCACCTCAAGACCATTCCCGAGGCCGATGCGGAGATCATCCACCAGGCCGGGCTTTATGCCGACCGGGTCTCGATCAATGTCGAACTGCCGACCGACAGCGGCCTCACTCGCCTCGCGCCCGACAAGAACGCCCGCCAGATCGAAGGGGCGATGGGGCGGACGAAGGCGCGGATCATCGAGGCTAAGGACGAACGCAAGCGCTTCCGCAACGCGCCGCGCTTTGCCCCGGCGGGGCAGTCGACCCAGATGATCGTGGGGGCAGACGATGCCAATGATACCGCAATCATCGGCAGGGCCAGTACGCTCTACACAGCTTTCGGTTTGCGCCGGGTTTATTACAGCGCCTTCTCGCCGATCCCCGATGCCAGTGCTGTCTTGCCGCTCAAGCGCCCGCCGTTGCTGCGCGAGCACCGGCTCTACCAGTCCGACTGGCTGATGCGCTTCTACGGCTTCGCGCCGCAGGAGGTTGCTCAGGCGGCGGAAGCCGATGGCAACCTGCCGCTCGATATCGACCCAAAACTGGCCTGGGCATTGAAGTTCCGGGAGCATTTCCCGGTCGATGTCAACCGAGCGCCGAAGGAGATGCTGTTGCGGGTGCCGGGACTGGGGACGAAAGCGGTAGCGCGCATTCTTGCTGTGCGCCGGCACCGGCGGCTGCGGCTCGATGATGTCGCGCGGCTGACGGCGTCGATTGCCAAGGTGCGGCCATTTGTCTGCACCATCGACTGGCGCCCGACCTTGCTCACCGACCGCGCCGACCTGCGCGGTTTGTTGACACCGAAATCCGAGCAGCTGGAGCTGTTCTGATGACCGCGATGCAGAACGTCTCCCTTGGCGCACATTATGCCGTGCACCTGCCTGCGCCCGACGATTTCGCCTTCTGGCGCGAGCGGGCCCGCGGGCTGCTTCAGTGTGATGTGCCGCCCGACCGGGTGAGTTGGATCGAGCCAGGCGGGACGGGCGATCTGTTCGCGAGCGAAGGCCCGTCGCGGAGCGAGAAACGCTTGCCGGCTCCGCCCGCCGACGCGCCGCCGGTGCGCGCCAGCAAGCGCTTTCTCGATCTCGCCCGCCGTGCCGCACAGCACTCGGATCCGGCGCGCTTCGGTTTGCTCTACCGCGTGTTGTGGCGGCTCCAGCGTCAGCCCCGGCTGATGGAGGACAAGGCCGATCCGGAGGTCCGCCGGATCGAGGAACTCGCCAAGGCGGTGCGCCGCGACGCGCACAAGATGCACGCCTTTGTCCGCTTCCGCGAAGTCGCGGAGGAAGACGGCACCCCGCATTTCATCGCCTGGTTCGAGCCCGATCACCACATCGTCCGTGCCGAGGCGGGGTTCTTCATGCGCCGCTTCGCCAACATGCGCTGGTCGATCCTGACCCCGCGCGGGAGCATCCACTGGGACGGCGAGGCGATGCGCGAGGGCCCGCCTGCCCGCCGCTCCGACGCGTCGGCGGGTGATCCGGTGGAAGACCTGTGGCGCTCCTACTATGCCGCAATCTTCAATCCCGCTCGGCTCAAGGTCTCCGCGATGCTCTCGGAGATGCCCAGGAAATATTGGAAGAACCTGCCCGAGGCAGAGCTCATCCCCCAGCTCATTGCCGGTGCTCAGGCGCGCGAGGCCGCGATGGTCAAGGCAGGCGCGCGCGAGGAAAGGGCGCGGCCTGCAACGCTGGTCGAGATCGCGCAAGGCATCGCCGCCTGCCGTGATTGCCCGATTGCCGATTGCGGCACCCGCGCGGTCGCGGGCGAGGGCGCAACGGGCGCTGCGCTGATGATCGTGGGCGAACAGCCGGGCGATCGGGAGGATGTGGCGGCGCGTCCCTTCGTCGGCCCTGCGGGGCAATTGCTCGACGAACACCTGCAAGCCGCGGGGATCGACCGCAGCGCCGCTTACGTCACCAACGCGGTCAAGCACTTCAAGTTCGCGTGGAAGGGCAAGCACCGCGTCCACCAGTCGCCCACGGCCAAGGAGATCGACACTTGCCGCTGGTGGCTGGAGAGCGAGCGTGCTCTTGTGCGGCCCCGCCTTGTTCTGGCGCTGGGGACGAGCGCGGCACGCGGGCTGCTGGGACGGACCGTCAGTGTCACGCGCGAGCGGGGCAGGGCAATCCCGCTCGATGACGGCACCGAATTGTGGGTGACTGTCCATCCCTCATACCTGCTCAGGCTCGACGGTGCGGCGCGTGATGCACAGGCGGCGCTGTTCGCGGCCGATCTGGCGGCGGTGCGGGAGCGGTTGCGGGAGGTGTGAGTGCCCGACGCCCCGCTTACCCCTGACAGGCGCACCCTTCAGGTCGATCCCGACGGGATTGCCGCGCCGCCGCGCGCGCCGTTCGTCGAACTGGGGCTTGTGAGCTGCTTCAGCTTCCTGCGCGGAGCTTCGGATGCGGTCGATCTGGCGCTGGCGGCCCATGCGGCGGGCTATGACGCGATCGGGATCGCCGATGTGAATTCCATGGCCGGCGTGGTGCGCATCCACACCGAGGCGAAGACGCTGAAACTGCGCCCCGTGATCGGCTGCCGGATCGAGACGGTGGAAGGCCTCGCCTTCCTCGCCTACCCCGAAGACCGCGCCGCCTATGGACGCCTCTGCAGCCTCATCAGCCTGGGGCGGATGCAGACGCTTTCCGGGGAATGGCAGGACAAGGGCGTGTGCGAGATCGACCTTGCTATGCTGGCGGCCCATTCGGAAGGCGTGCAGCTGATCCTGCTCCCGCCCGACGACCTCGACGCCAAGTTCACCATCGCGGTGCCGAGTAACGTGGTCTTCTTCCGTCGCCCCGGACTTGATCCGGACCTGTTGGCCGAGAGCGATTCCGGCTTGCGCCGGGATGAAGTGAGTGAGCTGCCTTTCTCCGGTCTCCTCCTGCATCTCACCCACCAACTGCCCACACTGAAGCATATCGCCGCCAGCTACCTTTATCGCGGCGATGACATTGCGCGGATCGGGCGGCTTGATGCCCTCGCGCGCAAGCACGGTCTTTCGCTCCTCGCCACCAACGATGTTCACTACCACGTGCCCGAGCGGCGCGCCTTGCAGGATGTGATGACCGCGATCCGCCACAAGACCACCGTGGCCTCGGCAGGACACCTGCTCCACCCCAATGCCGAGCGGCACCTCAAGTCCCCGCAGGAGATGCAGCGCCTCTTCGCGCGCTGGCCCCATGCCACCCGCGCCGCGCGCGAAGTGGCAGACCGCTGCCACTTCAGCCTCGACGAACTGGCTTACGAATATCCGCAGGAGATATATCCCGACGGCCAGAGCCCGCAGGCCTTCCTCGAAAGCGAAGTGTGGAAGGGGGCAGGACGCCGTTACCCGAAAGGCCTCCCCGATACCGTCCGTCAGACGCTCGAACGCGAGCTGGCGTTGATCGCCAAGCTCGATCTGGCGCGCTACTTCCTCACCATCAAGGACATCGTCGATTTCGCGCGGGGGTGCGATCCGCCGATCCTGTGCCAGGGGCGCGGCTCTGCGGCCAATTCTGCCGTTTGCTACGTCCTCGGCATCACCAGCGTCGATCCGGCCAAGCACCAGCTCCTGTTTGACCGCTTCATCTCCGAGGAACGGAAAGAACCGCCCGATATCGACGTCGATTTCGAGCATGAACGGCGCGAGGAGGTGATCCAGTACATTTACCGCAAGTACGGCCGCCATCGCGCAGGGCTGTGTGCGACGGTGATCCATTACCGCCCGCGCATGGCGATCCGCGAGGTGGGCAAGGCGATGGGGCTGTCGGAGGATGTCACCGGCGCTCTCGCCCGTACTGTCTGGGGCGGATGGGGCCGCGAGATTTCCGAAAGGCACGCCGCCGAAAGCGGGCTCGACATCACCGATCCGCACTTGCGCCGCGTGCTCAAGCTTACCGAGCAAATGATTGGAATGCCGCGCCATCTGGGTCAGCACGTCGGCGGTTTCATCCTCACCGAAGGCGCGCTGACCGAGACTGTCCCCATCGGCAATGGTGCCATGCCCGATCGCTCTTTCATCGAATGGGACAAGGACGATATCGAGGCGCTGGGCATCCTGAAAGTGGACGTGCTGGCGCTGGGGATGCTGACCTGCATCCGCAAGTGCCTCGATCTCTTGGCCGATCACCACGGGCGCAGGCTCACCCTCGCCACCGTCCCGCGCGAGGATCCTGAGACCTATGCGATGCTGAGGAAGGGCGATTCCCTCGGCGTGTTCCAGGTCGAAAGCCGCGCGCAGATGAACATGCTGCCGCGTCTGCGCCCGAGGGAGTTCTACGATCTCGTCATCCAGGTCGCGATCGTGCGCCCTGGGCCGATTCAGGGTGACATGGTCCACCCCTATCTCAAGCGCCGGCGGGGTGCCGAGCCGGTGCAGATCCCCGCACCCGCGCCCGGACACGGGCCTCCGGACGAGCTCACCAGTATCCTCGGAAGGACGCTGGGCGTGCCGATCTTCCAGGAACAGGCGATGAAGATCGCATTGGATGCGGCGAAGTTCTCCAGCCTCGAGGCCAACCGGCTGCGCAAGGCGATGGCGACCTTCCGCAGCCGGGGGATGGTCGACGAGCTTCAGGACATGATGGTCGAACGCATGGTCGCGCGCGGCTATGATCGCGACTTCGCGCAGCGCTGCTTCAACCAGATCAGGGGCTTCGGCGAATATGGCTTCCCCGAAAGCCACGCCGCCAGCTTCGCGCAGCTGGTCTATGTGTCGAGCTGGCTCAAGTGCCATTACCCCGCCGCCTTTGCTGCCGCGCTGCTCAATTCGCAGCCGATGGGCTTCTACGCGCCCGCGCAGATCGTGCGCGATGCGGCCGAGCACGGGGTACGGGTGTTGCCGGTGGATGTGAACCACTCTGCGTGGGGCTGCACGCTGGAGGGTGAGGCCTTGCGTCTCGGACTGAGACAGATCGACGGCTTGCCCGAACACGTCGCCGCCGCGCTCGTCACCGCGCGCGAGGCGGGCGGGGCTTACCGCAGCATTGCCGATCTGCGAGAGCGCACCGGACTTTCGCCCGCGCATATCGAGCGGCTTGCCAGCGCCGATGCCTTCACCTCGCTCGGGCTTTCGCGGCGACAGGCCTTGTGGGATGCGAGGAGCCTGATTGCCGTTCCCGATCTCCCGTTATTCCGCGCCGCCGGGGTGCGCGAGGAGGGTGCGGAGCGGGCGCGGATCGCGCTTCCCGCGATGCCCTTGTCCGAGGAAGTGGTTGCCGATTACCAGACCACCCGCCTCAGCCTGAAGGCACATCCGCTCGCCTTCCTGCGTGCCGACCTCGCCGCGCGGGGGTTTGTGCGGGCCTGCGACCTCAGGGCGAGGAAATTCCGCAGCATGGTACAGGTGGCGGGCGTGGTGCTGATCCGCCAGCGGCCGGGCAGCGCCAAGGGCGTGACCTTCATCACGCTCGAGGACGAGACAGGGGTGATCAACCTCGTGGTCTGGCCCGATCTGAAAGAAAGGCAGCGCAAGGTGGTGATGGGCGCGCGGCTGATGGAGGTGCGGGGGCGGGTCGAGTATGACGACGAGGTAATCCATGTCATCGCCGCGCAGCTGACCGATGCGACGTCGGCCTTGCATGCCCTGTCGGACGATCTACTGGCGGCCCAGCTCGCCCGGGCGGACGAGGTCAACCGGCCCATGCCCGAACGCGGGCCGGGCGGGCATCCCCGCGACACCCGGATCATTCCGAAATCCCGCGATTTTCATTAGGCTTGCGAGACGAATGTCAGCTCGCTTCGAGGGCATATCCGGCTGAGCGCACTGTGCGGATCGGGTCCTTCGCGCCGTCGATGCCGATTGCCTTGCGAAGGCGGCGGATGTGCACGTCGACCGTGCGCAGTTCGATGTCGGAACCCGTGCCCCACACCCCGTCGAGCAACTGGCCGCGACTGAACACCCGGCCCGGGCTCTCCATGAAGAACTTGAGCAGGCGGTATTCGGTCGGCCCCAGTTGAAGGGCGCGGCCGCGGCGCTGGACCTTGTGCGCGACCGGATCGAGTCGGATGTCGCCGACCTCGATCGTCTCGCCCGCCAGCGCCGGACGGATGCGGCGCATCACGGCGGCGACACGCGCCAGCAACTCTCTGGGGGAAAAGGGTTTTGTCAGGTAATCATCGGCCCCCGTTTCCAGGCCTCGCACCCGGTCGTCCTCGGCCTCGCGGGCAGTGAGCATGATGATCGGCACGTGGGCGGTATCCTTGTCGCGGCGCAACCGGCGGCACACCTCGATCCCGCTGGTGCCCTCGATCATCCAGTCAAGGATAATCAAATCAGGCACTTCCTCGGCAGCCAGCACCAGCGCCTCGTCCCCGTCGCCGGTGCAGCGCACGTTATAGCCTTCGTTCTGGAAACGGTATTCGAGCAGTTCCGACAGCGCCGGATCGTCTTCGACCAGCAGCAATTTGGCAGCGGACATACGCAAGATGCCTCCTCAGACCCGCCAGCGCGGGCGATCGCCAACCCTATGTGTCATTCGCGCGACAGTTTGATGAAACCGCGCCGGAATTCAACCATCGCCTTCCGCAGGAGCGATGTTTCACGTGAAACCGCGCGCCTGAAGCGCCGCAAACACCCGGCGAGCGCTGGTCAAGGATGGGCAAAAGGGGGTCGAAAGGGGGTCTAAAGGGGGTCTAAAGGGGGGCAAGCAGGAGGCTGGAGCGGAAACGGTCCGAAACAGGACCGCCTTCAGCCGCTCAGCGATCTCCCTCGGGCGGATAGGCGCCGGTTGCGGCGAAGTGCACCATCTCGGCCACGTTGGTGGCATGATCGCCGATCCGCTCGATATTGCGGGCCACGAACAGCAATTGCGCCGCGCTCGAAATGGTCGAGGGATTTTCCACCATATGACTGACAAGATTGCGGAAAATGCTGTTGTAGAAAGCATCGACCTTGGCGTCCGTGGCAATCACCTCGCGGGCGAGGTCCGGATCGCGCGCGGCATAGGCGGTCAGCACGTCGTGCACCATCTCGCCCGCCAGTTCGCCCATTGCGGGCAACAGGGTCAGCGGTTCGAACCGCGACCGGCCTTCGATCATGCCCACCCGCTTGGCAATGTTCTTGGAATAGTCGCCGATCCGTTCGACCACGCCGCCGATCTTGAGCGCAGCGATCACTTCGCGCAGGTCATCGGCCATCGGCGCGCGCAATGCGATGATCCGCACCGCCAGCTTGTCGACCTCGGTTTCCAGCGCGTCGATCCGCTTGTCGCGGGCGACAACCTTTTCCGCGAGTTCCTCGTCACCGCGCACCAGCGCATCCAGCGCTTCCTGGATAGCGACTTCGGCCAGACCACCCATCTCCGCGATCAGGCCGCGCAGGCGGGTGATGTCCTCGTCGAATGCCTTGACCGTATGTTCGGCCATCAGCCGTACCTTCCTGTGATGTAATCCTTCGTCCGTTCCTCGATCGGATTGGTGAAGATATCGGATGTGGGGCCGTATTCCACCATCTTTCCGAGGTGGAAAAAGGCGGTGCGCTGGCTGACGCGGGCAGCCTGCTGCATCGAGTGGGTGACGATGACGATGGCATAGCGGCCCGAAAGTTCGTCGATCAGTTCCTCGATCTTGGCGGTAGCGATCGGATCGAGCGCCGAGGCGGGCTCGTCCATCAGGATCACCTCGGGATCGACCGCGATGGCACGGGCGATGCAAAGCCGCTGCTGCTGACCGCCCGAAAGCGCCGTGCCGGAGTCGTCCAGCCGGTCCTTGACCTCGTCCCACAGGCCCGCGCGGGTCAGCGAGCGTTCCACGATGACGTCAAGATCGGCCTTCTTTTCCGCCAGGCCATGGATCTTGGGGCCATAGGCGATGTTCTCGTAGATCGACTTGGGGAAAGGATTGGGCTTCTGGAACACCATGCCCACCCGCGCGCGCAGCTGAACGACATCCATGGTGTCGTCCAGAATGTTCTCGCCTTCGAGTTCGATCCGTCCGGTGACCCGAGCCGAGGGGATCGTGTCATTCATCCGGTTGAAACACCGCAGGAAGGTGGACTTCCCGCAACCCGACGGGCCGATGAAGGCGGTGACGTAATCGGGCGAGATGTCGATCGAGACATTGTCGATCGCCTTCTTGTCGCCATAGAAGACACAAACATCACGCGCGTGGATCTTCGCGCTTTCGTCGGCCATGTTGGGATGGATCACAGTCACCAGCGTTTCTCGAACTTGTTGCGAAGATAGATGGCAAGGCCGTTCATGGCGAGCAGGAACACCAGCAGCACGATAATGGCTGCGCTGGTGCGCTCGACAAAGCCGCGGTCGATTTCATCCGACCAGAGGAAGATCTGCATCGGCAGCACCGTGGCGGGCGAGGTGAAGCCGTCGGGCGGGGTGGCGACAAAGGCGCGCATACCGATCAAGAGCAGAGGTGCCGTTTCCCCCAGCGCGCGCGCCATGCCGATGATGGTCCCCGTCAGCATCCCCGGCAGCGCGAGCGGGAGGACGTGGTGGAACACGACCTGCACCGGCGATGCCCCCACCGCCAGCGCGCCGTCGCGGATCGAGGGCGGCACCGCCTTGATCGCGTTGCGCCCCGAGATCACGATGACCGGCATGGTCATCAGCGCCAGCGTCATCCCGCCGATAAGCGGCGC
Source organism: Erythrobacter dokdonensis DSW-74 (assembly GCF_001677335.1). Classification (GTDB taxonomy): domain Bacteria; phylum Pseudomonadota; class Alphaproteobacteria; order Sphingomonadales; family Sphingomonadaceae; genus Erythrobacter; species Erythrobacter dokdonensis. Next base: position 451,646 of record NZ_LZYB01000002.1, read on the forward strand.
TGAACGAAGGTTGGGGAACAGCGACAGGAAAATCGCCAGACCCAGCAGGCCGAAGATGATCGAAGGCACCGCGGCAAGGTTGTTGATCGATACCTCGATCAGGTCGGTCCAGCGGTTACGCGGGGCATATTCCTCGAGATAGAGAGCCGACAGAACGCCGATCGGGAAGGCCAGCGCCAATGTCACCAGCATCGTCAGGATCGAGCCCTTGAGCGCGCCCCAGATGCCCACCGCCTGCGGGCTGGTCGCATCAGAGCGGGCGAGGAAGCCCCAATCCCAGTTCTTGGACAGGGTGCCATCTGCCGAAAGCTTTGCGGCCAGCGCCTGCATTTCCGGTAACCCTTCGCCTTCAAGACCTGCGGCAAGGCCTGATGTGGCAGGAAGCTGGAAGGTCCGGCTGCTGTTGATCAGCGCAGGATCGCTTGTCACCGCGGCGGCCACGTCGCGCCACGCATCGGGGGAGAGCTGTGCCGCGGCTTCCGCACCGAGCTGCTCTTCGGCAAAGAAGGCAACCACTTCCGGCAGGCCCTGCATTTCAAGGGTCTGCACCGCGCTTGGCGCGGTCAAGGAAACGGCATCGCCGGTGACGCCGCTGGCCGGAAAATCGATTGTCACATCGAGTTCGGCGCGCTGGAAACCGCCGATGCCATTCATCAACATCGTCGCCAGCAGGAAGACCAGCACGGCTACCGAGAACACGACCGCCGAAAGTCCGAGCAGTCGGAAATTGCGTTCGGAGCGGTAACGCCGGGCAAGGCGCTTTTCGAAGGCAGGCGTGCGTGTGGGGCCGCGCGCCTCCGGTCTTGCGGATGCGATTGCCTCGGAAATCGAGCCGGCGGGGGGCAGGGCGGAACTACTCATTCATAGGCCTCCCGGAAACGCTTGACGACGCGCAGGGCGACGAAGTTCAGGGCCAGCGTCACCATGAACAGCACGAAACCCAGTGCGAAGGCGCTCAGCGTCGCGGGGTGATCGGTGCTCTGTTCACCGGTCAGCAGCTTCACGATTTGCACTGTCACGGTCGACATCGGCTCCAACGGGTTGGCGGTGAGGTTGGCTGCGGGCGAGGCGGCCATCACCACGATCATCGTTTCCCCGATCGCGCGGCTGACGGCCAGCATGATCCCGGCAACAATCCCGGGAAGGGCAGCGGGAAACAGGACGCGGCGGATGGTCTCGGACTTGGTCGCACCCATCGCCAGGCTGCCGTCGCGCATGGCGCTCGGCACGGCGGCCATGGAATCGTCGGCCATCGAGGAGACGAAGGGAATGATCATCACCCCCATCACAACGCCCGCTGCCAGCGCGCTTTCTGTCGAGGCGCTGGTGATCCCGATCGCCACGGCCGCATCGCGGATCGCCGGGGCAACGGTGAGTGCGGCGAAATAGCCATAGACCACCGTCGGCACCCCGGCGAGGATCTCCAGCAGCGGTTTGACCCAGGTTCTGAGGCGTGGATCGGCATATTGGGTGAGATAGATCGCGCTCATCAGCCCCAGCGGGATGGCAACGATCATGGCGATGATCGCGCCGATGAAGATCGTCCCCCAGAACAGCGGGATGGCACCGTAACGGGTCGGATCGACGGCATCGGGGCTCACCATCGTGTCCGGACCCCATTTGGTGCCGAACAGGAAATCCACCGGCGAGACCATGCCGAAGAAGCGCACAGTTTCGAATACGAGGCTGGCGAAGATGCCGAAGGTCGTCAGGATCGCCACCAGCGAGGCCAGCAGCAAGATGGCGAGTACCGTGCGCTCAACTCTGGTGCGGGCGCGGAAATCGGGACGCAGGCGCAAGAACGCGAGGCCCCCGCCGCCCAGCGCGATCACTGCCGTCACGACGATCCCGATGACGCTGTACCGCGAGATTGCGGCACGGAAGGGTTCGATGAGCGCTTCGGCCTCGTCATTGAAGACGCCCGGGGCATTGCCTTGCGCGACCGCGCGCGCCTCGCCCAGAAATGCGTCGCGCTCAAAGCCGAACGCCGGAAGGTTCGCGGCTGCGGGCGAGGCCAGCACGCTTTGGGTGACCAGCTGCGGCGCCATCACCGACCAGAGGGCAACGAAGGCGAGCACCGGGATGACCACCCACAGCGCTACATACCATGCGTGATAAACCGGACGCGAAGCCGGACGCAGGGCTGGGTCGCTGCTCTGGAAGCTCCACGCCTTTGCCCTGCCTGCCAGCCATCCGGCAAGGCCAAGCCCGATGGCAATCAGGATAAGCGTGATCGGCGACATTGAATGAACCTGTTTACCCCGTCGGCGGCCGGCGAGAATCGCTTGGCCGTTGGCGCCGTATTTGTCTGGCGCTCATGCCATGGCGGGCGCATGTTGAATAAATAAGACACTACTATGACAGTTGTTGGGTTTCGGGTTCGCGCTCGTCGCCGTCATGATCCTCGTCAATGCCTTCCGCCGTTAGCGCTTCTTGTTCCGCCAATGGCAGGCGAACCACCACGCGGGTGCCCTTGCCGAGTTCGCTGGTAATGTCGAGCCGCCCACGATGGCGTTCCACAATGTGCTTGACGATTGCAAGGCCGAGTCCCGTACCGCCCGAGGCGCGGCTTCGGCCAGGATCGGTGCGATAGAAGCGACGGGTCAGGTGGGGGATCTGTTCGGGCGCGATGCCTTCGCCTTCGTCCTCCACGGCAATGCGGGCCTGATCCGCTGTCGCAAGGTCAAGGACGACTCTCACCGGGCGGTCATCCGCCCCGTATTTCAGGGCGTTGTCGACCAGATTGCGGACGACTTGTTCAAGCTGCTGGAGGTCGCCGATCACGCGCGGCGCGGCTGCGAACTGGATATCGAGCCGCTCCATCCTCGCAGAACCGGCCGCATCACGCGCGGCCCGCTCGACCAGGGGAGCAAGCTCGATCTGTTCCGTCGGTAACTCGTGCTTTTCCGCCTCGACCCGCGACAGGCTCATCAGGTCGCTCACCAGCGCATGCAGGCGCTGCGCCTCGCGCTCGATAATCCCGAGAAACTTCTGCGCTGTCGGGGTGTCGACCTTGCCCTCGTCCTCGCGCAGAGTTTCGACATAGCCCAGGATCGCGGCCAGCGGCGTGCGCAGTTCGTGACTGGCATTGGCGACGAAATCGGTATGCGCGCGGCTGATGTCGGCCTCGGCGGTCTGGTTGGTCAGTTCCAGCATCGCCAGCCGGTCGTTGATGGCCTGACGGTTGATCTGCCAGATGTCCTGTCGCCGCACCAGTCCGCGCACGATCGCCTCGCCGTTGCGGTTCTCGTTCAGCAGCGAAATCGCTTCGGGCTGGCGCAGCGCCACGCGCGCATCCTGCCCGACGACATGCGGTCCGAGCATCGTGCGCGCGGCACGATTGGCAAGCGCGATGGTGTTGCGCTCGGTGATCATCAGCGGGGTGGAGAAATTCTCGATCAGGTCGCTGATCGAGCCGAGGTCGAGCTGCTGCCTGACGACGGCCTTGGGCGGCTCGGGCGGACGACCGGCGGCGACCATCAGCGAGCCGACCCATACCAGCAGCACCGAAAGGGCGATGACCGCGTCGACCCCCAGCAGTATCATCGCCACAAAGGTCACCGCTGCCAGCGCGATTCCCGCAACCGGAAAGTTCTGACCCATGCCCATGGCCGGGTGCCTTACAGCCAAGCGGCGACGGTTGAAAGCGGGCAAGGCAGGTGCGGCAACGAAAAGGTCGGCAAGGCCAAAGCCTGGCGCCCGTTCTGCGCGCATCCGGAAGGTGGTGACCCGTACGGGAATCGAACCCGTGTTTCAGCCGTGAAAGGGCCGCGTCCTAACCGCTAGACGAACGGGCCACGCTCGTTGCGGAAGCGCGCAACTAGGGGTGTGAATCGCATCGGTCAAGTCCCGTTTGCGCGGCCGGGCGGAAAAATCGCGAGCCTGCCGCTCAATCGGCGAAAGCGGCATCCTCAAGTTGCAATTCGGCCGCCGGTCGATTGCCCCAGTCGTCAATCCGCGCGCGGCCCGCAAGGTGAAAGCGCCGACCTGCGCTGCGGTGAAGCAAGGTCTGCGCCATCTCCGTCTCGGCCGCGCGGAAAGCGATGGCCTTGAAACTGCGCCCTTCACTGCCGCTCGCGATCAGCCGCAGGTGATCCTTGCCGACGATGTCGGCCTTCACGATCCGGACCGGACCAACCGCGATCCGCGGGGCGGGCCAACCGACGCCATAGGGTCCGGCAGCTTCAAGAGTTTCGACCAGTTCCGGGGCCAGTCCGCCCGGTGCAAGCGCGAGGTCAAGCAGCATCGCAGCCCCGGTGCGGGCGCGTTCGACGTCGCGGGCGAGACGTTCGTCGAGGAAACCGGCAAAGTCGGCCAGCCTGCCGCTTTCGATCGTCAGCCCCGCCGCCATGGCGTGCCCGCCGCCCGCTACCAGCAGCCCGGCCTCGCGCGCGGCGATGATCGCCGCACCCAGATCAACCCCGCTGATTGAGCGGCCGGAGCCTTTGCCTTGCGCCTCGTCCAGAGCGATGACGATGGCGGGCTTGCCGGTCTTTTCCTTGATCCGTCCCGCGACGATCCCGATCACGCCGGGATGCCAGCCATGCCCGGCGAGCACCTGCACCGCCATGTTGTGCTGGCCGGCCAGCTGCGCTTCGGCCGCCTCTTGCACTTCGGCCTCGATGGCGCGGCGTTCCTCGTTGAGTTGCGACAGCTGGATCGCGATGGCCCGCGCTTCTTCGGCATCGGTGGTGGTCAGCAGCCGCACGCCGAGGGTCGATTCTCCGATCCGTCCGCCCGCATTGATTCGCGGGCCAAGCGCGAAGCCGAGATCGCTCGCCTGCGGGGCGCGGTTGATACGGCTTGCGTCGATCAGCGCAGCCATGCCGATCCGTTCGCGGCGGGCGAGCACCTTTAGGCCTTGCGCCACGAAGGCGCGATTGAGCCCGTGCAGCGCCGCGACATCGGCAACCGTGCCGAGTGCGACCAGATCGAGCAGGCTTATCAGGTCCGGTTCGCGGCGCTGGGCGAACCAGCCCCTGCCGCGCAAGGTCCGCACCAGCGCGACCGCCAGCAGGAAGGCGACGCCGACAGCCGCGAGGTGTCCGTGGGCAGCGCCCAGATCGCTCTCGTCGAGCCGGTTGGGATTGACCAGCGCGGCCGCTTCGGGAAGCTCGGGGGCGCATTTGTGGTGATCGACCACGATCACGTCGACGCCGGCGCGTTTTGCCATCGCCAGCGCCTCGTGCGCCATGGCGCCGCAATCGACGGTAACGATCAGGCTGGAACCCGCTTCTCCCAGCCGCACCAGCGCCTCGCCGGAAGGGCCGTAGCCTTCAAGTAGGCGGTCGGGAATGTAATAGCCCGCATCGTGACCGAGTTGTCGTAGCAGCTCGACCAGCAGGGCGGCACTCGTCGCCCCGTCGACATCGTAATCCCCGTAAATCGTGACACGCTCACCGCTGGTCACGGCATCGGCAAGGCGCGCGGCTGCGGCATCCATGTCCCGAAATGTCGAAGGGTCGGGCAGAAAATCCCGCAAGGTAGGCCGGGCATGCCGGGCGAGATCGTCTTTGGCTACACCGCGGGTCAGCAGCAGCTGGTCGAGTATGGAATGCTCCAACCCCTGAATGCTTTCGCCGCCGAGTTCCATGTTGCCTCCCCGCCAGCGCCAGGCCTTGCCCGACAAGGAGGCGGTCACGCCAAGGACATGGGCATGAGAGGACAGGGACAATTGCGGGGCGGCCATGGCCGGAGCCTAGCTGATTGACTTGCATCATGACAGTCGCAGGCGATTGACAATCGACAGGAACGCAAGGCACCTGCGGGTGCAATGGAGGACAGCCCGCCCCCAGCGCGACTGCTGATCGCTTGGCACAGCCGCACCGGCGCGAGCGAGGCGATGGCGCAGGCCGCCGCCGAAGGCGCGGGCGATGCTCTGCTGCTTCGTGCGGACGCGGTCACCGCCGATGCCCTGCTGCGGGCCGGCGGCTATCTGTTTGTCTGCCCCGAGAACCTTGCCGGAATGAGCGGGTTGATGAAGGAGATGTTCGACCGCACGTATTATGATGTGCTGGGCAGGATCGAGGGGCGGCCCTATGCCACGATCATTGCCGCCGGTTCGGACGGGGAAGGGGCTCAGCGCCAGATTGACCGGATTGCGACCGGATGGCGCCTGCGCCGGGTTGCCGAATCGATGATCGTCAATTTTGCCGCCCAGACCCCCGAAGCCATTGCCGCGCCCAAGACCGTGCCCGGCAAGGCCTTGAAAGAATGTCGGGAACTTGGGAGCGCTCTGTCAGAAGGCATCTCTCTTGGAATCTTCTAAGATAATATACCGAATTGGGACCCGGAGAATATTCGGGACTCGACGATAGCGCTTAAACGCGCCAGACTTGACTGCCGGATTGTGGCCCGGTCAGGCGCAATACGAAGGGGGGCCTCGACAATTCTTGGATTGCAGCATGCTGAGTCTGCGGGGCTGCATTTGCTGTTTGCGCCGGGCAAGCGGCCCACGCGCGCTGCAATCTTGCGGTTCGTATCCCAGCAGCACGCGGTTGCGCTGAGTCATGATCCTGCCGAGCAGAAGGATGGCAAGTTTCTGGTTTCGCAGGGCGGGCCGGCGAGCGCCGCTGCTGGCGGGTTAGGCACGTCCGAAGCTGTCTGGCTGGAACTCCTGCGTGATGGGTTGACGTATGACGTGAAAGGCCTTGCGCCCGGCCCGGCAGGCAAGTCGCCGCAGATCATCCACCGGTTCGACTTTGCCGAGCAGCCTGACGAGGCCGGTTTCGAGGTCATCGGCATCACGCCCGGCCCCCACCTTTCGGGCGGCGAACGCAGCATTCCGGTATTACGGGGCATGCTTGCCCTGGCGCGTGACCTTACCCAGCATTTCGAGGACGCACGGGCAGTCTTCTGGCAACCTTCGGCGAGCGCGATCGGCCGCCGCTTTTTCGAATCGATCGTGACCGCTTGGCTTGAGGGCGGAGCTTTTCCCGCGCTTGGTCTGACCGCTTTCGAAGAGACGGCCGAGGGGGCGCTGCAAAGTGTCGGACTGGGCTTCTGGATCGGTCAGGAATTGCGCATTGAAGCGCCCCTGAGCGCCGACAAGGTTGCCGCAACCAGGCTTGGCGTGCGTCTTGTCAACCAGCTGGTGATGGTCGGCGGGATCGACGAAAGCGAGCGGATCGTTGCGCCTGATGGCACCCGACTTGTGATGCAGGCATCCCGCAATAGCCAGTTCATCAGGGTCAGGCGCGAATAGATGCAGGATCCCGGTCGCAACGCCTATCGCCCTGTCATTGCCTTCCGCGCAGTTAACCGGCGCGACCAGCCTGGTTACGATCCCGCTCTGCAACGCCACCACCTGCTGCCTCGCCAACTTCTCTCGCGCCGCTGCTTCGGGGCGATGTTCGAAGCACTTGGCCGCGAGCGGGTAGGGTTTGATGATTTTCGCGCCAATGGTCTGCTGCTGCCCGCCCGGGAGGAGGCATCGGCGCGCACCGGCATGCCGCTCCACCGCGGGCCGCATCACCGCTACAACGAGGTCGTCATCGCCCGCGTGGGCCGGATCGAGCAGAGCTGGGCGCAGGAACGTCTTCGCAGCGATCAAGAAGCGCTCTGTGATGCGCTGATGCGATTGCAGCTGCTTCAGGGGGCCTTGCGGCGGCAACTTCTCGCCCAACGCCGGCGGATCCTGCTCAACCGCAGGGATCCGCTTGGCACCGGCTTCGACTTTACCGAGCTTGACGCGATGGCCGAGGCGCTGTGGTCGGCGCGCTAGACGCTATTCCGCAGCTTCTGCCAGAGCGCCCCAGGGGCTGTAATCGGAATTGGCCAGCAACCGCGCCTTGGCGGCGTGATATTCGCGCTCCAGCCGGGCGACCAGATCCTCGACCGTTCCGACCTGCTTGATCGTGCCGATTCCCTGTCCCGAACCCCAGATATCCTTCCACGCCTTGGCCTTGGTGTTGCCACCGCTGCCGAAGTTCATCTTGGAAGGATCGCTGACCGGCAGGTCGTCGGGATCGAGCCCTGCCGCCTCGATCGAGGAGCGCAGGTAATTGCCGTGCACACCGGTAAACAGGTTTGTGTAGACGATCCCTTCCGAGGAACCTTCGACGATGCCCTGCTTGTAACCTTCGGTCGCATTCGCCTCCCTGGTGGCGATGAAGGCGCTGCCGGCATAGGCAAAGTCGGCGCGCAGGGCCTGGGCTGCAAGGATCGAAGCACCGTGACCTATCGAGCCGGACAGCGCCACGAGGCCGTCAAACCACTCCCGGATTTCCTGCATCAGGGCAAAGGGCGAGAGCGCGCCGGCATGGCCGCCAGCGCCTGCCGCGACCGGAATGAGACCGTCCGCGCCTTTTTCGATCGCCTTGTGGGCGAAGCGGTTGTTGATCACGTCATGCATCGTGATGCCGCCCCATCCGCGCACGGCGGTGTAGATGTCCTCGCGCGCGCCCAGCGAGGTGATGATCATCGGCACCTGCCACTTGGCACAGGTCGCCATGTCGGCATCGACGCGATCGTTGGTCTTGTGGATGATCTGGTTGACCGCAAAGGGCGCGGCCGGACGGTCGGGATTGGCGCGGTTATGGGCGGCCAGTTCCTCGGTGATCTGATGCAGCCATTCATCAAGCTGCGATTGCGGGCGCGCGTTCAGTGCCGGGAAGCTGCCGATGATCCCCGCCTTGCACTGCGCGATCACCAGTTCCGGGCCGGAGACGATGAACAGCGGCGATCCGATCAGCGGCAGGCGCAGACGATCGAAAGGGGCGGGAAGGGGCATTTGTTTCTCCTCGAAATCTGTTCGGCCTTAACCAGCGTCTCTAGCGGTGGTTCCGCCAGAGCCAAGCGCGATTTTGACAAGGGCAGGCAGTGCTTAGCCGAGCAAATCCTCAAGGCCATAGAACCGCGTGGCGGTTCCCGCATAGAGCGCCGCTTTCTCTTCGACACTGGCCGATCGGGTAAGACGCTTGAAGGCGTTCCACAGTACGGCGTAGTCGGCCCCCCAGTAATCGACGGGGTAATTGCTCTCGAACATCGCGCGCTGCGGGCCGAAAGCCTCGATGCAGGTTTCGATATAGGGCCGCCAAAGGGCCGCCAGATGCTCCGAACCGTGACCGGCGGCAGGGCCGTCTTCGGGCAGGGCGCAAAAGGCCATCGCGAGCCCGCCAAGCTTGACCACCACGTTCTCGCACCGCGCCAGTTCGTGGATATTGTGCCGCCAGGTGTCGAACCGCTCGTGCAGCTTGCCCCGGTAGGTCGCCACCCCCAGCGGCGTGCCGCAATGATCAAGGCAGATCGGCTGATCGGGAAAGGCGCGCGCCAGATCGATGACGTCGGGCAATTGCGGCTCCAGCACCCAGGCATCAAAGGTCATGCCGCGCTTGCCAAGTTCCGCGAAGCCCTGCCGGAAGGTTGCGTCGCGATACAGCCCTTCTGGCGCATGGAACGGCGGGCCGAGCACTTCCGGATCGGCATCCCAGGCGCCCTGATGACGGATCCCCTTGAAGCGCCCTGATGCGGCGGCATGCAGCGCGTCGAGCACCGCGCCCGCGCCGTCGCCCAGCATCAGGTCCGCATGGCCCACGATCCCGGCGCAATAGCGCGAAGGGCCGTAGAGCCCGCTGGCCGATTGCGCCGCGACCCCGTTCACATATTCGACCTCGCCCACGACTTTGCGGGCCTCGCCATAGGCGCCGTTGTAGAAAGCGCCGCATTCCATGAAGACCGTGCCGATGATGTTGTGCCCGCTCGTCAGGTGCGCGTGGAGCTGGTCGAATGTGTAGTGCGCATTATCGACCAGCCCGGCGATGAAGTGATGGCGCGGCTCTGGAAACAGCGACAGCATCGGCCGCAAATCCCACAGGTGGTGATGCGGATCGATGATCGGCAGATCCGGTTCGATGATGGCTTCGCTCATGTCTCTCTCCCTCGCGCCTTACTAGGCAGGGAGCGACGCGCGGCAAAGTGCAAAAGCGTCAGGCGATGGCTCCGCGATAGAGGTGCCAGGTGGCATGGCCGAGGACGGGCAGGGCCACCATCAGGCCAAGAAACGCCGGGATCATCGCTGCAAACAGCACCGCGGCAATGATCGCCGCCCAGGCCAGCATAACGAAGAGGTTCGTGCGCACGACCTTGAAACTGGCAATGATCGCGGTGAGGAAATCGACCTTGCGTTCGACCAGCATCGGCAGACTGATCACGGTCATGGCATAGAAGGCGAAAGCCATGACCGCGCCGACTGCGCTGCCGACGGCCAGCATGGTGAGGCCTGCCGGAGTAAGCAGCGCGGCCACGGACTCGCCGCCCATGCCGCTCTCCGCCATGAACACGGCGAAGATCGCGTGGGCGACGATCATCCAGAAGGAAAAGGCGACAAACACGATCACCCCCATCGACAGGATCTGGTCATCGCCATGCCCCTTCAGCGCGCCGAGCACCGCGCGCCATGACGGTGCCTCGCCGGCTTCGCGCCTGCGGCTTGCCTCGTAGAGACCGACCGCGACAAATGGCGCGACCAGCGGGAAGCCCGCCATTGCCGGGATCAGCCATGTCGGTTCCCCGCCGGCGATGGCCGCGCCGCCCATCGCCAGCCCCGCCAGCACATAAAAGCCGCCGAAGAAGATACCGAATTGCGGCATGGCGAGGAAATCGCGCCAACCGGCCGCCAGCGCCCTGCCAAGGTCGCCAAGGACCAGATCCTCCGCCACTTGGGGGGGCGGAAGGGGCAGGGCCGGATCCTGTTCTATTGCGTTCATGAGCGACTTGCCTCCCGTCGTCGCGATGGCGCAATCCTGCGACCAAAAGACGCGCTTCGCAAGCGCGGAGTGGCGATGGGTTCAGCTTGCTGCGGAGAGAAAATCGGCGCTGCCTATGCCCAGCACCAGCCGCCCGGCGGCAATCAGCACGAGAAGGGCCAGGATGCTGGTCCACGCGCCCAGCAGGCCCAGCGTGATGCGCCAGTTCTTGGGCGGCAGGCCTTCGACCAGAAACATCACGATCCCCGCGACGTTGAGGCATACGAGGTTGCTCGCGAACAAGAACAGTGCGCCGGTTGCCGGCACCCATTCTCGCGCACCGAGGAAAATCCCTGCGGCAGCGAGCGGCGGCACCAGCGCCACCGCGATCATCACGCCGACCAGCGAAAGCGAGGCGGCTCTGCTCATCGCCAACACACCGGCTGCCCCGCAGGCCAGCGCCAGCGCGATATCGCCAGGACTGACCAATGCGCGATCGCTCAATTCAGGTTCGGCAAGGTCAACCGCAAATGCTGCGCCCACCAGCGCGCCCGCCATCACCGCCATGACCGCGCCGACAGCGAGCGCCAGCGCCGCCTTGGCCCCGCGCCGCGCATCGCCAACCGTCGCCGCCAGCGCGATGCCCATGGTCGGACCCAGCAGCGGTGCAATCACCATTGCCCCGATGATGACCGCCACCTGTCCACTGCGCATCCCAAGCGCTGCAATCACTGCCGACAGGAAAACCGTAAACAGAAAGCTCGGAGTGATCCTCAGGCTGACCTCGATGTCCTCGTAGAGTTCGCTGGTGCTGATCCGGTCGCGGCTGAAGAAGCGTTCCAGCGCTGTCGGCGGGGGAAGGTCGGGATCGGCGGGCAGCGCGGTATCGGGCGTCTCGAGCACCGGCGGGATCACCGCCTCAAGCTCAGCGACATGGGCGATGAAGCGCGGATCGGCGCCGAAAGTGTCGGTGAGGTCATCGAGCAGGCGCTCGGTATAGCGTTGCTGCACGATGCAGGTGAATTTCTCCATGCCCCCCGGCACGGTCTCGCGCCAGAACCGGCGCGAGTGCTTTGCGAGGATCACCTCGAGCGCGGCGATCCCGCTTTCGGGAAGGAATATCTCTACCAGTCTCGCCGTCATGGCTGGGCACTATAGGCCTTCGATCCAAGACCGGAAAGCGTCAGGCCGGCGCGGCCTTCTGCTTGCGCAATGGCGCACGGGCGCGGCATATTGGGGGCATGACATCGTTGCCTCGGCGAGCTTGGGGGGAGCTATGGAAACATCAGCCGTTGTCCAGGTCAGGCGGACGACGTTTGCTTCTTTCGTTGCGGTGGTGATCACCGGCACGCTTGCAGTGACCTTGTCCAACCTTCTGCTCTTTTCGCGCGAGGACAGCTTCGTGTGGGCGTTGCACCGCGCGACCGGTGGCTGGATCAATGCCAATCTCACGACTTTCGTGCCTTTGACGCTGATCATCATCGGCGGGATGGTGATGGCATGGGGGAGACAGAGCCTTGCCGATCTCGGTCTGAGTGCGGGCTGGGCGCTGAGACTGGTGTTGCTGTTGCTGGCCGGATGGGCGGCGATGCAGCTCGTCGCGGTGGCCGCCGCGCTGGCAAGCGGGATGGAGATCGCGCTGCATCCTGCCTGGACAGAATATGGCGCGGGCACGGTGCTTGGCCTGTTCATCGCGATGGTGCTGGGCACGGCGCCGTTCGAGGACGGATTGTTCCGCGGCTATGTGCTGCCGCAGCTCTATTTTCTGCTGGGCCGCCGCATTTCGGGCGAGACAGCCCGCATGCTCGCCGCCCTGATGCTGTGCGCGGTGATCTTCGCGCTGTGGCACCTTCCGACGATCCTGCTCAATCGCGGAGAGATTGCGCCGGGTGCGGTTGCCGGGGCGCTGGCTTACATGCTGCTGGGCGGGGTGATGCTGGGCCTGCTCTATCTGCGCACCGGGCGGCTCGAGATCGTGATCGCGCTGCACGCGCTGGTCAATGCGCCGACAATGCTGGTGGCCAGCCCGCTCCCCGGATCGGCGCTCGCGGGCGCGATCGGGGTGGCGGCGATCATTGCGGGGCCAGTGCTGGCGGGCGAGCGCCGGTCGGCCGGTCTGGTCCGCTTCGTGCCGCGCTAGCTGGCAACGGCGCTGTTCGCTGCCGATAGCACCGCGCGCACGCTGGCGGTCGCCACGTCCTCGTCGATCCCGCAGCCCCAGATGGTGCGCCCGTCGCCGCTGCGGCATTCGAGATAGGCGGCCGCGCGCGCATCCGTGCCCTGGCCGAGCGCGTGCTCGCTATAGTCGGAGACCTCCAGATCGACTCCGAAAGCCTCGCGCAGGGTGCCCATGACGCTGGAGATAAGGCCATTGCCGCGGCCCGAGACGCTTTGTTCGACCCCGTCGACCGCGATCGTCCCGGCGAAGATGCGGGTGCCGTCCGACGCACGGCTTTCTTCGTAGCGCACCAGCTGGAAGTGCTTGGGGTGGGTCTTGACGTGATAGGCGCGGCGGAAGGCGTCCCAGATGTCGGCGGCATTGAGTTCGCGCCCCAGTTCGTCGGCCAAGGCCTGCACGTGGCGAGAGAAGTCGGCCTGCATCTTCTTGGGCAGCTTGAGACCCTGGTCCTTTTCCAGCACCCAGGCAAAACCGCCCTTGCCGGACTGCGAATTGACACGGATCACCGCTTCGTAGCTGCGCCCGAGGTCGGCCGGATCGATCGGCAGATAGGGCACGCGCCATTGCTCGTCATTCTGGGTCTCGCGCGCTTCGAAGCCCTTCTTGATCGCGTCCTGATGGCTGCCGGAAAAGGCGGTATAGACCAGTTCGCCGCCATAGGGATGACGCTGGTGGACGGGGATGTCGTTGCAATATTCCACCGTCTCGATCACCCGGTCGATGTCCGAGAAATCGAGCCCCGGATCGACGCCTTGGGTATAGAGATTGAGCGCCATGGTCACGAGGCAGCAATTGCCGGTGCGCTCGCCATTGCCGAACAGGCAGCCCTCGACGCGGTCCGCGCCTGCCATCAGCCCCAGCTCCGCCGCCGCGACGCCGGTGCCGCGGTCGTTGTGGGTGTGAAGCGAGATCACCGCGCTCTCGCGGTTCGGCAGGTGGCGGCAGAAATATTCGATCTGGTCGGCGTAGATATTAGGCGTCGCCGCCTCGACCGTGGCCGGCAGGTTGAGGATGATCGGGTGGTCCGGCGTGGGGGCAAGCACCTCCATCACCGCGGCGCAGACCTCGATGCTGAAATCGAGTTCCGCGGTGGAGAAGGTTTCGGGCGAATACTGGAAATGCCAATCTGTGTCCGGATATCGCGCCGCCTCGTCGCGCATCACCTTGGCACCTGCGATCGCGATGGCTTTCACCTCGTCCTTGCTCATCCGGAACACGATGTCGCGCCACGCGGGGCTGACCGCATTGTAGAGATGTACGATTGCCGCGCGCGCGCCTTCGAGGCTGGCAAAGCTGGTGCGGATCAGATCCTCGCGGCTTTGCGTGAGGACCTGCACGGTGACATCGTCAGGGATATCGCCGGAGCGCACGAGGCCGGAGATGAAATCGAACTCGGTCGCGCCTGCACTGGGAAAGCCGACCTCGATTTCCTTCACGCCGATTTCAACGAGCAGGTCGAAGAAGCGGCGCTTCTTCACCGCATCCATCGGGTCGATGATCGACTGGTTGCCATCGCGAAGGTCGGTCGACAGCCAGCGCGGCGCGCGCTCGATCAGGCGCGAAGGCCACTGGCGGTCGGGAAGATTGATCTGGCCGAACGGACGATATTTTGCGGAAGGGTCACGGAGCATGGACATGGAAAAAAGCTCGTCGCGGGAGGGAATGGGAGGCTGCGGCGGGTTACCCTTGGGAGCGGGCCGCTCGCATTCCTCGCGCGCGGCTGCCTACGCCCAAGGGCGCATAAGTCGAAGCAGCGAAAGTCCGTTCCGCGTCATGGCCCCATCCTTTGCCGATAATTGCGCAGGGTGCAAGCCGGTAATCCCGAAATGATCAGCCGCAGCGCGCGTCGCGGATGATGTTCTGCTCATCCAGCATCAGGCTGAGGCGCGGATTGGTGGGGTCGGGATTGACGTAGCCGGGCGAGCCATGGACGACGAAGCGCAGGTTGTCCGTGCGGCCCAGCGTCTCGGTGATCGCCGCGCGGGTCACCTCGTCGGCGGGCTGGCCGATGAAGGGGCCCATCAGGTTCGCGCCGCAGGTCACCGAGGCCGGATCGGTCTGGGTGCCGGGGACAAAGACGCCGGGGGCGGCGCCGGGCTTGGACTCGGCTACTGTCGGCGCCACCGTCCCCTGCGGCACCGGCGTGGCCGTGCCGTTCTGGTTGATGCGCGCGGCGAAGGAATCGGCGCTGTTGGCCGCAGGATCGGGCTCGCTCCCGCAGGCGGACAGCACAAGCGCGAGGGGCAGGGCGAGGAAAGCGGGCGAAAGCTTGGTCATGATCGCGTTTCCGTGAATAAGGTCTGCGGCCTCAGACGCCTCTTTCGTTACCCGATTATGACATTGCTGTCCGCTCTGGCAGTTCCTTGCCCAAGCGCGGGGAGGTCATCGCAAGCGCAACCGGTCGCGGGTCAGCTGGTCGACCCGCGTGACGCCCATCAGCCGCATGCCGCGCTCGATCTCGTCCTTGAGGATGCCGAGCGCGCGTTCGACGCCGTACTGCCCGGCCGCCGCGAGCGCGTAGAGATAAAGCCGCCCGCCCGAAGCCGCACTCGCGCCGCTCGCCAGGGCCTTCATCACATGGGTGCCGCGCCGGATGCCGCCGTCGCAGATGATCTCGATCCGCCCGCCCACCGCATCGACGATTTCGGGCAGCTGGTCGAACGGCGCGCGGCTGCCGTCCAGCTGCCTGCCGCCGTGGTTGGAAATCATGATCGCGTCGGCCCCGATCTCCACCGCGCGGCGGGCATCACCGGCGCTCATCACGCCCTTGAGCACGAAGGTGCCGCCCCATTGCTGGCGGATCGTGGCGGCGGTGTCCCAGTCCATCGACGTATCGAGCATGGTGTTGAAATATTCGGCGATGCTCACCGCCTTGTTGGTCCCCTCGGACACATGGGTATCGAGATTGGGGAGGCGGAACTTCTCGCGGAAAAGATAATCGAGCGTCCAGCGCGGGCGGGTGGCGTAGGACCAGATGCTGGCGGGCGTGAAGCGCGGCGGGGTGGTGAAGCCCGAGCGCAGGCAGCGCTCGCGCTTGCCCGAAACGATGGTGTCGACCGTCAGCGCCAGCGCATCGAATTTCGCAGCCTGACAACGTTCGATCATGTGGGTGTTCAGCCCCTTGTCCTTGTGGACATAGAGCTGGAACAGCTTGGGGCCGCTGGTGAGCGCGGCGATCTCCTCGATGCTGCGCGTCGCAAGGCTGGAGATGCCGAACCACAGGCCGAACTTTTCGGCAGCTTTCGCCACCGCAGTCTCGCCCTGCCAGTGGAAGGCGCGCTGGACGGCGGTGGGCGAGAGCATCAGCGGCAGCGCCGATCGCCGCCCGAGGATGGTGCAGGAGGTGTCGATCGTCTCGACCCCGGCGAGTACATCCGGCACCAGATCGACCGTATCGAAGGCGGCAGTGTTGCGCGCCTTGGTCAGCTCGTCATCGGCCGCCCCGTCGATATAGTCGAACACGGGAAACGGCAGGCGGGCCTTCGCCAGCCGCCGGAAATCATCGATATTGTGGCAATCGGCGAGGCGCATGGGAGTGCTGTCGCGCGAACGGGAGCGCCGGGCAAGCCCGAAGCGCTCCCGTCCCTGTGCGCCGCGATCAGTTCTTGGCCTTGTCGACCAGCTTGTTGGCGCTGATCCACGGCATCATCGCGCGCAGCTTTGCGCCGGTCTGCTCGATCGGATGGGCCTCGGCCTGCTTGCGCGCGGCCTTCAATTCGGGCTGGCCCGCGCGGTTGTCGAGCACGAAGTTCTTGACGAAGCGGCCCGACTGGATGTCGGCGAGCACGCGCTTCATCTCGGCCTTGGTTTCGGCGGTGATGATGCGCGGACCTGTGGTGATGTCGCCATATTCGGCGGTGTTCGAGATCGAATAGCGCATGTTGGCGATGCCGCCTTCATAGAGCAGATCGACGATCAGCTTGGTTTCGTGGAGGCACTCGAAATAGGCCATTTCGGGAGCGTAACCGGCCTCGACCAGCGTCTCGAACCCGGCCTGGATGAGGTGGGTAATCCCGCCGCACAGCACGGCCTGTTCGCCGAACAGGTCGGTCTCGCATTCCTCGCGGAAGTTGGTCTCGATAATGCCGCTCCGCCCGCCGCCGACGGCGCTCGCATAGGCCAGCGCCACGTTATGCGCGCTGCCCGACGCATCCTGGTGGATCGCGATGAGGCAGGGTACGCCGCCGCCCTTCACATATTCGCTGCGCACGGTGTGGCCCGGACCCTTGGGCGCGATCATGATGACGTCGATATCGGACGGCGGCTCGATCAGCCCGAAATGGATATTCAGGCCGTGCGCGAAGGCAAGTGCGGAGCCGGGCTTCATGTGGCCCTTCAAGTCATTCTCCCAGATCGCGGCCTGATGTTCGTCGGGCGCGAGGATCATGATCAGGTCGGCCCATTGTGCCGCCTCCGTGTTCGAAAGCACCTTGAAGCCGGCGCCTTCGGCCTTCTTCGCGGTGGCCGAGCCTTCGCGCAGGGCGATGGCGACTTCGGCCACGCCCGAATCGCGCAGGTTCTGGGCATGGGCGTGGCCCTGCGAGCCGTAGCCGAGGATCGCGACCTTCTTGGGCTTGATAAGGTTCAGATCGGCATCGGCGTCGTAATAGACTTTCATCACTGTTCTCTCTTGCGGATTGTATTCGTTGAAAAGATTCAGGCGCCCTCGGCCCCGCGCATCATGCCCACGATCCCGGTTCGGCCGACTTCGACCAGCCCCAACTCGCGCATCAGGGCGATGAAGCTGTCGACCTTGTCGGGCGGGCCGGTGATTTCGAAGATGAAGCTTTCGGTGGTGGTATCGACGGGGCGCGCGCGGAAGATGTCGGCGAGGCGCAGCGCCTCGACCCGCTTTTCGCCTGTGCCGGCGACCTTGATCAATGCCAGTTCGCGCTCGACATGCGGGCCGGCGGTGGTGAGGTCGGTGACCTTGTGCACGGGCACGAGCCGTTCGAGCTGCGCCTCGATCTGGTCGATCACCTGCGGCGGGCCGTTGGTGACGATGGTGATGCGGCTGACCGCATGATCCTCGGTAATGTCGGCCACGGTCAGGCTGTCGATGTTGTACCCGCGCGCGGTGAACAGCCCGGTGATCTTGGCGAGGATTCCGGGTTCGTTATCCACGGTAACAGCGAGCACATGGCGCTCGGAGGCCGCTTCGGCAATCTTCATGGGCATGGAGGTGTCCTTAGACCAGCGCCTTGGCTTCGTCGTCCATCGTTCCGTCGACCTTGTCGCCGTAGAGGATCATGTCGGTGTGAGCCGCGCCCGAAGGAATCATCGGCAGGCAGTTGGCATCCTGTGCGACGAGGCAATCGACCATCACCGGCCCGTCGTGGGCGAGCATCGCGGCAATGCCTTCATCAAGCTCGCTTTCGTCGTGGATGCGGATGCCCTTCCAGCCATAGGCTTCGGCGAGGCGCACGAAATCGGGGAGGCTGTCCGAATAGGAGTTTGAATAGCGGCTCTCATAGGTCAGTTCCTGCCACTGGCGGACCATGCCCATGTATTCGTTGTTGAGGATGAACACCTTGACCGGCAGGCGATACTGGCTTGCCGTGCCGAGTTCCTGGATGTTCATCTGGATGCTCGCCTCGCCCGCAATGTCGATCACCAGCGCATCGGGGTGGCCCAATTGCGCGCCGATTGCGGCAGGCAGGCCGTAGCCCATTGTGCCGAGCCCGCCGGAGGTGAGCCACTTGTTGGGGTCATCGAAGCCGAAATATTGCGCCGCCCACATCTGGTGCTGGCCAACCTCGGTCGAGATGATCGGCTTTTGCGCGTGGGTGAGGGCGTGCAGGCGCTCGATCGCCTTCTGCGGCATGATCATGTTCGGATGCTTGGCCGAACGTGGCGGATAGGCGAGGCATTCGCGCGCACGCCAACCTGCGATGCGGGCTTTCCATTCGCCAAGGTCCTGCGGCTTGCGCGCGCCCCATGCCTCGACCAATTGGCCGAGCACCGCGGCGCAATCGCCGACGATCCCGAGATCCACCGCCACCGTCTTGTTGATCGAGGAGCGGTCGATATCGATGTGGATCTTTTTCGAGTCCGGCGAGAAGGCGTCGAGCTTGCCCGTGACACGGTCATCGAAGCGTGCGCCGATGCAGACCATGACATCGCATTTGTTCATCGCCATGTTGGCTTCATAGGTGCCGTGCATGCCCAGCATCCCCAGCCAGTCGGGATGGGTCGATGCGAAGGCGCCCAGGCCCATCAGCGTCGAGGTGACGGGCGCGCCGGTAAGGTCCTGCAACCGGCGCAGCAATTCGCTCGCTTGCGGGCCGGAATTGATCACGCCGCCGCCAGTATAGAGGATCGGACGTTCAGCTGCAGCGATCATCTCGATGGCCTCGATGATCTGTTCGGCCGGTGCGACCATTTGCGGCGCGTAGCGGTGCGATCCGGCGCGAACGAGAGTGCGGCGCTCGCTGGGCACGGCAATCTGCACGTCCTTGGGAATGTCGATCACCACCGGGCCCGGGCGGCCCGTGGTGGCGATACGGAACGCCTCGGCAATGGTCGCAGCGAGATCGGCCGGGTCCTTCACGAGGTAATTGTGCTTGGTGCAGTGCCGGGTGATGCCGATGGTGTCGGCTTCCTGAAAGGCGTCGGTGCCGATCAGGCCGGTCGGCACCTGTCCGGTGATCACAACCAGCGGGATCGAATCCATCCATGCATCGGCAATGCCGGTGATGGCGTTGGTCGCGCCGGGGCCGGAAGTAACGAGCACAACGCCCGGCTTGCCGGTGGCGCGGGCATAACCTTCCGCCGCGTGCGCCGCGCCCGCTTCGTGCCGGACGAGGATGTGGCGGATGCGTTCGTCACCGAACAGTTCGTCATAGATGGGCAGCACCGCGCCGCCGGGATAGCCGAAAACATATTCCACGCCCTGCTCAATCAGGCACTGCACCAGAATGGCTGCACCGCTGCTGGGGGCGCTTTTGGGTTGGGCGGGGGCCGGCTGACCGGTCACGAGGTACTCCATAGATCTAGCAATCGGCGCAAAAGGCACCTGTCGGGGGCATTGGCTGCCAAACAACAAAACCGGCCCGATGCAGGGGGACGCATCGGACCGAGTGATGTTGGCGCTAAAGGTCACAATCTGATAAGTCAACCCCAATCAGCGTAATAATGATGCAAAATAAACATCGATATCGATATTTTCAGATTCAAACCCGATCTCTGCCCGAGGCCAGTCCTCGGGAGGCTGGCGCCGGAACCAGGTATATTGGCGTTTCGCGTAGTTCCGCGTGGCCTGCTGGCCGGCAGAAACCATCGTCTCCTCGTCAATCTCGCCTGCAAGCACGGCGGCAATTTCCGGTACACCGATCGCGCGCATCACTGGCAGGTCGGGGGCCAGCTCGCGTTCGAGCAACGCGGCGACCTCCTCGATCGCGCCCGTATGCAGCATCGCCTCGAAGCGCTGATCGCAGCGTTCGTACAGCCATGTGCGGTCGGGCAGCAGCAACAGCGGGTGAAGATCGATCTCCTCTCCTATGCCGCCTGCCTTGGCGAGCTGCCAGTCTGCCAGCGTAACGCCGGTAGAGCGCTTGACCTCCAGTGCGCGGGCAACCCGTTGCCGGTCGCCTGGGTCGAGCTGGGCAGCGCGCAGCGGGTCTTCGATCTGAAGCAGCTTGTAGGCGGCATCTTCGTCAAGGGCGCGCACTGTGGCTCGAATATCGGGGTCGATCTCCGGTATCGGAGCGATGCCTTCGAGCAGCACCTTGATGTAGAGCCCGGTTCCGCCGACCAGGATCGGCACGTCACCGCTTTCATGGATATCCGCAATCTCGGACTTGGCGCGGGCTGCCCATGCTGCGGCCGAACAGGCCTCCGATCCGTCCCAGGCGCCGAACAGACGATGGTCGATCCCTTTCATTTCCTCTTCCGAAGGGCGGGCTGAAAGGACGCGCAGATCGGCATAGACCTGGGCGCTGTCGGCATTGACGATCACGCCGCGCCTGCCTGCCTTGGCGAGCCGGTGCGCGAGCGCAATCGCAATCGCGCTCTTGCCGCTCGCGGTCGGCCCTGCAATGAGCGCCACGGGAGCTGCTGGAGAAGAACTGATGCTCATTGCGCGGCTGATAGCAGACGCAGCGACAAGGGAAACACGCCTTGATGCGATGGCCGATGCGTTGAAGGGTGGTGGCACGGTTCTGGCCGGGGCGGCGATGCTGCCTGACGGGGAGGTGCTCGAACTGCGCTTTGCCGAGGGCGATCCCGTGGCGGTGCTTGCGGCGCTCGACCGTTTTTTCGCGCCGGCCGACATGCTGGTGAGCGAGCAGGAAATCCTTGTTCCGCAGGTGTTCGTCTCCGATATGGATTCGACCATGATCGGGCAGGAATGCATCGACGAACTGGCCGACTATGCCGGTATCAAGCCGCAGATCGCCGCCATCACCGAACGTGCGATGCAGGGCGAGCTCGATTTCGTCGAGGCGCTGTATGAGCGCGTTGCCCTGCTCGAGGGATTGGACGAGAGTGTTGTCGATGTCTGCCTGAACGAGCGGATCACCGCCACACCAGGCGCCCGCACTCTTGTCGCGACGCTAGGCGCGCTTGGCACGCGGACGGTGCTGGTAACCGGCGGGTTCCATCACTTTGCCGATCCGGTTGCGCGGATGCTGGGGTTTCAGCGGGTCGTGGGCAACCGGCTCGATGTTGTTAACGGGCAACTGACCGGAAAGCTGCTCGGCTCCATCACCGACAGCGCGGTAAAGGCCGCGGTGCTGCGCGAGGAAGCAGGGGAGGGGCTGGTTTCGCTGGCTACAGGCGACGGGGCCAATGACATCCCGATGATCGAGGCTGCGACCTATGGCTTTGCCTATCGCGCCAAGCCGAAAGCGCGCGCGGCGGCTAATGGCCGGGTTGATACCGGAGATCTAACCTCGGTTCTGCGGTTGCTGGGCGTGCCGCGTGCGCAATGGCGGGAGGCTTGAGCGCGCGGCGGGTTCGGGGCGCTGAAATTCGGGTTTTCTTTGCAGACCGAATCGGCTATTAACACTGATGTAAGCAAGTCGGGCCATAAGCAGCCCATCTTGAAGGACCAGATATTCATGACCCGCTCCGATCGTGACGCCTATATCCGCCTGAATGCCGCCGACGGAACGGTGCTGCTTCATCCGGAACGCCCGGCGGCGCGCTATCGGCCGATCCGCGCGGTCAAGGCCTTTCAGGCGCTCATCAAGGACAAGGAAGACACCTCGCTGGTGTTCAAGATTTTCGAATCGCTCCCCTCGAAGACGTTCCTTCCCCGTGTGCAGGAACTGGCCCTGTCCGATCGGGGCGAGCACTTGCGTCGCACCGAGCCGCGCCTGCCCGAAATCCTCGATGATCATGCCGCCCTGCGCCGCACGCCCAAGGGCAGCCTTGCCCATGCCTATTGCGATTTCATGGAGAGTGAAGGCCTGACGGCGGCAGGTCTGGTGGCCGAAGCCGAAAGTCTGGGTCGTCAGAAATATCCCGACCTCGTGCAGTGGTTCATGGAACGCTCGCGCGATACGCATGATCTGTTCCACGTGCTCACCGGTTATGGGCGCGACGCGCTTGGCGAGCAGTGCGTGCTGCTCTTCACGCATGGCCAGTCGCCCAGCCAGGGCCACCTTCTGATCGGCTATGCCGGTGCGGCAAACATCGCCAAGATGGTGCGGGGCAGCAAGGCGCCGGTGTTCGGCGCCGTGCGGCAGGCGCACCGAACCGGGAAGGGCGCCCCGCGCCTGATCGAACAACCGATCCGCGATCTGCTCGCGCGTCCGCTGGAACAGGTGCGCGCCGATCTGCGTATCCCCGAGCCGGGCAAGTATCGCGAATGCCACCGCATCTGGAAGGCCGAGGGCATCGATCCCTACAACCTCCTCGCCAGCCCGAACACGCCGCAGGAACTCGCTGCGGCCTGACCGGTCCGGCCTACAGCCAGCTGGCAATCTGCGTCAGCGGCTTCTTGACGAGCGCGTGAGCAGGCACCGTGGCATCGGCCGCTGGATGGCCTGCGACCACGATCATTACCGGCTTTTCCCATTCCGGGCGCCCGCAGGCCTCGCGCAGGAAGCCCATCGGCGAGGGCGTGTGGGTGAGCGTCGCCAGACCCGCCTCGTGCAATGTCGCCAGCAGCATCCCGCAGGCGATGCCGACGCTTTCGCTGACGTAGTAGTTTTGCGTCTGTCCATCCTCGGCGATCCCGCCTTTCCTCTGGGCAAAGACGACAATCAGAAAAGGCGCGGTTTCGAGAAACGGTTTGTCCGCATCCGTGCCGAGCGGGCCGAGTGCTGAGAGCCATTCCTCGCCGGCTTTGGGAACATCGCCATTTGCGCCGTAGAAGCGGCGCTCCTCCGCTTCGGCGGCTTCGCGGATGGCATACTTTTTCTCCGGGGATTCGACCACCGCGAAATGCCAGGGTTGGTGATTGGCTCCCGATGGTGCGCTGCCCGCTGCCTCGATCGCGGCCGCAATGACTTCGCGCGGGACCGGTGCGGGAGAAAACCAGCGGCAGGTGCGTCGTTGCTTAAGTTTTGCGGCCATGCTGCGGGCGCGGGCGATCGCCTCGGCGTCGTCCATGGCGGGCAGGGTGTAGGGCAGGCTGTCATGATCCGGCATGGCTATTCGTTTGACCTCGATCAACGGCGGAATGGACTATTAACTGACATTGATGTAAGTGGCTTCGGGTGAACCTGGTTCGCGACTCGCGCAAAGGACGTTACACTATGGCGCTGCTCGATCTTCCGCTGGTGGCTCCGGACCGCAAGATGGCCGGCTTCCGTCCATTCAAGGTGCTACACCATTTCGGCAAGCTGGTCGCGGACAAGGAGGACACCGAGCAGGTGTTCCACATCATCGAGGCCACCAAGGGCCGCAAGAGCCACGCACAGGCCCACGGCTTCATCCGTTCGCCGGAAGGCCAGCGTTTCATGCGCGACGGCGTCGACATCCCCGCCATGCTAGACGACCATGCGCGCTGGGCCGATTGCGGTCCTGATAGCGTGGCAGCGCACTATATCGCCTTCATGAAGCGCGAGGGGCTGTCTGCGGCCGGGCTGGTGGCGGAAAGCCACAAGTGGGCGCCGCCCGAAAGTCTGCCGAAGGACCAGACCCAGTGGTATTTCGACCGGCTGCGCGACACGCATGACCTGTTTCACGTGCTCACCGGCTATGGCCGCGACGCGCTGGGCGAGGCGAGCCTGCTCGGCTTCAGCTACGAGCAGAACCACAACAAGGGCATCCTGTTCATCGCTTATGCGGGCGCGCGCCAGATCAAAAAGATGAGCGGGACAAAGGCGCCGCTGTTCGCCGCGATCAAGGAGGGGCGCAGGCTAGGCCGCGCGGCTGCCAAGATCGCCCACCAGGATATTGCCGCGCTGATGCGTGAGGATATTGGTGCGGCGCGCGCGCGGCTCGGCATCGGCAAGCCCGATGTTTATCGCCAGTGTCTCGCGATTCTTGCGGGCGAGGGCATCCTCAGTCAGGAACTGACGCTGGGAAGCGGACAGGCTCAGGCGGCCTGAGCCGCCCTTAGCCTTCCATCCATTCCGCAAAGAACCGCTGGTTGGCCGCGCGCAATTCGGCGAGCGGCACGCCCAGCACATTGTCGCCGCCGACCGTTCCGATCCTCTGGAATCCGATCTGTGCGGTCTCGTCATCGCGCGTGCCCTTGGCGAGCGCGGCGTTGAGCGCTTCGACATCGGGCACAGTAATGAGATAGCGACCCTGATCCTCGCCGAACCACCATTGTGCCGGAGTGTAGTCGGGGTTGCCTTCGGATGCGACCTCGGCGCCGATCCCGCCCGCCAGCGCCATTTCCGCCAGAGCGACCGCGAGACCACCGTCCGAAAGGTCATGCACTGCATTCACCAGCCCGTCGGCGATCAGTTCGTGGATGATTTCGCCCGCGTTGCGCTCGACGGTAAGGTCGGTCGGCGGGGTGCGGCCGGCCTCCAGCCCCTTGACCACGCGCAGCCACAGCGACTGACCAAGGTGCGAGCGGGTCGGATCGGGCTTTGCCCAGAACTCCGGCCCGACGAGGTAGATCGCATCGCCCGCCTGCTTGAAGTGCATCGTCATCATCTTCGACAAGTCGGTAATGATGCCGACGCCGCCGATCGCCGGGGTGGGCAGGATCGCCGAGCCGCCGCCGGTCGCCTTGGACTCGTTGTAAAGGCTGACGTTGCCCGAAACGATGGGGAAATCGAGCGCGCGGCAGGCATCGCCCATGCCTTGGAGCGCATGGACGATCTGGGCCATGATTTCGGGGCGCTGGGGGTTGGCGAAGTTGAGGCAGTTGGTAACCGCCAGCGGCCGCGCGCCGACGGCGCACAGGTTGCGATAGGCCTCGGCAATCGCCTGCTTGCCGCCTTCATAGGGGTCGGCAAAGACATAGCGCGGGGTGCAATCGGTGGTGATAGCCAGCGCCTTGCCCGTCCCGTGCACCCGCACCACGCCCGCATCGCCGCCTGTCTGGAGCGTGTCGGCGCCGACCTGCGAATCATATTGCTCGGCAATCCAGCGGCGCGAGGCGAGGTCGGGAGAGGACATGAGCGTCAGCAGGTCTGCCGCCACATCATCGGTCGCAGGCACTTCGCCGAGCGGCTTCACGCCTGCCCAGGCCTTGTATTCCTCCTTCGACAGGTAAGGACGGTCATAAAGCGGGGCTTCGTCGGCCAGCGGGGCGAGGGGAATGTCGCACACCACCTCGCCATTGAATTCGAGCACCATGTGCCCCGTATCGGTGACTTCGCCGATCACCGCGAAATCGAGCTCCCACTTGCGGAAGATCGCTTCGGCCATCGTCTCCTTGCCGGGCTTCAGCACCATGAGCATCCGCTCCTGGCTTTCGGAGAGCATCATCTCGTAAGGGGTCATGCCCTCTTCGCGGCAAGGCACCTTGTTCATGTCGAGCCGGATGCCCGCGCCGCCCTTGGAGGCCATTTCGACGCTCGAGCTGGTGAGTCCCGCCGCGCCCATGTCCTGGATCGCGACGATCGCATCGGTTGCCATCAGTTCGAGGCAGGCTTCGATCAGCAGCTTTTCGGTAAAGGGATCACCGACCTGCACGGTCGGGCGCTTGGCTTCGGCATCCTCGCCGAAATCGGCGCTCGCCATGGTTGCGCCGTGGATGCCGTCGCGCCCGGTTTTGCTCCCGACATAAACGATCGGATTCCCCACGCCGGTCGCCGCCGAATAGAAGATCTTGTCGGTGTCTGCCACGCCCACCGTCATGGCGTTCACAAGGATATTGCCATCATAGGCCGGGTGGAAATTGGTTTCCCCCGCCACGGTCGGCACGCCGACGCAATTGCCGTAGCCGCCGATGCCTGCGACCACGCCCTGCACCAGATGCTTCATCTTGGGATGGTCAGGCCGTCCGAAGCGCAACGCATTGGCATTCGCCATCGGCCGCGCGCCCATGGTGAAGACATCGCGAAGGATGCCGCCCACACCCGTCGCCGCACCCTGATAGGGCTCGATGTAGGAGGGGTGGTTGTGGCTCTCCATCTTGAAAATCGCCGCCTGCCCGTCACCGATGTCGATCACGCCCGCGTTCTCGCCCGGGCCGCAGATCACCCAGGGGGCTTCCGTGGGCAGCTTCTTCAGATGCAGGCGCGAGGACTTGTAGCTGCAATGCTCCGACCACATCACCGAGAAGATGCCGAGTTCGACAAGGTTCGGCTCGCGGCCCAGGGCGTGCAGGACACGCTCGTATTCCTCGGGGGAAAGGCCGTGCTGTTCGACGATTTCGGGGGTGATGGCGGTCATGCGGAGGCTCCTTGCGCCGCCCCCTAGATTACTGATCGCCGAAGGCCAAGCCGCCGCGTTTCTGGAACCAGCGATTCTCCCCGACCCATGCGGCCAGCGCGGTCAGGATAGCGAAGGCGAGCAATGCCTGCAGATAGAGGAACGGGCCAGCTTGATCGGGGTGCGGGGCGAACCAGTTGACCGCCTGCAACAGCAGCATCACTGCCAGCAGGACCAGCGGCGGGCCGATGGGGCCGCGGGTGCGGCGCACGTAGAAGGCAAATGCGCCGCCGGTCAGCAGCAATTCCAGCGGCATGGCGATGGCCGGATAGTTCCACAGTCCCAGACCCAGCTTGGGGGGTTCTCCATCGATGGTCAGGTCGGGCACATGCACCAGCCAGTCGAGCCCCCAGTGCGACACGACCACCAGCCCGGCCAGCACGCCTGCAAACAGGTTGCGCTGCCACGCGGCCACCACCGCGAGGCAGGCGAGCGCCCAGACGCTCGCGCCGATGAGGCTGTGGGTGTAGGGCATGTGGTAGAGATCGAGCGGCACCATGACGCTCGCCGCCGGATCGACCCTGAGCTTCTCCACCCCGATAAGCGCCAGCGCAAAAAAGGCCCAGTCGACCAGCTGCGCCGCCACGAACAGCGTGCCGAGCCGCGGGCTTTTGGGGCTGACGGCGGCGGCGATGAAGGCCGGGGCGAAGTGGCCGATGAACATCAGGCAGCAGCAGGGGCGAAGCGCAACGTCACCCAGGTCGCGACCGCGCTCGCCGTGCCGGTGGCAAACGCCCCCCACAGGATATCGAGCACGCTGACATGGGTCGCCCAGACCTTGAACACCGCCTGGCTGGTCAGGTCGAAGGTGGCATAGCACAGCCCGCCAAGCAGGATGCCGTTGAGCAGCGCGGCCTGCACCGTGCCGCTTTCAAGCCCGGGCTTGATCGCGAACCAGGTCATGCCCGCCAGATAGATGAAGTAGAACGCCCCCGCGGCGGCGACGTTGAAGTTTTCCGCCATGATCTCGCCGATTACCGGCTTGTAGAGATTGCCCGAGGCCCAGCGCAGCCACACCGCATCCAGCGCGCCAAAGACAAGGGCAGCCGTGCCATAGGCGATGATCCATTTGGTCATGTTCTTTTCTATCCCGGTTTGTCCCGCCCCGATACCGGCCAGCCTTGACCGGACACGGCGCCTCCGTCAATGCTGCCGGGCATGGACGAGGGCAATACCGCCGCCGGATCGGCGCCAGACATTTCGGATATGAGCTTCGAGCAGGCCTTGGGTGCGCTCGAGCAGATCGTACAGCAGCTCGAGCGCGGCGATGTGCCGCTTGACCAGTCGATTTCGCTTTACGAGCGCGGCGAGGCGCTGCGCGCGGCGTGCCAGCAGCGGCTCGACGCAGCCCAGGCGCGGATCGAGAGCATCGTCACCGGCGCCGATGGCCGTCCGGCTTCTACCCGTCCCTTTGATACGGAGAGCTGAGACAATGCTGGCCGGGGTGGAGACCGATATTCTGGGCGAGGGCCTGAAACGCGTGCAGGCCGATATCGATTCGCTGTTCGACGCGCTTTTGCCGGTTCCCGAGGATACCAGCGCGCGCCTGATCGAGGCGATGCGCTATGCCGCGATCGGCGGGGGCAAGCGGGTGCGCCCGCTGCTTGTCGTCAGCACCGCCAGCATGTTCGGCGTGTCGCGGGATGCTGCCCTGCGCGCAGGCGCGGCGATCGAGGCGATCCACGTCTATTCGCTGATACACGATGATCTGCCCTGCATGGACGATGATGACCTACGCCACGGCAAGCCGACGCTGCACAAGGTCTATGACGAGGCAACCGCGGTGCTCGCCGGGGATGCGCTCCATGCGCTGGCCTTCGAGATTCTGGCCGAAGAGGAAACCAGCACCGATCCCTTCGTGCGTTCGGAACTGATCGCCACGCTGGGCAAGGCTTCGGGCATGCACGGCATGGCCGGCGGGCAGATGATGGACATGGTCGCCGACGAGGAAGGCGTGACCTATGACCTTCAGGCCATCACCCGGCTGCAGCAGCTGAAAACCGGCGCGTTGCTTGCCGCCAGCGTCGAAATGGGCGCGGTGCTGGGCCGGGTTGCGCCGCAGGGCCGGGCGCATCTGCGTGCCTATGCCCGCGATATTGGCCTTGCGTTCCAGATTGCCGACGATCTGCTCGATGTCGAAGGCGACGTCGAAAAAGCCGGCAAGGCGCTGCGCAAGGATAGCGAACAGGGCAAGCAGACCTTCGTGACGCTGATGGGGGTGGACAAGGCCCGCGAACAGGCCCGCGCGCTGGTCGACCAGGCGATCGGCCATCTCTCCTCGCACGGCCCCGAAGCCGATATCCTGCGCGCGCTCGCTCGCTTCATCGTCGAACGCGACCGCTGAGTTCGGGACAAAGGATACGCCCTATGACACGCCGCGTCGGGATCTATCCCGGAACCTTCGACCCGATTACCCTCGGCCATGCCGACATTATCCGGCGCGGAGCCAAGCTGGTCGACTGGCTGATCATCGGTGTCACCACCAACCCGAGCAAGAACCCGATGTTTTCGACCGAGGAGCGCTTCCGCATGGTCGAGCGCGAGGTCGCCAACATGGGTCTGGGCAATGTCGAGGTCGTCGGCTTCAATGCGCTGCTGGTGAAGTTCGCGCAGAAACAGGGTGCCAGCGTCATTATCCGCGGGCTGCGGGCGGTCGCGGATTTCGAGTACGAATACCAGATGGCCGGGATGAACCAGCAGCTCGACGACGATATCGAGACGGTTTTCCTCATGGCCGATGTCTCGCTCCAGCCGATCGCGTCCAAGCTGGTCAAGGAAATCGCCATCTACGGCGGCGATATCGCGAAATTCGTCAGCCCGCCGGTGCGCGCAGACGTCGAGGCGCGGGTGCGCGAGACCGGGACGAAGGGCGATTATTGAGGCGCCCTGTCCACAGCCGCGCCTTCATTCATTGAAGTGTCAGCCCGGCATGGCTAAACGGCGCGTCTGATACGGATGAAATGATGATCAAAGCCACCCTCTCTTGTGCCCTTGGCGCCTTTCTTATCGCTTTTGCCGCGCATCCCGCGCTGGCCCAGCAGCAGCGCGACGACACGCCGCCGGTCGCTTTCGGTGACAATGCCGAGAGCGAGGACGAGGACGAGGAAGCGGCCGCCCCGCCCAGAACCTATCCCGCGATCAATTACGATGTGACAGCTGATCCCGAAAACGTGTGGGTCCTCGACCTGTCGAACGGGGAGCGGGTGAAGATTCGCCTGATGCCGGAATGGGCGCCGGAACACGTGGCGCGAATCAAGGAACTCACCCGCCGCGGCTTCTACAACGGCGTGGTCTTTCACCGCGTGATTGACGGCTTCATGGCACAAGGCGGGGATCCGACCGGCACGGGGCAGGGCGGAAGCGAGCTTCCCGACCTCAAGGCCGAATTCAACCCGATGCCGCATGTGCGTGGCAGCGTGTCCATGGCCCGCGCCTCGGAAGAAGATAGCGCCAATAGCCAGTTCTTCATCGTGTTCTATCCGCGCTTCAGCCTTGACAAGCGCTACACCAATTTCGGTCGGGTGATCGAGAACATGGACGCGGTCGACGCGATCAACCGGGGCGAACCGCCAAGCGATCCGAGCTACATTCTTCAGGCCTCGCTGGCGAGCGACAATCTCCCGCCGCCGCCTCCGCCTGCGCCCAAGGACGATGAGCCGATCACCGTCGACATGCTGAGCGGGCCGCTGAGCTAAAGTCCTTTCCTGCGCCCCGTCGGCGCATTATGCGCGCCGCACCATGAAAGTAGACCTTTTCGATTTCGAGCTGCCGCAAGATCGGATTGCGCTGAGGCCTGTGCGCCCGCGCGATGCGGCGCGGATGCTTGTGGTGCGCGGGAGCGAGGCACCGTTCGAGGATCGCGGCGTGCGCGACCTGCCGAAGGTCCTCGATCCGGGCGATGTGTTGGTGTTCAACGATACGCGCGTGATCCCCGCCCAGCTTGAAGGCCGCCGCGCCGATGGTGAGGCAAGGATCGGGGCAACGCTGCACAAGCGGATCGACTTGCGCCGCTGGCAGGCGTTCCTGAGGAATGCCAAGCGGGTGAAGATTGGCGACAGCCTCGTGTTCGGCGGCGGTGTCACCGCACGTGCCGAGGAGCGCCATGCCGACGG
Source organism: Erythrobacter dokdonensis DSW-74 (assembly GCF_001677335.1). Classification (GTDB taxonomy): domain Bacteria; phylum Pseudomonadota; class Alphaproteobacteria; order Sphingomonadales; family Sphingomonadaceae; genus Erythrobacter; species Erythrobacter dokdonensis. The sequence goes on from NZ_LZYB01000002.1 coordinate 482,410, forward strand.
CTCGCTGACGCTGTTCTTCGAGGGCGAGGAGCCGGTCGAAGTCCTGCTCGACCGCGCGGGCACCATGCCCTTGCCGCCCTATATCGCGTCCAAGCGCGGGGTCGATCGTCAGGATCTGGAGGACTACCAGACCATGTTCGCGCGCGAGGAAGGCGCTGTCGCCGCGCCCACCGCCTCGTTGCATTTCACCCAGAGGCTGGTCGACGCTATCGACGCCGCCGGGATCGGGCGGGCCATGCTGACACTCCACGTCGGTGCGGGCACTTTCCTGCCGGTCAAGGCGGACGACACCGACGATCACCAGATGCACGCCGAATTCGGGCGTATCTCTCAAGCGACCGCAGACCAGCTCAATGAAGCGCGCGCGAAAGGCGGCAAGATCATCGCTGTCGGCACTACCGTTCTGCGCCTGCTGGAAAGTGCGGTGGACGAAGACGGCTTGATCCAGCCCTTCGCGGGCGACACGTCGATCTTCATCACCCCGGGCTACCGGCTCAAGGCGGTTGACGGGCTGATGACCAATTTCCACCTGCCCAAATCGACCCTGATGATGCTGGTCAGCGCCCTGATGGGCCGCGAGCGGATGCTGGCGGCCTACCAGCACGCCATCACCAATGAATACCGCTTCTATTCCTATGGTGACTCCTCGCTACTGCTCCCGTAACGGCAAGCGATGCATGAACCCGTTCTGTCAATCCGCGGCCTGACCAAGACCTATCGCGGCGGCACCCGCGCGCTCGACAATGTCGATCTCGATATCCGCAAGGGCGAGATCTTCGCGCTGCTGGGGCCGAACGGGGCGGGCAAGACGACCCTGATCGGCGCGGTATGCGGTCTGGTGCGGCCAACCGGCGGGACGATTGCTGCCTTCGGTCACGATCTGGCGCGCGACTGGCGCGCGGCGCGGGCGCGGATCGGGCTCGTCCCGCAGGAGCTTTCGACCGACATGTTCGAAACCGTGCGCCGCGCTGTCACCTACTCCCAGGGCCTGTTCGGCAAACGCCATGATCCTGCGAGGATCGAGGAGATCCTCAGAGGCCTGTCGCTGTGGGACAAGCGCGACACGCAAATCCGCGCGCTTAGCGGCGGGATGAAGCGGCGCGTGCTGATCGCCAAGGCGCTGGCGCATGAGCCTGAACTGCTGTTCCTCGACGAGCCTACCGCGGGCGTCGACGTGGAATTGCGCAAGGGCATGTGGGACCAGATCGCTGCGCTGAAGGAGCGCGGGGTAACGATCATCCTCACCACCCATTACATCGAGGAAGCAGAGGAAATGGCCGACCGCGTCGGTATCATCCGCGGCGGGCGCATCCTGATGGTGGATGAAAAACACGCTATGATGGAGCGGCTCGGCACCACGGAGGCGGTGATCGACCTCTCCGAGCCGCTGGCCGCATTGCCCCCGGCAATCGCCGCGTTCCCGGTCGAGCTCGCGGGTGAGGGCATGCGTCTTGTCTATCGCGGCGGCAGCGGGGCGGGCGGGGGCGCGGCCGAAGTCGCCCGGCTCACCCAGGCGCTTACCCGCACGGGCATCGCCTATACCAGCCTCGACATCCACGATAGCTCGCTGGAAGACATCTTCGTCGGCCTGCTGGGCGCACAGGAGGTGTCGGCGTGATGCATTTCAACTTGCGCAGCGCCTACGCGATCTACCGCCGCGAAATGGCCCGTGCCTTCCGCACCGCGTTCCAGTCGATCCTCTCTCCGGTGCTGACGACCTCGCTTTATTTCGTGGTGTTCGGCAGCGTTATCGGTGCACGCATGGAGCCGGTCGGCGGGGTGCCTTACGGCGCCTTCATCATCCCCGGCCTCCTGATGCTGACCCTGCTTGGCGAGACTACCAGCAATGCGAGCTTCGGCATCTACATGCCGCGCTTTACCGGCACGATCTACGAACTGCTGTCCGCGCCGGTGGGTGTGGCCGAGACGCTTGCCGGTTTCGTCGGCGCGGCGATGACGAAGGGTCTTATCCTTGCCGCGATCATCCTCGCAACAGCACGGCTGTTCGTCGACTACGAGATAGCCCATCCGCTGTTTGCCGCCGTCTACATCATGCTGGTTGCGGCAAGTTTCGCGCTGTTTGGCTTCATCCTCGGCATCTGGGCCGATTCCTTCGAGAAGCTCGGGATCATCCCGCTGCTGATCCTCACCCCGCTGACTTTTCTGGGCGGCACCTTCTATTCGATCCGCGACCTGCCCGCGCCATGGGACGCGATCGCCCTTGCCAATCCCATCGCCTTTCTGGTGAGCGGACTGCGCTGGACCTTTTACGACACGGCAGATGTGCCGATTGCGCTGTCGCTGGGCCTGACGCTCGGATTTCTTGCACTGTGCACCGTCGTGATCGCGGTAATCTTCCGGACCGGATGGCGGCTGCGCGAGTGAGCGCGAGGGTCTGGAAACGCATTTGGTCGACCCGCCAGCACTTTCCGTCGGAGCTTAACGGCGACTTGTCTACCCGTTCACCGGCGAGAAAGTGACCGAATCCTAACCGATTGGCCACCGCCGCACCCCCTGCGGCGGGCAAGAAACAAGGATACAAACGCATGAGGAAAATCGCATTCACCACGCTTGCAGCGATCGGCGCGATGGCACTTCCGGCGACTGCCCACGCGCAGTCGAATGACGATCCCAAGGTAGAAGGCTTCATCGGTGCCTCTGCCGGGATTCATGATCTCGGCAGCGGCATTCCCGATGACGACGGCGGCATTTATGGCGTCGTTGCCGGGTTTGATGTTCCCGTGGGCGACACCTTCTTCATCGGTGCCGAGGGCAATTATCACTTCGGAGACGGCGCGATCGACAACGAATACGGCGTCGCAGCCCGTGCCGGCGTGCGCTTTGGCAACAACGCCAAGGTGTTCGTGCGAGGAGGCTATCAGGAAGTCGATATCGACGTGTTCAATCTGGTCGGCGTGAACCCGCCCCCGGGCTTCGATACCAGCGCGGGTGACTATCTCGTTGGTGCCGGCGTCGAGTTCGGCCTTGGCGATAGCCCGGTTCGGTTCCGCGCCGGACTGGACACCATTGCCTTTGATTCGACCCGTGCGACCATAGGCGTTCTCTACGCCTTCTAAGGTTCAACCGGCACACAACAGGGCAGGGGCCGCATCCGCGCGGTCCCTGCCTTTTTGATGTGCGCGTGACAGCTCGGCACGCGGGCGCTAGGGGCGCGGTCGAAATGATTGCTCCCCGTTTCTCCTTCACTCTCCAGGCAACCGACGGCAAGGCCCGCACCGGCGCCATCGCCATGCAGCGCGGCGAAATCCGCACGCCTGCTTTCATGCCGGTCGGTACCGCCGCCACAGTCAAGGCGATGAAGCCCGAAGCTGTTCGCCAGACCGGTGCCGACATCATCCTTGGCAATACCTATCACCTGATGCTGCGCCCGGGGGCCGAGCGCGTTGCCCGTCTTGGCGGTCTGCACAAGTTCATGAACTGGCCGCGTCCGATCCTGACCGACAGTGGCGGCTATCAGGTCATGAGCCTTTCCGATCTGCGGAAACTGACCGAACAGGGCGTGGAGTTCCGCAGCCATCTCGACGGGTCGAAGCACATGCTGACACCCGAACGCAGCATGCAAATCCAGCGCCTGCTCGGCTCGGACATCGTCATGGCTTTTGACGAATGCCCGCGTGCCGATCGCCCGCGTGACGAGATTGCCGCTTCGATGGAGCTGTCGATGCGCTGGGCACGGCGCAGCCGCGAGGGGTTTGATGCGGGCGAGGAACACGCCGCTCGCGCGGCGCTGTTCGGTATCCAGCAGGGCGCGCTGCACGAAGACCTGCGCCGGGTGAGCGCCGAAAAGCTCACCGAGATCGGGTTCGATGGCTATGCCGTGGGCGGGCTGGCGGTGGGCGAGGGCCAGGAGGCGATGTTCGGCGTGCTCGATTATGCACCCGACATGCTCCCCGCCGATCGCCCGCGTTACCTGATGGGGGTGGGCAAGCCCGATGATCTGGTCGGCGCGGTGGAGCGCGGCATCGATATGTTCGATTGCGTGTTGCCGACACGATCAGGGCGTAACGGGCAGGCGTTTACCTGGAACGGGCCGCTCAACCTCAGAAACGCCCGCTTCGCCGAGGATACAGGCCCGCTCGACGAGCGTTGCCGGTGTCCGGTCTGCACCACCTATAGCCGCGCCTATATCCACCACCTCGTCAAATCGGGCGAGATGCTGGGGGCGATGCTCGTGACCGAGCACAACCTCAGCTTCTATCAGGCCTTGATGCACGGGATGCGGGATGCCATTGCGGAAGGGCGCTTTGCCTCCTTTGCCGCCGCATTCCGGCGCGATTACCTTGGAAGTTCCGATTGATGCCCAAACCCCCCGAAGCCTGCACCACCATGGCCGAGGTGCGCGAAGGCGTTGATGCCCTTGACCGCGAACTGGTAGCCCTGCTCGCGACCCGCTTCGGCTACATGCGCGCTGCCGCCCGGATCAAGCCGACCCGTGAGGCGGTGCGCGACGAGGAACGCAAGGCCAGCGTCATCGCCGCCGCCGTAGCCGAGGCCGAGGCGCAGGGTTTGCCGGGGGACGTCGTGGCCGACATCTGGGAACGGCTCGTTGAAGGCTCGATCGCCTACGAATTCACCGAATGGGACCGGATCAGGCGCTGACCTCGCCCGCGAGGAAGGCGGCAAGCCGGGCCTCTTTCTTGTTCGGCGCTTTCTGACGGATCGAACGGGCCATTTTCGTCACCCGCGCCTCCCATGCGGCGATGTTGCGCGGCGGGGTGTTCTCCCCCACCGGCCCCAAGGACAGCGTGCGCACCGGGGCAAAGCCGCAGAAGCCCAGAATCTGCCCCTTCCAGCGCCGGATCACCGGATTGCGGTGCCACCACTTGAGCACGAAGGGCGGGGTGTCCATCGTCACGATCAGATCGGCCGAACGGCCCTGCATCAGCTTGTCCCACCACGGATCGCCGACGTGATAGGCGAAGGTGAACTTGGGCAGGAACAGCCGGTCGATCAGGCCCTTGAGCTCCGCCGGTTCCGCGCCCCACCACATCGGGAAGGCGACGACGAGGTGATCGCAGGCATCGAGCTGCCGGGCGAGCGCGACCATGTCCTGCTCCCACTCGGTGCGCTGCCGGTAGCCGTGGCGCAGCACCGGTGCGAAATCGAGGTCGCGGACCGCGACGCGGGTCACCTGGGCGGAAGCGGGAAGGGCGGCAGCGTAAGTATCGAGCAGATGGGTGGTCAGGCGGCCTTCGTCAGGATGACCGTCCAGCAGAAGCACATTCATGATGAGGCGATCCCTTTGCCGATTTGCCGAAGGTGATGGCAAAGGGCGGCGCAAAAGAAAAGGGCGACCCCGCCGGGGCCGCCCTCTTGTCTTTGCCTTGAGGCGAAAGCCTTTAACGCGAGTAGAACTCGACGACCAGGTTCGGTTCCATGGTGACCGGGTAGGGCACCTCGTCCAGCTTCGGCACGCGGGTGAAGCTCACCTTGTCGTTACCGTCAGGAGCGACGTAATCGGGGATGTCACGCTCGGGAAGGCTCTGGGCTTCGATCACCAGCGCCATTTCCTTGGCCTTGCTGCCGAGGCTGATGACATCGCCCACGTCGATCCGGCGCGACGCGATGTTGCACTTCACGCCGTTCACGTAGATGTGGCCGTGGCTCACGATCTGGCGCGCGGCGAAGATGGTCGGTGCGAACTTGGCGCGATAGACGACCATGTCGAGACGACGCTCGAGCAGGCCGATCAGGTTCTGGCTGGTGTCACCCTTCATCCGCGCGGCTTCGGCATAGGTGCGCTTGAACTGCTTTTCGGTGACGTCGCCGTAATAGCCCTTGAGCTTCTGCTTGGCGCGCAGCTGCAGGCCGAAGTCGCTCATCTTGCCCTTGCGGCGCTGGCCGTGCTGGCCGGGGCCGTAGGAACGCTTGTTCACGGGAGAATTCGGGCGACCCCAGATGTTTTCGCCCATCCGGCGGTCAAGCTTGTACTTGGCGCTCTTGCGCTTCGACATAAGTCGTATCCTTCAAATTGCTCGATCAGCCCTATGCTGACCATTCAACCCGGCATCGCTCCATCGTGACGTTCGGTCATGATGCGGCCACCGCTTCACCGGGGTGCGGGGCCCATTTGCGAAGGCGCGCGCTTAGCAGGAACGCAGGCGAGGTCAAGCTTTGTGCGCGCGCGCCCGCTATCAATCGCGCATCTCGCGCTCCAGGGTAGAAAGAACGCCGCGCAAGGTGCGCACCTCGAGATGGTTCCAGCCCGGCTTGGTGAGCAGGCCGCGCAAGGTGCGGCGGGTGGATTCGGCGCGGGCTTCGGGGCGGAAATAGCCGCGCGGCTCGAGCAGCTTCTCGAAATGCGCGATCATCGCATCGAGTTCCTCCTGCGGGGCAGGCGGCAGGGCTTCTTCGGCGGTGGGCTGGACCAGCACTTCGCCCGCATCCCCCAGTTCGCGCCCGATTCGCGACCATTCATAGGCGACAAGGATGACCGCCTGCGCGAGGTTGAGCGATCCGAATTCGGGATTGATCGGGATGGTCAGGATGTTGCGGGCGAGCGCGACGTCCTCGGTCTCCAGCCCCGAACGTTCAGGGCCGAAGATGATCGCGTGGCGGCCGGGCAGGGTGTGCACCAGCCGTCCGGCCTCGTCCGCCCCGATCACCGGCTTGGTCACGCCGCGTTTTCTGACCGTGGTTGCATGGACATGGGCACAGTCCGCGACTGCCTCGGCGGTCGTGTCATAGACCCTGGCCTGTTCGAGCACGATATCCGCGCCCGAGGCAGCGGGACCTGCAGAAGGGTTGGGCCAGCCGTCGCGCGGGGCGACGAGGCGCATCTCGGTCAATCCGAAATTGAGCATCGCGCGCGCCGCCTTGCCGATATTCTCGCCCAGTTGCGGGCGCACGAGGACGATCACCGGCTTGCTGAGATCGGCCATATTTCCGTTACTCTTTCGCAGCTTGTTGTACGGTGCTTGCAAACTCTTCGAAGTCGCGCGCCTCGGAGAAATCGCGGTAGACCGAAGCGAAGCGGATATAGGCGACCGAATCGATCTGGCGCAGGCCTTCCATCACCAACTCGCCGATCCGGGCGGAAGCGACTTCGGCCTCGCCCGAGGTTTCGACCTGCCGCTGGATACCGGAAATGAGCTGGTCCAGTCGTTCCTGCTCGATGTCGCGCTTGCGGCAGGCGAGTGCGATGGATTGTTCGAGCTTCGAGCGTTCGAAGGGCTCGCGCCGGTCACCCGACTTGACCACGACCACTTCGCGCAGTTGCACCCGCTCGAAGGTGGTAAAGCGTGCACCGCAGGATGAACACTGGCGCCGCCGGCGGATCGAGGCATTGTCCTCGGTCGGGCGGCTATCCTTTACTTGGGTATCATCATGGGCGCAAAAGGGACAGCGCATTCAGGGGGTTACTTCCTGATCCTCTGATAAAGCGCAAACCCTGCGCCAACCGCTAGGCCTACAGGCCACGAGATTACAGGCAACAGGACTCCGGCCACCGCACCGATCGCCGCACCGGTAAGGACGGGTGCGGTCGAAGGGTGATTGACCCCCTCCTTGGCCATGCCCGTAATCTCGGCCTTGGCATCCTCGACCCAATCGGGGGTCTGGCGCGGTTCCTGATCGCTCATGGTGGTTCCTTACATGCCGGGATAGACGGGGAAGGCAGCGCAGAGTTCGGACACACGCCCGCGCACGCTCTCTTCCACCTGAGCATCGCCTTCGGGGCCGTTCTTGGCAAGGCCTTCAACCACTTCGGCGATGAGCCGGCCGACAATCCGGAATTCATCCGGGCCAAAGCCGCGGGTGGTGCCGGCCGGCGTCCCGAGCCGGATGCCGCTGGTGACGAAGGGCGAGCGGGTGTCGTAGGGGATGCCGTTCTTGTTGCAGGTGAGGAAAGCGCGATCGAGGCCCTTTTCCGCGTCCTTGCCGGTTACGTCTTTCGCGGTGAGATCGACCAGCATCGAGTGATTGTCGGTGCCGCCGGAAACGATGCGCAAGCCGTTTTCCTCAAGGCTCGCGGCGAGCGCGCGGGCATTCTCGACGATGCGGTGGGCATAGGTCTTGAACGACGGATCAAGCGCTTCCTTGAAGGCGACCGCCTTGGCCGCCACCACGTGCATCAGCGGGCCGCCCTGCAGGCCGGGGAACACCGCCATGTTGAGCGGCTTGGTGAACTTCTCGTCGTTCCACAGGATGATGCCCGAACGCGGGCCGCGCAGGCTCTTGTGCGTGGTCGAGGTAACGATGTCGCAATGCGGGAAGGGCGAGGGGTGCGCGCCGCCCGCGACAAGGCCGGAGATGTGGCTCATGTCGCACAGCAGCACCGCGCCCACTTCATCCGCGATAGCGCGGAAGGCGGGAAAGTCCCAGGTGCGTGAATAGGCGGTGCCGCCGCAGATGATGATCTTCGGCTTGTTTTCCCGCGCCTTGGCCGCAACCTCGTCCATGTCGATCGTCTCGGTCTCGCGCGAGACGCCGTAGGAGACGACGTTGAACCACTTGCCGCTCATGTTGACGGGCGAACCGTGGGTGAGGTGGCCGCCCGAATTGAGATCCAGCCCCATGAAGGTGTCGCCCGGGTTGAGCAGGGCAAGGAACACCGCCTGGTTCATCTGCGAGCCGCTGTTGGGCTGCACATTGGCGAAATTGCACCCGAACAGCTGCTTGGCGCGCTCGATCGCCAGCGTCTCGACCACGTCGGCATAGTCGCAGCCGCCATAGTAACGCTTGCCCGGATAGCCTTCGGCATACTTGTTGGTGAAGACGCTCCCGGTGGCTTCGAGCACCGCGCGGCTCGCGATGTTCTCGCTCGCGATCAGCTCGATCTTGTCGCGCTGGCGCGCCAGTTCCTTGGCCACGGCAGCCGCGATTTCCGGGTCTGCGGTGGCGAGGTCATCACGCCAGAAGCTGTCCATCGACTGGGCAGCGTGACGGGCGGAGAAATCTGCGGGGGCGGTGCTCATTGATGGGTCTCGATATGATCGGGGAAAAACGGGGGCTTGCCGAGCTTGCCGACCCGGCGCTGGTGACGCCCGGCAGGATCGCCGGCGTCGGCGAACTCTGTGTCGAGAAAGGTAGCAACGCAGGACTTCGCCATTTCGATCCCTACGAGACGCGCGCCCATTGCGATGCAATTTGCATCATTATGTTCGCGGGCGAGAGCGGCAGACAGCGGTTCCGACACCAGCGCGCACCGCACCTCGGGGTGGCGGTTGACTGCCATAGAGATGCCGATCCCGCTGCCGCACAGGGCAATGCCGAATTCGACCGTGCCTTCCGCGATGATCTCGGCAAGGCGATAGCCGTAGTCGGGGTAATCGACGCTCTGCCCGGGTTCGGGGCCGAGATCAGCGACCTCGTGGCCTTCCTCGATGAGCCATTCGGCGAGGTCGGCCTTCAATTCGGTCGCGGCGTGGTCTGAGGCGATGGCGATGCGCATGGCGCTGCCATAGTCGCTGGGGGCGCGATTCTCCACCCCGCAGGCGCGGCTTTTCGACGGCCGGCACAGGAAATCCTTTACGCAGCAGAAAGGGCGCCTGAATTATGGGAGAAGTCATGGAGAAGCCCATTCCCGCCCAGACCGCCGAACAATGGCTGGCGCGCGTCTTTGCCGACGATCGCCCGCGCCATTTCGGCACGGGCTGGATCAGCGGGGTGCTGGGGATCGTGCTGGGGCTGCTGGCGCTATTGGCGGTGCTGTGCCTGCACTTTCCGCAATATCTGACCCTGCCCGAACTGCGCAGCCGCTACCCGCTCGGGCTGGTGCGGCTTGCGATTGATGTCGGATTGCTGGCGGCGATGGCGCTGGCGGGCCTTTCGATGCTGCTGCGACGCAGAAAGGCGCTGGGGGTGACGGGGCTGGCACTGGCGGCTGCGGCTTTGGCACTGGGCGCGGGCGGCGTGGAGATTCCGCGCGGGGGTGCGAGCACGGTCTATCTCGGGCTCGACTGGTTCGTGCTCGGCGTGCTGACTACGGCGGCGGTGTTCGTGCCGTTGGAACGCGCTTTTGCGCTGCGCCGCGAGCAAGGCGCGTTTCGGAGGGGCTGGCTGACCGACACGCAATATTTCTTCGCGAGCCACGTGCTGGCACAGGTGATGAGCGTCGCGGTGCTGGCCCCGGCCGTGGCGGTGGGCGAGGTGCTGGCCGTGCCTGCCGCACAAGACGCGGTGCAAAGCATGCCGCTGGTGGTGCAATTCCTCGCCTGCGTGCTGGTCGCGGATCTTGCGCAATACTGGGTGCACCGGGCGTTCCATGCGATCCCCTTCCTTTGGCGCTTCCACAAGGTGCACCATTCGGTCGAGGTGATGGACTGGCTGGCCGGATCACGGTTGCATCTGGTCGATGTGATCGTGACACGCGGCCTCGTGTTGCTGCCGCTGGTGGTGCTGGGGTTCGATTCTGTCGCCGTCTACGCCTACCTCGCGCTGGTGAGCTTCCACGCGGTGTTCATCCACGCCAACTTCGCGCCGCGTTGGGGCTGGCTGGAGCGGTGGATCGCCATGCCCCGCTTCCACCACTGGCACCACGGGGTGGAGCCGGAAGCGCGGGACGTGAACTTCGCCGTGCATCTGCCGATGATCGACCGCTGGTTCGGGACGTATCATATGCCGGACGGGCGCTGGCCCGAGGGCTATGGGGTTGCCGGGGAGCGCGCGCCTGAGGGTTGGGCGCGGCAGTTGGTGTGGCCGTTTGGGAAGGGATGAGAGAACCTAGCGTCCGACCAGCCACGCTCTGCTGTCTTTCAGCCAGAGCGGATCGAAGCGATCGGGAAATGCCTCTTTGAGGGCCGCAACACCGCCTGCGACATGGCCGGGATAAATGCGAAACTTCCCTCGCTCGCTCTCCAGCAACACATCCCCCTGCAATATGCGGGGCCGGATTGATGTGATCTCGTTCCGCTCAATCCGTATCCCTTGAACTTCAATGCCTTCTGGTTCCAATGCGAACATCAAGGGTGATCGGATGTAGCGGAGCATGGGGACGAAGAAATAAAGCCCCCACAGCAGGAAAGCCCATCCGAATGGATAGGCCGCCCAGCTTGGCAATGCGCGCCGACCTGAACCTCTGTAAGTCCAGTCAATCGTGCCGGTGCTGATGAGCTCATGTAGACTTATTGCCGGGAGCAGTGCCGTTATCGGCAAGAGGATCAAGCCCACCAGAAAGATGGTGCGGGGCAGGACTTTGAACTCGCGCCTAGCGAGCGGTTCAGTGGCTTGCCCCGTCAACCCCTAACTCACTGATCGAGGAACGACCGCATCTTGCGCGACCGGCTCGGGTGCTTGAGCTTCCTCAGCGCCTTCGCTTCGATCTGGCGGATACGCTCGCGCGTCACCGAGAACTGCTGGCCGACTTCTTCCAGCGTGTGATCGGTGTTCATCCCGATGCCGAAACGCATGCGCAGCACGCGTTCCTCGCGCGGGGTGAGGCTGGCGAGCACGCGGGTGACGGTTTCCTTGAGGTTGGCCTGGATCGCGGCATCGACGGGGATGATCGCGTTCTTGTCCTCGATGAAATCGCCGAGGTGGCTGTCTTCCTCGTCCCCGATGGGGGTTTCGAGGGAGATCGGCTCCTTGGCGATTTTCATCACCTTGCGCACCTTTTCGAGCGGCATCGAAAGCCGCGCGGCCATTTCCTCAGGGGTCGGCTCGCGGCCTTCCTCGTGCAGGAACTGGCGGGACGTGCGCACCAGCTTGTTGATCGTCTCGATCATGTGCACCGGAATGCGGATGGTGCGCGCCTGATCCGCGATGCTCCGCGTGATCGCCTGCCGGATCCACCAGGTCGCATAGGTGGAGAACTTGTAGCCCCGGCGGTATTCGAACTTGTCGACCGCCTTCATCAGGCCGATATTGCCTTCCTGAATGAGATCAAGGAATTGCAGGCCGCGGTTGGTGTATTTCTTGGCGATGGAAATCACCAGGCGCAGGTTCGCCTCGACCATTTCCTTCTTGGCGATGCGCGCCTCGCGCTCGCCCTTCTGCACCATGTTCACGATACGGCGGAATTCGGGGAGGCTCATACCGGTCTGCGCGGCGATATCGGCAATCTCGGCACGGATGCGTTCGATCGCGGCTTCCTCGCGCTCGGCGAAGGCCGCCCACTTCTTGTCCTTCTTTGCGCGCTCCTTGATCCAGGCATCGTCCATCTCGTTGCCGACATAGGATTGGAGAAAGTCGATGCGCTTGATCTTGTGGCGCTCGGCAAGGCGAAGCATCTGCCCGCCCAGCGTGGTGAGGCGGCGGTTGAAGGCGTAGAGGTTGTCGACCAGGAACTCGATCTTGGTCGCGTGGAACTGCACGCTTTCGACCTCGGCGGTAAGGTCTTCGCGCAGCTGCTCGTATTTCTTTTCCTTCGCCGCCGGAAAATCATTGCCCGCCGCCAGCGTTTCCACACGTTCGGCCTGCAGCTTCTCGAAGTCCTTGAACAGCTTGGTGATGCGCGCGAAGCGTTCGAGCGCCTCGGGCTTCAGCGCCGCTTCCATCTGGGCGAGGGATAGGGTGTTGTCTTCCTCGTCCTCCTCTTCGCGCTTGGCGCGCGGCTCGCCGTCCTCGTCCTCGTCGTCGGCTTCGGGCTCTTCCTCGACCTCGTCATCCTCGCGGATGGTCGGGCCGGCGGTGGCTTCGGAGATTTCGCCGTCGTCGTCGTCGTCGTCGGCATCGTCGTTCATCTTGTCGGCCGGCGGCTCCTTGGACAGCATCGCGTCGAGATCGAGGATCTCGCGCAGCTGCATGTCGCCGTTGTTGAGCGCTTCGGACCACTGGATGATGGCGTGGAAGGTGATAGGGCTTTCGCACAGCCCCATGATCATCATGTCGCGGCCGGCCTCGATCCGCTTGGCGATGGCGATCTCGCCCTCGCGGCTGAGGAGTTCCACCGCACCCATTTCGCGCAGGTACATGCGCACCGGATCGTCGGTGCGCTCTCCGGTGGCGAGTTTCTTGTTGGCGGCGCGGGCATCCTTTGCCGGGCCCTTCTTCTCGCCATCCTCGTCGTCTTCGTCGTCGCTGTCCGCGACCAGCGATTCGACTTCGTCGCCTTCGTCTTCGGCCTCGGCTTCCTCGTCGGTCTCGACGATCTGCACGCCCATTTCCGACAGCGCGGTCTGGATGTCCTCGATCTGGTCGGGGCTCATCTCGCCCGAGGGCAGCGCCTCGTTCAGCTCGTCATAGGTGACATAGCCGCGCTTCTTGGCCTTGCTGATCAGCTTCTTGATCGAAGCCTCGTTGAGATCGATCAGCGGGGCGTCTTCCTTCTCGGCCATAATATTCGTTCAATCCGTTGCCTTGCGATCCCTTCCTGCACGAAAAAGCAGGCGGTCGCCGGTTTATCCCATGTCTTCCGCCGGAGCGGAGTCGTCCCCCGTGGCCACCGGAGCAGCCTTTCTGCGTCCGAAAGCCTTCAGGCGTTCGTCAACTGTCATGAGCTGTGTGCGCAGCCTGGTCTGTTCCGCGAACGATCCTTCGGGATCGCTGTCGAAACGGGCTATCGTGGCCGCAAGCGCAGCCTCCAGCGCCGGTCGTTCGACCAGCAGCGACACAGCTTCGGCCAGTTCCTCGCACGCATCGCCGGTGGATGTGCCTTCATCAAGAAAGGCGTAACGGATGTCTGCCGGCGGGGCAGGGTGACCTAGTGATTCGCATATGGCGGTTGGCGCGCGCGAATCAAGCCTTTCTGCAAGTTCGAAGAGCGATTCGATCGCGGGCGCGGATTTCGGGTCATAGCTGGCGAGGCGGGAAAGCGCTTCGGCGTGGCGGCGGATTTCCCGTGGGAAGCGCGCAAGGCCGACGATAACGGCCTGGAACAGCTCTTGCCGCTGCCCCCCCGACATGACTGCCGAAAGCCGGGCACGTGCATCGTCCGAAAGGCCTGCCGGGGCTGGCGCGGCTGCGCGGCGCGGCCCGCGCTGCATCGGAGCAGACCGGGGCGGGCGCGGCGGGTAGGCGAAGGCGGAAAAGCGGTCGGACAGTTCGCGACGATAAAGCGCCTTGATCTCCGGATCGGCGATGGTGTCGACATGCGCCATAAGCCGCGCCTTCAGTCCGGCCTTGGCTTCCGGCGTTGAGAGGGGCTGGGCATCGCGCTCGAATTCCCACAGCGTGTCGATCAGGCTGGCGGGCTTTTCCAGGATCCGCTCCATCGCAGCCTTGCCCCGGGTCTTGATCAGGTCATCGGGGTCGAGTCCGGCAGGCAGGCGCACGATCGCGAGCGAGCGCATCGGAGCGAGCAGCGGCAGCGCCCGCGCAATCGCCCGCATCGCCGCGCGCTGGCCTGCCGCATCGCCATCGAAACACAGCACCGGCACCTCGACCATGCGCCACAGCAACTCGAGCTGCATTTCGGTGAGCGCAGTGCCGAGCGGGGCGACCGCATCGGCAATGCCCGCATTGGCCAGCGCGATCACATCCATGTAGCCTTCGACCACCACCACGCGGCCCGATTGGCGGGCGGCAGGGGCGGCGCGGTGGAGGTTGTAGAGCGTGCGGCCCTTGTCGAACAGCTCGGTGTCGGGCGAATTGAGATACTTTGCGATGCCGTCCCGCTTGTCGAGGATACGGCCCCCGAAGGCGATCACCCGCCCGCGCGCGTCCTGAATGGGGAGCATGACGCGGCCCCGGAAACGATCGTAACGTTCGCCCTGCTCGGTGTGCGCGCGCATGCCTGCCCCTTCGAGCATCTCATCGCTGAATTGCGCCAGCGCCTTGGGTAGGGCCTGGCGTTCGTCGGGCGCCCAGCCGAAGCCGAATTCGCGGCATATGGCAGGCGAGAACCCGCGCCGCTGGAGATAGTCCCGAGCCACCCTGCCGCCGGGCGCGGCGAGGCTTTCGACGAAGAAGCGCTGCGCCGCCTCGGTGACATCGATCAGGCTGGCGCGCTGTTCGGCACGCTTGGCCATCTGCGGGTCCGGGGCAGGGACTTCCATCCCCGCCATCGCCGCCAGTTCCTTGATAGCGTCCATGAACTGGAGGCCCTGTTGGTCCACCATCCAGCTGATCGCATCGCCATGCGCCCCGCAGCCGAAGCAGTGGTAGAACTGCTTCTGGTCGTTGACGTAGAAACTCGGGGTCTTCTCGTCATGGAACGGGCAGCACCCCTTCCACTCGCGCCCCGCGCGCGTGAGCTTGACCGATCGCTGGACAAGCGAGGACAGCGTGATCCGCGCACGCAGCTCGTCTTTCCATTGCGGGGTGATGGCCATGGCAGATAGGTGCGCCCGAACGCCGCTGCGTTCAAGCGCGCGCTGTGGAAGGAACTGTGGTCAGGACAGAGCCGCCTTTACCAGACCGCTTGCCAGCTTCCCGTCGAGCACCGCGCCGTGACGGGCTTTGAGCTCTGCCATGACCGTGCCCATGTCCTTCATCGACGATGCACCGGTTTCGGCCTTGATCGCCTCGATCGCGGCACGGGTGGCGGCTTCGTCCATCATCTGGGGCAGGAATTCCTCGATAACGCTGAGTTCGGCCTTTTCCTTGTCGGCCAGTTCCTGCCGTCCGCCGCCTTCGTACATCTCGATCGATTCGCGGCGCTGCTTGGCCATTTTCTGGAGGACGCTCACCACCAGCTCGTCATCGGGAATGTTCTTCCCCGAAGTGCGCTCCTCGATGTCGCGGTCCTTGATCTTGGCGCTGATCTGGCGGAGCGCGGCGGTGCGGTCCTTCTCGCCCGCCTTCATCGCGGCGATGGTGGCGGCCTTGATGTCGTCACGGATCATTGCATCATTTCCTGTGGATGGGTTTCGTGGGCGCGCCTCTAACGCAAATATCGGGCGAAGCCTAGGTTGACGCGGGGGGCGGGCAGGCCTAGCGGTCGAAACTTAGCAACATCGCTGGCAACACCCCAAAACGGAGCGCCCCATGGCCGACCCCGCATCTTCCCGCGCGCAACCTTCAGGGGCCACGGGTGTCCTCGTTCTGGCGGATGGCACGGTCATCTGGGGGCGCGGCTTCGGTGCTGCCGGGAGCGCGGTGGGCGAGGTGTGCTTCAACACCGCGATGACGGGCTATCAGGAGGTGATGACCGATCCCTCCTACGCCGCGCAGATCGTCACCTTCACCTTCCCGCATATCGGCAATGTCGGGGCCAATGCCGAGGACGTGGAAAGCCGCGTCGAAGGCGCGGTCGGCTGCATTGTGCGCGAGGACGTGACCGAGCCGAGCAATTTCCGCTCCATCGAACGCTTCGGCGAATGGCTGGCACGCAACGGGAAGATCGGGCTCAGCGGCGTCGATACCCGCGCACTAACCCGCCGCATCCGCCAGAGCGGCGCGCCCAACGCGGTGATCGCCCATGCACCGGACGGCAAGTTCGATATCCCGGCGCTGCTGAAACGTGCGAAGGATTGGCCGGGGC
Source organism: Erythrobacter dokdonensis DSW-74 (assembly GCF_001677335.1). Lineage (GTDB taxonomy): Bacteria > Pseudomonadota > Alphaproteobacteria > Sphingomonadales > Sphingomonadaceae > Erythrobacter > Erythrobacter dokdonensis. The sequence goes on from NZ_LZYB01000002.1 coordinate 498,731, forward strand.
TGGAGGGCATGGACCTTGCCATTCGCGTCACTCGCGAGGGGCAGGAGGGCTGGGAAGGCGGCTACTGGCGCCTGGGCCACGGCTATGGCCGCGCGGCAAGGGATGCCACTCCGCACGTGGTCGCGGTGGATTACGGCGCGAAGGACAATATCTTCCGCAATCTGGTGCGCGCCGGCGCGCGGGTGACGGTGGTGCCGGCCAAGACCTCGTTCGATGAGGTGATGGCCCTCAAGCCCGACGGCGTGTTCCTCTCCAACGGTCCGGGCGATCCGGCGGCGACCGGCGAATATGCCGTGCCGGTGATCAAGGCGCTGCTCGATGCGGATGTGCCGCTGTTCGGGATCTGCCTCGGCCACCAGATGCTCGCGCTCGCCGCGGGCGCGAAGACGATCAAGATGCACCAGGGCCACCGCGGCGCGAACCACCCCGTCCAGCGCGTGGGTGAGGGCTGGGGCGAGACCACCGGCCTCGTCGAGATCACCTCGATGAACCACGGCTTTGCGGTGGACGCGGCGAGCCTGCCGGAGAATGTCGAGCAGACCCATGTCTCGCTGTTCGACGGGACGAACTGCGGCATCGCGATCAAGGGCAAGAAGGCCTTCGCGGTGCAGTATCACCCCGAGGCAAGCCCGGGGCCACAGGACAGCTTTTACCTGTTCGAGAAGTTCGTGGGGGGGCTGGGGTGATCGATTTCCCCCCTGAAATCCCAGAAGAGAAGCTTCTAAAGAAGGCCGTTCGATGGGCGATGCGGCATCGATACCATATTCCGACGCTCAGCGATCTCGAGCCGAAGAAGCCATTTAGCGAGCTAACGGCCATCGGAGAAAAGTGGCAGAAGGCAGGCTTCGGTTCGATGTTCATCGGCGAAGGAGACGGCAAGCGCTGGGTCTCTTTCGCTTTGAACGATGAAGCGCGCGACTATGTAGATCGGTTGAATAGGCGCTCGTTCTGGGGCCGCGTCCGATCTGTGAGTCGTTCTGACTGGATTTCCCTAGGTGCACTGATTGTTTCGTTTCTTGCGCTTCTAGTCGCTGCGTATCCAATTTTTGCCCAGAACCCCGCCATGACCCCGCGACCGCTGGCCGATTGGCCGGGTGCGGAGATTGCCGAGGGCGTGGCGTTTCAGGGCGATGGTTCGGTGACGCTCGAAGCCTCGGAGGAAACCGGTCTGCCGGTGGTCGCCTTCTGGCGGCCGGTGCTGCATGACGAGGACAGCCGCTATCCGGTCGCGGGGCGGATGGATTGCCGCATCGCCGCCTCCGAAGGGCCCTTCGACGAGGCCGATTTCGACCCCGAAGCCCGCCACGAAGCCGTCGTCGAAGCCCGCCGCGCGAAGGGTTTCATCGACATGGAGCGCCTCGCCTCCGGGGACGACATCGTGAAACAGCTCGACGTGACCGGCCGCCGTAATTCTCCGCGCTCCTACTACGTCCTCAGCTACATCATGGCCCGCGATGGCGCGCGCCTGATCGACATTCGCCGCAACTGTACCTTTGTCTTCGGCGCCGCCGCCTCCAAGCCCGACGTGCTGCCTTTCGTGAACCGCTACACCAAGCTCACCTTCGCCTTTTCCGAGCAGGACACCTGATGCCCAAAAGAACCGACATTTCCTCGATCCTCGTCATTGGCGCTGGCCCGATCATCATCGGCCAGGCCTGCGAGTTCGATTACTCCGGCACGCAGGCGATCAAGGCGTTGAAGGAGGAGGGCTACCGCGTCATCCTCGTCAACTCCAACCCGGCGACGATCATGACCGATCCGGAGTTCGCCGACGCAACCTATATCGAGCCGATCACACCCGAGATCGTCGCCAAGATCATCGCCAAGGAGCGGCCCGATGCGCTGCTGCCGACGATGGGTGGGCAGACCGCATTGAACTGCGCGCTGAAGCTCGACGAGATGGGCGTTCTCGCGGAATACGGCGTCGAGATGATCGGCGCGAAAGCGGACGCGATCGACAAGGCGGAAAACCGCCAGCGGTTTCGCGATGCGATGGACAAGATCGGACTGGAAAGCGCGCGCTCGGGTGTCGCCAATACCGTCGACGAAGCCTTCGCGATCCTTGAACGCACCGGGTTGCCCTCGATTATCCGCCCCAGCTTCACCCTTGGCGGCACGGGCGGCGGGATTGCCTATAACAAGGCCGAATTCGAGAAGATCGTGCGCGAAGGCCTCGATGCCTCGCCCACCACCGAAGTCCTGATCGAGGAATCGCTCCTCGGATGGAAGGAATTCGAAATGGAGGTGGTGCGCGACCGCAAGGATAACGCGATCATCGTCTGCTCGATCGAGAACGTCGATCCGATGGGCGTGCACACCGGCGATTCCATCACTGTCGCTCCGGCGCTGACGCTGACCGACAAGGAATACCAGATCATGCGCAACGCGAGCATTGCCTGCTTGCGCGAAATCGGTGTCGAAACAGGGGGTTCCAACGTCCAGTTCGCGGTGAATCCCAGGGACGGGCGCCTGATCGTGATCGAGATGAACCCGCGTGTCAGCCGCTCCTCGGCGCTCGCATCCAAGGCGACGGGCTTTCCCATTGCCCGCGTCGCGGCCAAGCTGGCGGTCGGCTACACGCTCGATGAACTCACCAACGAGATCACCGGCGCAACCCCTGCCAGCTTCGAACCCACCATCGATTACGTCGTCACCAAGATCCCGCGTTTCGCCTTCGAGAAGTTCAAGGGCGCGGCCAATGACCTGTCGACCGCGATGAAGAGCGTTGGCGAGGTGATGGCGATCGGGCGCAATTTCCAGGAAAGCATGCAGAAGGCCCTGCGGGGTCTCGAAACCGGGCTCGACGGGTTCAACCGCGTGCCGGAGCTGGAAGGCGTATCCCGCGATGTCATCACCGCTGCCTTGTCGCGCCGCACGCCCGACCGGCTGCTGAAGGTCGGACAGGCGTTCCGCGAGGGCATGAGCGTGGAAGAGATTGCGGCAGTGACCTTCTATGATCCTTGGTTCCTGCGGCAGATCGAAGCCATCATTGCTGCCGAGCGCGAAGTGCAGAAAGACGGGCTTCCCATCGATGCGCCCGGCCTCAGGCGCCTCAAGGCGATGGGCTTTTCCGACAAGCGGCTCGCCACCCTTGCCGTCCGGTCTGTCGGTGTTGCGGGGGGTCTTGCCGAAACGCAGGCGCGCCGTTCCGGGTTGCTGCACGATGCCTTGGTCGCGATGGCAGGCGCCACCAGCGAGGAGGAAGTGCGTGCGCTGCGGCATCGCCTAGGGGTGCTGCCGGTGTTCAAGCGGATCGACAGCTGCGCCGCCGAATTCGAGGCGATCACGCCCTATATGTATTCCACCTACGAAGCCCCGAGCTTCGGCGTTTCCGGTTCCATTGGGCCTGAATGCGAGGCCTACCCCTCGGATCGCAGAAAGATCGTCATCCTCGGCGGCGGGCCCAACCGGATCGGGCAGGGGATCGAGTTCGATTACTGCTGCGTCCACGCCTGCTTTGCGCTGGGCGAGGAATGGCACGGGCCAGCGTTCGAGACGATCATGGTCAACTGCAACCCGGAGACCGTCTCGACCGATTACGACACCTCCGACCGCCTCTATTTCGAACCGCTGACGGCCGAGGATGTGCTCGAAATCCTACGGGTAGAGCAACAATCGGGCGAGCTGGTCGGCGTGATCGTCCAATTCGGCGGGCAGACCCCGCTGAAACTCGCGCAGGCGCTGGAGGATGCGGGGATCCCGATCCTCGGCACCTCCCCTGACGCAATTGACCTCGCCGAAGATCGCGAGCGCTTCGCCAAGCTGGTCAGCAAGCTGAAGCTCCAGCAGCCCGACAACGGCATCGCCCGCAGCCGCGACGAGGCCGCCGCGGTCGCCGCGCGCATCGGCTATCCGGTGCTGCTGCGCCCGTCTTACGTGCTCGGCGGGCGGGCGATGGAAATCGTCGACAGCGAAGCCCAGCTTGACGATTACATCGCCACGGCGGTTAACGTGTCGGGCGATAGCCCGGTGCTGATCGACCAGTATCTGCGCGATGCGATCGAATGCGACGTCGATGCCGTGTGCGACGGCAACGAGGTGCGCATCGCTGGCGTGATGCAGCATATCGAGGAAGCCGGCGTCCATTCGGGCGATAGCGCCTGCACCCTGCCGCCCTATTCGCTTCCGCCTGAAATCATCGCCGAGATGGAGCGTCAGGCGGAAGGCCTGGCCTTCGCGCTGGGCGTGAAAGGCCTGATGAACGTGCAGTTCGCGGTCAAGGACGGCACCGTCTACCTGATCGAGGTCAACCCGCGCGCCAGTCGCACTGTGCCGTTCGTCGCCAAGGCCACCGGGCAGCCGGTTGCCAAGATCGCCGCGCGGGTGATGGCGGGCGAGCCGCTGTCGAGCTTCGAGCCCTTCCGCCGCGATCTGCCCTACATGTCGGTAAAGGAGGCCGTTTTCCCCTTCGCCCGCTTCCCCGGCGCGGACCCGATCCTCAGCCCCGAAATGAAGTCGACCGGCGAGGTGATGGGGATCGATACCAGCTTCGAGGCCGCCTTCCTCAAGTCGCAGATCGGGGCAGGCATGAAGCTGCCGCGCGCCGGCACACTGTTCGTATCGGTCAAGGATACCGACAAGGCGGCAATCGTACCGGCGGTGCGGCGCCTGATCGATCACGGCTTCACCGTCATCGCCACCGGAGGAACCCAGACCTATCTTGCCGAACAGGGACTGGCGGTCGAGCGGGTCAACAAGGTGGCCGAGGGCCAGCCGCATATCGTCGACAAGATTATCGATGGCGAGGTCGCGCTGATCTTCAACACCACCGAAGGCTGGCAGTCGCTGATGGACTCGAAATCGATCCGGCAGGCGGCGCTGGCAGGCAAGGTTCCCTACTATACCACGGCCGCTGCATCGCTCGCGGCGGCGGCGGCGATTGCCACGGTCGGACCGGAGCAGCTTGAAGTCCGGTCATTGCAGGACTATTATGCACAGTAACTGACCTTGCTCTCCCCGACATTTTCCGTTCGTCGTGGCCGCGCTCTTGTGAAATGCGGCCCTCCGGCAATGGGATTTCTGTCTGTCGGGCGGGGCGAGAAGCAAACAGGAAGAGAACAAGGCATGGCTACTGTAGAAAAGGTCCCGATGCTGGCCGAGGGTTACGAGCGGCTCACCGCAGACCTCAAGGCGCTGCGTGAAGAACGCCCGAAGATCGTCGAGGCGATCGAGGAAGCGCGCGCCCACGGCGACCTTTCGGAAAATGCCGAATATCACGCCGCCAAGGAACGCCAGGGCCAGGTCGAGGCGCAGATCGCCGATATCGAGGACAAGGTCAGCCGCGCGCAGATCATCGATCCCACCACGCTGTCGGGCGAGAAGATCATCTTCGGTGCGACCGTGACCCTGATCGACGAGAACGACAAGCCGGTGCGCTACCAGATCGTCGGGCAACCCGAAGCCGATGTGACCAAGGGCCGCATCTCGTACAACTCGCCGCTGGCCCGCGCGCTGATCGGCAAGCAGGTTGGCGAGGAGATCGAGCTCACGGTGCCCTCGGGCGAGAAGTTCTACCTCGTCGACAAGATCGAGTTCATCTGAACCATCCCGCTGCGTAGCGGCCGGCAAAGGGGGCGCAGACCCCCGCCAGACCCTGCTCGCCCCCGGTTAGCATGCCGTTGGCGGGCTCTCGCGCGCTGTTTCATGTGAAACATGGCGCCTTCCGGGCCATAGGTCTCAGTCTTCCGGCGTCAGCAGCTTGTGGATGTGGACCACGACATACTTCATCTCGGCATCGTCGACCGTGCGCTGTGCCTGCGCGCGCCATGCATCGACGGCGGCATCGTAGGAGCTGTAGACGCCGACGACGTGGATGCTTTCCGGATCCTGGAACTCAAGGCCGCGCGGGTCCTTGACGCGGCCACCCATGACGAGGTGGAGCCGCTGGGTAGGGGTGGTTTCTGCCATGTTTATGGTCCTTGGGGAGGAAGGATGCCGGCCCCTTTAGCGACCCCTGCGCCAAGGGCAAGCCCGCGTCAGCCCTTGACCTTGCTCACGGTGTCGCGGACCGCGCGGGAGGTCTTGCGCCGGGTCTTGCGCGCGGTGTGACGCACGGTGTCCGAAGCCGTTCCCACAGCATGGGCAGCATCGCGCTTTACCTTGCGCGCGGTCGCCTCGGCCTCGTCGGCGAGGTCCTCGACCCTGTCCTGTCCGGTACGGGCGGTTTCGAGCAGGTCGTCGAGTACCTTCATTCCCCACGCCAGCGCCGCATCGCCGACAAGGGCGGTGATCTGCGAGCCGCCGCGCGCTGCTGCACTCTTGACGCCGGCGGCCGCACTGCTCGCCGCGCCCGAGGCCGCGCTGCCGACCGCGCCCGCCGCGCGGGTG
>NZ_LZYB01000003.1 GCF_001677335.1 Erythrobacter dokdonensis DSW-74
CTCGGCGGCCATGGCCCCCGTCTGCGGCGCGCTGGCGGCGGCGAGCTGGCGGCTGCGGGCGGCGAGGGCCCGGCTGCGATCCTCCGCTGCCAACGCCTCTGCCAGCGCGCCCAATGCCTGCCGCCGGGCGACCCCGGCGATCAGCGCCTGTCGCCGGATCAGCGCAAGACGGCGGGCTTCACGCATCGACCTTGGCCATCAGCGCCGCAAGTGCGGCATGGCTCGTAGCGAGCGGCTCTGCCTCCCCGCGTGTCTGGGTGAGGAACTGATCGATCGCCTCCGAACGGGCCAGCGCGGTATCAAGCAGCGGGTCGCTGCCCGTGCGATAGGCGCCCATCAGCACCAGGTCGCGATTGGCCTCGCGCGCGGCGATAAGGGCGCGCAAGCTCCGCGCGGCACGGGCGATGTCGGGCGGCACCAGATCGTCCATCACCCGGCTGAGCGAGGCAGGCACGTCGATTGCGGGATAATGTCCGCGCTGCGCCAGTTCGCGCGACAGCACGATGTGTCCGTCGAGAATCGCGCGCGCGGTATCGACCACCGGATCATTGGCATCGTCGCCATCGGCCAGCACGGTATAGATCCCGGTCACCGCTCCGCCGCTGCGGGCCGAATTGCCGGCGCGCTCCACCAGGCGCGTGATCGCGGCAAGCGCGCTCGGCGGATAGCCCCGCGCCGCGCCCGGCTCGCCCAGCACCAGTGCCAGCTCGCGCGCAGCATGGGCGACGCGGGTCAGGCTGTCGAGGATCAGCAGCACGCGTTTGCCCTGCGCGCGGAAAAATTCGGCGACAGAGCAAGCATATTGCGCCGCGCGCAGCCGCAGGTTCGGGGCGTGATCGGCGGGCACGGCGACCACCACGATCCCGCCGCGCCGCGCGCCTGCCATATGCCGGCCCACAAAGTCCGAAACCTCGCGCGCCCGCTCTCCGATCAGCGCTACCACGGTGACATCGGCGACCGCGTGTCCGGCGATGGTATCGACCAGCACCGACTTGCCGACCCCCGATCCGGCCATGATCCCCAGTCGCTGGCCGACACCCATTGTCGCCAGCGCATTGATCGCGCGCACTCCGCAATCGAAGGGCCGGCTGACGCTGGCGCGTTCGAGCGCACCTTCGCGTTGTCCGGCCAGTGGCCAAGCGTGGGGCAGGTCAAGCCGCGGGCCGCCGTCGATCGGATGGCCGAGCGCATCCACCGCCCGGCCGAGCAACGCCTCGCCGACGCGCACCTCGCCCGGCGCGCCCAGCGACCGCACAGCCGCACGCGGCCGCAGCAGCATGGTATCGCCCAGCATCATCATCAGCGAGTGGCCGGCGCGAAAGCCGATCACCTCGGCAAGGCATTCGCTGCCGTTGCCGTTCTCGATAACTCCGAGCGATCCGACCGGCAGCGGCAGGCCGGCGACCTCGATCAGCCCGCCGTCGCACGCGACCACGCGGCCCATGCGCACCGGCCCTTTATCCCGCGGCGCGGCGCGCATCCGGGCGAGGTCGAGTTGCAATTCGGCGATCATCCGCGCACCGCCGCGGCGATCGTGCGGCGCCAGTCCTGCGGCCCGTCGCGCACGGCGCCATCCGGCCCTTCGAGTAGCAGGCCGCCGCGTTCGAGCGCGGAATCCGCGATTACGCTCCAGTCCGCCAGCGCCTCCGGGCCGAGCGCTGCAATATCTTCGGGGTGGAGATGCAACCGCAAGGCGGTGGGCGCGCCTCCGATCCGCGCTGCTGCCGCATGGCAGCGGGCGAGCAGGGCATCACGATCGGTCGCATGATCCTCAAGCACCCCGCCGCACAGTGCGATCACCGTGTCAGCGAGATCCTGCGCCAGCACGTCCCGTGCCGCCTCGTCGAGCGCACGGAACGCGAGCCGCAGCGCGCGCTGCCGGGCGGCGTCGCGCTCGGCCTCGGCCAGTGCCGCCATGCGGCCGGCCGCCTCGCCTTCGGCATAGGCCAGCGCCAGGGCGTCTTCGGCGGCGCTATCCCGCACGGCTTCCGGCTCGGCTTCGGCCGGGGCGACCGCCGCCGCAGGTTCCGGCGCAAGCGCGGAAAAGGGCATCGCATCGCGAAAGTCCGCCGGCTCGGCCAGCGCGGCCAGCCAGCCGGGCGGCGCGGGCGCTGCCTCTGGCAACGCGGCGAGCCAATCAGACGAATTCGCCATTGCCGCTTCCGATCACGATTTCGCCCGTTTCGGCGAGGCCACGCGCAATTTCGACGATCGCGCGCTGGGCTGCCTGGACCTCGTTCCTGGCAACCCGTCCGCGCAGCTCGATCTCGTCGCGTACCCCGTCCGCCGCGCGGCTCGACATGGCGGCAAAGAAGGGCGCGCGCTCGGGCTCCTTGAGGCCCTTGAGCGCATCGACCAGCTTTTCCGAGTCCACGTCGCGCAGCAGGCGGCCCATGGACATGGGATCGAGCGCGAACAGCATCTCGAAGGTGAACAGCTCTTCCTCGATCCTCTCGGCCAACGGCTGGTCGTGCTCGGCAATCGCGGGCAGCACGGTCTGGCGCAGGTCGCCTGCAGCCAGATTGATGAGGTTCGCCGCTTCGCGCGGGCCGCCGAGCGCCAGCGCCGCTGCACCGAAGGTGGCGGTGATGCGCTGTGTCAGCAGCGTGTCAATCGTGGCGATCGCCTGCGGGGAAATCGGGCCGCTTTTCGCAACCCGTTCGACCACCATCGTCTGCAAACTTGCAGGCAGCCCGGCGAGAACCTCGGCGGCAGGTTCGGGCTCGATCAGCAGCAGCAGCGCGGCGATTACTTGGGGGTGCTCGTCCGCGATCAGCCGCACCAGCACGTCGGGCACCAGCCAGCGCGCCAGTTCGACACTGCGGGGCCGCGCATCGGGCGCGATCCGTTGCATCATGCTGTCCGCCCGCGCCGGACCAAGCGCCTCGTCCAGCAGCGTCCGCACCCGCTCGCCGCGGTTGCCTCGGGGAAGAAGTTCGCGTCCGGCCTCGCTGACGAAATCGGCCAGGGCCTCGGCCATGCGCGGCTGGTCGATTTCGCCCAGAGCGAGCATGGCAGCGCCGATGCGTTCGAGCTCGCCGGGCGAAAGGCGGCCGAGAATGGCCGCGGCTTCCTCGTCGCCGAGGAGCATCAGGAACACTGCGGCACGATCGATCCGCGATAGCAGACGTTCGGGCATGCCTGCGGCTTCGGTGCCGTCGGGGGCAAAATCAAGGTTCATGTCGCCTGAGCCTCCGGGCCTTCGTCATCTGCGGCGGCGAGCATCCGTTGCAGCGCCTCGACGGCGCGTTCGGGCTGGCTTGCAGCAAGCAGGCGGGCGCGTTCGACCTGCTGCGCAAGCTCGCCCGGCGGAGCGCTGGCAGACATTGCCGCGAGCGGCATGCCATCGGGCATGGCGTCGGCGGCCGATACGGTGTCCTCGCCCCTGTCTGCGGTCAGCAATGTGCCGTCCGGGCCAGGGGTTGCGACGGCATCCGCCTTGCCCCGCCCGCGCAGTTTGCCGATCAGCGGACGCACCGCGAGCAGCAGCACCAGCAGCACAGCCAGCAGCGCGGTGCCATAGCGCACCAGCATCGCGAACCACGGCGCCTCGTAGAAGGCCGGGGGCTCCAGGCTGACCGTTTCGAACTTGCTCGCCACGACTTCCACCCGGTCGCCGCGCGCTGCATTCGCGCCGACGGCGGCGCCCACCAGCGCTTCAAGCTGCGCTGCCGTCATCGGCGCGGCGGCTTTGAGCGCCTCGTCGCTTACCGCAACCGCGACCGACAGTTTCACGAGCCCGCCCGGGCGGGTGCTGGTGACCGCGACCTCGCGGCCGAGTTCGTAATTGCGCTGCACCGCGCTTTCGGTGTCGGTGGCGGCATCGGCGCGGGGTTGGGGCGGCTGTGGCGGGCCGTCGACCAGCTCGGCATCGGGCGGCGGGGTATTGGCGGGCACACCCGGCACGCCGCCGACCGGCGCCGCACCGGTGCGGGTCGCGTTGCGCTCGCTCTCGTTGCGGACAACGCCTTCCTTTTCATAGGTCTCGCGCGCCGAGGTGACTTCGTTCTGGTCGAGCTCTGCCTGCACCTGCGCGGAGAAATTGCCTTCGCCCAGCAAGGGCATGAGCAGCGCGTCGATCTGTTCGCGCAGCTTGGCCTCGTGTTCGCGCTGGAGCAGCAGGGCATCGAGCCGGTTCTCGCGCGGGGAGGACAGCAACCGCCCGTTCTGGTCGACCACCCGCACCGCATCCGCGTTCATCCCCGGCACCGAGGCCGCGACGAGATTGACGATCGCCTCGACCTGCGACTGGGACAGGCTGCGCCCGTTTACGAGACGCAGCATAACCGAGGCGGAAGGCGGGTTGTTTTCGCGCACGAAGACCGAGCGTTCGGGCGTGGCAAGATGGACGCGCACGCTCTCGATCCCGTCGATCTCGCGGATCGTCAGCATCAATTCCCGTTCACGCGCCAGCCTCAGGCGTTCGCCCTCCAGCGTGCGCGAAGTGCCCAGCGGCATGGCATCGAGCATCGCGCTCGCATCCTCGGGTGCGGCGATCCCGGCATCGCTGGCGACCAGCATCCGCGCCCGGTAGACATCGTCCTGCGCCACCGAGAGCGCGCCGGTCTGGTTGTCGATGGCGTAGGCAATGCCGCCCGCATCGAGCGCTTCGACCACCTTGGCGCGCTCGGCATCGGAGAGACTCGTGTACAGCACCCGGTCGGGGCCGGAGGAAATCGCCACCCACAGGGCGCCTGCCGCCGCCAGCGCCCCGACCCCGGCAAGCGCGGGCAGGGCGCGCGATAGCGCGGGCTGGGCGATGAAGCCCGCCACCGGATCGGGCAGCAGGGTGCGCCAGGCGGCTTGCGGCGGGGCAGACGGAAGGCCCGCCGGATCTGCGGCGGCGGGAAGTGCGCTATCGGCCATCTACTCAGCCCCCCATCCGCATGATGTCCTGGTAGGCGGTGAGCAGCTTGTTGCGCACCTGCAGGGTCGCCTCGAAGGCGACGCCTGCTTCCTGCCGGGCGAGCATGACTTCGGCGATGTCGGTGACCTGGCCGCGTTCGTAGGCAACCTGCATGTCGCTCGATCGCTGCTGCACCGCGTTGACCTGTTTGAGTGCATTGCCGAGCGTGTCGGCAAAGCCTGCCGCGGGTGTCGCTGCGGGGGCCTGCGGCTGCGCGCCTTGGCTGGCGGCGCGCACGTCCTGCAGCGCGGCGCTTCGGGCGAGCACATTCTGGCGCAGCGCCATGATGTCGGCGGGGCCGAAGCCGGAGCGGATCGGGTTCATGCCCGGCCTCCTGCAACCATGCCGCTCGCCCGCATCGAGGCAAGGCGGTAGCGCAGGGTGCGCTCCGAGATGCCCAAGGCGCGCGCTGTGGCGCTGCGGTTGCCGTCATGGCTGGCGAGCGCGGCGAGGATTGCCTGTGCTTGCGAGGCGAAGGCGACATCCGACAGCGAGCGCTGCTCTGCGGCGGGTGCGGGCCTGGCGTCATCGGTTACGGGCCGGACCGCACTGTCAAAGATGATGTGGTCGGCCGCGATCGTGCCGCTGTCCCCGCTGAGCAGAATCGCGCGGCGGATGACGTTCTCCAGCTCGCGGACATTGCCCGGCCATGGGTGGCCTTCGAGCAGCGCCAGCGCGTCCCGCCCGATCCAGCCCGGCTGGCCGGGCGCGCAAGCGTGGCGCAGCAGCATCCCGAAGGCGAGCGGGGCGATGTCGCCGGGCCGGTCGCGCAAGGCGGGGATGCACAGCGGGAAGACGTTGAGGCGGTAGAGCAGGTCCTCGCGGAAGCGCCCGGCCTCGACTTCGCTGGCAAGGTGGCGGTTGGTGGCCGCGACGATCCGCACGTCGACGCTTACCGGGCGGGTCGCGCCAAGCGGCAGCACTTCGCCTTCCTGCAAGGCGCGCAGCAGCTTGGCCTGCAAGGCCAGCGGGAGTTCGCCGATCTCGTCAAGCAGCAGCGTGCCCTTGTCGGCGGCGCGGAACAGGCCCTCGCCCGCCTCGGCAGCGCCGGTGAAGGCGCCTTTCCGGTGGCCGAACAGCAGCGCCTCGAGCATGGCTTCGGGCATGGCGGCGCAATTGACAGCGACGAAGGGGCCATCCTTGCGCGGCGAGAGCTGGTGGACGAAGCGCGCCAGCACTTCCTTGCCGGTGCCGGTCGGCCCTTCGAGCAATACGGGGATGTCGCTCGCCGAAATGCGCTCGGCCAGTGTCAGCAGCGCCATCGACTGGGCATCGCCCGCAATCGGCCAGCCACCATGCGAGGCAGCGGCGAGCAGCGCGGGCCGTGCCGTTTCGGGCGCGGCAGGATCATAGGCGAGCGCGATGCGGCCGGGCGCTGAAAGGGTCAGCGCAGGTTCGGGCGCGCGGGACAGTGCGATCGCGACCGCCCCTGCCGCGGGCCTGGCGGCTACGGCGTCTCCCAGCGTTATCCGCTCGCTTTGCCAGCGGCGACCCATCAGGGGCACGGTGATGTCGAGCAGCGCCTCGTGTCCGGCCAGACGGACGGGCGGAAGTGTTGCAGTGCCTGCGGAAATGGTCATGGTCGCCCCTGTCAGTATGCAGTGGCAAACTCTTGCCGCGTGGACGTCCAACATGTTGCAAATTTAAGCCCCCGTAGCTTCCCTTAGTCGCGTCCTTGTGCGCCGGGGGGAAGGCCTCGATTGCCATATGGGCGTGCGGCTGACGCTTGCCGGTGACCTGGATGCCTGACGGCAAAAAAGCGGCTTAAACATCCCGGCAGGCGGCCGCTCTAATGGCCAGCAGCGACGGGCCTGTTCGTCCTGCCTGACCATTCGGGAGTTTGAACAATGAACGTAGTGAACACCAATATCTCGGCCCTGCGCGCCACCAATGCCAGCACGCAGGCCGGCCGTATGCTCGGCACCGCAATGGAGCGCCTGTCGACCGGCCGCCGCATCAACAGCGCTGCCGATGACGCCGCGGGCCTCGCGATCGCCGCCTCCATGACCTCGCAGATCCGCGGCATGGCGCAGGGCGTGCGCAACGCCAATGACGGCATCAGCCTTGCCCAGACCGCCGAAGGCGCGCTCGACGAGGTCACCAACATGCTCCAGCGGATGCGCGAACTGACCGTGCAGCGTTCGAACGAGACCTATTCGGCCACCGACATCGCCAACATCGATGCCGAGCGCGACGCGCTGGCCGGACAGATCAACCAGGTGATCGAGAACACCACCTTCAATGGCATCAACCTGTTCTCGACCGCGACCAACGAGATCAGCATCCAGGCCGGTGCCGAAGCGGTCGATGCGCTGTCGGTCACCCTGCCCGATCTCGAACAGGCCGCCGCGATGACCGCGGTCGTCACCTTCGGCGCATCGCCGGCGGCGGTCGCGGGCGCGACGCTTGACCAGTATGATGCCGCGATCGGTGCCGTGACAACCGCCCGCGCCGATCTGGGTGCGTTCCAGAACCGTCTGCAGTCGGCGGTGAACAACCTCACCAATGTCTCGACCAACCTCACCGATGCGCGTTCGCGGATCATGGACACCGACTATTCGCAGGAGACGACCGCGCTCGCCAAGGCGCAGATTCTCGGCCAGGCCTCGACCGCGATGCTGGCCCAGGCCAACCAGTCGCAGCAGAACGTCCTGTCGCTGCTGCGGTAATTCCCCGCGTCGCGCTTCGCCCTTCCCCTGCGGAGGCGACCACCAAGACCCGGAGCCCTGCGGCTCCGGGTCTTTCGCGTGTCCTGCAACCGCTATCCTGCCGCCAGCAGGCTGGCATTGCCGCCCGCCGCCGTGGTGTCGATCGTCATCACCCGTTCGGTGGCAAAGCGCGCAAGGTAATGCGGCCCGCCCGCCTTGGGCCCGGTCCCCGACATCCCCTCGCCGCCGAAAGGCTGGCTTTCCACTACCGCGCCGATCTGGTTGCGGTTGACGTAGAAATTGCCCACCCGCGCGCGGGCCTGCACGAAGCGCCGGGTAGCGGCGATGCGGCTGTGAAGGCCGAGGGTGAGGCCATATCCGCTCTCGTTGATGTCCTCGACCACCTGGCCAAGTTCGCTCGCCCGGAAGCGTGCGACGTGGAGCACAGGCCCGAAGTGCTCGCGAGAAAGATCGCGGATCGATCCGATCTCGACGATGGTGGGGGCAACAAAGCAGCCCTTCTCCACCCCCGGCGGCAGCGACAGGCGGGTGACCTTGCGATCAGAAGCAAGACAGCGCGCGACGTGGCGTTCGAGCCGCGCCTGCGCATCCGGGTCTATCACCGGCCCGATATCGGTGGCGAGGCTGGCCGGATCGCCGATATTCAGGGCCTCGAACCCGCCGCGGATCATTTCCAGCATCGGATCCGCTATATCCTCTTGCAGATAGAGCACCCGCAGCGCCGAGCACCGTTGCCCCGCGCTCTGGAAGGCGCTCGCCAAAACGTCGCGTACCACCTGTTCGGGCAGGGCCGAGCTATCGACGATCATGGCGTTCTGCCCGCCGGTCTCGGCAATCAGCGTGGCGATCGGCCCGTCGCGCCCCGCCAGCGTGCGATTGATGGCCTGCGCGGTCTCGGTCGATCCGGTGAAAGCGACTCCGGCGAGCTTGGGGTGGGCGGTGATCATCTGTCCGACCTGCCCTGCGCCGGGCAGCAGCTGCAATGCTTCGGGGGGGATACCCGCCTCGTGGCACAGCTTCACCGCCAGCGCGGCGATCAGCGGGGTCTGTTCGGCGGGCTTGGCGATGACGCTGTTCCCGGCCGCAAGCGCGGCGGCGGCCATGCCGGTGAAGATCGCCAGCGGGAAGTTCCAGGGGGAAATCGTGGCGAACACCCCGCGTCCGTGGAGCGAAAGGCTGTTCTCCTCCCCCGTCGGCCCCGGCAGGATGGTCGGCGCACCGAATTGTTCGCGCGCGCCAGCTGCATAGTAGCGCAGGAAATCGACCGCCTCGCGCAGTTCGAGCACCGCGTCGAGCAGGGTCTTGCCCGCCTCGCGCTGGCACAGGGAGAGGAATTCGTCGGTGTGCGCCTCGAACAGGTCGGCAGCCTCTTCCAGCAGGAGGGCGCGCTTTTCGCCGCCGAGCGCGTCCCAGCCCGGCTGGATATTGGCGGCGCGGGCAAAGGCGGCCTCGACTTCTTCCGCCGTCGCGTCGCGGCGGGTGCCGACCACCGCCGAAAGATCATGCGGCATGGTTATGGGCGCGATTTCGCCGGGCGTGTCGCCCGGGAAGGTCGGCTCGGCACGCCAGTGCACGCTTTCGAGCGCCTTCAGCCGCGCCATCAGCGGCTCGCGCACGGCCTGATCGGACAGGTCGATCCCGGCGCTGTTGCGGCGCCCGCCCTGCCTGGCCCCGAAGATATCGGCCGGCAGCGGGATCGCCGGATTGCGGCGCGGCTGCATCGCCGCCAGCTCCGCAACCGGATCGCCGACCAGTTCCTCGGCCGGAATGTCGGCATCGCCCATGCGGTTGACGAAGCTGGTATTGGCCCCGTTCTCCAGCAGGCGGCGCACCAGATAGGCCAGCAATTCCTTGTGACCGCCGACCGGCGCGTAGATCCGCACCGGCGTGGGCTGGTTGCCCTCGATCGCGTGGAGCGCCTCGTAAACTTCCTCGCCCATGCCGTGCAGGCGCTGGAACTCGAACGTCTTTCCCGCGCTCATCTCCTTGATGGAGGCGATGGTGTAGGCGTTGTGCGTGGCGAAGGCCGGGCGGATCACGTCGGTATGTTCGAACAGGCGTGCGGCGCAGGCGAGATAGCTGACATCGGTCGCCACCTTGCGGGTGAAGACCGGGTAATCGGCATAGCCGCCAACCTGCGAAAGCTTGATCTCGCTGTCCCAATAGGCACCCTTCACCAGCCGCACGAACAGCTTGCGGCCATGGCGGCGCGCGAGCTTCGCGGCCCAGTCGCAAAGCGGCACCCCGCGCTTCTGGTAGGCTTGGATAGCAAGGCCGAAGCCCTCCCAGCGGCTGCCGTCGGGGCGGCGGAACAATTCGTCGTCGGCGACCAGTTCCTCGATGATGTCGAGGCTGAGATCGAGCCGCTCGGCCTCTTCGGCATCGATGGTGAAGTGGATGTCTGCATCGCGCGCCTTGATCGCCAGCGCCTTGACCACCGGCACCATTGCCGCCCGTGCCTGCCCGGCGTGGAAGAAGGTATATTTGGGGTGGAGTGCCGAGAGCTTGACCGAAATTCCCGGAGAGCCTGTGACCCCTGTCCCGGCCTCGCGCGCCAGCCGGTCGAGCGCGGCTTCATAGGCGCGGCGATACTTCTCGGCATCGGCAAAGGTCATTGCCGCCTCGCCGAGCATGTCGAAGGAATGGGTGATGCCCTTCGCACGTTCGGGGGCGGCGCGTTTCAGTGCCTCCTCGATCGTACGACCGAATACGAACTGCCCGCCGAGGATCCGCATCGCCTGGCTGGTTGCGGTGCGGATCACCGGTTCGCCCAGCCGGTTCATCGCTC
This sequence comes from Erythrobacter dokdonensis DSW-74, assembly GCF_001677335.1. Lineage (GTDB taxonomy): Bacteria > Pseudomonadota > Alphaproteobacteria > Sphingomonadales > Sphingomonadaceae > Erythrobacter > Erythrobacter dokdonensis. The sequence goes on from NZ_LZYB01000003.1 coordinate 10,364, forward strand.
GCTTGAAGGCCGATCCCAGCCCCTTCTGATGCGCTTCGGGCTGTTCCAGCACCTCGCCCGTGAGCATCAGCGAGAAGGTGGCGGCATTGACGAAGGTGGACGTGCTCTCGCCCAGGTGTTCGCCCCAGTCCACGGTCCCGATCTTGTCGCGGATCAGCGCGTCGGCTGTCGCTCCGTCGGGCACGCGCAGCAGTGCCTCGGCAAGGCACATCAGCGCGATGCCTTCTTCGGTGTCGAGCCCGTATTGCTGCAAGAACGCGTCGATCCCGCTCGCCTTCTCTTCGCGCGCACCCTCGATCAGCCGGATCGCCAGTGCGGCGGCCTTGTCATGCACCCGTACCGCAGGAGCCGCCTGTTCCAGCCGCTCGGCGATGCAGGCTTCCTCCTCGGCGCGGTAGGCGCGGACGAGATCGGTGCGGTCGATAAGCTGGGCGGTGCGGGGCGGCAGGTCGGGCGTGGTCACGGGGGAGGAGCTTTCCTTGTGCTGGATTCGCGTTGTCTCTCGCGATCTGGACCTCATGTGCCTCGCATTCAAGCAAAGTCGCATGGCGCATCAGCTTGAACCCCGGCGCTCTGCTGGTAAGGTTGCCCGGGCAACAAGGGGTTCACCAGCGATGCGGATGTTCTGCTTTCACTGCCGCGACGGCGAGGACGGCGGCCGCCTGCGCGCGGTCCATCGCCCGGCGCATCTCGAATTCGTCCACGCCAATGCCGAGCATTTCGTGATCGTCGGCCCGTTGAAGCGCGCCGACGGGCTCATCATCGGCTCGCTCCTGATCGTGAAGGCCGAGGACGAAGCCGCGGCGCGCGAGATCCTTTCGGAAGACCCCTACCTCACCTTCGGTGTGTGGCAATCGATCCGGGTCGACGAGTTCACCCCGCTGCTGGGCGACTGGGCCTAGCCGGACCGCTGCCCGCCATCAGCGGTCACCGGCATTTGGGATGGGCGCGAATGTCGACGATACTGTCGACCCGCCCATTGGCGACCGCCATCTGGACGCACTGGCGCGAGGCGTTGCGGAACCAGATGGTGTAGGCGATCTGGCCCGTCTTGAAGCCGTCGACCTGACGGAAGCCGCGCTGCCTCATCTCGTTCTGCGCACCGGGTGCCCTATTGCCGATCAGATCGCCGAACTGCGTGTTGCCCGATCCGCCCCAGCCATTCCCCGGATAGTTGTCGGTCACCCGCAGATAGCGGTCGCGCGCCCAGCCCTCAGTTCGGCCGTTCATCGTCCTGACCTCGCACCAGGTCTCGCTATTGTACCTGTCACAGCCGTAATTGCGGAGCATCGTGCCTTCCCGCACCTCCTCACGCACGCGTGCGTTCTTGTCCGGTTTGCGGAAGATGCGCAGCTTGCCCGACTGGGTGTTGTGGACCTCCACCTCCTGCCAGTCCTGCTGGTATTGATCCTTGTGCTTGTCCTTGTCCTTGCGCGACAGCAGGATCGCTCCCAGTGCGACCGCCCCGATCGCAGCAGCAGCCACGGCGGTATCATTGCCTGATTTGTGGCCGCAGTCCTCGGCCTTGGCATCGTTGATCGTGACGACCCTGCCCTGCATGACTTCGACGACCACGCAGTCCTTGCCCCTGGCGTCCCACCAGTAGCTGTTGCTGGCATTCTCGGTCTTGTTGCCGCTGATATATTCGAAGCCGCGCTGCTGCAGCTGGGTTTCGGCGCTTGCGCCCGAACTGCCGAGCAGATCGCGCAGCGAATCCGCCTTCTTCGCCGCCACCGGCGCGGCGGCCATGGCAATCGCAGCAACCGAAGCTGCGGCACATTTCACATTGGAAAAGCGCATCAATTTTCCCTCCCCCGTGCGAACCGCGGGCCGCGCGATTCGTTGCTCCCGGGGGCGAGATTACCACAGAACCGGGCGGACGGGAATTGGCGGCCGGGTCACATGGGAGGCGGGCGCTGCCCCTATCCGAACAGCCTTCCTGCCACCGCGTCGAGCTTCGCCATCACCGCCGGATCGTGTTCGTCGGGCGCGGTGATCACCGCATCGTCGAGCGCGGTGTCGATCGGCGATGGCTCGCGCTTCTTGGGCAGTGCGGCGACGAAGTTCTTCACCATCGCCCGGGCAAGCGCGCCATTGGCCTGCATCTGGGTGATTACCTGCGCAACATCGACTGCCTCGCCTTCGCGCCAGCAGTCATAATCGGTGACCATGCCGACGAGCGCATAGGGGAGCTCCGCCTCGCGCGCCAATTTGGCCTCGGGCATGGCGGTCATCCCGATCAGGTCCGCACCCCACTGGCGATACATCCGGCTTTCCGCGCGGGTCGAGAATTGCGGACCTTCCATTGCGAGATAGGTCGCCCCCACCGCGACCTTGCCTTTGGCCTTGGCGACCGCCTGGGCCGCCATGTCCGACAGGCGCGGGCAGACCGGATCGGCCATCGAAACATGCGTGACGAACCCGCTGGTGAAGAAGGTGCTTTCACGGTGCACGGTGCGGTCGATGAACTGTTCGACAATCGCAAAGCGCCCCGGTTCCAGTTCCTCGCGCAAGCTCCCGACCGCCGAGATCGCGAGGATATCGGTGCAGCCAGCCCGCTTGAGCGCGTCGATATTGGCGCGCGAATTGAGCTCGGTCGGCGAAATCGGGTGTCCGCGCCCGTGCCGCGGCAGGAAGCGCACCTTCACCCCTTCCAGTGTCCCGCACAGGACTTCATCCGAGGGGTCGCCCCAGGGTGTGTCGATAGCGATCCATTGCGCGTCCTCGATGCCGTCCATCGCGTAGAGGCCCGATCCGCCGATGATCCCGATGCACCATTCGCTCGCCATGCGCGCTGCCCGCTTTCGTGTTTATCGTTGAGGTGGGGGATTAGGTCAGGTCGAAGCGGGTCGGCAAGGCCTTGCGGATGACCTTTTCCGCCGCCGCATAGGGCCCGGCGATAAGTTCGAGCGACTGCATCGCGGCGAAATGGGCGGCCAGCGCAGGCCATCTGTCGAGCGGTGTCTCGGCCACCAGCGATACCTGCATCAGCACGCAGGCAACCGTAATGTCGGCAATCGACAGCGCGCCGCCGGCAAAGAATTCGCGCCCTGCCAGCCGCGCTTCAAGCACATCGAAGATCTGCGGCATCTGGTTCGCCCAGGCATTGCGCGCCTTTTCGAGATCCGGCTCCTCGCCCTTGGAGATGGCGAAGAAGATCGGCCGGAAGATGCCAAGGCCGCCTGCCATGGCGAGCGCGGTATCGGCATATTCCTCGATGAAGAGAGCCTCGCCCAGCGCCATCGGATCTTCGGGGTAAAGTGCAGGCGCCGGGTGCTTCTTCTCGATGAAGGCGCAGATTGCCGAGGAATCCGCGATGGTGCCGGCGACGCCTTCCTCGGCCACCGAACGGTCGCGCAGCACCGGAATGCGCTTCATCGGCGAGATATCGCGGAACCAGGCGGGCGGGTCGAACACGTTCACCGCCTCGATCTCGTAAGGCACTCCCTTGGCGATGCACACGCCTGCGACCTTGCGCACGAAGGGCGAGACCGGGCTGCCGTAGATGACCAGGTCGGGGCGGGAATCACTCATCATCGCTCTCCTCGAGGGGTGTCCTGCGGCCTCCATAGGCGCGCGTGCCAATAGCGCAATCGCCAGTCGCCACACGTCGCCGCGCGGCCTACACTAGCCGCCACAGCAGCGATTGCGTTTTCGGATGCAACGCGCCAATTTGCACGGGCGAGAGACGACTCCCCATTTTCGAGGACGAGAGAGGAAACATCATGGTCACCCAGTACAAGAACCTTATCGGCGGCGAGATGATCGCGACCGACCGCTGGCTCGATGTGGTCAACCCGGCGACCGAACAGGTTATCGGGCAGGTCCCGGCCTGCGGCAAGGACGAGCTCGACAAGGCCGTCGCCGCAGCGCGCGCCGCCTTCAAGACCTGGAAAAAGACCCCGATCGAGGAACGCCGCGCCGCGATCATGGCAATCTCGGGCGCGATCAAGGAAAACGCGGAAGAACTCTACCGCCTGCTCACCAGCGAACAGGGCAAGCCGCACGATCAGGCCAAGGGCGAAATCTACGGTGCTGCGGGCATGAGCGCGGCGCAATCGACGCTCAGCCTCGATGACGAGATCAACGAGGACAGCGACGCGCGCCTCTCGCGCACCCGCCGCGTGCCGGTGGGCGTGGTCGGCGGGATCGTGCCGTGGAACTTCCCGGTCATGATGGCGATCCAGAAGATCGTCCCCGCCATGCTTTCGGGCTGCACCATCGTGCTCAAGCCCTCGCCCTTCACCCCGCTCACCACCCTGCGTATCGCCGAGCTGATCGCGGACAAGGTGCCGGCGGGCGTGGTCAACATCATCACCGGCGAGGATGACCTCGGTCCGATGATCACCAGCCACCCCGATATCGACAAGATCACCTTCACCGGTTCGACCGCGACCGGCAAGAAGATCATGGAAGGCGCTTCGGCGGACCTCAAGCGCATCACGCTGGAACTCGGCGGCAACGACGCCTCGATCGTGCTGCCCGATGCCGATCCCAAGAAGGTCGCCGAACAGCTGTTCTGGTCGAGCTTCTCCAACGCGGGCCAGATCTGTGTTGCGGCCAAGCGCGTCTATATCCACGAGGATATCTATGATGAGCTGTCGGCGGCGATCGTCGAATACGCCAAGACCGTGAAGGTCGGTGACGGCAGCCAGCAGGGCACGGGCGTCGGCCCGATCCAGAACAAGAAGCAGTATGACCGCGTGCTCGAACTGATCGAGGATGCAAAGTCGAACGGCTACAAGTTCCTGCTGGGCGGCAATGCCGATCCGAGCGGAACCGGCTACTTCGTGCCGCTGACCATCCTCGACAACCCGCCCGAAGATGCGCGCATCGTCGCCGAGGAACAGTTCGGACCCGTCATGCCGCTGATGAAGTTCTCTTCGGAAGAGGAAGTCATCGCCCGCGCCAACAACTCGGAATACGGCCTCGCCGGCGCGGTCTGGACGGCGAACCCGGAAAAGGGTGTCGAAATCGCCGAGCAGCTTGAAACCGGCACGGTGTGGGTCAACGAATACCTGCACCTCTCGCCGTTTGCGCCGTTCGGCGGGCACAAGCAGTCGGGCTTCGGCGCCGAATACGGCAAGGAAGGCCTCAAGGAGTTCACCTATCCGCAGGTGATCACCGTGAAGAAGGACAACGTCCCCGCCTGATCCGTGGGGCTGTCTGCCGATGATCTGAGCGCCGGGCTGGCGCGGGTGATAGCCCGCGTCGGCCTCGGCGCTTTGTCGTCTCAGCCGCAGCGCCTGACGGGCGGGGCGGTGATGGAAAGCTGGCGCTTTGCCGCTGGCGACCAGCCCTACGTCCTGCGCCGCGCGCCGAGCCTTGCCTTCATGGAGGGGCGACCTTACGGGCACGCCACTGAGGCGGCGCTGATCGAGGCCGCGCGGGCCAAAGGGGTGACCGCGCCGGAAGTGGTGGCGGTGCTGGAGGAGGCGGACGGGCTTGGCTCGGGCTTCGTCATGCGCGCTCTGCCGGGGACGGCTGACCCCAAGGTGATCCTCGGCTGTGACGACCCTGACGGGCTGCTGCGCGAGGCGGCGCGGGATCTGGCGCGCATCCACCGCTTGCTGCAGGGCGATGTGCCCGACGGCGTGCCGGTGATGGATTACCGTGCGGCCATCGCCGACCTCAAACAGCAGTTCATGGACGCAGGCGGGGATCGCCCGATCATCGCGCTCGGCCTCAAGTGGCTGGAGGATAATTGCCCGCCTGAAGTCGAGCCGGTCCTCAACCACGGCGATTACCGCATGGGCAATCTGCTGGTGGAGGGCTCGCGGCTCACGGGAGTGCTCGACTGGGAAATCGCCCATTTCGGCGATCGCCACGAGGATCTGGCCTTCGGTTGCATGGCCGTTTGGCGCTTCGTCCGCTACGACCGGCCCGCGCTGGGACTGGGGAGCATCGCGGACTACATCGCCGCCTATGAGGCCGAGGCGGGTGTCATCATCGACCCCGCCCGGTTCCGCTTCTGGACGATCTACCGCACCGTGTGGTGGGCGCTCGGGTGCCTCAAGATGGCGGCGCAGTGGCGCTCGGGCGCGGACCGGATGCTCGAACGCGTGGTGATCTCGCGGCGGACGAGCGAGCAGGAACTCGATCTGCTGCTGCTACTGGAGGAGGACGCGCCGGAGGAGGAGCGGGCGCGCGAGATGTTCCCGGTGCATGAGATTCCTCAGAGGAGCCTCGGTGAAGCAAGCGACCGGGAATTGTTGATCGCGGTGAACGAGTTGCTTGAGGCGATCAAGAACGAGGTTTCAGGCCACAACCGGTTTCAACTGGCGGTGGCCCGCAATGCGCTCGGGATGACAATCCGTCATTTCGAGACTGGTGCATTCGCAAGCGATCGGGTGCTTGCCCAAGACATTCTGACCGGCAAGCGCTCCCTTGAAACACCGGAGATGCTCGCAGCACTGCGCCACCGCGCCTTCAGCAAATTGTCTGCCGACGTTCCCAAATACCCCACGCTTCGCGCTGCCCGCCAGAAATGGATTGGAGAACACTAATGGACTTCGCCATCCCCTCCGACCTGCAAGCCTACCTGAACGAACTCGACGCCTTCATCGCCGCCGAGATCAAGCCGCTGGAGCAGCAGGACGACAACATCCGCTTCTTCGACCATCGCCGCGAATATGCGCGCACGGACTTTGAGGCGGGCGGCTTGCCCCGGCACGAGTGGGAGGAATTGCTGAAAGAGGCCACCCGCCGCGCCGACAAGGCCGGGCATTGGCGCTTCTCCGCGCCCAAGCGCTATGGCGGGAAGGACGGCAGCAACCTCTGGATGGCGGTGATCCGCGAGCATTTCGCGCGCCAGGGGCTGGGTCTCCACAACGATCTCCAGAACGAGCACTCCATCGTCGGCAACTTCCCCTTCGTCGCCATGTTCGACCAGTGGGGCACCGAGGAGCAGAAGCAGGAATTCATCCTCGGCGGCTTCGAACGCACCCGGCGCGTCGCTTTCGGGCTGACCGAACCGCACCACGGCTCCGACGCCACCCACATGGAGACCCAAGCGGTGCGCGAGACCCGCGACGGGGTGGATGGCTGGCTGATCAACGGCGAGAAGATGTGGATCACCGGGATGCACGTCGCCACCCACTGCGCGATGTTCGCCCGCACTTCGGGCAAGGCGGGCGATGCGAGCGGGATCACCTGCTTCCTCGTCCCCAACCCCACGCCGGGCCTCGAAATCGAGGAGTGGATGTGGACCTTCAACATGCCCACCGACCACCCGCGCCTCAGCGTCACCAATGTCTGGGTGCCGGACTCCGCGATCCTCGGCGTCGAAGGCCGCGGCCTCGCGCTGGCGCAGAGCTTCGTCCACCAGAACCGCATCCGGCAGGCGGCGAGTTCCTGCGGCGCGGCGCTCTATTGCATCGATGAAAGCGTGAAATACGCCCGCGAGCGCAAGCCCTTCGGCGAGGAACTGGCGCGCAATCAGGGCATCCAGTTCCCGCTGGTGGAGCTCGCGACGCAGGCCGAGATGCTGCGGCTGCTGATCTTCAAGACCGCGTGGGAGATGGACAACATGCCCCACGAAGAGATCGAGCGGACAATCTCGGACAAGGTCTCGATGTGCAATTACTGGGCGAACCGGCTGGTGTGCGAGGCGGCCGATAGGGCGATGCAGGTCCACGGCGGCATCGGCTATTCGCGCCACAAGCCGTTCGAGCACATCTACCGCCACCACCGCCGGTATCGGATCACCGAAGGCAGCGAGGAGATCCAGATGAGGAAGGTGGGGGCCTATCTGTTCGGCTATCTCGGGCCGAAGCGGGGGATGTACCGCTAGGAGCCTCGCCGCCGCCAAATCCCCGCCAGCACGCTCCCGATCAACACGTGCCATACCGCTGAAATCGCGGCGGGCACTGGGGCGAGCGCGGCCTGCGCGACGCTGGCGAATTGCGCGGCGAAGGCGGGGGTCTTGGCGAGGCCCGAGCCGAGGCCGGAATTCTGCATCCCCACCTCGATGCTGATCGTCCGCGCCTCCACCTCGCCCAGCCCCAGCGCCCGCGCCAGCGCGTGACCCAGTGCAAAGCCGCAGGCGTGGAGCAGGAAGGTCGCCAGCAGCAAGACGCCGGCGTGCGCGGCAATTTGCGCCTTTGCTCCGCCGACGATCCCGCCCACGATCCAGATGACGAGGACGATAGCAACCAGCGGCAGGCCCGCGCTCACCCGCGCGGCAGCGCGCGGGAACAGACGATTGAGCAGCGTCCCCGCCGCCACCGGCAGAAGCACGATGCTTACCATGTTGACCAGCAGGTTCGCCCGGTCGATCTCGACATAAGCCCCGGCCAGCCAGCCTGTCAGCAGCGGGGTCAGCACCACGGCGGCCAGCGTCGAGGCCATGGTCATCGCCACCGACAGCGCGACATTGCCGCGCGCAAGAAAGGCGACGATGTTAGAGGCCGTTCCGCCCGGACAGCAGGCCACAAGGATCAGCCCCACCGCCAGCCCCGGCTCCAGTCCTATCGCCCGCGCAATCGCAAAGCCCGCCAGCGGCATTACCGCGAATTGCAAGCCCACCCCGGCGACGAGCGCACGCGGCAGGCGGGCGAGGCTGCGGTAATCGTCAAAGCTCAGCGTCAGCCCCATCGCCAGCATGATCGTGCCGAGCGCGAGGCTCAGGAGCGGCTGTCCGGCAACGCGGATGCTGCCATCGGTCATCCAGGTAAAGGCAGGCGGGAAGATCCACGCGCACGCCACCCCCAGCACCGTCAGCAGCGCAAAATTGTTGGTGATCGTCCGCAGCATCCCATGCCCCCTGAGCCGCCGTCCCTAATCGACCAACGACATTCCCGCCCCTAGCAATATCCTTGCGCGCCGCTAGTCTCCCGCGCCGACAGAGGGGAGAATATCATGCGCCGTTTCGCTGCCGTCCTGCTTGCCGGGGTCGCCTGCCTTGCCACCCTGAACGCCGCGCCGCTTTCCGCGCAAGGCAAGGGCAAAGGGGCCAAAGCCGAAGAAAGCTGGAGCGTCGAGGCGCCGCGCGGCGCGAAGATCAAGCAGGTGCCGATCAAGACCGATGAAGGCACATGGATGGACGTGGACGTGTCGCCCGACGGGCAGACCATCGCCTTCACCCTGCTCGGCGATATCTACACCATGCCCATCACCGGCGGGACACCGACGCGCATCTCGGAGGGCCTTGCATGGGACGTCCATCCGCGCTTCTCGCCCGATGGCGCGCGCATCGCCTTCACCTCGGACCGCGGCGGCGGGGACAATATCTGGGTGATGAACGCCGACGGCTCTGACAAGCGGCAGGTGACCAAGGAGGACTTCCGCCTCCTCAACCAGCCGGCCTGGTCGCCCGACGGACGCTTCATCGCCGCCAAGAAGCATTACACCACCGAGCGCTCGCTCGGCACTGGCGAGGTGTGGATCTACCACGTCTCGGGCGGCGGCGGGGTGCAGGTGGTGGAACGCGCCAACGAACGCCTGCAGAAGGAGTTGGGCGAGCCGGTGTTCGCGCCCGACGGCTCGGCAATCTACTACACCCGCAACACCACCGGCGGGAATGTGTTCGAATACGCGCAGGATTCGCAGACCGGCATCTTCGCCATAGAGCGCCACGATCTCGCCACTGGCGAAGTTACCACCGCTGTCAGCGGCTATGGCGGCGCGGTGCGCCCCGCACCCTCGCCCGATGGCAAGGAACTGGCCTTTGTCCGGCGCGACAAGGATACCAGCCAGCTGTGGGTGAAAGACCTTGCCAGCGGGCGCGAGCGGATGATCTACGGCGCACTCGATCTCGACGTGCAGGAAACCTGGGCGGTGACCGGGGTATATCCCAATATCGACTGGTTGCCGGATTCGAGCGGTATCGTGTTCTGGGCGGGGGGCAAGTTGAACCGCGTGAACCGCGACGGGACGGGCCATGCGGTGATCCCCTTCGCGATCAACGACACGCGCGGCATTGCCGATGCGCCGCATCCGGTGATCGAGGTTGCGCCCGACAGCTTCATGACCACCATGCCGCGCTTTGCCACCTTGTCGCCCGACGGCTCGCGGGTGGTGTTCGAAAGCCTCGGGCGGCTCTATGTGAAGTCGGCGCGGGGCAAGGACCTGCCCCGCCCATTGACCGGCGACAACGCCGATGTGGTGGAGGCCTTTCCCGCCTTCAGCCGTGACGGGCAAAGCCTCGCTTATATGCGCTGGAACGATACCACGCTGGGCGAGATCGTGATCGCCGATGCCGATGGACAAAACCGCCGGGTGCTGACCGGACCGGGCCATTACGGCAACCTCGCCTTCTCGCCCGACGGCACGATGATCGCCTTCGAAAGGCGCGAGGGCGGCTATCTGACCGCGCCCGAACATTCGGAAAATCCCGGCATCTATGTGATGCCCGTCGCCGGAGGTGAGCCGCGCCTTGTCAGCCGTAGCGGAGGCAATCCCCAATGGGGCTCCGGGAACGACCGCCTGTTCATGCTCGCGGGCGAGGGCGGACGATTGGCGCTGATCTCGACCGATCTGAATGGCGAGGCCAAGCGGGTGCATGCGCGCGGCGAGCTCGCCAATGATTTCCGCATCGCCCCCGACGAGCGCACGATCGCCTTCCGCCAGAATTACGAGGTTTTCGCTATGCCGCTGGTTCCCGGCGGCAAGCCGGTGGACGTGAGCGAGAAGGGCGGCCCCCTGCCGGTTACCAAGGTCAGCACGGGCGGTGCGGACTATCTCGGCTGGGCGAACGGAGGCGCAACGCTGTTCTGGTCGATCGGGCCGGAGTTGCAAAGCGCCGAGACGGCCCAATTCTTCCCCGATGCGCCCAAGGGGGCAAGCGACAAGGCCGCGCCCTTCACCCCGCCCACGACAGGCGTGCTGCTCGGCGTTCCGGTCGAGGCTGCGAAGCCCGCCGGCACCATCGTCATCACCGGCGCGCGCATCCTCACCATGAAGGCAGACCTTGCGCGTGACGATGCGGGCGCGATCGACAATGGCGTGATCGTGATCACGGGCGACCGCATCACGGCGATTGGCGCGGCGGGTAGTGTGACGGTCCCCGCAGGTGCGACCGTGATTGACGCGAGCGGCAAGACCATCATGCCCGGTCTCGTCGATGCCCATGCCCACGGGCCTTACGGCGTGGGCGATCTTATCCCGCAGCAGAACTGGACGCTGCTTCAGGATCTCGCGCTGGGCGTGACCACCATTCACAACCCCTCGAGCCAGGCAAGCACGGTGTTCGCCACTGCCGAACGCCAGCGCGCCGGGCTAACGCTCGCGCCGCGCATCTTCTCGACCGGGGAAATCATCTACGGCGCAAAGGCGCCCGGCGTTTATGCCCGGATCGACAGCTACGAGGACGCGCTCGCGCATGTGCGCCGGATCAAGGCGCAGGGCGGGATTTCGGTCAAGAACTACAACCAGCCCCGGCGCGAACAGCGCCAGATGGTCGCCCGCGCCGCCGCGCAGGAGAACATGCTGGTGGTGGCCGAGGGCGGATCGCTGTTCGGGATGGACATGAACCTCGTCGCCGACGGCAATTCGACCATCGAGCACAATGTCCCGGTCGATGTAATGTACGAGGACGTGTTGCAGTTCTTCGGCCAGTCGAACAGCAACTACACCCCGACGCTGGTCGTCACCTATGGCGGGCTGGCGGGCGATCCCTACTGGCGGCAGGCGATGGATGTGTTCGATCACCCGCTGATGATCCACACCCCGCCAAAGGCGCTGCTCGCCGCCAATGGCCGGCGGGTAAAGGCGCCCGAATGGGCCTTTGTCGACGACAATTCGGCGCGCGAGGCCGACAAGCTGGCGGAGCGCGGGGTGAAGGTCAGCATCGGCGCGCACGGCCAGCAGGCGGGCATCGGCGCACATTGGGAGCTGTGGAGCTTCGCGCGCGGCGGGATGAGCCCGGTCGAGGCATTGAAGGCGGGTACGATCGTCCCCGCGCAATCGCTCGGCATGGCGAAGGACATCGGCAGCCTTGAGGTTGGCAAGCTCGCCGATCTCGTGATCTTGTCCGCCGATCCGAGCGCGGACATCCGCAATTCCGACGATATCGAGCAGGTGATGCTCGGCGGGCGGCTCTATGACGCGAAAACGCTGGGCGAGGTCGGCAGCGGGACCCCCGCGCGCCTCCCCTATTGGTGGGAAGCGGGTCAGGGCGGCGCGGCAGGCGGATCTGAAGCGGCGACCCATGCAGGCAGCGGCCATGTCGACGGGGATGCGGGTTAGGGCCTAGCCCGCCTCCTCCTTTTCCATAAGCGCCTTGAGGTCCTTGAGCGCCTTGGCGCGCAGCTGGTGGACGCGCGGCACGCTCACCTCGAGCACGGCGGCGATTTCCGTGAGGTTCATTTCCTCCACAAAGAACAGTTGCAGCACCAGCTTCAGCCGGTCGGGCAGCGCGATCATCGCCTGCAGCAATCGCTCGCGGTCCTCGGCCGCGCACAGCGCCTCGAAGGGATCGGGATCTTCGCTGGCAAAGGCGGTGGAGTGTTCATCATATTCTTCCGAAATAGGGGTCAGCGTCACGCCTGCGCTCTCGATCGCCAGCAATCCGGCATCGTCGACCTTCAGCGTCCGCGCCAGCTCTGACCGGCTTGGCTCGCGCCCCAATTGCCCGCGCAAGGCCTCGAGCGCGCGGTCATAGGCGGCCCGCTTGCGCCGCGCTGTGCGGGTGTCATGCGCGGCGCGGCGTACCTCGTCGAGCATCGCCCCGCGCACCCGGATCTTGGCATAGGCTGCAAAGCCGTCCTCGGTCGGCCCGGTGTGGCGCTGGGCGCATTCGGTGAGCGCGACGATGCCTGCCTGCACCAGGTCCTCGATCTCGAGCCCGTCCCGTCCGCTGCCGTGAATATGCCAGGCCGCGCGGCGTACCAGCGGCAGGAAACGGCGCACCCGGTCCTCGACTTCGGCGCGGCTGGGGCAATAGGAGGTAGCGGCGGCAAAGCTGGTGTGGTCGTGCTTCATGGGGAAGGTTCCCTTGCTTCAGGTGCGGCCAGCGCGGGAGCCTCGGGCGGCGCGGCCTCGCCGATGACGCCCACCACCGCGATCGGCTGGGTCGGGGGCAGCTCGGCTATCGACAGGACGAGGCAGCGCGGCGCGCGTTGCTTCAGGAGCGCGGCCAGCGCGCGGCGTGCGGGCGGCTGGACGATCAGCGCGATGGCGCCCTGCTCTGCATCGGCCAGGCGGTTAACCTCGCGCGCGATCATGCTACCGCAATCGGGCTCGATCAGCGGCTGGCCGGTTGACGGGTCGATCATCCCGCCAAGGATTGCGCTTTCGAGGCCCGCATCGAGTGTCGCCACCTTCAGAGGCTCGCCCGGCGCAGCGATGCGGGCGATCAGGCGTGCGCCAAGATCCGCGCGCACCGCATCGATCACCGCGTCGAAATCCGAGGTCTTCTGGAGCGCCAGCGCCAGCGAGGTAAACAGCGGTTGCGGGTGGGCCAGCCCGATCCCGTCGGCCAGCAGGGCGCGCAAGGTGCGGGTCAGCGCCGCAAGGCTGAGCGGTTCGGGCGTTACCGCCTCGACCAGCGCCGGGGCGCGGGCCTTGAGGCTGTCCACCCATTCGCGCACCTCGTCGGGGCCGAGCAGCTGATGCGCCTCGGCCAGCAAGGCCTGATTGGCGTGGGTGGCGATGACTGTGGCAGGGTCTACCACCAGAAACCCCTCGGCCACGGCATGGTCGCGCGTCGAAGGCGCGATCCACAGCGCCGGGCAATCGAAGCTGGGATCGCGGGTCGCCTCGCCGGTCAGGCCGTGGCCGGCGCGCACCTCGCCCGCGTCGATGGCGAGCAGCTTTCCGGGCTTCACCGTGCCGCGCGCGATGCTGACCCCGCCCAGCAGCACGTTGTAGTCCTGCGCGGGCAGATCGAGCGAATCGCGGATCCGGAACTGCGGCAGCACGAAGCCGAGATCGCGCGACAATTGCTTGCGGATGCCGGTGATGCGGGCAATCAGCGGCGCGGTCTGTTCGCCGCCCTTGGCTTCCTCGTCCACCAGCGGCACGAGGCCGTAGCCCAGGGCGATCGTCACCAGCGTCTCGTCCGAGACATCCTCGAGCGTGATCGCATCCGGCGCGGGCCGGGCCTCGGGGACAGGGGCTGGCGGCGGCGCGGCGGCGCGGCGCTTGAGAAGCCACCAGATCGCGCCCGCGATGGCGGCACCGGGCAGGAAGATCATCTGCGGCATGGCGGGCACAAGCCCGATCGCGCCAAGGATCAGCGCCACCGGCAGCCAGCCGCGTGGCTCGGCGAACTGGCCGCCAATCTGTCCGGCAAGATCGCGCGTATCGGCCACGCGGGTGACGATGGCGGCGGCGGCAATCGACAGCAGCAGCGCCGGGACCTGCGCCACCAGCGCATCGCCTACAGCCAGCGTTACATAGACCGCGCCCGCTTCGCCTGCCGAAAGGCCGTGGCTGATCATTCCCAGCGCGAACCCGGCAATGATGTTGACCCCGAGGATCAGCAGCGCCGCAATCGCGTCGCCCTTCACGAATTTCGAGGCACCGTCCATCGAGCCGTAGAAATCGGCCTCCACCGTGACGTCGCGGCGGCGCTCGCGGGCTTCGTCGGCGGTGATAAGCCCTGCTGCGATATCGGCGTCGATCGCCATCTGCTTGCCCGGCAAAGCGTCGAGCACGAAGCGCGCGGAGACCTCCGAGACGCGGCCTGCGCCCTTGGTGATGACGATCATGTTGATGATCATCAGGATCGCGAAGACGAACAGGCCAACGGCGAAATTGCCGCCGACCAGAAAGGCGCCGAAGCTCTCGATCACCTCGCCTGCGGCTGCCCCGCCTTCATGGCCGCTCATCAGCACGATCCGGGTCGAGGCGACATTGAGTGCGAGGCGCAGCAGGGTCGCGAACAGAAGCACCGTGGGGAAGCTTGAGAAATCGAGCGGCCGGCGCGCGTTCAGCGCCACCATGAGCACCGCCACCGCGATCGCGATGTTGAGCACGAAGAACACGTCCAGCAGCAGTGGCGGGATCGGCAGCACCATAAGTGCGAGCAGCGCGAAGATTCCGGCCGGCAGGGCCAGCATGGCGGGCATGGCGCGCAGCCGCTCGATGGACGTCGCGATATTCATGTCCGGCGCGCTCACAGACCGAACGCCTTCAGCCGGTCATAGGCACGGCGGACCTGTACGGGGGCAGCGCTGGCCTCATTGCCGAAGGTTGCGCCCAGCAGCTGCGACATGGGCACGCGGGGGGGCAGGGAGACGGCGGAGCCAACGGGCATGGTCAGTGCGGGTGCAGGGCCGGGACCGAACACGGCTTCATCCGCGATCAGATAGGGCGATGGCGTGCGCTGCGCGGGAGCTGCGGGATAATCGGCGCGGGCGAAACGCAATGTCTGTGCGCTTCCGGCACGGTCGAGCGCGCGTTCCAGCTTGCCTTCCAGCACCCCCATCACGCCTGCGAGGCTGCGTGGGCTGCCATCGGGCGCATAGAAGATCCCGCGATTTGCCGCTGCGGGCCGGGCGAACAGTGCCGCTGCGCTTTGCGAGGGGTCGGCCTGCATTTCCGACAGGAACCGCCCCGCGCCGCCCGCGCCAAGGAAATGGGCGAGATAGAGCTCGGCGTGGTCCGGCTGGCGTCCAAGGATCGGGGCGAGATGCGCGCGGTTGTCCTCGGCCAGCCCCGCCGCCATCAGCGCGGCGACCTCGGGATCGGCCCGCAGCGCGAGGATCGCCTGTCGCTGGGCCGGATCGGCCACGAAGGCATTGCCCGCCGCCGTGACGTCGATCTGCTCGGCCAGCGCGCCGAGACCGAAGCGAGTGCCGTGCCGCTTCACCGTGTCGAGCCAGGTGCTCTCGATGAACTGGTACAGGCCGGTCGCGCTCGAAGTTGCAGCGCGGGCTTCGGGGTCCATCGCGGATTCGACTTCGGCCTGGGCGAGCAGGAAGCCGAAATCGACCGTGGTCGCTTCCGCCGCGCGGGCGATCGCGGCTTCGACCGGCGAGCCGGGCTGCGGCGCCGCGATCTGGCGCATCGCACCGCCGCCGCGCGCCGCCTGATGGGCGCGGGCAGCAGCCTCGAACCCGGCGCGGATCGGGCCGGAGGGGAGGAAGGAGGGGGATGATGTGCTCAAGGCAGACTCCGCCGGATGGCTCAGCGCCGCAGGTCACGACGCTTTCGTGCGGAGTTCTGCAAACCGCGTGCCAGACTGGCGCGACCGCGATTACGTAAGACTACCTAGCCGCGCATCGCGGCATAGGCCGGATGCGGCATCCGGCGCGGCCCGCCCAGCGCCTCGATCCGCGCGGCGACATTCGCCGCGAGCAGGTTGCGCACCCGGCGGTTGACGTCGTTGAGGTGGCGCGCGGTCTCGGCCAGCGCGCGGGTCTCGCCGTCGAGCGCGTCCGGCCCGAACCCTGCCAGACTAGCGCACAGGCTTTCCTTGTCCCTTGCCGAGGCGATCACCGCGTCGGCATCGAGTGCGGCAAGCGCTTGCCGCTCGGCTTCGAGCACGGCAATCATCTGCCGCAACTGTGCGGCAAGCGGGAGCGAGGGGCGGGCAGGCCTTCCGGTCATGATGTCAGTCCTTTACCGGAACGGCAAAGCTGACCTGCGCGGCGATCATCGCATCGACGATCCGGGTCGGCACCAGCGGGTAGGAGCCGTCCTGCAAGGCCGCACGGATCTGTGCCACGCGCTCGGCATCGACCGGCGGACTGGCGGCTTCGACTGCGGTGCCGACGGCGACACTGACCCCCGACGCTGGCGTGTCGGCCGCACGGGTGGAAGCGCTGCGGGCGCCGATCTGTGCCCGCTCGCCCGAGGTGACCGCGCGCGGGGCGGCGATCCCTTGCAGTTTGCTGAGTTCGACAGAAGGCATGACGTATATCCTTGATGGAAAGGCTGCTCCCGAGAACGGCGCTCCGGAGGCAGCTTTAAGGGGGGTTTAAATATTTCTTCAGCTTGCCGGGATGACGGCGAGGCCGGGGCGCTCGATGCGGGCGCGCAGCGGTTCGGCTTTGCGCGCGGTGCGCACGAAGATCCATTCTCCGACCACGCCGCTTTCCATCGCCTCGCCTGCCTGCTGGACCGAAAAGCCGCGCCCGCGCACCATTACGGTCAACGCATCGCCGCGCTTGATCGCCGGAAGCGCCGGACGAGCGGCCGCTTTCCCGCCAGTCCCGTCGACCGCCACGAAGATGCGCCAGGGGTCCGGACCGGGACATTCGACCCGGACCGATTGGCGCGCGGTGCCGTGCCAGGCAACTGCCAGCGGCGCGGCGCAGGGCGCCAGGCGCAGGCGCGGGTCGGCGGGGCTTCGCGCGCCGCCGGGCGTGCCTGTTGCCGCGCCGGTGAAGGCCGCCACTGCGCGGTCGATCACAGCCGGATCGGTGGCCTGTTGCGCTGCGACCGGCGGGTCGCACAGCGGCAGCAACATGGTGGCTGCCAGCGGGGCAAGCCGCCAGCCTTCGGGCCAGGGATTGGTAATCTCCATGAATCTGCTCCTGTTCCGGACGGGGGATGTCTGCCCTCAATGGCAGCAAGAGGCGTGCCAAGCCGACTGCGAACCCGCCTAGGCACTTTACCGGAGGTCCCTCGCGGCGCGGCTTAAGCATGTTGCGGCTAGAGCGGCAGGCAACGTCCACCTTTCCAGCCGTAACAGGGTCCGACATGTCGTTTGCTTCGCGTTTTCTTCCCCGTGTTCCACGTCCGGCCGGCATGCCGCCGCTCAATCCGGAAGACCCGTCAACGGGCAGCGCCGCCAGCCGTGCCGAAGAAGCTCGCCAGGCTCTGCTGGCGCGCATCGGGAATTTCGTCGAGACGCATGACCTGGCCGTGACCGCCAGCAATCTCGCCGCCATTTGCGGCGGATTGTCCGGCTCGCACCCGGAACTGGCGCAGGCCTTTGCCGCGCGTGAAATTGCCGGCGAACCGATCGACCAGCGCTGGCTTGATACGCTCGGGCGGCTCGATCCCGACAACCATTCACGCATCGCCGAGCTCGAGGCGCTGATGGACAAGCTCGAATATTCGCTGATGCGCTTTGCCCAGACGGCGCGCTCGGCCCAGAGCGAGACCAGCGACCATCGCGGCGCGTTGGGCGCACGGATCGAGGCGATGGCCGAGATCGAGCTCGACTCCGCAGCTGCGGGGGACCTCGCGCAGGTGCTCGACCTCTCGCGCACCATGCTGGCGCGGATTGAGCAGGTTGAAAGCGCGATGGCGCGCAGCCAGGCGGAGACCGAGCGCCTGCGCGAGAACCTCGCCAAGGCGCGGCTGGAGGCCGATGTCGATCACCTGACCGGCCTGCCCAATCGCCGCGCCTTCGAACGCCGGCTGGTCTCCGCCGCTATCGAGGCGAGGGCCAAGGGGGAGAAGCTCAGCCTGGGCTTTTGCGATGTCGACCGGTTCAAGCTGATCAATGACAATCATGGCCACGAAGCCGGCGACCGTGTGCTGTGCGCGGTCGCGGCGACGCTCAACGAACACGCCGGAGATGCCTGCTTCGTCGCGCGCCATGGCGGCGAGGAATTCGTGCTGCTGTTCTATGGCATGGACAAACAGGCGGCGAGGGCAAAGCTCGACGCGATCCGATTGGCCCAGGCCGCCCGGCGGCTGATGAACCGCGACACCGGCCAGCCGTTTGGGCGCGTAACCTTTTCGGGCGGGGTCGCCGAAGTGACCGAGGATAGCGACACCCGTAGCGCGCTGGGCCGGGCCGATGCCGCACTCTACCGCGCGAAACAGGAAGGCCGTAACCGGGTAATGGTGGGCTGAGGCCCGGCCTTTGCCTAGTCGGCGGGCGGCTCGTCATAGGCAAGGCTGGCATAGAGATCGGCCTCGCCGCCGACCGTGATGATGGTACGCACCGCCACACCGCTGCCTCTGGCTTGTTCAGCAAGCCCGCGCGCGGCCGCCCAGGCCACTGCCTCGCCGCCGGGACGATAGCGGGCGAATACGGTCAGCGTGGCGCGCGGATCGCGCGGCTGCGTGCCAAGCCATTCGGCCAGACCCGGACCGCCCGCAACCGGCCGGTAGAGCGCCTGCGCCGCGGCGACCGCGACCGGGCGGGCGGAGGGCAAGACCCCTGCCCTGCCGACCGGGGCTGGCCGGCTTTCGGTATCCCCGGCAGGCAGGGCGGACAGGGTCAGCAGGAACAGGATCAGCGCCAGATCGGCGAGGATCAGCTGCCAGCCATGGCTGCTGCCGCGGGCGGAAAGCAAAGCGGCGCTCATGCGACACCCCGCAGTTGCGCGCGTCCGTCTTGCGGCGGTGAGGTGGCAGGTGCCGCGATCTGGTCGAGGAACCATTCGGCCAATTTCTCGCGCTCCTGCTCGCGGGCGATGCCCCGCCGCTCGATCGCGCTCGCCAACGGGTGACACGCCAGATGCGCCAGCAGGGCGCCATAAAGGGTCGACAACACCGAGGTCGCGATCGCAGCCAGCGTGACGCTCACGGTATCGCTGCCAAGCGCCGGGGCGAGCTGGGTGAAAGCGAACAGCGTCCCGATCAGCCCGAACACCGGGGCGAGTTCCCCCGCCCACACGAACACCTGTGCAGCAGAAACCCTGCGCGCCTCGTCCAGCGCGCGCTCCGCCCGGCGGGTGCGTTGCAGCGCTTCCAGCGAGCCGTGCCGCAGATAGGTTTCGAGCATCAATGCAAGGGCGCGGTCGGGCGGCAATGCCGGACTGGCCCGGTGCGAGCCGTCGCGGCGGATTGCGCTGACTGCGCGGGCGAGTGCCTTGCGGTTGGCCTCGGCATCGAAGCCGGGCTTTGCCAGCGCCCCCGCTTCACGCAGCGCCGCGCCGAAATCGTGCCAGCCGCAGCGCGCCGCACAGGCCAGAACCGTTCCCGCGACTACGATCATGAAGGCGCCCGGATCGATCAGGGCGGCAAATTTCACGGACATCAGGTTCCCCTCTCCCGGCCCCGGACGCAGAGCCTTCGCTCACACAGAACGTCTCGGCCATTCTCCGCTTAAGCTAGGTATTTTCGGCAGGGTCTTGCCGGACTGGCGGCAAGCGCTTGCCGCGTCCCGCGCCGGACCCATCGCGCCGCCCTCCTTGCGGGCAAACTGGCACGCTTCCTGCAAACCCATCGTCGCCCCGGCATGCGAGCCGGCGGGCAACACGAGGGGAGACCCGCATGAACGAGAGACTTTTCGGCATTCACGGCGCGGCGTTGAGCCTGCGGTCGCAGCGCATGGGCGTGATCGCCTCGAACATCGCCAATGCCGCCACCCCCGGCTACAAGGCGCGCGACATCGATTTCAACGCCGCGCTCGATGCCCGGCTGGCCGACGCGCGTGGCGATGCGACCGCCGACGGTCCGAACGCCGGCATGGTGTGGCGCCGTCCGACCATGCCCTCGCTCGACGGCAACACGGTTGAGCTCAACCGCGAACAGGTCGCCTTCGCCGAGAATGCCGTAGCCTATTCCGCGACGCTCAGCTTCGTCCAGGGCAAGGTCAATACGATCACCCGCGCGCTGAAGGGCGAATGACCATGCCCGGCGAATCCCCCATGACGCTGTTCTCCCTGACCACCCGCGCGATGAGCGCGCAGATGGTGCGGATGAATGCGGCGACATCCAACCTCGCCAATGCCGGCTCGGTCTCGAGCACCGAGGAGGGCGCCTATCGCCCGATCCGCGCGGTGTTTTCAGTCGAGCTCGACCGTGCCTCGGGCCTTGCCGGGGTGACCTCGGGTGGGCTCGTGCGCGCCGAGACCGCGCCGACCAAGCGCTACGATCCCGGCCACCCGCTCGCCGATGCGGAGGGCTTCATCTTCGAAGCTCCCGTCGATGAGACCGCCGAGATGGTCGAAATCATGGAGAGCGCCCGCCAGTACCAGAACCTGGTGCAGGCGCTCCAGACTGCCAAGCAATTGATGCTCGAAACCCTGAGGAGCCAGTAATGGACAGCACTGCCATCACCCCCGGCGCGCAATCGACGCTTGACCGGCTCAACACCCCCTCGCGCCTGAGCGGGAACGGACTGGAGACGCTCGACCAGGGCGACTTCCTGCGCCTGCTCACCACCCAGCTGACCTTCCAGGACCCGCTGGAACCGGCCGACAACAAGGACATGCTGGCGCAGATGGCGCAGTTCTCCTCGCTGGCGGCCACCACCGAGAGTTCGGCCACCCTCGAGGCGATTTCGGCCAAGCTCGACCGGCTGATTGCGGCGCAGGAAGCGACTGCCGAGCGCCTCACCAACCCGCAACCCTGACCCCTTCCCCAGCACAAGGATCACAACCCCATGTCGTTCTTCACCTCCCTCAGCGGTCTGCGCAATGCCGAGACCGACCTGCGCGTCATCGCCCACAACATCGCGAATGCCGAAACCGTGGGCTTCAAGAAAAGCTCGGCGCAGTTTGCCGATCTGGTTGCCACCGGCGCGCCCACCGATCCGCGCCGCACGGCGGGCATCGGCGCGACCGTTTCGGCGATCACCCAGGACTTTGCGCTCGGCCCGCTCGAACAGACCGGTCGCAGCCTCGATATCGCGATCGACGGCGACGGGTTCTTTGCGCTCGAAAACCCCTTCTCGGGCGATCTCAGCTTTACCCGCAACGGTAATTTCCAGCTGCGTGCGACCGGCGAATTGCAGGATGCCAACGGCAACCGGCTGCAGGCCTTCCCGGTCGATGCTGCGGGGGTGCCGACCTCGACCGTCCCGGCCAGCGTGATCGTGCCGCTGACCAATGGTGCGGGCTCGGCGCTCGCCAATGTCACGATCGACAACCGCGGGATTGTCAGCGCGGCCTATGCCGATGGCACCTCGACCCCGGTCGGACAGATTGCGCTCGCCACCTTCGCTGCCACCAGCGGCTTGCGCGCCATCGGGCAGACCAAGTGGCAGGCATCGGGAGATTCCGGCCCGCCGATCTTCGGCAACCCGGGCATCGGCAACAACGGCGAGATGATCAGCGGAGCGCTCGAACGCTCCAACGTCGATCTTGCCGAGGAGATGGTCTCGCTGCTGACCGCGCAGCGCAATTTCCAGGCCAATGCCCGCGCGATCGACACCGCCACCCAGATCTCCACCACCGTCATCAACCTGCGGCAGCAGTAAGGCCGTTGAACCATGGACCGGCTGATCTACACCGCCATGACCGCGATGAACGCGGCGATGGACCGGCAGCGGGCGGTGGCGAACAACCTCGCTAACGCCAGCACGCCGGGCTTTCGCCAGGAAGTCTTCGCGGTCACCCCGGCGACGCTCAAGGACGGCTCGCTCGAAGCCCGCGCCATGGCGCGCGGCAATGTGCGCGGGGCGGACATGACCGCCGCGCGCGTGGTGCCGACCGGCAATCCGATGGATGTCGCGCTGGAAGGAGACGCGCTGCTGGCCTACCAGTCGCCCGATCTTCAGGGCGAGGTCTATTCGCGGCGCGGTGACCTGCGTGTGGGCGCCTCGGGAGTGATCGAGAACGGCGAAGGGCTGGCGGTCCTGGGCGAAGGCGGCACCCCGATTTCGGTGCCGCCGGGCTTTTCCATCGCCATCGCCGCCGACGGCACGATCATGGCGAGCGATCCGGCCGCCGCCAATGCCCCGCCCGAGACGATCGACCGGCTGCGGCTGGTCAGCCCGAACGGCAGCCCGCTCGCCAAGGGGATCGACTCTTTCCTCAAGGTACCCGGAGGGGGCGTGCTGCCGCCCGATCCGACCGCACGCCTTTCCACCGGCGCGCTTGAACAATCCAATGTCCAGACTGCCGACACGCTGGTGCAGATGATCGAAGCCCAGCGCGCCTTCGAACAGCGCGCGCGGATCATCCAGACCGCAGGCCAGCTTGATGAAGCTTCCAGCGGCCTGATGGGCCTGCGCTGATCCATTCAAGGGAGCACTGACCAATGCCCACTTCCGCCCTTCACGTCGCCCGCACGGGGCTTGAGGCACAGGATGCGCGGATGCGCGTCATCGCCAACAACCTTGCCAATATCGGCACCACCGGCTTCAAGCGCGACCGCGCCGATTTCGCCACGCTCGCCTATCAGGAACAGCGCGTCGCCGGGCAGCAATCGACCGGACAGACCGCCTTTGCCGTGGGCCTCAACCTCGGCACCGGGGTGCAGGTGCAGGGCACCACACGGATCGAGGCGCAGGGGACGCTCAACGCCACCGCCAACCCGCTCGATCTGGCGCTCGACGGGCCCGGCTATTTCCAGGTCGAGCTGCCGCCGGGCGGTCAGGTGGGCTTCACCCGCGCGGGCAATTTCACCCTCTCGGCCGACGGCACGCTGATCACCTCGCAGGGCTATGCGCTCCAGCCGCCGCTGCAGATCCCCGCCGGCGCACAGTCGATCACTATCGCGCCCGATGGCACGGTGAGCGCGCTGACCCCCGGGGATGCCGCGCCGACACTGCTCGGCCAGCTGACGGTGGCGAGTTTCGTCAATCCGGCGGGCTTGCGTGCGATCGGTGACAACTTCCTGGTCGAGACCGCTGCCTCAGGTCCGGCCGAGCTCGGCTTTGCGGGCGAGAACGGGCGCGGTGCCGTGCGGCAGGGAATGCTCGAACAGTCCAACGTCAATGTGGTCGAGGAACTGGTCGAGATGATCGAGGCCCAGCGCGCCTACGAGATCAATTCCAAGATGGTGAGCGCGGTCGACGAGATGCTGCGCAACGCCAACCAGACATTGTGAGGCGACCCATGAAACCACAATACCTCCTTCTCGCCGCGCCGTTGCTGCTGTCCGCCTGCATGGGCACTGGTGGCACGGGGCCGCAGGCGGGCTTTGCCGCACCCCCGCCGCCAGGCGCTGCCATCGTGGCGGCAAGCCCGGGCGATCCGCTGGCCGTCGCCGCGCCGCAGCCGATGGTGCCCGCCACCAGCGCGGGCGCGATCTTCCGGACCGGGTCGGGCTATGCCGGGCTCGTCACCGGCACCCGCGCGCGCCAGCTCGGCGACATGGTGACCATCATCCTTACCGAGGCAACCACCACTACCAAGAGTACCGCGGGCCAGACCAGCCGTTCGGGCAGCTTCGGAATCACCCCGCCGACCAGCGGCCCGCTCGACTTCCTCAATCCCGATGCCCTTAAAGCTGCGGCCGAAGGGTCGTTCAGTGGAGGGGGCAATGCCGCGCAGCAGAGCCGCCTCAACGGTGCGGTCGCAGTGACCATCGCCGCGATCTACCCCAATGGCACCGCCGAAGTGGTCGGAGAAAAGCAGATGATGTTCTCTCAAGGCGATGAATGGGTGCAGTTCGCCGGCCGCATCCGCCTGATCGACATCGACGCCGACAACCGCCTGGCTTCCTCGCAGGTCGCCAATGCCCGGATCATCTATTCGGGCAAGGGCGCGGTCCAGCAGGCCAGTCGTCCTGGCTGGCTGAGCCGCTTCTTCAACGCGATTTCGCCTTTCTAGGAGATCCGTGATGCTGCGCTTTCTCCCCCTTCTGCTCGCGCTGCTGGCCGCCTTCGTCCCCGTCCCGGCCGCTGCCGAGCGCATCCGCGATCTCGGCCAGTTCGAAGGCCTGCGCGCCAACCAGCTGACCGGCTACGGCGTAGTCGTCGGCCTGCAAGGCACGGGCGACAACAACCTGCAATATGTCACCGAAGCGATGAAGGGTGTCTCGGGCCGGCTCGGGCTCCAACTGCCGCCGGGCGTCTCGCCCATCCTGCGCAACGCTGCCGCCGTGATCGTCACCGCCGAATTGCCGCCTTTCGCCAAGCCGGGCCAGCGCATTGACATTACCGTATCCACGCTTGGCCAGGCGCTGAGCCTTCGTGGCGGAGCGCTGGTGCTGACTCCGCTCTACGGTGCGGACGGGCAGATCTATGCCATGGCGCAGGGCAATGTCGCGGTCGGCGGGCTGGGCGTATCGGGCCGCGACGGCTCACAGCTCACGGTCAATGTAACCACGGTGGGCCGGATCGCCGACGGGGCCACGGTCGAACGCGCGGTTGCAACCGGGTTCGATGCCTCGCCGACATTGCGCTTCAACCTGCACCAGGCCGATTTTCTCACCGCCGCGCGGGTGCGCGATGCGATCAACAGCCGCTGGCCGGGCATCGCCGCGATTGCCGACGGGGTCAGCATCGAGCTGGCCCTGCCGCAGGGCAATGACATACGTTCGGGCCTGATGGCCGAGATCGAGATGCTGCCCGTCACCCCGGCACCGGTGGCCGCGCGGGTGATCGTCAACAGCCGCACCGGCACGGTGGTGATCAACGACGCGGTGCGATTGTCGCCCGCCGCGGTCAGCCACGGCAAGCTGGTGATCCGCATCGACGAGAACCCCACCGTGATCCAGCCCGAACCCTTCAGCCGGGGCCAGACCGCGATCGAGCAATCCTCCGACATCACCGTAACCGAGCGCGCCGACAGGGTCGCCTATATGCCCGGAGCGGCGTCGCTGTCCGAAATCGTCGATGCCTTGAACCTGCTCGGCGTCGGCGCGGCCGATCTGGTGGTGATCCTGGAAAGCCTCAAGCAGGCAGGCGCGCTGCAAGCCGAAATGGTGGTGTTGTGACCGGCCCACTTGCCTCTCCTCCTTCCGTCTCGCTTGGCCGCGTTGCCAGCAGCTCGGTGCGTCCCGAGGCTTTGTCCCCTGAACGCGCCGAGCTGCGACAGGCAGCCGAGGGCTTCGAGGCGATCATGATCCGCAAGATGCTCGCCAGCGCGCGCGCGGCGAGCCTTGCCGCGGAAACGCCGCTGACAGGCGGCGGAATGCAGCAGTTCCAGACCATGCGCGACGAACACTTCGCTGACATCGCCGCTGCCAGCGGCGCCTTCGGGTTTGCACGGAGTATCGAGGCGCAGCTTGCGCAATATCTGCCGGATAGAGGTGACGGGTAATGCCCAGCGCGATCTTCACCATCGGTCGGTCCGGCCTCACGGCGTCACGCCTCAGCCTCGAGCTGACGGCGCAGAACATCGCCAATGCCGCCAATCCCGACTATTCGCGCCGCACACTTACCCAGAGCGAGCTGGTGATGACCGGCAATATCGGGATCGGCGCCTCGGCGGATTCGCTCGGGGGCATCCGGCCGGGCGTGGTGGTGCGGGCCGAAAGCGCGCTGGTGCAGCGGCAGGCGCGCGATACGTCATCGGCCCTGGCTGCGGCAGAGGCCGAATTCTTCGCCCTGCGCGAGGCCGAGAGCGCGCTGGAAGCTTCAGGGGTCTTTACTGGCCTGGTCGAATTCGAAGCAGCGTTGACCAGGCTCGAAGGCAATCCTCTCGAACCGGCGCTGCGCCTGTCGGCGCTGGAAAGCGCGCGCCAGATGGCAGGCAATTTTCGCGTCGCTGACAGCACGCTCGCCAATGCGAGGCGCCTGGTGCAGGACGAGGCGGCAGCCGAGGTGCTGACGGTCAACGAACTCGCGGCCGAACTGGCCGAGGTCAATCGCGATCTTGTCGCCGCGCGTGAAGGCACGGCGGGGCGCGCGGCGCTGCTCGATGCGCGCGACAAGGCATTGCGCGGGCTGGCCGAACAATTCGGCATCGCCACCGTGATCAATGCCAATGGCACGGCCGACGTAAGTCTCGATGGTGCGCCCCCGGTGGCGCTGGTGACGGGCGGGGTGACGGCCAACGTCGACCTTTCCGTGAACCCCGATGGCACGCTCGCCTTCGACGTCGGCGGCACGGCGTTTGCGCCCGCCGGCGGCGCGATGGCAGGACGCGCGAGCGCTCTGTCCGACATAGCAGGCCTGCAGGCCGGGCTCGACAGTCTCGCCCAATCGGTGATCGGCATTGCCAATGCGGCGCAGGCGGCAGGCGTGGACAGCGCCGGCAATCCTGGCCAGCCGCTGCTGGGCGGCACCGGTGCGGCGGATATCGACGTCGCGCTCGCTTCTGCCAGCGGGCTTGCCACCGCACCCGCCGGCGCGCCCGCAGGCAGCCGCGACACGTCCAATCTCGCCGCGCTTCTGGCAACGCTGGGTGCCGAGACCGGCCCTGCATCCCAGGCCGACGCGTTGCTGCTCAGCCTCTCCAGCCGCGTTGCCGCACTCGACACGCGGCGCGAAGGGCTCGGCGTCGTTGCTGCCAGCGCCGAAGCCGAGCTCCTCAGGGAAACCGGGGTCGATCTCGATACCGAAGCGGCCAATCTCGTGCGGCTGCAACAGGCCTTCGAGGCCAATAGCCGGGTGATCCAGGTCGCTACCGAACTGTTCGATACCCTGCTGGGCCTGAGGTAAGGGAGCGCGCCGCCATGAGTTTCGTCAGCACCTCCACTGGCTCTTTCTTCAACCGCGCGCTGGCGCAGATGGGCGAACTGCGCGGCCGGATCGAGCGCAACCGCACGCAGATCGCCACCGGATTGAGGCTGGAGCGCGGGTCGGACGATCCGGCGGCTGCCGCCCAGCTTCGCAGTGTGGCAAGAGCCGAGGCGCTGGCACGGGTCGAAGGCGACAATGCCGCGCGGTTCGCCCAGGATCTGGGCGCGGCCTCGGAGGAACTGACCGCCGTTATCGGCCTGCTGCAACGCGCGCGGGAACTTGCGGTGCAGGCCGCCAATGACCCAGCAGGGGAGGACGGGCGGCAGGCGATCGCTTTTGAACTGGCGCAGCTTTCCGAAGAATTGTTCAGCCGTGCCAACGGCACGACGCTGACTGGCGAGCCTCTGTTCGCCGGGCTGTCCTCCGATCCGGCCTTCGTGCGTGATGCGCTGGGCAATGTCACCTACATCGGCACGGCCACCAGCGGTGCGGTGCCGGTCGCACCGGGAACGGCGATCGAACGGGGATTGCCAGGCAGCGAGGTGTTCGAGTTCGACCTTGGCGGCACGCCGTCCAGCGCCTTTGCCGTGCTCGGCGGGCTGGCAGCGGCGCTGGCTGGCGGTGCGCCCGATCCGGCCGCAGCGGCCAACGCCGCGCTGGAGGGGCTTGATGCCGCGCTCGACACAGCCAGCCGGGCGCAGACCATCCTCGGCACCCGCATGGCGTGGGTCGATCAGGTGCAGCAGCAGCAGGCCGACCGCGGCGTGGTGCTGGCCGAACGGCGCTCGCGCTTCGGTGATACCGACATAGCCGATACGATCGCCCGGCTGCAGCAGTCCCTGACCGCACTCGAGGCAAGCCAGGCGGCCTTCGCGCGGGTCAGCTCGCTCTCGCTGTTTGACGCGCTGCGCTGACGCGCGAACCCAAGCAGGAGCCCTGTCGTGTTTGTAGCCATCGGAATTGTCGTGCTGCTCGCCATGGTATTTGGCGGGTTCATCCTCGCCGGCGGCGCCATGGGTCCGGTGCTGGCGGCGTTGCCGCTTGAATTCATGATGATCGGCGGGGCAGCGACCGGCGCCATCCTGATCGGCAACTCGATGCACGCGATCAAGCTGCTTGGCGGCGGCGTCGGCAAGATCTTTAAGGGGCCGAAATATACCGACGAGGATCATATCGACGCGATCGCACTGGCGAGCAAGCTGATGAAGCTGCTGCGATCCGAAGGGGCGGTGGCGCTGGAAAGCCATGTCACCGATCCGGCCAGCTCGACCATCTTCAGCGAATATCCGCGCCTGCAGGCCGATCCCGTCGTGACCGCGATGATCTGCGATCCGCTGACCCTGCTGGTGGTGTCTTCGGGTACGCTCGATACCCATGCCGTGGAGGAGGTGATCGACAATGCGATCAAGACCCAGCTGCACGAGATGGACGAGCCGCAGCACATGATCCAGTCGCTCGCCGACGCCTTGCCCGCATTGGGGATCGTGGCGGCGGTGCTCGGCATCATCAAGACCATGGGTGCGATCAGCGAGCCGCCCGAGATCCTCGGCAAGATGATCGGTTCAGCCCTGGTCGGGACCTTCCTCGGCGTGCTGCTTGCCTATGGCCTTGCCGGACCGCTGGGCGCGCGGCTGAAGCAGATCAACGCCCATGACCAGCAGATTTTCCATTCGATCAAGCAGGTGATCATCGCCTCCTTGCACGGCTATCCGCAGCCGCTGGTTCTGGAAGCGGCCCGGTCGGGACTGCCGCCCGCGCACCGACCCAAGCTCACCGACCTGCTCGACATGATGCGGGGCAAATAGCATGGCCGAGGCCGATCCCAGACTGCTTGCCCCGCCCGCGCCGGTGATCGTCAAGAAGGTGACCATCGTCGAGGGCGGCCACCATGGCGGAGCATGGAAGGTCGCCTATGCCGACTTCGTTACCGCCATGATGGCCTTCTTCCTGTTGCTGTGGCTGCTTGGTGCCACCGAGGAGAAGCAGCGCAAGGGGATCGCCGACTATTTCACTCCGACGCTGGTGAAGCTGCGCAAGGAAAGCGCCGGGTCCGATGGATTGCTGGGCGGTTCATCGATAACCGATGTGGATAATTACCCCAACTCCATGGGCCAGACCGGCACGCGAGCGATCACCATTCCGCGCGGCGTCACCGGCGGCCCGGTCGAGGGCGGCGGGCGCGGCGAGATGGATTCCGACAAGCTCAGGGAACTGCGAGACAAGATCGAGAAGAAACTCGTCCAGCGCCGCCAGCTAACCCATCTGGCCCGGCAGGTGCGGGTGATGCGCGCGCCGGAGGGGATCCGCATCGACCTCGTCGACGATGCAGATTTTTCCATGTTCGAACTCGGCACCACGATCCTCACTACCGAGGCGCGCGGCCTGCTTGAGGTGATGGCCGAAACGCTGAAGGACGAACGTGCCCCGCTGATCCTGCGCGGCCACACGGACTCGTTGCCGTGGCGCGGGAGCGTGACAGCAAACAACTGGTCGCTTTCCACCGGCCGCGCCGAGGCCACCCGGCAGGCCCTGTTGCTGGGCGGGCTGCCCGCGCAGCGGATTGCCCGGATCGAGGGCGTGGCCGAAACCGAACCGCTGATCGCGGATGATCCCGCCGATCCGAGGAACCGGCGGATCTCGCTGCTGTTGCTCGACGCCAAGGCCGGGGGGCGAGCCGTCACCAGGCGCCCGGCACCCGTGTCGCCGCCGAACCCGCGCAATGTGCCTCAGGGCAAGGGGCAAGCGGAAGAAAACGTCGATTAATCAGGCAGACAGGTTCTTTCCAGCATATTGCCCCTGGGTCGAAATTGCGGGCCGGCGGGACCAGCCGGAAGCCGCGACAATCGCGCCTTGAAAGCCAGGCACGCCCTGGAACCATTGTTCCATCATGGAGCATCTGACGCGAGATGTTCGGTTTCCGTGGCATTCCTTCGAGCAGTCCGCCGGGATATTCTCCACGCGACAGCGCTAGTGAAAGAAGCGCCGCGCTGATCCTGTCGCTGGCACTGACGGCGGGCCTGCTCAGCCTGATGTTGCTGATATCGCATCCGCGCCACAAGCCGGATCGTCTTGCCGAATCCCTCGTGGTCCTGACCGCCCGCCAGATTTCCGCCACGGCGCCTGACCCGCCCGAGGAAGAGAATATCGACGAGCCTGAGGTTTTCGCCAAGAGCCCCGAGGAAGCCGCCCCGCAAAGCCGCCCGCTGACGATTGCTCCACCCCCCGCTTTGCCGGTCATGCCGGTTGCTCCGATCAAGCTCGCGCCCGTCGTGCTGCCCGAGATACCCCGGACCGGTGACGGTCCGCTGATCACGCCAGGTGCCGAGAGCCGGGGCGATCAGGCGCACGGGCCTGCAGGGATAGCGGGTGCGGGGGGCAATGGTGTCAGCGGAAATGGCAGCGGCGGTGCCGGAAACGGCAAGGGGCGGGGCAGCCAGCTTATCGCCTCGTGGGCGCCCGGCATGGATTTCACCAAGAATTACCGCGTCTATCCCGCCGCCGCGCGCGAGGCGAAGATCGAAGGCGCAGCTTACCTCAAATGCTTCGTTCTGCGCTATGATCGGGTGCGCGATTGCAGCCTCGCCGCCGAGCAGCCCAAAGGCCACGGCTTTGGTGAAGCAGCCCTGAAAACAGAGCGATGGCTGCGCATCCGGGTACACAATCAGGCCGGGCGCCGGATGTACAACCAGTGGGTGGTCGTCAAAACCTATTTCGTGCTGCCCCCGGACGAACAGGGCGAGGGTGCAGGCGATGGCCCGCCATCCGCCGCCGAGGTCGAGGCGGTCCCCTAGGAGGCGGGCCGGGCGCCCCGTTCCGCTCCTGGACCAAACTCATCCGGATAATTTCGCGCTGGCCCTTGCTGGCCCGGCATCCATCGGGAATCACATCCACATGGCGATTCTCTCCGACAAATGGATCCGCGCGCAGGCGCTCGAACACGGCATGATCGAGCCTTTCGTCGAAGCCCAGCGGCGCGACGGGGTGATTTCCTATGGCCTATCATCCTATGGCTACGACGCGCGGGTCGCGCCGGAGTTCAAGATCTTCACCAATGTCGATAGCGCCGTGGTGGATCCCAAGGATTTTGCGGCGAACTCCTTCGTCGACCGCGAGACGGACGTGTGCGTGATCCCGCCCAATTCCTTCGCGCTGGCGCGCACGGTCGAATATTTCCGCGTGCCGGAAGATGTGCTGGTGATCTGCCTCGGCAAGAGCACCTATGCGCGCTGCGGGATCATCGTGAACGTCACCCCGCTCGAGCCGGGCTGGGAAGGGCATGTTACGCTGGAATTCAGCAACACCACCCCGCTGCCTGCGAAAATCTACGCCAATGAAGGCGCGTGCCAGTTCCTGTTTTTGAAGGGCAACGAGCGCTGCGAGACCAGCTACAAGGACCGCGCGGGCAAATACATGGGCCAGCGCGGGGTGACGCTTCCGAGGCTCTAGGGCAGCGGGTCTGGACTTGAGCCACTCCCTCGCGCATCAGCTTCGCGCAAAGGAGATAACGCATGAGCACCCGCGAATTCGACATTATCGTTTACGGCGCCACCGGTTATACTGGGCGGCTCGTCGCCGAATATCTCGCCCACCACTATGGCGCGCGCGATGACGGGCCGAAATGGGCGATGGCGGGCCGCAGCCTCGCTAAGCTTGAAGAGGTGCGCGACCTGATCGGCGCGCCTGCCACCACGCCGCTGGTGGTCGCCAATGCCGATGACGACGCCGACCTTGAGGCGATGTGCAACCGGACCCGCGTGGTGCTCACCACGGTCGGCCCGTACCAGCTCTATGGCGACAAGCTGGTCGCGGCCTGCGTTGCGACCGGCACCGACTATGCCGACCTGTGCGGCGAGCCGGCGTGGATGGCGGCCAAGATCGCCGAGCACCAGGCCGCCGCCGAAGCCAGCGGCGCGCGCATCTGCTTTTCTTCCGGGTTCGATTCGATCCCCTTCGATCTCGGCGTGATGATGACGCAGAAGGCCTGCGTCGAACGCTTCGGCCAGCCCGCCCCGCGCATTCGCGGGCGCGTGCGGGCGATGAAGGGGACCTTTTCGGGCGGCACTGCCGCCAGCCTCGGCGCGACCATGAAGGCGGCGGCCAGGGATATCTCGGTCATCAACGTGTTGCGCAATCCCTTTGCGCTGACGCCGGGTTTTGAAGGCCCCGACCAGCCTTCGGGCATGATTCCCTCCTATGAGGACGACCTCGGTAAGTGGTCTGCGCCCTTTGTCATGGCGCCGATCAACACCAAGAACGTCCACCGCACCAACTTCCTCCTCGGCCATCCATACGGCACCGACTTCAAGTATGACGAGATGATGCTGACCAGCCCCGGCGAGGCGGGCAAGGCGGCGGCCAATGCGGCGCTGGAGATGATGAAGAACCCGTTTGGTGCAAAGCCTCCCAAGCCCGGCGAAGGGCCGAGCAAGGAGGAGCGCGAGACCGGCTTCTACGATGTCGTGTTCGTGGCCGAAATGCCGGGCGGCGAGCGGCTGCAATATGGCGTGAAGGGCAAGTATGATCCGGGTTACGGATCGACCAGCAGGATGCTGAGCGAGACGGGGATCGCGCTGCTTTCCTGCGAAAAGCCTGGCGGGATCGGCACGCCGGGCGCGTTTCTGGGCGAGGATCTGGTCAAGCGGCTCGAGGAGCACGCCGAACTGCTTTTCACGGTGGAGAATTGAGGCACGAAAAAGGGGCAGCCGGACGCCAGAAATATCCGGCCGGCTGCCCCTGATTGCGACCCTGTTGCCCGCAGGAGCTACGGATCAGAAGCTCAAACGGACGCTGGCGCGGAAGTTGCGGCCCATCAGGGGGACGAAGTCCTTGGTGAAGCTGGCGTGGCGGCGACCAATGACGTCGAAGATATTGTCGGTCGCCAGTTGGACGGTCACGTTCTGGTTATCCGCCAGCGGGCGCCACGCCACCAGGGCATTGACCAGGGTAAAGCTGTCCGTCGGAGTTTCGAAGGCGGTAACCCTGTCCTGCCCGTCGAACCATTGCACTTCGCCGCGAACGTCGAAGGAATCGGTCTGCGCTTCCAGCGCGCCGAGCAGGCTCAGCGGCGGGATGCGCGGCACGGCGGTCCCGTCCGCCAGCTCGGCCTCCACATAGGAGGCGCGCAGGTCAGTCAGCAGGCGGAAAGTCCCGGTGTCGACCACCGGATAAGAGAAGTCCGCCTCGATCCCGAAGAAATCGGCATCCTGCTGGAGATATTCGAACACCGGCAGGCTGTCTTCCTCGAACCCTGCATCTTCAAGGAAGATGTAGTTGTCGAACCACTGCTTGAAGACGGTGAGGTTGAACGTCCCCGCCCCGATGCTGCCGCGCGCATAGGCTTCCAGCCCCCAGGCGCTTTCGGTGTCGAGGTCGGCATCGCCGATCTCGAAGGCCTGCGTGGCAATGTGCGGGCCGTCGGACAACAGTTCCTCGGCGCTCGGCGCACGTTCCGCACGCGAGCCGTTGAGGCCGATGCGCACGCCTTCAATGCCTTCGTAGACGAGGCCGAGCGCGCCCGAGAAGGTTTCGTAATCGCGCTCGATACCGAGGGTCTGGGCCTCGACATCGGTGAACTCGGCACGCGCAGCGGCTTCGATCTGGACCGGGCCGGTGCCGAATTCCTGCAAGGTGAAGATCGCCACCTGGTCGGTCAGGTTGGGCGGAACATAGGCTTCTGCCCCGACCGCGCTGAAATCGCGGTGGAGATACTGGATGCCGGTCGCGCCGCGTAGCATCCCGTCGGCGTTCTGGACGAGTTCGGCGCGGGCTTCGACACTGGTGCTGTCGAATACGGTGCCGACTTCGCCCGGCCCTTCGAATTCGGTGTGGGTGTAATCGGAATAGCCCACGCGCAGCTTGAGCCGCTCGAACGCGCCGTCGCCCAGATAAATGTCACCCTTGAAGTCGGCGCGGAACTGCTGGAGGTCGATGCGGACGTTTTCCTCCTTCTTCTCCCCTTCGCCGCCTTCTTCCTCTTCTTCCTTCTTCAGGCCCGGGCGTTTGATGACGCCGTAGTTGGTGTCGTACCAACCCAGCGAGGCGCCGAAGGTGCTCTCGCCGAGGATCAGGCCAAGGCCGGCATTGACCGTCCAGCTTTGCATGTCGCTGTTGGGCACGAAGCCGCGCTGGGCGGCCGCTTCGCGGAATTCGGCGGCTTCATCGGGCTCGCCATCGGCGTCCTTCTCCGCAGCCTCTTCCAGCAGCTCCTCGCGCAGTTCCGGGGAAAGCTGGAACCCGCCGATGTCCATGTTGCCGGTATCGCGCCACGATCCGTCGACATGGAACACGAGGTTCGAGCCGATCCCCACGTCGAGCGAGGCCGCGCCGGTCCTGAGGTTGGTGGCGCTGTCGACACCAGCAAAGGCGTCGAGATGGAAGTCCTCTTCCGGCATGCGGGTCGGGATGCGCTTGTCGATTACGTTGACCGCACCGCCGATGGCCTGGCTGCCGTAAAGCAGGACGGCGGGGCCGCGCAGGACTTCGACCCGCTCCACCGTGATCGGCTCGATGCTGGTGGCATGGTCGACCGAGGTGTTCGAAACGTCCGCAGTGCCGACCCCGTCAACCAGCACGCGCACGCGTTCGCCCTGCTGGCCGCGCAGCACCGGACGCGATGACCCCGGGGCGAAGCTGGTGGCCGAAACGCCGGGGATCTTGGTCAGCAGTTCACCGATCTGGCCGGTGACGGCCTCGCGCTGGATGTCGCGCACTTCCAGGACGCTGGTCCCGGCCAGCACGTCGAGCTCCCTCAGGCCCGAGGCGCTGACGATGATGTTGCCTTGCCCGTCAGCCTGGCGGTTGTGGAGGTCGTCTTCCACCTGGGTCGCATTGTCGGCGGGCTGGGCCTGCTCCTCGGCGTTGTCCTCGGCAAAGGCCGGGCTCGCTGAGACGGCAAGGCCGATCGCGGTGGCGAGGGTAAGGCGGGAAGGCGCGAGACGGATTTTGCGAGCGGTCATGGGGTTTCCGTTGATTGAATGAGATAACGTATCACGCAGCTAGCAGCCAAACACGGTATTGCAAGGGGTCAAACCGGTGAACCGCGCAGATTCGCCGACCGACTGCGGCACAAATGCGACAACAGCCGCGCGCTTGTGACGGTGTGCTGCGGCGTTTTGTGCTGGTTTGTCGGAAAACTGGAGCGGGCGAAGGGATTCTGACGGGAACATACAATTTCGCGAGGATAAGCGTTTAGTATGTTTTTCAGTCACCTACGGGGTAAGGGCAAGACATTCGCCCACCCTCTCGGCCTTTATGAGGGCTCTGGGGGTAGGCCATCGCTTCATTCTGACTGTGGAAATGCCAACAGGGCAGTGGCATCGCGGATAACCGATCCACCAGACCGATGCCGGAAACGAAAAACCGGCGGGGGGACGGCCATCCCCACCACCGGCAAATTTCATAGCGCGTCAGCTACCTCTTCCACCTACGCGAGCGACGAATCGCGTGCAAGGGCAAACCTTGCGGGAGGTGCAAAATGAGCGCCTCCTTGGCCCATGGTGGTCTGCCACCAGGCGTTACCCACTTCAGCTTGGCTGATCTGATCGAGAAAATCGCGTCGGGGTCTTGTCGCGAGGAACGCCTGTCGGCGACCGCAGTGCGTGTCCTGAAGCACTATCTGCTCGGGTGCCGGTCGTCCGACTTCGAGCGTGGCAAGATTTGCGGTGTGTGGGAGCAACCGCAAACTACGGCTCAAACGCTGCGGATTTCGACGAAGGTCCTGCACAACGCCGAAGCCGAGCTGGAGCGCGGCGGGTTCATTGAGCGGACCCATGTTCCGCATGCGCGCCGCACGGGTCAGCGCCGTCACGGCGCGATCGTCAGCCTCGCGGGGATCAGCCTGCGACCGGTCATCGATGGCTACCATCGGTGGATGGCGCGGCATGAGGCCATGGAACTGCAGAGAGATGCAGTTGCCGCCCTGCGCTACGAGCTGGTTATGCTCGCTCGCCAGATCAGGGCAACCGAGGCGGCGGAGACCGTCGAGGAGGCCGAACGGATCCTGCCTAGGGGCCGCGTGTCCCGCATCGAGTCCATTGAGAAGCTTGAGGCCCTGAAAGCGTCGCTGGAGGCGCTGCTGGTGCAGCTGGATCTTCCGTCTGGTGACACGAAATCTTCCGTCCGGACGGAAGAAATCTTCGCACCCAATATACCTATCCAAGACTCATCGAAACACTGTACCCGCGCGCCCGCCGGACAAAGCTACGCTGATCGGTCAGCCGAGATCACGCCAGCTATAGCCGCCAGCCTTGCGAGCGACGATTATCGGGCTCTGCTGCCATCCACGCAGCCACTGGGCTGGCCAGACATTGTGGAGGCGGCCGCCATCGCGTGCCTTTGGCATGGCATCTCCCAGCCCACCTGGGCTGCAGCCTGCGACCGGATGGGGCGCGAGAGAGCAGCGCTGTCGGTGCTCGTCATCGACCGTAACGCGCGGCTTCCGGCAGAGCACCGATACCGCGCACGATCAGGCCGGAAATGTCTGGCCGGGCTGATGCGCAACGCATCGAGCCTTGCGCCCATGATCGAGGCGGCAAAGGGCTTTGCGGGTGGGAGCGTGCCTGACCGTCCGTTCGAAGTCGCCCCGTCCCGCTCGGACGCCGGGCAGAGCTTCGCGATGGCCTGTCAGGCAGCTCTCCGGACCTTTGTCGGAGAAGATCGTGGACACCGCATGAGGGGGGCCGAGCAATGACCAAGTGCCGCGTCTCAACCTATCGCGTTCCCTGCCGGGATGGTCTCAACGGGAATTCCAGACCATTATGGAATTCGGAAATCAGGGCGGCACAAGGGCTCGGCGGGGAAAATAGAATTACACACTCCACGCTACGTGGCGGTGTGGTCTGGGCGGGCAAAGACCCCCAGAAATCCGCCATTCTAGGCTCTAGACAGGTTCATAATCGCGCCGCGAAAGCTGCCCCAGCGGCACAGACGGCCTATGGCGTGTCTATAGAAACGCCATATTTCAACAGGTTGACTTCTAGACGGTCGCCTCTTGCCTCTGTCATCGCGGGAGGTTCCAGTGGCCAAGCTTGAACAGCTCAACACCAGCGTCTCATCTGACATCTACACCCGGTTCAGCGCCATCGCAGCCGAACGGAGTCTGTCGAACGCGGCCCTGCTCAGGGATCTGGTCGTCGAATTCATTGAGGCCGCCGATGCCGGCCGTGCCCTGTTCCAGAAGGAGGCTGCTCCAAGACTTGATGCGACCGTCAGCGGGCTGGTGCACCAGCTGCGCGAACTGGTGATGGAGCTGGACCGGGCGCAGGCGGACAATGCGCGGATGCTTGGCAAGCTGACCGAGAAGTGGAACGGCGGCGAAGAGGCCAATCGCATTGCCCAGGAGAAGCTTCTCGCCCATTTCTGGGAGCAGGATCAGGCCAGTCTCTCGCCGTTCTACAAGAGGGCCGAGCAGCTCCTCGCTGCCTTCGAAGCACTTGAGCCTAGCCTTCTCGCCGCGCTCGAGCCGCACCTCGCGAAGATCTCCGAACAGCTCGACAAGTCGATCGCACTCGCCAGCGAGCCGCGCCAGATGCGATCCATCTACCTCGGCGACAACCGCTTTCTGTCGCTCAAGTTTCTGTCGGCTTGCGGAGGCCTGGCACTCCTCATGGGCGCGCTCGTCGCAACCATTCTTCCCACCCAGTTCGATGGCTGGTCGGTCTGGCAGTCAGGCAAGCTGATCGACCACCCCGCGAAAATGTGTCGGCTGATCGCCCGCAAGTACGGTGTTACCGATTGCCGGGTCCCAGAGCAGGAGCGCGATCTCGGCCTGCGCGTCATTGCCCATGAGGATCGGCGATGATTACGCTCGCCTCGGTCGGATCGGCCTCATCCGCAGCGGAGTACCTCTGCCAAGACAACTATTACACTGCGGACCAGACGCAGGATGCGAGCGCCTGGTTCGGGAAGGGCGCGGACGCGCTCGGCCTGACCGGCAAGGTCGAGGAAGCGGCCTTTGCTGCCGTGCTCGACGGCAAGCTGCCCGACGGCTCGGTGATTGCCGGGAAGGACGGCGTGCATCGCCCCGGCGTTGATCTGACCTTCTCGGCGTCGAAGTCCGTGTCGCTTGTCGCGATGCTCGGCGGAGACAAGCGTCTGGTCGAGGCATTGAAGGAGTCCGTGACTGCAACATTGCGCTGGACGGAGAAGAACGTCGTCGAAGCTCGGGTCTGGGATGCAGCACAAGGACGGCAGGTGCCGGAGCGCTCCGGCAACCTCATCGCCGCGACCTTCCTGCATGACGTGAACAGGAATGGTGAACCACAGCTCCACATCCATGCCGTTGTTGCTAACGCGACCATGGCTTCGGATGGCAAATGGCATGCGGTGCGCAACGATGAACTCTACCGCGCGCAACACGTGTTGTCGGCGATCCACAATGCCGAACTGCGCAGCCGCGTCGAAGCATTGGGCTACGAGACCGTGCCTGCCCGCAATGCCATCGACGGTGCTTTCGAGATCAAGGGCGTGACCCGCGAAGCGGTTGAGGCGTTCTCGACCCGCCGCGCCGAAATCCTCGCCGAGCTGGCCAAGGAAGACCGAGGCAGCGCCCGCGAGCGTGAGCTTGCGGCGCTGTCCACCCGGCGCGGGAAGGAGTTGGAGCCGGATGCAGCGCGGCAGGTCGCCGCGTGGAAGGAAACCGCGCGAGCTATAGGCTTCGACCCGTCGCGCCTGATCGAGAGTGCCATGGCCCGCTCGGCGGGTCAGCAGACTGTCTGGTCGCGGGTCGTCGAAGGTATGCGCGGGATCGGCGAGCGCGGCATAGCAATTGCCTGTGCCATGGGGCTGACCCCGAGGGATGGCGACCCGCTGGTGCCAGAGCGGCTCGGGCGGCTCGAGCCGAAGGCCTTTGCCGCAGCGCAGGCAGTCGCCTCAGCCGCACGAGAGCTTGGCGAACGCGAGGCAGCCTTCTCCCGCAATGATCTGATCCGCACCGCGCTCGAACGGCAGGGGCCAGTCACGGTCGACATGATCGAGGCGCGGATCGATCTGTTGCAGGAGCGGGGACTGCTGGTCGGCAGCGGTCCGGCTGATCGCGACCGGATGCTCACCACCGAGCAAGCGCTGGCCATGGAGACCAAGGTCATTGCGCTGGCGCAGGCAGGCAAGGACAGCGTTCAGCCCATCGCTGACAAGGACGGCATCGTCGCGCGGTTGCAGGAACAGGCGCGGGCCATCGGCCTTCGCCGCCTCAACACAGGGCAGGAGCAGGCGGGCGTCGCGATCCTCACCTCCAGGGACCGCGTGCATCTTGTTCAGGGCGGCGCGGGTGTGGGGAAGTCGGCGGCGCTGGCTCCGGTCGCGGCCATTGCGCGGGAGGAGGGGCGGCAGGTGGTGGCGCTGTCCCACGTGGGCCGGATCGCGCGGGAGTTTGGGGAGAAGACGGCCAGTCCGGCATCGACCGTCGATGCGTTTCTGGCCCGGTATGCCCGTATCATCGATGGCAGTGCCAGCGCGGATAAGGTGGTAGTGGTAAGGGCGGAGCTGTCCGGTGCGCTGGTGATGGTGGATGAGGCCAGTCAGATCGGCACCGACCGGCTCGCGCGGCTGATCGCCCTCGCCAACGAGATGGATGTCAGCAAGCTGGTGCTGGCTGGCGACATAAAGCAGCTACCCGCCATCGAAGCCGGAAAACCCTTCGCGCAGTTGCAGCAGCAGGACCTTGGCCAAAGCCAGATAACCGAGAACCTGCGCGCGCAGACCCCTCAGATGGTCGCGATCAACCGCGCGCTCGAACAGGGCGATGTGAGCGAAGCCTTCGCGGTACTGAAGCCTGCCACGACCGAGGTGGCTTCAGGCAAGATCCCCGATGCTGCCGCTGCCATGTGGGCCAACCTCCCCAGGGAAGAGCGCGACAACACCATCCTTCTCGCGGCCGGGCGGGCGATGCGCAGCGCAGGCAATGCCGCCGCGCAAGAGGCGCTGATCCAACGCGGCGAAGTGGGCGAGCGCGGGGTGACGCTCGAGGTGCTCGACCGGGTCACCATCACCCGCGAGGGTGCCCGCCAGTTGAAGGGCTATCAGGACGGCCGCGTCGTCGCCATCGAGACGAACCTGCGCGCACAAGGCTTTGCCCGCGGCGAACGCGGCACGGTTATCGGCATCAAGGACGGCAAGGTCGAACTCGTCATGCCCGACGGCGAGATCCGTCGCTTCGATCCCGACCGTCTTCCCCGCAACCTCAAGCACGACGCGGTCACCATCTTCGAACCCAAGCAGATCAGCTTGCACGAGGGTGACCGCATCCGCTGGACCGCCAAGGACGCAGAGCGCGGCTTGCTCAACGGCGATATTGCCCATGTCGCGCGCATCGACGGCGACACCATCACCGTGAAAGGCAGCGACGGCCAGCTCCACGATCTGCCGCGCGGCGATCCCATGCTCGAGCGGCTCGACCTAGCCTACGCCATCAACGTTCACGTCGCGCAAGGCATGACCGCCAGGGACGGCATCATCATGATGTCGGAGCGCGAGCGGATGCTGAATACCTCGGCCTCGTTCTTGGTCGCCGTGACCCGGATCGCGGAGAACGCCACGCTGGTGACCGACAATCCCTCGCGCGTCGAGCGGCAGGTGGAGAGCCGAACCGGCGAGAAAAGCAGCGCGATCGAGACCGCCCGGGAAAATGGCCACGCTCTCCCCTCGCCGACGGAGACGAAGGACCGTGAACTGGCTTTGGAGCGGACGCCCGAGCGCAGTGAACCAGGGCGCGGCTCCAGCGGACCAGATCTGTCGCGCGACCGCGATTACGACTTCGGGATGTGACCGCGATGATGCCCCCGGATCCCTACGCCTGCACGTCCCGCACACTCGCACAGCCTCACATGCCCACATGTGAACATGAGGACCACCGCACATGACCACGCCTTCAC
The DNA here is from genome assembly GCF_001677335.1 of Erythrobacter dokdonensis DSW-74. Lineage (GTDB taxonomy): Bacteria > Pseudomonadota > Alphaproteobacteria > Sphingomonadales > Sphingomonadaceae > Erythrobacter > Erythrobacter dokdonensis. Next base: position 51,323 of record NZ_LZYB01000003.1, read on the forward strand.
ATTCCCACACCCAAACAATTGCGATCATCAGCCAGAAGGGCGGTGCGGGTAAGACCACGCTGGCGATCCATCTCGCTGCCGCAGCCGCCCGGGCGGGACGGGTCAGCCTGCTGATCGACACCGACCCGCAGGCCAGCGCCTCGCAATGGGCTGAGTGGCGGAAAGGCGCGCCGCCGGAGGTGATCGACAGCGCGCCGCCACGCATTCCGGCCAAGATCGCTGCGGCGGCGGCACAGGGCGCCGAGCTGATCGTGATCGATACGCCGCCGCATGCCGATCTTGCTGCCAGCAAGGCAGCCGAGTGCGCCGATCTGGTGTTGATCCCGTGCCGACCCAGCGCCTTCGACCTTGCGGCGATGCGCACGACCATCCGTCTGGTCGAGCTGCTGGCGCGTCCCGCCTTTGTGGTGTTCACCGCCGGGCCGCCCCATGCCCCGCACATCTATGCCGATGCCCGTGAGCTGGTGACCGGGTTCGGCGGCCAGACCTGCCCCATCATCCTGCCGGACCGCGCCGCCTATCGTCACGCGGTCGCAGCCGGGCAGACCGTGTTCGAGCTTGATCCCGACGGCAAGGCAGCGGGCGAGATCGAACAGCTGCACATGTGGGCATGTGAACAGCTCCACATGTCCACACGTTCACAGTCTCAGGCCCATGAGAGGAAATCCGCATGAACCGATTCGCCAACCTTGCCGATCGCAAGCCCAAGGATGAGGCACAGGCCGCCGCGCCTGCCTCGCCACCACCCATCGCTCAGGTCCCGACCCCGCCGAGCCGCGTCGGCCGCAAGGCGATCTCTGGCTACTTCGCGCCTGAGCTGTCGCTCGCCCTGCACACCTGTGCCCGCCGTCATGGCCTCAGCCTCCAGGACCTCATGGCCGAAGCCTTCGACGACGTCCTTCGCAAGTACGGCGAGAGCCCCATTGGCCGCTAGTCGATCCCGGGAACAAGAGAAAAGGCAGGATTTTGAGGGGTATGAGTTGAAGTGAGAATGTGAGACTATGCCCATGTGAACGTGTGAACGTGTGAACATGTGGGCACCACCCCAAGGGCTCGTGGTGCAACAGCCCGTCAATGACAGGAGATATCCATGCGACTGTTCCGACGGCTGACCGGCCTGTTCACCAGCCCGAGCACCCCGCCGGGCGCCCCCATCGACGAGGGGCCCAGAATAAACCCGGCCACCGGCCTTCCCATGATCACCCCCGGCATCGGCGGCGTTGATGTCGGCGGCAACCCCTTCGGCGTGAATCTGGACCGCCGGGACGATCACCACACTCACCACAGCCACCACGACCATCATCACCGTCATGACCATCACCACCATGATTTCGGGTCGACCGGCAGCAGCTTCGATCACTGGTCGGGCACTGGCGCGGGCGGGTTCGATCATACGCGCAGCGATTGATGCAGCGCTGTTCAGCGAGCTTCCATCGCGCTGACCGCTCGGTTGAACGCACCGGCGGCCCAACCATCAGAATGAGGAGATCACCATGACTGACTGCAACTCCCGCGACGTTCCGCATCTTGGTACCTTGCCGCGCCCCGGCCTCATCTCGCGCGTCCGGTTCTTCGCGAGCCGTCACCCGGTCGCTGTCGCAGTGCCATTGGCGCTCATCATTGCGTTTGGGGCAGCAACGCTCGCGGCATTCGCTCTTGAGTTCTCGCCCGAGCGCAGGGGAGTGTTCATTCCCGGCGTGGTTGCCATCAGCCTGACCGCCGTCGGCATGGTGATTTTGCCCGCCACTGCGCGCATGCACAGCATTGCCAGCAGCCGCGATATCGCCGCAGCTTTGGTCGCTGCAACCGACCGGGAACGGCCTCATTTGCTTACCGAGATCGAGGGACGGCTCTCAAACCGCTATTGGCGCGCGCCGATGACCGTTTTCCAGCTTGTCATGATGTTCCGCGAGGTGAGGCAGCTCCATGGGGAGCGGGCCTATCGCAAGCAGCTGCAAGAACAAGCAGCACGCGCCGAGCAGGAGAGGTGTCTCGCGAAGCTGGCGGAAAGGCGGTGATTTCGGGCGGGAGGCGCGCTCGGCCTATGGCGGCTTTCAGGATACTTTCTCGTCCGCGCTCATGACCGTTCGTGGGTGGATTCCTGAAGTTCAGCTTTTACTCTACTGGCCGTGGAAGGAAGGGACGTGTTCATCTGGGATCTCGTCCCGTGCAGCAATGCGCGCGGCTTGCAACCGATGCTTCCCGATCTCAATTCTTTGGATTGACGATTGATGCAATCCGCTCGGCGACCAAGACGAGATGCCAATCCCCATCAGCGCTTCCGATCAGCGCTGCACCAAGCGGGGGTTCAGCTTTGCCAACAGCAATAGGCAATGTGATCTGAGGTAGGCGGGGATAGGCCGAAAGGGGGCACATCGCCGGCTCGCCCGCACCCGGCCGGGTTACATCCAGCAAGCCGGGCCAGGCAAGCGTCGCTGGCATGATCAATCCATCAAGATCAAATCTCGCAATCGGGCCGACGACAGCGGCGCGTGCCGCCGCGAGTGCTGTTTCGCGCCTCTCGCGAGCATCGGCATCCTGCCTGGCTCCGGCCAAGGCTGCCAGATCGGCCCGTTCCTCAGCAAGCAGGTTGGGCGAGTTTGCAAGGTCTTGCAGGCTTCTCGGGTCGTCCCGAAAGGCGAGCCAGTCCGTCAGTGCTGCGGCCACCGGGTAGCGATCGGGCGCCGCGCGCAAGGCGGCCCGGGCCGAGGACCAATCTGGCAGGGCAACTGGAACCAGTTCGATTCCGGCAGCGCGAAGCCGATCCATCACACGGCCAAATTGCACGCCAACCTCGGCAGAGATTGGCGGCAAGGTATCCGGCCATGGTTCGATCAATCCGAGGCGGATAGTCTGCGGTGCGTCGCCAGACGGTGCCTGCCCGGTTAGGGCCTCAAGAACCTGCTGCAAGTCACCCGCCCGGGCAACAATCGGCCCAACCGTATCGAGATCCGGGTCGAGCGGTCGTGCGCCCTGATAGGGCAGCAATCCCACAGTCGGCCGGATCGTCGCGATGCCGGCGTGGCTGGCAGGCGTGCCGAGCGACCCGCAGGTGTCGCTCCCCATCGCGAGTGGGACGATTCCCGCGGCCACAGCAATGGCGCTGCCGCCGCTGGAGCCTGTCACCGTAAGGTCGGGGTGGATCAGCCCGCGCAGCCGCCCTGTGGCGCGGTGCATGCCATAATCGCCGAAATCCTCGTCATAGGCAGTCTTGCCGAGGACCACCGCGCCCGCCGCGCGGAGCCGTTCGACGATCAGGGCGTCCCGGGGCGCGGCGCGGGGAAGCGGCTCGGCCAGAGCCAGAGTCGGCAGGCCCGCGACATCGATGATGTCCTTCACCGCCACCGGAAGCCCTGCCAGCGGGCGTTCATCGCCGGGCGCCACGCGGCGCGCCTCAGCATAGGCTTGAGGATGAATTGCCGAAAGGGGCGTGAGGCCGGGTGAGCGGGCCGCCAGCCAAGCGGCGTGGGCAAGGCTGTCTTCGAGCAGCGCCTCAGCCCCCAACTCCTTCCGCCATGCCTGCCACTGCGCAAGGGCAGCGGTCCGGCCACCTGCCAGCGACCGGCCGCCGCCGCCATTCCACCCCATAAGAGCGCGGGTCTGTGCAGCGCTCAGCCAGTCCAGCGCGGGCTGCGGCGCGTGGCCCGCCGGGGTCATTGCTGCCAACACCGCCTTGCGTTCGCCGGGGCGGAGATCGAGGGTTACTTCCCACGCTATGTAGCCGGGATCATGGCCCGGATAGGTAGGTGTGCCCGCTGGCCATCCATTGACCAGCCTGCCGGGGATGCTGCTTTCCAAATGCCAGCCCGCAGCGCTGCGCCAACCTGACGCCGTGTGAAGGGCGCTCGCCCTGTCACCCGGCAGATAGGCAGTCCAGCGCAGGCGCACTGTGGTTGGCTCCATCCCGTGATTGGCGAGCGATTCGAGGAACACGATTCGCCCGTCGTCGGCGTGCATCCGGCCGCGGGTGAGGCTGACGTCGCCCCGGATCGCCGGGCGCAGGCTGTCGGCGCGCGCGCCATCCTCGGCGATGGCGAGATCGAGCGCCGGGCGCGGCGGAGCATTCCCGGTTGCAAAGGAGGCGAGGCCCAGCGTCGCCGAGCCGACCACCACCGCACCGCTATCGAGCGTCAGGGGGCGCTCCTCGCGCGCCGCTGCCGCACCCGCTGCCAGAGCGAGACCGAACAGGATCAGCAGGCGACCAAGGTGCAAATGCCCCCGCATCACCGTGATCCCATGGCCGGACGCAGTGGCAGGAACAGCGGCGCGGGTTGCTGCGGCGTTTGGCGGATTGTGATGATCTGCTCGCCGCCGTCGGTCGCAGTCTCCTGCGCGACCACGCCGCCGCCGGCGTAATTCATCTCGAAAATGGCTGACGGGTTGGAATGGAGCGCCAGTTGCAGCCGCGTCCCCGCCGCAAGCCGCCGCGCCACGAAGCCGAACCGGTCGAAGCGCACTACTTCGTAGCGCCCCGGCTGCATCAGTTCCTCGCGCGCGTCGCTGTTGCGGTGCCGCAAGCGCACGACGTCGAAGCCGATCCGGATGCGCGTGCCATCGGGCGTCACCGCGATCAGGCTGGCGAAGATGTCGCCATCCGGGCGACTCGACGCGACCCACGCCGAGAAGCGCGGCATGCCGACAAGGTCCATCGGCTGATCGAGCGGGGCGGTTTCGAACACCAGACCATCCGCGCCGAGCGCATCGATATCGCCAAGGTCACCCGGCAGGGGTTCGAACCCAATGGGGTTGGCAAGCGCGCCGGTGCGGGTGTCGAGCCGGTAACGGAAGGTGGCGGCTGCGGCCCTGTCAGCAAGCGCGCCGCGACCGTCTCTGCCTTTGGCGAGAAAATAGGGCCGCGCCCCGTCCAGCGTTGCAAGTGAAGGCGCAGAGCGCCACTCGCCGGTGCCGAGCACGAAATAGGTGAGGTGGTCGGCGAGGAAAGCCGGGCGCGGGCCGTCCTTCAAGGTCCAGTCGTACCAGGCGAGGTGAAGCGCGTTCATGTCGATCACCGACTGCGGATCGACGGCTTGGCCCGCCATCGTCTCGCGCGGGGTGCGGGTGCCGCCGTGGTCCCACGGGCCGATCAGGACAAAGCTGTTTTCGCTCGCTCCGCCCCGTGCCGCCAGCCAGCGGGCGTGGTGGGCAAGCGCGCCGCGCTGGTCGCCGTCGAATTGGCCGGTGATGGTGAGCACGGGGATCTCGAGCCCCGCAAGTGCGGCATCCGACGGCGCGGCCTTGCTCCAGTCGGCAGGGGTAGCCGCAAGCCATGCGCGCGCAATGGACGCACGCGTGCCCGAACGTGCGGCGAGATCGGCAAAAGCTCGGCCCTCGCGCCGCTGCGCGCGGGTCGCCTCGGCCCAGCCTGCATCGTCAAAGGCGGTATCGAACCAGTCGCTGCGGCCTTGCAACGCCTGGAGCCACTGGAACTGGTAAGTGAGGTTGACCCGCCCCCACCCCGGATAGTCGACCCCCGGAAATACCGCTGCCGCGGGCACGATTGTGCGGAGTGCCGGGGGACGCTGTCCGGCAGCCGCCCACTGGGAATAGCCGAGATAGGACCCGCCCCACATGCCGACCCGGCCATTGCTCCACCGCTGCGCCGCTGCCCAGGCAATGGCGTCGGCGGCATCGCTGCCGTCGTGCGCGCTGAAGGGTTCGAACGCCCCCTCGCTATCGCCCCGGCCGCGCGAAGAGACGGCGACGAAGACATAGCCATGCGCGGCAAAGAACCGCGCGCGGGGCAGCAGCTCCTGCACGGCATAGGGAGTGAAAGAGAGGATTACGGGCAGCGGTGTGTCGCTCTGGGGCCGAAACACATGAGCCGAAAGCCGCGTCCCGTCGCGCGCCGTCACCGCCAGATCGGCTTCATGCACCAAGTTCGCAGCGGCTACACTGGCTGGCTCCGCTGCCCTTGCTGGTGGGGTCCCTAGAACGCTGCACACCAGAGCCAGGGCAAGAAGAAGGCCGCGCGCGCACCGATTGGTGCGACGGGTCTGTTCAATCATGAAATCGCCTCTTTGCAATTCAAGGTGATGTTACTACATCACATCGCAATAGATTCAAGCGGGGCACAATGTGACGACCTTCAAGGCATTTCTCCTCGGCGGCATGGCCGCGATCATTGCCCCTGAAGCCGTGCAGGCGCAACAGACCGAAGACGGCGATACGCCGACCGGCGACATCATCGTCACTGCGACCAAATCGGAACAGCGTCTGTCCGATGTCCCGCTCTCGGTCGCGGCGATTGGTCAGGATGATCTTGAGCGTTTCGGCGCCCAGGACGTAACCGCGTTGCTCGGCCGCGTCGCGGGCCTTTCGATCGAGACGGGCCAGCCCGGTTTCACCCGCTTCGTGATCCGCGGGGTCAATGCGGGCGGCCAGTTCGGGTGGCGACAAGGCGCGGCGACCGCGATCTACATCGACGAATCCCCGCTGACGACGCGCACCAATTTCTTCTTCGCCAGCCCCGATATCAACCTTTTCGACATGGCGCGGGTCGAGGTGCTGCGCGGGCCGCAGGGCACGCTTTACGGCGCCAGCGCGATCGGCGGGGCGATCCGGGCGATCCCCAATGCGCCCGATGCAAGCGGCTATTCGGCAGTTGTCGAGGGCGAGTTGTCCGCGACGCAGGATGCGGGCGATCCGAACTATGCCTTGCGCGGGGCCATCAATATCCCGCTGATTGCCGATCAGCTTGCGGTGCGCCTCGTGGCGAATCACGTCAGCAACGCAGGTTTCATCGACGCGATCCTGATCGACGATCAGGACTTCATCGCCGAAGCCGCCACCGCGCCCCGGATCGAAGACTACAACAGTCAGGAGCGCACCACGCTGCGCGCGGCGCTGGCCTGGACGCCGACCGACCGCGTTCGCATCCAGCCTGCAGTGACCTACCAGCTCAACCGCGCCGATGGCGCCGGCGACTTCGCGCTCAACAGCTTCGGCAAGCGCGACCGGGCGACAGTCTTCGCCTTCAACCCCGCCTTCGAACAGGACGGGCGCGCCTATGAATTCGTGCGCGATGAATTGCTGCTGCTCTCACTCAATGCCGCGGTCGAGATCGATGCGCTGGGCGGCCTGACCCTCTCCAGCATCACCAGCTGGCAGGATCGTAGCGCCACGGGGCGGGACGATTCCGTGGCCAGCAACGGTGCCTGGGTGATCGGCTTCGGCCTTGATGACGCCTACACTGGTTTCGATCCCTCCTTCGGCGATTTCGGCACCGATGTGCGCCAGTTCAGTCAGGAGCTGCGGCTTGCCACCACGGGCGATCAGCGCGTGCAGGTGGTGGGCGGCCTGTTCTACAACCGCCTGCGCCAGCGCGACACCATCCGCTACAGTTTCGAAGGCACTGCGCAGGCGGTTTTCGACACCTATGGGATTGTCGATCCGGTCAGCTATGACGGTATCGACCGCTTTGCCGAGGACGAATACGCCGCCTTCGCCAATCTCGACTGGCGGATTACCGACAAGGTCACTCTGGGCGGGGGTCTCAGGGTCACACATTACGAACAGGACCTCTCGCGCGGCGCGGCCTTCCCGGCCTTTAGCGATCCGGGCGACCTTGCCGACCCGGCCTTCCTTCAGGCAGAAGAGACCGTGCTCACCCCGCGCTTTGTCGCCAGCTTCCAGCCCACCTCTGAATGGCTCGCCTATGTCTCGGCGACGCGCGGCTTCCGCACCGGCGGCGGCAATCCGCCGGAGAACCTGCGCGGCCAGTGTCCCAACCGCGCCGATTTTCCCGCTCAGCCCGATCAGTTCGATTCCGACAGCGCCTGGTCTTATGAACTGGGCGGCAAGTTCGCGAGCCGCGACGGGCGCTTCACGCTGAACGCCGCCGCCTATCAGCTCGACTGGTCGGACATCCAGACTGCGGTGCTGTTCACATGTTCGGATAACAGCGTGATCTCCTACACCGGCAATGCGGGCGATGCGCGCATCCGGGGCTTCGAGCTTGACGGGAGCGTGGCGATAACCCCTTCGCTGCGGCTGTTCGGCAGCGCCGCCTATACCGATGCAGAATTCTCCGAAGACGCGCCGGAGGCTGGAATTACGGGCGGGCAGCCGCTGGGCTATGTCCCGCGCTGGACCTTCAACGCCGGTGCAGCATGGGAGCAGCGTGAGCCGCTGTTTGGTGATTGGCGCGGACATGGCTCGCTGGACTGGCGGCACGTTGGCGAGCGGATCGATCCGCAATATGGCCCCGCCGCCAACCCCGATTTCGGCGCGGACCTGCCCGCGCAGAACATCGTCGACCTGCGCTTGGGGCTGCGCAACACCCGCATTGATGTCTCGCTGTTCGCGCGCAACCTGTTCAACGAGGACGTGGCGGTGCAGCAGCTCGCGCTGTTCGCCACCAATGCCTTCCGTCCGACCGGCATCGACACGCGCACGATCCGCGACGAGGTGGTGCTGCGACCGCGCACCATCGGGATTGCGGCGCGCCTCAGCTACTGAAGCGCCCGCAGCACGCGTGGCAGGGTCTCAATCAACCGGTCGACCTCGCTCTCGCGGGTGTAGATTGAGGGCGAGACGCGGATGCAGCTGACGTTGCCTTCGTTCAACGCCTTGACGATGATCCGTTGCTCCCTCAGCGCATTGACCACTTTGCGGTGATCGGCCCCTGCAATCGCCACGCTGCCAATCCCCATCGTCGCCTCGCCGCGGCCATGCAGGAAACGGACCGCCGGCACGTCAACGAGGCCGTCCATCAACCGGTCGCGCAGCTGCTGAAGGCGGGCCCGGCGGCGGGCGGGCGGGATCGCTTCGAGGAACGGGAATACTGCTTGCTGCGCGGCCCATAGCGCAATGGGGATGGTGCCGATCTGTTCAAACTTGCGGATGTTGGCGCGCCCGATCGCCCCTTCGTCCGCTGTGTCGCGGTAGTTGCCGAGCAATGGCCACACGCGTTCGATCAATTCGGGGCGGATGTAGAGAAATCCCATCCCGCGCGCACCCCCCAGCCACTTGTGCAGCGAGGCTGCGTAGAAATCGCAGCCCATTGCGGCTACACCCGCACCCGACAAGGCATAGCCCTGTGCGCCGTCGACGAGCGTCAGGATGCCCCGTGACCGTGCCGCCGCGCAGATGGCCGCGACCGGCAAGGCCTGGCCGGATGAACTGACGACCTCGCTGATCAGCATGTAGCGGGTCGCCGAGGTCATCTGTGCTTCGTACAGCGCAATAATCTCTTCCGTGCCGGGCGCCGGAACCGGCAGGTCGAATACCCGCAGGCGCACCCCCTGCCGCTCGAGGCTTTGCCGCCACACCAGCAGATCATAATCGACACTGATCGCGAGCACTTCGTCACCCGGAGCCAGATCGAGCCCGAACTGCACCGTGCGCATCGCTTCGGTCGTATTGCGCATGATTGCGACGCTTTCCGGATTCGCGCCAATGCTTCTGGCGACGGACGAGCGCACCGCTTCGACCTGCGCCAGCAGGTCGCCATAAGGGAGACGCGGATCGTGCGAGAGCCGGAAGGCCTGCGCCGAAGCTTCAAGCGCCGCTGCGAAGGGAATGGTCGCGGTGGCGTTCTGGAGCAGAGTGTAATCGCCGGGCACGTCGAACAGTCCGCGAACGGCTTGCCAGTCAGCCGGGCCTGAAGCCAATGCGGGATCAAGGCCAACCGAAAGTGTGGCGCCTGCAGCCAGCGACAAGGTCCCTCGGGCCAGAAATTCGCGTCGCGACGTCACAGTTTGCCAGGCTCCTTTCATTGCTACCACCTGAGATTAGCGCATTTCAGCACCCCAGCAGCGGAAAAACCAGAGTTCTGAACGCGATCACTTAGCGGCTTAGCAAAAAGGTGCGGGCTTCAGGCGCGGTGCTCGGGAGGCAGCCATTCTTATGGCTGTTTCGGGGTCGCTTCATGAATGACGAGAATTTTCAGATGCCGGGCAAAGCTAGCTGGACGGTTTCGGGATCGAACTTCGGCGCGGTTCATGACCGGGAATGGATAGATTAATGCCATCCGCCCTCCTGACGCGCTTCAGGGCAGGTGGCCGGATTAGAGCGCTCGTCACTGCCCTCGATTTCCCGCGCCGCACGGCCCACCGCCTGCCTTAGCCAGCGATTGGCCTGATCTGTGCGCGCGGAAGGGCGCGACGGCATTTCCACCTCCCAAGGCTGGGTGACGATTGGCAATTCGAAGGTCTCCAGCCCGTGCTGGTGGAAGCTTGCCCCAATACGCGCAGGCAGGGTGGCGATCAGGTCGCTCGCCAAAAGAGCAGGCGGCAAGGCCAGCATATGCGGCAAGACAACCGCGACGCGTCGGCGCAGGCCTAGGGCCTCCAAGTCTTGATCGATCCTGCCGCGTGCATCCTTGCGGACAGAGATCAGCGCGTGATCGGCGGCCGCAAAGGCTTCTGCCGAAAGATCGCGCAGCACCGGATGCCCTTGTCTGGCGACGCCGACAAAGCGCTCTGACCAAAGCCTAGTGCGCACGGCATCGGGGGGCAGCGGATCAAACACGCCGATAGCCAGATCCACCTCCCCGCGTGCGACAAGCTCGGGTACGTCCTGCTTGTCATAGCTCGTGAAGCGCAAATCGATCCGCGGCCCATGATCCTTCAACCACGCGGCAAGCGGCGGCAGGACAAGCGCCGTGGTGTAATCCGTGCTGGCGAGCGTGAACGTATGCACTGCCGATGCAGGATCGAACGCCACCTGTTCGGCCAAAGTTAGGCGTAGCTGGGCAAGCCCTGCTGCAATGCCCGGCATCAGCGCCACTGCGCGCGACGTCGGCTCCATCCTGCCCCCACTCCTTTCGAATAGCCGATCGTCCGTCAGGCGGCGCAGCCGGGCGAGAGCCGCGCTCATCGCTGGCTGGCGGATTCCAAGCCGCCGCGCGGCCTGAGACACACTTCGCGTTTCGGCAAGCGCCTCGAAGGCGAGCAGGAGGTTAAGGTCAAATCCGCGCAGGTCCATCATTTTGATTAATAATAGCTATTGATGATGGCGAACAGCAATTTTCCATCGGGCCGCTATATTTCAGCAGGCTAGAGGAGAAAGCCATGTCGGACGCCAATATTGCCATCGTCATCCGCTTCATCACCGCATTTCTCGGGAAGGCCGATCTTGCCGCCGCCGATGTCACGCTCGCCCCCGATGTTCAGGGGATCACCGGTCTCAAACCGACCGGGCCGATTGACGGCGCAGCGGAATACAAGGCAACCATAAAGGAATTCGTTGCCGCATTCCCCGCTGAATCGCCGGTCGAAATCATCGACCAGTTCGCCGCCGGAGACAGGGTGGTGACGCGCTTCCATTCGCGCCAGCGCCATACGGGTGCCTATTTCGGCATCGAAGCGACCGGCCGCGTAATCCTGTTTGACGAGACTCATGTAGCGCGACTGCGTGACGGGCGGATTGTGGAGAACATAGTGTCGGCCACCAATCTTGAATTCGAGATGCTGATGGCGCCGGTGCTCGCGCCGCTGATCCTGAAATGATGACGCAAGCGAAAGGCGCTGCCATGATCCGTCCGCTTGCCATCATTGCCGGAGCCGGCCCCGGCATCGGCGGGGCTGTGGCCCGGGCGTTTTCGGCGGAAGGCTTCGCCGTCGCCCTGCTTGCGCGACGGCTTGAAGCGCTAGAAGCGCTGGCTGAGGGGCTGCCGGACGCGAGCTGTTGGCCCGTCGATCTTGCAGATCCTTCGGCGGTAGCAGCTGTGATCAGGGCGGTGATTGCCGAGCACGGTTCTCCCTCTGTGCTGCATTACAACGCAGCCGCTTGGTATGAGGCCGACCCCCTTGAGATCGACCCTGCGCTGTTCACCGCCGATCTGTCACTTTGTGCGACGGGTGCCCTTGCTGCGGTGCAGGCTGCAGTGCCGGCGATGAAGGCAAGCGGCGGGGGCACGCTGCTGTTCACCGGCGGCGGCCTTGCACTTCGTCCGGAATATGGCGGCGATGTCATTTCGCTGACAGCCGGCAAGGCGGCGATGCGGGCCATGGTGCTGGCTCTGGCACCGAAGCTCGCGCCAATGGGGGGCCACGCAGCAACTGTGACAGTGGCCGGGACGGTCGCGCCGGGCACCGCGTTCGACCCGGACATAATCGCCGAAGCCTTTTTGGCCCTGCACAAGCAGGCCCGTGAGGATTGGCAAGCCGAGGTCGTTTTCGACGGGAGAAGGTGACCCAGGACGGCCCAGTCTACGGCAATCACTTCTCGACCGGTGTCCGGCCTTGTGCTAGCCTCTGAGATCGGAAGGGCGGGGGCTAATGGATCAAAAATCCAGCGATTTAGGCGACTACTCCGCAGACTTCACCGGCTTCGGCGTGCGCGAATGGCGCACCGCCCGGGATCTGGTCATTGCCCCGAAGCGGGTTCTCGAAGCATGGCTTGGCCGACCGCGCGAATACGAACTGATCTATGCCCGGCCGCTGGCATTCTACCTTGGGCTCAACAGTATCCTGCTTCTGTTCAGCTTTCTGCACAATCACGGAAAAACGCTGATCACCGCTCTTCCTCCCGAACTGCTCGAACCTATCGTTGCGCGATCGGGCAAGTCAGCCGAGGTCTTCATTGGCGATGCCGACAACTGGCTCGGCCTCGTCCTCGTTCCGGTAAGTTGTGTGGTCTATGGGGTCGTCGCGATTCCTGTCTTGCGATGGTGGGACAGGGACACGCTGGGCTGGGAGCGTGGTCTGCGGTCGGCGATGGCCTATCTCAGCGCCTGGACGGTGACCGCTCTTCCGATTTCCTGGTGGGCATACGAGGAAGGGGTGTTGGGGCTGACCGTGGGCGCCGCGATTGCAATGCTATCGGTCATAGCCTTTGTGCGGATGGGCAAAGGCCGCTGGTTCGATCGTTTATGGGTCGGGCTTCTGCGCGGCGCCGCGCTGACCCTGCTGATCTATGCCGCTTCCGCGATCGCCCTGTTCGCCGTGCTCCCTGGCATTCTCTGGGCAGCGAGCGTCATTTGAACCTTCGGCCGCGGGACTATCGCGGCAACGATGCGGATGGGCGTTACTTGGGCCGCGGACCGACGCTCGGTGTGTGATCGGATGCGTAGCTTCGTTCCAATGCGATTGTTTCCAATGCATTACGCAAGGCCCGCTCGCGCCAGTCTGTAGCTACGCGAACGATCAGCACAAACAGCGCTCCGGCAGCGGCCGCGACAAGAATCGGGGAAAGCTCCGGGTCTCTGACAAGCGCCAAGATCTGTTCACGCGCCAGGGCCACGAGGATGGCGGCAGCCGTGGCCGGTATCGTCAGGTAGCCCATCAGGGTGATCCGCAAGAGGTGGTCCTGACGGGCACATTCCACTGCGGAAAGCGCAATCAAGTGATCGAGGGTCACGTCATCGAGTTCATCAATAAGCCCACAAAACTCTGGCGTGTATCTCGGCCTTGCCGGAGCCCTAGATAGCGGGATCCAGAACTGCCAGAGGCGCTCTGCGCGCATCGCCCGGAAATGCCGGCGCACCCTCATCCACTGATCCCACAGGCCTTGCTCAGCCGGGTGGGACGTTTCCGTGTTTTGGATCATCGGACGTCACATACCCGTTCGGCAACCCGCCGCCTGTGCGGACCCCGCTGCGATGCCTTTCAGGCTGATCATCACGCGAAGAGCTTGTAAATTTCGCCGCCGAAATCGGCTAGTCGCTCCCAGAGCACAATCGCAAGCACCAGCATCACAACCAAAGCAACAACAGCTCGGCGTCTTTTCATGATTCATTCCTCGTGTTGATGAAACCGGGTACCCGGCCCGTACGTCCATGACGCGCTGATGCGTGGGAACACTGGCGGGAGGGGAAAGGGTCACGCCTATCTGGCCGCCTCGACCAGATCGAAGCGCATAGTGCCGAAGTCGAGCACATAGCCGCCCCGGGCGCGCAGCATATCTTGCCCGATCCTGCCATGGTCGCCGGGCTGATTGAGGGACTCTTCATTAAGCGGAACGTCGGCAAGAGTGACCGAAGAGCTTGGACCGAAGCTTAGCTCAAGCATGGCGATCGAGCGGGATTCCCGCATGACGGCACCACCGACACCGCCGACCGCCTCGGTCGAGGCGGATGCCGCAGCCACGCGTTCCGGAAACGCCTCGGCAAATCGCGGGCGGAGCGAGGATGTTTGGGCACCGCTGTCGAGAGCCAGCTGGATCGGCGCATTTTCGGGCAGCAGGCACGCGATTATCTTGGGAGTCAGGCCGTCGACCAGCAGGTTCGGCGGATTTGCCGGATCTTCACGGCGCGCCGAAGGCTGAAAGGCCATCGCCCCTCCCGCCTCCGAAGCAGAAAAGGTGAGGCGGCCAAGGCGGGACAGCACCGGAAAGCCGAGGATCGCCTCGATCTTGTAGCGCCCTTCGGCAAAGGTCAGCGCCTCATCGGGCAGCACCAGGAAAACAACGTTGCGGAACCCGGCCCCGCCAATCTCCAGTCGATCGGCAATGGCGAGTTGAACAGGCGTCTGTTCGGCCACCGGGCTTGCGACCGACACCTGCGCATCCAGCATCCGCAGGCCGAGCGCCGCCGCACGCGAACGGACAATCACCGAAAGGTTCGCGCCCGTATCGAGGATGACCGGCTGCGGCTGCCCCTCGATCACAACCCGCGCCAACGGCAGTTCGGCAGCGTCCCGCGTGACACCCGTTTCGCCAGTCGGTATCGACGGGCCCGATTGCGCGGCGATGCCTTCCAAAGCCTCCAAAACCGGCATGAACTGTTCGGTGGAACGCCGGTCACGATCGGAAGCGGTAGCGATGACGTCCGGCCGGAGCGCCAGTCGCAGCGCGGCTGCAGCGCGGTCATAGCGCCCGTGTCGCATTTCCACGCCCGCCAGCGCCGAGGCAGCGAAATAGATCGCCGTGGTGTCTCCACTGGCCAGATAGCGTTCGAGCAGAATCGCCGCTTCCGTGTCGTTCAGCATCAGACCGGCGGCCACGCCGCCCAGCAGGTCAGCCTCCGGCGTCCCGTCCCTTGCAGCCGAAGCCGCCGCAAGCAGGGCGACCAGATCGCCGCTTGCAAGCAGGTCTCTAGTCTTGGCGGAGGTTTCAGGACGAATGGTCACCGGGCCCGAACCACAGGCCGCCGAAAGGGGCGGATGCGCTGCCGAGGCTAGCGGCCCCGTACCTGCCAATAGGTAAGCAAAGGCGGTGACAGCGGCGGTGGCCAGCACGGTTCTCAAGCAAATCTCCTTGATGGCCTTCTGCCGCCCGGCGGGGGCGTGAGTTGTTGGTCTGATAGTGCGTTACGCACTATACAGGCTTCCCGGGGTGGTGCAACGACGATACGGTGAGATTGGCGGGACGCATGCTGACGGAACTGGACTACTGCATTCTTGGCATCGTCTGGCGGGGTCAGCCGATGACGGCCTATGCGGTTCGCACCCATCTGGCGCAGTCCACGACCGCGACGTGGAGCTCGAGCACAGGGACGGTCTACCCCTCGATCAGGCGCCTGCGCGACAAGGGCCTGATTGCGCCCCAGACGCAGCCCGGCCCGCGCAACCGCGAACCGCTGGGAGTTACGCCTGCGGGTGTGGCCGCGCTTGAGATGTGGCTTGTGCAATCGGACGCAGAGATCGCCCGGGCGACAGCGGATCCGGTGCGCACCCGTGTGCATTTCCTGTCCGCCTTGTCTCCTGATCAACGTCTGGAGACATTGCGGCACTATCAGGACATCACACGCACTGCGATCAGCGAGCTCGAAGCCAAGCTTGCCATGCAGGGCGTAACCGAGACCGATCGGCTTGAATGCCTCGGCACCACCGGCGCGCTGGCTGAACTTCGCGCCCGGCTCGAGTGGCTGAAAGAGGTCGAACGATCGCTGCCCGGCGAATGAAGTCCATCCGGATGGCCTTCCGGGCCGGGGTGATCCCTTGCCAT
The DNA here is from genome assembly GCF_001677335.1 of Erythrobacter dokdonensis DSW-74. Lineage (GTDB taxonomy): Bacteria > Pseudomonadota > Alphaproteobacteria > Sphingomonadales > Sphingomonadaceae > Erythrobacter > Erythrobacter dokdonensis. Next base: position 67,151 of record NZ_LZYB01000003.1, read on the forward strand.
CATCCATCGGAGAGACTTTTTGCGCATCGTCGAAGCTGGGTTTGGCACGATCTCGGCAAGCTCGAAGTTACGGCACTGCCTGATCGCAAAACGCCGGTCCGCCCGGCAGGGCGATCCTCAACAGCCGTGCCGGTCGCCCGGCGCCCTCGAGAAGGCCGCCGGTCGTCAGCACGTAAAGCGAGGCTGGATCGCCGGGAACGAAGGCAACGGCGGTGGAACCGTCGCCGCCAGTGGGCAGCACGGTTGTGAGCGTGCCGTCTGCCTGTGCCCGCATGATCGTGTCGCCATGGGTAGCCAGATAGATGCTGCCATCGCCCGCGATCGCAAAATCATCGACTTGTCCCGGTGTCGCAAACAAGGACGGAGCGCCGGCTGGCTTTTGATCAGGGCTCAGGGGGATGGAATGGATAGTGCCGCGAAAGCTGTTGGAGACAAACAGCTTGCCGCCCGACAGTTTGAGACCGTTAGCCCCGGGGACGGAGGTCCTTGCCCGCCGGGTCGGCGCCAAGGGCCGGATCGTCCAGCCACACGGTCATGGATCCGCTGGCTATGTCTAAACGCCAGATCCGGCCGAGGATCGAATCCGCGACCAGAACGCTGCCATCCGCGAGCATCGCCATGCCGTTGAGGAAACGCCCTTGCGGGGCGGCGATGGTGTGAAGAAGCGTTCCATCGGCATCGAGCACCAGAAGCCGATTGGTCGCTGTAAATCCGGGTCCGGCTGTGAATGGCTCGCCGTGCGCTGCGACCAGCCAGCCTGACGCGAGCGGCAAGATGCTGATAGGAAAGCCATCGACCGGCGCAAATGTGGCAGCGCTCCGCCCCGGTTCGTACGCGACAATCTCCTTCGCAAGGTAGCTGGTGAACAGCACCCGTCCGGACGGTTCGACCCACAGGTTCTCGAGGAAGGCCGGTGCTGGGTAGGCGGCAATCTCCTGCACTTCGGCACAGCGCATCGTGGCGTGCGAAGGGGCCAAACCGGCAAGGGCGACAGTTGCGGCGAGACTGGCTTCAACGAACATTTTGGTGCTCCTCGGCTGATGCCGCCGGGGCGGCCAAATCTGCAAGTAGAGCCGCAAGGGCCCCAGGCTGCGACAGCATGGGCGAATGGCCGGTATCGAGTTGCAAAACGCCCGCAGCCGGTGTGGCGGCAATCATCCGGCTTTGCTGTGCCGGACTGATGACGAGATCGTGGGCAGTGCGGATGTAGAAGCGCGGCACGCGTGCGAAGCGCTCTCCAAGCCGGGCGGGCTCGGCCAGCGGAGCGAGCGGCTCGGACACCATCATCGCGCCCGCCGCCTTTGCGGTGGCAGGCTCGCAATCGTTGCAGAACAGCGAGCCGCGTTGGTCGGATGCAATGGATGCGACACCCCGTTCGGCATCGACGACGAAGGCGGCTGCCGTCCTGCTGTCCCGGTCCATTCCGGCGAGCATCTGAAGCGACTGCCCGTTGCGCGGCAGATAGGCCGCCAGATAGACCAGAGCGGCGATCCTGTCCGGCGCGGCTTCGGCGACATTGGAGATGGTGATCCCGCCGAAACTGTGTCCGACCAGTACAACGGGTCGCGTTTCGCCCGCAATCGCTGCAAGCACCGCGTCGCGATAGGCTTCCAGCGAAGGGGTGTCACTGTCTGACGCGCTGCCACCTCTGCCTGCAAGGGTGACGGCGATCGTGCGATAGCCGAGCCGGTCCAGTTCCTCGCGGACTGCGTCCCAGTTGCTCGCATCCATGAAAGCACCGTGGACCAGAACAATTGTGGGCGCATCGCTTGGGGCAGGGACTGGAGCTTTGGCGGCGGCAGGAACGATCAGTATCCCCACAGCCAGGCTCATCCCGAGCAAGGTTGCCAAGATCCGGCGAAGCGGTAGCGTGATGCCAGGGAACCGCACGGCGCTCATGCCGCAGAGCTTTCGGTCTGCACCGACAGCGCGATCCTTGGCCCCATGCCATTGAGGTAGGCCAGACGCACCACGAGCAGCAGGGCAGGCTCGATGAACCGTGCGGCCATCAGCGGTCCGGCATCGACCACATTGGCAGGCAGCTGTGACAGCAAGCCCGCAACAATCGCCTTCGCCTCGGCATCGTCACCGGCGACGAACAGGCCCGGAGCCTCCCCGTCGATGGCAGGATCGTCGGCGTGCATCAGTTCGGCGAAGGGTGGGACGCCCTTGACCACGTGAGCGCCCGGGAGCAGCCGGGCGATCTCCTCGCCGCCCGACGTCTCGCCGCCCAGCAGCAGGCCCGACAGATCAGGGGCGAGCGGGTTGGTGCAATCCCAAATGATCTTGCCGCCAACCGGGCCAAGCGCGGCCAGAGCATCGCCCACCGCGCCCCACGGGACAGCGATGGCGATGACCTCGCCGAATGCTGCCAGCTCCTGCGGCGAGCCATGCGCTACGCCCGCTGCCGCAGCGGCTGCGACCACCGCGTCAGGGTCACGGCCGAAGCCCAGCATGATATCGTGCCCGGCGACCGACAACCGCCGCGCGAGCGCCGTGCCGACATTGCCGGCGCCCAGAATGGCAATCTTCATCGTGATGCTCCTCATCATGCCGGTGCCTGGCGCCGGTCTTCTGAGGGGTTTATGGGGCCTTGCCGGGCAAGGGTATTTCACGATCCGGCAATGTCCGATCCGGCGCGGCTGACTTCACGGAAAACCGGGCTAGACTGGTGACATGACAGCGCAGCGCTTTCCGACCCGCATTCTGGACGGGACCACCATCGAACGGCTTCGCTTCGGCAAGGGCGACTATGTGCACCCGCCTTCGGGGCAGCTTGAACTGCGCGTGGTGCGGCGCGGATCCTCGCAGGCCGAGATCGATCTGGGCAGCGGCAGCCGGTCGGTCTTTACCCGGCCCGGCGACGTGCTGCTTTCGCTGCCGGACAAGGCGACCCGGTTCGGGATCGTCGATGATCGCGAAGTCTCGATCCTCGCCATCGCCGCTCCCAACGCGCTGACTTGGGTCAGGCAAGCGGGCGGCGTTGACCTTGAGGAGCTGTCGCCGCTGTCGCGCAAGCCCCTGCGGGCCCCGCTGATCGCCCGGCTGATCGACAGGCTTGAGAGCGAGGCCGATGGGCCCGAACCGATCAGCGAGGCGATCGTGCTCGTGATCCTCGCCGAAGCCTTGCGCATGGCGCGTCGGCTGCGGGCACGAGAGGGGGCAACCGTTCTGTCCCACGCCGAAATCCTCCGGATCATCGCCAAAGTCGAAGCCCAGTTGGAAAAGCCTGCGTCGGCTGACGAGCTGGCAGCCGAGGTGGGGGTATCGCGCCGCACCTTTGGCGCGATCTTCAAAGAGGCGACCGGCCTGCCGTTCCACCAATATGTCCTGCAATTGCGGGTCGAGCGGGCGGTCGAACTGCTGACAGAGAGCAATCTTCCGCTGCCGCAAGTTGCTCTCCGGTGCGGCTTTGCGCATCAGGCGCACATGAGCCGGATGGTCAGCCGGTTGAAGGGCGAGCCGCCTGGGGCAATCCGCAATCGCGGCCGCTCGGTCTAGGCAAGGGCCGCACGTCATCGCCATGCTGCCGCCAGAATGAAGGGCCAGATCAACACGATCGGGACAAAGGTGATCGCCGGCCCCCACGGTACCGCCTCGCCTGCACGCATCGCCGGAATGACAAAGCCCGCGAGCCAAGCCGACTTGTAGATCACTTGCAGCAGCAAGATTGCCACCATGGCCTGCGGCCGGAACAGGCCCGCCACCGAACACAGCAGGATCGCGCCCCACAGCGCTGCCACCAGCAGCTTCAGGCTGGCGATGTCGGGCGTGGCAGCCCCGAACACGCGATGGGCCGGACCGGTCAGCAACAGCGTGACGACCGGCGCAAGGATTGCGATATTGGCGCAATAGGCAAGACGTAGAGCGAGGTCGGCGGTCATTGCGGCCCACCCATCTCCGCCAGTGCGACAAGTCTCGTCAGCGTCGACGGCAAGGCGCGGCGGAAGCCGGGGCCGAGGATCGCCGACCATAGCGGCGCAAGCAACCCTTCGAACCAGACGGTGTGGCGGATCGTGACAGGGCACTCGCCGACCACCGCCCGGTCGACGATCAGCCGGGCGAGCGGCAGGCGGGTGGCGAAGCGGTAGGACCTTTGCGGCTGCCAGTTGATGATCGTGAAGCACGCCTCCGGCCCCGCCTGTGGCACGACCACGCCTTCCACACCGGGGCCAAGCGGCGTAGCGGCCCGCGCCTGTATTGGCCCCCCGTCCCATGCGCCCCAGGTGTCGGGATCGGTCCACAGGTGCCATATCGACGGCACCGATGCAGTTGTCGATTGTTCTGCTATGAACTGTCCGACGCGGCGAGCTTCATCCATGGAGTTAATATGAACGATATTCATTTTAATGGCAATGCCTGATCCAGCAATTTCTCAGGACCCGCCCCCGCGCCGCCGGCGCCGCTCGGACTCGGCTGCGCGCCGTGATGCCGCAATTCTGTCGGCAGCACGCGCGCGTTTCGCGGTGGAGGGGTTCGACGCCGCGAGCGTCGCGGATATCGCCCGCGATGCAGGCGTCGCGGTCGGTACCGTGTATCTGCGCTACTCCGACAAAGGGGCACTTCTCGCCGCCGTGCTTGAAGAAGCAGCGGGTGATTTCGTGGCAGCCATGGAGCGACCCGACATCCACGCCCGCCCGTGGGCCGAGCGGCTCGAGCCGATGTTTGCAGCCTTGCTGGCAGAAGCCGCACGCCATCCGGACCTTCCCGCGCTCATGCGGCTATCGATGCAACTGCCGCAAGATCCGGGTCATCTGAAGGTGCGCGCGGCAATCGAGCACTTCATGAGCGAAGGTCAGGCGGCAGGCGCGTTTCGGCAGGTCCCGGTCTGCCCCGCAGCAGCCATTGCCCACGGGATGGTGCAGGCAGCGATGCGCGAAGCCATGGCTGGTCAGACTCCGCCCCAAGTCCTCGCTGGCTTGCTCGCCGATGCTGCGCGTCGTTGGATGGTTGCTGATCATTTCTGAATACAGCGCTCCCTACCCTGCCGAACCGAATTCTCCCGATCCTTATCATTGAGTGCACCCAGAACGCCGCAAAGCAGGAAGCGGGCCCTTCACTCGAAATTGACCAATGATATCCGATATGGGGTCGCTTTCGGAATGGCGGGATTTTTCCAGCAGCCGGGGAAAGCCGCCATGCGGCTTTCGGGATCGCGCGTCGGCCCGGCTCATGGCAGGTCGTGGGTGGTTTTCGGACATTGCTCACAAGCGAAAAGCGTGCATTGTCCTCTCCATGCGTTCCATTGCCACTTCATGCTCAGACATTGATTGTTATCCTCTTTTGCAGGAGTGGCGCTGGCTCGTTCCTGACGATCATCGCCCCTTGATGGTCGGCGTATTTGGCGATTGGATCATGGGTGCTCCGGATGGTTCACTCTGGTCGCTAGAGCTTCTCGAAGGCAGCTACAGCCGAGTTGCTGACAATGCCGAAGAATTTAACCGCGCAAAATCGAACTCGGACAACCTCAATCTCTGGTTTATGGCGGAGTGGGCCGAAATCGCTGAGAGACACGGTCTCGTGCCATCGGCAGACCAATGCCTCGGATGGAAGGTTCACCCGATGCTCGGAGGCAAATTCGAAGCTGGTAACATTCAAGTGTTTTCGCTGAGGGTCTATCAATCGCTCATGGGTCAACTGTTCCGGCAATTGCGGCAATCAAGCTAACGACCGCTATGGGGTCGCTTGCTGAATGGCAGAAATTTTCCGGAAGCGGGGCAAAGCCGCCATCAGTGGCCTGACCTCAGCGGTGACGGCTGTCGACCCAAAGCCGGTCGTTCACGACCATCAATCTGAGCGTCCGCTATGGCCAAAAGTCGCCTCGCGGACACATAGGGTCGAGCTCGGAACGCGCTGGTGGCTGCAGCTCGGTTGAAGGTACTGCCTCGCCCCATTCTCAGTCGATCAGGATAGATGCGAACACGATCCATCGGGAAGGCGATCCCAGCATCTGATTTCATATCCAGCGAAAATCGCCAACAAACTGACCAAGTTGCCAGTCGTCTGCCCCTGTGCTTTACCACGGGCAATGACCAGCCCTGCCGACATCGACGCGTTTATCAGCGAATGGCGCGGCACCGGCGGCAGCGAACTCGCCAACACCCAGTCCTTCATCAACGGCCTGGCCCGGCTCCTCGGCGTCGATCCCCCGCGCGGCGCGAAGGCTGACGACACCGCGAATGACTACGTCTTCGAACGCCGCGTCTTTCAGGACAATGGTGACGGCACCACCAGCTTCGGCCGGATCGACTGCTACAAGCGCGGCTGCTTCATCCTCGAAGCCAAGCAGGGCAGCGAGGCGGACCGGGCTGCTGCCGACATGGGCGAGGACGATCTCGACATCTTCGGCCAGACCGCCAAGACCCGCGTCGCCCGCGGCACCGCCCGGCGCGGCACGCCCGGGTGGGCGAAGGCAATGGTACAGGCCAAGGGCCAGGCCGAACGCTACGCCAAGGCGCTCCCCATCGATCATGGCTGGCCGCCGTTCCTGCTCGTCGCCGACATTGGCTATTGCATCGAGGTCTATGCCGATTTCACCGGCACCGGCAAAGCCTACGCCCAGTTCCCCGACCGGGCGCGCTACCGGATCATGCTGGAGGACCTGCGCGACGAGGATGTGCGCGATCGCCTGCGCGCCATCTGGACCGATCCCAAAAGCCTCGATCCCACCGCCCGCGCCGCCCGCGTCACCCGCGACATTGCCGATCTGCTCGCCACCGTCGCCCGCCGGCTAGAAAAGCGTGGATATGATGCCGAGACCACCAGCGGCTTCCTCATGCGCGTGCTGTTCACGATGTTCGCCGAGGACAGCAAGCTGATCCCCGAGGGTAGCTTCACCCAGCTCCTCAAGAACCAGCGCGCCCACCCGGAACATCTCGAACACCAGCTTTCCGCGCTGTGGGCGGCGATGGACAAGGGCGAGTTCTCGCCCGCGCTCGGTGTGCCGCTCAGGAAGTTCAACGGCTACCTCTTCAAGGAACGCACCGCCCTGCCCCTCGATGCCGAGGAGCTGGAGGTGCTGATCCAGGCCGCCGAGCATGTCTGAACCGAGGTCGAGCCCGCGATCTTCGGCACCCTGCTCGAGCGCGCGCTCAATCCCAAGGAGCGGGCCAAGCTCGGCGCCCATTACACCCCGCGCGCCTATGTCGAGCGGCTGATCGGCCCGACCATTATGGAGCCGCTGCGCGCCGATTGGGATGGGGTGCGCGGGGCAGCCGCCACCCTGATCGAAGAGGGCAAGGCGGACGAGGCCAAGGCCTTTGTCGAGGCGTTCCATTCCCGGCTTGCCCAGACCCGGGTGCTCGATCCCGCCTGCGGCACCGGCAACTTCCTCTATGTCGCCATGGCGCGCATGAAGGAGCTGGAGGGCGAGGTGCTCGATCTGCTGGTCGAGCTGGGCGACGATCAGTACGTTGCCGAGCTCACCGGCCACACCATCACGCCCGAGAACTTCCTCGGCATCGAGATCAACCCGCGCGCCGCCGCAATTGCGCAGCTGGTGCTGTGGATCGGCTACCTGCAGTGGCATTTCCGCGTGAACGGCGCGGATCGCACCCCGCCCGAACCGATCCTGCGCGACGTCAAGACCATCGAAAACCGCGACGCCCTGATCGAGTGGGACGACAAGGTTGCGGAGCTGGACGATGCCGGAGAACCCGTCACCTGGTGGGACGGCGAGACGATGAAGGAGCACCCCGTCACCGGCAAGAAGGTGCCCGACGAGACGGCGCGGGTGGAGGTCTACCGCTATGTGAAGCCGCGCGCGGCGAAGTGGCCGAAGGCGGATTTCATTGTCGGCAACCCGCCATTTCATGGAGCAAGGACGGTCAGAGCTACGAATCCGGTCGGCTATATCGAAGCAGTTCGGCAGGTGTACGACATCGTCCCCGAAAACGCCGACTTCGTGATGTTCTGGTGGCACAAGGCGGCAATCGCTACGGCGAACGCCTCAACAGTTCGCTTGGGCTTCATCACCACCAAAAGCATCACTCAATCGTTTTCTCGGGCGGTCATGGCGAGTCACATGGCTGATAAACGTCGAGTTTCAATCGTTTTTGCCATTCCCAATCACCCGTGGATCGATGAAGCGGACGGTGCTGACGTAAGGGTTGCGTTCACGGTTGCTGCATCGGGCAAGCAAACTGGACGGAAACTCGAAGTTTTGATCGAACGGCCCATAGCTGACGGGGCATTCGAAGTTGAGTTCGCCGAAACTCATGGGCTCATCAATCCCAGCCTCAGAACGGAAGTTGACCTTCAAGAAGCAAAGACACTTCGAGCTAACTCAGACGTCTCGTCTGTCGGATTTCAACTGACTGGGAAAGGCTTCGTAGTTGGCGAAGAGCTAATCTCGGAACTCAGCGACGCAGAGCGGCAATCTTTTGTTTTCTCTTTGCTCGGCGCTCGCGAAATCGTGCAAACGCGCCTTCAGCGGCGTGTCATCGACGTCTGTGAAGTCGTGAGCGAGGCTGACTTAAGGAGAGCCTCTCCCACGATTTATCAGCACCTTGTGAACTCCGTGAAACCAGAGCGCGACGTAAATGCGCGAAAATCCGTTCGCGAGAAGTGGTGGGTTTATGGCGAAGCAAGGAACACATTTCGGCCTGCCCTCAAAGGACTGGCGAGCCAGATCGTAACTCCCCTCACTGCCAAGCATCGAGTATTTGTCGTCGAACCGGTGTCGACGCGTGCTGATAGCACGTGTGTGTGCATCGCATTAGACGACCACTATTTTCTCGGCATTCTCAGCAGCCGTATCCATCTCGTTTGGGCACTCGCGAATGGTGGGCGACTGGGTGTGGGCGACGACCCACGCTATTTGAAAGGCGAATGCTTCGATCCCTTCCCCTTCCCCGGTGACGTTCCCGAACCGCTCAAGGACAAAATCCGAGCCGAGGCTGAGGCACTCGACGCGCTGCGCAAGCGGGTGCTTGAAAGCCATGAGGACCTGACCCTCACCAAGCTCTACAACGTGCTCGAAGCCCTGCGGGAGGGCCGCCCGCTGACCGATGCCGAGCGCGACATGCATGATCGCGGGCTCGTCACCCTGATCCGCCAGCACCACGACGCCATCGATGCGCTGGTCGCTGAAGCCTATGGCTGGCCCGCTGACCTGTCCGACGAGGAAATCCTCACCCGCCTCGTCGCCCTCAACAAGGAGCGCGCCGCCGAGGAAGCCCGCGGCCTGATCCGCTGGCTGCGACCCGAATATCAGGCACCGGACTACAAGGCCCCCGTCACCCAAACGCTCGACCTCGGCGAAACCGCCGCCGCGCTGCCCGACAACGTCATCCCCTGGCCCGGCTCGCTCCCCGAACAGGTCAGTGCCGTACAATCGATCCTCACCGCCGCCGCCACGCCGCTTGCGCCACAAGACGTCGCACGAGCCTTCAAGGGCAAACGCGCCGCCACCGTCCGCCCAGTGCTGGACGCCCTCGCGGGCATCGGCATGGCAAGGCGGCTGAAGGACGGGCGGTATGCGGCGTGAGCCGTCATCAGCGTCTGTCCGAAGTCGTTTATCGCATCTTGTATCGGCGTCTCCAAACGGACCCGGCTAACGTCATCGGCGTAAGTTGGGCCGGTCTACGTTCATGGCTAGGTTGAGTGCACAGAACAGCCAAACACCCCACTAACACGATCGCCGTCAAGGTCAGCTGCCCGGGAGAATCGTAATCTACCAACCCAACCATCGCTGCCAGAACAATTGTGACCGCGGCAAGAATGGGGCGCCTAGGTGCAGGAGGATTGCCATTCTTCATTTCCACTACGGACAATTCTGAAGGCTCTCCTACCCAATCGGCAGCAGGCAATAGCAGCGAATTCTCAAAACCAGCCAGGAACTGAGCCTTTGCGAATGCAGGACGCAACGATGCGAACAGGCTGACGAACTTCGCCTCGTCAGCATCATTGCTGGACGATCGCGCCTCGTGCAACAGCGCAATCATCGCCTCGAGATGGTGAAACGTCAGTTCAACTTCCCGATATGGATTCCGCAAATTGTCAGGGGAGTCGGTCAGCCTTGCAAGGTATGCCTTCTCCCTGGTGATGCGTGAATTCCATTCGGCCAATTGCTCGGCCGACACATCGCGGCTTTGGATGAGGCGCCACATTGGCGATGCAATGTAATGGATCGAGCCGGGCACCTTCGATTCGGCCAATGCGAGGGCGGCCGCTGCTGATGGATCGTCGCTAAGCCACTGCGGTGCATTGGCTGCTTTTTCGTATCTCGCGAAAGCATCAGCCCAAGCCGGACGCTCAAGAATTTCCCTTGCGAAGGACCGACCGTCTGTGACTCCCGTCACACGGACGAGGTGCGCGACCCAGAAACTTGCCACTGTTCGGTTGATTGGGCCCTCTCGTGGACGCCCCCGATTTCCCATTGCGGCCAAGCCTCCCGAATTATTTCACGAAAATCCCGAATTTCATTTTGTTGAATCGCCCGAATCTTTCGTTCCAAATCAGCGCATAACACGACGCAACTTGGCGGAACAATATGCAGAGCGGTAGTCATGATAACCTCGGGCAGCACCACTTGCTCCAACAATATGGGCCACTGGTCGGCGGCAGTGATCTGGTCCAGGTTCTGGGGTTCAAGAACACGGCGGCCATGCGTCAGGCTCGGCGCCGAGGCCGGATAGCGGTTCGCACATTTAGGATCGCCGGTCGGCAGGGCCTCTTTGCCCTAACGGTAGATGTGGCAGCGTGGCTCTCTGAGGTGGCTGGCGGCGACAACCTGATCGAAGCGAGTACAGATGATGCTTGAACCAGAGCTCATCGACCTGGCCAAGTTGCTTGCGCAAGCTGCGGCGCGGCGGGAGAATGACCAGAACCACGGAGGCGGTCATGAGAACGGTACTATACGCGCGATACAGCGACGACCTTCAAAATCCAAAGTCAGTTGAAGATCAACTCGCTGAACTTCGAGACCGTTGCAAACGCGAGGGGTGGACCATCGTCCACGAGTATTGGGACGAAAGGAAGCGCGGTTCAGCAGGCCTCGGCAAGGAAGCTCGGCCCGGAATGCACGCTCTATTGGACCGGATCTCCGAAGGAGACATCGATCAGATTCTGGTCGAAGCAACCGATCGACTTGCTCGTCATTCAGGCGACTCCGGAAAGATTCGTGAGATTGCTGACGTCCATGGGACGGTGATTTCAACCCTATCGGGCGGACCCGTGGGTGACCTGGAATTCTACCTAAAGGGCTGGATCGACGCCGATTTTTCCAAACAGCTGGGGGCCAAGGTAACGCGCGGTCAAAAGGGGGCGGTTCGCGACGGCCGGGCACCAGCGGGCGTGCCATACGGATATCGCAATTGCCATCGAGCGGGCGACGATGGTCGGATCAGGCTGGGTATTCGAGAGATAATTGAAGAGCAGGCCCAGATCTTGCGCAGGATATACCAAGAGTATGCGGACGGGATGAGTCCCAATCAGATCGCTCGGAGGCTAAACAACGAGAATGTCGTGGGACCTCGAAATGGCGTCTGGAAGGCAAATTCAATTTCCGGCGATCACAAGAGGAAAAATGGAATCCTGCAAAACCGAATGTACATTGGCGACCTCATTTATGGGCGCTCAAGGAAGGTGCGCGATCCAAAGACAAGAAAAACTCTGATCAAACCTGTCCCCGAGGAAGAGTGGACGATCTGCCACTCTGAACATTGGCGGATTATTCCCCAACCGCTCTGGGACGCGGTCCAGGCTCGCAGGGAGCTTTACAGCGGTCGAAGCTTCTCACGTCAGCAACGACCCAAACGACTCCTGTCAGGCCTCGCGGTTTGCGGTTGCTGCGGTTCTCAATGGATCGTGGTCGGGAAAGAGCGATGGGGCTGCTCGTCAAACCGCAATGGCCGAGGCTGTATCAACAAGGGGACAATTACGACGTCCCAGTTCGAAGCCCGGGTTTTGAACGGCCTGCAGCAGCGCATGCTCGACCCGGCCCTAGTGGCGGTTTTCGTCAAAGAATACCATGCCACCGCGGCCCAGAGGAACTCCGAACACAACCGCCACCGGGCAGGCTTGGAGAGCAAGCTCGCGGCTGCGACACAGAAGATCGAGCGTTTGGTCGAAGCTATCGCGAATGGCGGTGCAGAGTTCGTCGAAGTTAAGCAGGCCCTCATCGAGGCAAAAGAGCGCCGCGTTCTGCTGGAGCGCGAATTGGCCGAGTTGGAAGCGCTGCCGGCCGTGACACTTCATCCGCGTATCGCTGACACCTACCGAGCAGAAGTGCAGAAGCTGGCGCAAGCCTTGACAAGTGACGAGGATACGACGCTACATGCCCGAAGGATCATCCGCAGCCTGATTGATCAGGTCATAGTCACACCCCGTGAAGCGGAGCGCGGGGTGAATATCGAGGTTTCCGGCAGACTTGCCTCTATCCTCGCGCTCGCCACTGGCGAGGAAGTACCGGTCAGCTTGTATGCTGCCGGTGGAGCGGGCGAAGGGATTCGAACCCTCGACCCCAACCTTGGCAAGGTTGTGCTCTACCCCTGAGCTACGCCCGCTCACTGGCGTTGACAGATCCCGCGAAGGCGCGGTTCCTGCCGGAGAGGCGGCGCGATTAGCAGCGCCCCCCGCCCGCTGCAAGCGTAAAATGCGCCCGTCCTGCCGGTGCATAACCGGTGCGCGCCAGGGGTTGATTGGCCTGCCTCAAAAGGCCAGCACAAATCCGTGCTTCACATCCGCACAAGATGCCCCACATTGGGGCGAGACGGCACCCGCCACAAGACGACGACAGGAGCATAGCCTTGGCCAGCATGGGACTGAGCATTGACGAACAGAAGGCGGTCGACCGCTTCCGCAAGACGGTGGTGGAACCCTCGCAGACGAAGCTCGTCATCCTCGATTTCTGGGCCGAATGGTGCGGGCCGTGCAAGGCGCTCACCCCGGTGCTGGAGAAGGTCGCCGGCGAATATGCCGACAAGGGCGTGGTGCTCGCCAAGGTCAATGTCGACGAGGAACAATTCATCGCCGCGCAGTTCCAGGTGCGCTCGATCCCTACGGTCTATGCCATGTTCCAGGGGCAGCCGGTCGCTGATCTTACGAATGCCCGCAGCGAATCGCAGTTGAAGCAGGTGCTCGACCAGCTGCTCGCGCAATTGCCGGTGCAGGCTGGGACCGAAGGCAGCTCCGCGCCTGAAGGCCCCTCGCCCCAGGAACTGGCGCAGTATGTGAAGATGGGCGAGGATGCGCTCGCCGGCGGCGATCCGCAGCGTGCCGCAGGCATCTTCTCGCAGATTACCGAATTCGCGCCCGACAATGCTCCGGCCCATTCAGGCCTCGTGCGGGCGCTGGTGCAGATGGGCGAGACCGATCAGGCGCGTCAGGTGATGGACGTGATCGAAAGCGATCCGCGGCTTGCCACCGATCCCGCGATTGCCGCCGCCCGCAGCGCAATCGAACTGGCAGGCACACGTGTCGATGACGGCGAGCTTGCCGCCCTGCGTGCCGCCGCAGCCGCCGCACCCGGCGACATGGACGCGCAATTCGCCTATGCCGAAGCTGCCTTTGCGGCAGGAGATCGTGATGCCGCCGCCGACACGCTGCTGGCAATGGTCGCCGCTGACCGTGAGTGGCAAGAGGGCGCCGCGCGGACCAAGTTGCTCAAGATCTTCGAGGCTACCGGCCTCGAGGACGAATGGGTGGTCGCAACTCGCCGCCGCCTGTCGAAGATCCTGTTCGGCTGAAACCGATGGCCCGTCGCCTCTCGATCTTTCCTCTGACCGGCGCGGTGCTGTTCCCCGGATTGCAGCTGCCGCTCCATATCTTCGAACCGCGCTATCGCGCGCTGGTCGGCGATGCGCTGATTCGTGACCGCCAGATCGCGATGGTCCAGCCGCAGCGTCCGGTCGAAGGCGCGCCGCTTTACCGCGTCGGCTGCGTCGGACGGATCGGCGAGATCCAGGCCATGGATGACGGGCGCTACAACCTCATTCTCGAAGGGGTCGCCCGCTTCCGGCTGGTGCGCGAGCTCGACGTCACCACCGCCTTCCGCCAGATCGAGGCTGAAATCTACGACGAGGATGAGGATGAAACCCTTACCCATGCCCAGCGCGGGGGATTCGAGCGCGAGGCGCGGCGTTTTGCCGAGAACCAGGGCTACAGCGTCGACTGGGACTCGGTAGAGCGGCTTGATGATCGCACGCTGATCAACGGGGTCTCGCAGATTGCGCCCTTCGATCCGGCCAGCAAGCAGGCGCTGCTCGAAGCCGAGACGCTCAATGAGCGCTGTGAATTGCTGGTCCAGCTGATGCAGTTCTACGGCCGCCACGACGGCGGCGAGGAAATCGTGACGCTGCAATAGGCCGGTCAGGCGGTCAGATCGCGAAGCTGCCCTTCAGCCCGTCGATCACGTATTGTGCTGCCAGCGCCGCCAGTAGCACGCCTAGCAGCCGGGTAATGACCGCTTCCACCTTGTCGCCCAGCAGGCGGATCAGCGGGCCTGCCGCTACCAGTGCAGCAGCGGTGATGACCAGCACGGCGGCGAGTGCGGCGAGCACTTCGGCCATCTCGCTCCAGCCCTTGGCTTCGTTCATCAGCAGCATGACAGCGGCAATCGCTCCCGGCCCGGCGAGCATCGGCATGGCCATCGGGAATACCGAGACATCCTCGATTTCCGGTGTGGCAGCGATTTTCTCGGCGCGTTCCTCGCGGCGCTGGGTGCGCTTTTCAAACACCATGTCGAAGGCGATGAAAAACAGCATCAGCCCGCCCGCGATGCGGAACGAGTTGAGTTCGATATGCAACGCGCCCAGCAATTGCTGGCCGAAAAGCGCGAAGATCAGCAGGATAATCGCGGCGATGAACGTGGCGCGAAGGGCCATGTTGCGAGCCTGCGCGGAGGATGCGCCCTTGGTCAGCCCGGCATAGATCGGCGCACAGCCGGGCGGATCGATCACCACGAACAGGGTGACGAAGGCGGACAGGAACAACTCGGTCAGGATCATCGCCGCGTCACATCGCGCCTGCAGGCACCAGACTTTGCTCGAAAGCGGTCAGCCAGCGGCCCTCGTAGAAATAATCGGCAGCAGCATAGCGGGTGCCGTCGTCGCGCTGTTCCCAACGCCAGCGCAGCGTCCCGTCACGCGACAGGCGGGCATCGGCCTTGCCATCCTCGCCGATCGGGATCGCTGGCGGTGGCGGTACCTCATCCCCGCGCGGGCAGGACGCGACCAGGCCGAGCACCGCGTCGATCGACGTGACGACGATGTCCCCGTCCTCGACCGGCTTCCTCGGGGGCGGCTGCGGCACATCGGGGCCGCCGACATCGTAGACATAGCGGTACTGGCCATCGCCCTGCCGTTCCCAGACGGTCACGAAATTGCCCACTGTCCCATCCGGGTCGCGATAGCGCCCTTGGCTGACCGCTACGGCGCCGTCGCAGCTGATCGCCACCGCGCGCGGTTCCCACTGCACGGCTTCTGCGGGATCGGCCTCTCCGGCAATGTACGTATCCAGCGGCACCGGGCCGGTTGGCGTGTGCAGTATCGCACCGGGCGCTGCGAACTGCCTGAAGGCGGTCCACTGGCCCTGCTCGCGCGCGGCACGGGCGAAGGCAATCTCGGTGCTGACGATCCTGCTCGGCTGCGCCTCTCCCGGCGCGCCGGTCAGCACACGGTTGATTACCGATGGTGGCGGCCCCTTGGGGCGCGGGCTGCCGCAGCCGGCAAGGCTCGTGGCGAGCGTTGCCGCGACCAGCAGGGCCGCAGCGCGTTTCACAGGCCCCCGGGTGCGGGTTGTCCCGCATGGGCATGGGCCGCGACCAGCGTGTTCCTCAGCAGCACTGCGATGGTCATCGGTCCGACCCCGCCCGGCACCGGGGTGATGGCGCCCGCCACATCGCGCGCCTCGGCGAAAGCGACATCGCCCACCAGCTTGCCTTTCTCCTTGCCCGGCTCGGGCGGGAGGCGGTTGATGCCGACGTCGATCACGGTCGCACCCGGCTTGATCCAGTCGCCCCGCACCATTTCGGGGCGGCCAACAGCGGCGACCACGATATCCGCGCGGCGCACCACATCAGCAAGATTTTTCGTCCGGCTATGCGCAAGGGTCACGGTCGCGTTGGCATCGGTGAGCAGCTGCGCCATCGGCTTGCCGACGATGTTCGAGCGGCCGATGACCACCGCATCCAGCCCCGAAAGGTCATCGCCCAGCCGGTCTTTCAGCAGCATGATGCAGCCCAGCGGCGTGCAGGGGACGAAGCCCGCCTGCCCCACTGCGAGCCGCCCTGCGTTGCTGATATGGAAGCCGTCCACGTCCTTGTCCGGGTTGATCGCGGCGATGATGGCCTGTTCGTCGAGATGGGCGGGCAGAGGGAGCTGAACGAGAATGCCGTCCACCGCCTCGTCCTGATTGAGCCGCTCGATCAGCGAGAGCAGGGCCGCCTCGCTGGTGTCCGCAGGCAGGCGATGCTCGAAGCTGGCCATCCCGGCGGCCTCGCAGGCCTTGCCCTTGGCCCCGACATAGACCTGACTGGCCGGATCATCGCCCACCAGAACCACTGCAAGGCCCGGCTTGCGCCCGGTGGCCTGGGCAAAAGCGGCGGCAGCCTCGCCGACACGGGCGCGCAGGTCTTCGGCAAAGGCCTTGCCGTCGATCAGTGCGGCTGTGGCCATCAATAGCCCCCCGACACGCCGATCAGTACCCGCGTGAGGATCTGCAAGCCGAGGATCAGCACGAGCGGTGAGAAATCGATCGCACCGGTATTGGGCATGATGTTGCGGATCGGGCGCAGCACCGGTTCGAGCAGGCGATTGATCGATTCATAGACCTGTCTCAGGAATTCGTTGCTCGGGCTGACCACGTTGAAGGCGAACAGCAGCCCGATCACGAACTGGATGATGATCAGCATTACCAACACGTTGGTAAGCATCACGAGAATGTCGACGAGTACAGCCAGTCCTTGCATTTTGGTCTGTTTCCATTGCCGGGGCCGCGGAGAACGCGCCCTGTGAAGTCCCTTGCGAAGCGTATTAGCCTGTTAATACGCCCGGCGCCATATCTGTGTTCCCGATGGTTACGCGGCGCGCACCAGCGTGCCTGCCCCGCGCGCGGTGAAGAATTCCAGCAGCATCGCGTGGCCCACCCGTCCGTCGAGCACCACCGCCGCCTCGCAACCGGATTCGACGGCGCTGATGCAGGTTTCGAGCTTGGGCACCATCCCGCCGCGGATTACGCCGTCCTCGCGCAGCTTGGCGATCGCCTGCGGAGTAAGGTCGGTCAGCAGCTTGCCTTCGCCATCCAGCACGCCCGCCACGTCGGTCAGCAGGAACAGCCGCGCCGCGCCCAGCGCCGCCGCGATGGCTCCCGCCATGGTGTCGGCGTTGATGTTGTAGGTGGCGCCGTCCTCACCCGGTGCGATGGGGGCTATTACAGGGATCATCCCTGCTGCCACGGCCGTATCGATCACCGACGTATCGACCAATGCCGGCTCGCCGACGAAGCCCAGATCCACCACCTGCTCGATATTGCTGTCGGGATCACGGGTGGTGCGCGTGACCTTGCGTGCCGTCACGAGGCCGCCGTCCTTGCCGGAAATGCCGATCGCCTTGCCCCCCGCGCCCGCGATCCAGCCGACCAGTTCCTTGTTGATCGCGCCCGACAGCACCATTTCGGCAATCTGCGCCGTGGCTGCATCGGTGACTCGCAAGCCGTCGACGAAGGTGCTCTCCACCCCGAGCCTGCTAAGCATTTGTCCGATCTGCGGCCCGCCGCCATGGACTACCACCGGGTTGATCCCGACCGCCTTCAGCAGGACGATATCCTCGGCAAAGTCGCGCGCGGCTTCGGCGTCACCCATGGCGTGGCCACCATATTTCACCACGAAGGTGCGTCCCGCGTAACGCTGGAAATAGGGCAGTGCCTCGATCAGCACCTCGGCTTTGGCGAGATCGGGCATCGGGCTGCTGGAGGCGTCGGGCTTGGTCTGGGTCACGGGCGTCGGTCCTCTTGCCAGCATCGGGCAGATGGCAATGCCGCGCCCCTAGCGGCTTGTGCGCGCAGTGCAAGGTGGCTTGGTTCCGGCGCTAATCCGAAATTAGGCATTTCTCCCTTAGAATGATAGTCTCCAGCCGAGAGGTATGACCATGTCTGACAAGGACACAGATCACGACAGCGCGGCCGAAGGTCGCCGCAAGGGCGATCGGCGGCAAGGCCAGCAGCCTTACGACGGTCCCGATCGCCGCAAGAACGAGCGGCGTTCGGGTGATGACCGCCGCGCGAAGCCGCGTCACTGAAGCCCGGTCACCGAAACCCCAGCCTCGCAAGACAGGTTGCGGGCAGCGCATCGCCTCATGAGCCGCCCGCACAAGCTTGCTGTCTGTCAGGCCGCGCCTTCGCGTTCCTGATCAAGCATCGCCGCAATCTCGTCGAGCAGGTGCAGCCTTTCGCGCTTGAGCGCCTCGAGCCGCTCGTCGCTCGCCGCTTCGATTTCGGCCGAGATGCGATGGATCTCGCGGTTCACCTCGTGATGGCGCTCGGCCAGCCGCATAAAGTGGGAATTGGTGAGCTTCAGGCGGTGGAGCGTTTCGGCATCCTGCGGAAACTCGTCGTGCAATTCGTGCGGCGTATGTGCGGACATGATCGTCTCCCTTGCTGTTCGCCCTGAGCCTTAGGGCCGCCGCACCCCCGCGTATTTGCGCTGCATCAATTTAAGGGAACCTTCAGGAGATTTCGTGGATTCTGGTGTCCGGGATCTGCCGATGCGTATCATTCTTCCTCTCGTTTTCGCCGCCTTTGCCGCGCTGCTGCTGGTCTCCTGGCCCGCCGGAGAGCCCGTTGCGGCCCAGAGCGCGTCCGACGGCGAGCGTGCCCTGTTCCCCGTCTGCGGCGGCGGGCGGCGCGTCACCTGCGTGGTCGACGGCGACACCATCT
Organism: Erythrobacter dokdonensis DSW-74; assembly: GCF_001677335.1. Classification (GTDB taxonomy): domain Bacteria; phylum Pseudomonadota; class Alphaproteobacteria; order Sphingomonadales; family Sphingomonadaceae; genus Erythrobacter; species Erythrobacter dokdonensis. The sequence goes on from NZ_LZYB01000003.1 coordinate 86,024, forward strand.
GGTACCGCGGCGCCAAGATCCGCATCGCCGACATCGACACGCCCGAGGTCAACCAGCCCGCCTGCCAGCGCGAGGCCGCGCTGGGCCGCCGCGCCACCGAGCGGCTGCGCGAGCTGCTCAACGCCGGGGCCTTCACCCTCGAGCCCCCGCCCTCGGGCCGCACCCGCGACCGCTTCGGCCGCGAACTGCGCGTGATCAAGCGCGGCGGCCAGAGCCTCGGCCAGGTGCTGGTGAGCGAGGGCCTGGCATCGCGCTGGGGCGGCCAGAAACGCCGCTGGTGCTGACGGCTCCGTGCACGCCTAGTCCTCCAGTGTGGCGGCGAGGTTGGCAAAATCGGGATGGCCGGTGACCGGCAGCACCCGCTGCGCCCACATCGCGTCGATCTGTGCCGCGATCGCCGGCGGGATCACGCCCGCATCACTGCCGACCGCCTGCACCTTGGTCGAATCCGCATCATCGGGAATCCCAAGCCGCTCCTCCATCGCGCGGCAGATCATCCCGTCGTCGAACCGGTCGTGGTGCGCGTGCATGAATTCGCGGCTGGTCATCTCCTCGACCAGCGCCGCCTGCTCCGCGTCCAGTTCCAGCCCGAGGAACGCCGCCATCCGCGCGATCATCGCCGCGCGGTTCTTCGCCGCCCAGCGATAGCTGGCGAGCAGCGTGTCGGGCGCGTCGCGACGCGCATACCAGCTGAGAAGGTGGGTGAAATAATCGCACCCGCCCGGCCCGCCGCCGAGCCACAGCGGCCAGAATTCCTCCAGCGACATGCTCCCCCGTTCGATATGCCAGCCGTCGAAGAAGCGGAAGAAGGAGACATAGGTTTCCTTCGGATCGCGCAGGGTGACGATATAGCGCCCGCCCGCCGGCAGGTTCTCGTAGGCCTGGTGCGATTTGAACCCGCGCGGGGCCGCCCGCTGGGGCATTTTCATGTCGAGATCGACCATCATCGCGGTGTCTTCCCACGGGGTCATGCGGCTGATGTCGTCGAAATCCATGTCGCCCGCACCGGTCGCGGCCACCATCCGGATCTGGTGGAACATCTGCTGCATCAGCGTGGTGCCGCTTTTCGCCCAGGAGGTGATGAAGACATCCCCCGGCTGCGGTTCGAGCGGGCGGTAATGCACCTGCGGCGCGGAGGCATGGAGCGCCCCCATGTTGATGCCCAGTTCTTCCAGATTGCGCGCACGGCGCCCCAATCCCGTCATTTGCATTCCCCCCTTCGCTTGCGCGCCCCGGGAGGTGGTGTGGCACGGCGCGGGGGCGAGGGGAAGGGGCGGGCGCGCGCGCTTGACAAACTTGACACCCTGTCAAGTAACGCGCTGGCCGGTTTTGCCCATGAGTTTCGAGGGTTACGGACGATCCGGCGGGATGCTTGTCACGGGAAGGGGGCTTTGAAAGCGTGTTTTTGCGGGCAGGGCCAGCGCCGGAGAGCAGCGCGGCGGGGTGCGCGGAAGCGACGGGGCGCAAGAGATGCGTCACGCGGGCGAGGGTAAGGCGCGGCGGGGGCGGTAGGAAAGGGGGGACTGGGCCATCCAGAGGGTAGGCGGTCTTGCCGGCCTTCCCTTTTCCCGCCGCCCCGGACTTGATCCGGGGTCCCGCTGTCTTTGCTACGGTTGAGGAAGAAGCGGGGTCCCGGGTCAAGCCCGGGAAGGCGAGGGATGTGTTGCTGCGGGGACTCACTTTACTCCGCAATAACCACGTTCGGGCCAAAAGTGCTTGATGTTGTGCCATGCGAAGCTGACAGAGGGCAAATGTTGTTCACGATTGGATATGAGCGTTCAAGCCTCTCGGATTTTGTGGCGACATTGCAAATGTCGGGCATCGAGGTCTTAGCTGACATACGTGATCGAGCGCAATCACGGCGACCGGGTTTCTCGAAGTCTGCTCTCTCTGAAGCGCTGAGCAAGGCAAACATTCAATACGTCCACCTCAAGGAGCTTGGCGATCCGAAGGCGGGGCGAGAAGCTGCAAGGCGAGGCGACTTTGTTGAGTTTCGCCGCGTCTTTTCTAACGTGATGGCGTCAGACGAAGCCAAATCAGCAGTCCTTCGTCTCGCAGAAATGTTGAAAGATTCCAATGTCTGCTTGATGTGTTACGAGCGAGATGTGAAGACCTGCCATAGGAAGATTGTCTCAGACAATCTCAAGGAGCGAACGGGTACAACCGTGAAGCATCTGGGAGTGGCAGATGGCGCAAGTGTCAGGCCCAATGTCCGACGAGTGCATGATACTCATCAAGGCGCAGCCGCACCGCTCTAGCAAATACACCGAAACAGTTTGCTGCGCAGGAGTTGGGCGCGACAGAAAGTGGCGCAGGCAGTATCCTGTACCCTTTCGGATTTTGCACGAAGACCAACAGTTCAAGCGTTGGCAATGGATCAAGTACGATTTTGTGCCTCCTGCGGGCACGGATCCACGTCATGAGAGCCAGCGAGTCCTGCAAGAGACTCTTGTCTCAACGTCTATCATGAAAAGAGAAGAGCGCGCTCATTTCCTCGCGCCCCTTGTCAGGTCATCGACCGAAGAGGCGGATGCAAATCGGGACTCCCTTGCGTTGGTCAGGCCGAAAAGAATTGTCCTGCGCGCTCACGACAAACCCAAGGATGATCTCGAGTACGAAACTCGGGAACACAAAAAGTTAGCTGATCAGGGTTCGCTATTCGCAATGGACCGACAGGTGAAGCCGTTCACCCCTTGCAGAAAGCGCTTCACGCTCGATTGGGTGGATGTGAATTCTAAGTCACACACTCATGTATGTGATGATTGGGAGACGGTTACAGCGTTTGAGCGCTTTGATCGTTTATACGGAGAAGAGCGCGCGCTCCGCGAACTCCGCCAAAAATATGAGCAACAATACTTTGACGCAGGACTAGTGCTTGGCTTCAGCACCCATAGCCGTCGAAATATTGAATACGGATCGAGAAATCAGTGGCTTTTGGTTGGCCTCATCCGTTTAGATGAGACCAACCAAGCTCAAATGATGTTCTAATCCCTACTCCGCAGCCTCAACCCCAAACAGCCCGGCCTCTTCCTCCACCGCGCCGCCTTCGTTCGCCGCGCGCGCCTTCTGGCGCTTGTCGAAGCTCGACCACACGTCGTTCCAGTTGCCGCGCGTTGCGCCCTTCGAATATTCCGTCGCGCGGGTTTCGAAGAAGTTGGCGTGTTCGACGCCGTTGAGCAGCGGGGCGAGCCAGGGCAGGGGGTGGTCCTCGATCAGGTAGATCGGCTGCAGGCCCAGCTGCTTCAGGCGCCAGTCGGCGATGTAGCGGATGTAGCGCTTGATCTCCTTGGCGCTCATCCCGTCCACGGGGCCGAGTTCGAAGGCGAGGTCGATGAAGTTGTCCTCCAGCCGCACCGTCTTCTGGCATATGTCGATCAGGTCCTCCTTCACCGCCTTGGTGAGGCACTGGCGTTCCTCGCAGAAGGTGTGGAACAGCTTGATGATGCCCTCGCAGTGGAGGCTTTCATCGCGCACCGACCAGCTGACGATCTGGCCCATGCCCTTCATCTTGTTGAAGCGCGGGAAGTTCATCAGCATCGCGAAGGAAGCGAACAGCTGCAGCCCCTCGGTAAAGCCGCCGAAGGTTGCCAGCGTGCGGGCAATGTCTTCATCCGTGTCGACGCCGAACTGCTGCAGGAAGTCGTGCTTGTCCTTCATCTCCTCGTATTCGAGGAAGGCGCTGTATTCGGTTTCGGGCATCCCGATCGTGTCGAGCAGGTGCGAATAGGCCGCGATGTGCACCGTCTCCATGTTGGAGAAGGCGGCGAGCATCATCTTGACTTCCGTAGGCTTGAACACCCGCCCGTAGTTTTCGTGATAGCAGTTCTGCACCTCGACATCGGCCTGGGTGAAGAAGCGGAAGATCTGGGTGAGCAGGTTGCGCTCGTGATCGGAGATCTTCTGCGCCCAGTCGCGGCAATCCTCGCCCAGCGGGACTTCCTCCGGCATCCAGTGGATCTGCTGCTGGCGCTTCCAGAAATCATAGGCCCAGGGATACTGGAACGGCTTGTAGGTGGAGCGGGCTTCGAGCAGCGACATCGGCGGGTTCCTTCGGTTGGATGTCTTCACAGGGCCAATATAGGCGTTGTTCAGTTACGGTGCGAGAGCGCAGGCGGATTCAGGGGTCGTAGGCGGCGATGATGTAGAGGCAGAACGGCACGAACATCGAAACCATCGCGAGATGGATCATCGCCGCGTTGCGCAGGTGGCCCGGCCGGTTGCGGCGCAGCTCGCGGATCGCGGTGAACAGGAACACGGCGCACACCACGAGGCCGAAAATTCCCATTCCGAACGGCAGACTCATCACCTTCTCCCTTCCTGCTCCTGTGTGGCCGGAGCGGGCCATGATCAGATCAGCCGTCGTACCGGCAAGGCACTGCGGTCTTCCGCGAAAGCTGCCTGCGCGCCGTGCCAGTCCGAGGCGGCCAGCAGCTGGAACACCCGCACCGGCAGCGGCCGGGCGAATTCGATCCCGACCCGCGATCCCTGCCGCCACGCCACCTCGGCCATGTGCGGTCCGGTGCCGGCGACATAGAGCCGGACGAACTCGCCCAGCCGCAGGTGCCCGCGCGGATCGTCAAGCCGGCAGCCGCCTTCCGACAGGTCCGCCAGCTCGATATCCCACTGCATACCGCGCGACGTCCGGCATGATCCGGTCGCGGTCGTCGGGATGCGTGAGGACCGGCGAGAGCGCATGGCGTGTCGTTCACTGGCAGCTCAGGCATTCCTCGTAGTCGGTCTGCTCGCCCCCGGCGCTGAGCTCGATCCGGGGGGCTTCGGGCGTGTTGTCCGCCTCCACCCCGCCGACGAAACCGGCGCGCTGCACCGACTTGGAACGCAGGTAATAGAGCGACTTGATGCCCTTCTCCCACGCCTGAAAGTGCAGCATCATCAGGTCCCACTTGTCGACATCGGCCGGGATGAAGAGGTTCAGCGACTGGGCCTGGTCGATATAGGGCGTGCGGTCGGCCGCGAATTCGAGCAGCCAGCGCTGGTCGATCTCGAAGCTGGTCTTGAAGGTGGCCTTTTCCTCAGCAGTGAGGAAATCGAGGTGCTGCACGCTGCCGCCACGTTCAAGGATCGAGTTCCAGACGTTGGTCGAGTTCTTCGCCTTCTTCTCCAGCAGCTTCTCCAGATAGGGGTTCTTGACGATGAAGCTGCCCGACAGGGTCTTGTGAGTGTAGATATTGGCCGGGATCGGCTCGATGCAGGCAGAGGTGCCGCCGCAGATGATGCTGATCGAGGCGGTCGGCGCGATCGCCATCTTGCAGCTGAAGCGCTCCATCGCGCCCATGTCGGCCGCATCGGGGCAAGGGCCCCGCTCTTGCGCCAGCAACATCGAGGCTTCCGAGGCCTTGGCATTGATGTGCTTGAACATCTTGAGGTTCACGGCCTTGGCCATCGCGCTTTCCATCGCGATGCCCTTCATCTGCAGATAGGAGTGGAAGCCCATCACCCCGAGCCCGACCGAACGCTCGCGCGCGGCGGAATACTTGGCGCGACCCATCTCGTCCGGCGCCCGGTCGATATAGTCCTGCAGCACGTTGTCGAGGAAGCGCATCACGTCCTCGATGAACTGCTTGTCGCCCTGCCATTCCTCCCAGGTTTCGAGGTTGAGCGAGGACAGGCAGCACACCGCCGTGCGATCATTGCCGAGGTGGTCAATGCCGGTCGGCAGGGTGATTTCCGAGCACAGGTTCGAGGTCGAGACCTTGAGGCCCAGGTCGCGGTGATGCTTGGGCATCATGCGGTTCACGGTATCGGCGAAGATGATGTAGGGTTCGCCCGTGGCCAGCCGGGTCTCGACCAGCTTCTGGAACAGCGACCGCGCATCGACTTTCCCGCGCACGCTCCCGTCCTTGGGCGATTTCAGCTCGAACTCGGCCCCGTCGCGCACCGCGTTCATGAATTCGTCCGTCACCAGCACGCCGTGGTGCAGGTTCAGCGCCTTGCGGTTGAAGTCGCCCGAAGGCTTGCGGATTTCGAGGAACTCCTCGATCTCCGGGTGCGAGATGTCGAGATAGCACGCGGCCGAGCCGCGCCGCAGGGACCCTTGCGAGATCGCCAGCGTCAGGCTGTCCATCACCCGCACGAAGGGGATGATGCCGGAAGTCTTGCCGTTGAGGCCCACCGGCTCGCCGATCCCGCGGACATTGCCCCAATAGGTGCCGATCCCGCCGCCCTTGGAAGCCAGCCAGACGTTCTCGTTCCAGGTGCCGACGATGCCTTCGAGGCTGTCCGACACCGAATTGAGGTAGCACGAGATGGGGAGGCCGCGGTTGGTGCCGCCGTTCGACAGCACCGGGGTGGCGGGCATGAACCACAGGTTCGAGATATAGTCGTAAAGCCGCTGGGCGTGGTCCTGATCATCGGCATAGGCATCCGCGACGCGGGCAAACAGGTCCTGATAGCTCTCGCCGGGCAGCAGGTAACGATCGGTCAGGGTTTCCTTGCCGAATTCCGTCAGGTTCGCATCGCGCGCAGCATCAGTGCGAATCGTGAAGCGCCGGTCGTTGACCTTCTTGCTGTCGGGCGCGGCCGCTGCCTTCGCCGCCTCGACCATGGCATTGCCGAGCGCCTCGGTCGCCTTGGCCGCGATCAGCGCGTCGGACCCCCCATCGCTCGTCTTCATGGTCACCGCCTTGTTTTCCTTCACCGGTGCCGCAGCACCCACTTCGCCATCATTCAGCACTTCGCCCGTCACGCCATCGCCTGCCTTGAATTCCATCGCTTGCCCCAATCTGTCCCCCGAATCAGCACAGGGCACAAGACCTGTGTTCTGATTCTGTTCTATACAGGACGATCCACAGCTCCGCCAACAGGATGTCCCCAGGGGGGTCCACAGGCCGCTCTGCTTTCGCCTCCCGATCCGCTCCGGAAAGCCCTTGCCTTGCAGCGACTCCGCCCCCTTTTGCCCTTGCGGGCCCTGCCGGGGAGTCACCAATGCTTGGGGGTCCGCTTCGAACCGAACCACTAGATACTGAATCAGGCGCGGAGTCCCGTCAACGGGCGATTAACCCTTAAATCGCCGCGCCCGGCCCGATCACGGGATGTGACAGAGCCGCGACGCGTGGAGCAAGCTTGAGTCGCGCGGCTGACAAGCCCCAAATTGAATCTGTGAAGAAAAATTTGGTGATTGAATCATGTGAATCAACGCGTGAATCTTTTGCACGCGAATGCGCATGATTGTTGCGCGATCCGGGCCTGCGAGCGGCGCGGGATCAGTGGGCGGCGAGTGCCGCCACGATGTCGTCGGTGGTATGGTCGGCCAGATCCTTGTCGATCTCGGCCACCAGCCGCTGTTCGGTCGCGCGGCCATAATGTCCGCGCATCTCGCCGAGGGTGCGCGGCGCGGCGATGACCACGATGCCCGCTTCGGGGTGGGCTTGTGCCGTCTCTTCAAGCAACTCGGCTGCATGGCGCGCAAAGGCATCTTCGCTTTGCTGGTGCCAGTCGGTCTCGTCATAGCTGCTGCGCTTGTCGCCGACTCGCGAGAAGCTGCGACCCGGCCTGTCGGTTCCCTGCTCGGCAGTGGCAGGATTGTCCTGCCGCGCGTGTTCGAGCGTTTCGAGGACGGCGTATTTCTCGTCCCCCTCGTTACGGAAGAGGAGCAGCTTTGCTCCGTCGGCCACCATTACCAGCGTGCCATGCGCGATTTTCATGTGCTTGCCCTCCAAGGCTAAGCGACCCGATTCTCATACGCCTGCCGCGTTCGCGACTTTGCGCAGAATAGCAGACGAAGGGCATTTTGACAGCCGCATCGGGAAAGCGCGCTAGCCGCCCCTCGCGTGAGCCACGATCTCTCCAGTCACGCGCGGGATCAGCGGCGCGGGGATATCGTGGCCCCAGCCCGGTATCGTCACCAGCCGTGCGCCTGAAATGTGCCGCGCGGTGTCCTCGCCCGCTTCGAGCTTGACCAGCGGATCATCCTCGCCGTGCAGCACCAGGGTCGGCACGCGCACATCGGCGAGTCGCGCGCGGCGGCAGCCGTCGTCGATGATTGCGGCAAGCTGGCGCGGGAGCCCTGCCGGATAGACGGAGCGGCGGATGTTGCGCAGCACCCGCTCGCGCTGGGCCTCGGGATCGAAGGGAAAGCCCGGACTGCCGATATTCTTCGCCACATTGAGCCCGTGGGCGACGAGGCTTTCCTCGTCCATGCTCTTGAGCGGCGCGATCAGCGCGTCCATCGCGTGCTTTTCGGCCTGGGGCAGCTTGCCGTTGCCGGTGGTGGACATGATCGAGGTCATGCTCAGCAGGCGGTGGCCGTGATGCACCGCCATCAGCTGTGCAATCATGCCCCCCATCGAGGCACCGACCACGTGCGCCGCGTCGATCTCCAGCGCATCCAGCACTCCGATCCCGTCATGCGCCATATCGGTCAGCGTGTAGGGCACGCGTGCCGGAAAGCCGATCTTCTTGCGCAGCACCTGCATCGCCAGGCCTGGTGCGCGCGCGCCCTCCATCTTCTGGCTGAGGCCGATATCGCGGTTGTCGTAGCGTATGACCCGGAAACCCTCGCCCACCAGCGCATCGACGAACTCATCGGGCCACAAGGTCAGCTGTGCGCCGAGGCCCATCACCAGCAGGATCACCTCGTGCGCGGGGTCGCCGTGGTCCTCGTAGAAGATCTCGATACCGGTATTGGGGGTGGTGACGGTTGGCATTGGCGCGGGCTTCCTCTCTCTAGGCCCCGCATGGTCACTTCCACGCGGGTCCTGCAATATCGAAGCCGCGCGCGTCCAATTGGTCAAGCACTCCGCCGTCCTCTGCCAACACCCGCAAGGGAACAACCGCCAGCGTGGTGCCGGTGGCGGCACTGGCTTCGGAGATGCGATCGACCCAGATGCCGCGCAATTCGCTACCGAGCAGATCGTCGGCCCATGGCCAGCACTGGCCCAGCGCTACTTCGAGCGGGTTCGCCATCACCGCCGGGATCGCGTAGCGCCGCCAATCGGCCCCGCGCTGTTCGACGATCTCCGGCCCGGCCTCGACCGCGTCCATCGCGGCGATCATGCAGGGCACATGGGCAGAAGGCGGTGCTTCAGCGAGCGTGTCGAGCACATCCTCACCGCGCAGAGTGGCCGCGCGGGTCGTCGGCACCTTGGCCTTGTCGGCTGCCTTCCTGACGACGTCAGACGCATCGTCGGTGGTGTCGCGGTTGAAGCGCAGTCCCTTCCTCAGCATCTGGAACGCAGTGAGCAGGAAGCTCTGTCGCGCATAATCGTCCTTGTTCGCTTCGCCTATGGCCTGAAGCCGCGCCCATTCCCGGGGCGGGAGATAGTCGCTTGCCACAGTCTTGTCGGGCAGCTTGGTGAACTTGCTCCCCGAAAACATCAGCCGCAGCACATCGCCGGGCGAAACCTTGGGCCGCGCGCCGAGGATCACCCGGTCGGCCTCGGCGGTGGCTTCCCTCAAGCGGTCGGGCTGCCATGGGGTGGTTTCAGGGATAGCGCGAATCTCGCCGACGAGGATGATGGTGCCGCTGGGCGTGTCGATGACCCACATCGGCGCGCCCGAACGCTGGGCGGTGACGACGATGGAATTTTCGGACGGGGCGTTGTCTTGAGCGGCGAGGGGCGTGGCGGCCAGAGCGGCCAGACCCAGCATCAAGGCAGACTTCTTCATCGCAGGCATCCCTTCCCAGCCATCACCAGCGCGAAAGGCTAGTCAGTGCAAGATGAACCCGCGCCTAACTGACTGGTTCCTCGGCGATTGTTACGGCACCAGCACCGTATCCTTCGCCTCGTCCGCCAGCGCCGGATAATCCAGCGTGTAGTGCAGCCCCCGGCTCTCCTTGCGGCGCAGCGCCGATTGCACGATCAGTTCGGCTGATTGCAGCAGGTTGCGCAGTTCAATCAAGTCGGTCGTCACCCGGAAGGCGCCGTAGTAATCCTCGACCTCGCGTTTCAGCAACTCGATTCGGCTCGCGGCGCGCTCAAGCCGCTTGGTGGTGCGCACGATGCCGACATAGTTCCACATGAAGCGGCGGATCTCGGTCCAGTTCTGCTTGATGACCACCTCCTCGTCGGAGTCGGTCACGCGGCTTTCGTCCCACGGAAGGATCGCAGGCGGCGCTTCCAGCGTGTCCCAGCGCGAAAGGATATCCTGCGCCGCCGCCTCGCCGAACACGAAACATTCGAGCAGGGAATTGGAAGCCAGCCGGTTCGCCCCGTGCAGCCCGCTTTCGGTGCATTCGCCCGCCGCCCACAGCCCCGGCACATCGGTGCGTGCGGCCAGATCCACCACCACTCCGCCACAGGTATAGTGCTGCGCGGGGACGACCGGGATCGGCTGCTTGGTCATGTCGATGCCGAGACCCATCAGCTTGTCGTAGATCGTCGGGAAGTGGCCTTTCACGAAGTCTGCGGGCTGGTGGCTGATATCAAGGTGCACGTAATCGAGGCCAAACCGCTTGATCTGGTCGTCGATCGCGCGGGCGACCACGTCGCGGGGCGCAAGCTCCATCCGCTCGGGATCGTAATCGACCATGAAGCGCCGCCCGGTTTCAGGGTGGAGCAGATGCCCGCCCTCGCCGCGCACCGCCTCGGTAATGAGGAAGTTCTTGACCTCGAGATTGTAGAGGCAGGTCGGGTGGAACTGCATCATCTCCATGTTGGAGACGCGTGCGCCCGCCCGCCACGCCATCGCGATCCCGTCGCCGGTCGCGCCGCGCGGGGCGGTGGAGAACTGGTAGACGCGCCCCGCGCCGCCGCTGGCAAGGATCGTGGCGCGGGCGACGTGGCGTTCGACCCGCCCGGTGGCCTCGTCGAGCGCATAGACCCCCCATACACGTCCTGCCGCGGAGAACTGCTCGCGGTGGCGGTCGGTGATGAAGTCGATGCAGGTGCGCCCGGGCAGGAGCGTGATGTTGGGATTGGCTTCGGCGGCCTTGAGCAGCGCCTCTTGCACCGCCCAGCCGGTCGCATCGTCCACATGGACGATCCGGCGGTGCGAATGGCCGCCCTCGCGGGTGAGGTGAAGCGCGTCCGCGTCACGGTTGAACGGCACGCCCAGCGCGCACAGCCGGTCGATCGATTGGGGCGCGCGCTCGATCACGAACTCCACCGTGTCGCGGTCGTTAAGGCCGGCCCCTGCCACCATGGTGTCGCGGATATGATCCTCGAAGGTATCGCCCGCGTCGAGCACGGCGGCGATCCCGCCCTGCGCCCAGGCGGTGGATCCGCCGGTGAGCGAGCCCTTGGCCAGCACCAGCACGCGGGCGCTTTCGGCCAGCGCCAGCGCCGCCGTCAGTCCGGCCGCGCCGGAACCGATCACGACAACGTCATGTGGCATGTCATGCTGCGTCACGCTTGCATCCTTGCTTGCCATGGATGCGCAATGGCCCGCAATCGGTCGGCGGGCAAGGGCGATGCTCTGTCACACAGGCTTAAGTAATCTGGCCTATGTATTTTCCCGTAGGCTTGGCGCATCACACCGCCCGGTCGCGACTGCGTTGCGCGCTGCGGGGCAAGAATAGTCGAGTCGCGCCGACCGGAAGAACAAGAATAGCCAGCAACCTCTCGAACGGCACAACCCTCCATGTCCTTCATTTCCTTTATCGGCTGCACCACGGACCGTCATGAACCGCTGCGGCGGGATGTGACCTGGGACGGCAAGCGATATGTCGGAGCCTGCCGACACTGCGGCGCGCCGATCGTGCGAATTGCCCGCCGAAATTGGCGCAAGCGCGAGGACTAGCAGCGCCTAGCCGGGCGCGCCGGCGGCGGTCAGCTGCACGAACACATCTTCCAGATCGGCCTCGCGGGTTGTGACATCCTCGATTCCAAGGCCCTGGTCCTGCAGGATCGCCAGCACTTGCCCGGCGCTGAGGCGATCCTTGTCATAGGTCACCTCGACTCCGCGAGCTCCATCCCATGCGACCCGCACGAAGGCCTCGTGCGCGGGCGCCGCGGCGAGATCCGCGGCGGCGGTCACCGCGACGATCTTTTCGCGCGCCATGTCGACCAGTTCACGCGTCGGCTTGTTGGCGATCAGCTGGCCGTGGTTGATGATCGCGATGCGGTCGCACAGTTCTTCGGCCTCTTCGAGGTAATGGGTGGTCAGCACCACCGTCACGCCCTCGCGGTTCAATTCGCTCACCAGCTCCCACAGCTGACGCCTGAGGTCGACATCGACACCCGCCGTGGGCTCATCCAGCACGAGGATCGGCGGTGAATGCACCATCGCCTTGGCGACCAGCAGGCGGCGCTTCATGCCGCCCGACAGGGTGCGCGCATAGGCATTGCGCTTGTCGGCGAGCCGCACGGCTTCGAGCAATTCCTCAGAGCGCCTGAGCGCGGCCGGAATGCCGTAGAAGCCGGCCTGGTTCTCCAGCACCTCGTGGGGTGTGAAGAAGGGATCGAACACGATTTCCTGCGGCACGATCCCGATCGAGCGGCTGGCGTTGCGGCGCTGGCGATCAATGTCGAAGCCCCAGATTTCCGCCGTGCCGCTGGTCTTGTTGACCAGCCCGGCCAGAATGTTGATCAGCGTCGACTTGCCCGCGCCATTGGGACCGAGCAGCCCGAAGATCGATCCTTCGGGCACATCGAAGCTTACCCCGCCGAGCGCGAGCTTGCCCTCGGTCACGCTGCCCTTCGCTCCCTTCGCAGGCGCATAGCGCTTGACGAGGTTGTCGATGCGGATGGCAGGAGCCGGGGGGCTTTGGGAGGACATGGGCTTGCCCTAGGCAAGCCCTGCACCAAAGGCAATTGCGCTCGGCCCGCCCCGTCTGTATCGGCAGGGTCCATGAGCATTGCCCCTCCCGAAGTCCTGCTGGTCGATACGCGGCGCGTTTCCTGCGACGGGGCCAGCGGCATCCGCGGCGGCGCGGGCTATCGCCCCGCCGCACTCGGCCACCCGCGTGTCTTCCTCGAGATCGACGAGCACGGTTATGTCGATTGCGGCTATTGCGACCGGCGCTTTGTCCTGCGCGGCGGCCCGGCCGACGGGGCGGACCAGGCGAGCCTGCCCGATATTTCCTCCGGAGCGAGCCCGGCCCGCTCCTGAACCATTGCTCAGCAGCGGTTCAGGCTCCATGCTTCATGCCGTCGCGCATGATCAAAGGAGAATTGCCCATGACCCGCCTTTGCCTCGGCCTGCGTGGCGTTGTGGCAGGGTTTGCCGCAGCGTTTGCATTTGCCACTCCGGTAATCGCGCAGGAGCAACCCGGACCGGACCTCGAATCGTCGACCGAGGCCGCGCCCATGACCAAGGGCGAAAAGCAGCTCGCAAAGCTGCTGGAGGGGCGCGAGGCGGGCGAGCCTGTGCGCTGCATCCGCACTTTGCCCAGCAAGCGCATCCAGACCATCGACAAGACCGCCTATGTTTTCGGGTCTGGCACCACGATCTACGTCCAGCGCACGCGCAATCCGGAGCAGATCGATCGCCGGTACGCGCTGGTCACTCAGCGCTTCAACGCGACCGACCTTTGCCGGCTCGATGTGGTAACCGCGATCGACCCGATCACCGGGATTTTCGCCGGCGTGGTCTTCTTCGAGGATTTCATCCCCTACACGGTGGTCAGGGAGCGAAAGGCGAAGCGCGACTGACCGGCGGTGTTGCCAAAGCAGGATCCGGCCGCTGGCCGGTGACAGACGAACACAGGCCCGAAGCCATGCAGGGCCCGTCATGGTGACAGCGGCGGTTGGCAGGGCCCGGACAGGTCGGCCGGCCGCTGAGCCCGAAATAGCGGCAGACATCATCCATGTCGCGCAAGGGTAAGGCCAGCATTCCTTTCGGGCCTGAAAGTTCCTGTTCGAAAACCCTTTCCATGCGACGGATGGAACTGACGTGATCATGCAGCTCGCTCAGTGCGAGGGGCTGGTCGAAGATCGCGCGCCGTTCCTCCAAGGCGCGCTGCTGGCAATCTGCAGGTTCCCCGGCTTTGGCCAAGGCAAGCGCCGCAGGGACCGGTTCGGTTGCAGGCGGCGCCTCCGGCGTGTTGCGCCCGTTCTGCGTGCGCCCCAGCGCCCATCCGCTCAGGGCTATCAGGCCTGACAGACCCGCAAGGGCTGCCGGATCAAGAACCAGTTCCATCACATCCTCCGCGCCGGGTGCGTTCGGCATGCCTCCCGAAGCTGGCCGACTGCAAGCGAATCATCGCAACCCGGAGGCAATCATGCCGCAGCGGTCAGATGCTGAGAATGCGGGCGGATACTTATCCGGACGCGGGGCAAGGATTCAGGCGCGGGCCATGGCCTGCATCCGGGCGATAATCTCTTCGGCCTGCAGCATGATCCGGTCGATCAGTTCCTGACAGGTGGGGATATCGTGGATGAGCCCGGCCACCATGCCGCAGCTCCAAGCGCCTTCGTCCATCGCGCCTTCGGTCATGATCTTCGGGTAAACCCCGGCGACTTCGGGCAGGATGTCCTGGATTGTGATGGTATCGCCGAGGTCCTTCTCTTTCTGGATCAGGCGTTCGACTGCGGCATTATTGAGCACGCGTTCCGTGTTGCGCAGCGGACGCATCACCAGCCGCGTATCGAGTTCGCTCGCGGCAAGGATCGCCTGCTTCACGTTCTCGTGCACCGGCGCCTCCTTGGTGGCGATGAAGCGGGTGCCCATGTTCATCCCCTGCGCGCCCATGGCGAGGCTCGCGACAAGGCTACGCCCGTCGGCCATGCCGCCGCTGGAGACGAAAGGGATTTCCAGTTCATCCGCCGCACGCGGCAGCAGGATGAAGTTGGGCACGTCGTCCTCGCCCGGGTGCCCGCCGCATTCGAACCCGTCGACGCTCACCGCATCGCAGCCGATCTCCTGCGCCTTCAGCGAGTGGCGCACGCTAGTGCACTTGTGGATCACCTTGATCCCAGCGTCCTTCAGCGGCCCCAGCAGATCGACCGGGTTGCGTCCGGCGGTCTCGACCACCTTCACCCCGCCGTCGATCACCGCCTTGACGAGGCCCGGATAGTCGGGCGGCGTCAGGGTCGGCAGGATGGTCAGGTTCACACCGAAGGGCTTGTCGGTCATGTCCTTGCAGCGCGCGATTTCGTTCGCCAGCTTCTCGGGCGTGCCTTGCGTCAGGCCGGTGATGATGCCCAGCCCGCCCGCGTTGGAGACGGCTGCGGCCATCTCGGCGAATCCCACATAGTGCATCCCCCCCTGAATGATCGGGTGCTCGATGCCGAACATTTCGGTGATGGCGGTCTTCATGGCGTGTCGTCTCCCGTCAAACGCTGTGATTGGACGCGACACAAGCCTGTTTGCCGGGGCCTTTCAAGCCCGCTTTTGGACAGGACGCGGCAAGGCTACGCGCGCCGTAGCGTCATGTCGTAACGGAAGGTGGAAATCGGGGGAACCGGGGGGCTGGAATACGGTGGGATCGAGTCGCTTCCAACCCACCCGGCACATCTCTGATGCCGGTTGCGGCGCCGATCTGCATTGATCCAGCGCAAACTCCCCGGGATGGCGGCGCTATTGCTGTTGTGTCCGGGTAAAGGCGAGCGTAAAGGTCACCGGCACCGCGGGCGTGATCGAGGGCAATTGTGCCAGCGCGCGCAGTTCGCCCAGTTCGTCGGTCAGATCGAACATGTCGGTGGTGATGATCACGGGCGCGGTCGGCACCACGGTCACGCGGGTTTCGGCAGCGCGGGTGACGAGCACTTCGGTCTCGATCTCCTGCTCCACGCCTTTGATCGTCAAGGTCGCCTTGAGCGGGCGGGTCAGCGACTGGCCCACCGCAAGCCCGGCAAAGGCCGCCGGATCGAGCTTGGCCGCCACGACCGCCGTGGGATTGTCGGCGACCTGGAAGAAGATGTCGCGCATGCGCTCGTTGCGGATGTCGACCCCGGTCGCGACCGAGGCAAGGTCGATCTCGATGCTCGCCGTGCCATCCGCCGCAACGCTGCCGGACAGCTTCTCAAATCCGTTGCTCTCGGCAATCTCGCCCGCCTTGATACTGACATAGGACAGGCGCGAGGTCACCGGATCGAGCGTCCATGCACCTTCGGTCACGGAGGAGGCTTGATCGGCTGCAGTGCCTTCGGCTGCCGGCTGGGCGCAGGCGCCAAGCCCGAGGGCAAGCGCGGCGGCGAAAGGGGCAAAAGGGCGCAGGTTCGTCACAGGCAATACCTCGGGTGCGGAAACAACGGGGCGAGAGATAGGCGATTTGCCGCCGAGGCGGAAGTGGCAGATGCTTGGGGGCAGGCCTGCGCCGGCTCGCCCCTTACTCCCACTCGATAGTGCCCGGCGGCTTGCTGGTGTAATCGTAGACCACCCGGTTGATGCCCTTGACCTCGTTGACGATACGGGTCGCCACGCGGGTCAGGAAGCCGGCGTCATAGGGGAAGACATCCGCCGTCATCCCGTCGGTCGAGGTCACCGCGCGCAGGGCGCAGACCGAATCGTAAGTGCGCCCGTCGCCCATCACGCCGACGGTCTTGACCGGCAGCAGCACCGCGAAGGCCTGCCAGATCGCGTCATAGAGGCCCGCATTGCGGATTTCCTCGAGATAGATCGCGTCGGCCTTGCGCAGGATGTCGCAGCGTTCCTTGGTCACTTCGCCGGGGATGCGGATCGCAAGGCCGGGGCCGGGGAAGGGGTGGCGGCCGACGAAGGCATCGGGCAGGCCCAGCTCGCGGCCGAGATCGCGCACCTCGTCCTTGAACAGTTCGCGCAAGGGTTCGACGAGCGCCATGTTCATGCGTTCCGGCAGCCCGCCGACATTGTGGTGGCTCTTGATCGTGACGCTCGGCCCGCCGGTGAAGCTGACGCTTTCGATCACATCGGGATAAAGCGTGCCCTGCGCGAGGAAGTCCGCCCCGCCGATCTTGCGTGCTTCTTCCTCGAACACATCGATGAAGGTCTTGCCGATGAACTTGCGCTTGGCTTCCGGGTCGGTGAGGCCGGCAAGCCCGCCGAGGAACAGCTCTTCGGCCTCCACGTGTACCAGCGGGATGTTGTAGTGATCGCGGAACAGGGTGACGACCTGCTCCGCCTCGTTCATGCGCATGAGGCCGTGGTCGACGAAGACGCAGGTGAGCTGGTCGCCGATCGCCTCGTGGATCAGGACCGCCGCAACCGCCGAGTCCACGCCGCCGCTGAGGCCGCAGATCACCCGCTTGTCGCCCACCTGTGCGCGGATTTCGGCGATTTTGGTCTTGCGGAACTCGGCCATGGTCCAGTCGCCCGCCAGCCCGCAGACGTGGCGCACGAAGTTGGCGATCAGCTTGCCGCCGTCGGGGGTGTGGACGACCTCCGGGTGGAACTGGGTGCCGTAGAAGCGGCGCGCCTCGTCGGCGATTACCGCGAAGGGCGCGCCGTCGCTGGTGGCGACGATCTCGAATCCCTGCGCGAACTGCGTCACCTTGTCGCCGTGGCTCATCCACACCTGATGGCGGCTTCCCACCTCCCACAGCCCGTCGAACAGCGCGCATTCGCCGGTGACGGTGAGGAAAGCGCGGCCGAACTCGCCGCCTTCCCCCGTTTCGTGGCCGGGGCGCACTTCGCCGCCCAGCTGGTGGGTCATCACCTGCTGGCCATAGCAGATGCCGAGGATCGGCAGGCCCGCATCGAACAGCAGTTGCGGTGCGCGCGGGCTGCCGTCGTCGGGCACGCTGGCGGGCGAGCCGGAGAGGATGATCCCCTTGGGGCTAAGCCGGTGAAACGCCGCTTCGGCCTGGCTGAAGGGCGCGATTTCGGAATAGACGCCCGCCTCGCGCACGCGGCGTGCGATCAGCTGGGTCACTTGAGAGCCGAAATCGACGATCAGAATCGATTCGGGGACGGCAGAATCGCCCTGTGCCGGGCTTGATGGGTGCGCGCTCATGGCGGCGAATTACGAAGCGCACCCCTTTCTGTCCAGCGGGCGCCGGTGCGATGCACCCCGTTTTGCGATGCAGCATAAAAATTTTGTCAGCAAAGCAATTGGTTCCCGAAAAAACTCGCTCCTGCCGTTGCAATCTTTGGAACCAATATCGCGCATTTCGCATTTGCACACATCTCTTGTGCGCTGCACCAGAGTTTCAAACAGCAACTGAATGCCGGTCAACGGCATCGCCTTTCCCAGACACCCTCTCTACCCCGGAGTATTTCCCATGCGTTTCACTCTCCCCCTGATCGCCCTTGCCGCCATCGCCGCGCCCGTGCTTGCCGCGCCGCAGGCCGGTGAGCAGACCGTCACCCTGCGTGTTGCCTATGGCGATGTCGATGTGACCAGCGCCGAAGGCCGCGCCGCGCTTGAAGCGCGGATCGACGCCAAGCTGCGCCAGGCCTGCGCCGTCGAGGGCGCTGCCCGCTACACCTATGGCCGCAAGCTGGTCGATGCGAAGTGCGTCGCCGAAGCCCGCACCGCAGCGCTGGCTGAAGTCGAGCGCGTGGCCGCCGCAGAAGCGCGTCGCGGGCGTGCCGTCGCCGCCAACTGAGCGCGTCCAACCTGTTGAAATAGCAAGACGGCCGTCGGAGCGATCCGGCGGCCGTTTGCATTGGGCGCCTGTGATGAGGTTGCAATTCATGCAATCAACCTTGGCGTTTTCGCATTTGCATTCGATGCCGTCGAACACCAAATGGCGTCCGCGCAATGCGTGCCGGGCTCCTCTCTCTCCATCCCGGCCTCCCCCATGCGGGGCCATTGCAAGGCGGAAACAGGCCGAACACGGCTGTTCCGTCAGCCTGCCAGCCCCGGCACGGACGGCCATCTCCCCCCTTTCGGCCCTCCGCTCCAGCCGGGTGTCCCGCCGCAAAAGGCCGGACCAGCAGTGAGCGAGACGCGGCTACCAGTCCTCCCCCCCCCTATCATTGGTGGCCGCGTCTCCAGCTGGAGCTTTGCGCGTCCGCTTGCGCCTCGATGATCGCAAAAATCGCTTTCAGCGATGAAATATATTCATTCGTCTGAGTGATTGAAAATTACGCGCTTCAATCCATATTGTGCGTAAGCCCGGACGGCGATTCCTCTCTCCAGCGCCGCGCCGGGCCGACCCGAACCACAACAGAACAGGGAAAACGAACCATGCGCATGATCAGTGAAAAGGCGATTGCCTTCCTGCTTGCGGTCGCGATGAGCGGCACCGCGTTCAACACGTTCATCGTCTGAGCGCTCGAGCAGAACCCCGGCGAAGCGCGGGCGCCCTCTCCCTCGCGCTTCACGACAGCGGCCCGGTTGCCCGATACGGCAGCCGGGCCGTCTTGTTTCTAGGCCACGCCGCCCAGTCTTGCCGCTTCCTCGCGCAATTCGCTCTTGAGCAGCTTGCCGATATGGCTCCGCGGCATCTCCGCGATCGGGTGCAGCGCTGCCAGGCGCTGGGTCTTGCCGAGCCGGGCGTTGACCGCCGCCATGATTGCCGCCGGATCGGCGGCATCCTTGAGCACCACGAAGCCGACCGGGCTTTCCCCCCATGCGCGCGACGGCACGCCGACAACCGCCACCTCGGCCACGCCCGGCTCCTTGAGCAATTCGGCCTCGAGATCGGAGGGGTAGATGTTGAACCCGCCCGAGATGATCATGTCCTTGGCGCGGCCCACCAGTTCGACGAAGCCCTCGGCATCCACGCGGCCGATATCGCCCATCCGCATCCACACCTCGCCCGTCGCCGGATCGGTCCATTGCGCCTCGGCGGTCTTGTCGGGGCGGTTCTTGTAGCCGCTCATCATGGTGAGGCTGCGGCCGACGAGGTTGCCCGGCGTGCCCGGCGGCACTTCGCGGTCTTCATCGTCCAATACCTTCAATTCGCTCCCCGGCGCGGGCCGGCCGACCGTGTGGAGCTTGCCGGGGAATTCGTGGCACGCCAGCAGGCAGACGACACCGCCTTCGGTCATCGAATATATCTCGATCAGCCCGCCCGGCATCCGCGCCAGCACTTCGCGCTTCAGTTCCGCCGGGAAAGGCGCGGAGGTGCAGTATTTGAGTTTCAGGCTCGACAGGTCGAAGTCGTCGAAGCCCGCGAAGTCCATCAACCTCTGGTACTGCACCGGCACCAGCATGGTGATGGTGGTGCGGTCGCCTTGCGCATGGGCGAGCCACTTGGCGCAATCGAACTTGCCCATTACCCGCACGCAGCCGCCCGCCAGCAGCACCGGAAGGAAGGCGACCATCGTGGTATTGGAATAGAGCGGTGTCGAGGCGAGCGAGCGTACCTCCAGCCCCGCGCCGAGATAGCTGAGCGCGGTTGCCGCGAACTGCCGCCAGCGCATCTGGTGCGAATGGACGATGCCCTTGGGGATGCCGGTGGTGCCGCTTGAATAGATGATGTTGAACGGGTCTTTCGGCTCCGGCACGAAGTCCGGCGCACGGGCACCCGGAGGGGCCATCCACTGGTCGATGCTCTCCAGCGGCACGCGGGTCAGGTCGGCCATGAAATCCGGCCCCAGCTCCGCCGCCTTGGCCGCGTCGATGAACAGATGGATCGCGCCCGAATCCTTTGCCATGCCTTCGAGCTGTTCGGGCGAGGCGCTGGTGGTGAGCGGCGCGGCCACCCCGCCGGCGCGCGCCGCCGCGAGGAACACCAGCGCATATTCGACCGTGGACGTGCCGAGGATCGCCACCGACTGCCCGCGCTTCAGCCCCGTCTCCACCAGCCGCGCCGCCAGCCGCTCGACGAGGCCGACCAGTTCGGCCCAGTAGACCTCGCGGCTATCGTCGCGCAGGGCGAGGTCATCGCCTTTGATCCGCGACCATTCCATCAGGATCTCGGGGAAGTTGCCGAAGGGTTCGGCGAGGCGGGCCATCATTACGTCGTTGGTCATGGCGCTCATGCATAATCGGCGGCGTGGCGCGCGCAAACAGTTTGCATCGCAGCTCCCGCAAGTGGCAGGAAGCGGCGCAAGGAGAGGGACGAATGAACCGCACCGCAGGCATGATCGCGCTCACCGCGCTGACGCTCGCACCCGCGCACGGGCAAGAGACGCTCGCACCCGCGCACGGGCAAGACTCACGGGCAGAGGCGCAACGGGTGCTGGTGGTGGTCGCCCACCCCGATGACGAGCTGTTCATGGCCCCCGCAATCGCCGCACTGGCGCGGCAGGGGGCGCAGGTTACCATCATCCACGCGACCAGCGGCGATGCGGGACCGGGTGTCTCAAGCCTTACCCCGGGGGAGGAACTGGGGCGGGTGCGCGCCATGGAGGCTTTCTGCTCGGTCAATGCCCTTGGCGCGACAAGCAGCGTGCAGTTTGATCTGGGTGACGGGACGCTCGGGCTGGACGCGCACCACCCCGGTAGTCCGGCGAGGCAGCTGGTCAGCAGACTTGGCGGTCACCTCGCGCAAGTCAGCCTCGTTCTTACCTGGGGACCGGACGGTGGCTACGGCCATGCCGACCACCGCATGGTGAGCGCGCTGGCAACGCAGGTGGTTCAGGCGATGCCCGACGCAGAGCGCCCGAGGCTGCTCTATGTCGGAATTCCCGCTGGCGGCCGCCCGCCGGTGCCCGAAATGGCGGAGTGGGCGGTGACCGATCCCGCGCTGCTGACTGAGGCCATCGCCTACACCCCCGCCGATCTCGCCGCCGCGCAGGCCGCCGCGCAGTGCCATGTCACCCAGTTCGACGAGGCCACCCGCGCCGGAATGATGCCGCTGTTCGGTGCAACGATGTGGCAGGGCAAGGTGCATTTCCGCCCTGCCTTCTGAAAGCCTCGACGAAACGCCCGCGTCACCCGTGGAAAAGCGCCGCAAGCAGCCCTCGCATAGTTGGGTTTCGCGTCCCGACCGCCTATATGATGGGGCATGAGCGACACCAACAATCCGACCCCCGAAAAACTGCCCAACGCCAACGAATATGGCGCGGATTCGATCAAGGTTCTCAAAGGCCTCGATGCCGTGCGAAAGCGCCCCGGCATGTATATCGGCGATACCGACGACGGATCGGGCCTGCACCACATGGTGTTCGAGGTCTCCGACAACGCGATCGACGAGGCGCTGGCGGGGCATTGCGACCTCGTTCTGATCGAATTGAACCCCGATGGCTCGGTTTCGGTCGAGGATAACGGGCGCGGTATCCCTACGGGAATGCACCCTGAAGAGGGTGTCTCGGCGGCCGAGGTCATCATGACCCAGCTGCACGCGGGCGGGAAGTTCGAGAACACGTCGGACGACAATGCCTACAAGGTTTCCGGCGGCCTCCACGGCGTGGGCGTCTCGGTGGTGAACGCCCTGTCCGAATGGCTCGAGCTCACCATCTGGCGCGAGGGCAAGGAGCACTGGATGCGCTTCGAGCATGGCGATGCGGTCGCCCCGCTGGAAGTGAAGGGCGATGCCCCCAGGAGCGACCGCAATGCCGATGCCAATGGCTTCAAGAAGGGCACCCGCGTCACCTTCAAGGCCAGCCACGACACCTTCAAGAACGTCACCGAATTCGATTTCGAAAAGCTCGAACACCGTTATCGCGAGCTGGCGTTCCTCAATTCCGGCGTGCGCATCTGCTTGCGCGACAAGCGGCACGAGGAGGTGCTGGAGCACGATCTCTATTACGAGGGCGGGATCGCGGCCTTCGTCAAATATCTCGACCGCAACAAGCAGGCGCTGATCCCCGAACCCATTGCCGTCTCGGCGGAAAAGGACGGGATCGGCATCGATGTCGCGCTCGAATGGAACGATTCCTATTACGAGAACGTGCTCGCCTTCACCAACAACATCCCCCAGCGCGACGGCGGCACGCACCTGGCGGCCTTCCGCGCCGCGCTGACCCGCACGCTCAACAATTATGCGGAGCGTTCGGGGATGCTCAAGAAGGAGAAGGTCAGCCTGTCGGGCGAGGACATGCGCGAAGGGCTGACCGCGATCGTCAGCGTCAAACTGCCCGACCCCAAGTTCTCAAGCCAGACCAAGGACAAGCTGGTTTCTTCCGAAGTGCGTTCGCCACTCGAAACCCTGATGGGTGAGAAGATGAGCGAGTGGCTGGAGGAAAACCCCGGTGATGCCCGCGCGATCATCCAGAAGATCATCGACGCCGCCGCCGCCCGCGAAGCCGCCCGGCGCGCGCGCGAGATGAGCCGCAAGGGCGCGATGAGCGTCGCCAGCCTGCCCGGCAAGCTCGCCGATTGCCAGGAACGCGATCCGGCCAAGTCCGAACTGTTCCTCGTCGAAGGGGACTCCGCAGGCGGCAGCGCCAAGCAGGGGCGCGACCGCAAGACCCAGGCGATCCTGCCGCTCAAGGGCAAGATCCTGAATGTGGAGCGCGCGCGCTTCGACCGGATCATCTCGTCCAAGGAAGTCGGCACGCTGATTCAGGCGATGGGCACCGGCATCCGCGACGAATTCAACCTCGACAAGCTGCGCTACCACAAGATCGTCATCATGACCGACGCCGACGTGGACGGGGCGCATATCCGCACGCTGCTGCTGACCTTCTTCCACCGCCAGATGCCCGAGATCATCAAGGCCGGGCACCTGTTCATCGCCCAGCCGCCGCTGTTCAAGGTCGCCAAGGGTCGCTCCGAGGTCTATCTCAAGGATCAGGCCGCGCTCGACCGCTATCTGGTCGATGCCGGGCTTCAGGGCCGGGTTCTGGAAACGCAGGGCGGCGCGCGTTCGGGGGCTGACCTGCGCGAGATCGTCGATGGCGCGCTACGCCTGAAAAACCTGCTTGGCTTCGTGCCGCGCCGCTATGATCTCGGCATTGTCGAGCAGATGGCGCTGACCGGTGCGCTTCAGCCCGGCCTGTCGGGCGATGCGCTGGCCGCCGCGCTGGATCGCGCCGCGGGACGGCTCGGCGCGGGCGACCGCGAGGCGCGCTGGTCCGCTTCCCGGCGCGAGGACGGCACCGTGGTGTTCGAGCGCCTGTGGCGCGGCGTCACCGACGTGCACGAAATCGACGCGCGCTTTCTCGCCAGTACCGAGGCGCACAAGCTCCACAGCCTCGCCGCTGCTCAGGCCGAAACCTATGCCGCCCCGGTCAGTCTGGTGCGCGCGGGCGACATGCCTGAGGAACCCGAGGCCGAGCCCGTTCCTGCCGATCCGCTGGCCGGCGAGGTCGAGGACACCCCGCCGGTCACCGCGATTCCCGTTGACGGGTCGATCAGCCGCCCGACCCAGCTGCTCGATGCGATCTTCGCTGCGGGGCGCAAGGGCCTCTCGATCCAGCGTTACAAGGGGCTGGGGGAAATGAACGCCGAGCAATTGTGGGAGACCACGCTCGATCCCGAAAACCGCGCACTGCTGCAGGTCAAGGTCGAGGATGCCGACGTCACCGACGAAATCTTCACCCGCCTGATGGGCGACATCGTCGAACCGCGCCGCGAGTTCATTCAGGACAATGCTCTCAACGTGGCGAACCTCGACGTCTAGCCGCTACAAGGACAAATCGCCGCCCATGGCCCAGCAGCCGCACCGCACAGACCAGTTGCAGCACGCAAGCTTCCTGCTGATCCTTGCCGTGGTCAGCATGATGATGGCGGTGATCGTGTGGCCCTTTGCCACCGCGCTGTTGTGGGCTGCGCTGGCGGCGATCATGTTCCAGCCTCTGTACCGCTGGATGCTGAGGAAAATGCGCGGGCGGCGCAATGCGGCGGCGATCGTCTCGCTGTTGGTGATCTTCTTTGCGGTGCTTGTGCCCGGCTTGTGGCTCGGTGCGATGGTCGTGCAGGAAGCGCTGGTGCTGGTTTCGGCCCTGCAGGAGCGGCCGGTCGATCTGGCTGCGACCTTCGATACCATATATGGCATGTTGCCAGAGGCAGCACAGGAGGCCGTCGACCGTTCGGGCTGGGCCGATGTCTCCAGCGCACAGACCAGGCTGCAGGAGCTGCTCGCCGAAAGCGCGGGCATGATTGCCAGTCAGGCGGTGTCGATCGGCAGTGGGGCGCTGGGCTTCATGCTGTCCTTCGGTGTCGGACTATACGTCATGTTCTTCCTGCTGCGCGATGGCGAGCGGATCGGGCGCACGCTGCTCAACACCGTGCCGGTCGAGCGTTCGGTATCCGAACGGCTGGCCGAACGCTTCCTTGGCATCGTGCGCGCGACGATCAAGGGGTCGGGCGTGGTCGGCCTCGTTCAGGGGGCAATGGGCGCCGTCACCTTCTTCCTCGTCGGGCTCGAATCCGCGCTGCTGTTCGGCGTGCTGATGACGATTTTCGCGCTGGTGCCGGTAATCGGCGCGGGCGCGGTTTATGTGCCGGTCGGACTGTGGCTGCTGGTGACCGGCGCGGTCTGGCAGGGCGTGTTCGTGCTGGCTTTCGGCTTCATCGTCATCTCCTCGGCCGACAATGTGCTACGCCCGATCCTGGTCGGCCGCGATACGGGTATCCCCGACTGGATCATCCTGGTGACGACGCTAGGCGGCATCAGCTTCCTCGGCTTTTCCGGGATCGTGCTGGGGCCGCTGGTGGCCGGGCTGTTCCTCGCGAGCTGGTCGATCCTGCAGGAATATCGCGACGAGGATGCGCGGGCGAGCGAGGTGGCCCCGATTGCGGTCGATGCCTCGGGCCGGGTGCCCGATGCCGACGCGGCGGACTAGACCGCGATGCAGTCGCTGACCCGCCCGGGCAGTCAGGCCGAACAGGCCGGACGGCTGGTGCTGGCGGGGCTGGTGGTGGTGCTGTTGCCTGCTCTGCCTTTCGGCAATTACCTGATCTATCCCTTCGTCATCCTCACCACCTGGTTCCACGAGATGGGCCACGGGCTGAGCGCGCTGGCGATGGGGCAGGAGTTCCACCAGCTGATGATCTTTGCCAGCGGATCGGGGGTGGCGGAAAGCCGCGTTGCTCCTGATGCGGGCGGGCTGACCTTTGCCGCCATTGCTGCCGGAGGGCCACTGGCACCTTGCCTTGCGGGCGCGCTGCTGATCATCGCCAGCGCTCACCCCCGTCTGTGGCGACCGGTATTGTGGGGGGTGGCGGGTGCGATCATCGCCAGCGTCATCATCTGGGTGCGCTCGGCGGTCGGCTTTGCCGTATTGCCACTAGTCGCCGCCTGCCTTGCACTGGTCGCCTGGCGGGCCGGCCCGGCGCTCACCCGCTTCACCCTGCAATTCCTCGGCGTGCTGGCGGCGATGAGCATGCTGCGTGATTTCCACTATCTCTTTACCGAGAACGCCGTGATTGGCGGTCGCGAGGTTCTGTCCGACACCGGCCAGATCGCTGCCGTGACAGGCCTGCCGCACTGGCTCTGGGCGGCACTCATCCTTGCCCTGTCGGCGGCAATGGTGGGCGGGGCGCTCAAATATGCGCTGGCCGAAAAGCGCCTGCGCCCTCCACGGGGAAAGCCGCCCGCCAACGTGCTGCAGTTCCGCCGCGATTAGGCTGCGCGCTTGTGGGAGTGTCGGTGCGGTCCGATCCTCGTTACTATCTCGCCCATGGATAATCACGAAGTTGTCAACCGGCTCGCCATTGCCGAAACCCTTGCGCTTTATTGCCGGGCGATCGACCGCTGCGACGCTGCCCTGTTGGCCGAGGTTTTCACCCCTGATTCGCGGATCGATTACGGTGACGGCGCAAAGCCCCCGGCCGAAACCATCTCCGGACTGATGG
Source organism: Erythrobacter dokdonensis DSW-74 (assembly GCF_001677335.1). GTDB lineage: Bacteria > Pseudomonadota > Alphaproteobacteria > Sphingomonadales > Sphingomonadaceae > Erythrobacter > Erythrobacter dokdonensis. Next base: position 112,419 of record NZ_LZYB01000003.1, read on the forward strand.
CGGGCCTCGGCGCGATGCGACTGACGCAGCACAATATTGCGAACACGGTGATCCGCTTTACCGGCGATGCGCGCGCCAAGGCCGAAACCAATTGCGTCGCGCTGCACATCATCCCGGGCCCCGACGGCGAGACTGAGCTTGTCGTCGGCGGGCGCTATCTTGACCGGCTGGTCAAGCGTGAAGGGCGCTGGCGCATTGCCGAGCGGCTTTATGTAATGGACTGGAACCGCTCGCAGCCGGCGACGATGCAGCTTGCGGGCGGGTTGTTCGATGGCCTGCTGCGCCGCGGCGCGCGGGGGAGCGATGATCCCTCGACAGCGTGGTGGGACGAGGCCTAGCCCGCCTTCAGGACGATGCGATCTTGAGCGTATTCACGCCCGAGGAATCCGCACCTGCTTCACCCGACAGGCCGATGAACATGGTATCGACGATCCGTGCCAGCTTCTCTTCGGTCAGCTTGTCGCCGAGATAGATCAGCGCATCGGGCAGGGTGTAGTTCGAAATCATCTGGTTGATCAGGGACAGCGCCTCGTCGATCTCCAGCCCTGCAAAGAACCCCTCCGCCTGCGCCTCGGCGATCAGTTCGCACAGGTAGTGATCGGCAAGGTCGACATAGCTGCGCACCTTTTCGAAATTGGCCGCACCCATTTCGCACAGAATGGTGAAATGTTCCGGGTCCTCGCGGAAGCGCCCCTGCGAGATGACGAAGCGGCGCCGGAAGAATTCGTACATCTTGCGCTGCGGCGGCAGGGCGCTGCCCAGCACCTCCTCCATGACCGCCAGATGCGGCGCGAGCCAGAGCTGGGCGACCGCATCGAACAGATCGTCGTAATCGGCGAAAAGCGCCTCGAACCGGGCACGGGTCAGGCCGCTTTCGGCCATGGCTACGGTCCACGGGATCTCCGAGCCGCGCTCCTTGACGAGGTCGAGGACGTGGCGCGCGACACGTTCGCGCTCGGCTTCACGGGCCGTTTCGGTCAGTGGCATGTCGCTCGAACCTCCCAGGTTGCGAGCCAACATAGGCCAAGCGGACGCGGGCTTAAAGAGCCGCTCGTCGATTTTTGTGCGACGCAACAAGGGAAAGGTCATGACGGATTGACGGTTTGCACCCGCATCAGTTCCGCGGGGGCCAGGGGAAAAACGCTGAAGTGCGGCGCTTGTAATCGGCGTATTTGTCGCCCTTGGACTTGTCCAATCCCTTTTCCAGCAGCGCCGCGCCCGACCATTTGGTGAGCGTGAAGCTGAGGAATATCGGCCCGATGACCGTCGCCGCGGCATATTCCCACCCGGCCGCTGCGCAGGCCAGCCAGATGCCCCACCACGCGGCGAAATCGCCAAAATAATTGGGGTGGCGGGTGTAGCGCCACAGTCCGGTGTCGAGGACCTTGCCTTCGTTCGCCGGATCGGCCTTGAACCGGGCAAGCTGCCAGTCGCCCACCCATTCGAAGAATACGCCGACGCTCCACACGGCAAAGCCCGCCCATGCCAGCGGCGGGATAGGCGCGGGCGCGCCGCTGGCGAGGATGCCGACCTGCGCCGGGCTCGACACCATGAACAGCAGCACCGCCTGCAGCAGCCAGACCTTGGTGAGCGCCGCGCTGGCAAAGCGGCCCTCGGCGCGCGCCTTCTTCAGGATCAGGGCATAACGCTTGTCCTCGCCGTGCTTGCGCCAGCGCCGGAACAGGTAGATGCCGAGCCGAAAGCCCCAGGCGGTGGTCATCAGCATGATCAGCGTGGCAAGGTCGCCCGGCCCGCCGCCGACATGCAGCCAGCTCGCCAGCGCGAGAATGCCCATGCCCGCCCCCCAGAAGGCGTCGATGAAGCTCACGTCATTGATGCGGACGGAAATCGCCCATTGCGCCAGCACCAGCACGATCAGGATGGCGGCATTCACCGCCAGCAGTTCAAACATCGTTCTTGCCGGCGATGATGTCGCGCGCCTGCTGTTCGAGCACCATGTAGCGATCGAGATCAGGGATCTTGGAGCGGAACCAATCGGCGATCTTGAGCAGGTCCTCGCCGTAATTGCCGGTCGGCATCATTGGCGGGCTGAACCCGATCGTGCGCTTGGCGTTGTCGGCGTAGGCCAGAACGATGGGCACACCCGCCGCGCGGGCGATATTGTAAAAGCCCGATTTCCACTTGCCATCCGAAGAGCGCGTACCTTCAGCCGCAATGACGAGGTTCAGTTCGCTGCGCCGGTCGAATTCCACCTTCATCTGCTCGACCGTGTTGGCTTTCTTCGTGCGGTCGACCGAGATGCCGCCCATGTCGAGCATGAAGTTCTTCATCATGCCCTGAAACAGCGTGTGCTTGCCCATGAAGTTGGGCTGCACCTTTTCCTGCTTGGTGGCCCCTGCGAAGAACACGAAGTCCCAGTTGGACGTGTGCGGCGCACCGGCAATCACACACTTCTTCACGCCTTCGGGAAACCGTTCGACGATCTTCCAGCCGCGCTGCCAATAGAAAAACAGGATGATCCGGTTCACGATGCGCGACAGCAGCGTGACGTTACGGGTTTCGTTGTGTTTCAAGCGTTGATCCCTCTCTCGCTCATACATCTGCCCTCAACCGGGGGAGTTACGCAAGGGAAAGCGTGGGGGATTAATGCAAGTCCTCGAAGTCTCTACGCGCTTCCTGCCATGCCTCCCAGACGTTCTCGGGGTCGATGTCCAAGTAACCACGCTCCTTGATTACCTCGAGATGCTGCTCACGTGTCGCCGCGATCACCTCGGAAGTGTCCCGGATTTCGATCACCTCGGCCTCGGTGAGTGGCGAGCCCTTCTCCCGCTCCTTATTGAGCAAGACGGCAACGAGTGCAGGCACGAACACCAAATCGACCATTGAGAATTCCTCACATCCGGAACACCCCGAACGCGGGCCGCTCCGCAATCGGTGCCTCAAGGCATGTCGCGAAGGCCAGCCCCAACACATCGCGGGTCTGGACCGGATCGACCACGCCGTCATCCCACAGGCGGGCGGTGGCGTAGTAGGGGTTGCCCTCGTCCTCGTATTTCTGGCGGATCGGCTGCTTGAAGGCCTCGGCCTCGCGCTCGTCCCACTTGTCGGCGTCACGGTGGACGGTGGCGAGGACGCTCGCGGCCTGCTCCCCGCCCATCACCGAGATGCGCGCATTGGGCCAGGTGAACAGGAAGCGCGGGGAATAGGCGCGGCCGCACATGCCGTAGTTCCCCGCGCCGAAGCTGCCGCCGATCACCACAGTGACCTTGGGCACGGTCGCGGTTGCGACGGCGGTGACGAGCTTCGCGCCATGCTTGGCGATGCCCTCCGCCTCGTATTTCCCGCCGACCATGAAGCCGCTGATATTCTGGAGGAACAGCAGCGGAATGCGCCGCTGGCAGGCGAGTTCGATGAAATGCGCGCCCTTCTGCGCGCTTTCGGAGAAGAGCACGCCGTTGTTGGCGAGGATCGCGACCGGCATCCCCCAGATATGGGCGAAGCCGCATACGAGGGTGGCGCCGTAATGCGCCTTGAACTCGTGGAACTCGCTGCCGTCCACGAGGCGCGCGATCACTTCCTTCACGTCATAGGGCGCGCGCACGTCTTCGGGGATGAGGGCGTAGAGGTCTTCCGCGTCGAACTTCGGCGGGCGCGGGTCTTTGAGCGCAACGTCCTTCGCCGCGCCGGTATTCGCGCCGAGGTGGCTGACGATATCGCGCACGATGGTGAGCGCGTGCTCGTCATTCTCTGCGAGGTGATCGACCACGCCAGACTTCTTGGCGTGCAAGTCACCGCCGCCCAGATCCTCGGCACTGATCTCCTCGCCCGTCGCGGCCTTCACCAGCGGCGGGCCGGCGAGGAAGATCGTGCCCTGATTACGCACGATCACCGTCTCGTCGGACATGGCGGGGACGTAGGCGCCTCCCGCGGTGCAGCTTCCCATGACGCAGGCGATCTGCGGGATGCCGAGCGCGCTCATGTTCGCCTGATTGAAGAAGATGCGCCCGAAATGGTCGCGATCGGGGAAGACCTCCGCCTGATAGGGCAGGTTGGCCCCGCCGCTGTCGACCAGATAGATGCACGGCAGGCGGTTTTCCTGCGCGATCTCCTGCGCGCGCAGGTGCTTCTTGACCGTCATCGGGTAGTAGGTGCCGCCCTTCACGGTCGCGTCATTGCACACGATCATGCACTGGCGACCCGAAACGCGCCCCACCCCGCAGATGATCGAGGCGCCGTTGACGTCGCCCTCGTACATGCCGTTGGCGGCCAACTGGCCGATCTCCAGAAAGGGCGAACCCGGATCGAGCAGCCGCTCCACCCGCTCGCGCGGCAGCAACTTGCCGCGGCTGACATGCCGCTCGCGGTGCTTCTGCGGCCCGCCCAATGCGGCTTCGGCCACGCGGGTGCGCAGTTCCTGTGCGAGGGCATGGTTATGCGCAAAGCGGGCCTTGGCCTCAGGCGCCTCGCGGTCGAGTTTGGTGGTGAGGATGGGGGCGGTCATAACTTCACCATTGCGGCGGCTTCGAGAACGTCCCGTTCCCGTCTGTCATTTGATGAGGGAATTGTGCGCTTTGAAGTGCGCTTGTTGGAAAAGATCGGATAAAGCTCACAAGAGGCTTCAGTTTTCCGCTGACTCGCACTGATCGATGCCCGAGTAACCCTACGGCTTTGCCGAAGCGCTGCCTTACCATCCGTATTGGTTCAGCCAAATCGCTGTCATTGCTGATGACGACTGCGACATCGAAGAGACCATCAAACGCATCCATCAACAAGTGCGTACCTAGATTAACGTCCGAACCCTTCTCTTCCGTCTTTATGACGCGCCGAGGCTGATATTGACCAGCGTTCCAAGCCGCTGCATCGGGCATGCTTACTTCGTGTGTAAGGAAATGGCCGAAATGGATATCGACCTCAGGCACTGATCGGAGCGCCCGGAAGTAGGTTTCCTGCCGCTGTGGCTGTGTGGGATCATGAGGACGCGCGCTTACACGAGCTGTGAAATATCGCACGCGGTCTATCTGATTCTTAGGTAGCTGATTGACTGCCAATGCATGAACATTCAACCACTTATAAGGCGAGCGTTTAAGGCACGAATAATAAAGGTTGTACCCGTCGATATAGACCCGAGTACGCATCCAGCCCCCTCAAAAAGCAACGGCGGCCACAGGGGCCGCCGTGCGCCACGGCACCGAAGCACCGTGGGTGATATGGCGTGTAAATAGCACAAAATTGCACAAAAGCAAGATACCGGCCATCTCTACCCCGCCGCCCCGATCAGCTCGCGTCCGATCAGCATCCGGCGGATCTCGTTGGTGCCCGCGCCGATGTCGAGCAGCTTGGCGTCGCGCATATAGCGTTCCACCGGCCAGTCGGTGGTGTAGCCCGCACCGCCCAGCGCCTGCACGCTTTCTGCCGCAACCTTGAAGGCGTTCTCCGACGCCAGCAGGATCACCCCTGCCGCGTCGAAGCGCGTCGTCTGCCCCGCGTCGCAGGCCTTGGCGACCGCATAGGTGTAGGCGCGGGCCGATTGCAGGGCGACATACATGTCGGCGACCTTGGCCTGCATCAGCTGGAAGCTGCCAATCGGCTTTCCGAACTGCTTGCGCTCCCGCAGGTAGGGAATCACGGTGTCGAGGCACGCCTGCATGATGCCCAATTGCAAGCCGGCAAGCACCACGCGTTCGTAATCCAGCCCGCTCATCAGCACGCCGACGCCGCCATTGACCGGGCCCATCACGCGGTCTTCGGGGATAAAGCAGTCGTTGAACACCAGCTCGGCGGTGGGCGAGCCCTTCATGCCGACCTTGCTGATCTTCTGGCCGATGGAAAAGCCTTCGTCGCCCTTTTCGATCAGGAAGGCGGTGATGCCGCGCGATCCGGCGTGGCCATCGGTCTTGGCATAGACCACCAGCGTATCGGCCTCGGGCGCGTTGGTGATCCAGAACTTGGTGCCGTTGAGGACATAGCCGCCTTGGACGGCATCCGCCTTCAGCTTCATCGACACCACGTCGCTGCCCGCCCCGGCTTCGGACATGGCGAGGCTGCCGACGTGTTCGCCGGAAATCAGCTTGGGGAGATACTTCGCCTTCTGCTCGTCATTCCCCCAGCGGCGGATCTGGTTGAGGCACAGGTTTGAATGCGCACCGTAGCTGAGACCGACGCTGGCGGAGGCCCGCGACACTTCCTCGACCGCGATCACGTGTTCGAGATAGCCGAGCCCCAGCCCGCCCCATTCCTCCTCGACGGTGATGCCGTGCAGGCCCAGCGCGCCCATCGGCTCCCACAGCTCGCGCGGGAAGCGGTCTTCGCGGTCGGTCTTTTCCGCGAGCGGCGCGATCTGTTCGTCGGCGAAGCGCGCGGTGCTTTCACGGATCATCTCGGCCGCTTCGCCAAGCTGGAAGTCGAAATCGGGGGTGCCGCGCATTTTATGTCCTGCGAGTGAAATGATTGTTCTGTGGGTGCGCATAGCAAGCCGCCGGACAAAGGCCAATCGGGGACGCTGGTCCTTGTGATGTTTCGCCGTTAGGACAGGCGGTGATGACCTCCCGCGATCCCCTGCTGCGCTTCGAAGGTGCCGCGCGCGCCTATGGCGATGTGCTGGCCGTGGCAGGGGTGACATGCAGCATCGCGGCGGGCAGCTTTGTCGCGCTGGTGGGCGCTTCGGGTTCCGGCAAGTCGACGCTGCTCAAGATGGTCAACACCCTTGTCGAACCCACTGCAGGGCGGGTGCTGTTCGGCGGGGAGGACGTGGCGAGCCTGCACCCTGCGCACCTGCGCCGCCGGGTCGGTTACGTGTTCCAGGGCATCGGCCTGTTCCCGCATATGAGCGTGGCCGAGAATATCGCCATCGGTCCGCGCCTGACCGGCGAGAAACTGCCGGACAAACGCATTGCCGAGCTGCTGGAGCTGGTCGAGCTCGAACCGGCGATGGGAAGCCGCATGCCCGACGAACTCAGCGGCGGGCAGCGCCAGCGGGTCGGCGTGGCGCGGGCGCTGGCAGGCGAGCCGGAATTGCTGCTGATGGATGAGCCCTTCGGCGCGCTCGATCCTCTGACCCGCGATGCGCTCGGGACCAAGGTGCGCGAACTCCACGACACGCTTGGCCTGACAACGGTGATGGTGACCCATGACATGGCCGAAGCCTTGTTGCTGGCTGACCGGGTGCTGGTGATGGATGCAGGCGCGCTGGTGGCCGACGAGAGCCCGCGCGCCTTGCTTGCAGGAGCGGGGGGAGAAATCGCGCAGGGCCTCGTTTCCGTCCCGCGCCAGCAGGCCGAACGACTCGCCGCGCTCGAAGGCGTTGGGGAGACGCGCCGCTGATGGGCGATATCTGGGATATCCTGCCCGGACTTGGCGACAAGCTGGCTGCGCATGTCGTGCTCTCGGCCAGCGCAATCGGCCTTGCCATCCTGATCGCCCTGCCGATGGCGGTGTGGGCAAGCCGTTCGCCGCTGGTCTCGCGCCTCGCGCTCAGTCTTGCAAGCCTCGTCCAGACCATCCCCGCGCTGGCGCTGCTGGCGCTGTTCTTCCCGCTGCTGCTGTCCTTGCGCGCGGTGTTCGGCGAGGGTTTGCCGACGTTGGGCTTCCTGCCCGCGCTGTTGGCGCTGACGCTCTATGCCCTGCTGCCGATCCTGAGGAATGCCGTGACCGCGCAGGCCAATCTCGACCCGGGCGTGCTCGAAGCCGCCGATGGTGTCGGCATGACCCGCTGGCAGAAACTGACGCTGGTCGAAGCGCCATTATCGGCCCCCTTCATCATGGCCGGCATCCGCACGGCAAGCGTCTGGACGATCGGCGCGGCGACGCTTGCCACCACCATCGGCCAGCCAAGCCTTGGCGATCCGATCTTTGCCGGGCTGCAAACCCAGAACTGGGCACTGGTGCTGGCCGGATGCCTCGCCAGCGCAGGGCTGGCGCTGGCGGCGGACAACCTGTTGTGGGTGATCGAGGTCGGGCTCGCGCGGCGCTCGCGGCTCCAGACGTTCGGGGGTATGGCAGTGGTCGCAATCGGGATCACCGCTGCGCTGTGGGCGCAGGGTTCCGGGAACGACGAGCGCCGCATCGTCATCGCCTCCAAACAGTTCTCCGAGCAATACATCCTCGCGCAACTGATTGGCGGGCGGCTGGAGGCGGCGGGCTATGCGGTCGAATATCGCGACGGGCTGGGCAGCGCGGTGGTGCATTCGGCGGTCGCCTCGTCAAGCATCGATATCTCGGTCGACTACACCGGCACGATCTGGACCAATTATCTGGGGCGCAAGGACAATCCCGGGCGCGAGGCGATGTATGAAACGATCCGCGACTGGGAGTGGCGCGAAAACGGCGTGAGGGTGCTGGGTCGCCTCGGGTTCGAGAACGCCTATGCCTTCGCCATGCGCGGCGAGCGCGCACGGGAACTGCGGGTCGCTTCGCTGGCCGATCTTGCCGCGGTTGCGCCCAATCTTACCGTGGGCGGGGACCCCGAATTCTTCGAACGCCCAGAATGGATCGCGGTGCGCGATGCCTATGGGCTGCGCTTCGCCAGAAGCCGCAACTTTGCTCCGACCTTCATGTATAATGCCCTCCAGTCGGGCGAGGCCGACGTGATCAGCGCCTATACCTCGGACGGGCGCATCGCGGCCGACAAGCTGGTGGTTCTCGAAGACCCCGAGGGCGCGCTGCCGAGCTATGACGCAATGATCATGCTCTCGCCCCGGATCGCCGCGGACGAGGGAGTGATCGCGGCGCTCACGCCGCTGGTGGGAGCGATTCCGGTCGAGGCCATGCGCGAGGCCAACCTTGCCGTCGACCGCGAGGATGAAGCGAAGCTGACCCCGAAGCAGGCGGCAGCAGAGCTGGCGGAGAAGGCCGGCTTCTAGGCTTTGCCCACCCCGACCCTTCCTGCAAGCGGGAGGAGATTATCGCGCGGGCACGGGCCGCAGCCCGCGCCAATCAAGACACCTTCTTCCACACCTGTGTCTGGCAGAACGGACCGATGCAGCCTTTCACCTCGAGCACGTTTGCTCCCTTGCGGCGGATTACCGAACGGTAGGTCCGGCCGCTCTTGGGATCATAGATCCGCCCGCGCCATAACTCGCCATCCGCGACGAAGCCGGTCAGGATCGGCAAGCCCAGCAGCTTGCGGTTGCGCAACTTCGCATCCGGGTTGTTGATGTCACGCTGGTCAGGTCCTTCAGGCGGCGGAACAAGGAACCGGTCGATCGTGCCGCAGACGGCCTTGCCGCAAGGGGCAATCAGGATCACCCCGTCCTTTTCCGCCGTCACCCAGCGTCCCGCCACCGGCTCTGCGGCATGGGCAGCTACCCCGCCCAGCGAAAGGGCGACCAGCATCGGCGCGCAAAATAGTGCAAGTCGCGGCATCATCGAATGATTCTCCAGCGGCGAATGGGTGATGATACGCGCAAACCGGGCATCCGGTTACCCTTAATCGAAGCCGACCCCGAACGGCCAGCGCCGTCCGCAGATGCCCAGCACCTTGAACAGCGTGCCCATCTGGTGGTCTTCGACCAGCCGGTCGCGCTGGCGCTTGAGCTTGTCGGCCTCGCCCGGATTGCGGCGCTGGAGCGCCTCCAGCCGCGTATCGATACCCATCTGGCGCAGCCATTCGCCCTGGCACTGCAATCCCATCAGGTCCGCGCCGTTCGCTTGCGCGACATGCGAAAGCAGCTCGAAATCGACATGGGCGGTGATGTCGGCCTCGCCGGGATGGGCGAAGACATCCACCTTCTTGTGTGCCTTCAAGGCCTGCAGGGTGGTGCCCGAGGCCAGCTCGCGATGGCCGTAATCGACGATCAGTGCCGCGCCGCCCTGCTCCTTCAGGCGCCGGGCGATCTCCTCCATCACCGCAACGGCGGCCGTGCTGGTCTCGATGGTTGCGCCCTGAGCCGCCTTGACCCAGCTGGGCGGGACGATGTCGTCCATCCGTTCCTTGCCGGCGACAAAGGTGAAATTCTCGCCGTCGAGCCCGACCATCCGTTCGAACCAGCCATCAGCCGAGCGCATCAGCTGGCGGATCGGCAGGGCATCGAAGAACTCGTTGGCGACGATCAGCAGCGGGGCATCGTCAGGCAGGGTCGAAAGATCGTGGTGGTGGTGGCAATCGGGAAAGGCTTCGCGCTGGATCGCGCGCAATGTCGGTGATGTCTCGACGAAATGTACCTGCGGGGCAAATTCGTAGCGCGCGGCAGTGGCCAGTGCGTCCTTCGACAGCGTGCCGCGTCCCGGACCAAGCTCGACATAGTGGATACGCTTGCGGCTGCCCATGCGTACCCACAGGTCGGCGAACCACAGTCCGATCAGCTCGCCGAACATCTGGCTGATTTCGGGCGCGGTGATGAAGTCACCCTGATCGCCCAACGGATCGCGGCTGGCATAGTAGCGCGCGTTGCTCTCGCCCATGTACTGCGCGAGGCTGATGGGACCGGTCTCCTTGATGAGCCGGCGGAAAGTCTTGCCCAGATCGATGTTCGCACGTTCGGCGGCTTCCGCCTCGATGCGGGCCTGTTGTTCTGCCTTGGCACGTTCGGCGGCCTCGGCGGCTTCAGCTTCGGCCCTTGCCTTTGCCTCGGCTTCGGCCTTGGCCCTGGCGGCTGCTTCGGCTTCGAGACGCGCCTTTTCGGCAGCGGCAGCTTCCGCCTTGGCCTTCTTCTCGGCTTCGGCCTTGGCCTTGGCCTCAGCCGCAAGTCGCGCCTTCTCTTCGGCCTCGGCTTTCTTGCGGGCTTCGGCCTCTGCCTTGGCGCGCGCCTTTGCCTCGGCTTCCGCTTTCGCCTTTTCTTCGGCCTTGCGCCGCGCTTCCGCTTCGGCGGCGGCCTTGGCGGCAGCTTCCGCTTCCGCCCTGGCGCGTGCTTTGGCCTCCGCCTTTGCCTTTGCCTTTGCCTTGGCTTCGGCCGCGAGACGCGCCTTTTCCTCGGCCTTGGCCCTTTCCTCGGCGAGCGCCTTTTCCTTCGCTTCCTTGCGGGCGCGAGCCTCTGCTTCGGCCTTCGCCTTTGCTTCTGCTGCAAGGCGCGCGCGTTCGGCGGCCTCGGCTTCGCGGCGCGCGCGGGCTTCGGCGGCGGCTTTCTCGCGGGCTTTGCGCTCGGCAGCGGCGCGGGCCTCGGCCTCGGCCTTGGCGCGCTCGCGCTCCTCGCGCATGGCCCGCGCGCGCGCTTCGGCTTCCGCCTTTGCGCGGGCGAGGGCTTCTGCCTTGGCTTTCGCTTCGGCTTCAGCCCTGGCTTTTGCCTCGGCCTTGGCCTTGGCGCGCGCTTCGGCCTGTTGTCGGGCCTTTTCCTCTGCTTCCGCCTTGGCGCGTTCGGCGGCTTCGGCTTCGGCCTCTGCCTTGGCTTTCGCTTCGGCTTCGCGGCGGGCTTTTGCTTCGGCCTCGGCCTCGGCCTCGGCCTTGGCCTTGGCTTCCGCTTCTGCCCTTGCCTCAGCTTCCGCCGCGCGGCGCGCCTGTTCCTCTGCTGCCGCCTTTGCCCGTGCTTTCGCTTCGGCTTCCGCCCTGGCGCGGGCCTTCGCCTCGGCGGCTACGTCTTCCTCGGGATCGATCAGCCGGAGCGCGCTGCGCCAGACGCGCGCACCTCCGGTCAGGCCGGGCTGGTCGAGCCCGTCGCCAGCGGTTTCTTCTGCAGCGCGAAGAACACGACAATCAATCCAGTCAATATCAGCGGTATGGTCAGCCATTGCCCCATCGATAGCCCGGTTCGTGCCGCGAAGTCAGCCAACTGTGCGTCCGGCTCGCGAAAAAACTCGTTAACGAAGCGCGAAATTCCCATGCCCAGCGTGAACACCCCCGCCAGCAGTCCGGGACGATAGCGCGCGCGGGTTTTCCAGAAGAGCAGCATCATCACCACCAGCAGCGCCAGCCCTTCCAGTCCCGCCTGATAGAGTTGGCTGGGATGGCGTGGCAGTTCGCCCGCGCCCGGGAATATCATCGCCCAGGGGGCGTCCGAGACCCGGCCCCACAGCTCGCCATTGATGAAATTCGCCAGTCGGCCGAGCAGCATTCCCATCGGCACGCCGACGCTGACGTAATCGACCACGCGGATGAAGTTCAGCTTGTCGCGCCACGCCACGAAAGCCATCGCCACCGTCACGCCGATCAGTCCGCCGTGAAAGCTCATCCCGCCGTCCCACAGCCGCAGCAGTTTCCACGAGACGATTCCCTCGCCCGAAAAATCGGTGAAGACGGAAGGAATCCCGGTGTTCCCGCCGGTGTAGAACGCCGCATAGCCGAGCCGTCCGCCGAGAATCACGCCGAGCGTGCAGTAGAAAAACAGGTCGTCGGCATGGCGCTGCGCCATCGGCGCGCCGGGCTGCTTCAGCATCTTCGAGGTGTGCCACCAGGCGAAGATCACGCCGAGGAGGTAGGCCAGCGAATAGAACCGGAGCTGAAAGAACCCCAGGTCGATTCCCGGGCGCAGGCCGAGGTCCGACCAGTAGAGCGGATCGGAGACGCCGCTTGCAGCAAGTAGTGACAGCACGGAGCGAACCCCTTATTGACAATGATATGCCGTATCGGCGGGCCTGACATGGCCCTCGTCGCGGGTGCTTCTGGCACAGCGCGCGGGGCAGGGGAAGGGGCGCAGGGCCGCGGGCAGGAACTGGGATCGGATGACCGGACACGCTTCAGGCGCGCCGGTTCTCCAACAAGAGAGAGGAAAGGATACCGCATGCCCACCCAGCTGGACAATGCGCTCGAAGCGATCATCAGCGCGCTCACCGCTCCGGGTCAGCCGTTTGCCACCGTGCCCTTCACCCGCGACGGGGTGGAGATGCCTGCCTTCGCCGGTGCCCCGCCGAGCCTTGCGCATTACTTCGCGCATTTCTGCAACGAGCATCGCGACGTGCCTTTCCTCGTCGATGGCGATGTGCGGCTCACCTTCGCCGAGGCCTACAGCGCCGCGACCTGCGTGGCCGAAGGTCTGGTGACGGTTCACGGGGTGCACAAGGGTGACCGGATCGGGATCGCCGCGCGCAATTCCGCCAACTGGATGATCGCCTACATGGGCATCATCATGGCCGGCGGCTGCGCCACGCTGCTCAACGGCTTTTCCAGCGGCGAGGAACTGGCGCATGGCATCGACCTTGCCGAATGCAAGCTGGTGCTGGCCGACGAAGGCCGCGCCGCCCGCCTCGAGGGCCATGATCACGGCGCCAGCGTCGTGCTTTTCAGCCACGGCAATCCCCCGTCCGAAGGCCTCGCCAATGTCTGGGCCGTGCCGCAGGGCACCAGCGCGGCAATGGCGATGCTGGGGCAGATCGGGCCGGACGATATCGCCACGATCCTTTACACCTCGGGTTCCACGGGCAAGTCCAAGGGCGCGTGGTCGGATCACCGCGGCGTCGTGCATGGCGTGATGAGCTATGTCAGCCAGAGCGCGATGGCCAAGGTCCATGTCGAAAGCCAGGAAGGCCCGATGACCGATCAGCCCTGCGCGCTGGTGGCCGTGCCGCTGTTCCACGTCACCGGCGAAGTGCCGCTGTTTCTCCAGAGCTTCGCGATCGCGCGCAAGCTGGTGCTGATGCCCAAGTGGGACGCAGGGCTGGCGATCCGGCTGATGGCGGATGAAAACGTCACCTATTTCGTCGGCGTGCCGCTGATGAGCTATGAAATCGCCAACCATCCCGACCGCGCGCAATACGACCTGTCGAAGTGCAAAAGCTTTGCCGCAGGCGGCGCGCCGCGTCCGGTCGAGCATGTCACCCGCATCAAGGAAGCCTTTCCCGGCGGCTTCCCGCTGCTGGGCTATGGCCTGACCGAAACCAACGCGGTCGGCTGCGGCAATTTCAACGAGAACTATCTCGCCAAGCCCGGTTCGACCGGCCGCGCCAGCAAGCCGATGGTCGATCTGGCAATCCTCGACGATGACGGCAATCCGCTCTCCAATGGGCAGGTGGGCGAGGTCTGCATCCGCTCGGTCGCCAATTTCCGCGGCTACTGGAAGAACGAGGAGGCGACCAAGGCCGCTTTCACCGCCAACGGCTATTTCCGCACCGGCGACCTCGGCTATCTCGACGAGGACGACTACCTGTTCATCGTCGACCGCAAGAAGGACATCATCATCCGCGGCGGGGAGAACATCTCCTGCATCGAGGTGGAAGATGCGATCTACGCGCATGACGACATCGGCGAATGTTCGGTCTTCGGCCTGCCGGACGAGCGTTTTGGCGAGGTGCCGGCGGCGGTTTTCCGGATGAAGGAAGGCCGTGCGGCGATCACGCCTGCTGAACTGCGCGCCTTCCTGCTGGAGCGGATCGCGCCGTTCAAGGTGCCGCTCGAACACCAGATCTGGATCACCGAGGAGGCGCTGCCCCGCCTCGGCACCCAGAAGATCGACAAGCGCAGCGTCAAGGCGCGCTACGGCAGCGAGGCGGTTGCCGCGTGAGTGTGACGTGAGTCCGAGGCGCGTCCCCGGCCAGCGCGCGATCATCGACCGGCGCGCGCTGGCCGAGGAAATCGCCGCGCTGCACGAGGCCCACGGGGCCGCCTCGCGCGGGGCAATCGTGAAGGCGCTGCGCGACGCGCTGGGCGAGGGACGCTGCGAACTGGAGCGCCGCCTCGCCGTGGCGCCCTCGGCCGGTCACGAGGTGACGGGGGGCTATTCCTTCCTCACCGACCAGCTTTTGCGGGTGATCCACGATCACGTCACCACGCACCTCTATCCCGTTCCCAACCGCACCCGGGCCGAACGGCTCGCGATCCTTGCCGTGGGCGGCTACGGACGCGCCGAGATGGCGCCCCATTCGGATATCGACATCGCCTTCATCACTCCGATGAAGCGTTCGCCTTGGTGCGAACAGGTGATCGAGGCGATGCTTTACATCCTGTGGGATCTCGGTCTCAAGGTCGGCCATTCGAGCCGCACCGTTGCCGATACGATGCGCATGGCGAAAGAGGATCTGACCATCCGCACCGCGCTGCTCGAAGGGCGGCTGGTGTGGGGCGACCAGCAGCTTTACGAGGAACTGCGCCAGCGTTTCTGGCAGGAGGTCGCCAAGGGCAGCGAACGCCAGTTCCTGACCCAGAAGCTGGCCGAACGCGACGCGCGGCACAAGCGCATGGGCGACAGCCGCTATGTCGTCGAGCCCAACATCAAGGACGGCAAGGGGGGCTTGCGCGACCTGCAAACGCTCTACTGGATCGGCAAATATGTCCACCGTGTCCAGAACGCCGCCGAACTGGTCGATGTCGGCCTGCTGACCGCCAACGAATATCGCAGCTTCCGCCGCGCGGAGGGGTTCCTGCTGGCGGTGCGTTGCCACATGCACATCATCACCGGCCGCGCCGAGGACCGGCTGACCTTCGATCTGCAGCGCGCCGTGGCCGAGCGCATGCTGTTCGCCGACCGCCCCGGCAAAAGCGCGGTCGAGCGGTTCATGCAGTACTATTTCCTTCAGGCGAAACGCGTCGGCAGCCTGACCGGCGTGTTCCTGGCGCACCTCGACGATGAATTCGCGAAGAAGCGCACCCGCAGCGGTTTCTTTGCCGGCTGGACCCAGCGACCCCGCGTGTTCAAGGGCTATATGGTCGAAGGCGGACGCTTGCGCGCACCGGGTGACGACTGGTTCCGGGCCGATCCGGTGCGGCTGATCGAGCTGTTCCAGGTGGCCGAGGCCGAGGGGCTGGAGGTCCACCCCGAAACCATGCGCCTTGCCGACCGCGATGCGAAGCTGATCGATGGCAAGGTGCGCCGCGACAAGCGGGCCAACGCCCTGTTCCTGGATCTGCTGGCGGGCCGCAAGGATCCCGAAACCGCCCTCAGGTGGATGAACGAGGCGGGCGTGTTCGGCCGGTTCGTGCCCGACTTCGGCCGGGTCAACGCGCAGATGCAGTTCGACATGTATCACCACTACACCGTCGACGAGCACACCATCCGCGCCATCGGGCTCCTGTCCCAGATCGAGCGCGGGCTGCTTGCCGCCGATCACCCGCGCGCGACCCGCGAGATTTCCAAGGTGGCCTCGCGGCGCGCGCTGTTCGTCGCGGTGCTGCTGCATGACATTGCCAAGGGACGGGGCGGGGATCATTCGGAACTCGGCGCGGAGGTGGCACACCGGCTGTGTCCGCGCTTCGGGCTGGACGAAAAAGAGACCGATCTGGTCGCCTGGCTGGTGCTGCATCACCTGCTCATGAGCCGCACCGCACAGAAGCGGGATCTCACCGATCCCAAGACGATCGAGGATTTCGTCGCCGAGGTGCAGAGCCTCGAGCGGCTGCGCAATCTCGCGATCCTGACCGCGGTCGACATCCGCGCCGTTGGTCCCGGCACCTGGAACAGCTGGAAAGGCCAGCTGCTGGGCGAACTCTACGATGCCGCGCAGGAGCGCCTGCGACTGGGCCACAAGGGGTCCGGCCGGGCGCAGCGCGTGGCGGCGAAGAAAGAGGCGGTGGCGCGGCTGCTGGGCGAACACGAGCATCTTGTCGAGGCAATCGGCGCGCTGCTGGCCGATGCCTACTGGATCGCGGAGCCCGAAGATATCATCGCCAGCAATCTGTTGCAATATGATGCCGCGCGCGCCGCGCAGGAGCAGCTTTCGATCCACTGCGAGCCGGATGAGACCCGCGGCGCGACCCGCGTCAATGTCATTGCCGCCGACCATCCCGGACTGTTCTATCGCATGGCGGGCGGGATCCATCTGGCCGGCGGGAACATCATCGATGCGCGCATCCACACCGCGAAAAGCGGCTATGCCTTCGACAATTTCCTCGTGCAGGACCAGCATGGTCAGCCTCTGGGCGAGGAAGCGCAGATCGCGCGCATCAAGAAGGGTATCCGCGACGCGCTGCTGGCCAAGGTCGAACTGGTACCCAAGCTTGCTGCGCGCCCGCTGGCGCATTCCCGTGCGAAGGCCTTCGACGTTGCTCCGCGGGTCGGGTTCGACAATGATGCCTCGAACAATTTCACGGTCATCGAAGTTACCGCACGCGATCGCCCGGCGCTGCTCAACCGGCTCGCCCATGCACTCTACAAGGCCAGCCTGATCGTCCATTCGGCGCATATCACGGCCTATGGCGAGGCGGCGGCGGACACATTCTATGTGACCGATCTGACGGGTGCCAAGGTCAAGGCTCCCGAACGTCTCGCCGAGATCGAGGCGGCGCTGCTCGAAGCAGCGAGCGACCGCCGCCAGCGCCAGCTCGAGCAGGCTTGATCGGGCGCAATGGGCGCTCTGTCGAAGCCTGAGCCACATTAGGTTGCATTCCTGCAACTCTTCGCTATTCCCCCGCGCCTCAACTCAGGGAGAGTTCGATAATGCTTACCAAATCCCCCGTTGCCGGCCGCTTGCGGCTTGGCAAGACCGCGCTGCTGCTTTCCGCTGCGGCCCTGGCCCCCTATGCTGCTAGCGCCCAGGACGTCGAAACTGACGACCAGCCGCAACAGCGCGCCAGCGCAATCGACACCATCAACGAAATCCTCGTCACCGGCACCAAGACCCGTGACCCGGAAAACGTGCAGGACATTCCGCTGGCCGTGACCGCGTTCAACGCCGGCACGCTTGAAGCCTTCAAGATCCGCGACATCCAAGGCCTGTCGTTCCAGGCGCCGACGGTCAGCCTTGACCAGATCGGCACCAGCCGCGGTACCGCCAACTTCACCGTCCGCGGTCTTGGCATCAATTCCTCGATCCCCTCGATCGACCCGACCGTGGGCGTGTTCGTCGACGGCGTCTATCTCGGCATCAACGGCGGCGTCGTGTTCGACCTGTTCGACCTTGAAAGCGTCGAAATCCTGCGCGGTCCGCAGGGCGTGCTGTTCGGCCGCAACGTGACCGGCGGCGCGGTGGTAATCAACACCGGCAACCCGACCGAGGACTTCCGCGGCAAGTTCCGCGCGGCAGTCGACGGCCCGGCACTGGATGGCGGCCGCGGCGGCCCGAACTACACCGTGAGCGGCGTGGTCTCCGGCCCGATCGTCGAGGACGTGCTGCTGTTCAAGGTCGGCGCCTATTACAACAAGGACGAAGGCTATTTCCGCAACCTCGCCTCGCTGACCAATCCGAACATTCCGGAAAATCACGGCAAGGCGGAAACAAAGATCCTGCGCGGCGCGCTCGAAGCGCGTCTGGGCGATCTGACCCTGACCGGCAAGCTCGACTATTTCGAGAGCGACGGCGACGGCCCCTCGGCCCAGAACCGCGCGTTCTTCGATCGCAACAGCTTCGATATCGCGATTGACGAGCCGGGCGCCTACGCCAACGAGATCTGGACCGGCTCGCTCACCGCCGAATGGGATATCGGCCCGGGCACGCTGACCAATGTCTTCGGCTGGCGCGACTACGATGCTACCACCAACGGCGATATCGACGCGACCCCGCTGTTCCTGTTCCACTCGAACACCGAGACGACGCAGGAGCAGTTCTCGAACGAATTGCGCTACGCCATGTCGTTCGATCGGCTTGATCTGACCATCGGCGGCTTCTGGTTCGAACAGGACCTGGCCTATACCGAAGTGCGTGCGCTGCGCCGCGATCTGCCGCCGGCCTTGCAGCCCCCGCTGTTCTTCGGCGGCGGTTCGCAGAACCACGAGGTGATCGGCCTGTTCGCCAACGCGCAGTACGAAGTGCTCGACAACCTGTCGATCATCGCCGGGATCCGCTGGAACCAGGAAACCAAGGATGCGGGCGTGACCTACATCATTCCGCGCGCCCCGTGTTCGGTGGTGCAGGGCACCTGCCCGACCGGCAGCCAGCCTTTCGACCCGGCGACCGAGACCGACGGCTTCACCGACCGTGTGCGGTTCCGCAACGTCTCGCCCAAGCTCGGCCTGCAGTACCAGTTCGCCGATAGCCAGATCTACGGCCACTGGAGCCGGGGCTTCCGTTCGGGCGGTTACAACTTCCGCATCACCAACATCCCGGTGTTCAACCGCGCCTTCGCGGCGACCGGCGATCTGTTCTTCGACGAAGAGCAGGTCGACAATTACGAACTGGGCGGCAAGTTCCAGACCGCGGACGGCTCCTTCACGCTCAACGTGGCGGGCTACGTGACCAAGGTCGGCAACATGCAGCGCGAGGTGAACCTGGCCGATCCGGGCGCGGGCGTTGTGCAGAACATCCTCAACACCGCCGACGCCACGATCGCCGGTTTCGAGGCCGAAGCACGCATGCGTGTGTCGGACAGCCTCGTGTTCACGGCCAATATCGGCATCATCGACGCCGAGTATGACGAGGTGCTGTTCGATATCTCGGGCGACGGTCTGATCAACGATGCCGATCTCGACCTGAGCCTGCCGCGCGTTCCCCCGATCACGGTGGGTGCTGGCCTGATCCATGACTGGGATCTGGGCAGCAGCAACATCGTGACCCGGGTGAACTACCAGTACCGTGATGAAGCAGCCTATACCGACGACAACCTCGGCTGGCTCAACGCGCTCTCGAACCTCGAGGCGAACATCACCTGGAATACCCCGGTCGATGGCCTGTCCCTGTCGGTCTATGGCCGCAACCTGCTCGACGAAGTGCAGGAAGGCGGCGATACGCAGGTTCCGTTCGGTGGCCCGAACTCGACCGGCGTGCGCCAGCCCTTTGCGCCGAACCCGACGGCCGGCACCTTCTCGCCGCTGATGCGCGGCCGGAACATCGGCATCGAGGCGATGTTCGAGTTCTGATCGGGGCGAAAGCCTGGAACAAGAGGAAGGGCGCTCCGGCAACGGGGCGCCCTTTTTCGTTCAGTCCCCGCTGGTGGCGAGCAGCAGCGCGATGGCGGTGTCGTCGAATGCGACGAAGGCCCATTCGATTGCTGCGTCCGTGAGAGGATTCCAGCCGAAATACATGCGGTTGGTGACGATCTGCCGCGTGCGGGGATCGAAGCACGCAAGAAAGTCCCCTGCCATCGCCTGCGCATCGCCCTCGCCCAGCCACGGCTGCTGCGGCAACGCCATGTCATGCGCGAAAGCCTCGACCAGCGCAGTAGCGGCCGAGCGCGCCCCGTCCGGTGCCGCCTCGGCGTCGAGCAGTTCCCAATTTGCACCGATCGGCTGATAGCCGAGCGAGGTCACGAAGCTGTCGGCGCACGCGCAGTGCAAACCCGGCAGGGCATCAAGCGGGCGCGCGACGAACCGCACCTCGGCCTGATGGCCGCACAGCCGTTCGCGCCACTTCCCGAAGAACGCATCGAGCCGGGCGAGCGTATCGCTCACCCGCGCCTAGCCCCGCGCCCCGAACAGCGCGGTCCCCACCCGGACATGGGTCGCCCCCAGCATCACGGCCGTCTCGTAATCCCCGCTCATCCCCATGCTGAGCCCTTCAAGGCCATGATCCGCCGCCAGCTTGGCGAGCAGCGCAAAGAACGGCGCAGGCTCGATATCGGCAGGGGGAATGCACATCAGTCCCGCGAGCGGGATGTCCGCCGCGCGCACCGCATCCAGAAAGGCAGGCAGTTCCGCAATCGGGCACCCGCCCTTCTGCGCCTCGTCGCCGATATTGACCTGGACAAAGCACGGCACCCGCCTGCCCTGCCTTTCCATCGCCTTGGCGAGCGCGGCGAGCAGGCTCGGCCGGTCGAGCGAGTGGATGACGTCGAACAACGCCACCGCCTCGTCGGCCTTGTTCGATTGCAGCTGGCCGATGAGGTGCAGTTCGATGTCGGGATGAGCTTCGCGCAAGGCGGGCCACTTGCCCTGAGCCTCCTGCACCCGGTTCTCGCCGAACACGCGCTGGCCCGCATCGATCAGCGGCTTGATCGCGTCCGCGCCCTTGGTCTTGCTGACCGCAATCAGCGTGACGTCCTCCGGCCTGCGCCGCGCGGGCTTGCACACGCGGGCGATGTTGCCGCGGACTTCTGCGAGGCGGGTTGCTGCATTTTCCATGGGGCGGCTCTATAGCGGCTCGGTGACGCGCGCCAATCCCCTGCCCCGCCTGTGGCTCATCAGCGACCAACGCAACGATGCCGCGCTCGAGCGCGCCCTGACCCGTCTGCCGCGCGGTTCGGGCTTCGTCTATCGCCATTACCACCTGCCCGATCCGGAGCGCCTCCGGCGCTTCCTCGCCTTGCGGCGCGTCGCACGGGCGCGGGGACATGTCGTAATTCTCGCTGATAGCGCGCTGACCGCCCGTGAATGGGGGGCAGACGGAATCTATGGTGCGCCGCGCAGTCTCTATCCGCGTCGTGCCGGGCTGATCCATCTCGCCACGGCCCACGACATGGCGGAACTGGGCCTCGCGGCAAGGCTGGGTGCGGATGCCGCGCTGCTTTCGCCGGTGTTTCCGACCCGCACCCATCCGGGCGGCGCGGTGCTCGGCCCCGTGCGCTTTCGCCTGCTGGCGCGGCAATCGCGCATGCCTGTGATCGCGCTGGGCGGGATGACTGCCGGACGCGCCCGCGCGATAAGCTGGCCGCGCTGGGCCGCGATCGACGGATTGAGCTGAACAACGCTTCGCCGCACATCGCTTGACCGCTCGCGCCCGAGGATTCATGATGTGTTCCGCCTAGGAGAACCATCATGGCCACGCGCGCCGTTACCCCTCGAAGCACGAATGGCCGCAAGGCTGCCGTGCGCAAGTCCGATGCCGAATGGCGGGCTGGGTTCAAGCGCGGCGTGCGGCGGCTTGCGCAGATGGTGGGTGCTGGGGTGCTGCTCGCCGCCTGCGTGTTCCTTGCGCTCGCGCTGATCAGCTATACCCAGACCGATCCCAGTTCCTCGACCGCTGCCGACCCGTCTGAAGTTGCCAACTGGATGGGGACGGCGGGCGCCTGGGTTGCCGATGCGGTGCTGCTCGTGTTCGGCGTGCCCGGCGCGCTGCTGCTGCCGCTGCTCTATGTCTCGGCGCGGAAGCTGTGGCGCGATGTCGAGAACGGCGAGGAGCAGGAGACTACCCCATGGTGGCTGCCGACCGGCCTGTTGCTGATCGCGATGACACTCCTTGCCACTGTGCTCTCGCTGGCCTTTCCCGGCCCGGGCGGCACCTTGCCTGCGCAGGCGGGCGGGCTGGCGGGGTTGCTTGGCGCGGGGGCGATCGAAGCGCTGGCAGCCCGGATTGCCGGCGATGCGCAGGGGTGGGTGATCCTCGGCGCGGCGCTGACCTCGCTGGCGGTGGGCGTGGCTCTGCTCACACGGATTTTCGCAATCGACTGGCGGGTGCTGCTGAGCCTGCCCGAATTTCTCGGCGGCGGCTCGCTTGGCGGCCTGCTGCGCCGGGTTCCTTTCTTCAGGCGCAAGGCGGCGCCCGCGCTTGCCTTTGCCGAAGACGATGATGAAGCAGATGCCGCGCCGCGTCCGCGGCGCACGGCAAGAGGCGATGCTGCACCTGCCGAAATCGACGAGCGCCCGCGCCGCGCGCCGGAGATTTCCGACCCCTCTGCTCCGCCGCGGCGCGCCTTGCCCGCCAAGACCGCGCAAAAGGACATGTTCGCCGCCTTCAACCTGCCGAGCCTCGACCTGCTGGCCGAGCCTCCGGTCGACAAGGCCCCCAAGCTCGACAAGCTGGCACTGGAGCGCAACGCCCGCCTGCTGGAAAACGTGCTCGACGATTTCAACGTGAAGGGCGAAATCACCGCGGTGCGCACCGGCCCGGTGGTGACGATGTACGAGCTCGAACCGGCGCCCGGCATCAAGGCCAGCCGCGTGGTCGGCCTTGCCGAGGACATCGCCCGCAACATGAGCGCGATTTCCGCGCGCGTCTCGCCGATCCCGGGGCGCACGGTGATGGGTATCGAACTGCCCAACCAGGACCGCCAGGTGGTGATGCTGAAGGAACTGGCCGCCTGTGCCGCCTTTGCCGATGCCAAGGGCAACCTGCCGATCATCCTCGGCAAGGATATCGCGGGCGAGCCGGTGATCGCCGACCTTGCCGCCATGCCACACCTGCTGGTCGCGGGGACGACCGGTTCGGGTAAGTCGGTCGGGCTCAACGTCATCCTGCTTTCCTTGCTCTATCGCTTTACCCCCGCCGAGCTGCGCCTGATCCTGATCGATCCCAAGGTGCTCGAACTGAAAACCTACGACGATATCCCGCACCTGCTTTCGCCGGTGGTGACCGAGCCGCACAAGTCGGTGCGCGCGCTCAAGTGGGCGGTCGAGGAGATGGAGCGGCGCTACCGGATGATGAGCGCCATCAGCTCGCGCAACATCAACTCCTTCAACGAAAAGGTCAGCGCTGCGATCGCAAAGGGCAAGCCTTTGGGCCGCCGGGTGCAGACCGGCTTCGATCCCGAAACCGGCGAGCAATTGTTCGAGGAAGAACAGCTCGACTACGAACCGCTGCCGCAGATCGTGCTGATCGTCGATGAACTTGCCGACCTGATGGTGACGGTGGGCAAGGAAATCGAAGTGCTGATCCAGCGCCTTTCCCAAAAGAGCCGCGCGGCGGGCATCCACCTGATCATGGCGACCCAGCGCCCGTCGGTCGACGTCATCACCGGCGTCATCAAGGCCAACCTTCCGACCCGCATCAGCTTCAAGGTGACGAGCCGGATCGACAGCCGCACCATCCTTGGCGAACAGGGCGCTGAACAGCTGCTGGGCAAGGGCGACATGCTCTACAAGCCCAACACCGGCGCAATGGTGCGCGTCCATGGCCCGTTCGTGTCCGACGAGGAAGTGGAAGCGGTGGCCAACTTCTGGCGCTCGCAGGGCGCTCCAGAATACGTTGATGCCGTCACCGAGGAACCGGAAGACGGCGGCTTCGGCTTCGAGGACGAGTTTACCGCCTCGGACAATCCGGAAGAGCGCAAGTATCGCCAGGCCTGCCAGATCGTGATCGAGAACCAGAAGGCGTCAGGCAGCTGGCTCCAGCGCCAGATGGGGGTTGGCTACAACACGGCGGCCAAGTGGATCGAGCGGATGGAGAGCGAAGGGCTGGTCGGCCCGCCCAACCATGTCGGCCGTCGCGAGATCTTCCGCGATCGCGACGGCAATCCGATCTGACCTCACGCGGAAGACCTCCGCTCCGAAGCGGCACGATGCGCACCCCGAACCCATGCGGGTGGGAGCCTCGGCGCAGGGTTGATGCAATTCGGCAACGTCCCGAAACTGTCAATCGGCAGTAACCGACGCTTCATGCATCCGTCGCGGTTGCGTCACCAAGGCCTGTCAGGGGCAGGGTCTCTCTCCAGCAACAGGGACACCCAAAGATGCTCCGCACCTTCTCTTCGCGCGCCTCCAAGCTCGCGCTCGCCGCCACGCTTGCCGCTGCCCCGCAAACCGCCTTCGCGCAGGACAATGCCGCCGAAGGCGAACCGCAGGAACAGGCCTCCGGCAACCAGATCATCGTCACCGCGCAGAAGATCGAACAGCGCGCCGTCGACGTGCCGATCACCATCTCGGCGGTGAGCGGCGAGCGCATCCGCGAGCTGGGCGTGACCGATCTCGACGAGCTGTCGAACTACATTCCCGGTCTCAACATCCAGGAACAGAGCGCCAATAACCCCGGCATCGTGATCCGCGGCATCACCTCGGACAGCGGCTCGGCGCAGCAGGGTCCGCGCGTCACGCTCTATTACAACGGCGTCGACATCTCGCGTTCGCGCGGTTCCTATCAGGCGATCTACGATCTCGAACGCGTAGAGGTGATCAAGGGTCCGCAGGCGACCCTGTTCGGCACGGCTTCGGCGGTGGGTGCGATCAGCCTCGTCTCGGCCCGCCCGCGCGAGGGCTTCTCGGGCGAGATCACCGGTGGCTACGGCAATTTCGACCAGACCCTGCTGGGCGGTCATATCAATGCCGGGTCCGACGTGCTGGCCGGGCGCATCGCCTTCGAATGGCGCACCCGCGAGGGCTATGTCGAAAACCTCTCGCCCAATCAGGACAAGGAGCTCTACGCGCAGGACCAGCTCGGCTTGCGTGCCTCGCTGCGCTACACGCCGACGACCGATTTCACGCTCGACGTGATCGCCACCTATGACCAGCA
This sequence comes from Erythrobacter dokdonensis DSW-74, assembly GCF_001677335.1. GTDB lineage: Bacteria > Pseudomonadota > Alphaproteobacteria > Sphingomonadales > Sphingomonadaceae > Erythrobacter > Erythrobacter dokdonensis. The sequence goes on from NZ_LZYB01000003.1 coordinate 137,205, forward strand.
GAGGAATGGCGGCACGCCGTTCATTTCGGGCACCTTCCCCGCCTTCGCGGGGGCACCCGGCGGGGCTGCCAACGCCTTCCGCGACGCCAATCTTGGCGGCAATCCGGCAGGCGCGGCGGCATTGCTCGACGACCAGCTCGGCCTCAACCGCGAGGTCTATGATCTGAACATCACCGCCGAATACCAGTTCGCCGACGAATGGACCTTCACCACGGTCAACGGCTACCGCGAATTCGACAGCGTCGAGGTGTTCGATGCCGACGGTTCGGCGGCGCCCTTCCTCGAATTCACCGAATTCGCGAAGGGCTGGCAGATCAGCCACGAGGGCCGCTTCAGCTATGCGGGCGACAGTCTGCGGGCAAGCGCGGGCTGGAACGTTTTCGTCGAAGACGGCTTCCAGAACGTCCCCTTCGCGACCGAGGAAGGCACCTATCTGCAATGCCTCACCTCGCTGTTCGGCGCGCCGCTGATTCCGGGCATTCCCTGCGTCGGGCCGGACGGCAGCGTTCCGGCGGCAGCGGTCACCGGCCTGCTGACGGGCGGTGCCTTGCAGGCGATCCCCTATACCTCGGTGTTCGAGAACCAGGGCCGCAACGAGGCTTATTCGGTCTTCGCCGACGCCACCTGGCTGGCGACGGATTCGCTGGAGTTGACCGCGGGCGTGCGCTTCCTGCAGGAATATCGCCGCTCGGGTTTCCGCGCCGATGTGCCCAACAGCCAGATCAGCGGTGCGCCGCTGATCCCTGGCCAGGTCGACACCAACGGCCAGACCTTTTTTGCCGATGACAGCTTCCAGGCGGTGCTGCCGCGCTTCAACGTGCTTTACCGCATCACCGACGACGTGAACGTCTTTGCCACCGTGTCCAAGGGCCGCCGCTCGCCGGTGGTCCAGGTCGCCGCGCGCCGCACCGGCGCCCAGGTGGTGCCCAACGTCACCGACATCGCCGAGGAAGTGGTATGGAACTACGAAGGCGGGATCAAACTGGCGACCGGATCGGTATCCGGCTCGCTGGGCGTCTATTATCAGGTCTATGACGATTTCCAGGTCTCGGTCGCGCAGCTTGACGACCAGGGCAATCCCACCGGTGCCTTCATCACCGCCAGCGCAGGGAGCGCCAAGAATCTCGGCGTCGAAGGCGAGCTGGCGGTCGATCTGACCGACTGGTTCCAGGTATTCGGCAATTTCGGCTATATCGACGGCGGGATCGACGAGGACGGAGCCTTCTCGCCCGCCTTCTCGGGCGCGCGCTTCCGCCTGCAGCCCGAATGGCAGGCCTCGGGCGGCTTCACGGTCGATTACGAGTTCGGCAATGGCATGCGGTTTTTCCTGACGCCCAGCGTCACGCATCGCAGCCGGATCTTCTTCGAGGTGCCGAATAATCCGCTGATCTCGCAGGGAGCGGTGACGCTCGTCAACGCGCGCGGAGGCCTGAGCTTCGGCGATGGCCGCTACGAAATCGCAGGCTTCATCCGTAATGCCACCGGCGAGGACTACCTGCTGGATGCGGGCAATACCGGTGGGGCCTTCGGCATTCCCACCTTCATCCCGGCCGAGCCGCGCTTCTATGGTGTACAGGCGACCGCGCGCTTCTGACGCACCCGGATGAATACCCGTCAGCGGGGCGGAGGGCAGGGTTCTGCCTTCCGCCCCGTTTGCGTTGGATCTCATGGTTTATCGACGTGGTTAGCAATTTCTAAAGAACCTCCTCGTAGCGCTACGTAAATCATACGGGGGCTAACCAGATGAACCACTTGTTGCGCGCTTGGGTCGCATTGCTGTTTGCCGGTCTGTCCGTGCTCACCGCTTCGCCTGTCTCGGCGCAGGACGATAGCTGGAAGCTCGAACCCGATGCGCGGATCGAGGTCTCGGTGCTGAGTGCCCAGACCACAACCCGCGACGAGGACCTGGTGATCGACGGCGAGGCCATCAATCTGCGCGGGCAGGTCGGGGTCGCGCTCGAGAAAGGCGATACGCGCTTTCGTATCGAGGCCGACCGGATCGAGGTGATCCGTATCGGCGAAGGGCGCAACAACATCGCCCGCGACCGCTTCACCGCGACCTTCGAAACGCCGGTTGGCAAGGATTTCGACCTTCGCCTGATGGCGCGCCACTATGATGACGTGGTGACGGTCGAAGCTGCCGATACCGACGAATGGCAGGGGGCCGCCCGCATAACCTTCGAGCCGCGCCGCGAGCACCGGGTGCGGATCGAGGGCAGCTGGCGGGAACGCGACTATGCCAACGGACCGCTCGCCGAGACCAGCGGCGAAGGCCCGCGCGTCGATGCCCAGTATCGCCGCCGTTTCGGCCGCTATCACTACCTGCAATTCGACCTGCGCGCCGAAAGCATCGAATCCGATGATCCGCGCCGTGGCTACGAACGCGAATCCGCAGGGGTTGCCTATACCCGTCCGATCACGCCGGACCTGCGCGTGCGCCCGGCACTTGAAGTCATCAAGACCCGTTTCGACGGGCGGCTTGCCCCCGAAGGGCAGCTGCGCCGCGACCGGCTGGTCGTGCCCGAGGTCGAGCTGCTGTGGTGGCCGGGCCAGTGGCGGATCGAGGCCGAAGCGAAATATATCTTCTTCGATAGCAACGAGCCTGTGCGCGAGCGTGAGGGTTACCGTCTGACGCTTTCGGTCGGGTATGCGTTCTAGGCTGTTTTCCCAGTTCTGCCGCATATGGGAGCGCGCGACCCCGCAGGTCAGGCGCCCCTTCTATGTCGGGCTTGTTGTCGGCGCGATCATTATCGCGCTGGTGGTGCTGGGCATCGCCAATACCGAGATATTCTTCGCGCTGCCCTCCTCGTTCAATGGGGTCGCGACGTCGCAGGCGGTCTGGGGCCTGAAGCCGTCCAACCTGTTGATGGTGCTGCCGCTTGGCGCCTTCCTGGTGGTGCTCGCGCGCAGTTTCGTGGGCCTCAAGGCGTTCGGCCTGTTCACGCCGATGCTGATCGCGCTGGCGTTCCTCCAGATCGGGCCGGTGATGGGGCCGGTCGTGCTGTGTTCCTCGGTGCTGGTGGGGATGATCGTGACCCCCACCCTGCTCAAGCTGCGCATGACCCGCGTCGGTTTTCTCGGGGTGCTGATCTCGCTGATCGTGCTGGTGCTGGTCGCCCTGCAATTGCTGCTCGACACCCGGCTGCAGGTCGATGCCTTCCCGGTGATCGTCTGCGCGCTGTGCGTCGAACGCTGGTGGAAGCAGTGGGGCAAGGACGGCGCCAAGGCGGCGGCGAAGATGGCATTCAACACCTTCATCCTTGCGGTGGTGATCGAATTCGTGATGGTCAGCGACTTCGCCATGGCCTTCATCGAATGGTCGCCGCTGCTGATGCCGGCCTTTGCTGCCGTGGCGATCGGCGTGCTGGGGCGCTATCGGGGCCTGCGCCTGTCGGAAATCCACCGTTTCGCGCCGATCTGGCTTGAACGCAGACGCAAGGCGAAGGCGCTGGTGCTGCCCGAAGGCGTCACGGAGGACCGGCGCAAGGGGCTGCCGGATACGCGGCGTGTACCTGCGGCAGAGCCTTCCGCTGCCCCGGCCCGCACGGCAGTGCCCGATCCTGTCGCGATTGTCGCCAGCGAGCGCGCGCCGCCGCTATCGGGCATGTGGGTCATCAATTCGCGCGCGGATCTGAAACGGTTCGCGCGAAGGCGCGTCCCGCAGGCAACAGGTCCCGTCGTTCCCGACCGAGAGGCTCAGTTCGAGCCTCGCGTTGGCGCGTCCGGTGCGCCCGCGCCCGGCTGGCGGCCGCCGATCCACAATGCCTGGATCATCCGCAAGGTGGAGGACGTCTGACGTGTTCATGAACTTCCGCAGGAGCTTTGCCGGCAAGGTGCGCGAGCTCGATCCCTTTGACGAGATCCTCGGGATAAACATGCGCAACGCCCTGATCGCCAAGTACAACCCGCGCCACGCGATCGAGCGCGCGCGCGACAAGGTGGCGGCCAAGGTCGCGCTGGAGGCGGCCGGGATTGCCTGCACCGGCACGGTGGCGGTGATCGACGACCACCAGAAGCTCGGCAATTTCCGCCCGAGCCGCGACATGCCCGATGCCTGGGCGATCAAGCCCGCGCGCGGATCGCAGGGCGACGGCATCCTGCTGGCCGTCCGGCGCGAGGGGAACACGTGGTTCAAGGGTTCGGGCGCGCCGCTGACCGAGGACACGGTGATGCATCACATCCAGAAGGTCGTCGACGGGGGCTTTTCGGGCGATTCCGCCGCCGAGGATGCGGCGCTGATCGAGCCGCTGATCATCGCCGATCCGGCGCTGGCGGGGATCGTACCCGAAGGCCTGCCCGATCTTCGCGTCATCAGCCTGCACCACACCCCGCTCATGGCGATGGTGCGCCTGCCGACCAACGAAAGCGATGGCAAGGCCAACCTCCACCAGCGCGCGATCGGGGCGGGGATCGACATGGAGACCGGCCGGATCACCCGCGCGGTGGTGAAAGGCACGCCGATCACGCACCACCCCGATACCGGCGTCAACCTGATCGGCTTCGAGATTCCGGGCTGGAAGCGCGTGCTCGAACTCGCCTCGAAATGCGGCCCTGCGGTGGGGCTGGGCTATTGCGGGGCGGATATCGTGCTCGACGTCAACGAAGGCCCGCTGGTGATCGAGGTGAACGCGCACCCGGGGATCGAGATCCAGAACATCTGCCAGGATGGCCTGAAGGCCCGGATCGCCGCGACGGGCGAGGACTTCAGCTAGGGCGCGTCCATGATCGCCGGGACAGGCGGTTCCTCCCTCGGCGCATCGCGCGCTGCCCGCTCTCCGGGGGTAAGCGGGCGGAAGCGGATGGCGACGGGCGTGAAGCTGCCGTCCTCGCGCTGGCGGATCGTCACGATCCCGCGCTGTTCGGTGTCGCGCAGCTGGGCATCGACCATCGCCGCCTTGTACTGGTCGAGATAGAGCCTGCCGCGTTCGAGGCTGGTCATGCCGTAGATATGGTCCGCCTCGGCGCGCAGCGGGTGCGGGCAAGCGGCAAGCTCTGCCGCGCTTGCTACCGGCGTGGCGCGAACAAGCCGCGGCGCATCGCCGGACAGGCACAGGAACATCAACCCGCTTTCGTCCGCATCGCCAGCGAGCGGCCAGTCATAGGTGAATTCGACATAGTGCCCGCGCAGGATGTCGCGCGGGTCGTAGCCCATGATCGGCACCTCCCACTCTGTGCCCGTGTTGTAGGTCTGGTGGCTCTGCCCCCACAATGCGGCAAGGCCGAGCGCGGGCAGCAGCACTGCGGCAAGGCGGACGATCGAGTGCATGGGGCGGATCATGCCTCGCTCTCCCCGCGCGGAGCGAAGGTCTTCGAAACGCGCACCGCGCCCCATGCCACGCCAAGGATCAGGAAGCCCGACAGGATCAGCCCGAAGCCGCTCGCCAGCAGGTCGCCCGCCAGCTCGAAGCTGAGGATGATGAGCCGCATCGCGATCACGCCGACGGCAAGCTGGAACACCCCGCGCCAGTGCGCTGCAAGCGCGGCGGCGGCGATGCCGGCCCACAGGGCAAAGAACAGCGCGGCGGCCGGAACGGTCAGGTCCTCGAGCGCATGGGCGAGCGGCAATACAAGTCCCGCCCCGGCGATGATCGCGCCTGCCATCCGCCCCGAAATGCCCGGCCGTGCGAGCATGACGCCCAGACCCGCAAGCACGCCAACCGCTCCGCGCAGCGCCATGGCTGCCATGCCCAGCAGGCTTGCTTCGCCGTTATAGCCCCCGCCGCTTGCCAGACCGCAGGCCAGCGTTCCACCGCCGACCGCATAGGCCAGTGCCAGCTGTTCGAGCCGCCGCCAGAAATCGGGCCGGGCGCTGCGAGCGCGCTGCCAGGCGGCGAGCGGCGCAAACAGCACCGGCGCGGCGGTGACGGCGGCGAGCCACAACCGCATCGCGAAGCCCGGGTCGCGTGCCGCGAGCCAGCCGGTGCTCGCAGTGGCATATTCCCACGCACACCACCCCGCGCCGCCAACCACCGCCATCGCCGCCGGCCAGCTGCGCCCCATTAGCAGCAGCAGCGGCGCGAACAGCGCCAGCCACACGCCGAGCGGCTGCCATAGCGGCGAGGATGTCTGGTAGACCTGCCCGATATGGCCGAAGAAGGTGAGGCCCAATGCGGCGGTGACGAAGACCAGCGCCTCCACTGCCCAGGGCGAGGCCTGCGCCAGCCGCTCCTCGCGGGCGAACAGCGCGCCGAGGGCTGCGACAATCAGCGCCAGATGGACGCCGAGCCGCAGCTGTCCCGGAATCTCCTCCCAGTTGGCGGCGATGACGGAAACCAGCCCCAGCCCGATTGCCAGCGCGCCGATGCCGGACACCGCCCACAGGGCTAGCGGGCGGGCATGGTCGGCCTCGTAGGCGAGCAGGCGGTCGCGCGTCTCCGCGTCGATCAATCCGGCAGCGTGCCAGGCGGCAATCTTGCGGGCGCTCATGCCGGCAAGGCTAGCCTGCCGCGTGCCGACCGGCAATCGGGCTTATTCGGCGGCGAGATCCTCGCGCGTGAGGATGAGCTGGTCGCGCACCTTGGCCGCATTGGCTTCCATCGCTTCGGGAGGCATGGCGACCATGCCGATGCGGGCCAGCGGGCCGTCCTTGTCCCAGCTCTTGACCCATTCCTCCATGAACGCGCCGAGGCCCGGAATGGCGCGCATATGTGCCTTCTTGACATAGACATAGAGCGGACGCGCGCCCGGATAGGCGAAGCTGGCGATGTTATCGTAGGTGGGCTGCACGCCGTTCATCGGCAGGCCCTGCACCTTGTCGGCGTTCTCTTCGAGATAGGAGAAACCGAAGATGCCGACGGCCTTCGGATTGCTCTCGATCTTCTGCACGATGAGGTTGTCCTGCTCGCCCTGATCGACATAGCCGCCGTCGTCGCGCACTTCGGTGCAGACCTGCTTGTATTTGTTCTCGTCGCTTTCCTTGAGGGCGGCCATGTCCGGATTGGTCTTGCAGCCGGCTTCGAGCACCAGTTCCTTCAGCGCGTCGCGCGTGCCCGATGTGCTGGGCGGACCATAGACGAGGATCGGTTCGGCCGGCAGCGCCGGATCGACGTCGGCCCAGGTTTTCGCGGTCTGCTCCTTGCCATAGGGGTTGGCGGCAAGCGCCTCGTAGACGGTCTTGGGCGACAGGTTGAGCATGATGCCGCCTTTCGAGGAGGCAAAGGCGATTCCGTCGAGCCCGACCTGCAGTTCGATGATCTCGTCCACCTTGTTCGACACGCAGCGGTCGAATTCACTGTCCTTCATCCGCCGCGAGGCATTGACCATGTCGGGCGTATTCGCGCCCAACCCCTTGCAGAACAGCTGGATACCATTGCCCGTGCCGGTGGATTCGATCAGCGGCGAACGGAAATCGGTGTTCGAGCGGGCGAAGTTTTCCGCGACCAGCTTGGCGAAGGGATAGACCGTCGAGGAGCCGACAGCGTGCACCGAATTGCGCGCTCCGCCGCCGCCGGCACTGTCGCAGGCGGCAAGTGCGAGGGCGGAAAGCGCAAGGGTGGCTCCGGTGCGGGCGAGGGCGGAAATGGGACGCTTCATCACGGTTCCTGAAATGGGGGTACGAAAGCGCGCTAGGGCCAATTCATGACACGCTTGTGACTGGCATAGCGCCGCGATCCCACGCGGCCCTGCCGATGCCGCCCTTCCTCCCGAACCTGTCTGCCAAACCTATGAGTTTCGGGAACATTTCTACCGAAACCGGGATGGATAGCTTAACAGCATCGTAAGGCCTTTCGTGGTAACGGCGCGCGGATGGGACGATTGCGCCTCATGATCCGGCTCTGGATAGCGGCAGCACTGCTGGCGCTGGGCCTTGCCGTGCCCGCACTGGCGGACAACCATCACGCCCCTGCGGCCACTGCGCTGTGCCATGCCGTATCGGACGCGAACCGCCCCGCCGAAGCGATGATCGGGCGGGACGCGTGGAACTGTAGCGGTACCGGCTGGAAGGCCGATGCGCCGGTCGCCTGGCTGCGGTTCGATGCCGATGCATGGCAGACAGGGCCTGCGCCGCGCCATTTCGTCACCCGCACCTCGCGTCACGAACGGATCACGCTTTATGCGCTCGATGCCGGCGGCACCCTGCGCGCGCGCAGCTTTGCCGAAAGCGAAGGCACGCCCTTTGCCGCCGGCCCGGTGTTCCGCTTGCCTCTGCCTGTCATCACCTCGGAAACCGAGGCGGTGCTGGTGCGGATCGACCGACCGCATTCCATCCCGCTGCTGACCGAGGCAGCGCTGGTCCGGCATCCCGAAGATGCCGGGCGGTCGCTGTACGAGATGATGCTGCTCGCGCTGGTGCTGGGGATGCTGGTGCTGCCGCTGCTGTTCGACATCAGCTTCTATCTGGTCCTGCGCGAACGCTTCGTGCTGTTCCACGCCGCGATGGTGGTGGCGATGATGGGCTATGTGCTGTTCGCGGGCGGCGTGATTTCGGTGCTCGCGAGCCTGCCTGTGGCGTTGCTCGCGATCCTTGCGCCGCTGTGCTGGTCGACCGGGTGCGGCATGGCGCTGCTGTTCCTGAGCGAATTCCTTGAACGCGGCGCACTCTCGCGCGGGATGCGGCGGCTGACCTTCTGGACCGGGTGCTGGACGATCGCGGTGCCGGGCTTTTTCGCGTTCCAGTTCCATGCCACCCAGGCCTTCGACGATGCCGCCTATTTCTTCACCATCACCCCTGCCGCCGTGGTGGTTTCGGCCGCGCTGGTCCACGCGATCCTGCGCGGGAGCCGCTCGGCCAAATTCGTTGCCGTCGCATGGTTCCCGCTGATCCTGACCTCGATCGAACGGCTGATCCGCGGGCTTGGGGTCTATACGGGCCCGTCAAGCCTTGACCTGATGATGTTCATCGCCACCGGGGTCGAGGTGGTGGTGATCAGCCTTGCCATCGCCGACCGCTTCCTTGCGATCCGCCACGAACGCGACGCGGCGCTGACCGAGGCGCGGATGCTGGAGCAGATTTCGACCCGCGATTCGCTGACCGGGCTGATGAACCGCCGCGCGATCGAGGCGCGTTTCGACGAGCTGCTGGCGCAGGGCTTCGACACCTTCGCGCTGGTCGATCTCGACCGCTTCAAGGCGATCAACGACCTGCACGGCCACCAGGTCGGCGATGCGGCGCTGGTGGCCTGCGCCAATGCGATCCGCTCCGCCGGGGATCGCGACGCGATTGCGGTTAGGCTGGGCGGCGAGGAATTCGTGGTGCTGCTGCGCGGCGAGAACACGCTCCAGCGCGCCGAGGCCCTGCGGCAGGCAATACCGCTCAGGATCGCGCAGGATGTGCCCGGACTCGAGCTGCCCGTGACCGCGAGCATGGGGGTGATCGTGATGTCGCAGGCGCGGCGTCACAACATGCAGTTCGCCGAATTCTACGCCCGCGCCGATGCGCTGATGTATGAAGCAAAGGCAAGCGGACGCAACCGGCTCGCCTATGAACGCTTGACCGTGTTCAGCGATCCGCCCGCGCAGCGCAAGCGACGCGACAAGGCGGCCTAACCTTCTCGGAAGGGCGCGAGGATCTCGGGCCGCACCCGCGCCAGCCTGCCGCTGGCCCGGTCGAGCATCGCCCATGTCGTTGCCGCGCTGACCAGCCGCTTGCCGGAAGCATCGGTGAATTCCACCCGGCGGAGCGACTTGGCGCCTTGCGCCGGGCCTTCGATCCATGTCTCGGCGGTGACGCTCTCGCCCTCGGAGACGTTGCCGCGATAGTCGATCTCGTGCCGCACCACGACCCAGAAGAACGCCGCCCGATCCTCGGGCCGCGCGACTGCGTCCCAGTGGGCGGTGGCCATGTCCTGGATCCACTGCACCCAAACGGTGTTGTTGACGTGGCCGAGCTCGTCGATGTGCGCAGGGGACGCGACGAAGGTGCGGATGAAGCGGTTGGTCACTCCTTCGGTGCCATGCCCATCTGCCACAGGATGAAGGCGTATTCCTCCGCCGTTTCCTTCAGGCTGTTCCAGCGCCCGGACTGCCCGCCGTGGCCTGCGCCCATGTTGGTCTTCATCAGCAGCAGGTTGTCGTCGGTCTTCACCTCGCGCAGCTTGGCGACCCACTTGGCGGGCTCCCAATAGGTCACGCGCGGGTCGTTGAGGCCGGCGGTCACCAGCATCGGCGGGTAATCCTTGGCCACCACCTGATCATAGGGCGAATAGGACAGCATATAGGCAAACGCCGCCTTGTCGGTGATCGGGTTGCCCCATTCCTGCCATTCGCCCGGCGTCAGCGGCAGCTTCTCGTTGAGCATGGTATTGACCACGTCGACGAAGGGCACATGGGCGACCACCGCGCCATATTGCGACGGGTCCTGGTTGATCACGGCCCCCATCAGCTCGCCGCCGGCCGAGCCGCCGCTGGCGGTCACTTTCCCTTCCGCCGTATAGCCTTTCGCGATCAGGCCGCGGCCGACATCGACGAAATCGTTGAAGGTGTTGGTGCGCTCGAACAGCTTGCCCTGCAGATACCAGCGCCGCCCGAGATCATCGCCGCCGCGGATATGGGCGATGGCAAAGGCAAAGCCGCGATCGACGAGGCTCAATCGCGTGGTCGAAAAGCCCGGCGGGACGGCATAGCCGTAGGCGCCATAGGCATAGAGATGCAGCGGCCCCGGCCCTTCGATCCCGGCAGCTTTGAGGATTCCGGCGCGGTCCTTGCGCATTACGATGCTGACCGGCACCATCGTCCCGTCACGCGCCGCGATCATCAACCGCTCGGTGGTGTAGAGCGACTTGTCATAGCCGCTGGGGATTTCCTGCGTCTTGAGCGTCGCGAGCTTGCCGGTCTTCACGTCGTAATCAAACACCGTGCTGGGCGTCACCATGCTCTGGTAGGACAGCCGTAGCTTGCTCATGTCGTATTCGGGGTTGTTCGAAAGCCCCGCGGTGTAGCTCGGTTCGGGGAAGGTGACCGTGGTCACCTTGGCCGGATCGGCGTATTGGTGCAGCTGGATCTGGTCGAGCCCGCTGAGGCGCCCCTCGGTGACGAAGAAGTCCTTGAACAGGTCGAAATCGGTGAGGTAGAAATCGTCCGATCCCGCGATCACGGTCTGCCAGTTGCCCGGCGTCTTCAGGTCGGCCTTGGCGAGGCGGAAGTTGATGTGGTCATCATTGGTCAGCACCCACACTTCGCCCTCGCGGATGTCGACGCTGTATTCGACGCCCTTCTTGCGCGCCTTCACCAGAATCGGTGCAGCGGTCGGGTCGGCGGCGGGGACGAGGCGCACTTCGCTCGTCTCGTTGTCTCCGGTGGCGATGATCAGCCAGTCTTCCTGCGCGGAAAGCCCCGCGCCCACGCCGAAGGACTGGTCCTCCTCCTTGTAGAGCGTCACATCCTGCGCCACCGGTGTGCCGATCACGTGGAGCTTTGCCTCCAGCGTGCGCCATTCCTCGGTCGAGGGGCCATAGACCAGCGCGGTGTCGTTCTTCACCCACACCAGATCGCCGCGCAGGTTCTCGAGCACATCGGGCAGCAGCTCTCCGGTCTCAAGATCCTTGATCCGCGCGGTGTAGCGTTCCGATCCGTTGGTATCGGTCGAAAAAGCGAGATAGCGCCCGTTCTGGCTGATCGAGGCGGCGCCAAGGCGGAAATATTCGAGGTCTTTCGCCAGTTCGTTCTCGTCGATCAGCAGCTGCGGCTCGCCGCCCGCCACAGGCTTCCTGTAATGCTTGCGGTATTGCGCGCCTTCCTCGAACTCCGACCAGTAGATGTAATCGCCATCCTTCTGCGGCACGGTCGAATCGTCCTCCTTGATGCGTGCGCGCATCTCGGTGAACAGCGCCTCGGTAAAGGGGGCCTGCGCGGCCATATGCGCCTCGAAATAGGCGTTTTCGGCCTTGAGGTGATCGAGCACGTCTTTGTCGTCCACCACCGGATAGGACTTGTCGTAGAGCCAGTCATAGGGGTCTTCGATGGTGATCCCGTGGCGGGTGTAGCTGTGCGGCCGCTTTTCCGCGACGGGCGGCTTGATACTGGCGGAGGTCTGGGCAGCGGCGGCGGAAGAGGTGGTCACGTGAGCGGAATCCTGGCTGGTGGCGGCCATCGCGGCCGGTGCAAAGGTGGCGGCAGCAAGTGCGGTAGCAAGAGCGGCAGCGCTGACAAGTCTGGTCATCACGAGCGATCCCTTCTTCGTGGCGTCCACGCCGGCTGCGGGTGGAAAGTCGCCGTGCATGGGCCTATGATGGTCGTTGTAATGAGACATTATTGCACGGCAAGTGCCCGTGCCTTCACCCGAGGATCGACGAAATGCTGATGCAAACCCATGAGGCCCGCCTTGCCGCGCTGCGCGAGGAGCTGAAGCGGCGCGGGGTGGACGGCTTCATCATCCCCATATCCGATGAACACATGAGCGAATATGTCGGCGACTATGCCCAGCGGCTGCGCTGGCTGACCGGCTTCGGCGGCTCTGCCGGATTTGCCGCCGTCACGCTTACCCATGCCGCGATCTTCGTCGACGGGCGTTACACCGTGCAGGTGCGCGAGCAGGTCGATGGCAGCCTGTTCGACTACAAGTCCGTCCCCGCCGATACGCTGGCCGGCTGGCTGGCGCAGGTATGCGAAAGCGGGGCGACAATCGCTTATGACCCGTGGCTCCACACCTGGGCCTGGGTCGAAGCGCTGGAAAAGCAGGTGGAGCCCAAAGGCATCACCATGGTCCCTGCCGACAGCAACCCGCTTGATGCGGTGTGGTCTGACCGGCCCGCGCCCTCGGCCGCGCTCGCCATCGTGCATGACGAGACGCAGGCCGGCCGTTCCTCGGCCGACAAGCGCGCCGCCGTGGCCGACTGGCTGGTAAGCCACGGCCATGATGCGGTAGTGATCCCGGCGCTGGATTCGGTTGCATGGCTGCTCAACATTCGCGGAGCCGACGTGCCGCATACGCCGGTCGCGCTGTCCTATGTCGTTGCGCACAAGGATGGCAGCGCCGAACTGTTCATCGTGCCGGAAAAGGTCACGCCGGAACTCACCCGCCATCTCGGCAATGCGGTGACGGTGCGCGATCGGGCCGGCTTCGAGACCGCACTGGCGAGCGATTATGCGGGCAAGAGCGTTGTCCTCGATCCCGATTTCGCTGTGGTCGGCATCGCCCAGGCCCTGCGTAGCGGGGGCGCGACATTCGCCTTCAAGCAGGACCCCACGATCCTTGCAAAAGCGATCAAGAACCCGGTCGAACAGGCCGGCCACCGCGATGCGCAGGCGCGCGACGGCGCGGCAGTCGCCAAGTTCCTGCGCTGGCTGGAAATCGAGGCACCGGGGGGCGGGGTGGATGAATTGGCCGCCGCCGCCCGCTTGCAGGCCTTCCGCGAGGAAGACGCGGGGCTTAGCGATCTCAGCTTCGACACCATCTCGGCCGCCGCCGGTCACGCCGCCCTGCCGCATTACAAGGTCGACGAGGACAGCAATATCCCGATCCCGCCGGGCTCGATCTATCTGGTCGATTCGGGCGGGCAATATCCGGGCGGCACTACCGACATCACCCGCACCGTGTGGATCGGCCCGGGCGAGCCGAGCGCCGAGATGAAGGACCGTTTCACCCGCGTCCTCAAAGGCCATATCCAGATCGATCGCGCGGTGTTCCCGCAGGGCACGGTCGGCGGGCAGCTCGACGTGCTGGCGCGGCAATATCTGTGGGAGGCAGGCGTCGATTACGCCCACGGCACCGGCCACGGGGTCGGCAGCTTCCTTGGCGTCCACGAAGGCCCGCAGCGCATCGCCAAGCCTTCCGGCGGGCAGGCCGGCACCGGGCAGGAGCTGTTCGCGGGCATGATCCTTTCCAACGAGCCGGGCTATTACAAGCCGGGCGCATTCGGCATCCGGATCGAGAACCTGGTACTGACCGAGGAACGCGAGATCGCAGGACAGGAAGGCCGCTATCTCGGCTTCGAGACGCTGACCTTCGTGCCGATCGACCGCAAGCTGATCGACAAGGCGCTGTTGACCGCCAGCGAGATCGCCTGGGTCGATGCCTATCACGCCAAGGTGCGCGAGGTGCTGTCCCCGCGGCTGTCGGGCGATGATCTGGCCTGGCTGGAGCGCGAGACGCAGCCGCTCTGAGGCGCGCTTGTCGGATCATCGGTGTTCCTGTAATGTTCCACCTATCGCGAGTCGCGACATACGGGAGGAACCACAATGATCGGCTACGTCACCCTCGGCACCAATGATCTGCCGCGCGCTGCGGCTTTCTACGACGCGCTGGCCGCGCATTTCGGCGTCGGCCGGATGATGGATTTCGAAACCTTCATCGCCTGGGGCGAATGGGGCGGCGCGCCGGGGATCGCGGCGACTGTACCGTTCGACGGCCAGCCCGCCACGGTCGGCAACGGGGTGATGGTGGCACTGGAAGTGAAGACACCCGAAGATGTCCACGCGGTCTATGCCACCGCCATGGCCCACGGCGCGACCGACGAAGGCGCACCCGGCCCGCGCGGGGATGACGGGTTCTATGCCGCCTATTTCCGCGATCCCGACGGCAACAAGCTGAACGCGTTCTGCATGGTGCGGCCAGCCGGGGCTTGAGGCCTGCTCGCGCGGCGTCAGCGGGTGCCAGACCCCCGTTAGACCCCCGTTAGACCCCTTCCAGACCCCCCCTTTGAAGCGGGGTTTCACGTGAAACATTGCCCTTGCCGGGGCGGCCGCGGTTCAGCGCATCAACCCGCCGATGAGGTTGCGCACGAACCGTCCCGCAATCGGTCCGGCAAGGTCGGTGGCGATCGATCCCGCGGCCGAGGTTATCCCCGAGGCGACCGGATTGGCGCGGCTTTTCTTGCCGAGGATCTTCGAGGCAGCCACCCCGGCAGCCCCGCTGGCCGCGACCGTCACCCCGCGCGAGACCGCCTTCTCCCACAGGCTGGTGCTCTTGCGGGACCGCTTGCCGACTTCCTCCTCGCCCACCTCGGCGACCTCTTCGGCGGTGGCGGCGGCATCGGCGGCCTTGGCGGCGAGCACTTCCTCGGCGCTCTCCCGGTCGACACGGGTATCATACTTGCCTTCGAGCGGGCTGATCGACTGGATGATCGCGCGCTCCTTCGGCGTCACCGGCCCCAGCCGCGAACGCGGCGGCTTGATCAGCGTGCGCTCCACCACCGTCGGCGCGCCGTCATCGTCAAGCGTCGAGACCAGCGCCTCGCCGACCTTCAATTCGGTGATCGCAGCCTCGACATCGAGCTCCGGATTGATCCGGAAGGTTTCCGCTGCCGCCTTGATCGCCCGCTGGTCGCGCGGGGTGAAGGCGCGCAGGGCGTGCTGCACCCGGTTGCCCAGCTGGCCTGCAACTTCTTCAGGAATATCAATCGGGTTTTGCGTCACGAAGAACACCCCGACACCCTTGGAACGGATCAGGCGCACAACCTGCTCGATCGTGTCCTGCAAGGCCTTGGGGGCATCGTCGAACAGGAGGTGGGCCTCGTCGAAGAAGAACACCAGCTTCGGCTTTTCCGGATCGCCCACCTCGGGCAGGCTCTCGAACAGCTCGGCCAGCAACCACAGCAGGAAGGTGGCGTAGAGCTTGGGTCTGCGCATCAGCTTGTCGGCGGCGAGCACATTGACATAGCCGCGCCCCTGTTCATCCAGCTTCAGGAAATCGTCGATCTCCAGCGCCGGCTCGCCGAAGAAATTGTCCGCTCCCTGCGCTTCGAACGACAGCAATTGGCGCTGGATCGCACCCACCGAGGCCTTGGAAACATTGCCATATTTGCCCGAAAGTTCGGCCGCATTGGCATTGGCCCATTGCAGCAGCGCCGCGAGATCGCCGAAGTCGAGCAGCAGCAGCCCGTTCTCGTCGGCATAGCGGAAGACGATCTGAAGCACGCCTTCCTGCGTCTCGTTCAGATCGAGCAGGCGCGACAGCAGCAGCGGGCCCATCTCCGATACGGTTGTGCGGATCGGGTGGCCCTGTTCGCCGTAAAGGTCCCAGAAGATCACCGGATTGTCGGAATAGGCATAGTTGTCCATGCCCAGTTCCTTCGCCCGCGATTCGAGCTTGTCGGCGTGCTTGAAGGTGGGCGAACCCGGCATGGCGATGCCCGAAAGATCGCCCTTCACATCGGCGACGAATACCGGCACCCCGGCGGCGGAAAAGCTTTCGGCGATGCCTTGCAGCGTCACGGTCTTGCCGGTCCCGGTCGCGCCCGCCACCAGCCCGTGGCGGTTCGAACGGCCGAGCAGCAGCGCCTGCCGCGATCCGTCCGCACCCAGTCCCAGAAAGATCTCGCCCGCCGTATCCGCCATCATCTGTCCCCCTGCTGTAAAGGCTCGGCATTCCTGTGCAGGGGGCTGGGGCGGCGGTCAAGTTCTCGACAGCAGCGCTATTTGCGGTAAGGCTGCGCGGCATGGGTCAACCGCTGCCATTCGTGCTGCTCGACGATGCCCGCACCGGAGACGGGGCGGCCGATGCGCTGCTCTACGAAGCGCCGCGCGCGCTGTTCGTCGCCAGCCGTCCCGAAGACGTGGAGCGCGTGCTGGCCGAGGCCGAAGCGGCGCGCGCGGCGGGCGGCGGGTCGCTGGCAGGCTATGTCGCCTATGAGGCAGGGCTGGCGCTGGAATCGAAGCTGGCAGGCCTTGCTGCGGCACGCGCGGGTGCGGCCGGGCCGCTGGTGTGGCTCGGCCTGTTTGATGTCCCCCGGCGCATCGCCGCTGCCGACGTTCCCGACTGGCTGGCGGACAAGGCAGAAGGCACCGGCACCCTCGGGCCGCTGGAACCGCAGCTATCGCCCGGGGGCTATGCAGCCGCCTTCGCCGCCTTGCGCGATGCGATCCATGCGGGCGATATCTATCAGGCCAATCTCACCTATTCCCTTGCCGGTTCCTTCCGCGGCGATCCGGTCGGGCTCTATGCGGCCCTGCGTGATGCGGCGCGCGCCGGCTACGGCGGGCTGATCTTCGACGGGTCGCACTGGCTGCTGAGCTTCTCGCCCGAACTGTTTTTCGCGCTCGGCGGGACCGAGGCCAAGGTCAAGCCGATGAAGGGGACACGTCCTCGCAGCCCCGATCCGGAGGTGGATCGTGCATGGGCGGATGACCTCGCCACCTCGGTCAAGGACCGCGCGGAAAACCTTATGATCGTCGACTTGATGCGCAACGACCTGTCGCGGGTGGCCGAGGCGGGCAGTGTTACCGTGGATGCGCCTTTCGCGGTCGAAAGCTACCCGACGGTGCACCAGATGGTTTCGACCGTGAGCGCGCGCCTTGCCCCGGGCAAGGGCGCGATGGACCTCGTGCGCGCGCTGTTTCCTTGCGGCTCGATCACCGGCGCGCCCAAGATCCGGGCGATGGAACTCCTTTCCGAGATCGAGCGCGATGCGCGCGGGCCCTATTGCGGTGCCATCGGCCGGATAGACGCAGACGGCAACGCTGCCTTTAACGTCGCGATCCGCACCCTGCGCCTGACCCCGATCGAGAACGGGCAGGGGTCCGCGGTGCTGGGCATCGGCTCGGCGATTGTCGCCGATAGCGAGCCACTGGCCGAGCGGCGCGAATGCGAGGTCAAGGCCGGTTTCGCGCGCCGCGCCGCGCCGGGGCTCGTCGCGCCGCAATGCGACCTGATCGAGACCATGCGGTTCGAACCGGAAAGCGGCATTGCCCTGCTGGAGCTGCACCTTGCGCGGATGAAGGCGAGCGCCGCGATGCTGGGCTTCGCCTTTGATCGCCACGCCCTGCGCAACCAGATTCAGGCGCTGTGCTTCGAACTGGAAGCGCCCGCGAAAGTGCGCCTGCTGGTCGCGCGTTCGGGGGCGAGCGCGCTGGAGACAGGCCTGTTGCCCGAACCTCTGCCCGAGCCGGTGAAGGTTGCCGCACTACCCCATCCGCTCGATCCTTCCGACTGGCGGCTCATGCACAAGACCTCCGACCGCGGCTTCTACGAGGATGCGCTTGCTGCGGCCCATAGCTACGGCGCGGCCGAAGCGGTCCTGGTGCGGGCAGATGGCCTGGTCACCGAAGGCAGCTGGACCAGCATTTTCGTGGACGGCCCGGACGGTGTGCTGCTGACCCCGCCGGTGGGTCTCGGCCTGCTGCCCGGCGTGCTGCGAGAGAGCCTGATTGCCGAAGGCCGCGCACGCGAGGCGGAGCTGGCCCTGAATGATCTCGAAGGCGGCTTCTGGCTCGGCAATGCCTTGCGCGGCCTGATTCGGGCTGAACTGATATGAAACCGACAATCCTCTACGAAGACGGTGAGGCGCTGGTGATCGACAAGCCTGCGGGCCTTCCGGTTGATCGTCCGCGCAAGGGCGGGGCGTGCCTCGACGATCATCTTGATAGCCTGAAACTCGGCTTCCAGCGTGCGCCGGTGGCGGTGCACCGGCTTGACACCGACACTTCGGGCTGCCTCCTTTTGGCGCGCAATCCCAAGGCGCTGGCACGGTTCAACAAGGCCTTCGAGGAACGGCTGGTAGGCAAGACCTATCTGGCGATCCTTGCCGGAAAGCCGCCGGGCACCGAAGGAACGATCGAACTGGCGCTGTCGAAGATCAGCTCGGCGGAGAAGGGCTGGCGGATGATCCCGGCGAAGAAGGGCAAGCCCGCCGTCTCGCACTGGGAGCTGGTGAGCGAACTGGGCCCAAACAGCCTGATCCGCTTCCGCCCCGAGACCGGCCGGACCCACCAGCTACGCGTTCACGCCCTCAAGGGGCTTGGCGCACCGCTGCTGGGCGATCCGGTCTATGGCGCCGGGCCGGTGGCCGGGGCTTCGCGGACCATGCTCCATGCCGAAAGCCTGACTGTCACGCGCCCGGGCAAGACTCCGATCGAGGCCCGCGCGCCCCTGCCCGCCGATTTCCGCGCGCTGGGGGCGCAGGATGGATGACGACACGCCCGAACCGCTGACCGCCCGCGCGCTGCGGCTGGCGAGCGAGAGCTTCCTCGCCGGATCGGGGCCGGGCGGGCAGAACGCCAACAAGGTCGCCACCGAAGTCGAGCTGCGGGTCAATATCTATGCCCTGCGCCTGCCCCCGCCAGTGTTCGCGCGCCTGCGCCAGCTGGCCGGATCGAAGCTGGCGGGCAATGGCGATCTGATCGTCACCTCCAAGGCGCACCGCACGCAGGAGGCCAACCGGCAGGATGCCCGCGCCAAGTTGGCCGCGCTGCTCGACAAGGCGCAGACCGAGCCGAAGAAGCGCGCCAGGACCCGCCTCAACCGGGTCGGCAAAGCCGAGCGCCTGAAGGTCAAGAAGGTGCGCGGTGCGGTCAAGGCCAATCGCGGCAAGCCCCGCGCCTCGGACTGGTAGGCTCGCCCATCCACCCGCCTTGACTTTTTCCCGTGAATCGGCGAATGGCGCGCCCGTGTGGCGGTGTGCCGGCCTTCCGGGCGCGCCGCTATTTGCTTTTTCAAGCCCGAGCGAAGCACCCTCCGGGCCGACCCAGTTGACAGGAACCCGCCATGGCGAAGCCCACCACCGTCAAGATCCGCCTCGTCTCGAGCGAGGGCACCGGCTTCTTCTACGTGACCAAGAAGAACCCGCGCAACATCACCGAGAAGATGAGCTTCCGCAAGTATGACCCGGTGGCGCGCAAGCATGTCGAGTTCAAGGAAGCCAAGATCAAGTAAGGCTCCCGCGCATCCTGCCGCAGGGCGGGGCGCGATAATTCATCGACAGTTCAAGCCTTCCGCCCTAGGCGCTTGCGGATGACCAACCGCAGATCCACCGCCCGCAGCCTGCTGCTGGGCCTTGGCGCCGGCGCGCTGGGGCTCGGACTTGTGCCAGCGCTACCAGCCACTATCGCGCCGGGCCCGCTTGCCGCACAATCGGCCAGCGAGCTTGATGCCGTGGTGGGTGCCTTGCGCGCGATCGGCACGATGCGCGCCGACTTCACCCAGACCGACCGCCAGGGCAATGTCATGGCCGGGGTCATGACGCTCAAGCGACCCGGCAAGATCCGCTTCGACTATGGCAAGGATTCGGATTTCCTCGTCATTTCCAACGGCAAGTCGCTCTATGTCGTCGATTACGAGGTGAGCCAGGTCGAGCGCTGGCCGATCAAGAATTCGCCGCTGGGCGCGCTGTTCGATCCCGAACGCGACGTGAAGCGCTTCGGCAAGCTGGTGCCGACCGGCAATCCGGACGTTATCAGTGTCGAGGTGCGCGATCCCAAGAAGCCCGAATTCGGGATGATCAACCTGATCTTCGTGCGCAACGCTTCGGCCCCGGGCGGCTGGCAGCTGACCCACTGGGTCGCGCTCGATGCCCAGAATCACCGCACGCGGGTGCAGCTGACGAATCAGCGCTATGGCGTGCCGGTAGCCGACAGCACCTTCACCTTCCGCGATCCGCGCCGTGCATCCCGTCGCCCGGGATGAACGCCTCAGCGGCGAGTGGTTGTAAGGAAGCGACAAAAATTTCGCTCCGTTCATGTGGCTGAAAGGCGCAAACAGCTAATCATTCTCAACAAGGCGGGCCGAAGGGCGGTTTCCCCCCTGTTGCCCACCCTTCCAAGAGGGCCTGTCTTGTACAAAGCGTGACGAACGCTCCATGGAACCCTCGACCCATCGCCCCCGGGTCGAGGGTTTTTTGTGGTCCCGGCGGTTTATGCAGGCCTGCAAAGCGTTCCGCCCTGCGCGTTTTTTGTTTGCGCCCTCAAGCGCCGGGCGCGGGCCATCCGGCCCGCTTGGCTTCCGCGCCATAAGGCGCGACGGCCGGTCGGCCTTGCGGCGCGGCTTCGCCCGCCGGGGAGCGCGGGGAATCGGGCCTTCGGGCTTACTCCTCCCAGCCCAGCGCGCGGCGGATGAGGGAATAGATCACGTTCTGCTCGATCACGCCGCGTGCGCGATCTGCGCCGGGGCCGGTAGCGAACAGGGCGACATCCTCGCCGCCGTGGGTTTCGCTCCCCAGCGGGACCAGCGCCTGCTGGCGCGCACCGATGCCGCTTTCGGGCGTCCCGCGCGCGCCCTGCACGGCGCCTGGACCGTTGGTATAGCCGAGCGTCGAATATGGCTTGCCGTCCGCCGCCAGAACCGGGGTGCGCCCGTCGCCGCCGTCCTCGCCGCGGCCCGCCGGCGGCACCACCAAACCCAGAATGTCGTTCCCGCGCTGCGGATAGCCTGCGATGGTGAAGACATGGCTGTGATCGGCGGTGACGAGGATCAGCGTCTCTGCCGGGTCGGTGTTGTCGAGAGCATATTGCACCGCGCGGGCGAACTCGACCGCTTCCTCCAGCGCATAGCCCGCTTGGCCCGCATGGTGTGCATGGTCGATCCGTCCGCCCTCGACCATCAGGTAGAAGCCGTCCGGATCGGCCTTGAGGCGCGCAATGGCATGCGCGGTCATGTCGGTCAGTGTGGGCTCTGGCGAATCCGGCTTGCGCTCGGCCATGTAGGTCATGTGGCTGGGGTGGAACAGTCCGAGCACCGGCTTGCCCATCGGCGCGGCGCGCAGTCCGGCTGCATCCCTGACAACGGTACCGCCGCTGCGCGCTGCCCATTGGCCGGGGAGATCCGCTGCGGGATCCGAGCGGCGACCGCCCTTTTTCTTGCCATAGAAGGCCGCTGTCCCGCCACCGAGCGTGACGTCGAAATCGGCCTCTGCGAGTTGCAGGGCGATGTCCTTGCATCCCTGACCCTGCTGGTCGGCGGGGATGGCGCTGTCGGCCTCCCAGTCACGATCGGCGGAACGGGCATAGACGCTCGCCGGTGTCGCATGGGTGATGCGGGTGGTGGTGACGATGCCGAGCGCCAATCCGCGGCGCTTCACTTCTTCGCCCAGCAGCGGAAGCGGGTGGGCGAGCGCATCCTTGCACACGCCCTTCTCGGCCTCCGGGCCGATGCCGAGCACGCCGATGCGGGTCTTGGTGCCCGAATGCATTGCGGTTGCCGTACCAGCGGAATCGGGCACCTGCGCATTGGTGTTATAGGTCTTTACCAGCGCGACATTGGGGAAGCGTTCGAAACTCAGGGAGTTTTCCTCGCCCGTTTCCCCGCGCTTTTGCGCTTCGTAGATGCGCGCGGCAGTGATGGTGGAAATGCCCATGCCGTCGCCGATGAACAGGATCACGTTCTTTGCCTTCGCCGGGGCGGGCGCCTGGGCTACCTGCCCCGGGCGCGCATCGCTGTAGCCGGTCGCCGCGTTCGTGCTGATGGTGGCGGCGCAGCCTCCCAGCGGCACGGCGGCAATTGCGAGAGCGATCAGGGCACGGGTAGGGGTCATGGCGGGTCTCCTTGGCCGGTGCGCTATCGGCCCCGCGTGACGGCGTAAAGGCATGATCGGCGCCCTCCCCGCTGGATTTTGCCGCCGCCCGCCCCTAAGTCCGCCTCCATGCTGACCGTTGCCACCTGGAATATCAACTCGGCCCGCCTGCGCGTCGGCCTTATTGAAAAGCTGCTCACCGAGGCTGCGCCCGACATCCTGTGCCTCCAGGAAATCAAGTGCGAGAGCCACCTGTTCCCGGCCGAGGCCTTGGCGGCACTGGGCTACACCCATCAGGCGGTAAGCGGACAGAAGGGCTATCACGGGGTCGCCACCATCAGCCGCGTTCCGATCCGCGAGCTTGCCCGCCACGACTGGCAGGCCAATGGCGAGGCGCGCCATGTGGGCGTCGAGGTGCTGGGCAAGGGCGTGCTGGTCGAGAACGTCTATGTTCCCGCCGGCGGCGATGTGCCGGACCGCGAGGCGAACCCCAAGTTCGGCCAGAAGCTCGACTTTCTCGGGCGCATGACCAGATGGGCGGACAAGCTTGATCGCCCCACGCTGATCGTCGGCGATTTCAACATCGCCCCGCTCGAAAGCGATGTGTGGAGCCACAAGCAGCTGCTGAAGGTCGTCAGCCACACGCCGATCGAGGTGGAAACCCTCGGCAAGTTTCAGGACGCTCACGGCTGGGTCGATCTGGGACGCCAGCATATCCCTGCGCCGGAGCGCTATTACTCGTGGTGGAGCTACCGCAATCCGAAGTGGCAGGAGAACGACAAGGGCCGCCGGCTGGACCACATGTGGGCCTCGCCGGAACTCGCGCAGCAGTCGCGCGGGCACCGCGTGCTGGAAGAGGCGCGGGCGTGGGAACAGCCGTCCGACCACGTGCCGTTGATCACGGAGTTCGACCTCTGAGCCTCCCGCCTTCGCTTTCGCCTTCGCGCCGCGCCGCGCAGGCGGTGGACGCCCTGCGCCACGGCTGGCCGCTGGCGTTCGACGGCGGGCCTGTCCTGTTGCCGGTCGAGACTGCCATCGCGCAGGGAGCCACCTCGCCGCAGATGCTGATCTCCGCCGCGCGTGCGGCGACGCTCAAGCTTGCCAACCAGCGCGAGGCGGCGGTGCCGCACGCCCCGGTACTGATTGCGGGAGGCGAGGACTTTACCCTGCGCGAGGCGCTGCCGATTGCCGATCCGGCGCTTGACCTCGGCAATCCGCTCAAGGGCCCCTTCAAGGCCGTCACGCTCGATTGGGCGGAAGCCGCCGCCGCGGCGCTGGAACTGGCGCGCATCGCCGGGATCCTGCCCGCCTTTCTGGTGGATCCGGTGGATGCGGGCGAGGCCGTGCCCGTCGCTGCGAGTGATATCGCCGCCTATGCCGATGCTGGCGCCTTGCGCATCGTCACCCGCGCCCGCCTGCCCGTGTCGGCCTGCGAGGAGGCGGAAATCGTCGCCTTCCGTTCCGCCGCCGACCTGCGCGAGCACGTTGCGTTGATCATCGGCAAGCAGTCGGGCGACCGCCTGCCGCTGGTAAGGCTCCATTCCGAATGCCTGACCGGCGACATCCTCGGCAGCCTCAAATGCGACTGCGGCCCGCAACTGGACGCCGCGCTCCATGCCATGGCCCACGAAGCGCGCGATTCCGGCGGCTGGGGCATCCTGCTTTATATGCGGCAGGAGGGGCGCGGGATCGGGCTGGTCAACAAGCTGCGCGCCTATCGCTTGCAGGATCAGGGGTTCGACACGGTCGAGGCCAACCAGCGATTGGGCCTACCTGATGAGGCGCGCGATTTCCCGGTGGCGGCGCGGATGCTGGAACTGCTGGGAGCGCGGACCATCCGCCTTCTGACCAACAACCCGGCCAAGGTCGCCGCGCTGCAAGCGGCAGGCATCACGGTCAGCGAGCGGGTGCCGCACCAGCTCCCCGAAAACCCGCACAACGCCCGCTATCTGGCGACCAAGCGCGACAAATCAGGACATCTGCTGCCATGACCGACATCACCATCCGCGAGGAACGCCCCGGCGACGAAGCCGCGATCCATGACATGGTGCGCCGCGCCTTCATCGGCCATGCCTATTCCGACGGCGACGAGCAGGACGTGATCGACCGTTTGCGCGATGATGGCGACCTGCTGCTGTCACTGGTGGCGGAGGCGGACGGCGCAATCATCGGCCAGATCACCTATTCCCCCGCGCTGCTGGAAAATGGCGAGGAGGGCTGGGTGGTGCTCGGCCCGGTCGCGGTCGATCCGGCGCATCAGGGCAAGGGGCTGGGTCGCAAGCTGATCGAGGCGGGGGAGGCGGTGATGCGGACGCGCGGCGTCAAGGGCATCACCGTGCTGGGCGACCCCGAACTCTATGCCCATTTCGGCTTTGCGCAGAACACCCCGATGTGGCTGGCCGGCGAGCTGGGCTGGGCGTTTCAGGTCAAGAGCCTCGGCCCGGCGATCCCGGCGACCGAGCAGCGTTACGTTCGCGCCTTCGATCCGCCCGCGTCCTAGCGCGCCTCGTACTGCTTGATCCCCGCTGCCAGGCGGTTGCCCTGCATTACCACCCGCTCGCCCGTCCAGTCGGCGAGGAAAGTGCTCTGCCGGCTGAGACCAGGGACGAAGCGCGCCTCGTTGTTCTCGATGCGAAGGCCCGCCGAGGGGTGCAGCAGATCTTCGGCGCCCAGCGCGATGAAGGCGGAGTAGTTCTCCTTGTCGCGGCCCTGCACGAACCAGTTGTCGGCGATCCGCCCGACGCTGCCCGCAGGCAGGTCGATCATGTAATTGGTGGTGCGCCCGTTCGCGTCGTCGAAGCTGTTGCCCTCGATCACCACCTCGGCGGCGCGCGCCTTGAGGTAATGGCCACCTGTCCCGCGCTCGAACCGGCTTTCGCGCACGGTCAGCGAGGCGACATCGCCGATATAGAGCGAATGGGCGCAGCCTGCGTCGTTCTCGCAGGTGCCGAGCCCGCTGAAGGTGGAGCGGGTAATGTAGATGCGGCTGTTCTCGATCACGCCGGTTAGGATGCCCTGCTGGCTGTTCTGGAAGCGTGCATAAGCGACGTTGAGACTGCCTTCCTCCAAACGGATGCCCGCGCCGTTGCCGTCCTCGACATTGATGCCGCTGAAGGTCAGCCCGCGGATCTCTGCTCCCGTGCCGCGCAGCACCAGCGCCGCCTTGCCTTCGCAGGCGCGGCCTTCGAGCGTGACGGTGCCCGGCTCGGCGGCTTCGAAGACAATCACCCCCGCTTCCTGCACCGCGCACTGGCGATAGGTGCCTGGCGCAATGCGGATCGTGGCGCGCGCATTACCGATCGCGTCGACCGCCGCTTGCAGGCTGGCATAGGAGCGCCCGGTCTCGACCACGGTAAAGGCTGGCCCGCTGCCGTTCTGGGCGAGGAGGCTTGCGGGTAGTGCGAGTGCGGCGAGGGCAAAAGCCGCGCGGGTGGGATAGCGGTTCATGCGGGTCAGCCTAATCGACAATGGTTAAGGCACCATTTGGCGCTTGGCCTATGCCCCATGCCTTGGCTAAACCCCGCTCGATGATGCCGGGCTTGTGATGGTTCGGTATCGACAGACCAAGAGGAGAGACTCCGCGATGAACACCCGCACCACTTTCGCCGCCCTTTCCGGCGCCGCGCTGATGCTGGCCGCTTGCGGCAGTTCGGACGATGCTTCGACCGAAGCGAGCGCCGACACGGTTGAAATGCCCGCCGACGAAGCGCTTGAGGCGATTTCGGATGAGCCGGTCGAGGACCCCGAAGCGACCGCCGCCGATGCGCCGGAAAGCGACGCCGCCGACGCGGCAAATGCCGAAGCAGCCGCCAATGCCGCTGCCGACGTGGCTGCCGAAGCCGCCGCCGCTGCGGAGGGTACCGACGAGTAAGGTCCGCCAGCCATGTTCCGCCTGATCCTGCTTGCGGCGCTGGCTGCCGTGCTGGCTGCGTGCGGCAGCGCGGCTGCGGATGCGCCGGGCGGGGTCAGCGCGGGCGAGGCCGAGGCGCTCGAGGAAGCGGCCGAAATGCTCGACCGCCGCCGCCTGCCTGCGGAAGCGCTCCCTCCCGAGGCTGCCCCTGCCGAAGTGACAGGCGACAGCGCCGACCGGAACGGCCAGTAAGCCCGAAGACCCTGCAACGCTCCGGCGAGCCACATTTGCCGAACACGGCCGCCGCCCCGAGGATTCTGCCTGCCATGAACGCCCCTGCCAATCTCGCTGCCGCCCGCAATCCCGGCATGGACGAGGATACCTTCGAACAGTTCGCCGAACAGCTCGCGCGCTATGTGCGCGAGCGCCTGATCCCCGCCGAACCGCAGGTAATCGCCGAAGACCGCATCCCCGACGACATCCTTGCCGAAATGCGCGAGATGGGCCTGTTCGGCCTGTCGGTGCCCGAGGAGTATGGCGGCGCCGGGCTCAACATGACGCAATATGCCCGCGTCGTGAACATCATGGCCTATGCCGCACCGGCCTATCGCTCGATCTTCTCGATCAATGTCGGCATGTTCGCCAGCGCGCTCAAGAACGGCGCGACCGAAGCCCAGAAGGCCGAGTGGTATCCGAAGATCGCGGAGGGTCGGATCGCCTGCTTCGGCCTGACCGAGCCGGGTTCGGGCAGCGACAGCGCCGCCATGGCGACCACCGCCACGCCCGACCCTGACGGCAATGGCTGGATTCTCAACGGCACCAAGCGCTACATCACCAACGCTCCCCATGCCGATGTCGCACTGATCATGGCGCGCACCAGCAAGGAGGCGCTGCCCAAGAACGCCCATGTCTCGGCCTTCATCGTGCCGATGGACACGCCGGGCATATCGCGCGGCAGTCCGGACAGGAAGATGGGCCAGTCAGGCAGTCACATCTCCGACATCATGCTCGACGATGTGCGCGTCCCGGGTGACGCGCTGCTTGGCGGCGAGACCGGCAAGGGTTTCGTCTTCGCCATGAAGAGCCTGGACAATGGCCGCATCAGCGTGGGCGCGGCGGCGACCGGCTATGCCCGGCGGGCTCTGGACAGCGCGCTGCGCTATGCCAATGAGCGCAAGGCCTTCGGGGAACCCATCGCCAACTTCCAGCTGATCCAGCAGATGCTCGCGGACAGCGAGATCGAGATTTACGCCGCCGAGGCGATGATGAAGGACGTCACCGCCCGCGCCGACGCGGGCGAGAACATCCTCGTCAAGGCCGCTGCCTTCAAGGTGTTCGCCAGCGAGATGTGCGGCCGGGTGGTCGATCGCGTGGTGCAGATCTATGGCGGCGCGGGCTACCTCGCCGAATACGACGCCGAGCGGTTCTTCCGCGATGCCCGCATCTACCGCATCTACGAAGGCACGACCCAGATCCTGCAACTCCAGATCGCCAAGCACATGCTGCGCGAGTGGAGGGAATCTTGATTTTCCGCAGCCCGTCCGGGCCGCGAAATCCTCGCTCACGCGACCTGAAGGTCGCATCGCTGCGGGCGGTCGCCCTTGCGGCTCGCAAGCGAGCCGTACCCTGCGGCAAAGCACGACAGGTTTCTGATTAGATGTACAACCTACTCAATGATCTAAGCATCGTCGAAGTTTCCAGCTTCGTCGCCTCGCCGACAGCGGGGCTGTATTGCGCGCAGATGGGGGCGGAGGTGATCCGCGTCGATCACAAGGCGGGCGGGCTCGATTACAATCGCTACATGCTGACCCCTGAAGGCCGCAGCCTCTCGTGGGAGAACCTCAACCGGGCCAAGAAGTCGGTAGCGCTCGATCTGCAATCTCCCGAGGGGCGGGAGTTGCTGGTGGAGCTGGCGGCGAGCGTCGGCCAGTGCATCACCAACCTGCCCGAGAAAAGCTTTCTCAGTCACGCCGCTATGGCGGCAAGGCGGGCCGACATGATCAGCTTGCGCATCATGGGTTGGCATGACGGGCGGCAGGCGATGGACTTCACTGTGAATGCCGCAGCCGGCTATCCGCTGATGTGCGGACCCGAAGACTGGGATCCCGCCACAGCGCCGCCGGTCAACCAGGTGCTGCCCGCGTGGGATTTCATCACCGGGGCCTATAGCGCATTCGCGATGCTCGCCGCGCTCCACCACCGCGACCGGACGGGCGAGGGCAGCGAGGTGCGCGTGCCGCTTGGTGACGTCGCGATCGGGACGCTCGCCAATTCGGGGACGATGGCCGAGATGCTCTACCGCGGCGCGGATCGCGAACGGCTCGGCAATGCCATCTGGGGCGCGTTCGGGCGCGATTTCCGTAGCCGCGACGGCAAGCGCTTCATGGTCGCAGCCCTCACTCCCAAGCAGTGGATCGGGCTGGTCAAGGCCTTCGGGATCGCAGAACCCATGGCGGCGATGGAGGCCGAACTGGGTGTGCGCTTCGCCGACGGGGACACGCCCCGCTTCCAGCACCGCGCCCGGCTGTTCGCGCTGTTCCAGGAGGCGGCGGACGGCATGGACTACGATACCCTCGCGGCGCGCATGGCCGCCGAGGGCTGCACCTTCGAACGTTACCGTACCGCCTTCGAGGCGGCGAATGATCCGGTGCTCGTGGCCGACAACCCGCTGTTCGGCCCCTCGCCCGCCAATCCGAGCGGTTTCGAATACCCTGCCACCCGCAGCTTCGCCAATTTCCCCGGCCGCGAGGTCGGCGATCCTCGCCCTGCGCCCTACCTCGGCGAACATTCTGAGGAAGTGCTCGCCGAGAAACTCGGCCTGTCCTCCGGCGCGATCGGCAAGCTGGTGGATGCGGGGACGGTTGCTCTTTCTGACAAGGATTCGAAATGACCAGACGCCCAGAAAATCGCAGGGCTGCGATTTGCACTCCGCTGCGCACCCCGGTCGGCAAGTTCCTCGGCGGGCTTGCGGGGCTGAACGCTGGTCAGCTCGGCGCGGTGATCCTCAAGGCGCTGATGGAGCGTTCCGGCATCGATCCGGCGCGGGTTGATGATGTCGTGTTCAGTCAGGGCTACGGCAATGGCGAGGCCCCCGCGATCGGCCACTGGTCGTGGCTCGCGGCGGGGCTGCCCATCGAAGTGCCCGGCTTCCAGCTCGATCGCCGCTGCGGCTCGGGTGTGCAGGCGGTCGCGACTGCGGCGATGATGGTCGAGACCGGTATGGCCGATGTCGTGGTCGCGGGCGGCGTGGAGTCCATGTCCAACGTCGAGCACTACACCCTCGCCGCGCGCGGGGGCGTGCGGATGGGCGACATGGTGCTGCATGATCGCCTCAGCCGCGGCCGCGTGATGAGCCAGCCGGTCGAACGCTTCGGGGTGATCACCGGGATGATCGAGACGGCCGAAAACCTCGCCAAGGATTACGACATCACCCGCGAGGAGGCTGATGCCTTCGCCGTCCGCTCGCACCAGAATGCGGCCAAGGCCTGGTCGGACAACCGCTTTGCCGAACAGTTGGTGCCCGTGGCCATCCCGCAGAGGAAGGGCGATCCGGTAATCTTCGATCACGACGAGGGGTACCGCTCCGATGCCTCGATGGAGACGCTCGGCAAGCTTGCGCCGATCGACCTCAAGCGCGACCCCCAAGCGATCGTCACCGCCGGCAATGCCAGCCAGCAGAACGATGCGGCCGCTGCGTGCCTTGTGGTCGCGGAGGACAAGCTGGAGGAACTCGGCCTCACTCCGATGCTGTGGTTCGGCGGCTGGGCGGCGGCAGGGTGTGACCCGTCGCGCATGGGCATCGGCCCGGTGCCGGCGGTAGAGCGCCTGTTCGAGCGGCGCGGCTACAGCTGGGACGATATCGGCCTTGTCGAACTCAACGAAGCCTTCGCCCCGCAGGTGCTCGCCGTGCTCAAGGGCTGGGGCTGGAGCGCCGACGACAGCCGCCGCGAGATCCTCAACGTCAATGGCTCGGGGATCAGCCTCGGCCATCCCATCGGCGCGACCGGGGGCCGCATTCTCGCCGACATGGCGCATGAAATGCACCGGCGCGGGGTGCGCTATGGCCTTGAAACAATGTGCATTGGCGGCGGGCAAGGCATTGCTGCTGTGTTCGAGCGGGCCGCATGACCGACTTCAGCGCATGGATCGGGCGGGAGACAAATGCCCGCGACCGGCTCGACGACGCGCTGGCAGCCCGCTGGCTTGCCACCTTCGACCTGCCGCGCCCGCATCCGGCGATCATGCCGCAGGGCATCCACTTCGCGCTCTGTACCCCGGATGCGCCGACCGCGATGCTGGGAGAGGACGGTCATCCGGCGCGCGACGACAGTGCCGACAGCTTCCTGCCGCCGTTCCCCATGCCGCGCCGGATGTGGGCCTCTTCCACGATGCGGTTCCTTGCGCCGATCGCCATCGGGGCGGTGATCGAGCGGCGCAGCAAGATCGCCGCCATAACCGAAAAACAGGGCTCGTCCGGCCCGCTCGCCTTTGTCGATGTTTCACATGAAACACGCAGCAACGGCACGCTGGCGGTGGTCGAAACCCAGTCTATCGTCTACCGGGAGGCGGCTAGCGGGGGTCAAGACCTGTCTCCGCCGCCTCTGGACGAGGCAAGCTTTTCGCCCGAAGGCTGGGACGCACATCGCAGCCTCACTCCCGATCCGCGCCTGCTGTTCCGCTATTCGGCGCTCACCTTCAACACCCACCGCATCCATTATGATGCACCCTATGCGCGCGAGGTCGAGCGCTATCGCGGCCTCGTTGTCCACGGGCCGCTGACAGCCAGCCTGCTGCTGCAACTGGCCGAAAGCGAGCTGGGTGCAAACCGCCTGCGGACATTCCGGTTTCGCGGACTGTCGCCTGCCATCGCGGGCGAGGCGCTGCATCTGGTGATGCGCAAGAGCAGCGACGGCTACGACCTTGCCGCCTTTGCCGATGACGGGCGCCAGGTGACGCAAGCCAGCGCGACAGTCTAGTCCAGCGGATAATCGGCAATCGGCCCCAGTACGCGATAGCTTTCCGCCACCGGTTCCCGGCCCAGATCGGGGAAGTCGATGCCCGGCGGGTCCTGATGTGTGTCGGGTATCCGGTCGAGCAGGTCGCGCACGAGCGTAAGCCGCCCGCGCCGCTGGTCGTTGAAATCCACCAGCGTCCACGGCGCATGATCCGTGTGTGTCGCCGCCAGCATCGCCTCGCGCGCGGCGGTATAATCATCATATCTGGTCCGCGCGGCGAGATCGACAGGCGACAGCTTCCAGCGCTTCAGCGGATCTTCCAGCCGCTCGCGCAGGCGTTCTTCCTGTTGTTCCTGATCGGTCGCCAGCCAGTATTTGAACAGCAGGATGCCGTCATCCACCAGCAGCTTTTCGAAGGTCGGCACCGCCTTCAGAAAGGCTGCGACCTGATCTTCCGAGGCATAGCCCATGACCCGCTCCACCCCGGCGCGGTTGTACCATGACCGGTCGAACAACACGATCTCGCCCGCCATAGGCAGATGCGGCACGTAGCGCTGGAAATACCATTGGCCCAGCTCCGCCTCGGTTGGCTTGGAAAGGGCCACGGTGCGGCACTGGCGCGGGTTCAGCCGGTCGCGCACCGCGGTAATCGCGCCGCCCTTGCCCGCCGTGTCGCGCCCCTCGAACAGCACCACCACGCGCGCGCCGGTCTCCTTGACCCAGCGCGCCATGCTCACCAGTTCGAGCGTCAGCGGCGCCAGCGCCTCTTCGTAATCCTTGCGCTTGATGCCCATGCGCGTTGCTCCTGTTGCGTTTGTCCTCGGCCCGCAAAGGTAGTATCATCTGCAACGACATGGCTACGCTTGCAGATCCTACCCCTGATTTCGCCACCCTGCCCGAAATGTCGGCGGATGTCTTTACTGCCCCGCTCGCCAAGCCGGCGCATGTGGGAGAGGACTGGCTGGAGCCGAAACAGACCGACTATTCCACCGAGGATGACGCCGTCTGGAACGATCTTTTCGCCCGCCAGATGGAGATCCTGCCCGGCCGCGCGGCGAGCGCCTTCATGGCGGGGCTGGAGAAACTCGATCTCGGGCGCGGCGGCGTGCCGGAATTCGGCCAGCTGTCCGAGGAACTGGGCGCTCTCACCGGCTGGAGCGTGGTGCCGGTGCCGATGCTGATCCCCGATCACGTGTTCTTCTGGCACCTTGCCAACCGGCGCTTTCCGGCGGGCAATTTCATCCGCACGCGCGAGACCTTCGACTATATTCAGGAGCCGGACGTGTTTCACGACGTGTTCGGTCATGTCCCGATGCTGACCGATCCGGTGTATGCCGATTACATGCAGGAATATGGCCGCGCCGGCTGGAAGGC
Organism: Erythrobacter dokdonensis DSW-74; assembly: GCF_001677335.1. GTDB lineage: Bacteria > Pseudomonadota > Alphaproteobacteria > Sphingomonadales > Sphingomonadaceae > Erythrobacter > Erythrobacter dokdonensis. The sequence continues at coordinate 169,481 of NZ_LZYB01000003.1, forward strand.
GATGCGCTATAACCGCTTGAAGGCGCTGGGCGCGCTCTACTGGTACACGGTCGAATTCGGGCTGATTCTCGAAGGCGGCACGGATCTTCGCGCCTATGGGGCGGGTATCCTGTCAGGCCCGACCGAAGCGCGCTTCGCGGTCGAGGCGAAAAGCCCCAACCGCATCATGCTCAATGTCGACCGGGTGATGCGCACGGATTACGTGATCAGCGACCTGCAGCCGACCTATTTCGTGATCGAGAGTTTCACGGACCTTTACCGCCAGACGGTCGAACGCGACTTCGACCGGCTCTATCGCAGCCTGCCGGCCGGGTTCACCTATGCCAATTCGGCGGTGATCGATGTCGATAACGTGCTGCACCGGGGTAGCCAGGAATACCATCTGCGCGGCGGGCGCGGCAGCGGGGCCGAACCCGTTTAGGTGCCGGTCTAGGCGTTCGCCTTGCGCCGCAGGACGGCGTGGTAGAGCACCAGCATGATAAAGGTGGTCGCCAGCGCCACGCCGAGGCCGAGGAACGACAGGCTTCCCAGCATGGTCCCGCCATTGGCGATACCGCCGGTGACAAGAGACACCACGACGCCGCCCGCGATCTGGCGCAGGATCGCGCCTGGCGCTTCGGTGCGCGCGAGGATCGAGGCCAGCCAGCCCAGCGTCGCACCCAACACGATCAGCACCAATAACGCCATTATCCGCCTTCGCTTCGTCGTACCCGGCGTCTGCCGGTCCGACTCCCAAACCAGCGTGTCGCCGTGTGGTTCCGCAAAAGCGTGGTCTAGCGCAGGGTCAGCCAGGCGAGACCCGCCGCACCGATGACGATGCGGTACCAGGCGAAGGGGGCAAACCCGATCCTGGTGATGATCGTCACGAACAGTTTGACCACTACCAGCGCGGTGACAAAGCCGACCGCGGAACCGATGCCGATCAGTTCGAAGTCGCGGGCTGAAAGGTCGGCGCCGTATTTCGCCAGCTGGTAGACCGTTGCCCCCGACAGGGTCGGCACCGCGAGGAAGAAGCTGAATTCCGCCGCGGTCTTGCGATCGACGCCAAAGGCCATCGCGCCGAGGATGGTCGCGCCCGAACGGCTGACCCCGGGGATCATCGCCAGACACTGCACCAGCCCCACCAGCACCGAGGTGCGCAGCGGAACGCCGGCAACGCCTGCGCCCTCTGCGGGCGGATTGGCCCAGCGTTCGACGGCAAGGATCGCAAAGCCGCCTATGATCAGCGTCCAGCATACCAGCACGGCATTGCCCAGCATGGTCTCGATCACGTCGCCGAAGGCCAGGCCCAGCAGCACCGCCGGAAAGAAGGCGACCAGCAGGTTGCGCACGAAGGCGAGCGCGCCTTTGTCCAGTCCGAACAGCCCCTTTGCCACATCCCAGAAGGTCCGCCAGTAGAGCACCACGATGGCGAGGATAGCCGCTGGCTGGATGGCGATGTTGAACACCTCCCATTCGCGCTGGTCGAAGCCGAGCAGCTCGGTGGCGAGGATCAGGTGCCCGGTCGATGACACGGGCAGGAATTCGGTCAGCCCTTCAAGGATGCCGAGCAGGATGGCGGCTAGGGTGTCGGTCATGGCGCAGCCGCTTCGACGAGACCGGAGCGGGTGTCAAATCAAAAGGCCCGCCCGGATCACCGGGCGGGCCTTTGCTGTGCTTACCAGATCCGCACGCGCTGTTCCGGCGGCAGGTAGAGCGCGTCGCCCGGCTTGACGCCGAAGGCCTCGTACCATTCGTCGAGATTGCGCACGACGCCGTTGACCCGGTATTCTTCCGGGCTGTGGCTGTCGGTGCGCAGGCGGGTGCGGTAATTCGCCTCGCGCTGTGTCGAACGCCATACCTGCGCCCAGGCGAGGAAGAAGCGCTGGTCGCCGGTCAGCCCGTCGATCACCGGAACATCCTTGCCCTTGGTCGCGATCTTGTAGGCGCGGTAGGCCATCGACAGCCCGCCGACGTCGCCGATGTTCTCGCCCAGGGTCAGGCGTCCGTTGACGCAGGTCTTGCCCTCGTCGAGCGGACAGAAGGCATTGTACTGCGCCACCAGCGCATCGCCCAGCGCGTCGAAGGCCTTGCGGTCTTCGTCGGTCCACCAGTTGCGCAGCGCGCCGGTGGCATCGGACTTGGAGCCCTGGTCGTCGAAGCCGTGACCGATCTCGTGGCCGATGACGCCGCCGATCGCCCCGTAATTCACCGCGATGTCGTTGGTCAGCGCGAAGAACGGCTGCTGCAGGATGCCCGCGGGGAAGACGATCTCGTTCTTCACCGAGTTGTAATAGGCGTTCACCGTCTGCGGCAGCATGCCCCATTCGGTGCGGTCGATCGGCTCGCCCAGCTTGGCGACATTGTCTGCCTGACGCCAACGGGCAGAGGCCATGCGGTTGGCAATCGGATTGCCCGCGGTGATGGCGAGGCCTTCATAGGTCTCGAGGTTGGGGCGGTAACCGATCTTGGGATCGAAGCTGTCGAGCTTGGCGAGCGCCTGGGTCTTGGTCGCCTCTCCCATCCAGTCGATCTCGGCAATGGACTCGCGCAGCGCGAGCCTGAGGTTGGCCACCAGCTCGTCCATCGCCACCTTGCTTTCGGGCGGGAAGTAGCGCGCGACATACTCCTTGCCGATCAACTCGCCCAGCAAGCCCTCGGCCTCGCCGATCGCGCGTTTCCAGCGCGGGCGCTGTGCCGGCGTGCCGCGCAGGGTCTTGCCGTAGAATTCGAAGCTTGCCTGGTCGAAGCGGCTGGGCAGGACGGCGGCATTGTCCGACAGCATTTCCTTGATCATCCACGCCTGGAGCGTGGCCACCGGCGTTTCGCCGAGCAGGGCGAACATGCCCGGCAGGCCCGAGCCGATCTTGGCGAGGGTCGCCTCGTCGAGACCAAGCTCGGCCACTTCCTCGTCCGTGGGCGGCATCAGGCTGACGACATAGGTCGGGCTCTTGTCGAGACCGATGGCGGCAAGCATCTCGAGCGCGGGCACCTTGCCGGCCATGGCGGCCATTTCATCAGCCGAGACGCGGTTGTAGGTAAGGTCGCGGTTGCGGCGCACGGCGCGGTCCCACGCCACATCGCGGGCGATGCGATTCTCGAAGGCATAGACCGCTTCAGCCGCGGCGGTGGCATCGGCATAACCCGCCTCGCCCAGCAGGAACGCGAGATAGTCCTTGTACTTGGCCTGGATCGCGCGGCCTTTCTCGCTTTCGTCGAGATAGTAGTCGCGGTCGGGCAGGCCGAGCCCGCCGAAGCCGACATAGGCGACATAACGATCAGGCTGCTTGGCATCGACGTTGACCCCGCCGCCGATCGGGCTGGCATAGCCCGGCTCGGCCCAGAGCTTGGCAAGGTCTTCCAGCGTGGTCGCGCCGATGATCCGGTCGAGATAGGGGCGCGCCGGAGCAAGACCGGCGGCTTCGATCGCACCGGTATCCAGATAGGCGCGGTATGCCTCGAGGATCCGCTGTTCGTCCGCCGAGAGGCTGGCGGTATCCTTGGCGGCCAGCTCGTCCATCAGCGCCTTGACGTCATAGGTGCTCTTTTCGCCGAGCAGGGTGAAGGCGCCGATCCGGCTGAATTCGGGCGGCAGCGGGTTGGCATCGATCCAGCGCTTGTTGGCATAGGCGCTGAAATCGTCGCCGGGCTTGATATCGGTGGCGAGATAGGCGGGATCAAAGCCCCAGGTGCCGAAGCTCATGGTCGGCAGGGCCGAACCCTCGGTTTCGCCCTCGGCCAGCAGCACCTCGGTGCCGTCGGTGTGATCGTGGGCAGTTTCATTGGCGAAAGCGGGCGCGGCAAGGGCGAGCGCAACGAGGCTGGCGCCGAAAAGGGCGGTTTTGCGAATCATGTCTGGGGTCCCTGAGAACTGGTGCAACATTGCTGTCACGATGCTCCTACCATCGCGGCTGCGGAAAGGTTGTCCTTCATCCGGCAGGCAGGGCGTTTCGTCGAAAAGCGGCAGCGGGCCTGCGCGCCGAACGAGCGAACCCGCGTCGTCAGGCGGCGTCGGCAGCGAATTGCAGTCTGGCAAGGCGCGCATAGAGCCCACCCGCCCTGGTCAGCGCATCATGTGTGCCCTGTTCGACGATCCGTCCTTCGTCGAGCACCACGATCCGGTCGGCGGCACGAACCGTGGCGAGACGATGCGCGATCACCAGTGTGGTGCGGTTTGCCATCAGCCCTTCGAGGGCCTGCTGGACAAGCTGCTCGCTTTCCGCGTCGAGCGCGCTGGTCGCCTCGTCCAGCAGCAGGATCGGTGCATCGCGCAAGAGCGCGCGGGCAATCGCGACACGCTGCTGCTGTCCGCCCGATAGCTGGGTGCCGCCCTCGCCGAGATAGGTGTCGAGCCCCTGCGGCAGGGCGCGCAGGAAGGTTTCGGCATTGGCCGCGCGGGCCGCTTCCCAGATATCCTCGTCGCTGGCGTCCCACTTGCCATAGCGCAGGTTGTCGCGGGCATTGGCGCTGAACAGCACGCCTTCCTGCGGCACCAGCGCGAGCCGGGCGCGGATCTCTGCAGGGTCGGCCTTCGTCAGCGGGATCCCGTCGAGCCGGATGGTGCCGCCCTGCGGATCGTAGAAACGTTCGACCAGCTGGAAGATCGTGCTCTTGCCCGCGCCCGAAGGTCCGACAATGGCGATAGTCTCGCCCGGCTCGATCTCGAGCGTGAAGTCCCTGAGCGCCGCGACCTCGGGCCGCGCGGGATAGCGGAAGGTGACATTGCGGAACGACAGGCTGCCGCGCGGTGGCTCGGGCAGGCGTTGGGGCCGGGCGGGCGGCGCAATCTCGGGCCGGGCTTCGAGCAATTCGGCCAGCCGGCTCGCCGCGCCCGCGCCGCGCAAGAGATCGCCATAGACTTCCGTGAGCGCGCCCAGCGCGCCTGCCACCAGCCCGCCGGTCAGCACGAAGGCGGCGATGGTGCCGCCGCTGATTTCGCCTGCGGCCACCGCCAGCGCGCCGCGCCACATCACCAGCACCACGCCCCCGAACACCAGCAGGATCACCACCGTCGTCATCGCCGCACGCAGCAGGATGCGCCGCCGTGCGGTTTCGAAGGTGCCTTCGACCACGCCCGCGAACCGGTCGCCCTCGCGCTTCTCCTGCCCGAAGCTCTGGACGATCTTCATCGCCGAAAGCACTTCGGTGACATAGGCGCCGACATCGGCGATGCGGTCCTGGCTGGTGCGCGAGACGGCGCGGATCTTGCGCCCGAAATAGACGATCGGGACGATCACCAGCGGAATTCCGACCAAGAGGCCCAGCGTCAGCGACGGGGCGAGGAACACGAGGAAACCGATCCCGCCCAGCCCTGTCAGTGTGTTGCGCAGCGCCACCGATACCGTGGTGCCCACCACGTTCTCGATGATCGCGGTGTCGGATGTCATCCGGCTGGAGATTTCCTTGGGGCTGTTGACCTCGTAAAAGCCGGGTGACAGGCGCAGCAGGTTCTGTTGCACCTTCAGGCGGATGTCGGCCACCACCCGTTCGCCCAGCCAGCTCACGAAGTAGAACCGCAGCGCAGTGCCGATGCCCAGCACCACCACGATCATCAGCAGGTACTGGAAGGCGTGGGCGATGTCGTCGGTGCTGGCCGAACCGGTGAAAGCCTCGTCGATGATGACCTTGAAGCGCCAGGGGATCGCCAGCGTCGCTGCCGATGTGATGACCAGCGCGACCAGCGCCAGCGCGATCTGCCGCGGGTATTGCACCGCCGTGCCGAACACCATCCGCAAGGGCGCAAGCGAGCGCGATTTGGGCGCCGTCTCGGCCTCTTCGCCGTCCGGAGCCAAGGTCGCGGCCTCTGGGTTTGCCGGTTCGGGGCCGTCGCCTGCATGAGGGCCAGCGCGCGTGTCTTCGGGGGTTTCGCCGTGCATCGTGCCGCCCCTCTAGCCACGAAGTCCGCGAATTTCACGTGCAAAAAGCAACAGAATGGTGCTCCGTGGGTTAACTGTCGCAACATTGTGCATTGCACAAGGGAGCGCGAAGGCCCATTTGTGCTCTCCAGGCGCCCGGGAGAGAGGCGCCATCGATGTTCGTCGCACAGGGGCTCTTGAATGCTTTACCATGCCTACGAAATCCAGCGCAGCTGGATGAACAGCGCCAGCACGCTGGCCTCGATCAGCGCGGGGATGTTGTCCAGCCCGGCCAGTCCGCTGTCCTATCTCGGCATTGGCCCGATGGCCGCGAGCGCCCTTGACGTTTTCGCCCACGCGACCGCGCATTACGGCAAGCCCGAATTCGGCATCGACAGCGTCGAAATCGACGGCACGGCCCATGAGGTGGTGCAATCTACCGTGCTCAAGCGTCCCTTCGGCGATCTCCTGCGCTTTCGGGTTGAAGGCGCACCTGCTGACCGTCCGCGCCTGCTGATCGTCGCCCCGATGAGCGGCCACTACGCCACGCTGCTGCGCGGCACGGTGGAGCGGATGCTCGAATCGGCCGAGGTCTTCATTACCGACTGGGCCGATGCCAAGATGGTGCCCCAGTCCGCGGGCAAGTTCGATCTCGACGACTATATCGACTACCTGATGGAATTCGCCGAGCACGTGCACGGTGAAGCAGGCGGTGCGCGCATTCACATGATGGCGGTGTGCCAGCCCAGCGTCCCGGCCTTTGCCGCGACCGCGCTGCTCAATCTCCACAAATCGCCCGCCACGCCTGCCACGCTGACCATGATGGGCGGGCCGATCGATACCCGCGAATGTCCCACGGTCGTCAACAACATGGCGATGCAGCGTCCGATCGAGTGGTTCCGCCAGAGCGTGATCGCCACCGTTCCGATGAAATATCCCGGCAGCGGGCGGCGGGTCTATCCCGGCTTCATGCAGCTTTCGGCCTTCATGAGCATGAACCTGTCGAGCCACATGATGAGCCATTACGAGATGTTCAAGCACCTCACCATCGGCGACGAGGCGAGCGCGCAGGCGACCAAGACATTCTACGACGAATACCGCGCCGTGTGCGACATGACCGCCGAATTCTATCTCCAGACGGTGGAGGAAGTGTTCCAGAAGCACTCGATCCCCAAGGGCGAGTTCCGCCACAAGAGCGAAATCGTCGATCTCACCGCGATCACCGACACCGCGCTGCTGGCAATCGAGGGCGAGCGGGACGATATCTCCGGCCTCGGCCAGACCCGCGCGGCGCTGAAGCTCACCCCGAACCTGCCCGAAGCGAAGAAGCGCTACTACATGGCCGAGGGCGCGGGCCACTACGGCATCTTCAACGGCAGCCGCTGGCGCACAAAGGTTGCTCCGCAAGTCGAGGAATGGATTGCCGCCCACGCCAGTTGAGGTTGTGCGGCCTAAGGATTTTTCCTTAGACCGCCCCGTCCGGTTTACTTTTCGCTAACCATTTTCGTTCATTCCCGAACCCGCCAAGCACAAGGGCCGCAGGGACACTCCCGGGCGCCTGTTGCCAACTGGGGGCTGGAATGACTTCAATGGATTACGGAACGCCGCGCAATGCTTTCTCGTCGTCGCACACGACCGGTGCGATGGAGGTCGACGTGGTAATCGTTGGGGCCGGACCGGCGGGACTGACCGCCGGCTACCAGTTGACCAAGGCGGGTAAGACTGTCGCCATCATCGAACAGGACCCCACCTATGTCGGCGGCATCAGCCGCACGGTCGAGCACGAAGGCTACCGGTTCGACATCGGCGGTCACCGGTTCTTCTCCAAGTCGCAGGCAGTGGTCGATCTGTGGAACGAGATCCTGCCCGACGACTTCATCCAGCGCCCGCGCATGAGCCGCATCTATTACGAGGGCAAGTTCTACTCCTACCCGTTGCGCGCCTTCGAAGCGCTGTCGAACCTGGGTGTCCTGCGCTCCACCGCCTGCATGGCGAGCTACCTGTGGCGCCGCGCGTTCCCGATCAAGGACGTGCGCAGTTTCGAGGACTGGACCACCAACCAGTTCGGCGAGAAGCTCTATTCGATCTTCTTCAAGACCTATACCGAGAAGGTGTGGGGGATGCCCTGCAACGAGATGAGCGCCGACTGGGCCGCCCAGCGCATCAAGGGGCTTTCGCTGATGGGCGCGGTGGTCGACGGGCTCAAGCGCAGCCTCGGCCTCAACAAGCGTCCCAATGACGGGCAGGCGGTCAAGACCCTGCTCGAAACCTTCCGCTATCCGCGCCTCGGGCCCGGCATGATGTGGGATGCGGCGCGCGACAAGATCATTGCCTCGGGCAAGGGCGTGGTGCTGATGGGACACAGCCTCGACCGGCTGGCGAGCGACGGGCAGGGCGGCTGGTCGATGACCGCCAACGGACCCGACGGAAAAATCCAGATCCGTGCTGCCCACGCGATCAGTTCCGCGCCGATGCGCGAGCTGGCCAAGCGCATCCACCCGCTCCCCGCGACCACGCTGGAGGCGAGCAAGCTGCGCTACCGCGACTTCCTGACCGTCGCGCTGATGATCGACAGCGAGGACCTGTTCCCCGACAATTGGATCTACATCCACGACAGCAAGGTGAAGGTCGGGCGGGTGCAGAACTTCCGTTCGTGGTCGCCCGAGATGGTGCCCGATCCCAAGGTCGCCTGCGTCGGCCTCGAATATTTCTGCTTCGAAGGCGACGGGCTGTGGTCCGCCCCCGATGATGAACTCGTCGAACTGGCCAAGCGCGAGATGGAAATCCTCGGCCTGGTCGATCCGAAGAAGGTAATCGGCGGCGCGGTGGTGCGGCAGGAAAAGGCCTATCCCGTCTATGACGAGGACTATGCCGCCAATGTCGCCGCCATGCGCCACGAGCTGGAGGAACGCTTCCCCACGCTCCACCTCGTCGGCCGCAACGGGATGCACCGCTACAACAACCAGGACCATGCGATGATGACCGCGATGCTCACGGCCGAGAACATCCTCGCCGGCAAGCGGCTCTATGATACGTGGTGCGTCAACGAGGATGCCGAATATCACGAGGCTGGCGACGAAGGCGCCGAGACCGGTCTGCCGGCCCGCGAGGCCGCCGAAACCCGCCCTCTCACCGATGACCAGGTCGCCGCACTGACATCCTTGCGCGGCGTGCCCGAGCGGTTGTCCACCGAAGTCGAGCAGGACCGCCAGCAGCGCAAATCTGCCTGATAGCGGACGATGGAGCATGCCATGATCCGTCCGCTTTCCCGGCTGGCCCTGCGCCTCGCGGATATCCGTTTCCTGCGCTATCTCGCGGCCAGTGTCGGTGCGCTTGCGGTTGATGTCAGTGTATTCTTCGCCTGTCTTGCCCTGGGTGTGGCTGCAGGCCCGGCCTCGGCGCTGGGCTATTCACTGGGCGTGGTTGCACATTGGCTGATGTCGAGCCGTGCCGTGTTTCATCAAGGCGTCGCGGCCCAGGGACGCGAACGCACGATGCAGAAGGTGCTGTTCGTGGTATCGGCGCTGGCCGGGCTGGCGCTGACCACCCTGATCGTCACGCTGGCCGACCGCGCCGGGATCGATCCGCGTCTTGCCAAGTTGCCCGCGATCATTGCCAGCTTCGCGCTGACCTACATCCTGCGTGCCATGGTCGTGTTCAGGGAAAACACCGGATCATGATTCCACGCCGAGCGGACATCGGCCTGGTGCAGCGCCCGTTTCCTGCCATCGTTCTGGTCTGGCTGGGCGTGTCCACCATCATTGCGCTTGCGTCACCGCATCTGGCCGCCGCGCGCTTTCCCGATGTCGACGACACCATGCGGCTGCTTCAGGTGCGCGACCTTCTGGCCGGGCAGGACTGGTTCGATCTGCGCCAGTACCGCATCAATCCGCCCGAGGGTACCCTGATGCACTGGTCGCGGCTTGTTGATGCGCCGCTGGCGGGGCTGATCTGGCTGCTCTCGCATGTGCTTCCTGCTGCCCGCGCGGAGTTCCTTGTCGCTTTCGCGGCACCCCTGCTGCTGATGCTGATGACCATGCTCGCGGTCGGTCGCATCGCGCTCCAACGCTTCGGGCTGCGGGTCACGCTGCTCGCCATCGGCGCCTTTGCGCTGATGCCGATGGTGCCAGCGCAGTTCCAGCCGCTCAGGATCGATCATCACGGCTGGCAGATCCTGATGGTCGCGCTCGCCCTTTGGGCGGTGTTTCAGTCGCATGCCGTGCGTGGTGGTACCATCGCCGGTCTCGCCATGGCGGCCGGGCTTGTTATCTCGCTTGAAACGGTCGTCATGGCGGCTGGTTTTGCGCTGCTGTTCACCTGGCGCTGGCTTGCCGATCCGGCGGCGCGGGTGTGGCTGGTGCGCTATCTGCAGGCGCTGGCGGGCGGTCTTGCGGCATTTTTTGCACTGACCCGCGGCGTGGCCGATCTTGCCGCGCATTGCGACGCGATCGCTCCGGCGCATCTGGGCTTGTTCGGTACCATCGCGGTCGGTGTAAGCGTGCTGGGACTGGCGTCACCGGCGTCGCGCCTGATGGTGCTGGGCGGTCTGGCGGCAAGCGGGCTTGCCGGTATTGCCGTGCTGGGTGCGACTGCGCCCGCGTGTCTCGCATCGCCCTTTGCTGGCCTTGACCCGCTGGTCCGCGACCTGTGGTACCTGCGGGTCACCGAGGGAATGCCGGTGTGGCAGCAGCCGATTGGCGAAGCTTTTTCAGCTGTTGTTCAATGTCTGGTTGCGCTCGGTGTCGCGATTGTCTGTGCTGCACGCGGGGATGAGGGGTTGCGCGACTGGTGGCGCGAATATGCGCTCGTGCTGGCCGTTGCGATCCTTGGCGGTTTGGCGACCTGGCGGTCGATCGCCTTTGCCGGAATCATGTGCACCATTCCCCTGGCGGTGCTGGCGGCGCGCGTTATCGATCTTTGGCAAGGATCCGCCCGCCTGCCTGCCCGCCTTGCAGCGGCCATCGCAATCTATCTGGTGTTTCTGCCTGCGCCTGCGGCTCTTGCGCTTGACGGACTTTTGCATCGTACGGGCGCGATCAATGAGCCAGAGATCTTTCCATCGACCTGCGAAATTCACAACACCATGAGGCATATCGACCGATTGCCCGCCGGTATCGTGTTCGCGCCGCTGGATATCGGTCCTCCGCTGCTGCTCGACACGCACCACAGCATTATCGGCTCCGGCCATCACCGCTCCGCATCGGGGATGCGTGATGTGATCGCGGCCTTCACAGGCAATCAGGCGACGGCACACCAACAGATTACGGCTCACCGCGCGGATTATGTGGTCGTGTGCACGGATGTGGTCGAGTTTACCAATTACCGGGCGGCCGGTGGTCCGGACAGTTTTGCAAACGCGCTTGTGGAGGGGCCATTGCCCGACTGGCTGGAGCCGGTCGATCTCCCCCTGCCAGACGCTTTGCGGGTCTGGAAGGTCGTCAGGCCATCATCCGGGCAGGCAGGGCCGCAGCCCCGTTAGCAAACCTGCCGATCCGCCACGGCGTATCAGCCTAAGGTACAATTGGCGCTTTCCTCTTCCCGGCGCACATTCCTCCCATGACCACCGTGTGGCGAGAGGAGATGCACCATGCTTGAGCAAGCACTGAGCCAGTTCGAAGGCAAGTCCCTGATCAAGGGCAAGTACGACAACTTTATCGGCGGCCAGTGGGTCGCGCCGGTCAAGTGCCAGTATTTCGACAATATTTCGCCGGTCAATGGCAAGCGCGTGTGCCAGGTGGCGCGCGGCAGTGCCGAGGACATCGAGCTTGCGCTCGACGCCGCGCACAAGGCGCGCGCTGCATGGGGCCGGACCTCGACCACCGAGCGGTCGAACATCCTCAACCGCATCGCCCAGCGCATCGAGGACAATCTCGATCTGCTCGCGCTGGTGGAGACGATCGACAACGGCAAGCCGATCCGCGAAACCACCGCAGCCGACCTGCCCCTGGCGGTCGATCACTTCCGCTACTTCGCGGGCGCCTTGCGAGCGCAGGAAGGCGGCATCTCGGAGATCGACCACGACACCATCGCCTACCACTTCCACGAACCGCTGGGCGTGGTCGGACAGATCATCCCCTGGAACTTTCCGCTGCTGATGGCGGTGTGGAAGCTCGCCCCGGCGCTGGCCGCGGGCAACTGCGTGGTATTGAAGCCCGCCGAACAGACCCCGATGAGCATCATGGTGCTGATGGAGGTCATCGGCGACCTGCTGCCGGAAGGCGTGGTCAACGTGGTCAACGGCTTCGGCATCGAGGCGGGCAAGCCGCTCGCCACCAGCCCGCGGATCGCCAAGATCGCCTTCACCGGGGAAACCACCACCGGCCGCCTCATCATGCAATATGCGTCCGAGAACCTCATTCCCTGCACGCTCGAACTGGGCGGCAAGAGCCCCAATATCTTCTTCGCCGACGTGATGCGCGAGGATGACGACTATCTCGACAAGGCATTGGAAGGCTTCGCCATGTTCGCGCTCAATCAGGGCGAGGTCTGCACTTGCCCGAGCCGCGCGCTGATCCACGAATCGATCTATGACCGGTTCATGGAAAAGGCGATTGCCCGGGTAAACGCGATCAAGCTGGGCAGCCCGCTCGATGCCGCGACCATGATCGGCGCGCAGGCCTCGAACGACCAGCTCGAGAAGATCCTCAGCTACATCGAGATCGGCAAGGGTGAAGGCGCGAAGGTGCTGACCGGCGGTGGCCGCCACATCCATGAAGGCGAACTGGCCGAGGGGTACTACGTCAAGCCGACCGTCCTCGAAGGGCACAACAAGATGCGCATCTTCCAGGAGGAGATCTTCGGCCCGGTGCTGTCGGTCACTACCTTCAAGGACAATGACGAGGCGCTCAGCATCGCCAACGACACGCTCTACGGCCTCGGCGCCGGGGTGTGGAGCCGCGATGCCAACACCTGTTATCGCTTCGGCCGGGCGATCGAAGCGGGCCGGGTGTGGACCAATTGCTACCATGCCTACCCTGCTCATGCGGCCTTCGGCGGCTACAAGCAGTCCGGCATCGGGCGCGAGAACCACAAGATGATGCTGGAACACTACCAGCAGACCAAGAACCTGCTCGTCAGCTACAGCCCCAAGGCGCTGGGCTTCTTCTGAGCCGGAAAGTCCGGATCGCCCGTTTTACGCTCAACCTCTCCCCAGCGTGCGGGCTCCGGCAACCCAGCGGGGCGGGCGGCATATGTGTCTCCCGCCCCGATTTGTCCCAGGGAGAGCTTGTGACATGTCATCCGAAAACGTTCCGCCAAGGATCCTTGCGACGCCTGCAGCGCAGGAATGGATTGCGCGATTGGCAGCCCTGCACGGTCCGTTGATGTTCCACCAGTCGGGCGGATGCTGCGATGGCTCGGCGCCGATGTGCTTCGTTCGCGGGGAGTTCCGAGTGGGCGCGCAGGACGTGCTGCTTGGCCGGGTCGCGGGCGACACCCCGGTCTGGATCGGGGCGCGCCAGTTCGAATACTGGCGCCATACGCAGGTCATCATCGACGTCGTGCCGGGGCGCGGATCGGGCATGAGCCTCGAAGCGCCCGAAGGCGTGCGTTTCGTCACCCGCAGCCGGGTGTTCACCGATGCCGAGGCAGCGCTGCTGGAGGATGCCGGCGAGCCTGCGACCGGGGCAAGCGCGGAGGTGGGCTGAAGACCGCCGGGCAGGGCGAAAACGCTTGTGCGGAAGGGAAAACTCCAACATTATGACAACGGGAGGAAGGCCATGCCTTCCTGGGAGACTTGGGAGAGAAAATTGCACGCACCGCGCCCTTCGGCGGCTGGCGGTCTTGTCGTGGCAAGTTCGCACGCTGCCTGCGCCGAACAGGCGATTGCCGAAATCTCGCGCGCGATCGAGGGACGCGATCTCGCCGGGGGCATCATCTTCTGTTCAAGCCGCTACCCGCGCGAAGAACTGGCTGCGGCGATCGCCGGCCATCTTGGCGGCTTTCCCCTGGTCGGTTGCACCAGCGCCGGAGAGATTACCGCGCGCGGCTATGACACCGACAGCCTGCAATTCATGGGTTTCCCGAAAGGCAGCTTTACCTTCAGGGCGCTCCATGTGTCCGACATCGACGGCTTCGACCGGGAGGAGGCGCGGCGCCAGATCCGGCATCTCGCTGCCAATGCCCGGCAGGAATCCCGCGCTTTGGGAGAGGACGCCAGCCAGGTGGCACTGTTTCTCGTCGACGGCCTGTCCCACCGCGAGGAACTGCTTACGATGACGGTGCAGGACGCGTTGGGCGACATTCCGCTGATCGGCGGATCAAGCGGCGACGGACTGATCTTCAGCGAGACGGGCGTGCTGTGCGACGGCGCCTTCCGCAGCGGAACCGCAGTGATCGTGATGCTGACCAGCGCCCGCCCGTTGCATGTCTTTTCCGAATGCTACTATCGTCCAGGCGATGCCCGGATGGTGGTGACGCTGGCGGATCCGGAAAAGCGCATCGTCCATGAAATCAATGCCGCGCCTGCCGCCGAGGAATACCGCAGGCTTGCCGGTTCGCCCGGTGCGCTGCTGGATACTGCCTTTTTTGCAGCCCATCCGCCCATGGTTCGAACCGGCGGAGCCTATCATGTGCGCTCGATCCAGACCGCAAATCCTGATGGCAGCCTGACCTTCTACGGCGCGGTTGATCGCGGGATTGTGCTGGCGATCGGCGAGCCGGTTGACCGGATTGCCCAGATGGAGGCGTTCTTCGAACAATTGCGCAGCGAACTTGGTGAAATCGATCACGTGTTATGCTTCGATTGCGTGCTCAACCGGATCGATGCCGACTCCCGGCAACTGGTGCGGCCGGTTTCCGACATCTACGCCGCCAACCGGGTCAGAGGCTTCAACACCTATGGCGAGCAGTTCCGCGCCGCGCATCTCAACCAGACGCTGAGCGGGCTGGCGATCGGGCGCTGATGGCCAGCGTCCGGGATCCTGTGGCCGCTGTGTCCGACACCGATGAAATCGCCCGGCTGAAGGAACGCATCCGCAAGCTCGAGACGATCAATGCCGCGCTAATCGACCGGGTCGAGCGCGCCACCGACATGCAGGGCGGCGCTTTCTCGATGTTCGAGAATGCCATCACGCTCGAGGCCATGGTGCGCGACCGGACGGGCGAGCTGGAAGACGCGATGGGCAAGCTTGCCTCGATCAATGCCCAGATCGAGGCCGCCCATGCCGACGCCGATGCCGCCCGCGCGCGTCTGCGCGACGCCATCGAATCCTTGAGTGATGGTTTTGCCCTGTTCGACGCGGAAGACCGGCTGGTGATGTGCAATACCGCCTTCTTGCGCTTCTGGCCGGAATTCCGCGACATCGTCGACCGGCGGCCGAGCTTTGCCGAGATGGTCGAAGTGCTCGCCGGGAGCGGCAGCCCGATCGGTTCGCTCGTCTCGCCCGAGCGCTGGAAGCAGGAACGCCTTGCCCGTCACCGCAATGCCGGCGCGCATGTGCAATTGCTGGCCGACGGGCGGTGGCTCCAGATCAACGAGCTGCGCACCAGCGAGGGCGGGACGGTCGGGATCTATACCGATATCACCACCGTCAAGGCCGAGGATGCCCGTCAGCGCGCCCGCGAACTGGCCGAACGAAACCTCGCGTTGCAATCCACGCTCGATACCCTGTCGGAAGGCGCCTGCCTGTTCGGCGCCAATGGCCGTTTGCAGGCGTGGAACGACGAACTCGCCAACATGCTGGGCCTCGACCGCGACGTGCAGGCGCGGATCGGCACGCACGAGGCCTTTGTCCGGCACTGCATTGATCACCGTCGGCTTGACCGGCCGCAGGCGGTGGAATGGCGTCTGGGGCGCGGCCCGCGCATCAGCACCGAATGCATGCTCGGCAGCCGCAATTTCGTGATCCGGTCGGTAACGCTGGCAAGCGGCGGCATGGCTTTCGCTTTCGACGATGTGACCGATCGCATCCGCTTCCAGAAGTCGATGACCGAGGTTGCCGAGACGCTTGAACGGGCGGTCAGACAGCGGACCACCGAGCTGAGCGAGGCAAACCGCCAGCTCGCCGAGGCCAAGGACGAGGCCGAACTCGCCAACCTGTCCAAGACCCGCTTCCTCGCCGCTGCAAGCCATGACCTGCTGCAACCCCTGAACGCCGCGCGGCTGTTCGTGTCCGCGCTCGGGGAAAAGCGGCTCGCCACCAGCACCCGCGGGCTGGTTAGCCAGACGTCGGTCGCGCTCGATTCGGTCGAGGACCTGCTCGAGGCCCTGTTCGAGATCTCGCGCCTTGATGCGGGCGCGATCCAACCCGAGATCGGCGCGATCGATCTGGGACGTATTCTCTCGGCGTTGCGGATCGAGTTCGCTCCGCTGGCGCGCTCGCGGGGACTGGAATTCGAGGTCGCCGAAACCCCGCTGTTCGTGGCGAGCGATGCACAGATGCTGCGCCGCGTGCTGCAGAATCTTGTCTCCAACGCGCTGCGTTACACCGCGACCGGCGGGGTCAAGGTGGCCGCGCGCCGGGAGGGGGATGCCGTGGTGGTTTCGGTGACCGATACCGGCCCCGGCATTGCGCTGGCCGAGCAGAAGGTGGTGTTCGACGAGTTCCGCCGGCTTGATGCGACGCGGCGTATACCCGGACATGGACTGGGCCTTGCGATCGTGCGGCGCAGCTGCGCCAAGCTGGGCCATCGTGTAGAGCTGCTATCCGAGCCGGGACAGGGAGCGATCTTCTCGATCACCATGCGCGCGACCGAACCGGCGAGCCTTGCGCCCGAGCCTGCGGTCATGTCCGGCCGCCGGGCCGATTTGACCAGCGGCGCTATCCTGGTGATCGATAATGATCCGACGATCCTTGCCGGCATGCGTGCGCTGCTCGGGAATTGGGGGCACGAGGCGATCACCGCGGCAGGGCCCGACGAACCCCAAGTGCTGGCCGCGGCCCGCGCCGGCTTGTCGCTGATCCTGGCAGATTATCATCTCGAGGACGGGCTGACCGGCGATATCGCTGTCGCCCGCATCCGCGCCTTGCACTCCGGCAATCTGCCCGCCGCCATCGTTACCGCCGATCGCAGCGAGGAGGTGAAGGCAAAGCTCTCGGCGCTCGACCTGCCGATCCTCACCAAGCCGATCAAGCCTGCCCAGTTGCGCGCACTGCTCAGGCAGATCGCGACAAGCGCCTAGCCGTCAAATCCGATCTTGTTGGCAAGGATGACCGCTTGGGTGCGGCTGAAGACATTGAGCTTGCACAGGATCGCCGAGACATGCGCCTTGACCGTGGTCATCGAGATATCGAGCTCGTGGGCGATCTGCTTGTTGAGCCGGCCCGCGACCAGCCGCCCCAGCACCACGCGCTGCTGCGGCGTGAGGTTCTCGATCAGCTGGCGGATCGATTCTTCTTCTTCGGCGACGGCATCGGTCTGGAACTCCTGCGGTACGTAGATCTCGCCCGCGAGGATTTGCTGGATTGCATCAAGGATGGTCTCGCGGTCGAGCGTCTTGGGCAGGAACCCCGCCGCGCCTGCCGCCAGCGCATCACGGACGGTGACGCGGTCATAGGAGCCGGACACCATCACCACCGGAAGGCTGGGAAAATCGCCGCGCAGTTGTTCGAGCGCCGAAAAGCGGGTGGCGTCGGGGATGTTGAGATCGAGCAGCACGATGTCGATGTCCGGCTGCGCCTCAAGCTGGTCGAGCGCTTCTGAAAAGCTGCCCGCCTCGGCGATTTCGCAAGCCGGGAAGCTTGAGAGCAGCACCGCCCGCAACCCGTCACGAACCAGCCCGTGGTCATCGACGATCAGAACTCTCTCGAGCGGAAGCGCCTCGTTCATGACATGTGTCTATCGCAGCTTGTTGAAATGGCAACAGGCGGAACGGGGTGATCCTCGGCCCGCTCCGCCTGTCATTCATGAGCCTCAGCGGGGCAGCTTGAACACCCAGAGCGAGCCGCCCTGACTGATCTCCTTGAAGGTCTTTGCGACCTCTCCGCCCCACAGCGGCACCGCGCCGCCCCAGCCGGACATCACCGCGACATACTGCTCGCCATCCTGCTCCCAGGTGACGGGCGATCCGACCACGCCCGAGCCGGTCTGGAACTTCCACAGCTCCTTGCCGGTCCTTGCATCGAAGGCCTTGAGATAGCCTTCGGGCGTGCCGGTGAACACGAGATTGCCGCGGGTCGTCAGGACGCCGCCCCACAGAGGGGCCTTGTTCTTGTATTCCCACATGATCTTGCCAGTCTTCGGATCAATCGCCCGCAGTGCGCCGATGTGGTCCTCGGCGATCGGCTTGATGGTGAAGCCTGCACCCAGATATGCCGCGCCCTTCTTGTAGGCGATCGGCTCGTTCCAGATGTCCATGCCCCAGTCATTGGACGGCACGTAGAACATCTCGGTATCGGGCGAATAGGCCATCGGCATCCAGTTCTTGCCGCCCAGGAAGGACGGAGTGGCGAACACCGACTTGCCCTTTTCCGCATCCCCCGGCGCGCCGGGGCGGTTGTCCGGATTGAACACCGGCCGCCCGGTCTTGAGGTCGATCTTGCTCGCCCAGTTGGGCTGCATCACGAAGGGCGTGGCGTTGAGCAGCTTGCCGTTGGTGCGATCGAGGACGTAGAAAAAGCCGTTTCGATCGGCCTTGGCGCCCATCTTGCGCTTCTTGCCGTTGAAGGTGCCGTCGAAGGGGATGAATTCGTTCACCCCGTCGAAGTCCCAGCCATCATTGGGCGAGGTCTGGTAGTGCCACTTGATCACCCCGGTGTCGGCATCGATTGCCAGGGTCGAGGAGGTATAGAGGTTGTCGCCCGGACGCAGGTGGCTGTTCCATGGCGCCGGATTGCCGGTGCCGAAGAACACCATGTTGGTGCCCGGATCATAGGTGCCGCCGAGCCAGGTCGCCCCGCCGCCGGTCTTCCACATATCGCCCGGCCAGGTCGCGTTGGTCGTACCGGTAATGCCGTTGTCCTGCCCCCTGAGCGTGCCCATGTGGCCTTCGATCACCGGACGGTTCCAGATCAGCTCGCCGGTGTTCACGTCACGCGCGCTGACCGCGCCGACCACACCGAACTCGCCGCCCGAATTGCCGGTGATGACCATGTCCTTGACGATGATCGGCGCGGCGGTGGCCGAATAGCCCGCCTTGTAATCGCCGGTGACCTTGTTCCAGATCACCTTGCCGGTCTTGCGGTTCAAGGCCACGAGGCGCGCATCGAGCGTGGCGAAGATTACCTTGTCGCCGTGGATCGCCGCGCCGCGGTTGACCACGTCGCAGCAGGGCATGATCCCGTCGGGCAGGCGCGCGTTGTATTCCCACAGCTTCTCGCCGGTGCGGGCATCGAAGGCGAACATGCGCGAATAGGAACCGGTGACATAGATTACGCCGTCATAGACGATCGGCTGGGATTCCTGCCCGCGCTGCTTTTCCCCGCCCAGCGATGCGGCGAAGGCCGGTACCATCTTGGCGACGGTTTCGGTGTTGATCGCATCGAGCGGGCTGAAGCGCTGCTGCCACGGGCCCATGCCGTAGGTCAGGACATCGCTGGTGGATTCCGCGTCGCCCATCAGTTCATCCATGGTCGGACCTTCGGCCATCGCCGGAACCGTCAGTGCCAGGCCCGCCAGCGCGCAGGTGGCGACCAGAGTCTTGCGTATGCCTTTCATTCTTCCCTCCTCGATATTCATTTCTTGCCCGTCTGCTCGCTGCGAGCCGATGCGGGGCAGTCCCCCTTCAGGAAATCCCAGCCTTAACCGGGCTGGCGGTGGCAACAATTGAACCTTGGAACGAGGCGGGCGCGATCCTGTCAGCCGATCGAGCGCGTCGCCTCCGGTTGCTGCCAACTCACCCCGTGACCTTCAAAGATGGCCGCCATCCGGCCATCTGCGGTCATCTGCATGACGATGTCTTCCACTGCGAAGCCCAGCGAACGGCTGTCTTCCCTCACCGCCATGCCGATGTCCCATCCGCGCGAGGGGAGCATCGGCAGCGGGCTCTTGCGCAGCTTGGCCCGGCTATCCGGACGCCCTGCCATCGCCGCCTCGATCTGGGCGCGGGTCGCAACCGCCATTTCCACCTTGCCGTCATGCACTGCGGCGGCGGCATCATAGCCGGTCGGGAAATGCTCGACATCGCCGCGCAGGATCCCGCCGAACCCGCCTGTGAGATAGAAATCGGGGATCGAGTCCAGTTCCGCGCCGACCTTGCTGCCGACGAAGCGCTGGGGCGGCATGTCGCAGTCGCGGGTCTGGCTCGAGCAGACGGCGGTGAAGTCCTCGCGGTAATAGGGGGCGACCATCACTACCTGATCCTCGCGCGCGGCCAGCTGCATGTCGAACGGCACATGCAGCATCAGGTCGCAGCGGCGGAAACCCAGTAGACCGCCGCGCCAGACGACATTGCGCAGGTCGTCCGAGATTTCCTCGTCGGCCGGAAACAGCGCGATCTCCGGCCGGACGCCGAGCCCCTCGGCAATGGCAGTGGCAAGATCGGCGTCGATACCTTTCGGGCGTCCGCCCGCTTCCCATGACCAGGGCCGGTTGTCGGCGTAGAGGCCGACTCTTAGCACGCCCAGTTCCTTCACTCGCGCCAGTGGCGCGGCGCCGAGCGGCCCTGAGACAGCCAGCGTTCCCGCAGCGCCCAGCAGGCCGGCGATGAACCCCCTGCGCGTGTCCGACACGCTTATTCTTCCGTATATTTGGTTTCGAGGAAGGCGCGGATCGCCCAGCCGGCCTTCTGGCCCAGAACCTCGCCGAAGGGCGGCATGTACACCTTGCCGTCATGGCTCGAGCCGTTGCGATAGCGCTCCACGTACCATGAATCGCCCGAGGGTCCGAGTTCGAGATAGCGCAGGTCGGGGGCGATGCCGCCCGAAATGGCTTCGAGCCCGTGGCAGCGCGCGCAGTTCTGGTTGTAGGCCGAGGTGCCGATCTCGATCGCGCGGGCATTGCCGCTATAGGGATTTTCCTCGAGCCAGTCCTCGCCGATATCGGGAAGATCCGATGTGTCCACCGCCTGCGGCGTCACGTCGCCATGCGCCATGATCTGGGGGCCTGCGACCATCGCCAGGGTGGCGAAGGCAGCACCAAGCGCGATGCGGCCAGTCATGTTTCTCATCTCGAAATTCCCTTGTCCTCTTGGGTCGCACGCCCTGCGGCGCAATGACAATTTCTCCTGGCAACAGATTACGCGAGCCCCGGCGAATCCCCATTCGACTTTGGTACAATCTCGGACGACAGGGATATGGAGTTAGGGTAGGCCCATGATGATCCGCACTTTCCTGACGGTCGCCCTTGCGGCCTGCACTCTTGCCGCCCCTGCCGCCGCGCAGACCGCCTATATCAGCAACGAGCGCGGCTCGAGCGTGAGCGTGGTCGATCTTGCCAGCGGCGAGGTGATCGATACCTTCGCCGTCGGTCAGCGTCCGCGCGGCATCCTGCTGAGCAAGGACGGTAAATACATCTATGTCTGCGCGAGCCTCGACAACGCGGTGGAGATCCGCGACGCGAAGACCGGTGCGCTGGTTGCGGTGATGCCGGCGGGCAATGATCCCGAACAGTTCTTCCTGTCGGGCGATGGCAGGCTGCTGTTCGTCTCCAACGAGGACGACGCGGCGGCCACCGCGATCGACCTCGAAACCCGGCAGGTTGCCTGGCAGGTCGAGGTCGGCGAGGAGCCCGAGGGCATCGCCCAGAGTCCCGATGGAAAGTGGCTGCTGGTCGCCAGCGAGGAGGACAGCACGGTCAGCTGGATCGACCTCGCCACCCGCGAAACCGTGCTGGAAATGGAAACCGATGCGCGCCCGCGCCACATCGAGTTCACGCCCGACGGCAAGCGCGTGTGGATCGCCGCGGAAATGGGCCAGACAGTGCATGTCGTCGATGTCGTCTCCAGAGCGATCATCGAGACCATTCCTTTCGCGCCCCCCGGAGCACTGCCTTACAAGGTGCTGCCCTGCGGCATCCGCTTCACTCCGGACGGCAAGCTCGCGGTCATTGCGCTCGGCCGGGCCGACAGCATCGCTGTGGTCGATACACAGAGCCTTGCCGTGCTGCATTACATTCGGACCGGCGGTCGGCCGTGGCATCTTGCCATTAGTTCGGATGGCAAGCGCGCGGTGGTCGCCAATGGCACCAGCGACGATGTCGCGGTGGTCGATCTGGCAAAGGCCGAGGTGGTGGCGCGCATTCCCGTGGGCGAAGGGCCCTGGGGCGTGGTTCTGGCCGAATAGCCTGCCACTGCCCGCAAGCACGGCACCGGGCAACCGTGATGTAGCGCTTGCCGACCAGCCAGAGAGCGGAATTCGTCTCGGGTCGTGCGCATTGGACCAAAGCACAATCGATTTGCGCGCCAATCCGGCCAACTTTCTGACTGCAAGAAAAGGACTTGCCCGCAAGCTTCACCGCGACCGGAGCAGGACAGAACAATGATGGGCGGGAGAGAATGGTGACGGCGAAGCTCAGGGGCTTGATCGATCCGGGCGCAAGGCCTGTCGCTGTTCTTGCAGCGGGGATCGTATGTGCGGGTCCTGCGCTGGCGCAGCAGGCCGAACCGCCGCGGGTCGATGAGGCGGCAGCGACCATCATCGTGACCGCGCCGGGCGGGGAGGTCGATCTAGACGATGCCCTCGCGCTCGACCGGATCGATATTGCGATCGCAGGAACGCCCGACCTGCTCGCCGCGCTGACCCGCAATTTCGCAGGGGTGACCGCGCAGGATGCGCAGAACAACCCGTGGCAGCCCAATCTCGTCTATCGCGGCTATGTCGCCTCGCCGCTGGTCGGTCAGGCGCAGGGGCTTTCGGTCTATGTCGACGGGGCGCGGTTCAACCAGCCCTTCGGCGATACGGTCAATTTCGAGCTTATCCCCGATGCCGCGATCCGCAGCCTTACCCTGCGCGATGCTAGCCCGGTCTATGGCCTCAACGCGCTGGGCGGTGCGCTGGTGATCGAGACCGCCACCGGACGCACCGAACAGGGGGTCGCGGGTGCGGCGGCGATCGGTTCCTATGGCGAGCGCGATTTCAGCCTTTCGGCAGGCGATGCCAGCGGCGGTTTCAGCTGGTTCGGTGCGATCCAGTACCGCGAGGAGGACGGCTGGCGCGATTTCAGCCCCTCGGACCTCATCAACGGCTTCTTCGATCTGGGCTATGACGGCGAGCGTGGCGGCGTGCACGTCAAGTTCATCGGCGCCGACACGGATCTCACCGGCAATGGCGTGGCGCCGGTCGAACTGCTGCAAGCCCGGCGGCGCTCGGTCTTCACCTGGCCCGACAACCAGCGCAATTCCTATGGCCGTCTGAGCGTTCACCCCTGGGTCGCGATATCCGACCGCACGCGCTTCGAGGCGACGCTCTACCGCCAGCGCCGCAAGGCCTCGCTGCTCAACGGCGATGCCGCCGATATTGAGGAATGCGAGGGCGATCCCGCGTTCGAAGGTCTCCTGTGCCTCGAAAGGGTCGGGGACGACGGCGACGAGGAGCAGGCGCTGCTGATCGATTCGGGTGGCGACACCATCGACGACGTGCTCGATGGCGGCGACTACGGCGTGTTCAACCGCGGCGACATTGTCTCGCGCTCGGAGGGGTTCCTGGCGCAGATCGTCAGCGAGCAGGACTTCGGCGGGCGCACCAACCGGCTCGCTTTCGGGGCAAGCTATGATTCGAGCGAGAACGACTTCGTCGCCTCGACCGAGCTCGGCGAACTCACGGATGAGCGCAGCGTCGAAGGGCTGGGCACTTTCATCGACCAGCCGGACAATGCAATCGCACCGGTCAGCCTCAAGACCCGGGCGCGCTTCTGGAGCGTGTTTCTCGCCGACACCTTGCCGCTGACCGAGAGCCTCACCGCCGAGATCGGCCTGCGCTACAATACCGCGCGTGTCATCCTGGAAGACCAGATCGGCACCGCGCTTAACGGCGATCACAGCTTCGACCGACTCAATCCCGGGATCGAACTCGACTGGGCGGTTACACCCGCGATCAGCCTGCGTGCCGGCTATTCGGAATCGAACCGTGTCCCGACCGAGGCCGAGCTGTCCTGCGCGGACGAGAACGCGCCCTGCAGCCTCACCAATTTCTTCATCGCCGACCCGCCGCTCGAACAGGTGGTGGCCAAGAGCTTCGAACTGGGTGCATCGGGCCGGCACAAGCAAGGCGGCTGGAACATCGGCTGGCTGCTGTCGGGCTACCGCACGACCAATACCAACGACATCCAGTTCGTCGCCTCGAGCACGCGCGGGCGGGGCTTCTTCCGCAATATCGGCGAAACCCGGCGCCAGGGGGTCGAAGCGAGCCTCGAGGCGCGGCGCGGCGGGCTGAGGCTGGGCGCGAGCTATGCCTTTATCGATGCGACCTATCGCTTTCCGGTGGTGTTGAGCAGTCCGGCCAATCCCCAAGCCAATGACGACGGCGAGATCGCCGTGGCGCGCGGCGACCGCCTTACCGGTATTCCCAGGCATAGCGCCACGCTGACGGCGGACTATGCGGGCCGGATCGGCGTGCGCGGTTTCAGAATTGGCGGCGACATGATCGCCCGTTCGTCCCAGTTCCTGGTCGGCGACGAGGCCAACCAGAACCCGCAAGTGCCCGGCTACCTCCTGTTCAACCTGCGCGGGAGCGTGGAGGTGGTGAAGGGTGTGTCGTTGTTCGGGGAGGTGCGCAACCTGTTCGACCGGGAATTCGCCACCTTCGGCACCTTCAGCGAGGTTGACGAGGTCGACCTTGCCGAAGCACCCGATGCCTCCGATCCGCGGGCTTTCGGTCCCGGTGCTCCGCGTCGCCTGACCATCGGGATCGCAGCCAGCTTCTGACCCGTCCGTTTCGTCCGAAGGTGCAATGTCGCCGGGCGCGCAAACCTGTCACCTTCAGGTTCGACGCTAGATCGATGCATAAGAGGGAGGATACCCATGGCTCTGCGCAATATTGCTGTCGGCGGGCTTCTGGCGCTGGCCTTGACCGCCTGCTCGGGCGGTGAGACGGCTTCTGAAGAGGCTGCTACACCAGAGGCTCCGCCGGCCGAAGTGCTTGCCGGTGAGTCCACGCCAGCGGGCGAGGAAGCGGCTCTCGAAGCACCCGTTGCCGAGGAGGCACCGGAGGCCGAGCCGGAAAAGGTGGCCGAGACCGCAGTCGCACCGGAAAAACCTGCTCCGCCGCCTGCGCCAGCTCCGGAGGCCGAGGTGGTCAAGCTCGCCGCCGTCACGGCCCCGCCCGCCGCGTTCACCCGCTGCGCCGTGTGCCACACCACCGAAAAGGGCGGCGAGCACAAGCTCGGCCCGAATCTCTATGGCGTGTTCGGCAAGCCCGCCGCGCAAGGCAGCTTCGGCTTCTCGGCCGCGTTCAAGGAAGCGGGCCTCGTGCTGGACGAGGCGACGATGCACAAGTGGCTGGAAAACCCGCGTGCGCTGGTGCCTGGCAACCGGATGAGCTTTCCGGGCATCAAGGATGCCGCCAAGCGACAGGAAATCATCGACTACCTGAAGCAGCAGGGCTGAGGGTCGCAAGGTGCGGGCGCGGGCTGGAGCAATCAGGCCCGCGCCTCGCCTGCCTCAGGCGGTGCGATAGATGACCGGCCCGATGTCGGTGAACTTCGCGATGTCGGCCATGACCTCGGCGGTCCCCGGGGCCGTCATCGCGGCGTCGATTGCCGCGGCATCGCGGAACCGCAGCACCACCATCGCTGCATTGGACTGTTCCCCATCGGCCGGCCACAGGATTTCTGCTCCCGTCAGTCCGCATGGGCCCCATGCGGACTCCACCAGGGGGATATGCGTGTCCCGGTAATAGTCCGCATCGAACTGCGCCCCCTCTTGCCGAGGGTAGCTCACCACCAGATTGGCCATATCAGTCGTTCCTTTCCTGTTGTCGTGTAGCCGGTATCGCCACTGGCGTGGCAGCGACCAGCCCGCGTCCGGCGGCGTGCCAGCCGTCGGTTCCTTCGGCCAGCCAGTGGATATTGTCATGGCCGCGCTCGGCCAGGCGCCGGGCGGCATTCCAGCTCATCCAGCAATCCGAGCGGCAGAACAGGACGACCGGAAGCCGGGGCGCCTGGCGGCGGACTTCGGCGACCTTTGCCTCGAGCGCCTGCCACAGGGTTTCATCGACCGGCGCCCGGCCGGTTTCGGGATACCATAGCGCGCCCGGGATGGTCAGGTGTTCCCTGCTCAGTGTCCAGACACCCGTGACCGGATCGCGCACGCCGCCCTCGACCGGCATCACGTCCATGAACAGCGCCTCTTTGCCCGGTTCAAGCGCGAGCGCTGCAGCGAGTTCGATGACGGCGGCAGGGGCGGGATCGGCCTTGATCGGGTTGCGATAGCGGGAGGTGCGATAGCCCTGCGCATCGAACAGCGCGGGCCCGGCCGACGGCGGCTGCGGCTCTCCGGCGCTTGCGGCCGATATCAGCGCCAGCGTTGCCACGGCTCCCGCAATGATCGCCCTTCCGCGCATCCCGTCTCCCCTTGGTCCAAGGTACTATATGCCCCGCGCCGGACGGAGGAATACATTGGCCAATGGTATGATAGGCAGGATTCTCCCGTTCGCGATGCTGGCTGCTCCGGTGGCCGCTCTGGCGCAACCGCTCCCCGCAGATCCCCTGGGGTCGCCGATGTGGGACTATCATGCGCAAAAGCTCTTCGCGGGCGCGCCGGTGGTATTCGACGACAAGGTGCAGGTGCAACTGCCGATGCTGGCGGAAAACCAGCATGTCATGCCGGTCACGGTCGATGCGCGAGCGCTGGGCGAGGTGGTGCGGATCGTCATCTTCGCCGATCTCAACCCGATCCCTGTCGCGGTCGAATACACGCCGCTGGAGGCACAAGCCTTCGTTGCGACCCGCATCAAGCTCGACCAGCGTACGCCGGTCCGCGCCGCCGTGCTGACAGCGGACGGGGTGTGGCATGTCGCGGGCGACTGGGTCGATGCGGCGGGCGGGGGATGTTCGGCGCCGCCGCTCAGCCGGGTGCGCGGCGACTGGGCCGATCATCTCGGGGAGATGCGCGGCGCGGTCTGGAGCGGCGCGGATGTGACGCGCCTGCGGGTCGCCTTTCGGCACCCGATGGATACCGGACTGGTCGAAAACATCCCGGTCTACAATATCGAGCGGCTGACAGTTTCCGATGCGGCGGGCAAACTGCTTGCGCGGATGGCGATCCATGCATCCGTGAGCGAGGATCCTTCCTTTACCCTGATGCTTGTCCCGCAGGTCACAGGCGCGATCAGCGTTGCGGCGCGTGACACCGGGGGGCTGGAATTCGACGGCCAGATTGCGCCCGCCAGCGGCACCAGGATCGCCGCGGCGCTGCTCCGATGATCGCGCGCCGGGGGGTGCTGCTCGGCGCGCTGGCGCTGCCCTTTGCCGCGCGCGCACAGCAATTCGCCGGCACCTACGAACCGCAAGCGAGTGCGATCGGCGATGGCATCTGGATGGTGCGCGGTGCCGACGAGGCGATCGGTTTCGCCAATGGCGGTGCAATCGCCAACACCGTGATCATGGCCAGTGATGCGGGAGCAATCCTTGTCGATACCGGGCCCTCGCTCGCCTTCGGCAGGGCGCTCGAGGCGCTTGCGCGGCGGCTTACCGGCCAGCCGGTGGGGCGGATCTACATTACCCACCTCCACCCCGATCACAGCTTCGGCAATGGAGCCTTTTCCGGCACTCCAATTCATTCCCTGCCCGCCACGCGGGCCGAGCTCGAACGCGACGGCAGCGGCTTTGCCGATGCCATGTACCGCATGCTGGTCGGCTGGATGACGGGCACCGAGGTGGTGCTGCCGCTGGGTGACGTCACCGGCGGAGACACCATGTTCGGCGGCCGCTCGCTGCGCTTGCTCGCGCTTGACGGGCATAGCGAGGGCGATCTGGCCATACTCGATCATGCCTCAGGGACCCTGCTTGCCGGCGACCTTGTGTTTCACGACCGCGCGCCCGCCACGCCCCATGCGGATTTCGCACGATGGCAAGCGTCGCTAGAGCGGCTCGAGGCAGTCGGCCATCGCCAGCTGGTTCCGGGCCATGGACCGCTCGACACGTCGGGCAAAGCGATTGCGCAGACGCGCGATTGGCTCGGCTGGCTGGAGACCTCGCTGCGCCGTTCGGTCGCTAGCGGGCTCGACATGGCCGAGGCCGCCAACCTTCCCATACCGGACCGTTTCGCCGGGATCGCGGCGGCGCGGTATGAACTGACCCGCTCGGTCTCGCATTTCTATCCGCGCCTCGAAGCCGAACTGCTGCCGCGCGTCGACGGTTGAACCGGCTTTTCGCGCGTCTGGGCGCTTCGGTCTCAGACCAAAGTCTCAGAGCCCAAAGTCCAATATCGCAGCACCGCTCCATTGCGCAGTTTTCCCGGCACCGCGCCGCGCAAGACGGTGCGAGCGACTTGGGAAAAGGGGACGTTCTATGAGGGGCGGATATTGGCTGCGTTGCGCGGCCGGAGCATTGGCGCTGGCGGGTCTGGGTTCTCCCGCACTGGCACAGGGGACGGCGACGCAGCAATTGCTGCAACGCCTTTATGAAAAGGGCATCCTGACGGAGGAGGAATATGCCGCGTTGATGGCGGAAACGCAGGCAGCGCCGGCGGCGGCCGCGCCGGCGCCTGCCGCGCCGCCCGAGGGGAGCGAGCGCTTCGTAAAGATGACCGAAAAGGGCATCGGGCTCGAGGTCGGTCCCGCAACGATCAAGTTCTCCGGATCGGTCAACGCCTTCTATGTCAACGAGAATCCCGATACGCCGGGGGCAACCACCGCGGTGGCAGGCGGGATCGCCTCGGTCGGGGATGACAGCTCGAACGCTGTGCGCAACGGGCTCTTGCCGGGCTATCTGCTGATCGATGTCACCACCCAGCAGGCCGGACTCGATATCGGTGCGCATTTCGGCATGTATCCGGGAATCAACTCGGCCAACTGGGGGCCATTGGGCGCCAATAACGGCGGCCAGCCGACCGCGCTGGCAACTGCGGGCATCGACTTCCGCCAGGTCTACATCACCATCGGCGGGGGCTTCGGCACCGTGAAGATGGGCCGTGACATCGGCCTGTTCGGTTCCGAGGCGATCCTCAACGACATTACCCTGCTCGCCGTGGGGCCTTCCGGCGGCAATGTGGCTCCGGCAAATACCAGCCTCGGACGGATCGGATCGGGCTATATCTACACCGACTTCCAGCCGCAGATCACTTATACCAGCCCGAACCTTGGCGGCTTTCAGGCCTCGGTCGGGGTATTCCAGCCGCTGCAATCGCTGACCGCTCCGGCGCAGACCAATACCGAGCCCGGTTTCCAGGGCAAGCTGACCTATGATGCGAGCCTTGGCGATGTGGGCTTGCGGCTGTGGGCCTCGGGCGTGACCCAGCGCCACGATACGATTGGCCAGGGCACCGGCGGGCTCGTGTCCTATACGGGCCGGGGCATGGATCTGGGCGGCAAGGTGACTGTCGGGCCGTTCACCGGGGTTGCCAACTGGTACAAGGCCAAGGGTCTGGGGACCACGGTGCTCAACCTGCTCGATACCGATGCACTCGGCAATCCGCGTTCGAGCGACGGGTTCTATGTGCAAGGGCTGGCCACCTTCGGCAAGTTCAGCATCGGTGCGAGCTATGGCGAGAGCAATCTCGACCTCACCCGTAACGAGACCGCCATCGGCAACACGCTGGTAAAAACCAACTCCAGCTACATCGGACAGCTGCGTTACAGCCTGACCGACTGGGTCACGTTGCTGGCCGAATATACCAAGGCGCAGAGCGAGGCGCACAATGGCAACGAGGCCGACAGCAATTCGATTGCGGCGGGCGCCATCCTTTTCTTCTGACAAAAGGGCGGATATCGCACGCACCAAGCCGCAACCGGTCGGGACCACAGCCATCCCGGCCGGTTGACGGCACGCCCCGATTGCTGTTCCGGAACCAGACGATGCCTTTGACCCGATGTGCCTTTTCGCTTTTTTCGAGGAGCGTCGCACATGAGTGAGGCTGTCCGGCGCTACAATCGCGGCGCGCGCGCGCTGCACTGGCTGATTGCCGCGATGGTCATCGCCAACCTCGCCAGCGGTCTGCTCAACGATGCCTTCGAAGATGTGATCCGCGTGATCCCGACCCACAAGGCGATCGGCATGACCGTTCTCGCGCTGACTATGGTGCGGATCGCCTGGCGCTTCACCTGGACGCACCCGCCCTACCCCGGCACGGTCACGCGCGCGCAGGCCCTCTGCGCACGGCTGGTGCAGGGCCTGTTCTACGGATTGATGCTTGCGATGCCGGTCACGGGGTGGATCATGGCATCGGCGGGGAAGTACCCGCTGTCATGGTTCGGCCTTTTCGATCTGCCCAAGCTTGATGTCGCCCGCACCGATCTGGCCTATCTTGTGGGCCGCGAAGCTCACGAGATTCTGGGTTGGCTGTTCGTCGCGCTGGTGATCCTGCATGTCGCCGCGGCGCTTCGCCACCACTTCATTTTGAGGGACGATGTCCTCAGGAGCATGGCGTGACCTCCACGCCTGCCATTGATCTGTCTGGAAGTACTCTGATGCCCATGAAGTTGCGTTTGTCCGTCTGTGTCTGTGCCCTGTCGCTGTGCGCACCGCTTGCCGCGCAAGAGCAGGGGGAAGATGAAAGCGAAGCCAAGCCCGAGATTGTCGTCACCGGACGCGGGCTTGACCCGGCGCTTTCGACCGGAATCTACGCTACCACGACGTTGGAGCGCGAGACGATCGTCGCCAGCCCCTCGGGCCGGATCGAGGACGTGCTGCGGGGTGTCGCGGGCTTCCAGCAATTCCGTCGTTCCGACAGCCGCTCATCGAACCCGAGCGCACAGGGGGTGACGCTGCGCGCGCTGGGCGGGAATGCCACCAGCCGCGCACTGGTGTTGCTCGACGGGGTGCCGATCGCCGATCCGTTCTTCGGCTATATCCCGCTATCTGCGATTGCTCCCGAGACGCTGGGCCAGATCCGCGTGACGCGGGGGGGCGGGTCGGGACCGTTCGGTGCGGGGGCGCTCGCCGGCACGATCGAGCTCGACAGCGCCGATCCGTCAGCCACCGGAACCTTCCTCGGCAGCGCCGCGATCAACAATCGCGAGGAGACCGAGGCCAGCGGCGTACTGAGCCAGCGCCTCGGCAGCGGCTTTGCGGTTGCCAGCGGACGCTGGGACAGGGGGCAGGGCTTCTTCACCACGCCCGACAGCCAGCGCGTCCCGGCCTCCGCGCGTGCCGGGTTTGACAGCTGGAATGCCGCACTGCGCGGGGTTGCCCCGCTGACCGGCCAGATCGAGCTGCAAGCCCGTGTCGCTGCCTTCCGCGACAATCGCACACTGCGTTTCGAAGGCGCGGATTCCTTCTCGGAAGGGCAGGAAGCTTCCTTGCGCATCGTCGGTCGCGGTGACTGGCAGTTTGACGCGCTCGCCTATGTCCAGGCGCGCGACTTCGGCAACGTGGTGATCTCTTCGACCCGCTTCACCCCGGTGCTCGACCAGCGGCGTACGCCGTCGACAGGGGTGGGCGGCAAGTTCGAGCTGCGCCCGCCGGTGGCAGAAGGCCACGATCTGCGTATCGGCATCGACTATCGTCGTGCCGACGGGGAGCTGCAGGAAGAAGCGATCAGCGCCTTTTCCGGCAACATAACCGAACGCCGACGCGCCGGCGGGGCGACGGCCAATCTCGGCATTTTCATCGAGGACGACTGGCAGATCGGTCCGCTTATCATCAACGGCGGTCTGCGCGCTGACCGAACCTCCATCACCGACGGCTTCTATCGCGCGGTCAATCCGGCCGGCATGCTGGTGAGCGAGATCATCGCGCCCGACCGCGACGACTGGGCGCTGAACTGGCGGGCAGGCGCGCTGTTCTATGCCACCCGGCGGCTCGACCTGAGGGCTGCGGCCTATACCGGCCTGCGTCTTCCGACCCTCAACGAGCTCTACCGCCCCTTCGTCGTGTTTCCGGTGACTACCCAGGCCAATGCCGCGCTCGAGAATGAACGGCTCCAAGGTTTCGAAGTCGGGCTCGACTGGCAGCCGGTCAATGAAGTGGTATTCTCCGTCACCGCCTTCGACAACGAGGTGAAGGATGCCATCGCCAATGTCACCATCGCGCCGAACCTGCGCCAGCGCCAGAACCTGCCCGCGATCGAGGCGCGCGGGATCGAGGCAAGCGTGGCGGCGAAGTTCGGCAGCGTGAGTCTCGACGGGTCGCTTGCCTGGACCGATGCCGAGGTGCGCGGGCAAGGCTCCTCGCTCGCGCTCGACGGCAACCGCCCGTCACAGACACCCGAATTCTCGGCTACGCTGACGCTTGGCTGGCGCCCGGCTGCCGGCTGGCAGCTGGCGACCACACTGCGCCATGTCTCGGCCCAGTTCGAGGACGATCTGGAAAGCGATGTCCTGCCGGCCGCAACCACGCTCGATGCCTTTATCGCCGCGCCGCTGGCGGGCAAGCTGTCGGTAGTGTTGCGGGGCGAGAACCTCACCGGCGAGGACATCGTCACCCGCAATCAGGGCGGGTCGATCGATCTCGGTGTCCCGCGGACGATATGGTTGGGGCTGCGCTACGGTTTCTGAGGGAGTGCGTACCTATTCCGCCGGCTCTTCGCCGTTCCGTGCGACCGGCTGGCGGAAGGGGAACAGCCACTGCTCTTTGATCGACAAGCGCCTGCGGTCATCCTGTCCGACTACCGCGGATTCGCCTTCACGATAGGTGCCGAACACCCGGTCCCAGAAGATTACGCTATTGCCGTAATTACAGCGCGTGTCCTCATAGCTCAGCGCCGTGTGGTGCAGGCTGTGGTTGCGGATGGTGGTGAAGAAGAACCCGTACCAGATCGGCGGATCGGCGCGGACGTTGGCATGGGCATAGGTCGCGATTACCCCGCCTGCAGTGATCGCGGCAAACAGTGCGTTGAGATCGACATCGAGCAGCGCGGTCACCCCGATGCTGATAAGGAACAGTTCGATCGGATTGCCGATGAAGCCCTTCATCGCGTTGAGTTGGGTCACGTGATGGTGCGGTGCATGGGTCAGCCACAGCGGATACCAGTTATGCATCGCGCGGTGCATCCAGTACTGGCCGAATTCGAACAGGAACATCACCACCAGCACCTGGACGAGGAAGGGGCTGGCGGCGAGCCACGGAGTGGCGATCCCCAGGCTTTCTTTGAGCTGAGCCAGTGGTCCGTGGATCAGGGTATCCGAAAAGAACCCGATCACACCGTAGCCGAAGGCGACATAGAAGATGTCCGTCGCAAGCTCGGTGCGGTTGATGCGCCAGCCTTCATGGCGTTCGAACACCAGTTCCATCAGCTGGACGAAAGCGATTACGGCAAGACCGACGATGACGATCGTCCAGGGCGCCTCGACCCATACAGTCGGTGCGAAGGCCCAGAAGGCGACGACCGCTGCGAGCGTCGCGGGCGGCAGTAGGTTGATGAGGCTTTGTTTCACCATTGATCCTTTCGGTCTGCCCGGTTCGTGCAGGCCCTAGGAGCGGCAGCGCCCGAAGCAAAATACGCCATCTTGCCCCCTGCGTCGAGACGCTTCCCCTACAGACGCGCCCACACAGGCGGTTCGCATATAGTGTTCGATAGTCCATGGGGGCTTTGGGAGACCCCATCACTGGCCTGCCAATCGCGGTGGTTGTTCGACCAGTGTTGCAACAGAGCCGACAAACCCACGTTGTGCTCTCCCGAGGCGCCTGTTAGCAAGACAATGATTTTTATGATCCCGCCCAAATTCAGACGGTGCCGGGGGTGCTGCGGCCGGGATCTCGCAACAGGGGCTCTCAGGGCGCGCGTCATGGCACAATATCCGCAGCAGAAGCGTCCGGGATCATGAAAGGCAGCAATAAGCGCTCAGCAACGCCGGCCGCGCGTATGATGCTTGGTACCGCTCTGCTCGCGCTGGCCGGTTGTACCTCGATCGGCCCGGATCTGCCGGCCATGGCCGGCGTCCAGACCGTTCCCGCCCAATGGGTGCTGGCCGAGCCGGGCGGCGCGGACTTGCCGCTTGATCGGTATTGGGAGATGCTTGACGATCCGCTGGTCAAGGAACTCGTCGCGCAGGCACGTAGCGACAACCTCGATCTTGCGCAGGCGGTGGCGCGGCTGCGGGCTGCGCGGGCCGGCCTGCGTCAGGCCCGTGCCGATCGTCTGCCGACCATAAATGCCAATTCCGGGGCGCAGCGCCAGGTCGGCGACCTCGCCAGTGACGACGTGCTGCTCTCCCTCGGTGCCGATGCTGCCTGGGAGATCGACCTGTTCGGCCGGATCGACGGTTCGATCAATGCCGCCCGCAATGATTTGCAGGCGGCAGGCTATTCGCTTGGCGATATCGAGCGGGTCATCGTCGCGCAGGTCGCCAGCCAGGTGGTGACCGCCCGTTCGCTTGCAGCCCAGCTCGCGATCGCGCGCGAGACGCTGGCCAATCAGGACGACAATCTCCAGATCGCGCGCTGGCGCAACCAGGCGGGACTGGTCAACAGCCTCGATGTCGAGCAGGCGCGCACCCAGCGCGCGCAGACCGCGGCCAGCATCCCGCAGCTCGAAAGCAATCTCGTGGCCGTGGCAAACGCGATTTCCACGCTTATCGGCGAGCCTCCGGGCCGAGTATATCAAGCGCTGACCGATGCTCCGCGCCAAGTACCGGTCCCGCCGGCACAGGTCGCTCTCGCGGTTCCGGCCGATACGCTGCGGCTGCGTCCCGATGTCAGCGCGGCCGAAGCCCGGCTTGCTGCGGACCTCGAGCGTGTCGGCGTTGCGCGCACGCAACTCTATCCGCTCGCCCGGCTGTCCGGCACGATCGGCACCAGCGCAACCGATGTCGGCAGCCTGTTCGACCTCGTGACCGGCAATGTCTTTGCCAGCCTCTCGCAGCTGATCTTCGATGGGGGGCGGGTGCGCGGGCGGATCGAGGGGGCCG
Source organism: Erythrobacter dokdonensis DSW-74 (assembly GCF_001677335.1). Classification (GTDB taxonomy): domain Bacteria; phylum Pseudomonadota; class Alphaproteobacteria; order Sphingomonadales; family Sphingomonadaceae; genus Erythrobacter; species Erythrobacter dokdonensis. The sequence goes on from NZ_LZYB01000003.1 coordinate 204,135, forward strand.
AGGCGAACGCCGATGCATCGCTTGCGGCATGGCGACGGAGCATTCTCGTGGCGTTGGAGGAGGTCGAAAGCGCAAGCGTCGATCTTCAGACCAGCGGCGCGCGGGTCGAGGCGCTGGGTGAAGCGCGCGAAGGGGCGCAGAACGCGGCTGTGCTTGCGCGCAGCCAGTATCAGGCGGGCCTGATCGATTTCCAGCGTCTGCTGGTGGCCGAAAGCCAGCTGCTCGCTACGCGCAATGCGGAGGTGAACGCACAAGGCGCGCGTGCGCTCGCCTTCATCAGCCTTGCGCGCGCGATGGGCGGCGGATGGTCGGTGCCGGAAGGTGCGGCTATTGAACAAATTGCGGCGAGGGAGCCCGACGAGTGAACGAAGCGAGCAATCCGGCAGAGGCGCCGAGCGTGGACGAATTCCTCGGCACCAAGCCGCGTCCGTTATGGCGGCGGACCATGAAATACTGGCTACCGGCGGTGATCGTCCTGCTGCTGCTCGCGCTGATCCTTTCGTCGATCTTCGGCGAGAAGCCGAAGCCGGACTACATCGCCCAGGAGGTGGTTGAGCAATCCTTGTCGCTTTCTGTGACCGCGACAGGAAACCTGCGGCCTACCAATCAGGTCGAGGTCGGTGCGGAAGTCACCGGGCCGGTCGACAGTGTGGCGGTTGATGTCAACGACCGGGTGACCAAGGGGCAGGTTATCGCGGTGATCAACACCGAGATCATCGACCAGCAGATCGCCCAGTCGCGTGCCAATCTCAACGCTGCCCGTGCGGCGCTGGCGCAGGCGCAGGCACAGCTGGATATCGACAAGGTGCAGCTTGCCCGGCTCGAGGATGTGCGCCGGCTTTCGGACGGGCGTGTGCCCTCGCAGATCGAGATTGACCAGGCCGAGGCTGCCGTCGAACGCGACAAGGCGGCGGTGGCCTCTGCGCGGGCCAACATCGAGGCAGCCGATGCGCTGCTCAAGGGCAATCTCACGACCCGCTCGCGAGCGGTCATCCGTGCGCCGGTCGACGGGGTGGTTCTTGCCCGGCGGATCGAGCCGGGGCAAACCGTGGTCGCGGCCTTCAACACCGTCACCCTGTTCGTCATCGCCGAGGACCTGTCCGAAATGCAGCTGCGTGTCTCGATTGACGAGGCGGACGTGGGTCAGGTCAAGACCGGCCAAAAAGCGACCTTCACGGTCGATGCCTATCCCGGCCGTCGCTTCCCTGCGACGCTCCAGCGGGTTGATCTCGCATCGGCCAATACGGTTGAAGCTCAAGGCGGCGCGGTGGCCTCGGCGGCGGGCGGATCGGTCGTCAGCTATGAAGCGCGGCTCGAAGTGCAGAATCCCGACGGATTGCTGCGTCCGGGCATGACAGCAACGGCGACCATCGCCACCCAGAATACCGGCAATGCCCTGCTGGTCCCCAATGCTGCCTTGCGTTTCCGTCCGGACGCCAAGGAGGAAAGCGGTGGCGGAGTGTTCCAGCCTCAGATCGGGCTCGAGGAGCAAAAGCAGCAGGCCACCATCGGCGAAGGCAGCCGCCAGCAGGTGCAGGTCTTGCAGGCGGATGGCACGCTCAAGGTGGTCGAGGTCGTCACCGGACGTAGCGACGGGCGGCGTACCGTGGTGCGTTCGAATGATCTGAAGCCGGGGATGAAGGTCGTCACCGGGGTCAAGGCGGCAGGCAGATAATGGCAGAGCCGCTGATCGAGCTTGAAGGGATCACCAAGACCTTCGGGAGCGGGGCCGCGGCGTTCCAAGCGCTGAAGGGCGTGGACCTGACCATCGAGCGTGGCGAGTTCGTTGCGATCATGGGGCCTTCGGGATCGGGCAAATCGACCACAATGAACATCCTCGGCTGCCTCGATGTGCCGACGGGAGGCGTCTTCCGGTTCCGCGGGGTGGAAGTGCAGAAGCTCGACCGCGATCAGCGCAGCCTGCTGCGGCGGCGCTACCTCGGCTTCGTGTTTCAGGGTTTCAATTTGCTGGCGCGCACCACCGCTCTGGAAAATGTCGAACTGCCGCTGCTCTATCGCGGCGAGAGCAAGGTCAAACGGCGCGAAGCGGCGATGCGGGCGCTCGATCAGGTGGGTCTGGTGCCCTGGGCCGATCATACCCCGGCCGAGCTTTCCGGCGGCCAGCAGCAGCGCGTTGCCATTGCCCGCGCGCTGGTGACCGAGCCCGACGTCCTGCTGGCTGACGAGCCGACCGGGAATCTCGACAGCGAACGCTCGATCGAGATCATGGAGCTGCTGCGGCGTCTCAACGCCGAGGGCATCACCATTCTGATGGTCACCCACGAGGAAGACATGGCGGCTTATGCCAAGACCATCGTGCGGTTCCGCGACGGGTTGGTGGAGCGGATCGAGCGCGGCGCGCTCGCGGCTGAAGGAAGCCCTGCGTGATGCTCGGGACGACGATCCTCCTGGCCCTGCGCGAAATCCGCCGTCATATCCTGCGCTCGATCCTGACGACGCTCGGGATAATCATCGGCGTTGCCGCGGTGGTAACGATGGTAACTCTCGGGAATGGCGTAACCGCTTCGGTCCAGGAAGAGATTTCATCGCTCGGTGCAAGCAATTTCATTGTCTTCCCGGTCCGCACCGACCGAGGCACCATCCGTCCCTTCGACGAGGATGACGTGCGCGCTGTCGAACAGCAAATCGCCGGGGTCGAGCTCGCTGCGGGCAATGCCGGTGCTACCGCCACGGCCTTTTACAACGGCCAGGACTGGGACACCCGTGTCCAGGGTGTGAACGACGCGTTCCTGAAGGCGCAGTCGATCGATGTGACCGAGGGCAGACCTTTTACCACCGAAGAGGAAACAGCGGGAAAGAATGTCTGCCTGCTGGGGCTGAAGGTACGTGAGGCAATCTTCACACCCGGCACCAGCCCCGTGGGCGCACGCATGCGGCTGGGCGATGTCTCGTGTCAGGTGATCGGCGTCATCGAGGAGCGCGGACAGGGCGGCGGAGGCGCGGACGAGGACGATGCGGTCTACATGCCGCTCAAGACCGTCCAGCGGCGCTTCAAGGGCAGCGACAACCTCGATTACTTTGTGGTCAAGTATGATGCGGCTTATGCGGCTTCGGTGATCCAGGATTCGCTGGTCGACCTGCTGCGCGAACGACGCCTGCTGCAAGGGGCGGAGCCCAACGATTTCAACGTGATCGATACCGCTCAGGTCAACCAGGCTCTGGGCGCAGCGACGGGAGCGCTGACGGCGATGGTTGCGGTGATCGCCTCGATCAGCCTGCTGGTCGGTGGCATCGGCATCATGAACATCATGCTTGTCTCGGTCACGGAGCGGACCCGCGAGATCGGCATCCGGCTCGCGATCGGAGCGCTCGCGCGGGAGGTGCGCCTGCAATTCCTGACAGAAGCTGTGGTGCTGTGCGCGCTCGGCGGGCTGGTAGGAATCGCGCTCGGCTTTCTCGCTTCGATCGGGCTGGCAACACTGATCGACGTGCCGTTCGTGTTCGATCCGGCGATCAACATTATCAGCTTCCTGTTTGCCGCCGGTATGGGGATCGTGTTCGGATATTATCCTGCCCGCCGCGCCTCGCAGCTCGATCCAATCGACGCGCTTCGGCATGAGTAATGCCGCTGAATACATCAACCGCTGCTGCCGCGCGACCCGCCAGCACGATACCGGACCGCAGCTCCAATAAAAAACGGCGCGGGCGTTGCTGCCCGCGCCGTCGCGTTTCGTGATGGTGAGGCTTTTTCTCAGAACACCTCGAACAGCCCCGCTGCACCCATGCCGCCGCCCACGCACATGGTGACGACGACATACTTCGCGCCGCGGCGCTTGCCTTCGATAAGCGCGTGGCCGGTGCAGCGCGCGCCGGTCATGCCATAGGGGTGGCCGATCGAGATCGAGCCGCCGTTGACGTTGAGGATGTCGTTATCAATGCCCAGCGTGTCGCGGCAGTAGAGAACCTGCACGGCAAAGGCCTCGTTGAGCTCCCACAGCCCGATGTCGTCCATCTTCAGGCCGGTTGCCTTGAGAAGCTTGGGGATCGCAAACACAGGCCCGATGCCCATCTCGTCGGGCTCGGTGCCTGCCACCGCCATGCCGACATAGCGGCCGAGCGGTTCAAGACCTTTCTGTTCGGCGAGCTTGGCTTCCATCAGCACTGCGGCCGAGGACCCGTCCGAAAGCTGCGAGGCGTTACCCGCAGTGATGTTCATGCCGGGTCCCATCACCGGGTTGAGGCTCTGGAGGCCTTCGAGCGTGGTTTCCGGGCGGTTGCCTTCGTCCTTGGTAAGGGAGACTTCCTTCTGGGAGACTTCCTTGGTCTCCTTGTCGACCACGTTCATGGTGGTGGTCACGGGGACGATTTCAGCGTCGAACTTGCCCGCAGCCTGCGCTGCAGCGGTGCGCATCTGTGACTGGTAGGCGTATTCGTCCTGTGCCTCGCGGCTGACGTTATAGCGCTTGGCCACGGTCTCGGCGGTGCCGAGCATCGGCATGTAGACATCCTTGTGCATCGCGATCAGCGAACGGTCGGGCGAAACGCGCATTTCCGGCGTCTGCACCATCGAGATCGAGTCCTGGCCGCCGCCCACGACGATATCCATATTGTCGACGATGATCTGTTTGGCTGCGGTCGCAATCGCCATGAGGCCAGATGAACACTGGCGATCGATAGTCTGTGCCGAAACGCCCACCGGGCAACCGGCGCGCAGGGCGACCTGACGACCGATATTGCCCGACTGGGTGCCCTGGGTGAGCACGCAGCCCCACACCACGTCGTCGATCGCGCCCGCCTCGATCCCGGCACGCTCGATTGCGGGGGCTAGGCTGAGCGCGCCAAGAGTAGCGCCGGGGGTGGCATTGAAAGCGCCCTTGTAGGCGCGCCCGATCGGCGTGCGGGCGGTGGAGACGATAACGGCGTCACGTGCCATGCTGGGGTATCCTTGTTTTGTGGGGGTGTGCCCCCGCCGGGGCGGGGGCTAGTCGTTCCGGTTCGCGCGGTGGGCGATCAGCAGAAGTACAGCGTCATCCACTCGCAGATCAGGGCGGGCTTGTCCTCGCCTTCGATCTCGATGGTGATCTCGACCGTCTGTTGCCACTGTCCGGGGCGCTTTTCGGCCATTTCGAGCAGTTTCCAGTGGCCGCGGATGCGCTTGCCCGAGCGGACGGGGGCGATGAAGCGGGTCTTGTTGCCACCGTAGTTGACCGCCATCTTGATCCCGTCGACGCGCGGCATGTCGGAATTGGCGCTAAGGTAGGGGATCATCGAGAGCGTCAGGAAGCCATGCGCGATGGTGCCGCCGAACGGCGTCATCTTTGCGGCTTCTTCGTTGATATGGATGAACTGGTGGTCGCCGGTCGCATCGGCGAACTGGTTGATGCGCTCCTGGCTCATTTCCACCCACTCGCTGGTGGCAAAATGTTCACCGACCTTGGCGGCGATTTCCTGGGGGGTCATGGGTTCCTCCTCCTTGTTGTGCGCCAGCGGAATCCCGTGCCCGCCGCGCCATTGGCGAGGGGCTTCATGGCGCAACAAAGGGGGGAGCGCAACGGCCCAGCATTCAGGCGCGCTATGCCGCTACGGCACTGCCGATCTTGCCGCCGATTGCCTCGCGTCGCCGAGCACTGCGATCCAGCCGGTCGCGCGCCGAATCGATGCGTCCGCAGTAGGAATGGAGCCCGATTTGCAGGCCCACCAGCATCAGCATCACCGGCTGATAGCCGATCCCCTGGAAGGTCGCTCCGATAAGATAGATGATTGCGCCCATCTGCAAGGAAGCTGCAAGCGGCGCGATCCATGCTTCCTCCTCGGCCTCCGCGCCCTTCCAGCGCCGATAGATGCGCTCCATCTGCAGCAAGCCCAGCGCGTGCAGCGCCAGCCACATCACCAGTCCGGGCCAGCCTTGTTCGCCCAGCAGCTCGAAGAACGATGAATGGAACGCGCGACCTTCGTCGACCACCTGCTGGTATGTCACGCTGGTTGTGTTTCCGTCGACCTGCTTGACCGGCATCACATAGGAGAATCGGTTGCCGCGATAGGAATCGAACCCGCCTCCCAAAGGCTTTTCGGCGACGTAGTCGAGCGTCCATTGCCACACCGCCACACGGGTCGATGCGCTTTCGTCGCCGCCCGGCTCGGCGAGCGTCGCCATCCGCTCGTAATAGCTCTGCGGCAGGAACGGCAGCGCCGCGAGGCCCAGCACGCCGGCACTGGCGATGAACAGCAGCCGCCGTTTGGTATAGCGCAGCAGCAGCACACCCAGTGCAGCGATGCAGAGCAGGCCGGTGCGCGCCTCGGTGCCGATGGGTACCAGCAGACAGGCGAAGGTCAGCGCTACCGCGAAGGCTGTCACAGACCAGTGCGGCCGGAACAGCGTGCCGTGGCGGGTGAACCACCAGATCATCGGGATCAGGCCGATCGCGACCGTGGCAAGAGTCGAACTTTCGTAGATTCCGCTGTTGTCGTTCACGAAGAACTTGAGGTTTTCGTAGCCGCCGCCGCCGAGGATCGTCTTCATGCCGGTGCCGATCACGATGGTGGCCACCGCCAGCGCGAGCATGAGCGCCAGCGCCTCGACGCGCGTGCGGGTGGTAAGTGTGAATGGCAGGAAGATCGCAAACAGCAGTGCCTTCCACACCCACTCCCACTTTGTCGCCGCGTCCTCTGGGAAATCGGCCTGGCCGGTCGTCCACCAGCACCAGGCCAGCAGCGCCAGCATCAGTCCCTGCCGCAGGGAAAAGCGGGCCCCTTCCTTGCTGTCGAAAACCAGCCATCCGCCGAAAGCCGCCGCGAAGGCGATCAGCGATACCGGCAGACTGGTGATCAGCGAATAGCCGATGCGCTGAGGTGCCAGGATATCGATGTAGACATAGAGCAACACCCAAAGGAATGGGCGCTTCAGTCCCAGCAGCAGGACGTAGAAAATGAAACCGAGGAAGACGAGATCCAGCATGTCCGTGCGCTGCCGCTTCGCTATTTGAGCAAGGGAGATTCTGGACTCTCCCGCTGCGCTTGAACGGATTGGCCGCGCGCGCGCCTGGCGGCATTGCGCCCTGCGGTGCTGGTTGCCTTGCTGTTTTCGGCGGTATCGCTCTTCAGTCGGCCGAGCAGCGGATCATCATCCACATCCGCGCGCAGCACCAGCCGCAGCAGCGCGATGGCCATAAGGCCATGGCCAAGGGCGAGCGCGAAATAGTCTATCATCTGGTGCGGCTCCGAAGCGGCGCGGAAGAGCAGAGCTAGCGCACCTCGGTTGACGCGGCGTTAAGCACACCCGCGCTAGTCTTTGGACCCATGACCCGGGTGCTTCATGTCCTTGACCATTCGCTGCCGCTCCACAGCGGCTACACCTTCCGCACCCGCGCGATTCTGAAGGCGCAGCAGGGGCTGGGGCTTGAGGTGCGGGGCATCACCGGGCAGCGGCATAATCTCGAAGCAGCGCTGGCGGGGCCGCGCGAGGAAGCCGATGGCCTGACCTTCTACCGCACTCCGGGAACCCCGGCAGGCCCGCCCGCCTTGCGCGAATTGGGTGAAATCGAGGCGCTGGCCACCGCGATCATCAGGCTCGCCGACGAATGGCGCCCCGACATCATCCACGCCCATTCCCCCGCCCTGTGCGGCGCGGCGGCGCAGCACGCGGCGCGGGCGCTGGGCGTACCCTTCGTCTACGAGATCCGCGCCTTCTGGGAGGACGCCGCGGTCGGCAACCTCTCGGGTACCGAGGGTAGTCTCAAGTACCGCCTGACCCGCGCGCTGGAAACGCGGGTGGTGCGGCAGGCCGATGCGGTGTTCACCATCTGCCACGGGCTGAAGGACGATCTGGTGGCGCGCGGTATCCCTGCAACCCGCATCGCGATCATGCCCAACGGTGTTGACCTGGAACTATTCGGCGAACCGGTGGCGCGCGACGAGGTGCTCGCCGCGCAACTTGGCCTTGCCCCGGATACACCTGTAATCGGCTATATCGGCAGCTTCTATGCCTATGAAGGCGTCGATGGTCTGATCGCGGCCATGCCGCAGCTCAGGCAATCGCACCCGGGCGCGCGGCTGTTGCTGGTCGGCGCGGGGCCGATGGACGCCAGTTGGCGCGCGGCCGCCGCTGCCCTGCCAGACCCCGACGCCGTAATCTTCACCGGCCGCGTCCCGCACACCGAGGTCGAGCGCTACTACTCGCTCGTCGATGTGCTCGCCTATCCGCGCAAGGCCCAGCGCCTGACCGATCTGGTGACGCCCCTGAAGCCGCTCGAGGCGATGGCACAACGTCGGCTGGTCGCGGCTTCAAGCGTCGGCGGGCACCGCGAGTTGATCGAGGACGGGGTAACGGGCACGCTCTTCGCTCCCGACGATCCTGCTGCCTGCGCCGCCGCCCTCGCCCGGCTGATCGGCGCGCGCGGCGAGTGGGACGCGATCAAGGACCGGGCTGTCACCCATGTCCGCGCCCGACACGACTGGGCCACCAATACGCGCGATTATCTGTCTGTTTACCATCTCTTGCTAGCCAGAGGGGGCGTGCAGCCGGACGATCTTGACCATGTCGGCAACACCCACGATCGTAAGGCAGGATGACAGGCGCATGGGATACTGGCGGCGCAAGGGAAAGAAGACGAGCACGAGCGGCAGGCCCGCGCGTCGGCCGTTGCCTGCCAATCCGCTTTTCCCTGCGGTGCTTGGCCTCTGGGGGTTTGCGCTCGGGGGCCTGATTACCCTCGTGCTGCCACGCAATCTGGTGCTGGCCGCCGCCGCCAAGACCGGTCTCGGGACTCTCGGGGCCGGTGCGCCTTTCGTGTTGGCCGGACTGGTCGCGCTGGTTCCGGGTCTTGCGTTATTCCTCGGTGCTCGCGAACTGGCCAACAAGACAAAGCGTCGCACCGCGCCCTCGCTCGCTGCCATGGCGATGCGCCATGTCCGCATGATCGATCCGGCGCGCGAACTGGGCAGCGATAGCCTTGATGAGCCGGTTGAGACGATTCCGTTCACGACGCAGATGCCGGAGGCCAGCTCCGCTGCCGCAAATACCGAGCAAGAGCTTCCGCCGCCCCTATCCATGGGACTGGAGGAGTTCGCCGCGCTGCCGGGGCGCAATTCGGTCTGGGTCGAGGAACCCTTGCGGGTTGAGATCGAGGCTGCGATCGTGTCGGGCGAGGCGCCTGTTGCGTCAGCGCCGACGCCGGCTCCCGCTCCGACTGCGGTCCGTCCGGCCGCGCCAAGCGCGACTGAGCGTCTGCGCGCAGTGCCGCCCGACGAACTAAGCCTTGTGCAGATGGTTGAGCGTTTCGCAGCCGCGCTGCATGAGCATCACTCTGCTCCTTCGCGTCAGGGTCGGCACACTTCTGCCGCCCCGCGCGAACAGGCATTGGCCGATGCGCTCAAGTCTCTCGCTGCCATTGCCGGCGAGGATCAGGTCAAAGGCGAAAACGAGCCTCTTCGCAAAGCTCTCGAGCGATTGCAGGAATTGCGCGGTGCTGCCTGACGCCTGGTGAGAATGGCGCAAATCCTGCAAGTTGCATGGGCTGATGATGCGGTTCGCGCAATCTATTGATAGTCTGAATAGCTAGTCGGGAAATATTGCTTCCCGCAAACCCATTGCCAAATGTGCTTCCTGTCGGCATGAGGGGCCGAAACCGGGCATAAGCGGCCGCCCGCGGCCAGACGTGCCCAGATCACCCGCCGTTGAGCGCGCATCCCCTTGCGAGCCCCAGTGCTTGCAAAGCGCACTTACCGGTATCTGACAGATCGGACCTTTGCCATGGGATACCCCGTCTCCCAGGGTCTTTACGACCCCCGAAACGAACATGACGCCTGCGGTGTGGGCATGGTTGCCCATATCAAGGGTGAAAGAAGCCATGCAATCATCGCGCAGGCACTGGAGATTCTCGAAAAGCTCGACCATCGCGGGGCGGTCGGTGCGGATCCCTTGCTGGGCGACGGTGCGGGAATTCTGATCCAGATCCCCGACCCGCTGATTCGTCGCTGGGCGACCGAGAATGGTTATGAGCTGCCGGTGGCGGGCGATTATGCCGTGGCGATGTGCTTCTTGCCACAGGACGATGCCGCGCGCGCCTTCGTCAAAGAGCGGATGGAGACCTTCACCGCCAAGGAAGGCCAGCGCTTCATCGGCTGGCGCAGCGTTCCGACCACGCAGTACGGTCTGGGTGCAGCGGTGATCGATTCGATGCCCGTGATCGAGATGGCAGTTATCGCGCGCGGTGCGAATTGTGCCGATCAGGACGCGTTCGAGCGCAAGCTGCTGGTTATCCGCAAGCAGGTGCAAAATCCCCTTGCGAAGCTGGCCGAGCGGCACGATCTTCCCGGCCTCGTCGAAACCTACCTGCCCAGCTTCTCCAGCCGCACCATCGTCTACAAGGGTCTGCTGCTGGCGACCCAGGTGGGGAGCTTCTATGACGACCTGCGCGACCCCGAATGCGTCTCGGCGCTCGGGCTCGTCCACCAGCGCTTCTCTACCAACACCTTTCCGAGCTGGCGGCTGGCGCACCCGTTCCGGCTGATCGCGCATAACGGCGAGATCAACACCGTGCGCGGTAACGTTAACTGGATGAACGCCCGTCGCCGGACGATGGAAAGCGAGCTGCTCGGCCCCGATCTCGACAAGATGTGGCCGATCATCCCGCACGGGCAATCCGACACGGCCTGCCTCGACAATGCCTTGGAACTGTTGATCGCGGGCGGGTATAGCCTTGCCCACGCGATGATGATCCTCATCCCCGAGGCCTGGGCGGGCAATCCGCTGATGGACCCTGAGCGGCGCGCCTTCTACGAATATTACGCCGCGCTGATGGAGCCTTGGGACGGCCCGGCGGCAGTCTGTTTTACCGACGGGCGCCAGATCGGCGCGACGCTGGACCGCAACGGCCTGCGGCCCGCGCGCTACTGCGTGACCAAGGATGACATCGTCTGCCTCGCTTCGGAAAGCGGCGTGCTGCCGTTTGCCGAAGAAGACATTGTGCGCAAGTGGCGCTTGCAGCCGGGCAAGATGCTGCTGATCGATCTCGAAGAAGGCCGCATCATCGAGGATGACGAGCTGAAGGCAGATCTCGCCGGTGCAGAGCCCTATGCCAAGTGGCTTGAGCAGGCGCAGTACAAGCTGGAAGACATAACCGACATTATCCCGGAACTGGCTGCGGTTCCTTCCGAGGAGACCACGCTGCTCGATCGCCAGCAGGCCTTCGGCTACACGCAGGAAGACATCAGTCGCTTCCTCGAGCCGATGGCGGTGGCGGGCGATGATCCGGTCGGCTCGATGGGCACCGACACGCCGCTTGCCGTGCTGTCTAACCGCTCGCGGCTGCTCTACGACTATTTCAAGCAGAACTTCGCGCAGGTCACCAACCCGCCGATCGACCCGATCCGCGAGGAACTGGTGATGAGCCTCACAAGCATGATCGGCCCGCGCCCCAACCTGCTCGGCCATGATGCGGGCACGCACAAGCGTCTGGAAGTCGACCAGCCGATCCTCACCAACGAGGATCTGGCCAAGATCCGCTCCGTGGAAGAGGCGCTCGACGGCGCGTTCCGCTGCGCCACGATCGACATCACTTGGGACGCGAGCGCGGGTGCGGAAGGCATCGCGCTGGCGATCAAGGAAATGTGCTGGGCCGCGACCGAGGCGGTGCTGCAGGATCACAACATCCTGATCCTCTCCGACCGTACCCAGAGCGAGACACGTGCACCCATGCCTGCTTTGCTGGCGACCGCTGCTGTTCATCACCACCTGGTGCGGCAGGGCTTGCGCATGCAGACCGGCCTTGTGGTCGAAACCGGCGAGGCGCGCGAGGTGCATCACTTCTGCGTGCTGGCGGGCTACGGCGCGGAAGCGATCAACCCCTATCTCGCCTTCGAGACGCTCGAGGCCCTGCGCGCCAAGCGCCATCCCGAACTTTCGCCGCAGAAGGTGCAGCAGAACTACATAAAGGGCGTTGGCAAGGGCATCCGCAAGGTGATGTCCAAGATGGGCATCTCGACCTACCAGTCGTACTGCGGCGCGCAGATCTTCGACGCGGTCGGCCTGTCCTCGGCCTTCGTCGATCAGTTCTTCACCGGCACCGCCACCACCATCGAAGGCATCGGCCTCACCGAAGTTGCGGAAGAAGCGCTGCGCCGCCACGGCCAGGCCTATGGCGACAACCCGCTCTATGACGGGATGCTCGATGTCGGCGGGATCTACCAGTATCGCCTGCGCGGTGAACAACATGCCTGGACGCCGCAGAACGTCGCCCAGTTGCAGCACGCGGTGCGCGGTAATGACCCCAAGAACTATGCTGAATTTGCAGCCTCGATCAACGAACAGTCGGAACGGCTGCTGACCATCCGCGGCCTCTTGGAGTTCAAGAAGGCCGATCAGGCGATCCCGCTCGAGGAGGTTGAGCCTGCCTCCGAGATCGTGAAGCGCTTCTCCACCGGCGCGATGAGCTTCGGCTCGATCAGCCACGAGGCGCACTCGACGCTGGCGATCGCGATGAACCGCATCGGCGGTCGTTCGAATACGGGCGAAGGCGGGGAGGAACCGTTCCGCTTCCAGCCGATGGAGAACGGCGATTCGATGCGCAGCCGGATCAAGCAGGTTGCCTCCGGCCGGTTTGGCGTGACCACCGAATATCTCGTCAATTCGGACGACATCCAGATCAAGATGGCGCAGGGCGCGAAGCCCGGCGAAGGCGGCCAGCTTCCGGGGCACAAGGTCGACAAGCGCATTGGCGCAGTGCGGCACTCGACGCCGGGCGTCGGCCTGATTTCGCCTCCGCCGCACCACGACATCTATTCGATCGAGGATCTGGCGCAGCTGATCCACGACTTGAAGAACGTAAACCGGCAAGCGCGCATATCGGTGAAGCTGGTGTCCGAGGTTGGCGTCGGTACGGTTGCTGCGGGCGTTTCCAAGGCGCGCGCCGACCATGTCACCATCGCAGGCTATGATGGCGGTACGGGTGCGTCCCCGCTGACTTCGCTGACCCATGCAGGTTCCCCTTGGGAAATCGGCCTTGCCGAAACCCAGCAGACGCTGCTGCTCAATGATCTGCGCTCGCGCATCGCAGTACAGGTCGACGGCGGGCTGCGCACGGGCCGCGATGTTGCCATCGGCGCGCTGCTGGGCGCGGACGAGTTCGGCTTTGCCACCGCGCCGCTGATCGCGGCCGGGTGCATTATGATGAGAAAGTGCCACCTCAACACCTGTCCGGTCGGCGTGGCGACGCAGGACCCGGTGCTGCGCGCACGCTTCACTGGACAGCCCGAGCACGTCATCAATTACTTCTTTTTCGTCGCTGAAGAATTGCGGCAGATCATGGCCGAGATGGGTTTCCGAACCGTCGAGGAGATGGTCGGCCGGGTCGACCGGCTTGATACCCGCCGGATGGAGCGCCACTGGAAGGCGCGCGGGGTCGACCTGTCACGCATTCTCCACCGTGTCGAGCTCAAGGAGGGTGCGAGCCTGCGCCATACCCAGACCCAGGATCACGGGCTGGAAGGCGCGATGGACAATGTCCTCATCGCCGATTGTCGCATCGCGATCGAAACCAGACAGCCGGTGCAGCTCAGCTACGAGATCCGCAACGTTCACCGCACTGTCGGCGCGATGCTGTCGGGCGAAATCGCGAAGGCCTACGGGCACGAGGGCCTGCCGACCGATACCATCCGCATCAACCTGACCGGCGTTGCCGGGCAGAGCTTCGGTGCGTGGCTCGCCCACGGTGTCACGCTCGATCTGGTCGGCGATGCCAATGACTATGTGGGCAAGGGCTTGTCGGGCGGACGCATCATTGTGCGCCAGCCCGAAGGCGCCCCGCGTGCCGCGCAGGACAACATCATCGTCGGCAACACGGTGCTCTATGGCGCGATTGCGGGCGAAGCGTACTTCAACGGCGTGGCAGGCGAACGCTTCGCGGTCAGGAACTCGGGTGCTGTGGCGGTGGTCGAAGGCACCGGGGACCACGGCTGCGAATACATGACCGGCGGCGTTGTCGTCGTGCTTGGAAAGACCGGGCGCAATTTTGCGGCGGGCATGAGCGGCGGGGTCGCCTATGTTTATGACCCCGAAGGTGCGTTCAAGGACCTTGTCAATCACGCGCAGGTCGATCTGATGCCGGTTTCGGGCGAGGCGGATGCCGAAGAAGGCGCCGGACGGCCGAGCCAGCGCCCGCGCAGCGTGCACGACTTGGGCATGGGCGATATGCTTCGCCACGACGCGGAGCGGCTGCGCATCCTCGTCGAGCGTCACCAGCTCCACACCGGCAGCAAGCTGGCGGGCGAGCTGTTGGCCGATTGGGACGCGGCGCTTGGCCGTTTCGTCAAGGTGATGCCGCGCGATTACGCCAAGGCGCTTCAGAAGCTCGAAGCCGAGCGCAGAGAAGCCGCCAGCGTCGCAGCCGAGTAGATTTCAGGAACGAGACGACAGACATGGGCAAGGAAACCGGATTCCTCGAGCTTGATCGCCGTGAGCGGGACTATCTCGATCCGAAAGAGCGGCTGAAGAACTACCGCGAGTTCGTCATCCAGCCGGATGATACGACCCTTTCGGCACAAGCTTCTCGCTGCATGGATTGCGGCATTCCCTATTGTCACAACGGCTGCCCGGTGAACAACATGATCCCGGACTGGAACCACCTCGTCTACGAGGCGGACTGGAAGCGGGCGCTGGACAATCTCCATTCCACCAACAACTTTCCCGAATTCACCGGACGCATCTGCCCTGCCCCCTGCGAGGCGGCGTGCACGCTCAACATCATCGACCAGCCGGTGACCATCAAGTCGATCGAATGCGCTATCGTCGATCGCGGGTGGAAGGAAGGCTGGGTCAAGCCGCAGATCCCCGCGAAGAAGACCGGCAAGTCGGTGGCCGTGGTCGGCTCCGGCCCTGCAGGCCTTGCCTGCGCGCAGCAATTGGCGCGTGCGGGTCATTCCGTGACGGTGTTCGAAAAGAACGACCGCGTCGGCGGCTTGCTGCGTTACGGCATCCCCGACTTCAAGATGGAAAAGCACCTCATCAACCGGCGCTGTCAGCAGATGGAAGCCGAGGGGGTGACGTTCAAAACCTCCAAGGAAGTGGGCGTCGATATCTCCTTCAAGTCCCTGCAGGAAAACTTTGATGCCGTGGTGCTGGCGGGCGGTGCGGAAGATGCGCGCCCGCTGTCGATCCCCGGTGCGGAAATGCCGGGCGTGCGCCTCGCGATGGAATTCCTGACCCAGCAGAACAAGCGTGTCGCGGGTGACGACGAGCTACGTGCCGCCCCGCGCGGCTCGCTGCTCGCCACCGGCAAGCATGTCGTCGTGATCGGCGGCGGCGATACCGGCAGCGACTGTGTCGGCACCTCGAACCGGCAGGGCGCCAAGAGCGTCACCCAGCTCGAAATCATGCCCAAGCCGCCGGAGAAGGAAGACAAGGCGCTGACCTGGCCCGACTGGCCGATGAAGCTGCGCACCTCGTCGAGCCACCAGGAAGGCGTGGAGCGCGACTGGGCGGTGCTGGCCAAGCGCGTGCTCGGTGACGGCGAGACCGTGACCGGACTCGAATGCGTACGGGTCGAGTGGGTCGGTGGCCAGATGCAGGAAGTCGCGGGCAGCGAATTCACCATCCCCGCCGATCTGATCCTGCTGGCGATGGGCTTTGTCGGCCCGAAGAAGGCAGGGATGCTCGAACAGGCGGGCGTGGCGTTATCCCAGCGTGGCAATGTCGATGCCGACACCGAGAGTTACGCCACCAGCGTGCCGGGCGTCTTCGCCTGCGGCGATATGCGGCGCGGGCAGAGCCTTGTTGTCTGGGCGATCCGCGAAGGCCGCCAGGCCGCGCGCGCGGTCGACGAGGCGCTGATGGGGGCGAGCGAACTGCCGCGGTGAGGGGAGTCTTGATCCCCTGTCGTCGCCCCGTGCTTGATACGAGGCTCGGCTTTTTCGGTCCAATGCTTAGGTCAAGGTGAGCCAAGCCCTGTGTCAAGCACGGGGCGACGGTTGAGAGGGGTCTCGCTCCTCACTCAATCCCGTGACCGTAACCGCAGCTGCCGTCGAGCGTTACCAAGCTTTCCCGTTTGCCGGTCCACCAGAATTTGACGATCCCCCTGCCGCGCTCGAAAAGATAGACTTGCGGCACATCGGGGCTACTGGCCTGGCAGCGCACCACTGTGCTCTCGGTACTTATCTGGAAGCCTTGGCAAGCCACATTCGCACGATTGAATTGCCCGCCGTCGATCAATTCTTTGGTTATCGCAAACCAGCCCGAATGGACGATGCCGTCTTCGGACAGATCCTTGGCAAGATAGAGCTCCTCATCCCTGGATCCTAAATAGAACGTGGAGCCAGTCGGCACCTCGTCAATCTTGAGGACGAGGTTGTCAGCGCCGACGTAACGGAAAGTGCTTTGGTTAGCGGTGCAATTCGCTTTGTCATGGCTCGCAGCGCAACTGGCAAGTGCCGCCGATAGCGCAGCCACAAGCTGGAGCGGAAAGGCCGAGCGCCGCAGCCGGATCAATCATCTACCCGCTCGATATCCGCGCCAACCAGCTGGAGCTTTTCCTCGAGCCGCTCGTAACCGCGATCGAGGTGATAGAGCCGCCGCACTGTCGTCTCGCCTTCCGCAGCCAGCGCGGCGATCACGAGGCTCATCGAGGCCCTGAGGTCGGTCGCCATCACTTCCGCGCCGGTCAGCCGTTCCACCCCGCGCACGATCGCGGTGCGTCCTTCGGTGGTGATGTCCGCCCCCATGCGCGCCAGTTCGGGTACATGCATGAAGCGGTTCTCGAAGATCGTCTCTTTCAGCACGCTGGTGCCTTCCGCCTTGCACAAGAGCGCCATCAGCTGCGCCTGCATGTCGGTGGCGAGACCCGGATAGGGCGCGGTGGTGAGGTTGGTGGCCTTCAACGGTCCGCTCGCGCCGACAGTGACGCTCTTGGCGTCCCATGTCACTTCGCAGCCGATCGCTTGCAGCGCGTGGATCGTTGCCATCATCTCGTCAGCGCGCGCGCCTTCAAGGCGCACCTCGCCGCCAGTAATCGCCGCGGCGCAGGCGTAGGAACCGGCCTCGATCCGGTCAGGCATGACGCGGTAGGTCGCGCCGTGCAGACGCTTCACTCCGTGGATGGTGAGGTTCGAGGTGCCGATGCCCTCAATCTCCGCGCCCATCGCGACGAGCATGTTGCACAAGTCGACGATCTCCGGCTCGCGCGCGGCGTTGAACAGGCGGCTGGTGCCGTTCGCCAGCACCGCCGCCATCAGCGCGTTCTCGGTCGCGCCGACGCTGACTACGGGGAAGTCAAAATCCCCGCCCGGCATCCCGCCATCGGGCTGGTAGGCCTTCACGTAACCCTGCGCGAGTTCGATATGCGCGCCGAAGGCTTCGAGCGCCTTCAGATGGAGGTCGATCGGGCGATTGCCGATCGCGCAGCCGCCGGGCATCGAGACCGTCGCCTCGCCCGCGCGGGCGAGCATCGGACCGAGCACGAGGATGCTCGCGCGCATCTTGCGCACCAGATCATAGGGCGCGACGGTGGAGGTGATGCGGGTCGCCTCCATGCTCATCACCCGCCCGAAATCCTCGGGCCGCGTGCCCTGGATCACGGTGGTGACACCGAACTGGTTCATCAGGTGCTGGAACCCGTCGATATCTGCCAGACGCGGCAGGTTGCGCAGCGTCAGCGGCTCCTCGGTCAGAAGCGCGCAGGGGATCAGGGTGAGCGCTGCGTTCTTCGCCCCGGAGATCGGGATGGTCCCGGAAAGGCGGTTGCCGCCACGGATGATGAGCTTGTCCATGATTTCCGCCTTAACGAAAAGCACTCCCGGTGCAACTCGAAGGCACCTCAGGCCGGTCAAACATTGACCTGGTCGAATGCGCACGGCACGGGTGGTCCGGGGCGCATGACTTCCCGATCATAACCAGCGAGGGTGCCGAATGTCTCCCAAACCGATCCGTAAGGCCGTGTTTCCTGTTGCCGGTCTCGGCACACGTTTCCTGCCCGCGACCAAGGTCGTACCCAAGGAACTGCTGCCAGTGGTGGATCGCCCGCTGATCCAATATGCCGTCGACGAAGCGCGCGAAGCGGGGATCGAGCAGATGATCTTCGTCACCGGACGCGGCAAGACCGGGATCGTCGAACATTTCGACATCGCCTTCGAACTCGAACAGACCATGTCCGAACGCGGCAAGGATCTGTCCGTGCTCGATCCGACGCGGGCGACACCGGGCGATGTTATCGCGGTGCGCCAGCAGGTACCGCTTGGCCTCGGCCATGCGATCTGGTGTGCGCGCGCGATTGTCGGGGATGAACCTTTCGCGATTTTCCTGCCCGACGAGTTGATGGTCGCCAAGCAAGGCGGCACTGGCTGCATGAAGCAGATGGTCGATGCCTATGGACAGCTTGGCGGCAACCTCATCTCGGTGCTCGAGGTGCCGCTGGAGCAGGTCTCCAGCTACGGCGTGATTGCACCGGGCGAGACACGCGGCGCGCTTACCGAAGTGAAGGGCCTCGTCGAGAAGCCCCCGGTGGCCGAGGCGCCTTCGAACAAGATCGTCTCGGGCCGCTATATTCTCCAGCCCGAAGTGATGCGGGTGCTGGAAAACCAGGGGAAGGGCGCGGGCGGGGAAATCCAGCTGACCGACGCGATGGCAAAGATGATCGGCACACAGCCGTTCCACGCGGTGACCTTTGACGGCAACCGCTACGATTGCGGCAGCAAGGTCGGATTTGTCGAGGCGACGCTGGCGATTGCCCTTTCGCGGCCCGACATGGGCGCTGATGTGCGTGCGATTGCACTCGATCTGTTAAAGTAAGCAGGCGAGGGGCAGCGTCGCCGCCCCTCGCACCTTTCATCACTCGGCAGCTTCGGTGCCGGGCGCATCCTCCGCGTCATTGTCGCGGGCGATGGCCTTGGGCGCGGCGGGCTTGGCCGGAGCGGGAGGCGGGGTTTCCGCCTCGGCCCTTGCCGCCGTCTTGACCAGACCCGAGAGCGAGGAGCCGTCCAGCCCCAACTCCTTCATCAGCCCGTCGAGCACCGGGGCCTGCGCGCGGTAGGCCAGCGCGGCGGCCACGGCATCGCTGGCAAGGTTGCCCGAGCCCCCGGCACCGCCGCCCGCACCGCCCGCGTCGTTCGCCGCGCGCCCGCCATTGGTGAGTCCGTCGACCTGCACGATCTTGATCGAATCGATCGCTTCCATCGGCTTGGCGCTTTCGCGGATGACTTCGGGCAGCACCTTCAGCAGCGCCATCTTGGTCTGGAGCGAGATCTGGTCGCTTGACAGGATGTTCGCTGCCTCGTTGATCGCGCGCTGGCCCGCCGCTTCCACCTCGAAGCGCACCCGCGCGGCTTCGGCGCGCAGCTTTTCGGCCTCGGCCTCGCCCTGGGCTTCGAACCGGATCGCCTCGGCGCGGTTGGTGGCGGCGTCCTTTTCCGCTTCGGCCTGCACCTTGATCGCGATGGCATCGCGCTCGGCCTGCTTGGCGGCTTCGATCAGCTCGATCTTCTTCTGGCGTTCCGCGATCTCGCTTTCGCGCGCGGTGGCGACGCGTTCCTCGGCCTCGACCGCCTTGGCGCGGGCGTCATCGGCCTCGGCCTTGGCCTGGCTTTCCTCGCGGCTCTTGTTCTGCACCGCGATCTGTTGTTCCTGCCGGGCGATTTCGAGCGCGCGCTGCTGATCAATGCGGGCTTCCTCGACGAGGCGATCAGCCTCGATCTGCTGGGCATCGACCTGCTTCTTGGCCTCGATCCGCGCGGCATCGGCCTCGCGTTGGCGCTCGGCCTGTTCGCGGGCGATTTCGGCAACCTGCGCGGCGCGCCGCACCTCGACCTCGCGCTCCTGTTCCAATCGCGCATATTCCTCGTCACGCGCGATTTCGAAGCTGCGCTTGTTTGCTTCGAGGTTCTTGCTCTCCATCTGGACGCGCGTGTCCTGCTCGATGTCGTTGCGCAGCTTCTTGCGCGCCTCGATCTGCTCGGTCAGCTTGGTGAGGCCTTCCGCGTCGAAGGCATTGTTGGCATTGAAGTGCTCGATGCTGGTCTGGTCGAGCCCGGTGAGCGAGACCGACTCCAGTTCCAGACCGTTCATCGCGAGGTCGTTGGAGGAGACCTGCTGCACCTTCTGCACGAAATCGGCGCGCTGCTCGTGCAGCTCGTTCATGGTCATGCCCGCCGCAACGGATCGTAGCGCGTCGACGAACTTGCCTTCGACCAGATCCTTGAGCGCATCAGGCTGCATGGTGCGCATGCCCAGCGTTTGCGCGGCCATCGCGATCGCCTCGGCATCGGGGCGGACGCGGACGTAGAATTCGGCTTTCACATCAATGCGCAGTCGGTCCAGCGTGATCAGCGCTTCGTTATCCTTGCGCACCACCGACAGCACCAGCGTGTTCATGTTTACCGGCATGGTCTCGTGCAGCACAGGGAAAACCAGCGCGCCACCGTTCATCACCACCTTCTCGCCCCCCAGGCCGGTGCGCACGAAGGCGGTTTCCTTGGTAGCGCGGCGATAGAGCGTGGTCAGGAAGGCAATGAAGATGATGAAGACGAGGAAGCCGCCCCCGCCGATGATTGCCAAGGTGATCCAGTCCATATGCGTCCCTTTCAGGTATCGAGCCCGAGCAGAGGGCTTTCGTAATGAATGGCGAAGAAAGTCTGGCCTTCACGCCGCACGAGGAGAACGGTCTCGCCCTCCCGCAATTCGGTGCTCGCGTCATGGGGTTCGACCATGACAAAATGCGCCTGACCGTGAGCGTCGGTGACCCTGGCACGCGCGGGCGAGCCGTGCCGCGCCGTGCCGATCTGGATTTCGCCGTCGCGCCGCACCAGATCGTCGAGGGCGACCGCGGTGGTCTCGTCCTTCGGCATGATCGCCGCGAGCGGGCGGACGGTGAGGTTGTTGAGCGGCAGTGCCGCCGCGGCAGCAGCCAGCGCGGCCCATCCAGCGGAAAGCGGTGCGCCCAGAGTGCCGGCGATCACCGCTTGTCCAATCACCCCGGCGGTGCCGAAGGTGAACAGCAGGCACGCCAGCCACACCATTACAGGCACCCGTCCCAGCCCGAGCAGGCTTGTCAGACCTTCAGCCAGGCCGCCCGCTTCGAGCCCGTCGGGCGCGTCGAAATCGCCCACGCCCTCAAGGGCGTCGGCAACGCCGCTGATCTGCAGCACCGCCACCAGCGCAAGCGCACCGAAGGCGAGCAGAAACGGCAGGTTGTGGGGTTCAAGCAGGCTCACGCCCACGGCCCCGGATTCGCAAGGCGAAGGTTCAATCCCATCCACACCAAGCTAGGGCAAAGACCGTTGAACCCAAAGCGGATTCGGATTTGCTCGTGTCGATTTCAGGCAGGCGTGAATTTGAGCGGCAGCGTCTTCAAACCGCCGACAAAGGTGCTGCTGGCGCGCTTCGCTTCGCCCGCCGGTTCGACCGCCGCGACCCGGTCGAGAATTGCTTCGAACAGGATGCGCATTTCCAGCCGCGCGAGGTGCAGGCCAAGGCACTGGTGCGCCCCTGCCCCGAAGGCGAGATGGCGGTTGGGCGAGCGGGCCGCGTCGAAGCGGCGAGGATCGGGGAATTGCGCGGGATCGTGATTGGCCGCGACGTAGTTGATCATCAGCCAGTCGCCCTTCTTGACATGCTGCCCGCCAATCTCGACGTCCTCGGCGGCGGTGCGCATGAAGTGCTGTACGGGGCTGGTCCAACGGATCGCTTCCTCGACAATGCCGGGGAGCAGCGAACCGTCGGCGCGCACGCGGGCATATTGTCCGGGATCGCGCGCCAGTGCCTGCATCGCGCCTGCGGTGCTGGCGCTCGTCGTGTCGTGCCCGGCGGTAGCGACGATGATATAATAGCCCGCCATGTCTCGCGGCGGTAGCGGCTGGCCGTCCACAAGAGCATTGGCGATCACGCTGGCGACATCGTCGGTCGGGTTGCGACGGCGGTCTTCTGCTAGGGCAGCAAAGTAATCCTCGAACGTCTGCACCGCGCCCGCGACGATCTGCACCACCTGTTCGGGGGTCATGTTTTCCATGCCGCTGCCCGAAAGGTCCTTGTCCTGTCCGCCGAACAGCTGCTGGGTGAGCATCTGCATCCGGAACTCGTCTGCCGGCGGCACCCCGAGGATCTGCATCACGACGCGCAGGGGATAGGGACCGGATACTTCCTTCACGAAGTCGACCTCGGGGCCCTGTTCCAGCATCCGGTCAACCGTCCGCGCCGCGAGCGCACGCAGCTCGTCCTCGAGCTGTGCAAGATTGCGCGGCATGAACCACTCCTGCGTCAGCTTGCGGTATTTGGGGTGGATCGGCGCGTCGAACACCACCAGCGAATCGACCAGCATGTTGGAGCCTGTCGCCGCGCGGCTGAATTCGATCGCTTGGTTGAAGCTGAAAACGACCGGGCGCGGGTTGTTGAGGAAGGTCGCGTTGTCCTTCGAAATCCGCATCACGTCATCGTAGGAGGTGACCAGCCAGAACGGCTCGAACAGCCCTGGCGTGTCGGGCTGGACTTTGGCTACTGGGGTTTCGGCGCGGATGGCATCGAAGGTGTCGAGCAGCCCATCCCACTGCGCATAGGCGTGCGGATCGATCACCCGGCGCGCCACGTCGCCCGGCAGGACGGCCGTGCCGCTCACGCTGCCGCTTCTTTCGCTCTGGCCGCGTATTCATCCCGCAACTCCCGCTTGTAGAGCTTTCCGTTCGCCTCGCGCGGGAGATCGGGACGGAAGTCGAACAGCTTGGGCATCTTGATCTTGGATAGGCTGGGAGCGAGGAAATCCCTGAGTTCTGCCTCCAGCCCCTGTCCCGCGTCTGCCATGTCCCTCGGCTGCACCACTGCAACGACCTTTTCGCCGAGGTCGGGGCAGGGCGCGCCGATCACGGCGGCGTCCATCACCTTGGGGTGGGTAACGAGCAGGTTCTCGATTTCCTGCGGGTAGATGTTCACCCCGCCGGAGATGATCATGTGGCTCTTGCGGTCGGTCAGGAACAGGAAGCCGTCCTTGTCGAGGTGGCCGATATCGCCCAGCGTCATCCAGCCCTTCGGATGCATCGCCTCGCGGGTCTTGTCGGGGTCATTGTGATAGGTCGGCAGGTTCTCGTTCTCGAAGAAGATCAGCCCGTCCTCGCCCGGTGCGAGCTCTTCGCCGTCCGGTCCGCAGACGTGCACCTTGCCGTGCACCGCTACGCCGACCGTGCCGGGCTTCATAAGCCAGTGTTCGGACTTGACCAGCGTCATCCCGATCATCTCGCTGCCGGCGTAGTATTCGTTGATGATCGGTCCCCACCATTCGATCATCTCGCGCTTGATCGGCACCGGGCAGGGCGCGGCGGCGTGGAGCGCGCGCTGGTGACTGGAAAGATCATACTTCGTGCGCACCGCCGGATCGAGCTTGAGGAAGCGTACGAAGTGGGTCGGAACCCACTGGCTGTCGGTGACCTCATATGTCTCGATGGCCTTAAGTGCCTCCTCGGGATCGAACTTCTCCATCATCACTACCGTTCCGCCGAGCCGGTGAACGACCGAGCACCAGCCGATCGGTGCGGCGTGATAGAGCGGTGCGGGGGAGAGATAGACCATCGAGCCGTCGGACGGCATCCCGGCGCCCATGACGGCAAGTCCGAGCAAGGGGACGGGTGCGGCAGGATCGGGATCTTCGGGCGGAGCGGGGCGGATGCCCTTGGGCCGGCCTGTGGTGCCGGAGGAATAGAGCATGACCATTCCCGCGCTCTGGTCGGGTATCGGGGTGGCGGCCTGCTCAGCAAGCGCGCTAGCGAAGTCGTCGGCATCCCCGGAATCCATGACCAGAACGTCAAGACCCTGACATTCGGCGCGGATGGTGCCGAGCAGGTCCGAAAAATGGGTGGAGGTGATGAGCAGCTTCGCCTCGCTGTCGCGAATGATGTAGGCCGCCTCCGGAGCGGTGAGCCGAGAGGAGATCGGCACCAGCATCGTGCCGGCGCGTTGCGACCCCCAGATCAGGGTGAAGTATTCGATCCGGTTTTCCAGCAGCACCGCAAAGGCATCGCCCGCACCGATTCCGCGCGCGCGCAGGAGGTGGGCGAAGCGGTTCGATTCTGCTTCCATCTCGCCGTAGGTGATCTGTTTGCCAGACCCGGTCATGATGACTGCGGGATGATCGGGACGGGTCGCGGCGTGCGCGATCGGGTGCATGCTCATGATTTCTCTCTCCCATGCCGCTAGGGCGGCTTGAAGAGGGAAGTTACGCAAGCCGCGCGACCTCGCAAGCAAAAAACAGTATGGGAAATGCTACCGATCAGGCGAGGAGCGGCGGCAAGAAAAAAGGCGGCGGGATAACCCGCCGCCATGATCGGACACCCTCTCCAATGTCCGGCCCGCTTACAGCGGGCAATCTCTGAATTCAGTCGCCACCCTTGCCGGTCAAAACGCGGTCACGGGCGAAAGCGAGCTGTGCCTCGCTCTCCACCATATACGGAATTGGATTGACTGCAAGCCCATCGATGCGAACTTCGTAATGGAGGTGCGGGCCGGTCGAACGACCGGTCGAGCCGACATAGCCGATCAGGTCGCCCTTCTTCACGTTGTCGCCCGCGGCAACCGCCAGACGCGACAGGTGCGCATAGCGGGTTTCCATCGACGCGCCGTGGTCGATGCTGATGTAGAGCCCATAGCTCGAATACCAGTCCGCACGGCCGACCAGCCCATCGGCGGTCGCATAGACAGGGGTGCCGGTCGGCGCGGCAAGATCGATACCGCTATGCTTGCGGCGGCCGCCGAGCACCGGATGCGTGCGCATCCCGTAGCCGCTGGTCAATTGCGCGCCTTCAAGCGGCATGCGTGAAGGCACCGACACGGTCGGCTGGGCAAAGGGCGCGGAAAACGCGGTGTGTGCGCCGGTCCCGATGGTCGGGCTGGTACGCTCGATCGCGGTCCAGCTGGCGAACAGCGACTTGAAGCGCTGGTCGCCGTTGTCGAGTGTGTCGGTCTGCGTTTCGCGAACGGGTTCGACGATGTCGGCGCTGGCGGTGGCCGAATTAGCGGAATTGGCAAGGGCGGGTGTCGTGCCGGCTGCGGAGAGAAGTGCTGCGCAGCAAAGGGCGGCGAGCTTTGACATCT
The DNA here is from genome assembly GCF_001677335.1 of Erythrobacter dokdonensis DSW-74. Taxonomy (GTDB): domain Bacteria; phylum Pseudomonadota; class Alphaproteobacteria; order Sphingomonadales; family Sphingomonadaceae; genus Erythrobacter; species Erythrobacter dokdonensis. Next base: position 229,144 of record NZ_LZYB01000003.1, read on the forward strand.
GGCGCACGGCAAATTTCATACGGACCCGGTCCCCGACTTCGGCTATTCGCCGTTCTAGAGTGAGACACGTCTGATGCGCGCCTTTGTTGGACCGTGGTTATGCGGGTGATTCGTTAATGCGCAATCTCGGCGTAGAATTCGCGCGACAAACCGGCTGCAAGACGCGCTGAGTCGTTGAACGGTGGCTTAATGGCCCCGCGAAAGTGCTGTTTTACGAGGGTCTGCCACAGGGATTCGGGATTCGTTCCGATCCGTTCGGCGCACCGCAAAAAGTGCTTGGTGCCGAATCCGACATGAGTGATCTCGTCGTCAAGGATGCGGGCGAGAATTTTTGCACCGCCTGCATCTCCTGCGGCCTGCACCCGTTCCAGCGTCGCGGGCGTGACGTCCAGGCCGCGTGCTTCCAGCACCATCGGCACCACGGCAAGCCGCGCGGCGACATCGTGGCGGGTGCTATAGGCAGCCTCCCACAGCCCAGCGTGCGCAGGCAGGGCGCCATAGAAGCTGCCCATAGATTCGAGCTTGCGCGCCAGCAGCGCGAAATGCATCGCCTCGTCAGCCGCCACAGACAGGAAGTCGCCAACGAATTCCTCGCCCATCTGCGCGCCGAAACGACCTGCCATATCGAGCGCCAGATCGATCGCCACGAATTCGATATGAGCAAGGCTGTGCCACAGCGCGATTCGCGCGCGCTCGGAACCGAACTTGCCGCGCTTGGGCATACGGTTGGGCGGCAGCAGTTCAGGGCGCTCCGGCCAGGCGGGCGTATCCGGCATCTCCACATCAAAGCGCCACGCAAGATCGCCCTTGCGCCAGCGCCGCGCCACGCTGCGGGTGGTGAAGCACTTAGCGCGCGGGTCTGCGGTCAGCAGCGCGGTGCGGATGGCCGAAGCGACGCTTTCCACGTGCGGCTCAGATCGCCCTTGCAGCAGCCAGGACTTCCTCGGCGTGGCCCTTGACCTTTACCTTGTCCCACACCTGCGCGATTCTGCCGGTGGCATCGACGAGATAGGTCGAGCGGACCATGCCCATATAGGTCTTGCCGTACATCTGTTTTTCCGCCCACACGCCGAGCGCATCGGACAGGCCACCTTCTTCCGGATCGCTGGCGAGCGGCGCGGTCAGGCCGTGCTTGGCGATGAACTTCTGGTGCTTCTTCGCCGGGTCCTTACTGACCCCCAGCAGCTTGGTTCCGGCCGCCTCGAACTCGTCCTTGAGCGCGGAGAAATCCTTGTTCTCCGTGGTGCAGCCGGGGGTATCGTCCTTGGGGTAGAAGAAAATCACCAGCTTCGAGCCGGCAAAGTCCGAAGGCTTTACGCTGCCGCCTTCCGGGGTTTCCATTGCCATATCGGGAATGGCGTCACCGACGCCGGGAAAGTTGCTCATGTTTCGGTCTCCTGTTCGCTTTCCAGAATGTCCGTTCCGAGAATTTGTTTCCACACCTCGGCGACCCTTTGGCGCGCCGCACCGAAGGCTTGCAAGAGGGCGGCGTAGCTGTCTTGTCCGCAGGCCCGCGCCAGGGCCCGCGCGCCGCCCGGAGGAGGCTCGCGGCCATCCGGGGCCAACAAACGTCCGGCCACCAGCATCCGGCTCATCAGGGAATGGGGCTCGGCCAAGTCGGCGGGCAGCAATCCGGCTGCGGCCAGTCCTTCGAGCGCAACCGCAAGATCGGGATCGAGAGCGTGGGGAATAGTTTCCCCGAGCGGCCCGCCATCCGCTGTCTCGCCCCTCAGCTGGAGGTAGTGGACGAGGAATTCGAGATCGACCAGCCCGCCGCGCAGCAGCTTGGCATCCACCGGTCCGCCGGGGTGCTTGTGCAGCGCCATTTCGGCGCGCATTCCCAGTACCGCCTCGCGCAGCGCGGTCTTGTCGCGGGGCGCACGGAGTACTTCGGAAAGCACTTTGCCAAGTTCCGTCCGAGCCCTGGTCGAACCAAACAGCACCCGCGCGCGGGCGAGTGCCATGTGTTCCCACGTCCAAGCCGCTTCGCGCTGATACTTGCCGAAGGCTTCGCAGCTCACCGCCAGCGGCCCCTGATTACCCTGTGGCCTCAATCGCGTGTCGACCTCGTAGAGCGCGCCTTGTGCGGTCGGCACCGAGAGTGCTGCGCTGACCCGGCTGGCGAGGCGATTATAATAGATGGTCGCTCCGAGCGGACGCGGGCCGTCGGACTGGGCGGCGAAATCGCCAGTGAACAGATAGACGATATCGAGATCCGAGGCATGGGTCAGCGCCCCGCCGCCCAGCCGCCCTAGGCCGAGCACTACCAGCTCGCTATCCGGCACGCCCCCGTGCTTGGCGGCAAACTCGGCGATGGTCGCCTCGGCTGCCAGCGCCAGCGCCGCTTCGGCGGTGCGCGACAGGGCGCGAGCAATGGCGAGTGGATCGGCCAGCCCCTCGATCAACTGGATGCCGAGCGCAAAACGGATTTCCCCGGTGATGACCCGGATCGCATCGAGCAGCGCCTCGTAATCCTCGCGCACCGCAGCCCCGCGCATTCGGGCGGCGATTTCGGGGATCGTGCCCGGCAGATCGAGCGCGTGCTTGTCGAGCAGGGTGTCGAGCAGATCGGGCTTGCGCGCCAGCTCGTCGGCCAGCACCGGGGCAAGCGTCAGCGCGGCCACCAGCCGGTCGATCAGGTGCGGGCGCGCGGCGAGCAGGCGGAAAGTGGTGATCGCCGACGGCACGCTTTCGAGAATACGCTCCCAGCGGGTAATCGCGCGCATCGGATCGTCGCTCGTCGCCATGGCCTTCAGCAAGGCGGGCTGGAGCCTGTCCCACGCCGCCACCGCCTGCGGGGAACGGATGGCGGCATGGCGCCCGTCGCGCCAGCTCTCCACCCGCTCGGCCAGCGTCTCGGACTCCTCAAAGCCGAGTGCGGCGAGTTCGTGGGCCAGGTCGCTGATTCCGCTTTGCGCGACAGGCGCACTCTCGGGCGCGCCGATCAGTTCCTCATAAATGCGTCCCGTCCGGGCCGTTAGCGCGGTCAGTTCGGTCACCAGCGTCGCGCCGTCCGCCAGCCCGTCGAGCCGCGCTACCTGATCCAGCGCCTCGCCCTCTGGCAGACTGTGAGTCTGGCGGTCATTGACCATCTGCAAGCGGTGCTCGATTTTCCGTAGACGATCATAGCCTTCGCCCAATACGGCTGCGTTGTTGGTGCTTATCCAACCCGCCGCTGCCAGCGCGTCAAGCGCGTGTCGGGTGCCACGCACTCTGAGGGACAGATCGCGCCCGCCGTGGACCAACTGGTGGGTCTGGGCGTAGAATTCGATCTCGCGGATGCCGCCGCGCCCGCGCTTTACGTCGAAATGCGGCCCCGGTACCGGCGGGCCTTCGTGGCTGTGACGGATGCGCTGGGTAAGGGCGCGGATTTCTTCGATCGCGCCGAAATCGAGCTGGCTGCGCCATACAAAGGGTCGGATCTGGGCGAGGAAGTTCTCGCCTGCCGCAATGTCTCCCGCCGCGGCCCGCGCGCGGGTGAAGGCTGCGCGCTCCCATGCCAGCGCCTGCCCCTGGTAATGCGTGAGCGCCGCGCCCACAGGAACGGCCAGCGGGCTGATCTCGCTCGCGGGCCTGAGACGCAGATCGACCCTGAGCGCATAACCCTCGTCGGTATTGGCCGATAGCAGCGCCACCACCCGCCGGGCATAGCGCTGCGCCGCCTCGCCCGGATCATCGCTAGCCCGGCGCGGCAGACGGTCGCGATCGTAGAAGAAAATCGGATCGATGTCGGACGAATAGTTGAGCTCGCCCGCCCCCTGCTTGCCGAGTGCCAACGCGATGAAGCCTGCGGCGCTGTCTTCATCTGTGCGTTCGGTAATCGCGGTGCGGATCGCACGGTCGAGGGCGCGATCCGCGAAGGCGGTGAGTTCGTGGACGACCCGCGCGAGCGGGAAGGCGCCGGCCAGATCCGCAATCGCGACTGTCGTTGCCAGCGCGAGCCGCTCGCGCCGCAGGGCGACTTCGGTATCGGGGTTGCCGGCTTGCGAACGCGCCCATGCCAGCGCCGCTTCGCTGTCCCCTGCCTCGAGCAAGGAGGCGAGTTCCGGCTGGCGATCGAGCGCCCGCGCCAGGAACGGAGCGTAGTCGCGGGCGCGCCGCAGCGCGCTGCTCCAATCGGGTTGGTTCGTCTCACCCATGGCTCGCCTCTCTGGCCGCGCTTGCGTCTCCTCGCAAGGGGCGTCTGGTTACCCTAGCGCTACACTACAAGAGGGCGTGCTTGCGCCCCGCCCCTCGCTCTGCAATTGAGGCGCGCAGCAGGAAAGGGAATGATCGCGATGACGACACGGTTTGCAGGATTGGGCGCGATGCTGGCGGGCGCGCTGGCGCTGGCGGCATGCGATGCGATCCCGGGTATCGGCAGCGACGAGACTGCGCTCGACATTCCCGAGGTGGCCGCCGGAGACATCTCCGAAGCGACTATGAAGGACGTGACCCGGATCCTCTCGAGCGATGAATTCGAAGGTCGCATGCCGGGCACCGTGGGCGAGGAAAAGACCATTGCCCTCCTGACCGAGCGGTTCGAGAAAGCGGGGCTCAAGCCTGGCAACGGCACATCCTGGCTGCAGCAAGTCCCGCTGGTGGAGATTACTGGCAAGAATTACGCGCCGCTCACCATCACTGATGGTGATACCGATCTGGTCTATGATTTCGGCAAGGAATGGGTCGGCGTGACCTATCGCGAGGATGCAAAGGCCCAGATCGCCAACAGCGAACTGGTGTTCGTTGGCTACGGAATCAACGCGCCGGAAAAGGGCTGGAACGATTACGAAGGGATCGACGTCAAGGGCAAGACGGTGGTGATCCTCGTGAATGACCCGGATTGGCAGAGTGAAGGGTTGGAAGGTCCGTTCAACGGCAAGGCGATGACCTATTACGGACGCTGGACCTACAAGTTCGAGGAGGCCGGGCGCCAGGGCGCTGCTGGCGCGCTGATCATCCATGATACGGCGCCTGCAAGCTATGGCTGGAATGTGGTTGAAAGCTCGTGGACCGGTCCACAGGCCTACCCCCAGTATGGCGACAATCCGCCACCCATGACGCTGATGAACGGTTGGGTACAGCTTGATGCCGCCCGCGTGTTGTTCAAGGCCGCCGGGCAGGATCTCGACGGGCTGACCAAGGCTGCGCAACAGAAGGGCTTCAAGTCGGTGCCGCTGGGCATGACCGCTTCAACCAGCTTCGAGAACGATTTCCGCAGCTTCACCTCGCATAACATCATCGGCATTCTGCCTGGTAGCGATGCGGCTGACGAATACGTGATCCATACGGCGCACTGGGATCACCTGGGCCGTTGCACCCCGGCACCGGACGGTGATGACATCTGCAACGGCGCGGTCGACAATGCCACCGGCACCGCCGCGCTGGTCGCGCTGGCCGAGGCCCATGCCAAGGCCGGCCCACCGCGTCGCAGCCTCGTATTTCTAGCGGTGACGGCGGAGGAATCTGGTCTGCTGGGAGCCTATTACTATGCGGCAAACCCGGTCTATCCGCTCGACAAGACCGTGGGCGGCATCAACATGGATGCCTTCCAGGTCGCTGGCCCGGCGAAGGATGTGACCGTGGTCGGCCCGGGCAAGTCGCAGCTCGATGCCTTCCTTGATGCCGCGCTCAAGGCTGACGGGCGGGTGGCGACACCCAATCCCAAGCCCGAGGCGGGCTATTACTACCGTTCAGACCACTTCGCCTTCGCCAAGCGCGGCGTGCCGATGCTGTATATCGATGGCGGCGAGGATCTGGTCGAAGGCGGGCGCGAGGCGGGCGCGAAGGTCGCTGCCGACTATACCCGGGACCGCTACCACGGCCCCAAGGACGAGTATGATGAAAACTGGGACTGGTCGGGCGTTATGGGTGACCTGCAGCTGTTCTATCGCATCGGCCGGATGATGGCGATGAGCACCAGCTGGCCCAACTGGAACGAGGGCGACGAGTTCCGCGGCGTGCGCGACGAGGCCTGCGCCGCGTCGGACGGCGGCTGCTGACAGGCGCAGGGGAGCCGCAGACATGGCCGCTTTGATGCCGCCCGAATGGGCAGCCCAGGATTGGCTGTGGATAGGCTTCCCGCACCTTGCCGAGGAATGGCCGGGCTGGCTTGAACCCGCGCAGGTGCAGATGGCGGCCTTTGCCTCTGCCGTGGCCGAAAGCGGGCAAGAGGTGCGCCTGCTGGTGCGCGATGAAGCCAACGAGGCCCGCGCGCGGCAGCTGGTGAGCGCCAAGGTCACGCTTGAACGAAGGGTCTATGGCGATGTCTGGCTGCGCGACACCGGGCCGCTGGTGGTGTCGGACGGGCAGGAACGCATCGCCCGCCGCTTCGGCTTCAACGGCTGGGGCGGCAAGTATCTGATGCCGGGCGACATGGAGATCGGGGCCGAAATCGCCCGCGATGCGGGCCTCACCGTGACCCACACGCCGATGATCCTAGAAGGCGGAGCGGTGGACAGCGACGGCACCGGGCTGGTGGCCACCACCGAGCAATGCCTGCTCAATCCCAACCGCAACCCACACATGACCCGCAGCCAGATCGAAGCTGAACTCGCCGCGCAACTCGGCTTCACCCGCGTGCTGTGGCTGGGCGATGGCCTCATCAACGACCACACCGACGGGCACGTGGACAACCTCGCACGGTTCGTCGCCCCGAACCGGCTGGTGGTTCCGCAAGCGACCGGCAAGGAGGATCCCAATGCCGCCATCTATGCCGATGCGGCAGCGCGCGCGGCGGCTGCCGGGGTCGAGGTGGTGCGCATCCCCTCGCCGGGCCTCATGACCCGCGACGGGGTGATCGAGCCTGCCAGCTATGTGAACTTCGCGGTCACCACGCATCTGGTAGTGGTGCCGACCTTCGGCTCCCCCCATGATGCCGAGGGCGTCGCTGCCATCGCCGCGTTGTTCCCCGATCGCGATACCATTGGCCTGCCGGGCGAGGCGGTTCTTGCGGGCGGCGGTGGCTTCCATTGCGCCAGCCAGCAGATGCCCGCAGCGCCGCGGAGCGCTTAACGGTTCGTTAGCATCTTGGGAGGATGGTACGGTTCATGAACCGCGCGATCACCTTTGCTGCCCCCGCCGCCCGCGCCGTCGCTGTCCCGACGCGCCTTGCCCGTCTCGATCCGGTCGATACGCTGCGCAGCTTGATCGTCCTCGGCTGCGCTGCAGCGCTGATCCTCGCGAGCAACCCGCTGCCCTTCTGAGCCGCGCCGCGTAACCGCGCCGCCGTTCCGGGCGAACCCTACCGGTGACATCACCGGAATAAAGGCCGCCCCATGCACAAGACCCTGCTTGCCTTCGCCACGGGCGCGCTAGCGCTCGCCGGCTTTGCCTTTGCGTCATCGGCTGAAACCAGACGGGAAGCGGCGCCTGCGGGCGGCGAGCCGGTGCTGCTCGAACTCTTCACCAGTCAGGGCTGCTCCTCGTGCCCTCCCGCGGACCGACTGGCGAGCGAGCTGGCACGCGATCCCGCCCTTGTCGTGATCTCGCGGCCGGTGACCTATTGGGACCGCCTCGGCTGGAAGGACACGCTTGCCAGAGAGGACAACACCGAACTGCAGCGCGCCTATGCCAGGGCGGGGCTTGCGGGGCAGAACGGGGTCTACACGCCGCAGCTGGTGATCGATGGCCGTTTCGGTGCGGTCGGCTCGGGCGCAGACGAAGTCACCCGCGGCATTGCCCGCCATGGCGGCAAGGGCGGAGCGGCGATCCGGGTGCGCGATCTGGGCGCGGAAGGCTTTGCGGTCGGTGTCGCCGGCGTCGCGCAGCGTCCCGCCGAGCTGGTGCTCGTTGCGGTCGGGCGCCGTTCCGTGGTTGATATCGCGCGCGGCGAGAATGGCGGGCGCGCGATCGAATATGTCAATGTAGTCAGGGATGAACGACGGCTCACCGGCTGGCGCGGCGGCCAGGCAAACCTTGTGATCGCACCGGCGCAACTTCAGGTGCAGGGCGCCGATGCCTATGCGCTGGTCCTGCGCGAAGGCGGCGGGGGTCGCGTGCTGGCAGCGGGCTGGCTTGGTCAGTAGAGCCGCAGCAATGCGCCCAGCGCCGCTGCGCCGAGCACCAGCCCCACCGCCGTGCGCCAGACCGGATCGCTGATCCGGCCCGAGACAGCCATACCGATCCCGTTGCCGAGAAGGATGACGGGAAGCAAAAGTAGCGAAAACTGCGCAAGATCCGCGCGCAGTAGGCCCATCCAGCCGGCCGCCACCAGGCCCGCCGCTGCGGCGATAGTGAAGATCAGCAGCATCGAGGCCTTTATGGTGACGCGCGGTAATTCTCGCCCGGCATAATAGGGCACCACCGGAGGCCCGGGCATTCCTGCATAGCCTGTCATCAACCCGCTCAGGATGCCCACTGCTCCCGTAACAAAGCGTCCCGGCACTACCCCTGACCGGCGCGGTAGCAGGATCGCGATGAAGGCGCTGCAGGCAATCAACGCGATCACCAGCCTTGCCACGTTCGCCCCTGTTGACGTCAGAGCCAGCAAGCCGAGAGGGGTTGCGAGCACTACCAGCGCAGAGATGCGCCAGGCGCTGCGCTCGGATTCACGCACCAGCCGCGGCAGCTCGGTAAGGCCGATCAGCAGCGAGAGCGCGTTGCCCATCACCACGGCGGCGACGGGCGGTAGTGCGAGCGCGAGCACGGGCACCAGCAGGATCGCCATGCCGAAGCCCGTCAATCCGCGCACGAAACTCGCGCCGAGCGCTGCAAGCACCGCCACGGCGATCTGCCACGCGGAAAATCCCGCCAGCAGTTCCATCGGACCCGGTCAGGCCGCCGCGAGGTCGGGCGGCGTGCCTTCGCTCTGCAGCATCGCGATGGCTTCGGCTAGCGGCATCACCTTCTGGTGCTCCGCGCCCAGCGTGCGGACCGCGACGGTGCCTTCCTCAGCCTCGCGCTTGCCGACCACCAGCAGGTGCGGGACCTTGGCCAGCGAGTGTTCGCGCACCTTGTAGTTGATCTTCTCGTTGCGGGTGTCGGTCTCTACCCGGATGCCCGCCGCCTTGAGTTGCGCCGCGACTTCGCCAGCGTAGCCGTCGGCGTCCGAAACGATCGTCGCCACCACCGCCTGCACCGGCGCGAGCCATGCGGGCAGGCGCCCGGCGAAGTGCTCGATCAGGATACCGATGAAGCGTTCGTAGCTGCCGAAAATCGCGCGGTGGAGCATCACGGGGCGGTGCTTCTCGCCATCTTCGCCGATGTAATGCGCATCGAGCCTTTCGGGCAAAACCCGGTCCGACTGGATCGTGCCGACCTGCCAGGTGCGGCCGATCGCATCGGTCAGGTGCCATTCGAGCTTGGGGGCATAGAACGCGCCTTCGCCCGGCAGTTCCTCCCATTCGAGCCCGTTCGCGGAGAGCGCATCGCGCAACTCTTGCTCGGCCTTGTCCCAATCGGCATCCGATCCGAAGCGCTGCTCGGGGCGCAGCGCCAGCTTGATGTCATAGGTGAAGCCGAAATCCTTATAGACGCTGTCGGCCAGCGCGATGAAGGCCTGCACCTCGGACACGACCTGGCCTTCCGTGCAGAAGATATGCGCATCGTCCTGCGTGAACTGGCGCACCCGCATCAGGCCATGCAGCGCGCCGTGCGGTTCGTTGCGGTGGCAGCAGCCCATCTCACCCAGCCGGATCGGCAGGTCGCGGTAAGAGGTGATGCCCTGCTTGAACACCAGCACATGCGCCGGGCAGTTCATCGGCTTCAGCGCCATCCAGTCGGCATCCTTGGAGACCAGCTCCGCGCCTTCTTGGGTATTGGGCACTTCGTCGGGGATGACGAACATGTTTTCCCGGTACTTGCCCCAGTGGCCAGACTGCTCCCACTGGCGCGCGTCCATCACCTGCGGGGTCTTGATCTCGCGATAGCCTGCGCCGTCCATCTTGCGGCGCATATAGGCCTCAAGCTCGCGCCAGATGCGGTAGCCCTTGGGGTGCCAGAACACGCTGCCATGCGCCTCTTCCTGCAAGTGGAACAGGTCCATCTCGCGGCCCAGCTTGCGGTGATCGCGCTTGGCGGCTTCTTCAAGCCTCGTCAGGTGCGCGTTGAGCTGCTTCTTGTTGAGCCAGCCGGTGCCGTAGATGCGCGTCAGCTGCGCATTGTTCTGATCGCCGCGCCAATAGGCCCCGGCGACGCGCATCAGCTTGAAGGCATCGGGATCGAGCTTGCCGGTGGAGGGCAGGTGCGGACCGCGGCACATGTCGAGCCAGTCGTTACCGCTCCAATAGACGGTCAGTTCCTCGCCTTCGGGCAGCTCCTTGGCCCATTCCGCCTTGAACACTTCGCCTTCTGCGGCCCACTTGGCGATCAGGTCTTCGCGGCTCCACACTTCGCGGCGCAGCGGCTTATCGGCGCGAATGATGCGCCGCATTTCTTCCTCAATGGCAGGTAGATCGTCCATGCCGAAGGGCTCGCGGCCCTCGGGCGCTTTCACATCGTAATAGAAGCCGTCGTCGGTCGCCGGGCCGAAAGTGATCTGCGTGCCGGGCCACAGCGCCTGCACCGCTTCGGCAAGGACATGGGCGTAATCATGGCGGGCGAGTTCCAGCGCCTCGGCCTCGTCGCGGGCGGTGATCAGCGCGAGGTTGGCGTCACCGTCGAAGGGGCGGTCGAGGTCGCGCAGCTCGCCATCCACGCGCGCAGCCAGTGCCGCCTTGGCAAGGCCGGGGCCGATTGCGGCGGCGATGTCTGCCGGGGTCGATCCGGGAGGCACTTCGCGTACCGATCCATCGGGCAGGCTGATCTTGAGCAGTTCGGTCATTATCGCAGTTCCGTCTCGTTTGGAGCGCGCCCTGCCACAAGCCGAGGCGCACCGGAAGAGCGGTGTTGAACGAGAGTCGGTTTCGGGAAGGACACCGCGCCGCCCCGAACCGGGCGGCGGGCCACGTGCCTAGCGCACAGCCCCCCGCCCCCGGATAGTCCGGGTGGTCGTGGTGGCAGTGGTGGTCAGCAGCTTGGCCATGGCGTTGCCCATAGGCTGATGACCGCCGCCTGTCACGCCTTATGCGCAGATCGGGCGCCGCGGGTGAGGCATCGCTTAAGCGCTGATGGAAAGCACCCTTGACATCAATCTGGGACGAATGTAAAGCAACCTTATCATTATGTAAGAGGAGCTTTCCATGTCGCGCAGATATTCTCCAGCCATGCGCAACTACCTGCGGCGGCTTGCGGGCTTCATGGTAGCTTACACGGTGCTGATTTTCGCTGTCGGCACCGTGTTCCGTGTCAGTCCGCCGAGCGGGCCGCTCGCCTGGGGCGTTGCAGTCCTGCCAGCGCTGCCGATCCTCGGGGTGTTCTGGACGATTGGCCGGCTGCTAGCCGAAGAGACCGACGAATACATGCGGATGATGTTCGTGCGCCAATCGCTGATCGCCACGGCCTTCTGCCTCAGCATCATGACGGTATGGGAATTCCTGCAGAATTTCGAAGTCGTACCGCCGGGTAATGGCGGTTTCGGTGCGGCGTTTTTCTGGTTCGTCGGGTTGGGAGCGGGCGGGGTATGGAACGCCTTGGCCAACCGTGCCGAGGCTGAGGAATGAACAACCGCCTCAAGGTGTTGCGCGCGGAACGCAGCTGGAGCCAGCAGGATCTTGCCGACCGGCTGGGCGTCAGCCGTCAGAGCGTCAACGCGATCGAGAAGGGCCGCTATGACCCTTCTCTGCCGCTTGCCTTCACCATCGCCGAAGTGTTCGGCCTGCCGATCGAAGCTATTTTCTTGAGAGACGGAGAAACCCGATGACATTCGTCCGCCTGCTGATCGCCGCCTTCTTCGCTGCGCTCCTGCCCACTGCTGCTTTCGCCGATGATGCACCTTGTCCACCGTTCGAAGTGACGGGTTCGGGCCCCGATCTCGTACTTGTCCCCGGCCTCGGTTCGTCCCCTGCGGTGTGGGACGGGGTCAGGGAAAGCCTCGCCCGCGATTATCGGCTGCACTTCGTCCATGTGGCAGGTTTTGCCGGGCGTGCTCCGGAGGGCGATCCCGATACGCTGCTTGCGCGTACCCGGGCCGAAATCATCCGGCATCTTGATTGCCGGAAGGTCGAAAGCGCCGCCTTCGCGGGCCATTCGATGGGGGGCTTTCTTGGGCTGACGCTTGCTGCCGACCACCCTGACCGGATCAACAAGGTGGTGGTGGTCGACTCGCTGCCGTTCTTTCCGCTGATTTTCGACCCCGCCGCCACGACCGATGCCGTGCGGGCGCAGGCTGACGGGATGCGTGCCCAGATGGCGGCGCAGGATGATGCAAGCTTTGCTGCTGCTCAGCGCATGGGGGCACGCTCACTGGTACAGGCGCCGGATCACCAGGCGCAGATTGCCGCATGGTCGATCACCAGCGATCGGGCCACCTTCGCAGGAGCGCTCCACGCCCTTATGACCACCGACCTGCGTCCACGGCTCTGCGAGATTCAGGCTCCGGTGACGGTGATCGCCGCCGCGAACCCCTTTGCCCCGCGCAGCCGTATCGAGCCACTCTACACCGCCGCCTATGCAGGATTGCAGCAGACCCAGCTCGATGTGATCGATGACAGCTTCCACTTTATCATGTTCGATCAGCCCCAAGTGTTCGAAGCCGCGCTGCGTGCGGGGCTGGCCGGTTAGCCCGCGAGCATGCCCGACCCCCTCTCGGTCATGATCCGTTTGGTCCCGGCCAGCTGCGTGCTGCGTTGCCTGACGCCGGCAACAAAGCGGAATTCGGTTGTCGCGCGGGCCGGGGTCAGTTCTACCACCATATAGCCGCGCTGTGCCGTGTCGGCCCACTTGAGCTGTTCGTTCTCGGCCACCAAGGCCCCCGCCAGCGCCGCCGGTGGAACAAAGGACAGATAGCTTTCGAACCCCGGCGAACTGACCGAGCAAACGCCCAATTCAACCCCGACATTCTCGCCTTCGTGGGTCAGGTCGAAGGCCCACGCATTATGCGTATCGCCCGCCAATACAAAGAGGTTGGCATCGGCTTCGAGCGCGGCCTTGAACACTCGCGCGCGTGCAGCGGGATAGCCGTCCCATGCATCCATATTGGAGGGCAGGCCTGTTTGGCTGGCTGCCGAGGCTGCGATCAGGCGCTGACGGATATAATCGGGCAAGCTGTCGCCGATCTGGGCTGTTAGCGCCTTGGGTGTGCGCAGATTGCCGATCAGCACTTGCTGCACCAGCACCTGCCAGTGGGTGCCGCTTGCGGTCGAGTCGGCCAGTCCTTCGGCCAGCCAATTTTCCTGACCCTCTCCGAGCAATTGTCGCTCGGGATCGGCCCAGTCACCATCGCGGAATGCGATGAGAGCGGCCATCAACGCCTGAGGATCGCTCTTGCCGGCGAGCACCTTTTCGAGGCTGAACTGCTGATCACGCCCCTCGAGCCGGGTATCGAGCCGGAACAGTGTTGCCAGATCGCCGACCTGATATGCGGCATAGGGTTCGTCGGAGACCGGCATCCATTCGCGATAGACCCGCTTGGCAATCGCCTTGCGCGTGGCCCAGTCACCCTCGGTATCCGGTTGGTGGTTCTGCGCCCCGTCCTTCCAGCTGTCATTCGCGCTTTCATGGTCATCCCACACCGCGATCATTGGAAGTACCTGATGAAGGCGCTGCAAATCGGGATCGGCGCGGTATGTGGCGTAGCGCAGGCGATAATCGGTTAGCGTCACGATCTCGTTCGCGGGCGCCAGCATCCGCTGGCCATTGGCCTGGTTTGGATCGGGATAGGTGCCCGCGCCATATTCGTAGATATAGTCGCCCAGATGCACCGCGAGATCGGCGTCATTGGCCTCGGCCGCGTGGCCATAGGCGTTGAACCAGCCGAACCCGAAATTGGAGCAGGAGAACACGGCCAGCCGGAATTTCTCGATCCCGGCTTCGGGCAGGGTGCGTGTGCGGCCAACCTGCGACATGCTGCCATCCGGGGCTATGAAGCGGTAGAAATACCAGCGCCCCGGCATGAGGCCATCGGCCCAGCTCTTGGCGCACCAGTCGCGTTCCGCGCTGGCCCGTGCGCTGCCCTCTGCGACAGGATTGGTGAAATCCTCGCTTTCGCTGACCTGCCATTCCAGATCGGTGGTCTGCTCGCCCACATAGCGCGTCCACAGCATCACCTTGTCGGTGGCCGGCTCGCCGCTGGCGACCCCATGGGTGAAGCCGCTGCCGAAGCTGCGCGCTCCCAGCGGTGTCGCCGCCAGTGCCGCCGAGGTGCCGGCAAGAGTGAAAAGGCCGCGACGGGTAAGTGCGGCCGGCGAGGCGGCCGGTAGGCCTGCCGTTGGGTCGGTCTTGATCATGTGCGGGCGCGTAATCTTCTCCGGTTGCGCTTGCGTGACAATGCTTGCGTGTTGGCGTTAGCACAAGGCATGGTGACCGGATGAGCGATGTCATGCACCATACCCTCTACGATGGCCGCCGGATCGCATTCCGGTTCACCCCCGGGACCGGACCGACACTGGTGTTCCTGCCCGGCTACATGTCCGACATGGCGGGCGGCAAGGCGACCGCGCTGTTTGCCGAGGCGCAGGAGAAGGGGCGCGCCTGCCTGCTGCTTGACTATTCGGGTTGCGGGCAAAGCGGCGGGGACTTCGCTGATGGATCGCTCAGCCGCTGGCGCGACGAGGTGCTCGCATTGGTAGCCTCCTATGTCGCGGGGCCGGTGCTGCTGGTGGGTTCGTCGATGGGCGGGTGGTTGATGCTGCTGGTTGCCGAGCATCTCAAGCATCGTCTTGCGGGATTGATCGGCATAGCCCCTGCGCCCGATTTTACCCGCTGGGGTTATACGAGCGAACAGCGCGCGCAACTGGCGGCAGGCGAAACGATCCACGAACCCAATCCCTATGGTCCCGAGCCGACGCCGACCTATCCTGGCTTCTTCGCCGATGCCGAATGCCATCTGCGGCTGGAAGGGGCGATCGACCTTGCCTGTCCGGTGCGGCTGATCCACGGCAAGAAGGATGCCGACGTGCCCTGTGAGATAAGCTTGCGTCTGAAGTCGGCGCTGCGTTCGGACGACGTACAGGTTACGCTGGTAGAGGACGGCGACCATCGTCTTTCGCGCGAGATCGACATCGCCCGCATCAAGGCCCTCGTGGCCGAATTCTACGGATAGTTGCCCTTGTCTCTGCTTATTGCCCTGTTGCTTCAGGTTGGCCCCGATCCGATGCGCGGCGCGTTGCCCGACGATGATCTGGTCCGCGACCGCCCGCCGCGCGAAGCGGCGCGGTCTGCCTTGGCGCAGGAGATGCTCAATCCGACCACCGCCTGGCTAGAGCGTTGCCTCGATCAACTCGCCGAGGATCCTGCCCGGGCGCATGCCATGGCGCAGATCCGACGCAGCGAAACCAGTGGCGCAGACCGGGTCCTTGCCAACCATTGCCTCGGCACCGCGGCGACGGAGCTGGGCCTGTGGGAAGACGCCCGCATGGCCTTTATCGCGGCGCGCGAGGAAACTCCGACGGAGGAAAGCCGGACGCGCGCGCGGTTCGCCACCATGGCCGGCAATGCCGCTCTGGCAAGCGGGGATGCGGCCGGCGCGCTCGGCCTGCTGGAAATGGCCGAATCCGATGCCCGCAGCGCCGCTTCTGCGCCGTTGCAGGCGCTCGCGGCTATCGACCGTGCGCGCGCGTTGGTAGCGCTGGGGCGGAGCGAGGAGGCGTTGGCCGCGCTGGGGCGCGCTACCCAATTGACGCCCGACAATACGGAGGCCTGGCTGCTCAACGCTACACTGCTGCGGCGTCTCGACCGATTGGGGCTTGCGCAGGAAGCAATCGAGCGGGCAGCGAGCCTTGCACCGGGCAATCCGGAGATCGGCCTCGAAGCCGGCGTGATCGCGGTGCTCTCCGGGCGTGACGAGGCGGCGCGCGAGAGCTGGCAATCGGTGATCAACCTCGCCCCCGAAAGCCCCGCTGCAAAAACCGCGCAGGGCTATCTAACCCAGCTTGGCCCTTCGGAGGCCGCGCCTGATCAGGAGCCGCCCGCATGACGACATTCTCCGTGCTCGATCTGGTCCCCGTCCGTGAAGGCGGCACCCTCAGCGAGGCGTTCGCTGCCACCACCGAACTGGCGCGTGCCGCAGAATGCGGCGGTTGCGAGCGTTTCTGGGTGGCCGAGCATCACGCGATGGACGGCATCGCGGGCGGAGCGACCTCGGTGGTGCTGGCTCATCTGGGCAACGCGACGAGCCGCATTCGCCTTGGCTCGGGCGGGATCATGCTGCCCAACCACACCCCGTTCCAGATCGCCGAACAGTTCGGCACACTGGATGCGCTGTTTCCTGGGCGGATCGACCTTGGACTGGGGCGCGCGCCGGGGGCTGGACCTGAATTGCAGCGCGCGCTGAGAAAGAACCTT
This sequence comes from Erythrobacter dokdonensis DSW-74, assembly GCF_001677335.1. Taxonomy (GTDB): domain Bacteria; phylum Pseudomonadota; class Alphaproteobacteria; order Sphingomonadales; family Sphingomonadaceae; genus Erythrobacter; species Erythrobacter dokdonensis. The sequence continues at coordinate 245,443 of NZ_LZYB01000003.1, forward strand.
CACCAGGCCGCCGAATATTTCCCGCAGGACGTGGTCGAGCTGCGCGCCCTCCTGACCGGTGATATCGACTTGCCGATAAGGGCAACTCCAGGCTTTGGCGCCAAGGTCCAACTGTGGATGTTGGGGTCGAGCCTGTTCGGCGCGCAACTGGCCGCCAGGCTTGGTCTGCCCTATGCCTTTGCCGCTCATTTCGCTCCCGATCACCTAGATGCCGCGCTCGCGCTCTATCGCCGCGACTTCCAGCCCTCCGAGGCGCTGGATCGCCCGCACGTGATGGTCGCCATGAACGTTTTCGCCGCCGAGACCGAGTCCGAGGCACGCTTGCTGGCCTCAAGCCAACAGCAAAGCTTCGTGCGACTCAGAACCGGTAACCCCGGCAAGCTGCCCCCGCCAGTTGCCGATTACGTCGACACGCTCCCCGCCAGCGCGCAGGCTATGCTGTCTCACCTTGGTCAGGCCGCAGCGGTTGGAACTCCCGCACAGGTGCGTGAAGGCATCGCTGCCTTCGTTCAGCGCACCGGGGCGGACGAAATCATGCTGTGTGGCGCGACCTTTGACCCGGCTGCGCGCATTCATTCGCTGGAACTGACACTGGAAGCTTGCGAAAACGCCATTCCAGCGTGAAATCCGCGATCATGGCGCTTGCGTGCCATGGCGCGAAGGGCGTATCGCAGAAAACACGATAACAACAATCCGGCATAATAATATTACTGCACGTTATTATAGATGCAGCCAAGGCCGGTTAGCAGGATGGGCAGGAGTTGATGAAGGGATCTACCGTGGCCGGCGGTTCTGCCGGCAAGTCGCTTATTAAGGTGCTGCGAGCCCATCTCGAGGCCTCGCTGCTGCCGGGCGAAATCCCGCTTGCGAAACCTGCGATGGACGAAGCAGCAGAGTTCCTGCTCGCCGCCGCGCAGATCCGACGCCCCGGCGAAACGCTTGTCCACATCAAGTCCGACACCGGTGAGCGCCGTCTTCGCATAGCGGTGATCAACGATGACATGCCGTTTCTGGTCGATTCGGTCGCTGCCACCATCCTTGCCCAGGGCCTTGCGATCGAACGACTGCTGCACCCTGTCGCGCCGGTTACCCGCAACGAGACTGGCGCGATAGCTGCGATTGGCAAGCCGGGCCTCAAGGGGGCCGAAGACGGTTCCCGTGAATCATTGATCTATGTCGAGACGCCGCGCGCTGATGCGCGCGAGCGTCGCGGGCTTGACGAAGCGCTCCGCGCCACTCTTGTCGATGTCCGCGCCGCAGTCGGTGATTGGCCGAGGATGCAGGCCATGATGGCTGAAGATGTCGCACGCGCCGCGGCGCTCGACGAAGAGGCCGCAGCGCTGCTCGGCTGGCTCAATTCCGGCATGCTAACTCAGCTTGGACACCTCACCCGCCTGCGCGACGGACGCGAGGAAGACGTGCTGGGAATCTGCCGCGGCTCGGCGCGCGAACTGCTCGCCGAGGCCTCGCTGCAGCGCGCCTTCGATTGGTTCGATCGGCACGAGGCCGAGGGTAATCCGCGTACCTTGCTGGTCATCAAGTCCAATGTCCACGCGCGCGTCCACCGCGCCAGCCCGCTCGACCTGTTCATCGTGCCGCACCGCGAAGAAGGCCGAATCACTGCGCTCTCGATCCATGCCGGGCTGTGGACCAGCGCCGCGCTTGCGGCGCGACCGGGCGAGGTGCCGGTGCTGCGCCAGACTCTCGCCGCTCTGACCGACGAGCTCGGCTTTGACCCTGCCGGGCACAACGGCAAGGCACTTGTTCATGCCTTCACCAGCTTGCCTAATGACCTGCTGATCGCCTTCGGGCGCAGCCGCATCACCGAGCTTGCGACCACCAAGATGGCGCTGATCGACCGTCCGCGCCCGCGGCTGGTACTGCTCCGCTCGACGCTCGAACGGCATCTGTTCGCTTTCGTATGGCTCCCGCGCGACCAGCTTTCGACCGATGTCCGCCTGCAGATTCAGGGGATGCTGCTTGCTGCGCCGGGTGCTGCGCTGCTTGACTGGAGCCTTGAAGTCGAAGGCACCAATCTTGCGCTGCTGCGCTTCCTGATCGACGTTCGCGCCTGCGAGGAATTGCCGGATCCCGGCCGCATCGAGACCGAACTGGTCGATCTGCTGCGCGGCTGGAACGAGGCGGTCGAGACTTATCTGACGACTGCCGAGGATGATGGCCGCGCCGCCGCGCTTGCCGCGCGCTATGCTCCTGCCTTCCCGACCGGTTACCGTCTCACCTATGGCCCCGCCGAAGCCGCGCGCGACATCGCACGCCTGCGCACGCTGGCGCTGGCCGAAAGCGACGAAACTGCTTCTGCCGTCCGTCCTGACCGCGCCACGCGGCTTTACCGTCTCGATAGCGACCCGGCAGATAGTCTCAGGCTCAAGATCTATTGCGCGCGCGGGCGGCTGGCCCTGTCCGATGCCGTGCCAGCACTGGAGAATTTCGGCTTCCGCGTCGCGGCGGAAGTGCCGACCTTCCTGACCGATCCCGCGCTCGGTTCGATCCATGACTTTATCCTGACCGTGCCTGCGGGTCTTGATGCGGCAACGCTGCTCTCGCGCGCCGAACTGATCGAGCAGGCGATGGCCGACGTGTCGAACGGTGTGGCCGAGGATGATCCCTTCAATCGTTTGGTGGCCGCCACCGGGCTTACCCCGCGCGAGGCGAACTGGCTGCGTGCGATCTACCGTTATCTGCGCCAGACCGGGGTGAGCTATACCATCTATACCGTGGTCGATGCGCTCGTGGCCGCGCCGCATGTGACCCGCGCAATGATCGACCTTTTCGGCGGGCGTCACGATCCGGCGTTCAAGGGCGACCGCGAGGAGGCAATCGCCACTGCCGCGGCCGCCTTCACCCGCGGGCTGGCCAAAGTTACCGCGATCAATGACGACCGGCTCCTGCGGCTCTACCGCGCGGTGATCGATGCGGTCCTGCGCACCAATGCCTTTTCGCCTGCCGCTGCAGAGGCGCTGGCCTTCAAGATCGATTCGGGCCTTGTGCCAAATCTCCCCAAGCCGGTGCCATGGCGCGAAATCTTCGTCTATTCGACCCGGGTCGAAGGCATCCATCTGCGTTCGGGCGCGGTGGCACGCGGCGGTCTTCGCTGGTCCGACCGGCGCGACGATTTCCGCACCGAGATCCTCGGGTTGATGAAGGCGCAGCGGGTGAAGAACGCGGTGATCGTGCCCACGGGAGCCAAGGGCGGGTTTTATCCCAAGCAGCTCCCCTCCCCAGCGCTCGACCGCGAGGGCTGGGCCACCGAAGGACGCGCCTCCTACGAGATCTTTATCCGCACACTGCTGTCGGTCACCGACAACATTGTGGACGGCAAGGTGGTGCATCCCGAGGCCGTGCGGGTGCTCGACGGGGAGGATCCCTATTTCGTGGTCGCCGCGGACAAGGGCACTGCGACCTTTTCCGACGTCGCCAACGCCATCGCCCAATCGCGCGATTTCTGGCTGGATGATGCCTTCGCCAGCGGTGGCTCGAACGGATATGACCACAAGGCGATGGGGATCACCGCGCGCGGCGCTTGGGTATCCGTCCAGCGCCACTTCCGCGAGATGGGGATCGACGTCCAGAAGGACAGCGTCACCGTAGCGGGCTGCGGAGACATGTCGGGCGACGTTTTCGGCAATGGGATGCTGCTTTCGAAGGCGATCAAACTGGTGGCCGCATTCGACCATCGCCACATCTTCCTGGACCCTTCACCCGATCCGCTGACAAGCTGGAAGGAGCGCAAGCGGATGTTCGAACTCCCGCGTTCGAGCTGGGAGGATTACAATCCCGCGCTCATCTCCAAGGGCGGCGGCGTATTCAGCCGTTCGCTGAAGCGCATCAAGCTGACCAAGCAGGTGCGCGAGCTGCTCGGCATCGGCGAGAAGGAGATCGAGCCCGAGGCGCTGATTTCCGCTATCCTGAGAGCCGAGGTCGATCTGCTGTGGTTCGGAGGGATCGGCACCTATGTCAAAGCGCCGCAGGAAAACCACATCCAGGTTGGTGATCCAGCCAATGACTCGATCCGCATCGATGCCGACGAGGTCGGTGCCAAGGTTATCGGCGAGGGCGCCAACCTAGGGGTGACGCAGGCCGGGCGTATCGCGTTCTCGCTGGCGGGAGGACGCATCAATACCGACTTCATCGACAATTCCGCTGGGGTCGATTGCTCGGATAACGAGGTCAACATCAAGATCGCGCTCGCTGCGGCGATGCGCGAAGGCAAGCTTACCGGGAAGAAGCGTAACACGCTGCTGGCGGCGATGACCGACGAGGTCGGCCAGATCGTGCTCGAGGACAACCGCTTGCAGGCGCTTGCGCTGTCGGTGGCGGAGACCGGTGGAGGGGGGGCGACAGCCTCCTATGTCCGCCTTATCGAGCGCCTCGAGGAAGTGAGTGAGTTCGACCGTCGCACCGAAGGGCTGGCCGATGGCGAGACCCTGCTCCGCCGCGCCGCCGACGGCCATGGCCTCACTCGCCCCGAACTTGCGGTGCTTCTGTCCTCGGCCAAGCTTGCGCTGCAGGACGCGATCGAGGCGAGCAACCTTGCCGATGACCCGGTGCTGGAAGGTATGCTGCTGGCGCGCTTCCCTTCGGCAATGCGCAAGACCTATGCTGGGCAGATTCGCGGTCACCGCTTGCGGCGCGAGATGATTGCGACAAGTCTTGCCAATCGTATCGTCAACCGGCTGGGCATGGTCCATCCCTTCGAACTTGCGGAGGAGGAAGGTGTCGGCCTCGCCGAGGTCGCCGGTGCCTTCGTGGTGGCGGAGCGGCTGTTCGGGCTCGACGCGCTGTGGCGTCAGCTTGACGAGGCGGCAATTCCGGAAGCTGCACGCCTCGCGCTGTTCGACAGGCTTGCCGCGGCCGTGGGCAATCTCATGTCCGACGTGCTGCGCACCGCTGCAGGCAAGGTTGCGGCAGGCACAATGGTCAGTGAACTTGGCAGCGGCGTGGAACTGCTCGCCGAAGCCCGCGACGAACTGCTGGCTGCCGAACCGCGCGCACGCTCGCTAGAACTCAGACAGAACTTTGTCGCCGCCGGAGCGCCCGAGGCGCTGGCGGCGCAAGTCGCCAACCTGTTTGATTTCGATGGAGCGGTGGGCCTCGCGAGGCTGGCGCTGGAGACCGGGATCAATGCCAAGCTGCTGACGCACGCCTTCACTGATATCGGTGCGCGGTTGGGCCTCGACTGGGCTCAGGGAATCGCGGCTCATATGAGCCCGTCTGACGTGTGGGATCGGTTGCTTGTCTCCGGCCTTGCGCGCGACTTCCAGCAGATGCGGCTCGATTTCCTGCGCAGGCTTATGCGGCGCAAAACTGGCAAGGATGATCCGCGCAGCAATGTCGACGACTGGGCAGCGCGCAACGAACAGGCAGTCACCCAGTTTCGCAGCATGGTGACGCGCGCTCAGGCCCGCCCGCCGGTCGGCCCGGCAATGCTCGCCCAGATCGCCAGCCAGGCGCGCAATCTGCTCGAACGGTAGCACTCTTCCTTCTGGCGGGTTGACCCTCCGGCTGTTTGCGGCACATCAAGGGCCGCAAAGAGCCGGAGGGGCATAGCGAGGCCATGACAGCATCCACCACCGATCACGCCGATGTGGTCATCGTCGGCACCGGCCATGGCGGCGCGCAGGCGGCGATCGCGCTGCGCCAGCAGGGCCACGAAGGTTCGATCCTGATGATCGGACGCGACAACGCGCCGCCCTATGAACGCCCGCCGCTGTCGAAGGAATACCTCGCCGGGGACAAGGGCTTCCAGCGGATCATGATCCGCCCTGAGAAGTTTTGGGCAGAAAAGGGCATCGCGCTCAAGCTGGGCGCGGCGGTAACGGCGATCGATGCGGCCGCCCACCGGATCACCATCTCGGACGGCAGCATGGTCACCTATCGCAAGCTGATCTGGTCGGGCGGGGGCGATCCGCGCCGTCTGCCGGTGCCGGGCGCGGTGCTACCCGGCGTGTTCTACGTCCGTGACAAGTCCGATGCAGACACGATGATGCTGGCGCTTGAGCGGGGCGCAAGCCGTGCTGTCGTGATTGGCGGCGGCTATATCGGGCTGGAGGCTGCGGCAGTTCTGCGCAAGTTGGGCTGCGAGGTGGTACTGGTCGAGATGCTGCCACGACTGCTTGCGCGGGTGGCGGGAGAGGAACTGTCGCGTTTCTACGCCGAAGAGCACCGTCGCCAGGGCGTTGACGTGCGGCTCGAGACCGGCGTGCAGGCGGTACTTGGCGAGGATGCTGGCAAGGTTACCGGCGTGCGTCTCGACAATGGCGAGGAAGTCGCCTGCGACATGGTGGTTGTCGGCATTGGCATCGTGCCTGCGGTCGGTCCGTTGATCGCAGCGGGAGCTGCGGGCAGCAACGGGGTCGATGTCGATGAATATTGTCGCACCACACTTGACGATATCTATGCGATCGGGGACTGCGCCGCCCACGCCAATCGTTATGCAGACAATGCCGTGATCCGGCTCGAATCCGTACAGAACGCGCACGACATGGCGAATACCGTGGCAAGGGCGATCATGGGCGAGAAGGAGGCCTATGAGGCCCTGCCGTGGTTCTGGTCGAACCAGTACGATCTCAAGCTTCAGACGGCGGGGCTCAATCTCGGCTACGACCAGACGGTGCTTCGTGGTGATCCCGAGGCCCGCAAATTCACCGTGGTCTATTTGAAGAACGGCGTTCCCATCGCTTTCGACTGCGTGGGAACGATGAAGGACTATGTCCAGGGGCGGAAGCTGTTGGAGAGCGGCGTTGGCCGGATCGATCCGGCGCTGCTGGCCGACCCTGAAGTGGCGCTCAAGGATCTGATTTGAGTCGCGCAAGCGCCCACCGCGCTGCCTCTGCCACCACCGGATCGGGATCTTCCGTCAGCGCCTCGACTTGCGCGCCCAGTGCGGTATTGCCGCTGTTGCCTGCCGCGTAGAGGCAGTTCCTAACGAACCGGTCGCGTCCGATGCGCTTGATCGGGGAGCCGGAAAACAGCGCGCGGAAGCCCGCATCATCCAGCGCCAGCAATTCCGCGAGGCGCGGTGCGACCAGTTCGGCGCGGGGTAGGAATTCGCGGATCGCCTGGGCTTCGGAAGCGAACTTGTTCCACGGGCAGACGGCAAGGCAATCGTCACAGCCGTAGACGCGGTTGCCAAGCGTCGCACGGAACTCCTCGGGAACCGGTCCCTTGTGCTCGATGGTGAGGTAGGAAATGCAGCGCCGGGCATCGAGCCTGTAGGGCGCGGGGAAGGCGTTGGTCGGACAGGCGTCGAGGCACGCTCGGCAGGTACCGCACTGGTCGCGGTGGCCTTCCGCAGGCGCAAGCTCGAGCGTGGTGTAGATTGCGCCGAGAAAGAGCCAGGAGCCGTGGGTAGGGCTGACGAGGTTGGTGTGCTTGCCCTGCCAACCGATCCCCGCCGCTTCGCCCAACGGCTTTTCCATAACCGGCGCGGTGTCGACGAATACCTTCACTTCGGCTTGCGGTTCTTCGGCCACCAGCCAGCGGGCCAGTGCCTTGAGCCGCTTCTTCACCACGTCGTGATAGTCGCGCCCTTGGGCATAGACCGAAATGCGGGCGTGCTCGTCCGATGCTTCGAGCGCCAGCGGATCCTGGGCCGGGGCATAACTCATCCCGAGCGCGATCACACTGCGCGCCGCCGGCCACAGGCCTTCGGGCGATCGGCGGTGCTCGGCACGCGCCGCCATCCACTCCATGCTACCGTGATACCCCTCGCCCAGCCATTCCTCCAGCCGCGCACTGCGCAGCGGGTCGTTCCGGGCCGAAGCGATTCCGCAGGCGGCAAAGCCCAGCGCCCTGGCTTCCGCGGCAATGCGAACCGCCAGATCAGGGGTTGCCAGGTCATTAACCATGCTTGGATAGGCTCCCGTTTAATCCTGAAGTCTAACCGGATATGTCATGGACATGGCGGTAAGCGAACAAGGCTGGTCGGGCAATCACGCAACGGGGTTCAGCGCCGTGCCGGCGGATGAACGTCCGCTGGCGATCGAGGCGAAAGGCTTGGTCAAGAGCTTTGACGGCACACGCGCGGTGGACGGCGTGGACATCGCCGTGCCCGAGGGCGCGATCTACGGCATTCTCGGCCCTAACGGGGCGGGAAAGACGACGACCTTGCGGATGCTGCTCGGCATCATCGACCCCGATGAAGGCGTGCGCCGCGTGTTCGGTCATGATCGCCCGCATGATATCGGCCGGTTGATCGGCTACCTGCCCGAGGAACGCGGCCTGTATCCCGCAATGAAGTGTGTTGAGGCGATTGCCTTCATGGGCGCGCTGCGGGGGTTGCCGCTGAAAGAGGGGCGCAAGCGCGCGGTCGAGTTGCTCGATCGCCACGGCCTTGGCCATGCTGCGGACCGCCAGATCCGCCAGCTCTCCAAGGGTATGGCACAAACCGTCCAACTTCTCGGCACGCTGGTGCACAACCCAAGGCTGGTCGTGCTTGACGAGCCCTTCTCGGGGCTCGATGCGATCAATCAGGGCAAGCTTGAAATGATGATCCGCGCACTCGCTGACGAGGGCGTGACGGTGATCTTTTCGACCCACGTGATCCACCATGCCGAGCGCCTGTGCGAAGGGGTGGCGATTATCGCCGGGGGCAAGGTGCCTTACGCGGGCAGCGTCGAGGCGGCGCGCGACCGCATACCGGCGCAGGTGCGTCTGGAGACGCGGGCGCGCGAGGGCGCATGGCTTTCGTTCCTGCCTTCCCAGACGCGGCGCAATGGTGATTTCTTCCACTTTCCGCTCCCCGAAAGCGGTATCGAGCCGCTGCTGAAGGGGTTGATCGAGGGTGAGGCCGGCATCCTGTCGCTGTCGATCGAGCGCGCCGGCCTGCATGATGCCTTCGTCGCCATCGCTGGCGAGGCAGCGGCACGCCAGCTGGAAGCCAACAACGCGGAGGACCGCGCATGAGCATTGTCGATGCCAGCCTGCGTACGCGCCTCTCTGCCCTGGAAGCCGCATGGGTCATCGCCCGTCGAGATTTCGTGGCAGTGCTATTCAGCCGCGCCTTTCTGTTCTTTCTGCTCGGGCCGCTATTCCCGGTTTTCGTCGGCGGCCTTGCCGGCGCGATCGGCGGCGAGGTGCAGCGCGAGGCGGTGAGCGTCGAGATCGGGCTCGCCATGAGCGCCGATGACAATGCCGCCATGATCGCCGCAGGCAAACGTCTGACTCCGCAATTGGGAGGTGCGCTGCCGAGCTTGCGCGAAGTTCCCGAAGCCGCAGGCGATCCCGCATTCGACGCGGAGCGCTTCATGGAGGCGCGGCGTGGGAATTACGCCGCGATCCTCACCGGCACGCTGGCTACCCCGCAACTGGTCGGCACCGAGGGGCAGGTGCGTCGCTGGCAAGGCCCGGTCGGCCTTGTCGCGGGCCATGCGCTCGAAGCCAATCCGGCATCATTTCCCGACGTCGCCAGCGCCTTCGTTGCTACAAGTGCAGCCGCCGAACGCTCGACCCGGATACAGACCGCACAGATCGCCCAGATGTTGCTGTTCCTGCTGACGATGCTGCTGGCAGGCATGGTGCTGTCCAACCTCGTCGAGGAGAAGGCCAACAAGATCATCGAGATCCTGGCCGCCGCGATACCGATGGACGCAGTGTTCATGGGCAAGCTGTTCGCGATGCTGGCAGTGTCCTTCGTGGGTATCGGGGTGTGGGGGCTGACCGCTTTCGGTTTGTGGAGCATCGGCAGCGAGGCGATCATCGCCGCGTCAGGTTTCGATCCGGCCCGCCTGCCGGCACCTGCTGTGGGCTGGCCGCTATTCATCGCGCTTGGGGTGATTTATTTCGCAATGGCCTATCTGCTGCTGGGCGCACTGTTCCTGACAATCGGGGCGATGGCGAACACGGTGCGCGAGGTTCAGACCCTGTCGATGCCGGTCACGATGATGCAACTGATGGTGTTCTTCCTTGCTGCTTATACCATCAAGCAGCCGGGCTCCTCGCTGGAGCTTGCTGCGGTCGTCTTCCCGCTTTCGTCGCCCTTCGCTATGCTGGCCCGTGCGGCGATGGAGCCGGAGCTGTGGACCCACGCGCTGGCGCTGGCGTGGCAGGCTATGGCGGTGCTGGCGCTGGTCAAGGGCGGCTCGCTGCTGTTCCGAAAGCGGGTGATGAAATCGGGTGGAGCAGGGCGCGTGCGGAGGGGCTGGTTTGCCCGTCGCAGCCCGGAGGCAGTTGAACCGGCCGAATAGGTTCCGATTCGCAACCAATATTGACATTGCTGTAAGTTAGGGCAGGATGCGACTCGGACCAGCGCGGCCCCGAACCGGAGGCCGCCGGACGGGAGAGAGACATGGCTACCATCGCCCCGCCTACACCTTCGGGCGTGCAGCGCCCTCAGGTGCGCCGCGAACCGACGTCCTATGAAGCGCTCAAGAAGCACTTCGAGACGCATCCCGAAGAGCGCCCCCAGCATACCCATCCCTGGGATGTCAGCCGCTCGGACATCTATTTCGAGGATCGCTGGCAGCCGATCTTTGCCGAGATGCGCGCCGCCGGTCCGCTGCATTACATCCCCGAGAGCCCCTTCGGCCCCTACTGGGCGGTAGTCGGCCACAAGGCGATCCAGCATATCGAGGCCCTTCCGGAAATCTTCTCTTCGAGCTGGGAGCATGGCGGTATCACCATCTTGAACCGGCTGAGCGAGGAAGAGGCCGCCGCAGCGGGCGTCGACACCCGCGAGCTGCCGATGTTCATCGCCATGGACCGCCCGCAGCACACCGGCCAGCGCCGCACCGTGGCGCCCAAATTCACCCCCACTGCGATTTCCGACATGGAAGCCGAAATCCGTCAGCGCACGGGCGAGCTGCTCGATTCGCTGCCGCGTGGGGAGGTGTTCGACTGGGTCGATACAGTATCGATCGAGCTAACCACCGGCATGCTGGCGATCCTGTTCGGCTTTCCGTTGGAGGACCGCCGCCTGCTCACTTTCTGGTCGGACTGGTCCGGGGATACCGAGCTCGCCACTGTGCGCGAGATGGACTCGCTGCGCTGGAGCATCCTTCAGGAAATGGCCGCCTATTTCCAGTCGCTGTGGATCGAGCGCACGATGGACAAGGAGCCGGGTGACGATCTCATCTCGATGATGATCCACTCGGAAGCGATGAACCAGATGCGGCCCGAGGAATTCATGGGCAATCTGGTGCTCCTGATTGTCGGTGGCAACGATACCACCCGCAACACCATGAGCGGCATCATCCACGCGCTCGACAAGTTCCCTGACCAGCGCAAGCTGTTCGAGGAAAACCCCGAACTCATCCCTAACGCCGTGCAGGAATGCCTGCGGATGCAGACCCCGCTCGCTCACATGCGCCGCACCTGCACCGAAGATACCGAGGTCTTCGGGCAGACCATCAAGGCGGGCGACAAGGTGGTGCTGTGGTACATCAGCGCCAACCGCGACGAGGAAGTGTTCGACAATCCGGACAAGCTCGACATCACCCGCGAAAACGCGCGGCGCCACCTTGCTTTCGGCTACGGCATCCACCGCTGTGTCGGTGCGCGGCTGGCGGAACTGCAATTGCGGGTGCTGCTGGAGGAAATGCACAAACGCCGGATGCGGGTGCACGTGGCGGGCGATGTTGAGCGGGTTCGGGCCAATTTCGTCCATGGCTTCCGCAAGCTCGAGGTCGAGATCACCAGCTTCTGAGACGAGTGCGACAGTTTGCTGAAACTTCCGGGGTGTCTCGGACGTATAACTGTCACGAGTTGATGGAGCCTGACCGATGCTGACCCGCCCGTTTCGTCGCCGCACAATGCTTGCCGCTGCCGGAGCTGGCGCGGCCATGCCGCTTATTGCCGCTTGCGGTGCGTCCGAAGCGCAGGCGAAGTCCTTTCCGGTCAGCAAGTCCGAAGCGGAATGGCGGCGCATCCTCACAAAGGAGCAATACTTCATTCTGCGAGAAGCCGGGACGGAGCGCGCCTTCACCCACCCGCTCAACAAGGAAAAGCGCAAGGGCACCTTCGTGTGCGCTGGTTGCGGCAATCGGCTCTACGCCTCAGCGCATAAATATGACAGCGGCACCGGGTGGCCCAGCTTCTGGCAGCCGATCGAAAAGGGGGCCGTGGGCACCAGCACCGATTACAAGCTCGGCTATCCGCGCACAGAGGTTCATTGCGCCGACTGTGGTGGGCATCTCGGTCATATCTTCGGTGACGGGCCGAAGCCCACTGGCAAGCGCCATTGCATCAACGGTTTGGCGCTGACTTTCGTCCCGGCCTAGCCCTCCAGCAGGGCCGGCGCCTGCAACCGCGCCGCGAGCCGGGCAAAATCGCCGAGCGTGAAGGTATCGTCGAACACCACCCCATAGGAATGGCCGCGCCGCCAGCGCACCTTGGCCCGCACATCGCGCAGCGTGCCCGAGGCATCTGGCGCCTCGATCCGGACACTCTGGTCGATCGCCAGCAGCGCGCTGCATTCGATCCGTGCGCCTTGCTGCGAGAGATTTTCGACCATGGCCTCGCAGGTCATCGCCAGGGTGCTCAGCCTGATAGGAAAGCACAGGCCGAGCCTGAGGCCGCGCTTCGGATAGTCCCCGGACTCGTTGACCAGTCGTGCGACGTCGACAGGTGCTGCGAAAGAGAAACCTGCCTCGTTATCGCGGTGCCAGACCCGGTCGACCACATAGGTCGCGCCGCCGGGCATGTAGAGTTCGAACTGTTGGCAGCTTGGTAACCCGTGGAACAACCGGACACTTATTCCGGTCTCCGAGACATCGCGGATGACGCAGACAAATTCGCCCTGCGCCGATACAAGCTTTGCCGCACGGATGAGCAGGGTGAAGCGCGGCGCAGCCCGCAGGTCGGCGCTGTGCGGCTCCGCATCCTTCTCCAGCCCTGCAGCAATCACTGCCTTGTCCATATCCATGTCGCTTCGCACCCGGCGCACGTTCCGCGGCCGAAGCGGCGGAATGATGCGTATGATCCCATGATTGTCTCAGATGCCTAAGTGGAACAGGTTAAGCGCTGGATAATGCGGGACTAGCCATAATTTCAGACCAGCGGGGCCGGCAGGACAGACCAGGCTACCATTCGCAAGCCAGGCACTCTTGTCCGATTGGGTCCGACCGTGAGAGCGCGGGATGTTGGCAGACCTTCATCGCGCAACTTCAGGATATCACTCGCTGTCCTCGAGTGTGACTGTCTTTCGGGTAATCCGCGCAATGGCCTGACGGGGCAACGGCCGGCGCACGTCTGTGCTGCAGGGACTTTGCTTCGCATAGCTTGCCCAGTTCCGCGGCCGTCCACTATTGGGTACATTCTCGTTTCAGCGCCGCCCAGCAATCCCGGATCAACGAACCAGAAGGCCAAGCCATGCGTGTGCTGATGCTTACCTCCACCCTGCCGCGCTTCGATGGCGACATGCAGGCCAATTTCGTTGGCGAGCAGGCCGAGGCATGGCTGCGGGCAAGAGAAGCGAGCGAAATCACGATCCTTGCGCCGCATGATGCCAAGGCACCTTTGAGGGAGGAACGCGGGCGCTTGAGGATTGAGCGATTCCGCTACATGTGGCCCAAGCGGGCGCAGGGGCTTGCCTATCCGGCGATCCTGCCGAACCTGCGCCGAAATCCGTTCTTGCTTGGACAGCTTCCGCTATTCCTTGCAGCGCAGGCCCGAGCGGCTCTTCGGCTTTCGCGGGAGGGTGGTTTCGACTGCATCTATGCGCACTGGGTCATGCCGCAAGGGCTCGTGGCGCGCTGGCTGAGCCAGCGGACCGGCATTCCCTATGTGCTGCAGACGCATTCTTCCGATCTTGCCGTGTTCGCGAAGTTGGGTGTGGCAGGCAGGGCAATGGCAGCTGGCCTGTTGCGCGACGCCATCCGCTTTTTTTGCGTGAACTCGGGACAGCTGGAGGTGGCAGAAGGCTTCCTGCCCGCAGCCGAACGCGATAGCCTGCGCGCCAAATCGAGTGTCCTGCCAATGGGGGTTGCCCGGCTCGTGGAAGCAGACCCTTCGATCGGTGGAGCGGACCTTGGAACGATCGGGCGTCTGTCACGCAAGAAGGGGCTCGACTACCTTATCGCCGCGCTTGAGGAACTGCATCAGGAGGGGCTGCAGCCGCGGTTCGAGATCGCTGGCGATGGTGAAGAACGCGAAGCGCTAGCGCGCAGGGTCAACCGTTCGGACACACGTTTTCTTGGCTTCTTGACGGGGGCGGAAAAGGAGGCGTTCCTTGCCTCGTGTCAGCGCTTCGTCTTTCCTGCCAGGGCCCATGATGGCGATGTCGAAGGTCTTCCGGTTGCACTGCTCGAAGCCCTGATGCGCGGTCAGCCGGTTCTGGCCACGCAAGATACGAACATCGAACTGCTTCCCGAATGGGAGGCTATTCGCGATCACGTCGTCTTCGTACGCGATCCTGCGGACCTGCCCGCGCTCAAGCATGGGCTGCGCGAACTGCTCGCAAAGCACTCCGGGGAGGGTGCCGAAATTGCGGAGACTGTCGCCCGTTATCGCTGGGAGCGCCTGATCGAGGACTATCTCGCTCCGATCGAGGCAGCTTTAGCTGGAAACGGGGGGTGAAATCCGCGTTTGCGCTGGCAGACACAGCCCGCCCACCCACATCAGGGCATCTCCAACCAGCGTGACGAGGCGCATACCTGCGACGGCCAGAAGGATGTGCTCCTGTTCCAGCAGGGTTTGGAGCAGCATCAGCAGGCTCACTTCCCGCACCCCGATGCCCGCTGGAGCGCCCGGAGTAAGAAACCCCGCGATCCAGCTCACCATGATCGCGCTGCCGACGATCATCGTCGCTTTGGCGTCCGGCATCGTCGCGTCAAACGAGAAAAGCAGAACCATCTGAGCGGCGCAGATGCACAGGAACACAAGGATAAACAGTCCCAACAATCCTGCCGCGATCCGCGGCCGCAGTCTGATGGAAGCAAGCTTTCCGCGCAGGATGAATGTTGCCCCTCCGCCGCAAACCATGGCAACTCCCAGGCTCGCGACCAGGAGCAGTGGCGTGTCAACCGCCGGCGCAGCCCCCAGCGCCAGCGCCGCAAGCACGAGCGCGCCGGCAGCGATCAACACCCCGACGATCTCGATCAGCATCGCCGCCGAGGCGGTGGCCATAGCTATTCCCTCGTTGCGGGCCAGCACCACCCGCCCGACGAGATGGCCGATGTTGCCCGGCAGATACTTGGCGAATTGCGAAATCAGGAAGATGCGCGCCGAACTCGTCCACGAGGCATCAGATCCGCACAGGACAAGCGCAAAATGCCAGCCTGCGGCCATCGGCAAGAAGGCCAGGAGGTATAGCGACAGTGCAAGCGGCAACATGCGCCCCTGCTCGCGGATGATCGGCGCAGCTTCGCTCCAGTTGATTCCCGAGAAGAACTCGAAAGCGAAAAAGCAGATCGCTGCGACCGAGACGGCCGCACCTGCCTGCTTCCATCGGTTTCCGGCTGTGTCACTCATCACGCAGCTTCCTGGCGACCGCGATCAGGCCATGTCCTCCCGGAAGCCATTTCTGCGCCGCGATTGCCGTGTGCATCAACGCCCGGCCGGGCAAGGATTTCAGTATGGGCGCGAGGCGGTTCTCGATCGACCGATCGCGACCGCTGGCGAATGTCGCGTTCTCGCGACTGGGCTGGTTGGCTCGTACCGCCATCTTGCGCCGCGATGCCTCATTGCCGGCAATCCGTATGAGGTCGCCAAGCAACCCGCCATAAACCTCGACCGAAACCACGACGAGACCCGCCTGCACAAGCAGGGCGCGGAATTCTTCGGGTTCGAACCGTTGGACATGGCCTGCCCACTCGTCCGATGCGCCCCATTTGGCCTGGAAAGCCGGGACGGTGGCGAGGAAGTATCCGCCATCCTTGAGATGCTCGACCCATTCCCGAATAGTCTGCAGCGGGTCGTCAACATGCTCAAGCACTTCGGTCGAGACGATGTAATCCACATTGCAGAGCGTGGCACGTTCCACCACTTCAAAGTTCGGCGCGAAATGCGCGGCGCAGCGACGGGCCATGGCACGCGATTGCGCGTCCGGCTCGACGGCCTGCCCTCGGAACCCCAGACGGTCCCAGTCTGCCAGCAGGCGACCGGCGCCGCATCCCATCTCAAGCAGTGTGGCAGGCTGCCAACTGCCCACGGTGTCCAGCAGCGCCGCCCGCCGGATTATGTGCGCGGGAGAAGGGAACCAGCCATCATCGCCCAGGGCGCCGAGCAAGGGGTCGACCTGTCCGGCGGACTGTCTGTCCAGGGGGATATTGCCATGCTGGATACTGTTCATCGGGATGCCGTCCCCATTGTCGTATCGCCCTCTGCGTCCGGCTTGGTGCCTGCCGCGCGGTCGCAGGGCTTGCGAACGATTGCGATCACGCCATTGGCGAGCAAGCCGCTACGGTCGGTCCACGCATCGAAAAAGTGAGCCAGAACCGAGAATGGCGCGTTGATCGCAGCGAACAGTCGCGTGCCGATGATCGGCAGTATGCTGAACAGCGCGCATCCCAAGGTTGCCAGCTGGTGGTGCACGAAGCAGGCAAGCCCGCCATAGTGGGCAAGTTCGAGGAGCTCTAGGCCCTCGCTTTCAACCAGGTGTTGCAGCCCTGCAGGCGTGTATCGCTGGAAATCATGTGGCAGCTCATGCTGGCGGCTGAGATGCGGGACCGAGATTACCGCCATGCCACCCGGCTTGAGGACACGGTGGATTTCGGCCACGGCAGCAGTCGGGTCGGGCAGGTGTTCGAGAACCTGGTGGCACACTACGCCATCATATCGGTCGGTCGGTACTTGGGGCATATGCTGGAGATCGGCAGTCCAAGTCACCTGTTCATCGCCGCGCGGTGCAATATCGACGCTTTCGCGCCTTCCCCGGCGCGTGATAATCGAGGCCCATCCGCCACGACCGGAGCCGGCATCGAGGGTAAGGCCGCCAGATACGGCAAGCGTCATCAACTCCCCGCGCCGCCAAAGGGCATAGGTCGTTCCCGAGAACATCCTGTTGGCAAATTTCTCGATGCCCGCGTTGCGATCGAGCGCGCGGTTGCGCGCCGCAGCGATGCGCGAGCGTGCCGCACTCTCGCGGACACTTGCGAATTTGGCCGATGCGTTGCCGCCACTAACGCTGTCATGCATTTCGGTCACCCGTGAGGAGCAGTTGCAAGGTCATGCTGGTGGCGTCGGGCCTTCCCGCCGTCGCCCGGCATGGAGGCGGGTTCGTGTCACCAGGCCGGAGCATAGGGGCGCTCCGGGGGCGGATAGGCGGGAGGTTCGAGGTTCCGGCCCCACACCAGGCGAACCTCGCCTTGGCGCGCGCCGGAAGCTTCGTGCATCCCGCGTTCGAGATTGACGATGTCACCTTCGCTGTAACGGCTGCCACCAATCATGATCGAGCCGCCTGCAACGGTATAGGGGCCGGGGACCCGGATACCGAATTTGTGGCTGGAGCTTCCGACAGGAATTATTTCGCCTGCCAGCAGGAACGGTCCCCAGAAGGGGATGTAGGTATCGAGCAGTGCTTCCCGGTCCATGGCGGTGAACATCTTGCCGCCTCCGGGCAGAAGGACCTCCTCTTCGGGATTGCCAAACAGCCGATCGAATTGCTCGTCATTGCTCATCAGCAGCGGCACGGCTTGCTGTGCCATTACTTCGCTGTAGATCGACCTGTTCGCTGTCTGGAGACCCTTGATCGTCAGAAAGGTCATGAACGGGTTTGCCTTTTCCAATCTCGGCAGCATTCCCATGAAATCGAAGTAGGCAAGGCCATCCGGGAATATCTCTTGTGCCGCACGGATCAGTTGCCGCTGGCTTTCGAGGGGGGATGGGGGCTCGTTGGCGAAGGTGCTGACGCCGCTGATGAAAAGGATCGCGCCCACCAGCAGCGGGGCTGACTTCTTGATGATCCAATCGACGCTGACGCTGCATGCGATCAACACCCACGGCAGCATGAAGACGTAGAAATAGGGCGCTGTGTTGTGATAATAGATCAGCGTGGTGATGGTGGCGAACATTCCCGCCAGCGCAATTTTTTCGGACGTGGGTCGCCCCCCCAACTGCAGCACGAACAATGCGACAAGCAGCGTGACGAGCGGCGCCCTGATCGCCGCCGACAGCGCCATCCCCCAGAACGGCTTTGGCTCCAGTGCGAACATGACGTTGCCGATCCCGCCAGCTGTCTTGCCGGCAGTTTCAGCCGATACAGTCGGCAATGCGCCCAAGTGCGCCAGATAGAGCAGCCCGGCGATAGCGATGGCGAGAACGCCGAGCAGCGCCACTCGGACGGCAAAGGCCGATGCGAAAG
Organism: Erythrobacter dokdonensis DSW-74; assembly: GCF_001677335.1. Classification (GTDB taxonomy): domain Bacteria; phylum Pseudomonadota; class Alphaproteobacteria; order Sphingomonadales; family Sphingomonadaceae; genus Erythrobacter; species Erythrobacter dokdonensis. The sequence continues at coordinate 263,699 of NZ_LZYB01000003.1, forward strand.
AATGTTCACTCCAGCGCAACCAGATGAGTCCGGCAAAGGCCGGTGCAAGGAGCACGATCTTGATCGTCAGGATGCTCGAGAGGCCGATCATCGCCCCGGCTGCCAGGATCGTCTTCCAGTCCATCGGACGAACCATGATGATCCAGGCCGCGCACAGCGTCAGGGCTGTCACAGGCGGGTCGAACCGGAAGGAATAGCCATGCCCGAAGACGTAGGGGAAGGTGATATAGGCAAGCGCGCAGATCAGACCGACCGTTCGGCTGCTGAACCGCTCGGCCAGCGCCACGATTGCCGCGAGGATGGTCAACTCGAACCCGAACATCATCACGCGCAGCGCAATGATATGATCGATCGGGTCCCCCGGCAGTTCGACGATCCAGACCAGAGCCCTGGTAAAGGCGGTGTTGACCGCCTGATTTAGCCGTCCGTCGTGCAGTTCCCACAGCAGGTGGTAATGGTGGAACTCGTCCCAATTGATCCCGCGCCGGAACACCTCGCCGAATTGCAGCACGAGAATGACCGCGATGAATGCGATCAGCCAGGTGCTGGTATCCAGCGCGAACCGTATCTTTTGCTGGTCGGGCAGGACGCTGGCGCCGGGAGAAGCCGATGCGCTCATCCGGCGAGCCTTTGCGGGACCACGTCGCTGGTCGGCCGGCCGGTCTCGTCGTCTGGCATTTTCTGAGCCTGTCCCTCGCCGCGATCGAGCTTGTCTTCAAGCTTGCGCAGCTTGAGAAGAGCCGCCTCGAGCAGCTTGCGATTGGTCGCGATCAGATCGGCAAGTATGCCCAGCGTCACCACCAGCACGCCCACTGTGAGGAGGGCCCCGCCCAGCACCAGAGACTGGATGTGTCCATCCCCGTCCCCGTTAAGCGCAAACCACAGGAACCGCCCGATCGGAACCAGTCCGATAAGCGTTGCCACCGCGCCAAGGCCTACAAATACCCGCAGCGCATTGAAGGTCGTATAGGCGCGCAGGATAGTGACACCGGTCTGCTGGATGAAGCGCGGGATCGATTTAAACAGCCGCGAAGGGCGCGTGGCTGCATGGGTTCGCACCGGCACCGAAGTTATCGCCAGACGCTTGCGTCCCGCCTGGATCAGCATGTCGGTGGTGTAGCTGAATTCGGTGGTGATATTGATCCGCTGCGCAGCTTCGCGGCTGATAGCGCGAAAGCCCGAGACGGCATCGGTAATGTCGGTCGCCGAAAGCGTGCGTACGACATAACTGCCCAGCCGCTGGAGCAGGCGTTTGCCCGGTCCGAAATGCTGATTGCGCGCCACCGAACGGTCGCCGATGCAGATGTCGGCTTCACCGGCGACGACCGGGGCGACGATCTTGGCGATATCGGCCCCTTCATACTGGCCGTCGGCATCGGTGTTGACGATGATGTCTGCGCCCTCGGCAAGACATCGTTCGAGCCCCGATCGAAACGCCTCGGCCAGGCCCCGGTTGCGGCGGTGGCGAACGATGTGGTGCACACCCCAGCGACGCGCAACACCGGACGTGTCGTCCGTGCTGCCATCGTCGATCACGCAATATTCGATCGTATCGATACCCGGGATGCTCCGCGGCAGTTTGGCGAGGGTATCGGGCAGGCCCGCTGCCTCGTTCAGACAGGGTATCTGGATGATCAGCTTGGTCATGATAAGGTCGATACCCTTGGGATGCCCCTCTAATTCCCGGCCGACTCCCGTGTCACTCCCATTTCCGGAGCGCGCATTCTCGTCGGTATGGGCTGCTTTACCCGCTGGGCTTTAAGCAATCGTAAACCGTGCTTTTATGGAAAGGGTTAGGAGTCGCGCATATCGACCGCGTGCCAGAACAGGGCCGTCCGCCGCACCTTGCCCGGATTGCTCTCCCGATCAGCCGTGAGCTGCTCATCGCGCCCGTCATCAAAAGGCAACCCATGTCTCGACCGCCATCGCTTGGTATGCAAGTAACGGTGGCAAGGTAACTCGAAGTTCGCTTCATCCTGGGGAGGATTGTCATGACAAAACGATGGATCGCCGTTGCTCTTATGGTCACGAGCGCGCTGTCCGCGCCGATCGCGCGCGCACAGCCGCAAGAAACCAAGCTGCTGCGAGACCCAGCCCTGTCCGACACTGCGCTGGCCTTCGTCTATGCCGGTGACATCTGGATCGCGGCGCCCGACGGTAGCAACCCTGTGCGGCTCACCTCCCATCCCGCCGATGAACGCGATCCGGTGTTTTCGCCCGACGGGACCAAGATCGCCTACACCGCCAACTATGACGGCAATGCAGATGTTTTCGTTATCGATGTGACCGGCGGCGAGCCCCAGCGGCTCACCTGGCATCCGGGCGACGATGCCGCAGTCGACTGGACGCCGGGCGGCGAGGCAGTGGCGATAGTCAGCGCGCGAGAGCGGCGCGCCGGGCGATCGGGCCAGCTTTTCCATGTCGCGCTGGATGGCGGTCTGCCCAGGAAGGTATCCGAGGCTCAGGTGTTCTCGGGCAGCTACGACGAGACCGGCAAGCTCTTCGCGGCGGTGCCTTGGGGATCGGCCAACGCGGTGCTGACCGGCGGGGTCAATGGCTGGCGCGGCTATCGCGGTGGACGCGCACCCTCGATCCAGCTGATCGATTTCACGGGCAGGTCCGTGACCGAGATTCCCGGCGACCGCACCAGCGAATTCGATCCTGTGTGGATGGATGGCCAGCTCTATTTTCTCTCCGACCGCTGGAACACCCGCGCCAACATCTTCCGCTATGATCCCGCCAACGGTGCGTTGGCGCAGCTTACCCGCGAGAGCGACTGGGACATTCGCAACATCACCGCCAAGAACGGGCGTATCGTTTACGAGGCGGGCGGTCGCTTTCATGCGCTTGACGTCGCCAGCGGCGGTGTCTCGCCCTTGCCGATCCGCCTTGTCGTCGATCTTCCCGCCCGCCGTCCGGGCTGGAAGCCGGTCGCCGGACAGATGACCAGCGCCGCCCTGTCGCCTTCCGGTGCGCGCGTTGCGGTGACCGCACGCGGCGAGGTTTTCACGGTGCCCACCGACAAGGGCGCTACCCGCAACATCTCCCAGAGCGCCGCTACGCGGGATTACACGGCGATCTGGTCCGATGACGGCACACGGCTTGCCTATGTCACCGACGACGGTGCGGGCCAAGTGCTCAAGATCGAGGACCAGAGTGGGATCGAGCCCGTGCGCACGATTCCCTTGGGTGAGGACTTCCACGAGCTCATTGCCTGGGGGAACGCGGGCAAACATCTGGTGGTGGCGACCAGCAAGCTGACACTCGAAGCGATCGAGGTCGCGACGGGCAGCCGCTGGCAGATCGCGCAAAGCCCTCGGCGCAACGGCAATTTCGACGCCGCCATCTCACCCAAGGGGCGCTGGGTCGCTTACACGACCCGCGGCGTCAACGCGAATGCGGCGCTCAGTCTCTACGATCTCGATAGCAAGCGCAATTTCCCGGTGACGGAAGGTTTTGCCGATGTCGGGTCGCCGACCTTTTCCAAGGACGGCAAGCTCCTGTTCTTCGCCGCCTCGACCACGGCAGGGTCGGTATATGACGGGCTCGACATGACCACGCAGGACCGGCCGTACCGAGCCGGTCTTTATGCGGCGGTGCTGGAGGCGGATGGCGAGTCCCCGCTTGCGCCCGTGCTTGCCAACGAGGAGCCGGACAAGGGTGAGGAGGACAAGGACGCGGGCAAGAAGGGCAGCGGAAAAGATGGCTCCAATGCCAAGGATGAAAGGCCCGCAGTCGATCCCGCTGGCTTGGATCAGCGCATCGTGGCCCTGCCCGTGGCTGAAGCCTTCTATACAAGCCTCGCCACTGCCAAGGACGGCTCGCTGTTCTTTGTCGAGCGGGCTCAGGCAGGGGGCGCGACCGGCCCTGGCAGCGGGCAGGAACGGGCGAGGTTGCTGCGCTTCGACTTCGAGGATCGCAAAGCCGAGGAGGTCGGGCAGGGCATCGTCTCGGTCGAGACCGATGCCAAGGGCGAGAAGCTGTTGCTGACCAAGTCCGATCAGTCGCTGCTTACCACCGATGCGGGCAAGAAGCTCGAGCCCAAGCCGGTAAACATGGCGGGCGTGAAGATGCTGATCGATCCCATGTCTGAATGGAAACAGATCTTTGCCGATGTCCACCGCATGGAGAAGCAGTATTTCTACGATCCGAACATGCACGGTCTCGATTGGGACGCGGTGCGGGCCAAGTTCGAACCCCTGCTCGCGCATGTCGGACGGCGCGAGGACCTCAACGAGGTGCTGGTGGAAATGGCGGGCGAGATGGGAGTCGGCCACAACTATATCGGCGGGGGAGATGTCTACGACAACAGTGCCGCGGCTCCGGGTCTCCTGGGCGCGGACATAACGGTCGAAAACGGACGTTACCGGATCAAGCGGATCTTCACCGGCGAGAAGTGGAACCCCTTCCTCGCCGCGCCGCTTGCTGCGCCCGGAGTCGATGTGAACGAAGGCGACTACATCATTGCCATCAACGGCCAGCAGCTGACCGCCAGCGACAATATCTATGCCGCGCTTTCGGGTGCGCGCGGCATGCAGGTCGCGCTTACCGTCGCGGCGACGCCCGACGGCCCGCGCCGCACCTCTACGGTCGAGCCTGTCGCCGACGAGGGACAGCTGCGCCTGTGGGCATGGATCGAGGGGAACCGCAAGCGGGTCGATGAGGCGAGCGGCGGGCGGGTCGCCTATGTCTATATGCCGAACACTGCCGGTGCCGGCTTCACCTTCTTCAACCGGATGTATTTCGCCCAGACCGACAAGCAAGCGCTGATCCTGGACGAGCGTTCCAACGGCGGCGGGCAGGCAGCGAACTACATCATCGATGTGCTCTCGCGCCGGTGGCTGGCGGGGTGGAAGGACCGCCAGGGGCTTGAATATGCGACACCGGGCGGCGGGATTTACGGGCCCAAGGTCATGCTGATCGACCAGTACGCGGGCTCTGGCGGAGACTGGATGCCTTATGCCTTCCGCGAAAGCGGTCTGGGTACGTTGATCGGCACCCGGACTTGGGGCGGATTGATCGGGATCAGTGCCAATCCCGACCTGATTGACGGCGGGCGCTTGGCGGTACCCAATTTCCGCTTCTACGATACCGACGGCCGATGGACGATCGAGAACGAAGGCGTTGCTCCCGACATCCGGGTAGAGCTCGACCAGCTGGCGCTCGACCGCGGGCAGGATACGCAGCTCGAAGCCGCGATAGCGACGGTGTTGCAACAACTCGAAGCCGCAACGTCCCCGGTCAAGGCGCCTCCGCCGTTCCCTACAGAGATTGGCAAGTGACGCTGATTGCCGGGGAACGGGGCCCGCCTGGCGGAGACGGCAGCAAAATCGGAAGTCGTGTTCGGGGGCGTCTCAGCCCCCGCACATGTAATGCCGTTTTTGAGCCATTTCAGCGATTTGCCGCTCGCCCGGGTGGCCGAAACAGACGAATCGGCGCAGGACAAGGCGCAGAAATCGCCTGATATCAAGGAAATGGTGCCAGAAGAGTACCATTATCGTTTGTCTAAATAATTGAATTGTCGAAAAAGTCTCGGCGGAATCTCCTTATTGCCCCATCGCCTTTGCCCCGGGACCAGATCGAAAACATGGTTCGATTCCGGAAAAGATCCCGAACCGCAGGCAAGAAGGTGCCGCTTCGCGATTCGCTAAGCGTCACCCGCATACCCGCGTCCGCCAATTCATGCATGTTACAAAGGCAGAAACGATACGATGACGCAATCTCGGAAGGTGCCTTCCTAGGCTACCTTGACAGCGACATTCCTACGCTTCAACTGGCGAAGCTACGGCCGCCGAAACCTTCTCCTTCTCTAGCGGCCCACGCCAAATTTTCCGTGCCACTTCGAACAGCGCTTGCCCTCGTTGAAGAATAGTCTCTTCGTCCCAATGATCGAAAGCGTTGAGCTCCCGATTGAGCGTTAGGCTGGCGTGGGCACGAACGGCTGGCATCTTCACTGAAAACGGACCGTTCGAGACGGTCGCATTGAGTGAATGCGTTAAGAGTGTCAGATTGCCAAGTTTGTTGATTGCCTGTTCCCGCTCCATCTCACGGGCCAATTGATCGACGTCGATTTCATCTTCCGTTACGTGCTCGAAGCCTGGCACGGGCCATTGAGACCGCCACTTCTGCGGCATGATATGTTCGATCGTGAGTTCGGATTTAATTTCGATCTCTTCGCTCAGCGCCGTCCGCTTGGACTTCTCAATCGCTTCGAAAAGATATCTCAGGCGAGGCTGACGTGGCCCCTTGTACTGATCTCGACCGAGCCAACCAGCCTTCCATTCCTCATCGTTCGGCCAACGATTGAGCTCGCTGTCACCGCTCGAAAGTTGCACCTCCAGCGCACGCAGTGCCGGCAAACTGGAACTTCGAACCTTATCCAGCACATCGATAAACATGCGGTTATAGTTCTTCGTCGTTAGGCCGCAGATATCGCGCCGCAAGATAAAGGCTTCGATCATGGCCAAGGCATCAGGAAGATCCTGGTCAATAGCTCCATCGGTCGCAAGATAGAGCACTAACGGCATAGCGGTGGACACGTCGAATGCCTTGGCAAAACGTCCGAAGCGGCCGAGCACATCGTCGCTCCGCTGCTCTGCGATGCGCCGGTGGATCGCAGCGCTGCTCGAAATTGACTGCAGTTCCTGCTCAACCGAAGAGAATGGGGTCTCGTTCAGAATCCAGCGACGATAGCTTTCGAAGAGTTGCTCGACAGAGACGACCTCCGCCCGCTTCATCGAGAGGTGATCAACCAGCAACCAGTCCAATCGCGGCTTGGTCTGACGCCCCCGGTTGTCTTCTTCGCGCCAGAACCAGCGATCAAGCGGCAACCAGTGCTCGGAATAGAGTTTGTCGACGTTGAGTGAGCCATGTTCTTGGCCAAGACCCTTAGCGCGCTGAAAGATAAAGTTGCGCATGAGGTCACCGGCCGAAAGGTCGACGCCGCGGCTGTTGAGAGTCTCGAAGATCGTCTGCGGATCATCGCCGCCTTCCAGCTCGATCGAGACGGCGGCAAGTCCAGCTTGCAGCGCCTCGTAAAGTTTTTCCAGCCGAAACGCGTCAAACGCGCCGTCGACGGTGACGTGCTCCTCGATCCGCGCCTTGAACCAGGCATGCGCCGCAACCGCCGGACGGACGACACCTTCTTCATCGTCCGGCGCAGCCCCGATGGACGCCAAGTCCGCATTTGGATCGATCAGGTGAACGAAGGAACGTCGGTCTGTCAGCGTCGGCCAAAGCTTGAAACGCTCCACTTCCGGCGTCTCCATTACGCCGTCGTTATATATCAGTTTGCTGATCTCCTGCCCGTAGACAGAGCCGTGCGCGTTGGCCACGTCGCGGAACGCCGCAAGCAATAGTTGGAAAGTCGTCAGGCGCTGCTGTCCGTCGATCACCTCGAACGCCTGCACTTGCTTTCCGAAAGTCTTGATCTGAGCGATGACGATTGCGCCCATAAAGTGCGGCGTTGCGGCCTGTCGATCTGCCTCCAGCCGCATAACCGCTCGCTCGATATCCTCCCATAGCAGCTCGAGTTGCGGCGAAACGCTCCAAGCATATTGGCGCTGATAGAGCGGGATCAGGTAGCGCTTCTTGCCGTCGAACAGCTCAATGATCGAGCGGGTGAATGGTCTCATTGGTCGCCCCCCATAGTGAGGCTCAAACATCTCATTTCTTGAGACAAACTTCAACCACTCTGAGCGCCGTCGCGAACCAAGCTGACCAAGTCGATGTGCGTCAAGACATGGTTGGTCGCCAGATGGAAGTCCTGCCCGCTGGCCGGCGCGTCCATTTGCTCGATGAACGCTGCCAGCTCATCAAGCCCAAATACGTTCGCGTAGTCCACAAACGCAGTGACCGCTGAGGTCCGATTGTTAATGATGATCAGCTTGAGGTGGGTCTGGCGAGCAGCTTCAGAGATCAGCTCGCCCGAGGCGGCGGGGTTGAAGAATGTCTCAACGAAAACCTCGCACGGACTGCCTGCCGCGATCTGCCATACAATGAAGGCGACGGCACCGTGTGGCGTATTTACCGCGCCAGTATGTGCGAACATGTTGATCGGCCTTACCGACGCATATTGCTCAGCATAGTCGGGATCCTCTTTGAACATGACGCAGACTTCGTCGCCGATGACAGAATCGACCGTCAGCTTGACGAGATTGCAGCCCGCGACGCCGATTTGCTCCTGGGGCAAGGGAGCGAGGACGAACTCACGCTCGCCATGGCGCCATTGGTTGCTCCTCACAGATTCTGCTCATATTTGGAAGTTACCTTCAAAGCGAACAAGAGGGCATCAGTTGCAGCAATAGCGCCTTGAACATCGTGACGCTCAAGATTTGTCGAGCCGCCGTGGGATAGCCGATTTAACAAAATCTCCACGTACATTTTCAAGTGATCAAGTACATCATTGTAATGGCCATTGGCTTCACGTCCGCTCCATTGGCGCGCGCCCTCAATGAGATCAGAAAATGCAATCTTTTCCGTTTCTAACCGGTACCTCACGGGTATCCGCTTTACATCGCAAAATTCACGAAGAGCGCGCTCAGCAGATATCCTGGCTGCATTGCCTGCTGCATTTATGTGACCCTGCGCCAAAAACGTTTTTGCCAGGTCGATCGACTCCTTGGCCGAACTTGAAGACGTCGCGACAGGGGTGGGCGGAGCTTGAAGGTTGGCGCCGGCATGTAGTTCGGCATAGGTCCAGAAACGATCCGCCAAATGCCTCCGGTGGTAGCTGCGCGTCATGTCGAACCACAACCGATCATGCGTCAGTATGATGATCTGCCACTCCCTGAACTCTTCCGCTAGTAGGTCGAGGATGGGCAAGCGATTTGATTGATCAAGGCTAACGATGACATCGTCGAGTACCATGATTTTTGGCACGTCCACCAAGGTGGTCGCGGCGCATAGCTTTCGGCCAGCAAAGTAGATGGCTAATGCGAGTGCGGACTGGCGAGCCTCGTTCAAGGACAAATGGGGAGCATCGAGCTCTTGACCGTTGAACTTTATGACCGGTTTGATCGATTTCCCGTCGAAGTCGCGCAACTTCACAGGCCACGCGTTGTTATACGTCAGGCGAGGAAAATCAAAGCGTTCGAGCTCCGTGTCAGTCCAGCCCAACGCCTTTAGCATGTCATTTACTAGGGGGACCAAGGCATCAAGCGCCTCACTGATCCCAGTATTTACGCTTGTGCGGTATAGATTTCGCTCGTCTTTGTCCCGCCCAACTGAGGTATCCCAGCGCGGCGGATTGATGTGTTTCCTCAGAACGTGCCAAAGATCGCGAATTGTTTCTTCGGACCCCTCGTGCGCGGTCCTGTAGTCTCGAAGTACGGTTTGTACGCAAATATCGAACAGGTTGATCGCGCCGCCACTGTGACGGAAGTTCGTCTCGAGAAGCGAGCGATAATCAAGGAATGCTTTGCGATAACCCGCTGCGAAAACGCGCTCGCTTCGGTGCTGGCCTGGATCGCAGGGATGGCTGCTTGCATCCCATTTTTCAACGGCGTTATCGTCGAATTCAACCTGTACCCACGTCTCGTCTAGATCGAGATCGCTGAACAGGTTCACGTTCTTCTCAAGTCGCTGACGACGCTCGCCATTGTTGCGCTCAGCGACCGAGAAGAATCCATCCAAAGCGTGAAAGATCGTCGACTTACCCGATCCGTTCTCGCCAAAAATTACGAGGTTCTTTCCATTGAACGGGATTGGCACCTCGGCAGGTCCAGGGAACGCCCGGAAATTCCGAAGCGTTAAGGTCTTGATGCGAGGCGGCACCTGTCGTTCCTGAATAGGTGCCGCTGCATCTTGGTCGCCTTCGTTTACCTTCCCCCTGGCAGCCATTATCCCTTGCCCTCGATGATCCGAACCACGTCCAGCGTCTGCAGATCAGAGAGCATCACGCGCAGCGGTTTGCCGGGGGCGAGGTGTTCGCGGGCGAAGGTTTCGGCTGCGGCGGCGAGAGGTTTGCCTTCGAGGCCGGCGAGGGCTTCCATCCCGGCCGCCTGTGCAGCGTTAAAAATATGCAAACTGCGCGTGTGGAGATCGTCCGGGAAGTAGAGTTCGTAGACTAGCCCATTGAGGAGTTGTTCAAGGGCGGGGTTCGCGCGGTCGGCGCGCAAAACCTCCACCAGCGCTCCAATCATGGCCTTTGGGGTCGGCGATGCTCTCGGCACCGGAAACTGTCCCACGTACATCGGCTTGAATTCGAAGAAGCCGCCCGCGCGTCCAGCATAGAGGGATTGCGCAATCCACCACGAAACCGGAGAATTGAGGCAGGCGGTCAAAAAGCGCCAGTCATCCGAAACGACGATGCTCGTCTTGTCGTTGCTGAAGAAGCCACTCGTGTCGGGGGCGTAGGCCACTGTCTTCTCAATCGCAGGAACGATGATCTTGGGCTCCAGGAACGCCTCCCAATAGGCGACGTTATCCTGAATCTCGAACCATTCGTACGATCCGGCCTTTCGTCCCGGCCACTCACCGCCCTTCCAGTCTCGCGGTTTAGGTTCAAGGGATTGCCGGAATTGCTCCAGATGCCGCTTCACCGCCGGATAGCGATCAATGTTGATCCCTCGTCGCGTAAAGATCAGCCACAAGTCCTGCGGCTCCACGCGCCAGCGCTTCACATCACGTCCGCGCAGGAAAGGTTTGATGATCTCGTCGCTTTTCGGATCGGATGCGATCAGCTGCGCGCGGGTGGCTCCGTCGATCACGAAGGCTTCGTTGTAGCCGGTCTTGATCCCATAGTAGAACCGTCCCTCGACGTAGTCGCCCAGCGGCACGCCGGCGGCGCGGATGCGGGCAAGCAGGTCGCGCTTGACGGTCGGCTCGATCTGCCAGCCGCCCTTTTCCAGCGCCGATTGCGGCATGGCGAAGCCGTATTGCTCTAGATAGTCCTCGAACCGCTCCTCGTCTGCCTGATCGCCCAGATCTTGCCAATTGAGCGCGCGGAAGCGGTCTTCCGGCTTCGGCCCCGGACTAGCGCGGCGCTCAGCCACGATAATGGTCGGATAGGCGATGGCGTCGAACACCTGTGCGTCGCCAAAGTCGATTACCAGGTCAAGCCGCGCGTTGACGTTCATCCAGTGGCGCAGGTTCTCGCCGTACTTGGCGCGAAACCACTTGTTCGAGGTGATGTAGCTGAATGCACCGCCGGGCTTCAGCAACCGCATCCCGCGCTCGATGAAATAGACGAACAGATCCGCCGTGCCTGCGTAGCTTCCGAGCGGCTGACCCTTTCGGTCCTTCTCGCCATAGACCTTTTGCAGTGCGGCCTTCTGGTCGGTGATCTTCTCTTGGCGCACATAGGGCGGGTTGCCGATCACGATGTCGAAACCATCGTGCATCTGGAACATCCACAGCGGATCGAAAAAGGGCGCGCTGGCGTTCTGATCAAACGGGTTCCACGCGGCAGCCTTCTGCGCGTCGTCATGTGGAAGCGAGTGTTCCGCCTCAAGCACTTCGGACAGCTCATCGCGGTATTGCTGGATCAGGTCGCGGTATTTGCGCTTGGTGCGCATCGTCCGCGCGCCAAAGTGGCGCTGGGTCGCGCCTTCGATCTGCGCCTCCAGCTCGCCGATGCGTTTGTTGGCAAAGAGGTCATCCTGCTTGGGCCGATCGAGCGGGATCAGGGTGTTCGCAGCGACGAGCTTGGTTTCGAGATTTGGAAGCGGCTTGATACCCAGATTCGGGCGATCAGGGTGCGGCTTTTGCTCGACGGCCAAGCTGATGAAGAAACGTAGCTTCGCGATCAGAATGGCAATTGCCTGGATATCCGCGCCGTAGAGGCACTTCTCGATAAGGTGCAGCTTGCGGACATAATCGGCGAGGTCTTGGTCTTCGAACTCGGCCTTGACCTCTGCCAGGGCCTTGTCGGCCTCTTCTATTTCGCTGTCGCGGCGGGTTGCATCCAGCAGCTTTCGCGCCGCAGCTGCACGATCTTCATAGGGCTTGAGGTTTCGGGCCTTCCACCGCGCATTGTCGGGGTCCAGTCGCTTCAGCACGTCTATCAGCGCCTGCAACATTCCCATCGGAAACGCGCCCGATCCGCAGGCGGGATCGAGCACCTTCAGATCCTCTATCGTGGCGATCAGAGTGTCGCGCTCTTTGTCCGTGAAATCAGGGGCTGGTGCCGCGGGATCGAGCAGGGCGTGGACCCGCGCCGCCACGTTGCCGTTTGCCTCCGGGGATGGGCTTGAAGCGGGTCGCAGGAGGCTCAGCTCTCCAGGTGCAGGGCCAAGGTCAAGAGCCTCGGTCTTCGGCCGAATACCGCGATCTTCACCCGACTGGGTAGCGATCAGTGCGCGGGTGAATTGGTGTGCGAGCGTTTCGCGCACCATGAAGTCGACGACGTAACGCGGCGTGTAGAATGATCCAGAAACCTTCCGCGCCGAGGAGCTGGTTTCCGGGTTATAAGAAGCCAAAAGATTCTCAAAAACCTTCCCGAGCAACTCCGGATCGAGCGCGACTTCTTCTTCGACCGAGGTATTCTCCTCGACCGTGAAGACATAATCGTCGAACAGCGTGAACAGACCGCGAGCCTTGTATTGTTTGCCTTTGGTTTCGTAATCCTCGTTGAGTTCCGGCGCGTCGACCGTGTCACCGAAGAAAATGCGATTAGGCACGTGCAGCGGGTTCTTGGGGTGGTCCGAGAAGCCGTCGACCCGCAGCCGCTTGCCATCGCTGACCTTCGCGAGGTTCGTATCACGAGCAAGATCGCGGTCGGTCAGCTCACGGTCGAGACACTCAAAGAGCCCGCCGTTGAGAAATGGTACTTTCCGGAACAGATTGAGCGCGGCATCGGGGTCGGCGAACAGGTCGTGGTATCGATAGACATTGTGCACCAGGAAGTGCCCATCTTGCCCGCCGCCAGCGTTCTTGGAACGCCATTTGCGCCCTTCGCCCATCTCAGTGTTAAGCGTGGCGAAGAAAAGGTTTTGCAGGATGGCGCGGTAGTAATTGCTGTGCTCTGGTTCCTTACCTGGATCGGTTTTCAGCAGTCGGTGCGCTACTTCGAGCTGAAATAGCTCGCTTGGGATCAGCCCTCGCTCCTTGATGAACCAACAAAAAATTACGCGCGTGAGCAGACGTATCATTGGAACCGAATTTCGCTCAGGCTTTTTCCTATCCGCGTTAGGCGGATAGGCGCCTTCTGGAAATTCAACCAGTCGGCGCGCCCAGAAGAACCAGTCGCTTAATTCCCTGTAGAACTTTTCATTGAGTGTCTTGGTCGAGAGCGCTTCCTGCCAGCGGTCGTGCAGCTCGCTGAAGTTGGAAGGCCGACGCGGCATTCCCTGCCAATCGAGCTTGGCGAGAATGCTCAGATGGCCACGATGCGGACGCTCGGTAGAAACGTTGAGAATAACTGAGATGCGTCCCGTCTGGACGTCGCGACTGGCGTCGCGCTTGTGCTGGCGCCGCTCGCTGACAGCTATTGAGATGTGGCTGCCATGACGGAACAACAAGACTACCGGCATCGGGAACAACGCGTTAACCGCGCGAGTGATGCCGGCGAGTGCGGAACGCTTCCATTCCTCGTCTTCCAGCGCGATGGCGAGGAAGACATAGCTGTCGATGATGGAGCGGCCGTAACGCTCACCGAGATCAATGGAGCCTTGGTCCCGGCCCAGCATCGGGATCTCGTCGTTCGTCAGCTGAAAGAGGAACCGCACCTCGCGCCACTTCGCAAAATGCGCGTCCAAACGCTCCAGCTTGCCATCGTGATCAAGCTCCCGTGCGAATGTTGCTGGGGTGCCGTCAAGAGCAATGGTCTTACCACTTTGATAGCCAAGTGCCCGAAACAAGTTGCGGCCAGCGGGTTCGAGTGGCTGATCTGCGAACGCACGGATCGCGCGGTCAATGCCGATGACATCCGTCATGCAGCCACCTCCGCCGGGCGGACAATCAGCCAGGTAATCAGATCGTACTCGGAGCTTGCGCGGGCCTGAGCCGCTTCATCGGGAATTCGAGTTGCACGTCCTGCAGTCAGCGAAGCAAGAGTTCGCTTGGCGGATGTTTCTCCAATGGACTTTACCGCGGCGCTGATCAGGGCATCGTATCGGTCTAGCCTCTCGCCTTGCTCGGTCTCGTCATCAAAGGCGTTACAGAGTATTTCAAACGGCTCAGAGTGGCCCAGACTTAGGGCGCGCCAAGCCTCTAAAATGCGCTTTGGCTGACCGAAGGCAAAGCGAACTGTGCCGTCGTCCCTTACATAGACAAGATAGTAGGGATCGAGCGGATTGATCTTCACCTGGTCGGGATTAGGGGCAGGCGGGCGGCGACGGAGGCAAAAGATTGCTCCGGGATCAAGCGAACGGCCCTCGACCTCGTTTGGGACGATGGCGTGAAGACCGAGGGGGGCGTCGCGAAGGGCTTGCTCGTTCGTCTTTGCAAAGCCGAGCAGATCGGCGCGGAAGTCGTCGAGGGCGAAGTCCGCCAACGTAACGCCGCCGCCTGCTTCTTCCAAATCGAACACCTCATCCTTCAAGCGAAGCAATTGCTCGTCCCGCCAGCGCAAATCACCTTCGGCTTCGGTCGTCTTGTTGAGCAAGTCGTCATCCCCGGTCGCTGAAAGGTCGACCAGGCGCATTCGTGCCTCAACCCGGCCTTTGAGACCGAGGTATCTGTTGAGCTCCTCGGTCGGCCAGAAATTGACCATCCGGATCGCCTCGTTGAGACTGCCGATGCGGTCGATGCGGCCGAAGCGCTGGATCAAACGTACCGGGTTCCAGTGGATGTCTACGTTCACCAGCAGGTCGGCATCCTGAAGGTTCTGGCCTTCCGAAATGCAATCGGTCGCGATCAGCAGGTCGATTTCGCCGTTATGTTCCGCCTTCTTCATATCCGCCCGGCGCTTAGCCCGAGGTGCGAAGTTTACGAGAATGTCCTGGAAGTGGGCGCGCCCGAACGTCGCTTTGCATTCCGTTCCGGTGACCAGCCCGGCCTCCAGTCCCAGTTCTTCCGCAACCGGTAGCAACTGTTCGTAGAGATAGAGTGCGGTGTCCGTGTACGCTGTGAAGAGTATGACCTTGCGGTTCAACTCGCCGTTCCGGTTTGAGGCAGGGCGGCTTGCCTTCTCGCGGACAATTTCGACGAGTTTCGCCAGCTTGGCGTCACGTTCCGGCGTCACCATCCGAGCGGCATTCGCAAGGCCGAGAACGCGTTCGCGATCCCGCTCGAGCGCGGCCTTCCACCTTGGCCGATCAATATGAGCCAGTTTGTACTTGAGCGCACCACCGACTTCCAAGGCTTCTTCGAGCTCCTCGTCGAGCTCGTCCTCGTCACCTAACTCGACATTGACCGACGTTGCTTCATCAAATGCATTCAGTTCGCGGAGGCGTTGGTCGATCCGGCCGATCATTCGGTCCATCGTGAGGCAGAACGAATTGATCGAGCTTTCAAGCCGCTTGAGAAAGCCAGACTTCATCATTGCGATCAGGTATCGCTCACGGTTACCTTGATCGAAATTGCCGCCCTTGTCGTACAGGTGGCGGTACTCTGGCAGGACAAAAACGAGTGGGCTATACAGCGCAAGCTCCAGCCCATTTATCCGGTCATCGACAGATTCGAATGAGGGAAAGCCGCCTTCGATGTCGATGCTGGGGAACACAGATACGGGCGCCGCGCGTTTGGGGAAGTGTCCAATACGCTCCATCGACGCGGCGTAGTGCCGCTCGACATGCCGACGAGAACGCGCAATCGTAACACCGTCCAGCAACCCAAACAGCGCGGGCGGGAGAGAGCTTAACAGCGCGGCCGTGTCTCGATCTCCGCTCTTCGCCCAATCAATAAACCGTCGTTGGGCAGCGCCAATCAGGCCCGAGAGATTTGGGACACCGACCTCCGAGAACCCGTCGTTATGGTCTGCCGAGATGAGATCGAGTTGCGCCTTCAGATCGGTTAGGTCATTGTTCACTGGAGTGGCAGACAGCAACAAAACCTTCGTTTTGAGCCCAGCCTTGACGATGTCGTCCATAAGCCGTTCGTAGCGGGATTTGCGGCTATTAGCGCTGCGGTTGCGTGAGGCATTTCGAAAGTTGTGAGACTCGTCGATTACGACGAGGTCGTAATTTCCCCACTCGATCTTCGAGAGATCGATGTCGCCTACTTTTCCCTTATCTCTTGAGAGATCCGTATGCGAGAGCACGGTGTAGCCAAACCGATCTGCACGCAGCGGATTGAGTTCACTGTTGTTGATCGCGAGATAGTCGGTCCAGTTCTCCCGAAGCTTTTTCGGACAGAGCACTAAGACGTTCTTGTTTCGCTTTTCATGCCACTTGATCACGCCAAGAGCGGTGTAAGTTTTGCCCAGACCCACGCTGTCCGCGAGAATGCAGCCGCCGTGACGCTCCAGCTTGGTCAGGATTGCGCGAAGTCCGTCGCGCTGGAAATCGAAGAGCGCCTGCCAGATGGCGGTCTGCTCGAACGCAGTCTGCTCAAACTGCTCCGCCTCATCGGCTTGCTCGGTGAGGTAGTCGCCAAAAATATGTAGTAGTGTCTTGAAGTACACGAACTCAGGACTGGCATGGGCATACAACGCCTCCAGCGCACGGAGTACTTCGTCCTTCACATCATCGGTCAGGCTTTCGTCTGTCCAAAGCTCGTTGAACCAAGCTAGCAAGTCCTCACGATCACGATCGCCGTCCACCACGAGGTTCAATTCGATGTTCGGAGTTGAACCCAGGCCCAGCCCGTTGACAGTAAAATTTGAGCTGCCGAGCAAAGCATGACTTCGCTTGCCATCGTCCACATGGATCAGCTTGCCATGCAAAAGGCCTGCGCGCTTGACCGAGCGAACTTCGACCCGCTCGCGTATCCAATTCGCGCATCGCTGCGCAACAGTCCGCTGCCGAATCTGCTCGACTAATCGAAGCCCGCCCTCATCTAATGCGAACGCGGGTGGGACGAGGCCACCATTGTTCACGTCCCGCAAAAAGCGAGGCTCTCCAAACAGGAAGCGCATACCTTCGACGCTGTCCAACGTGTTTCGAAGGTACTCGTAAGCGAACGTGGTAAAGTACGCCGACACAACCGAAAGACGGCTTCCAGGCCCGCTTCGCTCGGTTATGAACTGATGCGGAGCGCCCCTCTCGCGGTTGTCCCGAATTCCCGATTTTGCAGTCACGATCGCCCTCACACTGACCCATCTGATGCCAGAGTTAGCGACACTTTTCAAACACCTCTGTCAACCGAGCGGGGCGGCGGGAATTGGGTCTAAGATGGTGGCCATCTAATTGAGCGGCATCAACGAATCTCAATCGCCGAGTAGCTACCTAGCCCTCGTCCGATCAGTTAAAATGCCCGCTGTTCGGTTTTGGGCGCAAAGGCTGGTAACTTGATGAAGCAGTCTGGACGAAAGCACACCCTACGCGACAAATCGCCGATTAATTCTTGATGAAATACGCATGAAATCAGATACATACCGCTGATTATTTGAGATGGCAGCTTCTCAATCAGATCTGGAGTGCCAATTAAATTTGATTGAGGGTCGTATAACCTGCTGATATCATAAATTTATATGACAAGCGTGGGGCAATCGGATCTGATCCGCTCTCATGCCCTATCACGTCGGCCGAACGGCACTACATCGCCCCCTCTCCGAAGCTGATCGAGGTAGTCGCTCCACCATTGATGCATCTCGACGCGCTCGGCCCAGTAGCGTCCCCGATTGTACGTTCCGCGCACCGCATTGGAGTCGGCGTGCGCAAGGGAGCGTTCGATCGCATCGGGGTTCCACCTGCCTGATTCATTGAGCAGGGTAGAAGCGGTCGTGCGCCAGCCATGGGCCGTCATTTCCTCCGAAGTGTACCCCATCCGGCGAAAGGCTTGGTTGATCGTATTCTCGCTCATCGGCCGTTTCCAGGTATGGAACGCAGGGAACACATAGCCTGCTGGACCGGTAAGCGGTTGAAGGTCTCGAAGGTAGTTCAAGACTTGTTCCGAAAGCGGAACGGAGTGAGGGCGGCGCGACTTCATCCGGCCTTGCGGGATGGTCCAAATCGCCTTTTCGAGATCGAATTCTGACCACTCCGCTTGTCTTAGCTCTCCCGGACGGCACATCACGTGCGGTGTGATCTGCATCGCGATCTTCGTGATCACAGAGCCAGTGTATTCGTCGATAGATCTTAGGAGATCCCCCACCTTTTGCGGGTCGGTGAGCGCCGCATAATGCGTGACCTTGGGAGTGATCAGTGCGCCTCTAAGAACCGAAGAGGGATCATTCTCCGCACGTGATGTCGCGACCGCATAGCGGAACACGCGGCTTGCGAACGAGCGGCACCGTCGGGCAGTTTCGTACTTACCCTTCGCCTCGATACGACGCAGAGCACCCAGCAATTCGGCGGGCCTGATGTCTGCCACGGGGAGCGGTGCCAGCGGCTTTAGTTGCTCCAGAAGCCAACGGGCTTTGGCGACGGTCGTGTCTGACCGTTTCTCGCCGAGCATCTTAATCTCGATATACTCGCGCGCCACGCCGCCGAATGTGTTCTCCGCACTGATAGAGGCGCTCAGGCGCTCCCTTTGGCGTTCAAGCGAGGGATCCTTGCCATCGTCTAGCAAACGCCGCGCGTCTTCCTGCAAGCGTCGAGCAGCTGCGAGGGACACGTCCGGATAGCGGCCCAAAGCGATCCGCTTTTCACGGCCCTGATAGCGATATTTCCAGCGCCATAGCTTCGAGCCGTTGGGCTCTATCTCAAGATATAGGCCTCGCTGGTCAGTCTTTCGATAGCGCTTGTCCTCTGGCTTGAGCGCTCGGATGGCAGAATCTGATAGCGGCATCGCGACCTCCAGTTCCCGGTCCGATCGATCTGCGAAATGTCCGCGCGGATGGTGGGGGCAAGAGGAATTGCGGTTGGGGGAATGACCCGCAGATTTGCCCCCACCTTGCCCCGGATGCATGCGGAAACTTGCAGACGCAACCGGACTGTTGAGGGCTCATAAATGGCAGATTTCCGCCACTTTGTCCATATTTTCAGGACGTTCTCGGAAGAACAGATGGTGCCCAGAAGAGGACTCGAACCTCCACGCCCTTGCGAGCGCCGCCACCTGAAGACGGTGCGTCTACCAATTCCGCCATCTGGGCACGGAAGCTTCCGGTCGTCGTCGCCGGAGGCCGGGTAGGGGCGGGCGATTAGCGCCGGGGCAGGGGTGCTGTCAATGCAAACTTCGCCCCCGGCCGCAATCGGCGTGTTTCACGTGAAACAGTCCTGGCAAACCGCCTCGGCGCGGGGGGTGAACAGCGTCTGGAGGGGGTCTGGACCCCGGCAAACCCCCGGCAAACCCCTTGCAAGCCTGCGCAAGCGCACAGAGCCTGTCGCCCGCACCACAGAACAGAGGAACCCTTGCCTCGCGCGGCGCGTTGTCGCAAAGCGCGCGCGCAAACCGCACGCCAGCAAGAGCACCCGAATCCATGCCCACCTCCTCCCCGCTTTCCGGCCAGCTTGTCACGATCTTCGGCGGCAGCGGCTATATCGGCAATTATGTCGCGCAAAGCCTGCTCGAACGCGGCGCCCGGCTGCGCCTCGCCAGCCGCAACCCGCAGAAAGGTTTCGCGCTCAAGCCGCTCGCCAATCTCGGCCAGCTGCAATTCATGCCCTGCGACATCACGCGCGAAGACAGCGTCGCCGCCGCGCTTGAAGGGGCGAGCCATGTGGTCAACCTCGTCGGCGCCTTCGACGGCAATCTCGATGCGCTGATGGGCGAGGCGCCGGGCACCATCGGGCGGTTGGCTGCGGCCAATGGCGCAAAGGCGCTGGTCCATGTCAGCGCGATCGGCGCCGATGCCTCATCGAGCGCTGCCTATGCCCGCACCAAGGCGCTGGGCGAGGAGCGGGCGCGCGCCGCCTTCCCGCAGGCCACCGTGCTGCGCCCCTCGATCGTGTTCGGCAAGGACGACAATTTCCTCAATCTGTTCGGCGGGATGATCGAACTGTTGCCGGTGCTGCCGGTGTTCGGCCCCGGGGTGAAGCTGCAACTGGTCTATGCCGACGACGTAGCCGAGGCGGTCGCGGTCGCGCTCGAACACCCTGAGCGCCACGGCGGCCGGACCTATGAACTGGGCGGGCCGGAGCAGCTCACCATGATGGAAATCCACCAGCGCATCGCCGAGGCGCAGGGCCGCAAGCGGCGCTTCCTTGCCATGCCCGACGGGGTTTCCGCGACCTTCGCCGCACTGCCCGGCACGCCGATGAGCCGCGACCAGTGGACGCTGCTCAAGGCAGGCAATGTCGTGGCCGAGGGCGCCCTGGGCCTTGCGGATCTCGGAATCGAGGCCAAGCCGCTGGGCCTGTTCCTCGACAAGTGGATGCTGCGCTACCGCAAGCACGGCCGCTTCGGCGCGGCCAACGAGCGGGCCAAGACCCGCTAGGGCGCGCTGCGAGCAACCGGACCCGCTCCGGCGGAGCCGATGCCGGCTGCTGCGGAAGCCATGCCACATGCGGTCGTTCACCCACCGACCCAGTTACTGCCTTTGATCCAGACCAGGCCGCGCCCGATCAGTGTTCAGGTTTTCCGCTCAGGGCTGCGGGTTCGGCCCTCATGCGCCGACGAACATTCCGTGGAAGCCGATTGGCAGGGCCACATCGGCGCGCCAGCTGGCAACGGGACCTGCTGCCACGTCTCCCGCGCGGAACAGATGCAACTCGCTTGCCCCCACTTTCAGGTTGAGTGTCGATCCGATGAGCCAGCCATCGCCTTCGCGCGCGCTGTTGCCGGGGGCGTATTGGAATTCCTCGACCAGCTGGTCCGCGCCGAAATCGAAGGAGTCGCTGCGCCCGCTTTGCCAGTCCCAAGTGGCAATCGCGTGCGGGAAGGGGCCTTTGCCGTCATAACCGGTGACATGTGCAGTCAGGCGATGCGGCTGCTCGGCGCGCCGGGGATCGCTGACCGGAAATTCGCCAGCCGCCCCCGTCGCTGCCAGCACCGCCTTGCCATCGGGATAGAGCACGATCTGCTTCAGCATCGCGCGCGGCGGAGCGATATATTCGCCCTGCAGCAGCGCGCTCGCGCTGCTCTGGCCGAAGGTCGGATCGGCTTCGAGGCAGCCGGCGAAGCGGATCGTGCCATCGGCCTCTTCCCAGCCATCGCCGTAATGGAACGCGCTGAAAGCGGGCAGTTCGTAAATCCGCCGGCGGCTCAGGTCGTCCTTGGCCACGACCATGACCTGCGTGCCGAGTTCCGGTTGCCAGGCCATCGTCTTGCTGATCGGAAAGCCGAAGCGGGTTTGCAGCCAGGGTTGCAGCACAATCACGATATGCCGCGCGGTGATGGTGAAATCGTGGAAGTAGCTGGCACGCGGCAGCGGCAGCACGGCGAAATCGATCAGCCTTCCGTCTGCGCCCAGGTGCCACAGGCCGGTCACCTTGCCATTGCCGCCGAAGTTCCAGACCGAACCATCGGCCTCGATCCGGGGATGGGCTGAAAAGGGCATGTGGCGCAGATCGTCGCGGAAGGTCTTGATTCCCTCGGTAGCCAGGGTTTCGGGATCGAGCCGGGTGGCCGATCCGCCTTCCCACAAGGCCAGCAATTCGCCGCCCAGCAGGCGCACATTGGTATTGGCGGCGTTGGCATCGTCATTATTGCCGATGTTCGCGCCCTCCCCGGCAGCTGTGCCGAACCCCGGCATCACGATCCGGTCAAGCTGCGTTTCCAGCCGTCGCTTGGCCGTGTCGGCAAAGCGCGCGGCGAGGCTGGCGCGGCCATCGGCAATCCGGAACCGGCGAATCAGCCCGTCGCCATCAAACCAGTGGCCCGCGCTCGATCCGCTGCGCCGGAACTTGGCCGGACCGTTGCGGTACAGGACGCCGGCGAAGTCCGCAGGGGCCCGGCCCGCAATCGGGGTGAGAGCGCGGGGGGCGATGTCGGCTTCGACATCGGCGACCCCCAAAGTCCAGTCCGCTGGTGCCGCCCCGGCCAATAGGCGCTCCGGGGTGATGACCGCGCTCGCTGCTGCTGCTGCGAGCAGCGACTGGATGAACTGGCGGCGATCGGCAGAGGCTTGCAGTCTGATCATGCGCCCGGCTCCTGTGTACAGTCGTTCAACGGATGGTGATCGTTTGCGCGGTCGGCCCGGCAATGTCGAAGGCGGCGGCCTCCCATGTGGCCGGACCCATGTTGCCCACCGCATTGTTGGAGAAGGCAAAAGGCTCGATCGGCATCCCGAAGGGATTGGTATTCATCGCCCCGTCACCGTTGATGTCATGGACGATCTTGAACCCGTAGCGCCCGTGAAGGACATTGGGGATCGTCGCGGTGGCGGTTTCGCCCATGACCGGAACGGCAATCGCCCTGACGGGTGTGGCGCCGCTGTCATAGGATTCCTTGCTGTCGAACAGCACCAGCATGATCTGGCCGGTCGGATTGGCGATCTGGACGAAGTTGATCTCAAGAGTGGTGGTATTGGCCGTCAGACCCCCGGTGGCAGGGTCAATCTTGGCAGCGGGCGGCGGCGGCGGCGGAGCGGCATCTTGCGCGGAAAGGCCGGGGGTCTGGATCAGGAGAACAAGGCCAAAAGCGGCGGCGATCTTCGGGCGGTAACGGGTCATGGCAGGTCGTCCTTAAATGGCGTTGGTTGATGACTGTCGCTGTCTGAAGTGCTTGGCCTGTCCTCGCCATCACTGCTTCGCAATCTGCATCGATCCTTCGCGAAACGCTGTGCTTTGCCCGCTCACGCTACGTGAAATGGTCAGGCACTTCGCCAAATGGACGCAAGGGGCAACCTGGCACAAAGCCAAGCCGCGCTAACGCATGTCCCGCTCAAGGGATGGCGATGGCCAGCAAGATGTCGGGGTATGAAACTTGCGATCCCATCGGGGTTTGATCGGGAATTCGGCCTGAACGCCGCCCTTCGCCGAACCGGCCACGATCCGCCATTGCCGCGCCCGCCCGCAAGCGGACGTGGTTCCGGCAAGGAAGGCCGTACAGTTTGCCCGCCACTACGCTGCCTGCGCTGCTTGCGAAGCGGATCCTACCCCAGCGCGCTCTTGTAGAGCGCCAGCAGATCGGCCTCGCCCGTGGCTGCCGCTGACGCGTTCCAGGCCGGGCTGTCGGACACCATCCAGCCGTGGTCGCCGTCATAGACCCCGATGGTGGCGGTCAGGCCGAGGGTGTCGGCGACTTCGCGCAGCACCTGCTTGTCGTCGGGCGACTTGGCGTCATCATCCCTGGCGATGGCGACCAGCAGCCCCGCCTTGACCTTGGCGAGCTGCGCGTGCGGGCTCATCGGATTGCCGGGCCGCACCAGCCCGCCGCCGTGGAAGCTCGCTGCCGCCTTGATCCGTTCCGGCACCGCCGCCGCGCTCCAGATCGTGAACGGCCCGCCCATGCAATAGCCTTGCGTGCCGATGCCGCGGGTGGTGTCCACGGCCTCCTGCCGGTCGAGCCAGTCGACGATCGCGGCCGCATCGCGCATGATCGCCTCTGCATCGAGCTTGCGCCGCCAGGGGCCGACCTTCTGGAAGCCGCCGTCAGCGATGAAGGCGGCGAAATCGGCGAACTGTTCGCCGGCGACGTCACGGTAATAGGGGTTCACGACGAGCACGGCGAAACCCTCGCTCGCCAGCTTTCGGGCGATATTGCGCTTGGATTCGCGCACCCCGGCAATGTCGGGCCACACGATCACGGCAGGGTGCCTGCCCTTGGAGGGGTGAACGAGGAAGCCGTCCATTGTCCCGTCGGGAGTGGCGAAGCTCACCCCGCGCTCGGTCAGCCCGGCAGGGGTGCTGGCCTGACCTGCAGTCTCGCCCGAAGCGCAGGCTGCCAGAGCTGCGGCGCCGGTCAGGGCGCCGAAATGGCGACGGCTGATAGTCTGGCTGGCCCATTCGGCAAGCTTGGTTTCATCGCACATTTTCAGGTCTCCAGATGCACTCCACGCCAGTGTGATAGGCGCGACCGGCAGGCATGGACAAGCCCGCGATGCTGCGGCAACATAAGTTGCAAAAGAAAATGGCCTGAATGGCCACGGGAGAGCGAATTCATGAATGTGAAGCAGTGGGCGTTTGGCGCGGCCTTGTTGTTGTCGTCGGGGATGCTGGTCAATTGCAGCGGGCTGTTCAGCGGTGCGGACGGCGAAGGCGTCACCGGCGCGATGTTGCTCAGCGCCGATGCCGATACCGCGAACTGGATCAGCCACGGGCGGACCTATTCGGAACAACGCTATTCCCCGCTTGACCAGGTCAATCGCGACACCGTGGGCGATCTCGGCCTTGCGTGGTTTGCCGATATGGACACCGCTCGCGGGCAGGAGGCCACGCCGCTGGTGTTGGACGGCAAGCTCTACCTCACCACAGCATGGAGCAAGGTGAAGGCCTTCGACGCGGCGACCGGCGCGAAGCTGTGGGAATACGACCCCGAGGTGCCCGGTGAAACTGCGGTCAAGGCGTGCTGCGATGTCGTGAACCGCGGGCTTGCGACTTACGGCGACAAGCTGTTCCTCGGTACACTGGATGGGCGCCTGATCGCACTCGACCGCGAGAGCGGTGCGGTGGCGTGGGAGAAGGTCACGGTCGACCAGTCCAAGAGCTATACCATCACCGGCGCGCCGCGCGTGATCGATGGCAAGGTGATCATCGGCAATGGCGGGGCCGAATTCGGCGTGCGCGGGTTTGTCGCCGCATATGACGCCGATGACGGCGAGCAGCTGTGGAAGTTCTATACCGTTCCCGAAGGCGGCGATCCCGAGGATGCACCGGCCTACCTGCAAAAGGCGGCCGAAACCTGGAACATGGATGTGCTCGGCTCGTCCGATGCGATCGGCGGCGGCGGGACAGTGTGGGATTCGATGGCCTATGACCCGGATCTCGACCTGCTCTATATCGGGGTCGGCAATGGATCGCCGTGGAACCGCGCCTATCGCAGCCCCGGCAAGGACGGGACGGGGGAGGGGGACAACCTCTATCTGTCCAGCATCGTCGCGGTGCGGCCTTCGACCGGCGAATATGTCTGGCACTACCAGACCACGCCGGGGGAGACGTGGGATTACACCGCCACGCAGCACATCATGCTCGCCGACATGGAAATCGACGGTCGCCCACGCAAGGTGCTGATGCAGGCGCCCAAGAACGGCTTCTTCTATGTCATCGACCGCGAGACGGGGCAGTTCATCAGCGCCAAGCCCTATGTCAGCGTCAACTGGGCGACCGGGATCGACCCCAAGACGGGCCGCCCGATCGAAAATCCCCAAACGCGGGTGGACAAGACCGGCAAGCCGGCACTGGTGACCCCCGGCGCGCTGGGCGGGCACAACTGGCACCCGATGGCCTACAGCCCGACCGAAAATCTCGTCTATATCCCGGCCTTCGAGGCAGGGATGATGTATGCGCCCGAGGCTGACTGGAAGCCCGACACCGCGCGCGGGTTCAATGTCGGCTTCAACCTTGGCGCAGGCGATGTCCCGGCGGACGAGGGTTTCCGCAAGCAGGTCGCGGGCACGCTGAAAGGCATGCTGGTGGCTTGGGATCCGGTCGCGCAGAAGCCGCGCTGGACGGTCGAGCATCCCGGCCCGTGGAACGGCGGCCTGCTGGCGACCGGCGGGGGCCTTGTGTTCCAGGGCACCACGGGCAGCGAATTCAACGCCTATGATGCGGCCAACGGCAAGAAGCTCTGGAGCTTCGCGGCGCAGACCGGCGTGGTCGCGCCGCCCGTGACCTATACGGTCAATGGCGAGCAATATGTCGCCGTGCTGGCGGGCTGGGGCGGGGCCTATGCCTTGTCGGTCGACGGCGATCTGATCAAGCGCAAGGCACCGGTGCGCAATATCAGCCGCCTGCTGGTGTTCAAGCTCGGTGGCACCGCCAAGCTGCCGCCCGAACCGGCGCTGGCCGACTTGCCTCTCGACCCGCCGCCCAGCACCGCCCCGGCTGAGATCATCGCCGTGGGGCAAGCCAAGTACGGACGTTATTGCGCGGTGTGCCACGCGCCGGGGGCAGTGGGTTCCACCGTTCTGCCTGACCTGCGCCGCGCCGGATCGCTCGAAAGCGCGCAGGCGTGGAACGCGGTTGTCGAGGGCGGAGCGCTGAAGGACAACGGCATGGCAAGCTTCGCCGGATCGCTCTCGCAGGAAGAGATCGAAGCGATCCGCGCCTATGTCATCAAGCGCGCCAATGAAGACAAGGCGCTGGAGGCGGCCAAGAAGGTCGCCCGGCGTTAGACGCTGAAGAAGTTCAGTTCCAGCAGCACGTTGTTGGGATCGGCGGTGAAGATCTGCTTCAGGCCGATCGAAGGCACGTCGTTGATCCGGTAATCCGCATCGCGTGCGTCAAGCCGCGCCTTGACCTCCGCGAAATCCCCGCAACGCAGCGCGACATGGTGGATCGCGCCGGTCTCTGCCCCCGGGGCAACGCCGCGCTCGAACACGCGCGGGCAATCGAGCGAATTGAGGTGCAGGATCGCGTTGCCCGCGGGGTCGTACATCCAGCGCACCTGTTCGGGCGGCAGCGGCGGCGGGCCGTCGCGCTCCTCCAGATCAAGCAATTCGGCATAGAACCGCGCGGTCTCTGCCAGCCGGTCGGTAATGATGTTCACATGGTCGAGGCGCTGGACGATCATGGCGGGCAGGATGCGCCCTGTCTCGCCCTCTGGCAATGGCCAAAGCTCTCAGCCTCTGAACACCACCGTCCGGTTGCCGTTCATCAGCACCCGTTCCTGCGCGAACAGGCGCACGGCTTCGGCCAGCACCCGGCGTTCGATATCGCGCCCCTTGCGCACGAGATCTGCCGGGCTGTCGGCATGGGTGATCCGTTCGACATCCTGATGGATGATCGGGCCTTCATCGAGATCGGCGGTGACGAAATGCGCGGTCGCGCCGATGATCTTCACCCCGCGTGCGTGGGCCTGATGATAGGGCCGTGCGCCCTTGAAACCGGGCAGGAAGGAGTGGTGGATATTGATGCAGCGGCCCGCGAAATGCGCGGACTGCTCGTCCGAGAATACCTGCATGTAGCGCGCCAGCACCACCAGCTCTGTATCCGTTTCCTCGGCCAGCGTGCGCAATTGTGCTTCGGCGGCGGGCTTGGTGTCGGGAGTGACGGGGATGTGGTGGAACGGAATATCGCCGATATCGACCCGGATCGCCGTCTCGCGCGGATGGTTGGAGACGATCGCTACCGGATCAATCGGCAATTCGCCGGTGCGCCAGCGGTAGATCAGATCGACCAGACAGTGATCGAACTTGCTGACCATGATGATGGTGCGGCGCGGCCGGTCTTCGGCCACCATTGCCCACTCCATCGCATATTCGCCCGCCAGCGCGGCGAAATCGGCGCGCAGGGTATCGGCGCTGGTGCCATCGGGATCGAATACCACGCGCATGAAAAAACGGTCCTCACCGCCATTCCCGGCCCGGTCGTTGAATTGCTGTGCGTCGAGGATGTTGCACCCGCGTTCGAACAGGAAACCGGTGACCCGCGCGGTGATGCCGGGCCGGTCTGCGCAGGCGAGGGTGAGAACCAGCGGCGCGGCCATGCTATCTTGCCAGCGCCGCCTCGGCCTGGGCCATCAGCTCGGCGATGATTTCGGCGGCGGGCTCTTCCTTGGTGACCATGCCGACGGACTGGCCCGCCATGACCGAGCCGTTTTCGACATCGCCCTCGATCACCGCGCGGCGCAGGGCACCGGCCCAGAAGTGTTCGATCTGGAGCTGGGCCTCGCCCATGTCGACCTCGCCCGCATCGAGCAGGGCGGCGACTTCGCGCTGTTTGGTGGTGAATTCCTCGGTGCCCTTGTTCTTCAATGCGCGCACGGGAATCACCGGAAGGCGCGGGTCGACCTGCACGCTGGCGATGGCCTCGCGGGCGGAGGCGCGGAAAAACGCCTTCTTGAAATCGGGGTGGGCGATGCTCTCGGTCGCACAGGCGAAACGGGTGCCGAGCTGCACGCCCGCCGCGCCCATTTCGAGGTAGGAGGCAATCGCCTCGCCCCGGCCGATGCCGCCCGCCACGAAGATCAGGTGTTCGCTCGCGAGCGCAGGCAGGATTTCCTGCGCGAGCACCGAGGTGGAGACAGGGCCGATATGTCCGCCTGCTTCCATGCCTTCGATCACCAGCGCATCCGCGCCGGAACGCAGCAGCTTCTTGGCGAGCGCCAGGGTGGGAGCAAAGCAGATCACCTTGATGCCGGAATCGTCGGCCTTGATGGCCTCGACCGAGCCCTTGGGCGGGATGCCGCCTGCCAGCACAACGTGGGTGACGCCATGCTTGCGGCACACCGCGATCAGATCGAACAGCGCGGGGTGCATGGTGATGAGGTTGACGCCGAAGGGCTTGGTCGTCAGCGCCTTGGTCGCGGCGATCTCGGTATCGAGCAGTTCAGGCGTCATCGCCCCGCAGGCGATCACGCCAAAGCCGCCCGCGTTGGAGATGGCGGCGACGAGGTTGCGCTCGCTCACCCAGCTCATCGCGCCGCACAGGATCGCCGTCTCGCAGCCGAGGAAGTCGGTGCCGCGCTTCATCAGGGCGGCGGTGTGGGGATAGGTGGTCATGGCGGCGGCGCTTAGTCGGTTGTCGGCGAATAGACAATCCGCACGGCAGCGGCGGCCTGTTTGGCGAGATCGACGGCAGCGGGCGCGTCGGCGGCACGGGCCAGCGCCACGCCCATTCGGCGGTAGGGCCGGGTGACGGGCTTGCCGAAGATCCGCACATCGGTGTCGCCCAGCGCCAGCGCGTCGCCCAGTCCCTCGAAGGCGAAGTCATCGCTCTCGCGGTCGGCGAGGATCACCGCCGAGGCGGCGGGGCGGGCGGCGATACTCTCGGGAACGGCCAAGCCGAGGATGGCGCGGGCGTGGAGATCGAATTCGGTCAGGTCTTGTGAGGCCAGCGTCACCATGCCCGTGTCATGCGGGCGGGGGGAGAGTTCGGAGAAGATCACCTCTTCGCCCCTGACAAAGAACTCCACCCCATACAGCCCCCAGCCGCGCCCGCCGCCTTGCAGCGCCATGACGACCTTGGCGGCCATCTCCTGCGCGCTTGCGAGCGCGGCAGGAGACATGGCGACAGGTTGCCAGCTTTCGCGATAATCGCCGCGCTCCTGCCGGTGGCCGATCGGCGGGCAGAAGGCGATGCCGTCCTTGTGCCGGATCGTCAGCAGCGTGATCTCGTAGTCGAAAGCGATGAACTGTTCCAAGATAACCCGCGCCCTGTCGCCGCGCATATTGGCAACAGCGTATTCCCACGCGGCCTCCAGCGCCTCTGGCCCATCGACCTTGCTCTGGCCCTTGCCCGATGAGGACATCACCGGCTTCATCACTAGCGGGTAGCCGATCCGTTCGGCAATGGTCTGCGCTTCGGCGAAACTCTCCGCATAGCCATATTGCGAGGTCACCAGCCCCAGCTCGCCCGCCGCCAAGTCGCGGATCGCATCGCGGTTCATGGTGAGCTGCGCGGCGCGGGCAGAGGGGACGATGGTGAAGCCTTCCTGCTCCAGCTCGGCCAGCATCTCGGTGCGGATCGCCTCGATCTCGGGGACGATGAGGTCGGGCCTGTGCTTTTCCGCCGCCGCACGCAGCGCCGCGCCATCCAGCATCGAGAATACCTCGCGCCCGTCCGCCACCTGCATCGCGGGCGCATCGTCATAGGAATCGCAGGCAATAACCCGCGCCCCGAGGCGCTTCGCGGAAATGACGAATTCGCGGCCCAGTTCGCCCGAACCGAGCAGCAGGATGGTGGCAATGTGGCTCATGGGGCGAGGGTTTAGCCCGCCGGGCGACCGAGTCCAGTGCGGCTTCAGCCCGTCCAGCGATGACCTGCGAGCGCCACTTGCCCGCCGCCGCCCGCGCGGGCTAGCACCAGCCCCAGCTCGGCTTCGCGCAGGGTCCAGTCGACGGTGCATTCGACCCGCGCAAGCCCGGCGCTGGCAGTCAGCTGCGGGGACCGGGTTGTGGCCGGGACCGCAAGCGCGGCAAAGGTGCGCACCACATCCTCGCTCCACTCGCGCGCGGAGCTCAGGCTCATGCCCGACAGCAGTGCGCCGAAGCGCTCTCCGTCAAGCTGGGCGATTTCGTGCTCGGGCAGAGCCATGGTTTCGAGGAACTTGGCAAATCCCCACACGATCTCGTCGGCGGTGCGCTGGCCATAGCGCAGCAGCAGCGCGCGCATCCCGTCGACCGCGAACACGGCGATGATCTGGCCGCCTCCGCCCGCCAGCTGCCGCCTGAGGCTGGCACAGAAGGCCGGCCGGTTGGCAAGGCCCGTCAGCGGATCGGTGACCGCGCGGTTGTAGAGTTCGCCCTCAAGCAGGCGGAGCCGCTGCACCGAGCGCATAAGGCACAGCGCTCCATCGATACTGCCGTCGGTCTCGATCATCGGGCGGAGGCTGAGCGCATACCAGCGCCGGGCCTGCGGAGCGCCATTTTCGGACTGAAGATCGCCGGATGCCACCGGAAACTCGATCCAGTCGGTGCGGTCTGCGCCTTCGAGCACCGCGCCGACATGCTCGCTCAAGACCGCAGCATAATCCTGTTCGGCAAGGTCGGTGATGTGCGGCAGCAGCAGGGCACCGGAGAAATCGAAGCCGAGTTCGGCAATGTTCGCGGACGCGTGATTGATGAAACCGCGGCGATCCAGCCTGATGACGATATCGCCAGACGCTTCCTCGATCAGGCCGTGCAATACGCGGCCCTCTACATCACTCAGACCAATTTTCATGCCGACAGTGCCCCAGCGGTTGAACGACAACTTCGTCAAATCGCTCTTAGTCAGATTTACTTGGTAACTAACGATATTATGTCAGGAACAACATTTCCCCTGTTTTTCCCGAATTCGACTGCCTGTTTTGTTAGCTATGTAAATTTACTAGACTAAAAAACGAATCACCTCCGGGTTTCGTTTACCATATTTTTCAACACTGACAGATTTTCCATACGTATTTAGCGAAGTAGGTAGCTGCTTCTAGTTGCGGGAACTCAGTCTGTTAGAGTTCTATCAGAATTCGCACCGTATCGGGCCTGGTGTTACACGCCTCTGCAATACGTTTGCGGCACTCTTCGATGACCAGCCCGGCATCGCCATCGGGCGTGCCGGTCTCGGCGAGCTCGGCTGACGGCACGCCTAGCGCCTCGGCGATGGCTTCCATCCGCTCGGGCAGGGGGCGGGCCTTGCCTTTCTCCCAGGCCCAGACTGTCGGCTTGCTGACCGATAGCCTGTTTGCGACATCGGCGAGTGTGAGCCCGGCCTCGCGCCGGAGGCGTCCGAGGCGCGTCGCCAGCGCTTCGGGTGGTTTCGCGCCAGCCCCGGTCGTCGCAACGGGCGGCGCCCGGTGTTCAACCGGCAGGCCTTGCAACTGTGCGGCTGCCAGTGCGCCAGCGTTAAGCGGCGTGACGAAAGCGCAGCCGTATAGACCCTCGCTGGACCAGATGATTCGCGCGGCAACCTGCCCGGCCTCGGGCAGGTCGAGCGTCAGTTCCTCGCCGGCTGCCAGATCGATCGCCGTTTCCAGCAGCAAACCCGCAGCCGAGATGTTGTGTAGCCTGACGTTGGCTTCCTGACCGTCAGGCAGGGTTCCGCTGGCTTCCAGTCGCAAGGCGCGCCGCGGCGCACCGCGCAGGTTCTGTCCCTGCGCCGGCTGATCGAGATGGGCCTTGATGGCCATAGGGCGCGACTCCGCTTGTGGATGTGTTCGCGCAGATTCCGGCCGCAAAGGTTAAGCACGCCTCACCAGCCGTGGTTAAGAACGGCGAAGCGGGCTGCCTGTCAGCTAACTTCCCGAAAAAGGGCCGATCCCGCGGTGTCTCGCGGGTTTTCCCGCAAGATGCCGCGGGCAGACCGCATCGCCCGATCAGTCCTGCGCGTCCAGCCCGTAGGCGGTGTGCAACACGCGCACGGCGAGTTCGGTCTCGTCCTCGTCGATCATCACGCTGATCTTGATTTCCGAGGTCGAGATCGCCTGGATGTTGATGCCGCGATCCGAAAGCGCGCGGAACATCGAGCTGGCGACGCCTGCATGACTCTTCATGCCCACGCCGACGACGCTGATCTTGGCAATCTTGCTGTCGGTGATGATGCGGTTGAAACCGATTTCCCCGCGCCGGTCCTCGAGCAGCGCCTGTGCGCGGGCGAGGTCCGACTGGGGCACGGTGAAGGTCACGTCGGTCTCGCCCTTGTCGCGCCCGACGTTCTGGATGATCATGTCGACATTGATCGAGGCAGCGGCGAGCGGTTCGAAGATGTTCGCCACCGCGCCGGGCCTGTCGGGTACGCGGGTGAGGATGATCTTGGCCTCGTTCTTGTCATGCGCGATGCCGGTCACAAGCTGGCGTTCCATCAGGCCCTTCTCCACCAATTCGTCCATTTCCTCGTCCGAGACGATCATCGTCCCGGGCAGATCGTCGGCGGGCGGGGCGCCTTCGCCGATGAAGCTCGACAATACCTGCACCCGCACGCCTTCCTTCATGGCAAGGCCGACCGAGCGGGTCTGGAGCACCTTTGCGCCGACCGATGCGAGTTCGAGCATTTCCTCGTAGGTCACCGCCTTCTGCTTTTTCGCCTTGGCAACGATGCGCGGGTCGGTCGTGTAGACGCCGTCCACGTCGGTGTAGATGTCGCAGCGGTCGGCCTTGATCGCGGCAGCCACCGCGACCGCAGAAGTGTCCGACCCCCCCCGCCCCAAAGTGGTGACGCGATTGTCCGCCGAAAGCCCCTGAAAGCCGGGGATTACAGCGATCTCGCCTGCTTCCATCGAGGCGATCAGCGCGTCGGAATCGATCGATTCGACCCGCGCCTTGGCATGGGCCTCGATGGTGTGGATCGGCAATTGCCAGCCGAGCCAGCTGCGTGCCTTGCACCCGAGCGCCTGCAGGGTCAGCGCCAGCAGCCCGCTGGTGACCTGTTCACCGCTGGCGACAACGACATCATATTCGGCCGGATCGTAGAGCGGATTGGCCTCGCGGCAGAAGTTTACCAGCCGGTCGGTCTCGCCCGCCATGGCGCTGACGACCACCGCGACCTGATCGCCGCGTGCGGCCTGCGCGCGCACGATATTGGCGACACGGCGGATGCGCTCCGTCCCGGCCATCGAGGTGCCACCGAATTTCATCACTATCCGGGCCAAGGGTCAGCTCCCGCTGGTGAGTGTTCGCGGCGGCTGTTAAGGGGCGTTCATGGGAAACGCAAACATATCGAATGTAACTATCCGTCCCGAGGAAGCGCAATTCTTCGCCGGCCTCGCGCGGGACTGGTGGGATGCCAAGGGCCCGATGGCGAGTCTGCATCAGGTGAACCCGGTCCGTCTCGCCTTCATCCGTGACAGCATCGACGCGCACTGGCCCGATGCGGCGGTCTCCGGGCGGCCGCTGGCAGGCAAGGCGGCACTCGATATTGGCTGCGGGGCGGGGCTGGTATGCGAACCGCTCGCGCGTCTGGGGGGCGAGGTGACGGGGGTCGATGCGGCGGCGGAGAACGTCTCTGCCGCAGCCGCACATGCCGAGGCCGTTGGCCTGGATATCCGTTACATGGCGGGCGAGGTGGGCGCGCTGGACATCGGCACCTTCGATCTGGTTACCTGCCTCGAGGTGATCGAGCACGTTGCCGACAAGCCGGCCTTCCTGCGCGATGTGGCGGCCCGGCTGGCACCCGATGGCCTGCTGGTCATGTCCACTCCCAACCGCACAGCGGCAAGCCGGGTGCTGCTGGTCGGCGCGGCCGAGGCGGTGGGCTACGTTCCCAAGGGCACCCATGACTGGAGCGACTTTATCACGCCTGAGGAGTTCGAGGCGCTGCTGGCGGATGCAGGCCTGACGGTCACGGCGAAGCGCGGTATCGCGTGGCGCCCGGGTAAGGGGCTGCACCTGTCGGATGACATGGCGCTCAATTACATCCTGAGCGCAAGACGGGCCTGATTATTTTGCCGGCATGGCCTCGGCGCAGGCGTGGGATAGCTCGCCATCGGTGAAAATGCCGGTCACGCCAGCCTTTTCCAGCAGCAGGGCCAGCTTCGTGTCGCCGCAGCCCCGGCCCTTGGGATCGGTTCCTGTCCGCAGCATCGGTGGCAGAAACTCGTTCTCCGGTCGCACGGTCCACGCATGAACCGCCAGCCCTGCTGCCCTGGCATCCGCAACCAGCGAGGTCGGGCTCCCGTCAGGTTTGAGGATCAGGGAGATATGCGCTCCCACCGCGTCGGCATATTTGGCGATTTCGGCAAGTCCGGTGGGCGTCACCATCTCGGCATAGCGCATCGCGGGTTCATCCGCCGGGCCACCGATCGGCGCGACCAGCTGGACCAGCTTGAAGCCGCCTTCACGTTGCTTCAGGCGCTGTAAAGGCGCAATCTCGAAGCTCTGGATGAAGACGGGATTTTCCGGCGTGATGCCGAGCTCGCGGAAATCGCGCAGCAGCAGGTCGACCATGTCGATGCCCGCGTCCTGCAACATGAAATTGGGGTGCTTGAGTTCGGGATAGATCCCGACCCGCCTCTGCCCTTTCATCGTGGCTTCCTTGGCGCGCAGTAGCTTGACGATCTCGGCCAGAGTGGGAACCTGATACAGCCCATCGAAGCGTGCATTCGCGGGGCGGAGCGAAGGGATGCGCTCCTTGACGCGAAGGGTGCGCAGTTCGGCGAGCGTGAAGTCCTCGGCAAACCAGCCCGCGACGCGCTGTCCGTCTATGATCTTGTCCCGACGCCGGTCCTCGAACTCTTCGCGCGTTGCCACGTCGGTAGTGCCTGAAAGCTCGTTTTCGTGGCGCGCGACAAGCACGAGGTCCTTTGTGACGACCAGATCGGGTTCGATGTAATCGGCCCCCTGATCGATCGCTAGCTCATAGGCGGCGAGCGTGTGCTCGGGCCGCTCGGCGCTGGCGCCGCGATGGGCGATGATCAGCGTCTCGGCGTCTTGCGCCAGCACAGGTGTTCCGCCGAGCAGCAGGGTGGCCAGCAGAAGACGTGGCTTAATCATAGTTCGCTCCTATCGCAGCGCGCGCGGCGGCGAGCCTTTCGTTGCCTTGACCGGAAATGCGCACGAACGGCACCCCCGCATCGTCGAGTACCTGCTCGACGATCCTTGCAAACCTGTGACGGTCATCGGGATTGCTGAAGAAGCGGGTGCCGTCGTCGATCCATGGCAGATCAGGTTCGAGCAGCAGGTAGAGGTCGGCCTTGGGTGCGCCCATTAGTTCCACGGGGCGATCGCCCAGCAGCATCTCGCACCATGCTGCCGTCATCAGCGCATCCGTATCCACCAGCAACAGCGGTCCGGCCCATTCGGCTGCGGCGGCGATCATCGCCTGTTGCGCATGGCCGATCAGGAGCAGGTCCTCTCGCGTGAGCGGCTCGCGGTGAACCTCGCAATGGCTGCGGCCATATTCTCCGACAGTGATTGCTCCGGTGTCTGCCGCAAGGGCGCGCGCCAGTGTCGTCTTCCCGGTGCTCTCTGCGCCATGCAGGCAGATGGTGCGACGATAATGCGCGCGCACCGGCTGCGGGAGATAGGCCCAATGGCGCGCCGGATCGGCGCGCACGGCGCTGCCCGAGAGAGCCGAAAGCGGATCATCCGCCATATCGAGCACCCGCCCGCCGAGAGGCACGAACAGTCCGCCCACCTGACGCGCCAGCTCGGCGCCATAATCCTCGCCCGCAAACAGGTAGTCGATAGGTTCAGGATGGGCGCTGGCCACGATATTGCGCCAGACGGGCCAGAAGTCGGTGCTTTCCTCGGGTGATTGCGGCACGATCCCGTCATGGCCCAGCACGCGGCAATCGGGGAACAGCTCGCACATCCAGGCGAGACGCAGCTTTCCGGGCACCGGATCGTCAGGCAACCAGCAAACCATTACGGTGAGCTCGTCCACCAAAGCGCGCGCTGACCGGATCAGCGCGATGTGACCGGCGTGCGGCGGCATGAACTTGCCCAGCAGGAAACCGCGCCGTGTCATGTCGCAATCGCCCCGCCCTGCCGCGCCGCCCTGGCCCATACGACAAGTCCCGCTGTCGCCATGCCGAGGAACACCACATAGAGTCCGGCGGTGAGGTAGAGCTCGCGGGCCAGATAGACGCCGATCGACAACACATCGATCGCGATCCAAAGCGCCCAGTTTTCGACCCGCCGCATTGCCAGCAGCACCTGCGCGACCACGCTCGCGCCCGCAATCGTCGCATCGGCATAGGGCAGCGCGGCGTCGGTGAAACGCGCCATCGCCCAACCGATGCCTAGACTGGAGCTTGCCACCAGCGCAACCGACAGCACTTGCCCGCGCCAGCCCATCCATTCGACCCGCACCATCCGTGTCAGGCCTCCGGCGCGCGCCCACAGCCACCAGCCCCAGCCCTGCACGATGAAGAAGAAGACCTGCAGCACGGCCTCGCCATAAAGCCGCGCCTGCCAGAAGATGACGCAGTAGAGCGTCACCATCGCCATGCCGAAGGGATAGTTCCAGATGCTCCGCCGAACCAGCAGGCCGACATTGGCAAGGCCCAGCGCGACGGCGATGATCTCAAGCGGGTTCATCCTGGGGTGCGGGATCAGCCGAGTGCGGCGGCCCATTCCTCGGGCTTGAAGCCGACCAGCAGGCCGCCCGCGTGTTCGGCGATCGGGCGCTTGATAACCGAAGAATTGGCAGCAAGCAGGGCCGGTGCTGTCGCCGGATCGGCAGCGCGCGCCTTGTCCTCGTCAGCCAGCGCCCGGTAGGTCGTGCCCTTGCGGTTCACGACCGGATCGAGACCTGCCTCAGCAATCCAGCCCGCGATCCGTTCGGGATCGGCGCCTTCCTTCTTGTAATCGTGGAAGACGTAGTCGCGACCTTGCTGATCCAGCCATGCGCGTGCCTTCTTCACCGTGTCGCAATTGGGGATTCCGTAGAGGTGGATCGTCATGGCTGTCTCCGTTCAGGTTCCCGGGGTCAGATGCGCGTCGGCAATTGCCACGGCCAGCGCGTCAGCGGCATCGTTGCCGGAGATGGCGATGCCCGGCAGCAGCACCTTCACCATGGCCGCGACCTGCACCTTTTCCGCCCCGCCGGTGCCGGTGACGGCCTTCTTGACCAGCCGCGCGGCATGTTCGTTCACAGGCACGCCGGCAGCACCGCAAGCCGACAGCACCGCGCCGCGCGCCTGAGCCAGCTTCAGGGTCGTCTGGGGATTCTTGTTGACGAAAATCTCCTCGGCGGCGGCGCGGGCGGGACGGTATTCCGCGATCACCGTTGCCAGCCCGTTCTGGAGCGCCGCCAGCCGTTCGGTCATTGGCGCGCCCGGATCAGTCTTGATCTGGCCGTTGCCGACATGGCTGATGCGTGCACCCTCGGCCCGGATCACGCCCCAGCCGGTGCATGCCAAGGAGGGGTCGAGGCCGAGAATGATCAGCCCAGCTTCTCCATCACCTCGTCGGAGATTTCATAGTTCCCCCAGACCGTCTGCACGTCGTCATCATCGTCGAGCGTGTCGATCAGTTTCATCAGCGTGCCTGCTGTCGCTTCGTCGACATCGACGCTCAGCACCGGCTTCCACGCGAGCTTCACATTGTCGGCTGCACCCAGCGCGGCTTCAAGAGCGCTGGCGACACCGTGAAGCGCATCGGCGGCGGTCCAGATGGTGTGGCCGTCTTCGGAGGATTCGACATCATCCGCGCCCGCTTCGATCGCGGCTTCGAGCACTTTTTCCTCGTCGCCTACCTCGGCCTTGTACTCGATCAGCCCCCGCCGCTCGAAACCATGGCTCACCGAGCCTTCGCTGCCGAGGTTGCCGCCGTTCTTGCTGAAGGCGGTGCGGACATTGGTTG
Organism: Erythrobacter dokdonensis DSW-74; assembly: GCF_001677335.1. GTDB lineage: Bacteria > Pseudomonadota > Alphaproteobacteria > Sphingomonadales > Sphingomonadaceae > Erythrobacter > Erythrobacter dokdonensis. The sequence continues at coordinate 301,380 of NZ_LZYB01000003.1, forward strand.
CGGTGCGGTTGCGGTTGTCGGTCAGCGCCTCGACGATCAGCGCGACGCCGCCCGGACCATAGCCTTCATAGCGGATCTCGACATAGTCCTCGCCGCCGGCCTGGCTTGCCTTGTCGATCGCGCGCTGGATGTTGTCCTTGGGCATCGACTGCGCCTTGGCGGCGTTGACCGCGAGTCGCAGGCGCGGGTTCATGTCGGGATCGGGCAGGCCCATCTTGGCCGCCACCGTGATCTCGCGGCTCAGCTTGGAGAACATAGCCGAGCGTTTCTTGTCCTGCGCACCCTTGCGGTGCATGATGTTCTTGAACTTGGAATGGCCTGCCATTGGACGAACTTCACCGGGATGATGGAAAACTAGGCGGGGGCCTTACTCCGAGCGCAAAGGCGGATGCAAGGCCGCTCGTGGCGGGGAGCATGAGGCTGCGCGAACGGCTTGTGGATGTCGGCCGCTTCATGGTGCGCCCCACGCCCGCCATTGCGCCTATGCCCTGGGGCCGCGGCCTGCTGGCGGCCTTGCTGGTGGTTTTCCTGTTCGACCTCGCGCTCGACAAGACGGTGGTCGAACTGACCGCGCTGCTCGATGCGGGGGCGGGGTTCCTCCCCGATCCGGTCGAGGAGGAAACCACGCTGGCCGAGGATCTGTTTTCCTATCTCCTGCTCGCCCCGGTGGTGGAGGAACTGGTCTATCGCGGCTGGCTGACGGGCCGCATGGCGGCGCTGAGGTTCGCGCTTTACGGCTTTGCGGCAGAGGCGTTCTTCGTCGCGGCCCTGTTCGTAGGCGAGGAGAAGGGGATGCCGCTGGCGCTGGCGGGCGTAGGTCTGGCGCTGGTGGGGTTGATCCACTGGGGGCTCACGCGTGAGCGCGACACGGCGGTGCCCGACTGGTTCACCCGCCATTTCCACTGGTTCGTATGGGGCAGCACGTTGCTCTTCGGCCTTATGCACCTCGGCAATTACGAGCCGCTGACGCACCAGCTTGGCGTGCTGGTGGTCCTGCCCCAGACGATCGGCGGATTGCTGCTCGCCTATAGCCGCACCCGGCTCGGCCTGCGGGCGGCGATGCTGCATCACGCCGCCTACAATGCGCTGTTTCTCGCCAGCGATTACGGCTGGTGGTGAGGGGCCGTCAGACCCGCACCGCCGTGCCGCTGGCGCTGACCATCAGCATCGAGCCATTGGCGCCGATCACCTCGTAATCAAGGTCGATGCCCACCACGGCATTGCCGCCCAGCGATGCCGCTTCGGCCTGCAATTCCTCGATCGCCTGCTTGCGTGCATCGGCGAGGATGCGTTCATAGCTGCCCGACCGCCCGCCGACGATGTCGCGGATATTGGCGAACAGGTCGCGGAACAGGTTCGCGCCGACGATCACCTCGCCGGTGACGATGCCGCAATATTCCTGAATCGGGTGGCCTTCGATTGTCGGGGTGGTGGTGACGGTGACGCCGCGCGCGTCTTTCCATGGGCCGGGCATTCGTAGTCCTCCTCAAGTGGTGTCCTATTCATGTAAGACACTACACTGTGGCGCGCAAGCTAATCGAGCGGGCAGAGCACTTCGCCTTTGGCATAACGCACCGCCCAATCGACCAAGTCGGCTCTCGCGGGATCGATCCGACAATCGGGAGTAACGCCGTTTCCTGCGATAACCTGACCTGATGGGCGGCGCGTCACTGCCGTTACCAGCGTAAAAGCGTAATGCCGCCCAATCGGATAGACCGAACGGATCAGCGACTGGCCGCTCGTTTGCACCCCGAGGATTCGCGCGCGGCCGTTGTCCTGCAGGCTCGCGGCGAGAATTTCTCCGCCTTGCGTCGTTCTCTCGCTCACCAGCACCACTATCGGCAAACCATTCGTCGCATCCGGAAGGCGGGCGCTGTAACGCGCATTTTCGCGTGGCGAGCGGCCGACCGTTTCGACAATGATGCCCGATGACAGAAACAGGTCTGCTAGCTCCGCAAGTTCAGGAAGCGCCCCGCCCGTGTCGTCGCGCAGGTCCAGAACCACGGCACGCGCTGGGCGGTAATTCTCAATCACCTTCCGCCATTCCTGCGTTGGGAGCTGGCCATAGCCGTTCGCGATGCGCAGGACGATGCGGTCATCTGTCACGCTAAGCGCGCAGCACTCGCGAGCGCGTTCACCGGGTGCTTGTGCCGAGAGCGCATCAAGGCTTTCCGGCCCGATGAGCTCGTTGCCCTGACCGAGCGCCTCGAGCAGCGCCTGCGTCAAATCATGGGCGTATAGGGCGTGATCCTCGCTCGAGGAAGCGCGACTTACGCAATTCCACACAGCGCCGGTAATTCCGGCGAGGCTTTCGCGGAACGCCGGATTTTCGTCGGCTTCGTCCAGGCACTGGTCAAAGCGCGGGCGATCAAGTTCCAGCGCACGAGACTTCTGGATCAAGGCGTTCTCCAACATCGCCCGATCAGGCTCGACCGCATAAGCACGCTCAATCCGTGCCCCAAGGTGTGCGAAATTCTGCGGTTCAAACGGTCGGTCTTGCGATGATTGTGCTGTCGCCGGAAAGCCGCCACATAAACCGGCCAGAACCAACGCAAGGTGAAGGATTTTCATCACCCCATACCGAGCGCGTTCTTGTAGGTTTCCAGCACCATTTCCTGCTCGCTGCGATCGTCAGGCTTCATCTTCCGAAGGCGCACGATCTGGCGCATGATCTTGGGATCATAGCCCACCGCCTTGGCCTCCATGTAGACGTCGCGGATATCGTCGGCGATGCCCTTCTTTTCTTCTTCGAGGCGTTCGATGCGCTCGATCAGAAGGCGCAGGCGGTCATCGGTGGCGTCAGCCATTTGGGGGTCTCCATCGCAAAACGAGAATCGGTTGGCAGGGGCGATAGCCAGAGCCCCGCGCCGATTGAACACCTTGCGAAAATTAATCCTGTGCGTTCTTCGCCACGCTCTCGGCCATCCGCGCCAGTTGCTCCTCGGTCGCGGGGGTCTGGCGGGTCGCCTTCCATTCGGAGCTCGGCATTCCGTGGACAAGAGTGCGTGCCTGCTCCTTGTCGCCGGGGTAGCCCGCCTCACGGATCCAGTCGGCCAGGCAGTTGCGGCAGAACCCCGCCAGCCCCATCAGGTCGATGTTCTGGGCATCGTGGCGGTGGCGCAGGTGGCGCACCAGCCGGCGGAAGGCAGCAGCGGCCTGGGCGTCGTCGAGGGCATCGAGCGGATCGGCATTGCTATTCATCGCGGCTTTTCCTTGAGTTGAAAAACGGCTGTGCCATAGGCCGCACCAACGAGGGATAGCCAAAAATGACACGACGCGAGCAACCGAGGATCGACCCGCGCGGGCGCAAGGTCAAGATTCTCGCCACGATCGGCCCCGCGAGCCGCTCGCCGGAGATGCTCGCGCGGCTGGTGCGCGCCGGGGCCGATGCCTTCCGCCTCAACATGAGCCACGGGGCCCATGCCGATCACGAGGCGGCGATCCACGCCATCCGTGCGCTGGAAAAGCAATATGCCAAGCCGATTGCGATCCTTGCCGACCTGCAGGGGCCAAAGCTGCGAGTCGGCACCTTCAGGGACGGACAGGCAGTGATCCGCCATTCGGGCCATTTCGTGCTCGACCGGGACGAGACGCCGGGCGACGAAAACCGCGTCTGCCTGCCGCATCCCGAACTGTTCGGGATCATGGAGCGCGGCCAGCGGCTGCTGATCAACGACGGCAAGATCCGGCTGAAGGTGCTTGAAGCGGACGAAAACCGCATCCTGTGCAGCGCCGAAGTGGGCGGGGTGATTTCCGATCGCAAGGGCGTGAACGTGCCCGACGCCGAGGTGCCGATCCCCGCGCTGACCGACAAGGACCGCCGCGACCTTGCCTTCGCCACCGAGCATGGCGCGGACTGGATTGCATTGAGTTTCGTGCAGCGGCCTGAGGATATCGCCGAGGCGCGCAAGCTGATCGGATCGCGCCACACGGCACTGTGCGCCAAGATCGAAAAGCCACAGGCGGTCCACCGGCTCGATGCGATCATCGAACTGGCTGACGGGATCATGGTGGCGCGCGGCGACCTTGGGGTGGAACTCGAACCCTTCGAGGTGCCGCCGCTCCAGAAGAAGATCGTCGCCACCGCGCGCCGCGCGGGCAAGCCGGTGATCGTGGCGACCCAGATGCTCGAATCGATGATCGAGGCGCCGACCCCGACCCGCGCCGAAGTCTCCGACGTCGCCAATGCGGTCTATGACGGTGCCGATGCGGTGATGCTGTCGGCCGAAAGTGCGGCCGGTGCCTGGCCCGAAGAATCGGTCGCCATGATGGACCGCATCGCCGTGCAGGTCGAAAACGACGAAGGCTACAAGGAACGGGTGCGGTTTCTCGATACGCCGCCCGATGCCACCACCTCCGATGCGCTCGCCCATGCCTGCATGACCATTGCCGATACCGTGCCGATCAGCGCCATCACGGTGTTCACCTCGTCGGGCTCGACTGCGCGGCGGGTCGCGCGGGAACGGCCGGGCACGCCGATGTTAGTGCTTACCCCTTCGACCCGCACCGCGCGGCGGCTGGCGCTGCTGTGGGGCGCGCATGCGGTGGCGACCAAGGACATCGGCAGTTTTGAGGAAATGATCGGCAAGGGTCGTCGCATGGCGCTGCGCCACGGCTTTGCCCAAGCCGGGGCCAAGCTCATCGTGCTCGCCGGCGTGCCCTTTGGAACCCCCGGCGCGACCAATCTGCTCCACGTCGTGACCGTGACCGGCGACGAGCTGGACAAGCACAGGGCCTAGTCTGCCAAGCGCGCGCCTGATAACCTTCATCTGCGCCGGCAGGTTCCGGCGCTTGCCGAGGGAGGATGGCATGAGACTGGCGATTATCGGACTGGCCGCTGTCGGTCTGGCGGGTTGTGCAACCATGGGAGACGATGGTGGTCCCGGTAGCGGGCCGATGCCGATGATGTGCAATGCCGAAAAGGTGCAGTCTTATGTCGGCAAGCAGGCCAATGCGGATACCGGCGCGACGATCCTCAAGCAAAGCGGTGCGCGCACTCTTCGCTGGGGCCCGCCCAATGCGGCGTGGACGATGGATTACCGGCAGGATCGTGTGAACGTGCAGTATGATGCCGGCATGACGATCGGGCAGATCACCTGCGGATGAGCGGGCGGCAGCGGGCGACCTCGGGTTCGCCCTATGAAGCGACCTTCGGCTTTGCCCGCGCGGTGCGGGAAGGCAATCGCATCATCGTTGCCGGAACGGGGCCGGTCGAGCCTGACGGTTCGACGACGCCCGGCGGCGCTGCCGAGCAGGCCGAGCGGTGCTGCACGACCATTCTTGCGGCAATCGAGCAACTTGGCGGTAGCGCGGCCGACGTGGTGCGCACCCGGATGCTGCTGACCGACCCTGCGGATCAGGACGCGGTCGGCGCGGTCCATGCGCGCTTTTTCGGTGCGGCCCGCCCGGCAGCGACCATGGCCGGCGTCGCATGGCTGTGCCGCCCGGAATGGAAGGTGGAGATCGAGGCCGAGGCGGTTGTTGGTTCCGATCAGGCGTGAGCCAGCCGTTCTTCGACCAAGCGGACCAACGCCTCGAGATCCGATAGCGCGTCCAGCTCAGCCGCGCTCACCAGCACCTTCGGCACGGCGCCATCCTGTTCCAGCAGAATCGCGGGTAGGGGGATCGCGAGATCGGGAAAAGCCAGCGAAAAATCATCGCGGTGGTGGAACACCTTGTCCTGCGGCAGGCCCGCGAGGAACTGTCGCCAGCGGCGATGCATTGACACATAGCCGTATGTCAGCGCGCACAGCGAACAAGGATAAGTCGCAGGTCGCGCCACCTTCCAGACCGCGTCCTTCAATGCGTTCAGCCAGCCGCCGTCGGCATTGTAGACAAGGGTCAGGCGGCTTTCAGAGCGGTTCATGCCGCTAGATACGCACGCGCGCGCCATGCAGGTTACGAAATTCGCAAGCTGCCTAGCAAAAATCCTCACGCAGCATTGCCGCGCCAGCCTTTTCCAACCCCGCAAAGCCCGTTAGAGGCCTTGGCTATGCACGGACAGTTTCAACTCACCGAAGACCAGCTGGCGATCCGCGAGGTCGCCCAGCGCTTCACCGCCGACAACATCACCCCCAACGCCGCCGAATGGGACGAGAAACATATCTTCCCCCGCGACGTCATCCAGAAGAGCGCCGAGCTCGGCTTCGGGGCGATCTACGTGTCCGAGGAATCGGGCGGGATCGGCCTCGGGCGGCTTGAGGCGGCGCTCATCATGGAGGCGATGGCCTATGGTTGCCCCTCCACATCCGCCTTCATCTCGATCCACAACATGGCCGCCTGGATGATCGACCGCTTCGGCGCGGAGGCAGTGAAGGCGAAGTACCTGCCCAGCCTCGTCACCATGGAGAAAATCGCCAGCTATTGCCTGACCGAGCCAGGCTCGGGCTCGGACGCGGCGGCGCTCAAGACCACTGCGCGCCGGGATGGCGATCATTATGTGCTGAACGGCACCAAGCAGTTCATCTCCGGCGCGGGCGCGAACGAAATCTATGTCGCGATGGTGCGCACCGGCGAGGATGGCCCCAAGGGCATTTCCTGCATCGTGATCGAGAAGGACATGCCCGGCGTCAGCTTCGGCGCGCAGGAAAAGAAGCTAGGCTGGCACTCCCAGCCGACCGCGCAGCTGATCCTTGAAGACGTGCGGGTGCCGGCAGAAAACCTCGTTGGCGGCGAGGGCGAGGGTTTCCGGATCGCGATGATGGGACTGGATGGCGGGCGGCTGAATATCGGTGCCTGTTCGCTCGGCGGGGCGCAAAGGTGCCTTGATGAAGCGATCCAGTACACCAAGGATCGCAAGCAGTTCGGTCAGGCCGTTGCCGAGTTCCAGAACACCCAGTTCATGCTCGCCGACATGGCGACTGATCTGGAGGCGGCGCGGGCGCTGCTCTATCTCGCCGCGGCCAAGGTCACCGACAACGCGCCTGACAAGACCCGCTTTTCCGCCATGGCCAAGCGGCTCGCGACCGACAATGGCAGTGCCGTGGTCGACCGCGCGCTGCAATTGTTCGGCGGTTACGGCTACCTTCAGGATTATCCCATCGAACGCTTCTGGCGCGATCTCAGGGTGCACTCGATCCTTGAGGGCACCAACCAGATCATGCGCATGGTCGTGGGCCGGGATTTGCTGCGCCAGTGAGCGCGGGGCGAGGGGAAGAAAATGACTGACGAGGTCCTTATCCGCAGCAATGGCCCGATCGGCCATATCAGCCTCAACCGCCCCAAAGCATTGCATGCGCTGACGCTCGACATGTGTCATGCCATGAGCGCGGCGCTGAGCGAATGGGCGGCGGACGACAGCATCAAGGCGGTAATCCTCGATCATGCCGAGGGGCGCGGCTTCTGCGCGGGCGGGGATATCGCCTTCCTGCGCAATTCGGCGCTCAATGACGGCGGCGTGTCGGGTCGGAAGTTCTTCCACGACGAGTACCAGCTCAATCACCAGATGTTCACCTATCCCAAGCCGATCGTCGCCTTCATGGATGGCATCACGATGGGCGGCGGCGTGGGCATTTCGCAGCCGGCCAAGTTCCGGGTGGCGACCGAAAATACCCGCTTCGCCATGCCCGAAACCGGGATCGGTCTGTTTCCCGATGTCGGCGGCGGCTGGTATCTCTCGCGGCTCGGCGGGCGGCTGGGGCAGTTCCTCGCGCTCACCGGTGCGCGGCTTGACGGTTCGGAGTGCCTGTGGACGGGCCTTGCCACCCATTACGTGCCGCACGAGATGCTTGAAGACATCAAGGCGCGCATCCATGATCACCCTGACCGGATCGCTGGCATCCTGTCCGAACCCGTCGGCACCCCGCCCAAGGCCCGGATCGAAGCCAATGCCGACAGGATCGCCAAGCACTTCGCCTCCGACGCTTACGAGGATATCCTCGCCAGCCTCGAAGCCGCAGCCGACGCTGACGACGACTGGGCAATGAAGGAGCGCGACTCGCTCGGCACCAAGAGCCCCCAGACCTGCAAGGTCGCGCTGCGCCAGCTGGCGACCAGCGTGCAGCTGAGCGATTTCGCCGACAACATGGCGATGGAATACCGCATCGCCAGCCGTGTGCTGACCCGCCCCGACTTTGCCGAAGGCGTGCGGGCGGTGATCGTCGACAAGACCAATGACCCCAAATGGGATCCGGCCACCCCTGAGGAAGTGAGCGAGGCGCTGCTCGACAGCATCTTCGCGCCTCTGTCCGCCGATGAGGAATGGAAACCCCTATGACCTATGAAACCATCACCGCCGAAACCGATGCTCACGGCACCAAGGGCGTCACGCTGCTGACGATCAACCGCCCGCAGGCGCTGAACGCGCTGAATTCCAAGGTGCTGGAAGAGCTGATTGACGCCTTTGCCGCCTATCAGGCCGATGCGACGCAGCTGTGCGCGATCCTCACGGGTAGCGGCGACAAAGCCTTCGCGGCGGGCGCCGACATCAAGGAGATGAGCGAGAAGCCGGCGGCGGACTTCTACCTCGACGATTTCTTCAGCCCCTGGACCAGCGAGATCGTCAAGAAGACGCGCAAGCCGTGGATCGCTGCCGTGAACGGCTTTGCGTTGGGCGGCGGGTGCGAGCTGGCGATGATGGCAGACTTCATCATCGCTTCGGACAAGGCGAAGTTCGGCCAGCCCGAGATCAAGCTCGGCGTGGCCCCCGGCATGGGCGGTTCGCAGCGGCTGACGCGGGCGATCGGCAAGTCCAAGTCGATGGAAATGTGCCTCACCGGCCGGATGATGGGTGCCGAAGAGGCCGAGCGCAGCAACCTCGTCGCCCGCGTGGTGCCGCATGACGAGCTGATCGCCGAAACGCTCAAGACCGCCGCTACCATCGCCGCGATGCCGCCGATGGCCACCATTGCGAACAAGGAAATGGTGAACTCGGCCTTCGAGATGACGCTCGATCAGGGCCTCATCGTCGAGCGCCGGATCTTCCAGATTCTTACCGCCTCCGAGGACAAGGCCGAAGGCATGGCAGCCTTCATCGAGAAGCGCGAGGGGCAGTGGAAGGGGCGGTAGGCCCACCACAAGGGGAAGAGAGAGACCTATGAAAATCGCCTTTATCGGCCTTGGCAACATGGGCGGCGGGATGGCCGCTAACCTTGTTAAGGCAGGCCATGAAGTCCGCGCCTTTGACCTCAGCGAAGCCGCGCTTGCCGCCGCGCGCGAGGCGGGGTGTGCGACCTTCGCTACCGCCAGGGAAGCCTGCGCAGGTGCCGAAGCGGTCGTCTCGATGCTGCCCAACGGGGCGATCGTCAAACAGGTCTATTGGGACGACGTCATCGGCCACGCGCCCGAAGGCGCGATCCTGCTCGATTGCTCGACCATCGACGTTGCCACCGCGCGCGAGGTGATCGAAGTGACCGAGGCGCATGGCTACCAGATGGTCGATGCACCGGTCTCGGGCGGGATCGCCGCGGCCAATGGCGGGACGCTGACTTTCATGGTGGGGGGGAGCGACGAAGCCTTCGCCCGCGCGCAGCCGATCCTTGCCGCGATGGGAAAGGCGGTGATCCATGCCGGTGCGGCGGGCAATGGTCAGGCGGCCAAGATCTGCAACAATATGCTGCTGGCAATCCACATGATCGGCACCTGCGAGGCCTTTGCCATGGCGCAGAAGCTGGGCCTCGATCCGCAGACCTTCTACGACATTTCCAGCGTGTCGAGCGGCCAGAACTGGTCGATGACCTCCTATTGCCCGGTCCCCGGCGTTGGTCCCAAGACCCCTGCCGACAACGACTATCAGGGCGGGTTTGCTGCCGGACTGATGCTGAAAGATCTCAAGCTGGCGATGGAAGCGGCGCAGGCTGCGGGCGCGAAGGTCGAACTGGGCGATCACGCTCGCGCGATCTATGAAGCCTTCGCCCGGGACAATGCCGCGACGGACTTTTCCGGCATCATCCGCACCCTTTGACCATGCATCCCGGCGCTCAGGCGCCGAGCTGCGGGCAATCCTCGAGCGCGGCATCTGCGACTCGGTCGGCCGATGCCGCGTCGGTCTGCCGCAGCGCTTTGAGCGTCTGTGACAGGATGGCGCAGTCGAACTGGGTACCCCGAGCCATGCTCGCGGTGGCGATGTCGGCAAAGGCGGCAGGCGTCATGACCTGGATGCCGCGGCGCAGGAAGGTATTGTGCCAGCGGTCAGTCCCGTTGATGATGTCGACCAGCGTCCGCTGGCCGGGACCATTGGTCTGGTCAAGAACCGCTGGGGCCAGCTCCTGCAACAGGCCGTTCGGGGTGGCTCTGCGCAGAAACAGCGCAGCAAAGCGGCGTGCTGCCTCGGGCTCGTCGCCAGCGGCGAGGGCGAGACGCAGAACCGCTTCCTGAGCAATCGGCTCGCGCCAGCCGCGCTGGGCGGCAATCTGGATCGTCATCCCGGCCTGCTCTGCCTGGCCGGCCTTGGTCTGGGCCACTGCGAGCAAGGTCAGATGTTCGGCCGGAACCGGGCGGCGCCGAACCAGCCGCTTCGCCTCTTCGAGCGCCTTGGCTGTATCCGTGCTCTCCGCGGCGGCGGCGGCAATGCGGGGCTGGGCGTAGTTCCGTAGCGGCTGCGGAATCGTCGGGGCGAGCGACGGGGTCATGTCGGCCTGCCGGTCGATCTGGAGGAAGGCGGTTAACACCGCAAACGCCAGCAGGCTCGCCAGCCAGGTCAATCGGCCGATCATGCTGGCACCTTCCGCTGATCTGAGGCAATCCGTGCCAGCAGCAATAGGGCAAAACCGGCAAAGGCAAGGACAGTCTGGTTGCGCAACGGATAGTCTGTGATCGATTGCAGCGCGATCGCGAGCAGGAAAGAGCTTCCGGCCCAGGCCGCCCAGCGTTGCGAGGACAGTCGCGCGCGCCAGCTCAGCCAGCCCACCAGCACGATCCAGAAGGCGGCAAGCACCAGCCCGGCCAGACCCGATTCTATCGCCAGTTCAAGGTAATCATTATGCGCCCGGCCCGCGGTGCGCTGGGTCAGGTTCTCCAGCGATTCGTCAACCTGGAACACCTCGTCGAAGGTGCCTGTGCCGGCGCCCACCGGCCAGTAACGCGTGGCGGCATAGGTCGCGTCGTCCCAGATGTAGCGTCGCGGATCGTCTCTGGCTTCAAATCGCTCGAAGGCTTCACCGATCCGGCCGGGGGCAGCGACGACCAATCCGGTTCCCCCCAGGGCCAGCAAGGCAAGGGCGCCGATGACGATAGCCAGCGGACGCTGGCCGCCTTTGGCCGCTGCGGCGCGACGTTCGCGCAAGGCCCACCACAGGGCCTTGATCCCTGCCAATCCAAGTGGAATGGCCGCAAGCGCCATTGCGGTGCGTGACTTGGTCAGGATGATGGCGAGCACCAGCAGCGCACACAGCACCGCTCGCACCAGCGGAACAGCGGGATGCGGTCGCGGTGCCGGCAGCAGGGCTGCCAACGCCAGTGCAAACCCGAGCAGTAACCCGGTCGAGTTGCGATTGGCGAAGGTACCGAGCAGAACCTTTCCCGGACTGCGCGCTCCAAAAAGAGTGCCGCTGTCGCTGGCGGCTCCGAGCTGCGCGAGGCCGAAAAGCACTGTCACGAGCCCCAGACCGGCAGCCATCCAGCCAAGCGTAATGAGACGATCACGCGGCAGGCTCCAGCCGATCGCGAGCACCGTCAACGGGGTCACCAGGGCCGTCACCGCGAGCGCGGTGCGCAGCGGATTGACGCTCATGGCCTGCCAGCCATTGCCGTCGGTCATCTCCAGCGAGCGCGCTACGAGTTCGCGGCCCGGCAATGCGGTCCACATAGCGGCAGGCAGCGGAATGATCTGCAGTAGCGGCAGGAGCAGCGACAGGCCGATCAACATCCGGAGAGGCAGAGGACTGGTACGCCAGAATTGCAGAACGGCGGCGCGATGCGGAACCAAGGCTGCGACGGCCGTCAGCTGTACGAGCAGATTGGCTAGGCCCTGACGACTACCTCCACCACCAAGCGCGAAGGCCACCAGCAGCACAGCGGCGATGGTGAAGAAGGGTATCCGTTGTGCGAGGCTTTTGTCCAAAGTCGAGCCTTTGGTCCTGATTAGGCGCTGTCGTGTTGCAGCATTTCGCCGCAAATGAAAAGGCCCGGCACTAGGTACCGGGCCTTTTCATCGTGCCCTTGGGCTTTCAATAACAGATCCCGATCAAGTGCCGGGCGACTGACCGTCGTCATCGGAATTGGAAGCCAGAATAATGCCGCCGATGATCGCAGCGCTAGCGAGCAGAAGGAGAATGATGCTGGTCCCGCTCTTGGCCGACTCGCCTTTCGCCTCACGGCCGAGGCCGGGTGCGGAAGCTGTGCTGTAGACAGCGTTGCTGTCTCCGGCGCGAGTGTTAGCCTGCGCAGCAATAGGGGTCACCACCATTGTCGCGGCGGCAGCGGCCATCATCATGCGGGAGGCAAGCTTCATCATCTTAGAGCCCTCTTGAACCTGAATGCGGAAAGATACGTACTGCACTGCGGCAAGATTGGCAACCATCTCTAGGAAAAAAAGGTAAACGCGTGGTTTGCCTCGTCGCGCCTATCGGTCCGAAACCGGAGTCGAGCCAGCCCGCTTTGTTTGCTTGGGGTCGGGCGCCTCCTCCGAACTCACCGAACTGCTGCGACCGGTATTCGTGGCAAGCACGCTGTTGGCAAGCAGCGGCTCATAAGGACTTATATCTCCTCCGCTTACCAATTTCCCGTCATGTACCAGCCAGGCATGGGCACCGAAGCCACTTTCGGACGACCGTTGCACGCCGATCTGGATTTCGCTGGCAAGACCGGCGGAACCCAGCCAGTTCTGTCCGGCGATCGCCTGAACGAGGCAGTCGCTGCGCCAAGGCAATCGCGCGGATAACCGCGGAAGAACATAGGCGATGCGCGCAATATGTGACGGTTCCGGCACGACTTGGGCTCTCGCCTGTGCTTCCGCGCGCTCGTTTCGGAGCTTGATATCGCGTGCTTCCAGGCGTGCGAAAACGATTCGGGCGCGAACCAGCTCCGCCAGTCCCCTCGCACAATAGGCGGGCAGCCAGCCAAGGTCCCGAAGGCGTGGTCCGGACCCTTCCGGCGGGATCGGCGATGGTTGCGGGGCAGACATTGTCCGCCTAATGCCACAGCCGCAGCCAGCGGGCCAACCCTTGGCGGAATTGCGGCGTCGGAAAGGGGGTAAGCGGATTGACGGGAATTGCCGCCATCTTCTCGCCCGACCCGGTCAGTAGCGATCAGTTGGGACGAATGGTCGAAGGCCTGTCGCCGCGACGACACGATGCCACAGCGATGCTGGTCAAGGGTTCCCTGGGGCTCGCCGCCTGTGTTCTGCACACCACGACCGAATCGCGCGAAGCCGCGCAGCCTCTGGCCAACGAGAATGGCGGTCTGGCCATTGCGTTCGACGGTTTTCTGGCAAACTGGGAGGAGCTGCGCAGCGATCTCCTGTCCCGCGGTGCTATCCTGCGCAATCGCTCCGATGCCGAACTGGTGCTGCGTGCCTACGAGACATGGGGCGAGGCGTGTGTTGGCCATTGCGACGGCGAGTTTGCTTTCGTCATTGCCGATTGGCGGCGCCAGCGGCTCTTCGGTGCCCGCGATCACCTCGGCCTGAAGCCATTGTTTCACTACCGCGACGGCGACCGCCTGCTTCTCGCCTCCGACATCGCTGCCATCATCACAGCGCTTGATCGCAAGCCTGAGCCCAATTTCGGTTTTCTTGCCAGCCTTATGGCGGGCGAGCTCTACAATGCCGAACAAACAGCTTGGCAGGATCTTGAGTCGCTGGCCCATGCGCATTGGCTCAGTTGCGACGGCGCGCGATTTGTGACCAGGCGCTACTATGAACTCCCCACCGAGGTCCCGATCCGTTACCGCACAGATGCGGAATATGCCGAGCGGCACCGCTGGGAACTGTTCGATGCGGTACGAAGGTCGTCGCGCTCCTGCGCGCCGCTGGCAATCGAGGTAAGCGGCGGGCTCGATTCCTCGGCCATTTTCGCGGCGGTAGATCACCTTCACCGTCAGGGCGAACTGCTCGCCCCCGATTTTTCCGGCTATACCCTTGTCGGCGAGGAAGGGACGCCCTCCTATGAAGTCCCCTATGCACGGGCCGTGGCGGACCATATTGCTCGGCGCGTTGAGGAAGTGCCGATTTTCCATCCGCCATGCGATTGGTACGTGGAGCAATCACGAACCGACCAGGAATTGCCGCCGCCCAGCAATGGCGCGATGTCGTTCGAACTTGAACGCTGTGCCTCCGAAAATGGTGCCCGTGTGCTGGTTACGGGACTCGGCGGAGACGAGTGGCTTGGCGGATCGAGAAGCTACTTTCGGGATTTTGCCGCGCGTCGCGATGGGGCAGGGTTCATGCGCGCGCTGCGGGAGGATGTGGCGGTCCATGGCTGGCAGAATACTCTCCCGTTAGCGGCGCGGGGGGGAGTCTCCGGCTTGCTGCCCTCGACCTTGCGTCGGGGCATCAGGGCGCTCTTGAATCGGGACAAGACGAGCGCGCCAGTCGCCCCTGCTTGGCTCAAGCCACACCTGCGCGATCAGGTGGCGGAACTGGCCGCGCATTATCGCGAATCCTTGCCCGATAATCCGGACCTGCGTGAGCGCCGGCTCCGTTTCGCCTACCCTTGGTCGCTTTACAGCCGGGCAACGATGCTGCGTCAGCCCGCCAGCAACGGCCTTGAGCTGCGCTTTCCGTTCCTGTCGCGGCAATTCGTCGAGTTCAGCGCCGCGACGCCCGAATATGCCCGCATGCGCCGGGGCATCAACAAATACACTCATCGCCTTGCGATGCGGGGATTTCTGCCGGACATCGTAATCGAGCGCGACACCAAGGCGGCCTTCGATTTCGACGACACGAACCGGATGATGTGCTCCTACATCACTGGGGTCGGCGCTCAGGTCCTCGATGACCTGGTGAACCACGATTGCTTTGTCAGGCAATTTGGCGAGAGAGTCGAGACAACGGTTGACGCGAGTTTAACTTGGCAGATATATGGCACTTACGCAGCCGCGTGTTTTTTGGAGCACGCGCATTAGACTAGCCGTTAAGGCATCCTGTCCTACGTTGATCGGAGACTTGGAATGAATAAGCCCGAAGCGAAAGCGGAATACAAGGCGCCGCGGCTTGAAGTGTTTGGATCGGTTCGTAATCTTACCGGCGGAAGCAGTGGCACTATCCGTGACGGCGGACGCTCGCGCCGTTCCTGACCCGGTCATTTCAGGTTTCGATGGCGGCCCCGCTCCCAGAGCGGGGCTGTTTGCGTTTTCGGAGCAGCTTGCCTGAACAACTGGAAGGCTGAGTTCACTAGGTGATTCGCCTCGATCCCGCTCCTGCACGTTTGCAAGCGCCGCTTTCCAGCCCCCCATATGACAGCTGGATAACGCCCGCGGGCGAGGTGATGGCCGAGTTCCGGCGCCTGCCTGAAGGGTTCCTCATCCGCTTCCCTGGTGAAGCGGATTTCGAAGTTTCGTTGGCGGCGGAGATAGTCCGCTGCTGTCCGACACCCGAGGCCGATCCGCAGCATATCGATAACCTCTACCGCAATTCCATCCTGCCGATGCTCGGCAACCATTGCGGCGGTCTTTTTCTGCATGGCAGCTCCGTGGCAATCGATGGCCGTGCCGTAGCATTCCTTGGCCTTTCCCGCAGCGGAAAGACCACACTGGCCGCTGCTCTTGCCAAGCACGGTTACCCTTTGCTGACCGAGGATGTGATCGAACTGGTTGCTTCGCCCGAGGGCTATGACCTGCAACCGAAAAGCGCATCGGTCCGTCTTTTTGCTGATAGCGCGGCCTTTATTCTGGGCGATCATGCAATGTCCGCGGATCCGGTTCGCAAGCATAGCGTGTCTGCCGAAGCAGGGCTTGCATTCCGCAGCCAGCCGGCACCTCTCTCCCACATGTACCTGCTCGGCAATGACCCCGATGCCCCCCTGCATTGCGAGCGTCTCTCCCCGCCGGCGGCGCTCAAGCAGATGTTGCTTCACTCCTTCATTCTTGATGTAGAGGACCGGCAGAGGCTCAATGCGCATTTCTGTCGCATTGCGGACCTCTCCGAAAGAATACCGTGTTCCGCGCTTGACTACCCGCGCAGATATTCCGAACTGGCCAGCGTTCTCGAAGTGATCGTCAAGGGATCGGACTCGCCTGGGGGTAGTGATGCAAGCCGATGAAAGTTTTGTGGTGTCAACCGATGTCGTCTCGCGCGAGGTAGCGGGAGAAATGGTGCTGCTCGATTTATCCAGTGGGCAGTATTTCGGCCTTAATGAAGTCGGCAGCAGAGTCTGGAGCCGCCTGACGCAGGGGGCTTGCTCCATTCGCGATCTGAGCCTTCTTGTCGAATCCGAGTTTGCGGCCCCTTACGAACAGATCGAGCAGGATGTACTGGTGCTTGCCCGTGACCTTCTTGAACGCGATCTTATCCGACCTGCCTAACCCGGCTCTGGCGCCTGACCACCGAGGCGAAGGTCGGTGGCATCGAGCACCCTGTCGGCAAGGGCAAGGCTTGCGGGCCGATGCGAGATTATGATCACTGTGCGGCCTTTCAGGGCACCAATGCAGGCTTCGACAAAGGCCGCCTCGCTGTCGAGGTCGTACATGCTGGTCGCTTCGTCGAGGATGTAGATCGGCGGATCGCGCAGCAAGGCGCGGGCAAGGGCAATGCGCTGGCGCTGGCCGCCGGACAGCCGCACTCCGTGATCGCCGACCCTGGTGGAAAGCCCGTGTGGCAGGCGGTCGATGAATTCCGATGCCTGGGCCAGATCGATTGCTCGCTTCAGCGCAACCGGATCGGGATCCGTCGCGTCGAAGGCGATGTTTTGCGCTATAGTCCCGTTGAATAGCAGGGGCTGCTGCGGCACGTAGCCGAACTGACGCCTGAGATCTTGTATCTGCAGGTCAGAAATATCGATCCCGTCGAGCGTTATGCGGCCGGAATCGATTTCGTAAAAGCGCAGCAACAGGCGAACCAGCGTGGACTTCCCCAGTCCGTTCTCGCCGGTCAGTGCGACGATCTGTCCCGGTGCGATCGAAAGATTTAGTCCGTCGAAAATCGTGGGGCGACCGGGATAGGCGAATTTGACGTTCTCCAAGCGGATCGCGCCCTGCGCTCGACCCAACCGAACGGTCCCGGCGTAACCATCCTCGATCGGTTTTGAGAGCACGTTCTCGAGCCGTGCCAGCGTCCCGCGCGCAATCTGGAATGCGCCGTAGGTTTCTGCCAGTCCGCCCACCGGACGGGTAAGCAGCGCTGCATAGAGCAGGAAGGTAAAGACTTCGCCGGGAGTGCGTCCCCCGTTATCGATCTGCCCGTTGCCGGCGACGAGGATGGCAATCGCCGCGATCGCCGCTGCTAGCGCGAGGGCCGGTCCGAGCACCGCAGCCAGGCGGGCCTGAGCCACGGCCAGGACGCGCGCCTTTTCGATCGCTTCGCCGTATCGCTGCTGGAAGCTGTCCTCGGTAGCGAAAGCCTTTGTCGCTGAAATCATCTCCAGATCGCTTTCCGCCAGCATGATGAGATCGGTTTCGGCCTTGCGGAAGCGACGAGACGCATTGCGCAATCGGCGACCGAACAATCTGGCGAGAATGAAGAAGACCGGTACGATGATGGGCACGATCAATCCGATCGTGGGATCGATCAGGAAGAGCAGCAGGGATGCTCCGGCCGCAGTCATGATCATGGCCGGCACGTTGGCCAGTGTCGCCGTGAGGAACCGGCTGAGATTCTCGACCTCATAGGTCATCAATGCAAGGAGATCTCCGCTGCGGCTATGATCGTGAAATGACAGGGGCATCGCCTGGATATGGGCATAGACCTCGCGGCGAAGGCCGGCGAGGATCCGGCCCGAAGCATGTTCCGACAGCACCGCAACGACAATATTGATGATCGCCAGAGTTACGAGCGCGGTCAGCAGCAGCGCGACAGTCGGATAGAGATCATCGCCGACATCTCCGACAACACCGGCAAGGAAGTTGCCGGCAAGCCAGGGGATTGCCAGAGCCGCCAGCGAACTGAGCAGCGAAAGGCCGCTGAGCGTCGCGATCTCGCCGATGAACGGGCGCGCCCTGTTCCAAAGCAAGTTCAGGTTCACGAGACACCCGGCTCCATGTTCGGCATGCGAAAGCTGCTTTCCTAACCGTTCCGGCCAAAACGCAAAAGCGCAGAGGCCGATTGCAGCAGGCGCCACGTATACAACGCAACGTTCGGCCAGTGCCGCTTGTCGGGAAAGCGGTCCTCCAACACGTCGCGTTCCGGGAAGACTTGCCGCAGCACGAGGCCGCGCCGGATCCCCCAATCAGGAGCAGCCGCAAAATCCTGTCTGAACCTCTGAAAGTTCGATTGCTGCGCCAGATACCGGGACACCGGGCCTTCGGCCGTTTCTGCAGACAGGGAATCGATACACCTGTCGGGAATGCCCGTTCCCAGGCGATCGCGAGCAAATAGCAGTCCGGCAAGAACCGTCCCGGCAGCACCGCTCCTGTGTGAGATATCGCTCAGCAGGGACCAGTCACTCGCGTCGAGACGGGCACACATGAGGTCGAGATCTACTGCCCAGATCAGTCTTTCGGAATCGAAAACTCTCTCGCCCTCAATGTGATATCCTAACATGTTGTGCGCCTGACGATTGATGCAAATCATGAGGATATTGTCGACAAGCCCAAGGCTGCGCGCATTCGCCGATAGCCGGGGCAGAGCGATGGTACGCGTCTCGAAGCCGTTTTGCGCGAGCGCGGCAGCCAGCGTCGTTGATGAGCTCATTGCCCAATGGACATCAACCTCGTGCGTGAACCCGCCTTGCGCATCCACGACCCATGCTTCCTGAAGCCCAAAATGGTGTCCGCGGGGACGGAATCCGAGCGCCCGCAGGCAGCGACGTGCGTTGTCCCGTTCGGCACCAGCAAGGACAATGTCGGTATCGCCGCGCCTGCGCATCGCCGGATCATCGTAGCAGGAGTAGGCGATGGCCGTGCCCTTCATGAGCAGCGGTTCGAAACCCCGCGCATGCAGCGCCTCAACCAGTTGCGCCACGCGCTGGCCATGGCTGATTTCCCACAATGCCTGCAGTCGGGCTTGTTCGAGGATGCTCTCTTGAAGGACCCTTGGCAGACTGTCTGGCATGCTGCCCGCGAGCAGTAACGCGATCCCATGAAAGTCGATCCGCGAAATGACTTCCGCCTGGGCGCCGTCGAGCTCTTGCGACCAGGGCGGGCAATCGCTTCCGCGAAGTGTGGCTCGCACACAGTCGGCAAGGAACCTGTCCGCCCTTGCGATCGACCCAGCGCTATCCACCCGTTGCACTCGCTTTTCCCCGCTGCTCACGGTAGCGTGGCTGCCCTTAGCCCATACTGGGGGGGTTGCCACTGTTTTTGTGGGGCGCGCATCTGCCTCACAGATTAGCGATTGACCCACTTTTCCCATGCTGCAATGCGGCAAGTGCAACGCAGCTCAATCGCAAGGCGGGGTTTTCTTTTCATATGGCGACCGATTGCATCAGGCGTGGCATCATCCTTGCCGGCGGTTCCGGGACGCGGCTCTACCCGTTGACGCGGGGCGTCTCCAAGCAGCTCATGCCGATCTTTGACAAGCCGATGGTCTATTATCCGCTCAGCACGCTCATGCTGGCGGGCATCCGTGAAATCCTGATCATCACCACCCCCGAAGATGCAGATCAGTTTCGGCGTGTGCTGGGCGATGGTTCCGATTTCGGCGTCTCGTTGAGCTATGCGGTGCAGCCCAGGCCCGAAGGTCTTGCGCAAGCGTTTCACATCGGCGCGGATTTCGT
The DNA here is from genome assembly GCF_001677335.1 of Erythrobacter dokdonensis DSW-74. Classification (GTDB taxonomy): domain Bacteria; phylum Pseudomonadota; class Alphaproteobacteria; order Sphingomonadales; family Sphingomonadaceae; genus Erythrobacter; species Erythrobacter dokdonensis. The sequence continues at coordinate 321,125 of NZ_LZYB01000003.1, forward strand.
GAAGGGCGGCCCCAGCGCACTTATTCTCGGCGACAATATTTTTTACGGTCATGGCCTGCCGCAATTGCTCAAGAGCGCAAGCGCGCGCACGACCGGGGCAAGCATTTTCGCTTACCGGGTGACCGATCCGCAGGCGTTCGGCGTGGTTGAATTCGATGCCAGCGGCAAAGCGATCTCGATCGAGGAAAAGCCCAAGGTCCCCAAGTCGAACTATGCTGTGACAGGTCTTTACTTCTATGACGAAACCGTTGTCGACCGGGCGCGGGATCTGAAGCCTTCGGCACGCGGTGAACTCGAAATCACCGATCTGAACCGGCTGTACCTGGATGAGGGCACAATGGCTGTCGAGATCATGGGGCGCGGCTTTGCGTGGCTCGATACGGGCACCCATGCCTCGCTGCTCGATGCCGGGACCTATGTCCGCATCACCGAGGAGCGGCAGGGGCTAAAGATTTCATGCCCCGAAGAAATCGCCTGGCGGCAGGGCTTTATCACCTCCGACCGGCTGCGGGAAATCGCTGAGCCGCTGCGCAAGTCGGGCTATGGTGAATACCTTCTCAAGGTGCTCGAAGAGACGGTGCCCGCGTGAACATCATCGAAACCGCTCTGCCGGGTGTTCTGATCATCGAGCCACGCGTGTTTGGCGATGAACGCGGCTTCTTCATGGAGACATGGAACGCTGCGGCATTTGGCGCGGCCGGGCTCGACCTTGCCTTTGTGCAGGACAATCACAGTCGCTCGCAGAGGGGCGTTCTGCGCGGCCTGCATTTCCAGAATCCGGGGGCGCAGGGCAAACTGGTGCGGGTGACGCAAGGCGCGGTGTTCGATGTCGCGGTCGATCTGCGCAAGTCCTCGCCGACTTTCGGCCAGTGGGTCGGGGTGGAACTCAGCGCCGATAACAAACGCATGTTCTGGGTGCCTGAAGGCTTTGCTCACGGGTTCCTCACCCTCGAGGACGACACGGATTTTCTCTACAAGTGTACAGCGCCTTACGCGCCGCAAAGCGAATATACGCTGGCATGGAACGATCCGGCGGTCGGGATCGACTGGCCGGTGACCGGCCTTGATCCCATTATCTCCGAAAAGGACGCGCGCGGGCTTTGTCTCGCCGATGTACCGGTGTTTGCATGAAGGTACTGATTACCGGAGCGGGCGGCCAGCTTGGCGGCGCATTGACCCGGCTGGCCCCTGCATGGGCTGAAATCAACGCGATTGATGCCGACGATTGCGACTTCACCGAGGTCGAGATGCTGCGCGCCCGGCTGGTCGTAGAATCCCCGGACGTTATTCTCAACGCGGCCGCCTACACTGCGGTCGACCGGGCCGAGAGCGAGCCAGATATCGCCCATGCGATCAATACGGAGGCGGTCGAGGCGATGGTCGAGGCCATGGCCGAAACGGGCGGAAAGCTTGTCCATGTGTCGACAGATTTCGTTTTCGACGGCCAGTCGAGCGACCCGTACCAGCCCTCTGACGTTCGCAACCCCCTGTCCGTCTATGGACGCACCAAGGCAGAGGGAGAGGACAAATTGCGCCCCGAGGACCTGCTGGTGCGAACCGCCTGGGTCTATGAAGCGGGCGGTGCCAATTTCGTGCGCACCATGATCCGGCTCATGAAGGAGCGCGACGAATTACGGGTGGTTGCCGACCAGGTGGGTGCGCCGACTTGGGCCACCGGCCTTGCTCGCACCATCTGGGGGCTGACCGAGAAAGGCGCGACCGGAATCTTCCACCATTGCGACGACGGAGTGGCAACGTGGCACGAATTCGCCGTCGCCATCGCCGAGGAGGCCCATGCGCTGGGCCTGATTGCGAAGGTTCCGGTGATCCACGCGATCACCAGCGCCGAATATCCCACGCCTGCGCGGCGTCCGGCATTCTCGCTGCTTGATTGCAGCGCCACCCGCACCTTTCTGGCAGACGCGCCGGTTCACTGGCGCACCAATCTGCGGCTGATGCTCGAAGAGGAAGCAAAGCTTGGCTAATCTGCTTGTTACCGGTGGCGCCGGATTCATCGGCGGCAATTTCGTGCATTACTGGAATGCCCGGCACCCTGACGCCCGCGTGGTGGTGCTCGATGCGCTGACCTATGCCGGCAACCGCTCGACGCTCGAAGGCAGCAAGGCCGAACTGGTGGTCGGCGACATTCGTGACACCGCGCTCGTAGAAGCCCTGCTGCGCGATCACGAGATCACCACGCTGGTGCATTTTGCTGCGGAAAGCCATGTCGACCGTTCGATCAGCGGGCCGGATGCCTTCATCGACACCAATATCCTCGGCACCAATAGCCTGCTGAAGGCCGCACGCGCGGTCTGGCTGGCGGGCAGCGGCGTGCCGCACCGCTTTCACCACATCTCGACCGACGAGGTATTCGGCTCGCTCGGCCCGAATGATCCGGCTTTTTCCGAGACCACGCCTTATGCGCCCAACTCACCCTATTCGGCATCGAAAGCGGCGTCCGACCACCTCGTTCGCGCCTATCATCACACCTTCGGGCTCGAGGTGACGACGAGCAATTGCTCGAACAATTACGGGCCCTACCAGTATCCCGAAAAGCTGATCCCGCTGTTCCTGCTCAACGCGCTGCACGGGCGCAACCTGCCGATTTATGGCGATGGCATGAACGTGCGCGACTGGCTGCATGTCGAGGATCATTGCCGCGGGATCGAGGCGTGCCTCGCGCGCGGCGTGCCGGGAGAGACCTATAATATCGGCGGCGGGGCGGAACTGCCCAACATGACTGTGATCGATCGCGTCTGCACCGAAGTCGACTGTGCCTTCGCCGAGGTCGACGGGCTGGCACAGCGCTACCCCGATGCGCCCGCCGCCAGGGGTGAGCCGACCGCCAGCCTCAAGACCTTCGTCACCGACCGAGCCGGACACGACCGGCGCTACGCCATCGACGAAACCAAGGCCCGCGCCGAACTGGGCTACGCACCCGCGCACACCTTCGAGGATGGACTGCAGCAAACCCTACGATGGTACCTCGACAACGAACAATGGTGGCGTCCGCTGGTCGGGCAGGTGCAGGCCTGATGAAAATGTCAATGCCCCGACCGGTTCTGGCCGAGCTTCTGGCAGGCCGTGACAACAATCTCAACCTGATCAGGGTGCTTGCAGCTTGCGCGGTCCTTGTGTCGCATGCTTTCCCTATCGCGCTCGGCAGCGGTTCCGTGGAACCGCTTGAACCGCAAACGGGTCTATCGCTGGGCGGCCACGCCGTTGCGGTGTTCTTTGTCCTGTCTGGCCTGCTGATTGCGCGCAGCTTCGACCGTGCAAGCAGTCACTGGCGGTTCGCAATCGCGAGGGTGATGCGTCTCTTCCCGGGATTGGCCATCGTTCTGGTGCTGACAGTCATGGCCGGAGCGATGCTGACCACCCGAACCTTGCCGGACTATCTGACCGATCCGGCGACCCTGCTCTACGTGCCGGGCAACCTCAGCCTGTACTTCCTGCAATTCTCGCTGCCGGGCGTGTTTGAGGATAATCCGATGGGGCCGGCCATCAATGGCAGCTTGTGGACGCTGTTCTACGAGGTGGTTTGTTACTTCGGCCTCTTTGCCCTGGGTGTGCTGGGATTGCTGCGCAGCCGTGCCGCGTTCACGCTGGTTTTTGCAGGGCTTGCGGCTGCATTTCTTGTCAGCCTAGGCTGGGCGCCGGCGTCGGGACTGGCCTATCGCCTCGACATGCTGGCGCATCTTGCATTCCCCTTTGGTCTGGGTGTTCTGGCCTATGTGTGGCGAGACCGCTTGCCGGTGGATATTCGGATCGCTGTCGTGCTGTGGCTGCTTGTGGCACTTGTGATGAAAACTGCCGCGCTGCTGCCCATGATCATGGTCGCTGTCGGGTACTCGACGATCTGGTTCGGTTTCGCAGTCAAGGGCCCGCTGCTCGTCTACAATCGGGTCGGGGATTATTCCTACGGCCTCTACATCTACGCTTTTCCGGTGCAGCAGGGGCTCGTGCATTTTCTGCCGGGCATGACGCCTGCTGCTAACATCCTTGCTGCCCTGCCTATCACCCTTACGCTCGCCGCATTTTCGTGGCTCATCGTCGAGCGCCGTGCGCTGGACAAGGTTGACCCCCTTGCCGTCCGGCTTGGGGCCTTGTTGTCAGGCCGAGCGCGGTACTCTGCCGAAGTGACCAGGCAGCCGCGATGAACCGGGGCGCCGCAATCATCATGGCGCAACTGCGGTCGGACACAATTGCCGCGCGAGCCAACGACCAAGGCACTGATGCCCTGCCGGATTCATATGCAGGGCATCATGAGTCAGCAGGGGTTCCGACCCTGAACAGGATGCAAAAGCGTCGGCAGGATCGAGCATCGGGATATTCTCGGCGCGTGCGATGTCGCGTGCTGCCATCCGATAGGGGGCGAGCCTGTGATTGATCGCCATGCTTCCTCCCGGTGGAGGCGCCATCAGGATGACTTGCGCGCCGCGTGCACGCAAAGCCCTGATCTGTCGCGTCATCGCAGTTTTGTAGGCCGCAATTGGTACGGGCTTCTTGCGCCTCAGCCAGCCGCGTGGCGCGGCATCGTTGGTTCCATAAGCGATAACCACAAGATCGGCCTCGGGCAGATTGCTGGCGCGCCAGCGTCGCTCGCCGCCTGCTGCGGTTGCTCCGCCGATGCCGTAGCTTGTAACCTTCACCCCCCGAGCAAGCTCTTGTTCGAGCACTGCGCCGAACGGCAGGCCGGCGGCCCTCATCCGGCTGCCTGCCACGTGGCTATCACCAAGGATGGTTATCCTGTAGCCCGGGCTGGGGCACGCCAACGGCCCGGGCAGTTGAGTGACAGATGATGTCCTCGCGCTCACCGTCCCCGCGATTCTCCACTGCGGAACCTCCGGCCACAACAGTGCAGCCAGCCCGAGCAGCACTGCGGCAACAGCCAGCGCAATCATTCTGGCGTGCTTCGGAAAGCGGCTTTGGGTCTGCACCAATCGAGGATTGCGCGTCCAATCGATTTGGGTCAAGCGGCAGCGCGATAGCGAGCATAGCACGTAAAGGAATGTTACTATGAGCCTCGCCCGTCTGTCGTTCCTGCGCAAACTCCTCACCGGGACGCGCCTGCGTTTCTTCCGGGGTGTAATGAAAATGGACATACACCCGACTGTGGAGATGTCCCTTAGTGCCAAGCCGGACATGACCTTTCCGAAGGGAGTGCACATCGGCGAGTATACCTATGTCGCCTTCAACGCGCGGATACTGACGCATGACCGCACACGCGGGATGTACATGCACACCCGGATTGGCCGGAACTGCTTCATCGGCGGGGAAAGTATCATTCTGCCCGGCATCAAGGTTGGCGACAATTGCGTGGTCGGAGCCGGCAGCGTGGTCACCAAGGATGTGCCGCCGCGCTCGATCGTGGCCGGAAACCCGGCCAAGGTGATTCGCAGTGACATCGAAGTGGGAACTTATGGCCGCTTCCTTGATGCCGACGAGACGGAGCGGCGGATTCGCTCGAGCGATCCGCTGGCGGCTGATCTCCCCAATCGTATGGGTTCCTAGATGCGGCTCTCTTCAGGGAATTTCGTTGCGACAAGGGGTAAACGATGAAGATCGGCCTGCTCTCTAACGAAAAGCTGCCGCGCGGGATCAATTGGACGCTACTTTCGGACCCGCTGTTTGCTGACCTGCACGCGCTTGGAGCTGGCGAGATCCTTGCGCCGCCGCCGCCCGGCTTGAGCACCGCGGGCGAATATTTGCGTCTAGCCGGGCGTGCGCAGAAGATGGACGCGTTTTTTTCGATGCACGGCAAGGCGCGGCCGGAATGGCCGTTGCAGGCGCTGTCCTGGGCGGCGGGCCGGGTGCTTCGTGCGGTGTTTTACGTCGATCCGTGGAAGCACGCGATCGACCGGATCGCGCAGGCGGACCGGTTATTCGGTCACGATCTGGTCTTCGTGCCCTATGCCGAGGCGCTGCGCGATCTCGAGGCCAAAGGGGGGCGGACCCGCTATATCTACCTCCCCTTTGCCTGCGATACCGAGGTATTCCGCCCCCGGGAGGTCGCGCGCGATATCGACATTTTGTGGATGGGGCGGCGCGACCCGATGCTGCATCGGTCGCTGCTGGCGCTTAGCGAGCAGCGGGGGCTGAACTACCAGTATCGCGAAACGACCGGCTTTCTGGATGATCCGAGAGATCTTGGGCTTCTGGCAGCGCGTTCTCGCTACTTCGTCGTCACGCCGCCTGAGCCAGAGCGGTCGGGCGGCTATAGTCCGTTGCTGATGCGCTATTTTGAGGGGCTGGCGGCGGGCTGCCGGCTGTTGGGCACCTTGCCTGCCTCGGGCGAATTTGAGGCGCTCCTGCCGCGCGACAGCTTGCTCGAGGTTGCCGGGGATGGCAGCGACCTTGCCTCAAGATATGATGCCGATCAGGGCGATGACGCGGCGTGGGCGGCAACCCGCGAGGCGATGCGCTTGACCCGCGAACATCACGGTTGGCGGGCAAGGGCGACAACGATCATCGACGAACTGGCCCGCGCCTGGCGCGGCTGAGGTCACCGGCAAGCCCGGCCAGCTGCCCTGCGCTCCATGTGCCGCAGACACCTCAATCGAGCCGGTCGGAAGCCTCGCACCAGCCCGGCCCGATGGCGACCCGTGCCGATCAGCCTCAGTTTCTGGCGAAGAGCCGCTGGCGGAGAAAGCTTGCCGCGCCGACAGCGCTTGCGGGCAGGGCGCTGGTGAAGTGGCGGGCGGCCTTAAGAGCCTCACCAATATTCCCGGTCACGGTCAGTCTCGTCATTTCGAGCGGCATGAATTGGCCATAGTGGCGTTGCCACTTGCGGACCAGTTGCTGCCTGTCCTTGGGGTCTGTCGGTGCGGCCGGATCATTGAGCCGGCGCTGCAGCATCCGCATGTGCTCCTGAAGGACCTTCGACGGGCGGCCGGTAGCTTGCCCGGAATGCCGGCGATAGTTCATCACGTAATGGCCGTGGCAGACGATCGCCCCGTGTTGCAGCAGTCTCAGCGACAGATCGCAATCCTCGGCGCCCTTGAGGTCCGGGTCATAGCCCCCGGCGGCCGCCACCGCCGCGCGGCGCATCATGGCCTGTGACGGGCTGGGAGTGACGTGCATCGCGGTCCGCATGAAATCACGCGTTTCGTAGGGAACCGTTTCGTTGCTGCGGATGATCTCACCGGTTTCGGTAATGATATGATTGGAACCGAATACCATCACGGCGTGGGGGTGGGCTTCCATCGCGTTGCGGTGATGCTCCAGCGCGTCAGGCAGGAGTTCATCGTCGGCGTCGAGAAATATGATGTATTCACCCGTCGCGAGCGCAAGTCCGGCATTTCGTGCAGCCGAGACGCCTCCGTTGGGCTGCTGAACCAGCTCTGCCATGCCTTGCGCCTTGACGCGTGCTGCCGTGTCGTCGGTCGAACCGTCATCGACGACGATGATCCGCACCTCTTCAGTCGACCCTTGCGCACGTGCGCTGGCGATCGCCCGTTCAACGAAAAGCCCCGCATTATAGGCCGGGATAATGATCGTGCATTTCAGGTCGTCCACAACGAAAATCCCATGATACCGTTTCTCGAAGTAAGGCTTGTCCCGATTTTCCGGCAGAGACAGGGGCTCGCGATCGCCGATGGCACTACAAGTGGCGTAGCACAGGGTCCAGAGGTTTTTGCCGGTGGCGCGGAGTGTTCATCTGGGTGGTCGGTGGTCAAAAAAGGGGCACGGGAAAACCGGTGCGCGCCTTTCGAGTTCTCATGACCGTTCCCTGCGAAACATGCGGCTTGCATAGACGTTACCCGGCATGACAAAGCGGCGCATCTCTCGCGCGAATCGAACACGGACCAAGCGACTTCAGCCCGGCCGGCGGGTCCAACGGACGGACATGGGACGGACAAGACCAGCACCCCTTGATGGATGATAAGCCAGGACTGGACGATCGACGTCATCGCGTCATGTGCCGCGCGTCTTGGACTCTCCTCAGCATCCACGAATAGATTGAACAAACGGGAATAAGCCAATGTCTAAGCAGATCGCCCCGGATGCTCGAGCAATTGTCGATGGACATGAGCGCGCCGGCGATGCCGCTCCCACGCCAAAGACGCTCCATGTGGGCCTGCTTTGGCACACGGTCTTCAACGAAAATCTCGGGGTTGGCGCGTTGACGATAGCCAATGCCACGCTGCTGGTGCGCGCAGCCGAGCGCCACGGCTATCGCCCCGTTCTCCATCTGATGGGTTCACACGGCGCCTTCGACTACGGCCACGAGATGCCGGGCGAGCACGACTTCATGAACGTCCAGCTGAAGGCGCTGTTGAACCCCTTTTCTCGACTCAACCGTCTACTGAGACAGTGCGATATCGTGTTCGATATCGGCGGCGGCGACAGCTTCTCGGACATCTATTTCGGCAAGCGATACTGGCTGATCATCCTGTCCAAGATCGCGGTAGGCGCGGCGCGGACTCCACTGGTCTTCAGCCCGCAGACGATCGGTCCGTTCCACACGCCGATGGCCCGTCGGCTTGCCGTTGCCGCATTGAAGATCGCCCGGAAGGTCTTTGCCCGCGACGAGGTTTCCCTTGCGGTGCTCGAAGGCCTGGGCGTTGCGGAAAAGTCGGCCCTGACCTGCGATGTCGCTTTTGCCTTGCCCTATCACCAGCAAGCTGCGCGTCATGAATCTGACGGGGAAGGCCGACCGCTGAAATTTGGCCTCAACGTTTCTGCTCTACTGTATCGGACAGGCCGCTCGCCGCACAGCAATGTCCGGCTGACGGTCGATTACCCGGCGCTCATCCACAGCCTGCTCGAGCGACTGACCGGCGACCCGCAGATCGATGTGCACCTGGTGAGCCATGTCATTTCCGGCAAGGATGCGCCCGATCCCGCCGTTGGCCATTTCGAAGACGACTACGCAGTTGCGCACCAGCTGAAGTCGCTATACCCGCAAGTCCAAGTCGCCCCCAAATTCGCCAGTCCGGTCGAAGCGAAAAGCTACATCGCGAGTCTTGATGTGTTCTCGGGTAGCCGGATGCACGCGACGATTGCTGCGATTTCATCGGACACGCCCGTTATCCCGCTCGGCTATAGCCGCAAATTCAATGGGCTTTTTGAATCAATCGGGTACAGCTACAACATCGATCTGACGTGCGAGACCAACGAAGCAGTCCTGGCGCGCTTCGATGCGGCACTGACCGATGTGCCGACGATGCGCGCTGAAGCGAAGGCCGCCAGCGCTGAAGCTCGCCGCAGGTTGGGCGAGTACGAGGCCTATCTGGACGAGGTGATTGGCAAGCTCGCACCGCGCCATGTTTGATATCGAGACGATCAAGGCCAACGGCCTGTGTTCGGGTTGCGGGCTTTGCGCCGGGCTTGGAACGGGTGACACGCCGGCAATTGCCATGCGCGATACGCCCGAGGGTCTGCGGCGCCCCGAACGGGTCGGCCCGGTCAGCCCGCAGATGGCAGCGGTGATCGATCGGGCGTGTCCGGGGGTCAATATCCGGCACGATCCGGCGGAACATGAGGCTGAGTATCATTCCGTGTGGGGCCCCGTTGTGGGGGCAAGGCTCGGCTGGAGCACCGATGACGATCTGCGCCGCAATGCGTCCTCGGGTGGAGCATTATCAGCCATCCTGACACACCTGCTGATCAGCGGCGAAATCGACTATGTCGTGCAGACAGCGGTCTCTGAGGACTCGCCGGTCCGCAATGCGCTTTACGTTAGCACGGGCCGCGATGAGGTGTTTCATGCCGCCGGTTCGCGCTATGCGCCGTCGTCTCCGCTTGAGGATATCTCGAAGCGATTGGACAGCCCCGGGCGCTTTGCTTTTGTCGGCAAGCCTTGCGATGTCGCCGGGCTCAGACAGCTGGCCCGGATCGATCGGAGAGTGGACGAGAAGGTGTCCTATATGCTTGCCTTCATGTGCGCAGGCGTGCCGAGCTATCGCGGTACATCAGCCGTGCTCGCGGCGATGGGGGTCAAGGACGAAAGTCAAGTGACCGCATTCCGTTTTCGCGGAGACGGATGGCCAGGTTATGCGACTGCCCAGATGGCTGACGGCACGCGCTTCACCATGGATTACAACACCAGCTGGGGCAGCATTCTCAATCGGCACCTCCAGTTTCGCTGCAAGATTTGTCCGGACGGCATCGGTGAATTTGCCGACATCGTGTGCGCTGATGGCTGGCATTGTGACGAAAAGGGCTACCCGCTGTTCGAAGAACAGGAGGGGCGGAGCATCGTTCTGTCCCGTACCCGCAAAGGCGAGGAACTGGTATTACGGGCAATGAATGCCAGAAACCTGGCGTGCGAGCCGCTGGAAATCGAGCAGATCCGGCACATCCAGCCGTTTCAGGCCCGCCGCAAGGGACTGGTGCTGCCAAGGTTGATGGCAATGACCGTGATGGGTCGGAAGCGACCGCGCTTCAAGAATCTTTCACTGTTTGAAAATGTTCGGGCACTTGGCATCAAGGAGTCGGTCCGCAGCATGCTGGGCGCCTTGCAGCGTCTTGTCCAAGCTGGCGACAGGCAGATCTGACGGGCCATCGGCTTGGACGATACGCGGGCCACCCTGCTGGCGAAATGTAGCATTGCTACATGGCGCACCGAGACTGTCGCACTTGGCTGGCAACGGCATCGTCAAATCCGAAAATTGCCATGCAAGAGAGACTGTCCCGGTGCCTGACGGCGGTTCCGCTCAACTCGCAAAGTCGCCGCCACGGTGCCACGCATCGGCATTGGCGGTCGTCGCATCGTTACTGATCGCCTTGTGCAGCGTGCCGTTAAAATCGACTTCGAGGTTGGCGACCCGGGTGCCTGCCGCAACCGCGAAGGCACCTGCCGTCTGCGCAAGGAAGCTGACTTCGCGGCTTGTCTGAAAGGTTCCGCTGCTGGCCGCTGTGAAGGCGGTCGTCGTCAGCACGCCGTCGACCGTCACGCGCACTTCCTCTGCCACCTGATCCACGTCGAAAATGATTTCGTGCCACGTTTCCGCAACAATCGTGCCGTCTGGTGCCACATTTGCAGAAAAGATCATCGCAGTGCCGGTGGAGTCTTCAATGTTGGCGACAAGCTGGCCCGATGAACCTACCCACAAGTCGCAACCCGTGCTTTCCTGCGTGAACAGGCGCGGAGCACCGGAAAGCGACGGAAGCCAGACTTGCGCGCGGAAGGTGATGCGGCTCGTGCCGCTCGGCACGTTGGCCGGATCGACGAAATAGCCCGCCGTTGCGCCCCGCACCAGATAGGCGGTTGGAATGCTCGCGCTTGTGACGCTGACGTTTTGTGAAAACAGGTTAAGGGATAGCCCAAGCATGATGGTGCCTCCGGATGCGGCGGTTGTGCCTCTGATCTGAATAAATTGGCCGGGCTGGATCGTGCCGGGGCTGCTCGTCCATGCCTGCACTTCGGTCGTGCCGTCCGTATCGACGCTGCGCCATTCGGTGCCAGCGGTAACGCTGACCGGTTGATCGGGCCGCTTGTTAAGCACCTTGCGCAGCGGCAGCGTGATAAGTGTGTCTGGGTCTTGCTGCGTCAGCGGGTTCCAATGCACACCGCTTGGCACGTTCTCCCAGAGGATCACGGCTTCGGGGTCGGTGGTCGTCCAGTCGATAGCGTTGGCCGTGGCGACCGCGCCCAGGCCTGCGCCCTCGGCGGCGGTGGCCAGCGCCGCTTCAATCTCGGCGCGGGTGGTGGCGGCGGCAAGATTGCCAAGGTTCGGGAACACGGCAGCGGGGCTTGCCGCGTCAGGCAGGCGCAAATTGCCGTCCTGCTGTGGAGCCTCGGCAAAAACGACAAGCTGGCCGTAAATTGACTTGCCGACATAAACCGAGCCGCCCTGATCCGTGTCAATCTTGACGGTCGGTGCAGGGTTGGCGACGTTGGAATAATCCAAAATGCTGACGCCGTGGACCAGCGTATCGCGGGCCGAGAAAGCGCCCTCGCCAATCGCAAGCTGAAAAGTCGAGCCGCCGACAAAGGTGTTCGAGATAATGACGAAGTCGGCATAGGACGGGTTGGTGTCGTTGTCGGAGATAAACACGCCCTGCTGCGTCACGCCGGTTCGCAGCGCGGTTGCGCGCATCCGGTTGCCAGCAATGCGGACATTGCTGATCGTACCTGCGCCAGCGCCGAACATCTGGATGATGTCGCCATGCGGGTCGCCCGCATCGCCATTGAGGTTTTCGGCAATGCCCGAACGGCAGAAAGGGATGGTGGCAATGTTGCGCAGGAACCGCCCGCTTCCGCCCGCTGCAGGCGGCACGGCGATAATGTCGGCATAGATGCGGTCAAAGTCGTTATCCATGACAACGACGCTGCTCGGTGTGCCAAGCCCCTTGGCCCCGTTGACCAGGTCGCGGAACAGGCAGTTGCGGATTTCGATGCTCTGCATACTGGCCGAGCCGAACGCCTGAAACGCACTGCCCAGGTATGTCGCCAGCCCGATTTCGGTGCGGGCATTGACCTCGCTGGTGCCAGTGGTCGCCAGCACGGCAAAATGCGTGGCGGTGGTGGGGTTGAGACCGCCGAAACGAAACCGCGCGCCAGCATTGACAAGTTGGCTGCTGCCGGTGGCAACAACGTCCGAGCCCCCCACAGCTACGCGCACGCTGTTCGCGCCGCGATTGAAGAACTCGATCATGCCCTGGGTTGCAGCCGGATCTTTCCACGTAAGGGCATAGGTCGCGCTGGTCGTGGTCGCGGTCTGCACATTGTCGATGCGCTCGTATTCGGGCAGGTCGGCGGAGGTGTCGATGTTGGCGAGGCTCGCGCCGTAGCCGTGGCGGAAAGTGGTGCCGTTGACGAACCTGAGCTGATCGAAGGTGCCGGTGCCAAACTGGACGCAGGCGTCAAACGCCTTGGGCCAGCCCGTAAGCTGGAAGTTGAGGCCGGAGAAATCCACCCCGCGAACCAACGTGTAAAGTTCCAGACGGCCAAGGAAGGAACCGGCATTGGCGCTGCGGATTGTTAGAGGGGCACCCGCCGCAGAGAAGTCTCGATTGGTGATGTTGACCGCTTCGGCGATCGGCGCGGCCACCTCGACAATCTTGCCCGCCAGCGTGGCGGCATCGTTGGCGAATACAGTGTCCCATTCGGCCCTGCTGGTGACGATGTAATCGGGAACCCCGCCCATCCCAGCTCCCGCGGCAAGCATAACCTGCCCCCCTGCGATCCTGTGCCCCAGCATTATGCGCAGGCCACGATAGCAGAAGCGGTGGTGCCACTGGCCCGCACGTGGCTGGGGCGAACGTAGATATAGCCGCCCGAAGGCACGTTTTCGAACACCACGTCAGCCGCAGCGTCGCGTGAACGCAAGGTGACCCGACCGCCGACTCCGACATAGAGGAATTTTGGTACCGCAGGCAGGGCAAGCGTGTCGTGCGGCGTTACGGCATAGGCCGATTCGCTAGGGGTCAGCGCGGAAGGCAGGTTGCTGGCGAAATCATCTTCCATATAACACCTTTCTGCATAGTATGTCCCGAAAGATGAACCATATTGGTTATGTGTAGGAAAGAGGCTTATTGCGCTCCCGTTGTAAATTTCGTCAATGACGGCGCCAGTGCCCCCGTATGCCTTCTATCATGTTGGCATGGCGCGTCCGGACCAGACCTCGATCCCGACCTTGTAGCGCAAGTAGCAGTAGGCCGCCACGTTGCGCATCACCAGTACGGCCGCGACCGAAATCGCAACCCCATGAATCCCTGCGAGGGTGGCGGCCACCGGGGCTGCCACCAGCAGGCAGGCAATTCCAGCAATCGCAATGGCGAGATTGACTTTCTCGTTGCCGGACATCGCAAGCACCAAACCGCAAGGTCCGGAAAGCGCGATAAGGAACTGACCGATTAGCAACGTCACGACAACAGGCATTGCTGCTTCGAACTCGGAACCGATAAAGGGCAACAAAAATGGCGTCACGATTATGATGCCGACAGCTACCGGAAGCGCGAGTACCGCTGACATCCGGACCGCTGTCCGGGCAAGCCGTGCGGCGCTCTGGCGGTCACCTGCATGAAACGCGCCGCTGATCTGTGGCATATAGACTGAGGTGATGGTGCCGGACACAACTGACAGCGGCGCTGCAATCTGAGCGCCCACGCGGAATACGCCGGCGTCGACTACGCTCAGCATGCGAGCGGTTACTGCAAGAGCATACCACTCCCCCATTACCAGGGTCAGCAATGACCCCCAAAGCGGCAATGACGAAGAAAGAACCTGCCGCATGGATACTCTGATCGCATCCTGGCCATTACTGAGATGCTTCGTGCTCGCCCAGAGCGCCCACAACATGCAGACAAAGCCACTTGCCGCTGTGGCCCACAGCAGCTCATGGACATCTTGTGCCAGACCTGACAGCAGTGCGCAGACTGCCGCAAAGGGTACAGCCAGCAAGCCGATCATCAGACTAAGCGCAATCCGCTTCTGAGAGTGGAGAAAGCCGCAAAGAGTCTGATGGAGCCCGCGTATCAGCAAGAGGACGCAAATCACTGTCGTGAACTCGCGCGGAATGACATCGCCGAACAGGCCGCTCCACACATTGTCGCCACCAAGCAGGATTGCCAGCACTAGGCACAGCATCAAGGCGCCGCTCAGGCCCATGATTCGAAGGAAAACCGCAGTCGCTACATTGCGTTTGGGGCGCGCAAGATGGCGAACAAGGCTCAAGTCAAGCCCAAGCAGGCCGATTGTGACAATGAACGTCGTGGTCTGCGTTATCAGAGCGTAAGTTCCCGTCGCCGCCGCCCCGAAATAGCGACCGAGAAGCAGGGTTAGCACCAGCCCGGTGACAAGGCTGAAGCCGCGCAGCAGAAAGGCTCCTCCCAGCACCCGGTGAAGACTGAGCTTCTGCGCCAGCAGTGGCAGCATAGCGCCGAATTTCCGAAGTGCGTCAGACCTGCTCTCTTCGTTCATCTGGTGTCCTTGACGCCCGGCACAGGCTAGAGCGCTAGTCCGGCTGGGATTCCGCGCAATCTGTCTGATCGGCCAGAGCTCGGGCGGCATCCAAGCGACCTCTCAAGCATGGCGCGTGTGCGCTAGCGCGAGGAACTGGAAACGGCAAGAAAAGGCTGTTACCGCAAGAAGCGCGCCCGTTCAGGCAGCACGTTCTGCAACAGCCGTTGGGCCACGGCGAAAAGGATCGTCTGGAGTCTCGAGCACAGGGTTGCGATTGTCTGGAAATCGCTCGCGTTGGCCACGGCTGAGGTACAAGGAGTTCTTATGGAAGCCGCCGCCCGATCATTGCCTCTACCCACCGGAGGAGGGATCGTACGGCCGTTACCGCGCCAGGACAGCCTTGTCCCAGTCAGTCTGGCGGCCGGGCTATTCTACACTATTCTGCTCCCAGAACAGTTCAATCCGACTGTCGGGGGGTTTTATCTTCCCCCCTTTCGCGTCTACTTGCTGGGCGCGACGATGTATATTTTGTTCGGTGCCTTGCGCAGTCGGTTCCGCTTCGTCTGGCCAGACATCCTGATTATTCTTGGCTCTGCGTGGATATGGTTGGCAGCGCACCAGACCAGCGGCTCGCTCGAGACAGCGGCGGTCATGGGCGGATCGCACACCGTCGACATTGCCCTTGCCTACTTTCTTGCACGCGTTGCCATTCGGTCACCCAAGGATTTCCGAACGTTTCTTATCCTGATCGCGCCGGGGCTGGGCTTCGCATCTTTTATGGTGGCACTGGAGTCCCTGACCCATAGACATATCTTCCAGCCATTTGCATCCTCGTTGACCGGAATTCCTAACAGATTGCGGCTGGAAGTTCGCATGGGGCTGGTTAGGGGGGCAGGTCCTTTTGCTCACCCTATCCACGCTGGCATTTTGCTCGCCAGCTTCCTTCCGCTTTATGCCCTCTCCGGACTGCGTGGATGGCCGAAGTGGCTTGGCATTGTAGCATCCATCGGAGGCATTTTTTCAATGAGTTCCGCGGCAATGCTTGGCGTTGTCGTGGGCGGGGGGTTGATCATTTACGACTGGCTGAGCGAGCGCATTGCCAACCTGACTTGGCGTCTTTTTCTGCTATTCTCGGCTCTCCTCTATGGAGTCGTTGAACTGACCAGCAATTCCGGTTTCTACGGCATTCTGGTTCGCTACGCCTCACTGAACTCATGGTCAGCCTATAACCGCGTCCTGATCTGGCAGTACGGCACTGAAAACGTGGCGCGCCACCCTTGGTTCGGCATCGGCTATGGGGACTGGGATCGACCCTCGTGGATGTACTCGGGCTCGTTTGATCATTTCTGGCTAATTCTCGCGCTTCGTTGGGGCATCCCCAATGTGCTTATGCTGCTCGGGGCTACGCTTATCGCAATTGCAATGGTGGCATTGAAATCGCGCGACCTTCCGATTCGCGAAGCGCGTACTTTGCGCGGGGTGGCGATTTCTTTGTCTGTCTTTGCTTTGGGTGTGAACTCGGTATCCCTATGGCTCGCCACGCTTGTTTGGTTCTTCATGCTGGTTGGCCTGTCGGTCAGCCTTGGGTATCTGCCCGCAGGTAAATCGACCACCCGCCGTGCTGTCCTGCCATCCCAATTGGGCCGCGTTTAGCTGGCAGTCGCCGACCGTTGAGCGTTGCCATGTCGCGCGATGATGGTTGTAATGGTGGCTTTGGGGACACATATATATCTGTAATAAAAAGAAATCCTCACGCCAAGCATTCTGTCTCAGCGCAGGGCCATCGTGGCGGAGGTTCATGCGCGACGCTTGATTCCGGATGCCATATAGGCAAGTGCATGGTGCTATTCTGGAGGCGCTGAACCGTGACGACCCCCACCTTGCCCCGCAAGAAGAGCCTGAGCACGGCAGCGCGGGTGCTGCGTTTGATCGGCTCTCTGTTCGACCCTCGTGCCTGGTTGCATCTGGTCAAAATCATAAATTATTACAATTACTCACACGTCGCCCCGATGCGATCTGTCCGATTTGCGGGGGCGCGCAATGTCAGCCCCGACGCGGTGTTCCATCATCCCGAGCGGATCGAGATCGGGCACCGGGTACGGATCGGATCGCGCTGCCATCTTTGGGCTGGGCCGCGCGACGGGCGCATTGTCATTGGTGATGATGTACTGTTTGGGCCGGAGGTGATGCTGACGGCTGCGACCTACCGTTACGATCTTGGCAGCCCTGTTACCGATCAGCCCATGGCCGAGGGTGATATTGTTATCGGTAATGATGTGTGGCTGGCTACCCGCGCCTTGGTTCTGCCTGGCACCCGACTAGGGGATGGTTGCATCGTCGCCGCTGGAGCGGTGGTCCGCGGAGACTTCCCGCCGATGAGCATCATCGCCGGTTCCCCGGCCCGGGCTGTCAGCCAGAGGGTGATCGTACAATAGCTGTCAGACCTCGCGCGCGGCAAGGTCCCGCTCCCATACGATGTCCTTGCGCTTGCGCTTGACCCGCCGCACCCTTAGGCGGACCACCGCCTTGATCGCGAGATAGATCAACACATCGAGCACCGAGGCTCCCTCGTGCAGCGCGTCGTAAAGGTCGCCGGCATTGTTCGATCCGGCGTAGTGCGGGCTGGGATAATCCCTGAGAACCTGTTCATTGCCTAGGCGGCGGCGGGTCTCGACCCGGATCTGGTCAATCGCCCGGCGTGGTGGGGAGACGAGGAACCACACAGGTCGGCCTTCGGCGTCGTTCGCGATGTTGCGGCGTTCGGTCTCGCTGAAGCGTGAATAGACCCAGATATCGTCTCCGGTGATCGGCGGGAAATCGCCGATCCTCTCATAGGCCGCCTTGGAGAGACCAAAGCAGCCCGATCCGACCAGCGCCCGCTTGACATAGGGTTGGGTCAGCCACACCCGGTAGTAGGCGCGCGCCAGCCAATTGGAGCGCGACAGATCCATGCGCAGCGCGGGCGCCGCCGTCATAATACCTGGCTCGCGCAGAACCTGCGCCACGGCCTGCAGCGAGTCATAGGAACACTGGACATCGGCATCGAGATAGATGCGTGGGAAGTAGAGTGCCTCGCGATTGGCGGCATTCATGGCCGCAGTCTTCGATCCGACCGGCAGATCGAGCACGACCGCACCGGGGGCGACCTTGCGGGCAATGGCCACGGTATCGTCACTGCAGCCATTGGCGGCGATGATGACTTGCATCTTGCTGTCGGCGGGGACATCGGCCAGCAGAACGTTGAGGCAGCGGGCAATCACGGCTTCTTCGTTGTGGGCCGGAATGATGACCGTGAATGCCGTCGGATCAGTCGTCGCCATGGGACTTTTCTCCAAAAGAGCCACCAAAATGCCTCAACGCAATCGATAACTTACACGGCGGCCGATGGCTGCCGGCTGGGTTCCTCAGCGATTGCCCAACTTTGCTAGCAGGCCCCGATCCGGATCATATCCATGGCGCCAAAACCCAGGGCGCAGCGCGATATCGCGGTGGCTCGATCCAACGGTCTGGATGTGTGGGAACCACCGCCCCAGCAGCCAACCAGCAATGACGCGTTGCCAGGCCCCGAGCCACATCAAGATGAAGGCAAGTTCCTGTCTGCGCCCATTCCAATGCCGACGCGCAAACTCCATGTTACCCGCGGCGCGATAGAGCATCCGCACCGGTGTTATGGCTTGACCGTGCCCGATATCGTGAAAGGCTCGCGACTTGGCAATGCGCCAGAATTTGTAGCCCCGCAAAGACAGGCGGTAGAACAGATCAACCTCCTCGCAATAGAGGAAATATCGGGCGTCAAGGCCTTCGACCTCGTCCCATGCCTGACGCTGAAACAGGATAAAGCTACCGCTTAACACAGCTACTTCGGCATCAGCGTCTATGCCGAGATGTCCTTTGTCTACGGCGATGGAACGGCCGAGCATGCGGCTGGCCATCTCTCGCAAGGAAGGAATGTGAACGGTGTTCCCGTAGTCCGGATTGCCCGCACGGTCTAGCGTAACACCGCCCCAGGCAGCCACCGACGGATCAGCCACCACCGCCGCATCGATGAGGTAATCGATCGCTTCTGCCTCCAGGACCATGTCGGGGTTTAGCAGCAGTAGAAACCGACCCCGGGCTTGAGCTGCCAGCAGGTTATTGCCCCCCGCAAAGCCGATGTTCCCCCGGCTCGGGACGATCTGAACGTCCGGGAACGTCGCAGTTACGAGTGTTTCGGTGGAACCATCGCCATTGTCGACTAGCAACACTTCGAAATCATGGCGTCCGCAGGCTTGCGGAATCGAGGCCAGGCAGGATGTGATTACCGATGTCGAATTATAGGCAACGATGAGAATGCTGACCGTGGGCAGAGGTGGGGAGGGGGCCATTGGCTGTTATCTACCCTAGTAGAGCTTTTCGTGTTCGAGCATGCTACGGCCAAGTGAAATTACTGTTTCGCGCGATTACATTTATCTTGGCATGAACTAAGGTATTGATTGCCGAATACGGACTTCGTCGCTGGCCTTAGCTGCAGCCTCGTCAGCAGCCAGTACTAAAATTCGTATACTTCGATGTCATGGCTATCCAGATTGATCTAACGATGAACCCCGGCCTTATCCAAAAATAATTTTCAATGACCTGCTACTTGTCCCGTCCATATTCATAATACCCGTACTGGTAACCATAGGCCTGACCGGCTTCAAGAGCACGGTACTTGGTTAGCACGACCCCGAGAATTTTTCCGCCGGCCAGCGCGAGGCGACGTACGGCCGATCTTGCCTGTCCAAATGGCAGACGATTGGATTCGAGCACGAACACTGTGCCATCGACCAGACTGGCAAGAGTCGGCGCATCGGCCAGACCCATGACCGGGCACGAATCGAAGATGATAAGTGAGTATTCACTCCGGTATTTCTCGATGAAATCCCGCAATTCGCGTGAAGCAAGAAGCTCGGCGGGGTTCGGCGGAATTTCGCCGACCGGCAGGATTTCGAGGTTCTCGTGTACCCCTTTCACGACCGCGGCTTCGAGCTCGACATGACCCAGTAGCACTTCTACCAGCCCGATCTTTGGGCGCTCGATATCCAGCAGGCTCGCAACCGACGGGCGACGAAGGTCAGCGTCGATCAGCAGGGTCCTTCGGCCGAGGCTAGCGAACAGTTCGGCCAGAATCACTGCGGTCGTGCTCTTGCCCTCGCTTGCCTGACTGCTGGTAAGCTGAAAGACATTGCGGTTGCGCGGCATACTGAAGTCTATCGCTGCACGAATCGATGAATAGGCCTCCATCAGCGCGCTGAACCGGTTGGTTCCGAGTGCGTCCAGATCTCGCCCTTCGACGTGCGGGGTGTGTCCCAGCAGCGGCAGGCCAAGCTTTTCCTCGATTTCGTCGAGCGACCGTACCCGGTCATCAAGCGTCTCTCGTACCACCGCTAGTGCGGCCGCCACCGCCAGGCCCAGGACAAAGGCGAGGCCCATGTTCTTCGGAATGTTGGGCGAGAAAGGTGAACGCGGCACTCTAGCTGAGTCGATCTTGCTGATCGTCCCCGGATCGAGATTTGCGGCGCTATTGACTTGATTATAGCGATCAAGCAGCGATTTCAGCTGATCGCGCAGTGCCTGCGCTTCACGCTCCAGTACGCTCAGTTCGATTTGCTGGTCCTGCTCGACAAGACGGTTTCCGGTTAGAGACGCCAACTCCGCCTCAAGCGCTCTTTCCTGGCTCTGCGCAACGAGAAACTGGCTGCGAGCGCTAGCCTTGATGTCGTCTCCGCTGCGCTCGACCTGGGCATCGATAACTTGCAATTGCGCGAGCAGGTTTTGGATCTGGGGGAAATCATCATTGTACCGCTGCCGCAGCTCGGCCAGCTGCGCTAGCTTAGTGGTCCGTTCCGCCACAAGTCCCTGAAGCACACCACTGGCCTGCACTTCGGGCAGTTCCGCAGCGGGCAGGTTCTGGATCGCGCGCCAACGCTGCTCTGCTTCGATCCGCGCAGCGCGGGCGCTGGCGACCCTACTATTGATACTCGTAAGATTGGCTGCAGTCAGTGTCGAGGAACCACTGCCCTCCTCTGTCCCCCCAGCTTGTAGGATAATCCCGGAACTGCGCGCGTAGCTGTTGGCAACCTGCTCAGCTTCAGCCAGCCGCGTGCGCGTCTCTTCGATCTGTCCCTTGATGTACTCCAGAGCAAATTTGTTGCTCTCGATTGAATCGCGCGAGCCGGTGGCCACGAAAGCATCAGCATAGGCATCGGCGATTTCCGCAGCAAGAACCGGATTGGTGGAGCGAAAGCCGACCGTTATAACCCAGCTTTGAGACGATCGGTCTGCTACCACACCGCTGGTGAGCATTGACGCGGCGATCTGCATTTTCCGTTCGCGCCATTGTTCATCGCTCATACCTGATGCGCGGCTCTCCTCGATGTTCTCGCCAATGAAATCAGTCCGCGAAGCCAGATCGAGATCGGCTGCCACGGTTTCGGCCATGCTGCGGCTCTTGATGACCTCTGTTTGCGTCGCGATATAATCGTAGATCTGGATCGGGCTGTAGCCCTGCATGACCTCTTGCCCTTCGACTACTGCTGTGCCGAAAGGCTTGATCGCAACCTTGGCGCTTGCCTCGTAGACGGGGGTGGACAACAGTGTCACGATCAGGCCGCCGAGCAAAGCCAAAACAATCGTTGATGCCACAATCCAGCGCTGACGGTAAATGATGCCGCGGATCGTCGCAAAATTGAATAACTGAGCGCGCGGCCCAGCGGGCCCGATCTGGCCCAATGGGCCATCAGGCATATAGGCGTCCAGCCAAGCGCCTTTGTGACTGGACTCGGGGGCCTGGACGATCGATCTTTCGTTCATGGGATTTAGTTTCTGAGGCCTGCGGCGGCAAAGACGCCAAACGCAGGCAAGGCCCTTAGAAGGTCATTCCAGAACACCGAAAGGCCATCAGTGCCCATCACCACACGGTCGCCCGGCTGGAGCACGGGATCCAGCATCGTGCCCTGTCGCAACTGCCCATAATCGAACTTGGCGACCATGATCCCATCGGCGCTTTCACGGAAAACCGCGACCTGATCGACTTTCGCCGTCCGCGTCGGCCCCTTTGCGAGCGCGATGGCCGAAGAGAGCCGCGCACCTGGCTGGAAGGTGTAGACGCCCGGCGTCTCCACCGCACCCTCGACCGTTACGAGATGGGATGCATATTCGGCGATGTTGATGCTCACCATCGGCGACTTGAGACCAACGGCGGCAAGCCTACGCGTGACTTCCTGCTCGAACTGCTTTGCTGTCATTCCGGCAGCCGGAATGGAGCCGAGCATGGGCAGGGACACGTTACCTTCAACCCCGATCTGAACGCTGTCGAGCGAAAAGTCAGGCTCGCGGAACACTCGCACGGAAATCTTGTCCGCCGGTCGCAACTGATAGGTCGTGGGTCGCTGGAACGAATAATCTGATTGCCCAAGATCAGTCCGCGGCTGGATCACGCTTGCACCGATAATCGGGTCCGGTGTCGATGCACAGCCAGCCAGCAAAGCCATTGCGAGCGAGACGAGGGAGGCTTTCCGTACGGGGTTGGACGTCAGCAAAGTCACGGGTCTCTCCTTGAGCAGGCAGATCGGCCCTGCGGCCTACGGACTTTTGCTTAGACGCACGATTTTCGCAGTGCAACACTAATGCAGCGGCCTTGCCGGTGCCGAATGCGGGGATGTGCCGCGCAGGAACGGTTTGCCGATTGCGTTGCACAAGTTAGACGCGCCATGGTCGATCGACGGCCCACTACGCCTTGATGATCGCAATTTTTGACCGCATGAGGCCACAGCGCGTCGCAATGCGCTCGAGCATCAGGAAGGTGATCAATGTCAGCCGGACCCTCCGCGCTAAGCCTCGCCGCCAGCGGTGTTTACGGTCTTGTGATTTTGGCCTGCATCGCGGCTGCAATCACAGCCAAGCGCTATAGGCAAATGCCGGGACATTGGCGATTTTGGGCGCTTCTAGCCTTGCTTTTCGGCATGCTGATTGCGCTGCGCATGCTGGAAGTGGAGGAGTGGCTGCGCTCGACCTTACGCGCATCACTCAGGGCCAGCGGTGAATATGGGCAGCGCCGCGATCTGCAGGCTCCGCTTTCGGCGGCGATTATTGCATTGGCGGGCATCGGCACGCTTGGGCTCATCTACCGGAAGACCCGCAATCTGCGCGGACGCCGCAATGTTGCCAGGCTGGTAAGTGTCATCGCTGCGTTGGCGATCATCTTCCTTATCGCCCTACGACTCGCCTCGCTACACGCGATGGATGCTTTGCTTTATGGTCCGCTCAAGCTGAACTGGGTTGTTGATCTCGGCTCAAGTCTGGTGGTGATGATCGCCGCCATTCAGTACATCCGACTTGTGCGCGCGCATCCCTGACAGGGTCGGGCGGCCGCTTGTCAGATGCCCGCCAGGATCCCGGCGATCCGCCGGCTGGCAGTACCATCGCCATAAGGATTATGCGCCAGAGCCATCGCTTTATATGCGGCCTCATCATCCAGCAAGCGCACCGTTTCCGCCGTGATTTTGCGTCGATCGGTACCCACAAGCCTGGCCGTGCCCGCAGTAACGCCCTCGGGCCGCTCTGTCGTATCGCGCAGCACCAGCACCGGCTTGCCGAGGCTGGGTGCCTCCTCCTGAATTCCGCCCGAGTCTGTCAGAACGATGTCGCAGGCCGCCATCATCGCTACAAAATCAATATAATCCAGAGGGTTGACCAGCGCGATATTATCGCGCCCAGCCAGCGCCGGCCGCATGACCTGAGTGACATTGGGATTGGGATGGAGCGGATAGATGATCGCCACGTCATCCCGTGCAGCAAGCATCTGCAATCCCTTGGCAATCTGCTCCATTCCTGTGCCGAAATTCTCGCGGCGGTGGGCAGTAACAGCGATGATCCGCTTCCCCGCAAACCGTTCCTGCAGGGGGCCGATGGTCGGCGCGAGCGAGGGATCAGCAGCGATCTTCCTTTGCGCGAAAAGTAGGGCATCAATCACCGTGTTGCCTGTAACGTGTATGGATTTTTCCGGCACGTTTTCAGCGCGTAAAGCTGCGGCAGCGGTCCCGGTGGGGGCAAAATGCAGGTCGGCAACCACTCCTGTAACCTTGCGGTTCACTTCCTCGGGCCAGGGCGAATAGATGTCCCCGCTGCGCAATCCCGCCTCGACGTGACCTACCGGGATCCGCCGGAAATAGCACGCCAGCGATGCCATCATCGTGGTCAGCGTATCGCCATGCACCAGCACCCGGTCAGGCCGTAGGGTATCCAAAGCCTCGCCAAAGCGGGTCAGAATCCGGCTCGCAAGACCGTCCAGGGACTGGTCTGGAAGCATCAAGTCGAGGTCAAGGTCGGGTCTAAGCCCGGCGAGAGCCAGCACGGAATCGAGCAATTCGCGGTGTTGGGCCGTCACCACCACTTTCACATCGCACAGCCCCGTTTCGCGCAGCGCAAAGACCACCGGGAACATCTTTATCGCTTCGGGACGGGTGCCGAAGGTGACGAGGATGCGCGGCTTCGCGCCCGTTTCATTCATTGCCGCAACATACCCCGCGTATCGAACACCAGCTTGCCCGTCAGATCGGCAGGCGCCAGATGCTTGAACGCGGTGTGATCGACCAGCACCACCACAATCTCCGATTCGCGCAGCGCCGCGTCAAGCGTCACCAGCCGTGCGCCGGTTCCGGCAAGGCAAGCGGGCAGGCTCTCGGTGAAGGGCTCGACCACCAGAATCCGGCTTGCGTGGGTAAGACAAAGCGCCTCGGCGATTTCGAGCGCCGGGCTTTCGCGGAAGTCGTCGATATCGGGCTTGAAGGCGAGGCCAAGCAGCGCGACCTTGCCATCCGGTACCGCATCGAGCAGCGCACGGATCTTGCCTTCGGTGTGCACCGCCTTGTAGTCGTTGACCTCGCGCGCGGTGCGCACCAGTCGGGCAGCTTCAGGAGCGCCTGCCACCAGAAACCACGGATCGACCGCGATGCAATGCCCGCCCACGCCGGGGCCGGGTTGAAGGATGTTGACGCGCGGGTGGCGGTTGGCGAGCCGGATCACCTCCCACACGTCCACACCGATTGTATCCGCGATCATCGACAGTTCGTTGGCAAAGGCGATGTTGACGTCGCGGAAGCTGTTTTCGACCAGCTTCACCGTTTCGGCCACACGGGCGCTGGTGTAAAGGCAATCGCCCTTGACGAAAGAAGTATAGAGCACCGCCGCGCGCTCCGCACAGGCCGCTGTCACCCCGCCGATCACGCGGTCATTATGCACCAGTTCGTTGACGATCCGGCCCGGCAACACGCGTTCCGGGCAATAGGCGAGTGCGATGTCGGCATCCCCGGTCCTTCCATCACATGGCACCGCGATATCGGGGCGCAGTTCGGCGATGATTTCGGCGACCCGTTCAGTGGTGCCGACCGGCGAGGTGCTCTCGACGATGACACATGCGCCGGGAAGGATCCTGGGCGCGATGGCGCGAGCGGCAGCCTCGACATAGGAGATGTCCGGGGCGTTATCGGGCCCCAGCGGGGTGGGCACGGCAATCATGTAGAAGCTTGCCGTTGGCACCTCGGTCGAGGCGACCAGTGTCTTGGCGGTGATGGCGTCATGCACCAGACGGTCCAGATCGCGTTCCTCGATATGCACCCCGCCGGCATTCACTGTCTCGACCACCCGCGGCGATACGTCGACGCCGCAAACACTCCAGCCATAGGACGCCAGCAACGCGGCGGTCGGCAGTCCGATATAGCCCAGACCGATGACCGCGACCTGATGTTCGGGCGCATGCTGGCCGGCATCCTGGCCAAGCGAAGCCGCCGCTTTGAAAGGTGCATTCATGAGTTCACGGTCCCGCGTATCCGGGCCGGACCATGGCGGCAAAGCCGTTAAGATCGCGTTAGGCTTGCCGTGGGTTTCACCATGAGGGCGCCCCGTTGCCCGCCCCATCGCTCCCCATGTCGCCGATCAGAGCGGGCGGCTCTCGATGAAGGCGGCCAGCGCTTCGTGCAACTGGCGGGCCGTGGACGATCGGGCGGCCGACCAATCCTTCAGCGCCAGCCCCTCGGCAATGCGTGGGGCCAGTTCGCTCTCGTCAGCGGCGACCAGAATACCCGGCCGTCCGGCGAACTTGTCGACGGTTGCCAGCTGGTGATCGTTGCGATGCTCGCCGCGATCGGCACGCCGCGGCATGACGAGGATCGGCTTTCCGAAGCGCGCGGCGGTCAGCACCGTGCCAATCCCCGCATGGCTGACGATCAGCGAGCAGCGCTCCACGAGGGCCTCGAACTCCGCAGGTGCGATCTTCTCGCGCACTTCCATGTTCTGCGGCCGGTACAAGCCCTTTCCGGTTTGCGCGATCACCGGCATGGCAAGCCCGGGTGCCAGCGCGTCCATCGCTGCGATCAAGCGGTCGAAGCCGAGCTGCATACCGACAGTGACGATGATCAAAGCACCGCCCCGAAATAGCGCGGGTTGTCTTCGCCCGCGAGGTGCTCCCACTGGGTCCAGCATTCATGGGCAAAACGCTTGGAAAGCTTGCCGCACATCGACAGCTCCTCGCCATTGGCGACACTGTCGATCCAGAGCGTGCGCGCGCCGATCAGCCGTCCGGCCAGGATGCAAAAGAACCCCGGCGCCGCGCCGGTCGACACGATCACATCCGGTCGGTGTTTCAACACCACCCGCAGCGCCACCAGCCCACAGATTGCCGAGCGCACGGGCCTGTTCTGGTTGCAGTCCGGCAAACGGTCTGCATCGGCAATGCCATGCTGGGCTGCCATCGCGGGCTCTGTCGTGGCAAAGCGGATATCATAACGCGAAAGGGTCGGACGCAGCAGCATCAGCTGTTCCCAGTGACCCCCGCCCGAGGCAACGGCAAGCACCCTGATGCTGTTTTTGCCCACCGCTTGCCAGATTCCGCTTATTGTCCTGCACAAAGGCCTCGCATCGACCTTTCAACAAGCACGAGGGGCTGTCAATCGCCGGGCGCCAGCCGCGCGACTTCGGCCAGCACGGGGGCGGCCCATTCGCTGCGACAGATCAGCAGATCGGGCATGAATGTGTCGGCCTGATTGTAAATCAGCGGTGAGCCGTCGATGCGCGAACAGTGCAGTCCGTGCGCCAGCGCTACCGCTACCGGCGCGCAACTGTCCCATTCGTGCTGACCGCCGGAATGGAGGTAGACTTCGGCGTCGCCTCGCACCACCGCCATTGCCTTGGCCCCGGCGCTGCCCATCGGCACCAGCGCGCCGCCGAGCGCCTTGGCGACGGCCTCGGCCTCGCGCGCGGGGCGGGTCCGGCTGACGAGGAAGCGCGGATGCGGCGTCATGGCCGGAAGGGATTGCGGCTGGTCGGAGCGCATGACCACCTCGCCCGCCAGGCCCGGCAACGCCACGGCCCCCAGCACGGGAAGGCCATCCACCGCCAGCGCGACATGGACTGCCCAGTCGCTGCGTCCTTCGCTGTATTCGCGGGTGCCGTCGACCGGATCTATGATCCATACCCGCGACTTGCCGAGCCGTGCCGGATTGTCCCTTTCCTCTTCGGAAAGCAGCCCGTCATCGGGTCGCGCCGCGCGGATGGCCTCGCACAGGAAGCGGTTGGCCACCACGTCGCCCTCGTTGCCCAAGGCCTTGCCGGCAAGGTCCGATCCCTCGCGCACATCAATCAGCAATCGTCCGGCTTCAGCAGCGAGGTGTGCGGCCAGCGCGGCGTCGGTCATGCTCTCGCGTGTCATTTCAGCGGGAGGATCTGCTGGATGATGTAGCGCGCTGCCTCTTCGGGGGTCATGTCCACCGTGTTGACGCGGATTTCCGGGTTTTCGGGTGGCTCGTAGGGACTATCGATCCCGGTGAAGTTCTTGAGCTTGCCCTCTCGTGCCTTGCGGTAGAGGCCCTTCACGTCCCGCGCCTCCGCCACCTCGAGCGGCGTGTCGACGAAGATTTCGATGAACTCGCCTTGCGCCAGCATTTCGCGCACCATCTGCCGCTCGGCCCGGAAGGGCGAGATAAACGCCGTGAGCACGATCAGGCCCGCATCTGCCATGAGCTTCGCCACTTCCCCGACCCGGCGGATGTTCTCGATCCGGTCGGCTTCCGTAAAGCCGAGATCGCGGTTGAGCCCGTGGCGGACATTGTCGCCGTCGAGCAGGAAGGTATGGCGGTTCATCATGTGGAGCTGCTGTTCGACCGCATTGGCGATAGTCGACTTGCCGCTGCCCGAAAGCCCGGTGAACCACAATACCCGGGGGATCTGGTTCTTCATTCCGGCATGATCCTCGCGGGTGATCGCGGTCGGCTGCCAGTGGATGTTGTCGGCGCGGCGAAGCGAGAATTCGATTGTCCCGGCTGCCACCGTGGCGTTGCTATATTTGTCGATCAGGATGAACCCGCCCAGCTGGCGACTGGTGGAATAGGGCTCGAAGGTGATCGGGCGGTCGGTCGCAAATTCAGCCACGCCGATGGAATTGAGGCCCAGCGTCTTGGCTGCAAGGTGTTCGCGGCTGTTGACGTCGATCTCGTATTCGGGCGGCTGGACGGTGGCGGTGACCAGCTGCGTGCCGAGCTTGAGCCAGTAGCCGCGCCCGGGCTTGAGCGTCTCCTCGTCCATCCACACGAGGGTGGCTCTGAACTGGTCGGAGGCCTGCGGCGGATCGCTCGCGGCGGCGATCACGTCGCCCCGGCTGCAATCGACCTCGTCGGCAAGGCTGATGGTTACCGCTTGGCCCGCAACTGCCTCCTCCAGATCGCCGTCGAAGGTGGTGATCGTCTTGACCGTGCTGGTCTTGCCCGACGGCACGATCCGCACCGGGTCACCCACGCGTACCGTCCCGCTGGCGATCAGCCCGGCAAACCCGCGGAAGTCGAGATTGGGACGGTTGACCCACTGCACCGGCATCCGGAACGGCTGGGCCTGCTCGGCGGCATTGTCGACGTCGACGCTTTCCAGATGCTCGATCAGCGCCGGGCCTTGATACCACGCGGTGTTGGCCGAAGGCGCGGCGGTGATGTTGTCGCCCTTGAAGCCCGAGATCGGGATCGCGGTGAAATCATCAATTCCCACGTCCTGCGCAAAGGCGCGGTAGTCCTCGACGATCCGCTCGAAGATTGTCCGGTCGTAGCCCACCAGATCCATCTTGTTCACAGCCAGAACCACGTGGCGGATGCCGAGCAGGTGAACCAGCCACGAATGCCGCCGGGTCTGCTGCAGCACGCCCTTGCGCGCGTCGACCAGGATAACCGCGAGGTCGGCGGTCGAGGCGCCCGTCACCATGTTGCGGGTGTATTGTTCGTGTCCCGGCGTGTCGGCGACGATGAACTTGCGCTTTTCGGTCGTGAAGAAGCGGTAGGCCACATCGATCGTGATGCCCTGTTCGCGCTCGGCCGCAAGACCATCGACCAGCAGCGCGAAGTCGATTTCCTCGCCCTGCGTGCCGTGGCGCTTGCTGTCGTTTTCGAGCGCGGCGAGCTGATCCTCGAAGATCATTTTCGAATCGTAGAGGAGGCGGCCGATCAGCGTGGACTTGCCATCATCCACGCTGCCGCAGGTGATGAAGCGCAGCAGGCTCTTGTGCTGGTGCCGGTGCAGATAGGCGCCGATGTCCTCGGCGATGAGGGTGTCGGTCTGGAAGCTGGAGGGCGTGTCCATCAGAAATACCCCTCCTGCTTCTTGTCTTCCATGCTGGCCGATTG
The DNA here is from genome assembly GCF_001677335.1 of Erythrobacter dokdonensis DSW-74. Taxonomy (GTDB): domain Bacteria; phylum Pseudomonadota; class Alphaproteobacteria; order Sphingomonadales; family Sphingomonadaceae; genus Erythrobacter; species Erythrobacter dokdonensis. The sequence continues at coordinate 350,657 of NZ_LZYB01000003.1, forward strand.
TCCCTTGTCGATTGCCCGCCCCTGCCGCTCGGAACTGGTGGCTAGCAGCATTTCCTGGATGATGTGGCTCATCTCGGTCGCTTCGCTGATGGTCGCGCCGGTGAGCGGGTAGCAGCCCAGCGTGCGGAAGCGCACCGGACGCATCACCGGTTCCTCGCCCTCCTCCAGTCGGAAACGTTCGTCGTCGACCACCAGGATCATCCCGTCGCGCTCCACCGTCGGGCGTGGCTTGCTGAAATAGAGCGGCACGATATCGATGTTCTCGAGCGCGATATATTGCCAGATGTCGAGTTCGGTCCAGTTCGACAGCGGGAAGACGCGGATGCTTTCGCCCTTGTTCTTCTTCGCGTTGTAGAGGTTCCACAGTTCGGGGCGCTGGTTCTTCGGGTCCCAACGGTGCGCGGCCGTGCGGAAGGAGAAGATACGCTCCTTGGCGCGCGCCTTTTCCTCGTCGCGCCGTCCGCCACCGAAGGCCGCGTCGAAGCCGTGCGCGCTCAAGGCGCGCTTCAAGGGATCGGTCAGCTGCGCCTGCGAATAGAGGGCGCTGCCGGTGTCGAAGGGATTGATGCCCTGCGCCTCGGCCTCCTCGTTTTCGGCGATGATCAGCTTCAGGCCATATTCGCGCACGGTCCGGTCGCGGTGGGTGAGCAAGTCCTGAAAGTCCCACCCGCTTGCCACATGCAGCATCGGGAAAGGCGGCGGCGCAGGGTAGAAGGCCTTGCGCGCCAGATGCAGCATCACCGAAGAATCCTTGCCCACCGAATAGAGCATGACGGGATTTTCCGCCTCGGCCACGACCTCGCGGAAGATATGGATGCTTTCGGCTTCGAGCCGTTCGAGATGGGTCAGTTCACGCATGCCGCGTGCAGCTATACGCTGCGCTCGCCACGACAAGCAATTTTGCCTTTGCGGGGCGATGGTGCGGCTTGGGCGGCCATTCGCAATCTCGGGACTTGCCCTTGGCCATCGCGCGCGCCAGAGACTCTTACGCAAAGGGAGAGTTGCATGAACCAGCCGTCAGGGCCGCTTGCCGGCCTCAGAGTGATCGAATTCAGCGGCATCGGCCCGGGACCGCACGTCGCCATGCTGCTGGCCGATCTTGGCGCGGAAGTGGTGCGGATCGACCGTCCCGGCGCTGTCGTGTCGAACCCGGTGGTCGAGCGTGCGCGGCACCGCGTCGGCATCGATCTCAAGAGCGAGGAAGGCAAGGCCTTCTGTCTTGACGCGGTGGCGAGGGCCGATGTTCTTATCGAGGGCTTTCGTCCCGGCGTGATGGAGCGGCTGGGGCTGGGGCCGGAGGAACTGCTCGCATCAAATCCGCGCCTCATCTATGCCCGGATGACCGGTTGGGGGCAGGACGGCCCGCTTGCGCAAGCTGCCGGTCACGACATCAACTACATCGCGATCACCGGCGCTCTCTCGGCGGTAGGCAAGGCCGGAGAGACTGCCACGCCGCCGCAGAACCTGGTCGGTGATTTCGGCGGCGGGTCGATGTATTGCGCCTTCGGGATCATGGCCGCGCTCTACGAACGCGAGCGGTCGGGCAAGGGGCAAGTGGTCGATGCCGCGATCGTCGATGGCGCGACCAGCCTGATGAGTTTCTTCTTCGGCGTGCGCGGCCGGCCTTTCATCACCACCGAAAGGGGCAAGGGGATGCTCGGCGGGGCGGCGCATTTCTACCGCTGCTTCAAATGTGCGGACGGCAAGGAAATCTCGCTCGGCGCGATCGAAAGCCAGTTCTACGCCGAACTGCTGGCCCGGGCCGGAGCGCCCGAAGAACTGGCCCAGGGCCAGATGAACCCCGCCAACTGGGACCATTACGCCGACAAGCTGGCCGCCCTGTTCGCCACGAAGACGCAAGCTGAATGGTGCGAACTGCTCGAAGGCACCGATGCCTGCTTTGCCCCGGTGCTTGAACTCGACGAGGCACGCGATCATCCGCACATGCAGGCGCGCGGGGCCTATGTGCAGCACGAGGGCGAGTGGCATACCGCGCCCGCCCCGCGTTTCAGCCGCACGCCCGGCGCTGTCCGGTCGAGCGCGGATGACGGCGCGGATGTGGTCGCACGCTGGACGGCAGGCTCCTGATGGCGGGGCGGTTCTTTGACGAATGGCAGGTGGGTGACCGGATCGAACACGAGATCCGCCGCACCGTCACCGAGACCGACAACCTGCTGTTCTCGACGATGACCCACAATCCGCAGCCGCTGCATCTCGATGTCGAGGCGGCCAAGGCGAGCGGATTCGGCCAGATCCTCGTCAATTCGACCTTCACCTTCAGCCTGCTGGTCGGGCTGTCGGTGGGGGACACGACGCTCGGCACGCTGGTCGCCAATCTTGGCTTCAACAATGTCGTCACGCCCAAGCCGGTTTTCATCGGCGACACCCTGCGCGCGACTTCCGAGGTCAAGGAACTGCGGGAGAGCAAATCGCGCCCCGATGCAGGCATCGTCACCTGGGTCCACGAAATGTGGAACCAGCGCGACGAGGTGGTTTGCCGGTGCGAGCGCTCAGCCCTGATCCAGCGGCGCGGCTGAGGCCATCACCTCGCCGCCCAGCGCCTGCCACAGGACGACCCGGGCTCGCGATGCGCGGCCCATCGCAGCGGCCGCGCGTTCACCGCTGGCATCGGCAGCGCGGCGCGCTTCGAGCACTTCGAGGAAGCTTGCCAGCCCCGCGCGGTAGCGGGCTTCGGCCAGCGATGCTGCGCGGGTGAGCTTGCCATGTTCATCCACGGCCAGCTGCGCTTCGCGATCGGCTGCGGCAACCACGCCGTAAGCTGCCTCTGCATCGCCCAGCGCCTGAAATACCGCAGCCCGATAGGCAGCAAAGGCGGCGCGCTTGTCAGCAGCGGCGGCATCGATCCCCGCGCCCACGCGCCCGAAATCGAGCAGCGGTCCGGCGACCGCGGCGGTCAGAGTGCCGACCAGCGAATCCGAATCGAAGAAGTCGTCCGGGTCAAATGCCAGCAGCCCGATCACACCCGACAGGGTGATGCGCGGAAAACGCGCCCGCGCCGCTGCGGCAAGGTCGGCATCGCTGGCGGCGAGGTTTGCAGCGGCGGCGGCGATGTCGGGCCGGTTGGCGAGCAAGTCGGAAGGCAGGGCCGCCGGTGCATCGGCCATTGCCAGCGGCGTGCCGGAGCCAGCCAGTGCTGCGCGCACAGAAGCGCCGTCTTGTCCGGTTAGCGTCACAAGCCTTCCGATCAGGCGCGCGCGCTCGCTGTCGAGCGCGGCCAGTCGGACCTTGGAGGAACTGGCGGTCGCCTCGGCCCGGACGCGGTCGAAGCCGGGGGCGATCCCGGCATCCTCACGCACCTTTGCAAGCGCTGCAAGTTGCTCGGCGGCCGCGACGTCGGTGTTGATTTCGGCAGCGCGCGCGTCAAGCACCCGCCAGTCGATCACGCTCGCGGCGATTTCCGAAAGCAGCGCCAGCCGCACGCCGTGCGCCTGTGCGCTGGCGGCGTCGATCCGGGCTATCGCGGCACGCTCCTGCGCCTTCAATTGCCCGAAAATGTCGGGGTCCCAGCTTGCGGTGATATTCGCGCCGTAGAAGGTCTGTTCGCTGGGGATCAGCCCCTGCTGGCCGGCCGGGCCGAACTGCGCCGGGTTGATCCGGTTCTGCCTCACGCTGCCGTCGGCGGTGATGTTGGGCAGGCGCTCGGCCCCGGCGCGGCGGGCACCGGCGCGTGCTGCTTCGATCCGGGCGGCGGCTTCGGCAAGGCTGGGCGCATCCGCCAGCGCCGCCTGCGACAGCGCGCGGTAGGCTGGATCGTCCATTGGCATCAGCGCGGAGAGCCCGGTCTTGGCAGCGGTCTCCGGCCGGAATGCAAAAGCGTCCGGCAAGTCGGGCGTGGGGGTGGCGATGTCCGGTGCGGGCTGCGCCATGCAGGCGGCCAGCATGAGCGGCAGCAGTGCGGCGGATAAGAGGGCAGGACGGCGCATCGCCTCAGTCCTCCGCATCCGTCGGCCCATCCTTGGCCGCGATGAAGGCATCGACCTGCTGGCCGACCCGGAAATCCTCGCTTTCGGGCAAGGCGTAGATCAGTTGCAAGACCCTGACGTCGACCCGCTCGGCGGCGCTGTTGGTAAGCGAACGCTTGGGCACCACCTGCGGCTCGGCGCGCACGAATTGCGCCTCGACGTGGAGTTCCGCCGCGCCGCGCGGGCTGATGACGGCGGGCGCGCCGAGCTTGACCCGCGCGACTTCGTTCTCGTCGATGTCGATGCGCACGTGGAGCGGATCGGTGTCGCCCATCTGGATGAAGGGCTGGCTGCTGCCGCCCTGGGTCGCGACGAATTCGCCCGGGCGGATGTTGACGGCGAGGATTTCGCCCGCGATCGGCGCGCGCACGGTCAGACGTTCGGTTTCGGTGCGCGCCGTGGCAGCGGCGGCCCGCGCGGCGGCCAGACGCGCCCTGGCAAGGCCGAGGCGGCTAGTGGCGGCGGCTTCCTCGCCCTCGGCGCGGATCACCTCGGCGCGGCTGACGGCGGCCGGATCGGTCAGACTGCGATAGAGGTCGAGTTGCTGGCGGGCGGTGCGCTGTGCCGTCATCGCCTCGCTGATCGCTGCTCGTGCCTCACTGATTGCGGCATCGGCCTGCGCGAGGCTGGCGCGGGCCGCGCGATCATCAACGCGGAACAGCACCTCGCCCTGCGCCACCCTGTCACCCGGGCGCACCCGAACCTCGGTGACCAGACCCGACAGCGCCGAGCCGATGTCGATCACCTCGCTCGCCGGTTCGACCACGCCCGCGCCCGCGACGCGCGGCGCGTCGGCCAATGCGCCCACCGCCTTCGGCGGCTGCTCCGCCGGCTCGACGATCTCGCGATCGGGTTGGCCGCTGATGATGTACCAGGCAGCAACGATCACTCCGATCACCGCGAGGATCGGCAGGATCTGGCGCGAGAAACTCAGATTGCGGGGCAAGATGGCCATGATGTCCTCGGATTGCAGGAAAGGGGTGGGGCGGGCACGGCATCAGTGATCATCGGGCATGTCCTTGCCGTCATGGGTGATGCGCCCGTCCTCGAGCACGATGATCCGGTCAGCCAGATCGAAGATGCGGTTGTCGTGGGTGACGATGATGCAGGCCCGGCCGGGGGCGACCGCGACCTCGCGCAAAAGGTCCATCACGCGCCGGCCCGAACGCGCATCGAGCGCGGCGGTCGGTTCGTCGCACACCACCAGGCGCGGTTCGTGCACCAGCGCGCGGGCGATGGCGACGCGCTGCTGCTGCCCGCCCGAAAGCTGGCGTGGCAGCTTGTCGGCCTGGTCGAGGATGTTGAGCTTGTCGAGCAGCACCTTGGCGCGCTCGCGCGCTTCGTGGAGCGGCACCCCTTGCGCGATCAGCGGCACGGCTGCGTTGGAAGCCGCGTCGATCGAGGGGATCAGGTTATATTGCTGGAAAATGAAGCCGATATTGTCGAGCCGGAAGTTGACCAGTTCGGTGTCCGACAGCTTGTAGATGTCGGTGCCGAACACCTTCACCTCACCTTCCGTCGGGTAGAGGATGCCGCACATGATCGAGATCAGCGTGGTCTTGCCCGATCCGCTTTCGCCCACGACATAGGTCATCTCGCCCGAACGGATGTCGGCATCGATCCCGTGCAGGACACGGATGGTGGATTGCCCCGCCTCGAACTCGCGCACGATCCCGCGCGCGCAGATGGCCGCTTCGGCATCGCAGGGGGGGCTGACGGTGGCGGTCATGGCTGTCTCGCTCACCGGAACACCGCCGCCGGTTCGGTCTTGAGCACGCTGCGAAGCGCGATGAAGCCGGTGATGGCAAGGATGATCGCCACCGCCACAAGGCTGATCAGCGGCACCTGCCAGGGGATGTAGAAGCCCTTGAAGAACGGGTTGGCGGAAAAGGCCAGAATGAACACCACCGTGCCGATCACCCCCAGCGCATAGCCGATCAGGCCGACAAGGCCCGCCTGCGCCGCCACCATGCGCACGATCTTGGCGTTGGTTACCCCAATCGCCTTCAACGCGCCGAACTGCTTGATGTTGTCGCGGATGAACAGGCTGAAGGTCAGACCGACGATCGCCACGCCGACGACGAAGCCGAGGAACACGGTGATACCGAAGTTGGTCGGGATGCCGGTGTTCTCGATGATGAAATCGATCCCCGCCTGAGCGAATTCCTCGCGCGTCCGGGCTTTCAGTCCGGTCTCGCGCTCGATCCGGGCGGCGACTTCCGAAGGGGTCTGGCCCTCGCTCACGCCGACCAGCACGAAGCTCAGCCGGTTGCGCGTCCCGGGCACGAAATTGAGCGCGTTGGAATAGCGGGTGTAGAGCACCACCGTGCTGGTAAAGCTGGGTATCGAATCCGCGATGCCACGGATCACGGCACGCTGGTCGTTGAGTTCGAGCCGCTGGCCCACCGGATCGATCTCCGGCGGGAAGAAGCGCAAGGAGCCGGTATCATCCACCGCCACGGCATCGGGCGCGAACAGAACCGACTTGTCGCCTTTCGCCATGCGCGCCGGCAGGCCGATCAGCGTCGCGTCATCGACCCCGATCACGCCCACGCCTTCGAGATCGCCTTCCTTGGTCCGGACATTGGCCACGGCGCGAAGATGGGGCACGGCCCATTCCACGCCTTGCACCGATCGCACCTTGTCGAGCGCGGTCGGCGGCATGGCATAGCTCACATCGGTGGTGCGGCTGACCGGATCCATCACCCACACCTCGGCCTCGGGCGCGTTGTAGACGCCGCTGGCACCGCGTTGCACGAGATTGACGAAGATCGTCATCTGCTGGGTGATGAGCAGCGTCGAGAAGGCAATGCCGAACAATAGCCCGTAGAACTTCTGGGCATCACCGGTGAGCATCCGGATAGCGATCCAAAGCACGATAGCGGAACCTTTGTACGCAGGGAGGGTTGCGTCGATAGCCGAATCACACCATTATTGAACGGCAGCGTTTAATTGAACGGAGCCGTTCATTTTGTCAACATGCGGTTCAACCGCCACGGAAAATTCCGCAAAACCGCGCCGGGCCGGACGCCCGCTCGACGCGGCGAAGCGCCGTGCGATCGTGGAAACCGCCGCGCAGCATTTCTTCTATAACGGCTATGCCGCCACCTCGATCGAGCAGGTCGCGGCCGATGCCGGTGTGTCCAAGGTGACGATCTACAACCAGTTCGGTGACAAGCGCGCGCTGTTTACCGCTGCGGTCGAATGCGAATGCGAGAAGATGCGCGGGCACTTCTCGCTCGAGGCCATGCCGGCGGGCAGCATCCGCGATCGCCTGACCGCGATCGGCGAGGCCATGTCCGCCTTCCTGTTCCGCCCCGAAATGATCCAGTTCGAGCGCCGCATCGCCGCCGAGACGGAAACCGAACCCGCGCTTGGCGAAGCCTTTCTCGAGGCCGGGCCGAGGCGAATGAAGCAGGCTTTCGCCGCCTGGCTGGGCCATGCCGTGGCGGCGGGCGAGCTGGCCATCGCCGATCCCCAGCTGGCCGCCGAACAATTCGTCTCGATGTGCAAGGGCATGGGCGATCTCGAGCGGCGTTTCGGCGCGACTGTGCCTCCCGAAGCGCGCCGGCTGCGTATCTCGGGCGCGGTCGAGGTGTTTCTTGCCGCCTATGCCCCGTCCGCACCGCGGGCGGAGCATCGATAATTCGCATTACGCTGTTCGAAAATTAGCATCATGCGCGAGCCTGCGCATTATCTTGCCATTCATCCCGCGCGCCCTACATTGCAGGCGTGAGAAAGGAATCCAGCCGATGAGCGAGCAGAACGATCCGCAGCAGCAGCCTGACGGCCCCAATCCGTGGGTCAGGCAGTTGATGATCTGGGGCGGGATTTTCCTTGCCCTGTTGCTGGTCGTGACCCTGTTCAGCAATGCGGGCCAGAACCCCGGCACCTCGATCCGCTATTCCGATTTCCGCGATGCGGTGGCGCAGGGCGAGGTTCAGGACGTGCAGCTGGGTGAGGAGATCATCACAGGCACGCTCAAAAATGGCGAGAGTTTCTCGACCGTTCCGGTTCCCAACGACATCGAAATCACCCGTTTGATGGAAGACAACGGGGTGCAGTTCACCGGCAAGCAGCGCGAACAGCAAAGCGTGCTCTTGTTCATCCTGCTCAATTCGCTGCCCTTCCTGCTGATCCTCGGCATTGCCTTCTTTGCGCTGCGCCAGATGCAGAAGGGCGGCGGCGGCGGCGCGATGGGCTTCGGCAAGTCCAAGGCCAAGCTGCTGACCGAACGTTCGGGCCGCGTTACTTTCGACGACGTTGCCGGCATCGACGAGGCGCGCGAGGAATTGCAGGAAATCGTCGAATTCCTGCGCGATCCGCAGCGCTTCTCCAAGCTTGGCGGCCAGATCCCCAAGGGCGCGCTGCTGGTCGGCTCGCCCGGCACCGGCAAGACCCTGCTGGCCCGCGCCATTGCTGGCGAAGCGGGCGTGCCGTTTTTTACCATCTCGGGCTCGGACTTCGTCGAAATGTTCGTCGGCGTCGGCGCGAGCCGCGTGCGCGACATGTTCGAACAGGCCAAGAAGAACGCGCCCTGCATCGTCTTCATCGACGAAATCGACGCGGTCGGCCGTTCGCGCGGCCACGGGCTCGGTAATTCCAATGACGAGCGCGAGCAGACATTGAACCAGCTCCTTGTCGAGATGGACGGCTTTGAAGCCAACGAAGGGATCATCATCATCGCCGCGACGAACCGTCCCGACGTGCTTGACCCCGCGCTGCTGCGTCCGGGCCGGTTCGACCGGCAGGTGGTGGTCCCCGTGCCCGATATCGACGGGCGCGAGAAGATCCTCGGCGTGCACATGAAGAAGGTGCCGCTGGCTCCCGACGTGAACCCGCGCGTGATCGCGCGCGGCACGCCGGGCTTTTCGGGCGCGGACCTTGCCAACCTCGTCAATGAAGCCGCGCTGCTGGCCGCGCGTCGCAACAAGCGGCTGGTGGCGATGCAGGAGTTCGAGGACGCCAAGGACAAGGTCATGATGGGGGCGGAACGCCGCTCGATGGTAATGACCGACGACGAGAAGAAGATGACCGCCTATCACGAGGCCGGCCATGCGATCGTCTCGGTCCACGAGGCCGCGTCCGATCCGATCCACAAGGCTACCATCATCCCGCGCGGCCGCGCGCTGGGTATGGTGATGCGCCTGCCGGAGCGGGACAGCTATTCCTACCATCGCGACAAGATGCATGCGAACCTGTCGGTCAGCATGGGCGGGCGCGTGGCGGAAGAGATCATCTTCGGGCACGACAAGGTGTCTTCGGGCGCCTCGTCCGACATCCAGTATGCCACCGATCTTGCCCGCAACATGGTGACCCGCTGGGGGATGAGCGACAAACTCGGCCCGCTCCAGTACGAATCGAGCCAGGACGGCTATCTGGGCATGGGCCAGACGATGCGCACCATGGCCTCGGACGAGACCAACAAGCTGATCGATGCCGAAATCAAGGGGCTGGTCGAAGGCGCCCATGCGCGTGCGACCGACATCCTCAAGACCCACGAGGACCAGCTCCACCTGCTCGCCCAGGCGCTGCTCGAATACGAGACGCTGACAGGCGAGGAGATCAAGACCCTGCTCGAGACCGGCAAAGTCGACCGCCCCGATTCCCCGCGCGGGCCGAGTATTCCGGCTCCGGTGCGCGGTTCGGCGATCCCCAAGGCGGGCAAGCGCTTCGGCGGCGCCAAGGGCGCGGACGGCGACGAGGCTCCGCAGGGAGCCTGATCCCGAGACCAAGATCACCAAGCGGGCGCCGGGAGCAATTCCGGCGCCCTTTGTTTTGGCCGTCAGAAGGCGCCCAGCACGCCGAGGATCAGCACGAACGCCAAGAGCACGATCGGCATCGCAAACAACAGCAGCACCGTCAGTCGCCATGTCGTCGAAAACTGCGTGAGTCCATAAGCGTAGCGCAATTGTTTGTAGAGATGCAGCGGCGCGCCGATCATAAACAGCGCAACGGCCCAGCCGCCGCCTCCCGGGATCGCGCTTATCAGTGAAATCGCGATGAACAAAAGCGACATGAAGGCCAGCGAATAGGTCACGAAGACGGCATGATCATAGGCCTTGTATCGGCGCCGCCAGGCAAACATCAGCCATACAAACGGGAGGGATAGCGGAATCAGCAGCCAGCTGAACTTGTAGCCGTTCGCCTGCAGCTTGTAGAGCATCAGACTGGGGTTCTTCTTCCACTTCTCGATCAGGCCATTGTCGAGCGTCTCGATCCCGGTTGCGGTGAATTCGATGCTGCCCTGATCGTCGAGATCGAGCGGACTGCCGTCGAGGATCGTCTGGAGACCCTTGAGTTCATTGTCGATCTCGATCCGGCGCGGGTCATTCCTTGCAAGGCTCGCGCGCTCCCGCTCAAGGGTCTGAATCTGTTTGCGGATATTTTCCGTGAATGCTGACGGCTGTCCCTTGTCCTGTTCATAATTGGCCCAACCTTCGGCGAAGTCGTCGGCGACTGAAAGCCCCACCATCTGGAACACCGCAAACATCGCGAATACGCTGAACAGGAACATCGCCATGGGGCTGACGAATTTCGCCCGTTCGCCCTCGATATAGCGGCGTGTCAGCTGGCCCGGCTTGAAGGTGAGCAGCGGCAGGGTATTCCACAGCTTGCCGTCGAGATGGAGCACACCGTGCATGATGTCGTGCCCGATCGCGGCAAGGCTGCGGTGGACATGGGCTTTCTGCCCGCACTCGCCGCAGTAAGGGCCCGTGACCATCGCCCCGCAATTGAGGCATTCGCTGGTCGCAGGGGGTGCGCCCGTGGCCTCTCCGCGCGAAGGTTCGACCGCGCGCGAAAGGATGCCGCCTTCGATCGCCGCACCGATCCCTTCGCCAACTCCGTTCATATCGCTGCGCCCCCTGACCCGATTTGCGGAGCCTGACTATGGCGGCATAGTGTGAATGATGCCAGCGGCTTGTCGGACTCCAGCTCCGGCTCAGCGCGAGGCGAGCTTGCGTTCGATCGCTGTCCATAATTGCGCGAAGGCGCGTGCGGCAGGTGAGCGCGGGGCAAAGGCGGCGACCGGCTTGCGTTCGACGGCGCATTGTTCGACCGCACTGGCGAGCGGGATCACGGGCCATTTGGGATTGGCCTCGCGCGCCTCGCGATGGAGCGTGCGGCGCATGTCCACCATCGACAGCACCGGGAGGATCGGCGGATGACCCTTGCCGCTGCCGCGCACTTCCTCGACCACGACATCGAAGGCGCGGGCCGAGAGCGGGGAGGGCGGGAGCGGGACTATGACCAGATCGGCGGCGCGCATCACCTGCGCGCTCACCTCGTTAAGGACCGGCGGACAATCGAAGATGATCCGGTCGTAGTGCTTGGACAGTCCCTCGACCAGCTTTGCCAGCCGCTTCTTCTTGCCCAGCCGGTCGAGCTGGCGGCCGAGCGTACGGATACTCTCGTCAGCAGGCAGCAAGTCGAGATTGGCATAGGCTGTGGTCTGAACCAGCTTGAGCGGGTCGGTGCCATCGGCAAACACGCTGTCGGCAGCGCGTTTCTTCTTCGGGTCGATCCCCAGCAGAAAGCCCGAGCCATTGGCCGGATCAAGATCCCAAAGCAGCGTCTTGCGGCGCGAAATCCCTGCCGAGCACCACGCGAGATTGACCGCCAGCGTCGTCTTTCCGACCCCGCCCTTGACGCTGTAGACCGCAATCGATGCCATGCCGAACTGCCTGCCCTTCCGTGTTACGGTTTGATTACAGGGCGGAGGGATAGGGGCGCAAGGTGCAAAGGCAAGTGCGGCCCGCTGTGGGTCAGAAAGCTGTCATGGGCGCGAATACGAAAAAGGCCACCCCGCGGGGTGGCCCTGTTCGGGTTGCAGCATCGGACGAAGCGTCTCAGCCGTCGTAATCGCCACCGAGCGAGGTGGTGCGGGCGGGGGCCGAGGCCGTGATCCGCAGCGCTTCGGCAGATTGGCTGAGCGAGCCGATTTCGTCCGCCTCGTCCTCGTCGTCCGGCAGGATTTTCTGCAGACTGGTGACCAGCGCTTCATGAAGTTCCTTGGGGGCGATGGTCTGTTCCGCGATCTCGCGCAGAGCCACGACCGGGTTCTTGTCGCGGTCACGATCGATCGTCAGCTCGCTGCCGCCGGAGATTTCACGCGCGCGCTGGGCGGCGAGCAGGACGAGGTCGAAGCGGTTGGGAACCTTGTCGACGCAATCTTCAACGGTAACGCGTGCCATGGGCGGCCTTTTCGGATTCGGAATGATCGGGAAGACCGAGCAGCTAGGGATGCAGGGCCCGCAAGTCAAGATAATGCGCGCCGCCCGGTTTCGGGCTATGGTCCGCTCATGGACGGGCATAACCCACGCATGGCTAGGCTACCGGAAACTGATCGCTATACCGATCCGCCGCGCTTTCGCATCACCGCTCAAGGGCATGACTTCACTTTCCTGCCGCACGGTGCCGACCGGCTGGCAGCGTTGCTCGAGCTGATCGACAACGCCCGCACCAGCCTATGCCTGTTCTATTATCTCTTCGATGATGATGCCTCGGGCACGAAGGTGCGCGATGCGCTGGTCGCGGCCGCCGGGCGCGGTGTCGCGGTGCAACTGATCGTCGACGACTTCGGCAATGATGCCCGCCGCGCCTTCTTCGACCCGCTGATCCGCGCAGGCGGCGGTTTTGCGATTTTTTCCGCGCGCTGGGGAACCCGCTATCTGGTGCGCAACCACCAGAAGCTGGTGATTGCCGATGGAGGCCGGGTGATGACCGGCGGAGCCAACGTCTCGGATCACTATTTCAATCCGCCGGAGGCCAACGGCTGGTGCGATCTGGCGGTGGTCATCGAGGGGCCCGTGGTGGAGCGCTTCGCCGCGTGGTTCGCACTGGTCGCCGACTGGGTCAGAAGCGAGCAATCGGGTCAGGGCGGCCAGTTGCGATACCTGCGCGACATGGTCAGGCAGTGGGACGGCGGCGACGGGGCGGTGCAACTGCTGGTCGGCGGCCCTCTGGTGCGGCGCGGCCATTGGGCCTGGCAGTTCCGGAAGGACCTCGCCCGGGCGCGGCGGCTGGATACGGTCTCGGCCTATTTTTCTCCGCCCCGCAGTTTCCGGTCTCAGATCGCCAAGGTCGCCAGGCGGGGCAGGGTGCGGATGATCATGCCCGGCAAATCCGACATTGGTGCCGCGATCGATGTGGCGCGATTGCTCTACAAGAAACTGCTGGCGGCCGGCGTGCACATTTTCGAGTTCGGTGCATGCAAGCTTCACATGAAGCTGCTGGTGGTTGACGATGCCAGCTATGTGGGCAGCGCCAATCTCGACAAGCGTTCGTTCCGGATCAATGTCGAACTGATGGTGCGGATCCGCGACCCGCAGGTGGCCGAGGCGCTGCGCGGTCTGATCGACCATCTCGAGACGGGCAGCACGAAGGTCACCCCGCACTGGTACGCGCGGCGGGCTACGCCGCTCAACCGCTTGCGCTGGCGGCTTGTCTACCTGATGTCCCTCGCTGACTATCGCGTCAGCCGGACGGTGGCGCGATGACAGGCGCGGCAAGCCTGCCGGTTGCACGACGGCGTGGCGCGGTAGCCGGTTTCGATGTAACGGTCAGGCTGTTGAACTCGATGGAGCGGCGACGATGGTGACGCGCAACGATGCTGAAGAGATGCCTGACGGGCCCCGCCCGACAGTCTTTCTCAGCTATTCGCGTGCGGACCTTGACCGTTCGCGTCCGGTGATCGGGCTGCTTGAGGATCACGGCTTCGATGTCTGGTGGGACGGCAGGCTCGAAGGTGGCGAGAACTATCTCGCCACCACTGAAGGTGCGCTGGAAGCCGCGGATTGTGTCGTGGTGCTGTGGTCGAAGACCTCGGTCGCATCGCACTGGGTGCGCGACGAGGCGCAGCGCGGACGCGAGCGCGGCTGCCTGGTGCCGCTGTCACTCGATGGCACCATGGCTCCGCTCGGCTTCCGTCAGTTCCAATTACTAGACATTGCCGGTTGGTCAGGCGATCCGGCGGCATCCCAGGCGCAGAAGATCCTTGCTGCCGTCACGCGCCAGGCTGGCGAGGCACCGATCGCCGGGGGCAATGCGTCAGCGGGTGCAGCCCTTGCCCCATCCCCGTCCGGCACCGTGCAGGCAGCGAAGGGCATCACTCTTTCCCGCCGGTCGGCCATTATCGGCGGGGTCGGCGTGGCCGGAGCTGTGGCGCTGGCGGGCGCCTGGGCCACCGGACTTTTCGCCCCGAGCGCCGCCGGAGCGGTATCGATGGTGGTGCTGCCCTTTGCCAATCTCACTGGCGATGACAGCAAGTCGTGGTTTTCCAATGGTCTGTCGAACGAATTGCGTTCGGTGCTGGTGCGCAATCCGCGGCTCAAGGTCGCTGCGCCTACATCCTCGGGCGCAATCGCGGGAGAGGATGAATTCGCGATCGGACGCACGCTCGGGGTCGATCATATCCTGCGCGGCAGCGTGCAGCGCGACGAGGCGCGCATGCGCGTCTCTGCCGAACTGGTCCAGATCGAGGGAGGTCTGGTGCGCTGGGCGGAGACTTATGACCGCGCATTGGAGGACGTGTTCGCGCTTCAGTCGGAGATTGCCGAGACGGTCGCCCTCTCGCTTGTCGCCGAGGTTGCCTCTGATGAGGAAGCAAGGACCAGCATCGCCGCACAGCAGGATGTCGGCGGGACTGCGAGTATCGCCGCTTACGAAGCCTTTCTGCGCGGCCGTGCGCTGGCCGACCTGTCTGCCGGGGTAGAGAGTGATCGCAGCGCGCTCGCCCAGTTCGATGCGGCGATTGCCGCGGATCCCGATTATGCCGCAGCGCATGCGATGCGCGCAAACATGCTCTCCGCGATCGCCAACGCTGCCAGCGACCCTGCCGATGTGGCACCACTGTTCGCCGCTGCAATCGAGGCCGCCGAGCGTGCACTGGCGCTCGAGGAACGGCTGACCCAGGGCCATCTTGCGCTGGGCTTTGCGCTCAACAACGGCCAGCTCAATCGTGGCGCCGCATTGTCGCATTACCAGGCCGCCGAGCGGCTGGCGCAGGGTGATGCCGACGCGTTGCGGTCGGTGGCGATGTTCAATGCCTATGGTGCCGACCCGCAAAGCGCGATGGCCATGATGGACCGGGTGCTCCCGCTCGACCCGCTCAACGCGCGTGCGTTCCGTACCGCCGGTTATATTGCCCTGCTGGCGCATGATTATTCGGCGGTGGTTGACCATATGCAGCGCGCGCTGGAGCTTAATCCCAGCCTCGCCAGTGCCCATTTCGCGATTGCCAATGCCCGCCTGATGCAGGGCGATGCCACCGCAGCGCTGGCTGCTGCCAAGGCGGAGCCAGTGTCGGTATTCTCGCTTACGGCGCGGGCCATAGCCGCTTGGGAACTGGACGACGCACCCGCGGCAGAGAACGCGTTGTCGCAGCTTGTTGCCGAATACGGGGACGCTAGCCTTTATCAGCAGGCGCAGATCCGCGCCCAGCGCGGCGAGCCGTCCGAGGCGCTGGCGCTGCTCGAACGTGCCTACGGATCGCGCGATCCGGGGATGCTGTTTGCGCGCAACGATCCGTTGCTAAATCCCTTGCGCGGGCAACCTGCGTTTGAGGATTTGCTTTTGCGCCTTTCCTCATGATAGCCCCTCGTCGCCCGATAGGGGGACATGAAGGGGAAAGACATGAAGAAGATTCTCACTGTTGCCGTGCTCTCCGGCGCTGCGCTGGCTCTGGCGGCGTGCGGCGGCGAAGCGCCCGAAGCTCCGGCGGAGGAACCGGCTGCCGAGGCCGCCGAAGCCGCACCCGCCGAGGGTGAGGCCATGACCGATGAGGAGGCTGCGGCGCTTGAAGCTGCGGCTGAGGCTGCGGAAGGTACCGACCCCAACGGCAACCCGGTTGGCCCGGCGATGGCGCCCGGCAATCCAGTCGGTCCCGAGACCGGCGTCGGCGAATAAGATGACGCGGCAGGCTGGCCACGCATCCAGACACGGCCAGCCTGCCTAGCGGCGCCGCGGATTGTGCGGACGCCCGGCCATCGTGTCGTCGATCCAGTCGCGCACCTTGGCGATCCGGGTATAGCGGCTCGGCACGCCGGTCGTGCCGCAGTCCTCTCCGGCGCTGACCACCGCGATTACCGTTGGAACGTTGCCGGTATCGCCATAGGTAATCAGCGGACCTCCGCTGTCACCGTAGCATGCCTGGGAGTTATCGGGCGCGCTGGCGCACAGAACTGCGCCTTCCAGCAGTGGTCCGCGAAACTTCGTGCGCCGGGTGCAGGCCGCAGGATCCTCCAGCCGCAGCTTCGCGCCTTTGAGATATGTGCTCGTCTCTCCCTCAAGCGCGGTAAGGCCCCAGCCATAGGTATAGACCGGAAGGCCGTTCGTGATCGTGCGCTTGTCCAGCGAGACGGGATCCAGCCGGATAGCGCGGATCGAATTGGTCGCCTCGCCTTTGACGCCCGAGCGCGGATCGATCCTCACCAGCGCGATATCGAAAGCCCGGCTCGGCTCGTGATAGCGCGGGTGGGGGATCGCGCGCAGGATGGGATAGCTTACACCTTCATCGGCCTGGGGATTGTATACCCCGAGCCTGATGCGGTGGCCCGGCCCGAGCAGCGATTTCTTGTTCTTGTCGACGATGCAGTGGGCAGCAGTAAGAATCCAGCCAGTGGCGACCATCGCGCCGCCGCAGGCTACCCGTGCGCCCGGGCGCAGGATTTCCGTGCCCAGCCTTTCGGGACGCCACAACAGCGCTTGCCACGGCGCCTGCCCCGGGCGCAGGCGGTAGCCGCCGATCAGCCGCTGCAACGGATCGCAGATGGTATCCTCGTAGAGTGTGCCCCGGAACGTGACCGCGGTGCTGGTGCAGACCGACTCGCGCCAAGCCCTGCGTTCGGCGGCGTTTTCCTCGTTGATCCGGCGCTGGCGTTCTTCCAGAGCTTCGGGGTCATCGGGCAGATAGCTATTGTCGGCGACCGGCACGGGAGCCTCGGGATCGGTGGCCGTCCGGGTCTCAAGCTCGTCGCAGATATCGGTTCGCCCGCTCGCACATGCCGACGCGAGCAGCGGATAGCCCTGTCCGGGATCGCGGGGGAAGCCATCGCCGTCAACCAGCCTGCGGCCGAAAGCGATGCATGAACCCGCTTGCCCGCCGGCGCAGCCGGTCCGGTACCAGCGTTCGGCCCGCGCTGCGGCATCGGGCGCGCTGTCCTGCAGCGCGAGTTCGGCGGCGATAGTGCAAGCCTCGATGATGCCGCCCTCGCACGCTTTGCCCATCGGTGCGCGCGCATCGGCAGCGGACTCCAGTGGCGATCCCGGCGCCTGATAGAGTTCGCCCAGGGCATAGCAATCCTGCGCCCTGCCTGCCTCGCAGCCTTGCACCAGCAGCGGGCGGGCATGGATTGCTGTCCGAATGCTGCAAAAGTCCGATTCATTGTCACAGGCCCGGTCGAACAAGGCCAGCGCCTCGACCCGCTGTTCGGGTGGACCGGATCCTTCGGCGAAGACGGCCATCGCCAGATCATGGCACAGGTAGCCATCGCCTGCGCGGCAACCTAGCGACTGGATCTCCCGAAGTTCGGGTGAGCGAGAATCCTCGTCACGCTCCTGTTGTTGCGTCAGCCAGCGTGCGTGGCTGACGCAGGATTCGCGGTCGCCTGAGCGGCACAGCCGAGCGAAGACGCGCTGTGCTTCGGTTTGGGCCGCAGCGCTTTCATCACGCATCGACAAGTCGTCGGCAAGCCTACGGCAGGAGGCGGTTCCGCCTTTCGCACAAGTATCCCGGCGCAGCGCATCGGCGGCCACCTCATCGGTGCCGTCGAGGATAGCGGCCACCCGCTCGCAGGCATCCAGCACACCGAGGCGGCAGCCGCGATCGAAGGCGCTGCCCGCCTGCTCCAGCATCGCCTTGTCCTCTTCGCTGAAGGCCACGCGCGGCAAGTAGAGCTGGCCCAGCCCCATGCACGCAGTGCCCTCGTCCGCATCGCAGGCCTCGCGCAGCAGCACTTCGGCAAGCGGCCGGTTCTGCGGCACGCCGGCGCCGGTCAGATAGGCAAGGCCGAGCGCCGCGCAGCCGCTGCTCTTGCCTTCATCACAAGCCGTCCGGTCTGCTCTTGCCGCGGCTTCCTCGCGCTCGCGGCGGGCGGGCGACTCGTCGGGGTCAGCGCGTTCTACCAAGGCGCTGCTCGTCGGAAAGCTGCCCGGCGACATATCCTGCGCCGCTGCCGGTATCGCGCAGCCCAGGAGCGCTCCCAGCAGCAAAACAAATCCGCGCGCCATCACCCCGTCTCCCGTTTCCCCATTGCGACAATGCGCCCTTGCGCGCGGCGCGTCAAACCGCACTTCGCGCGCATCGCCCCTTGTAACTGGGCGAGCCAAGGCGTTAAATGTGGGCCACATGGTCTGCCCGGCAAGGAGTGACAGCCAACCCATGCATCCCTTGCCTTTCGCCAATCTCGAAGCCGAGTGGCAGCCGCGACTGGCGCTCGGCATCACCGGGCATCGGGCCACGAACCCTTCCTTCTCCGCCCACGCCGAAGCGATTGCCGCCGCGCTTGACCAGCTGTTCGGTCGGATCGACGCGATCGAGAAGGGCTTTCCCGGCACACGCGGTACGGTCCGGCTGCACAGCCTGCTGGTGGACGGCACGGATCAGGTCGCTGCCGAACTCGCGCTGGCCCGCGGCTGGGACCTTGCGGTACCCATGCCCTTTGGCGCCGATCTCAATCTCGCGATCAACGCCCATCCGGTGACCAGCGCGGATGCGGCCGCGCTGTGCCGTGGCGAGCGGGCCGCAGACCCCGAGGTCGAGCGCCGCGCTGCGGCGATCCGGGCGATCACCACCAAG
Source organism: Erythrobacter dokdonensis DSW-74 (assembly GCF_001677335.1). Taxonomy (GTDB): domain Bacteria; phylum Pseudomonadota; class Alphaproteobacteria; order Sphingomonadales; family Sphingomonadaceae; genus Erythrobacter; species Erythrobacter dokdonensis. The sequence continues at coordinate 369,437 of NZ_LZYB01000003.1, forward strand.
GCTCAGTTGTTCGAGCTGGCCGATCGCGATGCCGAACTGGAGGCGCTTTTCCTGGCCATGCTCGATGCGCCGGAAGACCGCGCCGCGGTGCGGGCTTTCGAGGCGCTGGCCTCTGACAATGTTGCGCTAGCGGGCCGCGTGATGGTCGAGCGCACGGATCTGGTCATCGCGATATGGGACGGGAAGATTTCCAACCTCCCGGGCGGTACGGGACATACCGTGGTCGCCGCGCTGACGATGGGCACCCCGGTGCTGCTGATCGATCCGGCCATGCCGCAAGCCTGGTCGATCCTCACGCGGCCCGAGGAGCTCGGCCATTTCGGTTCCCTCGGCACCGATGCAGCGCGCGATGATGCCCGGTTGGCGGCAATCATTCGCGCAGCGGTGGTGGTCGAGGGTTGGAGACCGGAGCAACTCGCGCGCGAGCAATGGCGCCCGCGATCAAGCCGTGTTTTCGGTCTATACCGCATGATCGAGCAGGTGTTCGGCGATGGCCGACTGCTGCCCGGACGCCTGCAGATCGACTATGAGGCGCCCGACGCCATCGCGGCAGGAAGCGCGGCAGGCCTGCTCAGGGCAGCACAGGAGGCGCCCGGGGCCGATCTCCGTCTTGCGGCACGACTGCGCGATACGCTGCTGCCGATATTCGCGCGTGCGGACGGCATCGCAAGCCGCCTGTCCGATGCCTATCGCAGCGGCATGTGCGTCAACTTCGTGCTGGCGGCCCTGGCGGTGATCGTCGGCCTTGCGTTCTATCCGTTGGGACTGGGCAAGGTAAAATGGGTGTTTGCCTCGGTCGAATTGCTGCTGCTGACAGGGATTCTCGCCATCACCTGGGCTGGATCGCGGCGCGGCTGGCACCGGCGCTGGTTCGAGCTGCGCCGGGTGGCGGAATATCTGCGCCATGCGCCCGCTCTCCTGCTGCTCGGTGTCTCGCGTCCGATCGGGCGCTGGCCGCGCGCAGGCCGGGAAGGGAGCGAGGGAGAGTGGCCCGAACACTTTGCCCGCCACGCACTGCGCGAAGTCGGCCTGCCGCGTGCGCGCCTGACCCGCGACTATCTGCGCGCCTGCCTCGAAGGCGTCGTGCGCCCGCATGTTGCGGCCCAGCGTGCCTATCACGAAGCCAAGGCCGAACGGCTGGAGCGGGTTCATCACCGGCTCGACCGGGTCGCGGCCACTTGCTTTACGCTCGCGGTGATTTCGGTGCTGGCCTATCTCCTTCTCAAACTCGCAACCGTGACCGCAATTGCGCCCAGGAGCTGGGCCGATGGGCTCTCCCCGCTGTTCACCTTTCTCGGCGTGGCCTTCCCGACGCTCGGCGCAAACATCGCCGGCGTGCGCTATTTCGGGGATTTCGAGCGTTTCGGAGCGATCTCGCGCGCGGCTGCGGAACGGCTCGGCGAGGTCGAGAAGCGCATCGACCTGCTGCTGTCCGGTTCCGGGCAGGCGCTGACCTATGAGGCAGCCGCGGCGCTTGTCCATGCGGTGGACGAAGCGGTGGTGGACGAAATTGAAAGCTGGCAGGCGGTGTTCGGCGCGAAGCACCTGGCGCTGCCGGCCTAATTGGACAGGCGCAGACGTCAGTCTTTCTTCAGTGCCGCGAGCATTGCTGCAAGCGGGCCTTCCTGTTCGCCTTCCCTGACGATCCCGGCGGCCTTGCGCGCTGCGTCGGCATTGGGCCCTTCGGCATAGGGATCGATCGCCAGGCCCAGCGTCTGCGCGACCGCCTCGCCAAGGTCGAACATGTCGCCCGCATAGCCGATCTCGTCGCAGTCATCGGCTTCGAGTTCGATTTCGGCATCTTCATCTTCGGGCAGCGAGCGGGCGTCTTCCTCGACGAAGCGCAGATCGATGGGTTCCTCGATGGTCACAGGGAAATCCTCGCCCGAGACCGCGCAGGGCTGCATGATGTCCGCCCGCAGGCTGCCTGTCGCACGGATCGCGCGCGGCTTGGCCTCGAGTGAGACTTCGGCCCGCAGCGAGCGAACCGCGCCCAGGCCGAAGCGTTCCGCCAGCGCTGCACGCTCAACCTCGTCCGCTTCGATCACTACCGGCGCGCCCGGCAGCGGCCGGGTCTTGATCATCCGGGACAGTTCGGAAGGGGGCAGGGGCATAGTCACCAGATCGCGCTCGCCTTCAGCATATCCTCGTCGCTGAACCGGGCGAGGCGCTGTGACAGCTTGAGCAGGCGGTCGGCGACCATTGCCGCGCCGGCGGCCTCGTCGGCCCCTTCGGCAAAGGTCACGTTGCGCGCCACGGCTGCGGTCAACCGCTCTGCGTCGCCCGCATTCAGCGCGCCGCGATAAGCACCAAGCCGCCCGCCAAGCACGCTCATCAGCTTGCCGATGCGCTTGCCCACGACCACGTCATTGACGCCGAATTCACGCAGCTGCCCGTCCATGTCCTCGACGAAGAGTTCCGCCAGCAGCGCGCTTTCGGCGCGCATTTCCGAGGCCTCGATACGCACCATCACGGTGCTTAGTATGGCGGTGATGAGATCGAAGCGTCCGGCGATCGAATCCGCGACACCGCATTCGGCATAATAGGCCGGCTCGCGCGCCAGTTCGATCACGCGGTGCCAAAGCGGGCGCACGGCTTCGCGCGGGTCGGGAGCGGTGCCCAATAGTCGGGAGAGAAACGACATTGCGGTGTCCTTGCCTTTCAATTGCGCCGGTCCGGCCCTGCGCCCGGGTGCCTCGCAGACTACGCACGCCGCTCCCGTGGGGATGCGTTCAAGCCCGGTTCAAGCCCGCTGCGTCATTACGCGCGACTTGCATTGGGCAGATGGTGCGTTGCAAGCTTGTGCCTAGCCCCTTAAAGCGCAAGACCCAAGGGATATGAGACCGCCGCGATCAGCAGGCAAGAGACGGGACAGACAGGTTTTGACGCGAGTAGCGAAAATGAACTCCGGAGCAGGTCGCAAGACCGGTTTGGCGCGTGCTGCCGTTGTACTCGGCCTGGCCGCGCTGCTGCCGGCCTGTTCGGCGATCCGCGAATCGCGCGGCTATATCACCGATCCGCTGCTGACCGAGGTTATCCAGCCCGGAATCGACAACCAGCGTTCGGTCGAAGGCACCCTCGGTCGCCCGACCTTCACCAGCCAGTTCGGTCAGCCAACTTGGTATTATGTCTCCAGCATCACCGGACAGCGGCCTTTCACACGCCCGCGGATCCGGCAGCATTCCGTGCTTGCGGTGCGCTTTGACGAAGGTGGCCGGGTAATCGAAGTCGATCGCAGCGGAGTGGATCAGGTCGTCTATCTCGATCCCGATGGCGACAAGACCCCGACCCTTGGCCGTGAACGCGGCTTCCTTGAAGACCTGTTCGGCAATATCGGCCAGGTCGGCGGTGGAGGCATTCCGGGGGCAGGTGGACCGGGCGGCCCCTGACCTGTCAGTGGCGGCGTGCTTGATCCTGCCGGCGGGCGCGCCATATTCGCGGGCATGACAAGCGACACGGCGAGCCACGGCCTCATCCAGTGGCACGGCACCACCATCATCGGCGTCCGGCGCGGCGGCACCACTGTCATTGCAGGTGACGGGCAGGTGTCGATGGGCAACACCGTAATGAAGCCCAATGCCCGCAAGGTGCGCCGGATCGGCGATGGCAAGGTGATCGCCGGGTTCGCCGGGGCGACCGCCGATGCCTTCACGCTGTTCGAACGGCTGGAAAAGAAGCTGGAGCAATATTCCGGCCAGCTGATGCGCGCCGCGGTCGAGCTGGCCAAGGACTGGCGCACCGACAAATACCTGCGCAATCTGGAAGCGCTGATGATCGTCGCCGACCATGACACGCTGCTGGTGCTGACCGGCAATGGCGATGTGCTGGAGCCGGTGGGCGATATCGCCGCGATTGGCTCGGGCGGCAATTTCGCGCTCGCCGCTGCGCGGGCGCTCGCCGATTACGAAAGCGATGCTGAGACGATCGCGCGCAAGGCGATGGCGGTCGCGGCCGAAATCTGCGTCTTCACCAATGGCAATTTGACGGTCGAGACCGTCTGAGCAACCGGAATTCCATGATCGACAATCTTACCCCCAAGGCGATCGTCGCCGCGCTCGACGAACACATTATCGGCCAGACGGATGCCAAGCGCGCCGTCGCCGTGGCGCTGCGCAACCGCTGGCGCCGCCAGCGGCTCGGCGCTGATCTTCGCGACGAGGTCACGCCCAAGAACATCCTGATGATCGGGCCCACGGGTTGCGGCAAGACCGAGATCAGCCGCCGGCTGGCCAAGCTCGCAGAGGCTCCCTTCGTCAAGGTGGAGGCAACCAAGTTCACCGAGGTCGGCTATGTCGGACGCGATGTCGAACAAATTGCCCGCGATCTGGTGGAAGAGGCGATCCGGCTCGAAAAGGAACGCCGCCGCGAGAAGGTGCGCGAGGCGGCGTCCGAAGCGGCGATGGACCGCCTGCTCAATGCACTGGTTGGCGAGAACGCCTCCGAGGCGACCCGCGCGGCCTTCCGCCAGCGGATCGTCGAAAATGCGATGAACGATGTCGAGGTCGAGATAGAGGTCGCCGACAGCCCTTCCGCCCCGTTCGACATGGGCAACATGGGCGGTTCGATGCAGATGATCGACCTCTCCGACATGATGGGCAAGGCCTTCGGCAGGAAGAACACCCGCCGCCAGAAGCTGCGCGTGCCCGATGCCTGGGACAGGCTGGTGGATGAGGAAGCCGACAAACGGCTCGATCAGGACGATGTTGCCCGTGCCGCGCTCCAGAATGCCGAGACCAACGGTATCGTTTTCCTAGACGAGATCGACAAGATCGCGGTCAGCGACGTGCGCGGCGGCTCGGTGTCGCGCGAAGGGGTGCAGCGTGACCTGCTGCCACTGATCGAAGGCACCACGGTTGCCACCAAGTACGGCCCGATGAAGACCGACCACGTCTTGTTCATCGCGTCGGGTGCGTTCCACGTTGCAAAGCCGTCCGACATGCTGCCCGAATTGCAGGGCCGCCTGCCGATTCGGGTCGAATTGCGCGCGCTGACGGAAAGCGATTTCGTGCGCATTCTGTCCGAAACCCGCGCCAATCTCGTCGCGCAATACAAGGCGCTGCTCGGCACCGAGGAGGTGACGCTCGACTTTACCGGGGATGCGATTGCCGAAATCGCTGCCATCGCCGCACAGGTTAACACCAGCGTCGAGAATATCGGTGCGCGAAGGTTGCAGACCGTGATGGAGCGTCTGCTTGAGGAAATCAGCTTCGAGGCCGAGGACCACGCGGGAGAGACTATCCGGATCGACGCCGCTTATGTCCGTGACCGGCTGGCCGGGCTGGCGGGCAATACCGATCTTTCGAAGTATATCCTGTGACCGCGCGCCAGCCCGTCAGCGAGCTTGCGGCGATGCTGGCGGGCATGGCTCCCGCGCTGGACGCCCGGGCGTGGTTTTTCGAGGTGGTCGATGGTCCGCCTCCCGCCGATGCGTTTGCGGTGATCCGCGAGGATGAAGGCATCACCGCGATCGTCCCCGGCGAGCGGGCGGGAACACCCTTTGCGAGGATTACCCTGACGGTGCATTCCGCGCTTGAAGGCGTAGGGCTGACCGCGGCGGTCTCTGCCGCGCTGGCGGATGGGGGAATCGCCTGCAATGTCGTGGCCGGATATCACCACGATCACCTGTTCGTGCCGTGGGAGCGCCGCGACGAGGCGCTGGTCATTCTCCAGCGCCTCGCCGGCGGGGCCGGGTAATCACTTCCCGAGCAGGTGTTCCTGCCAGAACATCAGCTGCGCCAGAAAGGCGTAGTCCGAATTGGCCTTCTTGCGGAAACCGTGGCCTTCATCGGCGGCAACGAGGTGCCAGGCCTCGCCCCCGTTCGCGCGGATCGCGGCGACCATCTGGTCGGCTTCGGACTTGGGCACGCGCGGGTCATTGGCGCCGGTAATGACGAACATCGGCTTTTCGATCTCGTTCACGCGGGTGAGCGGGCTGATCTCGGCCAGCTTGGCGCGCTGTTCGGGGATGCGCTCGTCGCCGTATTCCGCCCGCCTCAGGTCCTGCCGGTAGGGATTGGTGTTTTCGAGGAAGCTCACGAAATTGCTGATCGCCACGGTGCACTGGGTCGCGGCCAGCTTGTCCTTCAGCTGGACGGCGGCGGCATAGCACATGTACCCGCCGTAGGAGCCGCCGGTCAGGCCCACCTTGCCCGCATCGACCGCCGGATCGGCGCGCACGGCATCGATCAACGCGGCCATGTCCTTGACCGAATCCTCGCGTTTGAACGGGCCGTTGTCGAGGCTGACAAAGGTCTTGCCGTAGCCTGTCGAGCCGCGCACGTTGGGGTAGAAGATGCCGATGCCGAGTTCGTTCAGGTAATAGTTGTTGCGGCCCATGAAGCCTGCAGTCGATTGCCCCTCCGGCCCGCCGTGGACAGACACGATCAGCGGACGCGGGCCTTTGAACTTCGCCGGATCGGGCTGGTAGAGCAGGCCCGAGACCTCGAGCCCGTCGAAGCTTTTCGTGGTTACGATGCGCGGCTCGACGTTCGTCTTCGGATCAAGCCCGCCGGTCTCGCTCTGCGTCCAGCGGGTGAGCTTCATGGTCTTGGGGTCCAATGACCAGACGTCCGCCGCGCTCTTGGCGCTGGAGAAGGCGAAGCCGATTTCGCCCCATGGCGCAAAGCTCACGCCGCTGATCTGGCCTGCGGGCAGGGCATCGACCCTGGTTACCTTGCCGGTCGCCACATCGAGCAGGCGCAGGCGGTCGGTCCCGGCCTCGTTGACGACATAGGCGATGGTTTTGCCGTCTTCCGACAGGTCGAAGCTGTCGACGTCCCATGTTTCACGTGAAACAGGGGTGAACACCCCCGAAGCCGGGTCTAGACGGCCCAATTGCTGGAAATCGGCGCCGTAATCGCTGGTTACCCAAAGGCTGCCGTCAGGAGCGACCGCGAGGCCGCCATAGGCGATTTCTTCCGCCGGATCGCCGATCGGGGTCATCGCACCGCTGGCAAGGTCGAGCGTGTAAAGATCGAGGTTCTGCACCGACTGGTAATCGGCGACATAGGCGGTCTTCTTGTCAGGCGAAAAGCCGGTCAGCGCCCAGCCACCGCCCTTGCTTTCGTGCACGAGCCGGGCCGAAGCAGGGTCGCGCGGGTTCATGACGTAGAGGTCCGAATCAACTCCGTTGCGCCGGGTCGAGCTGAAGCCGATCAGTTCGCCGTCCTCGCTCCAGGAATTGAGCTGGTTGCGGCTCTTGCCGTCGGTCAGCAGGGTTAGGCGTCCCTCCTTGAGCGTGTGGAACTGGTAATATTCGTCGCCCCCGCGATCCTTGGTGACAAGGATGATGTCACCCCGCTTGGGCGCGTAGGAGCCGCGTACAGGTTCGGCCTCGAAACTGATCTGGGTGCGCGCGCCCATCGGCGCCTCGACGCGGTGCAGCTGGCTGACATTGGCGAAGCGGGTCGAGATCAGCACCGCGCGGGCATTCGGGTCCCAGCCCGCAAAGGAAGCGCCGCGCGCCTCGAGATAGGGCCGGGCGCGTTCCGCCAGCGTGAGCGGAACCGGCGGCATGTCTTCGGCAGTCAGGGCGGCGGGAACAGGAATGGCGGGCGTTTCGGCGGAGGCGGGGGCATCCTGCGCGGCAGCGGGCAGCGCAGCGCCAAGGGGAAGGGGGGCAAGCAGGGCGGCAATCAGGCGGATATGGCGCATCGGCGGGTTCTCTCTCCATACGGCGGGCCCCGGTTGAGGGCATGGAGCAGGACTAACCAGCGCGATGGTCAGGGGCAATGCCCGGCGCGGCGCTATTATTCGGCCGCTTCGCTGGCGACCGCTTCGCCTTCGCCGCGCTGCTCGCTCGCCTGGCGCGACCACATTTCGGCATAAAGTCCGCCCTTCGCCAGAAGTGCAGTATGGGTGCCGCTTTCGGCAAGCCGCCCGTGATCGAGCACCAGGATGTTGTCCGAATCCGCGATGGTCGACAGCCGGTGGGCAATGGCGATGGTGGTGCGCCCTTCCTCCAGCCGCTTCAGCGTGCCGAGGATTTCCTGTTCGGTGCGGGTGTCGAGCGCGCTGGTCGCCTCGTCCAGCAGCAGGATCGGCGGGTTCTTGACCAGCGTGCGGGCGATGGCGACGCGCTGTTTCTCGCCGCCCGACAGCTTCAAGCCGCGTTCGCCGACCATGGTGCCGAAGCCTTCGGGCAGGCGGGAAATAAGCGGCATCAGCGCCGCATCGCGCGCGGCCTGTTCGATCAGCGCCTCGTCCGCCCCTTCGGCCCCGTAGCCGATATTGTAGGCGAGGCTTTCGTTGAACAGCACCGAATCCTGCGGGACGATACCGATCTGCTGGCGCAAGCTGTCCTGCGTGACGAGCGCAATATCCTCTCCGCCGACCAGCACACGCCCCCCTTGCGGGTCGTAGAAGCGGAACAGCAGCCGCCCGATGGTGCTCTTGCCCGCACCCGAAGGCCCGACGATCGCGGTGGTCGAACCGGCAGGCACCTTGAAGCTCAGGCCGTCGAGGATCGTACGCCCCGGCTCGTAACCGAAGGTGACGTTGTCGAACACGACAGTGGGCGTCCGCACGATCAGCGCGGGCGCGCCTGCTACGTCCTTCACCTCTATATCGGTGTCGATCAGGCGGAACATCTCGGCCATGTCGACCAGCCCCTGCCGGATGGTGCGATAGACCCAGCCCAGCACATCGAGCGGGCGGAACAGCTGGATCAGGTAGGTATTGACCAGCACCAGATCCCCCACGGTGAACTGTCCCTTGCTCCAGCCCCACACGGTATAGGCCATCGCGCCTGCCACCAGCGCATTGGTGATGACCGACTGCGCCATATTGAGCAGGCCGACCGAGTTTTCCGAACGGATCGCGGCTTCGGCATAGGCGCGCGCGGCCTGCGAATAGCGGACCTCCTCGCGATGTTCGGCATTGAAGTATTTCACCGTCTCGAAATTGAGCAGCGAATCCACCGCGCGGTGCAGCGCCTTGCCGTCCAATTCATTCATCTCGCGCCGCAGCTTGGTGCGCCATTCGGTGATCGCGCGCGTCACCCAGACGTAGGCGAGCACAGTCAGCGCCGTGCCCGCCACCAGCTCGATCCCGAAATTGATGTAGAAGATCACGGCAACCGCGACGAGCTCGATGATGGTCGGGGCGATATTGAACAGCAGGAAATAGAGCATCTGGTCGATGCTCTTGGTGCCGCGTTCGATGATCTTGGTGACCTCGCCCGTGCGCCGCGCGAGGTGGAACCTGAGCGACAGGCGGTGGAGCCGGTGGAACACGTCCTCTGCAAGCGCCAGCGAGGCATATTGCCCGACCCGCTCGAAAGCGATGTTGCGCAGGTTGTCGAAAGCGACCGCGGTGAAACGCCCCAGCGCATAGGCTGCGACCATCGCCAGCGCGATCATCAGCCCCTCATCGACGTTCCCCGACATCGCGTCGACAGCGCCCTTGTAGGCGAAAGGCAGGGCCAGCGTGATCGCCTTGCCCCCCAGCACCAGCCCCATCGCCACCACGATGCGGGTGCGCAGGGCGGGATGGTCGCTCGGCCACAGATAGGGCAGGAAACGGCGCAGCGTGGGCCAGCCCTCGACGGCGCGAGCGGGCTTGTCGGGATCGGCGGGTTGCTGACTGTCGGGTGGCATGGCCGCCCTCATGTGGTCGCCTACGCCATGATGCGCAACCCGCAAGCGCGCGGGCGACCTGTCAGAAGCTGCGCAGATATCCCTTCGAGCGGTTCTCGCGGATTGCGCGTGCGACGTCGCGCGGCACGTCGAACAGGACCCTCCGGTTGGCGAAATCGATTGCGACCCGGTCAAACAGTGCAAGGTGCTGCATCCCGAGCGACAATGCAGGCGTCTCGCTCAGGCCCAGCGCATCGAAAGCGGGCGCATCGGCGAAGGTCAGCGGGATATTGGTCAGCGACAGCCCCTCGATGGTGACGCTGCGCATCAGCGACATCTGTCCGATAAGATCGACGCCGTTCACGTCGGTGGTGGTCACTTCGGCCGCGCGCTTGGTCCTGATGCGCTCGCGCAGGGCATTATTGGCAAGGCTCGTCTGCGCGCCGGTATCGATGATCACGGTGGCGCGGATGCCTTCGACCAGCGCATCGGTGATCAGCAGCTGGCCAAGCTGCTCGCGCGCACGGACCACGATCTCGAACCCCCGGTTGCGCGCGTTCTTGCCGCGAACGTCCTCGAGCGCGATCGTCCGGTCGCGAAAGTCGATCATCACCCGCAGGTCCTGAAGCGAATCGAGCCCGACGATTCCGTCTGCACCGATATTCTCGCGGTCGAGGACCGGTGCGGCGAGATCGGTGATGGTGTGGCTGCCGATGTCGAGCCGTGTGACCTCGACCAGATCAACCGCGCGGCGCGATGCCATCCCCACCAGCATCGCCGTTCCCGCAGGCCGCAGGCGCAGTCCCTCGTGAATCTCGCGGGTGACGGCGGTCGCCTGGCTGCCCGTGTCGATCATGAAATCATAGGGACCGTTGCCATCGATATGCACCTGCACGGTGAGCCGGCGGTTCGCCTCTTCCTCGAGCGCGAGCACTTCGGCGGCGGCGGGATCGATGATTCCCGTCCCGGCGGATTGCAGCGGCTGCTGGGCTGCGGCCTGGCTCGCCAGCAGCATGGCGGCAAGCAAGGGCAGGCCTTGCGGCGCATGACACGTCATAGGTCTCTCCCGGCGGTCCGGCCCCGGGCCGGGCACCGCTGGCGACAAGACTACCATCGAAGCGTGCGACTCCCAAACGCGACCAACGAATCGATCCGCGATGGCCGGAGCTCCGTCAGGCCGGGGTGAAACGGAGCGATTCACCCGGCCTGCGGGCCCGGCAGGGGGGCATTTGAGGGCTGAATCGCCCGACCGGCCCGATTCCGCCGCGCGATTCCTGCGGCTAGATGTGCCGGAGCGCGGCCTGGAATTGGAAAAAAATGAGGGATTTCTGCGGTTCTTGCGCCCGCGTGAAATAAAATTGCAAAAAGGCGTTGACCGAATCTGAGGCCGCCCATATATGGCCCTCACCGACGCGGCGCTGACGGTTTCGACCGGCCCCGCTAGCGACGGTCGCCAACAAATTCGGATAGCCGGTCCCCCGGTGTAAATCGGGGAAACCATCGCTGTCCGCTATTACTGTCTGGCGGTTCTTTGACATCGTTGGTTTTTGATGAAGGGACATGTGGGCGACGGCGCCCGGTCCGGGGACCTCAAGGCTCCGGTAACCGGTTAACTCAAGCCGATCGCCACATCCGACGCGGGCTCCACGCCTGCCCGGATGGCAAGCATGTTCATTCGTATCCATTACGTTTGACAGTGCAGGTATCGGCTCCTTGAAGCTCATGCCAGTGAGGTCGATGGGGTTTTCCCCATGCCTGATTGGTGTGTGACACAACTTGAGAGTTTGATCCTGGCTCAGAACGAACGCTGGCGGCATGCCTAACACATGCAAGTCGAACGAGACCTTCGGGTCTAGTGGCGCACGGGTGCGTAACGCGTGGGAACCTGCCCTTAGGTTCGGAATAACTCAGAGAAATTTGAGCTAATACCGGATAATGTCTTCGGACCAAAGATTTATCGCCTTTGGATGGGCCCGCGTTGGATTAGCTAGTTGGTGGGGTAAAGGCCTACCAAGGCGACGATCCATAGCTGGTCTGAGAGGATGATCAGCCACACTGGGACTGAGACACGGCCCAGACTCCTACGGGAGGCAGCAGTGGGGAATATTGGACAATGGGCGAAAGCCTGATCCAGCAATGCCGCGTGAGTGATGAAGGCCTTAGGGTTGTAAAGCTCTTTTACCCGAGATGATAATGACAGTATCGGGAGAATAAGCTCCGGCTAACTCCGTGCCAGCAGCCGCGGTAATACGGAGGGAGCTAGCGTTGTTCGGAATTACTGGGCGTAAAGCGCACGTAGGCGGCTTTTTAAGTCAGAGGTGAAATCCCGGGGCTCAACCCCGGAACTGCCTTTGAAACTGGGAAGCTAGAATCCTGGAGAGGCGAGTGGAATTCCGAGTGTAGAGGTGAAATTCGTAGATATTCGGAAGAACACCAGTGGCGAAGGCGACTCGCTGGACAGGTATTGACGCTGAGGTGCGAAAGCGTGGGGAGCAAACAGGATTAGATACCCTGGTAGTCCACGCCGTAAACGATGATAACTAGCTGTCCGGGTTCATGGAACTTGGGTGGCGCAGCTAACGCATTAAGTTATCCGCCTGGGGAGTACGGTCGCAAGATTAAAACTCAAAGGAATTGACGGGGGCCTGCACAAGCGGTGGAGCATGTGGTTTAATTCGAAGCAACGCGCAGAACCTTACCAGCCTTTGACATCCTAGGACGACTTCTGGAGACAGATTTCTTCCCTTCGGGGACCTAGTGACAGGTGCTGCATGGCTGTCGTCAGCTCGTGTCGTGAGATGTTGGGTTAAGTCCCGCAACGAGCGCAACCCTCGTCCTTAGTTGCCATCATTTAGTTGGGCACTTTAAGGAAACTGCCGGTGATAAGCCGGAGGAAGGTGGGGATGACGTCAAGTCCTCATGGCCCTTACAGGCTGGGCTACACACGTGCTACAATGGCAACTACAGTGGGCAGCTATCCCGCGAGGGTGAGCTAATCTCCAAAAGTTGTCTCAGTTCGGATTGTTCTCTGCAACTCGAGAGCATGAAGGCGGAATCGCTAGTAATCGCGGATCAGCATGCCGCGGTGAATACGTTCCCAGGCCTTGTACACACCGCCCGTCACACCATGGGAGTTGGATTCACCCGAAGGCAGTGCGCTAACCGCAAGGAGGCAGCTGACCACGGTGGGTTCAGCGACTGGGGTGAAGTCGTAACAAGGTAGCCGTAGGGGAACCTGCGGCTGGATCACCTCCTTTCTAAGGATCTTCGCGAAAGCGCCTCGGCCAGCCCGGGGAAGTGCTTCGCGGTTTCCAAAGAACATTGCCGTCGTCCTCATGTCCTTTCATCAATCGGATACAGCCTGTCGCTTGCGATAGGTTGTGTGCCTGAGCCGGCTCACGCCCACGCGGCAGCCTGTTCCTTCGGGAATGGTGGCCGGACGCAGTGGAGTGGGCCTGTAGCTCAGTCGGTTAGAGCGCACCCCTGATAAGGGTGAGGTCAGAAGTTCGAATCTTCTCAGGCCCACCATTGCTTTAAGGGGCCTTAGCTCAGCTGGGAGAGCACCTGCTTTGCAAGCAGGGGGTCATCGGTTCGATCCCGATAGGCTCCACCAGGCATACTTCAGTCCGATAGATGAAACGAAAGCGGATCCCGCTACGGCGGGTCAGGCAACTTCGGTTGCCGATCTTTGACATTGTGAATGGGTTTTTAAATCGATGCCGTGGCGCATGGATTGTATCGGACGGGGTTCGCCTCGTGCCGGCGATCGATGCATCACAAATCAATCAAATTGATTATCTGGCTGAGATAATTCTCCCACCATCTTCAAGCGATCAGGCTTTTATGCAGGCCTGTCGTTGATGGTGTGGATTCTCAAGCGTGAGGTAAGAGCATTTGGTGGATGCCTTGGCATGTACAGGCGATGAAGGACGTGGCACGCTGCGATAAGCGTCGGGGAGTTGTGAGCAAACTTTGATCCGGCGATTTCCGAATGGGGAAACCCACCTTCACCATTTCTTCCAGTTGGCTTTCGGGCCAGCCGGGCGAGGTGGATAAGGTATCACCGAGCTGAATATATAGGCTTGGTGAAGCGAACCCGGGGAACTGAAACATCTCAGTACCCGGAGGAAAAGACATCAACAGAGATTCCCGTAGTAGTGGCGAGCGAACCGGGACCAGGCCAGTGCCTTCATTTCAACTAGCAGAACACTCTGGAAAGTGTGGCCGTAGCGGGTGACAGCCCCGTATGCGAAAGTGATGATGAAGGACTTGAGTAGGGCGGGACACGTGAAATCCTGTCTGAACATGGGGGGACCACCCTCCAAGCCTAAATACTCGTACATGACCGATAGCGAACACAGTACCGTGAGGGAAAGGTGAAAAGCACCCCGATTAGGGGAGTGAAACAGTACCTGAAACCGGATGCTTACAAGCAGTTGGAGCCCCATAGGGGGTGACAGCGTACCTCTTGCATAATGGGTCAGTGACTTAATCTAGCATGCGAGCTTAAGCCGTTAGGTGTAGGCGAAGCGAAAGCGAGTCTGAATAGGGCGACTGAGTATGTTGGATTAGACCCGAACCCCGGCGATCTAGGCATGAGCAGGCTGAAGGTGCGGTAACACGCACTGGAGGGCCGAACCGTTGCATGTTGAAAAATGCTCGGATGACTTGTGTTTAGGGGTGAAAGGCCAATCAAGCCGGGAAATAGCTGGTTCTCCGCGAAATCTATTGAGGTAGAGCGTCAGATGTATGCCGATGGGGGTAGAGCACTGGATGGGCTAGGGCTGCGCGAGCGGTACCAAACCTAACCAAACTCCGAATACCATCGAGTCTTGTCTGGCAGACAGACGGCGGGTGCTAAGGTCCGTCGTCAAAAGGGAAACAGCCCTAACCTACAGCTAAGGTCCCCAAGTCATATCTAAGTGGGAAAGCATGTGGGAATCCCAAAACAACCAGGAGGTTGGCTTAGAAGCAGCCATCCTTTAAAGAAAGCGTAACAGCTCACTGGTCTAAATAAGGGTTCCTGCGGCGAAAATGTAACGGGGCTAAAGATATGCACCGAAGCTTAGGGTTGCAGTTTACTGCAGCGGTAGCGGAGCGTTCCGTAAGCGAGTGAAGGCGAAGGGTAACCGACGCTGGACGTATCGGAAGTGCGAATGCTGACATGAGTAGCGACAAAGAGGGTGAGATGCCCTCTCGCCGAAAGACCAAGGGTTCCTGCGCAACGCTAATCGGCGCAGGGTGAGCCGGCCCCTAAGACGAGCCCGAAGGGGGTAGTCGATGGGAACCACGTTAATATTCGTGGGCCTGGAGATGTGTGACGGATCTCGTAAATTGTCCTTCCTTATTGGATTGGTGGGGCAGTGAAGAGGTTCCAGGAAATAGCCTCTCCGTATAGACCGTACCCGAAACCGACACAGGTGGTCAGGTAGAGTATACCAAGGCGCTTGAGAGAAGTATCCTGAAGGAACTCGGCAAATTGCCTCCGTACCTTCGGAAGAAGGAGGCCCCATCTTAAGGCAACTTTTGGTGGGGGGCACAGGCCAGGGGGTAGCGACTGTTTATCAAAAACACAGGACTCTGCTAAGTCGGCTTCAAGACGACGTATAGGGTCTGACGCCTGCCCGGTGCTGGAAGGTTAAGAGGAGGAGTGAAAGCTCCGAATTGAAGCCCCAGTAAACGGCGGCCGTAACTATAACGGTCCTAAGGTAGCGAAATTCCTTGTCGGGTAAGTTCCGACCTGCACGAATGGCGTAACGACTTCCCCACTGTCTCCAGGATATGCTCAGCGAAATTGAATTCTCCGTGAAGATGCGGAGTACCCGCGGTTAGACGGAAAGACCCCGTGCACCTTTACTGCAGCTTCAGAGTGGCATTAGGAAAGAGTTGTGTAGCATAGGTGGGAGGCTTTGAAGCGACGGCGCCAGCTGTCGTGGAGCCATAGGTGAAATACCACCCTGCTGTTTTCTGATGTCTAACCTCGCACCGTTATCCGGTGTAGGGACCCTCTGTGGCGGGTAGTTTGACTGGGGCGGTCGCCTCCTAAAGAGTAACGGAGGCGCGCGATGGTAGGCTCAGGACGGTTGGAAACCGTCTGCGAGAGTGCAATGGCATAAGCCTGCCTGACTGCGAGACTGACGAGTCGAGCAGAGACGAAAGTCGGTCATAGTGATCCGGTGGTCCCTCGTGGAAGGGCCATCGCTCAACGGATAAAAGGTACGCCGGGGATAACAGGCTGATGATTCCCAAGAGCTCATATCGACGGAATCGTTTGGCACCTCGATGTCGGCTCATCACATCCTGGGGCTGGAGCAGGTCCCAAGGGTTTGGCTGTTCGCCAATTAAAGTGGTACGTGAGCTGGGTTCAGAACGTCGCGAGACAGTTTGGTCCCTATCTGCCGTGGGCGTCGATACTTGAAAGGAGTTGCCCCTAGTACGAGAGGACCGGGGTGAACGTACCTCTGGTGTACCTGTCATTCTGCCAAGAGTGCCGCAGGGTAGCTATGTACGGACGGGATAACCGCTGAAAGCATCTAAGCGGGAAGCCTCCCTTGAGATTAGGTATCTTTGAACCGTGATAGACCATCACGTTGATAGGCCGGGTGTGGAAGTGCAGTAATGCATGGAGCTAACCGGTCCTAATAGTTCATATCGCGCTTGATGAATCCCGCCATCAACGTCAGTCCTGCACTGCAGGATCGGCTTGAAGGTGAGAATTGGTCAGCCAGATACGCCCTTTACCACTCACCCGCAGTGAGTGTGCATCGATTTAAACCCGCATTCCACCGGCTTCATTGCTTGGTGGCCATAGCGTCTGTGACCCACCCGATCCCATCTCGAACTCGGCCGTGAAACCAGACAGCGCCGATGGTACTGTGTCCTAAGGCACGGAAGAGTAGGTCGTCGCCAGGCATTGCAGCCGGTGGATGCGCGGAAACAAACCCATTCACAAAGTCGAAAGGGCCGACCCATCTGGGCGGCCCTTTTGGCGTCTTTGCGCTTCGGCGCAAAACACAGGCTTCCTTCCGCGACAGCAAAGGAAGCTGGCTGATCGGACCCGCAGGGTCCGCAAGGCCGACCGGCCGCCCGCAGCGACACGACCTCAGGGTCGTATGAGCGAGGAACGCCGACAAGAACGGTATCGCGGGATGGAGCAGTCCGGTAGCTCGTCAGGCTCATAACCTGAAGGTCGTTGGTTCAAATCCAACTCCCGCAACCACCGTCAAAACCCTTCACCATCGGTCATCGCGCCCGCAGCCCCGCTGCCGGGCGCTTTTCGTGTTCGCCGTGCAGACGATCGGCGCTTTGCCTAGGCCTTCAGCCGCCGGCCCAGCGCCTGCCCCATCCTGACCGGGGCGCCAGGTGATAAGCTCGCATCCCATTCGACGCGGCCGGGTTCGAACAACAACATCACGGTCGATCCGAGATAGAAGCGGCCCATCTCTGCTCCAGCCTCCAGCGCCATGCCATCCGCCCCGAAGTCCTCGCGCACAGGCGCGCGGGCGTGGCCGGTGAAGGCATGGGGCCAGACCGTATCGATGCCGGCAACGATCATCGCTCCCACCATCACACTGGCAAACAGGCCATCCTCGCCTTCGAACATGCAGGCCAGCCTTTCGTTGCGCGCGAACAGGCGGTCGATCCCTTCGGCGGTCTGCTGGTTGACCGAAAACAGGTCACCCGGGATGTAGACGCTCGATTGCAGCCGCCCTGTCGCCGGCATGTGCACGCGGTGATAGTCGCGCGGCGACAGGTAGACCGTGATGAACGTCCCTCCCTCGAAACGTTGCGCGCTTTCATCGCCGTGGCCGAGCAGCTCCGCCGTGCTGAAATCGCGGCCCTTGGCCTGGAAAATCCGACCCTTGCTGATCGTGCCGAGCTGGCTGACCGCGCCATCGGCGGGGCTGAGGATGAACCGCTCCGCATCGGCAAGCGGGCGCGTGCCCGATTTCAGCTCGCGCGTGAAGAAATCGTTGAAGCTTTCGAACTCGTCGATCCCGCGCGCTGCCTCGGCAAGATCAACCTCGTAGGCTGCGGCAAACCGGCGGATCAGCTGTGCCTTGATCCACCTGCGCTCGCTGGCGGCGACGGACCCTGCCAGACGCGAAAGCGCGTGTTGCGGGACGATGCGCTGGAGCAGGAGGAAGGGCGTGGTCATGGCCACCCCCTAGCCCCCCGCACAGCCCCTGCCTAGCCTGCCCGCACCCGACCCAGGAAGCCGCGCACCTGATCGCTGAGATGGGCCGCTTGCGCCTCCAACTCGTTGGCGCTGGAGAGCACCTGGCTTGCAGCCGCGCCGGTCGAGAGCGACAATTGGCGCACGTCCTCGATATGGCCCGAGACCTTTTCGGTGCCGCGCGCGGCAAGGTCGATGCTCTGGGCAAGATCGCGTCCCGCGACCGACTGCTGGTCGACCGCGGTAGCGATCGAGACGGCTGTGGCTTCCAGTTCCTTGACCTGCCCCGCTATCGACCGCAGCGCCTTGACGCTCGCGCCGGTGGTGGACTGCATCGCGCGGATCTGGTCGGCGACCTTCTCGGTCGCGCGGCTCGTCTGCATCGCCAGTTCCTTGACCTCGCTCGCGACAACCGCGAACCCGCGGCCCGCCTCGCCGCCGCGCGCGGCTTCGATGCTGGCATTGAGCGCGAGCAGGTTGGTGCGCTGGGCAATGGTCTGGATCAGTTCGACGATCTGGCCGACTTCCTCGGCCGAGGCGGCGAGCGCGGAGATGGTCTCATCCGCTTCGCCCGTTGCTTCGGTCGCGAGCCGCGCGAGTTCGCTGGATGAAGCCGCCTGGCGGCTGATTTCGCTGATCGAAAGCGCGAACTCGTCACTCGCGGCAGCTGCTGCGGTGGCGCCGGCATTGGCCTCTTCCATCGAGGCGGCGACTTCGCCGGTGCGGCGGCTCGCTTCCTCGGCGCTCGATGCCATGCGGGTGGCCGTGGTGTGGAGCTGGCTCGATGCCGCGGCGACGCCGTTCACGACATCGCCCACGGTGCGCTCGAACTGGCGCGCCACCTCGTCGAGCAGCGCGGCCTTTTTGGCCTCGGCTTCGAGCC
Source organism: Erythrobacter dokdonensis DSW-74 (assembly GCF_001677335.1). Lineage (GTDB taxonomy): Bacteria > Pseudomonadota > Alphaproteobacteria > Sphingomonadales > Sphingomonadaceae > Erythrobacter > Erythrobacter dokdonensis. Next base: position 388,071 of record NZ_LZYB01000003.1, read on the forward strand.
GTTCGCGCTCGCGCTCCTGCTGCATCTGCAATTCCTGCTCGACCCGTTCGGAGCGTTCGCGCGCGCGGTCTTCCATCCATTTGTTCGCGCGCTTGAACAGCTCGAGCGCACGGACCATCTGCCCGACCTCGTCCTTGCGATCGCCCCCTTCGATGGTGAAGTGGCGATCACCGCTGGAAAGCTGGTTCATGCCGCTGGCAATCTCGACAATCTTGCGCGAGAAATCGCGCGAGAGATAGGCCAGGCCGAGCAGCAGCACAACGCCGCCAATCGTCGCCAGCACCGCCAGAATAAGGATCATGTTGAAGAAATAGGCGATGCCGCTGGTCTCCTGCCTTTCGGCACGGGCGGTCAGGTCCATGGTCAGGCTGCGCGCTTCTTCCAGCACACGATCGCCTTCTGCGGCGACAGCAGTGACTACGGCATTGGCTCTGTCTCCGGAGCGGACAGCCTCCTGCGCCCGGTCGAATTCGGTGCGCAGCGCGTCGATGCGCGCGCGCAGGGCTTCGGCACGCGGGGCCATGTCCGACACGTGTTCATTCATCATGGCGTCGAGGGCCGAGACTTGCGTCATGACGGCAGCTTCGCTCGCCCGCTGGCTTTCGCGCAGGCTGGAGGATCTGTCATAGAGCGCGCGTACCGAATGATAGCGCAGTTCGCCCGCGGCCGATTGCAGTTCGCCCGCCGCCACGACCGCCTCCTGAACCCGGGCGGTGGCATTGTAGCGGTTCCAGAGCTCTCCGAGCCCGAGCCCGAGCACCAGCGACATGACGAAACCGACAGCGAAGAAGGTGCCGAAAATCGCGTTGATCTTGTTCGCGAGACTGAGATCGCGGAACCACGCGAAGCGTTCGAGGAAACTGCTCTGCGCCGGTGCATTGCCGATCACCGCACCAGTATTCGAATCTTCGGATTCAAACTCCGATCTGAGGTCGCGCACGAATTCGGGAACGGCCTGTTCCTCGCGGCGCTCCTGGACAGTCATCATGTTCATGCCGCAATCCCCCGGGGCTCTGGTTCAAGCAATTGTGAAGGAAAATCCTTTCCAAATGCTTGAATGGCGTCCGAAGCCTAGGGAATTGCACGGATTACCCGGCGCGCACCCTGGCAAGGAAGCCCTGCACCTGCTGGCGCAAGGTTGCCGCCTGGGTTTCGAGGCTGTCGGCGCTGGAAAGCACCTGGCTGGCAGCCGCTCCGGTCGATAGTGCCATCTGCCGCACGTCCTCGATATGTCCGGCGACGCTTTCGGTGCCGCGGGCGGCCAGATCGATGCTGCGGGCAAGATCCTGTCCGGCGACCGACTGCTGGTCGACGGCGCTGGCAATCGAGACGGCCGTGGTTTCCAATTGCTGGATCTGCCCGGCGATCATGCGCAGCGCTGAAACGCTGGCGCCGGTGGTGTCCTGCATCGTGCGGATCTGCTCGGCGATCTTCTCGGTCGCACGACTGGTCTGGTTGGCGAGTTCCTTGACCTCGCTGGCAACGACCGCGAACCCGCGCCCGGCTTCGCCGCCGCGCGCCGCCTCGATCGACGCGTTGAGCGCGAGCAGGTTGGTGCGCCGCGCAATGGTCTGGATAAGCTCGACGATCTCGCCCACTTGCTGTGCCGAGCTGGTCAGCGCCCCGATGGTGCTGTCGGCCTCGCGGGCGGACAGTGTGGCCTCGCGCGCCAGCTCGGCCGACGATGCGGCCTGACGGCTGATTTCGCCGATCGACATGGCGAACTCGTCGCTCGCCGAGGCGGCGGCAGTCGCGCCGATATTGGCTTCCTCCATCGCGCCAGCCGCCTCGGTGCTGCGGCGACTGGTATCCTCGGCGGTGGCTGCCATCAGTTTCGAAGTTGTCTGCAACTGGCTCGACGCGGCGACGACCCCGGTGACGACTTCGCCGACGGTGCGCTCGAACTGGTCGGCCAGATCGCGCAGCATGGTCTCGCGGGCGAGGCGGGCCTCCTCCTGCTGTAACTGCAGCCGGGTCTGTTCCTCGCGCTCGGCGGCGGCGCGTTCGGCTCGCTCGCTGCTCAGGCGTTCCAGCCTGACCCCCGCACGATGGAACACCTGCAGCGCACGCGCCATGTCACCGATCTCGTCGCGACGTTCGTGACCCGTGATGGCGACATCCTTCTCGCCCGTGGCAAGCCGGGTCATCTGGCCGGCCATGGTCTTCAGCGCGCCGCCGACATTGTGATTGACATAGCGATGGGCCACCAGCGTGATCAGCGTGAGCGCCGTCGCGATGCCGATCCACACGAACAGCAGCGTGGTAATGAGGTCGGCACCCGCGTCGGAAAGTGCATCCGCGTCCCGGCCCAGCAATTGCGCCATGTCGCGGCCAGCCTCCAGCACCGCTCCGCCGGTCGCACCGACTTCGCGGGCCTGGGCATCGCGGCGCAGCCGGTCGCCAGCGCTCGCTTCGAAGGCCGCGATCTGGCGACGGAAATCGGCCACGCCTTCACGGATCAGCGCCAGCCGGTCATAGGCGGCGACATTGCTCTTGCCGATGATTTCGGCAAGGCCGGTGATGTTCCGGTCGGCCGCTGCCAGTTCGTCGAGCGCCTTGCGCGCGCGTGCGTCATCCCCGCCGGCGACCAGCATCTCGGCGTGGCGCTGGCTTTCGCTGAGGTGGACCAGCAGCCGCTCGGCTTCGATTGCGTGATCATGCGTGAGGTTGATCCGCTGCGCGCGTTCGCCGAGTTCGATGAAGCCGCCGATCGCGAACAGCCCGGCGCACAAGGCGAAGACGAGATTGACGGTGAAGAAGAAGGTGACCTTCCCGCCAACCGACAGGCCATCGAACCAGCTGCGCACGTCCTTGTTCGGGCGGGCCGTGTCTTCCTGCGGCTGCGCGGCGCGCTCGGCAGCAAGGTCAAGCGCGATATCCTGGACCGCGCTCATGCGGCCTGCTCTCCGCGGGCGGTCTTGGCCTGCGCCGCAATCAGACGGTCGATCTCGTCGGCGGGCAGGGCGTGGTAATAGAGCCAGCCCTGGATCTGGTCGCATCCGGCAAGGCGCACCAGCTCGGCTTGCTCCTCGGTCTCGACCCCCTCGGCTGTGACCCCCATGTTGAGCGCACGGGCAAGGGCAATGCTGGAAAGCATCATGGCCCGGCTGCCGTCATCCCCGCCCGCCAGTTCGACAAGGCTTCGATCGAGCTTCAGTTTCTCGAAGCGGAAGCGCCGCAGGAAGCCGATCGAGGCGTAACCCGTGCCGAAATCATCAAGCGTGATGCGCACCCCGAAGGCGCGGATCACGTCCAGCGTGCGTTCTGCAATGACCGGATCGAGCACCAGGCAGGTTTCGGTCACTTCCAGTTCGAGCCGATGCGGGGGAAAGCCTGTTTCTTCCAGCACCTCGCCCAGCTTGATCGGGAATTCCGGGTTGCGCAACTGGGCGGCGGAGATGTTGACTGACAGGGTGATCCCCTCCCACCGCAGCGCATCGGCGACCGCCTGCCGCAGCGCCCACAGGCCGAGCGGGTTGATGAGCCCCGATTCCTCGGCCACCGGAATGAACACGTTCGGGCCGAGCGCGGCGCGCGTTCCCCGATCCCAGCGCAGCAGTGCTTCCACGGCAACGATCCGGCCATCCCCGGCATCGACCAGCGGTTGATAGGCGAGCGCGAATTCGCCTGCGGCAATCCCGGTGCGGATCTCGTCCTCGATCTCGCGCATTCGCTCGCGCCGCCGGTCGAAGCTCTCGTTGAACCAGGTGCAGCGCATCTTGCCGCTGCGCTTGGACATGGACATTGCCACGTCGCTACGCCGCAGCAATTCGGACGAGGGCAGGCGATGGTTTTCGATGCTGCGTGCCAGTCCGATGCTGGCACCGACCGAAATCTGTCGATCACCGATCGGGATCGGGCTCACGAGCCGTTCGAGCAGGGTGCGGCACATGCCTTCAAGGATGGTGCCCGCGACCTTCCCGCGCATCACGGCAGCAAACTCGTCTCCGCCAAGCCGGTAGCACCGGGCCTCCTGGCTGCACGCCTCGCGCAGCATCCGGGCGCATTGCACGATCAATTCGTCGCCCATCGCGTGGCCGTAGTGATCATTGACCTGCTTGAAGGCATCAAGATCGATCAGCGCCAGCGCGACCTCTTCGGTGCCGCTCGAGAACCGCTCGATATCATCATGCAGCGCGCGGCGGTTGGGCAGGCCGGTGAGCGAATCGGTTGTGCCCAGTTCCTCCAGCTCGCGCACACTGGCGATCGCGGTGCGGCCGAGCAGCAGCAGAACCGCCGAATAGACAAGCAGGGTGGCGGCGAGCAGCGGGCCGGGAGCGGTGATGGTCAGCCGGTCATTGAGGCTGACGGCCAGCACCGTGGCCCCTGTCATCACGCTGGCGACGAGCAGCGGTGCCAGCACCAGGCCGGCAGGTGTCAGACGCAGGGGCTTTTGGGTCACCGACAAGATATTGTTCCCGAGCAACGCAGTGCGGAGCGTGCCGCCTGCGATCGGGATCGTCGTAAAAGACAGCGGCTAAGGAAGCGTAAACCCTGACCCCGAAGGCGACCGAAGGCACGCCGCGGTCACGGCTTCAGCCGAAGCGCAGGCGCCGCATCTCGTCCGCCGCACATAGCGGTTCGAAAAAGCTCGCCCGCCGTGCCGAGGGACGGAACCTTTCGGTCTGTCCAACCGTGGTCTCGCCCGCACCCAGCATCAGAAAACCGTCCGGCGTCAGGGCATTGGCAAGCCGGTCGAAAGCGGTAGCGCGGGTCATGCGGTCGAAATAGAGCAGCACGTTGCGGCACAGTACCAGGTCGAAGGGCTGGCGTCCGGGATGGGGGCCGAGCATGTTGTGCTGGCGGAAATGCGCGAGGCGGCGGGTCTCGCTGCGGATTTGCCAGCCCTGCGGGGTTTCGTCGAAGTGACGCAGCATCTGCGTGACGCCGAGGCCGCGCTGCACCTCGAACTGGCTGTACAGCCCGCTGCGCGCGGCATCGATCGCCCGGTGCGAGACATCGGTGCCCAGCAGCTCGATGGTCCATCCCCGCCAGCGCTCCGCCTGCTCGGCAAACAGCATCGCCAGCGAATAGATCTCCTGCCCGGTCGAACAGCCCGCTGACCAGATCGAAAGCCGTTTAGTGTCGGCGCGGCGACGCGCGAGTTCGGGCAGGATGTCCTGCGGGAGCTGGTCGAAGGTCGGCTTGTCGCGGAAGAAATAGGTTTCGTTGTTCAGCAGCGCCTCGACCACCTCTTGCGACAGGTCGGGGCCGCCATGCTCAGCTTCCGGGGTGGCAAGCAGGCACACCAGCTGGTCGACATTGCTGATGCCGTGTTCGCGGAACACGCCTGCCAGCGCCGAATTGACCCGCCAGCGCCGGCTTTCGGTGAGCTGTTGGCCGGTCCGGGCCGCAAGCAGATCGGCGATGATCTGGTGCGAGGCTTCGCTGGTTTCCAAGGTGCCGTCTCAGCTCTGCCTGGCCAGCGGGGCGGCGAGCCTGGCCATGATGGTCTCGCCGATTTTCCCGGGCGATGCGATCAGGCTGGCGAGCCCGGCCTTGGCGATGGCGCCGGGCATCCCCCACACCGCGCTGCTATCGGCATCCTGAACGTAGACCGTACCGCCGGAATTCACCAGTTCCTGCGCGCCGAGCACCCCGTCACGGCCCATGCCCGACAGGATCACCCCCAGCGCACGGCCGTCACAGGCCTGGGCCAGGCTGGCGAGCATCGGATCGACCGAGGGCAGGCAGCCGCTCGGCACGGGCTCGGTGGACAGGCGCGCGGTCAGCCGGTCACCGCTGCGGCGCACCAGCATGTGGCTATGCCCCGGAGCGATCAGGATCCGGCCCGGCCGAACCTCGGTCCCCTCTGCGGCGATATCGGCAGGGCGGCCGCAGGCATTCTCGACCTGCCGGGCGAAGACCGGCACGAAGGAGGGGGGAAGGTGCTGCGTTATGAGCAGCGGCAGTTCGCAGCGTGGACCGAGCGCGCCCAGCAACAGGCCCAGTGCGTGGATCCCGCCCGTCGAAGCGCCGATTGCCACAACCTCCGGACGGCGCGGCGGCAATCCCGTCGCGTCGGGCCGGGCGAAGGAGCGCCGGGCGGCTTCGGGCGCCTCGCTGGCGACGTCGGTCGCGGGCGTGCCGAGCGCGCGGATCTTGCCGAGCAACTGGGCGCGGTAATCCTCGGTAAACCCGCCCGGTCGCGGCTTGAGCAGAGTATCGGCGGCGCCCATCTGGAGCGCGGCGAGACTATGTTCGGCCCCGTCCACCGTCAGGGACGATACCACCAGCACCTTCGGTCGGGCAGGGGTGGCGAGAATGGCGGGCAGCGCGTCGAGCCCGCCCATGCCGGGCATTTCGAGATCGAGCAGCACGACGTCGGCAGGTTCGGTCGCAAGCTGGGCGATGCCGCGTTCGGCGCTGCTCGCGGTTCCGGCGACCACCAGCGTCGGATCGCTTTCCACCATGCGCTTGAAGATCGTGCGCACGGTCAGCGAATCATCGACGATCATCACGCGGATGGCGCCTGCCGCGGCGCGCCGGGCGGTTACCGGCAAGGGGCGGGCAGGGGAGGTCACGCGTAGCCGACGAGCTGCAGCTTGATCTGGAGCGTTTCGTGATCGAACGGCTTCATCACATATTCGTCCGCGCCGGCCTCGATCGCCTCGCGGATATGCGCAACATCGTTCTCGGTCGTGCAGAAGACCACCTTGGGCCGGTCCCCGCCGGGGCGCTGACGAAGATGGGCGAGGAACTCGATCCCGGTCATCACCGGCATGTTCCAGTCCAGCAGCACGACATCGGGCATGGCCGCGTCGCAGGCATCGAGCGCATCCCTACCGTTCTCGGCCTCTTCCACGGCAAAGCCGAGGGTCTCGAGGATATGCCGCGAAACCTTCCGGATTACCCGCGAATCATCGACGATAAGGCACGTTTTCATGGCATTTCCTGCGTTGGACCCGGCCTGAAACTAGAAACCTTTGGTAAGCATAGGATTAAGCCACCGTCTCGATTTCCCCGCGCGCGCCTTCGGGGCCGGCGATCAGCATGGCGAGATCGAGCAGCAGCACTGGCCCTGTCCGGGTCTCGGTCATGCCGGTGGCAACGCGCGACCAGGCCGGCCCAAATCCGCCCGGCACCTGGCCGGGAGCGCCGGTGGCCGTGGTGATGTCCTCGACCCGGTCCACGACCAGCGCGTAGGAATGGCCGCCGTTTGCAATCACCGCAGCGCGCTCGTCGGTCGGCCATTGCGAGCTTTCGAAGCCGAGCGCGCGGCGGCAGTCGATCACGGTCAGCGACTGGCTGCGCAGGGCGGCGATCCCGGCGATGAAATCGGGTGTGCGGGGCACCGGGGTGACGGTTCCGAGCTCGATCACCGACTTCACGTCATGGGCGCTGACCGCGCAGCGGCGACCGGCGATCTGGAGGACGACAAGCAGTTCGGTCATGGGCGGTTGTCTCCGGCGGCGCGGGCATGGCGCAAGGCGGAAAGCGCGGCCAGCAGGGCTTCGCGGTCGTAGCGGTAGATGGTGGCGCTGCCCGGCGTTTCCTCGGGATGGTCGCGCAGCCGGATGACCGGACCTTCCGGTACCCGGCCGAGCGTTTCGGCAACCTCGAACATGTCCTCGGACATGATCGCCACCGCGCCGGGCTCGGCTGCGCTGCCTTCGGGTAGGATGTCATAGCCCGCACTGGTCACCAGCGGTGCAAGGATGGTGCGTGCCCAGTCGCTGTCCGGCAGGGTGCAGCGCGGCCTTGCAATTGTGGCGGAAGGGGCCGGCGTGCCGTGTGCGGCGAACAGGGCATGGGCATCGATAAGAACGACAGGCTCGCCGCCGACGAGCGTCATGGCTTCGATCAACGGATCTTCCGGCACTGCCACCAGTGCGCCGGTCAGCGCGACCGCATCCTCGACCTCGCGCACGGCGTAAAGCACCTCGCAGACCCCGTCGGCGAGGCGCAGCAGGCGCAGCTTGTCGCGGGTAACCGGCGTCTCCGGCAGGCCGACAAGCGGCAGGATCGTTCCGTCGATCACGACCCGCGGACGCTGGCCCGAAGTGTCGATCGCGCTGGTCGGCGCGGTTTCGATGCGCTGCACCAGTTCGAGCCGCACTGCCGAACGGCGCCCGGTGAAATCGGTGAACAGCATGGCCCGCGGCGCGTCGGCTTCGACGGCGGTTTCCGGCATGCTCGGCTGCAGCACCCGCGCTCGCCCGTCGGTGACCAGCGCGTGGCTGGCGGCGATATTGGCGACGTCGAGCAGCAGCACCGGCTGGCCATCATCAAGCAGGGTCGATCCGGCATAGAGGCCGCATTTCATAACCGCCGGGGCCAGCGGCTTGACCACAAGGTCGCCGTGGCTGTGAATGCGATCAACCGCCAGCGCGAACAGATCGCCGCTCGCCAGCCGCAGCAGGACCAGGGTCAGTTCGCGCGCATCGCTTGCGGCATCCTCCAGTCCCAGAACCTCGGCCAGCATCAGGCAGGGGATGCGGTTGCCGCGGAAGGTTACCAGCGCGGCCTCGCCCATACGGGTGAAGTCGAGCGCCTGGTGCGTAGCCTGGACGATTTCCTCGACATAGGCTTGCGGAATCGCGAAGCGCTGGGGGCCGACATCGACCGTAAGCCCGGCGATGATGCTGAGCGTGAGCGGCAGTTGCAGGGTGAACTGGGTGCCCTCGCCCGGCTGGCTGGCAACCCTGATCGTGCCGCCGACCCTTTCGAGGTTCTGGCGCACCACGTCGAGCCCGACCCCGCGGCCCGAAACGCTGCTGACGGTCTCGGCGGTGGAGAAACCGGGCTCGAAGATCAGATTGACGAGCTTCTCGCGGCTCATGGCGCTGCGTTCTGCAGGGGTGATGAGGCCGGTGGCAATGGCCTTGGCGGCGATGCGGTCCTCGTCGAGACCGCGCCCGTCGTCGCTGATCTGGATCGCGATGGTGTTGCCCGATTGCCTTGCGGCGATGGTCAGCAGGCCGATCTCGCGCTTGCCCTCGGCAAGGCGGGCGGCAGGGGCTTCGATCCCGTGATCGATGGCGTTGCGGATGAGGTGGGTCAGCGGATCGCGGATGGTTTCGATCATCTCGCGGTCAAGCTCGACATCGCCGCCGTCAAGGTCGACCATCACCTGCTTGCCGAGTTCGGCGCTGAGGTCGCGGACCAGACGGGGCAGCACGCCGAACAGGGTCTCGATGCGCTGCATCCGCATCCGCGTGATCGCGTCGCGCACGTCGGAGAGAATCGCGGTGAGCCGTTCGAACGGCCCGTCGATGGTCGGCTGGTTGCCTGCCTGACGCAAACGGTGGGCCAGGTCATTGCGCGCCAGCACCATGTCCGAGACACCGCTCATCACCCGGTCGAGCAGTTCCACGGGAAGGCGGATAGTGCGCTGGGCGGCCGGATCGCTCCGCCGGAGCGGGGCGGGCTGGTCGGCGTTGCCCGGCTCTGGAGCCTCTTCACGGGGCTCTTGCGCGGGGTTCACGGCCGGTTCGCTCGCGTCTGACCCCTCTTCGAACCACGTTTCACGTGAAACATCCAGCAACGCGATCAGCGCCGCGTCATCGCCTTCGGGCAGACCCTCGCCTGCTTCGATGGCATCGATCATAAGCGCGATCCGGTCGATGACGGCAAGCACAGCCGAGACCAGCGCCTGATCGGGTTCGCGCCGTCCTGCACGGCAATCGGCCAGCGCATCCTCGGCGGCGTGGGACAGGGCAGCAAGGCGCGGGAAGTCGAAGAAGCCGCAATTGCCCTTCACCGTATGGACGAAGCGGAAGATCGCATCCAGACGCGCGCGATCGGCCGGATCGGCTTCCCAAGCGACGATCTCGCCGCCCGAAGCTTCCAGCATTTCGCGGGTCTCGGCGATGAACTCCGCCAGCAGATCATCCATCAGTAGCACGCCCCTTTGTCTCGCGCGTACTGCTATGCGGTAAGGTTGGTTAATGAAGACCTAGCGCGGGGTCGCCAACGTCACGCCCAGGCGGGGCGGGGACGCGCAAAGATGAAGCGCACCAGCACCACTGCCGAAACCGCGCCGAACAGATTGGCGGCGAGTTCGGCGGTGTAGATTGCCGCGCTGCCCATGCCGCCTTGCAGCACCAGCGCCACCGGCAGCATGACCAGAAACACCCGGCCGACCGATTGCATCAGCGCAAGGCCCGCCTTGTCGACAGCGTTCATGATCCCGTTGCCGACAATCAGCAGGCCGAACCCGGCATAGCCCCAGGCGGCGATTTCGAGATAGAGCGCGAATTCGGCGATGACGGCGGGATCCTCGGTAAACAGGCGCGCGAAGTTCTCTCCGGCGAGCACCATTGCGACCGCCACGAACAGCCCCCAGACCACGCAGAAGCCCGCGGCCCACAGCGCTGCCTCGCGCGAGCGGTCATAGCGGCCCGCGCCCCAGTTCTGCCCGACAATCGCCCCGATCGCTCCCGACAGGCCGAGCAGCGGCACGATCACGAAGCTCTGCAGGCGGCCTGCCGCGCCGAAGCCCGCCACCGCCGCCTCGCCCTCCAGCGCCACCAGCGCGGTCAGAATCGAAAGGCCCAGCGGATTGATCGCATTGGAAAAAGCCGCCGGCAGTCCGACTCGGATGATCGCCTTGGCCGGATCGATCAGCGAGCAATCCCTGAGCAGCGTGAAATCGAGCGGCAAGCTGGTCGAACGCACCAGCCACACCGCCACTGCAACGCCCAGCGCCCAGCCGATCACCGTGGCATAGGCTGCCCCTGCCATGCCGTAACCCTCGAACCCGAAGGCTCCCGTGATCAGCAGCGGGTCGAGTACCCAGTTGGCCGCGGCATAGGAAATGCTGATGGTGCTGGTCTTGCGCGCTTCTCCCTGTCCGCGCAGCACGCCGTTGAAGCCCATGATCGCCAAGATCAGCGGGAAGCCGATTGCATAGGGGCGCATGTATTCGCGGATGATCGGCATCAGGTCTGCGGGCGCGTTCATCGCGGTAAAGATCGGATCGATCGCCAGCCACAGGGCGAGTCCCATCACAGCGCCGCACAGGCAGGCGAAGACAATCCCGAAATTGGCGCGCCGCGCGGCCTTCTCGTGGTCGCCTTCCCCCAGAGCGCGGGCGACCACCGAATTGATGCCGACCATTATCCCCACCCCCAGCGATGTGATCGCCACCGAAACCGGGAAGATGAAGGAAATCGCCGCCAGCGCATCCGAACCGAGCTGGCCGATGAAATAGGAATCGACCAGCCCGATCGACATGATCGCCGCCACCCCGATCACCATCGGCAGCGTCTGGCTGACGAGGTGGCCCGGGATGGAGCCGGTGACCAGTTTGGGAAGGCTTTGCTGTGATGCGCTCATGCGCTTTCAGGCGTAGCGAGCCGCGTGCGCCTTGCAAAGCATTCCCTGTGCGTGCGATAGCATGGGGCAAGGACAGACGGAGAGGAACGGCCCATGGCAACCCAGCTGAAACCCACGCCCAACAGTCTCGAAGGCGAATGCAGCAAGGAAGAATGGCAGGCGCGGCTTGATCTGGCGGCGTGCTACCGGATTTTCGATCACCTCGGCTGGTCGGAATCGATCTACAACCACATCTCGCTCAAGGTGCCGGGAGAGGAGAACACCTTCCTCATCAACCCCTTCGGGCTGCTCTACAGCGAAGTCACCGCGAGCAATCTCGTCAAGATCGATGTCGAGGGCAATAATGTCGGCGGCTCGCCCTTTATGGTGAACAAGGCGGGCTTCACCCAGCACGCCTATTTCCACAAGCATCTGGGCGCGCGGGCCGACGCTATCTGCCACGTTCACACCACCGCGACCATGGCGGTGGCGAGCCACAAGGACGGGCTGCTGCCGACCAATTTCTACGCATGCAATTTCCAGGGCCAGATCGGCTATCACGATTTCGAGGGCGTCACGGTGCGGCCCGAGGAGGGCGAGCGGCTGGTGCAGAACCTCGGTAATCATACCATCCTGATGCTGCGCAACCATGGCCCCGTGGTCATGGACCGCACCATTCAGGGGATGTTCGTCAAGATGTGGGCGCTCCAGCGCGCCTGCGAGATCCAGGTGGCGACGCTCGGCATGGGCGATCCGATCCTGATTTCGCAAGACGTGATCGATGTGCACCAGCGCGACCTTGCGGTGATGAGCGGGCAGGGCGGCGCCGGCCTGTTCGACTTCGAGGCGTGGAAGCGCCGGGTCGACAAGATCGACGACAGCTGGCGGCAGTAGGAGCCTCCCCTAAGGGCATCCCATGTCGCGCATGACCGTCAACGAACGGCCGGTCGAGTTCGACCTCGATCCCCGGATGCCGCTGCTCTACGCGCTGCGCGAGGCGATGAACCTCACCGGCACCAAGGCCTGTGGCGGCGGGGAATGCGGCGGCGCGTGCATGGTGCTGGTCGACGGGGTAGCCCTGCGGTCATGCAAGATCACGCTGGCCGAAGCAGAAGGACGGATCATCACCACGATCGAGGGGCTGAGCCGTGACCGTTCGCATCCGGTCCAGCAGGCCATGGTGGCCGAACAGGCGATCCAGTGCGGCTACTGCACTCCGGGCATCATCATCGCCGCAGCTGCCCTGATCCAGCGCAATGCCTCTCCGAGCCGCGAGGAGGTCGAGGCGGCGATTCCCAATATCTGTCGCTGCGGAGTCTATCCAAGGCTGGTGCGCGCTGTAGAGCGTGCGGGACGCGTGGCACGGCGCCGCGAGGGTATCAGCGCCGCGCCCGCGCCGGGCATCAGCGCCGAGGATGCGGCCAAGGCCGTCCCAGCCCTGCGGGTTCCGTCCGAAGCGGACGAAACCCGCTGACCCGCTCTAGAACCGGCCGGTGAGCGTGAGCCGCGCATTCAACGGCGGTGCCACGGTCAATTCGTCTGCCGAGTGCGCATTGGGGAAGTAGAGTTCGTCGGTGAGGTTCTCGACATTGATCTGCACCCGCAGATTGTCGCTAACGTCGTAGAACACCGCCATGTCGACCCGTGCATAGGCGGGCAGGGTCGCGGTATTGGCATTGTCCGCAAAGCTTTCGTCCTGCGCAGTCAGGCCAAGCCCGAAGCCGAGCCGGTCCGTCGCGCGGAAATTGTTCCAGATCGAGAACATGTTCTCCGGCAATTCGCGCAGGCGGCGCCCGGTCGGTCCGGTGCGGCTCTGCTGCTCGCCGTCGAGATAGGAATAGCCGGCCGTAAGGAACCACCAGGGCGCAACCTCCCCCTGCAGCGATGCTTCGAAGCCGCGGATCTTGCTGTCGATCACGTCGAGCGTATCGGGGTTGGCATCCGACACTTGCGGCGATGACTGCTCGATCTGGAACACCGCCCCCGTCAGCGCGAGGCCGGGCCTGATGTCCCATTTGATGCCCGCTTCGAGATTCGAGAATGTATCGGGATCGAGCGCGTCATTGGGCGGGTTGATGTCGGCGAACTGGTCGCCCGAACGCGGCAGGAAGGTTTCCGAATAGCTGGTGTAGAGCGACAGGTTTTCCTGCGGCTTGACGATGACGCCCAGACGCGGCGTGATTTCCTCGTCCTTGCGGGTGCGCACCACGCCGTTGCGCTGATCCAGCACCGTGAACTCGAAGCTGTCGAACCGCGCGCCGAGGACCACCCGCAGCCATTCGGCGACCTTGATCTCGTCCTGGATATAGGCAGAGAAGACTGTCAGATCGGCCTCGGTGTCGTCGTTGATAGCGGTGAACGGCCCGCGCGTCGTGCGCCCGTCGGCAAGCTGGCCGACCCCGCCACGCAGCGGAAAGGGGCGCACCGCCGGGAAGAACTCGACATCGGGCCGACGGCCATCGGCGACCGCCGTATCGAACACCGGGTTGAAGCGGTCGTTGTTGTTGCTGGTGTCGAGGAACTCGGCGCCGACGATCAGCGTGTGGCCGATCCCGCCGGTGTCGAACTCGCCGATCAGGTTACCGGACAGTACGAGGTTCCGGCGCTGGGTGGTGTCGATGTAGCCATCCATCGCCACCACGTTGGTCGCAGGATTGTAGCCCACCGGAAAGTAGTTGGCGTAAACCTTGTCATAATCGCCCCATGAGGCGGTGACATTGCCCTTGAGGCTGTCGGAAAAGCTGTGCTGCACCGTGCCTCGCACGACATGGGCGCGGAAGGTGGTGTAGTTGTTATCCGGATCGCCGAAGGTGATGTTGCGCAGGAAGCGCACCGGATCGCCATTGTCGTCGGTCGGAATGCCGCGGTCGATGAAGCGTTCGTGGTCGACATATTCGTAGGCAAGGTCGATCGTTGTGCGGCTGCCCAGTTCGACGCGGAAGGTCGGGTTGATCGCGAACTGTTCCCCGTCGAACAGGTCACGGTGATTGTTGAGGCTCTCGTAGGCCGCGTTGATGCGCAATGCCGAGTTGTCAGCCACGGCAAGGTTGAGGTCGGCCCAGATGTCGAAAGCACCGAAGCTGTCGATCGAGGTGCGCACACCGGTGAAGGTCTCGCCCACCACGCCTTTCTTCGTGACGCGGTTGAGGATGCCGCCGGTGCCACCGCGGCCGAACAGAAGGGCGTTGGGACCGCGCAGGATTTCCACCTGTTCGAGATTGTAGAGCCCGCGGTAATATTCGACATCGTCGCGCACGCCGTCGACAAAGAAATCCGCGGTCGAGCGGACGCCGCGAAACACCACGGCGTCGCGGTGGCCTTCGCCCTGCGAATTGGTGACGCCCGGCGTGTAGAGCACGATGTCGCCGATCGAATCGAAGCCCTGCCGGATGATCTGGTCCGCCGTCGTGATCGAAAGCGACTGCGGCACGTCGATGATCGGGGTCGGCGTCTTGGTCGCGTTGATCTGGTTCGAATAGAGCACGTCGCCGGTGACGACGATATTGGGCCCGCGGTCTCCGGCATCGTCCGCTGCAGTGGCGGAAACGGCCTCGGCGGTCGTGTCGACGGTCGTGGGTTCAGCGAGCGCGGGAAAAGCAAGGAAGGCGCAGCCCATCAGCAGGGCGGTGCGCGCGGAGGGGAGAATCATGAATTACCTTTCTCGTTGGCCGGCAGCAGCTATTGCAAGTTATTTGCATCTGCAAGCCTTCCGGGAAGCGGCAATTGATAATCATCAAACTGTGGCATTTGTGTCGCCTCTGGCCTATGCGCATCGCCATCGCACAGCATGAGGAGGCAGGCGGCGATGAAGGCGACGATCTGGCATAATTCCAATTGCGGCACCTCGCGAAAGACCCTGGCGATTCTCGAAAGCCTCAGCCGGGTCGAGGTGACGGTGGTGGAATATCTGAAAGATCCGCCGACAGCCGAAAAGCTTGCCCAGCTTTACCGCGATGCCGGGATCACGCCCCAGCAGGGCCTGCGTCTGCGCGGCACCGATGCTGCCGAACGCGGGCTGCCCGACGCCGATGATGCCACCGTGCTCGCCGCGATGGTGGCCGATCCGATTCTGATCGAGCGCCCGCTGGTCGAGACCGACAAGGGCGTGCGCCTGTGCCGTCCGCAGGACACCGTTCTGGAAATCCTCTAGACCCGCTCGCGGGTGAGTTCCTGATCCGCCTGCAAGCCCTTCCAGCCGTGAACCAGCACCGCCGCACACAGCGCGACGATCAGCCCGAAGCCGAGCCAGTCGGAATGGCCGTAGAGCCACACACCCAGCGCCGGGGCATAGATGTAGCTCGCTCCGGCAAGGCTGGCGACGATCCCGCTGGCCTGCCCCTGTTCGGCGCGCGTCACCGCCAGCGAGGTACCGGCCGTGGTGCCGGGCCGGAACAGGCCGAAGCCCAATGAGGCAATGGCATAGCCAAGCGCAATCAGATGCAGGTCTCCCGCTACCGCGAGCAGCACAGTGCCTAAGGCTGCCGTCGCGATCCCCCATAAGGTCGCGGCGCGCGGGCCGAGGTCGAAACGCGGGATCAGCCCCCATTGTGCAAGCAGGGTTGCCGCCGCTCCGAAACTCAACACAAGCGCGACCGGCCCCGCGCCCTCCGAAGGCGTGTCGCGCAGGCCCAGCCGGTCGAGCACCAGAAAGCCTGAAATCCCCAGCACCATCGCCTGCGCATGGCCGCCGAAGAACCCTGCAAAGACCCAGGGACGCAGGCGAGGATCGAGCCATGAAAGTCGCGGCGGCTCGGAGTCGAGCGCGCCATCCTCATCCGCATCGAGTTGCCCTTGCGGATCGCTTGGCGCCCCGCTCGATGCGCTTGAATAGGGCGCGGCCTGCCCGCGCGCGGCGAACTGCGGCTCGTCATTGGGCAGGCGCAGCCTCAGGGTGACGAGCGCCACGCCGCCGATCACAGCATAGCAGATGAACGGACCCGTCAGGCCCAGCCCGAGAAACGGCAGGACCATCAGCGGGGCGAGGACCGGACCGATCACCGTGCCCAGACCGAAGCTTGAGGCGATCAGCGACAGCGCCTGCGTGCGCTGGGCACGCGGCGTGCGCGAGGCGACATAGGCCTGCACCGCCGGCGGCGCGGCGCTGCCGAACCCGCCATACAGGCTGCGCGCTGCGGCAAAGGCGAGCAGCGCCCAGAAGGCCGAGATCCAGCCCGTCAGTCCCGCAAACAGTGCCAGCCCGCATAGCAGCATCGAAATGATGAACCCGACCAGCCCGAGCGCCATCATCGCCTTTCGCCCACGCTTGTCCGAACGCCGCGCCCACAGCGGTGCGCACACCACCCACAAGAGCGCCGACCAGCTGTAGGCAAGGCTGATCCAAACGTCTGCTACGCCCAGTGCCGTTCCGATTGACGGCATCACCGATTGCATCGCGGTATTGCCCGCCGCCGTTACCAGCATGACGGTGAAAAGCAGTGCCATGCGCGACGCTGGAATGGCGCTGGCGCGCGCAGGAGACGCGGTGCCGCTCGGATCTGGTTCGGTATCGGCCATGGCAGTTCTTGCGCGGCGTTACTCGAAGGTTTCGCTCAGCCGCTCGGGTGTTGTGCCGGCCAATTGACGGTGGATCGCGGCAATTACCACAAGGAAGATCACCGTCACGATGGTGTTGACGGCAGCATTCACCAGCCCGATGCCGATGCTGGCGACTGATCCTCCGAAAGCCGACAGGATCAGCGTCAGGACCGCCGCTACCAGCCCGCCGATTATCGCAATTGTCACGAACAGCAGCATCAGGAAGATCAGGATGCGCAGGGAATTCCCCTTGGTCAGACGCCATGAGCGGCCCATCGCGGCCAGCGGATTGCGTTCCCCGTCGATGGCGATGACCGGCGCGATAAGCGAGAATTTCACGAACAGGTAGATCATCGCGACGATCAGCAGCAGGCCCGCCACCACCGTTACGGCGGGCGGAGCGAAGGCACTGACCAGTCCCAGCGGCAGGCCGATGGCAACGCCCGCGGCAAGCGCGCTCAGAAGCTGGGCGGCGAGATAGGAGGGAATGCTCTTCAGCCCCTTGCCCAGTGCCTCGCCCACCGTCGGATTGCCCCGGTCGGACAGTAGCGCGAGCAGACTCAGCGAACCGACGAACCCGGCGATGGTGATGCCGAGAAACAGCGGCCAGTTATCGGCGTACATCGCTGTCACCTGGTCGAGTGCCGCCTGTAGCTCGGCCTGCTGGCCGACCGCACCGCCCGACCGGGCGGGATCGATGCTGGTGCTCGTTGCCAGTTCGGGCACGAGCAGGGCTGCGGCGAAGGAGGGCAGGAAGAAGAACAGCCCGGCAATCGCCGAGATGGTATCCTTGTTCGCGCCGATCAGACCCGTTGCCTGGGTCCACGCCTTGCCCATGTCCAGCTTTGCCATGTCCGATCCCTGATGCTGTGCGCGCACGCCAGTGCAATCGCCTCTTGATATGCGCGCTCAATGCCCCCACCGAGGCGCCATGGCAAGCATTGCTCCTCTGGTTGAATCGCCGTTGCGACCCGAATGGCGGCGCGAGGTCGCGCCTGTGCCCTACACGCAAGCGCTGGCTTGGATGGAGGCGCGCAATCAGGCGGTCGCTGCGGGGGAGGCGCGCGAACTTGTCTGGCTGCTCGAACATCCGCCGGTCTACACCGCCGGGACCAGCGCGGACCCCGCCGAACTGGTCGATCCGCGCTTTGAAGTTGTCGATGCGGGACGTGGCGGACGATATACCTATCACGGGCCGGGCCAGCGGGTGGGCTATCTGGTGATTGATTTGGGCCGGCGCGGCAAGGACGTGCGCTGCTTCGTCCATGCGATCGAAGGCTGGGTGATCGCCACGCTCAAGACCTTCGGCGTCGAAAGCTGGCGCGCAGAGGGGCGCGTCGGCATCTGGACCCGCGACATCGATGGATCGGAAGCCAAAATCGGCGCGATCGGCGTGCGGGTGCGGCGCTGGGTGACGATGCACGGCTTTTCGGTGAACCTCGACCCCGACCTTTCCCATTTCGGCGGGATCGTGCCTTGCGGCATCGCCGAATATGGCGTCACCAGCATGGCCAAGCTGGGGCTGTCGGTTTCGGCCGAGCAGTGGGATGCGGCGCTTGCGGCGACATTCGAGGATTTCCTTGACGCTCTCGATGCTGCCGCGAAAAGAGCATGTCGATGAAACGCGCCGCTATCCTCGCCTTGGCCTTGCTGGTCGCCGCCTGCGACGAACAGGCTGCGTCCCCATCCGGGCAGGGCGGCGAGGCGGCCGGGGAGGTGCTCGGCGGCTCGATAAGCGACGAGATGATCCCGCTCGAGCAATTGCGTTCCGAGGCTCCGCTGCTCCCGCGTCAGGCCGCCGCGCCGGATAGCGCCGCGAACGAGGAGGCGTCGGAGGAAGCTGCGCCGGAGGGTGAGCCGTCAAGCGAAGGGGCCGAAGCAGCCCCCGCTGCTCCGGCCCCTGAACCTGCCACCGAAGGATAGCGCCTATTCGGCCGCCTGCGCCTGTTCTTCCTCCAGCGTCGGATAGTCGACATAGCCTTCGGGAATCGGGAAGTACCAGCTCTTGGGCACGTCCTTGTTGGGGTTCCAGAGGGCGCCGGCCGCGATCCGCTTGTCGAGATCGGGGTTGGAGATATAGGGGCGGCCAAAGCTCACCGCGTCGCACTTGCCGCTGGTCACGTCGGCCTCGGCCTCTTCCGCAGTGTAATCCGAATTGAGGATCAGCGCGCCCGAATAGATCTGGCGGATCAGCGGGCTCTGCTTGGGCACGTCGGTCTGGCCGAAGGTGCCGTCCGGGCCGGGTTCGCGGAGTTCGACGAAGGCGAGGCCCAGCTCCTCGCACACCTTGGCTGCTGCCCCGAAGGTCGCCGGCGGGTTGCTGTCGTCGGTGCCTTGCGAATCGCCGTTGGGCGAGAGGCGGATGCCGACGCGGTCCGCGCCCCACACGTCGATCAGGGCTTCCAAGACTTCGCGCATGAAGCGGGTGCGGTTTTCGGGGGTGCCGCCATATTCGTCGGTGCGCAGGTTGGTCTTGTCGCGCAGGAACTGGTCGACGAGGTAGCCATTCGCGCCGTGCAGCTGCACCCCGTCGAAGCCCGCCTTCTTGGCGTTCTCGGCGGCGCGGCGATAGTCGCCGATGGTGCGCTTGATATCCTCGTGGGTCATCTCCCGCGCCTCAGCATAGGGCTGCTTGCCGATCGGGGTGTGTGCCTCGCCCGGAGCGGTGGTGGCGCTGGCCGAGAAGGGCGGCTCGCCATCGAGGAAGTACGGGTGGACGATGCGGCCCATGTGCCACAGCTGCATGACGATGAGGCCGCCTTCCTCGTGAACCGCCTTGGTCGTGGCTTTCCACGCTTCGGTCTGTTCATCGCTCCAGATGCCGGGTGCGGAGGGCCAGCCGAGGCCTTCGCGGCTGATGCCGGTCGCTTCGGTCAGGATCATGCCCGCGCCGGCGCGCTGGCGGTAATAGAGCGCCATCAATTCGTTGGGCACGAACATCGGCTCGGCCGCGCGCCCGCGGGTGAGCGGGGCCATGTGGATGCGGTTCTTGGCATGGAGCGCGCCCATCTGGAGCGGTTGGAACAGGGCATCATGCATGTGGGTAATCCTTTCGAACCGGTTTCGATTGGCTATCCACTTGGCCCCGCCACGGCTAGGGCGCAAGCATGGAAAATGAGGGTGCGGCCCAAGGAAATCTTGTCGGCGAACCGGCGCGCCCTGCCGCATGGCTGCTGCTGCTTGCGCTGCTGGGAGGAAATGTCGCGCTTGCCATCGGGCCGTGGTTCGTCCGCGTGGCGGATACCGGGCCGGTTGCCGCCGGTTTCTGGCGGCTGTTTCTGGCTTTGCCTTTCCTTGTTCTGCTGGCCCGCGCGAACGGGCAACATCTCACCGGGATGGGGACGAGGACGCTTGGACTGGTCGCGCTGGGGGCGGTGACCTTCGCGCTCGATCTTGCAAGCTGGCATACGGGGATCGGCATGACGCGGCTGGGCAATGCGGTGCTGTTTGGCAATGCCGGCTCGGTCGTGCTCTTGTTCTGGGTGTTCATCGCCCACCGCGTGCTGCCAAGGCCGCTTGAATGGCTGGCGATCATCTTCGCGCTGGCAGGCGCGGCAATCCTGATGGGGCGCAGCCTCGAAATCTCGCCCGCGACGCTGCTGGGCGATGTGTTCTGCCTCGCCGCCGGGCTGCTTTACGCGGTGTATCTGCTGACCTTGCAAGGCGCGCGCGGAGCGTCCGGGTCGTGGAGCCTGCTGGTGTGGGTGAGCATCTTCGGCTGCCCGGTGCTGCTGGCCATCGCGCTGGCGCTGGGCGAGCCGGTGTGGCCGGCTGACTGGAGGCCCATACTGGGCCTGTTCATCCTCAGCCAGCTCGTCGGGCAAGGACTGATGGTCTATTCGCTCAAATACTTCTCGCCGCTGGTCGTCGGCCTTGCCCTGCTGACCCAGCCTGCCGTGGCTTCGATCTACGGCTGGCTGGTGTTCGGCGAGGTGCTGAGCAGGCTGGATATCCTCGGCATGGTACTGGTCGGCGCAGCTCTGGCAGTGTCGCGGGCGAGGGCGTGACCGGCCTCAATCCCCGCTGAAGTGGACCTTGCCCAGATCGCCCATCCCCACGGTCCCGCTCGCCATTTCCAGCATCCGGTCGAGGCTGCGCTTCGCCTTCAGGCGGATGCCTTCCTCGATCTCGATCCGCGGTTCGAGGTCGCGCAGCGCGACGTAGAGCTTCTCCATCGTGTTCAGCGCCATGTAGGGGCAGATGTTGCACGAACAGTTCCCGTCTGCCCCCGGTGCGCCAATGAAATTCTTGTTCGGCAGCGCCTTTTCCATCTGGTGGATGATGTGCGGCTCGGTCGCGACGATCAGGGTGTCGCCTTCGAACTCCTGCGCGAACTTCAGGATGCCGCTGGTCGAGCCGACATAGTCCGCGTGGTCGATGATCGTCGGCGGGCATTCCGGGTGCGCGGCGATGGGCGCGCCGGGGTATTGCTCTTTCAGCTTGAGCAGCTCGGTTTCGCTGAACGCCTCGTGGACGATGCACACGCCCGGCCACAGCAGCATCTCGCGGTTGAACTTCCGCGCGAGGTAACCGCCGAGATGCCGGTCGGGTCCGAAGATGATCTTCTGTTCGGGCGGGATCTGGGCAAGGATCGTCTCGGCGCTGGAGCTGGTGACGATCACATCGGACAGCGCCTTCACCTCGGTCGAACAGTTGATGTAGGTCAGCGCGATGTGATCGGGGTGGGCTTCACGGAAAGCCTTGAACTTTTCGGGCGGGCAGGAGTCCTCAAGGCTGCACCCGGCGTCCATGTCGGGCAGGATCACGGTCTTGTCGGGGCTGAGGATCTTGGCGGTGTCGGCCATGAACTTGACCCCGCAGAACGCGATCACATCCGCGTCGGTCGCCGCCGCCTTGCGCGAGAGTTCGAGGCTGTCGCCCACGAAGTCGGCAATGTCCTGGATGTCGGGCGTCTGGTAATAATGCGCGAGGATCACCGCGTTGCGTTCTTTGCGCAGACGGTCGATCTCGGCGAGCAGGTCTGCGCCGGTGGGGACTTTGGTGACTTGGTTCATGGGTCTTCCCGCTCGTTATCGTGCAGGGGACATAGGCATGGCCGCGCGGTTTTTCGAGCCTAAAGTCCTGCCGGCGGCGCGCCAGCCCCGCTCGCGGGCATCAGGCTGATCGCGTATTCGGTCATGCCTGCGCTCAGCCCCACGCCGTTGGCCAGCGCATAGATCAGTGCCACCGCTCCGACAATGATCCACGAAGCGGGATGCACCCGGCCGTTGACGCGCCGGTCCAGCACCAGCAACAGCCCGGCGATTGCCATGTGAACCGTGAATCGGAACAGCTCGAAGGCTTCGCGGTTCTCGATAATCGCGGGAAAGGCCGCCTCCGGCCCGCCCAGAGCTGGGATTACGATGAAGGGCAGGGTGCGGCCCAGCACCGGTTCGTAGATCATGACCATCGAACCCAGCATCAACCGCTTGTGCCAGTCGGTGCGCTTGCGCATCATCGCTGCACCCGCGACGAACAGGCCGAACAAGGTCACGTTGGCGAAACCCAGCATCAGGAAATAGCCGGGCGGGAAGAACGGAGGCACCCGTCCGGCAGCGAAGGTCGCGTGGATCGCGGCAAAGCTGGTTGCGAATGTCACCAGCGCGAGCGCCATGCCAACCTTGCCCAGCTGGCGATGCACGGCGATCTTGCCCCCGGTCGCCAGCATCACCTGCGCCGCGAACAACCCGATCCAGGCGGTCATGGCGATCGCGTGGACATGGGTCGCCGTGGGCATGGCAGTGATGTCGGTGATCCCGGCGAGGTTGAAGGCGACAAACCCGAGCACGGCGATACCGACAAGCACGAGCGCGGCGCGCCTGAAATAGCGGTTCTGTGCGGTGTAGGCCTGCGCGCTGGGTGCCTGCATTTGTGATCCCCCCTTGTGCGCCCCGGGGCCAGAATAGCCCACCCTCAGTGCGAGCGCCAGACTCCGCCTTTGTGGGATGCCATCCCGCGCTTCTCCAGATCGATCAGGTGTGCAGTGACGCTCATCTCTGCTGCCGGGATCAGGCGTTCGTCCAGCCCCTTGTACATCGCAGGGATGAAGGCGCTGACCGGCCGCGCGGCCTCGCCCAGCAGGCGCATGATCTGGTTCTCGCGCTGACGGCGGTGGCCGATCATGCCGCGCACCAGCTGGCGCGGCTTTTCGATCGCCGCCCCGTGGGCCGAGTGATAGACCCGGTCCTCGCGCGCCAGCAGTTTCTCGAGGCTCGCCATGTAATCGCCCATGTCGCCATCGGGCGGGATAACGACGCTGGTCGACCAGCCCATGACATGATCGCCGGTGAACAGCGCGCCCGATTCCTCCAGCGCGAAGCACAGATGGTTGGAGGTATGGCCCGGCGTCGCCACGGCGGTCAGCGTCCAGCCGGTGCCGCGCATCGCCTCGCCGTCGAGCAGGACGCGGTCGGGAGCATAGGTGGCATCGAAGCTCTCATCGGCGCGCGGCAGGTCGCTCTTGAGCACCAGCGGCGCGCAGCCGACGATCGGCGCGCCGGTCCGCGCTGCCAGCGGCGCGGCGGCGGGCGAGTGGTCGCGGTGGGTATGGGTGCACATGATCGCCAGGACCCGACGCCCCGCGACAGCGGCAATGATCGCGTCGATATGGTCGGGCTCGTTCGGGCCGGGGTCGATCACCGCACAGTCCGGCCCATGCGCCTCTCCCACCACATAGGTCTGGGTGCCTGTGAAGGTGTAGGGCGAGGGGTTGGGCGCGAGCACGCGCTTGACCAGCGGCTCGACATCTTCGGCAAGGCCGGTGGGCCAGGGCTTGGGAGGGATCGTGACCATGGGGTTGCATATGGAGTCTCACGTGGCAGAAGTCACGCGGGAGAGAGGAGACCTCATGTCCGATTACATCCTGGTGCTTGACGAGGGCACGACTTCCACCCGCGCGATGCTGTTCGCCAGTGACGGCGTGCTGGTTGCCAGCGCGCAAGCGCCACTGACCCAGCATTACCCGCAGGCCGGCTGGGTCGAGCACGACCCGCGCGAGATCTGGGACAAGACCCTGGCCTGCGCGCTCGAAGTAATCCCGAAGGCGGGCGGCGCGGCGATGATTGCCGGACTTGGCATCACCAACCAGCGCGAGACCGTGGTGGCGTGGGACCGGCTGACCGGCGAGCCGCTGGCCAATGCGATCGTCTGGCAGGACCGGCGGACCGAGCCGTTCTGCGCGGCCTTGCGGGCCGAGGGACACGAAGCCGGCGTTCAGGAGCGCACCGGCCTGCTGCTCGATCCCTATTTCTCGGGCACCAAGATGCGCTGGATGCTCGACAATGTGCCCGAAGTGCGCGGCGCGGCGGAGCGCGGGACGCTCGCTTTCGGTACCGTCGAAAGCTGGCTGGTGTTCAAGCTCACGGGCGGCGCGGCGCATGTCACCGATGCCAGCAATGCCAGCCGCACGCTGCTGATGGGGCTGGAGGATGCGCAGTTCGACGAGAGCCTGTGCGATCTTATCGGCGTGCCCTGGTCGGCCTTGCCCGGGGTGACCGACATGGCCGGGCCGCTGGCGATGACCGATCCTGCGCTGTTCGGCAGCGCCATCCCGATCACCGGCCTTGCGGGCGATCAGCAGGCCGCGACTATCGGGCAGGCCTGCCTTGCGCCCGGCCAGACCAAGGCGACTTACGGCACCGGAGCTTTCGTGCTGACCTGTCAGGGCGCGCGCATCCCGCGTTCGGCCAACCGTCTGCTCGGCACGGTGCTGACCCAGATCGACGGCAACCGCACCTATGCCATTGAAGGTTCCGTGTTCGTCGCGGGCAGTCTTGTCCAGTGGCTCCGCGACTCGCTCGGCATTGTCGATGTCGCCGAAGAGACCGAAGCGCTGGCCCGCTCCATTCCCGACAGCGGCGGGGTGGTCATCGTCCCGGCGCTGGCCGGGCTCGGCGCGCCGCACTGGCAGGCCGAGGCGCGCGGCGTGATCGCGGGGCTCAGCTTCGCCAGCGGCAAGGCGCAGCTTGCGCGCGCAGCGCTGGAGGCAATGGCGCATCAAACTCAAGACCTTAGCGCTGCTTTCGCCGCCGATGGCGCGCCGTGGCAGACGCTCAGGATTGATGGCGGGATGTCCGCGAACGACTGGATGGCGCAGGATCTCGCCGATGTGCTCGGCGTGCCGGTCGAACGACCGGGCTTTGTCGAAACGACAGCGCTGGGGGCAGCCATGCTCGCGGCGGCCGGCGCGGGACTCCATCCCAGCCTTGCCGATGCGGCGAGCGCGATGCGCGGCGAGTTGGCGCGGTTCGAGCCGGGAATGGATCCCGCGGTAAGAGAGGAACGGCTGGCGCGCTGGCGCAAGGCGCTTGCGGCGGCCTAGGCACCGTCAGCCGATATCGCGCAGCCGTCCGAGCTCGCGGCCGATGCGTTCCTGAAATGCGCGCGCGGGCGAGGTCATCTCGAAATGCTGGCGCCACGCCTCGTCGAGGCGCGCGATGCGCCGGTGCAGTCGTTCGGTCTCGGCAATCAGTTCGCGGGTTTCCGGTTCCAGCAGCGCGAGCTGGGCCTGGTCCGCCCCGCGATCGGGCGGCAGGGCACCGTGCAGGCGCACCTGGCTTTCGCTGATCTCGCCTGCGAACAGCGCGCGCTGGTTGAGCAGCCATGCCAGCACATGCATCATCCGGGTGGTGGTCTTCAGCCCCTCGGTCGAGAGCGCCAGGCGCATGAAGGCATCCTCACCCACCTGCGGCTCGCGCGTGCCGGCGGCGAAGACCGCACGCACATCGTCAGCAAGCACCAGGGCTTCGGTGTAGAGCGCCTCGATAATCGGGCGGGAAAGATTGCTTGTTCGGGCCATCCAGCAGAAGAATAGGCCACCCGGGCCGCGCCCGCCACTCGCGTATGGTTACTTTCCAAGCAATTTTTGCCTTTGTCCCGGCAGGGAACAGAATGACCGATACGCTAACCATGATCGCCGCCGATGTTCCACATGAAACACTGGCAAACCGCCGCTAACGGGGGTCTGGAAGGGGGCGAAAGCCGGGTGAAGGCCACCCGGGGCGGGGCTGGGCGAGGGTTGGCCTAGGCGATGATATCGGGCAGCAGCGTGTCTTCGATGATCGCGATCTGGTCCTTGAGGCGCAGCTTGCGTTTCTTGAGGCGCGCAATCTGGAGCTGGTCGGCAAAGGCGTTCTGGCGCGCAGCTTCGGTCAGGGCGGCGATCGCGGCATCAAGGTCGCGATGCTCGGTCCTGAGCAATTCGAGCTTTTTGCGGAGCTCCTGCTCGGTCATGCCTGATCGTGTTCCCTTGCTGCGCGCGCTTCAACTGCTCGCCGCGCTACGCGTTCCCGCGCGATTCGGTAAGATGGCCCGCGCATTTTTCCGCCCCGCTTGCCAACCGATGTGATCAACGCTTCATCGTGTCCCGACGCTGATACGGCGATTTACGATCCGTCAGGGCTTTCAAAGCTAGCCTGCCTGTGGTTTCAATGAAACCTGCGGCTCGGCCGCGTTTTGCCGAGTCGCCTTTGCGGGGGCACCCCCCGCGCAGACAGGAGAACTCGTATGGCATCGACCGCAGTGTCTTCCCACATCCACGCCCTCCAGGCCAAGCATGCCGAGCTTGAAGCGAAGCTGCACGAAGAGATGGCCCGGCCCGTGCCCGACACCGCGACGATCCAGGCGCTCAAGAAGCACAAATTGCGATTGAAGGAAGAGATTTCCGGCTACTGACGCCTGCCATCTTGCGGCGGGAGTTGCAGGTTGCGGGGCGCGGCCCTAAGCCTGCAAGTCGATGAGTGCAGCCGCCGCAGCCCGCCAGATTCTTACCCGCCTGACCGAGGTTATGGCCTCGCGCATGCACGCGCAGGGCAAGCTCGATCAGGTGGTGGAGATCATCGGCGAATGCCTCACCAGCGAGGTGTGCTCGATCTATCTCCTGCGCGAGGGGATGCTCGAACTGTTCGCGACGCGCGGCCTCAACCAGAGCGCGGTGCACGTCACCCGCATGGCAATCGGCGAAGGGCTGACCGGCGCGATCGCGCAGAAGGTGGAAACCCTCAATCTGGCGGAAGCCAAGGCGCACCCCGACTTCCAGTACCGCCCGGAAACCGGCGAGGAGAAGTTCCATTCCTTCGCCGGCGTGCCGATCGTCTACCGCGAGCGTGCGGTGGGGGTGCTGTGCGTCCAGCATGTCGAGCCGCGCCGCTACGAGGATGTGGAGATCGAGGCGCTCCAGACCACCGCCATGGTGCTGTCCGAACTGATCACGAATGCCGAACTGGTCGATGAAGAGGAAGCCCGCGGGCTGACCGCCGAGCAGACCGGGCCGCAGACGCTTTCCGGCCTGACGCTGGTCAAGGGTCTGGGCGCAGGGGTTGCGGTCTATCACCAGCCGCGGGTGGAAATCACGCAGGTCATGGCCGAGGACGTCGAGGCCGAGCGCCAGCGGGTCTATCGCGCTTTCGACAAGATGCGCGAGCAGATCGATTCGCTCGCCGGACAGGCGGAGTTCGGCATCGGCGGCGAACACGAGGAGGTGCTCGAGACCTACAAGATGTTCGCCTATGACGAGGGCTGGTCGCGGCGCATCAACGCGGCGATCGACAGCGGTCTGACCGCCGAAGCCGCGATCGAGCGCGTGCAGCAGCACACCCGGATGCGGATGCGCGAGATCGACGATCCGCTGCTTGCTGACCGGATGCATGATCTGGAGGATCTGGCGAACCGCCTGTTGCGCATCGTCGCCGGGCAGGTCGGCACTGCGGCATCCCAGGGCCTGCGCAAGGACACCATCCTGATTGCGCGCAATCTCGGCCCGGCCGAACTGCTCGAATATGACAAGCGGCGCCTCAAGGGCGTGATCCTGGAGGAAGGCTCGCTTACCGCCCATGTCGTGATCGTGGCGCGGGCGATGAACGTGCCGGTGATCGGGCGCGTGAACCACGGGAAGGGTGGGGGTGTGCGCACCACCATCCGCGAGGGCGACGAGGTGCTGCTCGATGCGACTGCGGGCAATGCCATCGTGCGCCCGCTGCCGCAGGTGGCCGATGCCTTCCACGCGCGCTTTGCCAAGTCGCGCGAAAAGCAGGCGGCCTATGCATCGCTGAGGGATGTCGAACCCTTCACCCGCTGCGGCACGCGCATTCAGGTGATGATGAATGCGGGGCTGAGGGATGACATGTCCATGCTGGCGATGACCGGCGCGGACGGCGTCGGACTGTTCCGCACCGAGTTCCAGTTCCTCGTGTCGGCCACCCTGCCCCAGCGCGAGCGCCAGACCCGGCTCTACCGCGACGTGCTTGATGCCGCGGGCGACAAGCCGGTGATCTTCCGCACTGTCGATATCGGCGGCGACAAGTCGGTGCCCTACCTTGCTTCCGAAGTGGCCGAGCATGACGAGAACCCGGCGATGGGCTGGCGCGCCCTGCGCCTTGCGCTCGAACGCGAGGGACTGATGAAGGTGCAGGCCCGCTCATTGCTGGAGGCCGCGGCCGGGCGTTCGCTCTATGTCATGTTCCCGATGGTGTCCGAGCCGTGGGAGTTCGACGCGGCCAAGGCGGTGTTCGACGAACAACTCGCCTACCTGCGCACCAAGAAGCGGCTGCTGCCGGAACGGATCCATTTCGGCGCCATGCTGGAGGTGCCCGCACTGGCCGAGATGCTCGACGTATTGTTGCCAAAGCTGTCCTTCCTGTCGATCGGCACCAATGACCTCACCCAGTTCCTGTTTGCCGCCGACCGCGCCAATCCCAAGCTGGCGGAACGCTATGACTGGCTCAGCCCGTCGATCCTGCGGTTCCTGCGCCGGGTGATGCAGTCGAGCATCGGCTCCGGGGTCGATATCGGCGTCTGCGGCGAGATGGGCGGGCGCCGGCTTGAGGCGCTGGCGCTGATGGGCATCGGCTACCGTCGCCTCTCGATTACGCCGGCGGCTGTCGGGCCGATCAAGGAACTGGTGCGCAAGGTCGATCTTGCCGAACTGACCGCTGCCATGGCCGACTGGCTGGCCGATCCGCAGCGCAATCTGCGGGCCGAGCTTGCGGCGTGGGCCGCCGAGCGCAACATCGAATACGACTGATACTTGCGATTGACCGTGGTCCCGGCAAGCCGCGCTGCGGGGATGCCGCTTGACACCGGCCCCTGCGACAGGCTGATTTGCGTTCAAGCGCAATTCACACATAACATCACAAAAGCCTCGCAAGAAGGCGCGGACCCGGGTCATGGACAGCGAACAGGAAATCAGCGCCGAAGACGCGCACGAAACGCCCTATGCCGGAGCGGGCATGCGGCTGCGTGCGGCGCGCGAGACGCGGCGGCTGGAATTGTCGCAGATTGCGGCCGAAACCCGCATTCCGCTGCGTCACCTTGAAGCCATCGAGGCGGGCGATTTCGCCGCCTTGCCCTCGCGCACCTACGCGATCGGCTTTTCGCGCACCTATGCCCGCATGCTCGGGCTGGACGATGCGGCGATTGCCGATGCGGTGCGCGGTGAACTCGCCGAGGGCAATGCGCGGCGTTCGACCGTGGGAACGGGGATGGAACCCGGCGACCCTGCCAAGCTGCCCTCTAGGGGGCTCGCCTGGTTCGGCGCGTTTGCGGCGCTGGTGCTGGCGATCGGGCTGATCGCGTTCTTCGGCACCCGTTTCGGTGCCGGTGTCGGGCCTGCCCCTCTCGAAGCGCCCAAGCCTGCTGCCTCACTCCCGGTTGCTGCTGCTCCGGCACCGATCGCGGACGGGACCGGGCCGGTCATGCTCACGGCGATCGAGGACGGGGTCTGGGTCCGGATCTACGAGGAAGGCGGCGAGCGGCTGCTTGAAAAGCAGCTCGCCAAGGACGAGAGCTTTACCCTGCCTGCCGATGCAGCCGATCCGCGGATCAACACGGCAAGGCCCGATCTGCTGGCGATCACCATCGGCGGCAAGAGCGTGCCGCGCCTCGCGGAGCGACCGACCATGCTGGCCGGCACCGCGATCTCTGCCGAGGCGCTGCTGGGACGGCCCGAGCCGGAGCCTTCGCCCGTTCCCGCCGTGTCACCGGCGCCGCGCCGGGTGACGCCTGCACCCGTTGCGACAGCCACGGCCACGGCTGCGGTGCCGGCTGCGGTCCCGGTCACACCGGCGGTCCGGCCAAGTCCGGCGATCACCGAAGCGGTTGCTGCACCTGTGCCTGACCGCTCTGCGCCCCCCGCTCCGGCGCCGGAGGTCACAGCGACCCCCGCGCCGCGCTCGGACGGGGTGGCCGACTGAATCTAGCCCGTGCCCTTTTCCGGTTGATTAGGGAGTCGCTCGCTCTCGACTTGGCCTTGCCGAGGCGGCAGTGGGAGTGACGTTCGTATTCTCGTGCCCCGCACCAGACCGGGGTGAGCATCGCAAGGGAGCCCGCCAAGCATGACCATCGCTATCCTGACCCTCCGCTCCCGCCTGCTGCGCGCGTTCGTGACTGTGGCCGCGCTCTCCGCTCTGTCCGCACCCGCATTCGCGCAGGAGGGGGCCGAGGAGGCGCGGCTTCGCAAGCTCGAAGCCGAAGTGCGCGCCTTGCAGCGCAAGGTCTTTCCGGGCGGCGACGGGCGTTATTTCGAACCGCAGATTGCTCCCGGCGCCCAGGCACAGGTCCAGAACGGGCAGGTCATGGGCGTGATCCCGCCCGCCACTACCGCCGTAACCGACATTCTCGTGCGGCTCGATGCGCTCGAGGCGCAGTTGCAGACCCTGACGGCGCGTTCCGAGGAGCAGGCCAATAGCCTGGCCAAGCTGGAACTGCGCCTCGCCGCGCTGGAGGATGGTGCCGGTGAGGTTGCCACTGCGCCGGCATCCGCCGCGCCGGCGATGGCCGCGCAGGCCAGCACGCCGCCGCCGATCGATCGCAGCACTCCGACCGCTGCACCCGCGCCCGTCGCCGCGCCGAGCGCCGAACGGCTTGCTGCGGTTCAGGCGATCACCAAGCCGCAAACCGGTGATGCCGGGGACGATGAATATTCCTATGGTTTCCGTCTATGGAACGCCGGGTTCTTTCCCGAGGCACGCCAGCAGCTCACCAGGTTCGTCGAGCAATATCCCGATCATTCGCGCATAAGCTATGGCCGCAATCTTCTGGGCCGCGCCTTCCTTGACGACAATCTGCCCGAAGAGGCCGCGCGCTGGTTCCTGCGCAATTACCAGGCTGACAAAACCAGTCCGCGCGCTCCCGACAGCTTGCTTTACCTCGGTGCCGCGATGATCGCGATGCGCGATACCAAGCGTGCCTGTATCGCGCTTGCTGAGTTTGCCGAGACCTATCCGTTGATCGCCTCGGGGCGGCTTGCTGACGAGTATCAGTCCGCCCGCGCCAACGTGACGTGCGGATAGAGGCATCGCGTTTCGCCGCCGATCTTGCGGCGCTCTGGCCGGAGGATGAACGCTCCGGTCCGCTGGGGCTGGCAGTTTCGGGCGGGCCTGACAGTCTGGCACTGATGCTGCTCGCACATGCCGCGCTGCCGGGCGGGATCGCGGTGGCGAGCATCGATCACGGCCTCAGGCCCGAAGCCGCCGGAGAGGTCGCGCTGGTCGAGCGGCTGGCGGGCGAGCGCGCGATCCCCTTCACCCCCATCACGCTCACCCCGCAACCGGGCAATCTCCAGGCGCAGGCGCGCGCCGGTCGCTACGCTGCCTTGGCCGAGTGGGCGATGCAGAACGGTTTGGGCGCGATTGCCACGGCCCATCACGCTGACGATCAGGCCGAGACACTGCTGATGCGCCTTAACCGGGGGAGCGGGCTTGCGGGGCTTGCCGGTGTGCGCGGGCGGGCCAGCATCGAAGGCAGCGAGGTGCCGCTGCTGCGTCCGCTGCTCGGCTGGCGCAAGGCCGACCTCGCCGAGGTTGTCGCGGCGGCCGGAATCGTGGCGGTGGAGGATCCTTCAAACGCCAATCCCGATTTCGAACGGGCGGCGATGCGCGCGCGGCTGGCGGCGGCAGACTGGCTCGACCCTGCGCAACTGGCCGTCAGCGCGGCCCATATCGCCGAGGGCTGGCAGGCGCTCCAGTGGTATGCGACATGCGAGTGGGACGAGATGGTGATGCGCGATCCGGACATGCCGGGGTTCGTCTACTGCGCCAATGCGCCGCGTGTGGTGGCGATCGAGACGATCCTGCGCATCATCGGCGAGCTTGGCGGCCATGCCACGCGTGCCGAGGCTGCGCGGATGTGGGACCGGCTGTGGCAGGGCGAGAATGCTTCGCTGGGCGGCGTGCTGGCGGTGCCGGGGGTCGAAAGGGTCGAGAAGATCGGCGTATTGATGCGTGTCTGGCGCTTCCGCCCGGAACCGCCGAGAGGCGCGCTCAACTGAGGCGTGGCCGGCCGCGCGGCGGTCAGGTCACATCACCTTGTCGCCGACCCCGACCATGCGTCCGCGCGTGATGATCACCTTGTCGCCCCGCCTGGCGGCGGCGAACAGCTTCGCGGCGAATTCATCGGGCACACCGATGCAGCCGTGGCTGGCATAGCCATTGAGCACCGGCGAGCCGTGGATCGCGATCCCGTCCCAGGTCAGCCGCAGCGTGAAGGGCATCGGGGCATTATTGTATTTCTCGGAAATATTGTCCTTCTCCTTGGTAAGGATCGGGAAGGTGCCGAGCGGAGTGGGGTGCTTGCGGGTGCCGAGCAGCGCAACGGCGGTGCCGATCTCGTGTCCGTCGCGGAAGGCGCTGAGCACGCGCGCTTCGAGATCGACGGTAATGACGAGCTTGCCTGTCGCGGGGGCTGCGCTTTCGTCCCAGAACCAGTCGCCATAGCGGATGCTGCCCTCGATCGGCAGGATCGACTTGATGACGAAGGGATCATTGCTGGTGCTGCTTGCGGCAGCGGTTGCGGGGGTGGTCACCGGAAGCGGCTGCACGACCTCGGCGGAAATCATCAGCGCCGCCGGACCGCGCGCGGCTTCGATCTGTGCCGCAGGCTCTGCGAAGGTGACTTCATCGCCGCTCGCGAGGGCCGGTAGTCCGGCATAGACCAGCGTGGCTTCTTCGCTTGCCGGTGCCCCTGGCAGGGCCGGATCGACCCGAGGCGGCATTTCCTTGTCGGGATCGATCCGTTCGAAGGCGGTGTTGGCATGAGCTGCAATCATCTCGGCCGCCTCGGCGGCATCCTGCGCACTGGGCTGGGCCAGCAGCGGCGCGCAGGAAGCGGCAAGGGTTACAAGCGCGATGGGAAGAACGAGAGACCGGATCATGTTCCGGTTCATGCCCTTTCGGAACGATGCTTACCAGTGGTTAACCATCGCGCGTCCCTCGCGGGGACGATGGCGATGCAGGAGTTAACGCTGGTTTAGGGCGCTGCAATCACTCCGAACAGATCGTGCGCGTCGGCATCCTCGATAGTGGCCTCGACGATGTCGCCGGGCGCAAGGTTTTCGGGCACGTTGCGCAGGTAGACCGCACCGTCGATCTCGGGCGCGTCGGCCTGGCTGCGGCCGGTGGCACCGATATCGCCGTCCTCGTCCGCCTCGCCCACCTCGTCGATGATGACGGGGAGAGTGCGGCCGACCTTGGCCGCCAGCTTGGCGGCGCTGATGCGTTCGGTCACTTCCATGATCCGGGCGTAGCGTTCTTCCTTCACTTCCTCCGGCACGTGATCGGGCAGGGCATTGGCGGTGGCGCCTTCGACCGGTTCGAAGCGGAAGGCGCCGACGCGGTCGAGCTGAGCTTCCTCCAGCCAGTCGAGCAGATACTGGAAGTCCTCCTCGGTCTCGCCCGGGAAGCCGACCACGAAGGACGATCGGATCGCGATATCGGGGCAGATTTCGCGCCACGATTTCAGCCGTTCGAGCACCTTGGCCTCGTTGGCGGGGCGGCGCATCAGCTTCAGCACCTTGGGGCTGGCGTGCTGGAAGGGAATGTCGAGATAGGGCGTCAGCAGCCCCTCGGCCATCAGCGGGATCACCTGATCGACATGGGGGTAGGGATAGACGTAGTGCAGGCGCACCCAGGGCGGGGTGCCGTCGGCGGTGCGCAATTGCCCCAGCTCGCGCGCCAGATCGGTCATGTGGGCGCGGACGGGGTGGCCCTTCCACTCGCGGCTCTCGTGACGGATATCGACCCCGTAGGCGCTGGTGTCCTGCGAGATGACCAGCAGTTCCTTCGTCCCCGCCGCGACCAGCTTTTCCGCCTCGCGCAGCACGGCATCGACCCGGCGGCTGGCGAGTTTTCCGCGCAAGCTCGGGATGATGCAGAAGGCGCAGGAGTGATTGCAGCCCTCGGAAATCTTGAGGTAGCTGTAATGGCGCGGGGTGAGCTTGATGTCGGGCTGCGGGATCAGGTCGATGAACGGGCCTTGCGACGGCGGGGCGTGAGTGTGCACCGCCTCGACCACCTGCTCGTATTGATGCGCGCCCGTTACCGCGAGCACCTGCGGATGGGCGGCGCGGATCGCATCGGCCTCCTCGCCCATGCAGCCGGTGACGATGACGCGGCCATTCTCGGCGATCGCCTCCCCGATCGCGGCGAGGCTTTCCTCCTTGGCGGAATCGAGAAAGCCGCAGGTATTGACCAGCACGACGTCCGCGCCCGCATAGTCCTCGGCAAAGGCATAGCCATCGGCGCGCAGACGGGTGAGGATGCGCTCGGAATCGACCAGCGCCTTGGGGCAGCCGAGGCTGACCATACCGATGCGCTTCTGGTCGGGGATCGTGGTGGGGGCGGTTGACATAGCGGCGCGCCCCTACACCAGAGCGCGACTTTGCGCTAGCAGGGCGTGAAACCGACAGGAGATGCGCGGATGAACGATTTTGCCCTGTGGCCGGTGCTGGCGGGTGCCGCAGCCTTCTTTGCGGTCGGCGCGCTGTGGTA
Source organism: Erythrobacter dokdonensis DSW-74 (assembly GCF_001677335.1). GTDB lineage: Bacteria > Pseudomonadota > Alphaproteobacteria > Sphingomonadales > Sphingomonadaceae > Erythrobacter > Erythrobacter dokdonensis. Next base: position 422,624 of record NZ_LZYB01000003.1, read on the forward strand.
CGGGGTGCTGTTCCCCAAGGCGTGGCAGCGCGCGGCGGGGCTGTCCGATGTGCAGGTCAAGAGCGGCAACATGACGCTGATCTTCGGCCTGACCTTCGCCTTCGAAATGCTGATCGCGATGGTGCTTTGGCACCTCCTCGCCCGCACCGACCCTGCGCCTTTCGTGGTGATGATGATGGCGGTGGGCTTTGCGGTGGGCGTGATGATCCCGGCGGTGGGGATCAACTACCTCTACCTGAGGAAACCGCTGGCGCTGTTCCTGATCGACGCGGGCCATTTTCTTGTCGGCATGGCGGCAATGGGCGGCGTGTTCGTCTGGTTTCGCGGCTAGGCGCCGGTCAGCGTTCCTCGCGGCCGATGGTCGGCACGATCTCGACCACCACATCGCCCGGCTGGAGCGTCTGGCACTCCTCCTCCCAGAAGCCGATGGCGCGGCCGTTGCGATAGACGCGCAGGCCCTGTCCTCCGCTCTTGAGGTCGGTGATCGGGCAGCCGCATTCCTCCGCGCTGACCACGCGCTCGACCAGTTGCACCCGCCCGCCGACGCTGGCGAGATCGGCGAGATAATCGGCGATATGCGCGCCCTTGACGCTGCCGGCCAGCAGCAGCCCGGTAAAGCGCACCGGGTTGATGACATTGTCCGCGCCCGCCTGCCGCGCCAGCACCTCGTTGTCGTCGGCGCGCACCACCACGCTGATCGGCACCTTGGGCGCGAGGTGGCGCACGGTCAGCACGATCAGGATCGAGGTGTCGTCCCGTCCCGCCGAGACCAGCACGCTCTGGGCATTGCCGATGCGCACCGCCTTGAGCGTTTCATCGCGGGTGGCATCGGCGGCCATGACGTTGACACCCAGCTTTTCCGCCTCGGCCAGGCGGTCCTCGGAAGGGTCGATTACCACGATGCGGGCAGGATCGATGCCGCGTTCGATCAGTTCGCCCACGCTTTGCGAGCCGGATACGCCATAGCCCAGCACCACGACATGTTCGGTAAGCTGTTCCTGAATGCGGGCCATGCGCCATTTCTCCCAGCTGCGCTTGATGACGAAGTCGTAGGCAGCGCCCACGAAGATGAACAGGATGGCGATGCGCACCGGGGTGACGATCACCGCCTCGATCAGCCGAGCGCGGTCGCTCACCGGGGCAATGTCGCCAAAGCCGGTGGTCGTGACGCTGATCATGGTGAAATAGACCACGTCGAGGAAGCTGATCTCGCCGTCGACATTGTCGACCAGCCCCGCCCGGTCCCACCAGTGGATCAGGATGACCATGAGAAGCAAGCCCAGCGCCAGCCCGGTTCTGAGGCCGACATCGCCCCACACCGGGATCTTGACCTGACGCCTGAGCGGGCGGAACTGGCTCGCCAGCATCGCCTTGCGGCGGAACGGGTTGCGGCCCGGCTGCTGTCCGCCCGCTTTCGCCATCAGTCGCCGAACCGCTCCGCCAGGATGCCGATGGTCGAATAGTGGGTGAGGTCGAGCTGCAGGGGCGTGACGGCGACAAAGCCGTCGTCGATCGCTTCCAGGTCGGTGCCATGGTCCAACGTGTGCTCGATCGGGTCGAGCCCGAACCAGAAATAGCGGTAGCCACGCGGGTCGCGCCCTTCGACGATGGAGCCGCGCGAATAGTCGTGGAAGCCCTGCCGCACCACCCGGACGCCCTTGACCTGTTCGGGCGGCAGCGCGGGGAAATTGACGTTGATCAGCGTGCGTTCGGCCATCGGTGCGTCGATCAGTTTTGCGAGCACCTTGGGGCCCCATTCGCGCGCCGCGCCGAAGGGCACGTCATCGCCCATGCCTTCGCGGGCATAGACCTGGCTGAAGGCGACCGAGCGGATGCCCGCCAGCGCACCCTCGATCGCGGCCGAGACCGTGCCGGAGTAAGTGATGTCATCGCCGAGGTTCGCCCCGCGGTTGACGCCTGACAGGATGATGTCGGGCGCTCCGTCCATCACCGTGCGCAGCGCCATCATCACGCTGTCGGTCGGCGTGCCGGTGACGGCAAAGCGCCGCTCGGAGAGCTTGTTGAGCCTGACGGGGCGCGTGAGCGTGAGCGAATGGCCCGCGCCCGACTGTTCCTCGGACGGGGCGCAGATCCAGATATCGTCGGAAAACTGGCGCGCGATCTCCTCCAGCACCTTGAGGCCGGGGGCGTGCACGCCGTCGTCATTGGTAAGGAGGATGCGCATCAGGTGAACGGCTCCAGCGTGGTGACGCCGCCCATATAGGGCAGCAGGGCCTCAGGCACGGTGACCGAGCCATCGGCGTTCTGGTAGTTCTCGATCACCGCTACCAGCGTGCGCCCGACCGCGAGGCCCGAGCCGTTGAGGGTATGGACGAACTCGGTCTTCTTCTCGCCGGCCACCCGGTAGCGCGTGTTCATGCGGCGGGCCTGGAAGTCGCCAGTGTTCGAGCACGAGCTGATCTCGCGGAAGGCGCCTTGCCCCGGGAGCCACACCTCCAGATCATAGGTCTTGCGCGCGCCAAAACCCATGTCGCCGGTGCACAGCAGCAGCTTGCGATAGGGCAGGTTCAGGCGCTCGAGGATGGTCTCGGCGGCGCGGGTCATGCGCTGGTGTTCTTCTTCGGAATCTTCCGGCTTTACGATGCTGACGAGCTCGCACTTTTCGAACTGGTGCTGGCGGATGAAGCCGCGCGTATCACGCCCCGCCGCGCCCGCTTCGGAGCGGAAGCACAGGGTGAGCGCGGTAAGGCGCATCGGCAGCGCGGCCTCGTCGAGCAATTCGCCCATGACGCTGGCGGTGAGGGAGACTTCCGAGGTGGGGATGAGCCAGCGGCCATTGGTGGTGCAGAAGCTGTCTTCCGCAAATTTGGGCAGCTTGTCGGTGCCATACATGGCATCATCGCCCACCAGCACCGGCGGGTTGCATTCGGCATAGCCGTGCTCGCCGGTCTGCACATCGAGCATGAACTGGCCGAGCGCCCTGTGCAGGCGGGCCATGTCTCCGCGCAGGAAGGTGAAGCGCGCGCCCGAGATCCTTGCGCCGGTTTCGAAATCCATGCCCAGCATCGGGGAAATGTCGGCATGTTCGCCCGGCGCGAAGTCGAAGGCGCGCTTTTCGCCCCATTCGCTGACGATCCGGTTGTCCTCCTCGTCCGCGCCATCCGGCACATCGGCGGCGGGGAGATTGGGAATGATCTCCAGCGCCGCTTTCAGCTTCGCGGCGAGTTCATCGGCGCGTGCCTCCAGCGCGGGCATTTCCTCCTTGAGCGCGGCGACCTCGGCCTTCAGCGCCTCGGCGCCTTCCTTGTCGCCCTTGCCCATCGCCGCGCCGATCAGCTTCGACGCCTCGTTGCGGCGGCTCTGCGCCTGCTGCACCGCAGTCGTCGCCGCGCGGCGTTCCTCGTCCAATGCGATCAGATCGGCGGCCTGCGGGGCCAGCCCGCGCCGGGCGAGGCCTGCATCGAAGGCTTGTGCATTCTCACGGATAAAGCGGATGTCGTGCATGGCCGCGCCTATGCCCGCTCGCTTGGCACAAGGAAAGAGGGAAGGGGCGGCAGCGGTGCCTCGGCTGCCGCCGCCCCTTCACAGGGTAGGGGCTCAGAAGTTGATCTGTCCGGTCACGAAGATCCGGCGCGGGTCGCCGTAGAAGCCGGTCAGCGTGCCTTCGCGGCCCAGCGTCGGGATGAACGGCGCACCGGCCACGCCGCCGGCGACGAAGTTGTAGCCCGCGACGATGTATTCCTTGTCGAACAGGTTCTTGCCGTGCAGCCCGATCGAATAGAGCCCGCTGTCGGCGGTATAGACGATGCTCGCATCGACCAGCACGAAGCCGTCCTGGTCAAGGAAGGGGTTGGGCACTTCGAACTGGCTGGCATCCGAACGCAGCGAAGCCAGGCCGATGAAATCCATCATCCCGCCGCCGACCGGCAGGCCCATGTTGAAGCCCATATGCGCGGTAATGTCGGGCGTGTTCTGGAACACCCGCTGGTCAGCCACGTCATTTCCGAAAGCATCGATGAAGGTATTGAACTTGGCATCGAGCACGCCCAGCGACCAGTTGATGCTGAAGCGGCTGCCGTCGCCGGCGAAGTCCTTGCCGATCAGCGCCGTGCCTTCGAACTCGATCCCGTTGACGTCGGCCGAAGCCGCGTTCGAGGTGATGCCGATAAAGCTGTCGTTGGTGCCATCGCCATTGCTGTCGAAGCCGACCGAGCCGGGGATCTGGACATTGTCATACTGGCCCAGGAACCCGGCGAGGCGGATGTTCACGCGGTTGTCGAGCAGCGAGGCCTTCCAGCCCAGCTCGAAGCTGTCGACCGTTTCCGGATCGAAGGCCATGAAGTCGAACACTTCCTGCGGCGTGCAGGCGCCGCCGGTGCTGTTGCGGCATGCGGTGGTTTGGCCGCGCGGGTCGAACCCGCCGCCCTTGAAGCCCTGCGAATAGGTGAAATAGACGTTGTGGTTCGCATTGGGCTGCCAGCTGATCGAGGCGCGCGGGTTGAAGTCCTTGAAGGTCGCGCTGTCATCGAAGTCGCTGGTCACCGCGATCGGGAAGCCTGCCCCGCCGAACAGGTCGGAGAAGCCGCCCAGGAAGGTGGTCCGCAGCACCCGGCTCGAACGCTTGTCGTTGGTGTAGCGTCCGCCCACCGACACGCTGATGGTATCGGTCAGGTCATAGGTGAAGTCGCCGAAAACCGACCAGGTCTTGGTATCGACATCGCCCAGCGTCTGGGCGGTCAGGCCGTTCAGGGTGGTGAACAGCGCCACGTCGAAGGCGGTGAAAGCGTTGGCGTCGAGATAGTAGAAGCCGAGCACACCCGACAGGCGGTCGCCTTCGTAAAGCAGCTGCAATTCCTGACTGAACTGCTCGTTTTCGTAGATCGCCGGCACATCGAGATCGACCGCGGGAAGGCTGTCGAAGTCGATCGGGGTCGTGGACTTGTCCTCGCGGTAGCCGGTGATCGACTTGAAGGTGAGGGTGTCGGAAAGCTCGATCGCGACATTCAGCGCGCCCCCATAGGCCTCCACTTCCTGATCCACGATGTCGAGCCCGGCACGGGTGTCGAACACGTCGTCGAGAACCGGTGCGCCGGAAAGCTGGCCGGGTATCAGGCGGTGGCCCTGGCGGGCCTCGCTATTGTCCTTGATGTAGTCGCCCGACAGGCGGACGAACACCGGACCGCTGTCGAATTCGATGGTGCCGCGTGCGGCCCACACGTCCTTGTTGTAGTTTTCGGTGCCGAGCGTGAGGTTCTCGCCAAAACCCCCGCGCGAAAGCCGCGCGCCGCTCGCGCCGATCTTGAGATTATCGGTGATCGGCGTCGAGGCGCTGACGATCAGGTCGGCCTGGTCATAGGAACCGTAGGTGCCGCGCACCATAAGGCTGGTCTTGTCCGGCAGGGCGGCGGTGACATACTTGATCGCGCCGCCGATGGTGTTGCGCCCGTAGAGCGTGCCCTGCGGTCCGCGCAGCACTTCGATGCGCTCGACCTGATAGATGTCGAGCACCGCGGCCTGCGGGCGGTTCAGATAGACGTCGTCGATGTAGAGGCCCACACCGGCCTCGAAACCGGCGACCGGATCCTGCTGGCCCACCCCGCGGATGAAAGCGGTGAGCGTGGTGTTCGTGCCCCGGCTGACCTCGAGTGTGAGGTTGGGTACCTGCTGTGCGATCTGCGTAAGGTCCTGCACGCCCTGCTGGATGAGGCTTTCACCCGACAGCGAGGTGACCGAAAGCGGCACGTCGATCAGTCGTTCTTCGCGGCGCCGGGCGGTGACGATGATCACGCCGTCTTCCTGTTCGCTCGCGGTGGTGCCCGCAACTTCGTCCTGGGCGGCGAGCGGCGCTGCGAAAGTGGCAATTCCTGCGCAACCGGCAAGCAGCGCGGCACGCGCGTAAATCGTCTTGGTCATGTGGGTTTATCCTCTCCTGGCCCTCTTCTCGCTGCCTCAATATTGAAAGTTGAACCACCTTTCAAGTTTAGACTTGTGCTCAGGCCGGGCAAAGCCTACCGAATGCGCGGAGGGAGTAGCTGATGAGCAACACTCGGCCAGCCGAGGTCAGGGTCGCGCAGGCCGCGGGCGGCGATGCCAAGGCGCCGCGCACCGAGCGCGGACGGCGCACCCTGCGCAAGCTGCTTGATGCAGCGGCCGAGGAGTTCGGCGAGAAGGGTTTCCACGAGGCGTCGGTCAGCTCGATCACCAGGCGCGCCGGTGTCGCGCTGGGCAGTTTCTACACCTATTTCGACAGCAAGGACGCGCTGTTCCGCGCACTGGTCGCCGACATGAGCGAGAAGGTGCGCACCAGTGCGCGTTCGGCATTGCATGATGGCATGGGCGCGCTCGAGATCGAACGTGCCGCGCTGGCCGCCTTCCTGCGCTTCGCTGCCGAACACAAGGAAATCTACCGCATTATCGATGAGGCCGAATTCGTCGATCCGACAAGCTATCGCCAGCATTACGAAACCATCGCAGCCCGGATTGCCGATCGCCTGACGGCCGGCGCACGGGCTGGCGAATTCCGCGACGGTCTCGGAGAGCTCGAGGCCTGGGCTCTGATGGGCATGAACGTGTTTGTCGGCTTGCGCTATGTCGTCTGGGGCGGGGCGGACATGACGGCCGATGATGTCGCGGCCGGCGTTAATCGCTTGCTTGCCGAAGGCGTGCTGCGGCGCTGACAGTCGCGCCGGTCGCGTCCGGCCCCTCTCTATCCGTCACCTGACATGGGCCGCCGCCAGGCGTGCCGCATCGCATTGCGGGCCGTACAACACGTATGCGAACAATTCTCAATAGCATATGTATTGACTCTCATTCGCAATAAGGTCAGAAGCGCGCCAGACCTCTCCACCAGCAGGAAGCGCCGACTTTGAAGACCTTGTGTTCCTTTGCCTCTGTCCATGCCCTCGTCATCGCAGGCCTTGCGCTGCCTGCGGCAGCCGCCAGTGCGGAGTCCGCAATCGAGTCCGAAAGCGCCGAGAACCAGCAGCAGACCGGCCGGATTGTCGTCACCGCGACCCGTACCCCGGCACTGCAGGAGGAGGTGCCTGCCACCGTCACCGTGATCACCGACGAGGAAATCGCCGATCAGCTGGCCACCGACATCAAGGATCTGGTCCGCTTCGAACCCGGTGTCAGCGTGCGCCGTGCGCCTGCCCGCTTCGGCGCGGCCTTCGGCTCGACCGGACGGGCGCGCAACGAGGACTTTGTCATTCGTGGGATCGGCGGCAACCGCGTGCTGATCCAGGTCGACGGGATCCGCTCGCCCCAGGGCCTCGCCTTCGGCCCGCAGGACGCTGGCCGCGGCGGCTTTGCTGATGTCAGCCTCGTCAAGCAGGTCGAGATCCTGCGCGGTCCGGCCTCGGCACTTTACGGAAGCGACGGGCTGGCGGGCGCCGTCAGCTTTGTCACCGCCGATCCGGTCGACATCCTCAAGGGCGACAGTGTCGGCGGCTTCGTCACCTCGCAATTCTCGAGCGAGGACGATGAATTTGCGCAGACCGCGACGCTCGCCGGTCAAAGCGGCAATCTTTCGGCCATGGTCGCCTATACCCGGCGCGATTTCTCCGAGCTGGAAAACCGCGGCGAGAATGACGGCACCGGCCCGACCCGCACCGCGCCCAACCCGCAGGACGGACGCAGCAATGCAGTGCTCGCCAAGCTGGTGTGGGACAACGGTTCGCACCGCGTGCGGCTGACCGGCGAATGGCTGGATGCCGCGGTCGAAACCGAGGTGCTGACCGGGCTTGGCCCTGCCTTCCTGTTCGGGCCCGCGCCGGTCTGGAACGTCGACGCCCTGAATGCGCGCGATACCAACGAACGGGTCCGCGCCTCGCTCGACTGGACCTATGACGGCAGCCCGGAAGACGCGATCGAATATGCCTTCCTTTCCGCCTTCTGGCAGGATGCCACGGACCGCCAGTTCGCCTTCGAGGAGCGCACCGCGCTCGGGTTCATCCCGGCACCCGACCGCGAACGGCTGAACACTTTCGAGAACCGAGTATACGGTGCCGTGACCGAGCTGCGCAGCGGGTTCGATCTGGGCGGCATGACGCATCGCATCGCATTCGGCGGCGATGTCAGCTGGACCCGTCAGGAGGGCCTGCGCGATGGCACCTTCCCGGGCCGCGGAGAGACCTTCCCGACCCGTGCCTTTCCGGTCACCGACTTCACGCTCGGCGGTGTGTTCCTCTCGGACGAGATTACCCTCCTCGATGGGGCTTTGACCCTGTTCCCTGCGCTCCGGTTCGACTTTTACGATCTCAACCCGACCGACGACCCGCTGCTGCCCGGCTTTGCTGTTGCCGGCCAAAGCGGAAGCCGCCTCAGCCCCAAGTTCGGCACAACCCTGAAGCTGGCCGACGACCTGATCCTTTTCGGCAACTACGCGCAGGGCTTCCTTGCGCCGACGCCATCCCAGGTGAACAACTTCTTCGAATTCATTGCCGGCGGCTACACCTCGATCCCCAATCCCGACTTGCGCCCCGAAACCAGCGAGAGCTTTGAAGCCGGCGCGCGTTATGTCGGCGATATCTTCTCGCTGCAGGTCACGGGCTTCAGGGGCGATTACGACAATTTCATCAGCCAGCAGATCGTCAGCGGCTCCTTTACGCCCCAGGATCCGGCGATCTTCCAGTTCGTCAATTTCAGCGGTGCGCGGATCGAGGGGGTCGAAGCACGGGCGGAAATGCGCCTCGATAGCGGCTGGAACGCACGTTTCGCGATGGCCTATGCCGATGGCGATACCTTCGACCAAACGGGTGCGCGCCTGCCGCTGGATACGATCGACCCGTTCAACCTCATCGCCGGGATGGGCTATCGCGACCCGGGCGGGCGGTTCGGGGGCGAGCTGATCCTGACGCATAATGGCCGCAAGGAAGCGGGCGAACTCGAGCGCGCGGCGGACGGCACCGACCTGTTCGTGCGCCCCGAAGCCTCGACGATCCTCGACCTTACGGCATTCCTCGCGGTGACCGACGCGCTGAAACTGCGGGTCGGCGTCTTCAACCTCACCAACGAGAAATACGCCCTGTGGTCCGACGTGCGCGGGCTGCGCAGGCAGGATGCAGGAATTCTTGATGCCTTCACGCGGCCGGGACGAAATGTTAGTGTTTCGGCAAGCTATCGATTCTGAATTGCATTACCAACTGACGAGGGACCCCATGACCAGATTGACCCGAACCCTGCTTTCCACCGGTCTTGCCGCTCTTGCCTTGACGGCCGTTCCCGCACCGGCGCTGGCCGACAAGCCGATCGTCCAGACCGAGGATGCCGCCAAAGCCGCCTTCGAGGCCGACCGCCAGACCATCCTCGCCATGGCGGGCGACTTCAAGGTGACCTTCGACATGCAGGAATCGACCCCCTGGATGGAAGGTTACGAACCGCTCGAGCGCAAGATTTCGGGCGGGTATGAATCGGTGCGCGTGATCGAGGATACCGGCACCAAGATCGTGCTCCAGCACCTGCTCGTGACCGGGGGCGACGAAAATCCCTATATCGTCAAGCACTGGCGGCAGGATTGGGAATACGAACCGGCCAAGATCCTGACCTATTCGGGTGGCGAGACCTGGGAATGGAGCGACGTGCCCGAGCGGATGCGCGCCGGGCGCTGGTCGCAGACCGTGTACCAGGTTGACGACAGCCCGCGCTATGCCGGCTGGGGCCAGTGGGAAACGACCAACGGGGTCAAGCGCTGGCGTTCCAACTGGACGGCCCGCCCGCTCGCCCGCCGCGATGCGATCCGCAATCCGGTCTATGATCACTACATGGGCATCAACCGCCACCAGCTGACCCCCACAGGCTGGATCCACTGGCAGGACAATACCAAGATGATCGCACCCAAGGATGGCAAGGGCGAGGCCACGCCGGTGGTGCAGGAATATGTCCTCAACACCTATGAACGCTTCGACGGCTATAATGTCGCTGCTGCCGAGGCCTATTGGGAAAAGACCAAGGGCTACTGGGACGCGGTGCGCGGCAAGTGGGACGAGGTGGCCGAGGCCAATGGCGGTATCCGGATCGAGCAGGAAGCGGGCGCGGGCACGGCGATTGCCAATGAACTGCTGATCCTTGCCGATCTCATCAAGGCGGGCAAGGAAACCCCCGAGGCGGCGCAGGAAAAGGCCATCGCCATGATTGCCGAGGGCACCACCCGCAACGGCGGCTGACGAAAGCCGAAACGGCGCGGCGGGGGAATGTGTCCTCTTCCCCCGCCGTGCCGCATGCTTTCCATCACGCAGCGCGCAAGCTAGAGCGCGAAGCATGATCCTCGTCATCAACGCTCTCGACGATCCCGACCGTCTCGCTGCGATCCGCCAGCGCATCGACCTGCTCGAATGGCGCGACGGGCGCGAGACCGCCGGTGCCACCGCGCGCGAGGTCAAGCGCAACCGGCAGGCGGCGATGGACACCTCGGCCGGCAAGCGGATGCATGACGAACTCCTCCCGCTGATCGCCGATCACCCGGTGGTGAAGGCCGCCGCACAGCCGCGCCGCTTCTCTCCGCTGATTGTCAGCAACACCGGCGTCGGCGGTCAGTACGGCGCGCATGTCGACAATGCCCTGATGGGCAAAGGCGCCGCACGGCTGCGAACCGATCTCTCCTTCACCCTGTTCCTCACTCCGCCGGAGGAATATGACGGCGGAGAACTGGTCATCCACGCCGCCGGAATGAGCCAGGAAGTGAAGGGCGAGGCCGGGCATCTGGCGCTCTACCCTTCCTCCAGCATCCACGAGGTCCGGCCCGTGACGCGCGGCGAGCGGGTAGTGTGCGTCGGCTGGATCGAGAGCCTTGTCGCCGATCAGGGCCAGCGCGAGATGCTTTTCGATCTGGAGAACCTGCGCACGGCTCTGCGCGAGAAGCTGCCGCGCCAGTCGGCCGAGCTGCTGACGCTCGACAAGACCATCGCCAACCTATTGCGGATGTGGGCGCACGCCTGAGGCCTTGGCCCGCGCGGGGCGTTTGCCCTTGATCGTGAACCAGATGATCAGGCTCACCCCGATCACGCTCGGCCCGGCCCAGATCGCGGGGTTGAAGACGTGTTCGGGCACCATCCGGATGAGCCCCACGGACAGGAAAGCGGTATAGGCCGAAATTCCCATCCCGATCAGCGCGCGGAAATGCTCGCCAACATGGGTGCCTTTGGGCGGATCCTCGCTGCGCCAGATATAGACCTGCTGGATCGTCATCGCGACCAGCCCGACCACCGCCACCAGCACCATCAGCGGGTGTTCGACCTTGATCCCGTACCACCCGCACCACAGCGCCGAGACCACCACCGCCGCGATCACCCCCTGATAGCGCAAGGAGCGCAAGGCCCGCCGGTCGCGGGCATGGCGCACCACGGCGAGGCCGTAATCGACAAAGCCGATGGTGAGCATGCCGAGATAGAGCATCATCCAGCCGAACAGCCCGGCGAACAGCTCGCGGTCGGTCACCGAGGGGATGCGCTCCTCAGGCCCGTAGAGCGACAGCAGCGCCATGGCGATCGCAAGGCTGCCCGCGCCCAGAAAGCCGTAGCACGCGGCCTTGCCCCACTTGCGGTGATTGCTTGCGCCCTTGCGCGTGACGATCGGCCCCCAGAAGGCGACCAGACCGACCGTCCCGGTGACGACATGGGCAACGACGATGGCTTCGAACAGCGCCATGGCGGGTGGAATGGCACAATCCGCGCGGTAAGCCTAGCCTCAGCGCACCCGCGATGGCGCGACCAGAACGGCATTGGCGATCACCAGATCGAGCCCGTCGAGATAGGCGCGGGTCGAGGGGTCATGCGCGAAGCCGATCACCAGCCCGCGCCCCTGCCGCTGCGCCATCAGATAGGGCTTGTAGGCCAGCTGGCGGCGGTTCTCGTCCCACACATATCCGCTGGCGACGAGATTTCCGGGCGCGGCAAAGCGCAGCACGTTGACCCCGTCATCGCGGCCCAGCGGGGTGAAGATCTGCGTGCCGGTGGCCAGCACCACGCCGCCCGCGTCATATCCGGCCGACAGGAAGTGATCGCGTTCGGCCACCACGTTGAGCAGCGCGCCGGGCAGGGTATCGGGCAGGGCCTTCGGGTCCTTGATCGCCTCGCGATATTCGGCGTCGCTCGCAATCTCGACCGCTTCGGCAAGGCTGGCATCGCCGTCCTTGTCGCCCGCGCCCGGCTCGCGCCCCAGCGCCGCCTCGCGCTTGACCGCCAGCATCGGCGCATCGCCGCCGCTGAAGGTTTCAAGACTGTCGCCCACCGCCACCAGCACGCCGCCCTTGCGCACGAAATCGCGGATGTTGCGCATCCCGCCCTCGCCAAGGATGGCGGAAGGATCGCCTTCGGGCACCAGCAGCACGTCATAATCCGACAGGTCCGCGCGGGCGAGGCGCTGGGTGCGGATCGGGGTGACCGGCAGGCCGATGCGCCGTTCGAGCACATAGCGCAGCGCGCCCGCGCTCAATTGCGAGATGCCGTCGTCCCAGGCGACCGCGACGCGCGGCAGGGTGAGCCGCGCGAAGCTTTCGCTACCGAGGTTGGGGCCGTCATCGACCCAGCCTGAATCCATCGCCACGGTATGCGCGCCGACCTCGCGGGCGAGCGCGGTGAGGCGGGCCATCTTTTCGGGCGTGTTGCTGCCCGCCGGGAAGACCACCGTGCCGCGCGGAAATTCGCGGCCGTTCTTGGTGAAGGCCTTGTCGGTCACGCGCGCCTCGATCCCTTCGCGCAGCGCCAGCGTCACAAAGCGCGCCTGTCCGCTGTCCGTCCACGGCACCGCGACGGCAAAAGCGCCCGCGCCTTCGCTGACCGGGGCAATCGGGGTGTCGGGCCCGAGCGCCTCACCGGTTGCGGCGGCGTTGCAAAGCGTGACATCGACCCCGGCCATCAGCCCGACCGACCAAGCGGTGACATCATAAAGCTCGTGCGGCAGGTCCTGCGAGCGGCGGCGTTCCTGTTCCTCGAGGAAACCGTCCGGCAGCGGGGTGTCGCGGTCGAGCAGGCTCTTGACCAGCCGCGCGGCGGGCTGGGCCTGCGGCACCGCCAGATAGCCTTTCGGATAGGTCTTGCCGCAGATGCTCGCCGAACCCTCGCGGCGCAGCACGGTGATGCCCTGCGCGGCAAGGCGCCGCCCGAGGCTCTCGGCATTCCAGCGGCGCTTGGAAAGGTCGATGACATAGGTGCCGCGCCCGGCTGCGCCGCTGGCGTTGGCGGCGCGATATTGCGCGAAGTCGCTGAGGAAACGCTGCGGGTTCTCGGCTACCGCACCGGCGGTCGCGAGGCTGGCGGTGAAGTGGTTACGCACCCCGTCGGCATAGGTCAGCACCGTTCCGTCGCGCCGCTCGAACACCAGCCCGCGCGCCGATGCCTGTTCATAGGTCGAGCCGATCGCGCCCTGATGCGCGTTCCAGGTATCGCCATATCCGGGGTAGAACAGGTCATAGACCTCGCGGGTGAAATAGGGTTCGCCCATCGCGTCGAAGGCGGCGGCATTGGCGCGGCCGATCAGTTCATAGGCGCGGATCTGGGCCTGTGTGAGATTGGGGCTGAAGGGCTGGGCGGCAGGGCTGAAGAAATAGCTTTCGTCCCCGCCCATTTCGTGCAGATCGACCACCACCACCGGGTTCCAGCTGCGGATCGCGGCGACCTTGCCGCGGGTTTCGGGCTGGGAGAGGGTGAACCAGTCGCGGTTGAGGTCGAACATGTAGTGGTTGACCCGCCCGCTCGGCCAGGGCTCGTCATGCTCGGCCGCCTGCCGGTCGGCAGCAGGATCGATCCCGCTGGCAGCAAGAAAATTGTTCACGAAGCGCGCGCGCCCGTCAGGGTTCTGCATCGGGTCGATCACCACGATCGTCTCGCGCATGATCCGTGCGGCGCGTTCGTCGCCCTGCGCGGCGAGCAGGTGATAGGCTGTCATCAGCGCGGCATCGGTCGAGGAGATCTCGTTGCCATGGACGCCATAGGCGAGCCAGGTCACCGGCAGCGCCGCCCCGTTCGAGGCGCGGCCCGCGCCGATATTGGCAAGGTCGGCGCGGATCGCATCGAGCCGGGCAATGTTCTCAGGCGCGGAGAGGATCACATAATAGAGCGGGCGGTCTTCCCAGCTGCTCGCATATTGCACCATCCGCGTGCGATCGGGTGCCGCGGCGACCAGCGCCTTGAGATAGGCATAGGTCTGGTCGGGCGAGGTGATGCGCGTGCCGGGCGCATGGCCGACCGTTTCGGCCAGGGTCGGCATGGCGGGATCGAAGGTGCCTTGCGCAAAGGACTGCGCCTGGGCGGCTCCCGACATTCCCAGGACGGCGACCAGCACGACGAGCCAGCGGCTCCAGATTCCCTCAAGCATCGATAATCCTCGCTCGGTCCGGACGGACGACAGGCGCCTGCCTTGCCGCGAAGTCGGCCGCCGGGTCAAGCAGAGAGGTGTTCGCCGCGACGAACAGCAAGACCATTCGCGCGCCGCGTCTGGCGGGAATGGTGGGCGCGACAGGGATTGAACCTGTGACCCCACCCGTGTGAAGGGTGTGCTCTACCGCTGAGCTACGCGCCCGTCCGTGGGTCCTTGCGGCCCGGACAGGGGCGCGCCTTTACTGTGCCGGTACGCGCTTGGCAAGCGCTCGCGGTGTCTGTCAGGCCTACTTTTTGGTGCCGCGTCCTCAATCGGCCAGCAGCCGCCGTGCGAGGCTGGAGAGATTGCCTGACGACGCTGCCCCGCGGGAGAACTGCGCGGGCTGTCCCGGACAGGCAAGGCAGAAGGCCTGGACTCCTGTTCCGCTCGTCAGCCGCTCGATATCCCGGGTCAGGCGTGCGGCGAGTTCGTCCTGCCGGCGCGCCACCAGCGCAAAGCCGTCGCCAGCCTGCCGCACGCTCTCCGGAGCGGCCATGCCGCTGAGCAGCCGGCGAATCAGCGGATCGTAGTTTTCCGCCTGCTCGCCGAGGAACACCGGATGCCATTTTCCGTCCTTGAGCCCGGCCTTGGCCGCCGCCCATGCAAGCGCATCCTCGAGCCCGCCGAACTGGTCGACCAGCCCGTTCTGGCGTGCGGTGCCGCCGTCCCAGACTCTGCCTCCGCCGATGGCATCGACCTTGTCGACCGGCATCTTGCGGGCCTTGGACACCCGCGCAAGGAAATCACGATAGGTCGATGCGACGCCGGCCTGCAGGACCGCGTCCATCTCGGGCGAGAAGCCGGCGATGATGTCGGGCTGGCCCGAAAGCGGCGTGGTGCTGTAGCCGTCGGCATTGACGCCGAGCCGCTCTGCGGCGCGCTCGAAGCTCGGCAGCACTGCGAACACGCCGATCGAGCCGGTGATCGTCTCGGGCTGGGCGAAGATGCGGTCGCTCGATGTGGCAACCCAGTAACCGCCGCTTGCCGCGACATTGGCGAAGGACACGGCGACCGGGATCTTGCGGTCGCGGTGGCGCTGGATCGCGCGGCGGATTTCTTCGGCTGCGGTGGCCGAGCCGCCCGGCGAATCGACCCGCACCACCAATGCCGCAAGTTCATCGTCGAGCGCCGCGTCGAGCAGGTCGGCGATGCGCGTGCCGCCGGCCGTGCCGGGGCCCGCCTCGCCATCGACGATCTCGCCGGCGATGGTCACCACCCCGATCTTCTTGCCGTCGCGCTGCGAGCCGATGTCGGCAAGGAAAGGGGCCAACTCGCTCGCGGCGAAGGCTCCGGGCTGCTTGTTCCGGCTATCCTTTCCCGCGATCTCTGCCACCCGGGTTCCGAATTGCGTCCGGTCGCCGAGCTTGTCGACCAGCCCCGCCTTGAGCGCGGCATCGGCCAGATCGCCGTCGCCCGAGGCAATCCATGCAGCCGTGTCGCCCGTCACCAAAGCCAGATCGGCCTTGGGGCGGGCCTTCTTCACATTGGCCTGCCATTCCTCCCACAGCGTGGCATAGACCGCGCCGATGTTCTCGCGCGCCTCGGGCGACATCGAATTGCGCGCATAGGGCTCGGTCGCGGACTTGAACTCGCCAGCGCGATAGACCCGGGCATTGACGCCGAACTTTTCGAACAGATCGGCAAAATAGAGGAAATTGCCGCCCGGCCCCGTCACCAGCGCAGCCCCCTGCGGATCGAGCCAGACCTCGCTGGCATGGGCAGCCAGCAGCAGGTGGTCATCGGCATAGCCGAGCGCAAAAGTGAGCACCGGCTTTTTTGCCGCCCGCACGCGGTCCATCGCCTCGCCGATCGCGGTAAGGTGCACCTGGCCGCCACCGGTAAAGGTAGTAAGGTCGAGCACCACTGCCTTGATGCGTTCATCGCTTGCCGCCGCATCCAGCGCCCGCACGATATCGCGCGCCCGGTATTCTTCCAGCGGAGCCGCGCCGCTGAGCAGCGCCATGATCGGATCGATCGCCGATTTCTCCTCGACGATGCTTCCCGAAAGATCGATCAGCAAGGCGCCCTCGCGCACCTGCCCGGGGCTGGGCCGCGCCGAGAGGGCTCCGAACAGCGCAAGGAAGAACAGCAGCATGAACAGCAATACCAGCCCGTCCTTGATCCCGACGAGCACCTTCCAGACCTTGCCGACAAAACTCATTCATTGCCCCTTTTGCGTTTGCGGTGCCGGTCTAGGGACTTTGCGCGTCAACTTCCATGGGAAAGCGGGTTGAGCGACGCATGGCGCTCGACTAAGGGCGTGGTCTCAATGACTGCGAGCGATCATCCTGCGTCCTCGGGCCGCTTTCCGGCGGGGCGCATGGCGTTTCCCCATCGCGACCTGACCGGCATTGGCAGGCTTGCCCGGCACGAGATCCTCTATCTGCTGCACGAGGCCGAGCAGTGGGTCGAACTCAACCGCCAGAGCACCAAGCACACCGACCTCCTGTCGGGCCTGACCATCATCAACGCCTTCTTCGAGAACTCCACCCGCACGCTGCTGTCGTTCGAGATCGCGGGCAAGCGGCTGGGGGCCGATGTGGTCAACATGCACGCCGCCACATCGAGCGTGAAGAAGGGCGAGACGCTGATCGACACGGCGATCACGCTCAATGCGATGCGCGCCGATGCGATCGTGATCCGCCATGCCTCGTCGGGCGCCACCGGCCTGATCGCGGACAAGGTCGATTGCCCCGTGCTCAACGCCGGGGACGGGCAGCACGAACATCCCACCCAGGCGCTGCTCGATGCGCTGACCCTGCGCCACGCGCTGGACGAGCGCGGCGAGGGGGCAGAGGACTTCACCGGCCTCAATGTGGTGATCTGCGGCGATATCCTGCACAGCCGGGTGGCGCGCTCCAACATCCTTTGCCTGACCGCGCTGGGCGCCAATGTCCGGGTCTGCGCACCCCCGGCGCTGATGCCTGCGGGCGTGGAAGCGATGGGGGTGAGCGCCTTCCACAATTTCGACGCGGCGCTCGAAGGGGCGGATGTGGTGATGATGCTGCGGCTCCAGTCGGAACGGATGAGCGGCCAGTTCATTCCCAGCCCGCGTGAATATCGCCACCTCTACGGGCTGACGGCAGAACGCCTCGCGCTCGCCCGCCCGGATGCGCTGGTGATGCACCCCGGCCCGATGAACCGCGGGGTCGAGATCGACAGCGAGGTTGCCGATCTGGCGGGCCGTTCGCTGATCACCCGGCAGGTGGAAATGGGCGTTGCGATCCGCATGGCCTGCCTCGACATCCTGACGCGCGAGGCGCGGGGCGTGGAGGGCTGGGCGGCATGAAGCAGGCGAGGCCTTTCACCATCACCAATGCCCGGGTGGTGACGCCCGCCGGGATTGTCGCCGGCGCGCTGCGCTGCGCGGAAGGGATCATCATCGCCGTCGGGCCTGATGTCGCTCCGCAGGACGGCGACGAGGTGATCGATGCGCGGGGAAAGCTGGTCGCGCCCGGGCTCGTCGATCTGGGCGTTTTTGCAGTCGACAAGCCGGCCTTCCATTTCGGCGGGATCACGCGCGCCGCGCTGATGCCGGACCAGTCGCCGCCGCTCGACCTGCCGAGCCGCGTCGGCTTCATCGCCAAGAGCGGCAAGCCCGATCTGTGGGTCCACCCGCTCGCCGCAGCGACGCGCGCGCTTGAAGGGAGCGAACTGGCTGAACTTGCGCTTATGCAGCAGGCCGGCGCGCGCGGGATTGCGACGGGACGGCGCTGGATCGCGGATTCGGGCGTGATGCTGCGGCTGCTGCAATATGCCGCGATGCTCGATCTGGTGGTGGTCGCCCATGCCGAAGATGCAGGGCTGGCGGGCGATGCTGTCGCCACCGCAGGCGAGATCGCGACGCGGGCAGGCCTGCCCGCCGCACCTGCCGAGGCCGAGGCGCTCGCCATCGCCCGCGACATCGCGCTGGCTGAACTGGCGGGCGCGAAACTGCATTTGCGCCAGGTGACGACCGCGGCAGGGTTGGATCTCGTGCGCGCGGCCAAGGCACGGGGGCTGCCCGTCACCTGCGGGATCACCCCTGCGCATTTCATGCTGTCCGACCTTGCAACCGTCGATTACC
Organism: Erythrobacter dokdonensis DSW-74; assembly: GCF_001677335.1. Classification (GTDB taxonomy): domain Bacteria; phylum Pseudomonadota; class Alphaproteobacteria; order Sphingomonadales; family Sphingomonadaceae; genus Erythrobacter; species Erythrobacter dokdonensis. Next base: position 441,003 of record NZ_LZYB01000003.1, read on the forward strand.
GCACCTTCGCCCGCCTCTCGCCCCCCTTGCGCTGCGAGGCCGACCGGCAGGCGGCGCTCGCCGCGATTGCCGACGGGACAGTTGACGTGATCGCCAGCGGTCACGATCCGCGCGGGCCCGAGGACAAGCGCCTGCCCTTCGCCGATGCGCTGCCCGGCATGGCCGGAGCCGAGACGCTGCTGGCGATGGTTCTCACTCTGGTGCGCGACGGCGTGCTTGACCTGTCGCGCGCCTTTGATTGCCTCGCCCGCAACCCTGCCCGCCTGCTGGGGGTTCCGGCGGGAGAACTGTCCGAAGGGCTGGAAGCCGACATCGCGCTGATCGATCCGGATGCGCCGTGGATCATCGACCGCCGCCGGATGGAAGCCACCGCCGACAATACCCCCTTCGACCGGCAGGGCGCACAGGGGCGGGTGCTGGGGCTGTGGAAGGGCGGGGTCCGGCTTTAGCCTGCCATCCTACACAACCGGCCCTGGACAGGACGGGTCTGGCACCGTGAAACAGCGGGGCAAACGGGGCGTGAAGCGGGTCTAAAGGGGGTCTAGGGCGGGTCTGGCAGGGGTCTGAAAGGGCCTGAAGATGCCTCGCCCTTGTTGGAAAGCGGAATGTTTTTCCGCCGATTTCTGCCATTTTCTCCCGCGCGGGTCATGTTTCACGCGGCCATTGGGCCAGCAATCCGCCTTTCCGACACCCGCGCACCCTATCGCGCGCCCCGCCCTGTAGGAAAGCCCGCAAGGCCGCACAAGAAAGCTCCCGGACAGCGCGGGGCTATCCGGGAGCAAGGCTTGCTCATTGGTAAGGGTAGGAAGGCTTAACGGCTCCGCGATGCCATCCGCACGCCGCGATCGACCGCGCCTGCGGGCGGGTTGGTGGCGGCATAGGCAAAGCAGCCCCGTCCCGCCGACTTGACCGTGCCGCACATGCCGCGCGCGCTCATCGCGCCGAAACCGGCAGCAGCGACGCGCCAGAAGGTGCGCCCGTTCACCACTGCTTCGGTGATGACGACATCGTGATCCTTGAGCTGCGGGAACTTGCGCTTCAGCACGGTCCAGCCGCGTTCGGCCTCAACCTTGCTGTCATAGGCGCCAAGCTGGACGAGGTGGGTGTTCGCCGCCTTGTCGTTCACAACCGGAGCGGCCGTGGCGGCCATCCGGCGCTGCGAGCTGGCAGCCGCGCGCGGGGCTGCGGCCGGGCTGCGGGCGGGCAATTGCTGCACCACCGGCTCGGAAATGTAGCGGATGCCTGCCGCCTCGGCGAGCGCCGCCACCGGAGTCGGCCGGGCTTCGGGCTGCGGGGTCGCAGCCGGCTCGGAAAAGGCCTGGGCCACGGTCTGCTTGGCCTTGGCAGCGGGCTGCGGCGCGGGCGCCTCGACGACCGGAGCAGACGCCGGAGCGGCTTCGGCCAGTTGCGGCACTTCGGCCTGGGCGGCGGCCTGCGCCACCAGCACTTCCTGCGCCGGGAAATTGGCGAGGGCGAGCCGCTGCGGCTGGCCGCTGTCGATCCGCGGGGTCACATCGAGCATCGCCGCGACACGCTGCTGGAAGTGTTCGGGCGCGCTCATCGTCGCCCATTCGGTCATGCGCGCATCGAGCTTGTCGGCAGGCACGTCCTCGGCCGCCATTACCCGCGCCATGCGCCAGTTGCCCGCCAGCGCATAGGCATAAGCGAGGTTCTGGCGCAGCTTGGGAGTGGCTTCCTCGCTGCCGCGCACGGCGTTGAGCAGCACATGGACGCCGCGTTCGGGCTGTCCGGCCAGTGCATAGGCAAGACCAAGGTCGGCCGGATCGATGACCCGCGCATATTCATCGAGCACCGAAACCGCCGCCTTGCCTTCGCCCAGCGCGGTCTTGGCGAGCGCGAAGCTCAGCACCGTGCGCGAATCCTCGTCGCCCAGATCGAGCGCATCGCCGAAGCTGGTCGCGGCCGACTGGAAGCGGCCGGCTTCCATGTAGGCTGCGCCCAGCAGCGCGCGGTAGCCGGGGTTGCGCGGCTCGGCCAGCACGGCTGCTTCGGCATGGGTGATGGCGCGTTCTGCCTGACCCTTCTTGAGCGCGGTCTGCGCATCGGCAAAGGACAGGTCGGCGCGCGGTGCAGCCGAAGTTGTGCATCCGGCGAGCGCCAGCCCTGCCAAAGCGGTGGTGACGGCCAGCGTGAGGCGCGGCGCGGTGAAGCCGGTCTTGGTGCTGCGGTCCATGGTCATTATCCCCTTGGTGTGTCCTGCAGTTTCGCGTGGTTGCCGATATCAGTGGCGTTTGAGATGGGCGGCGATGATGTCGAGATCGTCGATTTCGGCGAGCAGGCGGTCGAGCGCCTCGGTCACCAGATTTTGGGCGCTCATGCCTTGCATGGTTGCGGCAAGCCGCAGCTTGAGGTGGCGCTCGGGGTCGAGCCGCAGCGTGAAGGCGGCGCGGCGTTCGGTCTTGCGCACGGCGACGCGCGCGGGCGCGGCGGGCAGTGCCACGGGTTCGGGCGCGAAATCCTGTCCGGCGGCGAAGGCTTCGGCGTGATCCTCGTGCGCGAGGTATGCGTCATCCTCGTCGGCGCAGGCTTCTTCGGCCTCGTCTTCGGGGCCGGTCATCACCGCATCGGCAAGAACGCGTTCCTCCAGCCGGCGCTGCTGGCGGCGCACGATCGGGTTGTGGGCCGCATCGGCCTCGGCCGCGGCGACCGCCTGGTTGATCGGCACCACGTCGGCGCCGTTATCATTGTGCCCGTCGCTCCCCGCGTCCTGGCCCATGTCATTCCAGCCGAGATCCTCGAGCTGTTCATCGGCGATCGCGGCGATTGCCGCCTCGTCCGCCACCAGCGGCGCGACCTGGGGGCGCATCGCGGGCTTGGCACCGCCCTTGCGGGCCAGCAAGGTCGGACCGAGCGAGGCAAAACCGGGTTCGGACATCGCTCTTGTTCCCTCGTTCGCGCTTACTGCGCCACCCGGCGACCGAAGCCACCGGCCGGACGCGGCAGGCCACCGATCTGCGCGGCGCCACCCGGCGCGGCGGCAAACACGGTGCGACGGAAATTCTTTTCGAGCCGGTCGGCGATGTAGCGCCACAGCGCGGCGATCTCGGCGGCGCTGCGGCCTTCGGGATCGACTTCCATCACCGTGCGCCCGTCGATCATCGACGCGGCGAAATCGGTCCGGTGGTGGAGCGTGATCGGTGCAACCGTGCCGTGCTGCGACAGCGCGACGGCGGCTTCCGAGGTGATCTTGGCCTTGGGCGTGGCGGCATTGACGACGAACACCAGCGGCTTGCCGGCGCGTTCGCACAGGTCAACCGTCGCACCCACGGCACGCAGGTCGTGCGGGCTGGGGCGGGTCGGCACCACGATCAGTTCAGCGACCGAGATCACCGACTGGATCGCCATGGTGATGGCCGGAGGGGTGTCGATCACCGCGAGCTTGAAGCCCTGCTGGCGCAACACCTGAAGATCGCCCGCGAGCCGCGAGACGGTGGTCTGGGCGAAGGCGGGATATTCCGCCTCGCGCTCGTTCCACCAGTCCGCGAGGCTGCCTTGCGGATCGATGTCGATCAGCACTACCGGGCCTGCGCCCGCGCGCTGGGCCTGGACGGCCAGATGTCCGGACAAGGTGGTCTTGCCCGATCCGCCTTTCTGCGATGCCAAAGCGAGTACACGCAACGCCTGGGTCCCCCTGGATTGATGCCGCTGCGAACCGCCCCATTGCGACCCGGTTTTGCGGCCGGATGTGAAGGGGATCGCAGGATACCCCTAATTTTGGGTTAAGAGCCTGCGCATTAGGCAAAGTCCTGAATTGTCCGGCCCGGACGGCGCGCGCGCGCCCGCGCGGCATGACAGGAGGCGCGGCAACAGTTTGCTAACCGTGATGCGCTTAAGAAAGCGTTCGGGAACCGGACAGGATCACGCGAGAGACATCATGGTTTGGACATTCGCAGGAACGAGAGCCGTCGCTGCGGCCGCACTGGTGGCGCTGGCGGCCGGGCCCGTGCTGGCAGACGTGAAGGCCGGGGTCGATGCGTGGGAAGCGGGCGATTACACGCGGGCCGTGGCCGAATGGCAGGAACCTGCCGCCGCCGGTGATGCCGACGCGCTGTTCAACCTCGCACAGGCCTATCGGATCGGACGCGGTGTCGATGCCGACAGCGTGCGCGCGCGCCAGCTCTACGAGGAAGCGGCCCGGCGCGGCCATGTGAAGGCGGCCGACAATTTCGGGCTCATGCTGTTCCAGGAAGGCGAGCAGGGCAAGGCCATGCCGCTGATTCGCGCTGCTGCCGATCGCGGCGATCCGCGTGCGCAATATGTGCTGGGCCTGTCGCACTTCAACGCCGATTATGCGCCGCGCGACTGGGTGCGCGCCTATGCGCTGATGACCCTCGCGCAGGGGCAGGGCCTGCCGCAGGCGCAGGACGCGCTGGCGCAGATGGACCGCTATGTCCCGCTGATCCAGCGCCAGCAGGCGCAGTCGGTTGCGCGCCAGCTCGAAAGCGAAGCCCAGACCCGGCGCAATGCCGAACTCACCGCAGCCGAACTGGGTGCTGGCGCGAGCGCGGGCGCGGGCGCGCCGGTCGCAGCGACCCCGCGGCAGGCCGTGAGGACGAATCCGGCTCCGGCTGCGGCTCCGGCTCCCGCGCGGGTTGCGCGAACGGCTCCCGCTCCGGCCCCGACCGCGCCCGCCGGTGGCAACTGGCGCGTGCAACTCGGCGCCTTCGGCGTGGCAGGCAATGCCGACCGTCTGTGGAGCCAGCTGTCCGGCCACCCGGCGCTGGCCGGCACCACCAAGACGCTTGTCCCCGGCAGCAAGGTCACCCGCCTGCTCGCGTCCGGCTTTGCCAGCAAGGCCGCGGCCGAACAGGCCTGTGCCAGCCTCAAGCGGCAGGGCCAGGCCTGCCTCGTGGCCGGACGGGGCTAGGCCGCAGCGGCCAATCTGCGGAGCGATGGCTCCCATCGACACAGGGCGATGTATCAGGCTTTCCTCAAGCGCCTGATTTGCTAGGGTGTCCCCTGTTCAAGGCAGGGGATCAGCCATGGAAAATGCGATAGATGCAGGCGCGGCGCGCGAGATGTTCGCCGATGACGCGGCGGTTGTAGCGCCGGTCAGGCAGGGCGAGCGGATCGAAACGCTCGATTTCATTCGCGGGCTGGCGGTGATGGGCATCCTCGCCGCCAATATCGTTGCCTTCGGCCAACCCTTTGATGCCTATATGTACCCGGCCGCTTTCCTGACCGAACCGGGCGATCCGGGCGGGTGGATGTGGATCGCCCAGTTCATCCTGATCGACGGCAAGATGCGCGGGCTGTTCACCCTGCTGTTCGGGGCGGGGATCTACCTGTTCATGGAGAAAGCCTGGGCAAGGGGTGCGACCCGGTCGCTGCAGGCCTGGCGTCTGGCGATCCTGATGGTGTTCGGGATGATCCATTTCTTCTTCATCTGGCCGGGCGACATCCTGTTCTACTATGCCCTGTTCGGCTTCCTCGCGCTCGCCTGCATCGGCTGGAGCGTCAGGAACCAGCTGGTTGTGGCCTTGCTCGGCTATATGGGCGGGGTGCTGCTTCTGGCCGTGATGATGACGCTGCCCTGGGCGATCACGTCGGGCCTGCTGGGCGATAGCCCCGAGATTGCCGAGGCGCGCGCCGGGATGGAGGCCGCCATTACCGAGACCCTGGAGCAAAGCGCAGTCCCCAACGCCGCGATGGCTTCGGGCGATTATGGCACGCTGGTCATGCACCGCGTGACCGAGCAGTGGTACGAACCGCTCGCCAATGCGCTTCTGTTCGGCTTCGAGACGCTGCCGCTGATGCTGCTGGGCATGGCGCTTTATCGCATGGGGTTTTTCAGCGGCGGTTTCGAACGGCGCAAGATGCTGCTGTGGGGCTGGGCCGGGCTGATCGGGGGCGGGCTGGTGCATCTCGCGATCGGGCTGGCGATGCGGGCCGACGGGTTCAGCTATTACGGAACCATCGCCGCCTTTGTCGGCTGGAGCCCGCTGCCGCGACTGTTCATGGTGCTGGGGCTTGCGGCGCTGCTGGTGGTCTATGCCCCGTCCGCCAACGGCTGGCTGGGCGACCGCATTCGCGCCGCGGGACGGGCGGCCTTCACCAACTATCTGGGCACCTCGATCGTCATGATGTTCGTGTTCCAGGGCTGGGCGCTGGGACTGTTCGGAGAGCTCAATCGCCCGCAGCTTTATCTGGTGGTGGCGCTGACCTGCGTTCTGATGCTGGCATGGTCCAAACCCTGGCTCGATCGCTATCGCTACGGCCCGCTTGAATGGCTGTGGCGCTGTTTGACCTATCGGCAGGTCTTCCCGCTAAGAAAATAGCCGTGATTGGCGTGTAGCAATGGACCGGTCTGCCGGAGGACAGGCCGCAAGCGCGACCGCGCGCCCGCAGCGACGCGCCCGCAGGGCGCATGAGCGAGGATTTCGCATCGCGGAGGCGATGCGGACACAAAGACTCCTGCGGGTACAAAAACGCACTTGTTATTGCGAATAACTCGCATACATTCACTCCTGCAAACGCTTCGCAGGAGTGATTCGGCGGCTATGTATATCTGCATCTGCAATGCCATTCGTGAGACTGATTTGCGTCAAGCCGCGCTCACCTGCAACGGCGATGCCGAAGCGACCTATGCCACGCTCGGCAAGCGCCCCAATTGCGGGCAATGCCTTGAAGAGGCGCAGGAAATCATCGAGGAACAGCGTGCCGCCGCATCCTGCGAGGTATTCGCAGTATAAGCACCCGCCGCCGCGATTGCGAACGTCTCGCAAGCGACTGATTCTCAAACAAATTTTATCCCGCTCCCCTTGCGGACAAGGCCCGGCAGCGTCTATCTAGGACGCAACGCCGGACAGGCGCTTTGATCTATCGCAAGGAGGAGATCCGCCATGAAGGGCGATCCCAAAGTCATCGAGCATCTCAACGCAGCGCTCACCAACGAGCTGACCGCGATCAACCAGTACTGGCTGCACTACCGCGTGCTCGACAACTGGGGCCTGAAGAAGCTGGCGGCCTATGAACGCCACGAATCGATCGAGGAAATGGAGCACGCCGACAAGCTGGCCGAACGCATCCTGTTCCTCGAAGCGCTGCCCAACTTCCAGGCGATCCACAAGCTGAAGGTGGGCGAGACGGTCGAGGAAGTGCTCAAGGCCGACCTCGCGCTCGAGCACGAGGCGATCCCGCTGCTGCGCGAGGCTGCCGAATATGCCCGCAGCGTCAAGGATCACACCTCGGCGCAGATCTTCGAGGACATCCTCAAGAACGAAGAAGAGCATGTCGATTTCCTCGAAACCCAGTTCGAGATGATCGAGCGCATGGGCCTGCAGAACTATTGCCAGCTGCAAAGCCAGGCCGCCGGCGAAAGCTGAGCGCGCCCGCGCAGGGCCGGAATAACGACAGGGGGCGGGGCCGGAACGCGGCTTTCCGCCCCTTGTGCTATCTGTGCTATTCCTTGGTCTTCTGCGCGCCCGCCGCCGCCAGCCGCGTCTCGCGCAGGAAATAGGCCAGGCCGGTCACCAGCAGGACCATCGTCAACACCCACAGCAGCGCGATCACCGTCCCGATCTGCGCGGTGATATAGGCCGAGATGAACAACAGCCCGATCACAAGGCTGATGATCACCGCCGATGCGGTCGAGAACAGGATCGCGCCTTGCGCCAGCTTGCGCCGCCGCTGGAGCCAGCCCAGTTCCGCAGCCCGCCAGTCCTCCGGCTGCTCGTCGCGCGCGCGGGCATCCTCGATCCGCTCGATCCGCTGGGCGATCCAGATCATCCGGCTCATGATGACGTTCATGATCGCCCCGATACCCGACAGCAGAAAGGCGGGCGCAAGGCTCAGTTGCACCACCTGCTGCACCCGCGGGGTGGAGGCGGTGCGTTCGATGATTTCGAAGGCGAAGGGGGTCTTGACCATGTCGGCCCCGGCAGCGAGCAGGTCGAGCAGCATCAGCCGTCCTTGGCGTAGGGGTTCTTGGGGCTTTTCAGCGTGACACGCACCGGCACCGCGTCAAAGCCCAGCTTGGCGCGGATGCCGTTGACGAGATAGCGTTCGTAGCTCTTGGGCAGGAGGTCGAGCCGCGATCCGAAAATAACGAAGCGCGGCGGACGCGTTCCTGCCTGGGTGATATAGCGCAGCTTGATCCGCTTGCCGCCGGGCGCGGGGGGCGGATTGGCCTCCAGCGCATCGTCGAACCAGCGGTTCAGGGCCGAGGTCGGCACGCGCTTCGACCAGCTCTCGCGCAATTCGAAAGCAGCGGCGAGCATCTGGTCCAGCCCCTTGCCGGTCTTGGCCGAGACCGCGATCAGCGGAAGGCCCTTAACCTGCGCCAGCCCTTCGTCCAATGCGCCGCGGATGCCGTTGAACAGCTTGCTCGCGTCCTCGGCCACGTCCCACTTGTTGATCGCGATCATCAGCGCGCGGCCTTCTTCGAGCACCAGCGACGCGATCTTCAGGTCCTGATGCTCGAGGCCTTGGGTCGCATCGAGCAGCAGCACCACGACCTCGGCAAAGTCCACCGCCCGGCGCGCGTCGGCGACCGACAGCTTTTCGAGCTTCTCGGTCACATTGCGCTTCTTGCGCATGCCTGCGGTGTCGATCAGGCGGATTTCCCGCGTCTCGCCCGTCTTGGGATCGGTCCATTCCCAGTCGATGGCGATCGAATCGCGGGTGATGCCCGCTTCCGGCCCGGTCAGCAGGCGGTCTTCGCCGAGCAGCCGGTTGATGAGGGTCGATTTGCCCGCATTGGGCCGGCCGACAATGGCGAGTTTCAGCGGGCCGGAAGGGCGGTCTTCCTCGTCCATCGCTTCCGCCTCGGCGCGCGCCGCGTCCTGCGCTTCTTCCCATTCTTCGGACTTCGCGCCGATGATCGGCCACAGCCCGCCGAACAGATCGGCCACGCCCTCGCCATGTTCGGCAGAAACCGCCAGCGGCTCGCCCAGGCCGAGCGCGTAAGCCTCCAGCACGCCCCCTTCGGCTGCTGCGCCTTCGGCCTTGTTGGCAACCACCACTACCGGCACCGATTGCTCGCGCAGATAGCGGGCGATTTCCTCGTCCAGCGGGGTCAGGCCCGCGCGCGCATCGACAACGAACAGCGCCGCGTCCGCGCCTTCAAGGCTGGCTTCGGTCTGCTTTCGCATCCGGCCCGGCAGGCTGAGTTCGTCCTCGTCCTCCCAACCGGCGGTATCGACCACGGTGAAATGCATGCCTGCGATCACCGCATCGCCCATCCGCCGGTCGCGCGTTACGCCGGGCTGATCGTCGACCAGCGCGAGCTTTTTGCCCACCAGCCGGTTGAACAGCGTGGACTTGCCGACATTGGGCCGGCCGATGATGACGACTTCGGGTTTCTTGGGGAGGGACATATCCCGCGCCAAGTGGGCTTAAATGCCGATTTTGGCAAGCGCGGCGCTTATCCGGCCGGGCGGTCAGCCCTTTTTGGCGACCGGCGGGTTCTCGCCCAGATCCTCGTACCACGCCTCGACTGGGCCGGTCAGCTTGATGGTCAGCGGCTGGCCCTTGCGGTCCACGGTCTTGCCCGCCTGCACCCGCACCCAGCCTTCGGAAATCGAATATTCCTCGACATCGGTGCGCACCCGGTCCTTGAAACGGATGCCGATCCCGCGCTGGAGCTTTTGCGCGTCGAAAAACGGGCTGCGCGGATTGACCGACAGGTGATCGGGGGGGACGTCCGCGCCGGAGGTGGCGGCGGGATTCTCGGAGGTTTCTTCGCTCATGGCCGCGCCCATAATGGCGCTTTGCCTGCGCGACAAGCGTGTTGCGCTTGCCCTTTTGGTGCGAGGGGGATAAGGGCGCTCGTCGATACGCGCGGGGGGCCATGCTTCCCGCGCGGCTTCGTTCGGGCATGCGGGCGTGGCGAAATTGGTAGACGCGCCAGATTTAGGTTCTGGTATCGCAAGATGTGGGGGTTCGAGTCCCTTCGCCCGCACCAATTCGCCCCTCGCAAGGCCCGGCCTTACGGAATTCTCGTTTAGAAGGCTAAAGACCAGTTCCCATGCAGACCAAGCAGACCGTCAACGAAGGCCTCAAGCGCGCCTATTCGATCACGATTCCGGCCACCGATCTGGCCGCCAGGATCGACACCGAGATCAAGAAGATCGCGCCGCAGGTGCGGATGCCCGGCTTCCGTCCCGGCAAGGTGCCCGCCAATCTCGTCAAGAAGATGCACGGCGAGGCGCTGCACGCGCAGGTCGTGAACGACACCATCCGCGAATCAGTCGACAAGCTGATGCAGGACGAAGGCTTGCGCCCTGCCATGCAGCCGCAGGTTTCGCTGGGCGAGGATTACGCCGAGGGCAAGGATGCCGAAATCACCGTCAGCCTCGAAGTGCTGCCCGCGATCGACACCCCGAGCATTGACGGGCTGAAGCTTGAAAAGCTGGTCGTGCCGGTGACCGACGCCCAGATCGAAGAGGCGCTGGCCGGCATCGCGGCCCAGAACAAGAGCTACAAGGACGCGGCCAAGACCAGGAAGGCCGCCGAGGGTGACCAGCTCATCATCGACTTCGTCGGCAAGCTTGACGGGGTGGAATTCGACGGCGGCAAGGCCGAGGACGCGCCGCTGGTGCTGGGTTCGGGCACCTTTATTCCGGGCTTCGAGGATCAGCTCGTCGGCGTGAAGACCGGGCAGGAAAAGACCATCACCGTGACCTTCCCGGCCGAGTATCAGGCCGAACATCTCGCCGGCAAGGAAGCGACCTTCGACGTCACCGTGAAGGCGGTGAAGGTCGAAACCGAAACCAAGATCGACGAGGATTTCGCCAAGAACCTCGGCCTCGACAGCCTCGAGAAGCTGCAGGAAATCATGAAGGCGCAGCTGGAACAGCAGACCGCCGGCCTGACCCGCACCCAGATGAAGCGCGCGCTGCTTGACCAGCTTGCCGCAGGCCACGACTTCGAAGTGCCCGGCACCATGGTCGAGGCCGAATTCGCCCAGATCTGGCAGCAGCTCCAGCAGGAAGCGGCGAATGACGAGGATCCCGCCGCGGCCCTCAAGCAGATCGAGGACGAGAAGGACGAATATCGCGCCATTGCGGAGCGCCGCGTGCGTCTGGGCCTGCTGCTGTCGGAAATCGGCCAGGCCAACGGCGTGGAAGTGAGCAGCCAGGAAATGTCCATGCTGATCCAGCAGGCGGCCTCGCAGTATCGCCCGGAAGACCGTCAGCGCTTTGTCGAATACATCCAGTCCGAGCCGATGGCCGCCGCCCAGCTGCGCGCCCCGCTTTATGAGGACAAGGTCGTCGACTTCCTGTTCGACAAGGCCGAGGTGACGGAGCGTGAAGTGACCGTCGAGGAACTGCAGGCTGCGATCGAGGCGGAGGACACCGCCGAAGCCGCGCCCGCGCCGAAGAAGGCTCCGGCCAAGAAGAAAGCCCCTGCCAAGAAGGCCGAGGCCAAGGCAGAAGCTCCCGCCGAGGAAAAGCCCGCGGCCAAGAAGGCGCCCGCCAAGAAGGCCACGGCCAAGAAGGCCGCCGAGACTGCCGAAAAGCCGGCAGCCAAGAAGGCCCCCGCGAAGAAGGCTCCCGCGGCGAAGGCCCCTGCCAAGAAGGCGGCTGCGAAGAAGTGATCCGGCGCCGGCGGGTCGCTCAGCGCTCAGCCGGTTTCCACCGCTCGAATGACGGCGCGGGCAGCTTTGCTGTCCGCGCCTTTTCGTAGGCGGCACCCGCCTTGAGCACGGCGTGGTCGTCCCACTTGGCACCCAAGATGCTGAGGCCCACCGGCAAGCCCTCGATCGCGCCCATCGGCACGGTGAGGTGCGGATAGCCGGCAATTGCCGAGGGGCTGCCGAAGCCGACCGAGCCGTTGAAATTGTCGCCATTGACCAGATCGCTCACCCACGAAGGTCCGCGGGTGGGGACGACGAGGAACTGCACGTCGTTATCCGCCAACAGCTTGTCGAGCGTTTCCTGGCCCGCGATCCGAACCGCGTTCGCGCGCGCCTTTTCGTAGGCTTCGCGGTCGGTTGTCGTTTCGGCCTGTTCGAACAGCTCTTGCCCGAACCAGCGCATTTCCTCGTCCGCGTGGGCCTTGTTGAAGGCGATGAGGTCGGCGAGGCTGCGCGGGGTGTTGCCCTCCGGGAAGGCCGGGATCGAGCCGAGATACTTGCCCATCTCCTCGCGCAGTTCGAACATCAGCACGGTGAAGCTGTCGCCGAACATCTGGCGGTCGGGCTGGAAACTGATGTCGACCAGCACCGCGCCCGCGCGCTCCAGATCCGCAAGAGCGGTCCCGAATACGGCTTTCAGATCATCGCGGTTGCCGACCTGATCGCGCATCACCCCGATCCGCACGCCCTTGAGCGAATAGGTGTCGAGGCCTGCGGTGTAATCGGCCACGCGCTGCGCTTCGAGCGTCACCGGATCGGCAGCATCCTCGCCCGCGATGGCGGTCAGCAGCAGGGCGGCGTCGTAGACCGTGCGGGTCATCGGCCCGGCGGTGTCCTGGGTCGAGGAAATCGGCACCACGTGGGTGCGGCTGACGATCCCGACGCTGGGCTTGAAGCCGACGATGCCATTGATCGAGGCGGGACAGGTGATCGAGCCGTTGGTCTCGGTGCCGATCGCGGCCCAGGCAAAGCCCGCGGCAATCGCCGCTCCGCTGCCCGAGGAGGAGCCGCAGGTGTTGCGATCGATCGCGTGCGGGTTGCGCGTCAGCCCGCCGACCGCGCTCCACCCGCTGGTGGAATTGTCGGAGCGGATGTTGGCCCATTCGGAAAGGTTGGTCTTGCCCAGCACCACGCCGCCCGCGCGCCGCAGGTTGGCGATCATCGGCGCATCGCGGCCGGTCATGTTGTCCTTCAATGCGAGGCTGCCCGCGGTGGTCGGGAATTCGCGGGTCTCGATATTGTCCTTTACCAGCACGGTGCGGCCCTGCAGCGGGCGCTCGGTCATGGTCGCGGCGATGGCGGCGGCATCGGGGTTGTAGGCGATAACCGCGTTGAGCATCGGGCCGGCATCGTCCAGCGTTCGGATTCGCTCGATCTGCGCTGCGGTATCCGCAATCGCGGCCGGGGCTGTCTCGGCAATCGCAAGTGTTTCGGATGTCTGGGCGAAAGACGCGATCGGCGCGGTGGCAAGCAGGAGGGCGAGCGCCGGACGGGCGGCCGGGCGGATGGTGGTTCGATGGGTCATGGCCCGCAGGTTTGCCACGCTCTCCCGTCACTGCAAGGGGCAAAACGCCTCTCTCCCCGCGCTATCGTCCTGATGCAATTCACAGGCACAAGGTAAACGCCCTTGAAATTGCCCCCCAGCCTCCGACATAGCCTGTTCGGACATTCACGAAGGATACCCATTCCCCATGATCGATGTGCTCGGCAACTCGCACGAAACCTATGGCACGCAAGGCCAGTTCACCCGCGACCCCCTTACCGGTGCGCTGGTGCCGGTGGTGGTCGAGCAGACGAGCCGGGGTGAACGCAGCTTCGACATCTTCAGCCGCCTGCTGCGCGAGCGCATCGTGTTCGTCACCGGTCAGGTGGAAGACGGCATGGCTTCGCTGATCGTCGCCCAGCTGCTGTTCCTCGAAAGCGAAAACCCCTCCAAGCCGATCTCGATGTACATCAACTCGCCCGGCGGGGTGGTGACGGCGGGTCTCGCGATCTACGACACCATGCAATACATCAAGCCGCGCGTCTCGACCGTGTGCATCGGGCAGGCGGCTTCAATGGGCAGCTTCCTGCTGGCCGCGGGCGAGCCGGGTATGCGAATCGCCCTGCCCAATGCGCGCATCATGATCCACCAGCCTTCGGGCGGGGCGCGCGGGATGGCGTCCGATATCGAGATCCAGGCGCGCGAGATCCTGCGCATCCGCAGCCGCATGAACGATCTCTATGTCAAGTTCACCGGCCGCACTCTCGACGAGATCGAGAAGGCGATGGACCGCGACACTTTCCTCGAAGCCGAGGAGGCCAAGGCCTTCGGTCTGGTCGACAAGGTCTTTGAAACCCGCCCCGATACCGAGGAATCCTCGGGCGAGGACGGATCGGGCGGCGCGCCTGAGTAAGGCCTTCGCCCTTCACCTGCCCCGCGGCGGGACAGCGTCCGGAACATCGCGATTTTTCCGGCACTTCATGGCGTCCGGCACCACGCCGGAGGCATTAAATCATGCGCCATGTGTTGATTCATCCGGTGCCATGGATACATTTGCCGAATCCGCAGGCCGCACGGCCATGCTATGCGATGCGGATTCGAGGACACAGGAATGACCAAATTGAGCGGATCCGACAGCAAGAGCACCCTCTATTGCAGCTTCTGCGGCAAGTCGCAGCACGAGGTGCGCAAGCTCATCGCCGGCCCCACGGTGTTCATCTGCGATGAATGCGTCGAGCTGTGCAACGATATCATCCGCGAGGAAACCAAGGCGGGGATTGCCGGCCGCAAGGAAGGCGAGATCCCCACGCCGATGGATATCTTCACCACGCTCAATGACTATGTCATCGGGCAGGACCGGGCGAAGCGCGTGCTCTCGGTCGCGGTACACAACCACTACAAGCGGCTGAAGCATTCGGGCAAGGCGGGCGACGTTGAACTCGCCAAGTCGAACATCCTGCTCGTCGGCCCGACGGGTTCGGGCAAGACCCTGCTCGCCCAGACCCTGGCGCGCACCTTCGATGTGCCCTTCACCATGGCCGATGCCACCACGCTGACCGAAGCGGGCTACGTGGGCGAAGACGTGGAGAACATCATCCTCAAGCTGCTCCAGGCCTCCGACTACAACGTCGAGAAGGCGCAGCACGGGATCGTCTATATCGACGAGATCGACAAGATCACCCGCAAGGCCGAAAACCCTTCGATCACGCGCGACGTTTCGGGTGAGGGCGTGCAGCAGGCGCTGCTGAAGCTGATGGAAGGCACCACCGCCTCCGTGCCGCCGCAGGGCGGGCGCAAGCATCCGCAGCAGGAGTTCCTGCAGGTCGACACTACCAACATTCTGTTCATCTGCGGCGGCGCCTTTGCGGGCCTCGACAAGATCATTGCCGACCGCTTGCAGAAGCGCTCGATCGGCTTCGGCGCGCATGTCGCCGATCCCGACAAGCGCCGCGTGGGCGAATTGCTCGAAAAGTCCGAGCCGGAAGACCTCCTCAAGTTCGGCCTGATCCCCGAATTCGTCGGCCGCCTGCCGGTGATCGCCACGCTGCACGATCTCGATGTCGATGCGCTGGTGACGATCCTCAAGGAGCCCAAGAACGCGCTGGTGAAGCAGTATCGCAAGCTGTTCGAACTCGAAGACGTCGAACTGACCTTCACCGACGATGCGCTCAAGGCCATTGCCGAGCGTGCGATCAAGCGCAAGACGGGCGCGCGGGGCCTGCGTTCCATTGTCGAAGGCCTGCTGCTCGACACGATGTTCGACCTGCCGGACATGGAAGGCGTGACCGAGATCGTGATCGACAAGGAAGTGGTCGAAGGCAAGAAGGACCCGATCCGCGTTCTGGGCGGCGAGGAGAAGAAGGAAGAGGCGGCGTAGTTTGTTGCGCCCTCAAACGCCGGGCCGCGGACATCCGTCCGCCTTGGCTTTCTTCGCATAAGCTCGGGCGACCGGTCGGCCTTGCGGTCGCTTCGCGACCGATCATGCTTCCGTGTCTACGGCAGAGCTGAAGTCGCTGTTTCCCAGTCCGCACCAAAAGACCCCGCCCGGCCCTTGGAGGAGAGGCCGGACGGGGTCGGGAACAGCGCCGCCCCTGTGGGGGAGGGGATGGGGAATTCGGAGCGGCGCTAACCGGTGAACCGGTTTGATCAGGCGGGGAGGAACACCCCGTCGGTCACGTGGATCACGCCGTTCGACGTCATGACGTCAGCCTTGACCACGGTGGTCTTGCCGCCCTTGGCATCGGTAATCACGACATTGCCGCCTTCGATCGCGGCGGTAAGCTGGCCGCCGGCGACAGTGGTGATGGTGGCGGTGCCGCCATTGTCGTTGATCAGCTTGATGAGGTCACCGGCAGTCACCTTTCCGGCGACAGCGTGGTAGGTCAGGATGCCGGTCAGGGTGGCCTTGTTTTCGGGCTTCACCAGCGTTTCCACGGTGCCGGCGGGCAGCTTGGCAAAGGCCCCATCGGTCGGCGCGAAGATGGTGAAGGGGCCGGGGCTGGAAAGCACCTCGACAAGGCCCGCGGCCTGCACTGCGGCAACCAGCGTGTTGTGCATGCCGGTGCTGACCGCGGTCTCGACGATGTTGGCTTCAGCCTTCATTTCCATGTGGTGATCGGCGAGTGCGGGCGCGGCAGTGACGCCGGCAGTGGCGGCGAGTGCGGCGGCGATGATGGCGGTGAACTTGGTCTTGGGGGTCACGTCAGGGATCTCCTGTTGGGGGAATGTCTCGTCTGCAAGCCCCTCCCGCTTGCAATGAGAACTACGTGACCAACCCTTGCGCGGATGCGCCGGAAAGTGCTGGTTTGGTTGAAGTGCCGCTCATGTGCGGCGAAGCGAAGTTGCCTCAGACGCGGGTGAAGGCGCCCTCGGCCACAACCGGCCCGGCCTCGACGCCTTCGGGCTTGCCGCCCAGCGGCTCGCGGGTCAGCACCAGACGCGAACCATCGCGCAACTCGGCGGTGATGTCGGCGGGAAGTTCCATGCTGCGCACCTCGCCGGGGGCCACCACGCCAAGCGATTTCGCCGCGCTGCCATCTTCCGGCAGCAGCCACAGCTCGTGATCATGCACCCCGTCGGGCGCAAGGCCGATTGCGGCGACCAGCATCCGCTCGCTTTCGGGGATGTAAGTGACATCGAGCCTGAGACCGGTCTCGCCAATCGGAACCGTCGCCACCATGGGCGCTGTAGCGGCGATCTGCGGCGGGGTGTCCTGCGGAGCGGTGCCCGGCGCAAACACCATCACAGCCAGCGCGACAGCAGCGGCGACCGAAGACAGCCCGGCCACCCATTGCCAGCGGCGCAGCCGCGCCCTGAGTTCGACAACCTCGCCGCCGCGATCCGGCCCGGCCAGGGCTGCGGCAGAGGGCTGGGGATTCAGCCTTGCGGCGATGCCCTGCCAGACATGCTCGCCCGGCTCGGCGGCTCCGGCCATGCCGTCGGTCCACGGCGCGAACCAGTTGTCCCACCATTCCTTGCGCCAGGCGAAGGCCGGATCGGTGGCATACTTGCCGCGCGCGGCGAGCAGCTCCTCGCCTTCGAGCAGGCCCAGCGCCCATTCGGCAGCGAGCGTCGGATCGTCGCGCTTCACGTCTTCGCCGGGGGTGTCTTCGGGCGTGCTCATGCCTTCTCGCTCGCTTCAAGGCAGGCGCGCAGGCGTTGCAGCCCGCGGCGGATCCAGCTTTTCATGGTCCCCAGCGGCACGTCCGCCTGCTCGGCGAGCTGGGCATAGGTATAGCCGTCGAAAAAGGCGGCGCGGATATGGGTCTGGGTGCGTTCGTCCAGCGTGGCGATGCACTTGTGGATCTGCGCGGCCTGTTCGGCATCCACCAGCAGCGCGTCGGCCAGCGGGCTTTCATCCGGAAGCGGCGCGGCTTCCTCGATCCCCACGGCCCCGCCTCGCACCTTGCCGGTGCGCAAGCGGTCGATCGCGCGGTTGCGGGCAAAGGTCGAGAGCCACGAAATCGGGCTCGCCCGCGCGGGATCATAGCGGTCGGCCCGCTGCCAGAGATTGATGTAGACGTCCTGCAAGGCGTCCTCGGCTTCCTTTCTGTCGCCCAATATACGCAAGGTAATGCCGAACAGCTTCACCCGCGTCATGCGATAGATTTCCTCGAGCGCCGACTGGTCGCCTGCGGCCAGACGCTCCATCGCGGCGCGCAGCGCCTCGCGTGCTTCGTCGCTGGCAGGTTTGGGACGCGCGGCCATCAGCAGCCCGCCTCGCACGGGGTCCGGCCGTTCTCGATCTGGATGGTGGTATGGTCGACACCAAAGCGCGCCCGCAGACCGGCGGCGACATCGTGCAGGAAGCCGTCCGCGCCGGGGCGTTCGGGCATTACCAGATGCGCGGTTAGGGCGGTTTCGGTGGTGGAGAGCGGCCAGACGTGGAGATCGTGGACCGCCGCAACGCCTTCCAGTCCGGCCAGATGCCGGCGCACCTCCTCAAGGTCGATGCGCGAAGGGGCGGCCAGCAGGCTCATCGCCACGCTGTCGCGCGCAAGGCCCCAGGTGCTGGCGGCAATCACCGCGACGATCGCGAGGCTCACCGCGGCATCGATCCAGATGAGACCGGTGACAAGGATCGCCACCCCCGCCAGCACCACGCCCAGCGACACCAGCGCATCGGCGGCCATGTGCAGGAATGCCCCGCGGATGTTGAGATCGGCCTGGCCGCGTACGAACAGCATGGCTGTCAACGTATTGATCGCGATCCCGATCCCGGCAACCACGATCATCGCCATGCCCTGCGGCTCCTGCGGGGTCAGCAGGCGGTGGATGGTCTCGAACAGGATCGCCCCGATCGCAATCGCCAGCAGCAGCGCATTGGCGAGCGCGGCGAGGATGGTCGAGCTCTTGTAGCCATAGGTGAAGCGCCCGGACGCAGGGCGGCGCGCGGCGATGGTGGCAATCCACGCCAGCGCCAGCGCCAGCACGTCGGACAGGTTGTGGCCGGCATCGGCCACCAGCGCCATCGACCCATAGAGCAGCCCGGCCACCGCCTCTACGGCCACGAAGCCGGTATTGAGCACAATGCCGATGGCAAAGGCGCGGCCGAAATCGGCCGGGGCATGGTGGTGATGCCCATGCCCGTGCCCATGTCCGTGCCCATGTCCGTGCCCATGTCCGTGCTGGGCGTGCGCATGCCCGGGGGCGTCGTGGGGATGGGCGTGCGCGTGAGCCATGGCGTCAGTTGTAGACGCAAGCATCGAGCCCGTCACGCCTGACGATGCCGATCCGGCGCTCGATGGAATTGCCGTGGCGTGCGAGCCACCCGCCCGGGTTCTTCACCGCGCGTTTCTTGGGGCTGGGGAGGGCTGCTGCCATGCGGCTTGCCTCGTCGGGGCTGAGGCGCGCGGCGGAATGGCCGAAATAGCGCTGGGCCCCGGCCTCGGCGCCATAGGTGCCGATCCCGGTTTCGGCGACGTTGAGATAGACCTCCATGATGCGCCGCTTGCCCCACACGAGTTCGATCCAGAAGGTGAACCAGGCTTCCAGGCCTTTCCTGAAGAACCCGCCTCCCTGCCACAGGAACACGTTCTTGGCGGTCTGCTGGGAAATGGTCGATCCGCCGCGGATTTTCCCGCCCTCCATGTTCTCTTTCATCGCCTGCTCGATAGCCTCGGCATCGAACCCGAAATGTTCGCAGAAGCGCGAATCCTCGGCCGCGATCACGGCATCCACCAGATTGCGGTCGATATTATCGAGGCTTTCCCAGTCTTTGGTAATCCCGTTTGCGTCCATCATCATGGTCGCGGTGACAGGGACGGGGAGCCACTTGAACAGCACCACCGGCAGCAGGGTGAGGGCGATAAAGCCGAGGATGACCTTGGCAAGGATTCGGGCGAGGTTCAGGCTCATCGCCGCTTGAGCATCGGCGCCCAGTCGATCGCTGCGAACAGGCTTTCGGCGATGCCGATTGCCCCTGCTTCCTCGCTGGCAGGGAAGGAGCCGCGATATTTCACGATCCAGTCGCCATCAGCGACACAGCCGACCCACAGGTAGGACACCAGATCGGGGTGATCGAAACCATAGGCGCCCGCCTGCACCGCATAGCTGGCGGAAAGCTGCGGCAACCCTGCGAAGCCCTCGAAGCGGATCGGGCTGTCGAAATTGCGGCGGGTCACGTTGCCGCGCTGGAGGATCGCGTCATCGGCATCGCGGAACCAGTCGGAACATTCGCCGCCGGTGCCGGGATAGACATAGAGCGTCATCTCGCCCGGCTGGCCCAGGGGCGCGTAGCCGACGCCCGCATCGCCGCCTTCCTCGTTGAATTCGACGACCCGCCCGCGACGGAAATCCGCCGGAGCAAGCGGGAAGGCGACCCCGACCGCGCGGTGGACATAGGGATCTGCCGCGTCGGTTACCTCGCGCTGGGCGAGCGCCGGAGCGGCTGCGGCCAGCACCAGTGCGACCAGCGCGGCAAGGACAGAACGAAATGTGGTGATCATGCAACAGGCCCTCCGCGCCCCGTGTTAGAGTGATCGGAGGGTCTGCAAAAGCCTGTTTGTCGAAACCTGCGCGAAACGCAGCCTTGTGCCGCGCTTCTGGCGACGCGTTACGCGACCCCGGGGAGCAGCCGTTCGCCCGCGATGCGCTGCATTGCCTTTTGCAGCTTTTCGAAGGCGCGCACCTCGATCTGGCGGATACGTTCGCGGCTGACGTCGTAGACCTGCGAAAGTTCCTCAAGCGTCTGCGGCTTGTCGGTCAGGCGGCGTTCGACGAGGATGTGGCGTTCACGTTCGTTGAGGCTTTCCATCGCTTCGGCGAGCATTTCATGGCGCAGCTGTGCCTCTTCGGCATCGGCCACGGTTTCGTCCTGCAACGGCCGGTCGTCGGTCAGCCAGTCCTGCCATTCGCCCGAACCTTCCTCGCCCCCGCGCATCGGCGTGTTGAGCGAGCCGTCGCCGCCCATCATCATGCGCCGGTTCATGTTGACGACTTCCTGTTCGGGCACGCCGAGGTCGGTCGCGATCTTGGCGACATCGTCAGGGTGAAGATCGGTATCCTCGTAGGCGTCGAGGTTCTTCTTCATCCGGCGAAGGTTGAAGAACAGCTTCTTCTGTGCGGCGGTGGTGCCCATCTTCACGAGGCTCCACGAGCGCAGGATATATTCCTGGATCGAGGCCTTGATCCACCACATCGCGTAGGTCGCGAGGCGGAAGCCGCGATCGGGCTCGAACTTCTTGACGCCCTGCATCAGGCCCACGTTGCCTTCGGAAATGAGGTCGGCGACGGGCAGGCCATAGCCGCGGTAACCCATCGCGATCTTCGCGACGAGGCGCAGGTGAGAGGTCACCAGCTGCGCGGCGGCATCGGGGTCTTCATGTTCCTGGTAACGCTTGGCGAGCATGTATTCCTGCTCGGCGGTAAGCACCGGGAACTTCCTGATCTCCGACAGGTAGCGGTTGAGGCTCTGCTCGCCGCTGAGGGCCGGGACCGAAGGGGTTTTCGTCTTGGTCACTTGGTTCCTAACCTTTCTCGTGTCGACCGCTTGCACCGGACCCCTGATGGGCATCCGGCGAACTGGGCCACTCGGTTACATATACGCCAAAACCGGGCCGCTGTATGCGCAATTCATCGATTAGAACGCCCAAGTTGGTCGATGAGTTCCGCCATGTCTTGCGGGAGATCGGCCCTGAAACGGAGATACTCGTCGCTTGCCGGGTGAACGAAGCCCAATTCCGCTGCGTGCAGCGCCTGACGGGCAAAGCCGAGCCGTTCGAGCATTGGCCGGAGCGGTTTGGGGGTACGTCCATAGACAGGGTCTCCCACTAGCGCATGGCCGATTGACGCACAGTGAACGCGCACCTGATGGGTGCGCCCGGTTTCGAGCCGGCATTCGATCAGCGCCGCGTGGTCGAACCGCTCCAGCACCTTGTAATGGGTCACGGCCGTTTTCCCGCGCGAGGAATTCTTGGGCAGCACCGTCATTTTCTTGCGATCGGCATCCGATCGCCCGATGCGCGCGTCGATGGTGCCTTCGGATGGCGAGGGATGCCCTGCGCATACCGCAAGATAGCGGCGGTGGACGCTATGCGCGGCGAACTGGCGGGCGAGGCCTTCGTGCGCCGCGTCGGTCTTGGCGATGACCAGCAGGCCCGAGGTGTCCTTGTCGATGCGGTGGACGATCCCCGGCCGGGCCACCCCGCCGATGCCTGACAATTGCCCGCGGCAATGGTGGAGGAGCGCGTTGACCAGCGTCCCGGCGCGGTTTCCGGCCGCGGGATGGACGACCATCCCCGCAGGCTTGTCCACCACGATCAGGTGTTCATCCTCGAAGGCGATGGTGAGCGGGATGTCCTCGGGAGCGGCTGCGGCTTCGGCAGCGGGGGGCACGGCAATGCGGAACGGTGTTCCGGCCGCGACCTTCAGCGACGCCGATGAGGCAGGCTTGCCCGCGATCTCGACCCGCCCTTCATCGATCAGCGCCTGCACCCGCGCGCGGCTCATGCCCGCTGCCTCGGCTAGCGCCTTGTCGAGGCGGACGCCCGAACCTGCAGACCCGCCCGTGGTGCCGGTGATGATTTCGCTTGGCGACATGCTATGGCCATGCGCGATGAGGCACGAAGTGACAAGCCAGGCCCTTGCCGCGATGCGTGCCGCTGCTGCTGCCACCCACCCGCGCGAGGCTTGCGGTATCCTGCTGGGCGAGGGCGGGCGGATTATCTCGGCACGGCCGACCCGCAACGTCCACCCGACACCCGAAACCCGGTTCGAAATCGATCCGCAGGCCCTGATCGACGCGCACCGCGCCGCGCGCGCGGGAGGACTAGAGGTGGTGGGCTATTTCCACTCGCACCCGGCAGGAGCGGCGGCACCTTCGGCCACCGACCGCGCGATGGCAGCGGGCGACGGACGCATCTGGGCGATCATTGCTGGCGGCAACGTGACGTTCTGGCGGGACGGGGAGCAGGGCTTTGCCCCACTTTCCTTTGCGCGAATCGATAGCTAGGAAAGCCAGATGATCTCCCAGACCGATCTTGCCGCGCTGCTGTGTTCGCGCCTGTGCCATGACATGCTCTCGCCCGTGGGCGCGATTGCCAACGGGCTGGAACTGCTCGCTGACGAGCAGGACCCGGAAATGCGCGCGCGCTGCATGGAACTGCTTGAACAATCGGCCCGGATCAGCACCGACAAATTGAAGTTCTTCCGTCTCGCTTTCGGCGCTGCGGGCGGCTTTGGCGAGGCGATCCCGATCGACGAGGCGCAAGCGGTGGTCAATGCGCTGGTGGCCGATGGCAAGCGGATCGAAATCAACTGGGCCATCGCCGATCCGAGCCTGCCCAAGCCTGCGGTCAAGGTCCTGCTCAATCTCGCGCAGATCGCACTGGATGCGCTGGTGCGTGGCGGCACGCTCGATATCGGCGCGGAGCGGCGCGAGGGTGCGGTCGAAATCGTCGCCCGCGCGCGGGGTGACCGGATTGCCTTCGACGAGACCATCGGCCGCGCGCTTCAGGGCGATCTGGCCGAGGGCGAGATTACCAGCCGCACCGCAGCCGCGCACATGGTCGCCATGCTTGCCGAGGAAATGGCAGGCGGATTGCAGTACAAGCTTGGCGAGGGAGTGCTGGTGCTGGGCGCAGTGCTGCCAGAGCCAGACGGCCTGATCGGCTAGGAGCGGCTTTGTGGCGGGGGGCGATGAACTGGTGCACCGCGAGCTGCCCTCGCCCAACCACGGTGAACGCACCGCGCCTGTCAGCATGGTGGTATTGCACTATACCGAGATGAAGCCGGTCGAGGCGGCGCTTGAGCGGATGTGCGATCCGCAAGCCTCCGTCAGCGCGCATTACTGCATCACCGAAGAGGGCGAGGTGATCCGGCTGGTGCCCGAAGGCCGCCGCGCCTGGCATGCGGGCCAGTCCTATTGGCGCGGTATTCCGGACGTGAATTCCGCGAGCATCGGGATCGAGCTTGATCATCCGGGCCACGCGCCCGAAAACGGGGGCTATTGTCCCTTTGCCGAGGCGCAGATCGAAGCGCTGATCCCGCTGCTTGCGCGGATCGTTAAGCAATACGACATTCCCCGCGCCAATGTGGTCGGCCATTCGTGCGTCGCACCGATGCGCAAGATCGATCCGGGCGAACTGTTCCCGTGGGAGCGGCTGGCGCAATACAAGCTGTGCCTGCCGCGCCCGACCAGCCTTGCCGCTGGCAACCCGTTCCATAACGAGGGTTCCTTCTTCCTCGCGCTCGAACGGTTCGGCTACGATATCACCGATCAGCGCAAGGCCGTCGAGGCGTTCGAGCGGCGCTGGCGGCCCGAACACATCACCGGCATCCCCGATGGCGAGGTGGCGGCCATTCTGTGGCAATTGCTGCTCGACCGCGACCAGGGACGCACGCGGTAACAGCAGGAAGAGGCCTCTCATGAAGCGCATTGCCTTGATTGCTGGAACTCTCTTGGCGCTTGGCGTGGCCGCAATTGGGGGCTGGATGCTCTACCACGAGCAGATTGCCGACCCCGATTATTCTCCCTCTATCGCCCGCGCGTCTCATAGCGGTCGGACGCCGGTTGTTGCGATTGATGAAGGGCACGCCAATTTCCATCAGCTTGGCGGGCGATTTGCGCCCTTTGCCAAGCTGGCCCGCCACGGTGGGTACCTGGTCGAGTCCTTCGAAGACGAGATTTCTCCTGAAACACTGGCGATGGATGTGCTTGTCATTGCCAACGCGACCGAACCGCTCGAAGCAGTGGAAGTCGATCATTTGCTCGGCTGGGTAGGGCAGGGCGGGGCGTTGCTGCTGATCGCGGATCACGCACCCTTCGCAGGTCCCGTCAAAGACCTGGCCGCGCGGCTGGGAGTGGGCATGGGCAATGGTTTTGTCGTGACCGGTCCACCCGATGGGATAACCGGCAAGCTCGATTTTCGTGGAGACCGGCTTGGCGATCACCCCATCATTGCGGGGCGCGGTGAGGACCGACGCGTTTCGCATGTGCGCAGTTTCACCGGTCAATCGCTCACCGCTCCGCAAGGTGCGGCGGTTCTGTTGGAGTTGCCGGAAGGCGCAATGGAATTTGTCGACCGCGATGCCGGCGATGTCTACGCCAAGGGCGGCGCGGCCGGGGCCGATGTCAGCGATCGGGCGCAGGCGGTGGCTTTCACACTTGGGCAAGGGCGGGTTGTCATATCAGGCGAGGCTGCCCTTTTCACCGCGCAGCGGCTGCGCGGGGATGCTTCGTTCAAGATGGGTGTGGCGCAGGCCGACAACGAAGCTTTTGTGCTCAACATCTTGGACTGGCTTTCGGGCCGGGATATCTGAGCGTGGCGCGATTGGCCTTTCAACCTCGGACGCATTGTCTTATTATGCGTGACGCATCGGGGGCCTGAGGCAGCCGCGTGTCGCAAGATGCGAGGAAAGTCCGGGCTCCACGAAACAAGGGTGGCGGGTAACGCCCGCCGGCGTCCCGCAAGGGGCGCAAGGGAAAGTGCCACAGAGAGTATACCGCCGATGGCGCCTAAAGCGCACAGGCAAGGGTGAAAGGGTGCGGTAAAAGCGCACCGGGGCGCTGGCAACAGGGTCCGCATGGCAAACCCCACCCGGAGCAAGGCCGAATAGGGGTCTCGCGCTGAAAGGCAGGCGTGTTTCGCGCCGAGAGACCCGGGTTGGCTGCTAGAGCCGTCGAGCAATCGCCGGCCCAGATGAATGGCTGCCGCCGCGTGGCCGGTCCCTGCGGGGATACCGCGCGCGGAGACAGAACCCGGCTTATGACGGCCCCCTGATGCACCATTGTTTTTCGAACGCGCCTTCGCGCGTTCGTGCTCGGTGCTGCTTCCGTCGCCGCGCGACAGAGCACCTGCGGGCGCGCGGTCGCGCTTGCGGCCCGTGCGCTGGCGGGCCGATCTTTAACCAAGTCAGCTTCTTCCCACGCTGCTATATTCAAACCCTGCGGCGCGCATATCGTCGGGATTGTAGACATTGCGCAGGTCGACAATCACCGGCGCCCTGGCGAGGTCCTTGACCCGTTTCAGGTCGAGGGCGCGGAAGGCGTCCCATTCGGTAACGATCACCACCACGTCCGCGCCTTCGATCGCCTCGTAGGCGTTGTTGCACATGCTTATTTGAGGCAGCAGCGGGCGGGCCTGCTCCATGCCTTCGGGGTCGTAGGCAGCCACCGCCACGCCCGCGTCGGTCAGCGTCTGCGCGACCGCGATGGCGGGACTGTCGCGCATGTCGTCGGTGTTGGGCTTGAAGGTCAGGCCCAGCAGCGCGGCCTTCTTGCCGCGCGCGGCATCCGCGCCGCCCAGCGCGTCGATGACCTTGCGGCCCATCGCCCGCTTGCGGCTTTCGTTGACCTTGACCACAGCCTCGACGATCCGCGTCGGGCTTTCATAATCCTCGGCAGTCTTGAGCAGCGCGAGCGTATCCTTGGGAAAGCAGCTTCCGCCATAGCCCGGCCCTGCATGCAGGAACTTGGAGCCGATGCGGTTGTCCATCCCGATCCCGCGCGAGACATCCTGCACGTTGGCGCCCACCTTTTCGCACAGGTCGGCCATCTCGTTGATGAAGGTGATCTTGGTCGCGAGGAAGGCGTTGGCGGCGTATTTGATGAGCTCGCTGGTGCGCCGGCCGGTGAACAGGATCGGCGATTCGTTGAGGAACAGGGGGCGATAGACCTCGCGCATTACCTCGCGGCCGAAATCGTCCTCCGCTCCGATCACGATCCGGTCGGGGCGCTTGAAATCGCCGATCGCAGCGCCTTCCCGCAGGAATTCGGGGTTGGAGACGACCGAGAACCGGTGAACCGTGCCGGTCTCGCGGATGATCCGTTCGACCTCGTCGCCGGTGCCGACGGGAACGGTCGACTTGGTGACAACCACAGCGTCATTGGCAAGTTTCTCGCCGACTTCGCGCGCAACGGCGTAGACGAAGGTCAGATCGGCATGACCATCGCCCCTGCGGCTGGGCGTGCCGACCGCGATGAAGATCGCATCGGCCCCGGTAATGCCCTCGCCCAGATCGGTTGTGAAGCTCAGCCGCCCGGCCTTGACGTTGCTGTCGACCAGCGCATCGAGACCCGGCTCGTAGATCGGCATGATGCCCGCGTGGAGCCGGTCGATCTTGCCCTGGTCCTTGTCGATGCAGACGACATCATGCCCGAAATCGGCGAAACAGGCCCCCGATACGAGCCCGACATAGCCCGAACCCACCATCGCAATCTTCATGAAAACCTGCCCTTAACGCGTAACGTCAGTTGGTGCCCTGCTGCAGTCTGCAAGGCTAGCGAGCCCGGTCGCCTTGGAAGACTTCTACCGGCCCGCCGTTGCTGGAACAGGCCTGGATGGTCCGCCGTTGGTCGCCCTCTAGCACCAGCGCTGTAAGCACACCCGAACGGAAAGCGCCAGTATCAATGCCGATGCGATTGCCGCAATCCATCACCCGGTCGAAGATGGTATGTCCATGGACCACCACCTTTTCGAGCGGGCCTTCATGATTGAGGAAGCGCTCGCGAATCCACAACAGGTCGCTGCGCTGCTGTTCGCCGAGCGGGCGCGACGGATCGATTCCGGCATGGACAAAGACATAGTCGCCCGCGCGGATCATGGTTTCGAAGGCGGCAATGTAATCGCGATCGGCCTTGGGCACCAGGCTGGGGAGCCTGGCGAAGAGTTCGTCAAGATCGAGCGAGGCGAACTGCTTTTTCGACAGGCCGTAGCTGAGCACAGTCTCGCGCCCGCCGTGCTTGAGAAAGTGGCGCAGCGCCTCGGGCTTTTCGAACGCGGCGAGGAACATTTCCTCGTGGTTGCCCGCCAGCACGCGCACACTGCGGCTCTGCTGCCACAAGCGGGTGCGCGCCAGTACCCCGGCGCTGTCGGGCCCCCGGTCGACAAGGTCGCCGAGCAGCACGATCCGGGTGTCTGCGGGGGCGGCGCTCAGGTCGTCTTCCTCGATGGCGCCAATCATCGCCGTGTAGAGATCAAGCCGTCCGTGAATGTCGCCGATTACATAATAGCGCGTGCCCCGGGGCACCGAAGGAAGTTTCGGCGCTTGTCTGGGTCGGAAAATGTCGCGCAATCGGTCGAACATGGGTTGGTTGCAGTTCCGGTAGAAGCGGAGACAGGCCGGGCAGGCGCGATGCCATGCCGGTCTCCCGCCAGGCCGCGCCGTTTACTCCCCGCGCGCGCGAACCGCAACCGCGCGCGCCGACATTCCGCCGGACGCTGCCCGCAATGCCTCGCCACCGGAAAAACGGGCGATGCAGAAAAATATTGTATCTGCGTATCCTCATAGATATAGAGTAAAGTTGTCCGGATAGGGCCGTTCGCGATATGAAACGACCATCGGGCACGCAGGCGGGACAGCAAACCCAACCAACAGGAAGCTGTCATGTCCAGGATCGCCCGCGGCCTCTGCGTCGCTACCATGTCTTACTGCCTGATGGCCGCTGCGCCATCGCTCGCCGAAGAATTCGCACTGTCGCCGCAAGCCCCGCCCGAGCAGCCGACGCTTACGCCACAAACCTTTACCCTCGCCGCCGCGCGCGCGATTGCGCCGATTGCCGATACCGCCAGCGGTGCCCAGGACGAAATGGAGGCCGAGGCGCCGGCGAGCGACTTCACCTTTTCCGGCAATGTCGCGCTTGCCACGCAATACCGTTTTCGCGGTGTCAACCTGTCGGGCAGCGAACTGGCTTTGCAGGGCGGTTTCGATGTTGTCCATGCCTCGGGCTTCTATGCGGGGACCTGGGCTTCGACGCTCGATAACGACACAGTCGGCTACGGTTCGCTCGAACTCGATCTCTACGGCGGCTGGTCAGGTCCGCTCAGCGAAGGGTTGACGGCCGATGTCGGCTTCATCGCCTATACCTATCCGGATGCGCCTGCGGGCAATTTCGACTATTACGAGGTGTTCGCCAATCTTGCCTTCACTCTCGGTCCGGCGGCGACCACGGTGGGGGTGAACTACGATCCCAAGCAGGACGGCCTCGATTTCGGCGGACTGACCCGCGACAATCTCTACATCTACACCGATGTCGGCATCGGCATTCCCGATACCCCGGTGACGATCAACGCCCATCTTGGCTATACCGACGGGTCGCTGACCTTCACCAACAATTCCAAGAGTTGGGACTGGTCGATCGGTGCCAGCGTGCCACTGGTCGGGCCGCTCACTGCGAGCGTCGCCTATATCGATGCCGAAGCCGACGTTGCGACCGGCGCGTTCAATCCCACCAGCAGCGCCGTCGTTGGCATCCTCAGCGCAACCTTCTGAAGCAGTGCGGCGGGGGAGGGTGGCACGCTTCCCCGCCGCGCGGTTCAATCAAGCGAGAAGTTGACCGTGGTGACCACCCGGACCTTCTTGTAAGGGCTGTCGGCCATGCCCCAGCCGCCAGCCTCGCCGTCGCGCGCCTCGATGGTAAAATAGCCCTGGGTCGCATCCCTGATCTTGCCCACGGCCGAGCCTGAATCCTCGGCGAACTGCTGCGCCGAAGCACGCGCGTCCCTGGTCGCCTCGGCCACCATTTCGGGCTTGATTTCGTTCAGTTTGGTAAAGGTGTAGCTCATTCCCGAGCCTTCCTCGAGAAACACGCCGCGTCCCACCAGATCGAACTGGCGCGCCACCGCCTTTTGCGCACGGGCGATATCCTCGCTCCGCAGCGCCAGCCGCTGACGTACGGTGTAGGTGGTGACGCCTTCGTTGCTGTAGCTCGACACGTTGGCACCGGTCGGCTGAAGCGCGTCGGCGGGAAAGCCGAGTTCCTTGAAGAAGCCCTCGATTGCCTGCGTGTCGCGGCGCACCTTGTCCTGCGCCTCGGCAAGGCTGGTCGAGGAGGCCGAATAGGAAATCGTCCAGGTGGCGAGATCGGCGGTCACGTCGCGCTCGGCCAGCCCGCGCACGGTGACGGCGCGCTCGGCATCCTTGGCGCGCAGCAAGCCGTCACCCAGCAGGTATCCGCCCGCGATGATCGCGATCCCGGCAATCGCCGCCGTGCCGAACCAGCGCAGGGTGGTCGCGTCGCGCGGAAAGCCGGGTTCGTCGATCACAGGTTGCGCCGTGGGTTCGCTCATCGCATTGTCCTTCTCGTGTGAGGTCTGATGCGACGAAATGTGCATCAGCGTCGATGAACCGTTTTTGAATGGAAGTTTGCCATGGTGAAATATCTCCACTCCATGATCCGCGTGAGCGATCCCGATGCGAGCGTGGCCTTCTTCAAGCTGATCGGGCTGGAGGAAGTGCGCCGGTTTGATGTCGAGGCCGGGCGCTTCACGCTGATCTTCCTTGCCGCGCCGGGGCAGGAAGGCGTGGCCGAGGTCGAACTGACCTATAATTGGCCGCCGGACGACGGCAGCGCACCCGAGGCCTATGACGGCGGACGCAATTTCGGGCACCTCGCCTACCGGGTCGAGAACATCTACGAGACCTGCCAGCGCCTGATGGATGCCGGCCACACCATCCACCGCCCTCCGCGTGACGGACACATGGCCTTCGTCAAGTCGCCCGACGGGATCTCGGTCGAGCTGCTACAGGAAGGACGGCTCGAACCGGCCGAGCCTTGGGCAAGCATGGACAATATCGGGAGCTGGTAAGCCGTCAGCATAACTCCCACGCAAAAGTAAACTGGCCCTAAACCATCAAAATTATTGGTGCTGTTGCAAGTCGTTAAGAGGCGCGATAGTCTGCTGACTTACACGGGTAGGGGGGTCGCCTTGTCCATCGCAGATCTTGGTTTGTGGCAGTGGTTCGCGCTGCTGCAACACGAATTATTGCTGTTCGCCGGGATCTTTTTCCTGATCGGTGCCGCCGATGATCTTGCGGTCGACGCGCTCTGGCTATGGTTGCGGGCGACCTCGCGTGTGACGACGCCGGTGCGCAGGCGTGCCGCGTTGATCAACCGTCCGCTGCACGGTCCGGCGGCCGTGGTGATCCCGGCGTGGCAGGAAGCCGCGGTCATCGGCGATACCATCTCCCATCTGCTGGCGAGCTGGCCGCAAACCACGCTGCGGCTTTATGTCGGCTGCTATCGCAACGATCCGGCGACACTGGCTGCTGCGGCGGCCGCCGCCAAAGGTGATCCGCGCCTGCGCCTGGTGATCCATGACCGGGACGGGCCAAGCACCAAGGCGGATTGTCTTAACCGGCTCTATACCGCGCTGGCGACTGACGAGGCGCGCTCCGGACGACGCTTTGCGATGGTCGTGTTCCACGATGCCGAGGATATGGTCGATCCGGCCGCGCTCGGCCTGCTCGACGAGAGTATCGCGATGGGCGCCGACTTCGTGCAGCTACCGGTCGAACCGCTGGTGCAACGGCACGGCACGTGGCTCGCCAACCATCTCGGCAGCCACTATTGCGAGGAATTCGCCGAGGCCCATGGCAAGGCGATGGTGGTGCGTGACTGGCTTGGCGCGGGCCTGCCGGGTGCGGGCGTCGGCTGCGCGGCGCGGCGTGGCGCGCTGGAACGGCTGGCCGCGGAGCACGGGAATGGCCTGCCCTTCGCGAGCGATTCCCTGACCGAGGATTACGAGCTGGGCCTCGGCATCGCGGCGCAGGGCGGGCGCTGCCGTTTCGTGCGTACTCGCGGCGAGGATGGCCGACTGGTTGCCACGCGCGCATTCTTTCCCGACCGCCTCGATCATGTGGTGCGCCAGAAAAGCCGTTGGGTGCTGGGGATCGCCTTGCAGGGCTGGGACCGGATCGGCTGGGCCGGCGGGCTGCTGGAAGGCTGGATGCGTGCGCGTGATCGGCGCGGCCCGCTTGCCGCGCTGGTGCTGCTGACCGGTTATGCGCTGGTGGTGCTGACTGTGCTCGGCGGACTTGCGATCATCTCGGGTGT
This sequence comes from Erythrobacter dokdonensis DSW-74, assembly GCF_001677335.1. GTDB lineage: Bacteria > Pseudomonadota > Alphaproteobacteria > Sphingomonadales > Sphingomonadaceae > Erythrobacter > Erythrobacter dokdonensis. The sequence goes on from NZ_LZYB01000003.1 coordinate 472,359, forward strand.
GGGCGAGCCGGTGCCGCTGACCCCGCTGCTCGAATTCCTGCTGATCGCCAACCTTGCCGCCTTTGGCTGGCGGGCGGCGATGCGCTTTGCCTTCGCCGCGCATGAATACGGCCTGATCGAAGGACTGCGAGCGGTGCTGCGCCTGCCGCTTGCCAACGTTGTAGCGATCATCGCCGGTCGCCGGGCGGTGTTCGCCTATGTCGGAACCCTGGGCGGGCGCGCGGCGGGCTGGGACAAGACCGAGCACGGCGTCCACCCCGTGCGACTGGGAATGCCGAGCGGAGTGCAGAGCCGATGAGAGCCTCGGCGCGGGGCGCACCGCTGGCGATGATCGGCATGCTGCTGGCGGCATGGATCGGCGGCCGGGCCCTGGTGTGGCAAAGCCCCTTTGCTGCGCCCGAAACGCTGCTGCCGCAGGCGCTCCCGGTGCTGGCCGATGCCGCGCGGCTGCCGTCCGTCATCGCGGCGCGGGAGGCTATCTTGGCTTCCGTCCCGTCCACGGCGATCGACAATGCGCGGCAGGGCTTCGCCGGTCCTCGCCGCCTGCGTTCCGCACCCGGTGAGGGTACCATGATGCGGCTTGGAAGCGGGTTTCCGGCCGGTCTGGCGCCGCGTCTTGCGGCCGGACACGAGATGCTATGGCGCGCCGCGATGCGCGCAGAGCTGGTGCCGGCACCGGTCGGGGCGTCTGTCTTTTCCTATGGCGCGCAAGAGCGGACCGCGCCATTCCTGCCCTCGCTCCTGTCGCAGACCGACAGGACAGGCGCGCCCGCCGCGGGCCGCTGGTCGGTCGATGCCTGGGGCTTCTGGCGACAGGGGTCCGATGCCGCACCGATCGCGCAGGGCCGGGTGCCGATCTACGGCGCGAGCCAGGTGGGCGCTGTCTTGCAATACCGCATCGCGCCGCAGAACCGGCGTGACCCGCGGCTCTATGCCCGCGCCTATCGGGCCATGGTCCGCCGCGGCGAGAGCGAGATTGCCCTCGGCGCATCGGCGCGCGCTGCGCCGGGGGTGCCGGTCAGGGTGTTTGGCGAGCTTCGCCTTACCGACGGCGCCTTCCGCACCCAGGCCCGCCCCGCTGCCTTCGCCGTCACCGAAATCGCCCCGATTGCTCTGCCGCTGGACACCAGCCTTGAAACCTATGGTCAGGCCGGCTGGGTCGGCGGCACCGGCGACACCTTCTTTGCCGACGGGCAGGCCAGCCTGACCCGCGACATCGCAGCCGTTGCCAGCGCGTCCGACAATGCCGTGCGCCTCAGCCTCGGGGCCGGTGCATGGGGCGGCGCTCAGAAGGGGGCGCACCGCGTCGATCTGGGTCCGACCATGCGGCTCGACATGCGCGTGGGTGAAGTGCCCGCGCGCCTGTCGCTTGACTGGCGCGAACGGGTCGGGGGTGATGCCGGGCCTGAATCGGGCATGGCGGTCACGCTTTCGACCAGTTTCTGATTTCCCTTTAGCCGTCCGGGGCGAGGCTCTGCGACGAGGCCCCCCAACAATATCCCCGACGCGGCTTTTATCCCCTGCCGCGCTCGGCTAATCGCTTGGGCATGGACGTCTACCTGCCCATCGCGAATCTTTCGGTCAACGGCCTGGTCATTGTGGTGCTGGGCGGGCTGACCGGCGTCCTCTCCGGCCTGTTCGGGGTCGGCGGCGGGTTTCTGACAACTCCGCTGCTGATCTTCTACGGCATCCCGCCCACGGTCGCGGCCGCATCTGCCGCCACCCAGGTTACCGGAGCGAGCGTATCGGGCGTGCTGGCCCATTCGCGCCGCAATGGTGTCGATTACCGGATGGGCACGGTGATGGTCGGCGGAGGGGTGATCGGCGCGCTGATCGGTGCCGCGCTGTTCCGATTGCTCCAGGCGCTCGGCCAGATCGATGTCGTGATCAATATTCTCTACGTGCTGATGCTCGGCTCGATCGGCACCCTGATGATGCGCGAGGCGATCGGTGCGCTCAAGCCTTCGCTGCTGGGCAAGGGCGGGCCAGCGGTCAGAAAGCGCCGGCACCACCCGCTGGTTGCGAGCCTGCCCTATCGCTGGCGGTTCTATGCCTCGGGTCTCTACATCTCGCCGCTCGCTCCGTTGATCCTCGGGATGCTGGTGGGCATCCTGACGATGCTGATGGGCGTAGGTGGCGGCTTCCTGCTGGTGCCGGCGATGCTGTATATTCTCGGCATGAGCGGCAATGTCGTGGTCGGCACCTCGCTCTACCAGATTCTGTTCGTGACCATGGTCACGACCATGACCCATGCGCTGACCACCAAGGCGGTGGATATCGTGCTGGCCGGGTTGCTGCTGCTGGGATCGGTGATGGGCGCACAGTTCGGCACCCAGATCGCCTTGCGCGCGCGGCCCGAATATCTGCGCCTCGCGCTGGCCGCACTGGTGATCGTGATTGCGCTCAGGATGCTCTACGGTCTGGGCGTGCAGCCTGATGAGATCTACACGGTGGCGCCGTTGTGAGACGGATGCTGCCGGCCTTGCTGCTGCTGCTCGCCGCGCCGTTTCTCGCCGCCCAGCGCGAGCCGGTGCTGGTGCCCGAGGTCAGCCAGTCACGCATCGAGGTGCGGCAGGGCTTCACGGGGGCCAGCCTGCTGCTTTACGGCGCGGTCATTGCGCCGCGCGGCGCAGCGGAAGATTACGATATCGTGGTGGTGCTCAAAGGGCCGACCGAGCCTGTGCGCATCCGCGAGAAGGAACGCCTTGCCGGCATCTGGATGAACGCAGGCGCAAGCGATTTCCGCTCCGCGCCCTCGTTCTTCGCGGTGGCCTCCTCGCGCCCGGTGAGCGAGATCGTCGATGAACGCACCGCCGCGATCTACGAACTGGGCACCGATTTCATCCAGCTCTCCCCCTCTGGCGAGATCGATCCCGAGGAACAGGCGCGCTTTGCCAGTGGCCTTGTCGCGCTGCGGCGCAAGCAGGGGCTTTACCAGGAAGACCCGAACGGCGTGCGGATTAGCGAGGGCGTGCTGTACCAGGCGCGGATCGAGCTGCCCTCCAACGTCACCACCGGACGCTATACCGCCGAAACCTTTGCCATCGCCCGCGGGCGCGTGCTGGCCAGCGCTACCGCGCAGATCGAGGTCGAGAAGGTCGGACTGGAAGGGCAGGTGGTGGCGGTGGCGCAGCGCTGGTCGTTTCTCTACGGGCTTGGTGCGATTGCCCTGTCGCTGGCGATGGGCTGGATGGCCGGACGACTGTTCGCGCGGGGCTGAAGGGCGGAACTGTTGACCCGATCTTAACCTCGTCGGCCTTATCCGTGCAGCACGTGTTGACGCTGGCGCAGGGAAAGGCGCGAATGACCGATCAGGGCAGGCAGGATTTCGAACGTTTTACCGGCCCGGCGCCGGCGGCAGAAGACGATGTACCGGGCATCACCGGCACGTCGCCCGAAAATTCGCGCCTGCCGATCGGCGTGGTGCTGGAGATATCCGGCGCCGGCTCGCAGATCGCCCTCGACCTGCAACGCATCAACGAATGCATGGACGATAGCGATCCCTCGGTAGCGCTCGCCGGACAGGTTGGCAGCCAGATCAAGATCCGTGTCGGCGATGCATGGTTGCTCGCTTCGGTGCGCGATCAGCGCAAGGACCGTCGCAGCGAAGGCGGTATCATCGCCCATATCGATTTTCTGGGCGAAGGGGGCGAGGAGAAGCTGACAGGGCGCATCCACGGGTTCAAGCGCGGCGTCACGCGCTATCCGGTGCCCGGCGCGATGGTCTATCCCGCCACCACCAAGGATCTCGAACAGATTTATGCCAGCGACGGGCGGGCCAGCATCACCATCGGCAAGGTTTTCCCGACCCGCGATATCCGCGCGGGGCTTTATATCGATGCGATGCTGGGCAAGCACTTTGCCCTGCTCGGCTCGACCGGTACCGGCAAGTCGACCAGCGCCGCGCTGATCCTGCACAAGATCTGCGAGGCCGCGCCCAAGGGTCACATCGTGATGATCGACCCCCACGGCGAATATTCCGCCGCGTTCCGCCAGAGCGGCCAGATCCTCGACGTATCCAACCTGCAGATGCCCTATTGGCTGATGAACTTCGAGGAGCACTGCGAGGTTTTGCTCACCAGCAGCGGTAACGAGCGCCAGGTCGATGCCGACATCCTCGCCAAGTGCCTGCTCGCCGCGCGGTCCAAGAGCCGGCTCGCGCAGACCATGGGCAAGATCACGGTGGATTCGCCCATTCCCTACCTGCTGTCCGATCTCAGCAACATCCTGCAGGACGAGATGGGCAAGCTCGACAAGGCCACGTCGTCCGCACCCTACATGAGGATCAAGGGCAAGCTTGACGAGCTCAAGGCCGATCCGCGCTACCAGTTCCTGTTCTCGGGGATGCTGGTGGGTGACACCATGGTGAATTTCATCAGCAAGATCTTCCGCATGCCCGGGGCCGGCAAGCCGATCTCGATCATCGACGTGTCGGGCGTACCCTCAGACATCACCTCGACCGTGGTCGCGGTGCTGAGCCGCCTGGTGTTCGACTTCGCCATCTGGGGGCGCGAGGAAAAGACCCGGCCCGTGCTGCTGGTGTGCGAGGAAGCCCACCGCTACGTCCCGAACGAAAAGAATGCCGATGGTTCCTCGGTCGGCAAGATCCTAAGCCGCATCGCCAAGGAAGGCCGTAAATACGGCATTTCGCTCGGCCTCATTACCCAGCGTCCGTCCGACCTTGCCGAAGGCGTGCTGTCGCAGTGCGGCACGATCATTGCCATGCGTCTCAACAACGACCGCGACCAGGCCTTCGTGCGTTCGGCCATGCCCGAAGGTTCGCGCGGGTTCCTCGATTCGATCCCCGCGCTCAGAAACCGCGAATGCATCATCTGCGGCGAGGGCGTAGCGATCCCGATCCGCGTGACCTTCGACACGCTCGAGGAACACAAGCGTCCGGCGTCCGAAGACCCGAGCTTCGTCGAGCTGTGGAGCCAGGACGGCGGCGAGGAGGAACTGGTCGAGCGGGTGGTCATGCGCTGGCGTTCTCAAGGTTAGCGGGCGCATCCGCGCCTGCATCCTCGGCGCTGTTCCTCCGCTACGCTACGGGCGCCTGCGGGCGGGCGGTCGCCCTTGCGGTCGCTGTGCGGCTTAGTTGTTCGGCTTTCTCGTCAAGTGCCTCTGGTATCCCCATACAGATGGATATGCATCCGGTCGCTCATCCGGAACCCATGCTTAAGGCACAGGTCGCTCAGCCACGCCTGCCGTTCGCGCAGGCGCTCGCTGTCGGTACCTTCGGCCATCAGGAACACCCGTTCGGGGCGGAAACGGTAACGGCGGTGGAGGGCGACCACTTCGTCCACGTCCTCGGGAGCCGCGATCACAAACTTCAGGAAGGCGCGCGGGTCGGTGGCCCAGGCATCGAGCCGTTCGGGGATCAGTGCCAGCTCTGCCGGATTGCCCGAATGGGCAAGCTTGGGGCTGACATTGTACTGATCGACCCGGATATCGAGCCGCGCCGGGGGCGCGACGGTGCCGTTGGTCTCGATCTCCACTGCCATGTCGGGCAGGTGCGCCAGCATTTCGGCTAACGCGCCCGCCTGCAACAGAGGTTCTCCACCGGTAATGACGAGCCGGTTCTGGCCGAGCGCAGCGATCCGTGCGGCGGTTTCTTGCGGCGAGAGCGTCACCTGGTTGGCCTTGCGATCATAGGCGATCCCGTCGCGATGCGGCCGGTTGTCGCCTTCGAAGCGCCAGGTGTAGGCGGTGTCGCACCAGGTGCAGGCCAGATTGCAGCGCGACAGGCGGACGAAGGCGACCGGGACCCCCATGCTCGGCCCTTCCCCTTGCAGGCTGGCGAAGATTTCCGACTCCGCGTTGTCATCGGTGGCAAGGACGAGGTTCATGCCGCGCTCCCTGTGCTATCCGAACACCGCAACGCACTGGATGCCGTCGAGCACCTGCCGCCCGTCCGCGTCCCACATTCTCAGGCGCTCCGAGGAATAGCCGGCATCCGCGTGCTGGCTGGCGTTTTCGGCAAGATACCATCCTTCCCGCGACCGACTTTCCGGATCGAGCACGTTGAAGGACCAGTTGATCGAGCTGATCGGGCCGGTGCGCTGCATTGCCCGCATGGCGCCGGGCGGCATGACATCGCCCATCAGCACCAGCTTCGAGACCGGATCGAGATCGTGTTGCTCGGTAAGGCGCGCCCAGCGGCGCACTGTCGCGCCGTGTTCGGTGCCTTTGGCCTGACCGAACCGCAGTTCGAAGTTGTTCGCGACAAAGCTTGGCGCGAAATCATGGGTGACCACGGCATTGTTCTCTGGCGGGCCGGGCCAGCTTTCGGGCGGATCGGCAGGACGCACGGCATTGGGCTCGCGGCCTTGGGCGAACAGCCAGAATGCGGACAGCGCGACCTTGCCTTCGCAACGGATCTCGCTCCTTACCTGGGTGACGTTGCGCCCCTGGCGGACGATTTCGGCCGAGAGCTCGATCGTCTCGCCCACGGGTGCAACGAAGGCGACCTGCCCTGCCCTGAGGGGCGGCAGCCCGGGGAAGGCGCGCGCGGCCATGGTATAGGCGACCAGCGCCGAGGCGCCGCCATAAAGGGTGCGCCCCTGCATCCAGTCTTGTGCGTGGACGAGGTGTGCGGGGCCGGGCTGGCCGGTGACGGGTTCAAGCAGGCTGGCGATTGTCATGTTGAAACGCTTTGCCGTGTCGCGCGGGCGCGGTCCAGATTGACGTAGCGTAAAGCGGCGGCGCCAAACACAGATTGCCAAGCAGCCGCCGAATCGCTAGTGCGCGCGCTCTGTCCGGCAAGCCTCGCGCCCCGGATGGCTCGGCCCGATGGCGGAGTGGTGACGCAGCGGACTGCAAATCCGTATACGCCGGTTCGATTCCGGCTCGGGCCTCCACCTTTTGCGATTGCGCGCCCCGGTCGCAAGACCTAGGTCGTGCAGATCGGGATGCCGCTTTAGCTCAGTTGGTAGAGCACATCATTCGTAATGATGGGGTCACGTGTTCGAGTCACGTAAGCGGCACCACCTTTTTTCCGCACTTTCCCTTGGAAAATCACGTACTCTCTGCGGAAGGCTTTTGGGCTTGAAGGTGCGGTTTTGCCTGCTGAAAGGGCGAAACTCACGGCGGACCCAATGAAGAGCCTAGAAGCCCTTTGCTTTGTTGTTTCGATTCATGCGGTTGAAAGTGCCCTCCGGCTGGTCGCCAACGAGTGCGTCACGTTTGAATTGTCTTAGCACTGGTGAGCTGCATGCCAGATTGCTTCTGAAGTTCGGGGAGGTCCTTGTCATGTGGGAGCCCGTAAACTCGGCGGGCCCTTCGATGACCTGGGCCGACGCAACGGCAGGGATCGCGAAAACACACTGGGTCGCAACATCCCGCAAGCAGCTTGAACTTCGTCATTATGCGCCCCTTCGATCACCGACGGCTTGCCGGAAGGGTGGTAAAATCTGATGAGGTTCAGGGTGTCGCAGGGAGCAATCAGCCGAGGTCCGCTTTGGGCGTCACGCGGAGGTTTCCTGCCCTTCCGCAACCGACCCCATTGCGGACCTGAGTTGCGGCATTTATGCCGTTGGCCGACGCTAGGTGCAAATTATTCAAGGTCGAAAGCTCGGTAGTGAATCGGTTTGACAAAAGGCTGATGTCGTTCTGGATGGGCTGGGGCAAGCGGCTGCTGCCGTTTGCCGATGCCGCCAGTGACGATCTGCCGCTGTCTCGCCTGCTCAGGCTTTCGCTCATCCAGTTTTCGGTCGGAATATCGCTGACCCTTCTGGTCGGCACGCTCAACCGCGTGATGATCGTCGAGCTTGAAGTGGCCTCGACGATCGTTGGTGTCATGCTCGCCCTGCCGCTGCTGGTTGCCCCGTTTCGTGCGCTGATCGGCTTCCGTTCCGACACGCATCGTTCGGCGCTGGGCTGGCGCCGGGTGCCCTTTATCTATCGCGGCACCATGATCCAGTTTGGCGGGCTGGCGCTGATGCCCTTTGCGCTGCTGGTGCTCGGCGGTGCGCTGCAATCGGCGGGCTGGCCTTCATGGATCGGCCAGATAAGCGCGGCGGCGGCAATCCTGCTGGTCGGCGCGGGCGTGCATATCACGCAGACGGTCGGCCTTGCGCTGGCCACCGATCTGGCGCGCGAGGACCAGCAAGCCAATGTCGTTGGCCTGATGTATGTCAGCCTGCTGGTGGGATCGATTGTCTCGGCGCTGGCGTTTGGCGCCTTTCTCACCGATTTCACCCCCGGCCGCCTGATTCAGGTGATCCAGGGTTGCGCCGTGATCACCGTATTCCTGAACCTTGTCGCCACGTGGAAGCAGGAGGCGCTCAATTCGAGTCCCCCGCCAACCGATCCGGCGGCCATGGCCGGCACTTTTCGCCAGAGCTGGGATACCTTCATCGTCCAGCGTCAGGCGATGCGCCGTCTGATCGTGATCGGCATCGGGACGCTGGCCTTCACCATGTCCGACGTGCTGCTCGAACCCTATGGTGGTCAGGCGCTCGGCCTCGGGGTGGGCACGACAACGCGGCTGACCGCGATTCTGGCCGGAGGTAGCCTAGTGGGCTTCACGATCGCATCGCAGATCCTCAGCCAAGGCGGCAATCCGGTCAGGCTGGCGGGGTCGGGTGCGTTGATGGGCCTGCCCGGCTTTGCGATGATCATTGCCGCAGCGCCGATACAATCGGCCTCGCTGTTTTCGGTCGGGGTCCTGCTGATCGGCTGCGGTGCCGGCCTGTTCGGCCACGGCACGCTGACCGCCACGATGCGCGATGCGCCCAAGGGGCAGGTCGGCATGGCGCTGGGGGCATGGGGCGCGGTGCAGGCAACCGCTGCCGGAGCAGGAGCGGCGATTGGCGGGGTGGTGCGCGATATTGCCCGCGGCCTTGTGATCGTGGAAGGCTGGCCTCCGGTGATCTCCGGCTATGTTCTGGTCTACGTGCTGGAACTGGCCCTGCTGGCGGCGGCGTTGATCATCATGGTGCCGCTGCTGCATCGCCCGCAGGAACAGGCCGGGCTGGCGCCGCGGGTCTGAGCAATGCCGCCAATGCGCCTGGGGGCGCGCCGGTTGCGCGTTTCCTGGTCGGCTTCGGCTTCCGGCTGAACTCGTGTCTGCAGCAAATAAAGAAAGACCCGGCGCTTGCGGGCCGGGTCTTCCGTGTTCGGTGGTTTGCACCGCCCTTGCGGGCTGGATGGCATGTGCAAGCCTCAGGCCCCTGCGGACCTGCGGTTTCTTATTCAGCCGGTGCTGCAGCAGCCTCGGCAGTAGCAGCGGCGCCCTGCCAGAAATCGCTGAACCACGTGGTGTTCGAAAGGATCGAGTAATGGACCGCGAGCGACGTCAGCACCAGAACGAGGAACATGATCGGAATGATCACATTCGGGCTGACATAGAGGAAAATCCTACCTTCTTTCATCGTCTGGCCTCCCTTACTTGAGCCACGGCGTCAAAATGAACGCCAGCACGTGAGCGCCGAGGGCGATGGCGAAGTAAATCCGCGTCCCCCACTTCAGCCCGTCGTTGATTTCCAGGGCCTGCGCTTCTGTCAGCCCGGTGGGGTAAACCTTCGTATCATCACCTGCCATGTGGCGAACCTCCTTGATCGGTTACGGCATTCGCGGAAACTCGGTAATGACCCCAGCCTTGTTCCCTTGGGATGCAACTAGCGTGGATTTGCAATTTTCCATGACCGAATCAGGAAATAGCGAGTACGGCCATAGGCACCAGGTCGGGTGAGCGGCCTAATGCACATTGAATGTTGCATTTTGCAGGGCAAACGTCAACGTTGTTGAACATATTGCAACGTCAAGAAAAGTTGCCAAGGATCACACCTTCCCAAGCGGTACTGGCCCATCCGGGTCTCTGGCGACACAGAAGCAAGGTGGAGGTGCGAGAAAAATTTTTTGGCTTGCACCCAACCTCTGTTAGTGTGGCAGCGGGATCGGCAACTTTAGGCTCCTGACCGGAGCGAGGAAGGTTCATATGTCCAATGAAGCTCCGGCCATCGACTGGGCCGATGACGTCAAACGGTATGTTCCCGGTGCCGATAGCGGCGCGATCGCCGGGATCGTGCACCATGCGATGGTGGCGCTCAAAACCCGCGAGCCGGCGCTGGTGTCGTTCGGCAATCCGACCGAAACACGCCGCGTGCGCGAGAATTTCTGCAAGAAGACGCTCGGCCTGTCCGGTCCCGACGCCGAGCTCGACTCCGCCATTGCCGCCGTTGGCCAGCGGATGAGCGACTCCGCCTCGCACCACCGGGTGACGGCATATTACCTTCTTGCCGACCATTTCGACAGGCTGGGACAGTTCCGCGCGGCGGCGACGCCACCAGCCGAAGCGGCCCGGCCGCTGACGCCTTGGGCGGCGACCATGTTTGACGGCCCCCCGCCGGGCACGGCCATCGGCGGCCCCAGCACCGATCTCAGGTTTGCGTCATTGATTGGTCTGGGCGGAGCGGTGCTGGCGCTGATTGCAGCGATTGCCAGTACTGCTGGTGGCTGACGCTTTGATCGCAAATCGCCGTCGGCACCGACAACGGCCGCAACGGCAGAACGTTCGCACCGACCGCTCCTGACCTCATGGCTCTGGAGAGAGTGCCGACGCGCGGGCCGCGTTGTGTTTGCTCGGCCTGTGGCGCCGCTCGCGAACCCGCAGACCCGGCGGTAGGTGTGTAGCCACGCTGCCTGACCGGCCCGCGCGAGGATGCGGCAGCGCCGTGCGGGTGGCAATCCTGCTCACGCGCGGCCGAGCGCTGAACGCAAGAGACCCGTAGGCGTTGCCGGGTGGACCGAGCGTTACCCATGCGAGTCCGGATTGGTGCGGGCGCGGGCCTTGGCCAAGCGCCTCGACAACGCCCCGCTCGCCATCTTCGACAGCCTCGACAAAGTCCTGCCTTGGAAGGTGCTCGACACTTATGTGAGTCCGCCGGCCTCAGCCGATGGACTCGATCCGGATCCGGTGGCCAATCTCGAGCCTCGGTTGCGAAATCTCGAATGCGACAAGCCCCACAAGCCCGGCGGGCAAATCGACGCGGTCTATGGCGATCCGCTGAAAAAAGGGCACATCCTACTGTTCCAGCCTGCCTCAGACACAGCGAATGGGTGGATCTGTGGCGACCTTGGGCTAGTTTATGTCTCGATCGATGCTGCGGACACGGAAGCTGGGAACTTTGACAGGGTCACAGCTTGGCTGGAGGCGTGGCGGGCGGTTCGCGAAGCAGACATTCCGGTATCCACCCAATTGCAGTCATGGGCCGCGGGTCCGCGTGATCCTGAATCCTGCGTGTCGCCTTCGGTCGTGATTTCGTCGAGTTAGAAACTCTCAAGCGACGCCCATCGCGAGGCTCCGGTTATAGCTTCGCTCTTCTCAAGCTGCCTTGTTCACGCTCGCGTCGTTGCGCTAGGCTGACCGCATTGGAAGGGAGATCACGCCGTGCTCAAACGATCGCTTGTTCTTGTTTGCCCGCTCCTGGTTGGAGCTTGCGTCACCGATCGCGCCCCGGACAATCTTTCAGAGAGCGCGACGAAGGGCAGGGCCTTTGCACAGGCGAACTGCGCCTCCTGTCACGCTCTCGATGACAGCATCTCTCCCCTTCCGGATGCGCCCAGTCTTCGCCGCGCCGCCAACCGCTTGCCGGCCTGGGCGGTCGCCGGGTCTTTCGAACGCGGAGTGCAAGTCGGCCATACGATGCAGATGCCGGCTTTCGTGTTTGAAAAGGACGATGTCGCCAATCTGCTGGCCTACTTCGAGGCGCTCAAGACAAGGGACTGAGGGGCGTACCTCCCACCTGCCGCCTACCCAATACCAGCCGCTCTCGGAGGTCTGGCGGAGGTCGCATTTCGAAGCCGCATTGAAGTTATGCGTCTTCAGCAGCCAATACTCCGAAAGCGTCGCGAACGCACTTTGGGTTGTCCGTGGGGCGAAGGAAAAGTGGGAGCCCGAATTGAAGTTAGTCGATTGAGTTATATGGATTAAAAGCACTCCATCCACTAAATTCGTAATGATGGGGTCACGTGTTCAAGGCACGTAAGCGGCACCACCTTCCTTAAGGCACTTTCCCAAGCAAAATCATCGGTAAGCTGCCGAAGGACAATTGCCGCGTTGAGCAGTGTTTGCCTGCTGAAAGGGCGAAACCCAGCCTCGACCCGGTGAATTAGCCAAAGGGCGTTCGCCTTCTATTTGCGAAACATGCTGTTGAAGGCGCGTTCGGCTGGTTCCGCTGCATCGATAAGGTTTCGCCTGCACCAGCCGCCGAGGTGGGGGTGCACTTAGGTCGTTCTCGAGAAACCTCATGGGTCGCAACAGCCTGCAAGCAGCTTGAACTTCGTCATTATGCGCCCCTTCCATCACCGACGGCTTGCCGGAACGACGTTGAAATCCGATGAGGTTCAGGGTGTTGCGAAGGGCAATCAGCCAAGGTCCGCTTTGAGCTGGTCGCGAAAGTTTCCTGACGTTCAGAAACCGACCCCAAACCGGACCTTGTTACAACTCAATTCCAAGGGAGGTCGGTGGCCAAATGCCAGCCTTTGGTCGGTTCCCTTGAAACAAACCGCTATAAAACGTGTCAGGCCCAAAGTTCCTGCGCCAGTTCGGGAAGGGCCGAAGCATAGCGGGAGACATCCTCCATTCTGCCCGTGCTCACGCGAGAATAGCCGGACCAAGACCCATAAGCTCCCCTGATCGCGATGCCGCGTTCGGCCATTGCATCGCGCAAGCTATTGGCATCGGGCACTTTAACGAAAACAAAATTGGTCTGCGATGGCAGCGCGGTCAATCCGGCCTTGCCGACGGCATCGAGGATCATCGCGCGCCCTTCCAAGACCGCCGAGCGAGACTGGTCGAGAAACGGAGTGTCATCATAGCTGGCAATCGCTGCCGCCAATCCGGCGATATTGCCGCCGAAGCTCATCATATGCGACTGGATGCGCCGGGCATTGGCCTCGCTTGTGATGGCATAGCCGACCCGGAGCCCCGCCATGCCGTAGATCTTCGAGAATGTGCGGCATACGATCACATCGGCGCCGCTGCGAACAAGATCGATCATCGAGCTGTCTTCGGGCCGGTCGGTCAGTTCGTTATAGGCTTCGTCGACCAGCAGGGTAGCCTGCGGCGTCACCTTTGCGGCAAAGCTGCGCAGCGCATCTGGCGGAATCAGCATGCCCGTAGGATTGTTGGGGTTGCAAATCTGCACCAGAGCCACCCCGTCTCCAATCCTGGCTGCCATGGCGGACAAATCGACGCTCATATCCTCTGCCAGTGGCACGCGGATTGAAGATACGCCCTGTCGCTCGCCGTATAGCACCGTCGTGTCCCAGAACAGATCCGGGCAAAGGATCGCTCCCTCGCGTCCCCAGGCGAGTGAAATGGCGCATAGTATCTCGGTCGATCCTTCGCCTACCACGACCTGCGTGGGCATGACCCCGTGCCGCTCGGCAATCATCGCGGCCAGACGCTGAAGACCGCGGTCCGCATAATAGCAGCCCATCTTCGCGGTTTCGGCAATCGCGCGCAGCGCTGAGGGTGCCGGGCCGTAAGGGTTTTCATTGCGGCTGAGCAGAGCCTGCCCGGCCTTCGGCCCGAAATGGGGCACGGCAGCAGCGCCTGTCACCGTCGAACCCAGTCCGGAAAAGGGGATGGTTCCAAGGCCGCCGGCCAAACCGGCACCGGCAAGAAACGATCGGCGATTGGTCGGCATCGAAAAGACTCCTTCAAAGCAGGTAGGCAAGGTTTCAGAACTTGGTGATCATCAACACACCGATGAAGGTCAGGTACAGGCCGAAGACCCGGCGCAGAACCGCTGGTGAAAGCGCATGCGCAGCTGCGACGCCAAGCGGCGCGAACAGCACTGAAGTCCCGATCAGCACGATCGCTGTGGGCAGGTTGACAAAGCCCAGTGCCCCCCAACCAAGCCCGCTTTCGCCAAGCCCGATCAGTATGAAACCGATGGTCGCCGGGATCGCGATCACCGCGCCCATCCCCGCTGCAGTGCCGATGGCACGGTGGATCGGAGTCCCGCAGACGGTCATCGTCAAAGTGGTCAGGGTGCCGCCCCCTATACCCAGCAGGGTCGAAAATGCCCCCAGCGCACTGGCGATCCCCGCACGCGGCAAGCCCGAAGGCAGAGCGGCAAAGAGCGGCGCTCCCTGACGTGCAGGCAGCAGGAAATAGACCGCAAAGGCAAGCACCCCGGTTCCGAAGATCAAGGCGAGTAGCGCGCCCGACATAAGATCCGCAAAGATGGTCCCGACACCAGTCCCCAACACCACCCAGATTGCCCAGCCCTTGAGCAAGTCGAAATCGACTGATCCACGACGCGCGTGGCTGCTGGTCGAACGGATCGAAGTGAAAATGATCGAAGCGAGCGACGTGCCGACTGCGACATGTGCGGTCTGATCCGGAGCCACACCCACCAGGGGCAACAGAAACATGAGCGCCGGCACAACCACAAATCCCCCGCCAATGCCGAACAGGCCACCAGCAAAGCCGGCAGCTGCACCGGCAAGCAGAAGTGCCGGAAGTGCAAAGGCGAATGAAGCGGTCAGACTCATTGAGCTCGACAATAAGCCCGCTGGTCCCAGCTCCAAGCGAATTGTCGCATTGCAACATGGGGTAAATGCCCCATGCGGCCATGACCGATTTGCCTGCCTGTAATACCCACGCGCGTGGGTATTAGTTGGTGCAGACCCAAGAAGCTGAATTTTCGCTTCCCACCCACTAGCGGTCGTTCACCGCGATCAGCCGTGAACGCTGAAAGCCGACGGGCAGCTATTGCGCCATCAGCACCAGAAGCTGACCTTCTGCAAACGACCCCTGAGTGGACGTTGGCAGTTTGCGGCAATTCAGCGTCATGCGAACCCAAGCCCCACCACCGTTACAAATGTTATTCAATGGGGCGGGTGGCCAGTATCAGGTCGAGTTCCATCCAACCGACGCCTGGGATGTTCGGATCGAGGTGTCGATCAGTCAGCATGAGATGATTTGGCGGCTGATGAATGCAGAGCGGGAAGAGGGTGGCGGTCTCATTCTAAGTGGAATGACGAGTTGAAGCCCTGATTTATGGGGCGATCTGTTTTTGGTTCGAGCTTCGTTTAGGTGATAGACTGTTCCCGCGAGGAGCAATCGTATGGACAAGATCAATCGCCGCCTGATGCTGGGCGGTCTGGGCATGGTTGGAGCAGGTCTGGCAGTTGCGGTGTGCGCGCAGTCGACCGGGCAGGGCAACGGGGTTTCCGCCAATGCCGCGCCAACGGCCCCCGATCCCAGCGCCAGACACCGGCTGCGGTTCGCTGTTATCGGGCTCGACCATCCGCATATCTACGCGATGACAGACGCGTTGATCCGCGGCGGCGGCACGCTTGTTGCGGTGCATGCGAGCGACCCGCGGCAACTGGCGCGCTATCTCGCCCGCTATGGCGAAGTGAAAATTGCACGCAGCGAAGCCGAGATTCTCGAGGACAAGAGCGTGCAGCTCGTGGCCAGCGCTTCTGTTCCCCATCTTCGCGCGCCGCTTGGCATTCGTGTGATGCGCGCCGGAAAGGACTTTCTTTCGGACAAACCGGGGATCACCAGCCTTGCCCATCTGGCCGAAGTGCGCCGCACAATTTCTGAGACCAAGCGCAAGTTCGCCATCATGTATTCCGAACGGCTTGAAGTGCGCGCGGCGGTCAAGGCGGGGGAACTCGTTCGAGCCGGTGCGATCGGGCGGGTGATTCAGACGATCAACATCGCCCCACACCGCATGAGCGCGCCGAACCGGCCCGAATGGTTCTGGGATGTGAAGAACTATGGCGGCATTCTGACCGACATCGGCAGCCATCAGGCCGATCAGTTCCTGTTTTACACCGGCTCCACCGAAGCGCAGGTCGTGGCGTCGCAGGTCGGCAATCTGGACACAACCGACCATCCTAACTTCCAAGATTTCGGGGATATGACACTAAGCGGCAATGGTGGGACCGGCTATGTCAGGGTCGACTGGTTCACGCCTGACGGTCTGCCGACGTGGGGCGACGGGCGCTTGTTCATCCTAGGCACCGAAGGCTACATTGAACTGCGCAAGTACGTCGACATTCAGGGCCGCCCGGGTGGAGATCACCTCCTTCTGGCTGACCGCAATGGCACGAGTTACATCAATTGCAGCAATGTGCCACTACCGTTCGGCCCGCAGTTCGTTTCGGACGTAATGGAGCGGACAGAAGTCGCTCAAAATCAGGCCCAAGCCCTGCTTGCCGCCGAACTGGTGCTCACCGCTCAGGCCAAGGCAAGCAAACTTGTCAATGGGCCGCGTCCAGCACTTCAGGGTGGATAAAGTGCGGTCAGGGATCAGATGAAACTTCTGAAACGGCAATAGAGTAGGAAGGTGGTATTTTGAGGTGAGAAATCGCACATGCTTAATCTCCCTTCCACGTCCGCTTCCCACCCATCATCGGCCATGAGCAGGGCCGGTGCGCGTTGCCGAAAGCCGCGGGGCAGCTTCAGAGGGTTTGTCGCCTGCAGCCGACATTCTGAAACCGGCCCAGATGCTGCCCTTCAGGCCTAGACTCATCAGGCTCTCGCAATGTTGTTGCGGTCGATATTCATACTTCAGTTCAGCGCTTCGCAAGCTTGGTGCGTGGCAGAAAAAATTTGCCACGGCCATGCAAGGCACGCTTTGTGGGCTATTGCGGGGCTTTGTCGCTACCGAGGCTCTCGGCTGCAACCATCAGAATGCGTGCCGCTCTGGCAATCCTAACCCTTTGTCTGAGGTAGACCATTAGCGCCACCTGACAAAGGCCGGCAAGCGCAGCAGCATAGAGCCCGGCGGAATAATCTCCGGTCGCGTCTCGCGCGATGCCGGTCAGATAAGGCGAGGCGAAGGAGCCCATCTGCCAGAACGTATTGATCGCCGCGACCCCCACCGCCAGCTGCCTGACCGACAGAAGATCCGGCGCAGACGAAACGCACAACAGGCCGACCGGAAAGGTGCACACCGCAAAAAAGAGATAGCCCCCCATGGCCAGCCATGGGGACGGTGACCAAGCAAGCGCCAGAAGTCCGGTAACGCAGACCACCGCCAGAATGATGGCATCCAGAAGGCGGTCACCATGGCGATCGGAATTCCATCCGGCCGCGAGAATCAACAAGGTGCCAAGTATGCCGCTGCCACTGACCAGATACCCGATTGAAATGGTGTCCATTGCTGCAGCATCTGTAAGCACCGCTGGTGCCGAGAGGATCAGGCCAACAGCAGATAAATTCCCGAACAGGCCGATAAATCCAAGCAGCAACACGACCGGGTTGGTCAGCGCGCCAAGGAGATCATGTCGCGAGTGCTCCACCACCAAGGAGGCATCGCTCGACAATGCAACGCCGAGTTGTTCTTTCTCAGCTACCGAAAGCCAGCCTACCTCAGCTGGAGATTCCGGCAGGAATCTCCAGATCACAATAGCCAAAACAACACCGGGTAAGCCCTGCACGAGGAACAGCCATTGCCACCCGTGCAAGTTGCCAAGTCCGTCGAGCTCCAGCAGCCATCCAGAGACCGCTCCCATGAGAATCGATGCCACCGGCGGCGCGATGTAGACCCAGCTGATAGCCCGGCCACGATAGGCAGCTGGAAACCACCCGGAGAGGTAAAACATGATCGTTGGGAAAAAGCCTGCCTCAGCCACGCCAAGCATGAAGCGCATAATGTAGAATTGAATAGGGGTTTCGACAAACATCATGGCGGTGGCAATGGCACCCCATGTCAACATGATCCGGACTAACCACCGCTTCGGCCCCACGCGCTCCATGAGCATGCTCGAGGGCACTTCGAAAAGCCCATATGACAGAAAAAACAGGCCAGCTCCCAATCCGTAAACGGTGGCGCTGAAGCCCAAATCCACGTTCATCTGGATCGCGGCGAAGCTGATATTGACCCGATCGACATAC
This sequence comes from Erythrobacter dokdonensis DSW-74, assembly GCF_001677335.1. Taxonomy (GTDB): domain Bacteria; phylum Pseudomonadota; class Alphaproteobacteria; order Sphingomonadales; family Sphingomonadaceae; genus Erythrobacter; species Erythrobacter dokdonensis. Next base: position 490,225 of record NZ_LZYB01000003.1, read on the forward strand.
GCAATGACATAGCCAAGCATGATGAACGGCAGGATCCGCACCATCATCTTGCGAATTGCGGGTGCCAGAACCAGCCGGTCTTCCACTACGCCATCTCCAGATACGCACTTGTTGGATGGCGGCTCGAGGGAGGTCTGTAAATCACACGCCCGGACTTTGACACGCAGGCGGCTCCATTAACTTCCTTAACCCGAACAGTCTGCGAATGCAGCGCTGGCAATCGCCAGAGACGCCCTCGATATGCCGCTCAGCAGAATGCGCTGAAACATTGTTGCAGGCAATCGATAGCAACGTCAAAAAGCCGTCAATTCGCAATTGCGTTGCGCCGCGCGATCTGAATGGCAGAAATCCACCCATCCGCATTCATGCGTCGCGGCTCCGCGAGATTCGGAAACCTGCACCCGGATAGGCGAGGCCCATTATCCCCGCGCCGACCAGCGACAGACTGATCAGAAGGGCGAACACCGTCCACGGCAGTTTTGCGCGCATATTGGCCTCACGCTGCACGCCGAGATCGAGGACCGCGTTGACGCCAGCGATGGTCGATGCGCCAAGCGGCGTGTTCGCAACCGGCTGGAGGCGCGAGCCGGCCGCAACTGCTGCGCCTGTGCCTCGAGCGCATCGCGTCCGGTTTCGATTGCGCTGCCATAAGTTGTGCGATGGCGGGTGTAGTCCTCTATCGCCCTTTGCAGGTCTGATGTCGTCTCACCCAGAAAAGACGCGCGGTAATGGGCTGTGCCAAGAGCATTGGCTTCTGCGACCACATCGCTTCGGCGGGTCTCGTAGCGATCTAGCGCCATACTGAAGCTGAAGCCGACAAGCAGGGCAAGCAGGCCGAAGATGCTGGTCAGTATGTGGCCGATCCGGTCGTGGCTCAGGCTGCCGAGGGCATCCTCAGTGGGCATTCTTGTGGCAATACTGCGTCCGAGTGTCTCCGCGCCGAGGAGGGCCAGCACGAAAAGCACGGTCATGGTCGCCAGCGTGAAATCGATCATCAGCCTTAACCCCTGAAGCGAGAACGGGGGATTTGGCTATGCCAAAAGTCAAATGCCGTCGAAGCCGGTACCGCCCGAATTGAGCGTCAAGAATGCGGTTTTGGTCAGTGACCCTCGCCACAACATGAAGTGCACGTCTGACGCTTTCGCCTCACCCGCGCAGCTTGTCGGTTCACTAGAGCAATGAAGAGGGATAAATCGCGACGGACCAGCAATCTGCGTTCACATCCTTGTCTTCCATGGGGCACAATTATCAGGGTTCGAGCGATCTTGCGGTTCCTTCGGATGTCCGTGGGGATAGTTGCGAAGTCGCTTGCCTGTTTGCGCCTCCGCGAGCGCGGCACAATGTTGTCGCCGCGGGCACAGGTGTCATCCTTCGCCGTTACCTGATCAGGGCCGGTTCCGGTAACTTAGCGCCATCAGTGATAATGGCGGCGTTTGCGCGATCACCGGATATTCACCCGGTTGCAGATCAGCCAACCGGGCCTCTGGCGGCGACCACGTGCTGGTGATGATGTGGACCGGCTCCTCTCCGATGTTCTGCGCGTCGAAACTCTCGGTGAGCGTCATTTCGCCATTCTTATCCCGCCACACGAGCGTGATGATCGTGAGCCGGTACCGCACATAATGGTCAAAATCGATGATGCCCGCGCACTCGCCGATCCTACACGACACGACCTGGGGATCACCCTCGCCCGAATAGCGGACGGTGAGTGTTTCGTTGCTCATACACACCGTTATGCCGAGACCGAAATCGTCCTGCACCTCGCCCGCAAACACTGTGGTTTCGCCGCTTCGACATTGTCCAGAGGGAAGTTCTGCGGGCTCTGCTGACGGCGCTGGGTCATGCCCGGCATTGGCCGCAAGGGGAAAGGCCAGTATCGCACCTGCCACCAGTGCAAAACGGATAGTCTTCATGATCGGCTCCGTTGTTTAGCGGGGGAAGGGCCTCCGCAGAGGTCTACAGGCGGCCCGACCCCCATTGCGCGCTACCTGCCGCGCGGCAGGCGCAGGATCATGCAGGTCCCGCGTCCGGGCGCGGAACGCATTTCAAACCCGTGACCGGGCCGCTCGGCGAACTGGCGGACAAGATGCAGCCCCAGGCCATGGCCCGTGCTGTCCTCTCCTTTGGCATAGGCAGCGCTCAACCGGTCGAGCTGCGCCTGGTCGAGACCGATGCCATTGTCGATCACCTTCAGCAGCAGGTGATCCTCGCGACGCTGGACCGCGATCAGCACCCGGGTCGCGCGGGCGTGCTTGAGCGCGTTCGAAACGAGATTGCTTGCTGCGCGCATCAATTCGACCGGCTCAGTCGTGACATTGACGTCCGACCCGCGTGTGCGCACCTCGATGCCTGCCGCCCGCGCTTCATTGCCGAACATCGCGGCGCAATTGGCGAGCACGAGGCGCGCGGGGAAGGTTTCGATCCCTTGGTCCGGCCTCTCCTCGTCATCGTCGTCTTTAGGCATGCTGCCGGCAAGGCCGCTTTCGGTGACCTTCTGCAGATAGGCCAGCGCGGCCTCAAGGTTGCCCGCTGCCTCCGGGTCTCTCGCCGCGACATCCTTCAACCCCCGGTGCAATGAAAGCAGCGGCTGCTGCAGATCGTGCGATGTGGCGGCGATACGGGCTCTCAGACTCTCGGCATGGGTTCTGGCAAGATCATAGCGATTGCGGCTTTCCTGAAGGGCCTCGGCCAGTTGCAGCTTCTCGCGCGTGGCGTTGACTTCGGCTTCAAGCGAGCGGTTGAGATCACGCTGGATCGCGAGCATCCGCACCAGGATTGCGACTAGGAATGCGAAGCTTTCGAACAGGAGCGTCGCGTGGAAGTAATCCAGCGCGACGGTCATCGGAAATCTGCCCGGCGACAACAGGACCGCCGCCATCGTCGCGACGGTAAAGAGGATCGCAGCAGAGCCCGCCAGGAACGGGGTTGCCCCCAGCACCCTGCTGCGCCAGGCGAGGATGGCGGTTGAAAAATAGGCGAGCGCGACGAAAGGAACGTGCAGGAAGACCGCCCAGCGCATCGTGTCCGATTGCCAGAAAAAGGCGCTACTCACGCCCACCGCGATGAGCAGGGCCTGCAAGACCTGCACGGCGCGGTTCGTGCGAGGATAGTGCTTCGCCAGCCCTGCAAACAGCCGCGCGAATTGCAGGACCGCGATCATCATGCCGACAAGCAGGATCAGGTTGGCCGGCTCATAGGCGCCCATCGCATCCGGCCAGATGAAGCGATGCAGATACCCTTCATTATTGGCAACGAACAGCGCGCTCAGACCGACATAGGCGGCAAACGCCGTCACCAGTGGCCAGCCGACCAGCCGGCCCATCGCGATGGCGATGATGACCAGCGCAACCATCGCGCCGTTAATGACCCAGTTAAAGCGCGCCTCCTGCATATGGGCGGTGCGCATGCGTTCCGGCGTTGCGAAGGTGAGCGGCATCCAGCTGCCGGTCGAGGACCGCAGGCCGACAAGGATTTCCGCACGCTCCCCGGCTTCCATCCACAGCGGCGCGACGAGATACTGGCTTACCACCGGCCGATCTTCGAACGGTGTGTTGCGGTCGGCCCAAAGCAATGTCTCGGGCGGCTCGCCTGATGTGCGTTTCTGCACGAGCAACTCGTCGACAAAGGGACGCTGGATATCGATCATCCACTTGCCCGGGCGCGCGCTTGTGTTTTGCACCGCAACCAGCAGCCAGACAGCCCCCTTCTGCTTACCGAAATCGACCCACGGGTTCTGCAGAGGCTTGAACTGGTCCCGGCGCGCAATGACGGCTTCAGGGGCGAGCCGCTCCGCATCGACGATCAGGTATCTGAGGCTGGCAAATGGTTGCAGATGGTTGTTGCCCTGCGGCAGTTCCACCGTGTCGCCCAGAGTGCTCTCCTGCGCGCTCTCCTGCGCGCTCACCTGTACGGCGAGGCTGGCTGCCAGCAGGGTCAGTGCAGCGACCGCCTTGCGTAAAATCCGTGGCAGCAGGCCCAGGGGTTTCTGATTGATCATGTGCTGCAAGCTAGTGCCGCCCGCGTAACGCGGCGATGGGGCCGATCCCCCATTCATCGATTGGCAAGCTTTCCGCCGGTCGCCTCACAATTGCCGATGCTCGTCGAGCAGCCCTTCGCGCAGCGCCAGTGTCAGCAGGCCCGAAACCGAGTTGACCCCCAGCTTGGCCATCAGGCTGGCGCGGTGCTTTTCCACCGTCTTGGGGCTGATGAAGAGCTGCTCTCCGATGGCAACGTTCTGATGCCCGGCTGCAATCAGCGATAGCACTTCGCGTTCGCGATCAGTCAGTTCCTCACGTTCGGGCGCGGCGGCCAGTTTTTGCGCGACGTCCTCGGCTACGTATTTTCCGCCAGCGAGGACTTGCGCAAAACCGTTGCGCATCTCTTCAGGCTTGGCGCTCTTGAGGAACAGGCCGTCTACCCCGGCTGCCAGCCAGTCAGCCAGCATTGCCGTGGATGTGAAGCCGGTCACCACGATTACCCGCGTGTCGGGCGACCACCGGCGCACCTCGCCATACACCTGCACCCCGCGCGCAAGCGGCATGGCGGCATCCAGCAGCAGCAGATCGGGCGAATGTTGCCTGACCAGCGCGATGGTCTCGAGCCCGTTTTCTGCCTCGGCCACGACTTCGACGCTGCCGATCTCCGCAAGAATTCCGGCCAGCGAATTCCGGACGATCGCGTGGTCATCCGCAATAATCGCCCGATAGCTTGTCATGGTTGCGCTCTTCCCCCCGTTTGCGCTTCGGCTTTCTGCATAGAGGCGATGGAGGTCCTGGCGCAATCACGATTGGGGGATTGGCCCTATTCCGCAAGACAAAGGCCGCGTGCACAATCCTCGGCACGACCGTACGACACAGGACAAGGAGGCTAGATCGCCATGCAAACCAACGCTGTAAAATCCATTCTGGCTGTCTTTGGAACCTGTCTGTCGGTTCAAGCGGGGGCTGCCCAGACTGCTGTCAGGCAAATCTGCCCGGAGTTTGATCGTGGGGCGCAGGAACTGTCGGTTCGCGTCAGCACAGGCTGCGTGACGGGCATGGCGCGCTTCAAGGAGCATGATCTTGCGCTCAACGTCGATCAGGACCGCGCGCATATCGCACTTTCCGGCGATATCAGATTTCACCCGATCACCAGTCCCGCGGTGACGGCCGACTGCGGAGGCGCGCAAAGCTTCACCCTTTCGGCCAGTGATATCCAGCCGCGCCGCTACACGCTGTCTTACGCGGGCGAGCCACTTGGCACGGTCGACCTTCTCGAAGGCGCAGAGCCGCCGGCCTGTGTCGGGACCAAGGGCAGCAGGCGTCGCCTGGAGCCCCAGCCTGTAAATCCGGACAGCTTTTCGGACTGGGCCTTTGACCCTGAGGGCAGCTGGCGGGACTGGCGCGGCGCCAGCATCACCGCGCTGCTCGAGCCGCTGCTGGGAAGTGTTCCTGAAAGTCTTGAGGGGCGGCCCGAAATCGAGATCAGGATGGAAAAGCGGTTCTGGCAACGCGACCTGCGCAAACGGGGCGGCGGCCCGCGCCGGCCGTTCATGGCTGTCTCGATAACCCGGGACGGTCTGGGCGACGATTCCATCTCGGGCGACCGCTATTTCGTCACAGTCGTGAAAAGCGAGGACGGCTGGCGAGTGGAGAGGCTGTGGCGCCAGCAGATGTGCGCGCGCGGGCAGAATGCCGGACAATGGACGGGTGCCATTTGCCTCTAGGGCAGGCCCTGTCCGCGATACGGGATTTGCGAGAAATCTGCTAAAAATCAGTGTGATGGAGATGGGGGATCTACCCCATAGAGCAAGGCCCGGGCGATGCGTATCACCAACCCATCAAGGCAAGAATGCTCAATAAAATGGAGCATGAACAGAAATCTTTCTTTGCAATCAGTTCCCTACAGGTCTTTGTTGGATAGGGGCTGATGCCGAATAGGGGAAATGCTATGCGAGTGAATCTGAAGAATGCCATCTTTGCTGGACTTTTGGCGTCCAGCGTCATGTTTGGCGCAACATCAGCGCAGGCCCAGCTCCCCGATGTCGCGACGGTGGCACCAGGCGAAGCAACTGATGCCGACGGCACCTATGTTGTCTCGACCATCAACAAGCGCATCACGATCGAAAACGGGCGCGCCTATGTCATCGACCCGTGGACCCAGGCACTGATCTTCCGGATCCAGCCCGGCATGGTCACCTTGCAGAACTTCCGCAAGACCGGTCCGGACACCTATGAAGCCGACGATCTGCCGATGATGGGCAAGGTGGTGTTCAATCGCCAACCCAACGGCACCCTGCAAGGGGTGGTGAAAGGGCTTTTCGGTGAAGCGAAATACGCGCTTGTCCCGACCGCCTATGCCTCGATTGGCGGCGGCGCCGGGGCTGACGCACCTCCCGCCGGGGTCGCACCCGCTCCGGCGATCGTGCGTGACCGGATCTACCAGCTGCATGTCAGCAAGGCGCGGTGCCTTGGTTCGGATCTGCTGCGCAAGGGCTATGGCGGCGTCTTCAATGTCAGACTGCAGGACCCCAATGGCAACCGCGTGACATCGAAGAACCGCAATTTCGACGTCAAGTGCACCCGCAAGGGTCCGCGTGATCAGAATTACAAGTTCTACAATGCCGGTCCCGGCGCGCTGACAATCACGGTTCCGGAAAACGGGGAGGAAGTCAAAGGGATGCGAATCGGCGGCAAGAACACGGCCGGTCTCAACATCAACTTTGACAATGCTCACAGCGCTCTTCTGATGCGCGCCATCAATCAGGAGAACTTGCTCGATGTCGGCAAGACGCTCGAAGATGAAGTCATCGTCGCGGGCAAGAGCGGTAAGGCCCAGCTCTATGTCACGCTGACCCTGAAGAGGGTTCAGTAATGCGCAAGGGCACGCTCGTCGCCTGCCTTGGGGCAGCGTTGATGGCAGGGACCGCGCTGGTTCCGGCACAACCGGCCAGCGCGCAGATCCCCGCCCTGCTGCCCGACAAGGATGCGGTCGAACAGACCGAGGCGATGGACATCGACGGCGACTGGCGCGTCAACACCATCAACAAGGTGATCCGGATCGAACGCGGCCGGGCCTATGCGGTGGAAGGCTGGACCCATGCCTTCGTGCTGCGGGTCCGGCCCGACATGGTCACCATCCGCAACATCCGGCAGATCGACGCGGAAACCTATGTTGGCGATGATCTGCCGATGATGGGACAGGTGACGATGAAGGTCGTCTCGCCCGACCGGATCGAGGCATCGGTTCCCGGCCTGTTCGGCCCGGCGCGTTATGTCCTCTCGCGCGTTGCCGGCAGCAGCAGCGGTGCGGCTGATGGCCCGGTGATGTTCGCCACGCCGGGTGATGCGGGCGCGCCGCCTTCGGATGCGCCATCCCGGCCCGGCAATCGGCTCCGGTTCGCCTCGCTGGCCGACGCCTTTGGCGAGCCGCGTGCGGTTGCGGAGGCTTTCCGGGGCTGCGTCATCCCCGATGGCGCGCGGCAGGAAATGTCGGCGAGACCGCCCCAGCCATCACCGCGCGACCGGATCACCGGGATTGAATTCGCTCCCGTGGCCAGCGCCGATCCCAATGCCGATGTGCCTGATGCGGGCGATATGTGCTGGACCCGGCTTGACGGGGTGTGGAGGGAAGACCGCACCCCCACCTTCGACACCTCGGCCAATGACGGCAGCGAATGGGACGTGCAGGGCCTGCCGCTCGCCGGGCTGTTGCACGGCAATTACACCACGCCCGCCGCGCTGTTCATCGCGCCGGGGGATGATCCGGAAAACGAACTCTATGTCATGGCGGGGATCGATGATGTGCGCATGACGCGTTACGTCTCAAACGATGGGGTCAGCGTTGACGACCTGATCGGCCAGCCGGGCATGAACAAGGTCTTCGAGGCGGAGGAGCAAACCTCTCTGCCGCAGCGCCTGACGATTGATTACACCGCCGGCGGGGACTTGCGCATCCGGCTGGGCAACCGCCAGTTTCTACGGCCGCAAACCGCCGCCAGCCGCGATCTGCCGTCTGACGATGCTTTTTTGATCCAGTTTCAGACGGACAATTTCGCCGCCAATCTCAAAGGCTACAATGTCCTGACGCAGGACCCGTTCCTGTTGATGAACAATAACATGCGCGAAGTCTTCGACCGGCGCGATCCTGATGAATACCGCATCCAGGAAAAATACGCGGTGCCGTTCGGCTTCACGCTCCAGAACGAGCTGCTGCAAGGCAATGTCTATCGCAGCACGACCGTGTCGAGCGCGAAGGAAATGCAGGATGCGAACAGCACCTCTTTCGGGGTGAAGGCCAATATCAGCGTTTCAGGCGCAGTGAACACCGCCCTGTCGTTCGGCCCCGGTCCCGGTCGACCCGAGATTGCCGATACTGGCGCAAGCGTGGGCTATTCCGCCACGCAATCGACCATGAATTCGATGCGCCAGAGCAACACGGTCGCCCAGGTTGTCGGTTATTCGCGCGCCAAGAGCTATGCGATCATTCTCGATCACTCGGAATCCAAGCTGTCTTCGGGATTTCTGACCGCAGTCGGCGATGCCCAGCGCGAGGGCCGCTATCAGGATCTGATCGACCAGTTCGGCACGCATTATGCCTATGCCGTAACCTATGGCGCCAGCGCCAAGATGACCCGCGACATTTCCACCGAGGCCTTCGAAGCCGTCCTCAAGGAAACCGAGGGCGACAAGCTCGAAGGAGAAGTCCGGATCCTTGGCAGTTCGATCGGCGGCTTCAACGAAAGCATGCGCAGCCGGGTCGAGGGCTATTCGGGCGCCTTCGGCAATGAAGGGGGGCGATTCATCGCGGTCGGCGGCAATGGATCGTGGGATTCGGGCGGCTATTCGCGCGGCGACCGGGTTGCCCCGATCCTGCTCGATCTGCGGCCGCTTGATGAACTGCTCAACCCGATCAATTTCCCCGACCAGCCCGATATCTATACCCGGGTGCGCGCCGAACTGGCGCTGGCGATCAATCAATATCTGGCCGGGCAGGCGCGTCCGCTCAGCAATGAACGGCTGATCTCGAAGGTGACCTACACCCCGCCGGCGCCCGAACCCGAGCCCGAACCCGGCGCTGCGGTCGAGGAATGGTATGTCTATGTTCGCACGATCGGCTGCACCAAACCGGGGCCGGGAACCACGACGGGTGCTTCGGGCGATATCCGGATTTCTGCCAGCGGCCCCAGGAACGCCTTTGCCGGGAGCAAGGAATTGTCGACCGGCTGCAAGTGGCGCGATGACCAGAGCCGGACCTATGATTACCGGGCTTCGGACAATACGCCCGGGCTGATGGTCCTGCGCGGGACGCGGGAACAGTTGCGCAACTACACGCTGAATTTCGATTTCAACTGGCGTTACACCGGCGCGACCCAGGGCAGGATCCGGACCGACAAGCGCACATTGAGCAGCACGCCCATGCAGGGAGCGGGCCTGGCGGTGGGCAAATCGCACACCACCCGGTGGTCGTTCGGTCCCAAGGGACGGCCTGAAATCACCCTCCACCTGCGCGTCAAGCGCATCAAGTGATCCGAAAAGGAGCAACAGCATGACTCATCAAATCAGTTTCCGCCGCCAGGCATTCGCCATGGCTGCCCCGCTGGCTCTGGGAGCAGCAGCGATGTTCGCGCCCGGTGCTGCCATGGCGCAGACCTATTCCCCCGATGTGCTGCAGGTCAGCGAGACCGGCGCGGTCGCCTTCGACCCGTCGCCCCAGCTGGACCTGGCAAATGGCGGCGCGATCGAATTCTGGGTCGCGGCCGTCTGGAGCGGGGACCCCGGATATGATCCGCCGGTGGTCATCAATATCGGCCCGGAAGGCATCCTCTACCAGATCTCGGTCCTGCGCGAGCGCGATGGACTGGTGTTTGCCAACGCCAATGATGAAGACGTGTTCATCGCCGATCTCACCGACGGCAAACTGCACCACGTCGCTGTCAACATCATGCTCGACGGGCTGGAGGTCTATGTCGATGGTGTTCTGGTAGGGACCAGCGAGTTGCTGCCCCTGTCCTTGCCGTCAGCCGCATTGTTCGTCGGCGGGATCGAGCCCGATAACAGCCAGAACCTGGACGGTGCGATTGCCCAGCTGCGGTTCTGGAGCCAGCCATTGGAGCCGCAGGAGATCATCGACTTCCGCCTTCGCGAAGTGCTCGATGCCAATAGCGAAGACCACCCGGCAGCCGAGTTTCTCGTGGCGCAAAGCGATTTCCGGGCTCGCGAATTGCTGGTGGTCGAATCGATGGAGACCCTGCCATGAGGATGTTCTCAGCATCTCTCACCGCAACCAGCGCGCTGGTCGCACTGGTCGTCAGCGGTTTTGTGCCCGCCCCTGCTTCGGTCAGCTTCTTCGATGCCCCGGCAGAGGCCAGGCAACCCGGCAAAGGCCCGACAAAAGGCAAGAGCAAGAAGCCGCGTGTGCGCGGCAAGGCGAAGGCACCTGCGGGGAAACAGGCCGCAAATGCGCAGAAAAAGGCCGAGCGCAAACGTGGGAGGAAACAGGCAAAGTCAGGGACCACCAAGCTTGACCGCAAGGGTGGTGCACCGGCTGGTTCTGGCGTGGCTGATAAGGCTGGCAGTCGCCTTGCTGGCAAATATACCACAATGGCGGGCGTCGCCACGGTAGGTGCGGATATGGGTCTGTCGGCCGGATCAGTCGCAGCGGCCAGTCGGGGCACGCCGCCGCTGCCCCCGCCGCCGCCGGTTCCACCGCCGCCGCCGCCGCCCCCGCC
>NZ_LZYB01000004.1 GCF_001677335.1 Erythrobacter dokdonensis DSW-74
CGATATGTGGCCCGGTATTGCACGCAACCTTCGGCGGCGGAGGCGGCGGAGGCGGCGGCGGAGGGGGCGGAGGGGGCGGCGGCGGAGGCGGCGGCGGCGGAGGCGGCGGCGGCGCGGGCTCGCTTCCCCCGAGATTGAAGGTCAGCGTCGCAAGAACCGAATGGGACGTCCAGTCAGTCTCGTAGACGAAGTTGTCGACCGCATTGTCCATGTCGTAATCGGTGACGTTGAAGTACCGGTACTTCAGGCCCAGATCGACACCGTTGCTGATCGGGAACCGCAGTCCGGCCAGGGCCTGCCAGGCAAAACTGCCGCCATCCCCATCGAACAGCGTCACGCCGGCCTGCGGGACGACAGATGCGACTTCGTGATCGACCCAGGCGTAACCCGCGCCGCCACCGACGAAGAACTGCACGCCGTCATCCGAACCGAAGTCGAGTAGACCGTTGACCATGAGGCTGAGGGCCGAAGCGTCGCCTTCCAGATCGGTCAGAGAGCCGCCGGGCGTGTCGATCCGGTCGTTGCCAAGCGTGCGATAGGCCGCTTCGCCTTCCAGGCGGAAACCACCGAAATCGTAACCCACGACCCCGGCCGCTTCCCAGCCCATGTCGGTGTCAAGCACACCAAAGGGACCGGTGGCAGGTGCCGTCTGGATGATATCGAAATCTTCCGCGAAGACCACGCCGCCATCGATTTCGATATAGGCCTGATCGTCGCGCGCCAGAGCAGGTGCAGTACATGCGCCGGCAAGTACAGTGGCGCACAACAATCGCGTGTAAAGTCTCATCACAATCTTCCCCTTCAACCCCGTCCGAAAACCATGTTTGACGTTAGCCGGCATTCACCCGCAACAATTTGAAGGTATAGGAAATTATGACAAGACTTCATATAGACAAATGCAGCCGCACAATTGACATTTTCTGCCAATCGGCCTCCTGCCCCTGAAGGCGAACCGCGCCTGCGCGGAATGCTCGCCCTAACCCATTGCCTCGAGCACATCTTCCAGCCGCGCCGGATCGCCCAGCGCGATTACTGTCCCGTCGGACCCGGCATCGAGCGGGTTGCCCTGCCAGTCGCTCATCATGCCCCCTGCGCCCTCCACCACCGGCACCAGCGCGGCGTAGTCGTAGAGCTTCAATCCCGCCTCGATCACCACGTCGATATGGCCCGAAGCGACAAGGCCGTAATTGTAGCAATCCCCGCCGAACACGATCTTCTTTTCCGCGACCGTCTTGGCGACCGACATGAAGGCGTCGGCCTCTTCATTGGTGAACAGGTGCGGGCTGGTGGTGGCAAGCACCGCGTCGGACAGCTCCTTCAGGGGGCGGGCCGTCGCGGGCTTGCCGTTGAACACCGTCGGCTGGCCGATCGCGCCGACCCAGCGTTCGCCCGCCACCGGCTGGTCGATGATGCCGAGCACCGGCCAGCCGTCCTGCAGCAGCGCGATCAGCGTGCCGAAGATCGGTCGCCCGGCGATGAAGCTGGTGGTGCCGTCGATCGGGTCGAGCACCCATTGGCGCCCCGCGCCCTCGTTGCGGGTGCCATATTCCTCGCCGATGATCCCGTCGGCGGGGAAGGCATTCTCGATCAGCTTGCGCATCGCGGCCTCGGCGGCGCGGTCAGCCTCGGTGACGAAGCTCCGGTCGGACTTGCGTTCATGGCTCCATTCGCCCCGGAACAGCGGACGGATCGCGGCCCCGGCAGCATCGGCAAGGGCGAGGGCGAGGGCGAGGTCTTTGTCGGTCATCGAGCGTTCCAATAGTCGAAGGCTTCGGCCTGTCGAGCCTGAGTGTAGCGCCGCGCCTCCGGCCCTTCCCATTCGAGCGGCAAGTCGTCGTAGATTGCGGTGCGGCTGACAAACCAGCCCTGTCCCGGCAATCCGTCCGACTGGCGCACGACCAGCACCGCAAGCCCGGGTTCGCCGCAGGCCCGTCCGTCCTCGTCGATCCGGTCGAGCACCTTGCACAACTGCCGCATCAGGGGCCGCGTGAAGGTGTGGCCCAGCAGGCCGAGCAGTCCGCCATAGGTGAAGGTCGTGCGCTGCCGGGCGGCGCTTGCAAGAATGTCCCGAACCTCGCCGGGGTCGAACATCAATCGAACAGCGAGCTGACCGAGCTTTCGTCCGCGATCCGGCGGATCGCCTCGCCCACTAGCGGGGCGATGGTGAGCACGCGGATACGGCTCGACTGTTCGGCGGCTTCGGTGGGACGGATCGAATCCGTGATCACCAGTTCCTTGAGACTCGACCCGTCGATACGCGCCACCGCGCCGCCCGACAGCACCCCGTGGGTGATATAGGCGGCGACCGACTTGGCCCCGTTGGCCAGCAGCGCCTCGGCGGCGTTGCACAGCGTGCCGCCCGAATCCACGATGTCGTCGATCAGGATGCAGTGCCGGCCCGAAACGTCGCCGATGATGTTCATCACTTCCGATTCGCCCGGACGGTCACGCCGCTTGTCGACAATCGCGAGGGGGGCGTTGTCGAGCCGCTTGGCCAGCGCACGGGCGCGCACCACGCCGCCCACGTCGGGGGAGACAACCATCAGATCCTGGTCGCCATAGCGGGCCTGGATGTCGGCGGCCATGACCGGCGCGGCGTAAAGATTATCGGTCGGGATGTCGAAGAAACCCTGGATCTGCCCGGCGTGGAGGTCCACCGCCAGCATCCGGTCGGCCCCCGCCTCGGTGATGAGGTTGGCGACCAGCTTGGCCGAGATCGGCGTGCGTGGCCCCGGCTTGCGGTCCTGTCGGGCATAGCCGAAATAGGGCACCACCGCGGTGATTCGCTTGGCCGAGGCGCGGCGCAGCGCGTCGATGCAAATCAGCAGTTCCATAAGGTTGTCGTTGGCCGGAAAGCTGGTCGGCTGGACGACGAACACGTCTTCGCCGCGCACGTTCTCGTGTATTTCGACGAACACTTCCTCGTCCGCGAAGCGCCGCACGCTGGCATCGGTCAGCGGCATTTCGAGATAGGCCGCAATGGCCCGGGCGAGCGGCAGGTTCGAATTGCCGGACATGATCTTCATGGCGCGCGAATCCCCGGAAGGCAGGTGGTATGGCCCGCCTAGCGACACGTCACCAAATTGCAACGCGAAGCGGCGCGGTTGTCGTCAGGCGGGACATGATCAGCCGACCTGAGCAAGGCGGAAGGGCGCGACGAATGTCGGAAGAGTTTGTCGCATATGTCACATACCTGACATGAAATGAACATAGACGCGCGCCGGCGGCTCAGCCCGGGCCACCTGACCAGACAGGCGAGTTTTCATGTTCCGCATTGCCGATGGGTTGTCCATCGCCCCCTTGGCCGCCATCCTTCTGGCCGGCACCAGTGCTCCAGCGCTGGCCCAGAGCGCGCAGGATCCTGCCGCGACGTCCGAGGCCGATCAGGCCCGCACCATCGCCGACCTCCAGCGGCAGATCGACGAACTCAAGGCAATGGTCGCCGCCCTGCAGGCCGCGCAGACCGCGCAGGCTTCCGCTCCTCCGGCTGCAGTTCCGGCGCCGGTCGCTGCCACCGCGCCCGCCATGGCACAGGCCGCGCCACCCCAACCTGTGGCGGAAGCCCGCCCGAATTCCGGGGAGCCGTCCGTGCCGCAGGTTGCCGTCGCCGCACCGCCCAAGGGCAAGCAATGGTACGAAAAGCTGCGCCTGCGCGGCTACACCCAGATGCGGCTCAACGAGATCGTATCGGGCGATGCCACCGCGCCAGCAGGCGTATCGCGCCTGCGCACCATCGGTGACAGCGGCGTTCGGGCCGACAACAATTTCAGCTTCCGCCGGATCCGCCTGATCCTGCAGGGCGACGTCAACGACTACGTCTCGCTCTATTTCCAGCCCGATTTCGCCGCAGCGGTTTCGAACCAGTCGGTCGGCGAGCGGCGCGAGGGCACGGTCTCCTTGCGCGACATGTATGCCGATGTTTTCCCGACGGGCGACAAGTCCTTCCGCATCCGCCTCGGCCAGTCGAAGGTGCCGTTCGGATGGGAAAACCTGCAGTCTTCCTCCAACCGTCTCGCGCTTGACCGGACCGACGGGATCAACAGCGCGTTGCCGGGCGAGCGCGACATCGGCATCGTCGCCTATTACACGCCCGACCAGGTGCAGGAGATCTGGGATCGCCTTGCGGCCGACGGACAGAAGCTTTTCGGCAATTACGGCGCCTTCGGTGTCGGGGTGTTCAACGGCCAGGGCATCAACCGGACCGAGACCAACAACAGCACGATGCAGGTGGCGATGGCGACCTGGCCTTTCGCGCTCGACGGTATCGGGCTTGACGGGCAGGTGTTCGAACTCGGCGGCGCGATCCTGCGCAACCGCGTCAGCCCGGAAGTGCGCACCGGCGGAGTGAGCCCGGTCGCCTTCAAGGACAACCGCGTGGGGCTGCACGCCATCCTCTACCCGCAGCCCTTCGGCCTTCAGGGCGAATGGAACTGGGGCACCGGCCCCGAATTCGATCCTGTCACGGGCCGGATCGAGGAGCGACCGCTGCGCGGCGGTTATGTCCAGGCGATGATGAAGATCGACGAATCTCCGGTCGGCCGGATCTATCCCTTCGCGCGCTGGCAATATTACCGCGGCGGTTTCAAGGGCGCGGTCAACGCGCCGCGGCTGGAGACCGAGGAACTGGAAATCGGGCTCGAAGTGCTGCTGAACTCGGCACTCGAACTGACTGCCACCTATGGCTGGGCCTCGCGCAAGGAAGCGGACGAGCGCCGCTTCGGCCGGGCCGAGGGCGAATTGCTCAGGTTACAGGCCCAGTGGAACTACTGAACCGCCAGACCATCGTGCGCCTGCGGGCCTATTGCCCGGTCAACATGTAGGATACGTCACCGGCGATATTGCTGGCATAGTCGCCGACCCGTTCGAGCTGCTTGCCCATCAGGATCAGCTGGATCGCATCGCCGCTGGCAAGGCTGCCGTCGTCGATCCCCGCGCTGCAGGACTCGATCAGCCGCGCGTTCATGGCGTTCAGTCCGGCATCGTCGGCAATCACCTCCAGCGCGAGCGCGTGGGAGGCGGCATTGAAGCTCTCGATCGCCTTGGCCAGCATCGCGCTGGCATAACGCTCCATCGCGCGGACCTGCGCAAAGCGCGGGCCGAGCGCAGCCCGGTCAACGGTGTCGAGCCGCCGCGCGATGCGCTTGGCCTGGTCGCCCGTACGTTCGAGCATCTTGCCGACCCGGATCGCGGCGATGAGATAGCGCAGGTCCTCGGCCATCGGCGCGCGCGACATGATGGTCATAAGCGCCAGCTGTTCGAGTTGCCTCTCTAGCTCGTCGATCGCCTTGTCGTCGGCAACGATCTGCATCGCGGCGACCACATCGGCATTCTGCAACGCATCGAGGCCGCCAGCCAGCAGCGCGCGCGCCATGTCGGTCATGCGATTGATGATCGCACTGACCTGCGAGAGCTGCTGGTTGTACGAGGAAACCGTGTGTGGCCGGTCGATTACAGGGTGCGCCATGCGCTGAACATGACACTTTTGTTACAAAGTGCAAGTTTTGTTACACCGGCTCGAAGTCACCCGATGCGGTGTTCGCCCCTGATCCACCTGACCGTGCCGCTGGACGCGCGCATCACCACGCTCTCGGTGGTCATGTAGACTTCGCCGGTCGGCTTGCGACGCCGCTTGACCCCGTCGAGCAGCGAGCCGCTGGTCACGCCGGTTGCAGCGAAGATGCAATCGCCCTTGGCGAGATCCTCGAGCTTGTAGATGCGATCCAGATCGGTGATGCCCCACTTGCGCGCGCGGGCTTTCTCGTCATCGTTGCGGAACACCAGCCGCCCGTTGAATTGTCCGCCGACGCAGCGCAGCGCCGCCGCCGCCAGCACGCCCTCGGGCGCGCCGCCCTGCCCCATATACAGGTCGACCGTGGTATCCTCGTCAGTCACCGCGATCACTCCGGCAACGTCGCCGTCGCCGATCAGCACCACCCCGCAGCCCAGCGAACGCAGCTCGGCGATCAATTCGGCGTGACGCGGACGGTCGAGCACGCAGACATTGATCTGCGATGGATCGACGCCCTTGGCCGCAGCCACGGCCTTCACATTATCGGTCGGCGACTTGGCAAGGTCGATGATGCCTTCGGGATAGCCCGGCCCGACCGCGATCTTGTCCATATAGGTATCGGGCGCGTTGAGCAGGCAGCCTTCCTCCGCCGCCGCCAGCACGGCAAGTGCATTGGGGCCCGCCTTCGCGGTGATGGTGGTGCCTTCGAGGGGGTCGAGGGCGATGTCGATCTTCGGGCCCTTCCCCATGCCGACCTTCTCGCCGATATAGAGCATCGGCGCCTCGTCGCGCTCGCCCTCGCCGATCACCACGGTGCCGTCGATGTAGAGATTGTCGAAGGCGCGGCGCATGGCTTCCACTGCCGCCGCGTCTGCCGCCTTTTCATCTCCGCGCCCGATCAGCTTGGCCGCCGCAATCGCTGCCGCCTCGGTCACGCGCACCATCTCCAGCACCAGCACGCGCTGGATGGCGTTTTCGCTGCCGGCTTGCTTGCCTGCAAGGAGGTCGGTATCGGTTGCAGAGTTCATGCGCAATTCAGCCCCTTATCGCTCTGGTGGTGACCAGACGTTCATTCGCCCCGGCGCTTAAGCTGATGGAGACGGGTTTGTCGAGCAATGCCACACCCGTCGTGCCGGGTTTTCGCCGCCTTGTGACGTTTCCGGCCCTGTCGGCCTTTGCGCTGTTTGCCGGATCGGCTGTGGCCGCTCAGGATGACAAGGTCGCGACAGAGCCGCCCGCCGAACCTGCCCAGGAGGAGGCGCCGCGCCCGCGGATCAATGTGCTGGTCACGGTGCCGCGGGGCGAGGTCAACCAGGCGCAGGCGCAGGAATGTGTCGATCGCGCGGACGCGGGTACGATCAGCGGGGAAATCGTGGTGTGCCGCGAAATCGGCGTGGACAATTCGGCCCTGACCGGCGACCGCGCGACGTCGCAGAAACGTTACGCGCAGGAGACCGCCTTTAAGGGCGCGCCGCCGCCGCCCGACATGTTCGGCATTCCCGACAATGGCAAGGGAATCGGTATCGGCGGGGTGCCGCCCCCGGCGGTCTTCATCGACGTCGAGGCATTGCCCCAGGCGCCCGCCGGTTCCGATGCCGACCGCATCGCGCGCGGCCTGCCGCCGCTGAACCAGAACGCCGAGCTTTCCGAGGAAGAGGAAAAGGCCCGCCGCGAGGCCTTGGGCATCAAGACGACCCTGCCGCCACGGCCCGCGACGAAAAAGAAGAAGAATTAAAGCGGCAGGATGGGCAGCACTAGCGGATCGCCCGCGAGGCTGTCGGATCCTTCGAGCAGTGCGAGCGCGCGCGCGACGTTAGCCTCTGGCCCCTCGTGGGTGACCATTGCCACCATCACCTCGCCGCCCTCGGCGCTGCGGCCCTGCTGGATCAGGCTCTCGATCGAAACGCCCCCGTCGCGCATCGCCGCGGTGATTTCGGCCAGCACGCCCGGGCGGTCCTTGACCATGAAGCGGATGTAGCTGCGCTCGGTCCGCTCGCCCGGCTCGGCGGGCGGGATTGCGGCAAGGTTCGCGACCGGAATCGAGAAAGGTGCACCCACCTCGTCGCGGGCGATATCGATGAGGTCGGCAGCGACCGCGCTGGCGGTCGGCCCGTCGCCGGCACCCGCACCCTGGAACAGCAGGCGGCCCGAAAAGTTGCCCTCGGCCACAACCGCATTGGTCGGCCCGTCCACCGCACTCAAGGGATGGCCCCTGGCGACAAGGCAAGGGCGCACCCGCTGGAGCAGGCGCGCGCCCTGCGGCGTCTCCTCGACATCGGCCTCGCCGACCAGGCGGATCACGAAGCCCAGCGCATCGGCCTGGGCGATGTCGGCAGCGCGCACCCGGGTGATGCCCGCGATGCGCACACCCGCAAAATCGACCCGCGTGCCAAAGCCGATGGCGGCGAGGATGGCGAGCTTGTGCGCTGCGTCCACGCCCTCGATGTCGAAGGCGGGATCCGCCTCGGCAAAGCCGCGCGCTTGCGCCTCGGCCAGCACCGCGGCGAAATCGGCACCGGTCCGCTCCATGGTGGAGAGGATGTAATTGCAGGTGCCGTTCAGAATGCCGTAGACCTTGGTGAGCGCATTGGCGCTGGTGCCCTCGCGCAGGCCCTTGATGACAGGGATGCCGCCGGCCACCGCAGCCTCGAATTTCAGGGGCGCATTGCTTGCCTCGGCCAGCCCGGCCAGTTCCAGCCCGTGATGGGCGATCATCGCCTTGTTGGCGGTGACCAGTCCCTTGCCCGCCGCCAGCGCCGCACGCGAGCACGCCAGCGCCGGGCCGTCGGAGCCGCCGACCAGCTCCACCACAACGTCCACGTCATCGCGCCGGGCGAGCGCGGTCATGTCGTCTTCCCAAGCGAAGGGAGCGATATCGACACCGCGATCCTTGCCGCGGTCGCGCGCGCTGACCGCCACCACCTCGATCCGCCGCCCGGCCCGCGCGGCGATGATGCCGGCATTGGTCGCGAGCAGCCGGATGACGCCCACACCGACGGTGCCGAGGCCGGCGATCGCGATACGCAAGGGAGCAGAAGGAGTGGTCAAGCGCGCCTCCGGAAAGTTCTAGGGAGCATGGCGCTTAGCCCCGGTCCGCGCGGGGTCAAGCCCGCCCGTGGGTCGGCAGCGCGTTCACTCGCCCCTGGTAATGCGCCGTTCGCAGGGGCCAAGCGCCTCGCGCACGAAGGCATAGTCGCCCGCGGCCAGCCGCCGCGCTACAGGATCGCGCGCGAGGTTGGCACTGCTCGGTAACTGGGCAGGGAGCGCACAGGCGAGACGATACCAGCGCAGGGTCTCGGGCGCGGGCGGGCGGGCCGACGAATCGATGATCTCGCCCCACGACACACCCCATTGCACCGTCTGGCCGGGACGGCGCAGGATCGTGAGCGAAACCGGCGAGCCATCCGCACTGGCAAGAAAGATCTGCGTCTCCGATTCGCCCGCCAGCGTACCGGGAACCGCCAGCGCGTCACTGATTCCGGTTATGCGCGGAGCAACCTCGGCGGCGTAAAGCTCGGTCAGGATGGGGCGCAGGCGGGATTCGAGCGCGGGCGTGAAATCCAGCTGCGCACCGGGGGCGACCAGCTGCACCTCGCCCGGCCGACCGGGCACCGCATCGGCAAACAGCACCATCTCACGATTCTTGAGCTTGGGCACCTTGCCTCTCGCATCAAGCGGCACATCGACGAGATAGGCGATGCTCTCGCCCACCCCGCTGCGCCCGGCGATCAGGGCAAGCGTGCCCGCCTCGATGTAGAGCCGCGCGAATCCGGCGGAAAGGCCGGGCGCGCGTTCGGGTTTGAGCGCTGTCTGGCGGCGAATCTGCACGCGGATCACCAGGTCCGCCGCCTCTGAAAGCGTCGCCAGGTCGGCATAGGTCGGCTCTACCGCAGCCGCCGCGGCAGGGTTTGCGGGGGCTTGTGCCAAAAGCGGAAAAGGCACCGCAACAGCCCCCGACACGGCCAGTGCAAACGCCGTCAGGTATTTGAAAAAAAGTCTTAATTCGGAATTAACCTGTTGCTTCATCATGCCCTTCACCTGACCAGATATTGCCCACCTTCTAGCAGCCCCGAAAGGACATTGCGCGCAGTGAATCGGCGCTGAACCGATAAAGCGTTTGATTGGGTTGGGCTTGCCCGTTAAAGCCGCGAAGGCCGACCGTGCGGGCTTGGGGACACTCTTCGCGCGTTGGGCTTTTTTGCGTTCTGTGTCGAATCGGGTGTAGTCCCGTGCCGTGCAGAGTGTGCCAGTCGGGGATCGGACTTTTGCGAAAGGCGCAGCGATGCGCCGGCCGTCCTGCTCTCTGGCGTGGGAGGATTGAAATGAGTGGGTTCTGCCTGTCGATCCGATGGTCGGCAGGTGGGAAGTATGCCGGGCACCTTGTCCGGCCCGAAATTGGAGAGAAAGCGCTGGATGTCCTACGCTGACCAACAACAAGGATTGACCGGCACCAAGCTCGCCGCACTGATTATCGCTCTCGCGATCGTCGGTGGCATCGGGGCGGTCATGGTCATCGGCCTTGCTATCAATGCCGTTAAGCAGGTCGTCGAACGGGTGACCACCGTCGATATCGAAGAGCCGCCGCCGCCGGAAGAACCGGACGAGCCGCCGCCGGAGCAGCCGCAGGAAGTGGCCCCGCCGCCGCCGGTCGCGCCGCCGCCGCCGATCAACATCGCGCCGGCCCCGCCCCCGATCCAGACGCAGCCGACCATTCCGCCGCCGTCGCCGCCGGCCCTTCGGATTCCGCCGCCTGCGCCGGTCGCGCCGCCTGCACCGCCGCCGGCGCCGTCCAAGGCCCGCGGCGCGCGCACCAAGAACGAGCGCAGCTGGGCCTCGCGGATCCAGGAAAACTATCCGGCCCGCGCCCTGCGCGAGGAAATCGAGGGGACTGTCGGCGTGCGCGTCACCGTTACCCCCGATGGACGTGCAACCGGCTGTTCGGTCACCGCCTCGAGCGGTTCCGACATCCTCGATGCGGCCGCGTGCGCCGGCATGGAGCGTTATGCCCGCTTCGAACCGGCTCTTGATGACGCCGGCAACCCGACCACGGGCAGCTATGCGACGCGGATTACCTATCGTTTGAATTGACGGCTCAATCCGGTCCCGGCCTCACCACAAGGCCGCGGCCACAGGGAAATTTCTTTCAAGAGGACTACTCGCAATGAACCTTATGATTCTCGCCGCGGCCGCCGAAGCCCCGGAAAACAAGTTCGGTTTCGTCGAAGCCATGAAGGAAGGCGGCCCGGTCGCCTGGTCGATCCTTGCCGTGATGATCATCATGTCGGTCGGTTCGTTCTACATCCTGTTCACCAAGTTGTTCGAGCAGAACAAGATCATGAACCAGTACAAGACCGTGCAGACCCAGTTCTGGCGCGCCGGCAGCCTCAAGGAAGGCGCAGCCAAGCTCGACAAGGACAGCGCCTGGCGCCAGCTCGCGGACGACGCGATCAAGGCTCAGGAAGAGCATGGCAAGATGACCGACAGCCTCGAATCGCATGACTACATGCACGGTTCGCTGCGTCGCTCGGAAGATTCGATCAACGCGGTGCTGGCCGGCGGTCTGCCGTTCCTCGCCTCGGTTGGTGCGACCGCGCCGTTCATCGGTCTGCTCGGCACCGTGATCGGGATCTACCGCGCGCTGATCAACATCGGCATCGCCGGTTCGGCCTCGATCGATAAGGTCGCCGGCCCGGTCGGTGAAGCGCTGATCATGACCGCGATCGGTCTGCTTGTGGCGGTGCCCGCGGTGCTTGCGTTCAACTGGCTGCAGTCGCGCAACCGTCGCATCGCCGAGAAGCTCGACAGCTTCGCCACCGACATCCTCGCCTACATCAACTCGAACGGCACGGTGAAGCCGTCGGTCCAGGCGGCCCCGGCTGCCAAGCCCGCCGCCAAGCCGGCCACGGCCACCAAGGCCTGATCGCCATTGCCGGACGCGCCGGGGGCGGGCCAGATTGGCTTGCTTCCGGCGCTCCCCGGAACCGGCGTTGCCAGGACAGACGACCACGGCAGACAAGGGTTCCGGGACGCCTTCGGGCACAACTCAAGTCAATGTTTTGACAAGGTAGGAATTCACAATGGCGATTTCGATGGGAGGCGGGGGCGAGACCCCGATGTCCGACATCAACACCACGCCGCTGGTGGACGTGATGCTGGTGCTCCTGATCATCTTCCTCATCGCGGTTCCGGTGGCGATCCAGACGATCGAAAAACTGGAAATCCCGGTGTTCGAGTCGGTCGAATCCAAGGACAAGGTGGAAAACCTGCTGCTGACCGTCAGCACCACCGACGCCGCCGGACGCAGTGCGGGGGAACCGGGCTTCGAAGGCGCCTCGCGCCAGGGGGAGTGCCGCGTGTACTTCAACAACATCACGCCGGTTACCTCGGAAGAGCTGTATGATAAGGCCTTCACCCGGCTCGACAACATCGTGACCCGCGCCGGTGGTCCGGAAGCGATCATGCAGAACCCCGACCAGATCCCGCAGGTGCACATCCGCGGGGACGTGAACGCGCCGTGGCGCTGCGTCGCAGGGGCAATCTACAACGTGCAGGCCGCGGGCTATCCGACCGTCGGGTTCATCTCGAACCCGGTCGATCCGAACGGCTGATCCGGCATCACGCGATTTAAGGAGTAACTGACATGGGTATGTCCGGAGGAAAGCTCGACGGCGAACCGATGATCGACATGAACATGACGCCGCTGATCGACGTGCTGCTGGTGCTGCTGATCATGTTCATCATTACCATCCCGGTGGCCACGCACTCGGTCGATATCGACCTGCCGCAGGGCGACAACCCGCCGCAGGAAGACATGGTCGATCCGGTCAAGAACAAGCTGATCCTGACCGCACAGGACCAGATCCTGTGGAACGGCACGCCGGTGACCGAAGGCCAGCTGATCACGCTGCTGGCTGAAACGACCCGGATGGCGGTCGAGCCCGAACTGCAGTTCGAGCCCGAGGCACTCGCCAGCTACGAGATCTCGGCCCGCGTGCTGCAGGACATCAAGGCATCGGGCGTGACGAAGTTCGGCTTCGTCGGCAACGAAAAGTACCGCACCTTCGGCAAGTAAGGTGCCAGGCGCCCCCGGGTGCCTTAAGAGTAGCCTCAGGGGCGCTATGAGTGTTCATAGCGCCCCTTTTGCTTGCCCTTGACCCCCCTTTGACCCCCCTTTGCCTCCTCTTAGCGGCGCTGTTTCACGTGGAACATCCGTTCAGCGGTGCGGCGCTCTAATCCCCTTCGCGCGGTTCATCGGGACGCATTGCGGCGGCGATCAGGCCTTCGGCCTCGATCAGCAGTTCATCGTCCACCGCCCCCTGCGGCACGGCCTCGCGCCCGATCATGGTCATCACCGGCACGGCCAGCGGAGAGACCCGTTCCAGTTCGACATGCACCAATTCGCGCTGGGATCGTTCAAGCAGATCGGCAAGCCGCCCCACATCGGTCATCCGCGCCCGCGCGTCGGCCCACGCCGCCTCGATAAGCACATGATCAGGCTCGTATTTCCTGAGCACGTCGTAGATGAGGTCGGTCGAGAAGGTCACCTGCTTGCCGCTCTTGCGCTGGCCGGGATGCTGGCGCTCCACGAGGCCGGAAATCACCGCCACCTCGCGAAAGGCGCGGCGCAGCAGGTGGCTCTCGGTTACCCACTCGGTGAATTCGTGGGTGAGAATATCGGGCGATAACAAGGGGGCAGGGTCGGTAACGGGCTTCAATCCCCACACCGCGAGGCAATAATCATTGGCCACGAACCCGCCCGGCAGCAATCCGCGATCCTCCATCCGCCGGGTAATCAGCATCCCGAGGCTCTGGTTCGCATTCCAGCCCTCGAAGGTGTAATAGGCGGTGTAGTGCTTGCCCCCATGCGGGAAGCTTTCGACCAGAAGTTCGCCCGGCGCGGGCAGGCGTGAGCGGTAATCCTGCATCTCCAGCCATTCGCGCACATCATCAGGAAACCGCGCCCAACCCGCACGGTCGGCAAGCAGGCCTTGCACCCGCCGCGACAGATGTGTGGTGAGAGGCATCCTGAGGCCCCCATAGGACGGGATGGTGGCACTCGTCTTCGCCGCGCGCACCACCACGTCCATGTCCTTCACGCCCTCCACCTCAAGGCTCATGCCCGCGAAGAAGAAGGTATCGCCGGGGGAGAGCTGCGCAGCGAAACGTTCCTCTACCTTGCCCAGGCTGCGGCCGTTCTTGAACCTGACAGTCAGCATCTCGCTATCGACGATGATCCCGGCATTCATGCGGTGACGCTGTGCCTGATTGGGATGCGCGAGCCGCCAGACGCCTGATTTGTCGCGAATAATCCGCTGAAAGCGGTCATAGGCCTTCAGCGCGTAGCCCCCGTTGGAGACGAACCCCAACACACGCTGGAAGGTCGCGTAGTCCACCCAGCTATAGGCCAGCGCGCTGCGCACCTCGGCGAGCAGTGCATCCTCGTGAAACGGCCCCGCACAGGCGCAGGCCATGATGTGCTGGGCAAGCACGTCTAGGCTTCCGGGGCGGAACGCCTCGCCGTCGCGCTGGCCCTCGTCCACTGCCTGCTTGGCGGCAATAGCTTCCAGAAATTCGAAACGGTTGCCCGGCACCAGCACAGCGCGGCTCGGCGTATCGAGCCGGTGCCCTGCGCGCCCGATCCGCTGCAACAGGCGCGATGAGCCCTTGGGGGCGCCCATCTGCACGACGAGGTCAATGTCCCCCCAGTCAATACCGAGATCGAGGCTGGCCGTGCAGACCAGCGCCCTCAATTCGCCCCGCGCCATCGCCTCCTCCACCTTGCGCCGTGCCTCTGTCGAGAGGCTGCCGTGGTGGATGCCGATGGGGAGGTGATCCTCGTTCTCTCCCCACAGGCACTGGAAGATGAACTCGGCCAGAAAGCGCGTGTTGGTGAAGACGAGCGTGGTTCGGTTGGCCCTGATTGCCTGCATCAGCTGCGGGATCGCCCAGCGCCCCGCGTGGCCGCCCCACGGCACGCGCTCTTCCTGCGGCAGGAGGATCTCGACTTCGGGCTCGGCGCCCTCCTCGCCCAGCACCAGCTCGGCCGCCGCGATTTCGCCCGCTTCGCCCGTCTGCGGCGCGAGCCATTCCTGAAAGTCGCGCGGGTTCGCCAGCGTCGCCGAGAGTGCCACCCGCTGCGCCTGCGGGGCGAGGGCGTGCAGCCGCGCGAGGCTCAGGGCCAGCAGATCGCCGCGCTTGTCGGTGGCGAAGGCGTGGACCTCGTCGATCACAATGCGCTTCAGCCCCGCGAACAGTTCCGCGCTTTCGGGGTAGGACAGCAACAGCGAGAGGCTTTCCGGCGTGGTCAGCAGCACGTGCGGCGGGCGTTCGCGCTGGCGTTTCTTGCGGTCGGACGGGGTATCGCCGCTACGGGTTTCAACCTTGATGGGCAGGCCGATTTCCTCGATCGGCGTCAGCAGGTTGCGTTTCACATCCTGCGCCAGCGCCTTGAGCGGCGAGACGTAGAGCGTATGCAGGCCGTCCGGCGGCGGCGTCTCGGTCGCAAAGTCGCACAAGGTCGGCAGGAAGCCCGCGAGCGTCTTGCCAGCGCCGGTATCGGCGACGAGCAGCGCATGGCGACCTTCGCGCGCTTTGGCCAGCATCCTGTGCTGATGACGCCTTACCCGCCACCCGCGCCGGGCGAACCAGTCAGCGATTTCGGGCGGGAGAGCGGGGTCGTTCACAACCGCACAGGTGGCGCCTTGAGCCCCCGCCCGCAAGCGCTCGCGTGCTATTCTGGGGATTCGCCCGCGAGCCGCGCTTCGATATCAGCGATGCCGAGGCCGGTCAGTTCGGCAACGCGGGCCTTTTCGCTGTCCGCGAGTTCGGCGAAAGCGCGCTTGGCGGGAAGATCGGCGCTAGCCTCGGCCATCTTCTGCTCCATGGTCGCAAGCGAGCCCATGATCTGCGGCATGGCTTCCATCGAGGCGCTGAGGATGCGCGGGTCGCTCGCCATGGTGAAGCTCTTGCGGGCATAGGTGGCGCCGACCTCGGTCTGGAAGAAGGCTTCGATGCCGTCGAGTTCGGTCTGATTGAAGTTGATCGCATAAAGCTCGGACATGGCCTTGCGCATACCGGGCTCCATCAGGTTCATCATCTCTGCCATCAGGGTCGGCATCAACGCCATCTCGCGCTTCTGGCGTTCGGCCCAGGCCGGATCGAACAGCCGCGCAAGTTCGTCCGATTGCTCGGGGCTGAGATCGAGTTCGTAGGTCGAAAGGCCGGTGGCCGCAGTCACGGTGCCGATCGAGCTCGGGCCTGCCGCGTCCATGATCGGTCCCATCATCCTGTCGAACATTCCGCCCATCATCTCGGCCAGCGTGCCTTCGGGGATGAGTGCGGCAATGATCCGGCGGGCCTGGGGCAACCGGGCTTCCTGCTCGGCGGTAAGCGTCTCGGCCGGGAACATCCCGCTGAGCATCGCCATGGCCTGTTGCATTTCATCGGCCTCGTCACGCTCGGCTTCGGGCGCAGCGTCCTGCGCGGCGAGCGGCGGCGGGACCAGCGCGAGCGCGGCGATCCCGGCAGTGGCAGCGAAAATCCGGCGACGAATCATGATGATGCTCTCCCCTGAGTTCGGGCGGACCTAATGCCCGACGCTCTCCCCGCGCTCCAGACCCGATGCGGCGAGTTGCGCATCAATCTGCGCGAGCAGGCGGGCGAGCCCTTCCTCGCTGTCGCTTTCGGCGCGGGCGACCAGCACGTCCTGCGTGTTCGAGGCGCGCAGGAGCCACCAGCCGTCGGCGGTGTTGACCCTTACGCCGTCGGTGGTGTTGAGGCTCTCGACCTCGGGCCCGGGATTGCCGGTAAGCCGTCCGGCGATTTCCTCCATCGCGGCAAACTTGCGCGCCTCGTCGACCTGAAAGCGCAGTTCCGGCGTGTTGAGCATCGGCGGGATCGCACCGCGGAGCTCGGTGACGGACTTGCCCAGTCGCGCCGCCGCCGCCAGCAGCCGCACTCCGGCATACAGCGCATCGTCGAAGCCGTAATATTCGTCGGCGAAGAAGACGTGCCCGCTCATCTCGCCCGCCAGCGGCGCACCGGTTTCCTTCATTTTGGACTTGATCAGCGAATGGCCGGTCTTCCACATCAGCGGCTCGCCACCCAGTTCGGCCACGCGGTCGAAGAGCGCGCGGCTGGCCTTCACATCGGCAATAATCGTTGATCCGGGGCGGGTTTTCAGCAGGTCCTCGGCATAGATCATCAGAAGCTGATCGCCCCAGATCACCCTACCGGTGCCATCGATCGCCCCGATCCGGTCGCCATCCCCGTCGAAAGCCACTCCGAAATCGAGGTTCTTGTCAGCGACGAGCGCCCGCAAGTCGGCCAGATTGGCCTCGACAGTCGGATCAGGATGGTGGTTGGGAAAATGTCCGTCAACTTCGGTAAACAGCAGATGGTGTTCCCCGGGCAGGCGGGCAGCAAGCGCCTCGAGCGCGGGGCCGGCGGCGCCGTTCCCGGCATCCCAGCCGACGCGCAGGGTTTCGAGCCTGGCCGTATCGATCCCGGCCAGTCCCTCGAGCAGGCGCTCGACATACTCGCCCAGGATGTCGCGCGTGGTGACTTCGCCCTGCCCGCTGGCAAAGGCCCCGTCTGCTGCCAGTTTCCCGAGCTTCTGGATATCGGCGCCGAAGAACGGCCGGCCAAGAAATACCATCTTGAAGCCATTGTAATTGGGGGGATTGTGGCTGCCAGTTATCTGAATGCCGCCATCCACCTCTTTGCTTGAGGCTTCGGCGTAATAGAGCATCGGGGTCGCCCCCAAGCCGATCCGCACGACGTCGCACCCGCTGGCGGTAAGCCCTTCGACCAGCGCGTGTTCCAGCATGGGCGAACTCACCCGCCCGTCATACCCCACCGCCACGGTCTTGCCACCCGCCTCGCACAGCAGCGTCCCGAACGCGCGACCGATCGCTCGCGCATCATCCGGACCGAGCGTTTCGCCGATGATCCCGCGAATATCGTACTCGCGCAGCACCGTGGGGTGGAAATGGTGTGACATGAAAGACTTGTCCCTTGTTTGATATGCACTCGCGGCCTGCGACTGGACGGCAAATGTGTCAATCCCGCGATGCCGCCTAGGCGCGGCTCAATCGCTCTCCCCGCCGACCGGCGCGGGCAGTTCGGCCAGTAGCAGGTCGCGCGCGGCATTGGCTTCCTGCATGGCCTCCTTGCTGCCGCCGCGATCGGGATGGACAAGCCCCACCAGCCGGCGATGGGCAGCGATCACCTCCTCGCGGGATGCCTCGGGTGCGACGCCGAGCAGGCTGCGGGCCCGGCGCAGCGCTGCAACCCGCGGACTGGTTGCCCTCAGATAGTCCCATGGCCACTTGCCCAAGATCCAGCGACATAACAGGCTCGCCGCCGCGATGAGAACGAGGTAGCGCAACACGCCTTCAGGCCAGTTCCAGCTCGCTTTGCGCGCGCACGAAATCGGGCAGACTCAGTGCCATCACGAGGCTGCGCAATTCCTGCCGCGCAACCAGATGGCTCGTGCCGAGTTCGCCCAGATGCCCCTTGTCGAGCAGGGTCAGGCCGGACGGAAACAGCTCGCGGTAGATAACACGCTCGGACAGGCCCTGCGTCACCCTGAAGCCGACCCGCTTGGCCATTTCGGTCAGCGCCCGCTGGAGGCGCGCCTGGTTGCGTGCCTCGACATGGCCGGTGCGGTTCCTGACCACGACCCAGTCCATCTCGGGGCGCTGCTGTTCAATCGTCATGCGGCTGCGCTTCAGCCGCGCTTCCCAGATCAGCTCGGCGAAGAAGGAGAGCTTCTTCACCTTGAAAGTCTCGGCATCGACCTGCCCGATCAGGTCGAAATCCACGAAGCTGTCGTTCATCGGGGTGACCAGCGTATCGGCGTTCTCCACCGCAGTCCGGGCGAAGGGGTCGTCGCGCCCCGGATTGTCGATGATCAGGAAATCGCAGGTCGCCTCCAGTCGGCTGATAGCTGCCAGCAACTCTTCCGGCGTCTCCCCGCGAAAAACCTCGCAATCGGGGGTCGGCAAAGTCAGCTGGCGCTTTTCAAGGGTGGCGAGCCGGTTCTCGATATAGCGGTGCATGGTGCGCTGGCGCGGATCGAGATCGAGCGAGGCCACGCGCGCGCCGAGATAGGCAAGCGCCACCGCGACATGGACCGCAGTGGTCGATTTGCCGGTACCGCCCTTTTCGTTGGCGAAGACGATGCGATGGGCCTTGCCGGGGATCCGCCGCGAAGGGGCAGTGCTGGCCATGATCTTGCGAAACCTCTTGTTCGTGCCGCCGCTTGGCGGGGCCGCTTTGAAAAGCGCGCCCGCGCGGCTAGGGAGGCCTCCGGTTCTATCGGCTGGGGAAGGCCCGTGCAAATTGCAACGACCCGCGATGTGTTGAGAAATGCGGTTGCAGGGCTACGCCGGCAGGGGGCAGGGCGGATCGCGCTGGTGCCGACCATGGGCGCGCTCCACGAGGGCCACCTCACGCTGGTACGCCGCGCGCGGGCGGAAGCCGATCACGTGGTCGCCTCGATCTTCGTCAACCCGAGGCAGTTTGGCCCGAAGGAGGATCTCGCCGCCTATCCGCGCCAGCTTGCCGAGGATGCGGCGATGCTCGAGGCCGAGGGCGTCGCGCTGCTCTGGGCGCCAACGGTGGAGGAAATGTATCCGGCAGGCTTTGTCACCAACGTCAGCGTGGCAGGCGTCAGCGAGGGCCTGTGCGGCGCCGCCCGGCCCGGCCATTTCGACGGGGTGGCAACAGTCGTCTGCAAGCTGTTCAATCAGGTGCAGCCCGACATGGCCTTCTTTGGCGAGAAGGACTTTCAGCAGCTCGCCGTGATCAGGGCGATGGCGCGGGATCTCGACCTGACCTTGCCGCACGCGGATGCAATTATCGGCGTGCCGACCGTGCGCGAGGCAGACGGGCTCGCGATGTCGAGCCGCAACCGATACCTCTCGCCAGAACAGCGCGCGGCGGCGGCCGCTCTGCCGCGCGCCATGAGGAAAGCGATCGCTGCCATCGTAGGCGGCGCGAATGCGACCGCGGCGCTCGCCGAGCTGGAGGCCGAAATGACCTCCGCCGGCTTCACCAGCGTCGATTATGCGGTATTGGCCGATGCGGCGAGCCTCGCCCCTCTGACGGCGCTGGACGGGGCCCCCGCCCGCCTGCTGGTCGCCGCGCGGATCGGCGGCACCCGCCTGATCGACAATATGGCGGTGATGCCGGCGCTCAAGTAGTGAAGCGATAGCGCGCAGAGAACCGTTGACCTGCCGAGGCAATCGGTGGCATTGGCGCGTCGTTGGCCTGAGCGGGTATAGCTTAGTGGTAAAGCTCCAGCCTTCCAAGCTGGCTATGCGGGTTCGATTCCCGCTACCCGCTCCAGCCCTCCCTTCCCAAACAGCCCCGGAAAGTCTATAAAACCCTTGGAAATCCTAGGGATTTGTGCCTTCGGTCGTCCGAGAATGTCCCTATTCTTCCCGCTGCATCCGGGGCCCTTGGGGGCCACATCGCGGGGCCAAGGCATTTCGGGCAATTGGACTGGCCCCCACGTGGGGGCCACGAGCTGGGAAAGGACCGAGGGCCATGCCGCTGACAGATGTTGCGATCCGGAACGCCAAGCCGCGAGAGAAACCCTATAAGGTGGGCGACACGCTCGGCCTGTTCCTGCTGGTGCAGCCTTCGGGCGGCAAGCTGTGGCGGGTCAAATATCGCATCGACGGCAAGGAGAAGAAGCTGGCGATCGGGATCTATCCTCAGGTTGGTCTCGCGGAGGCGCGGCGTAGGCGTGATGCCGCCCGCGAGTTAGTGGCAGCAGGCAAGGATCCGGGCCGCGAGAAGCAGCGCGAGAAGGTGCGGTCGCGCATCCAGGCCGAGACAACCTTCGACGCTATTGCCGCCGAGTTCTGCCAGAAGCGGCGGCGCGATGGTCAAAAGGCCTAGGCGGTGAGCACGGCCACTCGCAGCGAGTATCTGCTGTCGCTGCTCAAGGGATCGATCGGCAAACTGCCTATCACCGATATCGAACCTGCCGATGTGCTTATTGCCGTCCGCAAGATCGAGCGCAAGGGCCAGCTGGAAAGCGCCCGCCGCACCCTGCAACTGGCTGGCGCGGTGTTCCGCTACGCGGTGGCAACCGCCCGTCTCTCGTCGGACCCCACGCGCGACCTGCGCGGCGCGCTGACCGCGCCCACCGTCACCCACTACGGCGCGATCATCGACCCCGCGCGCGTGGGCGAACTGCTGCGCGCCATCGACGGCTATGAGGGCCAACCAATCACCATGCTGGCGATGCAACTGGCCCCGCATGTGTTCGTCCGCCCCGGAGAGCTACGCCACGCCGAATGGAGCGAGTTCGATTTCGAAGGTGCCTTGTGGACCATCCCGGCGGCCAAAACCAAGATGCGCAAGGATCACCTCGTTCCACTCTCACGCCAGTCGATTGCGATCCTCGAAGACCTCCGCACGCTGACCGGACCTGAGGGCTACGTCTTCCCTTCGATCCGCTCCCGCAAGCGCCCAATGAGCGACAATACGATCAACGCAGGGCTTCGCCGCCTCGGCTACTCCACCGACGAGATGACCGCCCACGGCTTTCGGGCCGTGGCCTCGACCCTGCTGAACGAAAGCGGCAAGTGGCACCCAGACGTGATAGAGCGGGCATTGGCTCACGGCGACAGCGACAGGATCCGTGCCGCGTACCACCGGGGCGCACACTGGAAGGAGCGCGTGGCCATGGCGCAATGGTGGAGCGACCACCTCGATCAGCTGCGCAAGGGCGCAGACGTAGTGCCGATCAAGGCGGAGAAGCGGTGATTAGTCTTGAGAAACCGCCACTCGTGTATGATCCGCAATCGCCCGAAGAATTGCGATGGTATTTCAGAAATTTAACGCTGAGTAGTTTGCTCGCAACTCGCCGCAAACCCGCACAACTCGTGGGCGGGTCATTTGTGCACAAACCGTGTTTCCTTCAATACATCAATTAGATGCGACCCGAATTCGCGGGGTAGGGTGTGCTCACTGTTCCCCAACTGCGTGGTGCCGGTTCAATGCCTCTGACGCTTTCAGCTCCGGGCTCCATCAAAATGCTACAGAGCGGAGCCACCGGCAGAAAGAAGCTTCGCTGTGATCTCGTCCTGGGGGTTGTGAACACACAACCTAAAGCGTTCCATCCCGTCATCGCGACCCGGGGATCTCGGAGCCGGCCTGAAATGCCAACAGCCAACCATGATCGCTTAGGCCTTCGATGCGATCTGTGCGCTGGCATTGGCAGCTAATGCCAGTTTTTTGGCAGGAATTGCAGATGGTATCCCATCTGGCGACCGAGTAGTTTTCCTTAGCATTTGCGAAGATAGGTCCGGCATCGTCCACCGGACCTTCGCCGACCGGGAGACACGAGATGAACAAGTTCGCTGCGATTATAGCGTGTGTGATAGCCTTGGCAGCCGCGCCAGTTGCGGCCCAGCGGGTCGAACAGGTTCACTTCGCCCGCGGCGCGAGCGGAACCACGATCGATGCTTCGATCGTCGGGGAAGAGTATATCGATTATCATCTGACGCTGGCGGCCGGGCAGATGCTTTCGGTTTCGCTGCAGGATCGCGGCGGGTCGGCCTATTTCAACGTGATCGAGCCCGGCGCGGGGAATGTGGCGATCTACAACAGCTCGACGAGCGGTCAGACGTTCGAGGCGCGCACCCGCATGGCCGGAACATACACCATCCGAGTCTATCAGATGCGCGCGAGCGGGCGACGCGGCGAAAGGGCGAGCTACCGGCTGAACATCTCTGCCACCGGCAGCGGCGCCTCGCACAGTTCCGACGTGCTGGTTTCGGGCACGCCCTATCACGCGACCGCGATGATCCGCTGCGTCGCCGAACCCAGCAAGCCTATGAGCAGTTGCCGCGCGGGCGTAACACGGCGCGGGTCTAGCGCGACAGTCCATGTGGATACGCCCGATGGCGGAGAGCGCACCATCCTGTTCCGCGGGAACAAGGCGGTTTCGAGCGATTCGGACGCCGGTATCTATGTGGAAAGGCGGGGCGACACTTCGGTTGTAAAAATCGGCACCGTCGAGGTTTACGAGATCCCGGATGCCTTCGTGCAGGGAGGGTAATGCCGGTGTCTGACCCCTTCGCGAACATGGCGGAACCATTGTGCACCCAGATCGCAGATTGACGATGCGAAACTTCAAGCTGCTCATGGCACTTGCGGCCTGTGCGGTTGCCGCCCCGGCCATCGCGTCAACCCAGGGCACGCCCGGGCCGACTTCGACCGGGACGGTCACGATCAACGCCTCGATCACGCCCGAAGTGAACATCTCCAATCTGGACGACTTCACCTTCACCGCGACCCAGCTCGCGACTGCAGTCAATACCGGCCGTCCCGCCGGGCTTACCGACGACATCTGCCTGTGGACGAACAATGTCGACAACACCCTGTTCGTCACTGCCACGGGCGACGGCGCCGGGGGCGCCTTTACCCTTACCGATGGAAGCCGCACGCTGCCCTATTCCGTGACGCTGCGCGTGATTGCCAGTCAATTTCAATTGACCCCGGGAACCAAGACCCGTCCTATCGTCATTTCCAATGCGGGCGTTGACTGTTCCGCCTTCCGCAATGGAACCAACGCCAGCCTCGCCATCATCCTCCAGCGCGACGACATCGCCGCGATGGAAGCAACCACCACCTACACCGGCGTGCTGACCCTGCTGGTTTCGCCGACCTGACAATTCCAGCCCCAGAGGACACACCATGAAGATGAAGCTTCTCGCCGCCGCCACTGCAGTCGCAGGGCTTTCCGCTCCCGCCTTCGCTGCCACGCAGGGCACGCCCGGGCCGACTTCGACGGGCACGGTGACGATCAATGCCACGATCACGCCCGAAGTGGCGATTTCGGATCTCGACGATCTCACATTCACCGCCACCCAGCTGCAAACGGCGCTTAACACCGGCGCAAATGCCCAGCAGGCTGACGATGTCTGCGTGTGGAGCAACAATGTCGATGGAAGCTACTATCTCACAGCGACCGGCGATGGTGCCGGGAACGCATTTACGCTGACTGATGGCACGCGAACACTGGCCTACTCCCTGGGCTGGCGGTTCGGAGGTGGAGCGGTCCAGTCGCTGACATCCGGGACCAAGTCCCCGCGTTTGACTACCACTGCGACTGCGCCCGATTGCGGCGGGTCAACAACGGCTAGCCTGCTGGTAATCCTGCGGAACGCAGACATCGCCGCGATGGAAGCAACCACCACCTACACCGGCGTGCTGACCCTGCTGGTCTCGCCGACCTGAGCTTTCCGACTCAAGGAGACACGACATGAAGACGAAGATTCTTGCGACTGCCGCCGCGCTGGTCTGCCTTTCGGCCCCCGCCTTCGCCGCAACGCAAGGCACGCCCGGACCGACCTCGACCGGGACGGTCACGATCAACGCCAGCATCACGCCGGAAGTGAACATAACCAATCTCGATGACATCACCTTCGCTGCTACAAGCCTGCGGACCGCGCTCAACACCGGGGCCAATGCCAACCAGTCCGACGACATCTGCATCTGGTCGAACAATCCCGACGGCAGCTTTTTCGTCACGGCTACCGGCGATGGCGCCGCCAATGCCTTCACGATAACCGATGGGACCCGCACAACGCCCTATTCGATCGTGATCCGGGATTTCGCCGGGACATCGCAGACGCTGACCGCAGGGACAAAGTCCGCGCAATATCGCAGCAACGCGGTCGCACCCGATTGCGGCGGCTCCACCAACACGACCCTTACGGTCCAGATCACCTCCACCGCGATCGCAGCGATGGAGGCTACCACCACCTATACCGGCGTGCTCACCCTGCTGGTCTCGCCGACCTGATCAGGGCATCAGCGGTCGCCAGATAATGAGCAGGAGAGCGCCCGCTCTGACCGGTGCGGTGCTGTTCGCGACAGGGTTTGCCCTGACGTTGGCTGCCCCGCCGCTCGCCGCGCAGAGCGTGAACATCTCGGGCCTGTCGGACGTGTCCTTCGGCGCGTTGCGGCCCGTCAATGACGCGCGCCGTGCGCAGTCGCTATGCGTGTTCAGCGATCTGCCGGGGCGCGGCTATCTGGTCACCGCCACCGGCTCGGGGGCGGGCGGCGCCTTCGTGCTCGACGGCGGCGGCGGGGCCGACCTGCCCTTCGCGATCGAATGGGCCGACCAGCCGAGCGTCGATCAGGGAATGCCGCTCAATCCCGGCCAGCCGCTCGGCGGGCAGACCAGCACGGCAACCGATGCCACCTGCGGTTCCGGGCCGACCCGCACAGCCAGCCTTGTCGTGGTGATCGCGCGTGCCGATCTCGCCGCCGCCCGTTCGGCGACCAATTACAGCGGCACGCTGACCCTCGTCATCGCGCCGCAATAGGGAGAGGCATGAAACACCTGCGCCCCTGGCTTTGCGGTTGCTGTTCGCTTGTCATCGCAGCTCCGGTGCTGGCGCAATCGCAAGATCCGGCGCTGCTCGCTTCCGAGGTCGAGCGCGAGACCGCGCCGAACGCCCCCGGCGCACAGGTCCGGTCGGCGGCGGCCTTCACCATCTCCACCCCGCCCGGCTTCGAGGATCTGGTCGATCCAGCACCGGTGGTGGTCGACATTTATTTTGGCGGGCGTCTGATCGGCACCACCTCGGGCATCCAGGAGCCCGGATACTTCACCTTCGACGAGCCCGATAAGGTGATCGCGCTAATCGACGGGGTCACGGACCCGCAGGCTGTTGCAGCGGCGCTCACGGGCAGGCTCGACAGCAACGCAGGCCTTGCCTGCCGCGACGATCCGCGCCCCGGCTGCGGCGTGCTGTCGCCGCCGGTTGCGGCGATCATCCACGATCCCGGAAGCTTCCGGCTCGAAATCTTCATCGCCCCCGCGTTTCTCGCTGCGGTCGAAGTGCAGACCAGAGAATACCTGCCGATTCCCGATGCCGGCCTTTCTCTGATCAGCACATTCGCCGGTTCGGTTTCGGGCGTTGAGGGCCGCGCGGCAAACTATGCGCTCCAGAACCGCTCGATCCTCGCATGGCGCAACGCAAGGCTCGTTGCGGATGTGGGCCAGTCGGACAATTTCGGCTTCCAGAGCCAGATCCTCGCCGCCGAGCTCGATACCGGCGCGCTGCGCTATCGCGGCGGGCTGATGTTCTCCGAACCGCTCGCCTTTACCGGGCAGGCGCGGATCTACGGGGCTAGCGTCGGCACGCAGTATGACACCCGCGCCGATGCGGAAGGTGCCTTCACCCAGCCGATTGCCCTGTTCCTGCCGCGCCGCTCGCAGATCAACGCCTATCGCGACGGGCAGCTGCTGGCCTCGATGCAGCTCGATGCCGGCAACCAGCTGGTCGATACCTCGGTGTTTCCGGCAGGCGCCTACAACATCACGCTCGAGATCATCGACGACACCGGGGCCACCCGCACCGAGACACGCTTCTTCACCAAGGACCGCAGCCTGCCGCCGGTCGGCCGCACCGCCTTCTCCGCCACGGCTGGCACCCTGGCGATGGACATGGGCAGCGGGCTGCCGGAATTCGGCGATGACCTGTTTATGCAGGGCACAGTCGGTCACCGTCTGTCGCCCAATGTCTCGCTCGAGGGCGGCGCGCTGCTGGTGGGGCAGGACTTTGTCGCCGAAGCCGGTGCGAGCTATCTGGCCGATGGTTTCAACGGGCGGTTGGTGGGGCTGGCGGGCAATAATGGCAATTACGGGTTGATTGCCAATGTCTCGTGGTTCGATCTTGCCAATGTCTCGGCCAATGCTTTCTTCCGGCGCACCTGGGGGCCGGGCTTCGGCGGCCTTGGCAACCGCGACCGCTTCGGTCTCACGCCAATTAACGACATCAACCTGCTGGTCGGCGACAGCACGCAGGCAGGCGGCAATATCGGGATGCGGCTGGGGCGCGCCAACCTGCGGTTCGATGGTCTCTATTTCAAATCACCCCGTTCAGAGGCCTTCTACGCATTTGGGCCCAGCTTCGATTATGCCACCCGCCCGGCGCGCAATCTCCAGTTGACATTATTCGGCGACGGACGCCGCAGCAGCGACGGCTGGGATGTTCGGGTGGGCATCCGTATTAACTTCCTGCGCGACAATTTCGTGGTGCTGGGCGAAAGCGCCGGCGCATGGCGGCGGCGAGGCGGGGTCGAGGACAGCGGCCCCATCGGCAACCTGCTGGCAACCTATTCGAGCCCCGGCGTGCTGCGCGGCGACTTGTCGGTGGCGGCGGGCTATGCGCGCGATCTCGACAGCGAAAGGGTGCGCGCTGAGGCCAACCTTGACAGCCAGTATGGCCGATTCCTCGGACAGGTCGAACATGTCTTCGACACGCCCGGCGGGGGCGGCACGCGCTATGCCGCCAACGCGATCACCAGCCTTGCGATCGGCGGGAACGATGCCACGCTCGGCGGACGCGACATCGGCGAAAGCGGGATCGTCGTCGCCCTCAAGGGAAGCGGGGACGATGTCGAGATGGACGTGCTGGTCGACGATGTGCCGCGGGCCCGGATCCGTCCGGGCCAGAGCATCCCGGTGTTCCTCCCGCCCTACCGCGCCTATGCGGTGCGGCTTGCGCCGGTGCGTGGGCGGGGCGGCAGATTCGACGCAAATGCGCGCGAAGTCTCACTCTACCGCGGCAACATGCAATATCTCGAATGGGAGGTGCGCGCGGTCCAGGCGGTATTCGGGCGCGTGGTCGACATGGAGGGCAAGCCGCTGCCGGGCGCGGCACTGTTCGGCGAACGCGACTTCATGCAGACCGACGGTTCAGGCTATTTCCAGGGCGAGATCGCTGGCGAGGAAACCTACGTCATGCGAAAGGCCGGCGCGGAAGTGTGCCGCATCACCCTTGCGCCATCGGACAGCAGCCGGCCCCTGCTTGACCTTGGGGACGTGGTATGCACCACAGTAGCGACAAAATCCGGGGACGATTCATGAGTTTCTTTTGCCGCATCATGGCAACCGCAATCGTTGCGATGGCTGGCACTGTGCCCGCTCTGGCTCAAATCGCGGTGCACCCGGTTATCATCGACCTTCCGCCCGAGGATCTGCAGCGCGCCGATTTCACCGTCGAAAACCCGACGAGTGAGCGTGTTTTTGTGGCCGTCGAACCCGCCCGGATCGACGCGCCGGGCAGCGAAGGCGAAACACGGGTGGCGCTCAGTGATCCGCAGCAGCTCGGCCTGCTCGCATCGCCGCCACGGATGATCCTCGAACCCGGCGAGCGCCGCTTCGTGCGGCTTGCTGCCCTGACCCCGCCGGGTGATGCTGACAGGGTGTTCCGCGTTGCCGTCAAGCCAGTAGCGGGGGATGTAACCGGCGAAGAGAGCGGGCTGAAGATTCTGGTCGGCTATGATCTGCTGGTGATCCAGCGCCCGGCTAATCCGACGCTGACCATAGACTGGGAAAACAGCGCCGAGCAGGTGATTGTCCGCAACAACGGCAACAGCAACGCCCAGCTGATCAACGGCCGTTCCTGCAAGCCCGGTCAGCCGGAAGAGAGCTGCACCAAGGTGCCTTCCTCCCGGCTCTATGCCGGAAACGCGATCACCGTGACCAAGGGCGCCGAAGAGGTTGTCACCTTCGACGTGCTCTTCATGGGGCGAAGCAGCCGCATAGTGATGGAATGACCCGCGGCCGCTGCGGCCCGTCGCGCTCCGGATCGCCGGTTGGCACGCCCGCGACGGTCGCCTAGGTTGCATTCTGTCGCAGGCAGCGAGGCAGAGATCATGGAAGCGGACCACGACCAGCCAAGCTTGGGCATGGTGCTCGCCGAATCATCGGGCCTGCGGCTGTTCACCCTCGTCCTGTTCTACTTCAATCAGGGGATCGCTCCGGGCATCTTCCTGTTCGCGATTCCCGCTTGGCTTGCAAGCCATGATGTCCCGACGGCGGGAATTGCAGTGGTCGTGTCGGCGGCGGGTCTGCCGTGGACACTCAAGTTCCTGCTCGGGTTCCTGATCGATCGCTACCCCTACCTGCCGATGGGCCGCCGCAGGGCGTGGATCATCGCGGCGCAGGGGACGCTGGTCGCCGTGATGATCGCTGGAGCACTCGCTAACCCGCAACCTGCCGAAATCGTGCTCCTCGCCGGCCTCGCCTTTCTCGCCAATATCGCCGTGAACTTCCAGGATGTCGGGATCGACGCGCTGGCGATCGACCTCATGGCCGAGGAAGAGCGAACCGGCGCTGCCGCGATGATGGTGGGGGCACAGGTGATCGGTCTTTCAATCAGCGTGGCGACGTTCGGCTGGGCGCTGGAGCACGCCGGCACTCCGGCCGCGATGCTGGCCGCCGCAGCCGTGCCGCTGGTCACGATGATCTATGGCTGTGTGCTGGTCGAGCGGCGCGGGGAACGCCGTCTGCCGTGGAGCAAAGGCACGGCCCATCCCGGCAACCGCGCGATTCAAGTGGCGGCGTGGCGTCCCCTTTTGCGTGAGACTTTTCGTGCCCTCAGAGGGCCGTTTTCCCTCGCTTTCGTGCCTTTGCTTCTGGTGCGCAGCCTTCCTTCCGGGGTGCACGAGACCTATCTGCCCGCGCTGTTCGCCCGCGCGGCGGGCTGGACTTTGTCGGACTATACCAGCCTGATGGCCATGCTGACGACGGCTAGCGGTGCCTATTGTATCCTTGCTGGCGGCCGGATTGTCTCTCTTTTCGGAGAACGCCGGGTACTTGCGGGATGTGCGGCAATCCTTGCCGTTTGGGCCAGCCTCTTTGCAGCCCTGCCATCGTTGTGGAACCAGACTTCCATCCTTATCGGCTATGCAGTCGTCGCGGAATTTCTGATCATGACATTCACAATCGCGTTGGTGCCAGTGGCCATGCGGCTGTGCGTCCCGGGTGCGGCTGCCAGCCAGTTCGTGGTCTACATGGGACTGAGCGGGGTCGGTCGTCCGTTCGGGGCGCTGCTGGCGGGCGCCGCGAGCGGGATGGGCGTTCCGGAGGTGATGTTCTGGGTGATGAGCGCCTGCCTCGCGGCGGCAGGCTTTTATGCGGCAATCTTCAAGCTTGCGGTGGAGCGGGCCGCCCAGCCGGAGTATCGCGGCGCCCGGTTCGAAGCGCCCGGGAACAATGCGGTGCCTTGATTGGCACCGCCGCGTCACGGGCCGGGCAGGGGTTCCTCGCGCAGCATCTGGCCCTGCCGGCCGGCCGCGGCGACAAGAGAGTCGGCCTCCTTGAGAAGCCCGATGAAAGCGACATAGCCGTCATCTAGGCAACCCGAATTCCAGGCGATTTCGGTGGTTGTCGCGCCCTTGGTCAGCCGGAGCGTGCCATAGGGAAGATCGGACATGAAGTTGGCGCAATTACCGTAATCGGGCGCAATCGGCGGCAGCCG
This sequence comes from Erythrobacter dokdonensis DSW-74, assembly GCF_001677335.1. Lineage (GTDB taxonomy): Bacteria > Pseudomonadota > Alphaproteobacteria > Sphingomonadales > Sphingomonadaceae > Erythrobacter > Erythrobacter dokdonensis. Next base: position 29,815 of record NZ_LZYB01000004.1, read on the forward strand.
GTCAAACACTCGCCGAAGCGCAAGGGCGAGTTGCGCTTCGGCGGGAATTTCATGCCAGACCGCGATATCCCCGGCAGGTGCATCGACGGCTGCCTTGCGGACCTCGGTCCACGAGCCCTCACCGCTTGAGGTGATCCGCCAACTGCTGACGGGTTGTCCCCAGCTCTTGACCTCGAAGGCAATGAAGTCCCATTCTGATGCTGGCAGCGCCCCGTCCCGCGCAGCCAAGGGCGCAAGCGATCCGCAGACCGCCTGAAAGGCTATAACAAGGAAGGTTGCCAAGCGCATGTGGAAGTGGATCTTAATTGCCTTCACCCTCCTTTACGTGATTGCGCTGGCGCTGCTTGCCATCGGGACTTTCGGTTTGTTCGGGCAGGAACGCGACCCGCTTTCGGCCGTCTTCCTGCTCCCGCTCGGGCTGCCGTGGAATCTCGTTGGAGACCGCATCGGGCTGGCCGGGCCTTGGCTGCCAATCCTTGCCCCGGGGATCAACGCTGCCATCCTCTACTGGCTGTGGCGGCGTTGATCCCCTGGGCTGGGTCGCACGCGCCCAAAGCGGAATGTTGGACGACTTCAGTCGCGGGTGAAGACATAGACCTCCGCTTGGGTGCGGATGATCAGGCCGGTCCCGTCTGATGTCAGCGTATAGCCGCTGGCCTTGGGCAGTTCGGAGGCAAGCTCCTCGCCGAAAGTCGGACGCGGACAAAGCGCGCGGGTCGAGGCAACCGGGCCGAAGCTGATCGTGCCATTGCCGCTGCGGGGCGTGGAGGCCGACCACCTGGCGTTGCCGCGGTTGCAATCAAGCTGCATCACCGCCCGCTCGCTTTCGAATGTCAGCGTGTGACGTGACGACAATTCCTCGGTCAGCCGCGTCGATGTGCCCGATGTCTCGACATCGACCAGCCGCCAGCGTGTGCCTTCGAGCGGGTGTGGCGGCGAGGATGTCGCACAGGCCGCAAGCGCGAGCGCCGCGCCGCCCGCGAGGATGACAGCTTTCCCCCGCAAAATGGCCTTTTTGCGATTGATCATGAATCCTCCCCTGCTCGCTTGATGTTTTCCAGCACCTCACGGCACGCTGCCGCGCTTTCTGCGATCTGCTGGCCTTGGGCGATCGGCTTTCCGGAAATGTCCTCGGCGGCGCGCTTCATGACCTCATTGACCTGTTCGTCGGTCAGGTAGCCGAGTTCCTTGGCCGCCTGCACGGTCATGCAGGTTCCGGTCGATAAACCGACCCCGGCGCCCGCCCCCATCATGGCACCGGCGATCAGCGGCGCTCCGATCAGCGTCCCGCCTACGAGGCCCACGAGTAGCGTGAGGATACCGATTGCCAACTTGCCCATGCTTTCCTCCCTGTCAGCCGCCGGTGATCATCGCATCGACGACGACATAGGTCTCAGGGCCAAAGGTGATGGTGGTCTGGTCTCCGTTGCGGGTCCATTTCAGGTCCCATTCTGCCGAACCATCTGCCTGGACGCTGTCGGCGCCATAGGGCTCGGTGCCGCGGAAGAAGATCGCGCGTTTCATGCCGTCGGGTTTGGTCACTTCGACCAGATGTTCCCCCGGCGCATCGCCCCAGTTACGCTTGATCCCGGCATCGCATTTCTGCGTGGGCGGGGCACCGTCGAAGCCGCAGGAGATGATGGTCGTGGCGTTGTAATCTGTGCCGGGCACCAGCTCGTCCTCGCCGTCAGTTGCGGCATCGGGCGGCGGTGGCGGGCCATTGGTTTCGGCTGCCGCCATCGCTTCGGTATCGCCCGCAGCTGCACTGTCGGTGGTGTCGTCCCCCCTGCCGCCGCAAGCCGCGAGGCTTGCCGCCAGCAGCGCGGCCCAAAGCAGACGCGTGTTCATCATCGTCATGGTCTTTCCCCTTCGATCGAAGTGCAGCGCCTTACAGCGCGCCTTCGCTTCCGGTGTACATCACCTCGCCGATGGTGCCGTCGCGATAGGCGAGGCAACGCCATGGGGCCTCGGCACCCGCAACATTGATGTAGATTTCGATCGCAGCTTCGGACTCCGAGATCCGGTTGACTCCGGTCGCGCCGCCGCCTGTCACTTCATTGACCTGCGCGAGGCATTTTTCCTCGAGCCCGCCGGGGCCACGGATCTTTGCCGCTGCGGCTTTGGCGGGCGAGGTATCGGCAGCGGCAGCCGGGCCGTTCTCTCCCATACCGGCATTGGCATCGCCCGTCGGTATGCTCACCAACCGCACGCCATCGACATTGCTCACGATCGTCCCGCCGAGCGCCTCTGCCGAGGCTTCGTCGGGGCAGCCGACCAGAACCGCGCTGTCGTCGAGGTAGCTCGACGTAGCCGGGCTTTCGCCCAGACGGCGGCAGGGCGCGCCGGGACCCGGATAGCCGTCGCCGAAGGGGGCGAGGCTTTCGGGAATGTCCGCCGCAGCCGATCCGGCGGCAGGCTCGGCCGCGCTGTCTTCGGCCGGAGTTCCGCCACAGGCGGCGAGAACCAGTGCGAGACTCGATGCAATCATAAGGCGAGAAATCATGTCATGCTCCACTGTCATCACAAGACAGGAAAGTGTGGCGGGGCAGTTTCATGCCGGCGGTGTGCCTCGGTGCCGGCATGATCCGGCCCCGCCATTCGTAACCGGTTTACCCGTCCCGCTCAGCGGCAGTTCGGGTGCTGACCGATATCGCGGATGTCGTAGAACTTGCCGTCGTCGATGATCACCTGCACACACTGGCGGCTATCGCGCTTCCACTGGATCGAATAGCGGCTGTTGCCGCTGGTGAAATTGTCGACCTGGGTAAAGCCGCGCCGTTCCAATTCGCTCATGCCGCCGGCCGCGCGTGCGCCCCGCAGGTCGTCGATCCGGGCGGTCTGGACATAGCCGCCGCGGCGGTGGTGATGGCTGAGGTTGGCCTCGCGCTCATCCACGCCTTTCTCGTAACCATGCGAATAGGCATCCGAGCGGCTGTAATTGTGGTAGGTCGCGCCATGGAGCCCGTCGGTGTAGCCGCGATCGAACTCGGCGGTCTGCTCGCGGTCGTAGTCGCGGCCTTCCTTGTGGTGCGACTTGCCGCCGAGAAGCGCGCCGAGGATCGCCGCGCCAGCGACCACACCGACCGCGGTGGCAGCGCCGTCACCCTTGTGATGGCCGCAATCCTGATCGGTGGCGTCGTTGATGGTCATGACCTTGCCGCTCGTGGATTCGACGACCACGCAGTTGTCGTTGCCGCCGTGCCACCAGTAGCTGTTGACGAAGCCGCCGGAACTGCGATGGCTGGAAATGCTCTTGAAACCGCGCTTGACGAGTTCCCGCTCGGCGCTAGCGGCATCCATGCCGTTGATCCAGGTCAAGCTGCTGGCCTTTTCCGCCAGAACAGGTGTGGCGACCAGTGCAGCGCAGGCCGTTCCCAAGGCGACGCGGCGAACGAAATGGTTCTTCATTGACTTCTCCCAATCTGGCGGCGCGATCCCGCCTACGTGTCCCGGCGTTCGTCACGACGTTTCAAAAGCCGTTCCGCACACGCCCTGTTCCGGTCCAACGAACTGGAACGGTTGCAAGACTACCCTATGCAGACTGGCAGATATATCGGCACCTTCAGCCAAAAACTTGACATTTCCTGCCGCTGTAGGCCTACTCATCACAGGATCGGGCGACGTAGGGAGCGTGCCATGTACGTGATTTCGCCAGTCGGCTTTGATGAATTCCTAGACCGATTGATGCGGAACGATCCGGAGTTTGCCTCTTCGAAAGTCCCTACAGGCGTCACCGCCTTCTGGTGTGAAAGCCTTGGCAGGCCCGGCTGGATGTTTGCAGGGACAGATCTTGATCCGGGCAGTCCGCTCCCGCGCGAGATCAGCCAGATCAACGACCTGCAGATCATGTCCAATTTGCTGCAAATGCACGGGGAGGCGCGGCTGGCAGCAATGATGCTGGAGTGGTCTAACTATCCTGCCCAAAGCCAGATTCTCGCCGCGCCGGATCTCGGGGCGGCCCTGCAATTCGTGGTAACTGCCAGCAATCGCAAGAACCCGGCCATGGCTGCTCGAATTATCCGATCGCAGGGCATGGCGGTTTTCCGGTTCGACATGGATCCTCGGTTCGGCCCTTTCTGCGGCATCCACGAACAGCTCCTGCTGATCTGGATCTTCCTCATCATCCGCTCGTTTCTTGGTGTCAGCGCCCAAGGCATCGGCCAGCTCCCCCGCATCGTCATATCGCGCCTGCATTCAAACGATGCGATCGATGCGCTACTGCCTTGCGAGGTAGTATATGACAGCGAAGCGGCTTCCGTCGGTGTGCCGGAGGAACTTATGGACTTCCCCGGGCTCACATTCGATCCGGAGCTATGGGCGAGCATCTTGGCCTCTCTGGAGAAGGCTGGAGGTGGGAAGCGCCGCCCATCCTCGAGAAGGCCCGATGAAATCGAGCATCTTGTCCGCAATGTCCTCGCGAAAGAGGCAAGAGTCCCACCCTTCGCCGAGATCGCCGCCGAACTGGGCCTTTCGGAACGCACCCTTGCTCGCAATTTTGCGGCCTGCGGACAGACCTATCGCGCGCTCATCGACAAGTTGCGCATGGCGATGGCGCAGGAAATGTTGCTGCAAGACGGGCTAAAGGTGAAGGATCTCGGCCACCAGCTCGGCTACAGTGACCCCTCTGCCTTTGTGCGGTCCTTCCGGCGCTATTCGGGTGTGTCACCGGCACGGTGGCGCAAGATGAAAAAGCGTGAAGGTTCACCGCATGGCGGCTCGACACGCTAGGCTGAACCGCGCACCTGAGTGCGCGACTTTGTCGGCAATCTCAGGGACATCCGTGCCTCATCAGTTTGTGTACGTTCAAAAAGGGCGGGATTAGTTCCCGAGGAGAGTTCGATGCGCTGCGGAACCGCTTCGGATACGGGCCGGACTGCACCGTTGGGCTGGGCCGCAATCAGTACTGGTACTGGATCCCGCCCTTAGCGCTTTAAATTGGGGCACACCCTACGCGACGGGTCGCAGTTATATCGCTCTGATTTAAAAACTGAAAACTGCAAAAATGGATGCGGAAGCTTCTCAATTAAATCCGATTTGCCAATCGGATCCGATAAACTGGACGCTATATCGCTGAAAAAACGTCACAACTCCATCGAGGTTGGCTATCCGAATCTGATTGACGACTCCCAACTTCGAATCCGAACCGGACTGTCCCAAGTTTTCCACATGCATCCAGCAAATTTGGGGTGTCGGTTGGGGGCCATAGAAATTTAATGTTCAGAAATAGACTTTCAATATCAATTCATTAAGCCAACTTTTGGCTTCCCGCTACCCGCTCCAGCCCTCCCTTCCCGAAACGTTCCGGACGACCCGCCGCCTTATTGACCCGGTCGCGGTGCGAGCGCGATCATGTCGGTTTGCAGGGTCCGGCCCGCCAGCAGATAATGCAGCGCCGCCCAGCCATAGCCGCAGGCAAAGATCACGATCGACCATTGCAGACCTCGCGCCTCTGCGCTGGAACAGGCCGTGAGGCGCTCCAGCTCCAAGCCCGCCAGTGCCGCCTTGCCCTCGGGTGCAAGGGCGATCAGCGGCTTGCACGCCTCCAGCGTCAGCGCCGCGTCGGTGCCGCCGAGGAACGCTGACTTGAGCACGGTCGAGAGGATCCCGATCACCAGCGGCCCGAGCCCGTAGCCAAGCAGGTTGACCACGAACAGCGTAATCGCCACCGCCGTTGCGCGCATCCGGCTGTCGACCACGCCGCCCGAAACCGCATACATCGGCCCGAGGTAGAAATAGTGGATCATCGCCGCGATCATCAGTGCCGGCATCGCCAGCCACAGGCTGTCCGCCAGAAAGCCGAAGGCGTAGAGCGGCACGGATGCTCCCATGCCCAGCGCGGGCAACCATGACAGGGCCTTGGGATAGCGTTTCGACAGACGGTCGGCGAGCCAGCCTGACGAAAACACACCGAGCGCCGCCATCACTCCGAGAATGATCCCGAACAGCAACGATGCATCGCCGATCGAAAGCTTGTGGGTGCGCATCAAGAAGGAGGTGGTGAACTGGCCGATGCCGTAACCGACGAAAGAAGCCACCGTCGCCCCCATAACCACCTGGCGATAGGCCGGCTTCTTCAACAGCACGCCCAGCGCCTCGCCGAAGCTGGCGCGTTCAAGCCCTTGCAGCGCGGCCGGATCGGTATAGCCGCGCGGCGGCTCGGCGACCGTGCGCCAGACCAGCAGCGACAGCAGCAGCCCGGGAAGGCCGACCACGACAAAGGCGACGCGCCAGCCTTCGACTTGCGCCCAGTCGAGGTGGCCGAACATCCAGCCCAGCCCGGCTGCGTTCACCCATGCACCGAAGGCCGCACCGTCCAGTCCGGCCAGCTGCCCGCCGAAGACCGAAGCCAGCATCCCGCCCAAAGGCACGCCAAGCGCATAGATCGATACAGCGGTCGCACGTCGCGCGGGGACAAAATAGTCGGCGATCAGCGACTGCGCCGGGGGCGTGCAGCCCGCCTCGCCGATGCTGACCCCGATGCGGAACAGGAACAGGGTGAGAAAGGACACCGCGAAACCGCACAGCGCGGTGAACAGGCTCCAGATGGCGACCGCGGCGGCGATAATGATTACCCGGTTACGGCGCTCCGCCAGCCGCGCGATGGGAATGCCGAGGAAGGTATAGAGCACCGCGAAGGCCGGACCGCCAAGCAGCCCCATTTGCCAGTCCTCCAGCCCGAAGGTCAGCTTGATCGGCTCGGTCAGGATATTGACGATGGTGCGGTCGATGAAATTGAAGATGTAGACCACCAAGAGCGCAGCCAGCACATAGGCGCGGTAACCCGCAGAGCCGAAGCCCTCGGCCGCGGTGCCCCCAGCCGGCATCGCTCCGGCCACGCGCGATTGCGCCATCTCGATCCTTTCCCGAAGCCCGCGTCATCGTGCGCGGGTCTTTTGTGTCGGTCCCTTCTTCGGAGCATTGGCGGACAAGGTAAAGCCCCCGCCGCCAAGCCTGCGGGCCACGAAACTATTGCCCGCGTGTCCAGCCGCCCTTGTACTTCTCGAACCAGGCGAGGATCGCCGCCGCCTTGGCCGCGCTTTGCGACGGGCGCGCGGCGATGCCGCCGTGGCTCGCGCCGGGCACCTTGACCAACGCAGTCGGCACACCGCGCAAGCGGAGCGCGGTGTAATATTGCTCGGATTCACTCACCGGCGTGCGGTAATCCTCGGCGCCGACCACCACCAGCGTCGGGGTCTCGACCTGGCCGACCAGCGAAAGCGGCGATTGCTGCCAGTAGAATTCGGGGTTCTCCCAGGGCTGCATTCCAAGCCAGTAACGCCCGAAGTACGCAGCGCTGTCGGCGGTCAGCACCTGCGTCGTCCAGTTGATCACCGGCTTCTGGGTGACGGCCGCCTTGAACCGGTTGGTCTTGCCGACGATCCAGCTGGTCAGCACCCCGCCGCCCGATCCGCCGGTGACAAACAACGCTTCGGGATCGGCAATCCCTTGTGCGATCGCCTCGTCGACGATGCTGATCAGGTCGTCATAATCGTTGCCGGGATAGGCCTTGTCGATACGGTTGGCGAAATCCTCGCCATAGCTGGTCGAACCGCGCGGATTGGCAGACAGCACGGCATAGCCCGCTGCCGCATAGAGCTGGTTGTCGCTTGCGAAATGCGGGCCATAGGCGGCGAACGGGCCACCGTGGATCTCGAGGATCAGCGGCACCCTTGTCCCCGCCTGATAGCCCGGCGGCAGGGTCAGCCAGCCTTCGATGGCGAGGCCATCATGGCTCGATTTCGTGGTGATCTTGCGCACCTCGCCCATGGTCTTGGTCGCGCGCAGTGACGCGTTGAGATCGGTCAAGGTCTTCACCTTGCCTGCGCTCGCCAGCCGCACGTCGGCCGGAAAGGTCGGCGCACCCCCAGTGAAGGCGACCGCATCATTGGCCGCGACAGAAAAGCTCCCGCCAGTATAGGGCCGATCGAACCCGCCGCCGGTCACGCCCTCTAAGACATCGCGGATCGTCCCGTCGAGCCCGATACGTGCCACCCGTGTCTCGCCACTGATGTCGTATTGTGCATACAGGCCCTTGCCGTCCGCATCCCACACGACGCCGGCGGGGCTGTAGTCCCAGCTCTCCGTAAGGTTGCGCACCCCGCTTCCGTCCGGCGCCATGATATAGAGATCGTCATTCTCGTAGGCGCGGCCAGCATCGTCGAAGCCGAGGAAGGCGACCAGCTTGCCGTCGGGTGAAACCTGCGGGCTGGTATCGGGCCCATCGCGCGAAGTCAGTGCGGTGATGGCGCCGCTGGCGATATCGAGCGCGTGAACTTCGCTTTCGACCGGATCGAGCTGCCAGTCGGGCTTGCGGTTGGCGCTGAAATAGAGCCTGCGGCCATCCTTGGAAAAGGACAGAGGCCCTCCGTCGTGATAATCGCCGAAAGTCAGCTGGCGCGGCGCACCGCCGGTCGCCGGGACAATGAAGATCTTCTCGAATCCGGGCTTGAGATATCCCGCTCCGTCGGCGCGGTAGGTGACGAGGTCGTAGATCTCGAGCGGTTCGGCCCAGGTCGCGCCTTCTGGCTTGCCGGATGGCGCGGACCCGAGCTTCGGCCCCTCGCGCGGTACCAGCATGGTATAGGCGATCATACTGCCATCGGGTGACCAGGTGATGCTGCCCGGGCTTTCGGGAAGGCCGGTGAGCCGCACGGCCTCGCCCCCCTTCAGCCACTTCACCCATAGTTGCGCCCCGCCGCTGGCGGTGGAGACATAGGCAAGGCGCGTGCCGTCGGGCGACCAGCGCGGCGCGAAGGCATTGGCATCGGGCCCGCCGGCAAGCGGCACTTCCTCCCCCGTCCGGGTGTCGATCAACCAGATGGCCGAGCGGGCGCGGTCTGCCATGATGTCGTTCGAGCGCCGGACATAGGCGATGCGGCTGCCGTCCGGGCTGATCTGCGGATCGGCGGCGACGGAAAGGTGAAAGAGATCCTGCGCGCTGAAGTGTCGCTCGGAGCCGTCACTCTCGGCCTGCGCGGAGGACGCGGGTGCAAGCAGGATTGCCGCGACAGGAGCGAGCGCGCTCGCAAGCCAGAACCTGGACATGAACGGATTTCCTTGATGAAGCCTATCGAACGGAGAGCGATGTTGCGGCGAGGTGGGTCGCCGGTCAACCATCAACTGGAGCGCGCTACTCGTCCTCGAAGCAGCCCGGTGTACCTGCCTTGGGGGATTCGTAGGTCGCCCACTCGCTGTCATCGCGCGGGGCGGCGGGCTGGCCGGCGGGGCCGGGCTGCTTGCCCAGCCTGAGCTGGTGCAGATGCACCTTGGCAATCATGTTGGCAGCGATCGGCGCGGTAACGAACAGGAACAGCGAAACCAGCAATTCATGCGTGGTCCACTCGCCCTTCACAAGCTGGAAGAAGGCCACCGAACCCACCAGCATCCCGCCAAGGCCCAGCGTTGTCGCCTTGGTCGGGCCATGCAGCCGTTCCATGAGCGAGGGCAGGCGCACCAGACCCCAGCTACCGATCAGGGCAAAGCTGCCGCCCAGCACGATCAGCGCGCTGACGAGGATCTCGGGCAGGGAAACACCGCCGCTCATTCGATGATGTCCCCCCTGAGCAGGAATTTGCAATAGGCGACCGTGCCGACGAATCCGACCATCGCGAGCAGCATCGCCGCCTCGAAGGCGGTCGCCTGTCCATTGGCGATACCCGCAAGCACGATGATCCCGATCGCGTTGATCACCATGGTATCGAGCGCGAGGATGCGGTCGGCTACCCCCGGCCCCTTGAACAGCCGCCACAGGTTCATCGCCAACGCGATGCCGAGCGCAGCGAAGCCGAAACCGAGCGCGTAAACGAGAACCGGCCCGATCATGCGAAGATCTCCTTGAGCCGTGTCTCGTAGCGCGCCTTGGTGCGGGCAATCTCCGCCGCCGGATCGGGTGCGTGCAAGGCGTGGACCAGCAGATAGGTGCCGCAGGCCGAGACATCGGCCGAAACCGTTCCGGGCGTCAGGCTGATCGTCCCGGCAAACACCGTGATCGCCTCGGGCGTGTCGAGTTCAAGCGGGATCACCAGCCAAGCCGGCTGGAGTTTATGGTTGGGCTTGAACAGAATGATCGCGGCGACCTCGAAATTGGCCACCACAATGTCCCACAGCACGATGCCGATATAGGCGAGGCCCGCAAGGAAATTGAGACGCGGGCGCTGCGGCCAGTAGGCATCGGTGAACAGCGGCACGGTCAGGCCGACGACAAGGCCGAGGAACAGCGTGCCGAAGGTCAGGTCATTGACCATCACCATCCACACGAACACCAGCAGCGCGGAAAGGCCCGGATGCGGGATCAGGCGGCTCATGGCGCAGCCTCCCCCAGCACCGCGCGTGCGGCGGCGGCACGGTCGAGCACCTGTCCCGCGGCGGCTCCGGCATAGGCGCTTGCCACGCCCGCGCCAGCCGAAAGCGTCGCAAGCAGTGCCAGCGCGATGGCGGCCGCGGCCATATCAGCGCGCGGAGCGGGCGGCACCGGGCTTTCGCCGGTTTGCGGCGCAGCCCTCCAGAACACCGCGCTGCCCGCGCGGGCAAAGCCGATCACTCCGATCAGAGTGGTGACAAGGATCACGCCGAAGGCCCAGCCCCAGTCGGGAAGGGCCGACACCGACTTCAGGATCAGCAGCTTGCCGATGAAGCCCGACAGCGGAGGCAGGCCGCTCGCCGCGATGGCGGCGGCCATGAACAGCAGGCCGACCAGCTGGCGGTCGGCAAAATCGGGGCCGGAACTGGTGTTGTCGGTCGAGCCGCCACGGCGCCGCGCGATCACATCGCTCACCAGAAACAGCGCGGCCCCGGCGAGGGTCGAATGGACGAGATAATACAGCGCCGCACCCAGCGTCGCCTCCTGCCAGCCCGCAACGGCAATCAGCAGCGTCCCGGTCGACCCGATCACCGCATAGGCCGCCTGTTCGGAAAAGCTGCGGGCCACGAACACGCCCACGAAACCGACCGCCGCCGTGACCATCGCGGCCGGCATGAGGAAGGGTGCGGGAGCCCAGGCAGCGGCCCCCGCGCCTTCGCCAAAGACCTGCGGCACCACGCGGATCAGCGAATAGACGCCGACCTTGGTCATGATCGCGAAAAGCGCCGCCACGGCGGGCGTCGCCACATCGTAGGTGCGCGGCAGCCACAGGTGGAGCGGGACGATCGCCGCCTTGATCGCGAAGACGCCCGCCAGCAGCAGCGCCGCGATCCTGAGCAGGCCCTGGTCCTCCGCCGCGATACCCGCCACCCTAACCCCCATGTCGGCCATGTTGAGTGTGCCGGTGAGGGAATAGAGGAGCCCCAGCGCGATCAGGAACAGCGAGGACCCGACAAGATTGACCACCACATATTGGACCCCCGCCTTCAACCGCGCGGGTCCCTGGCCGTGCAGCAGCAGCCCGTAGGAAGCGATCAGCAACACCTCGAAGAACACGAAAAGGTTGAACAGGTCGCCGGTCAGGAAGGCGCCGTTCAAACCCATGAGCTGGAACTGGAACAGCGGATGGAAATGCCAGCCCTTGCGGTCCGCGCCGGTAACGACGGCGTGCAGCAGGGCGATCAGCGCAAGCGTGGCTGCCAGCGTCAGCATGATCGCGGAGAGCCGGTCGGCCACCAGCACGATACCGAAAGGGGCGGGCCATTCGCCCACCTCGTAGACATGCACGATCCCGTCACCCGCAAAACCGAGCAGCGCCAGCGCCGCGACCAGCATCGCCAGGCAAGAGGCAAAGGCCGCGCTTATGCCCCACGCGGGATGGCGTCGCATCAGCATCAGCGTGACCGGAGCAGCAAGCGCGGGGATCACGATCGGCAGTATCGGGAGATGGTCGGTCAAGGTCATTCGCCCCGTCCCGCTTCGCCGTCGTCCCCGTCGCACGGGACATTGTCGCCGTCGACATGGTCGCTGCCGGTCTCGAGAAAGCTGCGCAGGGCAAGGATCACCACGAAGGCGGTCATGCCGAAGGTGATGACGATCGCAGTCAGCACCAGCGCTTGCGGCAACGGGTCGGTATATTCGGTAACCGCCTTGTCCCAGATCGGGGGACGGTTGAGCGCCAGCCTTCCGCTAGCGAACAGGAACAGGTTGACCGCATAGGAAAACAGCGTGAGCCCGAGCACGACCTGGAAGGTGCGCGCCCGCATCGACAGGTAGATCCCGCCCGCCACCAGCACGCCGATGCTGCTCGCCACGAGGAATTCGTAGGTCATGGCGCCTCTCCCGCTTCGGCGGCGCGCTTTGCCGCGTAGGCGCGCGCGGCGCGCTGGGCGATGTGGCTCAATTGCGCGAGCGCCAGCATCACCGCTCCGAATACGGTCAGGAACACGCCTGTATCGAACAGCATCGCGCTCGCCAGCTCGAACTTGCCGATCAGTGGCAGGGAGAAATATTCGAAGGTCGATGTCAGGAACGGTGCGCCGAAGAGCCACGAACCAAGGCCTGTCGCCATCGCTACCAGCACACCCCAGGCGATCATCTGGTGCTCGCCAAAGCGGCGGCGCCGGTCAGTCCAGTCATAGCCCGCAGCGAGATATTGCAGCAGGAAGGCGATAGCGATCACGAGCGCGGCGATGAAGCCGCCGCCGGGCTGGTTGTGGCCGCGCAGGAACAGGTAGATGCCGACAGTCAGTGTCAGGGGCAGCGCGATGCGGCTGGCCATGACAAACATCATCGGGTGGCGCTCGGGCGAATGAGGCATGTCCTCCTCCCATTTCGCCAAGCGCGCTCCGGCGCTACCGCGCGCGGCGGTATCGAGCAGAGCGAAAATCGCGAGGCCCGCTATTCCCAGCACGATGATCTCGCCCAGCGTATCGAAGGCGCGGAAATCGACGAGTATGACATTGACGACATTGGTGCCGCCCCCGCCCGGCTTGGAGTTCGCCAGATGGAAGGCTGAAATGCTGCTCTCCGCATCGCGCGTGAGCATCGCCCAGGCCAGCGCTCCCACCAGTGCGCCGCCGGTCACCGCCAATGCCCCGTCACGCCACTTGCGCGGGGTCGAAGACAGTATTGGTGGAGCCTTGGGCAGGAGATTGAGCGCAAGCAGCAGCAGCAGGATCGTCACGACCTCGACCGAGATCTGTGTCAGCGCGAGATCCGGCGCGGAGAAGCGCACGAAGGCCAGACTGACGACGAGGCCGATCACGCTGATATAGATCAGCACGCGGAACCGCTGACGCGCATCATTCACCACCGCCGCCGTTGCGGCGATAAGCAACGCCCAGGCCATTATCGCCGGGGCCGAGGCAGTGATCCCGGGCCGCGCACCGGTAAATGTGCCGCCGCCCACCAGCGCGCCGTCAATGATCAGCGCAACAATCACGCCGAATGTCGCCAACAGCATCCTCTGGAGCGAGGGAGTATGGGTGGCGACGATGAACTTGCGCAGCCATGTGTCGGCCCAGGCCAGCACCGCTTCGAACATCCGCTTGGCATCGAGATGGGCGATGCTCTCCCACGCCCGCAGCAGCGCCGCGTGCCGCCACAGCATCAGCGCACCGCCCGCGACGGCGATCATGCTCAGGATCAGTGCAAGATTGACCCCGTGCCACAGGGCAAGATCGAATTCCGGCACAGCCCCGCCGGTCACCGCACCCGTCGCCGCACCGACCAGCGGCGCGGCGAGCAGCATCGGGACCAGACCGAGCAGCACGGCAAGCGCGGTCAAAAAAGCAGAGGGCGCCCACATACCGGGGGCTGGATCATGGGCGCGCGCGAAGGGTTCGGGATCGCGCGGACGTCCGAAAAACAAGTGCCATGCCAGCCGCAGCGAATAGCCGACCGAGAACGTCGCGCCGATGGTCGCCAGCACCGGCAGCAGCCATGGCAGCCCGAACAGCGCTAGCTTGGGGGTCTCGTAGAGCATCAGCTCCTTGGAAATGAACCCGCCCAGCGGCGGCAGCCCCGCCATCGAGGCTGCCGCGAGCGTGGCGACGGCGGCGGTTACCGGCATCGCCTTGGCGAGCCCGCCCAGCCGCCGGATATCGCGCGTGCCGGTCTCGTGATCGACAATGCCTGCAGCCATGAACAACGCCGCCTTGAACGCTGCATGGTTGAGAATGTGCAGCACCGCGGCAAGCACAGCCGTTTCGAGCGAGAAGCCCAGCAGCATCACCAGGAGGCCAAGCTGGCTGATCGTCGAATAGGCGAGGATGCTTTTCAGATCGTGCCGGAACAGCGCCACCACTGCGGCAAAGACCATAGTCACAAGCCCGACACTGGTCACGATGGTAGTGTAAAGTTCGGTCCCGGCCAGCACCGGCCACAGACGGGCAAGCAGGAACACGCCGGCCTTCACCATCGTCGCGGAGTGGAGATAGGCGCTCACCGGCGTCGGTGCGGCCATGGCGTGGGGAAGCCAGAAATGGAACGGGAACTGCGCGGACTTGGTGAAACAGCCCAGAAGGATCAGGCCAAGGATCGCCGGATAGAGCGGCGATGCCTGCACCTGCGCGCCGCGTTCGAGGATGGTCGCAAGGTCAAACGATCCCGCCACAACGCCCAGCAGCACCATCCCGCCGATCAGCGCGAGGCCACCGCCGCCCGTCACCGCCAGCGCCATGCGCGCGCCCTGCCGCCCTTCGGCCTTGTGCTGCCAGAAGCCGATCAGCAGGAAGGAGGAAAGGCTCGTCAGTTCCCAGAACACCAGCAGCAGCAGCACGTTGCCGGCCACCACGATGCCCAGCATGGCGCCCTGGAAGAGCATGAGGCTGGCAAAGAACCGGCCCGTCGCCTCGCCCTTGTAGAGGTAGAAATGGGCGAAGATCACCACCAGCAGACCAATCCCGAGGATCAGGCCGGCGAACATCAGGCCCAGCGGATCGACCATCAGCGTGAGATCGAGGCCCAGCTGCGGCACCCAGCTGACGCTGGTGGAGGGTATGTCGCCGCCGATTACCGGGCCGGCCAGTCCTGCCAGCAGCACCAGCCCGCCCGCGCTTGCCGCACCGGCGAGCCCCGAATGGAGCGCGCGCGAACCGCCGGCCGTCAGCGCGATCAGCAACGCGGCAACGAACGGAAGCGCCACCAGCAGATATAGCGTCAAGGCATGAACCATTGGCGGTTCCGGCGACCCTTTGTGGCAGAATTGACGTTGCGACTGCGCCCCTTGCGCGCGCGCCTGCCATAGACGAGGGCTTCGCCTGAGGACAAGCACTTGCACCAAACGCACGGGCAGGTCGCGGCGTTCCCGTGACGAGACGAGATGCGGGCAGTTCAGTCGCCCTCGAACTCCATCAGCGTGTTCACCTCGATGCCGGCCTCGCGCAGACGCGCCGCGCCGCCAAGATCGGGCAAGTCAATCACGAACAATGCGTTTTCGAGCACTGCACCGGCCTGGCGCAGAAGCTCCGCAGAGGCGAGTGCCGTCCCGCCGGTCGCGATCAGATCGTCGACCATCACCACGCGCTGTCCCGGCATGATCGCGCCCGGGTCCATTTCAAGCCGGTCGGTCCCATATTCGAGAGCATAGTCGATGCCGATGGTATCGATCGGCAGCTTGCCGGGCTTGCGCACCGGCACGAAGCCGATCCCTAGCTGCACCGCCACCGCCGCGCCGAAGATGAAGCCGCGCGCCTCCATCCCGGCGATCTTTTCGGCTCCGGCAGCGCCGGCAAGCTCGGCAAGGTGATGAACGCTCGCGGCCATGCCCTGATGGTGGCCGATCAGCGTGGTGATGTCGCGGAACTGGATTCCCGGCTTGGGGAAGTCCGGCACGGTGCGAATCAGTGCTTTCAGATCTTCGCGGGAGAGGTGCGATGCGGTCATGTTGGAAGTGGCCCCTTTCGTGCTTCCAATGCACAAGCGCCCCGCCATCCGCAAGGGATGACGGGGTGCCTGCATCACGCCGTCCAGCGGCGAAGGCCTACTTCTTCTTGGGCTTCATGCCGGCCCAGATCTGCTTGTAGGACAGGAAGGCCAGCGCCGTAGCGAACAGAAGGAAACCCAGAACGAACCAGCCGGTCTGCTTGCGCTGTACGAGCGAAGGTTCGGCGGTCCAGGTCAGGAAGGCGGCAACATCCTTTGCCATCTGCGGGATGGTCGCTTCGGTGCCATCGGCATAGGACACCTGCCCGTCGAGCACGAGCGGCTGCGGCATGGCAATGTTCACGTTGGGAAAGTGCTTGTTGAAATAGAGACCCGGCGGGGTTTCGAAACCCAGCTTCGCTGCCTTTTCGGGATCGGCCTCGCCATAGCCGACAAGCAGATCGTAGACGTAGTTCGACCCGTCATGCCGCGCCTTGGTCATCAGCGAGAGATCGGGCGGGATCGCGTTGTTGTTCGCAGCCGCGGCGGCAATCGCGTTGGGATAGGGCGAGGGGAAATAATCGGTCGGCTCGCCCGGACGCGTGGTTGGCTCGCCGGTGTTCGGATCGAGGCCGGGAACGGTCCAGCTGGCCGCCTCTGCGTCGACTTCGGCTTCGGTGTAGCCAAGCTGCTGAAGATTGCGGAAGGCCACGAACTTCAGGCTGTGGCAAGCCGCGCAGACTTCCTTGTAGACCTGATATCCGCGCTGGAGCTGGGCTACGTCCCACTTCCCCATCGGGCCATCGAAGGAAAAGCCGCCTTCCGGCCCCTCGCCATGCTCGTAGAAGGCATAGGAGGCCTGCTTTTCGGGCGGCGGGCCGAAAGCGAAGTTGATGAAGCCGGGAACCAGCGACCACAGCACCAGCACCGCGGTGATGGCGAGGCCGACAATGATGCCTCCGAGACGAATAGTCATGACCGAACTCTTTCTCGTTATCGGGTCAGATTGCTTGCGAACTGCGGCCGGCCGATCACTCGGCCGGTTGCAGTGAACCATCGGGCAGGGTGCCTGCATCGCCGCCGTCGACGGTCCCGGTGCGGGACGCTTCGGCGGCCTTGTCCTTGCCGAGCACCGCCTCGGTGATCGAGAAGGGCAGCGGCTTGGGAACTTCGATCTGGCTGACGATCGGCAGGATCACCAGGAAGTGCAGGAAGTAGTAGGCCGTCGCCACCTGGCTGAGCAGAACATAGGGTTCCTCCGCGGGAGCGCCGCCCGCGATGAACAGCACTACCATCGTCGGCATGAAGCCGAACCAGAAGAACTTGTTGAACAGCGGACGGTAGTGGCCCGAGCGTACCGGGCTCTTGTCGAGCCAGGGCAGAATGAACCACAGCAGGATCGAACCGAACATCGCGATCACGCCCAAGAGCTTCGCCGGGATCAGAACGATGCCGGTGAAGGGGATGGTGAGATCCCCGGTGAAGGCGCGCAGGATCGCGTAGAACGGCCAGAAATACCATTCGGGAACGATGTGCGCCGGGGTCGAGAGCGGGTTCGCCTCGATATAGTTGTCCGGGTGACCCAGCGCATTGGGAAGGAAGAACACCATCGCGGCGAAGGCGATCAGGAAGACGCCGAGGCCGAAGCCGTCCTTCGCCGTGTAGTACGGGTGGAACGGCACGGTGTCGCTCTCGCTCTTCACTTCCACGCCGGTCGGATTCGACGAGCCCGGGATGTGCAGCGCCCAGATGTGCAGGATCACGACGCCCGCGATCACGAAGGGCAGCAGGAAGTGCAGGCTGAAGAAGCGGTTCAGAGCGGCATTGTCCGGCGCAAAGCCGCCCAGCAGCCAGACCTGAAGCGGTTCGCCCACCAGCGGGATCGCGCTGAACAGGCCGGTGATCACCTGCGCACCCCAGAAGCTCATCTGGCCCCAGGGCAGCACGTAGCCCATGAAGGCGGTCGCCATCATCAGCAGGAAGATCACGACGCCCAGCAGCCAGATCATCTCGCGCGGGGCCTTGTAGGACGAATAGAACAATCCGCGGAAGATGTGCAGGTAGACGACGATGAAGAAGAAGCTCGCGCCGTTGGCGTGGGCGTAACGCAGCGCCCAGCCCCAGTTGACGTTGCGCATGATGTGCTCGACCGTGCCGAAGGCGACCGCCTGGTTGGCGGCATAATGCATCGCGAGCACGACGCCGGTGACGATCTGGATCATCAGGCAGAAGCCGGCGAGGACGCCGAAGTTCCACATGTAATTGAGGTTGCGCGGCACCGGATAACCGGCCCCGACCGCGTTGTAGACGAGCCGCGGCAGCGGCAGCTTCTCGTCAAGCCACTTGGTCAGAGCGGTCTTCGGTTCGTATTGCTTGGCCCAGGCGAAACTCATGGCGTTCTCTCGGCTTTGATCGTTTTACAAAATCGGGCGATTATCGTTGTGATACAGTTACGAAGGCTCAGCCGACGCGGATGACCGTATCGGAAGTGAAGCTGTATTCCGGCACCTGCAGGTTGAGCGGTGCAGGGCCTTTGCGGATGCGGCCGGCGACATCGTAGTGCGAACCGTGGCAGGGGCAGAAATAGCCGCCGAACTCGCCCTTGTTTTCGCCTTCTGCAGCGCCCAACGGCACGCAGCCGAGGTGGGTGCAGACGCCCATGGTGACCAGAACATCCTCGTGGCCTTCCTTGGTACGATCGGCCAGGGTCTGGGGATCGCGCATGCTGGCGCCATCATCCTTCTTGGCCGCCGCGATTTCTTCTGCGGTCAGGCGCTTCACGAACAGCGGCTGCTTGCGGAACACCGCCTTGATCGCCTGGCCAGGCTGGATCGCGCTGACATCGACCTCGGTGGTGCTCGCGGCGAGCACGTCCGCCGAAGGCGCCATCTGGCTCACCAGCGGGATCAGGACCGCAGCGCCGCCGACACCGGCGGTGCTGAGCGCGGCAATGTGAATCCAGTCGCGGCGGCGGACGCCTTCTTCGGTGCCCGTTTCGTTCAGTACGGCCGTGTCAGAAGCCATTTCGTCTTACCCTGCTCGTGTTGCCGCGCCGGAAAAACGGCCCGCGCGGCGTGGTGTTACAGTTGCGGGGCGAAAAGCCCCATGACAGTCCGTCGATTGATCCCCGCTCCGGGCAAGATTGCACCTTTGGCGCATTCTGCCCGAAACTCGCGGGGGCAATTAACGGCAATCCAGCGAGAATCCAACCGTGTTTTAAGCAAGGCCTGTTCGCCTGCGCGCAAAGCGGGCTCAGGGAAGCGCGATCATGCTGATCTGCCGCCCGTATTCCGCCGCACGCGCCTGCGTGGACCTGCGATGCGAATGGTAACGCGCGACATGTGAGAAAGTATCCCGGCCAAGATCGGCAATTTTGCTGAGGCCTGCCCCGGCCAGCCGCGCGATGATGTAGCCGGGCAGATCAAAATGCCACCGGCGCGCTCCTTCGCGCATCCCGGCATCGGCGAAAAAGCATTCATCCTCAGCGGTAAAACGGGCACGGAAGGGTGCGTCAACCTCATAGCTCGGCTGGGCGATCGTCGGCCCCAGCACGGCGACAATATTCTCCCGCCGTGCGCCCAGCCCTTCCATCGCGGCCACCGTGTTCTCGAGCACGCCCTCGACCGCACCCCGCCAGCCGGCATGGGCGGCCCCGACAACACCGGCCTCGCGGTCGGCAAACAGGATGGGACCGCAATCGGCAGTCACGATCCCGAGCACAATGCCGGGCGTGGCCGTTACCACCGCATCGGCCACCGGGCGGCCTTCGGCGGCATCATCCCAGACTTGCGCAACCACCGCGACATCGGGCGAATGCACCTGATGCGGCGCGGCAAGGCGACCGCCGGGCAATATCGCGTCGGCGGCTGCCTCTCTCAGCGCGCGCGCCGCAGCGGGATCGCCCGGTCCGCCGAAGCCGAACTGGTGCTTGCCCCCAGCGCTGCCGAAAAATCCGTGCGGAACGCCTTCGAGCAATGCGTGACGTTCGATCTGGAACTCCACCTGATCAGCCTTCCAGCGATCGGCTGACCTGCTCGAAAGTGTCGCGCGACAGCTTGCCTGCGGCCATGATGCGTTCCAGCTCGCCCTTCATCAGCGCCGCCCGCTCGGGCTCGATCCGCCGCCAGCGCCCGAGCGAGGGCACGAAGCGGGCCGCGGTCTGCGGATTGATCGGATCAAGCGCGAGGATCACGTCGGCGATCATGCGGTAGCCTTCGCCATCGGCAGAATGGAACCCCTTGGGATTGCCCGCAAAGGCCATGTACAAGGAGCGCACACGGTTGGGATTCTTCATCGTGAAATCGGGGTGATCGGCCAGCGCGCGGGTATGCTCTATCACATCTGGATGCAGCGAGAGCGCCTGCAGGGTGAACCACTTGTCCACCACCAGCGCATTGTCCTTGTAGCGATCATAGAAGGCCGCCAGCTTGTCCGCCCTCGCCGGATGATCCAGCCCGCACAGCACCATCAGAGCGCCCTGCCGGTCGGTCATGTTGTCGGCGGCGTCATACTGCTGCGCCGCCAGATCGCCTGCGCGCGCCGGATCGGCCGCCGCGATGAGCCCCAGCGCGATGGTCTTGACCTTGCGCGCCCCGCGCCCCGCCGGATCGTCGAGCGCCACCGCCGAAGCGCGCGCGTGAAGGGCTGCGAGTTCCGCCGCGAGCGCCGTTCCGATTGCCGCCTTCAGCCCCTCGCGCACGGTGTGGATCGCACCCGGATCGGCCTTGCGCTCGCCGGTGCCCCCCGAACCTGCCATCGCCTCGAACAGATAGGTTTCGGACGGCAGCACCAGCAATTCGCCGCGCATCGCGTCGTCAAGCGCGTTGTCGGCAAGGCTCGAAGCGAAAGCGCCGATGATCGCTGTCTCGCCCGCCGCCTGCTCCTCATCCGATAGCGTGCCGCTCGCCGCGCCGACGAGGTGGCCGACGGCCAGTTCCTGCAAGGCTTCCGAACGCGCGAAGGGATCATCGTCATGCGCGGCGAGAAAGACGAGGTCATCGCGCGCCAGATCGCGTTCGATCAGCACAGGCGCGGTAAAGCCGCGGTTGATAGAAACCACCGGATCGGGGCCTGCGAGCGGGAGAGAAAAACTCTGCCTCTCCTCGTCCAGAACCACCAGCTGCTCCGCACCCAGCGCGCCGGACCGCGAATGCACCGCGACGCGGAGCGGGATCGGCATGGGCTGCTTGTCGGGCTGGCCGGCCGTGGGAGGAACGGTCTGGCGCAACGTCAGGCGAAGCGTCTCACCCTCGACCGCCTGCGCGACGGCGACGCGCGGGGTACCCGCCTGACGATACCACAGGCGGAACTGGGCGAGGTCAATCCCCGCCCCGTCCTCGATCGCCTTGACGAAATCCTCGCAGGTCGCGGCCTCGCCGTCGTGGCGCTCGAAATAGAGGTCTGTGCCCTGCCGGAACCGCTCAACGCCCGTCATCGAGCGCATCATGCGGATCACCTCGGCGCCCTTGTTATAGACGGTCGCGGTGTAGAAGTTCGAGATTTCCCGGTAGCTGTCGGGCCGGATCGGATGCGCGAGCGGCCCCGCGTCCTCGGGGAACTGCGCGGCGCGCAGAATGCGCACGTCCTCGATCCGCTTGACCGCCTCGCCCCGCATGTCCTGGCTGAAGAGCTGGTCGCGCAGCACGGTGAAGCCCTCTTTCAGCGAAAGCTGGAACCAGTCGCGGCAGGTCACGCGGTTACCCGACCAGTTGTGGAAATATTCGTGGGCGATCACGCCCTCGACCGCGTCGAAATCGGCGTCGGTTGCGGTATCGGCGTCGGCCAGGACATATTTGGTATTGAAGACGTTGAGCCCCTTGTTCTCCATCGCCCCCATGTTGAAATCGCTGACCGCAACGATGTTGTAGAGATCGAGGTCGTATTCGCGGCCGAACACGTCTTCGTCCCACTTCATCGAACAATGCAGCGACGCAAGCGCGTGATCGGTCCGCGCGAGGTCTTCCTTGCGCACCCAGATGTTGCATTCGACCTCGCGGCCAGAGCAGGTGGTAAAGGGCTTGCTGTTCGCCACCAGATCGCCCGCCACCAGCGCAAAGAGATAGGACGGCTTGGGCCAGGGATCGTGCCATTCGGCCCAATGGGTGCCATCGCCCTTATCGCCCTCGGCGACCTTGTTGCCGTTGCACAGCAGGACCGGAAAAACTGCCTTGGGCCCCGCCATCCGCACGGTGTAGACCGACAGCACATCGGGCCGGTCGGGGAAGAAGGTGATCCGGCGGAAACCCTCGGCCTCGCACTGGGTGCAGAGCATCCCGCCCGAGGCATAGAGGCCCATCAACTGGGTATTGGCCGAAGGAGCGATTTCGGTCTCGATGACGATGAGGTGCGCATCCTCGCGCAGCGGCACGATCAGGTCGCCTGCGTCCATGCGCCAGTCGGCGGGCGCACCATCGACGCTCACCGAAACCGGCTTGAGGCCGTCGCCGTTGAGGCGGATCGTTTCGGCGTGATCCGCGCGGGCATTGCGCTGCACGGTCAGTTCGGTGCGCACGCGGGTCTGGGTAAGGCCGAGATCGAAATCGAGCTTCACTTCCGGCACCAGCCAGCCAAACGGGCGATAATCCTCGCGCAGGATGACCGGCGGCTCGTGCGGCGTGCGCGCCGCATCGGCCAGTTCGGGGTTGCCTTCGGGGTTCGTCGGGGTGGTTGCGATATCCATGCCGCCCGATTTAGGTTGATTCGCGCAGCCGTCCAATGATTAGGTTTGATGCATGGGCCATTTGCTGATTTTCGGACTGGGCTACACCGCAAAGCGGATCGCGGCCGCCATGCGCGAGCTGGGGTGGCAGGTCAGCGCGACAGGCAGCGCGGGCGACATCGCCTTTGCCGATCGCGAGGCCGTGCTGGCGGCGCTGGGGCAAGCGACGCACATCCTCTCTTCCGTCCCGCCCGACCGGGCCAGCGGCGGGGATCCGGTGCTCGATACCTACGGCGAGGCACTTGCAGGTAGGGCGCTGTTCTACCTCTCCTCCACCGGCGTCTACGGCGACCGGCAGGGCGCGTGGGTGGACGAAGCGACGCCGACCATCGCCCAGAGCGGAGAAGGGCGGAGAAACGCCCGCGCAGAGGCCGATCTGGCATGGCTGAACATGGGCGCGCGGGTGTTCCGCCTGCCGGGGATCTACGGACCGGGGCGCAGCGCGCTCGACCGGGTGCGCGAAGGCAAAGCGCGGCGGATCGACTTGCCCGATCAGGTGTTCAGCCGCGTCCATGTCGATGACATCGCCAGCGGGGTGGTCGCCGCGCTCACACAGGACGCACCCGCCGGGGCCTACAATCTCGGCGACGACCTGCCTGCCAGCGGCAATGAAGTGACCGAACACGCCTGCCGCTTGCTCGGCCTGCCGCTTCCGGCGCTGGAAGCGCTGGAGGAAGCAAACCTGTCGGATATGGCGCGCGGCTTCTACATGGAGAACCGCCGCGTCGCGAACGGCAAGGCGAAGCGGGTGCTGGCATGGCAGCCGCGCTACCCGACCTATGTCGAGGGGCTAGCGGCGCTGCTTTGAACGCAGCGCCAGCGCCATTCCGAAAAGCGCGAGCGCCGCACCGCTCGCGGTCAGCGCGGTCCAGCGATAGCCTTCGAACAGCGTCGACAGCAGCATCGCGACGCAGACGGTAACGATGCCGTTATAGGCCGTCTTCCCCGCCCCGATCTCGCGCACCAGATTGTAGTGCAGCGGGAAGGTGACGACCGATCCGATCAGCGCCAGATAGGCCGTTCCCGCCCAGAACTGCCACTTTGCCGGCAGAGGCGGCGGCCCGGCGGTTACAGCTGCGAAGAACAGATCGAAGATCGTGCCGTAGAGCATCGCCCAGGCCAGCAGGCTCACCATCGGAACGCCGCGGCCTGTGGGATTGGCCTGCACCACGTTGGCGATAGATGCGGCCAGCATCCCGCCCACCGCCAGCGCGATGCCTAGACCGACATTACCGCCGAGCGGGGCTGCATTCCATTCGTGCACCAGCAGCAATGCCACCCCGCAGATGGCGACAAGGCTCCCGCCGATAAACCCGCCCTGCACCCTTTCGCCGATGACCAGCCGCGCAAAGATCGCGTTCGGCACCATCAGAAGGGCGAACATCACCGCGACGATGCCCGAAGTGATGTGCATCTCGGCATGATAGACGAACAGGAAATTGCCCGAAAATTGCGCGAGCCCGACACCGAGCGCGAGCAGTTGTTCAGGCCGCGTCAGCCGCAGTCGCTTGCCCATCAGCAGCGCCACCAGAAACAGCGCGGGGCAGGCGATGAGGAAGCGGTAGAATACGCTCCATGCCGCCGGCACGCCGTCGATCTGGCCGGTGATGACGAACCAGGTCGAGCCCCAGATCGTCCCCGTCAGCAGAAACGGGATCAGCACCCGAGGGCTGAGCATGGTCGGCGCGGAAGCCTCGCTCATAGGGCGGCGATGGCCTTGCCGAGCGCCTGCGCATCCTCGGGCTTGGTATTCCACGCGGTCACGAACCGGGCCGAGTCGGCACCCCAGTCATAGAATGCGAAATCCTGCGCGCGCAGCGCCTCGCGCTCTGCCGGGGTCAGCCGGACAAACAGCTCGTTCGCTTCGACCGGATGCAGCAGCCTCTCGCCGCAGCCCGCTGCGACCTCCTGTGCCGCCGCGTTCGCATGGCGCGCATTGGCGAGCCACAGGTCATCTTCCAGCATGGCGAGGATCTGTGCGGCCAGATACCGGCCCTTGCATTGCAGGTGTCCGGCGCGTTTGCGACGGTAGCGCACCTGCATCGCCGCATCCGGATCGAACAGAACGACCGCTTCCGCCCCCATCCCGCCATTCTTGATGAACCCGAAGGCGAGACTGTCGACCGGGCCGCTGGCGGCACGTGCAGCATCTTCGGCGCTACCGCCCAGAAACCCCGCAGCATTCGCGAAGCGCGCACCGTCCATGTGCAGGCCGAGCCGCCGCGCCTTCGCGAAAGCACCGAGGTCTGCGAGCTCCT
This sequence comes from Erythrobacter dokdonensis DSW-74, assembly GCF_001677335.1. Lineage (GTDB taxonomy): Bacteria > Pseudomonadota > Alphaproteobacteria > Sphingomonadales > Sphingomonadaceae > Erythrobacter > Erythrobacter dokdonensis. The sequence goes on from NZ_LZYB01000004.1 coordinate 54,518, forward strand.
CCGGGCGGTAAGTGCAGCCATACTCGCTCGCCTGGGTGATGGCGATGGCATGGGGCTGCACCTGATGCACGTCGTTGCGGATCGGATCGATCAGCGCGGCAATATCTTGAGGCGTCAGCTTGGCACCCGCGCCATCCGCCAGCATCAGCTTCGCACCGTGCAGGAAGAAGCCGGGCGCGCCGCCTTCATCCACCTCGATATGCGCCTCGCGGTGGCACACCACCCCGCCGTGCGGCGCGCACATGGTGGCGAGCGCGAGACAGTTCGCCGCCGTACCCGTCGCCACCCACAGCGCCGCGCACTCGCGCCCGAACAGCGCGGTAAAGCGCGCGTCGAGCTGCTGCGAAAGGGTATCCCCGTCATAGGGATTGTCCGGATGATCCGCAGCGCGCATGGCCTCCCAAAGCTTGGGGTGGACGGCGGCGGCATTGTCGGAGAGAAAGGGTCTGGCGAGGGTCATCGTCAAACGCCTCTAGCCACCGGCGCGGCCATGACAAGTGGATAGGGCAAGAGGGAGGACAAACCGATGAGCGATAATGTCGCCGAGGTCAGCATCACCCATCACGTCCAGGGACAGGGCGGATGCTATCTCGCGGTGGTGCGCGGCGCCTCGCAGGAGGCCTATCTCAAGTGGGAACCGGGCGGAGAGCAGGGCGGCAAGGAAGTGCGCATCGCCGCCCATACCGTGGTGCCCCGCGCCATCGGCGGACGCGGGGTCGCGCGGCAACTGGTCGAACGGCTGGTCGCGGATGCCGAGCGGCTCGGTTTCCTGATTCGCCCCGATTGTTCCTACGTCGCGGCGAAGTTTGCCGAGAACCCGGACTGGGCATCACTCAGGGTCTGACCGGCGGATTGATCGAGGCGCGAGAAATCGGTCGCCGCAATGGTGGCCAGTACCTTCGCGCGCAAGGCGCGCGCCTCGGCCAGCGGCACACCGCGGATCGCGAATTCGCCGCCCGCAAGGCCGAGATGCACCGTGGCATAGCCGCGCCAGCGGGCCAGCGGTCCCTGTGCGATCTCGACAGAATGAAGCTTGAGGCGGGTCGCGGTCTGGCTGGTGGGGGACAACAGGCCATGACTGGAAAAGATCTGGCTGTCATCGACCGCGTGACGGCGGAACTCCCAGGAATAGAGGTTTACCCCCGCAGCCAGCACAGCCAGCCCGATCGGGATCAGCACCACTCCCGGCGGCGCGAAGATCGCGGCCGGAATCGCCGCAAGCAGCAGAATTGCCGAATCCCGGATGATCCGGTCAGCGAGATAGCGCCGGCTCGCACGCTGCCAGTGCGTCCGTGCATCGGGCAAATGGAAGCCCGCGGATGTCGCAATCGCTGCAACCTCATCCATCCTGGCAAAGGGTGCAACGACATGGCTGGCGCTTCCGGCATCCTGCGCGAGACTGACGAAGCTGAGCGAATGCCAGCCGAAACGGTAGCGCAACAGGCCAGTGCCGATCACCAGCGCCTGAACCCGGTGTGCGGGCATCACCACATCGGTCCGGGTGAACAGCCCGCGCAAGCGCCGGAACCCGCGCGGGCCGCGGGTCAGGGTAAAGCCCCAGTCGCGCGCGAAGGTGCGGACAATGCCGGTACCGAAGCCGATCAGCACCAGCCCGAACAGCCCGGTAACGGCTCCGAGAACCTTGAGCCGGGCATCAAGCGCGACCAGATCGACCCCCTGCGTTTCAACCAAATCGCGCCATAGGTCGAAATCCCACACCTCGAAGTTGGTGAGACTGTCGACATACTGCAGGATGCCGCCCAGAACCGCGAAGACCGCGAGCGAAAACTCGAACAGGCCGAAAGTCAGCAGCCGACGCGGGCCGAGTCTGAACAGCACCTCGCCCTCGTCGGCGTCTTCCGGCGCGGAACCGGGCTCGTCAGAAACGCTGTCGGCGGCCCGTTCCTCGTCGCGCCGGGCGCGAACCAGCCGGCGCAGGCGTTCGCCCTCGGCGGCGGTGAGATACTGGAGGCTGAGGTCCTCGCCCCCGCCTGCCCCGGTCTCGAACTTGACCGCTGCAAGACCCAGCAGCCGCGGCAGCAGCTTGGCTTCAAGGCTGACATCCTGGATCCGCTCGTAGGGGACAGAGCGGGCCGAGCGGCTGAGGATCCCGCTCTCGACGCGGATATCCTGCGCCCCGATGGTATAGGTCAGCCGCCGCCAGCCGATATAGCTGACCAGCGTGCCGATCACGATCGATGCCACGCCAACGCCAATCCCGATCAGGAAGCGCCCCGATCCGCCGATGCCCGAGAAGATGATCGCGACGGCCGGAAAAATCGCACTGCGGATCGCCCCGATGGCGCCGACAGCGACGCTCAGCGGCGCGGTGTGGCGCGCCTCGCTCACATGCTTTCCCGGCGGATATGCGCGCGGATCTCCTCGCGCATATCGCGCGCCAGTTCCTCCCCGAGGCCGGGGAGCGATACCGAGGCATTGTGATTGCCCGCCGTGTGCAGCGTCATGGTGGCGATGCCGAAGAAGCGTTCGAGCGGGCCCTGGTCGACGTCGATATGCTGCACCCGGCCGAAGGGGACCACGGTGTCGGACCGCCACAGGATCCCGCGCACCACGCGCAGGCGGTCGGCCGCAATCTGGTAGCCGCGGGCATTGTAGCGGCGGGCCGGCACGCGAATGACGAGAGCCAGCGCGATCAACAGCACCGGTCCCGCAATCGCGCCGGGGGGCAGCAGCGCCTTGTCCCGGCTGATCGCTTCGAGCACCAAGGCTGCGACAAGAAAGGGAATGGCAAACAGCACCGTGCGCACCCTGAGCGCATGGGTATAGTTCGGATGCAGGCGGGTCAGTTCGCCTTCATCATCGACAGGCAGGCCCGAAGGGCTGGGCGCGATCATCTGGTCCATGGTGCATTACTTGCGCAATACACTCGTGCCGCGCAAGGATTTTCCGTCGCCTAGCGTCGCTGGTCGAAGCGCCTGCCCACCAGTGCAGCAGCGATATTGGTCTTCTGCACGTCGATGCTGCCCCCGGCGATCCCCCAGGCATAGGCATCGCGCAAGCGCTGTTCCATGCCGTAGTCCTTGTGATAGCCGTAGCCGCCCATCACCTGCATCCCCATCGCCGCGACCTCGCGCACGATTTCGTTGGCATAGCATTTCGCGACCGAGCTTTCGAACACGGTCGGCAGCCCGTCGGGCTGGTTAGCGGCATTGGCAGCCGCGCGGTGAATCAGCAGGCGCGCGGCTTCGACCTTCATCGCCATCTCGGCGATCTTGAGCTGCACCGCCTGGAATTCGACGATCGGCTTGCCGAAGGCCTCGCGCTCCTGGACATATTGCGTCGCGGCCTCCAGCGCGGCTGATGCCACGCCGAGCGACTGGGTCGCATTGCCGCAGCGTTCGAGCCCGAAGGCGCTCATCAGCCTGCCGAATCCGCCCGCGCCGATGATCACATTGCCCGCAGGCACGCGCACATCCTCGATCGCGTAGTCGGCCGTGGCGATGCCGCGAAAGCCCATCAGCTCCTCGCGCTTGCCGAACTGCATTCCGGCCAAGTCCTTCTCCAGCAGGATCGCGCCGATCCCCTTGGCTCCCGGTTCATCGGTGAAGCGGCAATAGGTGACGTAATAATCCGAATGGCCCCCGCCGCTGGTCCAGCGCTTGTAGCCGTTGACGACATAGTGGTTGCCATCGAGCACCGCGCGGGTTTTCAGGTCGGTCAGCGCCGTGCCCGCGTCGGGTTCGGACATCGAGACCGCGACCACCTTTTCGCCCTTGATGACTTCGGGCAGCACCTTGGCCTTCATCTCCGCCGAGCCGAAGCGTTCGATGGTGCGTACCGGCCCGGACAGCGCCTCGAACACCGGAAAGGCAACCGCATTGGAGATCTTGGCGAATTCCTCCAGCACGATCAGCGCCTCGAGATGGCCCAGCCCCAGCCCGCCATATTGGGTCGGCAGGTTGATGCCGAGGAAGCCCATCTCGCCATAGGTGCGCAGCATGTCGTGCGGGACGGGGTAGTCCCTTTCCTCCATGTCGCGCGCCAGAGCTGGCAGTTCCTTGCGCGCAAACTTGCGCGCGGTCTCCTGCAGCTCGCGCTGCTCGTCGGTCAGCTGGAAGTTCATGGCCGCCTCAATCCTCTGTCATCTCTCGCACGTCCCCTAGCGCATTTGTGAGGCTGGCGCACAAGCCCTGGAAGACTAGGAATTCACCAGACCATTTGCCGGAGAGACACATGACCACGCTCCATTCCAGCCTCGGCCCCAATCCGCGCCTCGTTCGGATGTTCATGGTCGAGAAGGGCCTCGAGGAGGGCCCAAAAGGACAGGGGGATTTCACCCGCGTCCATTACGACATCATCACCGGCCAGAACCGGCAGGACGCCGCCTATGTCGCAAAGAACCCGATGGGCACCACCCCGACGCTGGAACTCGACGACGGCACCTGCCTCACCGAAAGCTGGCCGATCTGCGAATTCATCGAGGAAATGCACCCCGAACCCAACCTGTTCGGCGAAACCCCGGTGGAGCGCGCCACGGTGCGCAAATGGGCGCGCCTGTTCGATCAGGAAGTGGTGGTGCCGATGACGATGGGCTTTCGCGCGGGGGCAGGCCGTCCGATGTTCGAACCGCGTATGGCGGTAGTCTCGCCGGAGGCAGGGGCGGAACTTTCCGCCATGGCAGACGCGAAGTGGCGGATGTTCGACGAGTTTCTCGGCGGCAGCAACCACATCGCGCTGGGGCGGTTCACCTTTGCCGACCTGATCATTTTCGCCTTTGCCAATTTCGGCTTCACCGTGGGCTGGAAACTGCCCGAGGGCACCGACAACCTCGCCCGCTTCATCGACACCCACAACCAGCGGGCTTGCGCGGCGATCTGGCAACAGGCTGAATAAATGCCTGACCTGTCGGGAAAGGTCGCGATCGTCACCGGCTGCGCCAGCGGCATCGGCGCGGCGGCAGTGCGGCGCTTTGTGGCGGATGGGGCCAAGGTGCTCGGCACCGACATGGACGAAACGCGCGGCGCGGCGCTCTGTGCCGAAACAGGCGCGCTGTTTGCCGTGCAGGACGTGTCGGACCGCGCGGCCTGGCCGCAGATCGTGGCGCGCGCGGTGGAGGCCTTCGGGCGGCTCGATATCCTCATCAACAATGCCGGGATGGTGTCGGGCGCTGGCATCGGCGATCTTGACGATGATGCGATGTTCGCCGCGTGGGACCGGGTGCTGGCCGTCAACCTCACCGGCACGATGGCAGGGTGCCGGGCGGCGATTGCTGCAATGCGCGACAATCCGGGCGGAGCAAAAGGCGCGATCATCAACATCGCCTCGACCACTGCCATCGCCCCGCTGCCGACCGATGTCGGCTATTCGGCAAGCAAGGGCGCGGTGCGGGTGCTTAGCAAGTCGGTCGCCACATGGTGCGCACAGCATCAATTGGACATCCGCTGCAACACCGTGATCCCCGGCGCGACCATGACCGGCATTCTCGAAGCCGCCGAACAGCAGACCCCCGGCCTGATCGCGGCGGTGGCCAAGACCTCGCCGCTGAACCGCCTCGCCGATCCGGCGGAAACGGCCGCCGCCATCGCTTTTCTTGCCAGCGACGAATGTCCCTTCATGACCGGCGCGGAGATGGTGGTGGACGGGGCGGCACTTTCGATCCATCCCGGGTTCTAGCGCCCCGGATCAACCGGTGCGCATCTTCTCCAGATAACCCGTCGGCCCCATCTGCGCCGCAGTCCATGCGAAGATCGCCATGGCGGCAAGGCCCGAGGCAAGACACACGCCGAACACCGCGATCGCGAGCGCACTCGCCCCCTGTGTGGGCGCCAATGCATCGCTCACCGCGCCGATCACCGCGAGGCCCAGCGCCTGGCCGACCAGGTTGTTGAAGAACAGCGCGATAGCGACCGCAAAGCCGCGGCTGGCCGGTTCGACGCTGGCCTGAATGCCTGACAGGATGCCCGCCTGACTGGCGACATAGATCGCATAGGCAAGCCCGAACCAGCCGAGGAACGCGACAAAGCTGCTCGACGTGAGGCTCAGCGCCAGCGGCACCACGCAGCCGAGGCTCACAGCGCCCGGCAGCCAGGCCCGCCAGCGCTCGTCGCGCCCGCACAGCCACTGGGTGACATAGCCGCCAAGGATCGGCCCCGGTATCCCGCCAAGGAAAAAGGTGAAGCCGAGATAGAGCCCCACCTCGCCGGTCGAGATCGGGAACTGGCGCAGCATCACCGCCGCCATCCAGAAGGCCAGCGCATAGCCGATCATGATCTGCACCGCCCAGCCCAGCGCCAGCCCCATGAACACGCGGTTGGTGACGAGGCTGCGGATCGTCGCGCCCAGCGGCTGCTGCGCCATGTCGGTGCCCGCCGGAGCATAGCGCCCGCGCACCGGCTCGCGCACGGTGAGGTAGATGAGCGCTCCGATCAGCAGGCCCGGCAGACCCATCAGCGCAAAGGCCCAGCGCCAGCCGAAGGCCTCGGCCAGCTGCCCGCCGATCAGCAATCCGCCCGCCGTCCCCATGCTCGCCCCGATGGTGAGATAGCCCATCGCCTTGGCCAGTTCGCCGCGCGCGAAGAAATCGGCGACGAGGCTTTGCGAGGAGGGGCCGGAACAGCCCTCGCCCACGCCCACACCGGTGCGCGCCATGAACAGCGTCCAGAACCCCGTCGCCAGCCCGCAGACCGCCGTCATCAGGCTCCAGAATCCGATCGCGGCGGCGACGATGTTCTTCCTCACCGAACGGTCGGCCAGCCGCGCGGCGGGGAAGCCGGCGAGGACATAGACCAGGCTGAACGCCGCCCCGCCGAGCAGACCAAGCTCGAAATCGCTGAGCGAAAACTCGGCCTTGATGTCCTCGACAAGGATGCCGAACACCAGCCGGTCGGCGACGCTGAAGGCGCTGGTCAGCGTCAGCAGCGCCAGCACATACCATCTGTAGGCGCCCCGCTGATCGCCGGGCGCCTCCGCCTCAATGGTCGGCCCCTTAATGATGGGGACGCGCGGTAAGGCCATTATCCACCGGGATCGTCAGGCCATTGAGGAAGCGCGCCTCGTCCGAGGCGAGGAACAGCACGCAGCCTGCCACATCCTTCGGGTGGCCCAGCGCGTCCATCGGCAGCGGGCCTTCGGGGATGTCCATCGGGGTCTCGCCCGCGCGGCCCGATACGCCCATCACCATCGGCGTTTCGATCCCGCCCGGCGCAAGCGCGTTGACGCGAATGCCATAGCCCTTGTCCTGAAAATCCATCGCAAGGCTGCGGGTCATCCCGGCGATCCCCGCCTTGCACGCGGCATAGGCAGGGATATTGCCATAGCCCAGCAGCGCGGCAGTGGAGGCCATGTTGATGATCGACGAGCCGCCCCCGCCGACTGTCTGGTGTCGGTGCTTCATCAGCGGCACGGCATATTTGCACCCCAAAAAGGTGCCGACCACGTGAATGTCGAGATGCAGGCGGAAGTGGGCGAGGCTGCAATCCTCGATGCTTTCGAAGATCACGTTGCCCGCGTTGTTCACAAGGATATCGAGCCCGCCGTGGCGTTCCTTGACCGCGCGCATGACCTCGATCCACTGGTCCTCGCTGGTGACATCCAGCGCCATGGCATCACCGCCGATCTCGGCCGCGACCTTGTGCGCCAGTTCGACCTCGCGGTCGGTGACGATCACCGTCGCACCCTCGCGCGCCAGCGCCTCGCAGTCGGCCTTGCCCAGACCCATTGCGCCGCCCGTAACGAGCGCGACCTTGCCTGCCACCCTGCCCGCCATCTGCTCTCTCCCCGAAGCGTTGTTATAGCCTGCAGCCTATCGGGCGCGCGGGCCGCCGCCACTGTCGAAAGCGCGCATTCGCAGGCCGGGCTGACAGAGCCTATCCTTGCCGCAAGGGGAGAGGCGAGATGATGGACGCGGCCGAAGTCACCCGGTTGAAGGCGCTGATGGAGTGGGAAGGCAGGCGCACCGCACCGCCAGAGGGCTTCCCCAGGCTGCCCGACATGCCTGCCGCGCGCTATACGTCGCCAGAATATTTCGCGCTCGAACGCGAACACGTGTTCCGCAAGTCCTGGCTGTTCGCCGGGCACATGGACGAGGTTCCGGAACCGGGGTGCTGGATGCGCTGGCACAATGCCGGCGATCCGATCGTTATCGTCCACGGCATGGACGGCAAGGTACGCGCCTTCCACAATACCTGCCGCCACCGCGGCGCGCCTGTCGTGACAGAGGATCGCGGCAAGTCGAGCCGCCTGATGTGCGGCTATCACAACTGGACCTACAAGACCGACGGGAGCCTGGTCGGCGTGCCCGAGCGGCGCGATTTCCCCGAGGATTTCGATCTGTCGTGCCGGGGTCTGCTGCCGGTCAGGTGCGAACTGTTCGGCAAGGTCATATTCGTCAATTTCGACGAGAACGCGATCCCGCTCGTCGACTGGCTCGGCCCGCTCGCGCGCGAATGGGAGGAGTTCGCCTTCGACCGCATCCGCCTCGCCGCGCGGCACAGCTTCGATCTCAATTGCAACTGGAAGGTGGCGATGGAGGCCAACATGGAAGTCTACCATGTGCCTTTCATCCATCCCCAGACAGTCGCGCCGCTGGTCGATTCGACGCGCAATCTCAACACCATGTACCCCAATGGCCATGCGCGGATGCTGGCTCCGCCGCCGCAGCAGACCGACCGCGAACATGTGCGCGCGATTGATTCGCCGCCGGGCTGGCAACAGATCGAGACCGTGGGTGAGCTGGGGCGCACCTGCACCCAGAGCTACACGCTGTTTCCCAACTGGGTCAGCCCCTTGAGCAACTACTTCGTGCCCCCGCTGGTGTTCTGGCCCACCTCGCTGACGACCACGCGGCTCGAACTGGTGACCATGGCACTGGACTGGGGTGACGCCCCCGCACCCGACCTGTGGACCGTACCCGATGCCAGCCAGCCTAACGGACGGCAGATGAGCCCGATCATCCTCGAGGACACCCAGTTCGGCGAGGCAATCCAGCACTCGATGCAATCGGCCGCCTTCCGCAGCGTGCCCCTGTCCTATCAGGAAGCGCGCATCTACGCCTTCCACCAGAGCCTCGACAGGATGATCGGGGAACGCAACATCCCCGAGCATCTGCGGGTCGAACCGGTGATCGGCAGCGACTGGATCTGGCCCAATGATCCGCGCACCGCGCAGATGGAGCGCGAGCGCAGCGCAGGTCGGCAGACAGCGAAATGACGCTACGGCACCGTGCTTTTGCAGGCTGTTGTGACGTTTTTGTCGCACATTGGCGCGGTCACTATCGCTTTTGCTGATAGCGTGTTCGCGCGCGGGCCATACACCTGCATGCCATACCGATAGGCGCGAAGAAACGCGCCACGGCACTGGGGAACCAGGGCGCGCGGGCGAGCCGCGGCCCGCAGGGGAGAGAGGACCATGAACACACTTCGTGCCCGAAATGTATCCGGAGCCCGCCACGGCAGATTGCGCACGGCGCTGCTTTGCGGCGCTGCCCTTGGCGGCGTTGCCGCGCTGCCGAGCGCAGCCCATGCGCAGGATTCCGAAGCGGCCGCCGCTCAGGGCGACGAATTCGGCGAGCGCGTGATCATCGTTCAGGCTCGTCGCCAGAACGAAACTCTGCAGGAAGTCCCCGTTACGGTGACCTCGATCGGGGGCCAGACGCTCCAGCGTTACAATGTCGACCAGGTGGCCGACATCACCAGCCGCGTGCCGACCCTGAATGTGCAGGTCGGCGGCTCGGGTTCGGGCGGCCAGCTTTCCTTGCGCGGCGTCGGTTCGTCGAACATCTCGGCCGCCTTCGATTCGGCGGTGGCGTTCGAATATGACGGCGTGGTGGTCTCGACCATGCGCCTCGTGCAGGCCGGCTTCTTCGATGTCGAGCAGATCGACGTGCTGCGCGGCCCGCAATCACTGTTCTTCGGCAAGTCGGCGACCGCCGGCGTGCTCTCGCTGCGCTCGGCCAACCCGACACCCGATTGGGAAGTCGGGATGCGCGCTTCCTATGAATTCGAGGAAAAGGGCTACCTCGTCAACGGCTACATCTCCGGCCCGATCACCGATACGCTGGGCATCCGCGTCGCCGCGCAGTTCAACGATATCGACGAATTCCAGCTGATGCAGCCGAACACGCCTGCGGTGAACCAGGAGCGCGGGCTGACCGATTTCATCGGCCGCGTCACGCTCGACTGGAACCCCGCCGATCGCTTCCGCGCCAACCTCAAGGTGCAATACACCAAGAACGAGAATGATGGTGCGATCGGCACGGCCGAGATCGGTTGCGGCGCCAATGGCGTGGCCGATCCGATCGTGCTGCTGGGCGGAGCCATCTCGATTCCTGCGGGCTATGATTGCAACGCCTTCGACCAGCGCTACTACCTGACCGACGCGGCGGGGCCGCTGGCCGGGCCGGTGCCAGGCAACTCGCCCGCCGACGGCCGCAATGGCGTGCCTTTCGGGGAAACCGAAGTGTGGTTCGGGCGGCTCCAGTTCGACCTCGACCTCTCCGACACGCTGACCCTGACTTCGGTCACCGGCCTGCTCAACATGGATGCGATCGATTACGACATCTATTCCTATGGCGGCTTCCTGCCCGGCCCGAACGGCACCCGCCTGCCGGGCGGCGCGGGCGCATCCGACCCGATCAACAAGCTCGAGCAGTACAGCCAGGAACTGCGCCTCGCCTCGGATTTCGACGGGGCCTTCAACTTCATGCTCGGCGCGTTCTATGAAGACCGCACCTTCATTTTCGACACGTCCCAGCAGGGGGTGAACATCTCGTTCCTCGGGCCTGATCCGGTGACCGGCTTCACCTATGACTGGGACAAGACCCACACCACCAAGACCGAAGCCCTGTCCTTCTTCGGCAGCGCGATGATCCAGCTGACCGACAAGCTGGAACTGTCGGGCGGGATCCGCTGGACCGACGAGACCAAGATCCAGACGATCGCGGTGCCTTACGTCCACACCTTCCTGCAAGGGCCGGGCTTTGTGGCGCCGGGGTTCTTCTCGGGGCCGATCCGGTTCCAGGATGACAATTTCTCGCCCGAAGTCACATTGCGGTATCAGGCGAACGATGATCTCAACTTCTTCGCCTCCTACAAGACCGGCTTCAAGTCGGGCGGTATCGACAACTCGGCGCTGCCGTCCAACAGCCTCAGCCAGGCGGCGCAGTCGGGTGACTTCAGCTCGCTGATCTTCCAGTCGGAAGAAGCGGAAGGCGGGGAAATCGGCTTCAAGTCGCAATGGGCAGGGCGTAGCTTCACCCTCAACGCGACCGCCTATTACTATGTCTTCACCGACCTGCAGGTGCAGAACTTCAACGCCGTCACGGTGCAGTTCGCCACCAGCAATGCGGGTGAACTGACGACCAAGGGCGTTGATCTGGAAGCGCGCTGGATTACGCCGCTCGACGGGCTCAACCTCTCGGCCAACCTGTCCTATCTCGATGCCGAATACACCGACACCTTCATCCAGCCGCTGGGCATCTCCACGGTCGATCTCAAGGGACGGCGCGGCAGCCAGGCACCGGAATGGGCGGGCAACATCGCGGCGGATTGGACCATTCCGCTGTCCGACAGTCTCGAGATCTTCCTGTCGGGCAACGTGGCCTATAACGACGGCTACATCACCGACGAGGCGACGCTGAACGACTATGTCCAGCCGAGCTTCTGGACGATCGATTCCAACGTGTCGATCGGTCACCCCGACGGCAAGTGGAAGCTTTCGCTGATCGCCACCAACCTGACCGACGAGATCTTCGTCATTACCTCGGGCGGGCGTCCGTTCCTGCCGGTGGGCGGCGACGATCTGGTGCTTACGCAGAACCGCGGTCGGCAGGTCTTCGCGGAAATCAGCTTCCGCTTCTGACCGGCCCGACAATCTGGCAGGGGGCGGTTGCGCAAGCAGCCGCCCTTTTGCTTTGGCGCCGCTCTGCCAAAAGTGAGCATTGCCGCAAGGGCAGCGAAGGCGGATGCTCGCCCCGAGCAATCGCGGCTACGGGAGAGGAAGCCATGTCACGCGAAGAACTGGTCGCCATGACCCGCAACCTGGTAGCGCACGGCGCTGCCGACACGATGGAATATGCCGACGAGGTCGTGCGCATTCCGGCGAGTGCCTATACCGACCCGGCGCTGTTCGAAGTTGAAAAGCGCCAGATCTTCCGCCGCCTGCCGCTGATGGTCGCACCCTCGTGCGAGCTGCCGAACCCCGGCGACTTCAAGGCGATGGACATTTGCGGCGTGCCGCTGCTGCTATCCCGTCAGAAGGACGGCAGCATGGGCGCCTTCCTCAACATGTGCACCCACCGCGGCAACCCGCTGGCGAGCGGCTGCGGCAATGCCAGCCGCTTTACCTGCGGTTATCACGGCTGGACCTTCAAGGCCGACGGCGACCTGATCGGGGTGGCCGATGCGCAGGATTTCGGCAAGATCGACAAGAGCCAGCACTGTCTGACGAAATTCCCCGTCTACGAGAATGCGGGGCTGATCTGGGTCACGCTTGATCCCGCCTCCAAGCTGGATATCGCCGATTACCTGTGCGGCTATGACGAATTGCTCAAGGCCTTCGAATTCGAGGGCTGGACCCTGTTCGCGCAGCGCACGCTACCGGGGCCGAACTGGAAGACAGCCTATGACGGCTATCTCGATTTCTACCACCTGCCGGTGCTGCACAAGGACACTTTCGGCGCGGATTTCTACAACCGCGCCAATTACTTCGCCTTCGGCCCGCACCAGCGCCTCAGCACCCCGTCGAAATTCGCGATCAAGGTATCGGGCGATGACGACCAGCAGCTCGATCTGGAAGCCCTGAGCGATGACGACCTGCCGCAGGAAGTGCTGGTGCAGGGCGTGTGGACGATCTTCCCGCACATCTCGATCGCCAGCTTCTACGGCGGCGGGCAGCGCGGGGCGATGATCAGCCAGCTGTTCCCCGGCGAGAAGGTGGGCGAAAGCTTCACCACCCAGTTCTACGTCATGGAAAACCAGCCCGAGACGCCCGAACAGGTCCAGGCCGCGCACGACCAGTTCAACTTCCTCGAAGTGGTGGTCCGCGATGAGGATTACGCCACGGGCAAGCGCCAGCAACAGGCGCTCGCCTCAGGCCTGATGAAAGAGGTGCTGTTCGGCCGCAACGAGAAGGGCGGGCAGGTCTTCCACCAATGGGTCGAACGGCTCACCAACGCGACCGATGACGAGCTGGTGGAGATCTTTGCACAGGAACAGCGGCAAGCGGCGGAGTAACGGACGCCCCGGTTGCAGGTGCCCGCACCTTTGCTTCGCCCGCCGGGCCGTTCGATCTGTAACGGGTCGGTAAGCGTTCCATATCTACACTTATCGCAATGGCAACGGGATCTCTTCGCTTCGTCGATCATGGCGATTGGTTCGATGCCGCGCTGAGCGCATTGTTCCTGATCATATTTCCTGTCGTCATCATTTCCGTTTGGCTTGGCGTTCCCGAAGTCGCACCCGTCTGGGCGGCAGTGGCTTTGACCGTTGGAGCTTTGGTTTGCATTCCATTCCCGCTGCGCGATGTGGTTCGCGCCCGCACGCGGATTCTGACAATCAATCCCGGCGAGCGCCGCATTGAGGCAACGACCAGATCGCCCTTCGCACTATCCAGCGAAGTCTGGCAGTTTGCGGATGTGAACGCGATTGTGGTTCGTCGCTCGACCAGTCCGGAAGGCGATTTTCACCGAGGTGCGGTGTCGCTGAACGACGGCCGCGAATATATTTTTGTCCAAGGCAATCACGAAACGGGCGTTCGCAAACGTGCCGAGGAACTCAAATCAGCCCTGCGCGCCGGCGGATTGGACACGGCGATCCTCATCGAAGGCCGATAAACCGCATTCGGGTTCACCGGCCTTCGGTGATCTGACGCGAACGGAGGCCTATCCGAAGGCAGGCCGGTAATTGCTCTCGCCCCAGTCCTGCCGCTTGGTCCATTCGCCCATCGTTTCCAGCTTGCCGTCGAGTTCGGGGAAGCGTTCGTAGACGTGGTCCATGTCGACCGCGAAGGGCTTGGTGGGTGCCTCGTTGTTGTATTCGTAAAAGGCCTGGATGCCTTGGGCGAAGCCTTCGCGCATTTCCGCCGGCATGGAGTCGCCCGCCGCCTCGACCAGATAGCGGCCGAACTCTTCCGGCGTGCACGGGTCGTAGGCAATCTCCTTGCCCAGCGCCTCACTGAGGCAGGCCGTCACCTGCTTGCCGACCAGCCGCTCCGGCCCGCCGATATTGAGCCATGCGCCTTCCATGTCGGGCCGCTCGAGACTCGCCAGCATGAAGCGCGCGACGTCATCCAGACTGATCCAGTTGGCTTCGAGGTTGGGATTGTGCGGGTACACATAACGCCCTTCGTTGACGATGAAGGGCCGCGCCCAGTTGGTCAGCAGGTTGTCCATGAACAGCACGGAGCCGAACACCGTCCCCGGCGCGCCAGAGCGCCACAGGGCGTTGATGCCCTTGGTGTTTTCGCCATAGGTGAAGGGATCGCCGGGCTTGTCGGGAATCCAGCTCGATGTGTTCCAGACAACGCGCTTCACCCCCAGATGCGCGGCGACCTTGCCGACCTCGCCGATCAGATAGGCACGGTCCGCGCGGGCCTGCAAAGGGTGGGTGTAGAAGATGTAGTCCGACCCTTCGAGCGCGTCATGGAAGGTCGACGTGTCGTAAAGATCCATCGGCCGCACCTCGACCCGCTCGACCCCTTCCACCGGCGCGCCCTCCAGCGCATCGGGGCGGCGCGAGATAGCCCGCACGTCATACCCCGCCGCAAGCGCCTGGCGCACCTGCGCCAAGCCTTGCCGCCCGCTCGCGCCGATCACCGTGATGAGTGCCATGTCTCTCTCCCCATTTGTGCTTTGTGCAACAGACTAGGAAGCGCCCCTTGCGCGCGCACCGCGCCAAAGTGATAGCGACCTAGCGAAAAGGCGGGGTTGCCGTGGCGGTGCGCGGGGCCAAGAACTGCCGCGATGGACAACCGTTTCTGGCGCATCGACAGCCGCCCCGAAGGCACGGATTTCGCCAATGCGCTGACGCTGGTGGAAGCCCCGCTCGCACCGCTGACAGACGGCGAGATCCGCATCCGCAATTCGCACCTTTCGATGGATGCGGGCACGCGGCTGTGGCTGACGGCCCGCGAGGATGGATATCAGCCGCCGCTCCCGCTCGGCATCCCGATGACGGGGCTGGTGCTGGGCGAGGTGGTGGAGAGCCGCGCCGAGGGCTTCGCGCCGGGCGATCTGGTGCGCGCCTTCGGGCAATGGGCGGATATCAGCACCGTCGATGCCGTCATGTCGGGCGCAATCCTGCTCGATCCTTCGGTCGCGGACCGGCGCGCGTGGTTCGGCCCGCTCGGCATGAACGGCTGGACGGCGCTGTGGGGCGTCGAGCGCACCGGCGCGGCCCGGCCGGGCGAGCGCGTGCTGGTCTCGGCGGCAGCAGGGGCAACCGGCATCCTCGCGGTGCAGATCGCGAAACTGCTCGGCTGCGAGGCATGGGGGATTGCGGGCGGGGCAGAGAAATGCGCCTACCTGACCGATGAACTCGGGATTGCCGGCGCGGTCGATTACAAAGCGGGCGACGTCGGCGCACAGCTCGATGCGGCCCGAGGCTTCGATGTCTATTTCGACAATGTCGGGGGTGCGCTGCTGGATCAGGTGCTCACCCGCATGAACCACTATGGCCGGATCGCGGTGTGCGGCTTGCTCGCGGACTACACCGCCGGCACCCGAACTGCGCCACGCGAATTCGATCAGGTGCTGATGCGGCGCCTGCGGATCGAGGGCTTCTTCTCGCCCGATTTCATGCACGAAGGCCCCGCCCTGACCGAGCGGTTAAGAGCGTGGCACGAGGCGGGTGAACTCGTCATGCCCTATGACGTGACATGCGGCCTGGAAAATACTCTCGCCGCCTATGCCAAGCTGTTCACCGGCGGCAATATCGGCAAGGTGATCGTGGAGCTGGATCAATGACCGGAAGTCTCGAAGACCGCGAAGCCATCCGCGATATCCTCGCCGCCTATGCCCATGCCATCGACCGGCGGCGCTGGGGGATGATGGAGCGGCTTTTCCATGATGATGCGACCTTCCGTTTCGGGCTGGTGGAAGGCGACTGGCGCGGCTTTGTCGAACAGGCGCGCGCAATCATCGACCCCTGCCTTGCCACCCAGCACCAGCTCGGCCAGACGATCTTCGGCTTCGAGGGGCCGGACCTGTGCCACACCGAAACCTATATGACCGCGATGCACACCATCCCCCCCGGCTATCCGATGACGGCGGCCTTTCCCGACAAGGGGGCAATCTATTCCGGCATCGTCGCGGGGCGTTACGTGGATCGCTTCGAGAAGCGAAAGGGCGAATGGCGCATCGCCCAGCGCATCGGGCTTTACGACTGGCGCGAGTTCCGGGTGGCGGAAGGCGTCGACCTCTCCGACACGCCCGAAGGCGCTGCAGGCTATCATGACGCGCGCGACCCTTCGACTGCGGCGGTGAGGCAGTGGCTCGGCTAGGGCCGCCGGAACGCGAACACCCCGCTCATCGTCGCCAGCTGTTCCTCGCCCCGCCAGATGCCGCCCGAGGTATAGGCGGTGCGCCCGCCCAGCCGGTCGATCCGCACCCTCGCCTCCAGCCAGTCACCCAACCGCGCGCCGGCGAGATAGTTCACCGTCAGCGTGACCGTGGAGGGGGCAAGGCGCGGGCGCTCGGCATCATAGACCGCGTGGCTGAGCGCGACATCGGCCAGCGTCGAGATTACCCCGCCATGGGCCGAGTCCTGATAATTGATATGGTGCGGCATGATGCGCAAACCCACCACCCGCACACCATCGACGGGCGGGCCGAGGAAGTAGGGCCCTCCATGATCGAGAAAGCCGGGCGTGAACGCAGCGGGTTTGAAGCCTTCGGGGATCGCTGTGTCATCCATGCAGGCCAGCCTAGCGCACGCCGTGCCGGGCGCCGCTATGAATTGTGCCAATGACAGCAGCCGCGAGCGCCAGCTATCTCCTTGCACCATGGGAGACATTGCAGAACTCGCCGCAGATTCCTTTTGCGACATCGTGCGCGAACACGCGCGCAATCAGGGCGAGGTGATCGCCTTCACCTACGGGGACGAGGAGATCAGCTTCGCCGCCCTCGACGAGGATGCGAACCGCGCAGCCCACGGGCTTGTCGCGCTGGGGGTGAAGCCCGGCGACCGGGTGGCCTTCCTCGGCAAGAACCACCCGCTCTATTTCGAGGCTTTCCTCGGCGCTGCGCGGATCGGTGCGGTGATGACCCCGGTCAACTGGCGGCTCGCCGCACCAGAGGTGGCCTATATCCTCGACAATTGCGGGGCCAATGTCGTGTTCGTCGGCGAAGGTTTTGCCGCGATGATCGAACAGGTGCGCGCCGATGTGCCGCATGTCACGCACATCATCGGCATCGACGCGCCCGAGCATGACGGCCCCGATTACCGCACCTGGAAGGGCAGCTTCCCCGCCACCCCGCCCGCGCACGTGGTGAAGCCGGAGGACGACGCGCTCCAGCTCTACACCTCGGGCACCACCGGCAAGCCCAAGGGCGCGGTGATGACCCATGGCTCGATCCTCTCCAGCCGCGATGCGACCGCGTGTGGCGAGGAAATGCGCAAATGGCAGGAGCCGATCCCGGGCGATGTCACCCTGCTGGCCATGCCGTGTTTCCATATTTCGGGCACCGGCACCGGTATCGGCACGATGGTCGCGGGCACGAATTCGATCGTCCTGCCCGAATATGATCCGACCAAGGCGCTCGATCTGATCGCCAACTTCAACATCTCGAAAATCTTCCTCGTCCCCGCCGCGATCCAGATCCTGCTCAATCATCCGAAGGTGAACGAGGTCGATTTCAGCCGCCTGAAATATGTGACCTACGGCGCCTCGCCCATCCCGCTCGAACTGATGCGCGAGGCGATGCGGGTAATGGGCTGCGGTTTCGTGCAGATGTACGGGATGACCGAGACAAGCGGCACCATCGTCGCCTTGGACCCCGAGGACCATGTGCCCGAAGGCTCGCCGAAGATGCGCAGTGTGGGCAAGCCGCTCGCCGGCGTCGAAATCAAGATCATCGACGAGGCAGGCAACGAGGTTCCGACGGGCACCGTGGGAGAAATCGCCACGCGTTCGAGCAAGAACATGCGCGGCTACTGGAACAACCCAGAAGCCACCAAGGCGACCATCGATGCCGAAGGCTGGCTGCGCACGGGCGATGCGGGATACCTCGACGAGGACGGCTATCTCTACATCCACGACCGGGTGAAGGACATGATCATCTCCGGCGGCGAGAACGTCTATCCTGCCGAAGTCGAGAACGCGCTCTATTCGCACCCCAGGGTCGCCGACGTCGCGGTGATCGGCGTGCCCGATCCCAAGTGGGGCGAGGCGGTGAAGGCCTGCGTGGTGGTGAAGGAGGGAGAGGAGCTGACCGAAGCCGAACTGATCGCCCACGCGCGCACGCTGATCGCGGGCTACAAATGCCCGAAATCGGTCGATTTCATTGCAGCTTTGCCGAGGAACCCCTCGGGCAAGATCCTGCGGCGCGAACTGCGCGCACCCTATTGGGCGGGGAAAGACCGGGCAGTGAATTGAACCGCCTGCCCGTCCGACAGCTGGCCTACAAGGTCGAGAGCCTCGAGGCGGCAGCGCAGGCGCATCACCGGCAGTTCGGTTCGGGGCCGTTCTTCGTGCTCAGGCACGTGGCCCTGTCCTCGTCACACCATCGCGGGGTGGAACGGATGTTCGATCACTCCTCCGCCTATGGCCAATGGGGCAGCGTGATGGTGGAGCTGGTGGTGCAGCACAATCCCGAGGATTCTGCGCTGCATGACATGTTCCCCTATGGCTCGGGCCAGGAAGGCCTGCATCACGCGGCGTTGTTCGTGGACGACTTGCAGGCCGCCATCGCCCGCTTCGACGCCGAGGGCGCACCGCTGGCACAGCTTTCGGTTACCGCGACCGGCACCGCCTTCGCCTTCGTCGATACGCGCGCGAGGCTTGGCCATATGCTAGAACTTTACGAGCCGACCCAGCAGCTGACCGGCTTCTACGATTTCGTGGCCGATGCCGCGAAGGGGTGGGACGGGCGCGACCTGCTGCGCGAATTGGGCTAGGCGCCCGCCAGCTCCGGCAACCCGACCTGCGCTGCCCTGCACTCGGCATCGGCCAGCGCCGTCACGACCGAAAAGGCGACATAGCCCGGCTCGCCCAGATGGGCCACCAAACCAGCCGCTTCGGCATCGGTGATCGCGGTATGCTCGAACGGCATCCGTCGCGCATAGGCAAGGCACAGGCGGGTGCCCTCGTCGAGTGCGCTTTCATCGGGCGCGGGTTCCATCCCGTGGACCGCCGCCACCGCCTGCCGGACCAGCGCCACCAGCGCGGGATCGAGCGCGGCCTCGGTCTTGCTCCGGAAATCGGCGTAGTGGCTGGCGAGCACCGGATCGGCGGCAAGCGCGGCACACACGGCGCTCATGCGGCAGCCTCCAGCACCGCCGGGGTGGGCAGCACGGTGCGGTCCATTGCCTCCGGCTCCAGCCCCATGGTGATGAGCGCCTTGGCGAGCGCGAGGAACAGGGTCACGCCAAGGCCGAGTTCAGCGATCTGCGCCGGGGTGAGGTGGTGCTGCAAGGCCGCCTTGGCATCGCCGGTCAGCAATTCGGGATCGTGGATCAACGCGTCGGTGAACTTCAGCACGGCCTTTTCGGTATCGGTCAGCCTGTCGCTGGTCTCATAGCCATCGGTGATGTCGTCCACCACTTCCTCGCCCAGACCCTCGGCCACCGCCTTGTCGAAGCGGACATTGCGGCAGAACCCGCATTCGGTGACGCGCGCATTGCGCATCCGCGCGACCTCCTTGATCCGCGCCGCCAGCACGTCAGACCCCCAGAAACGGCCATAGAGGGCGAAGAAGCTCCGGGCGATTTCGGGCTGATGGGCGAGGACGGAACCGAAGTGCGCCGGCTCTCCCGGAATGGCCGAGGATACGCGGGGGATTGTGGACATGGGGCTCTCTCCTTGGGGCAAGGATAACAGGCCGCGACCTGCTGGCGGCCCTCGCGATTTTCACAGGGGGGCGAAGCGCGGCGCCATGGCAGATTGCCACCAGCAAGGGAGACACGAGATGGCAGGGCAGGCACAGCGCGTGATCGAGGAATTCTGGCGCATCCAGGACGCGGGCGACTATACCAAGCTCGCGCCCCTGTTCGCCGAGGACGCCTTTCTCGAAGACCCAATCTGGGGCCAGTATCGCGGCCGCGAGGCGATTCTCGGCTTCATGACCAAGATGGTCGAGGAAATGTCGGACCGCAAAGTCCACTTTACCGTCGATGAAATCTGCGGTGACGATCACGCCGTCTGGGCACGCTGGACGATGCACATGGAAGGCCACGCACCCCGTGGCGGCGTCGGCATCTACAAGGTCGAGGGTGGCCAGCTCACCTATTACCGCGATTACATGGACCCGGCGGGCGAGTAGGCTACATTACCCGGTAATCCGGGTGGCCGCTGGCGATGATCTGGAGCACCGGCAGGGGGAAATCGGGGTTGGGTTCGTTGCCCGGCTGGTCTTCCAGCGGCAGTTTCCAGTCCATGATGTAGCGGCGGCTGGCGATGCGCCACTCGCCGTCCCTTTTCTCGAACTCGTCGAGATAGCGCCCGCCATAGAGCCCGCCCGACCAGGTGCCGTCATCCTGTTCGCGGATGCCGGTGGCAAATCCGTAGCATTCGACGCTGGCCCTGTCGGAGGAATGGAGCGCGATCGAGGGCGTGCTGAGGAAATGCCAGCGCCGCTGGCTGGCACGCTCGATCTGCATCACCACCGGCAGGAAATCCGCCGCGCTGCCGGTGAAGAAGCCGTAATCGATGTGCGCATCGGGCCAGAAACAACCCGCCTGCCCCTCGTCATCCAGCCAGTCCAGTGTGCGCGAATAGCGTTGCAGCACCTCGGCAATCGCCTGCTTGTCGAGCAGCGCCTGAAGCTGTGCGTCCATATTCATGCCCGCCCGCTCCACCACGGCGCAATGTCGAGCGGGAAGCGTTCCTGCGCGGTTGTCATCGCCGCGCTGGCATCATCGGGCAGCGCCGGATCGGATGTATGCGGCAGTCCCCCGCCGGCACCTTCCACGGGATCGACATATTCCAGCCTGATCCCCGCCAGCACATCGGCGAAATCGTGGCCTTCGTGATGGTCGGACATCTGGTGGTGATAGAAGGCCCATTTGTCCTTGAACGACAGCAGGCAATAATAGCTCAGCGGCTCCTGGCCCTTCCAGTATTCGTAGCGGATCACGCCGTCCTCGGTGCCGAAAGTCTCGGCCACCATGTCGTGCATGATCGCTTCCCACTTTTCCTCCTTGCCGGGCTTGATCTGGATATGGGCGAGCAGCGTGGCCATCAGAGCGTCTCCGTTCAGGCAGGGGTGAGGTTCAGCAACAGGCGGTAGATGCCGAGCATGATCCCGCCCTGGTGGCGGAAATCATTGCCGGGCGCGTATTCCATGTCCGCAAAGGCATCGGCGAGGCGGTCCCACGCGATCATCTGTTCGAGCCGCGAGAGGTTCGATCCGGGGCACGAACGCGGCCCCTGGCTGAAGGCCAAGTGGCGCGTCGCGGCCTTGCGATCCAGCTTTAACTCCAGCGGGTCCTCGAATTCATCCGCGTCGATGTTCGCCGCCGCCCAGCGCAGGTGGAGCATCGATCCGGCGGGCACCTCGACGCCCTGAAACACCTCGTCACGGGAACAGATGCGCGTCGAAAGCCCCTGCGTGGGGGAGCGCAGCCGCATCCCTTCCTCGATGAAGGTGCGGATGAGGCTGCGATCCTCGCGAAGACGCCCGAACATGCCGGGCCGCTCGCACAGCAATTGCGCCTGTTCGGCGATGGCATATTGCGTCGTCTCCAGCCCGCCGATCACCATCGCGTAGACCACGCCATTGATCTCGTCGTCGGTGAGCTTGCGGCCCAATGCCTGGTATTCGACCTGCGTGAGGAAGCTGACCATATCGTCCTGCGGGCGGGCACGCTTCTCGCGCGTTTGCTGCGCCACGTATTCCTTCATCCCCGCCAGCAGCCGGAATTTCTCCTGCGTCTGTTCGGGGGTGAGAATGTTCTTGTGGGTGCGTCCGTGAACATAGGACATGACCTGCGCATTGCCCCATTGTTCGAGCCGGGGAATATCCTCCTGCGGGAAGCCGAGCACATCGGCCATTGTGCGCTGGGGCAGGGGCCGGGCGAAATCGGCAACGAAATCGACCGGCTCGCCGGCGCGCGCTTTCTCGAGCATCCCGGCGATGAGGTTCTCGACATGGCCGGTGATCATCGCCGCATGGCGGGTGCAGCCCGGGCCGACCCACGGATCGGTCAGCTCCCTGCGATGCGCGCGCCACAGCTCCGGATCGGGTCGCAGCGAGACGATCGAGGCGACCATCGCGTCGATATCGGGGATGTGGGTGGGCATCTCGCCCGACTGGATGATCTGCGCCACCAGCAGGGAAAGCGTGGGCGGGAAACGGTCCCAGTCCATCACCACGCGGCGCACGTCTTCGTATTTGGTGAGGACGAAGGCATCGCTGCCGGGGGTCAGCCCCTCGCCCGCAAGGCGCTGCACCGGAGCCTGTTCGTGCAGAATCGCATAGGCAGGGTACCAGTGCTCCTGCGCGCCCGGAGCGAACAGGTCGACCTCGTCCAATGTGCGAGGGTGTTCCGCCTGCAATCCGCCTCTCCCATCGCGACGGCGACCCGCTTAGCGAATCCGCCAATTGCTGATGCGAAGCTTGTCCCGCAGCCTCGCCCTTACGGAAACGGGCTATTTTGTGAGGCCCACGGGGAGAGAGACGTGAGCCGAATTGCCAAGCTGCCGCCGGAGGAATGGGACGAACGCCTGGTCAAGGCGATCCGGCCGGACAATCTGACCGATCTCGAACAGGGCCTGACCCGCTATTTCGCCCATTGCCCCGAGCAGGCGTTGGGGCTGATGGCGTTTGGCGGGGCGCTGAAAATGAACCGCTCGCTGCCCGACAGACTGGTGGAGCTGGTGCGGCTGCGCGTCGCCTTCTTCAACCAGTGCCGTTCGTGCATGGCGATCCGCTATTCCGATGCGGTCGCCGACGGGGTGACCGAAGGGCTGGTGTGCTCGCTCGAACGCCCACAGGAGGCGGAGAACCTTTCGGCGGCAGAGAAAGCCGCGATCCGTTACGGCGAGCTGATGGCGACAGACCACCTCGCCATCGACGATGCGGTCTATGACGATCTGCGCCAGCACTTCACGGAAAGCCAGATCGTCGAACTGGGCATGACGGTCGCCTTCTTCGTCGGTTTCGGTCGGCTCGCCGCGACCTGGCACATGGTCGAGGAATTGCCCGAAGCCTTCCGCAAGGCGGAGAGCATCGCGCCATGGGGCGCCGAGAAAATCGAGGTGCGCTGATGAACCAGCCCCCCGCAATCAACCTGTTCGATCCCGAGCTCCAGCAATGCCCCTACGAGGCCTACAAGACCTTGCGCGACGAGGCGCCGGTGTACAACATCCCCGGCACGCAGATCTGGGTCGTCAGCCGCTATGACCACGTGCGCGAGGTGCTGATGGACCCGCAGCGCTTCCCCTCGACTGCCGCCAACGAGTTGATGCGCGCCAGCCCCGTCGACATGGAACGCGGGCGCAAGGTCGCCCAGCGCTTCAAGGAGAAAGGCTGGCTCCCCGCACCGACGCTGGCGGGCCGGGACGATCCGAACCACAAGCAGATGCGCGCGATGTTCAACGAGGCGTTCAAGCCCAGCCGCATCAAGGAGATCGATCCGCGGGTCGAAACCCTCGCCTACGAGCTGATCGACGAATTCCTCGCGGACGGGAAATGCGACTGGGTGCGCCAGTTCTGCGTCCCCTTGCCGCTGTTCATCATCGGCGAGCAGATGGGCGCCAGGCGCGAGGACATGTGGCGCATCAAGGGCTGGACCGACGCCTTCTTCCACCGCATCTCTCTGATGCTGCCAGAGGACAGGCACCTGGAGATGGTCGACCGCGAGATCGAGGCGCAGCACTATTTCCAGCCGATCTTCGAACGCCTGCGGGAAGAACCCGACGGCAGCCTTATCTCGGTGCTGGTCAACACCGTGATCGAGGGCTGGGGGCGGCCCCTCAACGACAACGAACTCCACGCCGAGATGATGGCCGACACCTTCGTCGGCGGCTCGGAAACCACCACCAACGCGCTCGCCGCCGGCATGAAGCTGCTGATCGAGAACAAGGACGTGTGGGTGAAGCTCAAATCCGATCCGGAAAAATACATGCGCAATTTCGTCGAGGAGGTGCTGCGGCTCGAAAGCCCGGTGCAGAGCCTCATGCGCTTCACTCACAAGGATGTGGAGCTGGACGGGGTGACGATCCCCGCCGGATCGGTGATTAATGTGCGCTACGGCGCGGCCAACCGCGATGAACGCTTCTTCGAATGCCCCGAAAAGCTCGATCTCGACCGGCCCAAGGCCGGCGCGCACATGGCCTTCGGGTCAGGCACGCACCACTGCCTCGGCGCGCCGCTAGCAAGGCGGGAGCTGACATGGGGCTTCCAGGCCGTGGTCGACCGCTTCGAGGACATGGACTTTGCGCCAGGGCAGAACGATTTCAGCTATCACCCGCATTTCCTGCTGCGGAGCCTGAAGCAGCTCAACATCGAGTTTGTGGCGAGGAAGCGCTAGGTGTTCGCCCGCGCCGCCGTCCGACCGGCGATATAGCCGAAGGTGATCGCCGGGCCGAGCGTCCCGCCCGCGCCTGCATAAATCCCGCCCGTCGGACAGGCGATGGCATTGCCCGCGCCGAGCAGGCCGGGGATCGGCGCGCCATCATGCCCCAAGATGCGCGCCTGACCGTCCGTTCTCGGCCCGCCATTGGTGCCGAGCAGGCCCGATGAAATTTCCACCGCGTAGAACGGCGCTTCCCGGATCGCGCCGAGCGTGACGGCGGCGCCTTCCCGGCTGCGATCGCCGTAGAAATGGTCATAGGCGCTCGTCCCGCGCCCGAAATCGGGATCATGGCCCGCGTCGGCATGGACGTTGAAGCGCGCCACGGTTTCCTCCAGCGCCGCCCCGTCGATACCGATCTGCGCCGCCAGCCCTGCAAGCGTGTCATCGCGCATCACCCAATCCGGAATCGGCTGGCCCGGCTGGCGTGTGCCCAGCGGATAGCGTTCGGCATATTGCGCGTCGAACACCAGCCAGCAGGGCAGGTTGGGATAGTCGTAAGTCGCCGGATCGAACTGGTGGAACACGCCGCCCAGCGCGGAGTAATTCGCCGCCTCGTTGCAGAACCGCTTGCCTGACCGATTGACCATGATCGCATGCGGCACGGTGCGCTCGATCAGGATGATCTGCGCGCGGCTCTCGCCGCTGGCCCAGGGCGCATCGGGCTGGACAAGGGTCGGCGCCCACCATGCGCTGGTCATGTTGCCGAGCTTCGCGCCCGCCGCCATCGCCAGCTTCAGCCCCTCGCCGCGCGCGGTCGGCGGGCTGGCGGGCGCGGTGACGGGGCCGCGCAGGAAGGTCTGGCGCAGGTCTTCGTCCCATTCGAACCCGCCGGTGCTGACAATCACACCCCGGCGCGCGGCGAGGGCAAAGGGCGCGCCGTCACGCTCGCCTTCGATGCCGGTGATGCGCGCGCCGTCTTTCACAAGCCGGTGCGTCTCCACCCCGAGCACCGGTTCGATCCCGCGGTCGAGACAGGCCTTGAGCAATCGCGCCACCATCGCCTGCCCGAACCCGCATTGCCGTGCAGCCATGCGCTGGCCCAGCACCTCCATTGGCGGCATGGCGGTCGCCCCGCCCAGCGGCGTCTCGCGCAGCATCAGGGGCTTGGGTTCTTCAATGGCGTAGATCTTCGCCGCCCAGTCGCCCAGTTCCCCCAGCGCGAACAGGTCGTGGTCGAGCGCGCGGGAGCCTTCGGGCTTCGCGCCGGGCCGGTCGAGATAGTAGTCGGGATAGCCCGGCAGCACCGCCACCTTGAGCGCGTCGATACCTTCGAGGAAGGCCAGCGCCTCCGGCCCCTTGCCAACAAAGGCTTCCAGCGTCTCGTCCACCAGATCGCCGTGATTAAGGCTGCGGAAATAGGCGAGCGCGTCCTCGCGGCTGTCGGCCATGCCCGCTGCCCGCATCCGGGGGTTGTCCGCCACCCAGATCACCCCGCCCGATATGGCCGAGGTGCCGCCGATGCGGTCGCCGCGCTCGACCAGCGCGACCTTTGCCCCCGCCTCGTGCGCGGCAAGCGCGGCGGCCATTCCGGCAGCGCCCGTTCCCAGCACGATCACATCGACATCGCTCATGTCGGGGTTAGACGCCTGCGAGGCAGGATCGGGCAACCCGTCATTTTGGCAAGGTGCGCCCGCCTGCCGGTGCGGCTAACCACCGGTGAAAGGAGAGAACCATGAAACTGGAAGGCAAGGTCGCCGCCATCACGGGCGGCACGGCGGGGATGGGGCGCGGGATCGCCGAGGCGTTCCTTGCCGAGGGCGCAAAGGTGGCGCTGTTCGCCCGCAATGCGGAAAAGGGCGCGAAGGTGCTCGAAGAAATGGGCGCAGGCGAGCGCGGCCTTTTCGTCGCCGGCGACGTGATGAACCAGTCCGATCTTGAAGGTTTCATCGACAAGGCCATCGCCCATTTCGGCACGCTCGACATTCTGGTGAACAATGCAGGCGGCGCGGGCGACCTGCAGCCGCTGGTCAACCTGTCCGATCACGCCTTCGACGAGGCGATGAAGTGGAATGTCTATTCGACCTTCTGGGCAACGCGGCGCGCGCTGCCGGTGATGCTGGAGAAGGGCGACGGGCGGGTGATCAACATCTCGTCGATGGAGGGCAAGCACGGCAAGCCGGTGCTGACGGCTTACTCTGCGGCCAAGCACGCGGTGAACGGCATGACCAAGAGCCTGGCGCGCGAGGTGGGCCCCCAGGGCGTGACGGTCAACGCGATCTGCCCCGGCCTCGTCATCACCGACATCATCCGCAACAACGGCCCCGCCACGGCCAAGGCAATGGGGATGGAGTTCGAGGAGATGATCGATCTGTTCGCGCAGGAAGCGGCGATCAAGCGCCCCAACGAGGTCGAGGAAATCGCCGCGGTGGCAGTGCTGCTCGCCAGCAAGGCGGGCGCGGGGATCACCGGCGCGCAGATCAGCGTTGACGGGGGCACAGCCCAGTATTGAAGGCGCTTTGACCGGCTTCGCGGGGGTCTCGACCCCCTCCAGACCCCTGTTCGCGCGCGCCTTGCGGCCCCTCGCGGCGATGTTTCATCTGAAACATCGCCGCATCGCTCAGCCTTCCTGCAACTTCGCCATCGCCGCGCCGACCGCCGCCTCGATGTCGCGCGCCTGCGGATTGCCGCGCAGGGTCAGCCCGCCATTGGGCTGGATGTTCTGACCCGTCACAAAGGCATGGTCGCTCGACAGCCACAGGCAGGCATGGGCGACATCCTCCGAGGTGTTGAGCCGCCCCAAGGGATAGCGCGGAACGAAAGCATCGACGAGGCCGGGCACCTGGAAGCTGTCCGACGTCATGGGGCTTTCGGTGAAGGCGGGCGAAACGGTGTTGGCCTTGATCCCCAGGTGCCCGAAATCATTGGCCACGCATTCCATCATCGCCTCGCCCGCGCGTTTCGAGGCGATATAGGCCATGTGGTTGTTGATCAGCGCCTTGGTGGTGGCAGAACTCAAGGAGATGATCGATCCGCCGGTCGGCTGCTGCTCGCTCATCACCCGCACAAAGGCCTGCGCGAAGTGGTGCACCCCCTTGAATTGCAGGTCGGTGATCTGTTCGAGCTGTTCCTGCGTGATCTCCAGCGTGTTCGCCAGCAGGCCCCAGCCGGTGGTGTTGATCGCGATATCGACCCGCCCAAAGGTGTCCCTCGCCTTGTCGGCCAGCGCGTGAACCTCGGCATGGCTGGTGATGTCGCACAGGGCGTATTCCCCGCCGATTTCCGCCGCCAGATCGGCAAGCGGGGTCTGCTTGCGGCCCGCCACCATGACCTTCGCGCCCTCGGCCGCGAACAGGCGGGCGATGACCTGCCCCATGTTGCCGGGCGATGCCGCCCCCAGAATGACCGCGCTCTTGCCTTCGAGTTGTCCCATCGCTTGTCTCCTCTCCGGCACAGCGCCTACCACGCATCCTTGCGGAGCGACCCTTCCCAAAAGTGTCCATTGTCCGCGTGCCTAACCCGCCCGATAGCCTCCCCATATTCGAGGGAGAGCGAGCAATGTTCACCGGACCGCTGGAAGATCGCGTCGCGATTGCCGAACTCAACGGCACCTATGCCGATGGCGTGGTGCGCTTTGATGCCGAGACCTGGGGAAGCGTCTGGGCCGAGGATGCCGACTGGGACCTGATGGGCCACAAGACCAAGGGCAGGGACGCCATCGTCGCCTTCTGGAACGGCGCAATGGGCGGGCTGGAGGCGGTCAGCTTCCAATGCGTGCCGTGCATGATCGAAATCGACGGCAACACCGCGAAATCCCGCGTGCAGACGCAGGAGATCCTCAAGCCCAAGGATGCCAAGGCGCGCCATGTCGGCGGGCTGTATGAAGACACGCTGGCGAAGATCGACGGGCGCTGGGTGTTCACCAGCCGCACCTTCCGCATCGTCGCGGAATTCGGAGTGGAAGGGTAAAGCCATGGCGAAGATTGTCATTTCCGCGCAGATCGATCTCGATCCCGCCCAGCGCGAGGAGGCGCTGCGCAGCGCCCGCCCGCATATCGAGGCCGCGCTCGCTGAAAAGGGTTGCATCCACTACGACTGGAGCGCCTGTTCGATGAACCCCGCACGGGTCAACGTGTTCGAGGAATGGGAGAGCGAGGAAGCCCTCGCCGCGCATTTCCGCGACCCGGCCTATACCGGGATGCGCGATCATATCGGCCAGTTCGGCATCACCGCCGCGGTGAGCAAGAAATATCGCGTGGACGCCGAAGGGCCGGTCTACAATGCTGAAGGCGTGGCGACCGAGGCCTTTGACTAGGCTACTGGGCGCCATCCTTGCCGGCGGACAGGCGCGGCGGTTTGGCAGCGACAAGGCGCAGGCACTGTTTGAAGGCACCCGGCTGATCGACCGGGTCGCGGCTGCGCTTCTGGCGCAAACCGACAGGCTGGTCGTGTGCGGCCGCGAGGAGCCGGGCTTTGCCTGCATCCCCGATTGGCCCGAAGCGGGGCTCGGCCCGTTGGGCGGGCTCGCGGCAGCGCTGCGCCATGCGGGAGAGCAAGGCTCCACCCACGTGCTTTCTGCCGGAGTGGACGCACCCGACCTGCCGCACAGTCTCGCCGCCGCACTCGCTGGGGAAGGTGCCGCAATCGTCGAGAGCCAGCCGGTCGTCGGCCTGTGGCCAGCCGAAGCCGCACCGCTGCTCGCCGACTTCATCGCCGGAGGCGGCCGCTCGCTCTACCGCTTCGCGGATCACATCGGCGCGCGGCGAGTGATGCTGGCCGCTCGGCTCATGAATGTGAACCGGCCTGAGGACCTGCCTTAAAGCTTGAGCATCTGCTTGCCGCGGTTCTGCCCGGTGAACAGGCGCTGCAAAGTCTGCGGCGCATTCTCGAAACCGTGCTGGATATCTTCCTGATACTTGAGGCTGCCACCCTTGACGAAGCCTTCGAGCCGCTTGCGGATGCCGGGAAACTCGCTCGCCCAGTCGAGCACGATGAAGCCCGCCATAGTGCCGCGCCGGAACACGAGGTTGAAATAGTTTTCCGGCCCGGCAGGCAGGCTCCCCGTCTCGTAACGGCTGATCCCGCCGCAGATCACCACCCGCGCCCCGGTGGCGATGCAGGCCAGCATGTCGTTGAGGATCTTCCCGCCGACATTGTCGTAGATCACGTCCACGCCGCGCGGGCACAGCTCGCGGATCTGCTCCTTCACCCCGCCCGCCTTGTAATCGATCGCGGCGTCATAGCCCGCCTCGCGCACCAGCCAGTCGCACTTGTCCTTGCCGCCCGCGATACCGACCACGCGGCACCCGGCGATCTTGGCGAGCTGGCCGACGATGCTGCCCGTTGCGCCCGCCGCGCCAGAAACCAGCACGGTGTCGCCCGCCACGGGCTTGCCGACCTTGAACAGGCCGCAATAGGCGGTCAGCCCGGTCGTCCCCAGCACCGACAGGACGGCGGTGGGCGAGAGTTCGGTTTCGACCCTCGTCAGCTCCTTGCCGTCGGTGACGAGGTATTCGGTCCAGCCGGTGGTGCCGAACACCATGTCACCGACTGCGAACCTGCCGCCGTTCGACGCCACCACTTCCGCGATCCCGCTGCCGCGCATCACGTCACCGATGTTCATCGGCGCGACGTAATCGGCGATGTTCTCCATCCAGCCCTTCTGCGCCGGATCAAAGCCGAGATAGTGCGTCTTGAGCAGCATCTCGCCCTGTCCCGGATCGGGCAGCTCGGCCTCTACCAGCCGGAAGTCGTTGTCGATCTCGATCCCGCGACCGCGCGGGTGTCCGTTCAACAGCCATTGGCGGGTGGTAGTGGGCATCGGGTATCTCCCCATCTCGCAAGGAATTGTCTGCCGGTTCTATTGCGGGTCCGCAAGCCGCCTCTCCACGGACAAAAGTATCAGTCGAGCGCCCTGCCCCCTGTGGTAGTTTGTCGGTCTCAAGGAGAGAGATGATGGGCGCCGAGACTCACAAGACCTTCTGCCGTTTCTGCCACGCCAATTGCGCGATGGAAGTCGATGTCGTCGACGGAAAGGTGGTGGAAGTGCGCGGCGATCCGCAGGACCCCGCCTATGGCGGCTACACCTGCATGAAGGGCCGCGAGCTGCCGGATTCGCACAATTCGGAAAACCGCCTGCACCATTCGCTGGTGAGGAACGAAGCGGGCGAATTCGTCGAAACCCCGATGGATCAGGCGCTGGCCCATGTCGCCTCCGAGCTGCGCCGGATCATCGACACCCATGGCCCGCATTCGGTGGCGGTGTTCATGGGTTCGGGCGGCTTCCAGAACTCGGCTGCGATGGCCGCATCGCTCAGCTTCGCGCAGGCCGTGGGGAGCCGCAATTTCTACACCTCGGTAACGCTCGATCAGCCCGCCAAGGTCTTCACCACCGCGCGTTACGGCAAGTGGATGGCGGGACCGAACACCTTCAGCGAGAGCGACGTTGCCATGTTCATCGGCAACAACCCGATCGTGTCGCACTATGCGCCGGTCGGGGGCGTGCCGCCCTTCAGCCCCTCGCGCCGCATCCGCGACAAGAAGGCCGAAGGCCTGAAGCTGATCGTCGCCGACCCGCGCGAAAGCGATGTCGCGCGGCTTGCCGACATCTACCTGCCGGTCAAGCCGGGCGAGGATCCGGCGATGCTGGCGGGGATGCTCAACGTGATCATCGCCGAAGGGCTGTATGATCGCAATTTCGTCGCCGCGCATGTCGACGGGTTCGATGAGTTGGCCGAGGCGGTGAAGGCCTTCCCGCCCGAAGTGGCGGCGGAACGCGCCGGGCTAGACAAGGAACAGCTGGTGGCCGCCGCGCGGATGTTTGCCGGGGGCACCAAGGGCTGCGCCACCACCGGCACCGGCCCGGAAATGGCGGGCCACGGCACGCTGACCGAATATCTCGTCACCTGCCTCAACACGATTTGTGCCCGCTTCAAGCAGGAGGGCGAGAAGGCCGCGATTCCGGGCGTGTTCAGCCCCTACCAGACCGCGCGCCGCGCACAGGTCGCGCCGCCGGTGCCAATGTTCGGCGCGGAAGGCATGCCCAAGTCGCGCTTCCGGGGTTTGGGGCATCTGGGCTGGGAAATGCCGTGCAACGTGCTGGCCGACGAGATTCTCACGCCGGGCGAGGGCCAGGTGCGCGCGCTGATCTCGGTCGGCGGCAATCCGGTGGTCGGCTTCCCCGACCAGGCCAAGATGGTCCGCGCATTGGATGATCTTGAACTGTTCGTGCAGATCGACCCGTGGATGAGCGCCTCGGCCCGCCGCGCCGACGTGGTACTCGCGCCCTCGCAATGCCTTGAGCGCGAGGACATCACCAGCCTTTCGGAATGGTGGCACGAGGAACCCTATGCCCGCTACACCGAAGCGATTGTCGCGCCGCCGGGTGACGTGATCGACGAATACGAGATGTTCTGGACGCTGGCGCACCACCTCGGGATCCAGATGATGCTGAACGGCGGCCCGCTGCCGATGGACCGCAAGCCGACCAAGCAGGAATTCCTCGATCTGGCGGTGACCGGCTGCCTCGTGCCGCCCAGCAAGGTGCGCGAGGATTGCCGCGCCAACGGCGGGGCGGCGGTGATCTATCCCGAAGTCCACCCCAAGGTCGAACCGCTCGACGAAAGCGACTTCCACCGCTTCGATCTGGCGGTCGGCGCGATGCCGGCGGAGATCGGGAAATATGCCGCCAATCCGGCCAGCAAGGCGGGCTTCGACTTCCGCCTGATCAGCCGCCGGTCGAAAACGCGGTTCAATTCCATCGGCCACCCGCTCAAGAGATTGCAGGCCAAGACCACCACCAACCCCGCCTATATCCACCCGGAAGACATGGCGGCGCTGGGGCTGGAGGAAGGCGGGCTGGTCGCGATCACCAGCCCCCACGCCACCATCCACGGCGTGGTCAAGGCAAGCGACAAGGTGCGGCGCGGGATCGTTTCGATGGCCCATGCCTACGGGGATGCCGACGCGACCAAGGAGGATGTGCGCGAACGCGGTTCCTCGACCAACCGGCTGGTGAGCGAGGTGGTCGATTATGATCCGATCACGGGCCAGTCCTTGCAAAGCGCCATTCCGGTGAAGCTCGAACCGGCCTGATTATCTCGCCAAACGAAAGACAGATATGCCCCAGAACCGCCGCTTCCTGCTCCAGCGCCGCCCGACTGGCACGCCGGTTCACGAGGATTTCGAACTCGTCACCGAAGACACACCCGCGCTGGAAGAGGGCCAGTTCCTGATCCGCAACCACTACGCCTCGCTCGATCCGGCGATGCGCGGCTGGATGGATGCTGAGGGCAATTACATGCCGCCGATCCCGCTTG
Organism: Erythrobacter dokdonensis DSW-74; assembly: GCF_001677335.1. GTDB lineage: Bacteria > Pseudomonadota > Alphaproteobacteria > Sphingomonadales > Sphingomonadaceae > Erythrobacter > Erythrobacter dokdonensis. The sequence continues at coordinate 87,462 of NZ_LZYB01000004.1, forward strand.
GCGATCCGGTGCGCGCCAGCACCATCGGCGTGGTCGAGGCGAGCCGCGCCGAAGGGTTTGAGCCCGGCCAGTGGGTGATGGGGCTCAATGCACTGGAGGACTACTCGATCGGCGTCGCAGGCGGTTTCACCCAGCCGATCGACCCGTCACTGGTGCCAAGCGTCACCAATTACCTGTCGATCTTCGGCGCTGTCGGGATGACAGCCTATTTCGGCTTTCTCGAAGTGTGCGAGCCGAAAGCGGGCGAGACTGTGTTGGTGTCGGGCGCGGCGGGGGCGGTCGGCAGCCTTGTCGGCCAGCTTGCCAAGATCCACGGGTGCCGCGCTGTCGGGATTGCCGGCGGGCCTGTCAAATGCGCGCGCCTTATCGAGAAATACGGCTTCGATGCGGCCATCGACTATCGCGGCAAGGATGAAGCGGCATTGACCGCCGCCATCGCCGAAGCCTGCCCGGACGGGGTCGACGTGATTTTCGAAAATGTCGGCGGGATGATCCTCGATGCGGGGCTGATGAACCTCAACCTCCATTCGCGCGTCGGGCTGTGCGGCCTCATCAGCGAGTACAACACCGAGCCGCGCGGCATCCGCAACCTGTGGCAGCTGATCGTCAAGCGTGCCCAAATCAGGGGTCTGCTGGTGGCCGATTATGTCGAACGCTTCGGCGAGGGCGCGCAACAAATGGGCGTCTGGGCGGCGCAAGGCCGCCTCACCATCGACGAGCATATCGACGAGGGGCTGGAGAATGCCTTCGACAGTTTCATGCGGCTGTTTGCGGGCACCAATGACGGCAAGATGATCCTCAAGATCGCCTGATGCCCCGTTCGCTGCTCGTGCTGTCAGGGGGGCACCCCTACGAGGCCGGGCCGTTCGCCGAGTTGCTGGGCGCGCTCGGAGAGTGGGAAATCACCCACCTGATCCACCCCGAAGGCGGCGAGGCCGATGCCGCGCAGGCTATCCTCGCCGCCGATGCGCTGCTGTTCTACGACATGCCGGGCTACAGCTTCGGCGAGGGCGGGGTGACGATGCGCCCGCCCTCGCCGGCCTATCGCGCGGCCATCTCGGCGCGCTTCGCAGCGGGCAAGGGCGCGGTGGCGATGCACCATGCCCTGGCCGGATGGGCCGAATGGCCGGAGTGGCACGCGTGGCTCGGCGGACAGTTTCACTACCAGCCCGGCGCGCACGGCGCGGATTCCGGCTATCGCCACGATGTCGCCTACGAAGCGCGCATTGTCGCCGATCACGCGGTCACGCGCGGGCTTCCGGCCGGCTTCCCCGTTACCGACGAGCTTTACCTTTGCCCCATCGACGAAAGCGTGATTGTCCCGCTCGTCCGCGCCGGGGGCTTCGCCTTCACCGCGGACAATTTCTACTCGGCCGCCAATGCCGTCGCAGGCGCGATGTTCTCCCGCGAGGGCTGGGACCACCCGTCCGGCAGCGATTGCGTGGCATGGGAAAGCTGCAACTGCCCCGCACCGCTAGTCTACCTGCAATTCGGCGACGGCCCGGCGACCTACGCCAACCCGCATGTGCGCCGGATGCTCGCCCAGGCGCTCGAATACACCTCAGGAGAAACCGCATGACCCCGCAAGAAACCGTCGAAGCCTTCATCGGCTGCTGGAACGCCTGCGACATTGACGCGATGCTCGCACTGTGTGCGGACGACATCGTCTATCACAACATCCCGATGGAGCCGATCCACGGCACCACCGCGATGCGCGCGATGGTCGAAGGCTTTCTCGCCAATATCGCCGCGTGCGACTGGCAGACCCGCGCCATTGCCGCCAATGGCAACACCGTGCTGACCGAGCGCACCGACGGCTTCACCTTCAAGGACGGACGCTCGGCCGCGATCCGGGTGATGGGCACCTTCGAGATAGGCGCAGCCGGCCGCATCACCGCCTGGCGCGACTATTTCGACATGGGCGAATTCCAGCGCGAATTCGCAGGCGCCTGACCGCACACTGCCGACCCTAACACAAACGCGCATCGCATCGCAGGCGCACTCATGGCTAGGCTTGCCTTCATGATCTGCAAGGTTTGGAGCCTTTCGCCATGAACAAGCCCGAAGGCAATGTGTTTGCCCCCGAAACGCTGGTCGATCCGTTCGACTACTACCGCGCCATCCACGAGGCCGGAGTGGAAATCGAACTGCTCGAAGGGATGAACACCTACGTCGTCTACAGCTATGACCTGTGCAACGAGGCACTCGGCAAGCCGGAGATGTATTCAAACGATTTCAGCGTTCTGATGGGGCGCGAGGCGGACGAGGAAATCCAGGCCATTCTCGCAGAGGGCTGGCCCGACGTGCCGACCCTGCTGACCGCAGATCATCCGGTGCACACCCGCAACCGCAAGCTGGTGAACCTCGCCTTTTCCGCCCCGCGCGTGAACGCGATCGAGGCCGACATGCGCGCCAAGTCGATCGAGCTGATCGAGGCCTTCGCCGACAAGGGGTCATGCGAATTCGTCGAGGAATTCGCCGTGCCGCTGCCGGTGGCGATGATCGCCGGGCAGATCGGGCTCGACGACAATCCCAAACAGGTCAAGGAATGGTCCGATGCCGCAGTCGACCGTTTCAGCCAGATGGTCGATCACGAGCGCAAGAAGGAATGTGCGCGCAGCCTGGTCGAATTCCAGCACTACATGAAGGGCAAGATCGACGATCGCCGCGCCAATGGCGGCGACGATCTGCTGACCGATCTGGTCGAGGCCCGGGTCGAAGGCGAAACCCCGCTGACCGATCCGGAAATCATGTCGATCATGCAGCAGTTCATGGTGGCCGGGAACGAGACGACCACTTCGACGCTCGCCGGGGGGCTGCTCCAGCTGATCCGCAATCCCGACCAGATGGCGAAGGCAAAGGCCGCCGCAGGCGGACGTGATCCGAAGGTCATCGGCAACCTCGTCGAAGAGTCGCTTCGGTATGAAACCCCGACCGCGGGCATGTGGCGCATCGTCAAGGCCGACACCGAGCTGGGCGGCATGAAAATCCCGAACGGCAGCGTGGTGCAGCTGCGCTATGCCGCGGCCAACCGCGATCCCAGGAAATTTCCCGATCCCGACAAGTTCGACATCGAACGCACGAATGCCCGCACCCACCTCGCCTTCGGCAAGGGTCCGCACATGTGCGTGGGCAACATGCTGTCCCGCAAGGAGATGCTGGTCGCCTTCGATGAACTGCTCGAGCGGCTCGATGATTTCGCGGTGGCTGATGAGGACGGCATCCGCATCCTGCCCAATATCCTGCTGCGCGGCGTCACTCGCCTGCCGATCACCTTCACCCGGAAAGTCTGAACCCCATGAATTTCGACCTGTCCGAAGAACAGGAAATGTTTGTCTCCTCGGTGGAGCGCTTTGCAGCGCCTGTCGACGTGGAGGCGCGGCGGCGGCTGCGTTTGTCGCCCAACGGATATGACCGGGCGCGCTGGCAGCAACTGGCCGAGCTTGGCCTGGTCGCGCTGGCAGCGGGGGAGGATGCCGGCGGCATGGGCGGGTCCCCGCTCGATCTGGCGCTGGTGGCGGAAGCCATCGGCAAGGCCAATGCGCCGGACCCGCTGCTTGAACACGGCATCCTGCCCGCGCTGCTGCTCGAACGCGGGGGCGCGGGCGAAGTGCTCGAAGGGGTGCTGTCGGGCGAGACGATCGCCACTCTTGCGTGGACCGAGCGGGGGCAACGCTACAGTCTGCACCCCAAGGGCATGAAAGCCGAAACCGGCGCGGACGGCCTCACCCTCAGCGGCGAAAAGACCATGGTTATGGGAGCCGCGCTCGCTGACCTGTTCATCGTGACTGCCGAGCTTGATGGCGAAACCGCCTGCTTCCTTGTGCCGGGGGATGCGCCGGGGCTTGAAGTGCGCGCCTATCGGCTGGCCGATGGTAGCATCGCGGGCGAGTTGAAGCTGACCCGAACCCCTGCCAGCGCACAGCTTTCGCTCGACGCAGAGGCGCTCGATGCCATTGCTGCCGAAATGCGCCTTTACGCCGCCGCCGAGATGGTCGGCCTCGGCCAGCGCCTGCTCGATGACACGCTGGCCTATGTGAAGGAGCGTGAACAGTTCGGCGTTGCGATCGGTAGCTTCCAGGCGCTCCAGCACCGGCTGGTCGATTGCTACGCGCGGGAGGAACAATCGCGCTCGATGCTATACCGCGCCGCATTGGCCGACCGTGCCGACACCGCCGCAAGGCAGCGCGCTACCGCCGGTGCCAAGGCCTTCATCGCCGAGAATGTCGATCACATCGCGCGCGAGGCGGTGCAGATGCATGGCGGCATGGGGATAACCGACGAACTTGCCATCGGCCACGCTTTGAAGCGCGTGCTGGTGCTGGCGCGGCTGTTCGGCGACGTCGATACCGTGCTGGCGGAATATGCGCTCGCGGCGTGACGCGCGGGCTGGAGGGGACTGACATGGGCGAAAAGATCGACCCGGACCTGTGGAGCGATGATCCGCAACCGCACCTGATGGGCGGTAAGCTGCCTTCGGGCGAGATCGTCTTTCCAATGCCGGTCGGCGACGCGGCCGAGGGCGTGGAACCTTACAAGCTGTCACGCCGCGGCAAGCTGTGGTCGTGGACTTCGCAGGGCTTCCTGCCCAAGGAGCCTTATGAAGGCCCCGGCAGCGGCCCCGGCGAAGGCCCGCCCGACTTTAAGCCCTTCCTGCTCGGCTATGTCGAACTGCCCGGCGAAGTGATCGTCGAAAGCCGGATTGTCGATGCGCGGCTGGAGGATCTGCATCTCGGCATGGATCTGGAGTTCTGCATCGTGCCGTTCAATGCGCGCTACGACACCTTCGCCTTCCGCCCCGTCTCCCAAGCTGAAAGTCAGGCCGCATGAGCGAGAACGTCTATATCATCGGTGCGGGCATCCATCCGTTCGGGCGCACGGACGGCCGGTCAGGCCGCGAACAGGGTGTTTATGCCGTGCGCGAGGCGCTGAAGGATGCGGGGCTCGAATGGCCCGATATCGAATGTGCCTATGGCGGCTCCGCTGCAGCGGGCAATGCCGATATCATGGTGAACGAGCTGGGGCTGACCTCGCTCCCCTTCACCAATGTCGCCAATGGCTGCGCCACCGGCGGCAGCGCACTTGCCGCCTCGCAGCAGGCGATTGCAAGCGGCATGTATGACCTCGCACTGGCGGTCGGCTTCGACAAGCACCCGCGCGGTGCGTTCAATGCCAAGCCCGCCGAATACGGCCTGCCCGAGTGGTACGGCCAGACCGGCATGATGCTGACGACGCAGTTCTTCGCCCTGAAGATCCAGCGCTACATGCAGCTTCATGGAATCAGCCGCACGACGCTGGGCCGGGTAGCCGAAAAGGCGTTCCGCAACGGCACGATCACACCTCACGCCTGGCGCCGCAGCCCGGTCGACCTCGACACGATCATGAACGCGCCGATGATCAACGACCCGTTGACCAAATACATGTTCTGCTCGCCGGCAGAGGGCGCGGTGGGGCTGATCCTCGCGAGCGAGAAGAAAATGAAGGAACTGGGCGCGGACGGGGTCAAGATCCGCGCGGTTTCGGTCAAAACCCGTCCGCCCAATTCCTTCGAGGTGTTCCAGGCCGGCATCAGCATCGAGGAAGGCGGCAAGCCCACCGTGCTCGCTTCGCAGGCAGCCTTCGAGAAGGCGGGCATCGGGCCCGAGGACATCTCGGTTGCGCAACTGCAGGACACCGAAAGCGGCGCGGAAATCATGCACATGGCCGAAAACGGCTTCTGCAAGGACGGCGAGCAGGAGGAATGGCTCGCGAACGGCTGGACCGAAATCAACGGCGGCAAGCTTCCGGTCAACACCGATGGCGGATGCCTCGCCTGTGGGGAGCCGATCGGGGCATCGGGTCTCAGGCAGGTCTATGAGAACGTCCAGCAGCTGCGCCAGCGCGCCGGCGAGCGGCAGGTGCCGGGCAAGCCCCGCTTCGGTTACAGTCACGTCTACGGCGCCCCCGGCCTGTCCGGCGTGGCGATTCTGGAGCGCGAATGAGCAGGATGCAGGGCAAGGTCGCGCTGGTTTCGGGCGGCGCGGAAGGGATCGGCGCGGCGGTCGCGCGCCTGATCGTGGGCGAGGGCGGCAGCGTCATGCTGGGCGATGTCCAGTTGGAAAAGGCGCAGGAACTGGCCGCCGAACTGGGTGAGCGCGCCGCCGCGACCCAACTCGATGTTCGCGATTTGCACCAGTGGGAAGCAGCCGTCTCTGCCACACGCGGCCATTTCGGCAAGCTTACCGTGCTTTGCAATATCGCCGGCATTTCCGAGCCGGGCAATGTTTCCGACGGGTCGCTCGACGTCTGGGAGCGCACCATCGACATCAATCTGAACGGCCCCTTCTATGGGATGCGCGCCGCGATCCCGGCGATGGAGGCAAGCGGCGAGCCTTGTGCAATCGTCAATATCGGCTCGATGATCGCGATGCGCCCTGCGGCTTTCGTTGCAGCCTACTCGGCGTCGAAAGCGGGCCTCAGGGGCCTGACGCAATCGGTCGCGCTCGACCTCGCCGAACGGGGCCTTCCGATCCGCGTCAACATGGTCCACCCGGGCGCAATCCGCACCCCGATGTACAACCGCTACAAGTTTTCGGGCGCCGACACGCCGGAGAACATCGAGACCAGTTTCGCCGCCACCCACCCGATGAACCGCATCGGCGAGCCCGAGGAAGTCGCCCGTGCCGTCGTGTTCCTCGCCAGCGACGAGGCAGGTTTTACCACCGGCTGCGATTTTACCGTCGATGGCGGCGGCAGCATCAGGAGCTGACATGGCAGAACAACCCGCCACCCGCATCGACGCGCATTTCATCGCCGCGGGCAAGTATCACGATATCGACTATCCGCGGCTCGAGATCCTCAAGCTGCTGGCCGAGCATCCACAGATCCGCACCACGGTGGCGGCGGATTATTCGGGGCTGGAGCGGCTCGACCAGTGCCGCTTTCTCATCACCTATACCTGCGACCTGATGCCGACCCCCGAACAGGCGCAGCAATTGCGCGCGTGGCTCGACAAGGGTGGCAAGTGGATGGCGCTCCACGGCACCAATTCGATCCTCGTCTTCACCGCCGAAGGCCTCGTCGATGCACCCGATGACCGTCCCGACGTGATGGAAATGCTCGGCACGCAGTTTGTTGCCCACCCGCCGATCGACAAATTTCCGGTCGAGGTGGTCAACAAGGACCACGAGCTGACCCGCGGCATCGCGGATTTCGAGGTGGTGGACGAGCTTTACCTGTCCAAGACCACCGCACCGATCGACACCCTGATGCAGACCACCTTCGAAGGCGAGGCGACCGGCTTCACGCAAAGCCAGTGGCCCAAGACCACGGTTCCTATCGTTTATACGAGGGATATCGGCAAAGGCCGCATCGTTTACAACGCGCTGGGCCATTGCCGGGGGCACTACGACCTTCCCGGCATGGTCGACTTCTACCCGCACAAGGAAATGTGCGCCTGGAATTACGACGTCTACTATGACCTGCTGCGGCGTTCGATCGCCTGGGCCATGCGGGACGGGGACTGAAGCTGGCAGGGCCGATGAGCCGTATCTGCCGGAGAACAAGTGGGATTGACTGACATGGACATGGACTTCTCCCCTGAGGACATCGCCTTCCGCGAGGAAGTGCGCGCTTTCCTGCGCGACAACCTGCCCGAACGCCTGCGCGACGGCGCACGGCGCACGCCCGGCGTGTTCGTGGAACCCGATATCGGGATGGAGTGGCACCGCATCCTCTACGAGAAAGGCTGGGTCGCCCCGCACTGGCCCAAGGAGGACGGCGGAACAGGGTGGACCCCGACGCAGAAATTCATCTTTGAAAAGGAATGCGCGCTTGCAGGGGCTCCCGCGCTCGCAATCCTCGGCCTGCGCCTCGTCGGCCCGGTGATCTGCGAGTTCGGGACACCCGAACAGAAGGCGCGCTTTCTGCCCGGCATCCTTTCGGGTAAGGATTACTGGTGCCAGGGCTATTCAGAGCCCGGTTCCGGTTCCGACCTTGCCAGCCTCAAGACCTCGGCCCGGCTGGAGGGCAATGAATATGTGATCAACGGCTCCAAGATCTGGACCACCCATGCCCACCATGCCGACTGGATCTTCGCACTGGTGCGGACCGATGCATCGGTAAAGAAGCAGGCCGGGATCAGCTTCCTGCTGGTGCCGATGGACCAGCCGGGCGTGGAAGTGACCCCGATCCATTCGATGTCGGGCGATCACGAGGTCAACGCGGTGTTCTTCACCGATGCACGAACCGCGGCGGAGAACCGCATCGGCGCGGAAGGCCAGGGCTGGAGCATCGCGAAGTTCCTGCTGGAGAATGAGCGCGGCGGATCGTGCTTTGCCCCCCGCCTGCTCCAGAGCATCGAGCGGTTGGAGGAACTGGCGCAGACCCAGCCCTCGGGCGTGAACGGCGCGATTGCGCATGACCCGCGTTTCCGCGACCGGCTCGCCCGTGTGCGGCTGGAGGCGGAGGCGCTCGAGGTGACCGAACTGCGGATCCTCGCCGAACTCGCCAAGGGCCGCGCACCCGGGCCGCAGACCTCGCTGGTCAAGCTGCTCGGCTCGAATATCGGCCAGCAGGTCGATGTGCTGCGCCTCGAACTGCTCGGCCCGGACGCGCTGCAATTGCCGCTGGAACGCCCGCTCTACGGTAACGAGGCGCCCGAACCAGTGGGCAGCGAAATGGCGCAGACGGCGATGGGCCGCTACCTCAACAATCGCGCCGCCACGATCTTCGGCGGATCGGACGAGGTGCAGAAGAACATCATCGCCAAGACCGTGCTCGGTCTCTGAGAGGACAGATAATGGACGTATCCAAGCTGATGTTCCGCGACGGCCTGATGAAGGGCGAGCGGATTCTTGTCACCGGCGGAGGCACGGGCCTCGGTCGCGAGATGGCCGAAGCCTTCCTCAAGCTCGGTGCGACCGTCTACATCTGCGGGCGACGCCAGAACAAGCTCGATGAAACCGCCGCCGAGCTGACCGCCCTCCACGCCAAGGATTCCGGCGGCAAGATCGTCGGCATGGCCTGCGATATCCGCGATCCGGATGCCATCCACGCGATGGTGGATGCGATCTGGGCGGACGGAGGCGCGCTGACCGGCGTCGTGAACAATGCGGCGGGCAACTTCATCAGCCGCACCGAAGACCTGTCGGTGAACGGCTTCAACGCCATTGCCGACATCGTGATGCGCGGCACCTTCTACGTCACGCTCGACATCGGCAAGCGGCTGATTGCGGAGAAGAAGAAGGCCAGCTTCCTGTCGATCCTCACCACCTGGGTGTGGTCGGGCAGCGCCTTCGTGGTGCCTTCCGCCATGTCGAAGACCGCGATCAACGCCATGACCCAGAGCCTCGCGACCGAATGGGGCCGCTATGGCCTGCGCTTCAACGCCATCGCCCCGGGCCTTTTCCCGACCAAGGGCATGAGCGCGCGGCTCAATCCGGGCGGGTCGGGCGGCAATTCGAACAACGCGATGAACCCGATGGGCCGGGCGGGCGAGATGCACGAGCTTGCCAACCTCGCGGTGTTCCTGATGGGGCCGGGCGCGGAGTATGTGAACGGGCAGACCATCGCGATCGACGGTGCGGGCTTCCAGGCAACCGGCGGGACCTTCTATCCGATGCTCCACGCGCTCGGCGATGCCGAATGGGAGCAGATGCGCGCGATGATCAAGGGCACCAACGCGAAGGACAAGGCGGAACGAACGGTCGGCTGACCGCTCGATTGCCCACGCAGGCTCAGCGCAGCATCCGGCGAACCGCCTGCCTGTCGCCATCGGAGAAGTGGCGCTTCAGCACGGCCAGCAGGTGCAGCGCCAGCGTGGCGTAGAACAGCAGCGGCAAGACCCAGGCATGGATCAGCCGCGCGGCGCCAGCGGCAGCGGGCCAGTCCGGCGCGGCGACCCTCCAACCGTAGAAATCGGCGCTGCCCCCTTGCGGCAGCAGATAGCCGCTCAGCGGAAAGGCCAGCAGCGCGCCGTAAAGACCGATATGGACGAGGCGTGCCAGACGATGTTCCCATGTGCCCGCTACAGCAAGCGGAGCGGGCGGCGGGCTCGCCATCAGCCAGCCAATGCGGCCGATGACAAGCACGAAAACGGTGATCCCGAGCGATTGATGCGCTGCGACGAAATCGCTGCGTTCCGGAGCGCTTTCGGGGAGCACGGCCATGAACAGCCCGATCGGCACGAGGCACAGCATCATGATCCCCATCGCCCAGTGAAATCCGCGCGACACGACGCCGAAACGGGCCTCGTCATTACGCAGCGGCAGCTGCTCGTGAACCGGGCGCCGGGTCTGCAACCATGCCGACCATAGCAGGAACAGCATTGCCACCGTCGCAATCACGGCCTGGGTGTTGAGAATGAACGGAGTGATCCGCACGATCAGCGGCGCACTCGCGGGAATGGCGGCAAAGGTTCCGTCGAGGTCGGCAAGGATGATCGAATAGACCATCATGAACAGCCCGGCGGCAGCAAGCAGTGTTCCCGCCACACGCAGCCAGCGCGCCTGTGCATTGAGCGTTAGCGCCAGCACCAGCGCCAGCGCCAGATATCCGATCCCCATTGGTGTTCCGCGTAAGTCTGCGAGTGGTAAGGGCCGGCCTATCGGGCGAGTGCGCGCCGTCTGTCAATCCGTCCGAACCGGCCTATCCCGCGGCAGCGTCGGCCAGCGCCTGCGCGGTCTTGTAGTCGGGCTTGCCGTTGTTGAGCCGCAGGGACTGGTCGGTGATCACGTAAAGGCGCGGGATCTTGTAGCCCGCCAGCCCGGCGCGGGCGTGGGCATCGAGCGCTTCCTCCGACACCTCGCTCTCCGGCTGCACCACCGCCACAACCTTCCTGCCGAAGCGCGGATCGGGCAGGCTCACCACCCGCACGTCATGTACCGCCGGATGATCGAGCAGCACCGCCTCGACCTCTTCGGGAAAGACCTTCTCGCCCCCGGTGTTGATGCACATATTGTCGCGGCCGATGAATTCTAGTGTGCCATCCGCCGCCCAGCGCGCGCGGTCGCCGGTCATCAGCCAGCGCTTGCCGCCGATCACCGGGAAGGTCTGGGCGTTCTTCTCGTCCTCGCCGAGATAGCCCAGCGGCAGCGGCCCGGTGCGTGCAACGATGCCGACGCTTGTCGACCCGGGGAGAATGGGCTGGAGGTTCTCGTCGAACAGCCCGGTCTCGCGCCCCGGCAGCGGTTGGAACTTGCCCCCGCCGCTGGAGCCCTGCGCGGTGGTGATGACGATCCCGGTGCCCGAACTTTCCGAAGAACCGAGCGCGTCGATGATCATCAGCGCCGGATGATGCGCGATGAGGCGCTGCTTCAGCGCGGGCGAGAAAACCGCGCCCGAGGAGGTGATGCTCCTGAGCGAGGCCAGCACCTCGGCCCCGTCGCCGCGCGCATCGAGCCGGTCGGCAAGCGGCAGGGCGAAGGCATCGCCGACGATGAACAGGCCCCTAGCCCCGATCCGCTTCACCTCGTCCAAGGCCAAATCGGGATCGAATTTCGGCGCGGGCAGCAGCGCCAGCGTGCCGCCTTTGAGCAGGTGGATCACGGCGGTGAACTGCCCCGCGCCGTGCATCAGCGGGGATAGCAGCAGCAGCGGCGAGGTGCTGGCGGGATGATCGGGGCCGATTGCCGCGGCCCGGGCGGCCTGTTCATCGAGCGATCCGGCGACGAAGGGCGGATTGCCCGGCCCCTGTTGCCACACCCCGATGCTGAAGGCCTGCCATGCCTGATCCATCGGCCACATCACCGCCTTGGGCATGCCGGTGGTGCCGCCGGTTGCGGTCAGGAACAGCGCCTGCGGGTCGTCATGGATGGCAAAACCGGCGGGCAGGGCGGTCTCGCACAGCCCCGTCCAGTCGGCGCTCCCGACATCGACCGTCAGCGTGCCATCGGGCATGGCCTCGCGCGCCGTCTCGGCAAAATCGCTTTCGGTGAACAGCGCCTTCAGCCCGAAGCGGGTGAAAATATCCGCCAGCTCACGCGTCTTGTAGTGGTAGTTGACGTTGACCGGCACCACCCCCGCCTTCACGCAGCCGAAATAGGCGAGCATGTAGTCGGGCGTGTTGCGCAGCATCTGCCCGGCAATGTCACCAGGCTTGAGGCCGCGCGCGGCGAGCCCGGCGGCAATGCGGTCGGTGAGCGCATCGAGCTCGCCCCAGCTGACCACCCGCCCGCCATGGACAAGCGCGGGCCGATCGGACGGGACTGTCTGTGCGAGGCGCTTCAACGCCACACAAAAATTCGCACCTGCAAAGCCCATTTCAGAATGTCTCCTCTCTCATTTTCGCTAGCCCCCGCGCAAACCTGTTTCCCCTACGTAAATGGAGAGGACATTCTCGGAAATTGCGCTAATGTCCCTGTGCGGGAGAACATTAGGAGAGGAGCGAGGCTGACAATGGCCCACAATGTTGTCGAGTTGCGGACGCCGCAAGGTCGCGAATCGCTTGAGCTTTTGCTCGACCAGGTGACGATTACCTGCCCCGAAGACATCCACGATGCCGCTGTCAATCTGGCGCGAATCGCGCAGGAGCGGGGCATGCAGATCGCGGTATGCGATGACATCTCTTCCAAGGAGCCGATGGTCGATGCCGACGGCACGATCCTCAACGCAGATATCTTCCGCTGGCTGGATGACGGTGCGCGCTGGTGGGAAGATCACCGGCTGGCGCTTCACTCGCCGCTGCCCCGCGCCTGCCGCTATGAAAGCGAGCCTTTCTGGGTAAACCGCCATGGCTTCAACACCCGCTGGCGCAATTCCTATCTCGACGAGATCGACCTTGCCGATTTCGAGAAGCGCGCGTTGTGCAAGGCCGCGATTGTCATTCCTGTGCACCTGCCGTTTGGCCAGATTTCCGCTTCGAGCTTCATCTCGATGGACCGCAACAAGGAAGACCTTGCCGCCGAATTCGCCGAATATGGCGCACTGTTCGCGATGGTGACGCGCTGCTTCGTCGCCGGTTACGTGCAGGCCAACCGCACCAAGCGGCGCATCCCGTCCGACTGCGTGCTGTCCAAGCGCGAGGTGGAATGCCTGCGCTGGGCCGCGATCGGCAAGACCGACAAGGAGATCAGCATGATCCTCAACCGGTCGCACGCCACGATCCGCTACCACATCCACCGCGCGGGCGAGAAGCTCGACTCAGTGAACCGCGCGCAGACGATCTTCAAGGCCGGGCAGCTCGGATATCTTGGAGCATCTGACTGAGCTTTCCGCTCCTCCCGCTTGAGGGAGGAGCGGGGCCTCACCCCAGCTTCCTCAGCGGCTCGCTGCCGTCCCATGCGGCGCAGGCGGCCTTGATAATTGCGAACAGATCGGGCCCGTCCTTGGCCTGCTGCAAGATCTCGACCAGCGTCCCCGGCCCCGTCCCGGGATCGACATAGATCACCTCGCTGGTGCCGAACCGCCCTTCGATCACCACTTCGGCCCCTTCGGCTTCGCAGACGCGGCGCGCCTCGGCGATGTCGTCCACCAGAATGCACACATGGTGCAGTCCGTTGCCGGTAGAGCCGTATTCGCCGCGATAGATCGAGGGGTGATCGTCACGCGGCCGGATCAGCTCGATCTGGATGTCGCCCCAATAGGCCAGCGCAAGGTCGAACACCGCGCCGGTCGGCTCGCCCTTGTATTTCATCCCGTCGAGATGGATACCCTCGATCAGGTGGAACGGCCCGACGCCCATGGTTTTCGTCCAGTGCGCGACCGCCGCATCGAAATCCTGCGGCACGAAAGCCAGCTGCATCACCTCGCCCAGCGCGGCAATCTTTCCGGTAAGCGCCATGTTCCTCTCCAATCCGCTAGGGTGACCCGCCTGCGAACCTGTGTGATATTCTCTCCGCACAATACTGCACAAAGTGCGAGGATGCTGGGACGAGGGACCACCCGAAAGGACGGAACAAGCCCGATGAACGAGATCAAGGACATTGCCCGCGGCGACCGTTGCCCGGGGATCAGCTATACCGACATGCTCAACGGCGACACGCGCCGCCCGCCCGATTACCTGTTCGAGGAAACCACGATCGAAATGGGCGACGAACCGCTGTCGGTGGCGCCCTATATCTCCGAGGAATTCGCCCGTCTCGAGCGCGAGAAAATGTGGCCCAATGTCTGGCTGTTCGCGGCGCGCGAGGACGAGATGCCCGACGCCGGCGATACGGTCGTGTTCGACATTGCCGGCAAGAGCTTCCTGCTGATCCGCCAGAAGGACGGCAGCGTGAAGGCGTTCTACAACGCCTGTCTCCACCGCGGCCGCAAACTGCGCACCGAAAGCGGCAATTCGATCCAGCTTCGCTGCCCCTTCCACGGTTTCACATGGCGCAATGACGGAAGCCTCAAGGAAATCCCCTGCGCCTGGGACTTCCCGCATCTCGAAGGCAAGGACATGAGCCTGCCCGAGGCGCGCGTCGAGCTTTGGCAGGGCTTCGTCATGCTGACAGAGAACCACGACCTGCCCGATTTCAAGACCTGGCTGGGCCCGGCAGCCTCGCATTACGAGCGCTACGACTTCGAAAACCGCTACACCGGCATGTGGGTGCAGAAGAAGATTCCGGCCAACTGGAAGGCGACGGCCGAGGCTTTCATGGAGGCCTGGCACTCCATCACCACGCACCCGCAACTGCTTGCCTTTCTTGGCGATGCCAACACGCGCTACGATCTGATCGGCGATCACTTCAACCGCGCGATCACGCCTTCCGGCGTGCTCAGCCCGCACGTGAAGGGCAAGAATTCGGATTACGTCCTCGAAAAAATGAACGAATTTTCGGGCGGGCAGGACGCGCGCACCAACCGGCGCTTCTCGGCCAGCGAGGGCGGAGAGGAAGGTTACGAGGCCGATGATCCGCTGGGCGCGCGCAAGCTGCTGGCCGAGGCCGGACGCAAGGGCTTTGCCGAGCAATACGGTTACGATTATTCGGAGGCCTCGGACACCGAGATCCTCGACAACTTCACCTACAACATCTTCCCCAATTTCTCGCCCTGGATCGGTTTCCTGCCCACGCTGGTCTACCGCTGGCTACCGGGCGACACGCCCGATTGGTGCATCATGGAAATCCGCCTGCTGTTCCCCACCCCCAAGGGCGAAAAACGCCCGCGCGCGGTGGAGCCGACCTATATCCCTGACGACGAACCTTTCGCCTGGGCGGCAGACAAGATGGGGCCGCAGCTTGCCAATGTGTTCGATCAGGACATGGCGAACCTGCCTTACGTTCAGGAAGGCATGAAGACGATGAAGGTCGGCCAGATGGAGCTGGGCCATTATCAGGACAGCCGCGTGCGCCATTTCCAGACCACGCTGAAGAAATATATCGACGGGGAACTGCCCGCGACTAAGTAGATCGCCATGGGCTTCTCCTTCGATCTCACCGGGCGCACCGCGCTCATCACCGGCGCGTCATCAGGCCTCGGCACCCGCTTCGGGCGCATCCTCGCGGCAAGCGGCGCGAATGTCGCCCTTGGAGCGCGCCGGGCCGACCGGCTCGCAACGCTCGCTGACGACATCGGTGCCCGGGCGGCCGCGGTGCAGATGGACGTCGCGCGCGAGGCCGACATCATCGCCGGGTTCGACGCGGCCGAGGCGGCGTTCGGCCCGGTCGATACGGTGATCGCCAATGCCGGCGTCGACGGCGCGGGCATGGCGACGACCATCTCCGAGGAGGAGATCGAGCAGACCCTCGCGATCAACCTCAAGGGTGCGATCCTGACCGCGCGCGAGGGGGCCAAGCGGATGATGGCGCATGGGGTCACCAAGGGCCGGATCGTGATGATCGCCTCGATCACCGCCTTCGAGCCTTCCCCGGGCCTCGTGGCCTATGCTGCCTCCAAGGCGGGCGTGGTGCAGGCCGGGCGCACGCTTGCGCGCGAATGGGCGCGAGCCGGAATCTGCGTCAACACCGTCTCCCCGGGCTACATCCGCACCGCGATCAATGATGCTTGGTTCGATACCGAACCCGGCAAGAAACAGATCGCGCGCTTCCCCAAGCGCCGCCTTATGGGCGAAGAGGGACTGGACGCGATTATCCTGTTCCTGTGTTCCGATGCCGCCGAGTTCGTCACCGGGGCGGATTTCGTGCTCGACGACGGGCAAACCCTATGACCTGCAGGCAGATCTCGCTCGCTGCCGGGATCATGCCCGAGGCCACGCCTCGCCAGTTGATCGAAGCGGCGGCGGCCAGCGATTTCGACTTCGGCGGGATGTGGGTGGAACGCGAGACATGGACGCCTGCCACCACCCGCGCAATGCGCGCACAGGCCCGAGATGCCGGGGTCGAACTGCTCGACTGCGAAGTGGCGTGGATCATGCCGGGCGCCCCCGATCCGTGGCTCACCGAACTGGTCGAAATCGCCGCCGAGCTGCGCGCGAAGAACCTGCTTTGCGTCTCGAGCGACCCGGACATGGCCGCCACCACCGCCAAGTTTCAGGCGATGGTCGACCGCGCCAAAGGCACCGGCGTCAGGGTCAATCTCGAATTCGGCATCTTCACCGAGGTGAAGACCATCCAGATGGCCCGCTCGATCCTTGAGAATGTCGAGGGCGAGGCCAAGGCACTTCTGGTCGATACACTCCACTGGTCGCGCTCGGGCGCGACGGCGGAGGATCTGGCGGCAATCCCGCGCGATTGGCTTTCCTATTGCCAGCCCTGCGACGCTCCCGCCCAAGGGCCAGACCTTGCGAATTTCGATGCCGTCATCGACGATGCGATCAACCGCCGGATGCCGCTGGGCCAAGGCGGGCTGGCGCTGGCCGCGATGGTCGATGCCCTGCCGCACCATCTGCCCATGGCCATCGAGGAACGCTCCGCAGCCCTGCGCGAAGCCTTCCCCGACCTCAACCAGCGCGCCCGCGAAGTCGCGCGCACCAGCCGCGCGTGGCTCGCCGCACGCGGCTGAGGCTTACGCCCGCGCGGCGACCTGGGCTGCGTCGAAGTAGTGGATACGAAGCTCTTTCAGTAGCCCGTCCTCGAAACTGCCTGCCTCGCACACGGTCTGCCTGAAGGGGGCCGAGCCATCCTTGGGGTGCATGGTCAGGCTCAGCACCACAACCGCCCATGTGTCGCCGCCCGTGATGTCGTGGATATCGACCTTTGCCTCTTGCCACGTGCCATACATCGCGGCGGCGCAGCGCTGAAGCGCATCACGCCCACGCCACTCACCCGCGAACGGCAGGCTGTTGGCCTCGTGGAGCACGAAATCGGGGTGCAGCAGGCTTGCCACCCTGTCCCAATCGCGCGCGCCAGCCGCCGCATAGACGGCTGCCAGCATCTCGCGGGGAGTTGCCGCCAAGGTCAGCCCTCGTCGATCGTGCCGATCAGGTCGCCGACCTTGTAGACCGCGCCTTCCTCGCCCGTCGGGTGAATGATGCCGCTGGCCTGGGCTTCGATCTCGGTCGTGCTCTTGTCGGTCTCGACAGTATAGATGATCTCGCCCTTCTCGACACGCTCGCCATCGCCGAACATCCATTCGACGAGAGTCATTTCAACAGCGCTCATGCCGAGCTTGGGGATACGGATTTCGGATGCCATTTAGAGTTTCCCCATCGAGGCCTTGATCTGTTCGACAATCTGCGGCTTGGTCGGGATCCAGGCCTGTTCCAGGTGCGAGGCGAAGGGCACGGCAGAGAAAGTTCCGCCGATCCGCCGCACCGGGCCTTTCAGATCGTCCCAGCACTTTTCCTGGATATTCGCGGCAAGCTCCGCGCCGGTGCCGAAGGGACGCACGGCTTCGTGCAAGGTCAGCGCGCGGCCGGTCTTGCGGACGCTCGCCAGCACGGTCGCCTCGTCATAGGGGGCGATGGTGCGCAGGTCGACGACCTCCACCGAAATGCCTTCCTTCTCGAGGTCTGCCGCCACATCGAGCGCATCCAGCACAGTGCGGCCATAGGTGATGATCGAGATGTCCGTGCCCTCGCGGGCAATCGCCGCCTTGCCGAGCGGGACGCGGTAGCCCGGGCCGGGGTCTTCGGCCTTGAGGCCGTAGCACAGGATGTTCTCGATGAAGATCACCGGATCATTGGCGTCGATGCTCGCCCGCATCAGCCCGCGCGCGTCCGCCGGGTTGGACGGAGTGACGACGTGGATGCCCGCAACGTGCGCAAACCACGCTTCCAGCATGTCGGAGTGCTGCCCGCCGAAACCGACACCGACGCCGGTGGTGGTGCGGATCACGATCGGGCACGGGGTCTGACCGCCCGACATGAAGCGCAGCTTGGCCGCGTGGTTGACGATCTGGTCCATGCACACGCCGACGAAGTTCATCAGCATGATTTCGGCAATCGGACGCTGCCCGGCGAGCGCGGCACCGACGGCGGCACCGATAATCGCCGTTTCCGAAATCGGCGTCGCGCGGATGCGGTGTTCGCCGTATTTCTCGGTGAGGCCGGCGGTGACCTTGAACACGCCCCCGCCCTGCTTGGCGGATACGTCCTCGCCGAGGCAGAACACACCCGGATCTTCGGCCATAGCCTCGTCGATCGCGAGGTTCAGCGCCTGGGTCATGGTGATCTGGGCCATCAGGCGGTCTCCTCCAGCACGTCCTTGTAGATTTCGTCGGTATCCGGCAGCGGCGCGGCCAATGCGTGTTCGACCGCCGCGTTGATCTGCGCGTCGATATCGGCAACGATGGCGTCCAGCTCTTCCTCGGTGAACTGGTGCTCCAGCATCACCTTGCGCAGCTTGGGCAGCGGGTCTTCGGCCTTCATTTCCGCGATGTGTTCGGGCGGCATGTAGCTGAAATCCGAGCCGAAGAAGTGGCCCATCATGCGGTAGCACATGGCCTCGACCAGCGTCGGGCCTTCACCGCGCCGTGCACGGTCGACCGCTTCCTTCACCGCCGGGTAGATCTGGTTGACGTCGTTCCCGTCGACCGTCACGCCCGGCATTCCGTAACCCGCCGCGCGGGACGCAATGTTGGGGCTGTCGGTGTGATCGGCGTAGGCCGTGTGCTCGCCGTAGCGGTTGTTCTGGCACAGGAACACGACGGGGAGCTTGTAGAGCTGGGCCATGTTCATTGCTTCGTGGAAGCCGCCGATATTGGCCGCGCCGTCCCCGAAGCTCACCAGCGTCACGCGCCCGTCGCCGTTATTCTGGCTCGCCATGGCAAGCCCGTTGGCGATCGGCAAGCCCGAACCAACCACGCCGGTCGTTACCATGATGCCGGTTTCGGGATCGGTGATGTGCATGGTGCCGCCCTTGCCCTTGCAAGTGCCGGTCGCCTTGCCGAGGCATTCGCCCCACCACTTCTCCATCGGGATGCCCTTGGCGGTCTGCTCGCCCTGTCCGCGGTAGGTGCAGACGACGTAATCGTCCTTCTCGAGCGCCGCCATCGCGGCCGCCGAGACCAGCTCCTGCCCGCGCACGCAGTAATACATCACCGCGACCTTGCCGCCCATCAGCAGCTCGCGGAACTTCTCGTCGGTGCGGTTCACCTTCATCGTGCGGGTGTAGATGTCGAGCAGCTTGTCGCGGTCGATCTGCGCCATGGTTTATCGCCTTGCTTGGGGGGTTAGAACTGGACGCGCTGGGTGAAGCCGCCGTCCACCACGATGTTCGCGCCGGTCATGTAGGGCACCGCCGGGCTCGCCACGAAGACGATCGCCTTGGCGACCTCGACCGGTTCGCCGAAACGGCCCGTTGGCATCTTGGCGAGGGTCGCGTCGAACAGCGGCTTCATGTGCTCCTCGATCACTTCCCAGTTGCCGCCCTTGTAATAGACCGCGCCGGGGCTGACCGTGTTCACCCGGATACCCTTGGCGGCCATCGCCTGCGAAAGCTGCGAGGCATAGGTGATCAGCGCGGCCTTGATCGCGTTGAAGGGGTTGGGGGCGATGAAGGTTTCGAGCGCGGCGGTGGAGGACAGCATCACGATCGAGCCGGTGCCCGAGGCTTCGAGGTAAGGGGTGAGCGTTTCGACCGCATAGGCCGCGCCCTTGAGGTCCATGTCGAGGCAGGCCTGCCAGTCCCCCGCCCCGCCGGTGCCCGAGGCGCTCGCGGTGTGGACGAAGATATCGCAGCCGCCCAGTTCCTTGACGGCCTTTTCGAGCCACGCCTGATAGGCTTCGGTGCCCGAGGCCATGTCGAACACCTCGGCAAACACCTTGCCGGGGCCAGCGGCATCGATTTCGGCCTTCGCGGCCTCGATCTTGTCTTCCTTGCGCGAGAAGAAAGCGACGTCAGCGCCTTCGGCGGCAAACAGCTTCAGGGATTGCAGCCCAAGGCCATGCGCCCCGCCGTTCATGATGACCTTCTTGCCCTTGAGTCCCAGATCCATAGCGCCTCTCCCCGGCTTTTGGTTGTGGGAAGAGGGGATAGCCGAGGCTGGGAGCGGGGCGTATCGTCAATTTTGTTGGGATGGGGAGTATTGAAGTCCATGGGTCGCGAGGCAACCACAAGCTCGACTGCCCTCGAATAGCGGAGCGATAGGGTGCACAAAAACACGCGCCCGCAGGTGCCCGGAACGTAGCGCAGTGGAGGAATGGCACCGAGGACGCTCGCACGGAGGTGCGAGCGAAACCGCAAGGACTCCATTTCCGGCCTTCAGCCGGAAATGGTGCTGCTGGGGAGGATTGAACTCCCGACCTCACCCTTACCAAGGGTGCGCTCTACCACTGAGCTACAGCAGCGCCGGAAACAGGCGCGCCCTATTGTCGCGCCGCCTCGCATTGTCAAGCGAAGGCTTGAGACCGCGCGACATATCTGCAAGGCGTTTCGCATGAGTGAAGAGCCCCGCAAGAATCTTTCCCGCGAGGAGCGTCTCGCAGCCAAGCTGCGCGAAAATCTGCGCCGCAGGAAGGCGCAAGCTCGTGCCTTGAGCGATTCGGATGCGGCAAATGCAACGGAATCGCTTCCCAATCCGGCCAGCGAAAGCTAACCCCGCGCGCTCCAACGCTGAAGACGAAAGCCGCAATGCCCAAGCTCATCCTCGTCCGCCACGGCCAGAGCCAGTGGAACCTTGAAAACCGCTTCACCGGCTGGTGGGATGTCGATCTCACCGATCAGGGTGTAGCCGAAGCCGTCGCGGCTGGCGCGCTGCTGAAAGACAAGGACGTGCTGCCGTCGCGAGCCTTCACCTCGCTCCAGACCCGTGCGATCAAGACGCTGCACCTGGCGCTGGAAGCCGCAGGCCGGCTGTGGATCCCCGAGACCAAGGACTGGCGCCTGAACGAACGCCACTATGGCGGCCTCACCGGTCTCGACAAGCAGGAAACCCGCGAGAAGCACGGCGATGAACAGGTGCATATCTGGCGCCGCAGCTTTGACGTGCCGCCGCCGCCGCTGGAGGCGGGCAGCGCCTATGATCTCGCCAGTGACCCGCGCTATGCGGGGATCCCGATCCCCAACACCGAAAGCCTCAAGCTGACGATTGAGCGCGTGCTGCCCTATTGGGAAAGCGCCATCCTGCCGGTGCTGGCCAGCGGCGAGACGGTGATCATCTCGGCTCACGGCAACTCCCTGCGCGCGCTGGTCAAGCACCTGTCGGGCATATCCGACGAGGACATTACGGGCCTCGAGATTCCCACCGGCCAGCCGATCATCTATGAATTCGACGATGCTATGGTGCCGGGCGAGCGGTACTATCTGAAGGACGCATGATGGAAGTGACCGGGGGACGCGTCGCGATCGTGATGGGCAGCCAGTCCGACTGGCCGACCATGAAATGCGCTGCCGAGGTGCTCGACGAGCTCGAAGTGCCCTACGAGGCGCGGATCGTCTCGGCCCACCGTACCCCCGATCGCATGACCGCCTTCGCCAAGGGTGCGGAGGGCGAAGGCTTCGACGTCATCATCGCAGGCGCGGGCGGCGCGGCGCATCTGCCGGGCATGATCGCCAGCATGACACACCTGCCGGTGCTGGGCGTTCCGGTGCAGTCCAGGGCGCTGTCGGGCATGGATAGCCTGCTCTCGATCGTGCAGATGCCCGCCGGAATTCCGGTCGGCACGCTGGCAATCGGCGAGGCCGGGGCGAAGAACGCCGGGCTGATGGCGGCCGCAATCCTTGCGCTGGGCGACAAGGAGCTGTCCGAACGCCTGCAGGACTGGCGCGCCGCGAAAAGCGGTGCCGTCGGCGAGTTTCCGGAAGACTGATGCTGCCGCCCGGCTCCACCATTGGTATTCTCGGCGGCGGCCAGCTCGGCCGGATGATGGCCATGGCCGCGATGCAGCTCGGCTATCGCTGCATCGCCTACGCCCCGCCGGGCGACAATGTCGCTGCGGACGCCTGCGCGGACATCTTCGAAAAGGGCTGGGGTGACCGCGTGGCACTCGCCGCCTTCGCGGCCAAGTGCGACGTGGTAACCTGGGAGTTCGAGAACGTCCCGCTTTCAGCAGTCGCGGCGATCTCCGGCAACCTGCTCGCTTGCCCGCCCCGCGCGCTCGAAGTGGCGCAGGATCGTCTGAACGAAAAGGGCTTTATTGCCCAGCTCGGCGGCACCTCGGCGCCCTATACCCGGGTCGAGAGCGACGAGGACTTCGTCCGCGCTCTCAACGCAGTCGGCACCCCCGGCATCCTGAAAACCGCCCGCGATGGCTATGACGGCAAGGGCCAGTGGCGCATCGCCTCGGACCGCGAGGCGAGCGGCGTGCGCTTCCCCGGCAAGCCCTGCATCTATGAAGGGCTGGTCGCCTTCGAAGCCGAGTTCTCGGTCATTCTCGTGCGCAGCCGTGAGGGCGAGGTGCGATTCTGGGATTCGACCGCCAACCGGCACGAGGGCGGGATGCTGGCGCAATCGGTTCTGCCGGCGGGCGCGCTGATCGAGGCGCAGGTGCCTCAGGCGCGCGAACTCGCCGCCAAGACCGCGCAGGCACTGGGCTATGTCGGGGTGCTGACGCTCGAATTCTTCGCGACGAAGGGTGGCCCGGTGTTCAACGAGATGGCCCCGCGCGTGCACAATTCCGGCCACTGGACGATCGAGGGCGCGGCCACCAGCCAGTTCGAAAACCACATCCGCGCCATTTGCGGCCTGCCGCTGGGCGGCACCGCGACGCGCTTTGCCAGCATCGACATGCGCAATATCGTCGGCGAAGATGCGCTGTCAGCGCACACTATCCTTGCCGAGGCGGGCGAGCCGCACCTGCACCTCTACGGCAAGCGCGAGGCGCGCGAGGGGCGCAAGATGGGCCATGTCACCCGCGTGGGGCATTCGCTCAAGTGAATCCCGAAATCGTCCTGATCTATGCCCGCGCCGCCAATGGCGCGATCGGGAATGAAGGCGACCTGCCATGGCGCCTGCCCGCCGACCTCAGGCGCTTCAAGGCGCTCACCATTGGCAAGCCGATGGTGATGGGCCGCAAGACCTTCGAGAGCCTGCCCGGCCTCTTGCCCGGGCGCCGCCACATCGTGCTCTCGCGCCGCGACTGCTTTACCGCCGAGGGCGCGGAGATGGCCGGTTCGGTCAAGGAGGCACTCGCACTGGCGGCCGAAGGCAACGAGAGCGACGAGGTCGCCATCATTGGCGGCGCGGCGATCTATGACGTGTTCATGCCGCTCGCGCGCCGGATCGAACTGACCCAGATCCACGCCGATTATCCGGGCGACACATTCATGGCCGAGCCGGGCCGCGACTGGGCGCTGACCGCGCGCGAGGATCATGCGGCTGAGGGCGAGCACCCCGCCTTCTCGTTCCTGACCTATCGCCGGGGACAGGGCTGATGCGCTGGCTCGATCACCGCAATGCGATCCCTGCCGCGCTGCGCGGCGCGGTCATCGCGCTCGGCAATTTCGACGGGTTCCACCGCGGGCATCAGGCGGTCGCGGGCGAGGCGATCCGCTGGGCGCAGGCCGAGGGCCGCCCTTCGATCATCGCCACCTTCGATCCGCACCCGGTGCGCTTCTTCCGCCCCGACGTGCCGCCGTTCCGTCTGACGACGCTCGAACAGCGACAGGAACTCTATCTGGCCGCGGGCGCGACCGCGATGCTGGTGTTCCACTTCGATGCCGAGCTGGCCGGAACGAGCGCGGAGGACTTCATCCGTACCATCCTGATCGACCGCTTCGGCGCGCACGGGGTCGTGACGGGGGGTGATTTCACCTTCGGCAAGGGCGCCAAGGGCAATGTCGAGCTGCTGCGCACCCTGGGCGCGGAACTGGGCCTGAAATCCCGCGTGGTCGAAGCGGTGGCGGAGGGAGGCGAGATCGTCTCCTCCAGCCGCATTCGGCAGGCGCTGCGTGACGGCGACCCGCAGCTGGCGGCGCGGCTGCTCACCCGCCACTTCGCCATCAGGGGCATTGTCGAGCACGGCGACAAGCGCGGGCGCACCATCGGCTATCCCACCGCCAACCTCGCGATCGACAACTACCTGCGTCCCAAGTACGGCATCTACGCCGTGACGGGCCGGATTCTGGCGACCGGTCAACTGCTCCATGGCGCAGCCAATATCGGCATCCGCCCGCAGTTCGAGCCACCCAAGGAGCTGCTCGAGCCCTATTTCTTCGACTTTTCGGGTGACCTGTATGGGCAGGAGATCGAAGTCGCCTTCCACCACTACCTGCGCGGCGAGGCGAAGTTCGACAGCCTCGAGGCGCTGATCGAACAGATGGACAAGGATTGCGCCGAGGCCCGCCGCCTTCTAAGCGCGCAGCCGCTATGACCGAAGACTCCAAGCAGCGCGATTACCGGGACACCGTCTTCCTGCCGAAGACCGATTTCCCCATGAAGGCCGGCCTCCCCCAGAAGGAGCCGGGCATTGCCGCGCGCTGGGAGCAGATCGGCCTCTATGATGCACTGCGCAAGGCCCGTCGCGGCCGCAAGAAGTTCATCCTCCATGATGGCCCGCCCTACGCCAATGGCGACATGCATATCGGCCATGCGCTCAACCACATCCTCAAGGACATGGTCTGCCGCACCCAGAACCTGCTGGGCCGCGACGCGCCTTACGTTCCGGGTTGGGACTGCCACGGCCTGCCCATCGAGTGGAAGGTCGAGGAGCAATACCGCAAGGAGAAGAAGAACAAGGACGAGGTTCCGCCGCGCGAATTCCGCGCCGAATGCCGCGCCTATGCCCAGAATTGGGTGAACGTGCAGCGCGAGCAGCTGAAGCGGCTCGGCATCATGGGCGACTGGGACAATCCGTACCTCACCATGGATTTCCAGGCCGAAGCCACCATCGTTGCCGAGCTGATGAAGTTCGCCGAGAACGGCAACCTCTATCGCGGGGCCAAGCCGGTGATGTGGTCCCCGGTCGAAAAGACCGCGCTGGCCGAGGCGGAGGTGGAGTACGAGGACATCACCTCGACCCAGATCGACGTGGCCTTCGAGATCGTCGAGAGCCCGATCCCCGAGCTGGTCGGCGCTCACGCGGTGATCTGGACGACGACGCCGTGGACGATCCCGGTGAACCAGGCTTTGGCTTATGGGCCGGAGGTAGCTTACTGGCTCATCAACGCCACAGACGGTCGGAAGTATCTCGTCGCTTTCGAACTCGTCGAGGCATTCTTGAAGCGTTCGGGCCTTGGGTTGCTTGATGAACCGGGTATGCCCGAGGACGCCGAGGAACTACTGCGTTATGGCCTGAGCAAGGCTTACAATGGCTCGCAGCTTGCCGGCACCCTCGCCCGTCACCCGATGCACCATCTCGGCGGGTTCTACGCGGCCCCGCGCCCGCTGCTGCCCGGCGACTTCGTCACCACCGACAGCGGCACCGGCCTCGTCCACATGGCGCCTGACCACGGCGAGGACGACTTCGACCTCTGCAAAGCGAACGGCATCAACCCCGTCTTCGCGGTGATGGACGACGGGCGCTACCGCGACGATTGGCCATGGCTCGGCTCGGCGGATGAGCGCCGCATGAGCGTCATCAACCCCAAGTTCAACGCGCCCGACGGCCCGATCTGCTCGGACCTCGCCGAAGCGGGCGCGCTGCTCGCCGCGAGCGCGGATTACGCGCACTCCTACCCGCATTCGTGGCGCTCCAAGGCCAAGGTGATCTTCCGTGCTACGGCGCAGTGGTTCGTGCCGATGGACCGGGTGATGGACTGGATCGAGCCCAAGACCCGCGCGGAAAAGGGCTGGGAGAACGAAGGCGGGGCGATCGACCCCTCCGAGGAAACCCTGTGCGCCTCCCCGACCCTGCGCGAACGGGCGATGGAGGAAATCGCGCGCGTCGAGTTCATCCCCGAAAAGGGCCGCAACCGCATCGGCGCGATGGTCGAAGGGCGGCCCGACTGGGTGCTCTCCCGCCAGCGCGCATGGGGCGTGCCGATCACGCTGTTCGTGCGGCCCGACGGCACCTATCTGCAAGATCCGGAAGTGAACCACCGCATCATCGCCGCCGTCATGCAGGACGGGGTCGATGCGTGGGACGAAGCGCGCAAGGCCGAATTCCTCGGCCCCGATTACAACCCAGACGATTTCGAGATGGTCACCGACATTCTCGACGTGTGGTTCGATTCGGGCTGCACCCACGCCTTCGTGCTCGAAAGCGGGCGCTGGCCCGACCTCACATGGCCCGCCAATCTCTACCTTGAAGGTAGCGACCAGCATCGCGGCTGGTTCCAGTCCTCGCTGCTGCAATCCAGCGCCACGCGGGGCCGCGCGCCCTATGATCAGGTGCTGACCCACGGCTTCACCATGGACGCCAAGGGCAAGAAGATGTCGAAGAGCCTCGGCAACACGGTCGATCCCTTGAAGGTGATGGAGACCTACGGCGCGGACATCATCCGGCTGTGGGCGCTTTCGGTCGATTTCACCGAGGATCACCGCATCGGCGACGAGATCCTCAAGGGCGTCGGCGATCAGTATCGCAAGCTGCGCAACACCTTCCGCTACCTGCTCGGCGCGCTCGACAGCTTCGTGGGCGACATGAGCGATGCGGGCGAATTGCCCGAGCTGGAGGTCTATATCCTCGCGCTGCTCAGCGAACTCGACGGCAAGCTGCGCAAGGCGGCGGAGGAATACGACTTCAACCTCTACACCCGGCTGCTGGTGGATTTCTGCAACGAGGACCTGTCGGCCTTCTTCTTCGATATTCGCAAG
Source organism: Erythrobacter dokdonensis DSW-74 (assembly GCF_001677335.1). GTDB lineage: Bacteria > Pseudomonadota > Alphaproteobacteria > Sphingomonadales > Sphingomonadaceae > Erythrobacter > Erythrobacter dokdonensis. The sequence continues at coordinate 114,399 of NZ_LZYB01000004.1, forward strand.
GACTCGCTCTACTGCGACGGGCCGGACAGCGTGACGCGCAACGCCTATCGCACCGTGCTCGACCTGCTGTTCCACGCGCTGGTGCGCTACGCCGCGCCGGTGCTGGTGTTCACGGCGGAGGAAGTGTGGCTCTCCCGCTATCCCGAGGATGGCGAGGAGGATGACGCGGGCCAGCGCGGTTCTGTGCACCTGCTCGAATGGCCGAGCGTGCCGGGCGTGCGTGCCGATGCCGCCAAGTGGGACGCGCTGAGGGCGCTGCGCGATCAGGTCAACGAGGCGATCGAACCGCTGCGGCGCGACAAGACCATCCGTTCGAGCCTTGAAGCAGAGGTCACCGTCCCAGCCGCCGCCGTGCCCGAAGGCGTCAGCGACGAGAGCCTCGCCGAATTGTTCATCACCGCGACAGTGACGCGCGGGCAGGGCGAGGCTGTGATCGTGACCAAGACCGCCCACCGCAAGTGCTCGCGCTGCTGGCGCCATCTGCCCGACGTGGCGGAAGAAGGCGCGCTGTGCGGGCGCTGCGATGAGGTGGTGGGCGCCATGGATGCAGGCGCGGCATGAGCGCACCTGTCACCCGCAACCGGCTGATCGGCCTCGCGCTCGCGGCGTTCATCGCGCTGGTCGACCAGGCGGTGAAGTTCTACGTCATCGGTCCGCTCGACCTGCGGCGCGTGCTGCATATCGACCTGCTGCCCTTCTTCGACCTCACCTATACCGAAAACCGCGGCATCTCGCTGGGCATGCTACAGGCCACCGACATGGAAACCCGGTGGCTGCTGGTGGCGATGACCGCGGCAATCGCGCTGGTGGTGCTGGTGTGGATGATGCGAGAAAAGCTGCTCGGCGACATTTTCGGCCTCGCGCTGATCCTCGGCGGGGCGCTCGGCAATATCCGCGATCGCTATGATCTGGGCTATGTCATCGACTATGCCGATTTCCACATCGGCGACTTCCGCCCGTTCCTGATCTTCAACATCGCCGATGCCGCCATTACCATCGGTGTCGTCATTATCCTTGCCCGCAGCCTGTTCGTGCGCGACAAGGGAGAAACCGAAACCGGGGATGCATCCCGTGGAGAGACTTCAGATGCGTAAACTTGCACCCGTTATCATGCTGGCAGGAAGCACGGCGATGCTGGCGGCTTGCGGCGCTGGCGGCGGCATTTTCAACCGCGACCGGCCTGACGAATTCGCGGTGCAGCGCCAGGCGCCGCTGGTCGTGCCACCCGATTTCACCCTGACCCCGCCCGCCCCCGGCGCCCCGCGCCCGACCGAAGGCACCGCGGCCGAGCAGGCTCTGGAAGCCCTGTTTGGCGGCCCTGCGCCGCGCAGCAGGATCGAGACCAGCCTGATCGACCGTGCGGGCAGCGCCGACCCGTCGATCCGCAGCACCGCGGGCGACACCGGCACCAATACCGTAGCCAAGGGCCGCGTCACCCGCGACATCATCGCCGCTCCGGAAGGCGACGGGCAGTCGGCCTCGACAGTAATCCCGAGCGCCTGATAAAAGCAGGCTAGTCAATCACGGCAGTGCGTCGCTGCAATTAGTCGCGCTGCGAGAGCAACGGCGGCCGCCGGCCCGCAGCGCTGGAGGCCTGAGGATTTCGGATCGCGGCGGCGATGCGGAAAACAGTCAATCTTCGCTGGTCACGGGCGTGACCAGCAGCTTGTCGATCCGGCGGCCGTCCATGTCGATCACCTCGAAGCGCCAGCCCTGGTCGTGGAAATGCTCACCCTCGACAGGCAGCTTCTTGAGCACCGACAGGGCATAGCCTGCTGCCGTGCCGAACTCCCGGTTCTCGCCGTAATCGAGCCCCAGCCGATCGGCCAGCGCATCGGCGGAGAGCGAGCCGGCGACCAGCAACGTGCCGTCCTCGCGCTCGACCACCTGCGGCAGGTCGCCTTCGTCCTGATCGCTCGCAAAGGTGCCGACGATCGCGGTCAGCAGGTCGACCGGGGTGACGATGCCTTCGAAATGCCCGTATTCGTCATGGACCAGCGCCATCGCCACTTCGGATGATTGCAGTACCCGCAAGGCGTCCATCGCATCGAGCTGGTCAGGCACCACCTCGACCCGCTTCATCATCCCGCGGATCGACACCGGCTCGCCCGCCACCATGGCGGCCAGCACCTCGCGCACCTTCACCACGCCGAGAATGGTGTCGGGCGAGCCTTCGGCGACCGGCATCAACGAGTGGGGGCTTTCCTCGATCGTCTCGCGGATTTCGGCAAGGTCGGCGTCGGCCTCGATCCAGTCGACCTCGGTGCGCGGGGTCATCATTTCGCGCACCGGGCGTTCTGCAAGGCGGACCACGCCGGTCAGGATCTGGCGCTGGTCGGCCTCGATCACGCCCGAACGGGTCGCCTCGGCAAAGATCATCTGCAATTCCTCGGCAGTGACCGAGGCCTCGCCCCGCTCGCGCAGGCCGAACAGCGCGATCACGCCCGCCGAGCTCTTGTCGAGCAGCCATACAAGCGGGGCCGCCGCGCGCGCGACAAATGCCATCGGTCGCGCCATCACCAGCGACACGGGCACCGCCGCACGCAAGGCCAGTTGCTTGGGCACCAGTTCGCCGACGATCAGGCTGAGATAGGTGGTCAGCGCGATCACCAGCGCGAAGCCGGTCTCGTCGGCATAGCGCGGCGGCAGGCCGAGCGCTGCGAGCCGTTCCCCGACAGGCCCGCCTAGCGAAGCCCCCGAATAGGCCCCGGCGACGATCCCGATCAGGGTAATCCCGATCTGCACGGTGGAGAGGAACTTGCCCGGATCGGCTGCAAGGCGGATGGCGGTGCGCGCGCCGACGGAACCCGCCTCGGCCCGCGCCTCAAGCGCGCTGGTCTTGGCCGAGACGATGGCGAGTTCGGACATGGCGAACACACCGTTGAGCACGATCAGCGCGACGATGATCGCAAGGTCGGTCCAGGGAAAAGGTGTCACGGTGCCTGCGCTAGCACAAAAGCCCCGCGATGCCAGCCGCCGGAATTGGGACGGCAGCGGAATTCCTTGTCGCAAGTTGGTTGGCGTGGCATTGTTCGGTCCGGAGAAGAGGGAGGTAAGCATCATGACTTTTTCGCGTATCCTGCTTTCGGGCACCGCCGCGCTGGCGCTGCTCGGCACCAGTGCCTGCGTCACCGACCCCAACACCGGCGAGCGCAAGGTTTCGCGCACAGCGATCGGGACCGGCCTCGGCGGCACGCTCGGCTATCTGCTCGGCGGTGCGATCGGCGGCGACGCCGGACGCATTATCGGTGCGGGTATCGGCGGCTCGGCTGGCGCCATTCTGGGCAAGCAATATGACGACCAGATCCGCACCCTTCGCGAACAGACCGAAGGCACCGGCGTCGAAGTCGAGGAAGTGGGCGATCAGGACGCGATCCTCGTGCGCCTGCCCGACGGGGTGACCTTCGCGACCGGTTCGGCGCAGATCAACCCGGGCTTCTACGACACGCTCAACAATGTCGCGGAAAGCCTGATTACCTATCCCAACAGCCTGATCGACGTCTACGGATTCACCGACACCACCGGCTCGCCCGCCACCAACCAGCGCCTGTCGGAACAGCGCGCGCAGGTGGTCGCGGATTACCTCGCGGCGCGCGGTGTAGCACGCTCGCGCATCGCGACGCAGGGCTTCGGCGAGCAGTATGACTATCTCAGGGTCAAGACTGCCGACGGGGTGAACGAGCCGATGAACCGGCGCGTGGAAATCAAGATCATCCCGATCAGCCAGGAAGATGTGAACGCCGCGCGCGGGAACTGATTTTCCGGTCCGGGACCAGATGAACGGGCTGCCCCGCAGGGCGGCCCGTTTTCGCTTTCAGCGCAGCGCCTTCGCGCGTTCGGCGAGGCGCTCCACCGCTGCGGCATGGATCGCGGGCGAACAAACCAGCACGCCGAAGTCGCGCGGGTCATGCTTGTTATAGGCCAGCGGCCGACCGAAGGCGTCGGTCACATCGGCCCCCGCCTCGCGCGCGATGAGGGTCGCCGCGGCGATATCCCATTCATAACCCCAGCGCAGGGTCGCCACCAGATCGGCACGGTCATCGGCGACCATCGCGATCCTCAATGCAATCGAATTGGGCTGCTCGACCGCGACAAGATCCGCATCCTCCCTGGGCAAGCTGTGCACCGGAACCCGCGCGCCGGCAAACTCCGCGCGGGTACTGGCCCTGAGCCTGCGTCCGTTGAGCGTTGCCCCCTGTCCCGCGACAGCCACCCATTCCTCAGCTCTCGCAGGCGCCGCGAGCATCCCGATCAGCGGCTTGCCGCCACTCACCAGCGCGACCGACACCGCCCAACCATCCCGCCCGCGCACGAAATCGCGAGTGCCGTCGATCGGGTCAACCAGCCAGATCAGGCCGCTGCCGGTCCGGATCTTGTCATCGGCGGTCTCTTCGGAAAGCCACGCGGCGGCGGGCAGCAGGTGATGCAGTTCGCGCTTGAGGAACCGGTCGACCTCGATATCGGCCTCGCTCACCGGATTGTTCGGGCTTTTGTCCCAGCTGGTCAGCGCATGGCCCGCCCCCGGCCAGCGCGAAAGGGCGATGCGGCCCGCCTCGCGGACAATCTCTTCAAGGCGCGACCTGTCAATCATGCGAGTAGCGCTGTTGGCCCTGCACAGAGCACTTTTCAAGAGGGTCGATCCGTGCTTAGGCCCCGCGCGGACGAACCTCTCCCCAGGAATGCATTGAAGGGATCGATACGCAATGAATGTTCACGAATACCAGGCCAAGGAACTGCTCGCGAAGCACGGGATCGCGGTGCCCGCCGGCCATGCCGCGCTGAGCGTCGAGGAAGCGGTCGAAGCCGCGAAGAAGCTGCCCGGGCCGCTCTATGTCGTGAAGGCGCAGATCCACGCAGGGGGACGCGGCAAGGGCAAGTTCAAGGAGCTTGGGCCGGATGCCAAGGGCGGCGTGCGCCTCGCCAAGAGCCTTGATGAAGTGCGCGCCCATGCCGAGGAAATGCTCGGCAACACGCTGGTCACCATCCAGACGGGGGATGCGGGCAAGCAGGTGAACCGCCTCTACATCACCGACGGCGTCGACATCGCCAAGGAATACTACCTCTCGCTGCTGGTCGACCGGGCAACGGGCCGCGTGGCCTTTGTCGTCTCGACCGAAGGCGGGATGGATATCGAGACCGTGGCGCATGACACGCCCGAACTGATCACCACCTTCAGCGTCGATCCCGCGCAGGGCTTCCAGCCGCACCACGGCCGCGCGGTAGCCTTCGCGCTCAAGCTCAAGGGCGATCTCAACAAGCAGGCGCAAAAGCTCGCCAAGCAGCTCTACGACGCCTTCCTCGCCACCGATTGCGAGATGCTGGAGATCAACCCGCTGGTCGAAAGCGAAGACGGCAAGCTGTTGGTGCTCGACGCCAAGATGAGCTTTGACGGCAACGCGCTCTACCGCCACCCCGATATCGAAGCCCTGCGCGACGAGACCGAGGAAGACCCGGCGGAAGTCGAAGCCTCGGAATATGACCTCGCCTACATCAAGCTCGACGGGAACATCGGCTGCATGGTGAACGGCGCAGGCCTCGCGATGGCGACGATGGACATCATCAAGCTGAACGGCGCTTTCCCGGCGAACTTCCTCGACGTGGGCGGCGGTGCCACCACCGAGAAGGTCACCGCGGCCTTCAAGATCATCCTCAAGGACCCGGCGGTCGAGGGCATCCTCGTCAACATCTTCGGCGGGATCATGAAGTGCGACGTGATCGCCAACGGCATCGTGCAGGCGGCCAAGGACGTGAACCTGCAGGTGCCGCTGGTCGTGCGTCTGGAAGGCACGAACGTGGCCGAAGGCAAGGCGATCCTCGACAACTCGGGCCTCGCCATCGTCAGTGCCGACAACCTCGGCGATGCGGCGCAGAAGATCGTCGCGGAAGTGAAGAAGGCCGCCTGATCCGTCAGGCGCTTTTTGGGAAAGCTGATGATGCGGACAATCTGGCTCGGCTGTGCGATGCTGGCTCTGGCAAACCCTGCCAGCCTCATGGCCGAGCCGATTGGCAAGGAGCGCGGGCCGCTCGACAAATTCCGGCAGTTCACGCCGCACTTCGAATTCAGCGTGCCGGCCGATGTGTCGGTGGTCCGTGAATGTGTCGTGAACGAGATCGAGGCAGCGGAACGCGGCAGATCGAAGCCCGCGCCGAAGTTCAAGTCAAAGCTCTCCAAAAAGGGCAATGTCTCGATCGAGAAACTGACATGGAAGGGCAAGACCGACTCGGGGTACACCTACGAGGAGGAGGTCACCTTTTCGTCTGCGTCTGGCTGGACCCGCGTCGATATCGATAACCGGTTCTATCGTCTCAATCCGGAGACAGATCGATTCGAGAACGATGTGGCCTCGTTCCATGGGCGCTGCGGTGTGGCACTTGGCGAGGCTTTCCCCGCCGGAATGCCCCTTCCGCTTGCCTGGGTCAGGGCGAGTGACGACGTCAAGTTCAGTGCGCCGTCGCCAAAGCCTGTTTCGCAGGTAGTCGATTGCCTCACGGTGCGCGACGAAGATCTTGGCGGCGCGCGGATTTCGACAACCTTCGAAGCTGACCACAGGGGCGCATTTTACGCCTATTTCATCACCAGGTTCGACAACTTGGGCAAAATCCGGCGCGAGTATTACGCGGTCAAGGTTTCTCCGACCGACACGGGAAGCCTGCTGGAACTCGTTGCTCCCGATGTTGCGCTGGGATCGGACGATCCTGAAGCTCTGCGGAAGGAAAACTTCGGCGCAGGGTTGATCGATCAATGCGCCGCAACAGGGGCACCCACGGCGTCATGATCCGCTCCGGCCTTCGACGCGTAACTGATTCCGGGCGGGTGCGGATGTGCGCCCCGTCACTTGCTGATTGCCACCCTGCCTCGCTTGACGTTTACGTAAACGCAAGCTAGGCGGGCGGCCAAGGGGCCGGAAGGCCTCGCGTGATTCTTTGAGAGGAAGGACAAGCCATGAAGATCCTCGTCCCCGTCAAGCGGGTGATCGATTACAACGTCAAGCCGCGGGTCAAGGCCGACGGCACGGGCGTTGACCTTGCCAACGTCAAGATGAGCATGAACCCGTTCGACGAGATCGCGGTCGAGGAAGCCATCCGCCTCAAGGAAAAGGGCGCGGCGACCGAGATCGTCGCCGTGAGCATCGGCCCGGCCAAGGCGCAGGAAACCCTGCGCACCGCGCTCGCCATGGGTGCCGACCGCGCGATCCTCGTCGAGACCGAGGAAGAGGTTGAGCCGCTGGCGGTTGCCAAGATCCTCAAGGCCATCGCGGATGAAGAACAGCCGGGCCTCGTCATCCTCGGCAAGCAGTCGATCTCGGACGATTCGAACCAGACCGGGCAGATGCTCGCCGCGCTGATGGGCCGTCCGCAAGGCACGTTCGCCAACACCGTCGAAGTCGATGGCGACAGCGTGACCGTGAAGCGCGAAGTCGATGGCGGCCTTCAGACCGTGAAGCTCGCGCTCCCCGCCATCGTCACCACCGACCTGCGTCTGAACGAGCCGCGCTATGCCTCGCTGCCGAACATCATGAAGGCGAAGCAAAAGCCGCTCGCGACCAAGACCGCCGGTGATTACGGCGTCGATCTGACCCCGCGCCTCAAGACCCTCAAGGTCGCCGAGCCGCCGGTGCGTCAGGCGGGCGAAAAGGTCGCCGACGTCGCCGCGCTGGTCGAGAAGGTCAAGGCGCTCGGCATCGCGTAAGCGTGCCAGCCCTCAGAACAAGGATACATCGAGATGAAGACTCTGGTTCTCGTCGAACATGACAACACCAAGGTGAACGACGCGACGCTCGCGGTGGTCACCGCTGCCGGCAAGCTCGGCGAAGTGCACCTGCTGGTCGCCGGCCTCAATTGCGGTTCGGTTGCCGAAGCGGCTGCCAAGATCGCGGGCGTTTCCAAGGTCCACGTCGCGGACGATGCGGCCTATGCCAACGGTCTTGCGGAAAATGTCGCGCCGCTCGCGGCCGACCTGATGGGCCACCATGATGCGTTTCTCGCCGCTGCCACCACGCAGGGCAAGAACGTCGCCCCGCGCGTCGCCGCGCATCTCGACGTGATGCAGGTGAGCGAAATCCTGTCGGTCGAAGGCCCCAAGACCTTCACCCGCCCGATCTATGCCGGCAACGCCATCGCCACCGTCGAATCGACCGATGCCAAGCTGGTCATCACCGTGCGCGGGACCGCCTTCGAAAAGGCCGCGACCGAAGGCGGTTCGGCGGCAATCGAAGCTGTCGCCGGCCCCGGTGACGCAGGGATTTCGACCTTCGTCAGCTCGGAAATCGCCAAGAGCGAGCGTCCGGAACTGACCAGCGCCAAGGTGATCGTGTCGGGCGGCCGCGCGCTGAAGGACTCCGAGACCTTCGAAAGCGTCATCACCCCGCTCGCCGACAAGCTCGGCGCGGCGATCGGCGCGAGCCGCGCGGCGGTCGATGCGGGCTATGTCCCCAACGATTACCAGGTCGGCCAGACCGGCAAGATCGTCGCTCCGGAAGTCTACTTTGCCATCGGTATCTCGGGCGCGATCCAGCACCTTGCCGGGATGAAGGACTCCAAGGTCATCATCGCCATCAACAAGGACGAGGACGCGCCGATCTTCCAGGTCGCGGATATCGGGCTGGTGGCGGATCTTTACGCGGCGGTTCCGGAGCTCACCGGGGCGCTGTAAGCGCTTCATCGCGAAAGACTTTATTTCGAAGCAAACCTCCGGCAGGTTGTCCACCTGCCGGAGGTTTTTTATTATGCGCGCGCTGCTTTGCCTTTCGCTTGTCCCGTTTGCGGCCATGCCCCTCTCCCCGGCATTCGCAAAGCCCGTCGAGATTGCGCCGAGCACGCCGTGGAATGCGGATTATGGCGAGGGGCGCTGTCGCCTCGCCCGCATTTTTGGTGAAGGCGAGAACCGCCATCTTCTTTTCATCGATCAATATGGTCCCGGCAAAACCTTCGGCCTTACCGTTGCCGGCCCCGCCTATGACCGCTTCGGCCATCGCCAGCGCACCGCGCTTCGGTTCTACGAAGGCCAGCGCCCTTTTCGGACCGCACCCTATACCGGCGAGGTCGAAGGGTTCGGAACCGGTGTTATCTACTCCAATGTCAGCCTCGAGCACGGAACGGAGGATAAGGAGGACGAGGAGGCGCCCGCCAGCCTGCCGCCACTCGACACCGGTCTCGCCGACCAGACCCGCTTCATCGGCCTGCTCCAGCGTGCCAGTGAAGTCCGGCTGATGACCGGGCCGCTTGGCAAGGCCTTTGCCGAACTCAACAAATGCACGCAGGGTCTCGTCGATTCCTGGGGCGTCGATGCCGCGGCGCACCTCACGGCGACCCGCGCGGCCCGCTGGACCAACCAGGACGCGGTCGTGCGCCGCATCCAGGCGAACTATCCCCGCTCAGCCCTGGGTGCCGGACAGCAGGGAATTGTGCGGATGCGTGTGATCATCGACGAGGCAGGCGCGGTGGAGCGATGCACGTTGCTCAACGTGACCGAGGCCGACAAGCTGCAATCGCCCGCCTGCGAGTCAATGCGCGAGGCTCGCTTCGAACCGGCGCTTGACGCATCGGGCCAACCGATGCGGTCGTTCATGAGCACATCAATCGCCTACCAGATCGGAAACTGACCGGCAGGCGCAAGCCTATAACAGCCGCGTCGTTACGAAGTGCAAAGTCATCCCCACCAGACCGCCCACCAGCGTGCCGTTGATGCGGATGAACTGGAGGTCGCGGCCCACCGCGCCTTCGACGCGGGCGGTGATGGTGGTCGCGTCCCAGCGTTTCACGGTCTCCGACACCAGCCGCACGATCTGGTCGCCATAGCGTGTCGCCACGCCGACCATGGTGCGGCGGGCGAAGCGGTTGATCTGCTCCTGCAGCCGCTCGTCCTGCTGCAGCGCCTGCCCCAGTTCGGCGAGCATGTTGCGCATGTCCTCGCCCATCCCGCTTTCCGGATCACGCGCGCGGCGGATCAATGACTGGCGGATGCGCTCCCAAACGCCTGTCCACCACACCGCCACAGCCGGATTGGCGATGAGGTCACGCTTCATCTCCTCGACCCGCGCGCGCGTGTCGGGATCGTGCTGCAAATCCTGCCCCAGCTTCGCCAGCCCCTCCTCGATCTTGCCGCGCAGTGGGTGATCGGGGTTGACCAGCACCTCGGCCAGCAGCTTGTAGAGCCCGTCGAGCACGCTGGAGGAAATGGTCTTGTCCAGCCCCGTCCAGCGCAGCACGCCGGCGACCCGCTGATGGATGATGTCCCGCAGGGTTTCCTCGTTGTCCTCAATGGTCAGGCCCGCCCAGCGCACGAAACCGTCGATCAGCGGCTGGTGGCGTTTGTCGACCATCGCGCTTTCGATCATCCGGCCCGCAAGCGGAGCAATATCGAGCTTGGCGAGTTGGCCCGCGAGCCCGGCGCGCACCTGATTGCCGAGCCTGTCGGGATCAAGGCTTTCGAGCACCTCGGCCAGCAATTCCGCCGCGCCGCTCGTGATGCGCGAGCGTTCGTCGAGGGAGCCGTCCGAAGCCCGTTCCGGCGAAGCGGCAAGAAACTCGCCCGCAGCCTTCGCCACGTTCATCCCCGACATGCGCCGCGCGACCACCGCGGGCGTGAGGAAGTTCTCGCGCAGGAACTGCGCCATGGTGTCGGCGATGCGGTCCTTGTTTTCGGGGATGATCGCGGTGTGCGGAATCGGCAGGCCGAGCGGGTGGCGGAACAGCGCGGTGACCGCGAACCAGTCGGCCAGACCGCCCACCATTGCAGCTTCGGCAAAGGCGTTGACATAGCCCCAGACCGGGTGCGTCGACACAAGCCCGTGCGTGGCAATGAAAAGCACTGCCATCGCGGCGAGCATTCCCGTCGCTGTCCAGCGCATCCGGCGGGCGCGATCCACGCTCAGCGGTTCACCGCGAAAGGTCAGGGGACGGGAGTGACGCATCTCCATCCGGTGATCCTAGCGTGACACAGGTTGCCGCGTCACGCTTTTGTCGCTCATTCTGCCGGTTCGGTGCCCGGCGGCAGGCGGCGCGCCGGGACCGGCTTGGCATTGCCGGGCAGGCCGGGAAAGGGCAGGTCCGGCTCTGGCCCATGCTCCGGAGTGCCCTGCGGGCGGCTATCGTCGCCGGGCTTGTAGGTCAGCAGCCGCGCCCGCAACCACGGCCCGGCGCGCTTCTCGAACCCGTCGGCCAGGCTGAAGCCGGCGGGCACGATCAGCAGGGTCAGCAGGGTCGAAAGAACCAGCCCGCCGATGACCACCACGCCCATCGGCTGGCGCCACGCCCCGTCGCCGGAAAGCGACAGCGCGACCGGAACCATGCCCGCCGTCATGGCGACCGTGGTCATCACGATCGGCTGCGCGCGCTTGTGCCCGGCGTCCATGATGGCCTCCAGCTTGCCGACGCCCTTGGCCATTTCCTCGATCGCAAAGTCTATCAGCAGGATCGAGTTCTTGGACACGATCCCGAGCAGCAGCAGGATGCCGATATAGACCGGCATCGATTGCGGCTGGCCCAGCAACCAGACAAGCAGCACGCCGCCCAGCGGCGCCAGCGCCAGCGAGGTCATGTTGACCAGCGGGCTCATCAGGCGCTTGTAGAGCAGCACCAGCACGGCAAAGACCAGCAGCACCCCTGATATGATCGCGATGATCAGGTTCTGGATCAGCTCGGCCTGCCATTCATCCTCGCCCACCACATCGCGGATCACGCCGGTGGGCAGGTCCTGGAGCACCGGCAGCGCGTCGATCTGGGCCTGCGCTTCGCCCTTCAGCACGCCCGCGGCCAGATCTGCCCCCACCAGCACGCGGCGGTTCTGGTTGTAACGCTGGATCGCGGTCGGGCCGGAACCGAAAGTAATGTCAGCCACCCGGCTCAACGGCACCGAGCCGCCATTGGCTGTGGGAACCGGCAGGTTCTCGATCGTGCTGAAATCGCTGCGGGCTTCCTCTGAAAGGCGCACGACGATCGGAATCTGGCGGTCGGAAAGCGAGAAACGCGCTGCGTTCTGCTCGATCTCGCCCAGCGTCGCGATGCGGATCGTCTGCGACAGGGCCGCAGTGGTCACGCCGAGTTCGGCGGCGATCTTGTCGCGCGGGGTGATGATGATCTCGGGCCGGTTGAGGTCGGCGCTGATGCGCGGCGCGACGAGCGTGTTAAGCCCCTTCATCTGCTCGACCAGCCGGGTCGCGGTCTGCTCGAGCAGGACGGGATCGGAACCGGCCAGCATCACCGTCATGTCGCGGCCCGAACCGAACCCTGCGCTTTGTGACTGGAAACGCACGCGCGCATCGGGGATCTTGGCCAACACGGGGGCCAGCTCGCGCTCGAACTGGATCGAACTGCGCGCCCGGTCTTCCTTGAGCTTGACGAAGATCGAGGACGTCTCGCCCAGCCGGATGCGCTCCAGCAAGCGCTCGACTTCCGGCTCCTCGCGCAGCCGGTCGGCGACAGCGTTCACGATCCGCTTAGTCTCGGGGAGCGTCGTGCCGGGCACGACTTCGATCTGGACCTGGCTGTTCTCGTCGTCGATGGTGGGCTGGAACTGCGGCGGGGTCTGGCCGAACAGCAGGATCGTCATCAGGAACGAGAACCAGCCGATCGCCAGCATCCACACGCGGTGATCATAGAAGCGCGCGGTCAGCCAGCGGGCGCCCTGCGCGATCCGGCTCGATCCGCCCGCGGGCAGTTCGAACAGCTTGAAGGTCAGCCAACCGGCCCCGAAGGACAGGCCGGACACGAGCAAGACCTGCACGATCTCGAAGATCTTGGCGACCAGCTTGTAGACAAAGCCGTTGCTGTCGCTCGAAACCGCGCTCGCCACGAGCTTCGGGACCTCGAAACCGGCGATGCCTTTCCACGGCGGGGCAACCCCGACAGACTCGGCAATCATGGCCGAAACCGAACCGCTGAAGCTTTCGAACAGGGTCACGGCGGTAACCAGCAGAAGAGCAATGACCGCAAACAGCAGCGAGGGGACGTAGATCATGCGCCGCTGCGGACCTTCCAGCCCGGCGCGGCGGGACTCCATCTTGCCCGTGTCGAGCGTCCAGGCCAGCACCCGCATATAGGCATCGATCAGCGGGCCTTCGCCGTGTTCGGCCTGGCCCTGCGCCTTGAGGAAATAGGCCGCCATCAGCGGCGTGATCATGCGCGCCACGGCCAGCGACATCAGCACCGCGACCACCACGGTGATCCCGAAGTTCTGGAAGAACTGGCCCGACACGCCCGGCATCAGGCCGACCGGCAGGAACACCGCGACGATGCAGAAGCTGGTCGCCACCACCGGCAGGCCGATTTCGTCAGCAGCGTCGATACTTGCCTGATAGGCGGTCTTGCCCATGCGCATGTGCCGCACGATGTTCTCGATCTCCACGATCGCATCGTCGACCAGCACCCCCGCTACCAGCGCCAGCGCCAGCAGCGAGAGGAAGTTGAGGTTGAACCCGAGCAGGTCCATGAACCAGAAGGTCGGGATCGCCGACAGCGGGATCGCGACCGCCGAAATGAAGGTCGCGCGCCAGTCGCGCAAGAAGATGAACACCACGACCACCGCCAGCACCGCGCCTTCGAACAGCGCCCACATCGAGGACTTGTACTGGCTGCGGGTATAGGTGGTGTTGGTCGAGAGCTTGATGAACTTCACGCCCTCGTTCTCGGCCTCGATCGCGTCCATCTCCTCCAGCGCGGCGTCGTAGACGGTGAGATCGGAGGCCCCGCGCGCACGGCTCATGGCGAAGTTGACGACTTCCTTGCCGTTCACTTCACTGATCGAGGTGCGCTCGGAATAGCCGTCGCGCACGGTGGCGACGTCGGCCAGCCGGACGGTGCGCCCGCCGCCGAGCTGGATCTGGGTCTGCGAGAGGGCATAGGCGTCGTCCGAATTGCCAAGCACGCGCAGCGACTGGCGAGTGCCGCCGATCTCTGCGAGGCCGCCAGCCGCGTCGAGATTGACCTGCCGCAGCACGGCGTTGATCTGCGAGGCGGTGACTCCGAAGGACTGCATCCGCGCCGGGTCGAGGATGACCTCGATCTCGCGGTCGACCCCGCCGAAGCGGTTGACTTCGGCCATGCCCTCGATCTTGAGCAGCCGCTTGGCCACGGTGTCGTCGATGAACCAGCTGAGCTGCTCGATCGTCATGTCGTTGGCTTCGACCGCGACATAGCCGATCGGCTCGCCGACCACGTTGACCTTGCGCACCTGCGGCTCGAGAATCCCGTCGGGCAGGCTGCCGCGCACCCCGTCGATGGCGGTCTCGACCTCGTTGACCGCCTCGATCAGGTCGGTGCCGATCTCGAATTCGACAAAGGTGTTGGAACTGCCCTCGCGCGCGGTGGACTGCAACGAATTGACCCCGTTGATCGAACGCAGCGCGCTTTCGACGCGCTGGGTGATCTGGTTCTCGATCTCGGTCGGGGACGCCCCGGGCTGGGCGATGGTCACGCTCACTGCCGGAAACTCGACATCCGGCTTGTCGATCACATCCATCCGCAGGAAACTGACGATTCCCACGAACAGCAGGCCGGTGAAGAACACCAGCGGAATCACCGGATTGCGGATCGACCAGGCCGAGATGTCGCGGAGAGCCATATTGTTCCTTGTTGCCTGTCTTCCTGCCAGTTACGCGCCCGCGGCGCGACCGGATGGGTCGCCTGCTTCTGCGGCCTATTTCTTCTGGGGCTGCGGGTTGATGGTCTCGCCCGGGTTGAGGAAACCGCCGGCGCGCAGCACCACCTGTTCGGTGCCGGACAGGCCCTCGGTGATGGCGAGGCCCTGCTTGGTCACCGCCCCGGTCTTGACCGCACGACGCACGGCCTTGCTTTCCTCGCCCACGACATAGACGAAGCTGCCCTCCTCGTCGGCGAGAACAGCGCTTTCGGGCAATACGGTGGCGGTGAAGCTGCCGCTGCTGAGGCGCGCGGTGGCAAAGCCGCCGGGCCGCAGCGCGCGGTCGAAGGGCAGCGCGATGCGGGCCGTGCCCTGCCGCGTAGCCTGGTCGATCACCGGGGAAAGCTGCCACACCTGGCCCGCAAACTGCTTGTCCGAACCGGCCGGGACCACGGTCGCCATGGTGCCGACCGAAAGACCCGCAAGCTGGTCCTCGCTCAGCTGCGCGAGCATTTCCATCTCGCCGCCGCTGGCGATGGTGAACAGCGCGCCGTTGCCCGGGCCGACCGTCTGGCCGGGCTCGACGTTCCGCTGGAGCACGTAGCCGGTGGCCGGAGCAAGGATGTTGAGCCGGTCGTTGCGGGCGCGCAGTTCGCGCAGCTGGGCCTCGGCAACCTTGACCCGCGCCGCGGCAGCATCGCGGGTAGCGGTGAGGCGGTCGACATCGGCCTTGGAAACGAACCCGCGCTCCACCAGTTGCAACGCGCGGTCGAGATTGGCCTGGGCAATATTGGCGTCGGCCCGGGCAACCTCGATCTGCGCGGCCTGCGCCTCGGCCTGCTGGACCTGCACCGAACGGTCGATCACCGCCAGCACCTGTCCCTGCTGCACCCAGTCGCCGGCATCGACCGTGACGCGCACGACCTGCCCGCCCTCGCCGACCGCACCGACAGGCATCGGGCGCCGCGCCGCGAGCGTGCCCGGCGCTTCGATGGTGCCTGCCACGGTCGTCTGGCCCGGTGTGATGACCGTCACCACCGGGGCCTGGGAATTGTCGTCACCCGTCGCAACGGGTTCGCCGCCAGCCAGCGCGAAATAGGCGCCGATCGCCAGCAGCAGGGCAAACAGACCCAACCCGCCGAGGATCAGCCAGCGAGGCACGCGCGGGGCCGCCAGCGTCCGCGCGCCGGCAAGGTCGGTTGTCACCCCGTCGGCAGCTTCGGCCCGGATGGTGGTTGCGTAATTCATTCTCGTTCCCTCGTCGGAGACGTTCACCCGCGCGCGGATATACAGCCCCTGAGTGTATTACCCTGATAAGTCACCAAGCGCAACGCTAGATAGGCGCGAGCAGCCATGCGGGCAATGCCCGCATCGACGGGTGACTTTCACACCAGACGAAGGACGGGGTGAAAGGTTTCGGAAATTCGGCGCACAGGCTTCAGCGCAAGCGGCCGCGCTTGATGAGATTGACGATGCCGAGCAGCACAACAGCGCCGAGCACGGCAACCATCAGGCCGGTAATCGAGAATTCCTGCACGCTGCCACCGATGCCCAGCAAGGGTCCGGCAATCGCGTTGCCGACGACCGAGCCGACGCAGCCGACCACGATATTCCAGAAAATTCCCATCGAGGCATCGCGGTTCATGATCAGGCTTGCAAGCCAGCCGGCAACGCCGCCGACGATCAGTGCGATGATCCACCCCATTCGATTGCTCCCTCCCTGCATGCGGCGGACAGGTGCCGCCTGCGCGAGGAGAGTGAATAGACGACTTTTCCGGATCAGGCCACCCCGCAGCGGCTCTGCGGGCAGTTAGTACTTGAGCTGGCGCTGGTAGAGATCGCGATAGTGCTGGATCTTGGTCACACGCAGGCCATGCATGCCCGAACGGTCGACCGCGCGCTGCCACGAGGCGAATTCCTCGAGCGTCAGGCCATAGCGTGCCAGCGCCTCGTCAAGCGTGAGCAACCCGCCATTGACGGCGGCCACGACCTCGGCCTTGCGGCGCACGACCCAGCGCTTGGTGTCGGGCGACGGCAAGTCGGCGAGCGTCAGCGGCTCGCCGAGCGGGCCGATCACCTGTGCGGGGCGGATGTCCTGGTTTTCCATCATTTTCTGTCTCTCGCATCGCCTCCGGTCGCGTCCGCGGCAGGATCGGACCTGTGGTCAGACCCCGCATCATCGCGGACAGCCGCGCTGTAGCCGTCGTTGCCACCAGAGGCTTTAGAGCGGTCTAAAGCATCAAGGTTAATGTCGGGTTCGTCATTGTCGATCATCGCGAAATAACTCGCCGCCGCATCGCCGAAGCTGGCAGCAACGGCGTCGATCCGGCCCTGCGATTCGTTCCGCAGCAGGAGGCGCAGATCGCGCGCGGCATTGAGCCGGGCGGTGATTTCGCTCCATTCGACGGCACGCAATGCATCGCCCGCACGCCGCGACCCGCGCGGTTCGGGCCGGTCGCCGGCAAGCCCCGTGACGGGCAAACGCAAGCGCGCACCATCTTCGGGCCGCCGGGCAAGTGGCAGACGAAACGTCATGGAAGCAGGGTCGACTTTCTCGAACATCATTCCGCGTTCTAACGCGAGTGCGTCAAGATCGGGTAAAACTGCCATTTACCCGACCTTAGGAATAGCCCTGCTGCTGCGGAAACCCTGGGAGATGCCGTGGGGCTGGCGAAAGGCGGCCAGGATCGCTATATCGCGCCGCGTTCCCATGGATACGCCAACACTCCCCAAGGCCGGCCTGCTGAGCGGGCCCGAAGCCGCCGCGCTTTTCGATCTGCCCCGCCCTGCGTCCGAATGCCGGATCGTGGTGGCGATGAGCGGCGGGGTCGATTCGTCGGTGGTGGCAGCCATCGCCGCGGCTTCCGGCGCGGAAGTGATCGGCATCACGCTCCAGCTTTACGATTATGGCGCGGCGACGGGTCGCAAGGGTGCGTGCTGCGCGGGCGACGATATCCGCGATGCGCGGGCCGTGGCCGACCGGCTCGGCATCGCGCATTACGTGTTTGACCATGAAAACGCCTTTCGCGAGGAGGTGGTCGAACAGTTCGCCGACGAATATCTCGCCGGGCGCACACCGGTGCCCTGCATCCGCTGCAACATGGGGCCCAAGTTCACCGACCTGTTCCGCATGGCGCGCGAGCTGGGCGCGGATTGCCTTGCCACCGGACATTACGTGCGCCGGGTGATGACCGCTGACGGCCCGCAGCTGCACCGCGCCTTCGATCCGGCGCGCGACCAGTCCTATTTTCTTTACGGCACCACCGACGCGCAGCTCGATTACCTTCGCTTTCCGCTCGGCGGAATGCCCAAGCCGCAGGTGCGCGAGCTGGCCGAGGCGGCGGGCCTGAGGAACGCGGCCAAGCCGGATTCGCAGGACATCTGTTTCGTGCCCGACGGCAACTACGCGAAGATCGTCACCAAGGTTCGTCCCGAAGGCGCGGCGCCCGGCGCGATTGTGCACGCTGCCACCGGCGCGGTGCTGGGCGAGCACAAGGGTATCGTCCATTTCACCGTCGGCCAGCGCAAGGGTCTGGAGATCGGCGGCCAGCCCGAGCCGCTCTATGTGGTCGGCCTTGATGCTGCGGCGCGCGAGGTGCGGGTGGGGCCCAAGCGTATGCTCGCCGTGAGCGCCGCCCGCCTGACCGAGACCAACCGCATCGGGCCGCTGCCTGACGAACCGCTGACCGCCAAGGTGCGCAGTCTCGCCAAGCCGGTGCCGGTAACCCTCGAAGGCCCGCTGGGAGATGGTGCGGCGACCTCGATCCGTTTCGCCGCGCCCGAATTCGGCGTCGCCCCCGGGCAGGCGGCAGTGATCTATGCCGGTGAGCGTGTGGTCGGCGGCGGGTGGATCGATTCGACCGAGAAGGTGACGGCCTAGCGCTGGCCGCCCGAAAGCAGCGGTCGGCGCCCTCTGGATCGCGCCAGACCCCTTCTTGACCCCTGCCAGACCCCTCTCAGCCCAGCCCGGGATCGCGTGTTTCACGTGGAACATTCGCCACCGGGCGGATGGCGGCGGGCCTCATTCCTCCCAGGGTTCAAGCACGCAGCCATAGCCTTCGCGGTAGGTGGCGGTCGCCTCGGCCACCAGCGGAAAGCGCGCCGTGACACTCCTCGCCTGACTGTCATCGACCAGCGTGACCGCTTCCATTCCCGGCAGCTTGTCCTTGGCGCAATCCTCGAGGCTGCGCCCCGCGACGAAGCGGCACGAGCAGGCGACACGCGCCGAATAGGCCGAGGCGATGCTGCCATAGCCGTTGATCGGCTCGCGGAAAGCCCAGGCAGCCCCGCCGGCAACGAACGCGATGAGTGCCAGCAGCCACAGCCCGTAGCGCGGGCGGCGCGCGGATGAGGAAGGGGATGATTTCGCCATTGCCAAGCCTTGTCGCTTCGGGAATTGAGGGCGCGATGACCCTCGCCAACCGCTTCCATAACCGCCCGTTCCTGCTCGCACCAGCCCTGCTGCTGCTCGCAGGCTGCGGCGCTGCCCCGCCCGCCGAAACCCCGCTTTCCGAGGCCGCGCTGGCTGCAGTCACCGCCGATGCGGGCGCGCCGAAGGACCAGCTCGCCCGCCGGATCGATGACATATTCACGGCCCCCGGCGTAGGCGAAACCCGCGCGGTGGTGCTGATGGCCGACGGCAAACTCGCTGCCGAACGCTATGCCGATGGCTATGACGCGGACACCCGCTTCGTCAGCTGGTCGATGGCCAAGACCGTCACCGGCGTGCTGATCGGGATGCTCGTCGCGGACGGGTTGCTGGCTTTGGACGAACCTGCCCCCGTGCCGCTGTGGCAGCGCCCGGGTGATCCCCGCGCCGGGATAACCCTCAGACACCTGCTCCAGATGCGCAGCGGACTACGCCACACCGAGGCGGGTGACCCACCTTACGAATCCTCCGAAGTCCGGATGCTGTTCCTCGACGGGCGCGACGACATGGCGCGCTGGGCCAGGGAACAGCCGCTGGAGGCAGAGCCGGGCAAGCAGTTCGAATATTCCTCGAACACCAGCGTGATCCTCGCCGACATCGCCGCGCGGGCGCTGACCGACAGCAGCGATCCCGAGGCGCGGCGCAAGGCGGTGGCCAACTACCTCGAACAGCGCCTGTTCGGGCCTCTGGGCATGACCAGCATGGTGCCCGAGTTCGATGCCAGCGGCACGCTGATCGGAGGCAGCCTCATGCACGCCACAGCGCGCGACTGGGCGAAGTTCGGCGAAATGCTGCGCCGCAAGGGCCGGGCGCCGGGCGGCGAACAGCTGGTGCCGCAACGCTGGGTTGAGGCGATGGTGACGCCCTCTCCCGCCAGCCCGCACTACGGCTTCCAGACCTGGCTCAACCGCCCGATCCCCGGCGTGGCAGCCAGCGAGCACCCCCTGTTCCCCGACCGCGCGCCGCAAAGCCTGTTCTCGCTGATCGGCCATATGGGCCAATATGTCCTCGTCTCGCCCGCACAGCGGGTGACTCTGGTGCGGCTTGGCCATTCGGGAGCCGAGGAGCGCAAGGCGATGCTGCAGCAGACGGCGGACGTCCTGGAGCTTTACCCCGCGAAGTAGAACACGCCCTCGACCACGGTCACGCAAGGCCCGCCCAGCCATGCGCGGTCGCCATCCAGCCGCAGCGTGAGATCACCTCCGCGCGTGGAGGCCTGATGCGCGGTAAAGCGGTCACGCCCCAGCCGCTTGGCCCAGTAAGGCGTCAGTGCGGCGTGGGCCGAGCCGGTGACGCTGTCCTCGTCGACCCCGCCGCCGGGCACGAATACGCGGCTGACAATATCGGTGCGGCTGCCGGGCGCGGTGACGATGAACTGGTCCGTGCCGAGTTGCTCCAGCCCGCGAATATCGGGCGTCAGAGCGCGCACCGCCGCTTCGTTCTCGTATTGATAGACGTTGTATCCCAGCTCTGATCGGAACACTTCCAGCGGCTCCGCGCCGAGCAGGCGTATCGCTTCGGCCTGTTCGGCAGAAGTGTCAGCCGTGGTGACAATCGCCGGGAGCGAGAGCTCGTAACCCTCGCCCTCGCGCCGCACTTCGAGAATGCCCGACTGGCGGGTGCGGAAGGTGATCCGATCGCCGCCGTCGCGCGTCAGCAGCACATGGCCGCTTGCCAGCGTCGCATGGCCGCACAGCGCGATTTCGCAGGTCGGGGTGCACCAGCGCAGCTCCCAGTCCACCGCGCCCGTTTCGTCGCGCACCACAAAGGCGGTTTCGGCGAAATTGTTCTCGTCCCCGATCGCCACCAGCACATCGTCGGGCAGCCATTCATCCAGCACCATCACCGCCGCCTGGTTGCCGCCGAAGGGCCGCGCGCTGAAGGCATCGACGTGCCAATAGGGGATCCGCATGGCCATCTTCAGGGGTAGAGCAGCGTATCGGACCACGGCCCTCCGGCACTGTCGCGCAGGAACTCGCGGCGGTCATGCAGGCGGTTGTCGCGATCGATCCAGAACTCGATGCGGCGGGGCGAGAGCGTAAAGCCGGTCCAGTGCGCCGGACGCGGGACCATGCCTTGCGCTTCGTGCGCGGCCCAGATTTCCTGCACCCGGTCGAGATAGGCCTGCCGCACGGGCAGCGGGCGCGACTGGTCGGAGGCGGCGCTGCCGACCTGGCTCTTGTAGGGGCGCGAGTGGAAGTAGGTGTCGGCGCGTTCGGGCGAAACCTCGGTAAGCGGGCCTTCGATGCGGATCTGGCGGCGCAGGCTCTTCCAGTGGAACAGCAGCGCGGCTTGCATGTTGGCACGGATGTGCTGGCCTTTGCGGCTTTCGGCATTGGTGAAGAAGGTGAAGCCTCCGCCGGGGATTTCCTCACGCCCGTGGCCCTTCAGCAGCACCATCCGCACAGCGGGAGCGGCGCCGGCGGTCGCGGTGGCAAGCGCCATGGCATTGGCATCGTTGGGCTCGCTCGCCTGTGCCGCAGCGAACCACTCGTCGAACAGCGCGAAGGGATCGGCACCTGCCGGGATCACGCTGTCCGCAAGCTGGGCGTCGTCGAGGGGAGGTGGGCTGGACATCGGAAGATCCTTGGTTGGGCTGGTTGGGACGTCCCATAGATACGCGCGCTGCCCCGCGAAAGCTGCTTATGCTTAATTTCGCCTGTTCGTTGCCTAGCGCACATGCTTGCGCATAAGGACTGTCTCACCTAGCTAACACGCTATGCGCGATCCCTACAGCATCCTCGGCGTACCCCGCACCGCTTCGGAAGCGGACATCAAGAGCGCCTATCGCAAGCTCGCCAAAGAGCTGCACCCCGATCGCAACAAGGACAATCCCAAGGCCGCCGAGAAATTCTCCGAGGCGACCCGGGCCTATGATCTGCTGTCGGACAAGGCCAAGCGCGCGCAGTTCGATCGCGGCGAGATCGATGCCGAGGGCAATCCTGCAAACCCCTTCGCCGGGATGGGCGGGCGCGGCGGCTACAGCCGTGGCGGCACTTATGGTGCAGGCCCGGGCGGTGCAGGGTTCCGCGACAGCGAATTCGGCGGCTTCGGTAGCGATGACGTCGATCTGAGCGACCTGTTCGAGGGCCTTTTCGGTGGCGGCCGTACGCGCCAGCAACCGGGTGCGGGGGCGCGGCGCGGCTTCGGACGCCAGCCCCCACCGCCTCCGCCCAAGCGCGGAGCGGATATTCAGTACCGCCTCGCCGTGCCCTTCGTCGAAGCTGCCGCAGGACGCGACCAGCGCATTACGCTGGCGGACGGCAAGGCGATCAACCTCAAGTTGCCGACCGGGGTAGAGGACGGCACGATGATGCGCCTCAAGGACAAGGGCCACCCCGGCCAGGGCGGACCGGGCGACGGGATCGTGATGGTCGAGATCGGCCCGCACCCTTTCTTCAAGCGCGAGGGCGACAATATCCGCATGGACTTGCCGATCACGCTCGACGAGGCAGTGCGCGGGGCCAAGGTCAAGTGCCCGACGGTCGATGGCCCGGTGATGCTGACCATCAAGCCGGGCACGAGCGGCGGCAGCGTGTTGCGCCTTGCAGGCAAGGGCTGGACGAAGAAAGGCGGCAAGACAACCGACGGCAAGCACGAGCGCGGCGACCAGCTGGTTACGCTCGAAATCCAGCTGCCCGACAATATCGCGGAGCTGGAGCAGCGGCTCGATGGCTGGATCGATACGGCCCGCCCGCGGGAGAAGTTCGGCCTGTAGGGCCGGGCGGCAGGCTGGCAGCCGGTGAGCGATACTGCTTTCCTGCGACAGGCAACCGGGGTCGTCCGCCGCGTCATGGTCGGCACCTATAACGACGGCTTCATCCATGCCGGTAATCTGGCCTACCTCTCGATGCTGGCGATCTTCCCATTCTTTATCCTCGGCGCGGCACTGTTCGAGCTGATCGGCGGGCGCGAGAACGCGTTGGGGCTGATCGACGCGGTCGTGCGGGCGCTTCCGCCGACGGTCGCCGGCGTCATCGAACCGGTTGCCGACGATGTGATCCACGCGCGTTCGGGCTGGCTTTTGTGGTTGGGTGCCGCGGTGGGACTGTGGACGGTCTCGAGCCTGATCGAAACGATCCGCGACATCCTGCGCCGCGCCTACGGGACCCGGCCCGTTCATGCCGCATGGAAAAGCCGGCTGTTCTCTGCCGGGCTGACCCTGGCGGCGGTGATCGTGCTGATGCTGTCATTGTTTGCACAGGTGGTGATCGGAGCGGTGCAGCAGGTGATCCTCGCGGCGATCCCGCAACTCGCAGAGCTGATCGGCGCGCTGCAACTCTCCCAGATCGTGCCTGCGCTGGGCCTGGCAGGATCGCTCTATGTGCTGTTCGCCTCGCTCACACCGGCGGAATATCGCGGCGCGGGGTGCCCCAAGTGGCCCGGCGCACTGTTCACGGCACTGTGGTGGCTGGTGGTAGCTGCGGCCTTGCCGGTGGTGCTGCGGCGTTTCTTCACCTATGATCTCACCTATGGCAGCCTTGCCGGAAGCATGGTGACACTGTTGTTTTTCTGGCTCGTCGGGCTCGGCCTCGTTATCGGCGCGGAACTGAACGCGGCGCTGGCGACAAGAGGGCAGCGCGAGGCAGGCATGGCCAAGGAGACGGCTGAATGAACGGTTTGATGCAGGGCAAGCGCGGCCTGATCATGGGGCTAGCCAACGACAAGTCGCTGGCCTGGGGTATCGCGAGGAAACTCGCCGAGCAGGGAGCCGAGCTGGCCTTTTCCTATCAGGGCGAAGCGCTGGCCAAGCGGGTGATTCCGCTCGCACAGCAGCTTGGCAGCGACTTCACCTTCGAATGCGACGTGTCCAGCATGGAATCGCTCGATGCCGCTTTCGCGACGCTGAAGAGCCGCTGGGACAGCCTCGATTTCGTGGTTCACGCGATCGGCTTCTCCGACAAGAACGAGCTGCGCGGCAAGTATGTCGACACCAGCCTCGACAACTTCCTGCTGACAATGAATATTTCGGCCTATTCGCTGGTGGCGGTTACGAAGCGCGCGGCGGAAATGATGCCTGAAAGCGGCGGCAGCATCCTGACGCTGAGCTATTACGGGGCGGAAAAGGTCGTACCGCATTACAACGTGATGGGGGTGGCCAAGGCCGCGCTCGAGACCAGCGTGCGCTATCTTGCCAATGATCTCGGACCGCGCGGCATTCGCGTGAACGCGATCAGCGCGGGGCCGGTCAAGACTCTCGCAGCGAGCGGCATCGGCGACTTCCGCTACATCCTCAAGTGGAACGAGCTCAATTCGCCCCTGCGCCGCAACATCACGATCGAGGATGTCGGCGGATCGGGGCTCTATTTCCTGTCAGACCTGTCTGCCGGGGTGACGGGCGAGGTGCATCATGTCGATGCGGGCTATCACCTGGTCGGCATGAAGCAGGAAGACGCACCTGATATTGCGCTGTCCTGACATCAGGCTCGGGCACGCCACAGCAGCACGATCACCGTCGCCAGCCACCCGGCTGCTGCCAGCGCGAAAATCGCCAGCGCGGCCGCGACCTGTCCGGCCGCTATCATCAGCGCCAGAAACAGGCAGTAGAAATCGCGCATCGTCAGATAGCGCAGCCAGCGCTTCAGCGCGCTCTCCCGCTCGCCCAGCAGCGCCTTGGCGCCATCGAAGTTCAGCGGCTCGCCGCGCGCCCGGGCATAAAGGCCAAGCAGCCCGGTGCCGAACGCAAGGATCCCCAGTCCCGCCAGCCCGATGATCGCGGTATCCGTCGCGCCGCGGAGCCACAGGTTGGCGATCACCCCGGCCAGAAAGCCGAGATTGGTGGCCGCATCGACTCCGCTGTCCCACGCTGCTCCGCTGGCGGAGGTGCGGAAGGTGGCGCGCGCAATCTCCCCGTCGATCCCGTCGGCGATCGAGGCCAGCTGGAACAGCACCGCGCCCGCGACCAGCCCGTCGGTGGTGCCGGTCAGCAGGCAAGCGATCATCGCCAGCGCAACCAGCGCCGTGAGCGCGGTGGCATGTCCCGGCCGCACCCAGGCCAACCGCAGCAGCAACGCCGAAACAGCTTGCGAGATCGGGCGGTTGATGCGGCGCGCAACGATCCCGTCCCCCGGCTTGGCCGTGGCGCGAATGATCGCACGCGCGGCAGCCGCGAGTTCTGTCTGCGGGTCGGCGGGCGGCGGCGGGACGGGTGCGGCACCCGCCAGCAGACCGGCGATTGTTGCGGCATCGGGCAGCGTCTCGGCCGGAATGACAAGGCCCTGCGCTTCGCGCTCGACCTGCACCTTCAGCCCCGGTGCGAGCCGCATGATTTCGGCGCGGGAGAAAGGATCGAGCGCTCCCCTGTCGCCCAGCGCCAGCACGAGCGGCGCACCGGGGCATGCCTGGTCATAGGCGAGTGCCAGACGGGCGATGGCAGGAATGCCCGCGACCAGCCGGTTGGCCGTCTGCGCCGAGACAAACTGGAAGGTGGCAGGCGTGGTCATGCGTCCCCGTGCTAGTGCGCATTTGCGCCGCAAAACAGGCGTCTATATGGAGGAGCAAACCAAGGCAGGGCAACTCCGCCCTCGCCCTCATCCGGTGATGCGTGTCGCAGTCCGCCCCGTTCTTTGATCCGTCACAGCGTCCCGCGCGTCCTGCGGAGCTGGAAGACCCGCTCAATGGCCGGCTTTACCATCCGCTCTCGTGGCGGCTGGCGCGGCGGCTGGCGTCCACCCGCATCTCTCCGGATATGGTATCGGCGGCGGGCGCACTGACAATCATCCTGGCGGCCGCCGCCTATGGCCTGCTCGAATGGCCGTGGAGCGTCGCGCTCGGGCTGGCGCTGCACATGGGCTGGCACGTTCTCGACGGGGCGGACGGAGACCTGGCACGGCTTACCGGCAAGAGCTCCCCGCATGGCGAGCTGGTCGACGGGATCTGCGACTATGTGGGCCATATCGTGCTCTACGTGACGATGGGCCTCATCGCCGCGGGCCAGATCGGCGGATGGGGCTGGGCGCTGATGTGGGCGGCAGGTGCGAGCCGGGTGGCGCAGGCTGCGCATTACGAGGGTGCGCGGCGGCAATACCAGCTGATCGTTTACGGCACTCCGTGGATGGCGAGCACGGCGCCGGTCGTTACCGCATCCGGGCGGCGCCACCCCTTCGTTGCCTATTACCTCTGGCTCACAGGATTGATCGTGCCCCACGGCGAAGCGCTGACTGCGGCTGCGCAGGAGTCGGCGCAGCGCGATGTCCTGCGCAAGGCCATGCGCGAGCGGGCCGGAGAATGGCTCGGATGGATCAGCCCGCTCAGCGCGAATTACCGGACGCTGGCAGTCGGCGCTGCGATGCTGGCGGGGCGACCGCAGTGGTATTTCCTGTTCGAAGTTTTGGTGCTCGGTCTGGTGCTGCTGGCCTCTGTGGTGCGGGTGCGGCGAGTGTTCGGAGCGGTGCTGGCTCAGGCCGCTGCTTCCAGAACCTTGCGGTAAAGCGAGAGATTTGCGGCAGCAAAGGCGCGCCAGTCGAGCTCGGCAGCGCGTTGCAACCCGCGCTCGCGCAGGTCGGCGGCAAGTGCGGGATCATCCACCACGCGCCTCAGAGCAGCCGCCAGCGCATCCGGATCGCGCGGATCTGCCAGCAGCGCCGCCCCGCCAGCGACCTCGGGCATGGCCGAGACATTGCTGGTCACCACCGGGCAGCCGCAGGCCATGGCCTCGGCTACGGGATTGCCGAAGCCCTCGCACAGGGACGGGTGGAGCAGCGCCTCGGCCCCGGCATAGAGCTGCACCAGAGCGGGTCGGCCTATGGTCTCGAGGAAATGCACCCGGCCGGCAAGACCTAGTTCGCCAGCGAGTTTTTCAAGCGCCGGACCGGTATCGCCGCGCCGCCGCACCATTACCAGGTCGATATCGGCGGCTTGGGCAAATGCGCGGGCGAAGCCCTGCAGGGCGCCCGCATGGTTCTTGTAGGGTGCGCCCTGGCCGACCACGAGCACGTAACGCCGCCCTGGCGGCACACCGAGGCGCGCGAGACTCGCGGCATCGCGCGCCATCGGTCGAAAATCTTCGGCTACTCCCGAGCGGGTGACAAGCACGCGCTCCTCCACCTCCGGCGCAAGTCCCGCGATTTCGGAGCGACTCGCTTCACTCACGGTTGCAACCAGCGCCGATCGTGCCAGCGCTCGCCGGATGCCGTAGGCGTAGAAATGGCGCTCGACCCATCCCCAGGCCGAGGGATTGCACCATTCTGGATGTTTCAGCCACATCACGTCATGCACCGTCGTGATCGCCGGCATCGACAGGCCTCCGGGCAGGATATTGGCCGGAGCATGAAACAGATCGATGCCCCGAAGGTCGACTGCCAGCGGCAGATGCATAAGTGTGACCGGGCCATTGGCCGGGCTGTGCACCATCACTTCGCGGACGTTGGGGGCATCGCTCAGCGATTCGACTCTCAAGGGATTGCGCAGAAAGGTGAACTCCCAATCGGGAGCCATTGCGGGCAGGTGCTTGACGAGCGCCGCGACCATCTCGCCGATGCCGCTTGGCCGAGGGCCGATATAGCGGCAATCGAGCGCGATGCGCCGCGGGCCGGACTGTTGCAATTTCTTCAATCCTGACATGGCTTTGCCGCACTGCAACTGGTCGGAAAATACGGGCGCTCTGTCGAAACGGCGAAGGGGCCTTGCAGCCCGCTGCATCCCCCTCGCCCGCGCCTGGGTAACCCCCCTGATTGCAGGGGTTGAATCCGCAGAATTCCGAGGTTTTCGGGCATGGGATTCACAACCATTTTGCAGTCAGTTGCCGTCGCGGAAACTGGGGGCTTCGGCTAAACGAAGGGTCTGCGAGGAAAATTCGTTCGGCTTGACAGAGGGTTGTTTTGTCATGATGCACCGCGTTTGAAATTGAGGGTCTCTTAATGAATCGCGTACGGGTCGCAATCGTAGGCGTGGGCAACTGTGCCTGCTCCTTGGTACAAGGTGGTGCCTTTTACAGGCGCACCAAGTCAAGCGGCGGCTTGATGCATGAATTTGTCGGCCCTTACCAAGTAAGCGACGTTGATTTCGTGCTCGGGATCGATGTTGATCGCCGCAAGGTAGGCAAGCATCTTGTGGAGGCAATTTTCGCTGCGCCGAACAATACACAATTCTTCGAGACCGACATTGCCCCGACCAATGCGAAGGTCATCATGGGGCGCCTGCTGGACGGCGTAGCCGCGCATATGGTCGAAGCGGGCGAGCGTGGCTTCCAGCCGGCCTCGCAGCCCGAAGCTACCCAGCAGGACATCGTTGACGCGCTGCGGCGCGAGAGGGTCGATGTACTGATCAACTTCCTGCCCGTCGGATCGCAACAGGCGAGCGAATTCTACATGGAATGCGCACTCGATGCGGGCGTCGGCGTAGTCAATGCAATCCCTGTTTTCATCGCCAGCGATGCAGGGTGGGAGACGCGTTTCCGCCAGCGCGGATTGCCGATCGTCGGAGATGACATCAAGGCTCAGGTCGGGGCGACGATCATTCACCGGATGCTCTCCAGCCTGTTCTCGGCCCGCGGCGTTACGGTAGACCGTACCTACCAGCTCAACACCGGCGGCAATACCGACTTCATGAACATGCTCGATCGCGAGCGGCTGACCCACAAGAAGCTGTCCAAGACCGAAGCGGTCCAGGCAGCCCTCGCGGAACGGCTGGCGGACGAGAACATTCGCATCGGTCCGTCGGAATACGTGCCATGGCAAAAGGACAACAAGATCTGCTTCCTGCGTCTCGAAGGGACGCAGTGGGGCGGAGTGCCGATGAACCTCGAACTGCGCCTGTCGGTCGAAGACAGCCCCAACGCCGCCGCCTGCGCAATGGACGCGATCCGCTTCTGCAAACTCGCGCGCGACCGTGGTGAAGGCGGCGCGCTGATCGCCGAAAGCGCCTACTTCTGCAAGCACCCCCCGCAGCAGATGGCAGAGGATGCCGCGGTCACGCTGCTCGATGCACGTGCCACACCTCAGCTGGATGCAGCCGAATAGGGAGGCCCGCAAACCGAACGCCGCAATTTTTCTCAGCCCCATGCTTCAGGTCTCCTCTTCCATGAAAGCGCTCATCCTCGCCGCCGGTTATGGCAGTCGCCTTGCAATGGCAGGCAGCCCACCGAAGCCGCTCGTCAAGGTGGCGGGGCGCAGCCTGCTTGAATGGTCGGTGCATCAGGCTGCAGCGGCGGGCATCGCCCACGCGGTGGTCGTCACCGGCCACCGCGCCGAGGAGATCGAGGCGCGCCTTCCGGGCATCGCCTACCGCACCGGGGTCACGCTTGAGCCCTGTCGTCTCTCCGACTGGTCGCGGCCCAACGGCCATTCGGTGCTCGCCGGAGCCGCAAGGATTTCGGGCAACTACCTCCTGATGATGGCCGATCACCTGTTCGCCACTGGTCTGCTGGCCCGGCTGGTCGAAGGCATGGATCGCCAGCACGGCGCGGCACTGGCGATCGATCGGAATATCGCAGGGCCGGCGATCGATCCCGAGGATGCAACCTGGGTGCGCTGCCGCGCCAATGGCAAGATCGCGCGGATCGGCAAGCAGCTTGCCAGTTACGATGCAGTCGATTGCGGTGCATTCATCGCCACCCCCGATCTTGCAGCAGCGATTGCCGCAGCAATCGCGGAAGGTGCCGCGGGAAGCCTGTCGGAAGGCATGCAGCGACTCGCGGATGACGGCGCGGCAGAAACCGTGGATGTAACAGGCAACTGGTGGATCGATGTAGACGAACCACGGATGCTGGCCCTTGCTGAACGCGCGGCGCCGACGTTCCTTTCACTCGCTGGCGGAATGGTTGACCAAAGGGCGGTTGCATGACGGTTGCGCAGCCGCTCCTGCTCGACTGCACCCGGATGGTGGCGCATCGCTGGTCGCGGCGGATGCCGACCGGGATTGACCGTGTGTGCGAGGCCTATCTCGCTCATTTCGGACCGCAGGCGCAGGCTGTTGTGCAATTGCGCGGCCGCGCGCGGGTATTGACGCCGAGCCAATCGCAAGCCCTGTTCGCGATGCTTGACGGCCCGCGCAGCGCCTTCCGGCGTCGCTTTGCCGGACTGGCAGCGATGCTCGGCACAGGCGCGCGCGGGCGGACCGACGTTACAGGTGCGATCTATCTCAATGTCTCACATACCGATTTCGATCTCGACAGTCATCGCGACTGGCTCAGCAACACCCGTGTGCGTCCGGTCTATCTGTTGCATGACCTGATTCCGATCGAACACCCGCACTTTACCACCCCGCGCAAGACCAGTCGCCATGCAGGGCGGGTACGCCGCGCGCTTGATGCGGCAAGCGGGATCATCGCCAATTCGCATACTACCGCGGATGCGATCGCCGCCTTCGCCATGAGCGAGGGTATCACGCCCCCGCCGATCCTCGGAGCGCCGCTGGGCGCGCCGTACCTGCCCGTTCCGGCCGCTCGCACAACAGTGCAGCGGCAGGCCAGCTTCGTGTGCATCAGCACGATCGAGCACAGGAAGAACCACATGCTGCTGCTCGATGTTTGGAAGCGCTTGATCGCCAAGATGAGCGAGGCTGCGCCGCGGCTCGCACTGATCGGGCGCTGGGGTGTCGGAGCCGAAGCGGTGCGCAGCCGCTATCTCGCGGATCCGCAGCTGCAGCGCTTCGTCTCGATCCATAGCGACTGCTCCGATAGCGAGCTCGCCGGCCACCTGCGCAGCGCCAGCGCGCTGCTCGCACCCTCGCGTGCCGAAGGTTTCGGACTGCCGGTGGTCGAGGCGCTGACGCTTGGTGTGCCGGTGATCGCGAGCGACCTCCCCGCCTTCCGCGAAGTCGGTGGCTCGATACCCACTTTCCTCGATCCATCCGCGCCCGAGGCATGGCTGGAACGTATCCGGGAATTCGCCAGCAATGGTCCGGAGCGACAACGCCAGCTCGCCGCGCTGCGATCCTATCGCGCGCCCCGATGGCGCGACCATTTCGGTCTTGTCGAAGACTGGTTGGCGAGCCTGCCGGAGGGATCCGGAGCGTCGGTCCATGTCCATCACCGCAGCGCGGGCATAGCGATGCCGTCCGCACTTGCAGGAGCTGCATCATGACCCGGATGGACCCTATTGCCGAACAACTGGGGCTGGGTCACGGACCGGCAACCGTCGCCGAGGACCCACCGCGCAGCCTGCTGGCTCGGCTACGGGCGATCAACCCGCTGTTTGCCGGGATGGTCATAGCGCCGACCGTTATCGCGAGCCTCTATTTCGGGCTGCTCGCCAATGACGTCTATGTCTCGGAAAGCCGCTTCATCGTGCGCAGCCCGGAAAAGCCCAATCTCTCGCCGCTTGGCATGGTGCTCGGCGGCAGCGGGCTTGTAGGGGCGAGCGAGGAAAGCGAGGCGGTGACCGAATTCCTCGGCTCGCGCCAAGCGCTGCAAACGGTCAATCAGGACGATTACATCACCCGCGCCTGGGGCAATTCCTCGATTTTCCTGATGGACCGGTTCGGCGGGCTCGGCTCGGATACCGGTGAAGACCTGTTCGAATACTACCTCGGCAAGGTCACGGCGGAAGATTCCACCACGACCATGGTGACCGTGCTCACAGTCAAATCCTTCGATCCGCAGAGCGCGCAGGTGATCAACCGGCGGCTGCTCGAACAATCGGAGGTGCTGGTTAACGAGCTGTCCGACCGCGCGCGGCGCGATGCGATTGCCTTTGCCGAAGCGGAACTCGGCCGCGCCCGCCAGGAAGCACAGTCGGCAGCAGTAGCGCTCGCCGCCTTCCGGGACCGCGAAGGCGTGATTGACCCCGAATTGCAGGCCAGCGCCGGACTGCAGATGATCGGCAAGCTGCAGGACCAGCTGATCGCCGCACAGACCCAGCTGCTGCAGATGCAGACCTATACTCCGCAGGCCTCGCAGATCCCCTATCTGCGCACCCAGATCCGAAATCTCGAACGCGAGATCGCCGATCAAACCGCGCAGCTCGCAGGCGGACGAGGCTCTCTGTCGGCAGCATCGGCGCGCTATCAGGAGCTGGCGCTCGCATCGGAATATGCCGAAAAGCGCCTCGCGATCGCGCTTTCGGCCTATCAGGACGCTCAGGCCGAGGCGCGCCGCAAGCAGGCCTATGTCGAACGGATCTCCAATCCAAGCCTGCCCGACGATGCCGCCTATCCGCGCCGCCTGCGCAGCATTCTCGCCACCTTCGTGCTCGGCCTGCTGGCATGGGGCGTTGCCTCGATGCTGCTGGTCGGTATCCGGGAGCACAAGGACTGAGCATGGCGAGCGCCGCACAGCCATCGCTGGCCGCAAGCCTCAAGATTCAGCGCCGTGTGCTGGCCGCGCTGCTCGTGCGTGAGCTACTGACCCGATACGGGCGACACAATATCGGCTTCCTGTGGCTGTTCGTCGAACCGATGATGTTCACGCTCGGAGTGACGGCACTGTGGACGGCGACCAAATCGGCGCATGGCAGCGACCTGCCGATCGTCGCCTTCGCGCTCACCGGCTATTCCAGCGTGCTGCTGTGGCGCAACATGCCCGGTCGCTGCATCGGCGCGCTCGAGGCCAATCTCTCTTTGATGTACCACCGCAATATCCGCGCGCTGGATATCTACATGGCGCGGATCATGATCGAGTTTTCGGGCGCGACAATCTCGTTCTTCACACTCGCGCTGGTGTTCATTCTCAGCGGCTGGCTCGACCCGCCGGAGGATTTCCTCACGGTTGCGGCCGGGTGGATGATGATCGCATGGTTCGGCGCCGTGCTGGCGATCACGCTGGGCGCGCTGAGCCACGAATACGAGCTGGTGGACAAGTTCTGGCACCCGGCATCCTATCTGCTGTTTCCGCTTTCGGGGGCCGCGTTTCTGGTGTCGGCGCTGCCACCTTTCGCGCGCGAGATCGTGCTCTACATTCCGATGGTGCACGGGGTGGAGATGATCCGCGAGGGCTTTTTCGGCTCCAAGGTCCAGGCAATCTACGATCCCGGCTACGTCCTGGCCTGCTCGCTGGTGTTGTCGGTCGCGGCACTGATCCTGGTGCGCTGGGTCGAGAAACGGCTGACCCCGCAATGATCGCCGTCGAGAACATCTCCAAGGATTACCGCACCCGCACCGGCCCTCGGCGCGTACTCGACAATGTCAACTTCACTCTGCACAAGGGCGAGCGGCTCGGGGTGCTGGGCCGCAACGGGGCAGGCAAGTCGACCCTTATCCGGTTGGTAAGCGGGGCCGAACGGCCAACATCGGGCCAGATCACACGCGGCATGTCGGTATCCTGGCCGCTCGCCTTCGGCGGTGCGTTCCAATCGCAGCTGACCGGGGTCGACAATGTCCGCTTCATCAGTCGCCTTTACGCGCAGGATCCGGAGCACAATCTCGCCTTCATCGAGGAATTCGCCGAGTTGGGCCAATATCTGCGCGAACCGGTGATGACCTATTCTTCGGGGATGCGCGCGCGCCTCGCCTTCGCGATCTCGATGATCATTGAGTTCGACTGCTTCCTGATCGACGAAATCGCCTCGGTCGGCGACGCCCGCTTCCACGAGCGCTGCAATTACGAGCTGTTCGACAAGCGCGGCGACCGGGCGATGATGATCATCTCTCACGATCCGGGCTATCTGCGCGACCATTGCAACCGTTTCGCCGTGCTCGATGCCGGGCGCTTGACCGCCTTCGACGACTTCGAGACCGCACATGACCATTTCCTCGCCCAGATGCGGGTGCGTGAGCCGGTCCGGGCCGTGGCCCAGCCCTTCTCGCGGCGCATGGCAGCGATCGATTCCCTGCGCCGCGTCGCGCATGAGGACGAGCATTTCATGGCGCTGGTGCGGCAGGCTGATGCCGCTCGCGACCGGCATGACTGGGCTGCAGCCGAAGCAAGCTATGCCGCCGCACTGAGCCTGCACCCCTACGAGCGCAGCTACTGGGTGCAGCTTGGCCACGTGACGCGCGAACAGGGACGGATGGTGCGGGCCGAGATCGCTTACCGTACCGCATGTGCCTTCGGAGAGTCGGTGCGTGTATTGGAGCCTTTCATCGCAGCGGTCGAACAGCCGGGCAAAGCCGCACCTGCGATCCCCGTGGCGGCGCCTGATGGTGGCGAGACCCGGCGGCAGCCGCCCGGTTACCCCGATCTGGCCGTTCTGGCGGCTCTGGCTCAAGGGCGCGACCGGCTGGGCGACGACGAGGCGCTCGCACTGATGCGGCGGCAAGACGGCATAGAGGATGTGCTAGCGCATATGCTGGACGATCCGAGTACGACCGCATCCGGAGCGGCCCTGCCCGGTGGCATCGCGGTGGTTCCTGGTGATGCCCCGCTGCGCATTGAATGGCGCGAGGATCTGGCCAGGCTTGCAGGTGCGCGGCAGGAAGAGCTTGATGCGGCGCTGGCGCGGGGCGATGAACTCTTTCATGCGCTGCGCCGCTCGGGCGGGCTCGATGGTTGGGCCGTGCCCGCCGCCAGCCGGGCAGAGGCCAGCGCATGAGCAATCTCCGCTCGATCCTGCTCCGCCAAGATCGGCCGGCTGCCGAGGAATATTTTACCTCGCGCACCCGCAGCCAATATCTCGGAAGAGGCACGCTGCTGTGTCAGGTGCTGGGCGGACTAAAGCTGTTCGCGATCGGCGATGACATCGGTTTCTCGCCGCACATGATCTTCGAGGGTTACTGGGAATTTTGGCTTACTCGTCATTTTGCCGAGGTGATCCACCCGGGTGACACGGTGATCGATATCGGCGCGAACCTTGGTTATTATACTCTGCTCGCCGCTGACCTGGTCGGGCCGGAGGGTCAAGTCATCGCGATTGAGCCCAATCCGGAGGTGTTTCGTCATCTTTCGGCCAGCATCGCGGTCAACGGCTTTGCGCCGCGCACAAATGCCCGCAATGTCGCGCTGGCAGGACCGGGCGAAACCGGCAAGCGGGCTTTCTTCGTGCCTGCAGGCGACCCGAAGAACGGCCGCTTCATCGGAGATACGGAAGAACCCGAGCGATTGGCGGGCCATGGGACGGTCAGCGAAGTCGCGTTGGGCCGGATCGATCCCGACGCCTTCGAACGGGTCGATTTCGTCAAGATCGATGTCGAGGGCGCCGAACTTGCCGTGCTCGAGCATCTGCGCCCCGTGTTGGACAAGTTCCAGCCCAAGGTGGTGTGCGAAATCAATTTCAGCCGTGGCTATGGCTGGGACGAGGTCGTGTCCGCATTTGGCACCGATGCACTCGGCTTCCTCGACTTCGACAGCACCGTGAAGCCTTTCACGCGCGACATGGCCGAAACCCTCCAGCCGGGAGAAGATTGGCTAGTGTGCGTTGATTTTGCGCATACCCGCCAACACGTAACACCCTCGGAAATGGCAGCTCAGGGAGACGGCACATGAAGGCCGTAAGGTTTGCCAGCAGCCTTATCGGCAGCCTTTCGGGCGGTGCATCCGATCCGGGGGCAATTCTCGCCGCCGCCGATGCCGCGCGAGACCGTGGCGATTGGGCCGCGGCGGCGCGCGATTACGCCTGTTATCTCAAGCTCAAGCCCGATCATGCCGACATCTGGGTCCAGCTCGGCAACGTCTCTAAGGAGGAACACCGAATTGACGCCAGCATGGCAGCGTACAGAAAGGCGCTTGCCCTGGGGCTGAACACTTCCGACACCCACCTTCAGCTGGGGCACCTGCACAAAGTCATGGGGGACCGGCAGGGCGCCATCGAAAGCTATTTGCACGCGCTCGACTTCACGCCGTTCAATCTCCATGCCTTCGAGGAGCTGGAGCGTATGGGCCTGGTCGATCAAGCCAACGAAATTCTGCTGCGCAAGCACGCGCCGTCACATCGTACCGAACAACTCGTCGTGTTCGATATTTCCGATCTGGTTTTCTATATCGGCCATCACGACAACCTCTCGGGCATCCAGCGCGTCCAGTGCTGCATGATCCAGGCGGTGATGAAATACGGATTGCACGATCCGCGCGACCTGCGCTTCATTTCCTATGACCGCGATCTCAGGGCGTTCCGCTCGGTTTGTCCGGACAGCTTCCTTGCCCTGCTTGACGATCTGGCCCTGCCGAAGGAGCGCCGCAAGGCCACGTTCGACGCAGCCGCCGCGCGCCACGGCCGGCTCTTCCCGCAGGAGCCGCTGGCCGCCTTCCTGCGCCCGGGCCGGACCACCGTGGTGCTGCTCGGCGCGGCCTGGGTGATCCCCGAATATGCCTCGCTGATCGTCAATCTGAAGCGCAGCCACGATGCGCGCTTCGCCATGCTGTTCCACGATTTCATCCCGATCTACGCCCGCGAGACCTGCGATCAGGGCACGGCGGTGGTGTTCCGCGAATTCGTCGATCAGGTCCTGCCCATCGTCGACCTTGCGATGTGCGTCTCGCGCAGCACCGAACGCGATCTGAAGCGCTACTGCAGCGAGAGCGGATTCCCGGTGCCGCCGACGCTGGTGACGCAGCTGGGCACCAGTTTCGACGAGTTCTTTCCCCGCAGCGAGGCCGCGACCCCGCCGCCTGCCGGCGTGCGGGCGCGCGATCCCTTCGTGCTGTTCGTCTCCACCATAGAAGGACGCAAGAACCACAATTTCATGTTCGAGACCTGGCGCACGCTGGTCGAGCGCGGGGTGGACGTGCCGCGGCTGGTGTGCGTCGGACGGATCGGCTGGCGGGCCGAGGCCTTCCTCACCAACCTGCTCGAAAGCGACTATCTCGGCGGGCGGATCGAGCTGCGCGAGGATGTCTCGGACGAGGCGCTGAACGCGCTTTACCGCGATTGCCTCTTCACCGTGTTCCCCAGCGTCTATGAAGGCTGGGGCCTGCCGATCGGGGAAAGCCTCGGCCACGGCAAGCTGTGCGTGCTGGCCGACAATTCCTCCCTGCCCGAAGTGGCAGGCGAGTTCGGTTGCTTCATCCCGCTCGACGATGTCGAGACGGCGGCGGATTCGATCGCGGGACTGCTCGGCGACCCGGACCGGCTGGCCGAATATGAACAGGCCATCGCGGCGCGCTTCGCCCCGCTGCGCTGGGAGGATGTCGCGCGGCGGGTCGTGGAAGGCTGCCTCGCACTCCAGCGCGGCGAGATGCCGGCCTTCCAGCGGCCAAGGATCGTGCCCGGCACCGAATATACGGTCAAGAAGCTGCAGGGCGGGTTCGACGGTCTGCTCGGCCGCGCCATGCTTGAGGCGATGGAGGAAGCCTTCGGCGCTCCGATCATGGGTGGCACTGCCAAGGCGGCGCATCGCGTGGCCGGTCTGCTGGCGCGCGACACCAACTGGTTCCCGGCAGAGCGCTGGGGCAGCTGGGCGCTGCACGAGCGCGCCGGCCTGCAATTCGCGCTCGATCCGGCGGACATCGCGGCGGACAGCGAGATCGTGCTCTATGCCGCCTTCACCTTCGTCGCCCCGATGATGGGCGCGCGCATCCGCCTGCTGGCGGGCGGTGCGGCGCTGGGGGACGAGCGCATGGTTGACAGCGCCAACCCCGTGCTCGCCTGGCCGCTGCCCGTGGCCGAGCTGCGCCGCCGCGCAAGCGAAAGCGTCGACGGGATGCTGGCGATCGATCTCCGGTTCGAACTGGCCGGCGTCACCCCCGCCATGCGCGAGGCCAGCCGCGCCATCGACCCGCGCGAGCTGACCTTCGGGCTCAGGAGCTTCGTGCTGCTGGGCGCCGGCGCGATGGCCGAACGCCTGAAGATCGCCGAACGCAATGCGTACAAGATCGCATGTTGAGCGTGACTGATTCAGAGCGCCAAATGATCAGCAGGGAAACAGTCGAATGGGGTTATCGCCTGATACTCGGTCGCGAACCAGAAAATGAAGCTGTCATCGCTGAAAAGATGGCGTGCACGGATCAGGCGGCCCTTTCAAACCAACTGATCTACAGCGAAGAATTTGTAAATAAAAACCCACGCTTCATGCCGCTGATGAACAAATGGGTTCTGGTCGAACACGAAGTCGGTATTCGGATTTGGGTGAACCTGGCGGACACCGGCATATCGTGGCCAATCGTCCGCAACGACTTTGAACGCGCAGAGATAAAATTCCTTTCGGGCGTTATAAAGCCCGGACAGACAGTGTTCGATATAGGCGCGAATATCGGTTTCTTTTCGATGCTTTTTTCGAAACTCGTCGGGCCAGAAGGCCGTGTGATCGCCTTTGAGCCATTGCCATTCCTGCATGAGCGCGCCGTCATGTCGGCGTATGAGAACGGGTTCGGGCACTGCACGATCCATAATGTCGCGCTGGCGAAGGAGCGCGGAACGGTCGCGTTGGTCTACGCGCCCGGGTCGCCTAACTGGGGCGGTGCATTTCTGTCATTCGATGGTTCGGTGCTTCCCGGCCATGCAAGCGTGCCTGTCCCGACCTGTCCCCTCTCCGATTTTGTCGACGGTGATTTGCCGTCGCTGATCAAGATCGACGTCGAGGGAGCAGAGCATACGGTCATGTCCGATGCTGTTGAGTTGCTCGCAGAAGCGCGGCCCATTGTGGTCTCCGAAATCCACCGCACACAGCTTGAGCGTGTCAGCGGTGTAGAACCAAGTGATTATATCGACCTATTCCGAAATCTTGGATACAAATGCCTCGAAATTGCGAAGGATGGAACTGCAACAAGAGAGCTAATCGGCCACGAAGAATTTCAATTGGTCAACGTCGTGTTCATGCCTTAGCGCCCTGCCTTAGGACAACTTGGAAGAATTTTATGTCTGCCCCGATTAAGGCATTTCAGACGTGCGATAGCGAAAATTATCGTGAGCTTCTCACGATTTCCTCGCAATCCAATGAAGCCTATTGCGACAGGTTCGACATGGCTTTCGAGACATTTGTCGGCCTCAAGCGTGGCTACTTTCCCTGGCACGCCTGCTTCAACCGCATCGTATACCTCAAGGAACAGATCGACGCGGGCTATGATGGTTGGATCTTCTACATCGATGCAGATGCCTATGTCTTTGACCACTCCTATGACCTTCGTTCGCTGCTGGACCTCTTTGAAGGTGACTTCCTTTTCGCACCGGGCGGGCTGACCGGGGAAAAGTGGGACGTCAATGACGGGGTGTTCCTCATCAATCTCGGTTCGGATGCCGGAAAAGAACTGGCCCTCGCCTGGTATGAGGATTTCATGTCGACGCCCGACGAGGCTCTTCGGGTGGCCAGTGACTGGCAAATGGTGCCGAGCGACCAGCCCCGCCTTCACAAGATCCTGCGCAACAGCCCGCATCTTCTCGAACGGCTCGCGATGGTTCCGCGCGAGGTATTCAACCACGAGAAGGCAAGCTTCATCCGACAGGTCTTGAGATCAAACGCGTCCACCATGGACGAGCGCATTGCGAAACTGCGCGAAGGGGTGGCCGAGGCTCTTTCCGCAACGCTGCCAAAGCCTGCTGCTCCCACCGCCGAAGAGGTCAAGCCCATGCTGCAGAATCCTGAACAATACGGCCAAGCCTATGACACCGAGTTTCGCCGTGTGCTGCGCCAGTATGCATCTGAGGCAACCACCTTTCTCGAATGGGGCGCCGGATACACAACGAGAATGACGATCGAACATATCGGCGATCGCCCCGTCGATCTGTTCCTGACGATCGATCACAACAAGTCGTATCTTGAGAAAGTCGTCGAGGACTACAGCGATTGCCGCTACTTGCAGCATCAGGCGATGTCGCTTGAGGGGCCTTGCGTTGATGATCGGGATACCGGCCTGAACTATTCCACCTTCCCGTTCACTGCGGGGCGGACTTTCGACTTCATCTTCATCGATGGGCGACGGCGGATGGAATGTGCCATGATGGCGCTGGCCTTGTCCAACCCCGACAGCATCATCGTGATTCACGATTACCGGCGCACACGCTATCAGCCGCTGCTGGCCTTTTACCGCATCATTGAGGACGGCCCGCAATTCCGGGTCCTTGCACCGCGGATGACGATCTTTCCGGCCGTTCAGGAGATGACCCCGTTCGTGCGTCAGGCAATGAGCGCCGGCCTTGCGCCCGTCCGTTTGGAGCAAAAGGTTCCAGCCTGAGCCCCCAACCCCTCATGACCCGCATCCTCCTCGACGCCTACAATATCGCCCGCCCGCAGGGCACCGGGGTTGCCACCTACGGGCGCAACCTCGCGCGCGCGGGCGCCATGCTGGGGCATGAGGTCAACCTGCTGTTCGGCACCCGCGCGGGCCATTCGAAGTCGCAGCCGCTGCTCAACGAAATCGCGCTGGCCGAAGGCGACGAAGCCGGCGCCAAGGCTGGCAAGTCTTCGCCGCTGGCCCTGCCCGGACAGGTCGCCAAAGCGGCGGGCGGGATCCTGTCAACGCGGCAGGCGCGCGAAATCGCGCTGTCGGGCGAGGTGATCCTGCCGCCCGGCCTTGGCCTCAAGGATGCGCGCTACTGGAACGCGCCGCAGCTCTACCGCCTTGCACACGGGGCCTTCAAGGTAACCGGGCAGCTGAGCAAGGTCGCGGTGCCGGGGACCGATCTCGCCCACTGGACCTATCCCCTGCCGGTCAAGGCGCCGGGCGCGGCCAATGTGTACACCCTGCACGATCTGGTGCCGCTCCGCCTGCCCTATACCACTGCCGACCGCAAGAAGACCTACCTCGCCCTGTGCCAGCGCATCGCCCGTGAGGCGGATCACATCCTGACCGTGTCGGAACACTCGCGCGCCGATATCATCCGCATCCTCGGGGTCGAGGAAAGCCGCGTCACGAACTTATACCAGTCAACCGATATCGCCGCGCTGGTAAGGGGGGTGGACCCCGCCCAGATCGCGCGCGAGGTCGAAGGACTGCTCGGCGTGGAAATGCGGGGCTATTATCTGTTCTTCGGCGCGCTCGAACCGAAAAAGAACCTTGCCCGCCTGCTCGAAGCCCATCTGGCGAGCGGATCGAAACATCCCCTTGTCATCATCGGCGCCCCCGGCTGGGGGAGCGAGCGCGATGTGAAGCTGCTCGAACAGCTCGCCGCTCTTGACCGCGAAAACCGCATCAAGTGGCTCGGCTATCTGCCGCGCCAGACACTGGCGACAGTAATCGCCGGAGCAAGAGCCGTAGTGTTCCCCTCGCTCTATGAAGGCTTCGGCCTGCCGGTGCTGGAAGCCATGTCGCTCGGCACGCCGGTGATCACCAGCAACACCTCATCCCTGCCCGAGGTCGCGGGCGAGGCAGCGCTGCTGGTCGATCCGATGAAGGTCCGCGGCATAGCCCGGGCAATCCATGCGCTCGACGGCGACGAACGCGCGGTGACTGAACTTTCGCGGCGCGGCCTCGCGCAGGCCGAACGCTTCAGCGCAAGTGCCTATCGCGGCCGGCTGGCGGAGTTCTACGCGGCGCTTGGCGTCGCGCCGGCGCCGGTCGCACAGGAAGGCGCGCTTGCCACCCCGCCTTCTGCCACAAAAAGTCAGAGGAAAGCCAAAGCCGCATGATGCTTGAACCGTCCCGCCTTGCCGCCCTCCCGCGGCTTGCCATTGCCCTGCTGCTGGCTACGGTCGTGGCGGGCTGCACGACGCTCGGCGCGGCCGGTCCGTCGTCCGGCCAGGTGCGCAAGATCGATGGTGAAGGCTACGCCAACGGCCAGGTTGCACTGATCGACCTCGATCCGCAGGCCTGGCGCCGTGTCGCCGCCTTCGAGCAATCGCAGAGCCTCGCACAGCGCTTGGGCGAAAGCGGCGCGGGGGATCTGCTGATCGGTCCGGGCGACGTGCTTGATATCGCTCTTTGGGAAGCGCCGCCTGCGGTGCTGTTCGGCACCGGCGCGGTTATTCCGGGACTTGATGCGGGTGCGCAGAATCGCGCGGTGGTGCAGCAGGTAGTGGATGGCGCCGGCGCGATCACAGTGCCCTTTGCGGGGCGCATCGAAGTTGGCGGGCGGACCCCGGCCGAGATCGAGCGCATCATCGTCGCCCGGCTAACCGGCCGCGCCAACGATCCCCAGGCAAGCGTGCGGCTGGCGCAGAACGATTCGCGCAATGTCACCGTGCTTGGCGAGGTGGCGCAAAGCCGCCGCGTTCCACTCGGCCCGCGCGGAGAGCGACTCCTCGATATCATCGCCAGTGCGGGCGGCACCCGCGCGCCGGTGCACCAGACAACGGTTCAGGTCAGTCGCGATGGCACTTCTGCGGTCATGCCGCTTGATGCGATCATCGCCGATCCGGCACAGAATATCCGGATGAAGCCCGAGGATGTCGTGACCGTGCTGCACCAGCCCTACAGCTTCATCGCCTTGGGCGCGGTTGCCCGCAGCGCCGAGATCCCGTTCGAGGGACGCGGCATCTCGCTGGCCCAGGCTATGGCGCGCATGGGCGGCCTGCGCGACAACCAGGCCAATATCCGCGGCCTGTTTGTCTTCCGGCTGGAAGACCCGGGCGCGCTGGACACCGAGACGCGGGGCACTATCCCGACAACCGACGACGGGCGGGTGCCGGTGGTCTACCGGCTTGACCTGTCGGACGCGCGCGGCTTCTTCGTGGCCCAGGATTTCATGATCCGCGATCAGGATGTGGTCTATGTATCGACCGCGCCGGGTGCCGAAATCCGCGAATTCCTTGCCACCGTGACTAGCCTTGCTTTCTCTGCCATTGCCATCGGCAACGTCGTGACGTCTAACAACAACAACGGCAACTGACGCGGGCTCGCGATCATGCGGGCAGGGCGGGGGCAGAGAGATTGCGGACCATACTCGTCACCGGTTCGGCCGGATTCATAGGCTATCACCTTGCGCAGCTATTGCTGGACGAAGGTTTCCGTGTCGTCGGCTATGACGGGATGACCGATTACTACGACGTCAGGATCAAGCAGCGGCGCCACCAGATGTTGCTCCAGAACCCGCATTTCAGCGCTTTCGAGGGGATGCTGGAGGATTTCGATACGCTCCATACGCTGGCGCTGGCGGAACAGCCCGATGTGATCATCCACCTCGCCGCGCAAGCAGGGGTGCGTTACAGCCTCGAAAATCCGCGCGCCTATGTCGATGCGAACCTGACCGGCACGTTCAACGTCATGGAATGCGCGCGCGCGCTTGGCGTCGATCACCTGCTGATGGCCTCGACCTCGTCGGTCTATGGCGCGAACACCGACATGCCCTTCGCCGAAACACAGAAGTGTGACACGCCGCTCACGCTTTATGCGGCGACCAAGAAGGCGAATGAGGCGATGGCACATTCCTATGCCCACCTCTGGAATCTGCCGACCACCATGTTCCGTTTCTTCACGGTGTACGGCCCCTGGGGGCGGCCCGACATGGCATTGTTCAAGTTCACCCGCGGGATCCTCGAAGGCGCTCCGATCGAGATCTACAATGACGGGGAAATGTACCGGGACTTCACCTATGTCGCCGACCTGGTGCGCGGTATCCGGCTGCTGGTGGACACGCCTCCGATGCGGCCCGAGACGCCGGAGGACATTGCGCAAGGCGACAGCCTTTCTCCCGTCGCGCCGTTCCGGGTGGTCAATATCGGCAATGGCGAGAAGGTGCGGTTGCTCGACTTCGTTACCGCCATCGAGGAGGAATGCGGGCGCGCGGCGATACGCAATTACCTGCCGATCCAGCCGGGTGATGTGCCCGCCACCTGGGCCGACACGAGCCTGCTCCAATCGCTGACCGGCTACAGACCGCAGACCGGCTTTCGCGAAGGCGTCGCCCGGTTTGTCGCGTGGTACCGGGAATATTACGGGGTTTAGGAGGCAGGCCTATTCGGGGCCACCATCCTCGCCTTCCTCCTGCGCCGGTGCCGGCGGCCTGGCCTCGCCCGGAAGTTCAGCGTCGCGCTCGCGTTCGAGCCGCTGCATATATTCACGCTCGATCATTTCAACGCGCGCCTGTTCGGCTGCCGCGTCGGCGTCGATGGTCGAGAGACGTTGCTGACGTGCTTCCTCGATCAGCTGGCTGAAGCGCACATTATCGGCCTCGGCGCGATCCTTGTAGGCGGCCTCGATGAACCTCTGGGTGCAGCCCGTAAAACCGCCAAGGCCTGCCGGACTGCAGCTCATCGCTCCGAAGTCGCCGACATACTTGATCTCTTCAACCCGGTTTGCCCAGGCATTGTTCTGGGGCGAGTCGCTTTGGCGCAGGTTGGAAGGAATGCGATACCGTTCCGCCTCGACCAGGATTTCGCAGATCACCACCTCGCCTTCCTTGGCTTCGGGACATTCGTCCTCGCTATAGGCGATGACCATGTTGATCTTCTCGTTCGCACTCTGGGCCGAGGCAGGAGCGGCCGCGCCGAAAGCGGCAGTCACGGCTAGCAGGGCGGGGGCGAAAAGGTGCTTCATCGCGAATGATCCTTGTGGCGAGCACGGAAATGCTGCTGCAATGCCTGTGCACGGGGGCCTTTGTCTAGACCGCAAGCGCTGAACCGCGGGTGAAGCCCGCACAAACGCTCGCCGTTTGCCGGGTTTAGCAAGAAATTGATGCCTCCAAACTTATGCAGATACGCATGGACGGGACAATCGCAGTCGTTGGCCTCGG
Organism: Erythrobacter dokdonensis DSW-74; assembly: GCF_001677335.1. Lineage (GTDB taxonomy): Bacteria > Pseudomonadota > Alphaproteobacteria > Sphingomonadales > Sphingomonadaceae > Erythrobacter > Erythrobacter dokdonensis. Next base: position 158,758 of record NZ_LZYB01000004.1, read on the forward strand.
TTATGTCGGCCTCCCCGTCGCCGTGGCGCTGGCGGAACGCTGCGGCAACACCGTGGGCTATGACATTTCGGCAGGCCGCGTTGCCGCCCTTCGCGCCGGCGAGGACGAGACGCGCGAGATCGGCCATGCGCGGCTGACGTCATGCGGCCTTGCCGTCTCTGACGACCCCGCCGCCCTCGAGGGCGCGGAGACGATCATCGTTACTGTCCCGACCCCGATCACCGAGGAACGCCGCCCCGATCTCACGCCCCTGCAAAAGGCCTGCGAGACCCTCGGACCAAAGCTGCGCAAGGGCGCGTTGGTGGTTTTCGAATCAACCGTATTCCCGGGCGTGACCGAGGACATCTGCGGCCCCTGGCTAGCGCAGGCATCGGGCCTTAGGCAGGGTCGCGACTTTGCGCTTGGCTACAGCCCCGAACGCATCAATCCGGGCGACCACGTCCACCGGCTCGAGACCATCACCAAGATCATCGCCGCCGATAGCGACGTCGCGCTGGCGCGGATGCGCGCGCTCTATGGCGCCATCGTTGATGCGGGGCTGCACGAAGCGCCCTCGATCAGGGTGGCCGAGGCCGCCAAGGTCATCGAGAACACCCAGCGCGACCTCAATATCGCGTTGATGAACGAGATCGCGCTGATATTCGATCGCATGGATATTTCCACGCGCGACGTGCTGGCGGAAGCGGGGACGAAGTGGAACTTCCTGCCCTTCACCCCCGGTCTGGTCGGCTGACACTGCATCGGGGTTGACCCCTTTTACCTGACCGCCGCGGCGGAAAAGCTGGGGTACCGGCCCGAGGTGATCCTCGCCGGGCGACGGATCAATGATTCGATGGGGCAGGCGATCGCGCAGAAGCTGGTCAAGCTGCTGATTGCGAACGGGGTGTCACCCTGCCGCGCGCGCGTCGGCGTGATGGGACTGACCTTCAAGCAGGACGTGCCCGACATCCGCAATTCCAAGGTGCCCGACATACTCGCGGAACTGCGCGAATATGGCATTGCGCTATGTGAACCCGAAGAGCTCCTGCAGCTCGACGCGCTGGTGCTGGCGGTGAACCACGCCGCCTAACTCGCCGATCCAGCCGACCTTGTGGCACGGGTGCGCGAGGGCGGGGTGTTGGTCGACGTGAAGAGCGCGCTTGACCGCGAGAGCCTGCCGGACGAGCTGGTTTACTGGAGTTTGTGAAAGAGGGAGGGAAGGGAAAGCTCGGTCGCGCAGCGACCGCAAGGGCAACCGCCCGACCGCAAGCGCCTGTAGCGAAGCGAAGGAACAGCGCCGAGGACGCACCCGCGGAGGCGGGTGCGAAAAACTAAAGGCGCTCGCTCACCTTGATGGCGATGCGGCAGCCCAGCCGGATCGCACCTGCCAGCAGCGGATAGGCCGGTGCGCGCTCGGCCCCGTTCGCCAACGCGGCATCGCGATGCTCGCGCTCGTCCTCGCGGAACGCCTCGATCATGTCGGCAAGTTCGGGATCGGCGCCGCTTTCGGCGAGCTTCTCCAGCTGTTCGGTATAGTGCTTGTCGATCTCTTCCTCGACCGCAGCGGTGCAGGCCATCGCAGCCTCGGGGCCGAGCAGCGCCGTGCCCGCGCCCAGCGCATAGCCTGCCGCCGACCAGAAAGGATGCAGCGCAGTAGGGCGCACGCCGCGTTTGACCAGCAAGGCATCGAACTTGGCGCGATGCTCTTTCTCCTGTTCGGCCATGTGCCGGATTTCCGCCGAATGCGGGCCGCGGTCGCCCATTACGGCGAGCTGGCCTTCGTAAATGCGGGTTGCGCCGAATTCGCCGGCCTGATCGACCCGGATCATGCGGTGGAGTTCATCGCGTTCCATCATCGGCTCCTTTGCACCGTACCCTACTTCCTATACGCCGCGAGCGCCACAATGGCCGCACCCAGCGTACAGGAAATCAGGAAATTGAAGCCCGCCAGCGAGATGCCGAACATCGTCCAGGGCGCGACATCGCAGCGGATCAGGGGCGCAGCGGAGACGTCCATCACGTCGATCCCCGAAGGCAGGGCGGAGCAGCCGGTGATGCCCGGCCACCAGCCATATTCGACCCCCGCATGAAAGCCCCCGATGAGGCCCGAGGTAATGATCGCGAGCCCCGCCAGCGCCACCCATACGCGCGCGGGCTTGAGGAAAAATGCCAGCGCACCAATGCCAAGCGCCGCGAAATGCGGATAGCGCTGCCACCAGCACATCTCGCACGGCGGCAGGCCGAAGCCGTATTGCGCGATATAGGCGCCGCCGAGCAGCGCACCAGGAACCAGCACGGCCAGCAGCCGCGCCTTGTTCAGACTGTCCATGCCGAAGGCCTTAACGCTTGGCCGGGCGCAGCGCCACCGTGCTCGCGGTGGTGCGGCGCAGGGTCTCCATCGCGTAGTGGAGCTGGAAATCCTCCACGCCCTGATCCTTCAGCTCATCAGCGGTGAGCTGGAACCGCGGATCGGCAATGCTGTCCGATTCCATCTCCTCGTCCTTGATGCCGATCTCGTTGATCAGGTGGCCGCGCAGGTCGCTCTCGCGGGTCTGGTACTTCTGGCGCAGTGCAAAATCGGGGTCGGAGATCTGCGGCACGGCGATGTCGGGCTTGATCCCGCCTTCCTGCACCGACTTGCCAGACGGCGTGAAATAGCGCGCCGTGGTCAGCTTGAGCGCGGCGTCAGGGCCGAGCGGCAGAAGCGATTGTACCGAGCCCTTCCCGAAGCTGCGCTCGCCCATCACCAGTGCGCGGCGGTGATCCTGCAGCGCGCCCGCGACGATCTCGGAGGCGGAAGCCGAGCCGGCGTTGATCAGCACGATCACCGGCACGCCTTCGGCCATGTCGCCGCGATAATGCGTCTCGGCATCGTAGAGGATCGTCTCGCCACGCGCACGCCCGCGCTGGCTCACGATCCGCCCCTCGGTCAGGAAGAGATCGGCCAACGCAACCGATTCATCGAGGCTGCCTCCCGGATTGTTGCGCAGGTCGAGCACCAGCCCGTTGACCCGTCCGGCAGCTTCCTTGCGGATATCCTGCCAGGCGGAGAACACGTCCGCGCCGACATCGGCGGAAAACTCGTTGACGGTAATGACCCCGATATTGCCCGCGCCCAGTTCATGCGTCACCGGCTCCAGCTCGATTACGCCGCGCGTCACTTCGACTTCGAGTGGCTCGTCACGGCCGGGGCGGAAAATCGTCAGCCTGATCGAGGTGCCCGAAGGCCCGCGCATCTGCGCCACCGCATCATCGAGGCTGCCGCCATAGATCAGCGTGCCATCAAGATGCGTGATGAAATCGCCGGCCTTGATCCCGGCATTGTCTGCCGGGCTGCCGCGGAAGGGGGAAACAACCTTGACCGCCCCGTCCTCCATTACGACCGAGAGGCCCAGACCGGAATAATTGCCATCGATCATTGTCTCGAGTCGCTGCAGGTCGCCGCCGTCGAGATAGGCTGAATGCGGATCAAGCGCGGCCAGCATCCCGTCGATCGCGCCGCGGATCAGCACGTCATCCTCTACCGGCTCGACGTAGCTCGCCTTGACCCGTTGAAAAACCGCAAAAAGCTTGGCGAACTCGGGGCCGGCGCGGCCGTCGACCTGAGCCATGGTGGCGGTTGTGGCGGGGATCAGCGCCACCGCAGTGACAAGCGCGGCGCTGCGCATGAGAGCGGCGAATTTCATGAGACGTGCAAGGCTCCTTCGGCTTGCGAATGTATAGGGTTGCAGGCCTTAACGCCAGATGAGAGCGCACCCGTGCTCCGGCGCGGATTCAGACGCTGTGCGCAACCCCTGAAAGATCAGCCTTAATTCACAAATTGCAAGGGGTTGACCGGCTTTCCGTCGCGCCGCAGTTCGAAGCTTACCGGAGCCTCGCGCCCGCCTGCTACCCCGATCGGGCTCCCGCTGATGACGCTGTCGCCGACTTCGGCATCGATCCGGGCAAGGCCGGTGACGAGGCTGGCCCAGCCGCCCTCGTGCTCGATGATGACGATTCGCCCGAAGCCGCGATAGGGGCCGGCAAAAGCAACGCGGCCATCGCCGGGCGCCACCACCTGTGCGCCCGCGACCGGCGCCAGAACCAGTGCGCTGCTCGGCAAACCACTCTCACGCCGCGCACCAAAGCCGATCAGTGTGCGCCCGTCGACGGGCAGCTGAAACGACACCCGCCTTGCCTCTGCCGCCTGCACCGGGAGCACTTCTTCGGGAGCGGCGGGCAACGCAACAGACAGATCGGCCGGTCGCAGCACCGGGCCTGGGAGCGCGGCCAACTCGCGCCGCAAGGTCGCGACATCGTCAAGCCGGGCGACCAGTGCATCCAGATCGCGCGTTTCCTCGGCCAGCGCTAGCGCCCGTTCGGCTTCGCGCTGGGCTGCGCCGCGCGCTTCGCGCATGGCGAGGCGCTGACGGTTCTCGAGCGCGGCGAGCGCGCTGCGGCGTTCGCGCAGGTCCGCTTCACCAGCGCGAAGTTGTGAAAGTGCACGAGCGGCATCGGCTTCGAGTGCGCGCCCCCTTTCGAGCTCGACCCGCAGATCCGCCGTGCGCGCCTGAATCTGCGGAACGGCACTGTCGAGCACGGCACGGACATAGACCAGTTCCTTCAGCGAACCGGGCTGCAGGGCGGAGAGCGCCAGTGGACGACGCGAGGCGGTCTGGAGGGCGGCCGCAAGGCGCGCGGCAGGCTCCTGCTGCTCCGCCAGCCTGGCGGTGAGTGCGGCGCGTTCCGCCCGGACCAGCGAATAGTTTGCACGGGCCAGTTCGATATCGGCCTCGGCCTGCTGGATGCGTGCGGCCAATGCTGCGGCCTCGGCAGCCGTTCGGGTGGCTGCTTCTGTCGCAGCCTCGGCTTCGCGGGTCAGCCGGGCGGCGCGGGCCTCGGCGGCGGCGCTCTCGCGCGCGGCGCGGGCCAGTTGGGCCTCGGCCTCCTCGGGCTCGACCAGCAGGACAGAAGGTGTCGCCCGCGTCTCCGGCAGAGCGAGGGCCAGCACGGCACAGGCGGCAAGCGTCGTCAGCAAGGCAAGCGGCACGCGGGGCGTCATGGCGTCGGCTTTGCCCGATTTTCAGGCGCGATGATAGGGATGTCCAGAAAGGATCGTGGTGGCGCGGTAGAGCTGCTCCACCAGCATCGCGCGGGCCATCATGTGCGGCCATGTTGCAGGGCCAAAGGCGAGCAGCAGGTCGGCCTCGGCGCGCTCGGCATCCGAATGGCCGTCCGCCGCTCCGATCATGAAGCGGGTCTCGCGCACGCCCTCATCGCGCCACTTGCCGATCAGGGCGGCGAAGGCCTGGGACGACATGGCCTTGCCGCGCTCGTCAAGCAGCACGGTGCGGCAGGGGGTGAGCGGTTCTGCGACCTTGCCCGCGCCAGTATCGGGCCATTCGGTCAGCTTCACCGGCCAGGTGAGACGCTTGGCATAGCGATCGACCAGCTCGCCCTCAGGCGACCGGCCAATCTTCCCGCGCGCGATGATGTGGAGAAGGATAGAAATGCCCTCACGTCAGGGAGCCAGAACGGGCTGCGGCGCAGCCCGCAAGCGCGACCGACCGACCGCAGGCGCTCAAGCCCGCAGGGCTTGAAACAGCGCCGAGGACGTGGCCGCGGAGGCGGGCACGCAAACAAGAAAATGCCTCAGACTCTGCCTGACGCCGCCGCATCGCTCCCCTCGAACGACCACATGCGTTCAAGGTTGTAGAAGCTGCGCACTTCAGGGCGGAACAGGTGCACCACCACGTCGCCTGCGTCGATCAGCACCCAGTCGGCCGCCGGCAAGCCTTCGACCCGCGCAGGGCCGTAGCCGGCTTCCTTGATCTTCTCCGCCAGCTTCTGCGCCATAGACGCCACCTGCCTGGTTGAGCGACCGCTGGCGATCACCATGTGATCGGCAATCGAGCTCTTCCCCGCGAGCGGGATCGAGACGATTTCCTGTGCCTGGTCATCGTCAAGCTGGGTCAGCACCAGCTGGTGCAGCGCGTCGCTTCCCATGTCAGCCTGCGCGATCGACTGCGCCAGCTTGGCGGCAGCCTGGACCGGGCCGGAAGGAAGGGATGCGAACAGGGCCTCGTTCATCGGCAATCGGGTATCTCCAGAGTTCAGGGCTCAGGCAGCGAACATGACGCGGACCGGCAAGCAAAGGAGCCGAAACGCGTTGCCTGCGCCTCATGCATCCTCCCCGGACCGGATTTTGCGGAATGTAAGCCGATCACGCACCGGCGCATTTCCATCCTGGCCGAGGATGTCCTCAGCCCACCCCGCATGAGCACGGCGAAGGGCCGTGGCCGAGCGGTGATCCGGATCGAAACGCAATAACACCAGGGCCGGTGCGCTCCATTGCCCCCGTTTCCGAAAACTGGCGGCAGACACACGGTAGCGCCTGAGCCAGGCCATGGCGGGGCTCGCCACGGCATCAGCATCATAGCCGGGGCGAGCGATGACCGCAATCGGCATTGTCCGGGCGATCCGCCGCCAGTCCTTCCAGCGGTGGAATTCTGCGAGATTGTCGGCGCCCATCAGCCACACGAAGCGCCGCCCGGGATAACGGCGCTGCAACATCCGCAGGGTGTCGACCGTATAGCGGGTGCCTAGCTGCGCCTCGATCGCGGTCGGCACGATCGGCGCAAGGCGCGCCTGCAACCGTGCCGAAAGCAGCCTTGCCCGCAGAGGAGCCATGCCGGCTTCGGGCTTCAGCGGGTTGCCGGGAGAGACCAGCCACCAAAGCTCGTCCAGCCCCAGAGCGTCGATTGCGAACAGGCTGATCCGCCGGTGCCCGCCATGCGCCGGGTTGAAGCTGCCGCCGAGCAGCCCGGTCAGGACGGGGCGGGATCGCAAGCGCCGTTTTCCGCTCACTCAGGGCCGCGTCTGGCCCTGCCCGCGCACCTGCCACTTGTAAGTGGTGAGGCCTTCGAGCGCGACCGGCCCGCGGGCGTGCAGCCGTCCGGTAGCGATGCCGATTTCCGCGCCAAGGCCGAACTCGCCTCCGTCGGCGAACTGGGATGAGGCGTTGTGCATTACGATGGCGCTGTCGACCTGTGTCAGGAACCGCTCCGCCGCCACCTCGTCCGATGTCACGATGGCATCGGTATGACCCGAAGAATGGCGCGCGATATGTCCGAGCGCCGCCTCCAGCCCGTCCACCATCGCCACAGACAGCACGGCGTCGAGATATTCGGTGTCCCAGTCATTGGCACTCGCCGGGATGACCCGGTCATCAAGCGCCCGGATGCGCTCGTCGCCACGCACTTCGCAGCCCTTGTCGATCAATGCCCCGACCAGTTCGGCCGCCCTTGCGTAATCCGCGTCGATCAGCAGCGTCTCCATGGCCCCGCAGATTCCGGTACGGCGCAGCTTGGCATTGAGCGCGATGGCCTCGGCCATGGCGGGCTCGGCGGCGGCATGGATATAGGTGTGATTGATGCCGTCGAGATGGGCCAGCACCGGCACGCGGGCGTCGGCCTGCACGCGCGCGACGAGGCTCTTGCCCCCGCGCGGCACGATCATGTCGATGAGACCCGCCGCAGCGAGCATCGCCCCCACCGCCGCGCGGTCCTGGGTCGGGATCAGCTGCACGGCTTCAGCGGGCACGCCGCCTTCAACCAGCCCGCGGGTCAGCGCCGCGTGGATAGCGCGATTGGAATGAACCGCCTCGCTCCCCCCGCGCAGCAACGCCGCGTTTCCCGCCCGCACGCATAGCGCAGCGGCATCGGCGGTGACATTGGGGCGGCTTTCATAGACGATCCCGATCGTGCCGATGGGCACGCGGATACGCTGGAGTTTCAACCCGTTGGGCCGATCGGTAGTGTCGATCACCTGCCCCACGGGATCGGGCAGATCCGCCACCGCACGCACGGCAGCCGCAATGCCCGCCAACCGCGTCTCGTCGAGCGCCAACCGGTCAAGCATCGCCTTCGCCAATCCGCGCGCCTCGCCCGCAGCAAGGTCCTTTGCATTGGCTTCGAGAATGGCTGGAGACTCAGCTTCAAGCCGGTCTGCTGCGCGGTGAAGCGCGGCCGCGCGGGCCTCGCTGGACATGGCGGCCAGTCCGCGCTGCGCTGCGCGCGCCTGCCGGGCGAGCGCACCGACCAACGATTCGGGATCGGTAGTTACATCCTGGATTTGCTGGGTTGCTGTAGTGTTCATGGCGCGCGTCTTAGCAGGCGTGCCGTGCAATGTCAGGTGTGCCCCCCGTTACTCTTCGAAGCGGCTGGCACGAATCGGGAACGGGACGGCCGTCGATACGCAATATCCGACAAGATGGTGGCGATCCTGCGGAAGATGGCTCTGCGATGAACCATTCGCCGCGATTCCGCATCGGTTCACCCCTTGCCGGCCCGCGGTGATTCGACCCTCGGGATTTGCCCTGATAGCGCCCGTCGGTGGGGCATAGATAACAAAATCGGGGCCGCAGTGTCAGACAGTTTTTCCGCGCGCAAGTGGGCCGAGCAGCTACGCTCCTGGTTCCCGGACCGCGAATTCTTCATGCGCTCGCAAGGGCAGGTGCGCTTCATCAAGGTGTCGTCGAAGCTGCAGATGCGCGCTGCTGCCGCGGTGCTCGCCGTGGTGATGGTGTGGCTCGTCAGCCTCGCCGTCATGGCGTGGGGCCAGTACCGTGCCGAGGCCGACCTTGCCTCCTTCGCCCAGGAAAAGGCGCGGGTCGCCAAGGCCGAGGAACGGCTGGAGGCCTATGGCGGCAACCTCGACCGGGTGGTGGACGATCTCCAGCAACGCCAGGACTTCCTTGAGAACATGGCACGAATGCTGCCGGAAGATATCGTTGCCGAAGGCAGCGCCACCGGCACCGTCACCGATTCCACCGCCGAGGCGGCCAAGACGGTCGAGAAGGTCGGCGCGCTGATCCCGCAGGCACGCGGCCTCGCGCAGATCGAGGCACGCCAGCTGGCCGTGGTGGAACGCCTGACCCGCTTCGCGGATGCCCGCGCCCGCCGCGCCGAGGCCGCGATTCGCAAGCTCAATCTCGATCCCCGCATGCTCAGCCGCAAGGCGCAGCAGGGCATGGGTGGTCCGTTCGAGGCGATTTCGCAGGCGGGCGAGCAGATCGATCCGCGCTTCGAACGCCTCGGCCTCAGCCTGGCCCGCATGGCAGTGCTTGAACGCGCGCTTGACGGCATACCGCAGGTCGTGCCGGCAACAGTCGAGAACATCACGTCGGGCTTCGGCTACCGCCGCGACCCGTTCAACGGCCGCGCGGCAATGCATTCGGGCATCGACTTCAAGGGCGCGGTCGGTTCACCGATCTTCGCCGCCGCCAAGGGCCGCGTTACCTTCGCCGGATGGAAAGGCGGCTATGGCAAGGCGGTGGAAGTAACCCATCCCAACGGTCTCGTGACCCGCTATGCCCACCTCTCGCGTATCGACGTGAAGCCCGGCCAGAAGGTCGCTGCCGGAGCGACACTGGGCGGGATGGGCAATACCGGCCGCTCGACCGGCCCGCACCTGCATTTCGAGGTTCGCCTCAATGATCGCGCGGTCAATCCGCGCCCCTTCCTGGAGACCGCACCCGATGTTCTCAAAGAAGCCCGCGGACGCCGACCGGTCCGCACCTCCGCCAGCGCGGCCGTCAAATAGGAGCACTCCGATGGGTTCCGGCTCGACCTTTTCGGTGATCGGCGCCGATGTGGTGATCAAGGGCGATATTGCCGCCACCGCCGATCTGCATGTCGACGGCACGATCGAGGGTGACATCAAGTGCGCCAGCCTCGTTCAGGGCGAAGCGAGCAACATTCACGGCGCAGTGGTGGCGGAAAGCGCGCGGCTTGCGGGCCGTGTCACCGGTTCCATTACCGCCCGCGAGCTGGTGATCCTCAAGAGCGCCATAATCGAAGGCGATGTGCATTATGACGCGCTGACCATCGAACAAGGCGCGCAGGTCGACGGGCGCTTTGCGCCCAATGCCCGCCAGCCGGTCAAGGCCGTGCCTCCCGCCAGCATCGAGGCAGCGGAATAAGCGCCCCATCAATGTTTCACGTGAAACCCCCTCGCAAGCAGCACGCTGGAGGGGGTCAGGCAAGGGTCGAGGGGGGCTCTAGGCCCCGGTGAAGTCGGCCTAGAGCACCTCTGCCCGCAGCGTCTTGCGATCAAGCTTGCCGATGATTGTCTTGGGCAGGTCCGCGCGGATCACCACCGCGTCGACCCGTTCGTGCTTGCCGATCTTCGCGTTGAGCCAGTCGCGCAGTTCCTCTGCCGTGGCCGAGGCGCCGTCGTGGAGCGTCACATAGGCACGCGGCACCTCGCCGCGATATTCCTCCGGCACGCCGATCACCAGCGCCTCCTTCACGGCGGGATGTTCGAGAATCACATCCTCGACCACGCTCGGGAACACCTTGAAGCCGCCGACCGCGATCATGTCCTTGATGCGGTCGACGATTTCGAGGAACCCGTCGGCATCGATCCGCGCGACATCGCCGGTGCGCAGGTAGCGCTTGCCGTCGCGCTCGACGAAGGTATCCGCGTCGGTTTCGGGCCGGTTCCAGTAGCCGCGCATCACCTGCGGACCGCATACCGCGAGTTCCCCCGGCTCGCCTTCGGGAGCGAGGCTGGCGGGGTCTTCCTTGTCGAGCAGGATGACCGCCGTTCCGGGCACCAGCTGACCGATGGTGCCGCGCTTGCGGGTGCCTTCGTATGGATTGGCCGAGACCACGCCCGCGCTTTCGGTAAGGCCATAGCCTTCGACCAGCCGGACGCCCGTGACCTCTTCGAAGCGGACATGCACCGGCCCCGGCATCGGCGCCCCGCCCGAAATGCAGACCTTGAGGCTCGAAAGGTCATATTCGCCAAGCGCCGGATAATCGAGGATCGCCTGGAACATGGTCGGCACACCGGGAAAACCGGTGCACTTGTAGCGCTGGATCGTCTCCAGCACCTGTTTGGTCTCGAACCGCGGCACCATGGCGATCGCGGCGCCGCTCACCATGGCGTGATTGAGCAGCGCGGTATTGGCGAAGACATGGAAGAACGGCAGCGCCCCCATGAAAACCTCGTGCCGCGCATCGCCGAAGGGATTGAGCGCGGCGACCTGCTGCGCGTTCACCGAAAGCTGGTCATGCCCCAGCATCGCCCCCTTGGGCCGGCCGGTGGTGCCGCCGGTATATTGCAGCAGCGCCAGATCGGCGGGAGTGACATCGACCGGTGCGGGCGCCTTGTCCGGGGTCATGTCCGCCCAGCTCCGGATCGCCGGGCCATAGGCGACATCGGCAATCTGGCTGCGTTTGAGCAGCTTCAGCGCCAGCCCCTTGTACCACGGCAGCATGTCGGCAAGGCTGCCCACCACCAGCGTTTCGAGGTCCGAGGCGTCCAGCACCTTGTGTGCTGTCTTGTAGAGTTCCGGTACATCGAGCGTCACCAGAACCCGCGTTCCGCTGTCGGCCACCTGCCAGCTCAGTTCCTCGACCGAGTAAAGCGGCGAGAAATTGACGACGATCGCGCCCGCCATCATCGCGCCGTAATAGGCCGCGGCATAGATCGGGACATTGGGCAGGAACAGGCCGACCCGGTCGCCCTTGGCGATGCCGAGCGCCTGCAATCCGGCGGCAAAGCGCTGCGCATCGCGCAGGATTTCCCCGTAGGAATAGGTGCGCCCGAGAAAATGCAGGAAAGGCGCCTGCGGATCGGCGCGCACTGTGCGCGCGAACATCTCCGGCAAGCTCATCGGCTCGAACCGGGTGTCCTTGGGGATAGGGTGATGGTAGAGCGCGCTACTAACAGACATGTCAGTAACATTGGCCGAGTTTGCAGGCGCGCACAAGCGAAACCCGCGCGGCAGGTGCTAATTTTTCGCAATTGCTGGAAGCGGTTCCCGGAGCGCGGTGGATGCACTCCGGGAACCCGCTGTCAGGCTCAGATGAACCCGCTTTCGGGGTCGATCTTTTCTTCCTCGGCTTCGGCAGCGCGGCGCGCGGCCAGCCAGGCCTCGGCCTCGGCTTCCTGCGCTGCCTCTGCAGCGGCCTTGTGGCTCGCCTCGCGCTCGGCGCGCAGTTCCTCGATCAGCTTCTCGCGCTCGTCGCGCTCGCCCGTGACCGCAGGCTCGCCGCCCTCGCTCGGACCGGCGCGCTTGGCGGCCTTGGCCACCACCGCATCGAGTTCGCGCTGCGAGCACAGGCCGAGCGTGACCGGATCCTTGGGCTGGATGTTCTGGATGTTCCAGTGCGAGCGCTCGCGAATCGCGCCAATGGTGTTGCGGGTGGTGCCGATCAGCTTGGAAATCTGCGCGTCCGACACCTCGGGGTGATTGCGCAGGATCCAGGCGATGCCGTCGGGCTTGTCCTGACGCTTCGACACCGGGGTATAGCGCGGGCCCTTGGTGCGGGTCACCTCGACCGGCGCCTTGTGCATCCGGAGCGCATAGGCGGGATCGGCCTGGCCCTTCTCGATTTCGGCCTGGGTAAGCTCGCCGGCGTGGACGGGATCGCGGCCGGTATACTTGCTGCCCGCCAGATCGTCGGCCATCGCCTGCACCTCGAGGATGTGCAGCCCGCAGAACTCGGCGATCTGCTCGAACGACAGGGCGGTATTGTCCACCAGCCACGTCGCGGTGGCGTGCGGCATCAGCGGCTTGGGCTGATCCTTGGTAGCCATGGGGGAATCTCCGTTGAAAATGAAAGGGCCGCCCCTTTCGGAGCGGCCGCCTTGGCAGCACAGATAGGCGAAACGCTGCGAAACGGCAAGGAAAAGGGAGTCAGAAGGCCGGAATTGCCTGAAGGCTGACCGCCTGCTCCTCTTCCAGCGCGACCAGGCCCGACAGAAACTGCCGCGTTGCCGCTTCCCATGAAAAGGATGCGCCATGGGCGGCGCAGGCGCCGCGGTCGCAGTACCGTGCCGCGTCGATCGCGCGGGTGAGGTCTTCCGAGAGAGCGCCCACGGCTTCGGTGACGATGTCGAGCGGCCCCGGCACCGGAAAGGCGGCAACCGGCGTGCCGCACGCCAGCGCTTCGATAATCACCAGCCCGAAGGTGTCGGTGCGGCTCGGGAAAACGAACACGTCGGCCCCGGCATAGCAGCCCGCCAGTGCCTCTCCGGTCTTCTTGCCGAGGAACAGGGCATCCGGGAACTTCGCCTCCAGCGCCGCGCGTGCCGGACCGTCACCGACCACGACCTTGGTTCCCGGATAGTCGCAAGCGAGGAAGGCCTCGATGTTCTTCTCCACCGCGATCCGCCCGACATAGAGCAGTATCGGCCCCGCGAGGCCGGCATATTCGGGCGGCGGGGCAGCTTTTGGCGTAAAGCACGACAGATCGACGCCGCGGCTCCAGTGGGTCAGCCGGGTCAGGCCCTCTTCGCGCAATTGCGTGCGGATCGTCTCGGTCGCCACCATGATCGTTTCCGCCGGGCGGTGGAACCAGCGGATATAGGGCCAGAACACCCGCGCAGGCAGGCCGGTGCGGCGGGCGAGGTAATCGGGAAACTGGGTATGATAGGCGGTGGTGAAGGGCACCTTGCGCCGCAAGCAATATCGGCGGGCGGCCAGGCCCAACGGTCCCTCGGTGGCAATATGCACCGCCTCCGGAGCGATTTTCGCCAGCCGCCGCCCGACCGCGCCCGGGACAGTCAGCGCGAGGCGGATCTCGGGATAGGTCGGCGCCGGCAGCGACGGATAGCTTTCAGGCGAAATCACGGTGACGTCATGCCCCCAGCGGTGCAGCACCTCGCAAGTGGTCGAAAGCGTGCGCACCACCCCGTTCGTCTGCGGGTGCCAGGCATCGGTGACGATAGCGATTGATGCAGGCGCGATCGATGCCGAGGTGCTCGCCAAGGTCCCTGTCTCGGGAAGGATTGACGTCAGCCGGTTCACGCCGCCTCGCGCGCCGGATCGTCCTGCGGGGCTGCGGCAGCGGCCTCACTCTCGGCGCGGCGCTTCATTTCCTCGGGCCAGTGGAGGATCTCCATCCGCCCGTCGTGATGTTCGACCAGCGCGTTGCAGCCTTCCACCCAGTCGCCATCGTTCCAGTATTCGACCGGCTTGCCATTGTGCTGGAAAGTGCGGAACTCGGCAGTGTGGATGTGGCCGCACACCACCCCGTCGACCCCGCGCTCGCCTGCCGCGCGGGCGACGACTTCCTCGTACTTGCCGATGAATTCGACCGCGTTCTTGACCTTGTGCTTGGCCGCCTTGCTGAGCGACCAGTAGGGCTTGCCCATCCAGCGCCGCACGGTGTTGACCGCGATGTTGCACTTCATCATCAGGTGATAGGCATGGTCGCCCACGAAGGCGAGCCAGCGGTGCGAGAGCATCACCGCGTCGAATTCGTCGCCGTGCAGCACCATCAACCGCCGGCCATCGGCGGTATCGTGGAAGGCGGCACGGCGGATCTCGATCCCGCCGAAGTTCAATCCGGTGAACTGGCGGAACATCTCGTCGTGGTTGCCGGGGATATAGACCACCCGCGTGCCGCGTCTGGCGCGCTTCATGATGCGCCACACGATGTCGTTGTGCGCGGCGGGCCAATAGAACTTCTTCTTCAAGCGCCATCCGTCGATGATGTCACCGACCAGATACATCGTCTCGCTGTCCACGCTATCGAGGAAGTCGATCAGCAGCTCGGCATTGCAGCCCTTGGTGCCGAGATGGACATCGCTGATCCAGATCGTGCGATAGCGGCGCCTGGCGCCCCCTTCGGGTTCGGGCGTGCGCGGACGGCCGGGCGGAAAGCTGGCGATGTTGTCGTTGATGAGATCGGACAGATCGGCACCGGTCATGGGCAACCCTCGCATGTCATGGCGTGCTTTGGCTCAGCCATGGCAGCGAAATGTTACAAGGGACTCACAGGTAAATGACGGTTCCGCGTCATTTTCCGATAGTGTTACGAGTCAGTTATGATTCATCGCGGCAAGTCCTATCCGCCTGCGACCTCCAGCACGATCTTGCCGATATGCTGTCCCGCCTCCATCCGCGCATGGGCGGCGGCGGCTTGCGCCAGCGGGAAGGTCATGTCCATCACCGGCGACAGCTCCCCGTCACAGAACAGCGGCCAGGCATTGTCGGCGATCTCGTCGGCGAGTGCGGCCTTGAAGGCATCGGTGCGCGGGCGCAGGGTCGATCCGGTCAGGGTCAAGCGGCGCATCATCACCAGCGCCATGCTTAGTTCCGCTCTTGCCCCGCCCAGCACGGCGATGGTGACATGGCGGCCATCTTCGGCGAGGCATTTGAGATTGCGCGCGACATAATCGCCCGACACCATGTCGAGCACCACGTTGACGCCGCGCCCTTCGGTGTGCGCCATCACCGCCTCGACGAAATCGGCCTCGCGGTAATTGACCGCGAGGTCCGCGCCGATCCGGGTCGCGGCGGCGCATTTGGCGGCATCCCCGCAAGTCACGACGACCTCCATCCCGAAGGCCTTGGCGAGCATGATTGCCATGGTCCCGATGCCGCTGGTGCCGCCGTGGATCAGCACGCTCTCCCCGTCACGCGCAAGGCCGCGCTCGAACAGGTTGTGCCACACGGTGAACAGGGTTTCGGGCAGCGCGGCGGCTTCTGCCAGCAGCATCCCTTCAGGCACGGGCAGGCAATGCTGCCAGTGCGCCGCGCAATATTCGGCATAGCCACCCCCGGGCGTGAGGGCGGCGACATATTGCCCGATCAGCTCGCGGGGCACTTCGCTGCCCACGGCGACCACCTCGCCCGAAACTTCCAGCCCCAGAAGCGGAGAGGCTCCCGGCGGCGGCGGATAGGCGCCCGCGCGCTGCAGGCAGTCAGGACGGTTGACCCCGGCATAGGCAACCTTGATCAGCACATCGTCCGGGCGCAGACGCGGCAGGAGCAGGCTGTCGATGCGCAGCACGTCGGCTGGCCCCGGCGCATCGTAGACGATGGCAGACATGCTTTCGGGCAGGTCTGCCCCGGAACCCACTACCATCACCGCTATCCCCCTGATTGCCGCGCGTTTACCACGTCGCGAGGGCAAATAACCGCCTTGCCGATTGACAGCAAGCCGCTTGGGGCTGATGCTGCACGGCAATGGAAGAACCGGATCTCCCACGCGCCAAAGGAGACGCGGCATCGCGCCTCGCCGCCGAGGATCTCGGCCCCTATTCACAAGCCGAACTCGACGAGCGCATCGCTCTGCTGCAAGCCGAAATCGTCCGTGTCACCGCGCACAAGGGCAAGGCCGCCGCGCACCGCGCCGCAGCCGATGCGCTGTTCGGGAAGGGGGGCGCATGAACCGCACCGCTTTTCCGCCATTGCGCGCGCAAACGGATTCGCAATTTCCTGCGACCATCCCATATAGTCTGCGCACGACTCCGACCGCTCCCTCGTCAGGAGCATCCTTCGCCCTCTCGTAGAGATTTCCCATGCCCAGCTTCGCACAGAACCTCGAACGGACCCTGCACAACGCGCTCGGCAATGCGTCCGAACGCAAGCACGAATATGCGACGCTCGAACACTTGCTGCTGGCGCTGATCGATGACGAGGATGCCGCCCAGGTGATGGCTGCCTGCGGGGTGGATCTTGCCGAACTGGGCGAGGTGGTGAAGCAGTATCTCGATCAGGAATACCAGTCGCTGAAGACCGAGGACGGGGCCGATCCGCAGCCCACCGCGGGCTTCCAGCGGGTGATCCAGCGCGCAATCCTGCACGTGCAGTCTAGCGGAAAGGACACCGTCACCGGCGCCAACGTGCTGGTCGCGCTGTTCTCGGAACGCGATTCCTATGCGGTCTATTTCCTCCAGCAGCAGGACATGAGCCGGCTGGATGCGGTGAGCTATATCAGCCACGGCATCGGCAAGGGCGGCCGCCAGATCGAAAGCAAGACACCGCAAGGCACCGACAAGCCCGAAGAAGCCGCGCAAACAAGCAAGGAAAGCGGCAACAAGAAGGAAACGGCGCTCGACCAGTTCACGGTGAACCTCAACGCCAAGGCGGAAAGCGGCAAGATCGATCCGCTGATCGGGCGCGGGCCGGAGGTTGACCGGACGATCCAGATCCTGTGCCGCCGCTCCAAGAACAACCCGCTCTATGTCGGCGATCCCGGCGTGGGCAAGACCGCGATCGCCGAAGGTCTGGCGCGCAAGATCGTCGAAGGCGATGTGCCGGAAGTCCTCTCGGAAGCGGTGATCTACTCGCTCGACATGGGCGCGCTCTTGGCGGGCACGCGCTATCGCGGCGATTTCGAGGAACGGCTCAAGCAGGTCGTCTCCGAACTCGAACAGATGCCCCACGCGGTGCTGTTCATCGACGAGATCCACACCGTGATCGGCGCGGGCGCGACCAGCGGCGGGGCGATGGATGCCTCGAACCTGTTGAAGCCCGCCCTGTCGTCGGGCGCGATCCGCTGCATCGGTTCGACCACCTACAAGGAATTCCGCAACCACTTCGAAAAGGACCGCGCCCTGCTGCGCCGGTTCCAGAAGATCGACGTGAACGAGCCGACCATCGAGGACACGGTCAAGATCCTCAAGGGCCTGCGTTCTGCCTTCGAGGAGCATCACAAGGTCAAGTACACGCCCGATGCGATCAAGACCGCGGTCGAGCTCTCGGCGCGCTACATCAATGACCGCAAGCTGCCCGACAAAGCGATCGACGTGATCGACGAGGTCGGAGCGATGCAGATGCTGGTGCCGCCCAGCCGCCGCAAGAAGACCATCACCGCCAAGGAAATCGAAGCGGTGATCGCGACCATGGCGCGCATCCCGCCCAAGTCGGTATCGAAGGACGACAAAAAGGCGCTCGAAAACCTCGAACGCGATCTCAAGCATGTCGTCTTCGGCCAGGACGAGGCGATTACCCGCCTCGCCACCGCTATGAAGCTGAGCCGTGCGGGCCTGCGCGATCCGGACAAGCCGATCGGCAGCTTCCTGTTCTCCGGCCCCACCGGCGTCGGCAAGACCGAGGTCGCGCGCCAGCTCGCCAGCATCATGGGCATCGAGCTGAAGCGCTTCGACATGTCGGAATACATGGAACGCCATTCGGTCAGCCGCCTGATCGGTGCGCCTCCGGGCTATGTCGGCTATGACCAGGGCGGGCTGCTGACCGATGCGGTCGACCAGAACCCGCATTGCGTGCTGCTGCTCGACGAGATCGAGAAGGCCCACCCCGACCTGTTCAACATCCTGTTGCAGGTGATGGATAACGGGCGCCTGACCGACCACCACGGAAAGACGGTCGATTTCCGCAACGTGGTGCTGATCATGACCACCAATGCGGGCGCCGCCGACATGGCGCGGCAGGGGATCGGTTTCGGCGACGTCAGCAAAGAAGACGCGGGCGACGAGGCGGTGAAGAAGATGTTCACCCCCGAATTCCGCAACCGTCTGGATGCGATCGTGCCGTTTGCCTATCTCGGCAAGAGCACCGTGGCGCGCGTGGTCGACAAGTTCATCCTCCAGCTCGAACTGCAGCTGGCCGAACAGAACGTCCACATCCAGTTCGACAGCGATGCGAGGAGCTGGCTGGCGGACAAGGGCTACGACAAGCTCTATGGCGCGCGTCCGATGGGTCGCCTGATCCAGGAAAAGATCAAGCAGCCGCTCGCGGAGGAACTGCTGTTCGGCAAGCTGTCCGACGGCGGCGAGGTGCATGTCAGCATCAAGGACGGCAAGCCCGCCTTCGAGATGACCCCGGCCCCGCCCAAGGTGAAGGCCAAGCGCAAGGCTCCGCCAAGGAAAAAGCCCGCCGCCAAGAAGGCCGCTCCGGAAACGGACGAGAGCTGAGACCGATCGCAAAACGAAAGGGGCGCGGGAGAGGAACCTCTTCCGCGCCCTTTTTGTTTGAGGCAAGATGACCGCCCCCTTCTCCTGGATCCGGCCCGCGCCGCAGGGCATTTACGTCGCGCCAGCCGATATCTGGGTTGACCCGTCGCGCCCGGTTCCGCGCGCCCTCGTCACCCACGGGCACGCAGATCACGCACGCGGCGGACATGGAGAGAGCATTGCGACCCCGGCGACCCTCGCGATCATGCAATTGCGCTACAACACCCGCGAAGGCGCGCGCCCGGCGGAGTATGGCGAAACCGTCAGTCTGGGCGGCGGCGTCACCGCGACCTTCCTGCCTGCGGGACACGTGCTCGGCTCGGCGCAGATCCTGCTCGAACATGCAGGCGAACGCGTCATTATCACCGGCGATTACAAGCGCGTGCCCGATCCCACCTGCGCGCCCTTTGCCGTCACCCCCTGCGACATCTTCATCACCGAGGCGACCTTCGGCCTGCCGGTCTTCACCCACCCGCCCATCGGTGAGGAGATCGGCAAGCTTCTGAAAGTGTTGCAGGAAAATGCCGACGGCTGCATCCTCGTGGGGGCCTATGCGCTGGGCAAGGCGCAGCGGGTGATCGCAGAGCTGCGGGCGGCAGGACTTCATGACACCATCTGGCTGCACGGGGCGATGGAGGCCATGTGCCGGCTCTATGAAGAACACGGGGTGGCGCTCGGTGATCTCAGGCTCGTCAGCGATGCGCCATCAAAAGAGGCGCTGCGCGGCCACATCGTCATCGCCCCTCCTTCCGCGCTCAATGACCGCTGGAGCCGCCGCCTGCCTGATCCCATCACCGCCATGGCGAGCGGGTGGATGCGGGTGCGCGCCCGCGCCCGCCAACGCGGGGTGGAGCTTCCGCTGGTGATCTCCGACCATGCCGACTGGAACGAACTCACCGCCACCATCACGCAAGTGAACCCGCAGGAAACCTGGATCACCCATGGCCGCGAGGAGGCGCTGCTGCGCTGGTGCCAGTTGAACCAGCGCCGCGCCCGCGCACTGGCGCTGGTGGGCTATGAGGACGAGGACGATTAATGGAGGAATTCGCCGCCCTCCTCGATGCGCTGGTCTACACCACCAGCCGCAATCGCAAGCTGGCGCTGATCGCGGACTACCTGCGCGCCGCGCCCGATCCTGACCGTGGCTGGGCGCTGGCGGGCCTGACCGGGGGGCTGGATTTTCCGGCGGTCAAATCCTCCACTATCCGGGGCCTGATGATGGAGCGGGTCGATCCGGTGCTGTGGACGCTGAGCCGCGATTTCGTCGGCGACACGGCGGAGACCGCCAGCCTGCTGTGGCCCGAACCGAAAACGCAAGCGCCAGGGCAAGGCCTGACGCTGACCGAGGTGGTCGAACGCCTGTCAGCGCTCACCAGGACGACCGCGCCGATAGAGCTGCCCGCGCTGTTCGACCGGATGGATGCCAAAGGCCGCTATGCGCTGATCAAGCTGGCAACCGGCGGGATGCGGGTGGGCGTTTCGGCGCGCCTCGCCAAGACCGCCTTCGCACAGGCCTTTGGCGTGGCGGTCGAGGAGGTCGAGGAATACTGGCACGCGCTCACCGCGCCCTATGACGCGCTGTTCCGCTGGGCGGCGCAGGGCGAGCCCGCGCCCGACCTGGCCAACGTCCCGCGCTTCCGGCCCTTCATGCTCGCCCACCCGCTGGAAGAAACGCAGGTCGATCTCGAAGACTATGCCGCCGAGTGGAAGTGGGACGGGATCCGCGTGCAACTGGTACGCGCGGGAGGAGAAACGCGGGTCTATTCGCGTTCGGGCGACGATATTTCAGCCACCTTCCCGGAATTTCTCGATGCCCTGCCGGTAGAGGGGGTGCTGGACGGGGAATTGCTGGTGCGCGGGTCGGCGCAGGGTGGCAAGGCTGGAGGCGCGGCGAGTTTCAATGCGCTCCAGCAAAGGCTCGGACGCAAGACGGTTTCGGGAAAAATGCTCAAGGAGTATCCCGCCTTCATCCGCCTCTACGATGTCCTGCTGCTGGAAGGCACCGACTGGCGCGAGGCGCCGTGGAAGTCGCGCCGCGCAACTCTGGAAGGGCTGATGCCGCGCCTGCCGGAAAGCCATTTCGATCTCTCGCAACTGGTCGAGGCGGAAGACTTCGCCGCGCTCGCCGCCATCCGCGAAACCGCGCGCGACGAGGCGATCGAGGGCCTGATGCTCAAGCACCGGACAAGCCCCTATCTCGCCGGGCGCAAGGTCGGGCTGTGGTACAAGTGGAAACGCGATCCGCTGCTCGTCGATTGCGTGGTGATGTATGCCCAGCGCGGCTCGGGAAAGCGGTCAAGCTTCTACTCCGACTACACCTTCGGCTGCTGGGACGGCGATCCCGATGCGGGCGCGGAATTGCTCCCGGTGGGCAAGGCCTATTCGGGCTTCACCGATGCGGAGCTGAAGAAGCTCGACAAATTCGTGCGCCAGAACACGGTGGGTCGCTTTGGCCCGGTGCGCGAGGTGAAGCGCGAACTGGTCTTCGAGGTGGCCTTCGATTCGGTCCACACCAGCAAGCGCCACAAGTCCGGCCTCGCCATGCGCTTCCCCCGCATCCACCGCATCCGCTGGGACAAGCCCGCGCACGAAGCCGACCGGGTGGAGGGGTTGCGCGCATTGATAAAGGACTGAGCGCGGCCTACTTCACCCGCACACCACGGGAGAGATTCATGTCCTATGCCACCGCCGCGCTTGCCACCTATGCCAACATGCTCGGCACGCTCGATCACCTCGTCGCCAAGGCCGAAGGCCATGAAAAGGGCGAGGCGCTGCTGCAATCCCGGCTGGCCGAGGACATGTTCCCGCTCCACACCCAGATCCGCTTCACCATCGATCAGGTAGCGACAGCGCTGAACCGTCTCGGGAACGCCGGATTCGCTGCCGACGATAGCGACATCACCTCCCTCGCCGATGCCCGCGCCCGCATCGCCGCCGCGCGCGATGTGGTCGCAAACACCGACACCGCGACCTGGCCCGCGAGCGGCGATACGGTCGAGTTCACCCTGCCCAACGGCATGGCCTTCGCGATGCAGGCCCACGAATATTGCCGCGACTGGGCCACGCCGCAGGTCTATTTCCACCTGATGGCCGCCTATGCGATCCTGCGCGCCGAGGGCCTTGCGATCGGCAAGGCGGATTACCTCGGCTACATGATGAAATATCTGAAGCAGCCCGCAGGCTAGCCAAGCGCCGCGGCCACCGCCTTGGCGTGGTGCTTCGCGTTTTCGGCATAATGCGCCACCCCGATCCGCATTCCGGCGATGGCCGGTTCAGGCAGGTCGCGCAGCTTGACCGCGGGCCGCCCGGCCCAGAGCTCGCGCTCGCCCATCACCTTGCGCTCGGTCAGCATCGCGCCTGCGGCCAGCATCGCATCCGAGCCGATCACCGCCTTGTTCATGACGATCGCACCCAGCCCGACAAAGCCGCGGTCGTGAATTGTGCAGCCATGCACCATCGCCATGTGGCCGATCAGCACATCATCGCCGATCACCAGCGGGCAGCCATCGGGATCGCCGGGGCGCGGCGGGTCGCAATGGAGCACAGAACCGTCCTGGACATTGGTGCGCTCGCCGATGCGGATCGTGAAGACGTCAGCGCGCAGCACACAATTATACCAGATCGATGAACCCGCGCCGATCTCGACATCGCCGATGATGGTGCAGCCCGGCGCGATGAAGGCGGTGTCGTGGATTTTCGGGGTTTTCCCGTGGATCGGGATGATGTTGACGCCCGGTCGTTCGGGGTTGCGACTGGTCATTGCTGGCTCTCCCATTCTTCGCGGGCCATGGCATAGGCGATAATGCGCGGATTTTCGGAATCGAAATCGGCGCTGTCGAAATCGAGATCCTCGCGCCGTTCCATTCCCAGGCGCAGCATCAGGCCCCAGCTGCCGGTGTTGCCTTGCACCGTCAGCGCGATAACCTCGTCCGCGCCGAAACGGTCAAAGGCGAGTGCAAGCGCGGCGGTGGCGGCCTCTTTTGCATAACCCTGCCCCCAGGCATCCTCGCGCAGCCGCCAGCCGACCTCCATCATCCCCTGCGGTCCGCCCGCCTGATTGGAGCGCTTCAATCCGCAGAAGCCGAGCAGCACGCCATCCTCCCTGCGCTCGACCACCCAGAAGGTATGGCCGTGATCGTGCCTGTAGGATTCGAGCCGCGCCCGCGCGGCAGCCCGCGCGGCCTCGTCCGCCACCCCGCCCAGCCAGCGCATCACGGCAGGCGTATTGGTGACGCGCCAGAACTCCGGCCAGTCCTCCTCGCGCCAGTCGCGCAAGGCAAGGCGGTCGGTTTCATGCCGGAAGGCATCGGAGGACTCAGCCATTCAGCAGGCGGGCGACATGGGCGGCGTGATAGGTCAGCACCCCGCTGCATCCGGCGCGCTTGAAGGCGATCAGCTTTTCCAGCACCAGCGCGTCTCGATCGCCGATGCCGGCGGCCTGTGCCGCCTCGATCATCGCGTATTCGCCGGAGACCTGATAGGCGAACACCGGCACATCGAAGCGCTGCTTCACGCGGTAGATGATGTCGAGATAGGCGAGGCCCGGCTTGACCATCACGCTGTCCGCCCCTTCCGCAATGTCGAGCGCCACTTCGCGCAGCGCCTCGTCGGCATTGGCGGGGTCCATCTGGTAGGCCTTCTTGTCGCCTTTCAGCAGCCCGCCGCTGCCCACCGCATCGCGGAAGGGGCCGTAGAAGGCGCTGGCATATTTGGCGGCGTAGGACATGATCTGGACATTGGGATGCCCGTTCATCTCCAGCGCCATGCGGATCGCGTGGATGCGGCCGTCCATCATGTCCGAAGGCGCGATGATGTCCGCGCCCGCATTGGCCTGGTTCACCGCCTGGTCGACCAGCACCGCCACCGTCTCGTCGTTCACGACATAGCCGCTCTCGTCGATCAGCCCGTCCTGCCCGTGGCTGGTATAGGGATCGAGCGCCACGTCGGTCAGCACGCCGATGTCGTTGCCACAGGCGTCCTTGATCGCGCGGATCGCGCGGCACATCAGGTTGTCGGGATTATGCGCCTCGGCCCCGTCGTCGCTGCGCAATTCGCGCGGCGTGTTGGGGAACAGCGCCACGACCGGAATGCCGAGGCTGGCTGCCTCCTTCGCGCGCGCCACGATGCCATCGACCGACCAGCGCGAAACACCGGGCAGGGTCGCCACCGGTTCCTCCACGCCTTCGCCAGCGGTGACGAACAGCGGCCAGATGAGGTCGGCGGGAGTCAGCACCGTCTCGCGGTGCAGCGCGCGGCTCCAGCCGTGGCGGCGGGTGCGACGCAGGCGGGTGTTGGGATAGCTTCCGGTCATAGCCCGAGGTTTAGGCGCAATGGCGCCCGCGCGACAAGCGGTTCGTTACCGGCAGTTCGTTACAGCGAACGCGCCTGTCCGGTCCGCTTGGCAAGGTCGATCTTCTCGATCTCGCGCACCGGCTCCTCGATCTCGGTCGGCAGGGGTTCGAGATCCTTCAGCGCTGCGCCGGTTTCCACTTCCTTCAGCCGGATCAGCTGGCGACGGAAATCGATCAGTTCGGTGCCGGTCAGTTCGGCGCGGCTGACAAAGCTGACGCTGGCGGGATTGATCGCCCGCCCGCCGCGATACATTTCGTAATGGAGGTGAGGGCCGGTCGAAAGCCCGGTCGAGCCGACATAACCGATCACCTGTCCACGGCGCACCTGCTGGCCGCGGCCCACCGCCATGCGGCTCATGTGGCAATAGCGGGTCGACAGGCCCCCGCCATGCTCCAGTCGCACCGCGATGCCGCAGCCGCCCGCGCGGCCCGCAGCGCTCACCCGCCCGTCGCTGACGGCGACGATCGGCGTTCCGTAGCGCGCCTTGAAGTCCATCCCGGCGTGCATCCGCTTGTAACCCAGGATCGGATGGCGGCGCATCCCGAAGCCCGACGTGATCCGGCCCGGCACCGGAGCCAGCAAGCCGCCCCGCTGCTCGCCCACGCCCGATGCCTCGTAGAAACGACCATCCTTGCCCCAGCGCATCAGCTGGGTGCGCGGCTTGCCGCCGCGATCGACCCCGGCATAGAGCAATTGCCCCGCCTGGCGCTCGCCGGTTGCGGCGCGGCGATAGGCAAGGATGATATCGAATTCGTCGGTGGAGCGGACTTCGCGTTCCATATCGACCTGCGCATCGAGCGCCTTGAGATAGTCCTGCACTGCGCTCGCCGGGACCCCGGCCTGCCGCATCGAGCGGTACAGACTGCTGCCGACCGTGCCGCGCACGCGCAGCGGGGTCTCGTCCACGCGGATGATGTTGCGTTTGAGCGCCAGGGGTCCGCTCGGGATGACTGGCGTGCCATCCTCGGCGGTTTCGCCGACACCGGGCCGGGTGAGTTCGAGTTCGAGATCGAAGCGGGCGCGGAAGGCGAGGCTGTCCAGCGGGCGCGGCTGGCCCGGAGCCGGGCGGCGGCCCAGCAATACGTCAAGCTGGGTGCCCGGAGCGATATCGGACAGCGGCACAGCCTGCCCGACCAGCGCCTCGGCGCGGTCGATGTCGCCGGATGCAACGCCCGCGCGGCGCAGCATGCTGGCAAAGCTGTCGCCCGGCGCCAGCGTGACCACAAGCTGGATCTGGGGCCGTTCCGGCGCGCTCTTCAGGGGGATGACATGCCCGGTCGGTCCCATGCGGCGGCCCGAATCCGCGCCCAGCGCCAGCGGCAGGATCATCTGGCTGCGCATTTCGCTGACCACCTCGTCATCCTGCGGCATGGCAGGACGCGCTTCGAGCGGGGTCAGGTCGGGCCAGAATGCCAGCGCCAGCGCGCCGAGACCGACCATCGTGCCGACACCGCGAAACCAGCGGCGGCTGCCGATATTCTCGGCCAGATCGGGCGCGAGATCGAGGCCGTCGAACCAGCGCGAGGCGGCGAGCTTCCATTCGTCATATCGCTCGCTGAAACCATTGACCCGGGCCACCACCTTGCGCCGGGCCTGCTCGGCCTTGGTCGGGGGAGCGAGCTTCCTGGAATTGCGCAGGTAGGGGAGCAATTCGCGCGCGGCCTCGGGATCCACGGGGACGGCGGCAGGGACGGGCCCGACCGGCATTGGTGCGCGCGCGCGGTCGCCCGTTTCGGGCGCGCTATCTGCCTCGGGCAGCTCGCCTGGATTGCGCGCGTGGTCCAACATCATTGCCCCGACTGTCGTGCCCCTTGCGGGCAGACCCCGCCCGCCTTGTCGCATTTCTCTGCCCGATCAAAGTAAACTTCGCATTAACCAGCGACCAAATGCATCACGGGTGCGATAAGTTGTTGCCCGTATGAGCGAACCGGGGCCGGACGCGGCCTTGCCCGGATGGCCCAAGCCTGACAGAACGGTCGGCGCCGTGACCTCCCCTCATCCTGCCAGACCCGTTCCCCAGCGCGCAGGCACTTCGCGCGACGAGCGGGTCCGTGCGGTGCTCGGCCCGACCAATACCGGCAAGACCCATCTGGCGATCGAGCGGATGTGCGGCCATTCGTCGGGGCTGATGGGCTTTCCGCTGCGATTGCTGGCGCGCGAGGTGTATGACCGTGTACGCGCTATCAAGGGGGACAATCAGGTCGCCCTGATCACCGGCGAGGAGCGGATCGAGCCGCCGCAAGCGCGCTATTTCCTCTGCACCGCCGAAGCCATGCCGCGGAGCATGGGCGAACACGCCTTCGTCGCGCTGGACGAGGCGCAGCTCGGCGCGGACCCCGAACGCGGCCATATCTTTACCGACCGGCTGCTGCATGCGCGCGGGCGGGAAGAAACCATGATCCTCGGCTCGGCGACGCTGGAACCGATGGTCAAGGCGCTGATCCCCAAGGCAGAGATCACCGGCCGCCCGCGTTTTTCGACTCTCCGCCATGCAGGGGTGTGCAAATTGTCGCGCCTGCCCAAGCGTTCCGCGATCGTCGCCTTCTCGGTGGAACAAGTCTACGCCATGGCCGAGGCGCTGCGGCGTTTCCGGGGCGGGGCGGCGGTGGTGATGGGCGCGCTATCGCCTGAGACCCGCAACAAGCAGGTGGAATTGTTCCAGTCGGGCGAGGTCGATTACATCGTCGCCACCGATGCTATCGGGATGGGGCTGAACCTCGATCTGGATCATGTCGCCTTTGCAGCGCTTTCCAAATATGACGGGCGGCGCAAGCGGCGGCTCACCCCGTCGGAAATGGCGCAGATTGCCGGGCGTGCGGGACGACACCAGCGCGACGGCACCTTCGGCACGCTGTCGGGCACCGGAAAGGGCGACGGGGAACCGCTCGCCTTCACCGACGAGGAAGTTTACGCGATCGAGGAACACAGGTTCGCGCCGCTTACCCACCTGTTCTGGCGCGAGGCCGAACCGCGCTTCGACAATCTCGACACACTGATTGCCGATCTCGAAACGCGGCCGGGGGAACCTGTACTGCGCGCCGCACCCGAAGCGATCGATCTCGCCGTGCTCAAGCGGCTCGCCGGAGAGCGTATTGCCGACTCCGTCAAGGGCGCGGGCGCGGTGCGGCGTTTCTGGGAAGCCTGCTCGCTCCCCGATTTCCGCAATCTCGGAGTCGAGCCCCATGCCCGCTTCGTCGCACGCTTGTGGGAAGACCTGGCACAAGGCTATCTCGGCGCCGATTTCGTCGCTGCGCGCATTGCCGAGCTTGACCGGATGCAGGGCGACATCGACACGCTGCAGGGGCGCATCGCTGCGATTCGCAGCTGGGCTTACATTTGCCAGCGGCCTGACTGGGTGCTGGCGCGGGACGAAATGGCCGCACGCGCACGCGCGGTCGAGGCGAAGCTCTCGGATGCGTTGCATGCGCGACTGACCGAGCGCTTCGTCAACCGGAGGACGACACTCTTGATGAAATCGCTGGGCCAGGACGCGGGCGCGCTGCCCGTCACGCTCGAACCTGACGGCCATCTGACGGTCGAGGGCGAAAGCATCGGGCGGCTCGAAGGCTTCCGTTTCCATGTTGATCCTGACGCAGGCGTGGCCGATCGCCGGATGCTGCTGGCGGCAGGCGAGAAAGCGCTGCCCGCGCTGCTGGCCGAACGGGCCGACTGGCTGCTGTCGCGGGGCTTTGCAGAGCTGGAGATTTCCGGCGGCGCGATCCGCTGGCAGAACCGCACCCTGGCGGACATTGCCTTTCCGGGCCAACCGGGCGCGGGCAATTTCGGGACGCCGAGGCTGACCCTTTCCCGCGACCTCGCGCTGTTGCCCGAAGGTGCGCGGACGAAGCTCGAGGCCAAGCTTGCGGCGTGGCTGGAACAGCAGCTCGAACCGCTCGAACCCTTGCGCAAGCTGGCCGAGGCTGCCCGCGATCCCGAGGCCGGGCCGGAGGCACGCGCGGTCGTCATCGCGCTGATCGAGGCGCGCGGCGTGGTGGGACGCGAGGAAGCGCGGCTCGAACACCTGCCCAAGGAGATGCGGCCTTACCTGCGCAAGCTGGGCGTCACTTTCGGTACACTCGACATCTTCGCTGCACCGATTTTGAAGCCCGCGCCGCGCCGGTTGCTGCACGCGCTCGGGCTTGATCCGCGCAGCCTTCAGGAGGCGATGCTGCCGGTGCTGGCCGAGGGCAGCTGGCCGAAGGGCCGCCTGCCGGCCGGTTACCGGTTGGCCGGGACGCAAGCCATCCGGGTCGATCTGGCCGAAAAGATCCTGCGCGCCGCCTTTGAAGCTCGCGGAAAGGTGGCGGCCGCTCGCCCGAAGGACCGCAACATCCGCTTCGCGCTGGATCTGGCGCTGGCAGTCTCGATCGGATTGCAGGAGGACAATGCCCGCCGTCTGCTGGGCAGCGCGGGGTTCCGCTGCGATCGCGCCCGCGCTCTGCCCGAAGGCGCCCATGGTGCGCCCGCGCCCGACCGCTGGCACTGGCGCCCGCGCCGGCCCGACGAGGCGAGGCGGGAGCGGCATGATCGGCCGGCCAAGCACGCCGGCAAGGGCGAAGGCCGCGACCGGGCCGGACACAAGGGCCGGTCCGATAGCCGCCGGGCAGGGCCACGCCCCGCCCCCAAGCCCGATACCGGCCCGGCCCGCGCCGGCGGTGCATTCGACAAGCTGGCGGACCTGCTCAAGCGATGAGCGAAAGCGAGGGTGCAGGTTCGATCCGGATCGACCGGCTACTGGTCTATCTGCGCTTCGCCCGTACCCGTTCCGCCGCGCAGGCGCTGATCGATGCCCATGCCCTGCGGCGCAACCGCAAGCACGTGCTGCGCGGGTCCGAACAGGTCCGTATCGGCGATGTCCTGACGCTGGCCCAGGGAGAGCGCGTGCGGGTCATCGAGTTGCTGGCGCTGCCCGGCCGCCGTCTTTCGCCCGCGCTTGCGCTTTCGCATTATCGTGAGGTTGACGCTGGCAATCTTGACCCTAAAGGGCAAAAGTCCCTAGCAGCGTCGCCTCTCATGGCTGCCAGCCAGCCGCCCGACGTTCCCGAAGACCTCGTGTGAAAGAGCCGCAATGACCTACGTCGTCACCGAAGATTGTATCAAGTGCAAGTACACCGATTGCGTGGAAGTGTGCCCGGTCGACTGCTTCTACGAAGGCGAGAACATGCTGGTGATCAACCCCAGCGAATGCATCGATTGCGGCGTGTGCGAGCCGGAATGTCCCGCCGAGGCGATTCTGCCCGATACCGAGGACGGGCTGGAAAAGTGGCTCGAGCTGAACACCAAGTATTCGGCCCAGTGGCCCAACATCACGAGCCAGAAGTCCCCGCCCGACGATGCCGACGAGCACAAGGGCGAGACCAACAAGTTCGAGAAGTATTTCAGCCCCGAGCCGGGCGAGGGCGACTGACACGCCAAGCGAGGTTGCCAATCTGCAAAGGCTTGTGAACCTTCGCAATCCCTGACTCGCAATTTTGTTGCGGGTGTGCTATATAATCTATGAACCGCGCGGGCCAAGGCAGATGGCTGGGGCTCGCGCAGGCGTTGAAACCAGGAAGGCTACACACCAGCAACCCCCGCAGGTCAGTCCGCTCCCGGCGCTTTCCCTCTTTCGAGGGCGGGTCGCGCCGCCGGGATCATGGCCCCTCTCTCCCGTTGCCGGAACGGCCCACAGAAAGGAACTTGCATGGCAAGCACCGCGAACGCATTCACCGTCGGCGATTATGTTGTCTACCCCAAGCACGGCGTGGGGCGGGTTATCGAACTGCAGAGCGAGGAAATCGCCGGAATGCAGCTCGAACTTTATGTCCTGCGTTTCGAAAAGGAGCGCATGACCCTGCGGGTGCCGGTCAACAAGGTCGAATCGATCGGGATGCGCAAGCTGTCTTCCGACAAGACCCTCAAGCAGGCGATGGAAACCCTTAAGGGCAAGCCCAAAGTGAAGCGCACGATGTGGTCGCGCCGCGCGCAGGAATATGAAGCGAAGATCAATTCGGGCGACCTCGTGTCGATCGCCGAAGTGACTCGCGATCTGTTCCGCCCGGAAGACCAGCCGGAGCAGTCCTATTCGGAACGCCAGATCTTCGAAGCGGCTTCCAGTCGCCTCGCCCGCGAACTCGCGGCGATGGAGGAAACGGACGAGCCCACCGCGCTCGGCAAGATCCTCGACGTGCTGCGCGAACACGCACCGCAATATTACGACAGCGCCGAAGAAGCCTGAGGCTTAGCCGCAGCGCGCAAAACAAAGGGGCCGTCCTTCGGGGCGGCCCTTTTCATTTGTCCGGCTTGCACCTCCCGGATTAGTGTATTATATCGGCAATACGCCAAGGAGAGAAAAGCATGATGCACCGCCTGTTCAAACACATGGCCCCGCTCGCCGTGCTCGCGCTCGGCACAGCGCTGTCGGGCTGCGATGGCGCAGACATCGAGATCAACGGACAGAAAGGTGTCCCGCTCGCCGAACTGGACATGAGCGGCCCCGCGCCCACCGAGCTGGTGTTGTCCTCGGGCGACGAGGTGATCCTGACCGAAGGACAGACCTTCGATCTGACGGTCGAGGGCGAAGGCACCGATAGCTTGCGCTTCGTTCGCGACGACAAGCTGATCGGCATCACCCGCAAGGACGGCTGGAACGGCGAAGGCAAGGCCACGATCCGCATCACCATGCCCCCGCCGGAAGAACTGGTGATCGCCGGCAGCGGCAGCGTGAAGGCGCAGTCGCTGGCCAGCACCTCCTCGATCAATATCGGCGGATCGGGTTCGGTCGATTTCGCCAGCGTCGCGGCTAAGACCTTCGAGGTCAACATCGGCGGCAGCGGCAAGATCAAGGGCGCCGGCACAGCCGAACGGCTCGAGATCAATATCGGCGGATCGGGCGATGTCGATCTGGCCGCGCTCAAGGCCGACAGGGCGGAGGTCGCGATCGGCGGATCGGGTGATGTCGCGTTTGCATCGGATGGAACGGTTGAAGCCAGTATCGCCGGCGCGGGTGATGTGAAGGTGACCGGCAATGCCAAGTGCACCGTCAATGCCTTCGGGTCCGGCACACTGACCTGCAATCCGGCGGCAGACAGCCCCGCACCGGCTCTGACAGCGGAAGAACCCGCAGAATAATATTTGATTTTCGGCAAGGAGCGCGCGACACCTTCGCATCATGCGCGCTCCTGCCCTTCTGGCCCTCGGCCTCGCCTCGCTCGCCCTGCAGGGCTGCCTTGCCCGTGCGGCGGTGGATGTCGTCACCCTGCCGGTCAAGGCGGTCAGCGCCGGGGTCGATGCGGCGACCACCAGCCAGTCCGAAGCCGACGAAAAGCGCGGGCGCGAAATCCGCAAGCGCGAGGAACGGCTGGGCGCGCTCAACCGGGAGCTCGAAAAGCAGGCCGAGCGCTGCGCCGATGGCAATGATCGGGCCTGCGAGAAGACCCGCTCAATCGCAGCGGAGATCGAGTCCCTCCTGCCCGAGTTACGAATAAAGCCGGACGCTTACTAAGCCGCCGGTGCCGCCGCGCGCCGCAGCCGGTCATTGATGGCGCGGCCCACGCCATCGTCCGGCACCGGGGCCACCGCAATGCGCGGCTGCGGGGCGCGCGCTGCCTCGTGCAGACAGGCATAAAGCCGGGCTGCCGCTTCGCTGACGTCGGCGCTGGCCGACAGCGTGACGTCACCTTTCACCGCGCCGAACCCGATAAGGAATTCGTCCGGCGCAGCCTCACTCGCCTCCAGCCGCACCGGCTTGCCCGGCGCATAGTGGCTGGCAAGCTGGCCCGGAGCCTCGATGCGCGCCGCGATGCCCTTTCCTTCGCCGTGCACTCCGATTGAGAGCGGCCCGGGGCGCAGTTCCTCCACGCTCCCATCATAGCGCACCGCGACAATCGTCGATTCCACGCCTGCCGTGGTCGGCCCGCCGTCGAGCACGAGATCAATCCGGCCGTCGAGCGAGGCGAGCACGTGCTTCGCTGTGGTCGGGCTGATAAAGCCGCTACGGTTGGCCGAGGGCGCGGCGAGCGGGAAGTCCACGGCTTCCAGCAGCGCGCGCATCGCCGGATGGGCTGGCGCGCGCAGGGCCACCGTCGGCAGTCCTGCCGTCACGGCTTCGGCCAGCCCGGCCTCCGCCCGGCGCGGCAGCACGAGCGTCAGCGGGCCGGGCCAGTGCGCTTGCGCCAGGGCCAGCGCGGCGGGCGAAAACGCGGCATAGCGCGCCGCCTGCTCCACATCGCGCACATGGACGATCAGCGGATTGAAATCGGGGCGGCCCTTGGCGGCGTAGATCCGCGCCACCACCTCAGGCGAATCGGCCCTTGCGGCGAGGCCATAGACCGTCTCGGTCGGCACCGCGACCAGCCCGCCCGATTCGAGGATGCGCGCCGCCTTGGCGATCCCCTCAGGCCCTGCCAGCACCACTTCCGTAACGTTCTTGCCGCTCATGGTCCTCGCGCTATAGACTGGCGCACGGCCTGCCAAGTGCGGCCGTCTCTCACCCCGTTTCCGACCACCCGAAGGACGCCCCGCAAGTGACCCCCTTTACCCCGCCTACCGCCGACCAGCTGCTCGCCATCCGCGTCAATGCCGGGATCGACGAACTGGCGCAAAGCGAACGCTTCGCCCATGCCGAGCCCGATCTGGTCGAAGCGATCGTAGAAGGTGTGGGCCAGTTTGCGGCCGGCGAATTCGCGCCGCTCAACCGCAAGGGCGATCTGGAGGGCGCGAAACTCGAGAACGGCGTCGTGCGCCTGCCCGAAGGGTTCGAGGCTGCTTACAAGGCCTATGTCGAGCAGGGCTGGAACGCGATTGCCTCTCCGGTGGCGCATGGCGGACAGGGCCTGCCCTTCACGCTGGCCTGCAACGTGCTCGAAAACCTTGGCGCGGCCAACATGGCCTTCACGCTGTTACCGATGCTGAGCGTCGGGGCGATCGAGGCACTGGAACATCACGGGTCGAAGGACCAGCAGGCGAAATATCTCCCCAACCTCGTAAGCGGGAAGTGGTCGGGAACGATGAACCTGACGGAGCCTGCCGCCGGAAGCGATGTCGGCGCGCTGCGTTCGACGGCCGAGCCGATCACCGAGGGGCCGAATGCAGGCAAGTATCTGATTGCCGGACAGAAAATATACATCACCTGGGGTGAACACGATCTCGCGGAGAACATCATCCACCTCGTTCTCGCCCGCCTGCCGGGCGCGCCCGAAGGATCGCGGGGAATCTCGCTGTTCGTGGTGCCCAAGTATCACGTGAATGACGACGGCTCGCTCGGCCCGAAGAACGACCTCAGGTGCGTCAGCCTCGAACACAAGCTCGGCATCAATGCCTCGCCCACCTGCGTCATGTCCTACGGCGATAATGGCGAATGCATCGGCGAACTGGTCGGCCAGCCGAACAAGGGCCTCGCAGCGATGTTCACGATGATGAATAATGCGCGCATCAATGTCGGCAACCAGGGCGTGCAGATCGGCGAGCGGGCCACCCAGCAGGCGCTCGCCTATGCCCGCGACCGGGTCCAGTCGGCCCGCGCGGGTTCGCCCGACAAGACTCCTGTGGCGATCATCGAGCACCCCGACGTGCGCCGCATGATCCTGCGGATGAAGGCGTTGACCGAAGGCAGCCGCGCGTTGCTCTATTACTGCGCCGGCCAGGTCGATCGCGGCAATCTGGGCGACGAAGCTGCCCGCGCGCGCGGCGAGATCATCGTCCCGCTGATCAAGGCGTGGGGCACCGATATCGGCGTGGAAGTTGCCGGCCTCGGCATCCAGATCCACGGCGGCATGGGCTTTGTCGAGGAAACCGGCGCAGCGCAGCATTGGCGCGATTCGCGCATCGCCCCGATCTACGAAGGCACCAACGGGATTCAGGCCGCCGACCTCGTCACCCGCAAGCTCGGGCTCGAGGGCGGCGAGGCGATGGTGACGCTGTTCGAAACCATTGCGCGGGACACTGCGGAGGAATTCGCGCTCTCCGCGCTCGCGCGCGACTGCGCCAACGTCGCCTGCTGGATGCGTGACGATGCGAGCCTCGACGATCGCCTCGCAGGCAGCGTGCCGTTCTGCACCATGGCCGCGGTCACTGTCGCCGGCTGGCAACTGATGAAGCAGGCCGAGGCGGTCGCGGCAGGCGCAGCGCCGGAACTCGCAGGCACCAAGCCGGTGACGGTGCGTTTCTTCCTCGACCGGATCGTGCCTGAAGCGGCCGGCCTGAAGGCAGGTGCGGTTGCCGGGGCCGATCTGCTTTACACTCTCCCCGCCGAGGCGCTGGTCGGCTGAGATGGACAAGGAGGGCGAACTGGCACGGATCGCCGCCGCTCTCGAGCGGCTCGCGCCGCCGCCCCCGCCGCCGACCGACTGGCTGGCCCATCCAGCCTATGTCTGGGAAAGCGATCGCGCCCGCGCCGTGCCGGTACTTGATGCGCTGCCCCTGTCGGGCCTGCACGGAATCGACGCCCAGAAAGTCGCGCTGCGCAACTTGTGCGCGCGCCTTGCTTCGGGTGCCGCTGCGCATGACGCGCTGCTTTGGGGGGCGCGCGGCATGGGCAAATCGGCGCTGGTGCGCGCCTGCGTGGCGGACATCCAGGCCGAAACGAACGCTCTCGCGCTCGTCCAGCTCGCCCCCGGCACCCTGCCTTCCTTCCCCGCGCTGATCGCCGAACTGGCGAGCCAGCGCCGCGCCTTCCTGCTGTTCATCGACGATCTGGGCTTCGGGGAGGACGGCCGCGCGGAGATGCTCGCCTTGCGCAGCCTGCTCGACGGGGGCATTGATCCGCGCCCGGCGCATATCCGCATTGCCGTGACCGCCAACCGCCGCTCCATCGTTGAGCGCGAGGATACCTCTGCCGCGATCCACGAACGCGACGAGCGTGACGATGCATTGGCGCTGGCCGACCGCTTCGGGCTGACGCTGGGCTTTCACCCGGCGGACAGGGACACCTATCTCGCGATTCTCGAGAGCTACACCGCGCCGCTCGGCCTTGCCTTTGATTCCGAAGAGGCGCTGGCCTTCGCAATCCAGCGTGGCAACAGGTCTGGCCGCACCGCGCTGCAATTCGCGACGGAGCTTGCGGGACGCGCGGGACTGGCGCTCTAGTTCGCCTTCTGCCCCGCTTGCTGGCGCAGGTAATCTTCCTCAAACACCGCGCGCGGATCGCGCAGCTCGCGTTGCGGGGGAAGCCGTTCGCTGGTCAGGCGCGCAATGCCCGGCGCAGGCGAGGCCGATGGCGAGCGCACCCGCCAGATAATCCCGGCCGTATCGTCAGACACCAGCAGCGCACCGTCGTCAGCCCATTCGACCCAGGTCGGACGCCCGCGGGTGGTACCGTTGTCCTGCAGGAATCCGGTCAGCACCGGTTTCGGTTTGCCCACCGGATTGCCGCGCGCATCGAACTCGACGAAAACCACGTCATATCCCGAGGGCGGCTTGCGGTTCCACGAACCATGGCGGGCAATGAAGGC
Source organism: Erythrobacter dokdonensis DSW-74 (assembly GCF_001677335.1). Lineage (GTDB taxonomy): Bacteria > Pseudomonadota > Alphaproteobacteria > Sphingomonadales > Sphingomonadaceae > Erythrobacter > Erythrobacter dokdonensis. Next base: position 194,217 of record NZ_LZYB01000004.1, read on the forward strand.
TCCGCTGGCGAAATCCTTGCCCATGACGTTGCCTTCCTTGCTGAACACCAGCCCCAGCGCCGCCACATGCGGGCCAAGCGCAAATTCGGGGTTGCGGACATATTCCATGAGGAAGCGCGGCATGGGTGCCTCGACCCGGCGATCGATGTTGGTCTTGTAGTAGACCCAGGGCCAGCCGTATTGCGCGCCGACGGGAACGTTGGTCAGGTAGTCCGGCACGAGGTCGGAGCCGAGCATGTCGCGTTCGTTCACCGTGGTCCACAGCTCGCCGGTCCAGGGGCTGAAGTCCATGCCGTTGGGATTGCGCAGGCCGACGGCGAACTGGCGCTGACGATCGGTTTCGAGGTTATACTCCCAGATCATTGCCCGGCCCTCTTCGACCTCCATCCCGGATTCGCCGATATTGCTGACCGATCCGACAGCGACGAACAGGCTCTTACCGTCCGGGGAAAGCTCCATGTTGCGCATCCAGTGGCCGCCGCCGCCCGGCAGGTCCATCAGCTTGCGCGGGCTGCCCGTGACCTTGTCGCTGCCGAGGGTGTAGGGAAAGGCCAGCACGGCATTGTGGTTGGCAACATAAAGCGTGTCATCCTGCCAGCTCATGCCGGAGGGCGATTCGAGCCCCTCCTCGAGAATCACGATCTGCTTTTCCGCACTGCCGTTGCCGTCCTCGTCGCGCAGCAACACGACCTGGTTCGCGGATTCGCCTGCCGATCCGGCTTTCTCGAACAGGGCGGCCGCAATCCAGCCGCGGATCGTGTCCATCAATCCGCCACCCTCGCCCGCACTTTTGGGCGCGCGGGTCAGCGTCACCAGCACATCGCCATTGGGCAGGGCATAGAGGACGCGCGGATGATCAAGCCCTTCGGCAAATCGCCCGACTTCAAGGCTCTGGGCCGGTAGCGGCGCTTCGCCTTCCGCCCAGCCCACCGGCTCGGCGATCTGGACAGTGGGGAAGCTCTGCGGATCTCCTTCCTGGAGCACCGGATCGGTGCCAGCGACTTCCTCGACCGAAAGATCGGCGGTGTCGCCGCGTGAAAGCCAGAACAGGCCGGCAGCACCAATCACAAGGATGATGCCGAGAGCGATTGCGATTTTGCGGAAGATTGCCATGTGGGGGGAGATAGAGCCGCCCAAGCCCGGCGGCAACTGCCAAGCAAGGGAAGGCCGAAAGCGCCATGTACGATTTCAAACCCGATCCGGCGTCCGATGCAGGCGAAATCCACCGCCAGCTTCTTGGCGCGGCCGATGCCCTCACTTCGGGCGAGCCGGACGCGATTGCCAACATGGCCAACGTCGCCGCGCTCTTGTGGGAATTGCTGCCCGATCTCAACTGGGCCGGGTTCTACCGCGTCGCGCCGGACAAGAACGGTGCGGGGCGCGAACTGGTGCTTGGGCCGTTCGTCGGCCGTCCGGCCTGCATCCGCATTCCCTTTGGCAAGGGCGTGTGCGGCACCGCAGCGGAAAGTCGCGCGGCGCAACTTGTGGAAGATGTCCATGCCTTCCCCGGGCATATCGCCTGCGACGCGGCCAGCCGGTCGGAACTGGTGGTGCCGGTATTGCGCAATGGCGAGGTGATTGCGGTCATCGACCTCGACAGCCCCTCGCCCGCCCGCTTCACGCCGGACGATGCGGAGGGCATTACCGCCCTGGCAGAGCTGCTTTCGACGCGGATCTGACAGATTCGGGCGCGCAAGCTTCCCGAAACGGGACAGCCTCCGCAGCACTGCTTGGGAGCCCGGGCGAGTCGATGATAAGCCCTTGGTAACCATCAGCCCGACCTGGCTGCCTCAGGGGGAATCACCATGCCCAAGCGTCTGCCCACTCTTCCTCTCGCCGCATTTGCTCTTGCCCTTCCGGCGCTGGCGCAGGCGCAGGATTACAGCGACCTCCCGCCGCTGGCCCCGCTCAGCGAAGCCGAGGTTCGCACCCTGCCACCGGAGTACCGTACCGCTCCGGCCGCTGCAGGGCAGGTCGTGCAGACGACCGAGACGGTCACCAATGTCGACGGTGTGGAGACCATCACCCGGACCCGCCGGATCGAACTGCCCGCCGAGCCGGCTCAGGGAGCTGTGCGCCAAACCTACGGCTACGCGCCGGCGATGGCCTATGCGCCGGCGCCCGTGGTGTTCGAACGCGACCAGTGGATCGAGGAATGCCGCCGCCGGACTGCCGGACGCAGCAAGAACGACACCGGCACGATCATCGGCGGCTTGCTCGGCGCGATCGCGGGTGGCTTTGCCGGCTACGAGATCGCCGGCGCGGGTGACCGCGTGCTCGGCACGGCGCTTGGCATAGGCGGCGGGAGTCTTCTCGGCGGGCTGATCGGCAGCCTGTTCAACGGCGACAAGAAGAAGAACCTGTATGATTGCGAGGCCGCACTCGACAGTTATCTGACCCAGTATGGCGCGCCGACGACACGCATCGCCAGTCGCACCATCCCTTATGCGCCCTATCCTTCAGCCCCGGCTTACACCTATGGATATGGCTATCCGGCAAGCTACGGCTATTCCTATGCTCCGCCGCCGCAAATGGTCATGGTGCCGGTGCGCAGCGAGATGCAGCAGCAAGTGGTGGTGCGCGAGACGGTGCGCGAGGAAAGCTACACCGTTCCCGGCGCCGCAAGGATGATCCCGGCGCCCTCGCCGAAGATGATCAAGCTGGAGCGCTAATACGCTCCCTTGAGCGCATGGAAGATACACGAAGCCCCGGAAGTCGGCACAGCGCGGACTTCCGGGGCTTTTTGCTATTCAGTCCAGCCAGTTGAGCAGGTCAGAACTCCCCGCCCGTGAGGCGCTGGCAGACCAGATCCAGCTGATCCAGCGTCGTATAGCGGATCGTGATCGTGCCCTTTCGGGGGTCGGCCTCGGGCTTGATCTTAACGCCAAGTCCCAGAAATTCCTCGAGGTGTTGTTGAACGGCAAGAATATCCGCATTCTCGGCAGATTCGGTGCGGGACCCTGGCGCCTTGCCCGCGCTCTTGCCCTTGGCAAGCTTGCGGCTGAGCACTTCGATATCGCGTACCGAGAGCCCCTCCTTGACCGCGATCTCAGCCAGCTCGGCAGCATCGGTCCGCCCCACCAGTGCACGGGCATGACCGACCGACAGCGCGCCCTGTTCCACCAGATCGAGCACCCGATCCGGCAAGGTCATCATCCGCATCATGTTGGCGACGTGGCTGCGCGATTTCTCGACCATCTTGGCGATGTCGACCTGGATCATCCCTTCCTGTTCTGACAGGCGGTGATAGGCGCGCGCTTCCTCGACCGGATTGAGATCCTCTCGCTGGAGGTTCTCGATCAGGGCCAGCGCCATCACCTCGCGCTCGGACAGGTCGCGTACCAGCGCCGGAATTTCGTGCAGGCGGGCCTTCTGCGCCGCCCGCCAGCGCCGCTCGCCCGCGACCAGCTGGAAGCCGCTGCCGTCGGGATGGGGGCGCACGATGATCGGCTGGATCACCCCGCGCGCCGCGATCGAGGCGGCAAGCTCGTTCAGCGCATCCTCGTCGAAATGCTTGCGCGGGTTGCCCGGAAGCGGCTTGATATTGGCGAGCGCGAGCATTCGCAGCATCGATCCGGCAGACGAAGGCGGGCCATCGATTGGTTCCTCGCGGCGCACCAGCGGCTCTTCACGACGGGTCTCGCCCAGTAGCGCCCCAAGCCCCTTGCCAAGGCGCCGTGGTTTATCCGCCGAAGTGCGTGAAGTGGACGAAATATCAGATGGTTGGGTGGTATTTTCGGTCATGCGGCCTGCCTTTCTGCAGGGAATCGTCCGATCAGCTCGCGCGCCAGGGCCATATAGGCGCGGCTGCCCGTGCAGTGCTGGTCATAGACCAGCGCGGGGAGCCCATGGCTCGGCGCCTCGGACAGGCGGACGTTGCGGGGAATCACCGTGTCGAACACCAGCTTGCCGAGGCAGTCGCGCACATCATCGGAAACCTGGTCGGTCAGACGGTTGCGACGGTCAAACATCGTCAGCGCGACGCCAATGATGCCGAGACGCGGATTGAAGCGCTGCTGGACCTGATCGACCGTCTGGAGCAGCTGCGAAAGCCCTTCGAGAGCGAAAAACTCGCATTGCAGCGGCACCAGCAACGTATCGGCAGCGCACAGCGCGTTGAGCGTCAGCAATCCGAGCGAAGGCGGGCAATCGATGAAGGCGATATCATGGCCCGTATGGTTCTCCAGCGCATGACGAAGGCGTGCGGTGCGTTCTTCAACCGAGACCAGTTCTACCTCGGCGCCGGAGAGATCGACTGTCGCCGGGACGATATCGAGCCGCGGGATGCTGGTGGGAACGACCGCGTCTTCCAGCGCAACCTCGTCAACCAGCAGGTCATAACTCGAAACCTCGCGCGCAGCGGAATGGACGCCCAGGCCGGTCGAGGCGTTCCCTTGCGGATCGAGGTCGATGAGCAGGGTACGCCAGCCCGTCGCCGCCATCGCCGTTGCAATGTTGATTGCAGTGGTCGTCTTGCCAACTCCACCCTTCTGGTTGGCGATCGCGATGGTCAGCATGATGCGTCCGTCCTTCCCGCGCGGGGGATTCCCGTTGAATCCGAAGCGCCTTTCGCGTGTCAGGCCTTCACAATGATTCCCGCGTCGGGATCGGTCAAGGAATGTTTCACGTGAAACATTGCCCGAATCGAAGGCTTCAAGCTCTCCAATTCCTGCGCCGCGGAACGTCCCTTGGGCAAGACGTAGGCGGTTTGCCTTGTGGAGAAGGGTGCGGACAAGCTGAGCAGCTTTGCCAGCGGAGCAAAGGCGCGTGCCGAAATGGCGCGGGCAGGGAACGGTTCGACGCGCTCGAGCCTTTGCCCCTCGACCCGGCATTTGCGCAAGCCGAGTGCGGCGATCGCGGATTCGAGGAATTCCACGCGCCTCGCGCGGGATTCAACCAGCACCACGGGCATATTGGGGCAAAGCGCCGCGATCACCAGCCCGGGAAAGCCCGGCCCACTGCCCAGATCAAGCCACGGCCCCTGCGCATTCGGTCCCAATGTTTCACGTGAAACATTTTCCAGAAGCTGGGCCGAATCCGCGATGTGGCGCTGCCAGATATGCGGTTCGGTTGCCTTGGCGATAAGATTCTGGCGCTGGTTTTCCGCGAGCACCAGCGCAGCGAATTGCTCGAGGCGGGCCATACCCTCGGCATCGGTCAGCCCGGCCACATAAGCGCGGGCGTCGTCCTCGGTGATAATCACGCCGCAATCCGGCGACGGGCATGGACCAGCAGCGCCGAGAGCGCCGCAGGCGTAACGCCGGGCACGCGTCCTGCGGCCGCCAGCGTCCCGGGCGCCGCCCTGGTCAGGCGCTCGACCATTTCATTCGACAGCCCGGGCACCTCGGCATACGGAAAATCGGCCGGCAGCGGCAGCGCCTCGCTCGCGCGAAGGTCACGCAGTTCGGCGTCCTGCCGCGCCAGATAGGGCGCATAGGCCGCATCCTCGGCCATTTCCTCGGCCAGAAGAGGGTCAAGGGTGGTCACTTCCTCAAGCCAGGGCGCGAGCGCAGCCGGAGTCACCCCGTCATGGCGAAGCCACTCGGACAGCGCCTTCTCTCCATGATCCCGGCGGACCGGCAGGCCGAGTTCGGCCAGTTCGCGCGCGTGAACCTTCGTGGAATGTTTCACGTGAAACATTTCCCGCACGTCTTCGCGGCGCTCCCACCATGCACGGCGCTGCGGACCGATGCACCCCGCCTCGATCCCGAGGCCGGTCAAGCGCGTGGCAGCATTGTTGGCGCGCAGCCGCAGCCGGTATTCGGCGCGCGCGGTAAGCATCCGGTAGGGCTCGGTCACCCCTTGGAGGGTGAGATCGTCAACCATCACCGCGATATAGGAATTGGCGCGGTCAAGCTGGGGAGCGGCCTTGCCGAGAACCGCAGCCGCGGCCTCCAACCCGGCCACCAGACCTTGCGCAGCGGCTTCTTCATATCCGGTCGTACCGTTGATCTGTCCGGCGCAATAGAGCCCCGGAATCGCGCGCAACTGGAGGTCGGGCGTCAGCGCGCGCGGATCGATGTGGTCATATTCAACCGCGTAGCCCGGCTGCACGATTGCCACCCTCTCGCAGCCGGGCATGGTGCGCACCACGGTCTCCTGCACATCGACGGGAAGCGAGGTGCTGATGCCGTTGGGATAGACGAGATGGGTGTCGAGCCCCTCGGGCTCAAGAAATACCTGATGCCCCTCACGGTCGCCAAAGCGGTGGATCTTGTCCTCGATCGACGGGCAATAGCGTGGCCCTGCTGCCGCAATCGCGCCGGAGAACAGCGGCGAGCGGTGGAGATTGGCGCGGATCGCGTCATGCCCGGCCTGCATCGTGCGGGTGATCGCGCAGAACACCTGCGGATTAACCCGGCGCGGCGTGAGTGGAGACATCGTCCACTCCTCGCCATCAGAAGGCTGTTCCTCCAACGCCGCCCAGTCAATCGTGCGTCCATCGAGGCGGGGAGGCGTTCCCGTCTTGAGCCGAGCCATGGGCAGATCGGCCGCGCGCAACTGCTGCGCAAGGCGCTTGGCCGCGTTCTCGCCGATGCGCCCGCCTTCGAAGCGTTCCTCGCCGCGATAGAGGATCCCGCCAAGAAAGGTCCCGGTGCACAGGATAACCCGCGGCGCATCAAGCACCGTCCCATCGGCCAACTCCAGCCCCGCAACCACCCCGCTCTTCAGCACCAGCGCAGCAGCCTCGCCCTGAACCAGCGTCAGGTTGGCCTGCGCACGCACCGTTCGCTGCACCGCCGCCTTGAACCGCACCCGGTCGGCCTGCACGCGCGGACCCCACACGGCACTGCCCTTGGAGCGGTTGAGCATCCGGTAATGGATCGCCCCCGCATCCGCTGCGCGCCCGATCACGCCGTCGAGCGCATCGACTTCACGCACCAGGTGGCCCTTGCCCAGCCCGCCAATGGCAGGATTGCAGCTCATCGCGCCGATGGCATCCAGGTCAAAACTCACCAACGCTGCACGCACACCCATCCGCGCCGCCGCGCAGGCGGCTTCGACCCCGGCGTGACCGCCGCCGATGACAAGGACATCGTAGTGGTGCATGGCCGCGCAAATAAGGTGCGCAAGGGGAATCGTCAAAGCGGATTTGGATACGCTGCGCGCTTCCAATGTTTCACGTGAAACATTTTGCCGCCAGCATCACTTGCCGATGCAGAACCGCCCGAACAGTGTGTCGAGCATGTCCTCGGTTGTCGCCCGCCCGATCAGGCGGTCGAAAGCAAGCCGGGCGCGGCGCAGCTCTTCGGCAATCAGAAGCGGGTCCGACAACCCCTGCGCCCCCTCCAGCGCCTCAGCCGCCTCCGACAGGCGCGCATGCTGGCGGGCATTGAGCGCCGCCTCTCCCGGCTTGGGCAGAGCATCGCGCGCCGCCTTGACCAAGCCTGACTTGAGTGCGCCCAGTCCCTCGCCCGAGGTTGCCGACAAGGTGAAGCTGGCCGATCGCTTGGGCACGAACCCATCGCGATCCGCCTGGGCGGCAATTTCCCAGGCACCCGGCGGTCCCCCGCCCTCCGGCCCGAGCCAAAGTACAAGATCGGCGCGGGCGAGCTGGCTCTTGGCGCGGTCAATTCCGATCGACTCGATCTCGTCGGCCAAGCCATCATCGCGCAGACCGGCTGTATCGACAAAGGTGAACGGCACGCCGCCAATCGCAACCGAGCGTTCGATGACATCGCGGGTCGTGCCGGCAATCGGCGAGGTGATGGCTGCTTCACTCTCGGTCAATGCATTGAAAAGAGTTGATTTCCCTGCATTGGGAGGCCCGGCGAGCACCACCCGGAAACCCTCACCGAGCCGTTCCGAGCGCGGGCGCGCCAGCCATTGGCGCAGATCCTGGGCCAGGGCGGCAATGTTCCACGTGAAACATTCCGGCAGGTCAGCAGAATCCTCCTCGTCAGAGAAGTCCAGCACCCCTTCGACCTCCGCCGAAAGACCCAAGACACGTTCACGCCAACCCTCGACCTGGCGCGACAAGGCCCCACCAGCATTGGCGAGCGCAGCGGCACGGGCAAGCTCGGTTTCGGCGGCGAGCAGATCGCCCAGCCCTTCGGCCTCGGCCAGGTCGATACGCCCATTGGCAAAGGCACGGCGCGTAAATTCTCCCGCCTCGGCCCGGCGCAGGCCGGGAATTGCGGCCAGCGCCCGCTCCACAGCCGCAACCACCGCGCGGCCCCCATGGCAATGGAACTCTGCCAGATCCTCTCCTGTGGCGCAGTCGGGGCCCGGAAACCACAACACTAGTGCAACGTCGAGCAGACCTCCGACACCGTCGCGCAAATGCGCCAACGAAGCCCGACGGGGCGGCGGCACCCTGCCCGCCAGATTCTCCAGAGCCATACGCGCTGCGGGGCCGGAGACACGGATTATACCGACCCCGGCAGGCGGCGCGCCGCTCGAAAGTGCGAAGATGGTCGGCCCGTCGCTCACCTGCTCAATCGGAAGACTTCGAACCCGATGCAGCCTTCATCCCGCCTTCGACAAAGCTCTGGAACAGCTTGAGCCCCACCTGTCCCATCGGCGCGAGCGCGGCGGCATATTGCTGGAGCTGGTCGGGGCTGGAAACGCCCTGCATCGCCTTGGCGATATTCTCGACATAGATATTATTGGCCGCACTGACATCCGGCAGGCCAAGAAAGCTGCGAGCCTCCTCTGGTGTGCAGTCAAACTCGATGGTGATCTTCATGGGGCGCTCCTCCTGCCTCCTCACCCATTTGGGCTTGGCAGGCCGCCAAGGCAAGAGATAGGGGTTGCGACAGAGACCCCCGCAAAAGCGAGAGAGAGACCATGAGCCTCAACCAAACCATTCCCACCCTAGAAGGCGATGCCAGCTTCGGTGCCTATGTCGCCGCGCCGGAAGGCACGCCGCGGGGTGCAATCATCGTCATACAAGAGATTTTCGGGGTAAACCCCGGTATCCGCCAGAAATGTGATAAGCTAGCCGCAGATGGCTACCTCGCGGTCGCACCGGATCTGTTCTGGCGGTTGGAACCGGGAGTGGAATTCGATCCCGATGTGGAAGCCGAGTTCCAGACCGCGCTCGAGATGATGGGGCGGTTCGATCAGGACGCAGGCATCCGCGATATCGAGGCGACCATCCACCACATCCGCCGCACGCTCGGCGTCGCCAAAGTCGGCTGCGTGGGCTACTGCCTTGGCGGGCGGCTCGCCTACATGACCGCAGCGCGCACCGATATCGATGCGAGTGTAGGCTATTACGGGGTCGGCATCGACGGCCTGCTGGGCGAAAAGCACGCCATCGCCAATCCGCTGATGCTGCATATTCCCACCGCGGACGGTTTCGTCCCGCCCGAAACGCAAAAGGCAATGCACGAGGGCTTGGACGATCACCCGCGCGTGACCCTGCACGATTACGAAGGGCTAGACCACGGGTTCGCCACCGAGCACGGCAAGCGCCGGATCGAGGATGCGGCAAACCTTGCCGACAGCCGCACCGCCGCCTTTTTCGCCGAGCATCTGGGATGAGCCGGACCAATCTTGCCCGATGGCATGCCTATATGGAGGGGGGCGGCGATCCTGCCCTCCTGTCAGACCTGCTGGCCGATGACGCAGTGTTCCACTCGCCGGTGGTCCACACGCCCCAGGCCGGCAAGGCAATCGTCATGGCCTATCTCGTGGCTGCCAGCCACGTGCTCGGAAACGACAAGTTCCACTATGTCCGCGAGCTGGTCGACGGGGACGAGATGATGCTCGAATTCGTGACCGAGATCGATGGGATCAGCATCAACGGGGTCGATATCATCCGCTTCAACGAAGATGGAAAGATTACCGATTTCAAGGTGATGGTCCGACCACTCAAGGCGATCAACAAGGTCTGGGAGATGATGGGCGCGCAGCTTGCGAAGGCGAAGAGCTAGCGACTAGTTCAGCACCGCGAAGTTGACGATCATCTTGCGCACTTCGGGGTCGAGCGCCTCTGGCAGGTCGCGTTCGAGCATCTCGCGGCGCGCCTCGATGCTTTCGGCGATCATCACCCGCTTCATCGCCCAGTCAGGGCAGGTGCGCACATCGATCCCGCGGCGATCGAGCACCGAGACACCCGAATGGCGCGGATCGGCGGTGATCTTTTCCATCAGGACCGCCACTTCGCCCTCCTCGCCTTCCAGCAACTGGAGGAAGTTGCGGCCGTTGAACAACAGCAGACCGGTGATGCCACGCGCCGGATTGTTCCGCGCGCTGGTGGCAAGGATCGCGTCGACTTCCTCGCGCGGCAAAGTCGGCGCGGTGCTGATATAGAGATACTGGCTAAGCACTTTTCCCGACCCGTCCACTGTCCGTTCTCGCAACGCACCCCCCGGCGCGCGCAACCTTACTGGTTCATCGTATCGAAGAAATCGTCGTTGGTCTTCGAATCCTTCATCTTGTCGAGCAGGAACTCCATCGCATCTACGGTGCCCATCTGCATCAGGATGCGGCGAAGCACCCACATCTTCGACAGGCGGTCCTTCTCGACCAGCAGTTCTTCCTTGCGGGTGCCGGACTTGCCGACGTCGAGCGCCGGGAAGATGCGCTTGTCGGCGACCTTGCGATCGAGCACGATTTCGCTGTTGCCGGTGCCCTTGAACTCTTCGAAGATCACTTCGTCCATCCGGCTGCCGGTGTCGATCAGCGCGGTGGCGATGATGGACAGGGAGCCGCCTTCCTCGATATTGCGCGCCGCGCCGAAGAAGCGCTTGGGCCGTTGGAGCGCGTTGGCGTCGACACCGCCGGTCAGCACCTTGCCCGAGGACGGCACCACGGTGTTGTAAGCACGGCCGAGACGCGTGATCGAATCGAGCAGGATCACCACGTCATGCTTGTGCTCGACCAGGCGCTTAGCCTTTTCGATAACCATTTCAGCGACTTGTACGTGGCGCTGGGCAGGCTCGTCGAAGGTCGAGGAGACAACCTCACCCTTCACGGAGCGCTGCATGTCGGTGACTTCCTCGGGGCGTTCGTCGACCAGCAGGACGATCAGGAACACCTCGGGGTGGTTGTCGGTGATCGCCTTGGCGATGTTCTGCAGCAGCACGGTCTTACCCGTGCGCGGCGGGGCGACGATCAGCGCGCGCTGGCCCTTGCCCTGCGGGGCGATGATGTCGATGACGCGGGCGCTCTTGTCCTTGATGGTCGGATCGAGCGTATCGAGCCGCAGCTTCTGGTCCGGATAGAGCGGGGTCAGGTTGTCGAAATTGGTGCGCAGGCGCACCGCCTCGGGATCGTCGAAATTGACCTTGGCTAGGCTGGTCAGCGCGAAATAGCGCTCGCCATCACGGGGCGCACGGATCTCGCCTTCGACGGTGTCACCGGTGCGCAGGCCCCAGCGGCGGACCTGGTTGGGCGAGACATAGATATCGTCCGGCCCGGCAAGGTAGTTCGCCTCGGGCGAGCGCAGGAAGCCGAAGCCGTCCTGCAGCACCTCGATGGTGCCGATACCCATGATCTTTTCTTCGTATTCCTCGTCCTCGGCCAGTTCGCGCAGGATGCTGAACAGCAGATCCTGACGGCGCATGGTCGAGGCGCCTTCAACGCCCAGTTCTTCCGCCATCGCGACCAGTTCGGCCGGGGTCTTTCGCTTGAGGTCCTTGAGATGCATTGTGTATTTCCGAAAGCAGGAGTGGCCGGATGGTCAGTACCTCTGGGCGACAGAGGCGCCCCTTGTGCGCGGGGCCGGGCTTGGAGAAAGCAGACCTGACGAGGCGGGAATTGCCCCGGTCACCGGAATGGTGGAACGCGAAATAGATGCACCGCGCGGCGCGGTCAATCGCGGAAAATGCGCTTCGAGCGCAGCGGGCTTCAGAACGGCTTCAGATAGACCAGAGCCACGATCAGGATCAGCAGGATACCAGGCAGTTCACCCAGCAAGCGCAGCCGCGCCTCGGTCAGCGGGCGTTCCCCGCGGGCCATCTTCTTGGTCTGCGCCACCAGCCAGCCGTGAAAGCCCGTCATCACCAGAACCAGAGCCAGCTTGGCATGGAGCCAGCCCGCGCCGACAAAATGATTGCCCGCAATCGCCATGGCAAGCCCGAGCACCCACACGATGATCAGCGCCGGGGTGAGAATGATCTTGCGCAGCTTGCCCATCCGCACCGCCCATTTGGCCTCACCTTCGGACCCCGGCGCGTGATCGAGCATGTAGATGCACTGGCGCGGGAGCATGAAGAGCCCGGCCAGCCAGAAAACCATGAAGATCACATGGCCGATCTTGAGGAAAGGATAGATGGTAAGCAGGGAATCCATCGCGTTCTAACCCCTCAATGCAGCCAGCAGTTCCTCGACATGGGCGATCGGCGTGTGCTGCCCGATCCCGTGGCCGAGGTTGAAGACATGCGGACGATCCTCGAAAGCGGCGATGATGGTGCGTACCCGCTCGGGCAGCGCCCGGCCGCCAGCCTCCACCAGCAGCGGATCGAGATTGCCCTGGACCGGCATGCCTTGCGGAAGGCTCTGATGCGCCCAGACCGGATCGAGCGTCTCGTCAAGGCCGACGGCGTCCACACCCGTCTCGCGGGCATAGGCGGGCAGTTTCGCCCCCGCGCCCTTGGGAAAGCCGATCACAGGGGTGTCCGGATGGCTTTCCTTCAGCTTCGCGGTGATCGCGGCGTTAGGCGCCACCACCCACTTTTCGAACTGGTCGGGGGCAAGGCTGCCGGCCCAGGAGTCGAACAGCTGCACCGCTTCGGCGCCCGCATCGATCTGGCCGCGCAGGTAAGTGACCGAAACCTCGATGATGGCATCCACGATCGCCTGAAGCCGCTCCGGATCGCGATAGGCCAGCAGTCGCGCCGGCCCCTGATCCTTGGAACCCTCGCCAGCGATCATGTAGGTGGCGACCGTCCAGGGGCTGCCCGCAAAGCCAAGCATGGTCACCTCCGGCCCGATCTGCTGGCGGGTGAGGCGCACGGTTTCATACACTGGTTCGAACCGCTCGAAGGCGGGGGTGAAGCTATCAAGACCCACTTCGAGCAGGGTAGGGGACAGCTTCGGCCCTTCGCCAGCCATGAAGGCAAGACCCTGCCCCATGGCGTGCGGTACGATCAGGATGTCGGAAAACAGGATCGCTCCGTCAAAGCCGAAACGCCGGATCGGCTGCACCGTAATTTCGGCGGCGGCTTCGCTGTCATAGACGAGTTCAAGGAACCCGCCCTTTTCCGCGCGCAACTCCCTGTATTCGGGAAGATAACGTCCTGCCTGGCGCATGAGCCAGACGGGGGCGACGTCCTGACGGACACCTTTGAGCGTATCGAGAAGCGGACCGGGCATGGCGTTCCTTAAAACAAAACAAATCAAATTATAAAAGGATTGATGGAGTCTGTTGGCCCTGTGGAAAGTGGGAATTACCGGTTCCTGCCCGATTAACCCCCCGTTGCACAACCCCGATTGACGACCACCGAATCCGCCGGGAATCGACGTCAAGCGGGCTTTATCCCCACTCTTCCCAGCCTGTCGACAACACTTGTCCCGTGTCGACAAATGCTCCGGTGAAAAGCCTTGCAGCGGGCAGGAAATTCGCTCCGCAGCTTGTTCGGCATCCCCTCCCGTGGTTTATGCGCCTGTCTGTCCACAGCCCCCGCCGAGCCTCACGCGCATGAACCGACTCAACCTTCACCTGGTATCGGATTCGACCGGCGAAACGCTGGAAATGATCGCCAAGGCGGCGCTCGCGCAGTTCGACAATCCTGACATCAGCCGCCATTTCTGGCCGATGGTGCGCTCGCTCCAGCATCTCGACCGGATCGTGCCCGATCTCGCCGCCCATCCCGGGCTGGTGCTTTACACGCTGGTCAATCCCGAGACGCGCAAGCGGCTGGAGGAACATTGCCGCCACCTGGGCCTGCCGGCCGTTCCGGTGCTCGATCAGGTGACCGCCGCGCTCGAGGCGCAGCTCGGCGAGGAGGCGCACGGGCGCCCCGGCCGCCAGCACGCGATGGACGAGGACTATTTCCGCCGGGTCGAGGCGATCCAGTACACCATCGCCCATGATGACGGCATCGGTTACGAGGAGTGGGAAGAGGCCGACATCGTGCTGGTCGGCGTATCGCGCTCGTCCAAGACGCCGACGAGCATCTATCTCGCCAACCGCGGCTACAAGGTCGCCAATATTCCGCTCGTGGTGGAAAGCCCGCCGCCCAAGGCGCTCTACGGCCTGCGCCACCCGCTGGTGGTGGGGCTGACCACCAGCCCCGAACGGCTGGTGCAGATCCGCCGCAACCGGCTGCTGTCGCTGAACGAGGCGACCGAGACCGCCTATGTCGACAATGACCGGGTGAAGGCCGAACTGCAATTCGCTCGCCGGATGTTCGGCGATAATGGCTGGCCGGTGATCGACGTCACCCGCCGCTCGATCGAGGAGACCGCCGCCGCGATCATCCGGCTGGTGCAGGAACGCGGGCGGCGTCCGGCCGGGACTGCGGGGCAGGGCAAACCGATATGACGGACGCGCCGCGGCTGATCCTCGCCAGCAAAAGCGCCTCGCGCCGGGCGATGCTCGATGCGGCAGGGGTCGTCTATGAGAGCATCCCCGCCGATATTGACGAACGCGCGGTGGAGGCCGGGCTGGAAGGCGCCGACCCTGCCGAAGTGGCCGAAGCGCTGGCCGTAGCCAAGGCGGCTGCCGTGGCCGTGCTTCACCGCGAGGCGCTGGTGCTGGGATCGGATTCGCTGGTGGTCTGCGCGGGCCGCCGTTTCGACAAGCCGCGCAGCCGGGATGAGGCGGGAGAGCATCTGCGGTTCTTCTCGGGCCAGCTGATGGAGCTTCACTCCGCCGCCGCGCTGGTGCGCGGAGACGGGTGCGAATGGAGCCACGCCAGCATCGCCCGCCTGCATGTGCGCGACCTGTCCGAGGACTTCATCGAACACTACCTCACTCTCGAATGGCCGGCGATCGGCCACACCGTCGGCGCCTTCCGCATCGAGGGGCCGGGGGTGCAATTGTTCGAAAGGATCGAGGGCGACCAGTTCACCGTGCTCGGCATGCCGCTGCTGCCCTTGCTCGGCGCGCTGCGGGAGGAAGGGGTGCTGCTGGCATGACCTGCCCTTATGCCGAGGTGATCGGTGATCCCATCGCCCAATCCAAGTCCCCCGCGATCCACAACTTCTGGCTCGGCAAGCTGGGGATCGAGGCGGAATATCGCGCGTGCCATGTTCGCCCGGAAGAACTGGCCGACTATCTCGCCGCGCGCCGTGAAGACCTCGACTGGCGCGGCTGCAACGTCACCATGCCGCACAAGCAGGCGGTGATGCCGTTGCTGTACAGCCTGGAGCCGCCCGCCGGGACCATCGGCGCGGTGAACACCATCTATCCCGCTTTTGATCGGTTGCTGGCCGGAACGAATACCGACGCGGCAGGCTTCCTCGAACCGCTCAGCCACGAATTGGCCAAGACCCATTACTTCCGCATGGCGCGCATCATCGGCACCGGCGGGGCGGCGCGGGCGATCATCGCGGCGCTCGCCTGCGAGGGCTTCACTCTGGTCGTCGCGGGGCGCGATCCGGCCAAGGCGCGCGCTCTGCTGGATGAACTGGCACCGAAGGGCGAGCATCATGCGATTGACCTCGCCCATTTCGCCGACCCGACCGACTTTGCTTTCGACGACCGCGAGGGATGCCTCGATCTTGTCGTCAATGCGTCCAGCCTTGGCATGCTGGGCCAGCCCCCCCTCGCCTTCGACTGGAGCCACGCCCCGCCCGGCAGCATCGCCTATGACATCGTCACAGCCCCGCTGGACACGCCCTTCCTGCAAGACGCACGCGCAGCGGGCCACCGCACCATTGATGGGCTTTCCATGTTGATCGGACAGGCGGCAGTGGCTTTCGAGCGGTTCTTCGGCGCACCTCCGCCGCGCGAACACGATGCCGAACTTCGCCGGATACTTACCGTATGACCAAACCGAAGATCATCGGCCTCACCGGCTCCATCGGCATGGGCAAGTCGACCGTCGCGGCGATGTTCGCCGAGGCGGGCATTCCGGTGTTCGATGCCGATGCCGAGGTGCGCCGCATGCAGGGGCCGGGCGGCGAGCTTGTCCCCGCCATCGAAGCCGCCTTTCCCGGATCGACCGGGCCAGACGGCGTTGACCGCGACAGATTGGGCCATCAGGTCTTTGCCGACAAAGCCGCGCTCGCCCGGCTGGAGGCCATCGTCCACCCCGCCGTCGCCGCGCGCCGCGCCGCCTTTCTCGAACGCCATGCCGACAAGCGCGCCGTGGTATTCGACATTCCGCTGCTGTTCGAGCGCGGCGGGCACGAGAGCGTCGACATGATCGTGGTCGTCTCCGCGCCCGAAGAGGTGCAACGCGCGCGCGTGCTCGCACGTCCCGGCATGACCGTGGACAAGTTCGAACATATCTATGGCCTCCAGCTCCACGATTCGGAGAAACGCGAGCGCGCCGATCATGTCATCGACACCGGCACCAGCCTTGAAGAAACTCGCGCCGAGGTGGCCGCGCTGATCGCTTCACTTTGACGGCAAGCGCCTCTTGCCAGCGGCTGATCTTGGGCAGATAGTAGAGCAAATGCGCGAGATCATCTTCGATACCGAAACCACCGGGCTCGATCCCAAATCCGGGGATCGCATGGTAGAGATCGGCTGCATCGAAATGGTCGGGCGGGTCGAAACGGGCCGCACCTTCCATGCCTATTTCAACCCCGAACGCGACATGCCGGCCGAGGCAGAGCGTGTCCACGGCCTCAGCGCCGCCTTCCTTTCCACCAAGCCGCGCTTTGCCGAAAGCGCCGACGAATTGCTCGAATTTCTCGGCGATGCTCCGCTGGTGGCGCATAATGCCGGCTTCGATTTCGGCTTTCTCAATGCCGAGCTTGAACGCATCGGCCGCGCGCCCGTCGCCATGGACCGGATGGTTGATACCGTCGCCATTGCCCGCAAGAAGCATCCCGGCGCCAAGAACTCGCTCGATGCGCTGTGCACCCGATACGGCATTGATCGCTCGCACCGGGTCAAGCACGGCGCGCTGCTCGACGCCGAATTGCTGGCCCAGGTCTATGTCGAGCTGACCGGCGGGCGGCAGATCGGGCTCGGCTTGGTCGAGAGCGAAAGCGTGACGGCGGTCGAGACAGCGGTGGTCGTCACCGCTCCTGTTGCCGGACGACCCGTGCGTGCGCCTCGCCCCCATGCGCCCAGCGAGGAGGAGTTGGAGCGCCACCGCACGTTCATTGCCGGCATCGAAAAAGCCATCTGGGCGCGCTGAGGGGTCGGCGCGCGGGACTACAAGCGAACGCCATCTTGGACGGGAGGGCAATGACATGGATATACGGATTTCGGGCCACCAGGTTGATACGGGTGCCGCCCTGCAGGAACATGCGGCCGAGCGGCTCGGCGGCGTGGTGGACAAGTATTTCGACAAGGCCCTTTCCAGCCACGTGACCTTCGGCAAGGCGCCCGCCGGGGCGTTTACCTGCGATATCGTGACCCATGTGATGCAGGGCCTGATCCTCAAGGCGCAGGGCTCGGCCCATGATGCCCACGTCGCGCTCGACGATGCGGCGGCCAAGATCGACAAGCAGCTGCGCCGCTACAAGCGCCGCCTCACCGATCGCCACGAACAGGCCGATCATGCCCGTGACGAGGAAGAGGCGGCCTACACTATCTTCGCCATCGATCAGGACGAGGAGGAAGAGGTCGCCGCCGATGCCCCGCTGGTGATCGCCGAGACCCGCGTCGACATCCCCACCGCCTCGGTCGCTGACGCGGTGATGCTGATGGATCTGAGGAATACCCCTGCGCTGTTCTTCAAAAACGCTGGCACCGGACGGCATAATATGGTTTATCGGCGCGCCGATGGTTCGATTGGATGGGTCGAGCCGAGATAGAGTCCGGGCAAGCCGCGGAGGGGCGGTTTCAATGCAAGGCACAGGGCTCACGCGGCAGCAGCAGGAGGGGCAATCGCCCCGGCCGGCAGGAGCATTTGCCAACCTGTCAGGCCGGTCTTGCACTGCATGCAGGCAATTTTTTTCGGGATTCGCAATACAATGGACGTCAACCTCGCTCTTTCCCCGCAAGCGATCCTGTTCGACCGGATCGACAGCAAGCCCAAGGTGCTCGCTGCGGTCGCGCAGCTGCTGGCCGATGCCTACGGGCTCAACGCGCACGAGGTGCTCGAGAACCTCGAAGCGCGCGAGGCGCTTGGCAGCACGGGTTTCGGGCGCGGGGTGGCGATCCCGCATTGTCGCAGCAAGGATGTGCGCCGGCCAAGCCTCGCACTGATCCGGCTTGAGGCGCCGATCGATTTCGCTGCGGCCGATGCCCGGCCCGTGACGCTGATCTGCGGTCTGGTCTCGCCCGAGAATGCCGGGGCAACCCACCTGCATGCGCTTGCCGCAATCTCGCGCCTGACCCGTGACGAAGCGAAGCTGCAGATGTTGGCTGATGCGCCCCATCCCGAAGCAGCCTATGCGCTGCTCACCCACCAGTTCGAACGGGATGCCGCCTGACGCGTGTGACCCGACCATGAGCCACGCCGATCATGCAGCCCCCGCCACCGGGGCGGAGGGCCATTACCGCGCGTTGGAGCGGCTCTATGCCTCCGCGCCGGTCAACGCCAAGTTTGCAAGCGCGCTCCAAATTCCGGGAGAAGGCCGTTCGCGGCTGACCTTCACTGTAAGCCCCGAGGATTACCACGCGGCGGGTGCGGCGCATGGCACGATCTATTTCAAGATGCTCGACGATGCGGCCTTCTACGCGGCGAACACGCTGGCAACCGATCGTTTCCTGCTCACCACCAGCTTCAACCTGCACTTCACCAAGCCCGTGCGCGAGGGCACTGTCATCGCCGAGGGGCGCTGGGTAAGCGGGCGGCGTCGGGTGTTCGTGGCCGAAGCGCGGCTGGTGGATGCGGAAGGCGATGAAATCGGGCGCGGCACCGGCACCTTCATGCGCTCGCGCATCGCGCTCTCCAGCCTGCCGGGCTATGCATCGGACGGCTGAGGCGGGCGCTTCGGGATGAGCCAACGCCTGCCGGCGCATCTTGAAGTAGGCGCGATCCTGCGCCTGGCCGAATCGCAGGGCGGCTTTGCCACGGTGCTTGCCCGCGGCGAGCGCGATGCCGGGACGATCCTGCTGGTAACCACATGTCGTGGCAAAGCAGCAAGACTTTACGAAAGAATGCCCAACCTCGACGGTTCGCGCAGCTTTGTTACGACAAAAGAGGAAGATCCTGAAAAACAGCAGGATTTTTCCGAATATCTGGCGCGGAGGCGGCGTCAGGATGCCGATATCTGGCTGATCGAGGTGGATATCGACGTTCCGGAACGCTTCGTCGCGCAAATCGATACGTTAACTTGACCTCTCGCCATTTGCCGCTAATGGCCCGCGCACTTCCTCGCGCAGGCTGACGGGTGGCAATCCGGTTGCCCGGGCAGCACGCAGACGGGGAGCCGCCGGCAGGCATTTTGAACCCCCCTCTCTCAAGCGAACACAATCGCACAGGGTTTCCGCCTGCGTCGGAGCGCGCTCACCGCCCGAATTGTAGAGTACATGAGTCGCAAGACCGTTTCGATGATTGCCCTCGCCGCCGTGGCGACCGCAACCATTACCTTTCCCGGCGTCGATGGCGCCGCGGTTCTGGCCCAAAGCGCACAAGCGCAGGCCGATGGGCAGTTCGCCCTGTCCGGTGCGGCCGATCCGGCCCCGGCGACCGAGCTGGTTCCCGAAACCCCCGTTTTCATTTCCGAGGAAGTGGTGCAGCCGCTTCCCGAGGTGGCCCAGGCGCCGGTGCTGACCGAGGCGGGTTCACTGCACGAGCTGGTCCGGATGGTCGATACCGCCGCCCCGCTGAACGAAGAAATGCACTGTCTTGCAGGCGCGGTCTATTTCGAGGCCCGCGGCGAGCCGCTCGCCGGCCAGTTGGCCGTGGCGCAGGTGATCATCAACCGTTCCGAGGATAACCGCTTCCCCGAAAGCTATTGCGGCGTGGTGCGCCAAAAGGGGCAATTCTCCTTCATGCGCGGCACGCGGATGCCTCAGATCCGCACTGGTTCGCCTGCGTGGACCCGCGCTGTCGCAATCGCCGCAATCGCCCACCAGGGCCTGTGGGAATCCGAAGCGGGCGAGGCGGTGTTCTTCCACGCCAAGTATGTCCGTCCCGGCTGGAGCCACCGCAAGACGCGCCTCGCCCAGATCGACACGCATATTTTCTATCGTTGAGGGAAAGTTGCAGAGCCTAGCTCTGCAACTTCACCCACACCGGCGCATGATCGCTCGCCTTCTCGCGCCCGCGATGCGCCTTGTCGACGCCCGCCGCTTCCAGCCGGTCGGCACATTCGGGTGACAGCAGGATGTGATCGATCCGGAAGCCGTGGTCGCGCTGCCACGCTCCGGCCTGGTAATCCCAATAGGTCCACACGCCCCCGCGCGGGTTGTGGGCGCGGATCGCGTCGGTCCAGCCGTCGGCGAGCAGGCGCGCATAGGCCGCGCGCGATTCGGGCTGCATCAGCGCATCGTCCCGCATCGCCTTCACCGACCAAACGTCATCGTCATGCGGGATGACGTTGAAATCGCCGAGCACCACCGCGGGCACTTCCTCGGCCCAGATGGCGGCCATGCGCCCGCGAAGCTTTTCCATCCATGCCAGCTTGTAGTCGAACTTCGGCCCCGGCTGCGGGTTGCCGTTGGGCAGGTAGAGGCAGGCGATGCGCACGCCGTTCACATCGGCTTCGAGATAGCGCGCCTGTTCACCCTCCCCGTCCTTCGGCCCGTCGATACCGAGCCCGCGCCGGACTTCGGTGATGTCGTACCCTGCCTGCCTGTCGGCGAGGATCGCGACCCCGTTGAAGGCCTTCTGTCCGTGCCAGATCGCGGCATAGCCCAGCGCTTCGATATCGGCGGCGGGGAAGCCTTCGTCCTGCGACTTGATTTCTTGCAGGCAGGCGACCGCCGGGCGGGTTTCTTCCAGCCATTCGACGAGGCGCGGCAGGCGCGCCTTGATGCCGTTGATGTTGAAGGTGGCAATTTTCATGGGGCTACTGATGCCCCAAACCGCTGCGCGGGTCTAACCTAAATCCCGAAGCTTGCCCCGCAGCCGCAGCCGGCAGCAGCCTGCGGGTTTTCGACCTTGAAGGCCGCACCGCCGAGCGATTCGACGAAATCCACGGTGCTGCCCGCGATCAGATCGAGGCTCACCGGATCGACCACCAGCTTCACACCATCAGTCTCGGAGATTGAATCATCCGCCTCGGGCGCTTCGGCGAGGTCGAACTTGTACTGGAAGCCCGAACAGCCCCCGCCTTCCACTGCCAGACGCAGGATCGCCGGGCGCGATTGCTTGCTTGCAATGAAGGCCACACGCTTGGCGGCCGACGAAGTCAGGATCAGGGGTTCAGCGCTCATGCTGCCAATCTAGGGCGAGAGCCGCGCGCGCTCAAGGCCTACACCGCCTGGATGTAGTTGCGCAGCGCCTCTGCCTCGTGCTGGACCTCGTCGATCTTGTGCTTCACGAGGTCGCCGATCGAGATGAAGGCGACCAGCCTCCCGTCGTCCACCACCGGAAAGTGGCGGAAACGCCGGCGGGTCATCATCGCCAGCGCATCGTCGATGGTGGTCGAAGGCTCGACCGTTACCGCGGGCGAGGTCATGATCTGTTCGACGCGCATCGACAGGCAGGCCTCGCCGTGGTCGGCAAGCCGGTAGATCACGTCCCGCTCCGACACGATGCCCGCCACGCGCCCATCGCGCAGCACCGGCAGGGCGCCAATACGCTTGCTGGCAAGGACGCGCACGGCGTCTGCGACCGGGGTCGCAACGTCGCATGCGATGATATCGGAGGCGCCGCGCAGGGCGATGATGCTGGCAATGTTCATGGCCGACTCCCTCTCTCTGGGGAATGGAAAATGCCATGTCCGCACACAAAAAGCGAATCTGTGCACAGTGGCAGCTTGCATGGCGCGAACCGGTGCTTGCGGCTTTTGCGCGTTGCAATGCGGTCATGCGCGGGCCATGTCGGGCCCATGACCCGCAAATCCCCGCTCGATGATCCCGTGAATGCGGCCCATGCCTGGGCCCGCTATCGCCAGATCATGAAGCTGCTGCTGGCGGTGACGGTGCTGGTGGTGGCGGTCGCGATGGGGCTGCTGTTTGCCTATAATGGCATGATTTCCGTGCATTTCTACATCGCGGTCGCGCTCGGTATCAGTCTCACCATGCTGCTTGGCGGAGGGCTGATGGGCCTTGCCTTCCTGTCCAACGGAACGGGGCATGACGAATCGGTCGATAACCGGATGCCTGCCCGCGACGAATTGTGGATGCCCCCTGAAGACTAGGGTGGGGTAAGGCGGTAATCCTCCACCGGCACGCCGCCTACCAAGTGCTCCTGGATGATCCGTTCCAGCACCTTGGGCGAGCAGGAGTGGTACCATACCCCGTCGGGCCATACGACCGCGACCGGTCCGGCCGCGCAGATCTGCAGGCAATCGGCCTTGCTGCGCTGGATACCGCCGCCCGGACCGCGCTTGCTGTCCTCACCCCGTTGCGGGCCGACAAGGCCCAGTTCCTTCAGCCGCGACTTGAGAAACTCCCATGCCTCCTCGCCCTCAGCGCGCGAACAGCATTTCTGCTTGTCGGACACCGCGCACAGCATGATGTGGCGGGTGATCGCGGTTCCCTTGGCCGGATCGCCGTAATGCTTGGCCAGCGAGGTTTGCGCCGAAAGCAGCTCCTGCCGGCTCATTCGGGCGCGTCCTGCTTCAGCCAGCGATCAAGCCACGCGAAGACCGTATCATGCCATTGCAGCGAATTCTTCGCGCCCAACACCCAGTGGTTTTCATCCGGGAACACCAGCAATTGCGAGGGAATGCCGCGTTCCTGCAGCGCGGTGAAGCTTTGCAGCCCCTGGGTATAGGGCACGCGGAAATCGCGCTCGCCGGTCACCACCAGCATCGGCGTTTGCCATTTGTCGATGTGGTTGGCGGGGTTCCACTTCTCGTAGATCTCGCGCGCCTGCGCATAGGAACCGCCGAAATCCCAGCGCGGGAACCACAATTCCTCGGTGGAATAATAGAAGCTGCGAGTGTCGAAGATGCCATCGTGCTGAACGAGGCAATCGAAGCGGTCGGCCCACTGCCCCGCGATCCAGTTGACCATGTAACCGCCATAGCTTGCGCCCATCGCGCAGGCGCGGGTTCCGTCGATCCGGCTATCGAGCGCGAGCGCGGCTTCGAGGCCTTTCTTGAGGTCTTCCAGCGGCTTGCCGCCCCAATCACGGTTGATCGCATCGGTGAAGGCCTGGCCGTATCCGGTCGAGCCGTGGAAATCGACCGATATCACCGCATAGCCCCGGCTCGCGACGACGCGCGGGTTCCAGCGGCTCGACCAGGCGTCGTTGAAGCTGCCCTGCGGCCCGCCGTGGATATACAGGATGGCGGGGATCGGCCCGGTCTGGTCGGCAAGGCGCGTGATCTGACCCCACACCGTGCCGCCGTTCGCGCCTGCAAAGCTGAAACGGCGGGTGACGATGTTCGCAAGGCCGCCCATGCGGGTCGTGGCGACATCTGTCAGCGGGCGACCCTTCTGCCCTGCATCTGCCAGATAGAGCTCGGACGGTGCGCCGAGCGAATCCCGGGTGAACAGCAGCCGCCCGCCGGGCAGCGCGGCGAGGTTGGCGATATGCGCCTCGTTACCCGCCATGAGATTGAGCTCGGTCACGCTGCCGGTCTGCGGATCGATGCGAAAGGCGGGGGTGTCCAGAACCTTCTGGGCGGTGGCGATCAGGTGCTTGCTGTCGGCTGTCCACGTCAGGGTGCCAAAGCTGAGATCGGTGTTTGCGGTGAGATTGCGCAGCTTGCCGGTCTTGAGATCAAGCAGGCGCACCGAAAGGCGATCAGCCTCGTAGGTCGGCCGCTCCATCGCCAGCCACGCGAGATAACGCCCGTCGGGCGAGGGCGTGGGCGCGGTGTCCGTGGCGGCATTGTTCGCCGTCAGCAGCACCGGCGCGCCGCCTGACAGGTCCGATACATAGATGTCGAGATTGGTCGAGCCCGGCTCCGTGCCATCGGCCTTGCGGGCGACAAAATAGACCTGCTCGCCATCGGGCGAGAAAGCGATGTCCTCGCCCCCGCCAAAAGGCATGGTGGGGGTGTCGGCGACGAGGCCGGTTGCAGGGTCGGTGCCGTCGACGGCAACCCCGTCGCCGACTGCCTTGCCATCCTCCAGCCCGAACACGAAAACGCGGTTGGGCGTGCCTGGCGTGGCCCAGCGGTCCCAGTGGCGATAGAAGCCGTCAGCCCCGTCGTAGAGCCGCCCGGTGCCTGGGCCGGGCAGGTGGGCGGGTGCCACGTCGGGGCAACCGAAGCGCGGGCAATCGCGCGGCACCTCGCCCCACAGCGCAATCGCCTTCCCGTTCGGCGCGAGCTTGAAGCCGGCGATTTCGGTGCCCGGAATATCGGCAACCACCTCCGGCTTGCCGCTGCGCCCGTCCTTGCCGGGGCTCACCCGCCACACGCGGCTGCGGCTCTCGGCCTTCTTGTCGGTATGTTCGCCGCTGAGGAAATAGACTGCGCCATCCGGCCCGAAAGCCAGACCGGACGCCTTGAGCCCGAAGTCGAGCGCCACCGGCTTCGCTCCCGGGCGGGTCAGATCGATGAGGTAATGCCGCGGGCTGCGCACAAGGCTTTCCGGGTCAGTCACGGTGACCGTGTAGGCTGCGATTGTACCCGCCGCATTGACCGTGGGCGCGCCGAGGCGAGGGAGCGTGACGAGGTCGCGCGCGCTCATCGGTGCAGCAGAGACACCGGGAACGGACTCGTTTTCGGCGGCGACGGGTGCAGGGCCATCCTGCGCGACGACTGGTGCGGAAAAAAGGGCGGCGGCGATCAGGGTGCCGGAAAAGGTATGGTTTCGCATGGCGGCAGGATTAGCCCGCCGCGCTCGCCTGCGCCAGCCTTCAGGACTTCTTGCCGACGATCCGGGCGATTTCCGCCTGGACCAGCTTTTCGACCATGGCGGGCAGGTTTGCCTCGAGCCATTGGGCCAGCATCGGGCGCAGCAATTCGCGGGTCAGCCCCTCCAGCGAGGTCTCGCCCGAACGCACGATCTGCGGCTTGGCGCCCGGTTCGGCGAGCATTGCCAGCGCGGCGAGATTTTCCTGCATCGCGCTGCGCACGGCATCGGCGATCAGCGGGGTTTCGTCGCCGGTCGCCTGACCGCTGCCGAGCGGCATCGCGCTGGCTTCGGTCTCCGGCGAACATTCCATGTCAGCCAGATCGAGCACTTCGTCCTCGTCGCGCGCCTGCGATGCCGGCTGCGGCGCCGCTTCGCTTTCGTCGGCTGCGAGTTCGCGGCGGCGACGGGCTTCGAGCGCCACGGCACGATTGTCGCGCGCGATCACCTTCTTGATCGATTCAAGGATTTCCTCGACCGACGCTTCGCCTTCGTGACTCATTTTCCACCCTTGTGACGCCACCCGGCGTCCCGAATCGGGACTTACTTTTCGCCGGGCAGGAGTTGCGGGCCGATTGTTGCGTCGGGGGCCGGAATGTCAACGGTTCTGGTCGATTTGGCCTGCGGTTCGGGATCGCGGTCCCAGTCCCACATCTTGCTGCTGACCCGGTCGGCGTTGATTGTGGGATCGTAGAGCACGCCTTCGATATCGAGATTGAGATCGCGCGCCTCGGCCTTGCCCATCAACGCCAGCAGGTTGAACCCGGCGACATAGGCATTGCGCCGCGCGGTCACGAGCTGCGCGCGGGCGCTGACCAGTTCCTGTTCGGCGTTGAGCACTTCGATGATCGTGCGGTTGCCGATCGAGTTCTCCGCGCGCACGCCTTCAAGGCTGAGTTCGGCGGCTTCGACCGCAGCCTGCGCGCTCTTGATGACGGCATTGGCGGCCTGCCAGTTCGACCAGGTCGAGCGGGTTTCGGCGACGATCTGGCGTTCCGAGGCGATCACGTCTTCCAGCGCGGCAGATTCGCGTGCTCCGGCCTGACGCTGGCGGGCGGCGGGCAGGCCGCCCTGGAACAGTGGCACGGTCACCCGCACCCCGGCATTGGCGGTCACCTCGCGCTGGACGAGCCCGGGGAAGTTGCTGACCAGCGTGCCGAAGAAGTCGCTGTACTGGCCGTTGACGAACAGCCCGACTGTCGGCAGCCGCCCGGCGCCTGCGACCTTGGTGTCGAATCCGGCGGCCTCGGCGCGCAGCTTGGCGGCTTCGAGATTGGGGTTGTTTTCGAGCGCGCTCACGATCGCCTCGCCCACCGTGTCGGGCAGGCCTGGCAACGGCGGCGGCGCTTCGAGCGCGGCCGGGGCGCTGCCGACAAGGCGGATGTAGGTTTCACGCGCGGCGATCAGGTTGGCCTCGGCCGATTGCAGATCGCCTTCTGCCACAGCGAGGCGCGAGCGCGACTGGGCGACATCGGTGATGGTCAGATCGCCGATCTGGAAGCGGTCGCTGGTGGCTTCGAGATTGGTCCGCAGCACCGCGACATTGTTTGCCGCCAGCGCCGCGAGCGCCTCGGTCCGCAGCACGTCCATATAGGCGGCAACGACCTGCGCGAAGATCGTGCTTTCGGTATTGCGCAGGTCGGCCTGCCCGGCCTCGACCCGTTCCTTGGCTGCGGCGATGCCGTTGCGCACCGCTCCGCCCGAATAGACCGGCACCAGCAGCGCGGTCGTCACGCCGAGGTTACGTTCCGGCGGGGCGAAGGCGTTGGCCGACTGGCGGATGAATTCGATATGGGTCGCAGTGACATCGACCGAAGGCAGGCCGGGCGCACGCTGGATCGGCACGCCTTCATCGGTTGCGCGCTGGTTGGCGCGTGCCGCTTCGAGCGTGGGGTTGGTCGTATAGGCCTGTACCAGCGCCTCGCGCAGATTGTCCGCTTCCGCAGGCGAGGACAGCGCCAGCAGGCTCGCCGAAGCGGTCCGGAGCAGTGAGGCGGGCAGACGTGTCACGCGAAAGACCAGCCCTTCGGTGCGTCAAAGGCGTGGAGCACCGGAATTCCCATATCCTCCACCGGCTGGAGCGCGATCCTCCCGCCGACCTTGCGGCCTGATGCGAGCCGGGTGACCTGTCGCAGCAGCAGGCCCGAAACGATCCGGCCATCCTCGGCCAGCAGCGCGGTGAGGGCTTCGGGCAACTGCTCGATCGCGCCGTCGACAAGGATCAGCGAATAGCTGCCCGCAGGCGCCTCGCCTGCCGCGGCATCGGCGGCGGTTGCGGTTGCGACGTCGGCAACCAGCGGGCGTAGCAGCTGCGCCAGATAGCCCGTGCCGCCTTCGACGACCAGCACCCGGTCATCGCTCCCGGGAGCCGCCTCCGTGAGCAGCTTGCCATAGAACAGCGGTGCACCAAGGTGTCCACCAGCGCCCATCATCACAGCGCGGTCGATATAGGCCAGCGCGCTCTTTTCAGCAGGCAGGAAATCCTCGCGCGGCACGGCCAGCATCCGCGCCAGAACATATTCCTCGTTCACGCCGCTGGTGCGCAGCTGGCTGTCGATCATCGCGCGGCGCGCTGTCGCGCTGTCGGGCAGGGTCATGGTCATGATGTTCACGTCGTCTCCGCGAGACTGTATTATGTATGCAATACAGCCCGTCAACCCTTCCTTAGACGCGCGCGCCGCCGGTTCCAAGGCCTTTGGACCGCGCTCCGGTGCCAGATGCGCTGGCGATTTTACACCTTTGACCTCGCCGCGCACCGGTGCTTAGGGAAGCGCCGGTTCCTGCGGGATTCCATATCGACTTAGTGAGGGATGGCTTCGATGAGTGACATGACGGCGAATGGCGAAGACGTGCGGATCGAGACCGATTCGCTGGGCGAGGTGGCGGTTCCCGCGCATGTCCACTGGGGCGCGCAGACACAGCGCAGCATCGTCAATTTCCCGATCGGCGGGGAAAAGATGCCGCCCGCGCTGGTGCGTGCGCTGGGGATCCAGAAGCTTTCGGCAGCGAAGGCCAACATGAAACTGGGCGTGCTCGATGCCAGGCTGGGCGAAGCGATCGTCGCCGCCGCGCGCGAGGTTATCGACGGAACGCTGGCCGACCAGTTCCCGCTGGTGGTGTGGCAGACCGGCAGCGGCACCCAGTCGAACATGAACGCCAACGAGGTGATCGCCAGCCGCGCCAACGAGATTCTCACGGGGAAGAAGGGCGGCAAGAGCCCGGTCCATCCGAATGACCACTGCAACATGGGCCAGTCGTCGAACGACACTTTCCCCACCGCGATGCACATCGCCGCGGCAGGCGAGGCGATCGAACATCTGGTCCCCGCGCTCAGGAAGCTTCACGGCGCGCTCGACGCCAAGGCGACCGAATTCGCGACAATCGTCAAGATCGGCCGCACCCACCTGCAGGATGCGACCCCGATGACGCTGGGGCAGGAATTCTCCGGCTACGCCAAGCAGATCGAATATGGCATCGCCCGCGTCGAGGCGGCGCTGCCGCGCGTGCTCGAGCTAGCGCAGGGCGGCACCGCCGTGGGTACGGGCATCAACGCCAAGGTCGGCTTCGATACCGCCTTTGCCGCCGAAGTCGCCGCCGAGACCGGCCATGCCTTCGTCACCGCGCCCAACAAGTTCGAGGCGCTGGCTGCACATGATGCGATGGTCGAGATGTCGGGCGCGCTCAACACGATCGCGGTCAGCCTGATGAAGATCGCCAACGACATCCGCCTGCTCGGCTCCGGTCCGCGCTCGGGCCTCGGCGAATTGTCGCTCCCCGCCAACGAACCCGGTTCCTCGATCATGCCGGGCAAGGTCAATCCGACCCAGTGCGAGGCCATGACCATGGTCTGTGCGCAGGTGATGGGCAACAATGTCGCGGTCAGCGTCGCCGGATCGCACGGCCACCTGGAATTGAACGTGTTCAAGCCGGTGATCATCTACAACGTGCTGCAATCGATGAAGCTGATCGCGGACGCATCGCATGCCTTCACCGACAACTGCGTGGTCGGGATCGAGGCCAACCAGACCCGCATCACCCAGCTTCTGAACGAAAGCCTGATGCTGGTGACCGCGCTCAATCCGCATATCGGCTATGACAATGCAGCCAAGATCGCCAAGAAAGCCCATGCCGAGGGCACCACGCTGAAGGAAGCCGCGCTGGCGCTGGGCCTGCTCACCGAAGAACAGTTCGCCCAGTGGGTAGTGCCTTCCGAGATGATCAAGCCGCGGGCATGATCGGTGCGTCCGCGCCTTTCGACCAAGGCCTGACCCTGCCCGACGACAAGCGCCCGCCCCGGTAGCATTCGCTGCGCCGGAGCGGTATCGCTGGACGACATAATGGCAACGATCCTTTCCCGCGATGCGGCCCCACAGGGCTCTGGCGCCACTGTGCCCTTCCGCACGGTGCTGTTCTCGATGGTGGTGCTGTGGGCGACCTATTTCGCGCTCACCACCATCCGCAGCCTGGTGATGGATTTCGATTTCCAGTTCGAGCTGGGATGGCGTCGGCTGGTCGTTACCGCAGCCGGCGTCGCCTTTACGCTGGTGCTGTGGCTGCTGCTGCGGCTGTTCGACGCCCGCCCGCTGTGGATCAAGATTTCCGCCGGCATCGCGCTCGCCTTGCCGGTCGCGCTGGCGATCGGGCAGATCAACTACCTTGTCTTCAAGGACATGGAGGCCGCCTATGAGCAGGCCTATGCCGACCGGTTGAACCTCAACGTGCGGCGCGACGAGGCCGGTAATCTGCTGGTCGATGTGCCGGTAAGGCGCTTCAGCCAATCGGTGCCGGGCACCACGGCCCCCGACAACCAGCAGGGCGAGGTGGTCGGCTCCGAAAGCGTGATCATCGCGCCGGCCGAAACCTATGCCGATTTCTGGCGCAAGCTGCTCGACGTGGCGCTTGGCCGCTACTTCCTGCTGCTGGCCTGGGCCTCGACCTATTTCGCCTTGCTTGCCGGCGTGCAGGCGCGCGCCTCGCAGCGCCGCGAGGAACAGTTCCGCTCGGCCGCCAAGGCCGCCGAATTGCGCAGCTTGCGCTATCAGGTGAACCCGCATTTCCTGTTCAACACGCTCAATTCGCTCTCCGCGCTGGTGATGACGGGCAAGGCGGACCGTGCCGAGAAGATGATCCAGACGATCAGCCGCTTTTACCGCCACAGCCTGGCCAACGAGCCGACCGCCGACGTCTCGCTCAAGGACGAGTTCGACCTGCAACGCCTCTATCTCGATATCGAGGCGGTGCGCTTTCCCAAGCGGCTGGTGCCGGTGTTCGATCTGCCGGTCGAACTGGAGGATGCCCGCGTGCCCGGCATGATCCTGCAGCCTCTGGTCGAAAATTCGGTCAAGTACGCGATTTCCGCTGTCGCCCGTCCGGTCACCATCACACTCGCCGCGCGCGAGGAGTTCGACCGGCTGGTCATTACCGTCAGCGATGACGGCCCCGGCGTGCCGAAAAATGCAAAACACGGTTTCGGCATCGGCCTCGCCAATGTCCGCGACCGGCTGGAAGCCCGCTTCGGCCCCGACATCGGCTTCACCTCCGCCCCGGTGCCGGGCGGCTATCGCACCGAGATCCGCATTCCCCTGACCCGGACCGCGAACCGCCATGACTGATACCGAAACCGAACCCGCCGCGCTCAGAACGCTGATTGTCGATGACGAACCGCTCGCGGTCGAGCGGGTGCAGGTGATCTGCGCCGAAATCCCCAGCGTGCGGGTGATCGGCACTGCCAGCGACGGTGCCGCCGCGCTCAGGCTGGCAGAAAAGCTCGAGCCCGATCTTGTGCTGCTCGACATGACCATGCCCGAACTCGACGGGCTCGGCGTGGCGCGCCAGCTGGCCGAGCAGGAACAGGCGCCGGTGGTCATCTTCGTCACCGCGCATGATCATTTCGCGGTCGAGGCCTTCGATTGCGAGGCGGTCGACTATGTGTTGAAGCCGGTCGCCGCCGACCGGCTTGAACGCGCGATCGAACGCGCGCTTGCCCGGCGCGGGCAAAGGCGGCAGAAATCGAGCCGCTATCTCGACGAATTGTGGGTGCCGCACCGTTCCGAACTGCTTCGCATCGCTGTGAGCGAGGTGCATCAGATCGATGCCGAGCGCGACTATGTGCGGCTCCACGTCGGCAGCGAAGACGCACCGCGCTCCTACCTGCTGCTCCAGACTATCGCCGGGCTGGAAGCGCGGCTTGATCCCGAACAGTTCATCCGCATCCACCGTTCGACCATCCTCAGGCGCGACAATATCCGCGGCCTCAGGCACGACGGGCTGGGTGTGTGGTCGGTGGAACTTCAGAACGGCGAGGCACTGCGGATCGGGCGCACCTATCTCGCCCGCGTCAAGGCGATGGCAGGGCGTTGATTTCCCGGTCGCTACCGAACCGCAGACTTTCCGTTCCCGCGTGATCGAAAGCAGAAAACGGCCCGAACCCCAGGGACTGGAAGGGTTCGGGCCGTAGCACTGCACCGCGGGGTGGAGGTGCAGGTCAGGGTGCGTGGTTCAGCCGCCGCGCTTGCCGGTCTCGGCCACCAGTGCGGCGACTTGCTGGCGCGCTTCGGCGCGGGCCTTTGCGACACAGGCACGGGCGCTGTGGTCCATGATTCTGGTGCCGGTCCGCACTTCGGTGACGCGGCATACCGTGCGCGCGGCTTGCTCGATCCGCCTGTCGAGCACTTCCTGACCCTTCGGGCTCGCAAGATCGATGTCGTCGAGCTCGATGGTCATGGTCGCCTTTTCGTCACTGCCGGCGAAAGCGGGGGTCGTGGTGCAGGCCAAGCCGATTGCGGCGGCCGCCAGAGCAAATGTTTTCATGTCATCCTCCATCGGCAGGGGCCTGTGATCGTGCGGGGTGCCGATCCGGGGGTTGGCAGACCCGCTGCCGAATTGAGGAATAGACTGATCAGGCGGCGCTTTCAGTCGGCTCTCGACAAACCCCCGCAGACCGTTCGACCGATGGACGGCGTTCAGGATGGACGGTTTTCGCCTGCCGACAAATGGCGGTTCCCATCCGACCGGCGCATCGCCATAGTGGCGGTGATGGGACTGGCGACATTCGTGATCTTTCTGGCAGGCGTGGCTAACTTCGCGCTCAACCGGGCCGTATTCGAAAGCGGCCACCCGCTGCTCGTCCGTCTGCCACGTTCGAGCCGGTTGCTGGGCACACGCGTCGCGCTGCTGACCGAATTCGCGGTGCTGTTTTTCGCGCTGCTGCTTTCGGTGGAAGGCTGGCCGGCATTCGCCTGGGCCTATCTTGCCTACACGAGCTTCAACGCCGTCGCTGCATGGCTGATCCTGAGCCGCAAGGTCTGACCCGCGCATGACCACCCGACTGTTCCATATCAGCGACGTGCATTTCGGGGTCGAGAACCGCGCCGCGCTCGACGAGGTGGCGCGAGCCGTGGCCGCCGAACGGCCCGATGCCGTCGTGTGCACAGGCGACCTCACCCAGCGTGCGAAGCATTCCGAATATGCCCGCGCTGCCGAATGGTTCGCCGCGCTCGGCGTGCCGGTGGTGCTCGAGCCGGGCAATCACGACATGCCCTATTACAATCCCTGGGAGCGCTTTACCGATCCCTTCCGACGCTACAACCGGCTGCGCGAGGCAGTGGCGACGACCTTTGTCTCGAACGATGTTGTGCTGGTGCCGCTGCTCACGACGGTGCGCGCCCAGACCCGCTTTCCCTGGTCTGACGGCGTGATAAAGCCTGCCGCCCTCGCTCAGACGCTTGCCAGGCTCGAAGCACTGAGGGGCGATTCGCGCAGCATCGTCGTGACCGCGCATCATCCGCTGCTGGGCCCGCGCGACGGTGAAAAGAATCCCACCATCGGAGGCGATGCCGCCTTTGCCGCCATTGCTGCGGCAGGCGCGCATGCGGTCATGTCGGGTCATGTCCATGTGCCGTTTGACGAGGTGCGCACACGCGGCGGACGTGCGATGCGGATGATTGGAGCCGGTACGCTGTCGACCAGGCTGCGGCATGGCGCTCCGCCTTCGTGGCGGGTGGTCACCTGCGAGCCGGGCGGAGTGATCTCGAGCGAGCTCCGGCTCGTCACCGAGGCCGCTCCGGCGTAATCTGAGAGCGCCTTGCTTTAACCTTTTCCCTAGGGTTCGTATTAAGACTTTGTTGGTGAGATGGCGGTCGCCGACCGGGCCCATCGCTTGCGCCTGAGGCGGCAACCTTTCTCGCTACTCTCTCTTGGTCCGGAGGTACGGAGATGGAATTTCTTAAGGCGATCACGCTTGGCGCGATCCTGTCCGCGACGGTCGGGCTGTTGATCGGATCCCAAGGCACCAGTGCAGGCCCGTTGGCGATCCATCTTGTTTCGATCGCCGATGCGCAGATTTACTGGTCATGGCCGGTCTTCCTGTCGGGCAGCGGCCTTGCCTGGGGTCTGATGCTGCTGCAACGCTGAGCCCTGCCGGCGCTGCACCACAGAAAAGGGCGGCTCCCTTTCGGGGGCCGCCCTTGCTGTATCCGCAGAAGGTGCGAGCCTTAGCGCTTCGAGAACTGGAAGCTGCGGCGGGCCTTGGCCTTGCCGTACTTCTTACGCTCGACCACACGGCTGTCGCGGGTGAGGAAGCCTGCTGCCTTGACGGTGGAGCGCAGCTCGGGCTCGTACTTCGAGAGCGCCTGCGCGATGCCGTGCTTCACCGCGCCGGCCTGGCCCGACAGGCCGCCACCACGGACAGTGGCGACGACGTCGTACTGGCCGCTGCGATCGGTGATGCCGAACGGCTGGTTGATGATCAGACGCAGGGTCGGACGCGCGAAGTAGACTTCCTGGTCGCGGCCGTTGATGGTGATCTTGCCGCTACCGGGCTTGACCCATACGCGGGCGACCGCATCCTTGCGCCGGCCGGTGGCATAGGCACGGCCCTGCTTGTCGAGCTCCTGCTCGCGCAGCGGCGCGGCGTTGCGGGCGATTTCGACAGCGTCACCCTGCGGGGCGTCGCCGGCGATGTCCTTGAGATCGGCGAGATCCGAGACGGTGGTGGTTTCGTCAGCCATTACGCGGTGACCTTGTTCTTGCGATTCATGGAAGCGACGTCGAGCACGGCGGGCTTCTGCCCGTCATGCGGGTGCTCGGTGCCGGCGTAGAGATGCAGCGCCTTCATCTGCTGGCGACCGAGGGGGCCGCGCGGAATCATGCGTTCCACAGCCTTTTCCAGCACGCGTTCAGGGAAGCGCCCGCCCAGCACCTTGGCCGGGGTCGTTTCCTTGATGCCGCCGGGGTGGCCGGTGTGCTTGTAATAGACCTTGTCGCCCATCTTCTTGCCGGTGAACTGCACCTTGTCGACGTTGATGACGATCACGTGATCGCCGCAATCGACATGCGGGGTGTAGCTCGGCTTGTGCTTGCCGCGCAGGATGTTGGCGACGATCGCGGCGAGACGGCCGACGACGAGACCATCGGCATCGATGATGTGCCAGTTCTTCTCGACCTCGGCCGGCTTGATCGACCGGGTCTGTTTGCTGAGCGCCTTCATGGCTTTGGTGTCCTTGGTTCGAAACATGTATCCGGGCGAGGCCCGGAGAATCGCTCCCGCAACCGTCAGGCTGTGGGGCAAGTGGCGGCGCAAATGTCGTTCGGGGGGCGGAAAGTCAAGCAAAACCGCGCTTCCCGCATGCGGTAAAATAATACCGTATGTCCGGATCAATGTCCTTTCAGGTCAGGCAGGGCGTAGTCGCCAGACCTCCAGCGAGCGCCGTTCCATGCCTTCGAGGCGTGTTATGACCCTGCGCTGCCCTTCGGCCAGCCAGCCTGCCCCGGCCACTTTGCGCGCTTCCCATGTCAGTTCGAACTGGCCGGTCCGGCCTTCCGGCAGGGCCACTGTCTCTATCCGGTGCAGCGGCGAGCCGGAGGGAAACAGCAGGTCGGCCGGCAGGCGGTCGAATTGTCCGGCGCCGGCGCGGTCCATCTCGGCCAGATAGCGGCGGACGGCATCGCGTCCGGACGGTGATCCGGGCAGACGGGCCACAAGCGCTTCGGCGGTGCGCACCACTGCGGCCAGATCGGTCGGTGAGACCATCGTTCTGCCGTGCGACACGATCAGACCGGTGTCGGACAGCATGATCGGGAACAGCCCCTGCTCCTCGCGTTGCTGCTCGAGCCGGGCCAGTTCGGCGAGGGCTGGCGGGGCGTCCACGCTGGCGCCCACCTGCGTGCCTGTCACGACGGCGCCGCGCCCTTGCGGGCTGAAGGCGATCCGCCATTCACGCCGCACTGTGATGGCCGCCGACCCGCCGAGCCCGCGCACCAGACTGCGTTCGAGCAGCATCTCCGTTGCGGGCAGGCGCAGCCCTTCGTCGGCAGCGCGCAGCACCTTTCCGCGCAGTGCAAGGCTGCCTGCCATTCCTGTTCCCAGAAGTCGGGCCAACAGCGTCCGGCGCGTGCTCCCGGCCATGCGACAAATCCCCCCTCTGCGGCCGTCAGTCGCCGCGCTCCTCCGGAAAATCACCAAGGGCAGAACCGGAACAAGCAGCGCTGAGCCAGGTCAGTGTTGCCGGATGCGCCGCGTCGCAGCGCCACCCGATGACGGCGGGTGTATCATAGGGGTGCAGCTTGCCCAACCGTGCGACAGCCTCGTTCAGCCGGGCAGCGGTGGTCTTGAACAGCACACCGGTTTCGCTGCCGGTGCCCTGCGTGCCCTGCCAGACGAAAAGGGATTCGACTTCGCCGATGATATTGGCGCAGGCGACAAGCCGCTCGTCCAGCAGCTGCCCCGCGATCGCGCGTGCAGCCTCGCGGTCGGGGAAGGGACACCAGATCAGCGCCGCATCCCGGACGTTGGCGGTGGTCAAGCCGCCGCCCCGTATTCGCGGCGCGCGGTGCCGTTGCTGTGCATTGCCCAGGCCGTCGCCGCCACGGTCAGCGCGCCGACCAGCTGGTGCGCGGCCGCGACCCACAGCGATACCTCGCTCATGACCGTGGCAATGCCGAGCAGCACCATCGTCCCGATCGCGGCATTGAGTGCGACGCTGGCGAACCGGTCGCTCGGGCGCACGGCCCTTGCCAGCCACACCAGCGCCGCCGCCGCGACCCAGGCCCACCAGCGGTGCAGGAATTGAAGCAGGAACGGATCATGGGTCGCGGCCCATAGCATTCCTTTCGACCAATCGGCCTCGGGGAGGAATTGCCCGTTCATCAGCGGCCAGTCATAGGCGGCGTGCCCGGCATTGAGCCCGGCTACCCATGCGCCGAGCAGCAGCTGGATGAACAGCACCCCGCCTGCCAGCGCAGCAGCGCCGGTAAGCGGCGCGGGCGCGCTGTCCGTATTACGCGCAAGCCGCCGCAGGTCGCGTGCCGTCCATACCAGTCCGCCGAGCAGAAACAGCGCGGTCAGCAGGTGCGCGGAAAGCCGGAAATGGCTGACATCGGTAAGGTCGGTGTCGCCCACGCCGGAAGACACCATGTACCAGCCCAGCGCGCCCTGCCCGCAAATCAGCGCGAACATCGCTCCGAGCCGCCAGCCATAGCCCGCTGGGATTGCCCGCCTCCAGGCGAAGACTGCCAGCGGCAGCAGGAACGCAAGGCCGATCACCCGGCCGAGGATGCGGTGGAACCATTCCCAGAAGAAAATGAACTTGAACGCCGCCAGATCCATCCCCGCCGGGCCGCTTTCATAGCGGAATTCGGCGGTCGCCTGATATTTGGCGAACTCGGCTTGCCACGCCGCCTCGCCAAGCGGCGGGAGAATGCCGGAAACAACATTCCATTCGGTGATCGACAGCCCGCTTTCGGTCAGGCGGGTTATGCCGCCAACGACGACGATGGTCACCACCAGCACTGCGACCGCCTCAAGCCAGCGCGCCAGCGCGAGCGGACGCGCCGAGCCGCGCGCCCATGGCGCGAACAGATTCGATACAGAGGCAGAGCTTGCCATGGCCTGCCTCCCTTGTGCCGGAGAAGCCGCTTGCGCAAGCCTGTTCAGCGCAAGCGGCGATGCGGGTGGCGCAATCCTGTGTGCTTTCCTTCCCTTGCAGAATGTAACAACATAACATATGTGCCGGAGCGCTATGACCGTGCCTCCCAATCTCCCCGCGAGTCGGATGTCGTTTCGCCGTCGGCTCGATCTCGTCGGGATCGGGCTTGCCGGATTGTGTGCCATCCACTGCCTTGCCACGCTGGTTGTCGTCTCGGCTCTGGGACTGGGCGGGCATTTCCTGCTGGAAGAAAATATTCACCGCATGGGCCTTGCGCTCGCGCTGGCGGTTGCGGTTGTCGCGATCGGCTGGGGGCTGATACGCCATGGCCGCCCGCTGCCCTTCGCGGTTGCATCGGCTGGTCTCGCCTTCATGGCCTGGGCGCTGGTGGTGCCGCACGGCACGAACGAATTGCTGCTGACCCTGCTTGGGGTCACACTCGTGTCTGTCGGCCACTTGCTGAACCTGCGCGCCGCGCGCTGAGCACATCCTCGCCAAACTCGTGGTTGCACGCCGTGGTCGAGCGCCTATGTCTCGCGCCATGACCAAGAGCATCACCCTTAACGGCGCACCGCATCGCTCGGCTGCCGCCACCATTGCCGATCTGGTGCGCGAACTGGAGCTTGTGCCCGAAAAGGTCGCGGTCGAGCGCAATGGTGCAATCGTCCCGCGTTCAACTCTGGCCGAGGCACCGCTGGCCGAGGGCGATGTGCTGGAAATCGTGCACTTCGTCGGCGGGGGTGAGGAGGTGGGCGATACCTGGAAGGTAGCAGGCCGCACCTTTCGCAGCCGGCTGATTGTCGGCACCGGCAAGTACAAGAGCTTCGAGCAGAACGCGGCGGCCGTGGAGGCTTCGGGTGCTGAGATCGTTACGGTCGCGGTGCGACGCGTGAACGTCAGCGATCCTAAGGCGCCGATGCTGACAGACTTCATAGACCCCAAGAAAATCACCTACCTGCCCAACACCGCGGGGTGCTTCACCGGTGACGAGGCCGTGCGCACGCTGCGGTTGGCGCGCGAGGCGGGAGGCTGGGATCTGGTCAAGCTGGAGGTGCTGGGCGAGGCGCGCACCCTCTATCCCGACATGCGCGAGACGCTGAAGGCGACCGAAGTGCTGGCCAAGGAGGGCTTCCTGCCGATGGTCTATTGTGCCGACGATCCGATTGCGGCGAAGCAGCTTGAGGACGCGGGCGCGGTGGCGATCATGCCGCTGGGCGCGCCGATCGGCTCGGGGCTGGGCATCCAGAACCGCGTGACGATCCGCCTGATCGTCGAGGGCGCCAAGGTGCCGGTGCTGGTCGATGCGGGCGTGGGCACGGCGTCCGATGCAGCGGTCGGCATGGAGCTGGGCTGCGACGGCATCCTGATGAACACCGCTATCGCCGAGGCGAAAGACCCGATCCGCATGGCCCGCGCGATGAAGCTGGCGGTCGAAGCCGGGCGCGAGGCCTATCTGGCAGGCCGCATGGCGCGGCGGATGTATGCCGATCCGAGCAGTCCCCTCGCCGGTTTGATCTGAATCCCCCCAAGCATGTGGTGTTGGATCGGCTGCGTAAGCAGCCGCAAGGTCGACCGGCCGCCCGCAGCGACGCGAACGTCAGGTCGCGTGAGCGAGGATTTCGAAGCCCGGATGGGCTGCGGACACGAAAAACGCCTAACCCTAAATTAACCACGTCATGCGACGTTCTCCTCACACAAGGAGAAGGGTCGATGATGATGCCGATTGCCGAGATGCGCGAGTTTGCCGGGTTCGCTCCGGCCGAGCAGCGTTACATCAAGCGGAGCCTTGATATCGGCCTCGCCCGCACCGATGCCTTCCGCCGCTGGGGCCGCAGCGAGGCGGAGAATGTCGCGATCCGCCGGCAATATGTCGCCTATCAGGACCTGAAGGCCTTGCGCGCTCTGATCCCGGTGGAGGGCACGCCGAACGAGATCGAACGCTTCCTCGGCAAGCTGGTTCGCTGTGCGGCCTTCGATCTGGAGCAGGAAAGGCTCGCAAGCTTTTCCGCTTTCCGCTTTCTCTATGAACGCCTGCTGGGCGCCAAGGTGCGACCTTACCTTCCGGCGGCCTTCTGCGCCGCCAGCGCCCTCCCCGCAATCCGCCCCGAACGGCGCAAGGTGCTGCTGCAATCCTTAAGCGAAGCCGCCGCTACCGCCCCCGGCTGGTCCGAGCGGGAGCCGGGGTTCTATCCCGAGTATGTCGACGATTTCGAGGCGGCGTAGCGCCCTGCAGGCATGCCCCAGGCGACTACGTCAGTCGCCGCGCGCGGCCATGACCATGGCATCCCACTTGTCCCAGGCGATGGCCCGGCCGGGATAGGCAACGTTTCTGAACGGCCAGTCGCGGGCGATCCACTGCTGGGTCCATGTATAGAGCTCGGCGTCGAAGCCCGCGTCATATTCCGCCTGCGTCACCCACAGGCGCACCTCTGCGTCATGGCCGCCAACCTTGCTGGGATAGACATAGACACAGCCCCTCTCGCGGCTGCCGTCTGGTGTCAGCACCGCATAGGCGAAGGATTCGCGCCGCTCGAACCGGCCCTGTTCGGTCTGCATGTCGAGCATGGCCTCCTCTGCGGTGATCCCTTCGCGCGGCCAGCTGGTGCTTCGGGTGAAGGTCTGCTGGA
Source organism: Erythrobacter dokdonensis DSW-74 (assembly GCF_001677335.1). Classification (GTDB taxonomy): domain Bacteria; phylum Pseudomonadota; class Alphaproteobacteria; order Sphingomonadales; family Sphingomonadaceae; genus Erythrobacter; species Erythrobacter dokdonensis. The sequence goes on from NZ_LZYB01000004.1 coordinate 233,657, forward strand.
GATGCGCGATCGAGGACATGTAGGCCTGATAGTCGACGTCCACCAAGGCGGGCCCGAGCGGGACGAGCTTGAAGCCAGGCCCTTCGACCAGCGCCGGAACGGCGAAATCGGCGGCGATCCACGAGCCGGCCGGGGCGGCGCCCGGCGCGGTTTGTGCCCCTGCCGGCACCCCCACGGTGGCGGCGAGCAGGAGGGCCGCGACCATTTTCATGCTTGCCAGTCCGGCGCGGCTCGCCATTCTGCTCACCCCCTGTAAAGCCCGTCGATCCGGTCCTGATAGCGCTCGCGGATCTTGTGTCGCCTGATCTTCATGGACGGCGTCATTTCCTCGTTCTCGATGGTGAAGGCCTCGTCCGCGAAAGCGAACTGGCGGACCTTCTCGATTACCGAGAGATCGGCATTGGTGCGATCCACCGCCGCGCGCACCGCGTTCTTGAAGGCAGGGAGCTGCTGAAGTGCGGCAAGGTCGAACTTCTCGCCATTGGCCCGCGCCCATTCCAGCGCCCATTCGGCATCCGGCACGATCAGGCCCACGACATAGGGCCGCTTGTCCCCGCTCACCATCGCCTGCGCGATTTCGGGCTGGAGCGTCAGCATGCCTTCAACCTTCTGGGGCGCGATATTGTCGCCCTTGTCGTTGACGATCATGTCCTTCTTGCGGTCGGTGATGACGATCCGCCCCTTGCGATCAATATGCCCGATGTCGCCGGTGTGGAGCCAACCGTCCTTGAGCGTGCGCGCGGTCTCCGCCTCGTTGCGCCAGTAGCCGTGCATGACCAGCTCGCCGCGCACGAGGATTTCGCCATCCTCCGCGATTTTCACCTCGACCCCCCGCAGCGGCGGGCCGACCGTGTCCATCTTCAGCCCCACCTTGGGACGGTTGCAGCTGATCACCGGCCCGGCTTCGGTCTGGCCATAGCCTTGCAGCATGGTGAGGCCCATCGCATCGAAGAAATTGCCGACTTCGGGATTGAGCGGCGCACCGCCCGACACCATCGCCTTGATCCGCCCACCGAACTTGGCGCGGATCTTGGGCCGCAGGGTCTTTTCCACGAGCAGGTCCAGCGGCTTGTCGCGCAGGCGCTTCTTGCCGTCCTTGGAGTGCTCGGAAATCTTCAGGGCGGCATCCATCATGAAGTTGGCTACCTTCCCCTGCTTTTCGACCTGCTTCATGATCCGCGTGCGCAGCACCTCGAACAGGCGCGGGACGACGACCATGATGGTGGGACGGGTTTCCTCGATATTGCTGGCCAGCTTTTCGAGGCCCTCGGAATAGAAGATCTCCGCGCCAACCCCGATCGGGAGATATTGTCCGCCACTGTGCTCGTAGGCGTGGGAGAGCGGCAGGAAGGACAGGAAACGTTCGTCGGTAATGCCGAAATCATTGATCAGAACCTCGGCCGCGCCAGCCACATTGCACAGGATCGCGCCGTGGTGCTGCATCACGCCGCGCGGTGCGCCGCCGGTGCCGCTGGTGTAGATCAGGCAGGCGGTTTGCGAGCGCTCGATCCCGCTGATGCGTTTGTCGACCTCCGCCCGTGCGCTGGCCGGGTCGCCGGTGATCAGGGCCTGCCAGTCGTGATACTCGAAACTGCCCGATTGCTGGCGTTTCAGATCGTCGATCCCGATCACGTGTTCGACCATGCCGGTCTGTCCGATCGCGCCGACCAGCGGGGCAAGCAGCTTCTCGGTCGAGACGAACACGGCCCGAGCGCCCGAATTGTCGAGGATATGGGCATGATCGCGCCGGGTGTTGGTGATGTAGGTCGGAACGGTGATGCACCCGGCGGCCATGATCGCAAGGTCTGCGATGCACCATTCGGGACGGTTTTCGCTGACCAGCGCTACCCGGTCACCATCCTTCAGGCCCATCCGGCGCAGGCTTTCCGCCAGCAGGCACACCTTCTCCGCTGCCTCGCGCCAGCTCTGGGTGACCCATTGCCCGTCCGCCTTGTGGCCGAGAAAGGGCGCATCGCCTTTCTGGTCGGCGCGCTTGAGAAACAGTTCGACGAGGTTCTGCGCACCGTCGATGTCCTGCAACAGCGGATCATCCGCCGGATTGACGGTGGGGCGCGAAGCGTGCGGCGAGGCGGGGGATTGCACTGGCAAAGGCTCCTGATCCCTTCGAGCGTGTTGCCGGGGCTCTGGAGCGGCCCCGCAAAGTTCAAGATTAGAAGGTGAAGTTCCCAGCGGCAAGCGCCCGCATGGCTATCAATACCGTGATGCCGGTCAGGGTGTCACGACACTGGCAAGGCGCGGCTCGGTCGCCACTTCCCAGCTGCCGTCGGCCCGCCGCCCCAGTGCGTTTGCCTTGATCGGCGCGGGGGCGACGCGGATCGTCCGGTGGCCGAGCGCGGCGAGATCATCGCTGATCGCTTCCAGCGCAGAGCCTTCCTCGATCAGCAGGGTGTCGCCGAATGCCATCGCGAAGGGCATCGCCAGCGCGTCTTGCGCGCCGAGCCCGAAATCGAGCACGCCGATGATCGCGCGGGTCACGGTGACCGGAATCGTCGGCCCGCCGGCCGCGCCGATTACCAGCAACACCTTGCCGTTCTTGTCATAAACGATGGTTGGCGCCATCGACGAACGCGGGCGCTTGCCACCTTCGACCCGGTTGGCGACCGGCTTGCCATCCGCCTCGGGCGTCAGGGTGAAATCGGTCAGTTCGTTGTTGAGGTAGAAGCCGCGCCAGTGCAGGCCCGAGCCGAATGCGCCTTCGATTGTAGAGGTGTAGCTGACCGCGTTCCCATTGGCATCCACCACCGAGAAATGGGTCGTGCCATTTTCCTCGACTTCCGGCCCGAGACCGCGCGCCAGCGGAGCGCCGGGAGGCATACCGGCTTCGGGCTTGGCAATCCTGGTGTCGGGCGAAATCAACGTCGAGCGGGAGCGCAGATAGCCCGCATCCACAAGACCGGCGACCGGCACTTCGACGAAATCCGCATCGGCCAGATAGAGCTCGCGGTCGGCATAGGCGAGGCGCTGGCTTTCGATGAACAGGTGCCAGAACTGCGGGCTGTCAGGGCCGAGGCTGGCGAGCTCGAATCGTTCAAGCTGGCCCAGCATCTGGAGCACCGCAATCCCGCCCGATGACGGCGGACCCATGCCGCACACCTTGTATAAGCGATAGGAGCCGCACACCGGCGCGCGCTCCTTGGCGGTGTAGGCGGTGACATCGCCGGGGGTCATACGACCGTCCTGCGGCGTTTCGGCGGCGACATAGGCGGCGAGCGCTGCTCCGGCTGCGCTGCCATACACTGCTTCCGGGCCGTCGGCTGCAATAGTGCGCAAGGTGGCGGCGAGTTCGGGCACGCGGATCGTGGTGCCAAGCGGTAGCGGCTCGCCGTCCGCGCCGTAGAACACTGCTTTCGCGGCTGCGCTCTTGTCCGCGCGCCCCTTGTTGCCTTGAAGCGATGCCTGGAGCCGCCGGTTCATCACAAAGCCGTCTTCGGCGAGCGCGATCGCGGGCTCAAAAAGCTTGGCCCAGGTCAGCGTGCCATGTTCGGCATGGGCCTTGGCGGCGAGCGCGAGATTGCCCGGAACGCCGACACTGAGGCCCGAGAACACGCGGGTTTCGCGCGGGAGAATCTTGCCGTCATCGCCAAGAAAACGGGTCGGCGTTGCTGCCGCAGGAGCCGTCTCGCGCCCGTCATAGGTGACAAGCGTGCCGCTCGTGGCATCGGCGCGCAACATGAAGCCGCCGCCGCCGATGCCGGAGCTCTGTGGCTCGACCACCGTCAGTGCGAGCATCACCGCGATCGCTGCATCGACCGCCGATCCACCCTGCGCAAGGATTGCCTCGCCCGCTTGGGTCGCGCGCGGATCGGCGCTGCTGACCGCGCCGTTTCCTGTCAGGGGGGCGGTAGCGGCTTCAGGTGGAGGAGTGGCCGCACAGCCCGACAGGGCCAGCGCGAGCGGAGCGAACAGGGGAACAAGAAAGCGCATCGGCAAGGGTGCTATTCGCTTCCCACCGCTTCGGCAATGCTGGCAAAGCCATCGCGCCGCATCAGTTCTCCCAGCCCCTTGACGATCCGCGCGCCGAGACCGGGCCCTTCATAGACCATCGCCGAATAGAGTTGCACCAGCGAAGCGCCCGCACGGATGCGCTCCCAGGCGTGTTCGGCGCTGGCGATGCCGCCAACACCCACCAGCGGGATCGCGCCGCCGGTGGCCTTGCGGAAATCGCGCAGCCTTTGCAGCGCGAGGTCGCGCAAGGGCGCGCCCGATAGCCCGCCGGTCTCGCCCGCATGGTGCGAACGCAGGTCCGGTCGGCTGATCGTGGTATTCGAAACCACCAGCGCGCCGAGCTGCCTGTCCATCGCAATGCGGGCGATCGCGTCGATATCCGCCGGTTCCAGATCGGGGGCCACCTTGAGGAACACCGGCGGCGGCGAATCGGGACCCGATGCCGGCACGGCCTCGTCGCGCGCCGCGATCACCGAATCGATCAGTGCGGCCAGTGCGCTTTCATCCTGCAGCGCGCGCAGGCCGGGCGTATTGGGAGAGGATACGTTGACGCAGAGATAGCTGGAAACCGGAGCCATTTTCCGGGCCATCACCGCATAGTCGGCGATGCGGTCGGTCGAGTCCTTGTTCGCGCCGATATTGACACCCACGATCCCGGGCCGCCCGGCACGCGCCCTCAGCCGCGTAAGCGCTGCCTCGGCACCGGCGTTGTTGAACCCCATGCGGTTGATAACCGCCTGATCCTCAACCAGCCGGAACAATCGCGGCCTGGGGTTGCCCGCTTGCGGTAGCGGGGTGATCGAGCCGACTTCGGTGAAACCGAAGCCGAGGCCCAGCAGCGCGTCTGGCACTTCGGCGTCCTTGTCGAATCCGGCGGCAACCCCAACCGGATTGGGGAAGGCAAGCCCCGCGACCTCGATCCCTAGCATCCCCGGGACAGGCATCGGGCCATGCAGCGGCAAGGCTTTCAGGCCGCCGATCGCCAACCGGTGACCGGTCTCCGGATGGAGCGCAAACAGGGCGGGCTTGAGCAGACGGAACAGCATCGCACGCGCCTATGGCAGGCAATGCGCCCTGTCGAGCGCACATGTGCCAGAACCGCGCAAACCCTGCTTTCCGGGTACGCATTCCCTGTTCAGGGGATGACCCTTGTCGCTTGCATACAATCGCCGTGGCGATTCGCTCGCTATATCCCCTTCTGCGACCCGAAGGGCTCGGAGCAGTAATGCAATGAGTTCCTCAACTTCGACGGGCGGCGCCTCTTTACCGGAGCGCCGCCTTTTTTTGCGCGTTTTTCGGGCGGGAAACTTTGCCTTCGTTGAGCGTATCGGGTCGCGATGGACGCCGATACGCCCCTGCCCCAATCCTCGTCCGGTGACGCGGCCTTGGCCCATGCCAATGCGCTGACGCCTGCGGCACTGATCAGCATCGACTACATCGCTCCGCCCGAGGCGGTCGCGCCTTACATCACCACCCTTTACCATTTCCGCTGCGACGAGCCGGTAATCCGCGATATCCAGCCGGCTGCGATCGGGCAGATATGCCTGTTTCCGCATGGCCGTGGAGAGATGCATTTCGCCGACGGCCGCCGCGATCCCAATCATGAAGTGGGTCTGCTCACCCCGCTCTCGCGGGCGACGCCGATCGTCGTTGAAGGGCCGTTTCATGCCTTTGGCGCGGCGCTGACCCCCCTGGGCTGGGCGGCCCTGACCGGCCTTCATGCGGGGGAGTATCGCGACCGGCTGCTTCCCGCGGCCACGGTATTGGGCCGGGACTTCGGCGAACTCGGGCAAATCCTGCTCGAAGCCTATCGCAATGGCACCATGACCGGTCCTGCCTGCGCGCGCGCGGTCGGCGATTTCGTTGCCCGCCATGCCCGTCCGGTCAATCCGCGCCACCTCGAGTTGATCATCGCTGTGGGCCGCTGGCTGGGTGCCTCCTTCAATCCCGATCTGGCCGACCTCGATGGCGTGGCAGGTTATTCCGTGCGTCAGGTCCAGCGCCTTGTTGAGCGGTATTTCGGTCTCCCGCCGCGGACGCTGGCCCGCAAGTATCGCGCCTTGCGCGCTGCAGCCCTGCTTTCCGGCCCGGCCCTGGCCGACCAGGCCGAGGCAGAGTTGGCCGAGGCATTCTTCGACCAGTCGCACGTGATCCGCGAGATAACCCGCTTCGTAGGCCGCACCCCGGCCCGGCTGACCGATCCGTCGACGCCCTATCTGGCGGAGATGATCGCGCCGAAGAATCTGCGCGAACTGAATGGCTGAAACCGCCTCTTGCCTGCCCTGCGGTTGTCATCTCCAGCGCGTCGCGGCTAGACCGCCACGCAAGCCGGCCGCCGCCACCGCCGATAATGAGGAAGTCCGATGACGCTTGCCCGAATCTTCGCCGCCCCCGTTTCCGCGCTTGCGATCGCCGCAGCGCTTGGCTGCACCGGTTTGCCCGCCCCGCTCGCTGCGCAAGGTGCTCCCGCCGAGATATCCCGGGCCGAGGCCGATATCGACGCGCTGTTCGCCGCCTATGACGATGCCCAGCTCGCCATGTCGCCGCAGAGCAAGGCCTATCGCGGCATCCGCGACGCGGATTACGGCAAGTGGGACGATCCTTCGGATGCCGCCGAGCAACGCGGATATGTCCTGCTTGAGCAGACGCTTGCGGCGATGCGCCGTCGCTACAATCCGGCGGCCCTGCCCGAACAGCAGGCGCTGTCCTACCGCCTGTTCAATGCGATGGCCGCGCGCCGGGCGAGCCTGTGGCCCTATCGCGATTACGGCTACATCTTCGACCAGATGAACGGCGCGCAGAGCCGGATGCCTGCCTTCCTCATCAACATCCACCGGGTCTCCGGCGAGGCGGACGCGCTTGCCTATGTCGAGCGGATCGCCGGCATGGGCTCCCAGCTCGATGCGCTCACCGCCCAGGCGCGTGAGCGGGCCGACAAGGGCATCATGCCCCCGAAATGGGTCTACCCCTATGTCATCTCCGATATCCGCAACCTGCTTGATGCGGGCGACGGCAATGCGGTGCTTGTCGATCTTGCGGGCAAGCTCGACAAGCTTGATCTCGACGCTGACGTGAAGGCAGGGATCACCGGCGGGGCGAGGGATCTCTGGTGGGACAGCGTCGTTCCCGCCTATCAGCGACTGCTCGCCGAGATGGAGCGCCAGCAGGCCATCGCCCCGACTGATGACGGTGTGTGGCGACTGCCGCAGGGCGACGCCTATTATGCCGCGCTGCTGAAGAACTATACCACCACCGATCTTACCGCCGACGAAATCCATGCGATCGGGTTGCGGGAAACGGCACGCATTCACGGTGAAATGCGGGCGATCATGAAGAAGGTCGGCTTCGAGGGCACTCTGCAGGAGTTCTTCGAATATACCCGCACCGACCCGCGCTTCTACCACACCAGCCGTGCGGACTATCTCGCCGAGGCCGAGGCGCATCTGGCGCGCATGACCGCCAAGCTGCCCGAATTCTTCGCCACGCTGCCCAAGGATCCGCTGGTCATCAAGCCGGTCGAGGCCTTCCGCGAAAAGAGCGCAGGCAAGGCCTTCTACCAGAGCCCGGCCCCCGATGGATCGCGCCCCGGCACCTATTACGTGAACCTCTACGATCTTCGCGACATGTCGAAGAACGAGATCGAGGCGCTGGCCTATCACGAGGGCCTTCCCGGCCACCACCTGCAACGCTCGATCCAGACCGGGCTGGGCAACCTGCCTGCCTTCCGCCGTTTCGGCGGGGTGACGGCCTATTCGGAAGGCTGGGGCCTCTATACCGAGGAACTGGGCAAGGACATGGGCTTCTACACCGATCCCTACTCCGATTTCGGGCGGCTGGGCATGGAGCTGTGGCGCGCGGGGCGGCTGGTGGTCGACACCGGCATCCACCACAAGCGCTGGAGCCGCGAGCAGGCGATGGGCTGGCTGACCGAGAATACCCCCAACCCGCCCGGCGACATCGAAAAGGCGATCGAGCGCTACATCGTCTATCCGGGGCAGGCGACAGCCTATATGATCGGCAAGCTCAAGATCATGGAACTGCGCGAGAAAGCGCGCGCGGAGCTGGGCGATGCGTTCGACATCCGCGCCTTCCACGATGTGATCCTGGTCAACGGCCCGGTGCCGCTTTCGATTCTGGAGGAGAATGTCGACCAGTGGATCGAGGCCCGCCGCGCTTCGTGACCGGGGGCCTGTTTGCGGTTGAAATGCGAACGGATCGGTCTTAATTGGAAATCGGAACGATTCTGTCCGATTTGAGAACCGCTCGCAATGCGCCTGTCCAACCTAGCCGATTACGCGGTGATCACGATGTGCCAGGCCGCCATGCATTGTGGTGACGGGCGGGTCAGCGCGGCCGAACTCGCGGCGGAGACCGGCCTGCCGGTGCCGACCGTGCAGAAACTGGTCTCCAAGCTGACTGCGGCGGGCCTTTTGCGCTCGGTGCGCGGCGCGCATGGCGGCTTGCAGCTCGGTCGCCCGGCGGCGGCGATTACGGTGGCGGATATCGTCGAGGCGGTCGAAGGGCCAATAACGCTCACCGCCTGCATCGATCACGGCCCGTGCGATTTCGAGGTCGGGTGCAGCATGAAGCCGCACTGGCCGATCATCAACGACGCGCTGCGCGGCGCGCTGGCGGGGATCAGCCTCGCCCAGCTGCGCAGCCCGCGTCCCATCACTCTCGAGGAGCATCCGGCATGAGCGACGACACCGACCTGCAAGATCGCGAAGCGCGCGAGGCGGCCGCCAAGGTTGCCGATTACGAGCATGGCTGGTCGGCGGAGATTGACACCGAATTCGCACCCAAGGGGCTGAACGAGGACACCGTCCGCTTCATCAGCGCCAAGAAGAACGAGCCCGAATGGATGCTCGAATGGCGCCTCAAGGCCTTCCGTATGTGGCAGACCATGGAAGAGCCCGACTGGGCCAAGGTCGGCTATCCTCCGATCGACTATCAGGACGCCTATTATTACGCCGCGCCCAAGAAGAAGCAGACCATTGCGTCGCTCGATGAACTCGATCCCGAGATCAAGGCGGTCTATGACAAGCTCGGCATTCCCGTGGCGGAGCAGGAGGTGCTCGCCGGCGTCGAGGGCGCGCGCAAGGTCGCCGTCGATGCCGTGTTCGATTCCGTCAGCGTCGCCACAACTTTTCGCGAGGAGCTGAAGCGCGCGGGCGTGATCTTCCTTTCGATCTCCGAGGCGATCCGCGAATATCCCGATCTGGTGAAGAAGTGGCTTGGGCGGGTCGTGCCGGTGCGCGACAACTACTTTGCGGCGCTGAACTGTGCGGTCTTCTCCGACGGCACCTTCGTCTATGTGCCCGAAGGCGTGCGCTGCCCGATGGAGCTTTCGACCTATTTCCGCATTAATGCCGAAAACACCGGCCAGTTCGAGCGCACGCTGATCGTCGCCGACAAGGGCGCTTACGTGAGCTACCTCGAAGGCTGCACCGCGCCGATGCGCGATGAAAACCAGCTTCACGCCGCGGTGGTGGAACTGGTCGCGCTCGACGATGCCGAGATCAAATATTCGACCGTGCAGAACTGGTACCCCGGCAATGCTGAGGGCAAGGGCGGCATCTACAACTTCGTCACCAAGCGCGCGCTGTGTCAGGGGGACCGCTCGAAGGTCTCTTGGACGCAGGTCGAAACCGGCTCTGCGGTGACGTGGAAGTATCCCTCCTGCGTGCTGAACGGCGAGGATAGCGTGGGCGAGTTCTACTCGGTCGCGGTGACCAACAATTACCAGCAGGCCGACACCGGCACCAAGATGATCCACAACGGCAAGAACAGCCGCTCAACGATTATCTCCAAGGGGATTTCGGCGGGCAAGTCGAACAACACCTATCGCGGGCTGGTGCGCGTCGGCCCGACCGCCAGCGGCGTGAGGAATTTCACCCAGTGCGACAGCCTGCTGCTCGGCGATCAATGCGGCGCGCATACCGTGCCCTATATCGAGGTGAAGAACCCCAGCGCGCAGATCGAGCATGAGGCGACCACGAGCAAGATCAGCGACGAACAGCTGTTCTACGCGATGCAGCGCGGGCTTGGCGAAGAGGAAGCCGTGGCGCTGATCGTCAACGGCTTTGCCAAGGACGTGCTGAAAGAGCTGCCGATGGAGTTTGCCGTCGAAGCGCAGAAGCTGCTGGCGATTTCGCTTGAGGGGAGCGTGGGGTGATGCCCCGGTTCACTAGTCAGGACGAACTTCCTTCGGCCATGCAAGGCGCCTGGTTTGATCCAAACGATGGAGCAACGCTCGTGGTCTCGGGCAGCGATGCCGTCTTTCAAGACGCGGCCATCCGGTATGACTGGTTCGAAGTCGAAGAGAAAAGCGGAGCCTTGTGCGTGAATTTCGGGATCGACGATCCTGCGCGTGAAGATAGCTTCGCAAGAGAGAACCTTGTCGGCCTTGTGATTGATCCGGAAGGAAACTTTCACGGCTTCAACACGAGATTTGGCTGCACCTTTGTCAGAAATCAGGCGAGCACAAGTGACTGAACGCAAAACCCTCGCCCTCAACCCCGAGGCTGCCTCCTCCGCCGAAGCCCCCGCGCTCAAGAAGAAGGGCCGCGGGTGGGAGATTTCGGAGAAGCGGCTCGATGCCCTGCACGAACAGGCGCGCGAGTTGCGGCGGCATTCGTCCGAGGCGCACAAGGCGCTCGCCGCGAAGTTCGCCGCCGCCGACATGGGCCGATATACCTTCAAGCGGCACGCCGTGGTCGGCAGCGCGATCGTCGATTTCAACTGCCACAACCTCGGCCTCGCGCTGGCGATCGACGAGGAGGGGCAGAACGACACCCTCGCCAAGCGGCGCGACAAGAGCCTCGAAGCGGTCGGCATCAAGGTGATGCGCATCGCCGCCGCCGATATCCTCACCGACATGGACGCGGTGCTCAAACAGCTCACGCAGGTGATGCGCGACCGGATCGAGGAGCGCAAAGCCGCGGCCCGCGCGCACAAGGCGGCCAACCCCAAGCAGACCTATTCGCGCCCCAAGTCGGGCGAAGACGGCAAACGTCCCCCAAGGAAGTACTGATGCTCGAAATCACCAATCTCCACGCGAATGTCGGCGATAAGCCGATCCTCAAGGGCCTGACCCTCTCCATCCCTGCGGGCGAGGTCCACGCGATCATGGGCCCCAACGGCGCGGGCAAGTCGACGCTGGCCCATGTGCTGGGCGGCAAGCCCGGCTACGAGGTGACTGAGGGCAGCGTCACCTTCCGGGGGCAGGACTTGCTCGCGCTGGAACCCCACGAACGCGCCGCCGCCGGGCTGTTCCTCGGCTTCCAGTACCCGGTCGAGATTCCCGGCGTCTCCAACGTCCAGTTCCTGCGCGAGGCCTTGAACGCCCAGCGCAAGGCGCGCGGCGAGGAACCGCTGAGCGGCGGCGAGTTCCTGAAGCTCGCCAAGGACAAGGCGGGCCTGCTCAAGATGGACATGGAAATGCTCAAAAGGCAGGTCAATGTCGGCTTTTCGGGCGGCGAGAAAAAGCGCGCCGAGATGGTGCAGATGGGCATTCTCGACCCCGCCTTTGCGGTGCTGGACGAGACCGACTCGGGCCTCGATATCGACGCGCTCAGGATCGTCGGCAACGGCATCAACGCGATCATGCGCAGCCCCGACAAGGCGGTGCTGCTGATCACGCACTACCAGCGCCTGCTCGACGTCGTGGCGCCCGACAAGGTCAGCATCCTTGCCGGTGGGCGCATCGTCGAGACCGGCGGACCGGAACTCGCGCTCAGGCTCGAAGCCGAGGGCTATGACGCGGTGATGGCGTGATGGGTGAGGCTGCAACCCTGACCCTTCCCACCCGCCGCGACGAGGCGTGGCGCTATGCCGATATGGACGCACTCGCGCGGCTGGGTGCCGGGGCGCTCGACCAGTGGCAGACAGTGGATGTGCCCGCAGGCGAGAGCCTGATGCGCTGCATGATCGTCGGCTCCGATGCGCCCGAGGTGCACCGCATCCGCGTGACGCTCGGCGAAGGGGCCAGCGCTGCCTTTTTCGTGACCAATGCGGGCGGCGATTACACCCGTGTCGAAGTGGAAGTGCGGCTCGCCAGGGGTGCCCATTTCGAATTCGGCGGCGTGACCATCGGCGGCGGGGATGCAACCCGCGAATTCGTCACGCAGGTCACCCATGCCGAGCCTGAGGCGACCAGCAACCAGACCGTGCGCAGCGTCCACTGGAACAGCGGCATCGGTAATTTCCTCGGCGAAATCAAGGTCGCGCGCGATGCGCAGAAGACCGATGCGGCGCAGGACTTCAAGGGCCTGCTGCTCGAAGCAGGCGCCAGCGCCAATGCCGTCCCGCAGCTCGAAATCTTCGCTGATGATGTGAAATGCGCCCACGGCGCGACGGTCGGCGAGCTCGACGAAGGCGCGCGCTTCTACATGATGGCGCGCGGGGTCGATCCGGCGAGCGCGCAGCGCCTGCTGGTGCAGGCCTTCATCGGCGATGCCTTCGTGGCGCTGGAAGACGAGGGCGAGCGTGAGCGCTTGCTTGAAGCCGCGCTGGCTGCGCTGGAGGGGGCGAAGCTGTGAACGCACCCGCCACCATCACCCGCGATCTGCGCGCCGATTTCCCCGGCATGGTGACGGGCGAAGGCAAGGCGTGGCACTATCTCGACACCGCTGCCACCGCGCAAAAGCCGCGCGCGGTGATCGATGCGATGGCGCGCGCTCTGGGCGAGGATTACGCGACCGTCCACCGCGGCGTCTATGCCCGCTCGGCCGAAATGACGCTCGCCTACGAGGCGGCGCGGCGGACCATCGCCAAGTTCATCGGCGGGCACGAGGACGAGGTCGTGTTCACCCGCGGCGCGACGGAAGCGATCAATCTCGTCGCGCAGACGTGGGGGCGCGCGAACCTGAAGGCGGGTGACCGCATCCTGCTCTCGCAACTGGAGCACCATTCGAACATCGTGCCTTGGCAGATGGTGGCGGCAGAAGTCGGGGCGCATATCGATGTCTGCCCGCTGACCGATGATCACCGGATTGACCTCCATGCCGCCGAAGCCATGCTGACCGAGGCGCACAAGCTGGTCGCGCTCGCCCATGTTTCGAACGTGCTCGGCTCGGTGCTCGACGCTCGCCAAGCCGCCGCGCTGGCGCACAAGGTCGGCGCGAAGCTGCTGCTCGACGGATGCCAGAGCGCGCCTCACATGGGGGTCGATGTCGCGGCGCTGGACTGTGATTTCTACGTCTTTTCAGCGCACAAGCTCTACGGCCCGACCGGGATCGGGGCATTGTGGGCACGCAAGGAACTGCTCGCCGACATGCCTCCTTACCAGGGTGGCGGCGCGATGATCGACCGGGTGACGTTTGAACGCACCACCTATGCCGACGGCCCGCAGCGCTTCGAAGCCGGCACGCCCGCAATCACCGAGGCGATCGCCTTCGCCGCTGCCGCCGACTACGTCAGCGCCATCGGCCCCGGGCGTATCCACGCGCATGAGCAACAGCTGGTCGCCCGCCTGCGCCGCGAACTCGGCGCCATGAATGACGTGACCCTGTTCGGCCCCGATGACAGCGCCGGGATCGTCAGCTTCGCCATCGACGATATTCACCCCCACGACCTCGGCACCATCCTCGACGAGAGCAACGTCGCGATCCGTGCCGGGCACCACTGCGCCCAGCCGCTGATGGATTATCTCAAGGTTCCGGCCACCGCCCGCGCCAGCTTCGGGCTCTATTCGACTGAGGCCGATATCGACGCGCTGATCGCCGGGATCGCCCGTACCCGCCGGATTTTTGGAAAAGGATGAGAGCGATGGACAGCTCGACCGAAAAGCCCCCCCGCGCCCGCGTCGAAGATGCCGTGGACACCGATGCGCCGCGCACCCGCGACTATCTCGACGGCTTTCTCGCCGCCAAGCCTGCCGAGAATCCGGTCGGCGGGGCGGGTAGCGACTTGCAGGCCGAAGTGATCGAGGCGCTGCGCGAAATCTATGACCCGGAAATTCCGGTCAACATCTATGATCTTGGCCTGATCTACGGGGTCGAGGTGGACGAGAATTCGGACGCCACCGTCACCATGACGCTCACCACCCCGCATTGTCCGGTGGCCGAGACCATGCCGGGCGAGGTCGAACTGCGCGTGACCTCGGTGCCGGGGATTCGCGATGCCGAGGTGGTTCTGGTATGGGATCCGCCATGGGGTCCGCACAAGATGAGTGACGAGGCCCGGCTCGAACTGGGGATGCTGTGATGACGCAGACAACCACAACCGCCCGCCCTGCGCCCAAGGCCGCCGTGACGTTGACGCCGAGCGCCGAGGCCCGCATCGCCGAACTGATGAGCAAGGCTCCCGAAGACGCGATCGGCGTCAAGCTGTCGACCCCGCGCCGGGGCTGTTCGGGCCTGGCCTATTCGGTCGACTACGTCACGACCGAGGCGAGGTTTGACGAGAAGATCGAAACGCCCGGCGGCACCTTCTATATCGACGGGGCCAGTGTGCTCTATCTTATCGGCAGCGTGATGGACTGGCGCGAGGACGATTTCACCGCCGGGTTCGTGTTCGAGAATCCCAACGCCAAGGGTGCCTGCGGCTGCGGCGAGAGTTTCATGGTCTGAGCCCATGGCACTGGTCGCGCTGACCACCACGCTTGCCTGCACGTCTGATGAAGCCTGGGCACGGGTGCGCACCTCGGCCTTGCTGCTGCACCTCGCCGCACCGCTGATCCGCTTCACGCCCAAGGGAGACCGGGCCTTTCCCGCGATCTGGGAGCCTGGCGAATATCGCGCATGGATGTGGCTGTTCGGCGTGCTGCCGATCGGCTGGCAGGCGGTGGTGATCAGCGAGCCTGAACCGCAGGGGGACACCCGCTACATCCGCGACAACGGCTATGGCCCGCTGATCAGGCGCTGGGACCACTGGATCGAAATTTCTCCCGGTGCGAACGGCACTACCACCTACACCGACCGGGTCGCCATCGAGGCGGGGCTGCTCACCCCCCTGATCGCCGGATTTGCGCGGGTGTTCTACGCGCATCGCCAGCGCCGCTGGCGGCGGCTGGCGCAGACCGGATTTGCGGCCCTGAAGGGCTGACCCGTCAGTTTCCGGCCGCGATCCGGGCGAGCAGGCGACTTTCCAGCTCGTCTACCTCGCCATCGGCGGCGATCATCTTTTCGAGCCATTCGTTTTCGTGATCGGTCACCGCCTCGCCCTTTGCCGCGAGCGCGGCGTAGTCCGGGCCGCCCTCGCGCTTGCCGAACACCTTGCCGAAATGATTGCCGACCTGCGGCACCTCGCGCGCAACCTTGCCCATGAAGCGGGCCACGTTGGGTGTGTTGTCCGCGACGAAGGCTTCCAGTTCCAGTTTGCGTTCGTGGCTGACCTGCGCGTTCTGGAGTGTGAAGCCCTTGAGGAAGTTGGCGACACCGTCAATGAACAGTTCGTCCCACTCGGCGGCGTTTTCCTCGGCGAGGGTTTCATCCTTCAGGCGGAACAGCATTTCGGCATCGAAGCGAGTGACCGCGGCAGGGCCATGGCCGCCGCTGGCGAAGATCACGCGGCGGATGATGCGGCATTCGGCTGCGCTGATGTGGGTCGCGGAAAGCTCGCCGCCGCAGCGGGTCGGGCCGGCGCCGGTCAGCACCTCGCGCTCGACAACGCCAAGCACGTAGTTCTTGAGCCGGTCGGGCGTATTCTCGGCGCGCTCGATGATGCGCACCATGCATTCGAGTTCGGCCATGCTTTCGACCGTGCCATCATGGTCGATCTGCCCGATCAGCCATTCGGCCTCGGCATCCGAGCATTGCAGGCGCGGCGGCGCGCCATTGAGGACATATTCGCCGATCGCCTCGACGAAGAAATCGACCCACTCCTCGCTGCGCTCATCCAGCGCATTGTTGAGCGCGAAAAGCGCTTCGGCCTCGGCGCGGGTGATGATCCCGTCGCCCCAGCCTTCGCGGCGGAGCGCCAGCAGTTCGTCCGCAGTCACGCGCCCCTCGGCGGCGGCGGCTCTGGCAAGCTCGATGAAATGCGTCGTCATGGCCCGTTCGGTTCCTCCGGTTTCGACCAGAGCCATGGCACGAACAGGCTTAAGACGGGGTTACCGTTTCTCCACCTCGCGGATGCAGGCGCCGCGATCGACCGCTGCTCCGCCCTGTCGCAGCCGCGCTTCGACGTGAGCTGCGACTGCCTCGGTTCCCGGTCGCAGCGGATAAAGGTATATGTCGAGCACGCAGGTCGTCCCGCCGAACTGCAGCTTGCGCGCATCGCCTTCCAACACATCCAGCCGCGGATTGCCGAAGCGCCGGGTGAGCGTGCCGGCCGGCGAGCCGATCACGCCTTCGAGCCCCTGTGGTGCCATAACCTGCGGCACCCGCACGACCCCGCTGCGGGAAGGCGGCGCGGCAGGCGCGGGCTTGCTGCCGCCGACACATCCGGCCAGCGTCAGAGCAATGGCCGCAAGGATCGTAATGCGCTTTGTCATGCCGCGTTCTCCGTCTTGTCCAGGCGGCGAAGCACCAGATGGGTGCCCGCCGCCGCGCCCAGCACCGGCGCGAGCAGCCCCGCGACCGGCACCAGCATCAGCCCGGCCACGCTCAGCCCGAGCAGGAACCGCTCCCCCGGCCCGGCCGGATTGCCGAGGTCATTCCCCGCTGCATGCCGCAACCACGCCATGTCGGTCAGCTCCCGCCCGAGCAGCACCGCATTGACACCCAGAAACACCAGCGCCGGACCGAAGGCGGTGAAGGCCAGCAACCCCGCCACCGGCAGCGCCAGAAGGTTATAGCCCAGCGCCCGCATCAGCCCGCGCAGCGAATTCGCGAGGTCGCGGCGGAAAGGCAGCGGCCGCGCCTCCAGCGCGCGGGCGGGGTAATGCCGCGCCTCGACCGCTGCGACCACCTCGTCGGCAAAGAACTGCAGCACTGCCAGCGCCACCACCCGGAACAATAACCAGAACGCCGCCAGCCCGATGACAACCGCGAGCAGCGCCTGGGCCGCTTCGGCATAGCCTTCGGGCAAGACGGCGGCGAGCCGCTCGCTCCGGAACAGCGCCGAAAGGGTGCCATATAGCGCGGCACCCAGCAGCGCGAACGCCACCAGCGTCAGGCCGACGCTCTTGACCACCACCGCCACGACGCGGCGGTCGCCAAGCTGGCCGAGGGCCTTCACAAGCGCGGCAGGGACGGCGGACATGCTTCCCGCGATGCTGCGCCGCCCGCACGAAGTCAACGCGAGGACGCGATCCCGCACACAGATGCTTGGCGCGGGGTGCGAAGGCGGCTAGGCGGCTGCCAGACCATATCCAAGGAATTCTCCCGTGCCCGAGACCACTCCGCCCCGTTACGACGTGATCGCCATCGGCAATGCCGTGGTCGACGTGATTGCCTCCTGCGAGGAGGATCTGATCGAGGAACTGCAACTGAACCGTGGCGGCATGACCCTGATCGACGAGGCGCGGGCCGAGGAGCTCTACGAGGCGATGCCCCCCGCGCGCGAGCTTTCGGGCGGTTCGGCGGCCAACACCCTGGCGGGGCTGGCGACGCTCGGCCTGCAATGCGCCTTCATCGGCCAGGTTGCCGACGACCAGCTCGGCAAGGTGTTCCGGCACGACATGCGCGCCACCGGCATCGATTTCGACACTCCGGCGCGTGAAGGCGAACCGGCGACGGGCCGCGTGCTGATCTTCGTTACCCCCGATGGCGAGCGGACCATGAACACCTTTCTGGGCGCGGGCCAGTTCCTGCCGGCCTCGGCGCTCGATGAAGACCTGATCGCCAGCGCCGCGATCCTCTATCTCGAAGGCTATCTGTGGGATCCCGAAGAACCCCGCAGTGCCATGCGCCGCGCCATCGAGGTCGCCCGCAATGCCGGGCGCAAGGTCGCCTTCACCGCGTCCGAAAGCTTCGTGATCGAACGCCACTGCGCCGATTTTCAGGCGATGATCGATGACGGCGTGATCGATATCCTGTTCGTCAACGAAAGCGAGCTGGCGACGTTGACGGGCGAGGACGACTTCGAGGCGGGTCTCGCCGCTGTGGCAGGCAAGGTGCCGGTGCTGGTGGCGACCCGCAGCGAGAAGGGCGCGGTCGCGATTGCCCATGGCGAGCGGGCGGAAGTGGCTGCGGTGCCGGTGATCAAGGTAGTGGACACCACCGGCGCGGGCGACCAGTTCGCGGCCGGGTTCCTCTCCGGCTACGTCAAGGGCGAGCCGCTGACGCAGTGCCTCAAGCGCGGGGCGATCTGCGCCTCGGAAGTGATCGCGCATTACGGCCCGCGGCCGGAAGCGGACATGCTCGCGCTGATGGCAGAGCGGCTCTAGTTGACAAACTTGACACCCTGTCAAGCTGGCGCTGGGCCAGAATATCCTTGATTATCAATGGCTTGAGTCGATAACTCCGCGTTTGACGGACAGGGGAACGGGGGCCTTTTCCCGCCTTTCCGGCAGGGCTGGCTGATGCTGCTGTTGGCTGACGACGAGAAAGAGCGGCGGCGAACCTAGCCGTGCGCCCTTTCTGTAGGAAAGCTCGCCGTTCAGGCGGTTGCCGCCGCGCGTCGTGGCGGGGCCTTGCCTGCCTCCCAGCCCAGCCATGCCGCCACCGCGCCTGCTACCACGCCCAGCGCCAGCGTGATGCCCGGCGGCACAGCAGCATAGGCAGCAAATGCCCGGCCGATCAGCGGCACATCGGGCGCGAACCACATCGTCACCGATTGCAGCCCCATGAAGCCCGCCGCCACCAGCCACGGCGCACCGTGCTTGCGGTTCTTCGCATAGACCGCCAGCGCGAACGCGATGCCCAGCGTGTTGCTGATCACGATCGCATCCAGCACCATGCGCGGCCCCTCGCTGCCGATCACGTTCATCCAGGGTAGATAATCGAGCAGCACCCGGCTGAAGGGGCTTTCGAACAGGATCAGCGGGGTCGCCAGCATGTATCCGGCGTGCAGCTTGAGATTGCGGCGCTGCTTGAGCGCCTGATAAAACAGCGTCAGGTAGGCCGAGATTGCCACCCCCATCCCGATCCCGAAGGCCGGGCCAAGCAACAGGATGCCCTCGCCGGGCTGCGCCGTGCTGTAGCGCGCCGCAGAGACGTTCACGATCATCATGAAGCCGAGGATCAGGAACGGGAACAGCGCAAAGCTGGCCCGGCCCATCTGGCGGTGCAGGGCATTGGCGCGGCGCTGGATCGTCAGGTGCTGCGCGATCAGCAGCGCCAGCCACGTCATCGAGGACACAGCGTGGACATGAAACGCCACCGGCACCCCGCCTGCGACGCTGAAATAGGTTGCCCAGAAGCCGGCCATGATGACCAGCAGCACAAAACCGACGAAATAGTGCGCGTGACGATACGGCATCGAGATCTCCCTTCCCGATTGCGACCGCGCGCGGTCTAGCACGTTCGGGGGCGGGGGACAAAGGCCTGGCCGGAATGGCTTACTCGTCGGGCACGTAACCCGCCTTGCGCAGCGTCACCATATAGCGTGCGATCTGGTCGATCTGCGGGCGGGTGAGGGTGAAGTCCATGTCCTCGGGATAGTTGTGCGCCTCGGCCAGCCAGTCGGCGAGCGATTGCTCCGATAGCCCGCGCCGGTTGGCAATCGCGGCAAAGCTGGGCGAGGCCGGATTGGGCGAAAGGAACGGCGGTTCGACCGCATGGCACCCCCCGCAGGCCGCCTCGACAAAGGCCGGCGCGCGGGCATCGGCGGAAGGCGACGTGCGCTTGCCCACCATCGGTGGCGGGTTGTCGCTTCCGGCGCTCTGGCAGGCGGTCAGCGCAAGCAGGGCGAGCGGGGCTATGAGAGCGAGGCGATGAGTCATGCTTGTCTTATCCTCCCTGATGGGCCTGCTTGCCATGATCGGGATCAATTTGTCACCGCCCTAATGCCCTGGCCTGATCGGCATGTCCGGCCCTCGGGCGCGAATGTTTTGAAACATTGAATGAGAAATCCTGATTTGTCATAAGTATGTGAGGGGGGAGCGGCGCATGACCACTTCGGATAACTCGGGCGGCAGTGACCGGACCTTCATGCGCACCTCCGCCGGTGTGGATCGCAGCGCGCCGCCGCTTGCCGAAGGCGTCCGGCTTGGCCCGTGGGCGGTGGAAGCGCCGATTGCGTCCGGCGGCATGGGGCAGGTCTATCGTGCAAGGCGTGCCGACGGCGTCTATGATCAGGCGGTTGCGGTCAAGCTGATCCATGACAACGATCCCATCCGTGTGGACCGCTTCGGCGCAGAACGCCAGCGGCTGGCGGAAATGGACCATCCCGGCATCGCCCGGATCATCGACGGCGGCACCCACGAGGATGGCCGGCCGTGGATGGCGATGGAACTGGTCGAAGGCGCGCCGATCATGCCGCAGGCCTCGGCCCTGCCGCGCGGCGAGCGGCTGCGGCTGTTTGTCGCACTGTGCGCCGCGGTCTCCCACGCGCATGGCCGGCTGGTGCTGCACCGTGATCTCAAGTCCCAGAACGTCCTGCTGGATGCCAAGGGCGCGGTGCGGCTGATCGATTTCGGCATCGCCGCACTCGCCGGGGGCGAGACGGTGCCAAGCGGCAGCTTCACCACATCCACCGCCGCGCCTGAGCAGCTGCGCGGCGAGCCGCCGACGGTCCAGACTGACATTTTCGCGCTGGGCTGCATCCTCCACGAACTGCTGACCGGCGCCGTGCCGGATCGCGCCGAGGATGGCAGCGTCCGGCTCAATTCCGGCGCGCTGACCGATCCGGACCTGCTGGCCATTATCCGCCGGGCCACCGCGACCCTTCCGGCGGATCGCTATGCCACGGCCGACGCGCTGGCGGATGATGTCGCCGCGGTGCTCGACCATCGCCCCGTCGCGGCGCGGCAGGGCGGGACGCTTTATCGCGCCGGGAAATTCGTCCGCCGGGCGCCGGTGGCAGCCGCACTGGCGGCGGCTTTCGTGGTCGCGCTGGTGGGCGGCACCCTCGTCAGCCTCAACTATGCCCGCCAGGCCGAGGCCGAGGCGGCGCGCGCGCAGTCCGAGCTGGAACGGGCGGAGTTCTTTCTCGATCGTGCCGAGGCCCTCAACGAGGCCAAGGATGCCTATGGCGACCTGCTGCGCAGATTATCGGGTAGCGATGCCGACGTGGAACGCGAATCGCGCATCCTGATGGAACGCTGGCGCGAGGCGCACGACAACCGCAAGAACGCGCCGGGCACAGCGGCGGCGATTAGTTACGCAGTCGGGATGCATTTTTCCATGCGGCGCGATAATCAGCGCGCGATTGCGGTGCTCGAACCGTGGATTGCCGAAGGCTATGGCCCCAAGGGGCTGATTGATCTTGCGCGCGTGTTTCTGGCAAATTCCTACGATGTGTCTGGTCAAAGCGACAAGGCAATCGCCATTCTCGAAGACCTCGACCGGGAAATGTCGGCCAATTTCGATGCCAATTCGGTCAATCATGTCCAGGTCGTCAGCGACCTTGCCATGGCCACCAACGCGCCAGAGGCACAGCAGCGCGCCATCAACGTGATCGAAGCCGCGCTCAAGACCGAGGACGCGCCGCATTACCGCTCCTTCTTGTGGAACCAGTTGGGCAGTGCGCGCCTTGGCGTGGGTGACCGGATCGGGGCGACCGCCGCCTATCGCGAAGCGGTCAAAACGGAAGCGGAAAATCCGCTGGCGGATCAAGCCAATCTCGGCACCACACGCGTCAATCTTGCGGCGGCGGAGCTGTATTTTGCGGACCAGCCCGAAGCCGCGCTGAAACAGGCCGACATCGTGCTCGGCCCGATGCGTGCGGCGATTGGCGAAAATGTGATGACCGGCTTTGCCCATATGCTCCGCGGTGAGGCGAAACTGGCGCGGGGCGACCTTGCCGGGGCCCTCGCGGACACGCGCATCGGTCTGGAGATGATTGCCCGCTACAACAGCGACACCTCGCCGAGCTGGCTGAACGGCGCGTGCGCCCATGCGGCGGCACTGGTGGCCAATGGCGATCTGGCAGGTGCCGAAGTGGTGGTCGCCCGAATGGAGGCCGTGGCGAAGGAGAAAGACTTGTCACCCACCATGGGCGAGATGGCCCGCGCCCGGCTGCTGGCATCGCGCGGCGACATAGCCGGGGCGCGCAAGCGGCTGGCGCTGGCCCGCGCCAACAAGGCGGGGCTGGAACGCGGCATGCCCAATGCCTGGCGACTGGCGCAGGCCGAAGCATGGGTTGCCGCCGAAGCGAAGCGCCAGGGGGTCGGGCGCTAGCCTTCCACGCTGGTTTCAGGCGGCGGCCAGCCCCATTTGCCGGGCCAGCCATTGCCGCGCCTCGGTCCAGTCGCGGCGGATGGTGCGGGCGGAGACGCCGAGCACGCTGGCGGTTTCATCCTCGGTCATGCCGCCGAAATAGCGCGCGTCCACCACCTTGAGCCAGCGCGGGTTGCACGCCTCCAGTGCGCGCAGCAATTGCGCGATGCCGACCAGTTCTTCGGGCGTTTCGGAGAATTCGGGCAAGACCGGCGAGCGTTCGTCCAGCGTGACGTCGCGCTCTCCGCCACCGCGCTTGTCGGCCAGCTTGCGCCGCGCGTGATCGATGATCACATGGCGCATCGCCAGATTGACGGCGCGGATGAAATGCGCCCCGTCGTCGAACAGGGTCTGCCCGCCGATCCGCACATAGGCCTCGTGCAGCAGATCGACGGTGCTGACCGTATCGCTCAGGCCGTTGCGGCGGCGCTTGGCGCGGGCGATGCCGATCAGCGTGTCGTAATGCTCGGAAATCAGCGCCTCGGCCCGTTCCCGTTCGTCCGGAGCATAGGCGATCGATCCGGCGAAATCTTCGCCCTCCCATGCCTGACTCCCGCGGATATCGGCAGATCGCATGTCCAGCAGCATCGCGTAATCCCTTTCCGCATGCGACAATCGCGCAATCGACCGGCCCCTGCCGGACCGCAGTCCCCATGCCGACGCATGTCCTTCACTTGTTTCGCGACCGGGGGCTCGGAGCAGGCGCAATCATCGTGGCGATGGATTGTAAGGACGCTCACACCCTCCCGGCCACTGTCAGGTTTGCAGCTTTGCGACCGGGAATTTCAGCTTTTGTAGCATAAACTTGTCGTGAAAAGTCACGATAGGCAAGAAAATTCTGTCCGGATTTGTCCGGCGATTGCGTCTCTCATGGTGAGCCGAGGAACGGCGCCATTGGAGAAAAACGCATGTCCAATCCAGACCGACCCGATGAAGCACGCCTCGATGCCCAGCGTTGCGCGATCATGGATGTGGGTTTTCCGGAGATCGAGTGGCCCACATTTTCGGGGCTGATCGTCGGCCTGCCATGGCTGACCGCGCTGGTCGGGCTGCTGCCGGTGGCGCTGTTTGCCGCAGGCCTGGGCTGGCTGGAGCGTGATCCCTCGGTTGATGCCTTCGTGAGCCACGATCACCCGGCATGGCTGGCGCGCGAGATGGCGCGCGAGACTTTCGGGCTGGAGGATCCGGCGATCGTGGTGTTCGCGCAGGAACCCGGCACCAGCGCATTCAACGCGCCGACCCTTGCCGCGGTGGACCGCTTTACCGATGAGGTTGCAACGCTGGACGGGGTGGAGCCGGGCGTCATCAGCATAGGTTCGGAAAAGGCGATCCTCGCCACGGCGAGCGGGGATCTCGAAGCTCCCGAGATCATCGACCCTTACGCCATCGATCCGCAGGCCTCGCTGACGCTCTACCGGCAGATGCCGGCTCTGGCGGAGACACTTGTCTCCGAAAACGAGGACGCGCTGATGGTGATTGTGCCGGTCAGCGATCCCAACCGTGCCGAGGAAGTGACCGCCGCCATGCGCGATCTGGCGCTTGAGGCCGCACCGCCGGGGGTCAGCGTCCACATGTCGGGCGTGGCGACGATGAATGCACGCCTGGCCGAACATATTGCGGGCGATACCAAGATATTCCTTCCTGCCGCCTTCGTGGTGATCGGCCTGTTCCTGTTGCTGGCGCTGCGGCGCGGGCAGGCGATCATCGGTCCGATCGTGGTGGTGATCGGCTCGGCCCTCAGCGCGGTCGGCGCAATCGGACTGATCGGATCAAAATACTACCTCATCACCACGGCGCTGCCGGTTGTGGTGATGGCAATTGCGGTGGCTGACAGCATCCACCTCACGCTCGCCTACCAGCGCGCCCGCGCGCAGGATCCCACGGGAACGCGGGCGCAGGCGATGCAGGCCGCGATCGACAAGGTGGCGCTGCCGATCATTCTTACCAGTGTCACCACGGCGCTGGGCTTTGCGGGGCTGGCGATCGGTTCGCCGATGAAGCCGATAGCCGATTTCGGACTGGTGGGCGCGGTCGGCGTGATGGTCGCCTGCCTGCTGAGCCTTACGGTGCTGCCGCTGATCCAGCTGCGGCTGGCGGACCTGCCCCCTTCGGTTGCGCGCGCCGCAATCCTCGACAATCTGCTGTCGCGCATAGCAAGGTGGAGCGCGCTTCGGCCTGGTGCCGCTCTGGCGCTTTCTGCGGTGGTGGTAAGCGGCGCTCTTGCCGCCGCTTCGCAGGTCGAGTTCGATTACGAGCGGCGCAACTACTTCACTGCCGGCGACGATGTACTGGTGGCCGATGACCTTCTGGCCGAGCGGTTTTCGGGTGGCAATATCCTCGATGTCATCATCGACAGCGGCGAGGACGAGGGACTGCTCACTGCCGATGCCGTTCGCCAGATCGTCGATCTGCAGCGCCGCCTCGAAGCCATTCCGCAGATCGGCAAGGTCACCAGCTATGGCGATGCCATCGGTCTGATGCACGAGCGGCTGAACGCCGCCCGTCCGGGCGCGCTGCCCGACCGCACGAATGCCCCGGCGCAATACATGTTCCTTTACGAGGCAAGCGGCGATCCCGAGGATTTTGACGCGCAGCTCGATTTCGGAAGGCGCTATGCGATGGTGCGCGGCTATCTGGAAAACGGGGAATATTCCTCCACCAAGCCGGTGATCCGCGAGGTCGGCGCGATAGTCGAGGACTGGTCGCAACAGACCGGACTCAAGGCATCGCTCAGCGGGCGAATGGCAGTCAATGACGGCTGGATGGATTCGCTCAAGGCCAGCCATCCGCTGACCATCGGCGCGGCGGTGCTGATGGTATGGCTGGCGACCTTCGTGCTGCTGCGCGGCTTCGGCCCGGCGTCGGTCGCGATGTTGCCGGTGCTATCGGGGATTGTGCTGCTTTATGCCGCGATGGGCCTTGTCGGAATCGATCTGGCCCCGGCGACCAGCATGTGCGCCGCGATTGCCGCCGGCCTCGGCGTCGATTTCGGCATCCACCTCGTGCAGGAACTGCGCAGCAAGATCGCGCGGGGGCAGGATCTGCTCGCCGCGCTTTCGGGCAATTACGTCACCGTGATGCGGGCCTGTTTCTTCAGCGCCGTGAGCCTTGGCGCCGGCTTTACCGTGGTTGCGCTGAGCGAGACGCCGGTGCTGCGCTGGTTCGGCCTGCTGATCGCCTTTGCCGCTCTGGGCAGCCTGTTCGGCGCGCTGGTGCTGGTTCCTGCCATCGCTTCTGTCACCTCACGCAAATGGAGTTCGACCCATGCATAGGATTGCGCTGATCGCCCTTTCGGCCGTGGCCACTGCATCCCTCTCTCTGGGGGCAGCGGCACAGGGGACCATGACGGGGGATGCCATTGCCCGCAACATCGCCGAGCGGCCCAATGCCGACCCGCGCAAGGGCACCATTACCTTCGTGATGCAGGACAAGGGACGCTCGCGCACACGTGCTGCGAGAATGCTGCGGACCGAGACGGGCGCGACCCATCGCCTGTTGCTGGCCTTCGACACGCCCGCCAGCATTCGCGGGACGTCCTTCCTCAGCTATGACCACAAGGCGGCGAGCAAGGTCGACGAGACCTGGCTCTATCTGCCCGCCACCAGCCGCACCCGCCGCGTTCCCGCGTCGGACCGGGCGGACAGCTTCATGGGAACCGAACTGTCCTATGGCGATGTGAAGGACAGTTTCATCTTCGGGCTGGCCGACTGGACTTTCTCAGCAGGCGGACGTGCGGACAATGGGCGATATATCCTCAAGGGCGCAGCCAAGAGCGCCCGGATCGCGCGCGAGATCGGCTATGGCGGCTTTACCGCCGAAGTCGATCCCGCCACCTGGTTTCCCCGAAGCATTACCTTCACCGATCCCGCCGGCAAGCGTCTGAAGACGATTTCGGTCCGCAAGCTCGAAAAGGTCGGCGCCTCGCTGACTGCGACCGATTTCACCGTCACCAACCATGTGACCGGGCGGGCCACCGTCGTCACCGTATCCGGCCTTGCCAAGGCGACAGGCGCGGACGATGCGCTGTTCGACCCGGCGCGGCTGGACCGTGCTTCCGGCCGCATGCCGTGAGGCTCGCCGCCGCGCTATGCGCGCTCGCGGCAGTTTTGGGGGGAACCGCCGCGAGCGCGCAGACCATCGACGGCGCACTGGCCCTCGCCGTCGATGAAGACGGGCTGGCCAAGGCCAACCTGCTGATCGAGCCGGAGACCACCATCGCGCTGGGATCGGGCATCGAGGCGGTGATGTCGCTCAGGATCGAGGCAGCCGGGTCCAGAACCGGCACCGGTGCGCGCAGCGGCTTTTCCCCGATCTCGGCGCCGCTGGTGAAGGGCGATGATGTCCGCATCGAGATGGATGAATTCTATCTCGCGATCCCGGCCGGCGCGCTGGAATTCCGGCTCGGCAAGCAGGAAATCGCCTGGGGATCGATCGACGGGGCGCGGGTGGTCGATACGGTCAGCCCGGCGCGCCTGACCGAAGGGCTCGCCCGCGATCCCCGTCCCGATCGCATCGCCATATGGGCAGCGCGGATGCAGGCGATCATCGGCCGGGTCGATCTCGATTTCGTGTTCGCACCCGATCCCACCGTCAACCAGCTGGCCGAAACCGGCGCCGCTTTCTTCCCGCAGGCCCCGCGCTTTCTGGCGGGGCTGCAACCGGCCGGCCCCCTGCCGCCGATCATCCGCGAAGACCGCGGCAACCTGATCGGCGATGCCACCATCGGCGCGCGGCTGTCCTACAGGCTGGATGCAACGGATCTGCGTGTCTCGGTCGTGCGCGGCATCGATCAGGACGGCATTCCCGTGTTCGACGGCAGGCAGATCGAACTGCGCCACCCGCGCCGGCACACGATCGGGCTGGAATTCGTGCGCCAGTTCGGCGGAGTTGTCGGCCGGCTGGAAGCCGCCTGGACGCCCGACGCGCGGTTCGTGGTCGCAGGCTCAATGGGCGCCGAAGTCGCGCAAGTGGATCGTGTCGTCGGCGGGATCGGAGCGGATTTTTCCGGGCCGCTGGGCACCTATGTCAACGTGCAACTGATCGCCGACCATGTCGCATCGGACCGCCCGCTGGTGCGCCCTCGTACGGACGTGATTTCCACGCTGCGGGTCCAGAAGGATTTTGACGACAACCGGCATGCGCTGCGGGCCGAATGGCTCAATTCGCTCACCGACACGGATGGTCTGGTCCGGCTGGAACTGGTGAGGCGGATCGACGACCGCTTTGCGATCTTTCTTGGCGGCGACATCTTCTATGGCTCGCGCCGCGGCATATTCGGGCAGTTTTCAGAGCGGACAAGAGTGCTCAGCGGCGTGCGCTTCTCGTTCTGACGTGCCGGATTGGTGCTCAACCGGAGCGCGGGCGCCCGGCTGCGGCTTCGCGCGCGACCTCCTTTTGGCCGATATCGCGGCGGCAGAAGCCGGATGCGAAGTCGATTGTCTCGACCGCTTCATAGGCGAGGCGCTGCGCTTCGGTGACGTTGCGGCCCATGGCGGTGACATTCAGGACCCGCCCGCCGTTCGCCACCAGTGCGCCGTCCTTCACCGCGGTGCCGGCGTGGAAGACCTTCGCCCCGCCCTCTTCCGCATCGTTCAGCGCAATCGTCCCGCCCTTTTCCGGCGTCCCGGGATAGCCCTTGGCGGCCATCACCACTGTCAATGCCGCCTCGTCGCGGAACTGTGCTTCCACCCCCGCCAGCTCTCCCTTGGCGCAGGCGAGCATGATGCCGACCAGATCGCTCTCAAGCCGCATCATCAGCACCTGGCATTCGGGATCGCCGAAGCGGGCGTTGTATTCGATCAGCTTGGGGCCTTCAGCCGTCAGCATCAGCCCGGCATAGAGCACGCCCACATAGGGCACCCCGTCCGCGCGCATGGTCGCCACCGTGGGCTCGATGATCTCGGTCATCACGCGGGCCTGCAATTCGGGCGTGAGCACAGGCGCGGGGGAATAGGCGCCCATGCCGCCCGTGTTCGGCCCCGTGTCGCCATCGCCCACGCGCTTGTGATCCTGTGCGCTGCCGAAGGGGATGATGGTGGTCCCGTCGGTGAGAGCGAAGAAGCTCGCTTCCTCGCCTGCCATGAACTCCTCGATCACCACTTCCGCACCCGCGCTGCCGAACGCCCCGCCGAACATGTCGGCGAGCGCGGCTTCGGCCTCGGCCAGCGTTGCGGCGATCACCACGCCCTTGCCCGCCGCGAGACCATCGGCCTTGAGCACGTAAGGAGCGCTGAAGCGGGTGAGCGCAGCGCGCGCCTCTTCGAGGCTGGCGGTGCGCACATAGCCTGCGGTGGGGATGCCCGCACGCTGGCACAGGTCCTTGGTGAAGCCCTTGGAGCCCTCAAGCTGCGCGGCGGCCTTGGACGGCCCGAACACCGGGACCCCGGCGGCGCGAAGGCTATCGGAAAGGCCGTCCACCAACGGCGCTTCCGGGCCGATCACGACGAGGCCGATTTCCTGCGCCTCGCAGAAGGCAATCACCACCGCATGGTCGTTCACGTCGAGCGCGACAATCTCGGCCTCCTCCGCGATGCCGGGATTTCCGGGGGCAGCATAAAGCCGGGTGCAGGCGGGGGATTGCGCCAGCTTCCAGCTCAGCGCATGTTCGCGGCCCCCAGACCCCAGAAGCAGGATATTCATGGCCCCTCCGCCAACCAATGATGACAATGCCGGGCTGGTAGCGCGCGAAAGGCAGGGCGACAACGCCCAGCCCCTCACCATCAGCGAGATTTCCGCGCTGCTGAAGCGCACGGTCGAGGACCGCTTCGGCTATGTGCGCCTGCGCGGCGAGCTGTCGGGGGTCAAGCGCGCCGCCTCGGGCCATTTCTACTGCGCGTTGAAGGATGAAGGCGCGGTGCTCGACGGGGTGATGTGGAAGGGCAACGCCGCGCGCCTGGGCTTCCGCGCCGAGGACGGGCTGGAGGTGATCGCCACCGGCAAGCTGACGACCTATCCGGGGCGCTCCAAGTATCAGATCGTGATCGACAGCCTCGAACTGGCGGGCGAGGGCGCGCTGCTGGCGCTCCTGGAAAAGACCCGCGCAAGGCTGGCGGCGGAGGGCCTGTTCGACGCGGGCCGCAAGCGCGCTCTGCCGTTCCTGCCGCGCACCATCGGCGTGGTGACCTCGCCCACCGGCGCGGTGATCCGCGACATTCTCCACCGCCTCGCCGACCGTTTTCCGAGCCATGTGCTGGTCTGGCCGGTGCTGGTGCAGGGGCAGGGCGCGGCCGAGCAGGTGGCGGGCGCGGTGCGGGGGTTCTCTGCGATTGAGTCCGGCGGACCCGTCCCGCGCCCCGATGTGGTGATCGTCGCGCGCGGGGGCGGGTCGATCGAGGACCTGTGGAGCTTCAACGAGGAGGCGGTGGTGCGCGCCATCGCCGAATGCACCATCCCCGTCATCAGCGCCGTCGGCCACGAGACGGACACCACGCTCGCCGATTTCGCTGCCGACCGCCGCGCGCCCACCCCCACAGCTGCCGCCGAGATGGCGGTGCCGGTGCGCGCCGATCTGGCCTTTACCCTGTCCGATCTCGGCACCCGCCAGCGCCGCGCGGTGTACCGCGGGCACGAACTGGGGCGCGAGCGGCTGGCGGCGCGGGCGCGCTTGCTGCCGCGGCCCGAAAACCTGCTGCAACCCCAGGCGCAGAAGCTCGATGACCTTGCGGACCGGCTGCGGCGCGGCCTGTCAGACCGTTCGGCGAGAGGGCGCGAGCGGCTGGCGGGGGTCGCCGCCAGGCTCTCCCCCAGCCTTTTGACCCGAAGTGCTGCAGAGGCACAGCGGCGGCTGGACCGCGCGCGGCTGGTTCCGGCGCTGGTCGAACGGCCCATGAAAGCGGGCGCCGATCGTCTGGCAGCGCTTACCCGGGTCATGAGCCAGCTCCACCCCGAAAAGCCGCTCGAACGCGGCTATGCGATTGTCCGCGATGCTTCGGGCAAGGCGCTGACCACCCGGGCCGAGGCCGCGGGCGAGGCGCGGCTCGTGTTGCAATGGCGCGACGGGACGCTCGACACCGTGCCTGCGACCGGCGCCCCGCAGCCCCCGCGCCCCGCGCCCAAACCGCGCCCTGCCAGCCCGCCGCGCCAAGATGATTTGTTCGGTTAGCGACAAGCTGCTATCGGGAGCGCCATGCTGATGTCCTCCGCCGACAAGACCGCCAAGCTGTATTACGGCCCTTCGAGCTTTCGCGTTCTGCGCCCGGGCAAACATGTCCTGTGCGCGGTGACGGGCGTGGAGATCCCGCTCGCCGAACTGCGCTACTGGAGCGCCGACCTGCAGGAGCCTTATGCTTCGTGCGCGATCGCCACGCGCCGCCTGCTTGGCCTCGATACCACCGGCCAATAGAACGCGATGGGCCGCACCCGCCGGCTGATCGCGGCCTGCGCCCTCGCCCTGCTCTGCGCGCCGGGCACATGGCTGCGCAGCGAGGTGGTGATGACCGTCCCGCGCGACATCACCGTGACGCAGGTGCAGGGTGCGGGCTCTGCCGCCGTGCCCGGATGGACGGTGGCCGGGGTGTGGCACTATGACAGCGCCGGCGGGCGTTTCGGCGGCTTTTCGGCGATGCTGGCGCTTGGCCCCGGCATGCTGCGTGCCTTTACCGACCGCAGTTTCCGCATCACGCTGACCGAGCCCGACCAGTCCGGCCCCCGCCCCTACATGAACCGCCAGTTCGTTGAGCCCGGATGGGATTTCGATCTGGTCGACAGCGAATCCGCCACCCGCGATCCCGGGAACGGAAACTACTGGATAGGCTACGAGCAGACCCACGCGATCCAGCGCAACACCATCGCCAGCAGCCCCGACGGGGTGCGCGATCTGCGAAAGCTGGTGGACTGGCCCGACAATAGCGGGATCGAGGCGATGGTGCGGCTGGCCGACGGACGCTTCGTGATCCTGCCCGAAGGCCGGCGCGAAGGGCTGATCTTTCCCGAAGACCCGGTCGACGGCGGGACGCCTGCCCGCTTTGCGGTCCGCTCGCCTGCCGAAGGCTATGTCGCAACCGACGCGGCGCAGCTGCCCGACGGCCGGCTCATGGTGCTGATGCGTGACGTGATCTCGCCCCGGCCCGGGGCATGGCCGCCGTTTTCCTGCCTGCTGGCGATCGGGCTGCCACCCGCGTCCGGAGAGATCTTCGCTCCCCAAGTCGCGCTCAGGCTCGACGGCGTTATCCCGCGCGAGAACTATGAGGGGCTGGCGTTGCGCCCGCGCGACGATGGACGCATCGACGTCTGGGTGATCTCGGACGACAATTTCTCGATCTTCCAGCGCACCCTGCTCGCCAAGCTGGTGTTCGATCCCGGCGGCTGATTCGCGGGGGGCGGAAAAACGAAAAAGCGCCCGGAAATCCGGACGCTTCATCGCAACGCCTGTCCCGGGGGACGGCGCGAATCAGGCTGCAGTCTGCGCCTTGATCAGTTCGCGCTTCACCTTAAGCGCATTGGCCGAAAGCTTGTCGTCGCTGGTCTTGAGCAGCCAGTTGTCGAGCCCGCCATTGTGCTCCACCGAACGCAGGCCGTGGGTCGACACGCGGAACTTGAAGCTGCGGTCGAGCTTTTCGCTCATCAGCGTGACGTTCTGCAGGTTGGGCAGGAACACGCGCTTGGTCTTGTTGTTGGCGTGGCTCACGTTGTGGCCGACCTGGCGGCCCTTGCCGGTCAGTTCGCAGATGCGCGACATGGTGTGTCTCTTCCAGTAAAAAATCGGGTCTAAGCCGGGAAAGCGGCGCGCATAACGGGCAAGGGGCGAATCGTCAAGCAAGTTGCGCCGTTCCCTCGCCCGGAGTAGCGCGGCGGGCATGACCCACTGGCCGCTTCCCCTGCCGATGCACCGCGCGCTGGCCGCCGCGAAGGCCGCGGCTGGGCTGGGCGAAGTGCCGATCGGGGCGGTGATCGTCAAGCACGGACAAGTGATCGCCGAGGCGCATAATGCCCCGCGCACGGATCACGATCCCACCGCCCATGCCGAAATCCTCGCGATCCGCCGCGCAGCGCAGGCGCTGGGCGATGAACGCCTGACCGAGTGCGAGCTGTGGGTCACGCTGGAACCCTGCGCGATGTGCGCGGGCGCGATTGTCCATGCCCGCATCGCCCGGCTCTATTACGCGGCGAGCGACCCCAAGGGCGGCGCGGTGGAACACGGGGCACGGGTGTTCGAGCAGCCCCAGTGTCTCCACCGTCCCGAAGTCTATGCCGGCATCGGCGAGGCACAAGCGGCGGAATTGCTGCGCGCCTTCTTCCGCGAGCGGCGATAGGGCGCGGCTACCCCCGCAGCCACGCCAGCGCGGCCGTTTCCTCGCCTGCATCGAAGCTGCGCACCTGCGGTTTGACCAGCGCGCCGAAGCTGTCCGCCATCTGCCGCAGCCAGCCCGGCCCGCCTACCAGCGCGTAGCGATCGAGCCGCCCGAGCAATTCGAGCTTGCCCTGCATCACATGGGTGCTGAGCGCGGCATCGGGATCGAAGCCGTGCCACTTGCGCACCACCACCATCAGCCGCCGCGCACCGGTGATATCGAGCCGCGCGCGCACCAGATCGAGCGCGTTCTCGGATTCGGCGCGATCAAGCCGTCCGGTCAGCTCGATCACGACCACATCCGCCCCTTCGTCGCGGGCGCTTACGGCCCCGGCATGGGCGCGTTCGCTTTCCTCCAGCACCCAGGCGCGCGCGGCCCCGGCCTCGTCGGCGTCATAGACGGCATAGACCACGCCCGGCAGCAGCGCGCTTTCAAGCCGCGCCATGGTCCGGATCCATTCCTCGTCGGAGACCAGCGCGATACGGTCGAGGCGGTAGAGCCATTGCATCAGCGCGGGGATGTGAGCGAGTTCCTCGGCCACGGCGCTCCACGAAAAGCCCGCCATCGAGACCATGTCGATCAGGATGTTTCCGCCTTCCCCGGCTTCGTTCTGTGCCTGTGCGAAGGCGACGAACTTGGCCGTGTCGTCCGGTGTGATCTGGCCATAGACGAGCATCTGGTGGGCCCTGGGGCCAATGCGTTCGATATCGATCATGTCATTCCCTCCTGCCCCAGCGCGGCGGAGTTTACGCCTTTCGGCGCCCGAACGCCACCGTGGGCTACCGCTGCCCGTCCGCCTTCTGGCGCCCGCGTTCCTGCACGGCGGCGCGGCGGGCCTCGACCTCTTCCGGAGCGACGGCGGAATTGGCGGCGCTCGACCGCTCCGCCTCCAGCGCCAGCCCCTCGCCGAAGCTGGCGGCGTATCCATCGTCGATCAGGCGCTTGTAGAGGCTGAGGAAGGCCGGATCGATTCCCGCCATGTCGCTGGCGAGGCGACGCGCGAGCGGCAGCAGTTCCGCGGGTGCGACGACATGGTTGACCAGCCCCCATGCGTGGGCGGTGGCGGCATCGAGAAAATTGCCGGTGAAGGCGAGTTCCTTCGCACGGCTGATGCCGATCATGCGGCTGAGTTTCTGCGACAGCCCCCAGCCCGGCACGATCCCGACCCGTGCATGGGTATCAGCAAAGCGGGCGTTGGTGCTGGCGACCAGCACGTCGCAGGCGAGCGCGACTTCGAACCCGCCGGTGATCGCCACCCCGTTGATGGCACCGATCACGGGCTTGCGGCACAGTTCGATCGCCTTGACCGGATTGTCGGCCGGGTCGGTGGCATTGGCGCTGCCGAGCGCGCCCTCCTCGCTGCCCAGCTCCTTGAGGTCCAGTCCCGCGGTGAAGGCGCGTTCGCCTGCACCGGTCAGGATGACCGCGCGCACAGTCTCGTCGGCGTCCACCGCGCGCATGACCTCGGCCAGGCGCTTCCTCAGCGCGCGGTTGAGCGCGTTCATCGCCTGCGGGCGGTTCAAGGTGACAGTGGCGATGCCGTCCGCCACCTCCAGCAGGATCACATCATCCGACATCACAAACTCCAGTCGATCGCACCGCGCCCGTTGGCTTCGAGAAAGGCGTTGGCCTGGCTGAACGGGCGCGAGCCGAAGAAGCCGTTATGGGCCGAAAGCGGGCTGGGGTGGGCCGAGGTCAGCACCAGATGCACCGAATTGCGCACCAGAGCCGGGACGCGGCCCGCCTTTTTCCGGGCGTGACTGCCCCACAGGATGAAGACGGTCGGCACGTCCCGCTCCGCCACGGCGGCAACGCAGGCATCGGTGATCGCGTCCCATCCGCGTCCCGCATGGCTGCCAGCCTGTCCCGCCTCGACCGTCAGCGTGTTGTTGAGCAGCAGCACGCCCTGCCGCGCCCATTTCGACAGGTCGCCGGTCGCCGCGCGCGGCAGGCCGAGGTCGCTTTCGAGCTCCTTGTAGATATTCACGAGGCTGGGCGGCACCTTCACCCCGTCCTGCACCGAGAAGGCGAGGCCATGCGCCTGCCCCGCACCGTGATAGGGATCCTGCCCGAGGATCACGCAGCGCACCTCCTCCAGCGGGGTCAGGGCGAGAGCGGCGAGGCGCGTTCCGCGCGGCGGATAGACCTGCTTTCCGGCGGCTTCCTCGGCCTTCAGCCAGCCGCCCAGCCGCCGTGCCTCCGGTGTCGCAAGCGCGGGCTCGAGCGCGGGGCGCCAGCTTTCCGGGATGGTTTCGGCTGCCATGAGCCCAACCTATACCCCGCGTCCGGTTCAAGGCGAAACTGCCCTTCCCCTCTTTCCCCAATCGGCGTAGGGCAAACGCCATGGCTGTGCATTTTCACGAGGAAGACCTGCCCGACGGCGTGCTCGCCGGAAGCGGCGCGATTGCGGTGGATACCGAGACCATGGGCCTCGTCACCCCGCGTGACCGGCTATGCGTGGTGCAATTGTCCGACGGTTCTGGCGACGAGCACCTTGTGCGCTTCGGCCCTGGCAGCAGTTACGACGCGCCCAACCTCAAGGCGGTGCTGGGCGACCCTTCGCGGCTCAAGCTCTATCACTTCGCGCGCTTCGATCTGGCGGCGCTCCAGCACTATCTCGGCGTGATGGCCGCGCCGGTGTTCTGCACCAAGATCGCCAGCCGCCTCACCCGCACCTATACCGACCGGCATGGCCTCAAGAACCTCGTCGAGGAACTGCTCGGCGAAAGCCTGTCGAAGCAGCAGCAATCGAGCGACTGGGGCGGGCCGGTACTGTCCGAGGCACAGCGCGACTACGCCGCCAGCGACGTGCGGTTTCTTCACCGCCTGCAGGCCGAACTGGCCGTGCGGCTCGAACGCGAGGGACGGATGCATCTGGCGCAAGCCTGTTTCGACTTCCTCCCGGCACGCGCACAGCTTGATCTCGCGGGCTGGCCCGAAGCCGATATCTTCGCCCACGCCTAGCCGCAGACGCCCGCGCCATGGTTACCAGCCATACCCGGATCGAGACCAGCGAGGCCCGCGCCCTCAGGAGCAGGCGCCAGCATTTCGCCGCGCCCGGCGGATCGCACGACCGGCTGGTGGGCTTTCTTGCCCGCGCGCTGCCGGTGCTGGTGGGGATTGTCGCGGCGCTGATGGTGATCACGCCCCTGTCCCCGCGCGGCGAGGTCAGCTTTCTGCTCGACCGCAACAAGGTCGCGCTGATCGACGAGCGGTTGTCGGTCGACAATGCCATGTATCGCGGACGCGACGACAAGGGCCGCCCGTTCTCCCTGATGGCTGGCGAGGCGGTGCAGCGTTCGGGTATCGAAGGACTGGTGCGCATGCGCGATCTGGTCGCCCAGATGGTGCTGGCCGATGGTCCCGCCCGCCTCAGCGCCGGCGGCGGGACCTATGACATCGAGGCCGAGACCGTCGCGGTCGACGGCCCTGTGCGGCTGACCGCGAACGACGGGTACAGCATGGTCGCGCAGGGGGTCTCGGTCGATCTCAAGGCGCGGCTGATGCGCGGCGATCAAGGCGTGTCGGGCGAGGTTCCGGCCGGCACATTCTCCGCCCGCGCCATGCGCGCCGACCTGAGCGCGCGCACGCTGACGCTTGAAGGCGATGCGCGCCTCACCATGACCCCGGGACAATTGAGGAAGCCGTGATGCCCCACCCCAACGCCCGCCGCTCTCTGCGCCGGATCGCCCTTGTCTGGGGCATCGGCGGCCTTGCCATCGGCACCGCGCTGGCGGGCAGCATGGCGCTCAACGCGCAGGGCATCGCCGCGCACGATTCGCGCGCGCCGGTGGATGTCGCCGCCGACCGGATCGAGCTTCAGGACCGGGAGAACCGCGTGGTCTTTTCCGGCGGGGTCAGTGTCACCCAGGCCGGTCTCAACATCCGTTCCGCGCGGATGCTGATCAATTATACCGACGCCGACGGGCTCGAAATCCAGCGCATCACCGCGACCGGCGGCGTCACTGTCACCCGCGGTGACGAAAGCGCCAGCGGCGAGAACGCAATCTATGATTTCAACCGCCGGATCATCACCATGGCGGGCAATGTCCGACTGCGCCGCGGCAACGACATCCTCAATGGCGGACGGTTGGTGATCGACCTCGAAAGCGGATTGTCGAGCGTCGACGGCAGTGCTGCGGGAGCCCCGGCCGGCACACCGGCTGCAGGCCGGGTCACCGGCACCTTCACCGTGCCCCAGCGCGACAAGCAGCAGCCCTGAAACAGGGGCGGCGCCTAGTAGGCGTTCTTGTGCCGCAGCACCATCGCGGTCTTGAGCACGATCTCGATATCGCGCACCAGTGACCACTTGGCGATATATTCGAGATCGGACTGCAGCCGGTCGGTCAGGTCCTTCTCCTGTTCGGTCGCACCGCGGTGACCGCGCACCTGGGCAAGTCCGGTCAGCCCCGGCTTGAGGCAGTGGCGTTGCCAGTACTTGCGGTCGACTTCCCAGAAAAACTTGTTGTTCGCCTGGCTCCCGAGCGCGTGGGGGCGCGGGCCGACGATCGACATGTCGCCCTTCAGCACGTTGAGCAGCTGCGGCAGCTCGTCGATGCTGGTGCGCCGGATGAAGGCGCCGACGCGGGTAATCCTGTCGTCGTCGCGCGCGGTCGAACGTGCGCCATTATGGTCGAGTTTCTCCTCGCGCATCGACCGGAACTTGAACATGTCGAAGAACTGGTTGCCGCGTCCCAGGCGCCGCTGCACGAACAGCACCTGCCCGCCATCCTCGAGCTTGATCGCCAGGGCCACGGCGAGCAGCAGCGGCGACAGCACCAGCAGGCTGATTCCGGCCACCGCGATGTCGAAGGCGCGCTTGATGATCCGCGACCGCAGGCCGAGCGGCCCGGTCGAGATGACGAGGGTGGTGCGATCCAGCGCATCGTAGTGATTCACCCCGACCGCGCCGAGGCTGTGCGCCGGCTCACTGACGATTTCGCCATAGACGCCCGCTGACTTGAGCAGGAAGGCCCATTCCTCGCGCCGTTCGCGCGGACAGCTCACCACCACATGGTCCTGGTTGCGCAGCAGCTTGCCCAGCCGGTCGAGCATGAAGGGGTCGTGGCTTCCGGGATCGAGGTTGAAATGCCGCGCCGAAATCGACACGGCATCGGGGCTCGGGAAGCCTGATCCGCCATCCTCGATCACCAGCCGGTTGGTGATGCGCCCGTTCCAGCGCTTGCGGATCAGCAGTGCCATAGCCCGCCGCAGCGCCACCATGGACAGGGCCGAGAACATCAGCCCGAGCGTGACCGCAACACGCGAGAAATCATCGTTCGACTTGGCGTAGAAGGCGACAAAATTGACGAGGCCCGCGGTGATGGCGAGCGCGATCAGCGCCTTGCGCGCGGCAAATGTCCAGCTCGACAGGGCTTTCAGGCCATAGGAGCCATTGTACAGTGCGATGGTATAAAACACCGGCAGCATCGCCTGCGCCGCGAGCATCGTGCGCGCTTCCCACCAGCGCCCTTCCCACAACAGTGCTGCAATTGCGAAAGCCAGATTGAGCAGCACGCCATCGGCCAGCAGCATCACGGCATAGGCGCGCAGCCGCCGCCGTTCGAGCGAGGGTGCGACCTTGCTCTCGACATTCTCGAGTCTGGCCGATTCCAGTAGTTTCGGCGTGACGCGGTTCATTCGAAGCTTCCCCTAGGGCGCGACCCTCAAGAGGCGTTGCCTGTAACGCAACCATAGGTACGTAATGTTACAGAGGGAAGGGGCATTTGGTCGACTGCGAATTGCAGCTTGTCACATTTTGCTACCGTTTCGCGGCGTATCGAGCGATTTCCGCCAGTTCCTGCGCAAGCAGAAGCTCGGCTGTCTGGCTATTGGCCAGCAGGGTGCGGTGCAGCATGGTGAGGCGGGGAATCAGCCGGTCCAGCCGTGTCTCGCGCGCTCCGCGTGCCGCGGGCTGCCGCCAGCGTTCGAACTGCTGGCGGATGTCGCGCTTCTCCTTGAAGAAAATTCCCAGCCGCGCCTCGCTGCCCTTGTCGAGCCGGTCGAAGGAACCGCGTGTGCCGAGGTGCGCCATGATATTCGCCAGCTGGGCTGCGCGCCGTTCCAGCGCCAGCGCGAGGCCGACCGGGTTCAGCCCCAGCTCGCGCATGCGCCGGATCTCGCCCGCGATCCTGCCCGTCTCTCCGCCGAGCACGGCGTTGACGAGCGGTGCAAACCCGTCCTCCTCGGTTGCCGCTCCGATCGCCGCATGATCCTCGGCGCTGGCCGATCTGGGCGATTGCGGGTCGGCATCGCAGTAGAGCGCCAGCTTGGTCACCTCCGACTGGGCCAGCCTTATGTCGAGCCCCGCCGCGCGCGCGATGCGTTCGGCCAGATCCCCGCCCAGCCTCAGGCCTGCGACATCGGCCATGCCCCTGACCGCGGCCGCGACCGCGGCGAGATCGGGCGGATAGAACATCGCCACCAGCGCGTCCTTGCGCTTTTCCAGCAGCTTGGCAGTGCGTGACTTGTCGGTGGCGGAGGTGGCGACGACGATCACCGGTGCAGCCTCGCCCGCGCCTGCTTCGCCGGTCTGGATCAGAACCTCCAGCGCATCATGCGCCTCCTCGCCGGTGGCGCGCACGAAGATGTGGCGCTTGCCGCCGAACAATGAGGTCGAACGCGCCTCGTCGCCCAGCAGCGCGGGGTCGCGTTTCAGGTCGGCGCCGGACAGCTCGATCCGCTCGCCGGCATCGGGCAGCGCCTCGGCAATGCGGTTTGCGGCCGCGTTGGCTCCGGCCTCGTCGGGGCCGCAGAAGAAGAAGATCCGCGCCGACAGCGCTCCGGAGGGCAGGCCGCGCGCGAAATCGCTGTTCTTCGCCTTCATGGGGCCGTGGCGGCGCGCGCCCGCAGCGCCAGCGAAACCTGGGTCGCCATCTGCTCGGCCACTTCCCGGGCGAGGTTTTCGAGCGCCTTCTGCTCGGCCGCGATGGTGGCATATTCCGAACTGACCACGTCGATCCCCGCGTCCGAGCCCGCGGTCGCATCGAGCAGGATCTCTCCGCTCGCCGCGTCGACCAGCTGGTAGCGCGCGCGCAGGATGCGGCGTTCGCGGCTGATGGTATCGTCGTTGAGCACACCGAGGGCTTCCAGCGAATCGTCGAGCCGCACATCGAGCCGGTAGGCTGCAGCGCGCTCGCCCGCGACCCCGAAGCGGTTCTGCAATTCGTTGCGGACCAGCCAGCCGCCCTGCCCCGGGATCGCCGGCACCTCGACCGCCGCGAGGCCCTGCGCGACCCCGGCCGAACCCCCGCCCGCATACATCGGCGAGAGGCCGCAGGCGGAAAGGGCGAGCAGGGCAGCGAGGGCGAAAGCAGAGCGCATCAGGTGACGATATTCACCAATCGGTCGGGCACGACAATGACCTTGCGGATCGCCGCGCCGTTCACCGAGCGTTGCAGGTTGGCCGACGCGAGCGCCAGTGCTTCCAGATCCTCCTTCGAGGATCCCTTGGGCGCGGTGACGGTGTCGCGCAGCTTGCCCATGTGCTGGATGGCGATGGTGACCTCGTCATCGACCAGCAGGGCCGGATCGACGGTGGGCCAGGGCGCATCGGCGATGAGGCCTTCCCCGCCCATGTTCGACCATGCTTCCTCGGCGAGGTGCGGCATCATCGGCGCGGCGAGGTGGACGAGCGCGCGGATCGCCGCCGAGCGGCTGGCCGATGGAGCGGCCTTCTCGACCATGCCGGTCAGTTCATAGATGCGCGCCACGGCCTTGTTGAAGCCCAGCGCCTCGATATCGGCGGCCACCGCAGCGATGGTCTGGTGGGTCTTGCGATCGAGGCTCTTGTCCTCGCCTTCAGCCGACGCGTCATAGGCGCTGAACAGCCGCCACAGCCGCTGGACGAAGCGCGCGCAGCCCTCGATTCCGGCATCCGACCACGGCAGGTCGCGCTCGGGCGGGCTGTCCGACAGCATGAACCAGCGCACCGCATCCGCACCGTGCTTGGCGATGATGTTATCCGGGTCGACGACGTTCTTCTTTGCCTTCGACATCTTGATGACGCGGCCAACCTCGACCGGCGAGCCATCGCTCTTCAAGGTTGCACCGTCGCTTGTCCGGTCCACCTCGTCGGGATTGAGCCAGATCGGCAATCCGGTGTTCGGGTTTGGCTGCGAATAGGTCTCGTGCGTCACCATCCCTTGCGTGAACAGCGCCGCAAACGGCTCCTGCACGGTGATCTTGCCCGTGTGCGCCAGCGCCCGCGTCCAGAAGCGGGCGTAGAGCAGGTGCAAAATCGCGTGCTCGATCCCGCCGATATAGTGCTGCACCGGCATCCACTTGGCGACCTCCTCCGGGTCGAAGGGCTTGTCGGCGGGCTGGCTGGCGAAGCGCAGGAAGTACCACGAGCTGTCCACGAAGGTGTCGAGCGTGTCGGTCTCGCGCCGCGCCGCTTTGCCGCATTTGGGGCATTGGGCGTGCTTCCACGTCGGGTGGCGCTCTAAAGGGTTGCCCGGGATGTCGAAGCTGACATCCTCGGGCAGGGTAACGGGAAGCTGGTCCTTCGGCACCGGCACCACGCCGCAGGTGTCGCAATGGATGAAGGGGATCGGCGTCCCCCAGTAACGCTGGCGGCTCACACCCCAGTCGCGCAGGCGCCACACGGTCTTCCCGGTGCCCCAGCCTTCCGCCTCGGCGCGCGAGATGACGGCTTGTTTGGCCGCTTCAACGCTCATGCCGTCGAGGAAACCGGAATTGACGATCACCCCGTCGCCTGCCTCGGCCTCGCCCTTGAAGGGCTCGTCGGCCTTCGCGGGATCGCCGGCAACGACGCGCAGGATCGGCAATTCGTATTTGGTGGCGAATTCGAAGTCGCGCTGGTCATGCCCCGGCACGCCCATCACCGCGCCCGTGCCGTATTCCATCAGCACGAAGTTGGCGATGAAGACGGGGAGGTCTGCGCCGGTGAAGGGGTGCTTGGCGGTGATGGGCGTACGATACCCTAGCTTCTCCGCCGTTTCGAGCGCAGCGGCCGTGGTCGCGCCCTTCTTGCACTGGTCGATGAACGCCGCGACCGCCGGATCGCCCGCCAGCCCCTGGGCAATCGGGTGATCGGCGGCGATGGCGCAGAAACTGGCGCCGAAGATCGTGTCGGGCCGCGTCGAGTAAACCGCCAGCTTCCCGCCATCGGAGAGGTCGAAGCTGAACTCCAGCCCCTGCGACTTGCCGATCCAGTTCTCCTGCATCAGGCGAACCTTCTCGGGCCAGTCCTCCAGAGTGCCGAGGCCTTCCAGCAGATCATCGGCAAAATCGGTGATCTTCAGGAACCACTGGTTCAGCTTGCGCTTCTCGACCTCCGCGCCGCTGCGCCAGCCCTTGCCGTCGATCACCTGTTCATTGGCGAGCACGGTCATGTCGACCGGATCCCAGTTGACGGTCGATTCCTTGCGGTAGACGAGGCCTGCCGCATACAGGTCGAGGAACAGCGCCTGTTCGTGGCCGTAATATTCGGGATCGCAGGTGGCGAATTCGCGGGTCCAGTCGAGCGCGAAGCCGATGCGCTGCAACTGCGCCTTCATCTGGGCGATGTTCGCCCTCGTCCAGCCGCCGGGATGCACGCCCTTTTCCATCGCGGCGTTTTCCGCCGGCATCCCGAAGGCGTCCCAGCCCATCGGGTGCAACACCTCGAACCCGCGCATCTTCTGGTAGCGCGCCAGCACGTCGCCCATGGTGTAGTTGCGCACGTGGCCCATGTGGATGCGCCCCGAAGGATAGGGGAACATCTCGAGGATGTAGCTTTTCGGCTTCGCGCTGTTCGAATCCGCGGTGAAGGTGCCCGCTTCCTCCCATGCGCGCTGCCAGCGTCCGTCGGCTTGGGACGGATCGAAACGGGTTTCAGTCATGAAGGCCTATCCGTGGAAGGGCGTGTCTTACGATGCGAGGGCCTGACGACGCAGGTCGCGGGCCTTGGTAAGGATGATGTCCTCGAGCTTCTGCACGGTTGCCGCCTGCACCGGGGCTTCGACCCAGTTGCCGGCCTCGTTGACCTGGCGGCTGGCGGCCACCCGCAGCGCATCGGCGCGCAGATCCTGATCGAGGATTGTCACCGTCACCTTGACCCGTTCATTCGGGTTCGAGGGGTTGGCATACCAGTCGGTCACGATCACGCCGCCATTGCTGTCGGCCTGCAGCAGGGGCGCGAAGCTTACCGTGTCGAGCGCGGCGCGCCACAGATAGGCGTTGACCCCGATGGTGTTGAGCTGGGCAGCCTGCAATTCGGTGCGAGGACGGTCCCCGCCGCCGCAGGCAGCGAGCAAGGCGAGAGTGCCGCCGAGCAAAGCGGTCGTCGCGGCTCTTGCAAGGGGCGCACGGGAGCGGGCGAAGGGGGCGCGTGTCACTGCCGGAGGTTTCCTCATCATCTGCATTGCCCACGCTCTATAGCTTTCAGACCCCGCGCGGCAAGCGCGGATGCGTCGGGCTGCGAACCGGAACCTGCGGCAAGCGACCTTTCCTGTGCCTGAATCGCCGATCGGGCTGCGCGCGTGCGATTCTGTGTGCTTGAGGCCACAGGTCGCGCCGTAATCCGGTTTTGCTGGCCCCAAGACATTGCAAGCGGGACTCCCGGCCCTATCACATGGTACAGATGGCTTTGCGACTCAGGGACCGTTAAGGTTCCGTATGGTCTGGCAAAAGCCGGACAGACGACTGACAGAGGATTTGGGTACCACCATGGCACACAGGGCCGACAGCACAGCAAAGGCGCAGCGCAAGCTGCCGCTGCTGGCTGCGTGCGGCCTGCTGGCACTCGCGCTGCCGAGCGCGGGTCTGGCGCTGGTGGGCAAGACCATGCCCTCGGCAGGCCCCTCGTTCGAGTCGATGGGCCTCAACGTCTTCACCCCTGCTTCGGTCGATCCCGAACTCGCCGCCCGCGTAGCCGAAAAGGCCCGCGCGCGGGGCATCCGGTTCACTCCTGCCGGAGCAACATCTGCGGCCGGAGAGCGTACGGTCACCGTTGCTGTTCGTGTCGACAGCGAGGAAGCGCGCGCCATTTCCGTGCGCAAGGCGATTGACGCGGTCCCGGGCCGCGGCGTCGGGCTTTCCGGGCTCGAGACAAGCCGGTTCCAACTCGGCTCCGCGCGCGGCTACAAGAGCTTCACCCGTCCGGTCGAGCTTCCGGCCGAGGTTCGCCGCATGGCGCTGCCCGATCTGGCGCAGTTCGAGCCTTCGCGTCCCAAGTCGGAAGACAAGCCGAGCCGGCTGCAACCGCGGATCGAACTGGAAGATCGCGAAATTGCCGGTCGTTCGCCCAATACGCTCGATTCGATTGCGTCGCAGACCGTCGGGGTGGGCGGCAGCTTCCGTCTTTCGCCCAACCTCAACGTGACCGCGGGCGTGCGATATTCGCAGGAGCGCGAACGGCTCGATCCGCTGACCAATTCGGTGCAGGACAGCCAGGCCGTCTACGTCGGCACCCAGATCAAGTTCTGATTTCTGCAACCCGCTGAAATTTCGGTTATTTTACTGATTTCAGGGGGTGCCGTGCGGGCTTTTGCCCCGGCTTTACCACGCGTTCGACCCCTCCTTGACTCCCGTTAGCCCTGCCTTGCGGTGCCTTCGCGCATGGGTCCAAAGCATAGCTATTCGCAGCTTCCCCTGACCTTACGGCATCGCTAGATTGCCGCCTGTCTGCTGCTGCACGAGGGGAAGGAATGCCATGGGCCGGGTTGCAATCGTCACCGGAGGAACGCGCGGGATCGGGGAGGCGATCTGCAAGCGACTCCAGCGCCAGGGCCACACGGTCATCGCCAATTATGCCGGCAATGACGAAAAGGCGCGCGCCTTCACCGAGGCGACCGGTATTCCCGCGAGGCGGTGGGACGTCGGTGACCACGAGGCCTGCCTTGCAGGCTGCGCCGCGGTCGCGGAAGAGTTCGGACCCGTAGAGATTGTCGTCAACAACGCCGGCATCACCCGCGACGGGACGCTCCACAAGATGAGCTTCGAGGACTGGAACGAGGTGCTGCGCATCAACCTTGGCGGGTGCTTCAACATGGCCAAGGCGACCTTCCCCGGCATGCGCGAGCGCGGGTGGGGCCGGATCGTCAATATCGGCTCGATCAACGGGCAGGCGGGCCAGTATGGGCAGGTCAACTACGCCGCCGCCAAGTCCGGCATCCACGGCTTCACCAAGGCGCTGGCGCAGGAAGGCGCGAAGTTCGGGGTGACGGTCAATGCCATCGCGCCGGGCTATATCGATACCGACATGGTCGCCGCGGTGCCCGCGCCGGTGCTGGAGAAGATCGTCGCCAAGATCCCGGTCGGACGGCTCGGCATGGCCGAGGAAATCGCGCGCGGGGTGGCCTTCCTCACATCCGAGAACGGCGGCTTCATGACCGGCTCGACCATGAGCATCAACGGCGGCCAGCATATGTATTGAGCGAGGGCAGGCGAGCAGCGCAGCTGCCAGCCGCTCGGCCCGAGCGCCGGCCAGCGGGGCGGCGGACCCCGGTCCGCCGAACCTGTCTGACGTAACGCCCGCAGCTTTCCCGCAGGCCCGCAATCGGCTATCCCCAAAATGTGACCAACCCCTACC
The DNA here is from genome assembly GCF_001677335.1 of Erythrobacter dokdonensis DSW-74. Lineage (GTDB taxonomy): Bacteria > Pseudomonadota > Alphaproteobacteria > Sphingomonadales > Sphingomonadaceae > Erythrobacter > Erythrobacter dokdonensis. The sequence goes on from NZ_LZYB01000004.1 coordinate 278,653, forward strand.
ATCCGCCGGTCAAGCGCAGCCTTGCGATCGCCGGACACAAGACCTCGATCAGCCTCGAACCGCTGTTCTGGGACATGCTGCGCGATGCCGCCCAAGCCGAGGGTGTGGCGGTGGCGGCGCTGGTGGCGCGGATCGATGCCGAGCGGATCAAGTCGCCCACCCCGCCCGGCCTCGCCAGCGCGATCCGGGTGTGGCTGGTGGCGAACCGCCTGCCCGGCCTATAGCCCGCGCCAGATCTTCGCCGGGGTGCTGTTCCGCGCTCCCAAACGGGCCGCATTGCAGCGCGCGGGACGGAAGGTCTTGGCATAGCAGAGGCGGATTTCCTCGAGCCAGCCGCGCGGCGAGAGCTTCACGCCGATCGCGCTTTCGGGAATCCCCGGATTGGCATCGGCAAAGGCGGAGCGGATACGGCCTGCGGTCAGGTCTTCCTCGCGGCTGATCCGGTCGTAATCGGGGATGCGCAGCGATTGCCACAGGATGCGGGTGATCTTCAGATAGGCGCCCGGATTGTTGACCATGCAGCTGCCGTGCTTGAACCATTGGCGCGCGACGAGGCGCTCGGAAGGCATCATGCACATCGCCGCGCGGATGTCGGCAGGGGTGAGCGGCGCTTCCGGGGTGCACCATTGCGGCCAGCTCTGCCGGCTTTCGGGCCACAGCCCGTGGACGACCAGCCCGAAGCTGCCATTGGCGCCTGAGCATTGCACGGCGTGGGCGCGACTGTCCTTGCGCGGCTTGCAGAATTCGGGACTCCAGCTGAGCGCCATGGTGTAGCCGGTGACGGGCAAGCTGCGGCGCGGTCCGTCGGGGGCGATCTTGGGCACACTGCGTACAGCCGGCGCGCGGCACTGGTAGGCCTGCGCGTGGGCGAGGGCGGGCAGGGCAAGCGCCAGCATGGCGAGGATGCTATTCGAATACCGCAGGATCGGTGCCTCCCCTGTCCTTGAACCAGTGGTTGCTGGCGGGCGTGAACAGCAGCGCCACGGCGAGCACGGTCAGCAGGAGCGATGCCAGTTGCGCCGGGCCGATCATCTCGATCATGCGCCAGCTCTTCATCGCCACCAGCAGCACCCCCAGCAGCTTGAGCGCCGCCATGATCGTCACCATCCAGCGCGCAAAGCGCACCGCCGACAGCCACACCATCGCAATCGGGATCAGCGCGATCGAGAGCCACATGCTCTGCCACACGATCACGGCATCGCGCGACCAGTCCACCGCCGGCATGAGCTTCGCAAGATAGGAGAGCCGGTCGGGAATGTTCAGCAGCGCCTCGGCAAAAACGAGCAGGGCTGAGCCGAGGAAGGCTACTGCGAACACGGTAATGCTTGTCGGACGGCGCCGCGACAGCGCGATCATAGTGGCTGGAAATCCAGCCCGATATCCGCCGCCGGCGCGCTTTGTGTGAGCCTTCCCACCGAGATGTAATCCACCCCGCTCGCGGCCTTGGCGGCGATGGTCTGGAGGTTCACGCCCCCGCTCGCCTCGGTCGGAACGCGACCTGCGACCAGACGCACCGCCTCGGCCAGAGTGGCGGGGTCCATGTTGTCGAGCAGCAAATGGTGCGCGCCTGCTTCCAGCGCGGGTTCGATCTGGTCGAAGCGGTCGACCTCGCAGATGATCTTTTCGACCCCCGCATCGCGCGCACGTTTCACCGCCTCGCCGACCGAACCGGCCACCGCGACGTGGTTGTCCTTGATCATCGCCGCATCCCACAGCCCCATACGGTGGTTCTGCGCGCCCCCTTGCCGCGTGGCGTATTTTTCAAGGAACCTGAGGCCCGGAATGGTCTTGCGGGTGTCGAGCAAGGTGCAGGCGGGGTTGCCCTCCGGTCCTCGCATCGCGGTGACATAGGCATTGGTCAGCGTGGCGATGCCGGAAAGGTGCTGGACAATGTTCAGGGCGCTGCGCTCCGCCGTCAGCAGTGCGCGGGCGCGGCCTTCGATGCGCATCAGGTCGGTGCCCGGGCCCACCTTGTCGCCGTCATGCGCCAGGGTTTCGATGGTGCATTCAGGGTCGCAATGGCGGAAGAACGCCTCGGCCAACGGCAGGCCTGCGACGACAATCGCATCGCGGCTGTCCATCACGCCTGAAAAGCGCGCGTCCGCCGGAATGACGCTTTCCGAAGTGACGTCGCGCCCGCCGCCCGGAAGTCCTTCGCCCAGGTCTTCGGCGAGAGTCTCGCGGACGAACTTTTCGAGGTCAAAGCCGGGGAGGGTGAAGGTGGTCATGATAGGCATCATAATCGGACCCGTAGGGTCCGCAAGCACGACCGTGCGCCCGCTGGCGCCCCGCACACATCAATGCACGAAGCGGGCCACCACGTCCCGATAGGACCGGCTCACCTTCACTTCCGAGCCGCTTTCCAGCACCAGAAAACATTCGCCATTGGTGTGCGGGCGGACCTGCCGCACGAGATCGAGGTTGACGATGGTGGAGCGGTGGACGCGCTGGAACTTGCGCGGGTCGAGCCGGCGTTCGAGGTCCTTCATCGTCTCGCGCAGCACCAGCGAATTGTCGCCGGTGGAGATGATCATGTAATCGCCCGCGGCCTCGATATGCTCGATCGAGTCCACTTCCACGCGGAAGATCTGGCCGCGGTCCTTGACGTTGATGAGCTTTTCGAAACGGTCGGCGCTCTCGCTCGTGGCGGTCGTGGCGGTCTCGACGAAATCGGCTGCGCGTTCGGGGGCGACTTCGGCCAGCACGTCGAGCAGCTGTTCGGCATCCTCGGCCGATTTCTTCTCGGCCAGGCGCTGGCGCACGCGTTCGATGGTGTCGGCCAATTTCTGCTCGTCGACCGGTTTCATCAGGTAGTTGATGGCATTGGCCTCGAAGGCGCGGATTGCGTGTTCTTCATAGGCGGTGACGAACACGAACAGCGGCGGCTCGATGTCCATCACGCCCTTGACGACGGAAAAGCCGTCGAAACCGGGCATCTGGATGTCGAGGAAGACGAGGTCGGGCTTTTCGGTCTTGATCTTGCGTATCGCCTCGCGCCCGTTGGCGCAGGTGTCGATGATCTCGACGTCGTCGAACGGCTGGAGCCGCAGTTGCAGGCCCTGGATGGCGAGTTTCTCGTCGTCGACGAGGATCGTTCTGATTGTCATGCGGATGTTCCGAAGTTTCGTTGCGGGGGATTGAGGGGGATGACCGTCGCGCTAGGGGAGGCGGCCCTGGTATCCCCTTGTTGTGCAGGGACGGGGGAAACCTGCAATTCGGGTTCGCTTGCGGTGCTGTACGGAATCTCGATCATCACGGTGAAACCGCCACCGGGTTCGGAGCGGGTTTCGAACACGTGCGTATCGCCATAGGCCTGCATCAGGCGGTTGCGGATATTGGCAAGGCCGACCCCTGTAGAAACGGGCCGGCCGGGGATATGCCCGGCAAGTATTTCAGCGCGCGAGGTTTCCGCATCGAGCCGGTCGAACAGCAATGGTTCGTCGAGACCGGGGCCGGTGTCCTCTACTGTCAGCCGCAGTCTTTCGCCGATCACGCGGGCGGTCAGCGAGATGCGGGCCCCTTCCTCTTGCGGACTGACGGCATATTTGATCGCGTTCTCGACCAGCGGCTGCAGCAGCATCGAGGGCAATTGCGCGCCAAGCGCCGCGTCGTCGATCTCGAAATGGGTGCGCAGGCGCTCTTCAAAGCGCATCCGCTCGATATCGAGATAGAGCTGCAGCGTCTCGATCTCCTGCGCCAGCGTGACCTGGCTCCCGGGTTCGGCGATCAATGTGTGCCGCAGGAAGCCCGACAGGCGGGTGAGCATGGCATTGGCCGGCTCGGTCTGCTTGAGCAGCACCAGAGTGGAGATCGAATTGAGGGTGTTGAACAGGAAGTGCGGGTTCAACTGATAGCGCAGCATGGCCAGCTGCGCGGCGGTGGCCTGCGCTTCGAGCCGCTCCAGCCGGTCGGCCTGCTCCTCGACCGTGAGGAAGAAATTGATCGCGTAGTACAGCGCGCTCCATCCCACGAGCAGCATCAGCGGGATGAGGGACAGGCTGATGACGCGCTGCGCGAACGTGGTTTCGCGGCTGGCGCCATAATAGACCCCTTGCACCCACGCATCGATCGAGGCGTGAAGGATCACCGCCACGAACAGTACCAGTGCGGTAATGCCCCAGGTGACAAGCGGGCGCTGACGGATCAGTTCGCGGTAGATTACCGAAAGCAGGAGGCTGATGGAAAAGCCTGTGATGGTCGACACGAGGATCAGCGCCATCAAGGCAAATGGCTGACCGTTGACCACGGCGATCACCGCGCGCAGCAGGAAGGCTGCACCCCAGCCGGCCAGCTGGAGGTTCCAGAACGCGCGGTTCTTGCTCGCGAAGAACGGCGCCGGCTGGATCTGGAGCACTGCCATAGTCGCTCGGTCTAGCCGATTTCGGCCCGTCTCGCACCGCAATTCGCATCCGCGGTCGCGGGCGCACCACGGCTTGCCGCAAGGTTCATTTCTTTTCCGCCCGTTCAAGTCCCTTGGCGGGATCGATCCCGCGACGGAAATGCGTGCGCCAGTCCGCTCGCCCCTCGCTGGCCATTGCCGCGGTGATCAGGGGCAATTCGGCGGCGATGAATTCGGCGCGCTCGTCCCAACCGTCATGATTGCGGATCATCAGGATCCCGGCATCATGGCGCGAGCCCCAGCGGGTCATGAAGGTTACGCCGGCCTGCGGATCATAGCCCGCATTGGCAAGCAGCCAGGGGATGAGCCTGTCGGCCTCGCGCTCGGTGCGGCGCACGTTGCGGCGGCTCCGGCCGTTGCGGTCGAGCCAGGCGTCGTGCTCTAGCACGTTGTGCGCCAGCTCGTGCGCGACCAGCGCGGCGAAAACGTCTTCCTCGGGATAGGCGAAAGCCGGGAAGCCGATCCCGATAACCACCCGTTTGCCGTCGGCCACGGCCTTGTCGCCTTCGCCCATCAGCTCGAAGCGCGTGGCGCAGACTTCGACCGGCCGGGCGCGCGCCTGCCCGCCATCGGCAAAGCTGATCGTGATGCCGCCATGTTCGGCGAGCATCGCGTCGATATGGTCATGCGCCCAGACGAGGCGCTGCCAGTCCATTTTTTCGCCCGCGGGCCATTGGTTGGGATCGAAGCGCTCGAGCCCCACGATCTCGCGGTTGCGGGCGAAGGCCCCGGACAGTGCCGCCGGGGATCCGCGTGCGGCAGTCTGCACGGCGAAATCGCCGGTCAGGCCGAGCGCCTTGCGGGCAATCGCGGGCGCGCCGTAACTGGCCATGTCCTGCAATTGCAGACCTATCGAGGCGATCACCCGCGGGCAGAAACCGGCATTGCCGCGCACCAGCTGCCAGCCGACATCCTGCAATCTTTGGTCGGCATCCTGATAGCGCCCGATCGCCGCGCGCTCGGCGGCGTAATCAACCGGCGGGGTATCGGAATTGGCGGCCAGCAGCGCTGCCATCCCCGCCAGCAGCGCGCGCCGCCAGCCCCGCTTTCTCATCCGGTGCTGCCCCCGTCGAGCGCAGCCTTGAGCCTGTCATAGCCCACCGCCCCGCCGATCGGCTTGCGTCCGGCAATCCATGCCGGGGTGCCCGAAAAGCCCAGTGCCCGCGCCAGTTCGAGGTTGCTGGCGATCTCCGCGGAGACGGCGTCGGATGCTGCATCGGCTTCGGCACGGGCCATGTCGAGCCCGGCCTCGACGGCCGCGGCGCGCACGTCGCCCAGCCGGAACATGGCATCGTGGAAGGCGCGATACTTGCCCTGCAATCCGGCCGCCAGCGCCATGCGCGAGGCTGCGTCGCTGCCCTCGAAAATCGGCCATTCGCGGATCACGACCTTGAGATCGGGATCCTCGGCCACCAGCCGGTTCACGTCCTTGAGGCTCGCGGCACAATAGGGGCAATTATAGTCGGTGAATTCGACCAGCACTTTCGTGCCCTGCGGATTGCCGATCATCACGCCCGGAAAGGGGGTGAACACCGCATCGCCAAGGTCCGCCAGCCGCTTTTCCGCCTCCTGCGCCTCGTAGGCCTCGACCATCTGCGGCAGCATGTCGGGATTGGAGAGCAGGAAGGCGCGGGTGCGGTTGTCGGCAAGACCGGCATAGGACCAGATCGCCGCGCCGAGAAAGCCGAACACGAGCGCGGTGAGAGCGGTCAGCAGAGTGTTGCGCAAGGAGGATTGGGGCATCGGGGTTCCGTCGGCAGCTGGATGGCTCGCCAGCCTAGCGCCTGTCGCGCAGACGTTCCAGTTCGGCGCGTGCCTCAAGCGCGACGTCCTGTGCGCGGATCCAGTCGGGCGAGCCGTAGGGCAGGCTCGCCTCGGCTGCCTGCGCGTTCTGCAGCGCTTCGGGATAGCGGCGGTTCATGACCAGCTGCTCGGCGCTGGCAAGGCGCGCGCGAGGTATATCGCCACGTGCGGCATAGACCACGCCGAGCTGATACCAGGCGAAGGGATTGTAGCGGTCGCGCGAGACTGCCGCGCGCAGCACCCGCTCTGCTTCGGGGTAATTCGCCTCGTTTTCGGTGGCGATCAGCGCGTGACCGAAAATGCCCGCGATCAACGGGTGGGCGCGGGTCAGCTCGGTCGCGCGGCGCAGCGGCACCAGCGCTTCCATCGGCCGTCCGGATTCGAGCAGCACCTGGCCCTTCAGCTCAAGGAAATAGGGGTTGTCCGGCTCGACAGCGAGCAGCGCGTCGGTCTCGGCCAGCGCGAGGTCGACCCGCGCGTCCTTGTGATAGGCATAGGCCCGCGCATAGCGCGCCGGAATGCTGGTGTCGCTCGGAGGGAAATAGGTCAGCGTGCGTCGCGGCTCGGCGAGAAAGCCGTAGAGCTTCGCCTTGGCACGCAGGAACCGCTCCTGCAGGGCCGGATCGTCCGGCGCATCCCACGCCGGGTCTTCCTCGAGCAGATTGCGCAGGGTCTGGATGCGGTCGCCCGAAAGCGGGTGGGTGCGCATGTAGGCGGCATCGTCCGACTGGCTGTAGCCGCGCCGGATTTCATAATTGCGCAGCCGTTCGAAGAACTTGAGCATCCCGCGCCCGGAAATCCCGGCGCCGGAAAGGTAGCGCGCACCGGCTAGGTCGGTCGAGGCTTCCTGGTCGCGGTTGAACGCAAGGAAGCTGCCAAGCGCCGCCTGCTGGCCCGCCATGATCGCGCCGATTGCCGCATCGCCTGCCCCGGCCAGTGCCGCGCCCACGCCGATGAGGAGCGAGAGGATACTGATTCCATTGGCCGCCTTGGTGCGCTCGTTGAAACGGACCACGTGGCCTGCGGTGATGTGGCCCAGCTCATGCGCGAGCACGCCCTGCACCTCGTTGGCGGTTTCTGCGGCATTGATCAGGCCGGCGTGCACATAAATCGCCTGACCCCCGGCGACGAAGGCATTGATCGAGCCGTCGTTGATCAGCACCAGCTCGACATTGCCGGGCTCCAGCTCGCTCGCCTCGACCAGCGGGGCGGTCATGTCATTGAGCAGTTCCTCGGTCTCGGCATCGCGCAGGATCGATTGCGCGACAACCGGCTGGGCGACGAGCGCCGCACAGGCAGCCAGCGCCAGAGCCTTGGCGAAAAGAGAGCGGGGGGCACGCATCTGGCGCACCCTACCGTGTTTCCGCCTGAACTCAAACTGAAGGGAAGCCTGCAGCTACCCGATCAGCTTCCTCGCGGCGCGTTCGAGCTGCGACACATCTTCTGGCAGTTCGCCCAGCACGGCGAGATTGCCGTCTGCGTCGCGGCGCACCATGACCAGCGCGAATTCCGGCCCTTCCCCGGCCAGCGCCTCGAGGGACAGGGCCTCGAGCGCGCGCAGCTTCTTCGCCAGCGCCGCGCGCACGCCTTTTTCTTCTTCGATCGCCTTGCCCTGCTCCTCGCGGCGCAGGCGGCGTTCGGCCTTGACCACGCCCTTGAGGCCGCCTTCGGCTTCGGAAAGGAAGTGCGACAGGCTGCCGCGTTCGAGCCCGAGCCGGTGCGCGTGGGTCAGCACCGCGGCGTATTCGGTGAGGCGGGTCTTGTCGTAATCATGCCCGAACACAAGCTTGACCACGGGGGTCATCGGCGCGCGTTCCTGCATGGTCAGACCGCTTTCGGCGATCAGCTCGGCATAGTCTTCCGGTGCGGACTGCGCAGCCAGCGAGAAGTCATAGGCGCGGCTGACGGCTTCGTAGAGCGCGCTGCGGCTGCGGTCCTCGGTCGCGTCGGCAGCATGTGCGAGTTGGCGAGCCGCAGCGAGCCAATCATGCAGGTCGGCATTTTCCGGGACTTCGACAGCCGTAAAGGCCGGCGTCCCGCCGACAGGCGCGAAATCGTCGGTGAAAGCGAAATCCACATCGGGATCGTAGGGCAGAACGGCCGGATCAATGGCTTTCTTGGCCGGGGCCTCGATGTAATCGGCCAGCGAGGCGAAGCTGTAGCCTGCACTTTCCTCCTCGCCTTCGTCCTCGTCATACTCCTCGTCATCGTCGAGTTGATAGTGGGCGAAGTCTGGCAGGGAGATTTCATTGCCCGTTTTCGCGCCTTCACCCAATGTATCGGGGGATGCGTCATCTGCCGCGACAAATTCTTCGTCGTCTTCATGGGCGGGCGAATCCGCCCAGTCGGTGACAGGGTCGGCCGCGCGGCGGCGCGGCTCTTCGGCCAGTTCCAGGTCAGCGCCCAGTTCGAGCGCCTGATCGATTTCGAGCAGGAGCTCGTCGGCGGTCAGCTGGTCGGCCATTTCCTTCCAGTTGATCACGCCATAGATGAAATCAATCGTTTCATCGTTGCTCGAAAAGGGCAGCAAGATGCCGCGGTAAAGGATTTCGATGCCGCGCTGGTTGACGAATTCGGCCTCGAAGCCGATCGGCGCCTGATTGGCGAGGATTTGCATGTAGTGGTCAGTGATGCGGCTCAGCAATGAGCGCGGCGGCACATCGGAAAGGTGAGTGATCCGGCCGATGCCGCCACATTCGTGCGCCAGCTTTTCGCCCAGGAACTGCACCGCCGGGTTTTCGATGCCGGACGTAAAATCGAGCAGCACGCTATAGGGGCCGAAGTCGGGCAGGTTCGCCGGATCGAGATCGTCGATGGCAGGGAACATCCGTTCGCCCAGCAGGCTTGCCCAATGATTATAGGCGCGCACCTGCATCCGGCGTTCGTCCTGGCCGATCGCTTCGGGGGGCATTTCGCGCGGCGTCGCTGTCTCGGGGCCTTCCTCGTCGGTTGTATCCCAGCCGCGATCCGCAGCCAGCCCCGCCGGATCGACGTGCTCGCCGGAATCGAATGGGCCGCGCAGAGTGTCCATGGCTATTCTCGCCCCTTAGTGAACAATTACCAGAGGCCGTTCTGGCCGCTTGTGGTAAACATCACGTTAAGTCGGGCGGGGATGTCGAAGCCGAGAATCCGGTTCCCGGGGGTTACAGGAAATAGCGCATCCTGATCGTCAGGCGACTTGTGCCTTCGCCCTGGGAAAAGACCGCATCGCGGAACTTGGGCGGGGCCATCTTGACCGGTGCGTCGCGCGAAAATCCGTAGCCTTCCTTGGGCATCATGCCCAGCGCCCGGTCCGCCTTGCCGTTGTCATTCTCGTCATGCAGCAACGCGATCGCATAGTCGCCAGGTTTCACTCCTGCAAAGCGGATCACGACGTTCTCGCCGGCGGGCACCGTGGTGCGGTGCGAGCCGGGGTCCTTGATGCATTTGGGAAAAATGTCCTCGCGCGTGGTCATGCAGGCCCGCACGACGCCCTTGGTCGAACGCAGGTCCGTGACAGTGATGACCACCTCGCCTGCCAGCGCAGGGGTGGCGGCGAGCATCGCGGAAGCGCTTGCCAGGGCGAGGCCGGCCCCTTTCATGAAAGCGCTGCTTCGGGCGCGTGTCCCGCTTCGGCGACGATCCGCCGCGACAGCCCCTTGTCCGTGCCGCACAGCTTGTCCCAGAAGCGGAAATAGAGCCCGTAATTGCATTTGTATTCCTCGTGGTGACGTTCGTGATGGCTGGCGGTTATCAGCCAGGCCCCCAACCGCGAATGAACAAGCCAGCGCGGGAAAACCTCCCAGCCCATGTGATTGGTCACCCCCATCACCGTGGCTATGGTCAGAACGAGGCCGAGCACGGCGATGTTGATCGGCACGAAGAACACCAGCACCGGGACAACCACCGCTCCGGTGAGCGCCTCGATCGGATGAAAGCTCATCGCCGTCCATGCCGTCGGCGGACGGCTTGCATGGTGGACAGCGTGGGCAAGCCGGAACCACTTCGGCTGGTGCATCCAGCGATGGCTCCAGTAAAAACAGGTGTCCTGCACGAACAGATAGATCAGCAAGGACAGCGGATGATACCACCACGGCAAGGCGGCGATATCGGTGCTGATCTGCGTCCAGCCATGATGCCGCCAGCCCCACAGGACAATCCCTGCTGGAGCGCCATAGATGCCGGCCGATAGCAGCGACCAGCGGATCTCGCGTGCAATCTGCTCCCCTCGCCCGGCGTAGAGGCCGGGACGCATTCGTGCCGTGGCGAGTGCGAACAGTCCGCTGGCGGCGAAATAGCGCATTGCGACGATGAGAGTGACGGCCAGGCTGACGATCAGCAGCGCGAGCGGAACGGGCAGGTCGGACGGAAGCATTGCCGGGAGATATGGCGCAAATCGCGACCGGGCGACAGCCTCAATCGATGAAGGCCTTCAGGACAACGAATCGAGTGCGTTGCACAGCGGATCGCGCAGCGCGGTGTGCCGCCGCATCGCGATCCGCGCCAGCCGCTCCACTTCGACCTTGCGTCGCGCCGCCGCCAGCGGCTCAAGTGCGGCCGGGCGCAGGATTTCCGCATCATAACCGTCTGCCACGATCACCCCGCAGGTCTCGGGCCTGAAGGCGGCGGTGTCGAGCGGCGCACGGTCGAGCGCGGCAGGCACGCCCCAGTAGAACCGGTCACAGAAATCGAGATAGTCCTGCCACTTGGCATCGCCCAGCAGATCGCCGCGCGCGACCTTGATCTCGACGATCACGACCCGACCACGGGCATCGATCCCCATCAGATCGGCGCGGCGGCCATTGCGGATCGGGACCTCGGGCAGGCACCAGATATCGTTGCGGGCGAACAGCCGCGAAATGCCGCGCGCCACGCCCGCAGCAGCGGTTGCGTCAAGGGGAAGCGCGGCGAACGACGAATCGCGCGCGGAAGAACCAGTCTCCGGCATTGCCTCAAGCTGGAACAGAATGCGAACACAGTCAAGCGCACTTCCATGGTGCGCCCGATCAGGCCTGTGCGGGCACCTCAAGCGCGGCAAGTATGCTTGCGCGGGCAGCATGGAACTCGCGCCAGAGTGCCAGCGCGGGTGCGCTGGTATCCTGTCCCCGCGCCGTCAGCGTGGCGAGGGCGACAAGGCCCGAGGCAAGCATCGCGGCAATATCGTCCAGGCCCTGGGCGGCTAGCGACCTTTGCCAGGGATGCGCGATCTCCACGAGAGTGCCGAATGCAGGCGGATCAGTCTCGGGCGCGATCCGTGCCATCGCGCCAAGCCGGGCCACCTGCCCATGCAGCGCATCCCACTGACCGACCAGCACCGATAGCGCGGGCGCATCTGCCGGCTCGGCTTCGGCACGTGGGAGAATCGGTTGGGGCGGAAGGCTGGCCATGCCTGCGAGGCTACGGACGGCTCCTTGCCGATTGGTTAAACCTCCGCTCCCTGCCAGTGCGGCCTGACCCGACAAATTGTGTGGCGCCGCGCCGGCGCTCTTGCTAAGCGCCGCGCCGCAAGCGATGATATCGCGCTCGCGGCATCATGCACCCGTAGCTCAGCTGGATAGAGCGCTGCCCTCCGAAGGCAGAGGTCACAGGTTCGAATCCTGTCGGGTGCGCCAGCTTTTCACTCGCATCACTGGGCCGCAGGTGGCGATGCTTGCGGCGGGCTCGCGTTTTTCACGTGGGTATCGAACCACGCAAACATCTCGTGCAGCGTGTGCAGCACGGATTCGCGACCGCGGTAACCGTGATCCTCGTGCGGGAGCATGACCAGCCGCGCCGTCCCGCCATTGCCCTTGACCGCGGAGAACATGCGTTCCGACTGTTCGGGGAAGGTGCCCGAATTGCTGTCGTTGGCGCCATGGGTGAACAGGATCGGCTCGTTGATCTTGTCGGCTGCCATGAACGGGCTGAGGCGGTAATAGGTCTCGGGCGTCTCCCAGAACACCCGCCGCTCGGCCTGGAATCCGAAGGGCGTGAGCGTGCGGTTATAGGCTCCCGAACGGGCAATGCCGGCACGGAAGATGTCGCTCTGTGCCAGCAGGTGCGCGGTCATGAAGGCACCATAGCTGTGGCCGCCCACGCCCACCCGCACGCCGTCGCCGAACCCGCGCGCGACGGTGAAATCGACTGCTGCCTGGGCGCTGGCGACGATCTGTTCGATAAAGCTGTCGTTGACGGTTTCGGGATCGGGGCCGACCACCGGCATCGCCGCCCGGTCGAGCACGGCATAGCCCTGCATCAGGAAGAACAGGTGCGAATAGCCCCCGACCCGCGTGAAGCGCCATGGCGAATCCCGGTTCTGCCCGGCCGTCGCCGCATCGTTGTATTCGAGCGGATAGGCCCACACCACCACCGGCAGCTTGTCACCGTCCTTGTAGCTCGGCGGCAGGTAGAGCGTCGCGGTCAGGTCGACCCCGTCGGCCCGCTTGTAGGTGACGAGCTCGCGCTTGATCCCGGTCAGTTCGGGGTGCGGATCGGGGAAATCGGTCAGGAAGCGGGCGGTGCCGCCACTTTGCAGGCGGACATTGCCCGGGTTGGTCGGGCTTTCGTAGTAGGTGATGAAGGAGCTGCCGTCCTCGGCCAGCACGTCGATCACCCGCTCCATGGACTCGCCCGCATTGCGCCACAGCTCTTCGGTCTCGAGCGTGGCGAGATCGAAGCGGCGCAGGAACGGGCGATAGCCCTCCGGCGTCGCGCCGAGGCCCGAAAGCAGCAGCTTGCCGTCGACCTCGCGCGCGACCTCGAAGCCTTGCGGCGTGGTGGTGGTAAGCGGGCTGCCCGGATCGCCATAGGCATCCTGCACGTTCCGGATGGAGAGCTGGCGCCCCGCGCCGCCGCCGGTCACGTCGATCAGCGTCTGGCGTACCTCGCGCGTGTCGCGGTCGTAATCGGCGGCGATGATATCATCCGTCCCCTCGATCCCGATCATGCCCGCAGCCCGGTCTTCCATCCGCGCCAGAACCCGTGCCGCGCCTGCAAATGGGGCGGCCAGGGCCATCAGGTTGTCGCGATTGTCGCTTTTGACGCGCGGGTCGCCGCCGTCCTGCGCCTCGACCCACAGCAGCAGCGCGTCTTCGGTCGGGTGCCACTGCAGGTTGCGAGGGCCGGTCACCACCCCCTGCACCGGCAGGGCATCGGCGAGCGGCTGGCGGATGATTTCCTGCACCAGCTTGCCTTCGGGCGTGAACACTGCGCTCACCCGCGGGAAGCGCGACCACGGGACCTGATAGGAAAACGGCTGCTCGATCCATTCCATCAGCAGGTACTTGCCGTCGGGCGAGGGCATGACCGAGGTATAGATGCGCGGTTCGCCGACTGCTTTCGCTCTGCGCCCGTCTGCCGCGACCACCATCGGCTGCGAGGTGGTCAGCCATGCGAACATCGCCTCGTCATGCGGGTTCTGGAGCAGGTCCTGATAGGTGCGGGTCTGTGCTTCCTGTCCGCCGGCTGCCACCTGGATCGCCGGGCCTGTCGGCGTGAGCGAGCGAACCGGCATCGCCCCCCGGTCTTTCGGAACCGCCAGCACCAGCAGCGAACCGTCGGGCATCCAGCGCGGCGACTGGAAGATCGGGTTGACGCCGCCGGCCATGATCCTGCGGGCCGCGCCCGTAGCGGTGTCGAGCACGTGGAGCTCCACGCCGTCGCTGCGGGTATTGGTAAAGGCGACCCTCGCGCCGTCCGGGGACCAGGCGAGGTGTGCAAGATCGGCGTCGGCCGGCAGAGCAACCGGACGGACCGTGCCGCTGGCGATATCCTGCAGCGAAAGGCCCACCAGCGCGCGCGGACCGTGGCGGTCGTTGGTTGCCGCATCGAGCCGCAGGCCGGCCAGCTTCTGCATCGGTTTGGCAAGGTCTGCCACCGGCGGCAGCGCTTCGCGTTCGATCAGCAAGAGCTGTGTGCCGTCGGGCGAGACCGACACGCTCGGGCTGGGCGCGCGGGTGACGATGTCGGCCACTGCCGCGGGCGGGGTGCGGTAGCCGTCGTCTTCGGCCGCAAGCGGCGCTGCACAGGCAAGGACAAGCCCCATGGCGGTGGCAAGGCGGATCGGTCGGCGCATCAGTTTCTCTCCTGTTGCGCTGCTGATGGCGCAGGGATCGGACCGGATCAAGCGGCGGAGCCTTTTAGCAGGGCCTTAGCCCAGGCATGGAAGTCGAACTTTCATTTTTTAAATCATGCCCTTGTCGCTTTCGGCTTGCTGCTGCGGGCATTCGCCGACACGCGCTGCCGCACGACCAAGTGCCAACCGGCATCGACCGGCGACATATCCTGGTCTTGTGTTTCCGGTCTCGCGCTAGTGTAGTGGGGAGAATGGCTTGCAGACAGGGGGCTGGAATGGGCTTTGCGAGAAATCTTCTGGCGCTGGGTGCGGCGCTTGGTCTGGCGTCGGGCGCGGTCGCGCAGAAGGATGACCGTGCGACATCGGGCGAGGACGAGGGTAACCAGCCCGCACTGTCCAGCGGCACCTTCGCCGCGTTCGAGCTGCGCAATATCGGCCCCGCCCTGATGAGCGGGCGCATTGCCGACATCGCCATCGTGCAGGATCAACCTGCCACCTGGTATGTCGCGGTGGGTTCCGGCGGTGTCTGGAAGACCGAGAATGCCGGCACCACCTGGACCTCGTTGTTCGACGGGCAGGGCGCCTATTCGATCGGTTCGATCGGGCTCGACCCATCCGATCCCAATCGCGTCTGGATCGGCACCGGCGAGAACGGCGGCGGGCGGCATTTCGGCTTTGGCGACGGGATCTACAAGTCCGCCGATGGCGGCAAGACCTGGGCCAATATGGGCCTCGGCAAGTCCGAACACATCGCCCGCATCATCGTCCACCCCGAGGATCCCGACACCGTCTGGGTCGCCGCCGAAGGCCCGCTGTGGTCTTCGGGCGGGGAGCGCGGTGTGTTCATGACCACCGATGGCGGAAAGACGTGGGAAAACGTGCTCAAGGCAGGGCCGTGGACCGGCGCGACCGATCTGGTCATAGATCCGCGCAATCCCGACCGGCTCTATGCCGCCATGTGGCAGCACCAGCGCACCGTTGCGGCCTATGTGGGCGGCGGGCCGGAAAGCGGGCTGTGGAAGTCCGAGGATGGCGGCAAGACCTGGACCGAGCTCAAGACCGGCCTGCCCAAGGGCAATATGGGCAAGATCGGGCTGACCATCTCGCCGATGCAGCCCGACGTGCTCTATGCCGCGATCGAGCTTGACCGGCGCGCGGGCGGCGTGTGGCGCTCGGCCAATCGCGGGGCGAGCTGGGAGAAGATGTCCGACGCGGTCGGGGGCGGCACCGGCCCGCATTACTATCAGGAGCTGATCGCCAGCCCGCACCACTTCGACCGCATCTACATGATGTCGAACACCTCGCAGATTTCCAACGACGGCGGGCGCACCTGGAGCGATCTCAACAATGACCTGAAGCATGGCGATGACCATGCCGTGGCCTTCCGACCCGATGATCCGGATTACATCCTGTTCGGATCGGACGGCGGGCTTTACGAAAGCTACGATCACACGAAAACGTGGCGCTTCATCGACAATCTGCCGGTGACCCAGTTCTACAAGGTCGCGGTCGATGATGCCGAGCCGTTCTACTATGTCTACGGCGGCACGCAGGACAACAATTCGCAAGGCGGCCCCTCGCGCACCGACAACCGCCATGGCATCCGCAACGACGACTGGTTCATCACCCTGTTTGCCGACGGCCACCAGTCCGCGACCGAGCCGGGCAATCCCGACATCATGTATGCCTCGTGGCAGCAGGGGAACCTTGCGCGGATCGACCGGATCACCGGCGAGGTGGTGCATATCCAGCCGCAGCCCGCGCCGGGTGACGACATTGCGCGCTTCAACTGGGACGCGCCGATCTTCGTCAGCCAGCACCAGCCGACCCGCATCTACCACGCCTCGCAGCGGCTGTGGCGCTCGGAAGATCGCGGCGACACATGGCGCGCGATCTCGCCCGACCTCACCCGCAACGAAAACCGCCTGCAACTGCCCGTGCAGGGCCGCCAGTGGGGCTGGGATGCCGGCTGGGATATCTACGCGATGTCGCAATACAACACGATCACCTCGATCGCGGAATCGCCCAAGGATGCAAACCTGCTCTATGTCGGCACCGATGACGGGCTGATCCAGGTGACCGAGGATGGCGGGGCCAACTGGCGGCGGATCGAGGTGTCATCGCTCCCCGGCGTTCCCTCGCGCGCCTTCGTCAATGATATCCGCGCCGACCTGTTCGATCCGAACACGGTCTATGTCGCGCTCGATAACCACAAATACGGCGATTACCGGCCGTTCCTCTACAAGAGCACCAATCGCGGTCGGACCTGGACCAGCATCAAGGGCAACATCCCCGATCGCCATCTCGTGTGGCGCATCGTGCAGGATCACAAGAACCCCAACCTGCTGTTCACCGCGACCGAATTCGGGCTGTTCTTCACGCTCGATGGCGGGGCGAAGTGGGTCGAGCTGACCGGCAAGGCGCCGACCATCTCGTTCCGCGATCTCACCATCCAGCGGCGCGAGGATGATCTGGTGGCAGCGAGCTTCGGGCGCGGCTTCTTCATCGTCGATGATATCTCGCCGCTGCGCTCGCTGAACGAGGCGAGCCTCAGGCAGGAGGCGCTGCTGTTCCCCGGCCGCAAGGCGTGGTGGTATATCGAACAGCACCCGTTGGGCTTCAGCGCCGGCGGCTCACAGGGTCACGGCTATTACCGCGCGCCCAATCCGCCTTTCGGTGCGAACTTCACCTATTACCTCGCCGAGGATATCCCCTCCCTGAAGGCGATGCGCGAGAAGCGCGAGCGCGAGGCGACGAAGACCGGGGCCAACACTCCCTTCCCGCCATTCGAGACGATTACCGCCGAATTGCAGGAGAGCGAACCGGCGATCTGGCTGACCGTGCGCGATGCGGCGGGCAATGTCGTGCGGCGGCTGAAGGGTCCGGCGAAGAAGGGCTTCCACCGCGTCAACTGGGACCTGCGCTATCCCGATACCGGCGTCGCGCGCCCGGTGCGGGGCGGTGGCGAGGAGCCGACCGGATTCCTCGTGGCGCCGGGCCAGTATACGGTCGAGCTGTCGAAGCGGGTGCGCGGAGAGACGGTGCAGCTGGTCGGGCCGCAGCCCTTCACGGTCGAACCGCTGCGCAATGGCGCGCTGCCGCAGCAGCCCGACGCGCACCAGTTCTGGGCGGAGATCGCCGAATTCGACCGGTCGGTAACCGCGCTCGCCGCCACGCTGGGCGAGGCGCGCCGCAAGGTCGATCTGCTTGCCATCGCGGTGACGCGCACTCCGGGCGGCGATCCGGCGGCGCTCGACAACCGGCTGGCGTCGATCCGGGGCGAGGTCTTCGCGCTCGACGAACTGCTCAACGGCAACCCGGCGCGCAACGCGATCTTCGAGCGCACCCAGCCGACCGTGCGCAGCCGGCTCGGCGTGGTCATGAGCGGGCTTGGTGCCTCCACCTACGGGCCGACCCAGACACACCGCGAGCAGCTGGGCTATGCGCGCGCCGATTTCGCCGCCGTGCGTGATCGGCTGGCGGCGCTGGTGGATGCGACCATCCCGGCCTTCGAGGCCGAGCTTGTCGCTGCGGGCGGACCGTGGGTTCCGGGCGGGGCGCTCCCGGCAGCGGAGTGAGATTGCCCGGAAGGCTGGCGGCTGGCGGGCTTGTCCTGCTGGCCGCCCCGGTGCTCGCCGGGGAACCGGATGAACCGGAATGGCCTGCGATCATCGTCACGGCTCCGGCAGGGGAGAGCCGCGCGCTGCCACCGCAGGTGACGGTGCCGCCCAGCCTGCTGATCGATCGCCAGCCGCGCAGCGCCGCCGACGTGCTGCGCGGGGTCGCCGGGGTGACGGTGCGCACCAATTCGCGTGGCGAGACGATCGCCCGGATCCGCGGGGCGGACGAACGCCAGACGCAGGTCTTTCTCGATGGTGCGCCGCTGGCCGTGCCGTGGGATGGACGGGTCGATCTGGGCCTGCTGCCGGCGGGCCTCCTGGGCGGGGTGAGGGTCGTCAAGGGCGCTGCCCCGATCGAATATGGCGCCAATGCGGTTGCAGGAGTGGTCGATTTCTCCACCCGCCAATACGGTCAGGGCAACTTTGCCCATGTCGAAGCCGGAAGCCTTGGGTCAGGCAGCGCCTCGCTGGTGCTGGCCGAGCGGCTGGGCGGGGTAGACACGATCCTCGCCGCCGGAGGCATCACCCGTGACGCCGAGCCGCTGGCAGGCCCGCTTCCCTTCGGCCAGCCGCGGGGCAATCGCCGCACCAATACCGATCTGGACGCAGGCAGCCTGTTCGCAGCGCTTGGCGGCGAGGCCGGCAACCTCGCCTTTCGCGCCTCGCTGCTGCATCTCGAGGCCCGGCGCGGCATCGCTCCCGAAGGCGACCGCCCGCCCGAGGCAGGGCCGCGTTACTGGCGCTATCCCGACATCGCATTGACCCAGGCGACGGTGAACGCCGCGCTCGCGCTGGACGCGGGCGCCACGCTGAAGGTCACCGGCTGGCGGCAGTGGTTCGGGCAGCGGATCGGCCAGTATGCCAGCATCGGTTACGCCGATCTCGAAGCGCGGCAGCAGGACGAGGACGACACCATCGGCGGGCGCGTCACCCTGACCCATCCCGCCGGTCCGCTGACCCTGCGCTGGGCGGCTTCGGCACAATCGAGCACCCATGCCCAGGTCGATACCGCTTTCCCCTCCGGACCTGCGGGCGCGCGGTTGCGGTTTCGTCAGAACCTTCTCAGCCTCGGCCTGGAAGCGGACGCAGTCCTCGCGCCCGGCGTGAAGCTGACGCTGGGCGGTGCCTGGGACCGGGCGGAGACACCGCTCACCGGAGACAAGCCGCCGCAATCCGCATTCGCGGCAGGTGCGGCCTCGGCGGGGTTGGGAATCGATCTGGGGGAAGGCATGGCGCTGACGCTCAGCGGCGGGCGGCGCACCCGCTTTCCCACTGCGCGCGAACTTTTCGGTGTCGCGCTGGGGCGGTTTGCTCTCAACCCCGATCTTGGCCCCGAAGCGGCATGGTTCGCCGACGCCGAGTGGCGTTGGCAGCGCCCCGGGACAACGGTGATGGTCAATCCCTTCGTGATCCGTTCCCAAGATACCCTGGCGCAGCGGGTGCTCGCGGACGGACGCCGCCAGCGTTTCAACCTGCCGGGCGGTGCTACCAGCTACGGCATCGACGCGCTGCTGTCGCATGATCTTGGCGAACGGGTCCGGTTCGAACTCTCCGCCACCGCCCTGCGGGCCCGGGCCGACAGGGGCAGTGCGCCGTTCCGGCGCCTGCCGCAGCGCCCGTCCTACGAGGCGCTGGCCGCGCTTGACTGGAATCTCCCCGGCCGGTTCGATCTGCGTGCCGAGGTGCGGGCGGTAGGCGGTGCGGTCGATGTCGATGCCGATGGCTTGCTGGTGGCATTGCCCGCAGCGGCGGAAGTGGCCCTGCGCGCTGCGGTGCCGGTGGCGCGGTTGGGGGAGAACCGGTTGTTCCTGACCATGGCGGTCGACAATCTCACCGATGCGCAGATCTTCCCGCAGGCCGGTCTGCCTCTGCCCGGCCGGTTGTGGCGTATCGGGTTGCGGTTCGACTAGCCGCGACGCGCGGTTTCAGATCGCACGCGGTGCGCGGGCAAGGCTGGCGCGCTCGGTCAGGGTGATGGCCGAAACGGGAGGATCGCTGCGGGGCGCGTCCCTGTTTTCCAGTGCCGTGATCATCCGCGTGCAGGCTGCGGCAAAGCGGTCGGGCGCGGGGTCGTGCAGCGCCGCGACCGGAGGGTGCGATCGGGCGAGGGCCGGATCATCCTCCAGCGCAATCAGCGACAGATCGCGCGGCACTGCCAGCTTGAGCGCTTGCGCCACATGCAATACCGCCAGCGCCGCTTCGGAACGCATGGTGATGATCGCGGTCGGACGAATGGTCGGCACCAGCCATGCCCGCGCCAGATCGAGCACGTCGCCAAGATCGGGCCGGTCCTCGGCGACGAAATGGCGGTGGGCGCGGCTTCCCTTGCGAGCGAGCGCGCTGCGATATCCGGCCAGACAATATTCCGCATGACCCGGGTCGCTCGGCCCGGTGATGAACCCGATCTGCCGGTGGCCGCGGTCAAGCAGGTGCTGGGCTGCCGCCTCGCCCGGATTTTCGACCGGCGCGCCCGTGCCATGCAGGGTCTGTACCGGCACCTTGCGGCTTTCCAGCGCGGCGCGCAGGTCGGCGCGGCTATCGAGCGGCGGTAGCAATATCGCGCCGTCAGGCTGCACCGCGCCGATTGTGGCTGCCAGTTGCGCATCGCTCGCCGCAGGCGCGCTCTCCGGCGCTATCGGCTCCAGCAGCAGACGATAACCATGCGGGCTGCACGCAAGCGTGCCGGCCGGCAGCAGCCGGTCGAGCCCGAGCGTCGCCTGCGTTTCGGGGGAGGGACTCTCGAACACTGCCAGCAACAGGCGGCTGCGCCCTCCGGCCATGCTGCGTGCGGCAAGACTGGGTACATAGCCGAGCGCGGCGATCGCCTGTTCGACCCGCGTCCGTGCCTCGGGGCTGACCCGCGGGCTCTGATTCATCACCCGCGAGACGGTCTGCCGCGAGACGCCGGCGGCGCTGGCCACATCCTCGATGGTGATGCCTTTTCCCAAGGGCGTGGACCTCTTGTCCCGTTCTGCAACCCGGACAACGCCTTGCGCGCGCCGGATGAACAATTGATGGCAATGTGAGCGATCACGCAAGCACTTTGTAAGCCGCCAATCCCGCGCAACGAGTGATTCCCGCACCCGTCTTGTGCGCTGTTGCAAAGCAGCCATCCTCGTGGCCGAAATGTTACAATGGCGAGAAACATGACAGTGGAAACTTCATGTCTGCGGACCTATAGCATCGTCATGGCGACGCCGATCTACGAATTTGCCCAGATCCCGCGGGTCGATGCTCCCGGCCGTGCGCGCGAGCGCGCCGGCCGCCCGCGCGCGAGCGATCAGGCGCCTGTGGTCGGCGTGATCTACAATCCGCGCAGCCATCGCAATCTTGGCGCCGATTTCGACTGCGGGCTTTCGCCGCATGTCCATATCGCGCGCCCCGGCGACCGTTCGCAGCTGCCTGCGGCACTGGAAGATTTTGCCCGCCGCGGGATCGATCTGCTGGTCATCAATGGCGGCGATGGCACGGTGCGCGACGTGCTGACTTGTGGCCGGCCGATCTTCGGTGATGAATGGCCCGCGATTGCCGTCCTGCCCAAGGGCAAGACCAACGCCCTGACCGTCGATCTCGGCATTCCCGACGACTGGACGCTGCAGGATGCGATCCATGCGCTTGATCATGGCGGGCGGGTGTTCCGGCGACCGATCGAGGTGACGCCGTTCCATGCCGGCGGCGCCGACGCCGGCCTGTTGCGGGTATCGGGCTTCATTCTCGGTGCAGGGGCTTTCACCACCGCCACCCGCGCAGGGCAAAGCGCGCACAAGCTGGGCGCGTTCAACAGCCTCGCGGTCGGGGTCACTGCCCTGTGGGCGCTGATGCAATCGCTGTTCGCGACCCGCGCCAATGCGTGGCGGCGCGGCGCCAGGATGCGGATCGGGCTTGGTGCGGGCGAAGTGCCGATGGCGCATAGCGGACGCGGCGATCCCGAGATGCGGCAGGTGCTGTTCGCCTCTACCCTTGAACGCCTGCCTGCCGGCATCCGGCCCTTCGGCTTCCTGAAGAACGGCCTGAAGCTGGTGGCGGTTGACCAGATTTCGCGGCGCACCGTCGCGCTGGTGCCGCTGGTGTTGCTTGGCAAGCTGCGTAGCGGCTTGCGCGAGCGCGGCATCCACCAGCTCGCCGCGAGCCAGTTCACCCTGTCGATCGACGACCAGTTCATTCTGGACGGGGAAGCTTTCCCGGCGGGGGATTACCGGGTCGAACAGGGGCCGGAGCTCGCCTTCGTCAGACCATGAGCGGCGATCCCGCGCCGCTTGAACAGCGCATTGCCGCCGCGCTCGCGGCGCCGGTCGATCCTGCCGTCACGGAATTCGCCGCCGCTCTCGCTGCTGCTTCGGGTGCGCGGGCCGTGCTGTTCTACGGTTCGAACCTGCGGACAGGTTCGCTTGAAGGCGTGCTCGATTTCTACATCCTGCTGCCCGGCGACGCGGAGGGCGAGGCCACAATCTGGCCGACGGTCAGCTATCACGAGCGCGAGCACGCCACTGGACAGGGCCAAGAAACCCTGCGCGCAAAGGTCGCCACCATGCGCCTTGCGACCTTCGCCCGCGCGGCCGCAGGCGATCTCACCGACACCACTATCTGGGCGCGGTTTGTCCAGCCCAGCGCGCTGGTTTGGGCCGATGATGCGGAGGCCCGCGCGGATGTGACCGAGGCGATCGCGGCAGCCTGCATGACTGCTGCCCGGCTGGCAGCGGCGCTGGGGCCCGAAAGCGGCGCCGCTCAGGACTACTGGCGCACGCTGTTCCGCGCCACCTACGAGGCTGAGTTCCGGGTCGAGAAAAGCGGGCGCGAGAATGATATCCTCGCCGTCAACGCTGCCCATTTCGCCGGGCTGCTGCCCTTGGCCTGGGAAGCGGGCGGAATCCCGGTCAGCGCCGAGGGCGAGCGGCTGACCCCGGATCTGCCGCACTGGCAGCGCAGCGTCATTCTCAAATGGTGGGCGCGCCGCCGCCGGATGGGTAAACCGCTCAATCTGCTGCGCCTCGTCAAGGCCAGCACCACTTTCGAGGGTGCGGCGCGCTACGCCGCCTGGAAGATCGAGCGGCACTCCGGGATGCCGGTCGAGGTTACGCCCTTCCGCGAGCGCTTTCCGCTGCTGGCCGCGCCGCAGGTCCTCTGGAACCTCTGGCGCCACCGCCGCAAGCCGTGACCCCTAGTTCTGGTATTTCACCTGGATCGCGATCCGCGACACGCCCTCGCCTGCCCGAAAGCGGGTCTTTTCGAGCCCGGGCGGGCGCGGGATGCCGAGGAAGGTCCTGATCTCCGGATTGTTCGACATTCCCGCGCCATCGGTCGAGAAGTCCTTCTCGCGGTTCCCGTTGACGTCATGCTGGACAACGATCGCATAGTCGCCGGCCGCCGGCAGGGGGACGCAGACCGTCGTCGATCCCTTGCGCGGGACGGTGTCGATGCGATGGATGTAGCGGCGGCTTTTGAGCCAGTCGCTTTCCCGCGCGCGATAGGTGCGCACGAACAGGTTGCCGCTTGCGGACTTCAGCCCGTTGATCTCAAGGCGCACCGCCGGACCCTGTCCGGGCGCGCACAGGCTCATGTCGTTGTCGATCTTCGCGCCCAGTGTCTGCGCGGCGAGCGGCGTGGCGGCTGCGGCGAGGCCGAGCAGGCCCAGCGCGGCAGCATCAAGCGCCGGACGCAGTGCAGGGCGGGCAGGGACTAGGGCAGTCATCGGCGTGGTTCCGTGCGAAGTGGGAGGGTAAGGACGCGGCCTCTTTTCCCGTCGGTGCCGCTTATCGTCCTGTGATTGCACCTGCGCAATGCCAGCCCCGGCCTGAATTGCGGCTTAATCGTACCGTCACGGTGGAAAACGGCACCAGCGCGCTTGTCGCCCGATTCGCGGCTCCCGTATTGCGGTTAACGCACCTTCGCAAAAGGGCCTAGCGCCGCATCATGCCCACGCCGCTGATTTCGCCATCCATCCTCTCCGCCGATTTCGCCCGGCTGGGGGACGAAGTGCGCGCCATCGACGCAGCGGGCGCCGACTGGATCCATATCGACGTGATGGACGGGCATTTCGTCCCGAACATCACCATCGGTCCCGACGTCGTGAAGGCGCTGCGTCCGCACAGTGCCAAGCCGTTCGACGTTCACCTCATGATTTCCCCGGTCGATCCCTACCTGCAGGCCTTCGCCGAGGCGGGCGCGGACATCATTACCGTTCATCCCGAGGCCGGACCGCATATCCACCGCACGCTGCAGGCGATCCGCGGGCTGGGCAAGAAAGCGGGCGCGGTGATCAATCCCGGCACGCCGGTCGAGGTGCTCGACAACCTGATGGACATGGTCGACCTCATCCTCGTGATGAGCGTCAATCCCGGTTTCGGCGGGCAGAGCTTCATTGCCTCGCAGCTTGCCAAGATCTCCCGCATCCGGTCGATGATCGACGCCGCCGGGCGCGACATCCGGCTCGAGGTCGATGGCGGGGTCAATGCCGAAACCGCGAAGCTGTGCGTTGCGGCCGGGGCCGACGTCCTGGTGGCGGGCTCAGCCACCTTCAAGGGCGGGCCGGATCACTACGCCGCCAATATCGCCGCATTGAAGGGGCAGGGCTGATGGCAACGCTGCTGCGCACACCTGCGGGCCGGAGAGCCGATGCGCTGGTGGAGCGGGTGGCGGATGCCCCGGTGCTGCCCCTGGCCGAAACGCGCCAGAGCGAGGCTCCGGCCGAACCGGCCCCGCCCCCGCCTGAAGAGACGGGCCGCGCGCTTGCCCTGAGCGATGTCATCGCCGCCCCGTCGGGCACTGGCGAGGCGCTGATACGGCTGGCCTATCGCCTCGGCGTACCCGGCCATGCGCTTGCCGCCCCGTTCCGCCGCCCGCAGGCGCTGCGGGTGCTGGCGACGGTCGAAAGTCCCAATCGCGGCGACCGTGCGGCCGGCACGGCGCTGAGGGCCGGACATTTTCTGGTTCACGGGGTGCGCCTGCCGATTTCCGGCTTCGATTTCGCCGGCTCGGCACGTCCTGCGCCCGCCGTGGAGCGGGTGCTGCACTCCTTCTCGTGGCTCGCCGATCTCGCCGCCGCCGCGCCGCGCGCCGATTGCATCCCCGTGGCCGAGCGCATCACGGCCCTGTGGCTCCATGCCCACCGCGAACCGGGCAAGGGTCCGGCGTGGGATGTCGAGCATGCCGGCCTCAGGCTGGTCGCGTGGCTGGTTCATGCCCCGTTGGTTCTCGCGGGCAATGACAAGAGCCTGAAGTCGAAGATGCTTGCTGCCATCGCCGAGACGGCCAACTGGCTCGACAAGCGCGCACCCCGCGAAGGGGCGGGCTTCGGGCAGGTCGCGGGGTGGGCGGGTGTGGTCGCCGCCGGTCTGCTGCTCCCCCACGGCAAGCCCCGCCGGCTTTATGGCGAGGCAGGCCTCGTCAAGGCGCTGGGCGACATGGTGGGCGAGGATGGCGGCGTGCTGTCACGCTGTCCTGCCGCCCAGCTCGACGCGATCCGGCTGCTGACCGATCTGATTGCCTGCTACGAGGCGATGGAGATCGCACCCGCGCCTGCGCTCGAAGTGATGCGCGAATTGCTGGTTCCGCCGTTGCTGGCATTGCGGCACGGCGACGGCGCACTTGGCAACTGGCAGGGGCAGGCGGCGATTCCTGCTGACCGCGTCAATGCCGTGGTCGAGGCATCGGGCGTGCGGACCCGTCCGCTGGGCGTGGTGCAGGGCTGGGGCTACCAGCGCATCAAGGCGGGCGACACGCTTGTGCAGTTCGACACCGCCCCGCCGCCGCGGGCGCGCCATGTCCGCACCGGCTGTGCCTCTACCCTCGCCTTTGAATTGTCGGACGGCCCGGCGCGGGTGATCGTCAATTGCGGCGGTGCGGCGCTGGCAGGCGGGCAGGTGCCGGCGCGCATCGGGCAGGGCCTGCGCGCGACCGCGGCCTTTTCGACCCTGACGCTCGACAATGCCAATTCGACCGCGATCCTGCTCCACGGCCAGCTCGGCAAGGGCGTCGAGACGGTGGAGCTCGAACGCCGGATGATCGCCGGCCGCGGGCGCGAGGCGACGCGGATCGAGGCTGCACATGATGGTTATGCCGCGCGCTTCGGCCTCACGCACCAGCGGATCCTCACCTTGTCGGGGGACGGCACCGAGCTTGCGGGCGAGGACATTCTCGTGCCCACCGCGAAGAAGGGCAAGCGCGGCAAGATCGCCTTCGCCATCCGCTTCCATCTGGGGCGCGGGGTGGAGGTGCAGCTTTCGGGCGACAGGCGCGGGGCAAGCCTGCTTTTGCCCGATGGTCGGCTCTGGCAATTCCGGCTCGGCGGGGATAGGGCGGGCGCCGGCGAGATCACCCTTTCTGCCGAGGATAGCCTGTGGGTCGACGGAGACGGTCGTCCCCACGCCACCGAGCAGCTGGTGATCGAGGGACTGGCATTGCGCAGCGGGGGCCACTTCTCCTGGCTGCTGAAGAAGACAGGATAGGCATTTCATCATGAGTGAGACGGCGATCAGGCGGGCACTGCTGTCAGTGTCCGACAAGAGCGGTTTGGCCGAACTCGGCGCGGCGCTCGCGGCAAGGGGCGTCGAACTGGTCAGCACCGGCGGAACGGCGAAGGCCTTGCGCGATGCGGGCCTTGCGGTGAAGGATGTTGCCGACCTTACCGGCTTTCCCGAGATGATGGACGGGCGGGTCAAGACCTTGCACCCGACCGTGCATGGCGGCCTGCTCGCCCTGCGCGACAATCCCGAACACGTCGCCGCGATGCAGGCCCACGGGATCGGCGCGATCGATCTGGTGGTGGTCAACCTCTACCCCTTCGAGGCGACCGTGGCCAAGGGCGCGAGCCGCGCGGAGATCATCGAGAACATCGATATCGGCGGGCCGTCGATGGTGCGTTCGGCGGCGAAGAACCACGGCTTTGTCACCATCCTCACCGATCCGGCGGACTATGCCACGCTGGTCGCGGAAATGGACGCCAATGGCGGCGCCACGACGCAGGCCTTCCGCACCCGCATGGCGGGCAAGGCCTATGCCCGCACCGCGGCCTATGACAGCGCCATTGCCAGCTGGTTCGCTTTTGCCGATCCCGCAGGCGAGACTACGCCTTTCCCCGACACGCTGCCCATCGCTCTCAAGCGCGCAGACACGCTGCGCTATGGCGAGAACCCGCATCAGGCGGCCGCGATCTATGTCCCGCAGGTAGTGGGGGCGGCGGGCGTTCCGCAAGCCAAGCAGCTTCAGGGCAAGGAACTGAGCTACAACAATCTCAACGATGCCGACGCCGCGCTGGAACTGGCGGCGGAGTTTGCGGGCCAAGAGCCGGCGGTGGTGATCGTCAAGCACGCCAACCCTTGCGGCGTGGCGCAGGGGGCCTCGCTGCTCTCGGCGTGGGAGGCGGCGCTGGCCTGCGATAGCGTGTCGGCCTTCGGCGGGATCGTCGCGGTCAACACCGAGCTCGACGCCGCGACTGCCGAAGCCATCTCGGCGATCTTCACCGAAGTCGTGATCGCCCCTTCGGTCAGCGCCGAGGCGCGCGAGATCTTCGCGAAGAAGAAGAACCTGCGCCTGCTCGAATGCGGGGCTTTGCCCGATCCGCGCCGGGGCGGCCTTGCGCTCAAGACCATCGCCGGGGGCGTACTGATCCAGTCGCGCGACAATGGCGCGATTTCCGCTGATGACCTCAAGGTCGTCACCAAGCGTGCGCCGACCGAGCAGGAGCTGAAGGACTGCCTGTTCGCCTGGACCGTGGCGCGCCATGTGAAATCCAACGCCATCGTCTATGCCAGGGACGGCGCGACCGCGGGGATCGGGGCTGGCCAGATGAACCGCCGGGATTCAGCGCGCATTGCCGCGATCAAGGCGGCGGAGGCTGCCGAGACTTATGGCTGGCCCGCGCCGCGCACCCGGGGCAGCGCGGTTGCCTCGGATGCCTTCTTCCCCTTCGCGGATGGCTTGCTGGCCGCGGCCGAGGCCGGCGCGACGGCGGTGATCCAGCCGGGCGGCTCGATCCGCGACGACGAGGTGATCGCCGCCGCCGACGAGGCGGGCCTTGCGATGGTCTTCACCGGGATGCGCCACTTCCGGCATTAATCCTTTTCCTACCGATTCGCTTCGGAGCACCTGCCGCTCGCGGCCCTGCGGGCCGTTTGGTGCCATCCTACAGGGTGGACGCAAGGCGAAGCTGCGGCAAGCGCGTGAAACACCGGATCAAGACAGGGTCAGGGGGGGTCTAAAGGGCTCTAACGGAGGGCAAAGGTGGGCCTGGATCGGGCTGGCATCGTCGGGCTTTTCGGTCTTTTGCTATAGAAAACAGAGGCTTTTTCCGATTTCCCGATGTTTCACGCCATATCAAACCGCCTCAGCCCCCTTGCCTGCGCCTTGCACTCTATTCCCGGCGCCCGTTTGTAGGAAAGATCCCCGCGCCGCATGGCTTGCAACCATTTGCGGTGCGGTGCGTAACTTCCCGCAGACACCAACCGAAACACAACCTGACGCCCGCGTTCATCGGGTCGCAATTCATTCCCGGCCATGGACGGCCCGACACGACACACAGCGAATCACGAGCAAGCCCGATGCGCCTCTTTTCCTCCGACCTGTTCCGCAACTTCTCGATCGGCTTCGTGCTTGGCGCGCTGCTGGTCGCGGGCGTCAATGCGCAAGGCTGGGACCGCGAGTTCACCGCGCGTGCAGCGCCCATGCCGGAGCGCGTGGAACCCTCGGCGGAGTTCCTGATCGCCCCCGACAAGGTGCCGCAATGAGGCAGTTTGCCGCACTCCTGCTTGCCGGATCGCTGGCCCTGTCGGCTTGCGCCGGTCCGGCCATCGCCGCTGAGGAACCGGTCGACGCGCCTGCCGCGACCCGCATTGCCAAGGAACCGAAAGGCCTCAAGACCGCGGTCTTCGCGGGCGGGTGCTTCTGGGGCGTGGAAGGCGTGTTCAGCCATGTGAAGGGCGTCAAATCCGCGGTCTCCGGCTTTCACGGCGGCAATGCGGCCAGCGCCAAGTACGATATCGTCGTGACCGGCGTCACCGATCATGCCGAGGCGGTGCGGATCACCTATGACCCCGCCGTGGTGCGTTATGACGAATTGCTGCGCATCTTCTTTTCCGTGGTCGCCGACCCGACGCTCAAGAACCGTCAGGGGCCGGATGTCGGCGCGCATTACCGCAGCGCGATCGTGCCGATGAACAAGGAACAGGCCGCGGTGGCGCGCGCCTATATTGCCCAGCTCGGCAAGTCGGGACTGTGGGCCAAGCCGATCGTCACCGCTATCGAGCCTTACAAGGCCTTCTACCCGGCAGAAGGCTATCATCAGGACTTCATGGCGAAAAATCCCCGCCACGGCTACATCCTGCGCTGGGACAAGCCCAAGGTCGAGGCGCTGAAGACGATGTTTCCGACCCATTACCGGGCCGCTTTCCTGCGCGACGCGGGATAGGCTTGCTTGCCGCTGGCGCTGCGGCGGGGTTGAGCCTATATTTGCGTGCATGGGTAAGGACGCACACAGCCACGCGCACCAGGAACTTCACGGCAATACGCTGGTCGAGGCCGCCGGTCGCGCCCTCGCCTCGGCGGGCGAACAATGGACCAGCATGCGCGAGGCGGTGTTTGCCGAGCTTGCCCGGCATGACCGGCCCGTGTCGGCCTATGACATTGCCGACAATCTTTCGGCCGCGCGCGGCAAGCGGGTCGCGCCCAATTCGGTCTACCGCATTCTCGACGTGTTCGTGGCGAACAACCTCGCGATGCGGGTGGAAAGCGCCAATGCCTATCTCGCCAACACCCACCCGGGCTGCGCGCATGACTGCATTTTCCTGGTCTGCGACGAATGCGGCGAGGCGGCCCATGTCGATGACGAGGATGTCAGCCGCGCGGTGCGCGCCATTGCCGCAGACCGCCAGTTCAAGGCGGAGCGCCCGGTGCTGGAGATCCGCGGATTGTGCAAGGCCTGCACCTGACAATCACCTGTCATTGATCGCCATCAAGCCTGAATCGACAGGCTGGTTTCCAGTGTGTAAAGCCGGAACTTATGACTCAACCACCTCACACTCCCCTGCTCGATCAGGTTGATACGCCCGACGATCTGCGCCGCCTGAAGCCCGAACAGCTTCGCCAGCTTGCCGACGAACTCCGCGCCGAGATGATCGACGCGGTCAGCGTGAGCGGCGGGCATCTGGGATCGGGGCTGGGTGTGGTCGAACTGACCGTCGCGATCCACTATGTCTTCAATACGCCCGAGGACAAGCTGGTGTGGGACGTGGGCCACCAGTGCTATCCGCACAAGATCATCACCGGCCGGCGTGACCGCATCCGCACCCTGCGCCAAGGCGGAGGCCTCAGCGGCTTCACCAAGCGTTCGGAGAGCGAATACGACCCCTTCGGCGCCGCGCATTCCTCGACCTCGATCTCGGCGGCGCTCGGCTTTGCCATCGCCAACAAGCTGCAGAACCGCCCCGGTCGCGGCATCGCGGTGATCGGCGATGGTTCGATGAGCGCCGGGATGGCCTACGAGGCGATGAACAACGCCGCGCAGGCGGGCAACCGGCTGATCGTGATCCTCAACGACAACGACATGTCGATCGCGCCGCCGGTGGGCGGGCTTTCGGCCTATCTGGCGCGCATGGTGTCCTCGTCCGAATATCTCGGCATCCGCAGCCTCGCCAGCCGCGCGGTCAAGAAGATGAGCCGCCGCCTGCACGACACCATCGGCAAGGCCGAGGAATTCACCCGCGGCATGGTGACCGGCGGAACCCTGTTTGAAGAACTGGGCTTCTACTATGTCGGCCCGATCGACGGGCACAATCTCGACCACCTGCTCCCCGTGCTCGAGAATGTGCGCGACACGTCCGAAGGCCCGGTGCTGATCCATGTCGTGACCGAGAAGGGCAAGGGCTATGCCCCGGCGGAAAACAGCGCCGACAAGTATCACGGGGTGCCGAAGTTCAACGTCGTCACCGGCGAGAAGGCCAAGAGCGCGCCGAGCGCGCCCGCCTATCAGGACGTGTTCGGCCTGACCCTGGCGAAGCTTGCCGAGACGGACGAACGCATCTGCGCCATCACCGCCGCCATGCCGTCCGGCACCGGGGTCGACAAGTTCGCCAAGGCGCACCCGACCCGCAGCTTCGATGTCGGGATTGCAGAACAGCACGCGGTGACGTTTGCCGCGGGCCTCGCGGCGGAAGGGATGCGGCCCTTTGCGGCGATTTACTCCACCTTCCTCCAGCGCGCCTATGACCAGGTGGTGCACGACGTGTGCATCCAGAACCTGCCCGTGCGCTTCGCCATCGACCGCGCCGGGCTGGTCGGGGCGGACGGGGCGACCCACGCAGGGTCTTTCGACATCACCTATCTCGCGACCCTGCCCAACATGGTGGTGATGGCGGCTTCGGACGAGGCCGAGCTGGTCCACATGACCTATACCGCGGCCGAATATGACGAAGGCCCGATCGCCTTCCGCTACCCGCGCGGCAGCGGCACGGGCGTTCCCCTGCCCGAGGTTCCGGAAAAGCTCGAAATCGGCAAGGGGCGGATGGTGCGCGAAGGCACCAAGGTCGCGATCCTCTCGCTGGGCGCGCGGCTGGCCGAGGCGCTGAAGGCTGCCGACCAGCTCGAGGCCAAGGGGCTGTCGACCTCGGTCGCCGACATGCGCTTTGCCAAGCCACTGGACGAGGAACTCATCGCGAAGCTGATGCGCACCCACGAGGTTGTCGTCACCATCGAGGAAGGCGCAATCGGCGGACTGGGCGCACACGTGCTGACCTATGCCACCGACGAAGGGCTGACTGATGCCGGGCTGAAGGTGCGCACCATGCGCCTGCCCGATACCTTCATCGATCACGACGATCCCAAGAAGCAGTACGACGAGGCCCGCCTCAACGCGCCGCATATCGTCGAAACCGTGCTCAAGGCGCTGAAGCACAACAGCGCGAGCGTGGAGATCGAGGAAGTGCGGGCGTAACCCTAGCGGGTTGCCGGGATACTCCGCGCGGTCAGCTGCACTTGCTCCACCAGCGACAGCGGCGGGCTGTCGGGTGCCACCGCCTGCGGTTCGGCCTGCGGCTCCACCGGCGCTTGTTCCACGACCTCGCCCTTGAGCGCGGCGATCTCGCGTTCGCGCTTGGCGAGGTAGGTGTCGCGCCGCATGGCATAGGGATCGTCCGCGGCGGCGATATCCTTGAGCTCCTCGTCGAACTCCAGCCGCTGGTCCAATCCGTTCACCACGAAATAGGTCGCCGCATAGGCGGGCCGGTTGAACGGCTTGCCCACCGCAATCGGCAGCAGCAGCTGGTCGAGCGTGCTTCCGGCGAGGTCGCGCACCGTGGTTGCGCCGGTGACCGGCAGATAGAGATAGGCGCCCGGCCCCACGCCGTAATAGCCCATCGTATTGGCGAACCCGTTGCGGCGATAGGGCAGGCCGATGCCCGGCTTGGCGGCAACATCGATCAGCCCCCCGACCCCCAGCGTCGAATTGATCGCCAGTCGCCCCAGTGTCTCGAACGCCTTGCCGACCTTGCCCTGCAACAGGAAATTCAATGCATTGCTCGGCTCGCCCAGATTGCGCACGACATTGCCCAGACCATCGCGGATCGGTTCGGGCAGGCCATCGCGATAGGCATAGGCGACCGGCTCGATCACCGCCTGATCGACAGCCTGTGTGATACGATAGCTTTCGGCGTTGAACTTTTCGACCGGGTCGCCTTCGGGCGGGCCGTAGTCGCCCTCGACCAAGATCTCGCCCACCTCCTCCTCAGGCGCCGGTTCGCCTTGGGGAGGGGGCGGCGTGTCCGGGGCATCCTGAAGCGACCACGCCATCGCGCTGACAGGCACCAGCGGCACCGGCGCGGGCGGCACATCGGCCACCGCGAGCGCGGCGCTCAGCAGCGGCGGGGAAACAGTGACGAGTGCAAGACCGGGCATGGCATTCCTTTGTTCCCTCGTTGCCGCCCCGTCCCTATACGCAGGCTGAATTGACCGAAGCGAAAGTGCAAGGCCCCATGTCCTTTATCCGGATCGCCCGCGAAGGCCCCGTCACGATTCTCACGCTTGACCGCGCCGAGACCATGAACCCGCTTGGCGCTCCCGGCGATGGCGATGCGTTCGCCAGCATTGCCGATGCGATCAACCGCGACATGGAATGCCGGGTGGTGATCCTGACCGGCGCGGGGCGGGCCTTCAGCGCGGGCGGCGATATCAAGGCGATGCGGGACAAGACCGGCACCTTCGGTGGCACCGCGCCCGCGATTTCGGACGGTTATCGCGACAATATCCACCGGATGCTGCGCGCCCTGCATGGCCTGCGCGTGCCGGTGATTGCGGCGGTCAACGGCCCCGCGATCGGTCTGGGCTGCGATGTCGCATGCCTCGCCGATATCCGCATCGCTTCCGAGAATGCGAAGTTCGGCGTCACCTTCCTCAAGCTCGGCATCATCCCGGGAGATGGCGGCACCTGGATTCTCCCCCGCGTGATCGGGATGAGCCGCGCGGCCGAACTGTTCTACACCGGCGATGTGATCGACGCGGCCACGGCGAAGGAATGGGGCCTCGTCAGCCGGGTGGTCGCGCCGGATGCGCTGATGGACGAAGCCCGCGCGCTGGCGGGCAGGATCGCCGCCATGCCGCCCCATGCGCTGCGCCAGTCGAAGATGCTGCTGCGGCAAGGCCAACAGGTCAGCTATGACACCGCGCTGGAAATGGCGGCGAACACCCAGGCGATGATGCACACCACCGCCGACCATGCGGAGGGGGTCGCCGCGCTGATCGCAAAGCGGGTGCCCGATTTCAGGGGCGAGTAGCTACCCGATCCAGCGGAACACGCCCGCCGGAATATCCGCGCGCCACAGGTGCATCCAGCTTCCCGCCAGCCACAGCGCCGTGCCCGCGATCAACGGCACCGGTCCGACGCTGAACAACCGCCCCCAGCGCGGCCAGTAGGAGGTCTTGCGCTCCCATTCGGCCCAGGCCTCGCCCATCAGCACTTCCTTCTTGGCGTCCTGAAACTTCGCCCCGACCAGCGCGAGGATGCCCATGGCAAGCGCGGTGACCATCGTCCGCGTGCTCCAGAACAGTGCCATGTGCGATATCGCCCACAGCCCGATGCCCCACATCATCGGGTGGCGGGTGACCCGCAGCGCACCCTTGGGTTCGGCACGGGTCTGGGCCTCGGCCATCGGGGTGGGCAGCGCAGGGTTGCCGATGAAGGAGCCTGCCAGCAACACCATCGCGGGCCAGGTCAGCACTGTGGCGATGATCCAGCCGATCTCTCCCGAGCCGCCGAGATCGGCGCCCGGAGCAGCGATGAAGGCGAAATAGACCCAGCCCAGCGTGGCGAAGCTGACGGCGGTATAGGCGAGGCTGAAGCCCTTTTCCCCCAGCATCCCGACCATGGGTGCGCGCAACGGGTGCGACATGGCGAAATGCGTGCCGACAAAAGCGACATTCGCCGCGATGAGATTGATGATCGACCCGTCCATTGCATAGCCCTCCCGCAAGGGGCGCAGATTAGTCCGCGATCGCGATCAGTTCCACTGTGAAAACCAGTGTCGCATTGGGCGGGATCGGCCCGCGCCCGGCGGGGCCATAGGCAAGGTCGGCGGGAACCGCGATTTCGATCGTCTCGCCCACGCCCATCTGCGGGATGGCCAGCTGCCAGCCCCTGACCAGCCGCCCCAGCGGGAAGGTCGCGGGCGCCCCGCGCGCATAGGAGCTGTCAAACACCGTCCCGTCGATCAGGCGCCCTTCGTAATGCACGGTGACCAGATCGGCGAGGGTCGGCTTGCGGTCTGACGCCAGGTATTTGACCCAGCGCCAGCGCACCCCGCCGGGGATGAAATGCCATCCGTCGGCGGGCGTCAGGCCGAGCAGATAGAGCTGCTGCTGCGCGTGCCAGGCGGGGTTCTGCGCGTCGGGAACGACCGCGCTTTCCTGCGCCTGCGCCGGTTGCGCGGCGAACACCAGCACACCGGCCAGCGCGGCGGCGGGGGACTTGATGATCGGCGGCATTACCAGTCGTAGGCCTTTGGCAAATCGCTCTCGTCAAGATCCTTGTAGCGATCGCGCAGCCGGGTCTGGTGGTTGGTGAGGTCTTGCTCGACCCCGCCGATATAGACCCGCGTGGGTACGCTTCCCACTTCGAGCGGATCGCCGTCCCACAGCACCACATCGCCCAGCGCGCCGGGCTTGAGCACGCCTGCCTTGCCGCCCATGCCGCTGATCTCGGCCGGGACCGAGCTGATCGCGGCGAAGGCCTGGCCCCACTCCATGCCCGAAGCCCCGGGGATGCGGGTCAGCGCGACGAGATTGCCCGCCACCTGCTGCAAGCGGCGCGGGTCCTGCATGGTGGCGGCGTTGATCGCCACTTTCACGCCCGCCCGGGCGAGGCGCCCGGCGTTGGACTGGGTCGCGCCCAGCTGCTCGAAGCTTTCGGGCAGGTCATCGAGCCCGTTGGCGATGACCGGCACGCCTGCGGCGGCGATGTCATTCGCCACCAGCCAGCCCTCGGTCACGCCGACCAGCACCATGTCGAGCGCCGGAAACTCCTGTTTGAGCGCCAGCACGCTGCGGATATCGGCCGCCCGGTCGACCGCGACGTAGAGCTTCTGCTTGCCGGTCACCACCGGCACCAGCGCCTCGGCATCGAAGCGCGAGAGCATCACGTCGTCGCCCTTGGCAATCTCGGTCGTCTGCGGTGTGCCTGTCTTGCCGACCAGCGCCTGTGCTTCGCGCAAGGCGGCCCGCAGCAGGGTGTGTGCCGCGGTGCGGCTGCCGCCCGCGAGCCGCGCCCCGCCTTCGCCCAGCGCCACCATCTGGAAGGCGCGCGGCTGCATCACTGCCTGTGCATCGCCATCCAGATCGATGATGGCGCCCTGCCCTGCAAAGATCGAACCCGTGGGTTGGGTCGTCGTCGCGGCGCGGGTGATCCCTGCGGCGCGGTGGACAAGGATGTGCTGCGACGTCGGGTTGATCGCGCGCGAGGCGTCGAGCGCGGCGCTGAAGGGCGCGCCGCCTGCGCGGATATCGTTCGAATCGCCCACCGCCGACACGTCCGCAAGGCCGAGCGAGGTCAGCGTGGCGAAGATGCCGGGCGTGACCCATGCTCCGCCCGCATCGATGGTCGACCCGCCAGCCGTGGCCGGGGCGCCGCTGGCCGCACCGGCATAGACCACGGTGCCGCCGCGCACGACCACGGTGCCGCCGTCAATCGGCGCGCCGCCATCGCCGATCACGACGCGGGCATTGGTGATGGTGACGTCCTGCGCCAGCGCGGGGGCTGCGGCGAGGGCGAGGCTGCTGGCAGCCATGGCAAGAAGACGCTTCATTTCACATCTCCTTCGCCGGGCTGGCCGAGCTCGAAATCGCTCACCGGGCGGCGTTTGGGATCATTGGCGTCGAACATCAGCGCGCCGTCGATCCAGACCTTCTCGGGCCGCGAATAGACCGACAGCGGATCGCCGTTCCACAGCACCACATCGGCCATCTTGCCTTCCTCGAGGCTGCCGGTGAGGTGGTCGATGCCCATCGCTTTCGCGGGATTATGGGTGATCCACTGGATCGCCACGGCGTCGGGAATGTCGATGCCGAGCCTGAGGCCCGCCTTTTGCGCCTTGCGTGCTTCCTGGTTCAATCGCTGGATATCGTTCGCGTCATCCGAATGGATCACCACGCAGGCGCCCTCGCGCTGGAGGAAGGCGGCGTTTTCGAGGATGCCGTCATAGCTTTCCATCTTGAAGCCGTACCAGTCGGCCCACACCGCGCTGCACACGTCGTTCTCGCGCAGCAGATCGCCAATCTTGTAGCTTTCGACCGCGTGATGGAAGGTCGAA
The DNA here is from genome assembly GCF_001677335.1 of Erythrobacter dokdonensis DSW-74. Lineage (GTDB taxonomy): Bacteria > Pseudomonadota > Alphaproteobacteria > Sphingomonadales > Sphingomonadaceae > Erythrobacter > Erythrobacter dokdonensis. The sequence goes on from NZ_LZYB01000004.1 coordinate 315,289, forward strand.
ACCTTGTAGCCCATCTCCTTGGCCATATCCATGACCACCGCCATCTCGTCGGCGCGGTAGCAGTGGTTGTGGACGAGGATTTCGCCCTTCAGCACGCCGACCAGCGTTTCCTTGCCCAGATCGCGCTTGGCCTCCTTGTTGTTGGCATAGTCGATCGCGGCGAGCCAGGTCTGGCGGTTGACCGCAAGGTTGCCCATCCGGGTCGAGGGCATGCGTCCGCGGCTGCCGTAGACCCGCTTGGGGTTCTCCCCGCAGGCCATCTTCAGACCATAGGGCGCGCCAGGGAACTTCATGCCCTGCATGGTGCGCGCCGGCACGTTCTTGAGCGTCACCGAACGTCCGCCCATCAGGTTTGCCGAACCGGGCAGGATCTGCAGGCTGGTCACCCCGCCATTGGCGAGCGCGCGGGCAAAGCCCGGGTCCTGCGGCCAGACCGAATGTTCGGCCCAGACATCGGGCGTGGTCGGGCTGGTCGCCTCGTTGCCGTCCGAATGGGCATCGACGCCGGGCGAGGCATAGTCGCCGAGGTGCGAGTGGATGTCGATGATGCCGGGGGTGACGAACTTGCCCGGAGCATCGAACACCGCGATGTCGGCCGGGATCGGGGTGTCAGGCCCGCCGACCGCAATGATCTTGCCGCCCGACATGAACACCACGCCGTTCTCGATCCTGCCGCCCTTGCCATCGAACACGGTCGCGCCGCGGATCGCGGTGGCGACGCCGGGATAGGGCTTGTAGGTCGAGGCGAACACCGCCTCGCCCGGCGGTGTTGCGGCGAGGACGGGGGTTTCGTCTGCCTTGTCGCGCTTCTTGTCCTTGTCGCGCGCGTCCGCGGCGGTGGCACCTGCTACCAGCGCCAGCGCGCTGACGAGTGCGGCCAGCTTGCCCGCACGGGCGGAGAGCGTCTTGTCTGCAAACATTCGAACCTCGCGTTATTCGGATTCCCGTGTTGGAACCGAAAACGCGAGGTTTGTCCATGCCTCTGGACGATTATCGCGTCAGGCGCGGATTACTCTGCCGGACGGGTGGCCGGGTGGATGCCCGCCGCCTGCGCCTCGCCCAGTTCGGCATCGCCGGCCAGCTCGTCATCCTTGAGGGTATCAAGATGCATCAGCTTCCTGATCAGCGGGCTGATGACCAGCACGCCGACGCCGACAGCCACCGCGATCAGGCCGATCTGCGAATAGACATCGAGCACCACCTGCTGCCCGGCGCCCTCGCCTGATGCCTTTTCGGAACCCGTCGCCGCCGCGATCAGCCCGGCAGCGAAGTTGCCGGTGGCCGAGGCGAAGAACCAGGTGCCCATGATGAGGCTCGCCATGTGCGCAGGCGCAAGCCGGTTCATGGCTGAAAGGCCGACGGGCGACAGGCACAACTCGCCGGTGGTGTGGAGCAGGTAGATGAGGAAGATGAACAGCACCGGGGTCGCCACGCCATTGGCCGCACCCGCCACCAGCACCAGGAAGCCCGCGCCCAGCTGTATCAGGGCCAGGCCGAACTTGGCCGGGGCGGAAGGCTCCAGACCCTTCTTTCCGAGCCACGTCCACACCGCCGCGAAGACGGGGGCGAGCAGCACGATATAGGCGGCGTTGACCGACTGGAACACCGAGGCGGGAACCTCGAAGCCGAAGATTTCGCGGTCCACATGGCGATCGGTGTAGAGGTTGAGCGACGACCCGGCCTGTTCGAACAGCGCCCAGAACAGGATCGAGCCGATGATCAGGAACATCGCCGCGAAGATGCGGTCGCGGTCATGCGGTTCGAGCTTCACCACCGCGGTGAACAGCACATAGCCCACCAGCAGCAGGCCGAACCCGCCCAGCAGATAGCCGACCACCGACTGGTTCTGCACCATCCACCAGCACGCGCCCACCGCCGCCACGCCGACCGCGTAGAGGCCCCATTCCGTGCCCTTGTCGAGCGGTTTGGGCGGCTCGCCGCGGCCCAGCAGCAGCGGCTTGAAGCCGACGAACACAATCAGGCCCAGCAGCATCCCCACGCCCGCCGCGCCGAAGCCATAGGCCCAGCCATAGGTCTCGCCCAGATAGCCGCACAGCAGCGAACCGAGGAAGGCACCGAGATTGATGCCCATGTAGAAGATCGTATAGGCCCCGTCGCGCCGCACATCGGTGCGCGGGTAGAGCTGGCCGACGATCACCGAGATGTTCGCCTTGAGGAAGCCCGAGCCGACGATGATGAAGGCCAGCGCCAGCCAGAAGACGCTGAGCGCCGCTGCGTCCTGTCCGCCGTTGCCCTCGAAACCCATCAGGAAGTGCCCGAAGGTCAGCAGCACCGCGCCGTAGGTCACGGCCTTGCGCTGCCCGAGATACTTGTCGGCGAGATAGCCGCCGAGCACCGGGGTGATGTAGACCAGCGCGGTATAGGCGCCGTAGATCACCCCTGCCTCGCCGTCCGAGAACAGCCAGTGCTTGGTGAGGTAGAAGATCAGCAGCGCCCGCATGCCGTAGTAGGAGAAACGCTCCCACATTTCGGCGAAGAACAGGACGAACAGACCCTTGGGGTGGCCGAGGAAGGTCCCGGCGCTGTCCCCGTGCGGAAGCTCAGCAGTGGCCATGAAATCGGATATCCCTAATGCGCGCCTCTCTCCGGCGCGGTCCCATGGCGGCGCACCCTAGCGTTTCATTCGCGCGTGTGAAGCTTTTGTTGCGTTCCGGTTTGCGATCGCGCTGACGGGGCGCAGGTGCCACCGGCAGGCGGCTCCCGAACTTGACGCGCATGGCTGTATTATGGCACTGATGCACCTCGCAAGGGACACCGCTATCATGAACCCCAACCGCCCAAGCTCGAACAGGCCCGTCTATCTCAAGCTGCGCGACCAGATCGCCGCTGCGATTATTGACGGTGACTATCCGGAAGGCGCGATGCTGCCTTCGGTGCGGGCGCTGGCGGCAGAGCAGGGTGCGAATCCGCTGACCGTGGCGAAGGCCTACCAGCAGTTCCAGAACGATGGCTTGGTCGAAGTCCAGCGCGGCGTGGGCATGTATGTGGTGAAAGGCGCGGCCGAACGCCTGCGCGCCCGCGAGCGGGAGGTCTTCCTGCGCGACGAGTGGCCCGAAATCCGCAACCGCATGAAGCGGCTCGGCCTCGATCCGGCGGACATGGCGATATCCACCTGAAATCTGCCAGCCCTCGCAATTATGCACATTGCGAAATTTTCCGAATGCTGACAATCTGTTCATCTCGGGGCCGTGCGGGATTGCATCCTGCCCGCTACCGGGACTAGAGGGGGGCGCCTTTCGGGTCGGAGGCGTTTCGAGAAAACCGCGGGGTCATCCCGCATGCGGCGTCAGATGGCGGGGAATCCGTCCATGGACGTCGGGAGAGCGCCATGATCAGATCCGAGTTGTTGCATGAACTGCACAAGGACAATCCCGAACTGCGTGCCGAGGAAATCGAGCAGGTCGTGGATATCTTCTTCGACGAAATCGCCCAGCGGCTGGCCGAAGGTGGCCGGGTCGAGCTGCGCGGCTTCGGCGCGTTCTCGACCCGCGAGCGCGAGGCTCGCAGCGGTCGCAACCCGCGCACCGGCGAGACGGTCGACGTGCCGGCCAAGCGCGTGCCCTATTTCAAGGCGGGCAAGGAAATCCGCGAGCGCCTGAACGACTGAGATCATGAGTCCGCGCGCGCGGGCAGGCAGGCAGGCTAGGCTGCGGCGCTGAGGCGTTCCTCCTCGGCCCAGCCCGGCGTCGGCAGGCGGCGTTCGCGATCGAGCGCGGCGAATACCGCGTCCGCCAGCCGTTCGTGACCGCCCTCGACCGAAATGTCGACCGGCACCATGCCGAGTGCGTCGAATTCCTGCGCTGCCTCGCTTCCGGCCAGTGCGATGATGCGAGCGATATCGGGCAGGCGCTCCTCGACCAGCGGGGTCAGTTCGCGCGAGGCGGCAAGCTGACCGGTCGCGACCACCACCACTTCGCGCTTGCCCATGCCGATCGCGTCCCAGCTGCGCGGATCGGCAGGGTTGGCATGCAGGACGCGGTAGCCATCGGCCAGCGCCAGTTGGAAGCGCTCATTATCCGGCTCGAGCGCAAGGAAGCCGATGCCGTTGTATTCCAGCGCGTCGGCCACCGCCCGGCCCGCAGGCGTTAGACCGATCAGCACCACCGGCGCTTCATCGCCCGCGAGCTTGGCATCCGGCGGCCCGGCGCGCAGGCGTCCGGCCAGCTTGCGGCCGATATTCGAGACGAACGGCGTGACCGCCAGACTGATCGCGATTGCGGTCACGAGGGTTGAAACCAGCCGTTCCTCGACCAGCCCGGCGATCGCGGGCAGCGCCAGCAGCACCAGCGTGAACTCGCTCCCCTGCCCGAGCAGGAAGCCCAGCTGGATCGAGCCCGGCACCGACCAGCGGTTGACCAGCGCCGCCGCGACATTGAGCGCGCACTTGATCGCGATCAGACCCGCCGCTGCCAGCAGCACCCACAGCCAGTCCTGCGCCAAGGCCGCGGGATCGATTCCGAGGCCGACCGAGATGAAAAAGAAACTGAGGAACAGCCCGCGGAAGGCATCGATCTCGGTCTGGACAAGGATCCTGTAGCGCGAATCCGCCACCGCCATGCCGCCGAGAAAGGCGCCCAGCGTGAGCGAAAGGCCCGCCATGCCGGTCGCCCAGCCCGCTGCCAGCGCAACGAACAGCGCGGTGGCGGTATAGACTTCGGTCGTCCCGGCGCGGGCGACCAGACGGAACAGCGGCTCGGTCAGGAACCGCGCGAACAGCACCGCCACACCGAAGGCAGCGAGCGCCTTGGCTCCGGCCAGCCCCAGCGCGGGCAGCAGCGCGCCGCCTCCGGCGAGTGCGCCTGCGGCAACCAGCAAGAGGATCGCGGCGATGTCCTGGAAAATCAGGATCGCCTGCGCCGCGCGGCCGACCGGACAATCTTCCTGGTCGCGCTCGCGGATCAGTCCGATCACCACCGCGGTCGAAGACAGGCCGAGGCCGAAGCCGACGATGATCGCGAAAGCGGCAGGCAGGCCCAGCGCGGCAAGCAGCGCGGCAAAGGCGCCGCCCGCAATCAGCATCTGCAAGGCGCCGAAGCCGAAGATGGTACCCGCCTCGGCCCTGATGCGGCCGAGCGAGAAATGCAGGCCCAGGTTGAACAGCAGAAACATCACCCCGGCTTCCGCCATCGCGGCGACCAGCGGTCCGCTGAAATCCTGCGCGAGGCCGAGACTCGCGAGCCCCAGGCCGAGGCCGATATAGCCCACCATCGGGTTGAGGCGCAGCGCGCGGCTGGCCAGCGCCGCGGCGATGCCGAGACCCAGCAGCGTGATCGCCGGCTGGATCGTGGCGACCACCGAATGCGCGTCAGATGCCTCGCCCGCCATGCCGCGCCCCTTTTTGCTTCGCTTGCGGGGAGATGGGGCCTCACACGCCCGCTGGCAAGCTCTGGCGCAGCGGGGGCAAATTGTGGCAAGGGCGATGAGCGTCGATGCGGGTGTGGCGGAATGGTAGACGCCGGGGACTTAAAATCCCCTGAGCTTTGCTCGTGCGGGTTCGAGTCCCGCCACCCGTACCAGCAATCCGTGACACAAACCCGTCCGGGGGACGGGTTTGGCCGGATTGCTCCCAAGCGCAAGCGCCAGAGGCGAACAAAGAAGCCTTACCTATTATTGGCCCTCCATTTTCTTAAGGGGCCTCGCGCCATGCCGGCGGGTGTGAACGAAACCGCCCGCCTTGATGCAATCCGCAGCCTCGACCTCGAGAGCAGCGCCGACCGGGCGCTGTTCTCGCGCCTTACGCTGCTGGCGAGCACCATGCTGGACTGTCCGGTCGCGCTGCTTTCGATCGTCGAGGACGACCGCCAGTGGTTCCTCGGCCGCACCGGGTTCGATTTTCCCGAACCCTTGCGCGATATCTCCCTGTGCGCGGCCTGCATCGGCGCGCAGCAGCCGCTGCTGGTCCCCGATGCCCGTTCGGACCATCGCTTTTGCGACAATGCACTGGTCACCGGCGCGCCATTTGTCCGTTCCTATATCAGCGTGCCGATCCGCGGCGAGGAGGGGCTGATCCTCGGGACGCTGTCCGCCATCTCGCCCGAGCCCGATGCCTTTTGCGAAGACCAGATCCCGCCCCTCGCGATGCTGGCAGAACTGGCCGAGCAAAGCATCGCGCTGCATGTGCGCACCCGCGATCTCAGCCGCGCCAATGCCGCCTTGCAGCAGACCTCGCAGGTATTCCGGCAGGCCGAACGCGCGACCAATGTCGGCTCGTGGCGGGTCGACATCGCTTCGCGCCAGCTGTTCTGGTCGGACCAGGTCTATGCCATCACCGGTCTGAAGCCGGGCCATTCGGTCAGTGTGCCCGACGCGGTCGCTCTCTACGAGCACGAGGACCAGGCGATGGTCGCCGCCGCGCTCGAGGCGACGATTGTCGAAGGCAGGCCCTTCAGTTTCGCAACCAGCATCCGCCGCCCCGACGGCCAGAGCCGCCGCATCCGGGTCCAGGGAGAGCGGATCGACGTCGGCGGACGGCCCGACAGCGTCGCCGGCATCATCCTCGACTGTACCGAGGAACATCTGCGCAATGCGGCCCTGAAGCGGGCGGCAGAGCATGACCGGCTGACCGGCCTGTTCAACCGCGCCAGCTTCGACCGCCGGCTTGCCGCGGCCATGCGCAATGCGGACCGCGAGCCGGTGATGGTCGCACTGCTCGATCTCGACGGGTTCAAGGATGTCAACGACACGCTGGGCCATCTGGTCGGCGACCGGGTGCTGGGCGCGATCGCAGCGCATCTTCACCAGAGGATTCGCAGCGGAATGTTCTTGGCGCGCTGGGGCGGGGACGAATTCGCTCTGCTGTTCCCGCCCGAAATGCCGCATGACGAGGCGATCGCCTTTCTCGAACAGCTGCTGGGCGAGCTTGATGACGTTGTCGCGATGGGCAGCACCGCTCTCGTCATCGGCGCGACCTGCGGCGTGGCGCGGATGAACCGGTCCGGCAGCGGAGAGGAAATCATGCGTCGCGCCGACCTCGCACTTTATCGCGGAAAGGAAGAGGGGCGTGGCAGCGTGGTGTGCTGGAATGCGCAGATCGAGGCCCGCCAGAGCGAGCGCCAGCGCGCCATCGCCCGGCTGCGCGCCGCGCTCAACGACGGGCGCGCGGTGGCGGCCTATCAGCCGATCGTCGAACTCGAGACGGGCCGGATCGTCTCGCTCGAGGCGCTGCTGCGGCTGAAGGGCGAGGATGGCGGACTGATCACTGCCAGCGAGATCTTTTCCGCCTTGCTCGATCCGGAAATGTCGCGGCGGGTGTCGCGCGTGATGCTCGACCAGGTGGTGGCAGACGGCCCGGCGATCCTCGCTCTGCTGGGGCCGGAAACGCGAATCGGGCTCAACCTGTCAGAAGCCGACCTGCGCAAGAATGATTTCGTGCGCCACCTGATCGAGGTGGTCGACGACAGCGCGCTGACGCCCGCGAACTTCACGATCGAAGTCACCGAAACCATGCTGCTGGATGCCGGAGGCCAACTGCGCGCCAGCCTTGCGATGCTCGACAATTGCGGCTTCACCATCTGCCTCGATGATTTCGGCAGCGGCTTTTCCTCGCTTACCCACCTGCGCGCCTTCCCCATCCACAAGGTCAAGATCGACCGCGATTTCATCGCCGCGATCGACACGGATCACCAGTCGCGGCTGATCATCCAGGCGATCGTGCAGATGGGCCACAGCCTCGGCTTGCGCGTGGTGGTCGAAGGTGTCGAGACCGAGGCGCAGGAGGTGTTTCTGCGCAGCATCGGTTGCCAGCACGTGCAAGGCTATCGCTATGGCCATCCGGCGCTGATGGAGGAATTGCAGGAACGGCTCGGCCCCTTCGCCGCGCCGTTGCGTCTCAGCGCGTGAGCACGCCTTCGCGCGGCGGCTCGCCGCCGGTGAAGATGAAGGTCGTCACATCCGCGCCGCGGCCAAGATTGACGCGGTTTTCCTGCCTTGCCCAGACATCGGTGAGGATTTGCGAATTGACCCGCACACTTGCCTCGCCATCGGGGCCGGGGGCTTCCTGATAGACCATCAGGCTCCCGCCAGAGATTTCGCTGCCGACATAGGCGGGAGTGACAGCGACACCATTGACCTCCAGCATGAAGCGGGTGGTCACGTAGCGGGCGAAATCCTCGCGGCTTTTCGCGCTGCCGACAATGTCCGGCAGGCGCACACCCTGCTGCCTCAGCGCGTGTTCGGCATCATGCACCGGCACCTGGTGGACGATCTCGATCATGCCCGTGCGCGGATTCACCGAGACCGTGCTGATCGCAATCTTCTGCTGGTGCGCCAGCGCTGCCCCGCCGGCGAGCGGGGCCAGCACCAGCGCCAGCATCAGGACGAGGCGGCGCAGCATCACTTGCGCCCGTCAGGCTCCGCCCCGGCAGCCTCGCCCATCAGGTCGCGGCTGACCCGCGACTTGCTGCGCTCCGACTTGAAGGCCTCGATCCGGCTCGGGATGATACGGCGAGGATAGTGGTTGTTCTCGATATCGGCATCGCCGGTTTCCCAGTCGGGATCGACCACCACCTGCACCAGTTCCTTGCCCTTGGGGAAAACCAGCAGCTTGGCCACGTCGTGGGCGTTGCGGCGCCAGATTTCGGCCGGGATCGTCAGCTTCTCGGTCTTGCCGTCCTTGAAGGTCAGGCCGAGGATGATCGGCATGACAAGGCCGCCCTTGTTCGAGAAGTTGAGGACGTAATAGTTCGCGTCCTCCTTCACCGCGCGATCGAACACCTTGCGCTCCCACGGGTCGAGCCCTTCGAGGAAGCTGGCGTAGCTCTTGCGGTCCTTGGGCGTGACGGTGAATTCGTCGTTCTTGTCATAGAAGTCGGTGACACCGGGGTTTTCCATGACCCAGATCGGCAGGCGCTGCTGTTCATTGAGGCCGATGCCGACCACTTCGGGTTCGGCGGCACGCTCCGCGCGGCGGCGCGGCAGGTCGATGTCGGGATCATTGGTGTCGATCCGCAGCCGGTAGATCGAATCCAGGCTGATATCGACGTGGTCGGTGGTGTAGAACCAGCCGCGCCAGAACCAGTCGAGATCGGTGCCGGATGCTTCCTCCATGGTGCGGAAGAAGTCCGCCGGCGTCGGGCGCTTGAACTTCCAGCGACGGGCATATTCCTTCAGCGCGAAGTCGAACCGCTCGCGCCCGATGATCGTGTCGCGCAGCAGGTGCAGCGCCGCCGAGGGCTTGCCATAGGCATTGGCGCCCAGATTGGTAACCGAATCCGACTGGGTCATGATCGGCTCCTGCTGGCTCGAGACCATGTAGCTGACCATGTCGCGCGGGAGGCTGCGGGTCCAGGGCATGTCCGGATCCCATTCGTAGCCCGCGACCGAATCGAGGAAGGAGTTGAGCCCTTCGTCCATCCAGGTCCACTGGCGCTCGTCCGAATTGACCGTCATCGGGAAATAGATGTGCCCGATCTCGTGGATCACCACGCCGACCAGGAACATCTTCTCGGCCAGCGAATAGGTGCGCGTGCCGTCCTTGTTGAGGGTGGTGCGCGGGCCGTTGAAGGTGATCATCGGATATTCCATCCCGCCGACCGGCCCGTTGACCGATTGCGCGGTGGGATAGGGATAGTCGAAGCTGAAGCGCGAATAGACCTTCAGGGTGTGGACCACCGCGGCAGTCGAATATTTGCGCCACAACTCGCCGCCTTCCTTGGGCCAGAAGCTCATGGCGAGCACGGTTTCGTGCTCTGCGCCGGGCTGCTTCACGCCTTGTGCGTCCCACATGAACTTGCGGCTTGATGCCCAAGCGAAATCGCGCACGTTCTGCGCGGAGAACTTCCAGGTCTTGGTCCCGCGCGGATTGCCGCGCTCGGCAGCGGCAGCTTCGGCCGGGGTGACGATGAACATCGGCGCATCGGCGTTCTTTGCCGCCTCGATCCGCTGGCGCTGGGTGGCGGTCAGCACGGCATCGGGGTTTTGCAGCACCCCGGTGGAAGCGACGATGTGATCGTCGGGCACGGTCATTTCGACCTCGTAATCGCCGAATTCGAGCGTGAATTCGCCGCGGCCCAGAAACTCCTTGTTGTGCCAGCCTTCGTAGTCCGAATAGACCACCATGCGCGGGAACCACTGGGCGAGCAGGAAGATGTCATTGCCGCCCTTCCTCGGATCATCGGGGAAGTGCTCGTAGCCCGAACGCGCGACGACAGCGTCTTCCTCGACGATGTTGAACGCCCAGTCGATGGTGAATTCGGTCGTCTCGCCCGGGGCCAGCGGCGCAGGCAGATCGATCCGCATCAGCGTGCCGACGATGGTGTGCGGCAAGTCCGCGCCGTCCATCAGCCGCACGGCGTTGATATCATAGCCATAGGTGTTGTCCGCCATGGCCTGCTGGCGGCGCAGCTCGTCCATCGAGAGCCTGGTCGGCTCGTTCGCGCTGCCAAGGCTCACCTTCGGCCCGCGCCGTCCGGGGCCGCCGAAAGCGTCGGTCAGCTCGGCCATCGAATCGGTGCGGAAGATGTTCTGGTCGAGCTGCATCCACAGCCACGGCAGGGCATCGGGCGAATTGTTGGTGTAGCGGATCGTCGCGCGTGCGGTGATCCGGCGGCGCGGCTCGTCGAGCGCGGCGGTGATGCGGTAATCGACCTTTTGCTGCCAGTATTCATGCCCCGGCGCGCCGCTGGCATTGCGATACGTGTTGGGCGTGGGCAGCACCTCGTCGAGCTGGCGGAACTTGTCCTCGTAATTGCCCTTGGTCTGCTGGATGCCCTGAGCGGCAGCGGGGGCGGCAAGAAACAGGGCGACGACAAACAGCACGAAACGCAAGGGCGCTCTCCGGATCGGCATTGTGACAGGCAGGTGAACGGGAGACACAGCCGAAAAGTTCCGCGCTGGCAAGGCCCGAATTGTCTTGTGGCGTGCCGCAGCCTATCTGCGGACCATGACAGAGCCCGCCTGGCATGCCCTGCACGAAACCGCCTGTGCGCGCGGGGAGAGCACCTATCGCGATCCCGACACCGGCTACATGGTATTCACGCGGCTGGCGCACCTGAAGCGCGGCAAGTGTTGCGGTTCGGCCTGCCGCCATTGCCCTTACGGTCACGAGGCAGTCCCCAACCGGGGCTGAGACTTGCAAAGCTGCCAAGCTGCGGGAATAGGCAGGCCTCCCAAGGAGACCACGCCCATGAAAACCCGCGCCGCCGTTGCCTTTGCCGCCAAGCAGCCGCTCGAAATCGTCGAACTCGACCTTGAGGGCCCCAAACCCGGTGAAGTGCTGGTCGAGATCATGGCGACCGGCATCTGCCACACCGATGCCTACACGCTCGACGGGTTCGATTCCGAGGGCATCTTTCCAAGTGTGCTGGGGCACGAGGGCGCCGGGATCGTGCGCGAAGTCGGTGCGGGCGTCACCTCGGTGAAGCCAGGGGATCATGTCATCCCGCTCTACACCCCCGAATGCCGCCAGTGTAAGTCGTGCCTCAGCGGCAAGACCAACCTGTGCACCGCGATCCGCGCCACGCAGGGCAAAGGCCTGATGCCCGACGGCACTACGCGTTTCAGCTACAAAGGGCAGCCGATCTTCCATTACATGGGCTGCTCGACTTTCTCGAACTTCACCGTCCTGCCCGAAATCGCGGTCGCGAAAATCCGCGAGGATGCCCCGTTCCAGAGTGCCTGCTACATCGGCTGCGGCGTCACCACCGGGGTTGGCGCGGTGACCAATACCGCCAAGGTCCAGGTCGGCGACAATGTGGTGGTGTTCGGCCTCGGCGGGATCGGTTTGAACGTCATTCAGGGCGCGCGGCTGGCGGGGGCGAACCTCATCGTCGGCGTCGATATCAATCCGGCACGCGAGGAATGGGGCAGGCGCTTCGGCATGACCCACTTCCTCAATTCTTCCGGAATGAGCCGCGAGGAGATCGTCGCGAAGATCGTCGAGATGACCGACGGCGGGGCGGATTACACCTTCGATGCGACCGGCAATACCGAGGTTATGCGCACCGCATTGGAAGCCTGCCACCGCGGCTGGGGCACCTCTGTCATCATCGGCGTCGCCGAAGCGGGCAAGGAAATCGCCACCCGCCCGTTCCAGCTGGTGACGGGTCGCAACTGGCGCGGGACGGCGTTCGGCGGGGCCAAGGGCCGCACCGATGTGCCCAAGATCGTCGACATGTACATGACCGGCAAGATCGAAATCGACCCGATGATCACCCACGTCATGGGCCTTGAAGAGATCAACACCGCCTTCGACCTGATGCACGAAGGCAAGTCGATCCGGTCAGTGGTGGTGTTCTAGCGCTCCGAAACGGCCACCGAAGAATACCAGCGGGCGGCTTTCGGCGGTGGCTTGCGCCATCGCCTCGACCTTGCCGAGGATCAGCGTGTGATCGCCGGCCGGGTGAGCGGCAAAGCGGGTGCAGGCAAGCTGGCCCAGCGCGCCCGCGATCACCGGCAGGCCATGATCTCCGGTTTCAAAATCCTGCGCTATCAAGGCACTGCTGCCGCGCGCGGCATAGCGGCGGGCGAGCACCTGCTGGCCTTCGGCAAGGATGCTGATCGCGAACCGTTCGGCCCCGGCATAGGCGGCAAACTGGCTCGAGGCGTTCTGCAGGCTCCAGCTCACCAGCATCGGATCAAGCGAGACCGAGACCAGCGAATTGATCGTCATCGCTGCCACCTCGCCGCTGTCGGTCACCACCGAGACCACCGCCACCCCGGTCGCGAACTGGCTCATCAGCTGGCGGAAGGCAGCCGGGCCGGGGGTGAGGTGATCGGACAAGGGGGTCTCCGGCAAGCGGTGGAACGGCAGATCGCAACAGGCGGGGCTGCGTTGCCCCGTGGATGACTGGCTTGTCAATCGATGCCGCGGCGCGAGGTTCCGGCGGCGGGTCTTCCTGATGCAAAACCCTCGCGTGGTTAACCGGGTAGTTACGCTGCGGCGCTAGGGCAGGCACGAGGCGCGGTCTTCCCGTCGCGCGCAGCAGGTGAGTGATGTTCGAAGCCAGGATCGCAGCTGCCCCGCTCACGATCGCGATGCGTGCGGGTTTTCCGCCCGAAATCGATGCTCTGGCACAGCGCGGGCGGGCCGGACACCGTTTCCTGCGGGCCGCATGGTTTCGCGCGGGGGCCGAGGATCGCGGCCGGACCTTGCTCGTCCAGCGCGACAACGGGGCCCTGGTCGCGGCGATACCCAGCTGCAATTTCGGCCCCGCGCTGCTGGGCGCGCGCAAGGTGCCGGGCAGCTACTGGCCGTTCCGCAGCATCGTGCTGGCCGCGGATGCCGACGTGCACGAGCTGGCCCAGGCGCTGGACCACCCTTGCGCAAGGGGGCTCGGCGCGGTGTGGCGGCTCGGCCCGGCGCGCAGCGATGATCCGGCCACCGCGATGCTGGCCGAGGCTGCGCAGCTGGCAGGCTGGCATGTGCTGTCCCGCGAGGCGGGCGCTGCCTGGCTGATCGATCTGGACGGCTTGCGGACCGCGGGCTGGCCGCGATCCTCGACCGCGCGGCGGCTGCGGGCCGCATGGCGCAAGCTGGAGGCGCTCGGCACGCCGCGCTGGCGTCATGTGCGGGGGAAAGACTGGAACGATAGCGTGCTGGAGGACATGGGCCGCATCGAGGCGCAGAGCTGGATTGCGCGAACAACCGATGGCAGCGGCGCCAAGTTCATGCATTCCGCCCAGCGGCAGATGTGGCGCGTCGCGCTCGCCGACCCGGTCATCGCCGATAGCCTGTGCGCCACGATCCTGATGCTGGACGAGCGCCCGGTCGCCTTCAGCTTCGACCTTGACGAAGGGCCGGTGCAATACGGGATCGCCGGCAGCTATGTCCAAGACCTCGCCCATTGCAACATCGGCAAGCTGGTCAATTACAGGGCGCTCGAGGATGCCATTGCCGACGGACAGTCGGTGATGGACATGGGCGCGGGCGACGGCGGCTACAAGCGCGCGATGGGCGCCGCCGAAGGTTATGCCCTGACCGACCTGCTGTTTGTGCGCAGCCGCATCGCCGCGCGCATGCTGGAACGGGTATGGTGCAGGCGTGCCGATGCCGCGCGTGAAGGCAGTCATGGCTGAAGCCGACCCCCTTTCCTCCCCTGCCCCTTCGCTCGCCGCGCAGGTGCGCACGGCGGTTATCTGGCGTTCGGGGAGCCAGGTCCTGACCCAGATCGTCTCGTGGTGTTCGACGCTGATCGTGATCCGTCTGCTGGCACCGGAGGATTACGGCCTGTTCGCGATGGCCCAGGTCATGCTGGTGCTGCTGTCGACGATGAACGGCTGGGGGCTGGCATCCGCGCTGATCCGCGAGCGCGAGGTCAGCGAGGAACGTTTGCGCCAGACGCTCGGGATGCTGATCCTGCTCAACGGCGGTCTGGCTCTCGTCCAGTTCCTCGCCGCGCCGCTTGTGGCTATGTGGTTCGAACAGCCGCAAGTCGCCGAGCTTCTCAGGGTGCAGTCGCTGCTCTATCTCGCGGTGCCGTTCTGCGCCTTGCCGCACGCGATCCTCAGCCGCCGGATGGATTTCCGCCGCCCGGCGCAGGTCAGGCTCGCCGCCGCGCTGGTGGGGGCGGCAACCGCGCTCACCGGCGCGCTGTCCGGCTGGGGGGTGTGGACCCTGGTCGCCGCGCCGATGGCAATGCTGCTGACCGAGGCCGTGGGCATGACCAGGGCCGCGCGCGCACCGATCCGTCCCAGCTTCCGTTTTGCCGGCGCGGGGCACATTGCCGGCTTCGGCGGGGTGATGACCGCGACCCAGATCTTCTGGTTCGTGCAGAGCCAGGCCGACGTGATGATCGCGGGCCGCGTGCTCGAGGCGCATACGCTGGGGGTTTACACCACCGGACTGTTCCTGGCCCAGTTGCTTGCGGCCAAGTTCGTGCCGCCGATCAACGAGGTCGCCTATGCCGCCTATTCGCGCCAGCAGGGCGCAGGGCCGGAGCCGTTGCTCGCCACGATCCGGCTGGTGATGCTGGTGGCGCTGCCTGCCTATGCGGGCCTTGCGGTGGTCGCGCCGGTGCTGGTGCCGGTGCTGCTGGGCGACAAGTGGATGGAGATCGTGCCCCTACTGCCGATCCTTGCCGGGGCGATGGGCATGCTGACGCTGCAGATCCTGTTCTCCCCTGCGACAAATGCGCGCGGGCATCCGGGAATCGCGCTACGGGTGACGATGCTGGGCAGCGTGGTGATGCCGTGCGCGTTCCTGATCGGATCGCGGTGGGGTGTTACCGGGTTCGCCTGGGGCTGGGTCGGCGGAATGGCGGTGCTGACGGTAGCGACGGTGCGGCTTTCCGCGAGGGTGCTGGAGCTGCGCCTTGCAGGTCTTGTGCGCGGCGTGGCGCCGCCGCTCGCCGCTGCGCTGGCCATGGCGGCAGGCGTTGCGCTGGTCCTGCGCGCGCTGCCGGCGATGGTGCCGCTGCTGACGCTGGTCATCGCCGTGCTGTTCGGAGTGGGGCTGTACCTCGCCATCCTGCGCCTGATCGCGCCCGAACGGCTGGTCGAGGCGCTGAGATTTGCGCGCACGCGGGGCGAGAGCGCGGCGCTTCCGGCGGAGTGACCCCTCCCAAAAGCGCGTGATTGACTTGCGGCAAACGATCCGGTCTCAGGCGCGCATGACACGCCCGGCTCCCGAAACCCGCACCTTTCCCGTCAACGGTATCGACCTTGCAGTGCATCAATGGGCGCCGGTGGGCAGCCCCGTCGCGGCATCGCTGGTCCTTGCCCATGCGACCGGCTTTCACGGCCGCGTATTCGACGCAATCATCGAACAGTTCCCCGCGCATCCCGCCCATGCCATCGACTTGCGCGGACACGGGCAATCGGGCGGAGGGCCGATCGACGACTGGCGGCTGGTGGCGAGCGATGTGGCGGGCTTTCTCGAACAGGCAGGCATCACCGGCGCGGTCGGGATCGGCCATTCGATGGGCGCGCATACATTGTTGCAGGTGGCGGCCGACCATGCCGGGATTTTCTCGCGTCTTGTGCTGTTCGATCCGGTGATCCTCGCGCCCGATTACTACGGCGCGGGCGAGGCGCCTTTCACCGCCGACAATCCCCACCCCACGATCCGTCGCAAGCGCGACTTTGCTTCGCCGCAAGCGATGATGGAGCGGTTCCGCGGGCGCGATCCCTATTGCCTGTTCGATGCGCGGGTTTTTGCCGATTACTGCCGCTACGGCCTCCTCCCCGCGCCTTCCGGCGAGGGCATGGAACTCGCCTGTGCGCCCGAGGTCGAGGCCAGCGTCTATGCTTCCAGCCGCAGCAATCCGGGGATTCTCGATGCGGCCCGCAAGGTCGATATTCCGGTGCTGGTGGTGCGCGCGCAGATGACCGACCTGCAGGATTTCAAGAGCTCGCCGACCTGGCCCGAACTGGCGCAGGTTTTGCCGCAGGGGACCGATCTCTATCGTCCCGACCGTACCCACTTCCACCCCTTTGAGGACCCGGATGATGCGGCGCGGACCATCGCCGGCTTTCTCGGTTAGCCCGCCGCGCTCAGCAGATCCTTGAGATCGCCGCGCACCCGCGCGATTTCCTCGGCCCGCGCCCGCAGCAGATTGCCCGCGATCTGGCTTGCCAGCCCGCCGTAGAAGGTGACGAGGCTCTCTCGCAGGGGGTGTCCGGGGGCGACCGAGCGGGCGAGCCACAGGGTGATGGTCTGCGCCCGCACCAACTGGTCGCGCGGCACATCGCCGGGCGCGCGTTCGAGCGCCAGGAGCGCCTGACCGAGCGCGGCCACGGCCTCCTCGAGGCAGATACGCGTGAGGTCGGCGGCATCCGAGGCCTCGATCCGGGCGTCGAGTTCGACCCGGCGATAGGCGGCGGCGGGGTTGCGGGACAGCATCTGCATCGCTTCGTGCTCCTCACCTGTCCGCCGACCAGATGTCGACCTGTTGCTGGATGAAGGTCAGCGTCGATTGCGAGGCTGCGACCCGGCGCTCGGCGGCCACGAGGTCGCGGGTCAGGCGTTCGCGCAGGGCCTCCTGCTGCTCGGCGATGCGTTCGAGCCGTTCGTCGCTGCGTTCGAGCTGTGCCTCGAACCGCCGTACCGATCCGCCGATCGAGCCGGGGTCGCTGGCAAGGCTGTTTTCGCGAGCGAAGCGGTCGATGGTGGCGAACACGCCCGAAGGCCCGGTGGTGAACATCGCCGCGACCGCATCGGGGCTGCTCTCTAGCGCCTGGTTCAGCCGCGCCGTATCGAGCCGGAAGGTGCCGTCGCGATTGAGCGCAAGGCCGATGTCCGCGAGCGTGCGCGGCTCGCCTGCCGCAGCCCCCGGCATGACGATCTGTCCGGCCAGTGCGGCGAGATCGCGGCGCAGTTCGCGCGCACCGGGATCATTGCCGAGCGTGCCGCCGAGCGGGGAGGCCAGCACCGAGCTCTGCTCGGCAATGTCGTTCAGCGCGGCGACGAAATCGCCCATCACGCCCGAAATTGCCTCGATGTTGTTGGCGAAGGTCAGACTGGTGGGCGCGCCCTGATTGGTTCCGGCGAGGTTGAGCGTGAATCCGCCCGGAAGGCCGGTGACACGGTTGGTCGGGCTGGTCATCGCCACGGTGTCGAGCGCGAAGGCGGCATCGCGCGCGATGCCGCGCAGTTCGCCCGCGTCGGTGGCGGGGCTCCAGCCGAGATAGGAAAGATCGCCCGGCACCGCACCGCCGCCCGCGCCGGTGGCCTCGACCACAAAGCCGCTCGCAGCCCCTTCGGCGCCCTTCATCACCAGCTGTGCGCCGTTCGTGCCGGTGGCGACATAGGCGCTGACGGCACCGCCGCTCTCGCGGGTGATCCTTGCCGCGAGGCTTGCCAGCGTATCGTCGGCGCTGACGGTGATTTCCAGCGGATCGCGCGCGGCATCGGCGGTAAAGCTGGCGCCGTCGACGGTGCCGAAGCGCAGGGTCAGCGTGCCCGCGCCGACCAGATCCTCGCGGCTGGCATAGGAGCGACCGACCAGTGTCTGCCCCTGCGCCAGCTGCGTCACTTCAAGCGCAAAGGTGCCGCGCGGCGACAGGCCGGCAGGCACGCTGACCCGCGCGATGGCCGGATTGCCCAGTTCGCCGCGCGGGGCAAGATCCCCGTTGCGGATGCGGTCGCCCAGCGCGCTGGCAAGGCTGGTGATTGCGCCCCGTAGCTGTCCGGCAGCGGAAATCTGCGCTTCAAGCGTTTCGCGGCGCGCCTGCACCGTCTCGCGCTGGAAGGCGAAGCTGGCGGTCGAGATATCGTCTGCCAGCCGGATGAAGTCGACGCCGCTGCCAGCGCCGAGCGCGGAGATGATCGAGGAGCCGGGGTTTTCCATGCTCTCAAGGACGGGCATCGCCGGGCAAGCTTAAGCGGGCAAGGCCACCTTTCCTTCGCCGTCGAAGCGCAATTCGGGCGGCACCTCCACCACCGGGCGGTGCGGACGCTGGCCGCGTTTCAGCGCCATCACGAAGGCGACCAGCGCGGCAATGGCGACGTAAAGTTCCTCGCGCACCATCTGGCCCGGCTGCGTGGTGAAATAGACCGCGCGGGCAAGCTGCGGATATTCGAGCAGCGGCAGGCCTTGTTCGCCCGCGATCTCGCGCATGGCGAGCGCTGTGTCACCGCGCCCCTTGGCCAGCACCACCGGTGCGGGTGCGAGCGCCGGATCATAGGTCAGTGCCACGGCGAAGTGCAGCGGGTTGACGATCACGAACTGCGCGTCCTTCATCGCCTTGGCCACGCCTCCGCGCGCCAGATCGCGCTGGCGCTGCCGGCGGGCGCTTTTCATTTCGGGCGAGCCTTCGGATTCCTTGGTCTCCTCGCGCAGATCTTGCAGACTCATCTTGAGCCGCTTGTCGCGCTGGAAGCGTTGCAGCGGGTAATCCACCGCCGCGATCACCGCGAGCCCTGCCAGCAGCGCGCCGACAAGGCTGGTAATGGCGGCTGTGGCAAGGCCGAGCTGGCTCTGGAGCGGGCTGCGGCCGAGCATCATCAGCCCCGGCAGGTTCGCGCCCGCCCAGAACCACGCGATCCCGCCCAGCAGCGCCAGCTTGAGCAGCCCCTTGCCCAGCTCGATCAGTCCCTGCCAGCCGAGAATGCGCTTGAGCCCCGAGAGCGGATTGATGCGCGATCCCTTGAAGGCGATATTGCCCGGCACGAAGCGCCCTTCGCCCAGCAGCAGTTGCGACAGGATGGTGACCAGCATCGCCGCCAGCCCCAGCGCCATGACCGGCGGCAAAATGGCGACCGCGGCATCGGCGAGAGCCGCACCGGGGGCAAAGCCATCGAGCGCGTGGCGGTCGAAGCTGAAACCCGCGCGCGCGACACGGGCCATCGCCTCGTTCAGCCATGGGCCGAGGCCCAGCAGCGCCAGTGCTCCGGTGCCGGTCGCGGCCAGCGTGGCGACCTCCCTGGAGCGCAGCACATCGCCTTTCTTCGCCGCATCGGCGCGGCGCTTTGGCGTGGGCGCGAAGGTCTTTTCGCCCGGAGTCTCCTCAGCCAATACGTGTCTCCTCAGCCAATACGTGTCTCCTCAGCCAATACGTGTCTCCTCAGCCACGGGGCGGCTCGGCGGCGATGAGCGCGGTTGACTGGTCCAGCGCCGCGGCGATCACGCCCGCGAACTGTTCGACCATCACCGGCACGGCGATGAACAGCGCGGCGATCCCGGCGAGCACGCCAGCGGGCAGGCCCAGCGCGAAGAGATTGAGCGACGGCGCCGAGCGCGCGACGAGGCCGGTCACCACCTGTACCAGCAGCAGCACCAGCACGACGGGAAGTGCAATCGCTGCCGCCGTGGCAAGGCCGTATCCGAAGAACAGCCCGATGCTCTCGGCCCGCCACGCGCCGAAGGCAAAGTCTCCGGCAGGCAGCAGGCGGTAGCTTTCCACCAGCAGTTCAAACCACAAAAGATGCGCGCCGATGGCGTAGAACAGCAGGCTGAGCACCAGCCCGAAAAAGGTGCCGAGCGCGCCCGATTGCGCACCGCTGGCGGGGTCGATGGAGGTGGCGATGGCAAGGCCCATGGTGCCCGAAATCTGCTCGGCGGCGATCAGGGGAATGGCGAAAGCGAGTTGCAGGACAAAGCCCAGCGCCGTACCGACCAGCACCTCGTGCAGCACCGCCAGCAAGGCGGCGAAGCTTAGCATTGCGGGGGCAGGGGCAAGCGGAACCCAGCTCGCCACGAAATAGCCCAACACGATGCTGAGCAGGATGCGCACCGGCGCGGGCACGGCCATGCCGCCCACCATCGGCGCCGCCAGTAGCGCCGCGCCGCAGCGGATCGACAGGAAGATGATCTGCCACAGCTGCGCTTCGAGACTGCCGAAGCCGAAATCGAGGATGTTCACGCGGCCAGCCCCGCCACCTGCGCCATGATCTCGCGGGTGAAGTCCGCCAGCAGGCCCATCATCGCCGCGCCCAGCACCACGAAGACCAGCGCGGTGACGGCGAGCTTGGGGATGAAGGACAGGGTCTGTTCATTGACCGAGGTGGCGGCCTGGACGATCCCGACCACCAGGCCAACGACCAGCGCCGCGACAAGCACCGGCCCCGCGATCAATGCTGTGACCCACAGCGTCTGGTCGGCCAGCGCGAGGAGTTGGGCGTCTTCCTGCACTATGCAAAGCTCATCGCAAGGCTGCCCATCAGCAGCGCCCAACCATCGACCAGCACGAACAGCAGCAGCTTGAAGGGAAGCGAGATGATGGTGGGGCTCAGCATCATCATGCCCAGGCTCATCAGCACGCTTGCCACCACGAGGTCGATGACGAGGAACGGCAGGAAGATCATGAAGCCGATCTGGAACGCGGTCTCCAGTTCCGATGTGACGAAGGCGGGCAGCAGGATCGAGAAAGGCACGTCGGCGCCGCTGGCGAAGGTGCCTCCGCCGGCGATATCGGTGAACATCATCAGGTTCGCCTCGCGCGTCTGGCGCAACATGAAGGCATGGAAGGCCTCGCCCGCCTGTCCGATCGCGGCATCCGCGCCGATGGTTCCGGTGGCATAGGGGGCGATCGCATTGGCATTGACCATTTCAAGCGTCGGACCCATCACGAACAGCGACAGGAACAGCGCGAGGCCCGCCAGCACCTGCCCCGGCGGCGATCCCTGCAAGCCGAGCGCCTGACGCAGGATCGCCAGCACCACAAGAATGCGAAGGAAGCTCGTCATCATCAGCACCAGCGCGGGTAGGATGGTCAGCAGGCCCATCACCACCAGCAGCTGGAGCGAGAGGCTCAACGGGCTGTCATCCCCGGCGCCGTTCTCTCCCAGCGCCCGCTCGATCGCGGTTCCGACGCCCGCCGCCACGGGGTCGGGGGGAAGAGTGGTGGCGGCGGGCGTCGCGGCGTGTGCCCCTTCGGGCGACGCCATGAACATGGTTAATGCGGCAAGGCACAGCAGAGCAGCACGCAGGATCGGCGACATTGGCATCACTCGCCCTCCGGCTCGGCTGCGCTTGCCTCTCCAAGCCGCACCATCCCGTGGCGCGACATGCCGAGCAGGATCTCGCGCCCGTGAAAGCGCACCACGGCGAGCTTGACGCCCGGCGCTATCAGGCTGGTCTCGACCAGTTGCAGGTGGCGTCCGGGCGCGCCCGGCTGGCCAGCGAGGCGCGACTGCATGAAGCGGGTCAGCCACAGGCTGCCCCAGATCAGTCCCGCCAGCAGCGGCAGCAACAGCGCAAGGCGCAGGAGATATTCGAGCATTGTTCCGTCCCGGTCAGAGCGCTTCAGCCACATCGGCCGGAGGATCGGCGGGCGCGTCGGTCGCGGGCGCGGCGGGCGGCACATCCTGCCCGTCCTCGCCAACGAGATGGACGATCCTCAGCGCAAAGCGCCCTTTCTCTGCCACCACTTCGCCGCGTGCGATCACGCGCCCGTTGGCGGTGACATCGAGCAGTTCGTCGGTCAGCCGATCAAGCGTCACCGTGCTGCCTTCACCCAGCGTGAGAACGTCGCGCAGCGGCATTTCGGTGCGTCCCAGTTCGACCGAGAGGCGCACGGCGACCGCGCCGAAACGATGAAAGGCGGCGGGCTGGAAATTACTCATCGGGCAAGTCCTTCTGCGGGAAAGCGGGCAAGGCGGATCGCCATACGATCCTCAAGCGTGCCGATGCTCCCGTGGGCGACCGGTTTTTCGCCCAGCATCAGCGGCACCTGGCGGCCCATGGCCAGCGGCAGCATGTCGCCGGGGGCAAGGTTCTGGAGCCGGACGAGCGACAGGTCGATTTCGGCCAGCACCACATGGAGCGGCATCGGAACCTCGGCGAAAGGCGATGCCAGTGGATCGGCGGGTGCGCGGTGCTGACGGTCGCCGGACGGCAGCGGCGCGCGGCCCGGCACCGGCAGAAGGCGCTCCATCCGCTCTTGCGCGATTGCCAGCACGGCTTGCCATGCACAGCCATGTTCATTGGCGATCGAGAGGGTGAACAGCGACACTGCGGCGTCAGGATCAAAGGGCTTCAATCGCGCGGCGCTTTCGCTGCGGAGGATCACTTCCCCGGCAGGCGCAGCTCCCGGCCGCGCGGCATGGTCGCCAAGACCGGCGCGGGTGATGGCTGCGGCAATGGTCGCCGCGATTTCCTCGACCAGCAGCGCGGCCGAGCGCGGGAGCCGGTCGGGAACGGCGGGATCGATCCTGCCATCGCCGCCGAAGCTGCGGTCGGTAAGGGCAATCGCGGTTGCCACATCGAAGCTTGCCAGCACGGTTTCGCCGCCCGCGCCGACCCGCAACAGGCTGTTGGCGGCAACCGGCCCGATGCGCTCGAGCGCGGCATGGCCCGATAGCGCCTCGGGCTCGGACACGCCGACCTGGAGCCGGTCGCCCGACAACAGGCCCGACAGGTCATCGGCCAGCATGCGCGCCAGATCGCGCCGCCATGCCGCCACAAGCACTGCGCGCTCCTCAGGGCGCGGGCCGCGCTGCGTCAGTTCGCGGCAATGCTGGGCTGCGGGCCGCGCGCCGGCAAATTCGTGGGCCATTCTCATTGGACCAGGAACCCCCGGAAGTGCACCGCGTCGATCCCGCCGAACCCCTCGTTCTCCTCGAGCACGCCATTGACCGCGCTGGTCAGCCGCCGGGCCAGCTTCTGCTTGCCTTCGACGTCATAGACCTCCGCCTCGGTGGTCGCGGCAAGCTGGGCGAGGATTGCGGAGCGGATCGCCAGTTCATGGTTCTTCACCCATTGCAGCACCCGCCCGTCGCGCCGGGTCGAGACCGCCAGTTCGACCTGGATCAGGCCGGGCGAATCCGCGAGATTGGAGGTGAAGCTTTCCTCGAAGCTGTAATAGGCGGTGCGGTACTTGCTGCCGCCTTCGCCATAGACCGGCGCGCCCGCGTCCTTCGCCTTTTCGGCACCGGGCAGGGGATAGGGATCTTCCGCGCCCTTGAGCACCAGCTTGGGCTGGTCAGGCTCCGAGGCACCCTCGGGACTGCCGAACAGGCCCGCGGCATAGGCGCCATAGGCTCCGCCCGCACCCGCGCCCAGCAGCAGCACGCCGCCGAGCGCGAGCTTGATCATGCCGCCCTTGCCCGATCCGCGCGCAGACTGGCGACGTTCGACGCCGTCCCATCCACCTTGCTCCTTGTCCTTGTCCTTGTCCTTGGACATGCGATCTCAACTCCCTGTTGCCGACGCGTCCGGTCAGGCGAACAATCCGCGTTTGCGACCGGCGGGCTCTTGCGGGTCCGGCGCTGCTGCAGCTGCCGCCCGGTCGGCGGCTTGCTGCTGCGTCTGGCGCTGGTGCTGCGAGGCGCCCTCGTCGCGCTGTCCGGAGTGCGCCAGGTATGGTTGAGACGACCCTTGCCCGCCGTTAGGGGAAGACCCGTATCGCTGCTCGCCGGAAGACGAGGAGGAGCCTTGTCCGGCCCCGTTTCCGTTCGTGGCGGTGTCGGTCGACGAGGCGGTAACTGCCCGCTCGGCCAGCGCGGCCTGCACGGCGGGGACGAAACCCGGATCGCGGCTTGCCAGCACGGCGCGCCAGTCCTGCGCCGCGCCGGAGGCCTCGATCCGCAGCGAGACGAAGCCGAATTCGGAATGGCGCATGGTCATTTCCGGGCGGGCGGCGCGCAGCGCCTCGCGGATCTCCCCGACTTGCGCGATGGCGCTTTCCTGGCTCGCGGCCGGGCTGCGCGGCTCGGCGCGCTCGAGTGCGGCGGGCGCTGCAGGGGCAGGGGTTGCCGGTGACGCAGGTGCCGGAGCCTGAGCCGAGGGCGCAGAGGCGAAGGCAGAGGCAGAGGAAGCCATTGCCGGAGCACTCTCGGACAGCGCGGCGAGGGCCGGGCCGGGATCAGCCGGTGCCGCCCCCTTGGCGGGAGCCTCTGTGGCAATCTGTTCAACCACCGGAACAGATCCCTGCGGGTCGAGCGCCGCGAGCGGCGGGATCGGGTGACTTACGGCCTGCGATGCATGCTGGCGCAGCGCGGCAACTGGCGGCCGGGCCTCTGTTGCTGCCAGAAGCACGGGCGCCGGTGTGACCATTATAGGCGGGATTGCCGCCGCCGTTTGCTCAGTATCCGCGCCATCCCCGCCAACAGCGGCGGGCGGCATCGACTGGCGCGCAGCTGGTTCATGCAAAGGAGGCGGCGCTGCGACCGGCGCGGCCAACGGCAAGACGGCGCCGCTTTCCGGCAGGATTGTGCCGTCCGGCAATGGCTCGTCGGGCGCTTCGGCCGCGAGCGCGGCAGCCTGACCAGCCCGTTCCTGCCGGACAGGGGAGAAGGGCGAAAGTGGCAGCGCGTCGAGGGATGCCGCTAGCGACGTTTCCGGCAGCGCGGCTTGCGGGGCAAGCTCCATCCTGGCGGGCAGCGCGGCGTCGAGCAGTCCGGCAAAATCGAGGCCTCCAGAGCCCGGTCCGGCGCCACCTGTTCCTGCCTGCCCGGGCAACGGCGCGGACGGGTAAGGCGGCGCGGCAGGGCTGGCGGGCGGTTCGGGAAGGAAAGGGATCATCGCTGTGTCCTCGCTCGGATTGGGGGATGCTGCGCTCACTTGTGCAATTCACTTGTGTTCACTTGTGTTCACTTGAGTTCACTTGAGCTCACTTCAGCAATTTGCGTGCCAGCAGGGCTGTGTGCGTCAGGTCGCGCGTCGCCTTGACGGCCGCGACCGCCGCGCGCGCTTCGGCCTCGCGCTCGGCGAGGCGGCGGGAGCGGGTCTCGGCGGCGGCCAGCGTTTCAGCCTGCCATGCCGATTGCCGCGCGGCGTCTCCGGCGGCCTCGGCGG
>NZ_LZYB01000005.1 GCF_001677335.1 Erythrobacter dokdonensis DSW-74
CCGATGGCCGACTGGCAGGCGAACATCGCGCTGGGCGGCGTGCGGGAAGGCAGCACGCCGTGGCAGGGCACCGCTGCGCTCGGCCTGACCGCGCGCCGCGGCGAATGGCGGCTGAGGAGCGGCCTCACCGCTGCCGACCGCGATGGCTGGCGGCTCGAAGGCGGAAACCTCAGCGCCGCGCGCAATCTCGGGCAGGGCGCGATTGCGCTCGATTTCGACTGGCACGCCGACAGCGGGCGGATCGGCGGCGGAGTGAGCTTCAGCCAGCAGATCGGCGCGCTCGGCCTCAGCGCCGGCATCGGACGCGAGGCCGAGGGCTGGCGCTTCGGCATCGGACTGACGATGGGCCTGTGGCGCGGCCCGACCCGCTGGCGCACCTCGCCCTCCGGCATCGCCCGATCAGGCGCGATCATGGCCGAGATGTTCGTCGACGAAGATGGTGACGGTGCGCGCGGGGCGGAGGAGGAAGCGGTCGCGGGCGGGCGTTTCCTCGTCGGTGCGGCGCTGCGGCGCGAGGCGACCGATGCAGACGGGACCGTGCTGATCCGCGGGATCGCGCCCGGCCCTGACGTCGATGTCGAGACCCAGCTGTCCTCGCTTGAGGACTTCACTCTGCGCCCGATGCGCGCAGGTGACCGGCTTACCTTGCGGCCGGGCGAGGTGCGCCACCTGCCGGTGCCGCTGCATGCGACTGGGAGCATCGAGCTGCAGGTGCTGCTCGCCGCGGGCGACCGGCTGACTCCGCGTTCGGGCGTGCCGGTGATCCTGCGCGACGGCGATGGCCGCGAGGTCGCGCGCGCGCTCAGTGATTTCGAGGGCTTTGTACTGTTCGACGCACTTGCTTTCGGAACCTGGCAAGCAGAAGCGGTTGGCCAGCGTTCTGCTGTTATTGTGCTATCGCGAACTGAGACAGACAAGAGAGTCCGCGTTCTTGTTCCGGCGGCGCAATGACGGCAGACCAGAGAAGCATGGCAAGAGCCGCGTTCAGCAATACTGAGCAAGCGGCAACAAATCTTTGCGCAAAAGCTCAGATATTTTCTGGCAAGATCATGCGTATTCGCCGAGAAATAGTACTTGAGATCATTCCAGAATCAGCGTCAGCCTTCCACCCAGCTTCGGCCATAAGCCGGGCCGATCAGCGATCCCACCAGCGGCATGGCTGCTTCTGGGGAAACCAGACGTTCAATGCATTGATCCTGAAAGGCCGATTCTGGATCGGATGCCGCCGCTGCAGTTTCATTTTTTAGGCCGATGGACATGCTTCGTGTGACCAATGTGGTCACTGGAGAATGCTCATGGAGACGACTGAAAAAGAAACGCCTGCCGCCAAGCGTCCGGTCTGGAACGCCGGACGAAGCGTGGGAGCTAAGCGCGCGTTAAAGCCGAAACAAATTTGGGAGATCCGCTTTTTTCTGAATGAACGACGCCGCGTGCGTGATCGCGCACTGTTTGACCTTGCGATCGACAGTAAGCTGCGTGGCTGCGACCTTGTTCGCATGAAGATCGGCGACATCGTCAATGGTGGTCAGGTCAGGACGCGCGCAATTGTGATGCAGCAAAAGACAAGCCGCCCTGTGCAGTTCGAACTGCTGCCAGATGCCCGGGCCAGTCTGTTGGCATGGCTTGAGCGCCGTGGTGGCACGGTGGACGATTATGTATTTCCAAGCCGGGTCGATCGCACTGGCCACCTTAGCACCCGCCAATATGCACGGCTCGTCGATGAATGGGTAACCGGGATTGGCTTGATCCAATCCGAATATGGCACCCACTCTCTTCGGCGAACCAAGGCATCGATCATCTATAGGGCTACCGGCAATCTGCGTGCGGTCCAGATACTTCTTGGCCATAGCAAGATCGAGAATACGGTGCGTTATCTAGGGATCGACGTAGAAGACGCGCTTGCTCTAGCCGAAAACACGGAAATTTGAGCAATCGGCTCCTCGTTACCCGCGAGGAGCCGACCAAGAACCGCTGGTACTTTTGTGCCGCTCGAAGGCGGCGTGTCAGATGGCAGCTGCCGATCCAGACCCAGTCGTTCCCGATCATCATCGGCAACGTCTGCTTCCGCCGAAAGCCGCCATGCAGCCTTCGTGATCACGTATTGACCACGCTTATGGCAGGAACGGGTGGAATACGGACCCTTCTATCCAGTTTGACCTATCCGCCTCCTTCTGAACTTCATTTACCATGAGGGCGAGCGCGCTATCACTTCAATTTGGCACTTCCAGCGGAAGGCATCCATGACACGCCCCTGGCGATCCTCGCAGGTGCAACCTCGGTATTCGGCAACCTTCCAACGTTTTTTGCCGCGCTGGTCGCCGTTGGGTGGCGCTTCCCACTTCATGCCCACTCTCAACTGCGCCTCTTGGCGGGCATTCAAACAGGCTTGTTCACGCGTTGTCGACGGGTTGCCTGAATAAAATTCCCGAACATCACCTGCAGCAGCTGGCATGGCTAAACTGCATATTCCAACCGCAGCACAAGCTAGAACAAGACTCGAAAGCCGCACTGATTTTCTCCGTTACGGTGTAAAGCTGGAAAACCATTCGCCATTCGGAAACAAGAATCTTTCCCGCTCCGCTGAAAAATTGTGAAATCGGCGGCGCCAAATTGTGAAAATTATGGAGAGCAGTAAGATCAGTCTATTCTGGACGCATCATTGCCATATCCTGCGCCACGCCCAGTCGCGGCTCATAGCTTCCCAGCGAGGCGTCTGGAACTCCCGCATGCTGGTCATTCTTGCTGCGATTCAATCTGACCTCGCCTGCCACGGATGCCCTTCTGGTTTCAGGGGCGCGGAGCAGCTAAGCTAAGTAAATGGTGGTGGGTGAAAAGCTGTTGTCGAAGTTGGATCTGTCCCCTTCAATTGTGGCGTTGTTTTTGCACCAGATGAGCCCTTCGAGCTCGGCCTCGTCCAAGAGCGAAGGCAAGCACCGTTTGTCCGAGTGCCATTTCTTTTCGTGGATCTGGTAATGGCTTGGCGAAAGATGCCGTTGCGCATAAAGTCAACCGCGTGAACGATAACAGGGCGCCCTTGGGATAATGCCGGATCGAAATACGATTCAACCAACGCCAGAGAGAACGCCTCCCGGCACCGGCGGCACCGGATCATCCAGCCATAGCGATGTGCGGGTACTTGCCTCCGGTCTCGATCAGAGCGCCGCTGCCATTCTTGCCCTTCTGCGGGCGCGTGCCGGATCATGTGTCGGCAAGGACGAATTGCTCCAAGCGGGCTGGCCAGACCGTATCGTCCACGAAAATTCGCTCGCCAAGGCAATTGGACGCATTCGCCAGGTGCTGGCCGACGATGGCACCTTCGCGCTCGAGGCCGTCTATGGTCATGGCTATCGCCTTGATCGCGTGAAGGAGGCGGTAGGGACTAGCGCCACTATCTCAGGCGCCATTGCCGCCCGCTCGCACTGGTGGCGGACATGGACCATGCCTATGGCGCTCGTCTCGATCGCGGCTATCGCGCTTGCCGCCGTGGTCCTGCTCACACCGGACAAACCTGTTGCCCGCGCCGGAAACGCAGAGGCCGACGCGCTTCTGGCATTCCTGTCCGAAGACCTGATCCTGCCGACCGATCCCTATGCACCCGTACCTACCAATCCCGCCTTGCGCGACGTCGTCGAACGCACAGCCGAAAGCATGGATGAGCGATTTGCCGGTCAGCCGGGCGCGCTCGTGGCGCTCAACATTCTGGTCGCGAAGGCTTTCAGCGGCTGGGGCGAATATGACAGGGCGGTCAACCACCTGACATCGGCCCGGTTGCACGCGCAGGGGCTGGCAGACGATGAAAATGCCGCGCGGCTGGTAGAGATCGACGCGTTGGCCTGTCAGCAGATGCGGCTTGCCGGCCAGACCCGCGGCGCCGAGCAGACCTGCAACGAAGCGGCGCGGCAAGGCACAAGATTGGCTTCGCCGCATCGGTTCATGGCGCTGGTCAATCTCGGCAAGCTGCAGTTCGAAGTCGGCCGGTATGCCGAAGCCGCAGCCAATCTTGACCGGATACTGGATAACCAGAGCGATGTGAGCCCTGAAATCCGGGCCGATGCGCTCTGGTTCCGCGCCTTGGCGCTGCGCAAGCTCGCCCGGTTTGACGAGGCCGAAGCGGATTTTGCTGCCCACCTCGCTCAGCGCGAGGCATTGCACGGAAAAGACCACCCGTTAACCGCGTGGGCGCATTCGGATTATGGCGACTTCCTTGCCTATGTGGGCGATTATGATCGGGCGCGCGCCGAACTTGCCTCGGCACAGACAATCTTCGACAGGCGACTGGGTGCGGACCATGTCGAATCCCGCTCCCCCGCCTATTCGCTTGCGCTGATCCATCTTAACGAAGGCGCAGCCGACAAGGCCGAGGCGATCCTTGCGCCGATGCTCACGCTCTATTCGGCGAAGCTGGGCCGCGATCATTTCTGGACCGCCTACGTGATGACCGAACTTGCCATGGCGCAGGCCATGCAGGGCGAGGCGGACGCGGCGCGGCAACTGCTTCGCGAGGTGCGCGCCAGTGCCGCCAACGAAATTTATGGCCGGCCGGCCAAGGCCGCATGGTTTCATCTGCGCTGGGCACGAGCGATGGCTGAAATCGGTGACGAGGCGACCGCACGCGATGAACTGCGCCGGGCGCGCCGCAGTATCGCCAAAGGCTTCACAGGTGACCATCCGTGGCAGGCGAGGGCGGATTGCATCGCAGCACGGATCGAACAGCGCGCGGGCGATCCGGATGCCGCCCGCACCGCCCGGGCAAGCTGTGAGGCGCGGCTGGCAGCCAGCAATGTACCCGGCACCTATCCCGTTCATGCCGATCTGGTGCGGCTGAAGGTGGTGCGGGACATGCAAATGATGCGTCCGTAACTGACGGATTTTGCTGCCTTTCATAATTTTCAGAATTTGGCGCAGCTCATTTCATAATTTTTCAGCGGTCCGGGAAAGATTCGCCTGACGGATCGCGGAAACATTCCGACTGCCTATCAGGAGGAATTTTATGCGGCTTTCCAATCTTGCCACCTCAGCGGTCATCATGGTCACCCTTTTTGGTCCAGCTTCGCCAGTGATGGCACAAGAATACTCCCGCTCCTTCACGGGGCTCGGTCCGGACCAATCATACGCTTGCGGTGCGGCGAAAGAGATGGCTCGTCGAACACTTACAGGCAACAGCAGGATCGTACGCTTCGACTCATGTGAATGCGCCGATAGCGGCGTGAGCAAAAGCCGGACCCGTTGGATTTGCAGCGTTGAAGCAACGATTCGGCGCAATAATTGAACCATCAAACGCCAATGACGCGCGAAGCATATCTCATTGCCGGGATTGTCGGGATCGCGGTCTTGGCGGGCGATGCTTGGGCCAGCAACCCCGCGTGGACCCGTTACAGCGCCAGCGCCTCGGGATCTACCGATGCGAGGGCCTGCGCCGCCGCGCGGGACAAGGCGGCGGCCCATGCCCGCGCACATCTTGGTCTCAATCTAGGGCAATGTCGCTGCCAGCCTGCTGCCGAGGGACAGAACAGAACCTGCCGCATCAACTACGAAATACTTACCAAGGAATAGCGCAATGACCGTCCGGACCTCGCCTCGCAATCGGCTGAGCGCGCATGCCGGTGGTTCGTTGCTCGCGCGGCAGGGGCGCGCGCGCAGGGCGGCAGCGCCATGCCTTGCCGCCCTGGCCTTGGTCGGCACGCTTGCCGCCTGCGGCGAAAGTCGAACCGGTAATCGGGGATCCGAGGCCGACCCGCTCGCCGAACCGGTTGGCGAGACGGCAATTCGTGCCGCGGACTGCAACGGGACCGGTATTGTCGCAAACCTTCCCGCCGAGGACGGTTTCCTCGCCGTGCGGGCAGGGCCAAGCACGAATTACAGCGAAATCGCGCGGCTGAGTGGTGGCGCGGAGATACACCTGTGCACACCCGCCAAGGACAATCGCTGGGTAGGCGTCGTCTATCGCCCTGACGGCGATTTGCCTGATGCCGCACGTTGCCGCCTGACCACCGATGACAGCCCGCGCTATGAAGGGCCTTGCCGATCCGGGTGGGTTTCAGCTCGTTATCTCCTGCTCGCAGAAAAGGGGGACGAGAGCGTTGAGCCGGAAGCCGACGGCAATTCGGCATTTGCCAATGATGCCGCGCCCGGCGGCACCAGCAATTCGCGAAACGCTGCGCAAATCGATCAATTGGGCAACGACATTCTGCTCTCCACCCCCGGAACGTTTACCGCCGGGCACCAAAATCCCGATCGCAATTGGACAATCACAATCAACAACCAAATCAACATAAACGGTTGTTCGATGTCGCTGCGCGTTAGGCAAAATACACGATCGAGAGAAAATCGTACGACAATAAAATCTGTCAATTTTGATATGAGGTCAGTATCTGAACTTCAGACAGGATCAAGCAGCAGCTACAACTATCATTACACTAATATCGTGTTTCCATATGATGAAGAAGGAAATATAGTCGATTTTTACTCACAAGGCGACCGTAGTGGCAGCAGTAATTCCAAGGATAATATCATAGCAATATTATTCGATAGCGATATCGCGGCCAAGGAAGTTATGTTGAAACTACGGGAAATGCAGCGCTTGTGCTCATGACACGGGCTCTGCTCGCCGCGCTGCGCTGGCATATGTTTTCCGCCACGATTTATGCGGCGGTCGCCTGCATTGCCCTCTCCGCCCAGTCCACCACGGCCCAGCAGTTGAGCGATGGCGATTACGAACAATGCGCTGTCTACGATCGCGAGGATCGCTTCATCGGATATGACAGCGTGTGTCTTGCCCGAAAGCGCGCGCTGCTGCGGCGGTTCGATGGCGGTCGGCCCGTGACCGATGAGCCTTATTACTGCCCGCGGACCGCCAACAACGGACAGGGTTTCAATATGACATGGCACTCGGACGGCAGGGTGCCGACCTATTTCGGCACGTTCGATCGCACGATGGACGGCATCCCCTGCATCGGGAGGCCTGCGCGCCGCAACCGTGGCTATCCCTGAAAAGCAAAAGGAGATTAAAAATGAAACAATCTGCGTCTCGAGTTTCTGTCCTTGCGGCCCTTGCTCTGCTTGCCCCTCAGCCTAGTCTAGCCGAAACGAGGGACGAAATTGACAGATCGTTCGACAAGGTTTGGAACGAGCTGGAGTGGCTCGGCGATTATTGTTCAATGGACGATGATTTCAGTCAGCGCTGCGGTCGTAGCGCCGAGCGAACAATCTGCAGTGTAAACGCCTTGTCGGCCATTATCGAAAGATCCGGAGAAGGCCGAGCATTCGCGCGGGCCTTGAGCGAGGTTTACGATGAACTGGGAGAATTGGGCCCTTATCTCAACGGTCTTCTCAGCCGTGGTCGGATGCAGAACCCAGCCAAAATGAGCCCCAGTCGGCAAATCAGCTTTTGCCGCGAAATTGATGCTCCAGTTCAACGCTGAGCGGCTTGTTTCGAGATCATTCCCGGCCTTAGGCCATAAATATTTCGCGAAAAAGATGAATTGACTGCAAAGCATTCATAATAATTTTTTTATTTCATAAGGAATATTTCAAAATGAAAAACCTCAAAATTTTAATGGTTCCAATGCTTGGCGCCTTGGCGACATTGACAATCGCTGGCTCTTTTCATGGAACCTCACTCAATGCACAACCGCGCACGTTGGCTGCAGGGGGTAACGCTGTTTCCTATTGCTGGAAAAATGAAGCCGGATATCATTTTTGTTACGGGCCGACACAAAGAACATCGGCTGGCGAAAAGGACTTGTCAAAAGCAATCGATTACTCGGGCTGTAAGCAACCCGATCAGCAACAATACACTGGTGCCAGCGGGGTCTGCCGTGGAGCATTCTACATTTGTCGTGGAACCAAGCTGCAGGGTTACCACAATGACGAAAAGAGGATCCGTGGCTGGCTCGCTGACAGAGGCTGCTGAAGCGACGGCGCGCCCAATGAAGGGACTTCACCTGAACCTGAAATATATTCTGGCTGCGATTGGAGTGCTGATCGGCGGATTGAGCCACGAGCCAGCGCAATCGCGTGACAATGATCAGGCTCCCGGCTGGTATTACCTGTGGGCGCAATGCCCTCAGGAACCTTCGACGTCGGAGGAACGCTTTCTGTGCGACGAAGGCCTCGAAGGCGAACAAGCTCAGGCGCTGGCCATCAGCAACGCCTTCCGTGTCGACGGAAACGACACGGCTCAACGCGAATTGTTCGCGGCAGAAGTCGCCCGGCGGTTCGGGTTCGAGGCTGAGGTGCGCGAAGTCGGCCCGTTCGCGGGGTTTCGGGCAGTCGACGCGGAAATCGTCCGCACCCTGAAGGCCAGCCGCCGCATCCACAAAGGGTTGCTGGCTGTCACTCCGGTGGCGCTCGAGCCCGAACGTCTGGCTGATGAACCCAATGACGAGGAACGCCGGACGCAGCCCGCGCTGCTTCCCCCGGTCATGGAAAGCTTCAAGGGCGGCAACGCGACGCTGTGGCGTGACGATGCAAGCAGGACTTGCGGCCTGCGCCTGCCGGACGGAACCGAAGTCACGCCCGCTTACGTCACCGACCTGTGGGGCGAGAACGGGGAAGGTTGCCCTGCAAGGCTGGTCGAAGGATGGGACATTTTCCGTTTCGATGTCCCCCGAAGCGGCATGATCTGCGGCGATACCGGCGTGTGCACCGAACTCTATGACGGCGAGGGCCACTGGATCGGCGTCGTCGAGGAAACGCCCCATCCGCTCTTCTCGATCGACCTCTTCCAGAACTGGGGGATCATCGCAACGGGCATGTGGAACTACCGGCTGTATTCGATCCCCGAACGCCGTTTTCTGTTCGAAAGCTGGCCGGGACCGGTGCTTGACGAGAAAAGCCGGGTCATCATCACCGGAACGGCGATCATCGAGGACCGGCTGGCTGTAACGATTGACCGCGAATATCGTGACGCCAAGCCAGACATGGGGGTTTTCTGGCTTGATACGATGACCTTCGAGGTGTTTGACGATCAGGCGCAGGAACGGCGCAGGCGTGTAAACGCTGACGGGAGTCATGATGATGGGGAATGACGGTGATCGCACGCATTCATCGGCATCATGGCGCGTTCCGCATCGGGGCGTATTCGCGGTGCTGCTTGCTACAGCCGCGTTTTCGCAACCGGTTGTGGCGCAAAACGCAGTGCAGGCCAACGCAGCGGCGCTTGCCGAACGGGTTTGCCTTTCGCCCGACATCTCCGACGGCTCCGATCGTGAAGGGCCGTGCAAGAAGGCGCTGATCGCACTGGAATCGGCTGGATTGCAGCAGACCCTTGTCCACGCGCGGGTCCAGCAGTCGCTCGGTCACATCTGGGCGGATCGCGGTAAGGCTGAAGTGGCCGCGAGCCATTACCAGAGCGCGATCGCCTTCGCACTTTCGTCATCAATCACCCGGGGCGAGCGGTATGAACAGCTGGCCGATCTGGAGATAGGCAGTGCCGGGTTTTGCGCCCGGTCGCCGGTAGCGCGACTGGCGATCGCCATGGCAGACCTGCGCCAGTCATGGCAGGCGAGCGATGATTTCGCCACGGCCGCCATACAATCCTTCGCGCTGGATCCCGGGGCCAAGACAGCCCCGGCGACCCTCAACAGCACCAATTTCGCTGCCCGGCAGATGATGGTTCTGTTGGGTGGATTGTTTCCGCAATTCAATCGTCCGATGGACGTGCCGTTGCTGGTTAGCCGGCTGGTTTCGAAATCGGTGCCCGCCGACGATGAATTCGTGCAGGAGCCCCAGATCGCGTTTATGGAAGCGTTATTCGCCGGGGATCGCGGGCATGATGCGGCAGCGGCGCAATTCATCGACGCTCTCGGCAGGTTGGAAGATGCGACCTATGTCGGCGAGGATGATGCAGACGAAGACGAACGGGCAGAAGCAATCACGAAGTTCGCCGCAGCTCATGCCGCTTTCCGCGCGGTCGTTCCGGAGGTGCTGACATCACGCCAGCTCGACCTTGCGCTGCAAAAGCGACTTCCTGCGGTGTGTTTTGCAGGCACGGAAGAAGCTTCCAAATAGGCTGCCCGCACCACCCGCCTGATTCCTGTCGCCCCCCATTTTCGTGCCCTCATCGTTCCGACCGCGACGCGAGGCTCGGTTATCGTTATCGATCAGATTGCCGCTGCGCGAGCCACAAGTCGTCCCAGCGATTTTTCGACCGCTGTCCGGTTCGCGGCGGATTTCATCCAGCCGGGCAGACGGCTGGCCATGGCGCCGGGCAATATTGCGCCGTCGCGTGACCGGGCCGGCGAAGCAATCCATTCCAGCAGAGCAAGGGCATGGGCACGGTTATAAGCCCACAAGGTGCCCCGTCCTGTTTCCTCCTGCAGATAAAGCGCGCATCCGAAGGCCGGATCACGCGGTTCTCCCTGTTGAAATCGGGGCACCCAGCGCGCCGCGACCGGCTTGACGGCAGCGCATGTCTCGCATTGCGCATCAAGGCTCACCGCATGGGTCGCCACAGGCGGAAAAGACGGCCGCGATCTTTTCGGGATAGTCAGCCCGTTGCCGCACTTGTCGCAGCGCTCGGATCCGCTCGTTACCAACGTGAATGCGCCATACCAGTCGCCATTGCTGCCCGCGCGTTCGTAACTCGCCCCATCGGCGCCGAAAAGCCTGCGCCGGACGCGGCTCTGCAACAGATTGCAGCGAGGGCACACAAGACGCACAAGGTCGCGGACGTGGGCCGCTGCTCCGCAGCGTGGGCAGCAGACCAGAATATCGCGGGCGAATTCCCCGACAGGCCCATTCCCGCTCTCCATGCGTGGTTCAGTCATCACACTAGCTTAGATTGAAAGACGGTTGATGTCGCCGGTAGCAGACGCATCATGAAGGTGGGGCAGTAGCCAGAGATCACTGCCTTATCTTTTGGGTGGTCCTTTCTGAAAGTACAGGATTGCAGTCAAACGAACGGCCGCGTCGGGGTTGCAACCTGCATGTCGGGTTTCAGGAAGCGAACCTTGGAAAGCCTCCATCGGCGCTCCCGAGCACGCTTGTGTCAGCTTCTGGCAATTTCAGTCCTTCAGCATGCCGTCAGGGAACGACGGCTAAGTCCCAAATCCGGTCATAAGGGCCGCTCGAAGACCTTGTCTGCCAGCAGGAGATTAGTGGGCAAAAAACCATGACCGCATAGGAGGCGCAAAGCCTTCATTTGCCGAAGTGGCCCCACCATTCCGGCCACCGGACCTTGTGCGGCGTGCGGGTGGCATTCCAGACCTCGTGCTGCTCTTGCAGCGTGAGCTGCCGGTCGCCGAGCCGAGCAAGTGCTGCCTCCACGATCCATGGATTAAGCTCCCAGCGCACACGGGCTTCGTCGGTGGGATATTTTAGTCGAGCGATGGCAAGGGTGTCGAGGATCGCGTCCATGCCCGAGTGCACTGCTTTCCAGACAAGCTTGGTTGGCCCGATGTAGTTATCGGAGCGGGCGGCCCGCGCAGCCTCGATCGCTTCAAGCGAGGCGCGCGCCGCGGCACTGTCACCGGCAAGGCCCTTTTGAGTGAGCTGGAGCAGGAACGCCTCGGCGGCGGTGACACGGCGTTCGCGGCCCTCCTCGCGGATCGTGACCATCTGCCCGAGCACGGCATCATAGGGGATCTCGCGGCGGCTGTTCTTTGGCCGCCCGCGCGGATTTCCGGACTGGCCCTTGCGGAACCGAGTCTTGCTCGGCGGTTGACCGTAACCGACGGGTTCGGGCTCGCTCATGCTATGCGTCCCCGCGGCCAGCGCAAGGTTTCGGGGTCGCTGGTAAAGAACTTGATATCCTTCACGTCCTTGTCCGTGAACTTGCGACGGCCCGGCTTGCTGAGCGCGGCTTGGGTCGCCCAGGCGTTGACCTTCCAGCGAGAAGGGAACTCAGGATCAGGCTCCGCGATCCCGAGGATGCGCATGGCCTCGTTGGCATTGTCGGCACAGTGATGCTGTTCGAACGTCATAGGCGTCCGCCTGACGCCGCCCTTTCTTGCAAGCGCGGCCTCGCGCTTCTCGATCATCTTCAGGACCTTGCGGATCGCCATGCGCTTGCCAGCGAGCGCATCCTTCAGGGTCTGCTGCTGCAGCACCTCCTCAACGGTGAGCTCGCGCTCCCTGCCGCCGACGTTGGCGGTGAGGCGCTTGTCGAGGACGATTTCGAACGCCGTGACATTGGGTCGCCGTGCCTTTGGCGGCCGCCCTTTCGGATTGCCGGACTGACCGGGCTTGAAGCGCGTGTCACTCATGCGGCCACCTCGTCGATGTTGTCGCGATGGACCAGCACGGGATCTTTTCCGGTGAGGTCGCTCCAGCGCTGCATCGCAAGGTCGACATAGGCCGGATCGATATCAAGCCCGCGGAACCGCCTGCCCACGCGCTCGGCCGCGATCAGGCTGGTGCCCGAACCGAGGAAGATGTCGAGAACGAGTTCACCCTGCCGGGTCACATCGCACCAGGCATCGGCCACCATCGCAACCGGCTTGACCGTCGGGTGGAGGTCAAGGTCCTCGCGGCGCGAGCCCTTCATCGAGTTGACGCTCGGGTAGTCCCAGACATTGGTACGATTGCGCCCGTGCTTGCCCAGCTCGACATTGTTGGTGTGAGGGACGGAACCCACGCGATAGACGAACACCATCTCGTGCTTGGAACGATAGAGCGAGCCCATCCCGGCATTGCTCTTGTTCCACACGCAGATGTTGAGGAGATCATCATAGACTCCCTTAACCGAGCCGGTCACATCGTCCATGTGGCGCCAGTCCATGCATACGAAGTGGACCGCGCCCTCGCGCGATACCCGGGCACAAGCGCCGAGCGTGTCGGCAAGGAAGGTGCGGAACTCGTTCTCGCTCATCTCGCCCGAGGCCATCGCGAACTCGCGGTGACGCCCCTTGGCATTGGCATGGCCGTTGATCTTCACATTGTAGGGCGGATCGAGGAAAGCACAGTCGATAGCCTTCCCTTCGCCAACCACGCGCTGCAGGAAGGCAACGTCGCGGCCATCGCCGCAGGCGACCCGGTGCTCGCCCAGCTGCCAGATGTCGCCGGGCTGGACCCGCGGGTTCAGAGGAACGGCCGGGATGACCTCGTCATCCGGATCTTCGCTTTCCGACAGCACCACGTCGATCTCTCCGGGGCTGAACCCGGTCAGGCCGAGGTCGATGTCGATCTCGGGCAGCGACAGCTCGGCGAGTTCGAGCTTGAGGATCTCGGTATCCCAGCCTGCGTTCAATGCGATCTTGTTGTCGGCGAGCCGGAGAGCTCTCTTCTGTGGCTCGCTGAGGCCATCGAGCATGATCACCGGCACCGTTTCCAGCCCCATTTCCTTCGCCGCGCGCAACCGGCCATGGCCTGCAATGAGGTTGCCTTGCGGATCGGAGAGGATCGGGTTGGTGAACCCGAAGGCGCGGATCGAGGCGACGATCTGCGCGACCTGCTTCTTCGAGTGGGTGCGCGCATTGCGCGGGTCGGGAGTAAGCTCGCCGGGGGCCATGTAGACCACTTCGAGCGTACGACTGGCGGGTTGTCCCGCCTTGGAGAGGAGGTTGGACATATGCAGAACATATCACGCAAGCCCCTCATTCAGAAGGGCGCGGCCCGGTTTTTATTCACAGGTAGCGCACCCTGCGCAGAACGGACTGGACTGTGCACCCAACGCAAGCATTGCTGTGCCTCGCGCCCGGCTCGGTCCGGGCTTGTCCCGGTAGCAGCGGCCATTTTGGCCCTGCGCGTCAACCGGAGACGATCGTGACCAAGACCAACAGCACAAGCACAGGCAAGCCCGCGAGCAAGCTCGATGCGCTCGAGAAGCTGCTTCGCCGCAAGAACGGCGCGACCATCGCCGAGATGGTCCAGGCGACCGGATGGCAAAAGCACTCGGTACGCGGGGCGCTGGCCGGCGCGATCACGAAGCGCGGGCACGCGGTGACCTCGGAGAAGATCGACGGGACGCGCCGCTACCGCATCACGGAGGCGGCCAATGCATGAGGCATCGGTTGAACAGCATGCTGTCGAGCAGCTCGTTGCCGAGATTGAGGCGATGGATCTCGATGCCCTGCGCAGCTTCTGGAGGGCGCACTATGGTGCCCCTCCTCCCTTGCGCTCCACCCCGCTCCTGCGCCGTCTGCTGGCGTGGCGGGTGCAGGCGCAAGCCTTCGGCGGGCTCGATGCCGATACGCGCAAAGCATTATCAAAGTCGGGCCCGGTCCAGCCCGAGGGCCGGCAACTGGGCATTGGCGCACGCCTGACCCGCATCTGGAAGGGCCGCGAGGTGACCGTGGTGGTCGAGGAACAGGGCTTTCGCTGGGAGGACCAGCTGTTCCCCAGCCTCTCGGCGGCCGCGACCGCCATCGCCGGCACCCGCTGGAATGGGCCACGCTTCTTCGGATTGCGGGACAGCTGATGGCGACCCCGACCAGGCGCTGCGCGATCTACACCCGCAAGTCCTCCGAGGACGGCCTCGACCAGTCGTTCAACAGCCTCCACGCCCAGCGCGAAGCTTGCGCCGCCTACATCCTTAGTCAGGCGAGCGAGGGATGGGAGTCGCTTCCCGACCACTATGACGATGGAGGGTTCTCGGGCGGCAATACCGAGCGTCCCGGTTTGAAGGCCCTGCTCGCCGACATTTCAGCGGGCCGGATCGACATCGTGGTGGTTTACAAGATCGACCGCCTCACCCGCAGCCTCGCCGACTTCGCGCGGATCGTCGAGGTGTTCGAGAAGCATGACTGCAGCTTCGTGTCGGTGACCCAGTCGTTCAACACCACCGGCTCGATGGGCAAGCTCATGCTCAACGTCCTGCTCTCGTTCGCGCAGTTCGAGCGCGAGGTCACCGGCGAGCGTATCCGCGACAAGATTGCCGCTTCCAAGGCCAAGGGCATGTGGATGGGCGGTGTCCCGCCGCTGGGTTACGATCCGCCGACCGATGGATCGCGCACGCTCAAGGTCAACGAGGACGAGGCCGAGCGGGTGCGTCACATCTTTGCCCGTTACCTCGAGCTGGGCTCGGTCCACGCGCTGCAGCGCGATCTCGAGCAGAGGGCCATTCATTCCAAGCGACACATTACCGCCAAGGGCAGGCCCATGGGCGGGCAGCCCTTCAGCCGGGGTGCGCTGTTCCACCTCCTGCGTAACCGGGTCTATCGCGGCCAGATTGTGCACAAGGGCACCGTGCACGAAGGCGCACACGAGGCGATCGTCGATGCCGATCTGTTCGACCAGGTGCAAGACAGGCTCGATGCGCAGGTCCGGCGGCATCGCACGCGAGCGAAGAACCGCAGCGTCAGAGCGCCGCTGACAGGTAAACTGTTCGATGCCTCCCGAGAGCCGATGAGCCCGACCACCTCGCGCGGCAAGTCCGGGCGCGCCTATCGCTATTATGTCTCGGCGCCGCTTCAGCGGGGCGCGAGGCTTGCCGCCGCCGATACCGTTCAGCGGCTATCGGCGCCCGAGATCGAGCGGGTCGTGAGCGAAGCAGTCCGGCGCTGGGTGCCCAAGGCAGACGATCCCTTTGCGATCGTCCAATCGGTTCACGTGATAGATCGGGGCCTTCAGATCTCGCTCGACGCCGAGCACTGCTCGAACCTCGCGGCAAGGTTGACCGATAGGGAGGTGATTCTTGATCGTAGTTACGACAGCATCACCGTCTCGCTGCCGATCCTGTTCGCGCCGCGCGGGTCCCGCACGCTGGTTCTAGCCGCCAATTCGCGGCCGCACCAAACCGACCCGGTGCTCATCGCTGCCCTCAGAAAAGCCCATGCCATGCTCCGCACCGTGCACGGCATGCCGCTGATCGACGGATCGCCGGGCTCGCCCTACGACCGCTTCATCCTCGGCCTCGCCTTCCTCGCGCCCGACATACAGCGTGCCATTCTCGACGGCCGCCAGCCGCCCCATCTCAATCTCGAATGGCTCAAGGCCTTCAACCTCCCGCTCGCCTGGTCGAAGCAGCGCGAAGTGCTCGGATTCGCCCGACAGCGCGCTTCCTGTTCTGGCGAACAAATCACCTGATTGCGGCGATTAAAGCCCTTGTTCCGGGCGATAAAATACCCTGTTCCGGCGAAGAACAGGAAAACAGTGTTTTCCGCACACAACCCACAGAGAAAGCGTCACTTTCTGCGGACACAACCCCGCAACCTGGCCAAAAATGCCCTGATTTGGCCATCAAATCTGCAATTTTCCCTGTTCTTGCCTGTTAAACAGGGAAACCGAACCGATGCGAGCGGCCCAAGAGACGCGGCCCACCAACGGCGCCTGACAGGGCTGAAGAGACCCCGCGAACGATTCGCCCGTTACGGGTTTAGCCGAGCAAACCCGCCTGTTCGCGGGGTTTTCGGGCGCTCCCGGAAATGAGAGACAAGTGCCGGGGGTGGCTGGCGGAGACGGAGTCCGCCAAACTACAGCCTGATATTGATCCATGAAGACCTGATGTTTCTCACCTTAGTCTTTGTTTATCTGAAGCCCCGTGAGAAAGATGTTCGATGGCGTTCAATCCGCTTTCATCGAAGCCAGAGATTCTTTATGGGAACGATTAAGGGAACAAGCGCTTTGGCGGAGGCTCTGCGTCGTTAGGCGGATGCGTTCCCCGATAGGAGGATCCATGCCGCGCAAACTGCACAACGCTCTGACCGCATTAGCGGTGAAGAACGCAGGCCCCGGTCGTCATGCGGATGGCGGCGGGCTGCATCTGCTGGTCAAGGAAAGCGGTTCGCGGTCGTGGGTCTATCGCTTCATGCTCAACGGCAAGTCGCGGGACATTGGATTGGGATCGGCTGGTCCCGGCGGCATATCGCTCGCCGCTGCCCGCGATTTGGCGACCGCGCTTCGCCTCAAGGTCAAGGCGGGCATTGACCCGCTGGAGGAACGGCACCGGGCCGAAGCCGATTCCAAGGCGGCGGAGCAGGCAGCGAAGGTCGCCGGAATAACCTTCAAGGCCATGGCCGAAACCCATATCGCGGCGAACAAGGAAAGCTGGCGCAATGCGAAGCACCGCCAGCAATGGGAGAACACGCTCAAGACCTATGCCTATCCCGTGATTGGCGATCTGCCGGTTTCCGAGGTCGATACTCCGCATGTGCTCAAGGTACTGGAGCCGATCTGGCGCGAGGTTCCCGAGACCGCCAGCCGTTTGCGGGGCCGAATTGAAACCGTTCTCGATAGCGCCAAGGCGCGCGGCTATCGGCAAGGCGAGAACCCCGCCCGCTGGCGCGGACATCTGGCGCAAATCCTCCCCGCCCGCACGAAGCTATCGCGGGGCCATCACAAGGCCATGCCTTATGACGCGATCCCCGCATTCATGGAGCAGTTGCAGAAGCGCGAGGCGGTTGCGGCGCTGGCGCTGGAGTTTGTGATTCTTACCGCCGCGCGAACCGGCGAAATTATCGGTGCGACATGGGGCGAGGTCGATCTGGCTAAAGCGGTTTGGACGGTGCCAGCCGAGCGCATGAAGGCGGGCAAGGAACACCGCGTTCCCTTGTCACCGCGCGCGGTTGAGATACTGGAGCAAACAAAGCAGCTGGGCGGCAAGCACCTGTTTCCCGGCGCTGCGCGCGCCAAGCTGTCTGGCATGGCCATGGCGATGCTGCTCCGACGCATGAAGCAGGACGTTACGGTTCACGGCTTCCGGTCCGCATTCCGCGACTGGGCGGCGGAATGCACCGGCTATTCGCATGAGGTCGCCGAGATGGCGCTGGCGCACACAATCGGCAATGCTGTGGAGCGGGCCTATCGGCGCGGCGATCTGTTCGAAAAGCGGCGGCGGCTGATGGCTGATTGGGCGACCTATTGTGCGAGCGGCGCTCCGGCTGACGCGGAAGTAACCCCAATACGAATTGCTCAGCAGCCGTGATTGCGGCACTCAGTTGCTTTTGACGTTACCTTCACTGCCCTTCGCCCGCATTTGAGCAAACCAAGTCCCATTGCGATAGGCTTCCTGAGGCAGCTTGCATCATCCGGAGAGTCATATTCGTTCGGTCAAACGAGAGAGATGATGACCAAATTCGGTTATCTTTTTCGTCGCCGCGTATGCCAGTGACGAGGCGCTCTCCAAAATTGACGCTGCATTCTCTCGCCAAATCACAATATGGTGATTCCAAATCTAAATACGTTTTGGTTATAATCCGGTTTTCAAAATCGAAGGTGTATTCAAGGTCAGTCACTAAACTGCTGTCTGTAAATTGACTGCTTGTACCAATTAGGCCGGTATAATGATAGGTGCCCTCGCAGCTTACGTTCATGACGCGTGGGTTCTTTTGATCGTTGGCACAACCACTCCCGAACAGCGTCAATGCGATCATCGCGCCCAACCTCATCATCTTACTCCATAAGAGGCCCATCCAGACAGCCACCTTTGGTCGCTCAAACCACAAGCTATCGGAACGACGACATGTTGCAAAGTGAGGGGTCAGCATTGCGCCCCCTAAGCGGCCATGCAGTGACGGCCCTGATAATGCCCAAATAAGCCGTTGGTTGGCAACGGCGCTGTATATAGCGCAGTTAATGGTGATAATACCCGTCCAGATCGGCGATACGCGATGAATGTGTGCTTTAGGCCCATCCCCCCAATTCAGCGGCGACACCAACAAAATAGCTTGGAGTATGCGCGAGCACCGCCCGCACAATCTCTTCTTGCTGGCAGGCCGCCCGGACCCCGCCTCGGTCGACGACGTTTCCCCATGCAAGGCCGAGAAGGCTCGCTATATGCCGAT
Source organism: Erythrobacter dokdonensis DSW-74 (assembly GCF_001677335.1). Lineage (GTDB taxonomy): Bacteria > Pseudomonadota > Alphaproteobacteria > Sphingomonadales > Sphingomonadaceae > Erythrobacter > Erythrobacter dokdonensis. The sequence continues at coordinate 18,663 of NZ_LZYB01000005.1, forward strand.
CTGCGAACCCAGCCTCGTAAAACGCAATCGCCGCACGATCGGTCAGTCCGTATTTGATCTGCTTTTGTAGTAGAGTGGCTTCCGTATGCAGCGCGTCGTCCAGTCCCTCGGCTAGATCCGCTATCGACGCAGCGATCATCGCAAGATCGTAGCCGAAACCACTCTCGCACAAGGCGACAACATCCTCGACGGTGACATGATCACGTCCGACCCGCACTTTCGCCTCAGATAGAATGTCGAAGATTACCGCATAAGATCTTCCTGCCACCCACTCCGCGAGGGCGCGAGGCACAATATTCTGAAGGCTGATCGCTCGTATCGCGCGAGATGTGGCCAAGCGGAGCACCAAAGGAGAAATTTCGTTAAACAGGCGGTTTTGCTGCACTGCCGCTAGCAAATTTTCGAGATTCTCAGTGAGCCAGGTCTGGAGATCAGCAACCGCCGCTGGTGGCAGGGGCGATCGTCGAATTAGGGCTCGTTGGTCTCCATCGGTGTTCGCCGCAATCGATCCTCCGATCGATCGGAACACTTCAACGAGCCGAACACGGGTTTCCTCGTCAGCTAAATGATAGGCCAATGTATTGGCTGCAAGTTCACCTGCTCGAGCTCCGGCGTCCTCGCCCTCGGTGAAGGTCATGTTGGCGACAAGAAAGGCTGCAATGCTCTGGACAGCCCGCGCGCGCCCTTCAATGAACCGGCGAAATTCACGTTCGCTAATATTCGGTTGCACTGCGAGCGCGGCGGCCACGACCTCATCAATCTTGACGGCATCGGCAAAAGCGAGATCGAGCCACTCCGGCTGGATTTCCTGGACGATTGGCGGCTGCCGCTGCTGATACGCGTCGAACAGCGCGAGGATCGAGCTGCGAGATGGTTCAGAATTTCGAGCATCGAGAAGCTCAATTGCGCGCCTCCAGGTCCACCGGCCACGAAATTGCTGACGTTGATCATATATGGACGGGGTCGAAAAGATGACGCTGCCTTCTGTGTGCATTCCCGCGCGACCGGCGCGTCCCATCAGATTGTGGAAGTCGCGCACCAAGATCTGTTCGCCGCCTTGGCGGGTCGATGTGACGATGAGGTACTTGAGCGGAAAATTGACGCCTTGAGCCAAAGTCGAAGTACAAATGACAAACTTAGCCAGCCCTTGTTTCATTGCGTGTTCGATCGCCAGACGGATACCGCGAGGCGTGTCAGCATGATGAGCGAAGACTCCGAGCGCCGCCGCGCGGGTTGCCGACGCGCTGGCTCCGAGCTCGATTTCGCAAAGCGCGCGGATTTTCTCCACCTCAGGAGCGTCCGAAGTTCCAATCGGCCATTCGAGCTCAACACCGCGGTCGAAGATATCTACGGCTCGCGAGCAGATTTTCGTTACGCTGTCTTTTCGGCCGCAAAAAATCGCAACGCTGCCGTTGCGCACTACATGCAGACCGAGGAACAGGCCAATGTCGCCACCAGTCTTTTCAGGAAATCTGCGCTGGACCCTCTCTTTGCCGCGCAGCGGCAATGCGATATCGCCGATGATACGCGGCACATAGTATTCGCGTTCCTCCGGATCCTCGGGCTTTACATATTCAAGCCGTCCGCGCTGATCCTGCCAGCTTGCGAACGCGATACTTTTTGTTGTCGGCAGTAGCCCCTCAGAGCCGATTACCGCATCAGCATCGCCTATCAACCACTCGGCGACCTCCGGCGCGTTCCCGATCACGGCAGAGATGAGAATGATCTGGGTCTCGGCAGGAAGAGACATTTTCAGCGAGGTGAGGAGGAGTTCGTAAGTCGGCCCCCGCGTCATCCCATCGAATTGATGCCCTTCGTCATAAATCACCAAGCCTATCCGCTCGGCGAGATTGGGAACGCGGCGCAACATGTAGAGCAGTTTCTCTGGTGTCACGATCAGCACAGAGTCTTCTGCCAACAATGCGTCGATTGTAAGATCTAACTGAAATGCATCTGATGCTTCGTCCAGACGCACATTTTCGTCGGCAAATGCGGTCGCCAGATCGCCGCGAATGTCGTGGCAAAGTGAACGGTAAGGGGCAACGATGACGGCAAGATGTGCTCTTCCCGACAAGAACGCCGATCGAATGATGATTTCGGTGGCGCGTGTCTTGCCGGCGCTTGTCGGCATCTGAATAACAACGGAACGTCCCGAAAACCCACCAGCATCGGCGATGCGCTGCTGGGCGGGCCAGAGCTCGATCGGAAAATGCGGCTTTGCGAGGGCTGGACGCCACCTTTCAGACGGCAAGCCGGAAGCTGTTGGCAGGATGGTCCGCGAGGCGTTTCTGAGCTTGAGAGCACACAAGGCAGTGACGATGTCGGCATAGAGCAATTCGCGCGGAGAGCCGGACCGGTAGAAATAGTTTCGCAGTTCGCCGCAAACCTCGCCAACGCCGCCGGCCTCGGCTTCAAAGCTGAAGTATCGATCCAGCTCGCGCAGGACGGCTGTCGTCGTCGCTTGATGAGCGTGAGGCGTCTCGATGGGGGCAAAGCTGTTCTTGAGGATACTGTACACTAGGTGACCGAGGCCACCCGCGAGTTCAAGATCGGGCGCTGGCATCTGTCGTACGATCACTGTCGCGCTACCGACATTCCCGGCGATGTAATAGGCGGCGGCGCACAGCAGGGAAAACTCGATTTCTAAGTCAGCATCGAGCTGCGCGCTCAGATAGGCATCGAAGAAGATCGAGGCGAAGGCTAGGACGTCGTTGGGGTCCTGGTCCAGTTCGTCCCAGCCAATCGGCCGAGGAAGCGCAGCCGGAGCAACCGCCGCACCATCGAGTGTCTCGGCGATAGCCGCCGCAACGTCACCTAGGATGCCAATTGCTAACGAGAAGAGCATCGAAGGATCACGCGGCAGCGCATTGAAGTCAGCCGGCGCGACGCGGAACTCATGCATCTTTGCTCGCGCTCGCGCAGTTGACAGGATGGTCCGTGCGGTTGCCTCAGGCCTCATCAGCTGCCCTTTCGTAAAGGGCATGTACGAGCTTCATCAGCGACGGCCCGCGGATTACTAGCAAGCGCAAATCGTCCTGGTTGTAATGAGCCGTGCCGTCCGTAGACGCGAGCTCAGTCTGGGCGAAGACGGCTTCATCTAGGATAGCAGCCGCACCGTTGACTCGGTGAAATGGTCGATCAGCCTCATTCTGAAAGCGCTCTACCTTGCGCGCGTCGTCCATCTCCCCTCGATCGAAGAAGCGACGCTTGATAGCGTTAAGGCTCATTCCTTCGCGCAGCCTGTCCCTGATGCTGTCGTTGATCGCATCCTGAAGTCGGTTCGTCTTCGTCGCCGACATTCCAGATTTAGATTCGAAGATGAAGAGCTCGTCAGCTGCGCCTGGATCGTTTTGCTTCGCGAACTTAAAGCCGATGACATCGCAACCCTTAGTGGAGTCGTTTCTATTCCAACGATCTTGGTAACGCAGTTCCCGAGGACACCAAAATCCTCGGAAGTACTCGATGAAATCGGCGACGAGAATCTCACCAAAGTCGCCTGATCGCAGACTTGGTCCGGGCGCCACCTTCGCATCAGGGAAGAGGATCGTTCGCAGATATTCGGGATGAGCAAGGCCGGTGCCTGCGGCCATGAACGGGAGATCGGCATCAGCGATATAGTGCTGGCGCAAATGTCTGGCCCAAAGTGAGATGATTTGAGCGTCCTCTTGTGGATTGATCTCCCAGATTTCGATCTCGCGGCCGCACGCTGTTGCATGACGTTCCCCGGTATCGACGAGCCAGTTCAGATGGTCCGGCGTCGTCATCTGCCATGACCCTCCGTGCCCAGTAACTTAAAATGCCTAATGCCTTGAAGAGCATTATCGAAGGAAGCTACGGGGGCGACGCAAGCTACAACCATTAGAAAAACAGGTGCTTCTGAATACCAAGGAACGCGCTACGGATCGCCGGGATTGATCCTAGCACCCGCTTCGCGTCATTGGTTCCACCATACCGGACCTGGAGGAAATCGCCGATGCGGTGCGGGGCCAGTTCGTCGATGCCCTGCAATTCGTAGGCCTGCAGGATGTAGCTCAGGAACTCACGCATCTCGGCCTCGTAGCCGTCAAGCCCGGTCGCCTTGGCGCCCTCTACCCGCTGAGACCGCGACAGCGGGTCTAACGTAAAGCGAACGTATGCCAGCACGTCGAAGATGTCGCTCTTGGGCGCATCTATCAGGCGGCGCATGTCGTCCATGCGGTCGCGGTCGTAGCCCATTTCCTCGAGCCGCTGGATGAAGGCGGTGCGGCGATCGGGGTCAGTCCAGATGGCCCGGAGCTCGTTGGCGCTGGCTACCATTGTGCCAAGATCGCCGAACAGCTGTTCCATAAACTCCTTGGCGGTGATTTGCCGACCGTTGAACCAGTAGGTTGTCTCGGCGACATACTGGATCTTGCGTTCCTTGCCGTCTGCGAGCTTCACGACCACGCGTTCGACGGGTTGCTTCGGGTCACCATCACCCTCGTCGCCGCCACCTCCACCATCGCCGGTGTCGCCGCCACCGCCGCCCGGGCGGCCAGGCCCTGCGACGGGCTCCTCCGGCTCGCCATCCCACTCAGGATCGTTGAAGTGCTCGTAGGCCTTCACGAAGTCGTAGATCGTGAAGAAGTCCTTCCCGTCGAACGTCCGCGTTCCCCGGCCGATGATCTGCTTGAACTCGATCATCGACTTCACCGGACGCAGCAGCACGATGTTGCGCACGTTGCGTGCGTCCACCCCGGTCGACAGCTTCTGCGACGTGGTAAGGATCGTCGGCAGGGTCTTTTCGTTGTCCTGGAACTCACGCAGGTGCTGCTCGCCCAGCTTGCCGTCGTCGGCGGTAACCCGCTCGCAGTAGTGGGGATCGGGGTTGGCCTTCACCTGGTTGATGAAGTTGCGCACCCGCGCGGCGTGATCCTGCGTCGCGCAGAACACCAGCGTCTTCTGGCGCTGGTCGATCTGGTCCATGAACTCATGAACGCGGCTCATCTCGCGCTCGTCGATGATCAGCTTCGTGTTGAAATCCGCCTCGGTGTATTCCTTGTCGGGGTCTATCTCCCCGCTCACCACCTCGTCCTCGTCGCTGAAGGTGTAGGTGTCCATCGTGCTCGCCATCTGGCGCACCTTGAACGGGGTGAGGAAGCCGTCGCCGATCCCTTCCTTCAGGGCATAGGTGTAAACCGGATCACCGAAATAGCGGTAGGTATCGGCGTTCACGTCCCGCTTGGGCGTGGCGGTCAGGCCCAGCTGCACGGCGGGCGCGAAATATTCCAGGATCCCGCGCCAGGTGCTTTCATCCTTCGCGCCGCCGCGGTGGCATTCGTCGATTACGATGAAGTCGAAGAAGTCCGGCTCATAGCCTTCGAACCGGAACTCGTCCTCCCCGGTCATGAAGGTCTGGAAGATCGTGAAGAACACGCTCGCATTGGTGGGCACCTTGCCCTGCTTGCGGATTTCCTCGGGGCTGATCCGGCACAGCGCATCGGGCGGGAAGGCGCTGAAGGCGTTGTAGGCCTGATCGGCGAGGATGTTGCGATCGGCGAGGAACAGGATGCGCGGGCGGCGGGTCGGCTTGCGGGTCAGGTTCCAGCGCGACTGGAACAGCTTCCACGCGATCTGGAACGCAATCGAGGTCTTGCCCGTGCCCGTGGCGAGCGTCAGCAGGATGCGCTGCTGATCCTCGGCAATCGCCTCGAGCACGGCGGTGATGGCGTTGTGCTGGTAGTAGCGCGGCTGCCACTTGCCGCCGCCGGTTTCGAAGGGAACCGCGCCGAAGCGTTCGCGCCAGGCATTGCCAGTAGGGAAGCAGCGCTGCCACAGCTCGTCCGGCGTCGGGAAAGGCGGGGCGATGGCCCCTTCCTTGCCCGTATGCATGTCGACCTCATACCACTCGTCCCCGTCGGATGCGTAGGCGAAGCGGGCCTTCAGCCGGCTCGAGTAGTCCTTCGCCTGACCAACGCCCGCGCCCGCGCCTTTGCCGTGGCGCTTGGCTTCCATCGTGGCGAGCTTGTGGCCGCGGTATTCGAACACGTAGTCGGCTGAGAGCGGAGCACCGCGCTGACCCCCGGGCATGATGCGACCGGGGCAGATTGCCTCCCGCCGGATATGCGCGCCTTCGACCACACCCCAGCCGGCCGCGCGCAGCACGGGATCGATGCGGTTGGCGCGAGTATCGGCTTCGGTTTCCTGCATCGGTTCAGGTCAGCTCCCCGGCAAAGGCCTGTCGCAAGAGCGCTTGGCGAAGCTCTTGTAACTCATCAATCTTCGCTTGGCACTGATCGTAAAGCCGCGCCGAGTGGCCTCGCATAGCCTTCATTTGATTGACGATCGTGCGCTGATCTTCGAGCCCGGGGTAGGCGAAATCGACCTCCTTGGCGGCACCGACATTGAAGTGCTTTTGCGCCGCTCCGACCGATTTCTCTGCCACCATTTTCTTACCGAAGCTGGAGTTCAGGAACATCGCCAAAAACTCAGGGTGCAACTCGTCCTTCGGTCTCGCGATCACGAGGTCTGCGCAATTGGCGAGCGGCAGGTCGTCAGGGATCACTGCCGCTGTGCCCGGATAGCCTGTTCGAACAATTGCCACATCGCCGGGACGCAACTCTGATTTCTTCAATTCCGACCGAAACGCGTCGTCGATGAATTTCACATCGCCAAGATCGATGCGAAACGGCCGGACATTCTGCGAGCGCAGGAAGGGTGTCCCGGCAGATGTATACCTGTCGGCCATGGGGCCGACGTGTCCGACGGTAATCTGGTGGCAGAGGTCGCGGAGCTTTCTTGTGGCCCACTCTGCGGGATGGTCGTGGAACACAGCCGTCAACCAGCCATCAAACAACTCCTCCGCATCCGCCAAATTGGCTTCGGCGAGGGCGAGGGCGCGGTCGAGGGCGGCGAAGGCCTGATCAAGCACCGCAACAATCCGCTTCTGCTCCTCGAAAGCCACGTCGGGGAACGGCAAGGACTTGATGAACGGCAATTTGATGCCCTGGACGGTCGCACCCGTCCCTGCAGCAATGATGTCGTCCTTCACGCTTTGCAGCCAGTATAAGCAGAAGCGGCGATCCACCGTGCTCGGCTTCAAGGGCAGCAAAGCGCGGATGTCCTGATTGATCGCGGTGTCGTGTTGCAGAATGCACGCTTTACCGAGACCAACGCGGCTCGCCATGATCACCTCGCCCGCAGGAATCAGCTTCGCTGACGAATTGCGCAGGCCCTCTTCTGAAATGGTGTGTTCTGTCTGGGCCAAAACGTCGGAATGCATGTCCCGAATGGTTGCCCACGGGATGTCGCCGCCAAAGTATGACGCGTTGTTCTTGGGAGGTGTGCCACCGCCCACAACGTCGAAGACCTCGCCGAGGGGTTTGGTGGCGAAGCTGCTGGTCGGCCTAGACTGAACCGCGACGCTCACAGCATCCCCCGGATCTCGTCAAAGATCTGCCGTGTCACCTCATCGCGGGCGAGCATATCCGCAATGATCTGCTCGGGCGCGCGCATCGGCGCTTCCTCCGGCGCGGTGGGGTTGCGGACCGACAGATCCCATATCGCCTTGTCGAGATCGTCGACATTCACCGTCCAACTCTTGGCGCTGTCCGCCTTGTCCGGCTGGAGCGTGACAAACTCGGCGAGATCGTCATCATTGAGCGGATTGGTCTTGCCGAGCGAGCGGCCGGGATCGAGCTGGTAATACCAGACCTGTCGGGTTGGAGCGCCTTTCTCGAAGAACAGCACCACCGTCTTCACGCCGGCTCCCTGAAACGCTTTTTGCGGACAATCGAGCACAGTGTGCAGGTTGCAGCTTGTCAGCAGTTCTTTGCGCAATTCGGCAGCATCGCTGTTGCTGAGAAAGGTGTTCTTGATCACCACCGCCCCGCGCCCGCCCGCCTTCAGCTTGCGGATGAAGTGCTGCATGAACAGATAAGCGGTCTCCCCCGACTTGATCGGGAAGTTCTGCTGCACCTCCTTGCGCTCGCCGCCGCCGAACGGCGGGTTGGCCAGCACGATGTCGTGACGGTCGGCCTGCTGGATGTCCATCACGTTCTCGGTGAGCGTGTTGGTGTGGCGGATCTGCGGCGCCTCGATCCCGTGCAGGATCATGTTCATCACGCCCAGGACATAGGCGAGCGACTTCTTCTCCTGCCCGTAGAAGGTCTTGCGCTGGAGGATGTCCCACTCGGCAGCGGACAGGTCCGGCCGGCGCAGGTATTCGAACGCCTCGCATAGGAAGCCGGCCGATCCTGCCGCACCGTCGTAGATGGTCTCGCCGATCTTGGGATCGATCACCTTGATCATGGCGCGGATGAGCGGGCGCGGGGTGTAGTATTCGCCGCCGTTGCGACCGGCGTTGCCCATGCGCTTGATGCGGGTCTCGTAGAGGTCGGACAGCTCGTGCTTGGCCTTGCTGCTGCCGAAATCGAGCGTGTCGACGATGTCGATCACCTCGCGCAGGGAATAGCCGGAGCGGAAGCGGTTGATGATCTCGGTAAAGATCTCGCCGATCTTGTATTCGATCGTATCGGGATCGTCCGCATCGGCGTTGAAGGTTTTGAGGTAGGGGAACAGGTCGCCGTTGACGAAGTCGATCAGGTCCTGCCCGGTCATGGCGATCTGGTGGTCGATCTCGCCATCGTCCCGCTTGGGCGCGGCCCACACGTCCCAGCGGTATTCGGGATCGAGGATGGGCTGGTATTCGCGGCCCTCCAGCTCGGCCTCGTCCTCCTGGGCGGCTTCGAAGTCGTCGAGGTATTTCAGGAACAGGAGCCAGCTGGTCTGCTCGGCGTAATCGAGCTCGGACGCGAGGCCCTCGTCGTTGCGCATGGCCCGGTCGATGTTGTTGAAAGCGTTTTCGAACATGGGAGAAGGCTAGCGCAGCTAATGCTGTGCCGACAAGCGGTTATCGGTGTTCGATGTTGGCCGGAACGGGGTTATGGTGTGCACCCCGACGTTCCAGCCGGAGCACAGAACGAATGCCGCCAAAGGGAAAACCGATACGCCCCATCAAGTCTGCCGGAGTGAGCGGGAAGAAGTTCCGGCGCCTTGTTGGCGCGCCACGTCTGACAACCGTGCCTGCGCACCCCTTGGTGGTGATCCAGGATCTTCGCGCCGGCTCGCTCGGATCGCTGGACGCTTACCTGAAGAAGAACCGCGGCATCCCTGACCGGGAGGTGGCCTTGGAGCTGCGCAAACTACTGTCCGGCACGTCGGCACGCAGCAAGTTCCGGCTGGTGGTCGTCGACCATCCCGACCTTCCGGCCGATCGCGGGGGACGGCCAGGGTCGGAAAGCACCGAGCCTAAACGTGCGGAGGTCGAACTCTATGAAAAATACCTCGTGCAGCTGGAACTCATCGGAAAAAAGAAGGAAGCTCGGCGACAGACCGCGGAGGATGAGGGAAGATCCGAAATCACCGTCCGCCGAGCGATCAAGAAGGTCGAAGAAGCGCTTCGAAGAGAGGCCGCTCGCGCCAGTTGGCTTCAATCCCTCGATAGGTTGCGAACCGGACGGTGACACGAAACCTCATGATGTTTTGCCTCACCCCCTAGCGCTCGCATTGTCGACACCTGCCGTGCCAGTTCGCCTTCATTCCATGACGATTGGAGACGAACGATGGCAACCAACGACGACAAGCTTGCCTACAGCATCAAGGAGGCATGCAAGGCAACGAGCCTCTCGAAGACCACCATTTACGCCTATATCGCTTCAAAAAAATTGCGCGTGGTGCGCATCGGAGGTCGCACGGTCATTCCGGCCGAGAGCCTGCGCGAGCTCGTCACCGGCAGATCGGCGGGCTAAGCAGCAATGCCGCGGAAGAAAAAATCGAGGGTAAACGCCAAGGGGCGCAACGATCTGACGGACCGTTTCGTCCGACTACCTCATAGGCTATTGCAGTCCGTAGCCTATCGGTCCCTCAGCGTCACTGCCCGATGCCTTCTGGTCGAACTCATCATGCTGGATCTTGGGCATAACAACGGCTCGCTCTACCTGTCCCTCCGGGACGCCACAGACCGGCTTGGTCTTTCCGATCATCATTCCGTCAGTGCCGCTTTCGAAGAGCTGCTCGACAGGGGGTTTGTGCGTTGCACGAAGGAAGCCCACTTCCACATCAAGGCAGCGGATCAGTCCCGGGCGCGCTGCTGGCGCCTCACCTGGCTCGCGGCGCCGTGCTTGAGGCGATCGGTTACCAACGAATGGCAAGACTACGATCCGCCAGCCGGATCGAAGCAGCGCAAGCGCGCATTGAGAGGTCAAAGAGCGATCAAGCGATACTACCAAGCGTTGACGTCGCATCGTTTGCCGGTGGTGGAATCCACCGCACTCATGCCGAACGAGGGGTTCTCGCGTCCAACACCGGTGGTGAAAACCACCACCGCGCTGCGCGAAAACAACGCGATTCCGCCAATTCTCGTTGAGGGGGTTTCCACCGCACATACAGCTGTCACCACCACTGTGCGTCCGCGCGCCAAATGGCGGCGGGGCCGAACCTACTTCCCCTTGCCAGACGATGGACCTCGCTTATTGGCAAACGACAACTAACCTGAGCCGTCAGGCTCAGGCCTTCGGTGCTCTCGGCAATTTCGACGGGGGAGGTCTGCGGGGAATGAATTGCTCAATCCTTGCGATCGCTCTGATTACGCGATCGAGATCGACTTGGCGGACATCTGCTTCAGCGCGCTCCATGTATGGGCGTAGATAGAGCGCGGATCCGGTCGTCAGACCCCATCGTTCGCAAATATGCCATGAGACGAGTTCAGCCTCAACTTCCTTGGCACGATAAGGCAGCCGGGAGCGATCAGGCCAGCCATATTCATCGTCTTTCTGCTTCCCAGGATCAAAAGCCCCAACGTGGCCGCAAAAAAGGTGACCCAGCTCGTGCAGCAGGGTGGCGAACTTTTCTGCATCAGTTAGGCGTCGATTCAGTTTTACCCGCCAATGGCCGGCCTGCGCACCGGGCGTGAGAGCTTTCAATTCCGGCTCACCTTGTAGTGGTTCATCAGGCGATAGCGGTAATGACGGCTGCGCCGTAATCTGTCCCGCCCGATTTGACCCCAAATCCTCTAGAACGACCTCCACCTTCAGGTTGCGCTTCTTTGAAGATGCGAGCGACTTTATCGCGGCTCCGAGGGTCGTCGGCTTGAACTCGCCCACTGCGGCAAACACGTCGTGCCGAGGATCTTTGTCACGTTGAGGCAGGGTATCCTCGAGCTCAAAAACTTGCGTGATGGGGCCCTTCGGCCGCAAGATGAGGATGGGCATTGCGTCTGGTCTGACTGTCTGGCCAACTCGCGCCCAATCCTTCCGTGATGCGACTGCTTTAGCGCCCGGACGCTGAGCGAAGATCATGTAGATGTTGTAGGGTCCGAGATGCCGGAGGCGGGAAGCAAATGCGCTAAACTCCATTATTGCATCGGGCGTGGGCGCCGTGAGTGCGATTCCCATCAATTCCCGCAAACGGTTCTTCTCGGATCCCTGATGTTCCAGTCCATCCACCGCGAGCGGGTCGTCGCCGGTTGTCTCGTCAGAGCTTGGTGCGGCCGGAACACTCGTCGAACGATCAATGACTGACTGCGACACGGAAATGGGAGAAACGGCACTTTCAGCTTCTGATGCAGGACGCTCCCTTCGTGCCTCGAGATAAGCGATTCCGACTACGACGAACGCCAGGCACGCCAATCCGAAGAGCAATTCCACCATTATGCCATGAACCAGAGGTTTGCGAGAATGGGGCCTGGCAACGCAACTAGTTGCATATGCCGGCCAACGATGACGTTCAGGGCAAACCCGATAAGGAAAGCTAAGGGTATTGCGCCCAGAAATCCAATCCAGCCGAAAACGTTAGCCATGCCTGCAAGATAGGCGAGCGCTCCCATGCCAAACCATAAAGACCAGACGTTGCCGCCTGCCCATGCACCGATCTTCCAGCCCGGTTTGGATTGAGCGTAGGTGGGGTAGGCAATTCCCGCCAGCGTTACGCCTCCGGAGATCAAAAGCGCCCAATTAGAAAAGTCCATGATCACCCCCTCGCGCCGACAAAACGATTTCACCACAACGGGTTCTCGAAGAGTATACTCCGTGGTGAAATACACAACATCTGTCAGCCATCTTGGGGATGGCACTACGTCAGATCTTCGCCGACAATCTCCGCCGCGCTCGGCTCGCGGCTGGAATGTCGCAGGAAGAGCTGGCCGACGTTGCCGGGATTGACCGGACATACGTCAGCGCTCTGGAGCGATGCCGGTATGCAGCCTCAATAGACGTCATGGAACGGCTTGCGACAGCTTTGCAGGTCACCCCTGCCTCGTTGCTGGAGGACGTGGGGGACGTCGTCTGACGTGGTTAGAGCATGTAGGGAAGCGCCCACAAACGTGGAAACCGAACCTTCGTGAGGCCTCTGAATCGGCGCGCCACAAGGATGATTGTGCTATCGTTGCTGAAGCGATCACCACGTCCCGACTTACCCAGGACTTACCCCGATGAAACGGCTGCCTGAGGCCATCAAGAAGCGGATCGTTGAGCATCTGGCCTGCTTCCAGACGCCGGCTGACGTGGTGGATCTGATTGCCGGGGAGTTCGGCGTCACTCTTACCCCGCGGCACGTGCGCGCCTACGATCCTGCCTCGTTCCAGTTCGCCGCCTCGCCGCGATGGCTCGAGTATCATGCCGCGGTCCGCGAGCGGTATCGGGAGGAGATGGGGAAGGTGGCCATCGCGCATCGGACATATCGACTGGACCAGTTGCAGCGAACGATAGACGCCGCGAGGGACGTGTTGGCCGAAGGCGGCGACGGCTGGCTTGATGCATGCGAGCAGATCCGCAAGGCTGTCGAGACCGCAGCCAAAGAGGTCGGCGACGTCTACGTGAAGTTTCCCAATAGGACATATTGATCGGCAGTCTGTCCTGACCTGACACTTTGGCCTGATTTGACAAATCGGCAATCTGTGATAACTTTCTCAACGTCGAGGTATCCCCTCGGCGCTTTCCGAAAATAGAAACCGCAAACGTGAACCCGAGCCTCGAGCTCTGCCGGTTTACCACCTGCGGCGCAAAGGCCCGGCGTCTGATGGAGACTGCCGATGTACCCCCCTGCGCCTCACCACGCGCAAAGCCAATTCTCGCCCTGGCAGGCACCGCTCGACACGCCACCGACCGGCCAGCGCCATGTCTCGGACGCCACGATGAGCGAGGCGGACATGGCCTTCCACCAGAAGCGCGGGGCCGAGACGGATATCCGGGAGCTGATCTGGCAGTGCCGTGACCGCTACTGCTTCGCGCACGAGCTGATCAAACCCCACGCCGTGCTGCCCGATCGCCTGTTCGACCGCGACATGCTCGACCTCGGCCTGCTCTACCTCCCGTGGTCCGAGCTCTGCTCGGCCTGGCGCAGGGCCTTCTTCGACCCGCAGATGTGCCTGCTCGAAGACCAGCGCACCCGCGAGATCCGGCGCTGGCGGACCTTCGTGGAGGACGAGGTCTTCGCACGCTTCCTCAGGCATCCCGACTGGGTCCGCTGCGTGCTCGAGACCGCCAACCTCATCCCGTTGCGCAGGCCCGACTACGAACTCTTCGTCGGCGATCTGTTCGACGACATCATCCAGGACGTGAAAGAAAGGAGTGACCATGACGATGACGATCATGACTGACACCGCCCGGCTGCTCGAGGCCGCCAGCTTCGCCGCCGACAGGCACCGCGACCAGCGCCGCAAGGACGTGGACGCGACGCCCTACATCAACCACCCGCTCGACGTGGCCCGCATCCTTGCCGATGCGGGAGTAAGTGACGTCGAAGTGCTAATGGCGGCAATCCTGCATGACACCATCGAGGACACCAAGACCACTGCCGAGGAGCTGACTGAGCGCTTTGGGGAGCGGGTCTGCAGCCTCGTTCTAGAGGTGACCGACGACAAGAACTTACCTAAGCTCGAGCGCAAGCGGCTGCAGGTGCTCAAGGCTTCGACCAAGTCGGCCGATGCCAAGCAGATCAAAATGGCAGACAAAATCTCGAACCTGCGAGATCTCAAGACCCCTCCGGTCGGCTGGAGCGAGGCGCGCGTGGGTGCCTACATTCAGTTCGCCGAAATGGTCGCGGGCGGATGCGTGGGGGTGAACCCGGCGCTCGATCGAATGTTCGACGACGCGCGGATGGCCCTTAGCTAAGGAGGCGCATCTTGGGTGCATCGGTAACCATGGGCCATGTCCCGGAGCTGCGACGACCGCAGAACCACGTTACCGTGGCCTAAACCGAGAGTGCATTGCCGTTAGGATAAGTCGACTCAGCAACTCGCTTATTGGGGAGCGGATTAGGGAACTATCCCCGTCTGGGGAAATTCTCTTTTGTTTTCATGGAGTGGTGGCGGAGACGGAGGGATTCGAACCCTCGGTACCCTGATAGAGTACGGTTCCTTAGCAGGGAACTGGTTTCAGCCACTCACCCACGTCTCCGGGCAACTGCAGGGCTGCGAGTTGCGCGCTATAGTGGCCCGAACGGCCAGCGGCAAGGTAGGTTTAGCGAAAAAGCCTGATCGTTGGCCAGTGTGGCAGGCAGGTGGCGTCATTCGGTGCCTGTTCAGGCTGGGCAGCGTAGTAGCCAACGCCTCGTCGCAATTCCGATTCGCCCCGACGATGCGGGATTGCGGACATAATCAAATCGGACTCTTTGTCGTCTGCGCAAAGGCGCAGGTCGAAGCGAAAGGCAGCAACATGGCCGGGATCATCGGACAGCTCTCCGGATGGCGTTCGTCGATCCGGTCAAAGGCGTTGGGCATGCTGGTGGCACTCGCCTTGGCCGCTCCTGCCGCCGCGCAGCAACTGGAAAGCTTCGATCCCGATCAAGCCTATGATGCCCCGCAAGCGTCCGACGCGTCCGGCAGCATCGATGGCGATCTCATGGTGTCAGAAGCCCAGCCACCTGCCGTCGATTCGCAGGCATCGTCATCTTTCGAGCAGGATTTCGGCGGCGTGACAGCCGATCCGGCGCAGCAAACTCCCGAAGCCGTTGACTCCGAGGTTGCCCCAGCCACCGCAGACATGGGCGCCACCTATGGCGAGGACGATCTGATCGGTGCAGCCGAGGGCGTGTTCGGCAAGGGCGCCGAAGGCCTTGCCCGGATGATCGAGGATCTGCTCGAAAAGCAGGGCAAGCCCAATGCCTACATTGTCGGGCGCGAGGCGGGCGGCGCGTTCATCGTCGGCGCGCGCTACGGTTCGGGCACGCTGCATCACAAGATCGAGGGAGAGAAGAAAGTCTACTGGACAGGCCCCTCGATCGGGTTCGACGCTGGTGCCAACGCTGCCAACACCTTCGTCTTGGTCTACAACCTCTATGATACCGAGGATCTCTACAAGCGCTTCCCGGCAGGCGAGGGGCAGGCCTATTTTATCGGAGGGCTCCATGCGAGCTACCTGCGCTGGGGCGATGTGGTGCTGATTCCGATCCGCATGGGCGCGGGGATCAGGCTGGGGGTCAATGCCGGCTACATGAAGTTTTCCAAGAAGCAGCGCTGGCTGCCTTTCTGACAATTGCACGAAAACCCGGTTGCGATGCACGCGCCTGCGCGCCATTGCCCAGACCATGATGCTAGACCGACTCAGTCCGCAGGCGCCTGACGCGCTCCTCGCCCTTATTCGTCTCCATGATGCCGATCCGCGCGACGACAAGATCGACCTCGGCGTTGGCGTCTACCGGACAGAGGACGGCAACACGCCCGTATTTGCTGCGGTCAAGGCCGCCGAACAGCGGCTGGTCCAGGAGCAGGACAGCAAGTCCTATCTCGGTCCGGAAGGCGACATGGGCTTCGTCAATGCGCTGATGCCCCATATCTTCGGCGCAGATCCGACAATGGGTGGGCGCATTTCCGGCATGCAGACGCCGGGCGGAACCGGGGCAGTGCGGCTGGCGCTGGCGCTGGCGCAGAAGGCGGGCGTGAAGCGCGTCCACATGGGCGTACCGAGCTGGCCCAACCATGCCCAGATCCTTGCTGATCTGGGGCTGGAACTGGTGCCTTTCGATCATGCCAGCCCCGATGGAACCGCAAATCTCGAAGCCGTGCTCGACGCAATCGTCAACGCGGGCGTTGAAGATGCGGTGCTGCTCCACGGCTGCTGTCACAATCCGACGGGGATCGATTATACCGCCGATCAATGGGAGCAGATCGCTGAGGCCTTGGCCCAAAGCGGCACCTTTCCGATCATCGATTCCGCCTATCAGGGTCTGGGGCAGGGGCTGGAAGCGGACGCGGCGGGTCTGCGCTCGGTGCTGGCCAAGGTGCCCGAAGCCTTCATCGCCTATAGCTGCGACAAGAACTTCGGCCAGTATCGTGACCGGGTCGGTGCCTTCTACATTCTCGGCCAGGATTCTAAGGCGCTCGAAACAGCTTTCAGCAATGCCAATGCGCTGGCGCGTGCATGCTGGTCTATGCCGCCTGATCACGGCGGCGCTGTGGTCCGGCTCATCCTGCGCGATCCCGAATTGACGGCCATGTGGATGGCGGAGCTTGATGACATGCGCGGACGTATGCGCGGGGTGCGTGATGCATTGGCGGCGGCGGGCAGCGCGGGCCGGATCGACCTCACGCCGCTCGGTACTCAGAACGGGCTGTTTGCGATGCTTCCCGTAACCAAAGAGGAAGTCGCGCAGCTGCGCGAGGGACACGGCATCTACATGGCTGCGTCGGGCCGCATCAACATCGCCGGACTGACGATGGGTAACCTGCCGAAGTTCATCGCTGCCCTGGCGGCGGTGGCACATTAGGGAGGACGCCATGCTTGACCGCCAGCCGGTGCTGGAGGGCGAGCATGTTCTGTTGCGTCCCTTGCGCCCCGAGGACCGGGAGGCGCTTTACGCGGTTGCTTCAGACCCGCTGATCTGGGAGCAGCACCCGGCACATGACCGCTGGCGCGAACCGGTGTTCCGCGTCTTCTTCGATGACGCGCTGGCGGGCAAGGGGGCCTTGATCGCGATCGAAAAGGCGGACGGCGCCGTGATCGGTTCTTCGCGCTTTCAGGGCCTCGATGCGGCCGACGGTGGATCGGTCGAGATCGGCTGGACGTTTCTGGCGCGCTCGCACTGGGGCGGCACCTTCAACCACGACATGAAGCGCCTGATGCTTGCCCACGCCCTCGCGAGCGTGGCCGAATGCCGCTTTCTGGTGGGCGAGAGCAACGCCCGCTCGCGCCGGGCGCTGGAGAACATTGGCGCGCGTCTGACCGACCGGCGCGAGGAGCGGATCATGGCCGGTGGCGCGGTGATTGCGCACGTCACCTATGTCGTGACGCGGGAAGATTTCGCCGCCGGCCCGCTGATGCGCTGAACGCGGCATCGCTTGACAAACTTGACACCCTGTCAAGCGAGAGGTCTTCCGGAAAATCGATGAATTGCAATTGGTTGTGATACGATTGCGATCGCTTGTCACCGGGGGTGAGGGGCCTTTCCAGGCGTCACAGGCCCGCCCGAAGCAATTCCGGGTCAGGCGGCACCATCCCGGTTGCGCCGATGGGGGAGATCACGATGCGAAGGAGCATCCCCCGGTTACCACCCCGCCCCCGTGTAGGAAATGCGCCGACGGCAGGTTTCGGGATGATGTGCGATGCTTCGCCATGACCGGAACTGGGTGTTTGGCGGATGGTCTGGTTTTGCGCTTCAATGGATTGAAATCTAGAGCAGTTTTGTCGCGGTTTTTGATCGTTGCTGCGGCCCCAATTACGGGGCTTGTGAAACGGCAAGGTCCAGCACCCTTCATGCAACAATAACCGAAATCGATACCGGCTTGTTCCGGGTGCCGCATTGACAAACAAAACTGCACAATGCCTAATCGATCCGGGTCGCGCCGCAAATCCAAGGGGGGAAATTCGATGAGCGGCGCAAGTAGTGCGCAGGTTCGGCCTGAACGAATTGAATTTGTCGACGCTCTCCGAGGCTTCGCTTTGTTCGGCCTTCTAATGGTGCATGCGGCGGAGGCATTTAGCGTTGGCCTTTCGCGAGGGACTGACGATCCGTGGGGGCAGGCAATTTTCTTCCTCTTCGGCAGCAAGGCCTTCGCGATATTCGCGCTGCTTTTCGGGTTCAGCTTCGCAACAATCATGGGCAACCAGCGCGGACGCGGTGTCGATTTCACGGGCCGTTTCGCCTGGCGACTGTTGCTCCTCATGGCAATCGGGTTCATTCACTCGCTGCTGTATGCGTCTGAGATACTCCGGTTACTCGCGTTTCTGGGTCTTCTGCTCATTCCGCTGGACAGAGTTCGCAGCAATTACGCACTGCTGGCAATTTCAGGCCTGTTTTTCCTGCAGATTCCGCTGCTTGTCCAATGGATGCTGGCCAATTGGGGCAATGCCTTTGCCGCCTCGGAGCCCTATTTTGCCAGCTCTTACCTATGGGATACCCTCAGGAACGGCAGCTTGGGAGAAATCATCAAGGCGAATGCGACAGAGGGCAATCTGGTCAAGTGGTCGATAAACTGGTCGTTCGGCAGGGTAAGCGAGATTGCCGGACTGTTTGCCATAGGTGTGATCTTTCAGCGAACCGGTTTCTTCGCCCGCATTGCGAAAGATCGGGGGATTGCATTGGCACTGCTTGTTATTGGCGGCGCCATCTTCGCGATCCTTGAATTCATCGTAAAGCCGATGGTGCCCGGATCACCAACAGGGCCGGAGTTTGCGATCGGACCCTTTACCGAGCGCGCAATCTTGTTCCAGTGGATAGGAATCAGCGCAATAGCAGCGCAAATCGGACTGCTGGCGCTCCTGTGGAATTCGCCAGCGCAACGGCTCGTTGGCCTATTCAGGGGCCCCGGACGCATGACTCTCACGCTTTATGTCGCGCATTCATTTGTCGCCGTTCCCGTCTTGTATCAATTCGGTCTGGGAATGGCCCAGGTGTGGGATACGCAAACGCGAATCTTGCTCGCAATCGCCTTTTTCGGACTGCAAATCCTGTTCGCGCATTGGTGGTATGCCCGATACCGCTATGGCCCGCTGGAATGGACCTGGCGCGCGGCGACACTGAACGACTGGAAAGTGCCGCTGCGCAAGAATGTCCAGCCAGCTTGAAAAGGCAATCTGCGGGGACTGGAAGTTTCAGCTGTCACCCTAAGCCAGGACGCATCAGAATTTAGCGAACTGGATCCGCTTTGGGGTGCGCTACAAATCGGTCAAATGCTCGATATGGGGTCGTTTTCAGAACGGCAGCTTTCGGAGCGATCGGTCAGGTTCCGGCCGTTTATGTCACCGCATTGCGGCGAGGCCCTGCATGCGCTTGAGATAGCGCGCCAGCACGTCGATCTCGAGGTTGACCTTGTCCCCCTCTGCCAGGCTTCCCAGGGTAGTAACCTCTGCGGTGTGGGGGATGATGTTCAGCAGGAAATCGCAGCTTCCGTCGGCACGGTCACGCACATTGTTGACGGTCAGCGACACGCCGTTGACGGTGATCGAGCCCTTTTCGGCGATGAACGGGGCCATTTCCGCCCTTGCGCGGATCGCGACCTGCCAGCTTCCGCCTTCCTGGCGGACCATTACCGCTTCGCCCACGGAATCGACATGTCCGGTGACAATATGGCCGCCCAGTTCGTCCCCGAGCCTGAGCGAGGGTTCGAGATTGAGCTTGGCGCCCGGCTCCCACATCTCCGGCACGGTGCGGCTGACCGTCTCGCCCGATACATCGACATCGAACCACGCATCGCCCGCCTCGCCGCCGCGCTCGACCACGGTAAGGCATACGCCCGAACAGGCTATCGAGGCACCGATATCGATCCGCGCCGGGTCCAGGGGTGCGGCGATCCGCAGCCGTAGATCGCCGCGCTGTTCGGCGCGGGCGATGGTCCCGATGGCGGTGACGATCCCGGTGAACATGTTCCTGCGTCCTTTTCAGTTCCGGCAGCGCAGATAGGCTTCGAAGCTGTCGCTGCCAAGCTGCCGTCGTTCGGCAAGCTGCCAGCGGTCATGCGCTTCCGCCAGGTTGGCGAGGCCAAGCGCGCCGAGGCTACGGCGGCCGTCACCGATGAGGATCGGGGCGCGGTAGAGGTGGAGTTCGTCGACGAGATCGGCCACGAGAAAGGCTGCCGCCGCTTCCGCTCCGCCTTCAACGTAAAGATATTGGACGCCTTCCAGCTCCGCGATGGCTTGCGGCGAACTGATCGCGGTGAAGTCTTTCGCCGGTGCAGGGCCGCGGGTCAGCACAAGTTTTTGCGGCGAGCGGTGCTCCAGTCCAGGGAGGCGCACGTCGAGCGATGGCTTGTCCGCGCGCCATGTTCCGCCCCCCACCAGTATCGCATCCGCCTGCGCGCGGCGCGAGTGGACATGCGCGCGCCCTGTCTCGCCGGTGATCCAGCGACTGCTCCCGTCAGCCATGGCGATGCAACCATCAAGCGACATGGCGAGTTTCAGCGTCACCCACGGCCTGTGCATGCGCTGGCGGGTAAGGAAACCGGCAAGACTGGCCGCCGAGGCGGGGTCGTCCAGCAAGGTTGTCGCTATGCCCGCCGCTTCAAGCCGTGCGATACCCGCGCCGCTGGTGCGCGGGTCGGGATCATGCTGGCCCACCACCACCCGGGCGGGCCGGGCAGCCACTATCAGGTCGGCGCAGGCGGGTCCGCGTTCCGAGCGATGCGCGCACGGCTCCAGCGTGACATAGAGTGTCGCCTCGGCCAGCACTTGCGGGGCAAGCCCTGCCAGCGCCTCTGCCTCGGCATGAGGGCGACCCCCTGGACGGGTCCAGCCGCGGGC
Organism: Erythrobacter dokdonensis DSW-74; assembly: GCF_001677335.1. GTDB lineage: Bacteria > Pseudomonadota > Alphaproteobacteria > Sphingomonadales > Sphingomonadaceae > Erythrobacter > Erythrobacter dokdonensis. Next base: position 39,350 of record NZ_LZYB01000005.1, read on the forward strand.
GATGATCCGGCCCTGATATACCACCAGCGCGGCAACGCCGGGGTTGGGGCGGCTCAGCGGCCGCGCCCGCATGGCCAGCCGCGCTGCGGCCGCCATCCAGTCGCTGTCTGCCAGGAGCGCGAGCGTGCCTATGGCAGCGGGCTTTCGCTTGCGGGCGTTATTGGCTTTCGTACCTGCCCCGGCAATTCCTCTCGCCGCTTTGCCTCGGCAGCTTCCTCTGCCGCGCGTTCGGCCTCAGCCTTGCGCTCGATTTCCTCGACATCCATCCCAGTTGCCGCACCGAGCGCCTTGTAGAGTTCGCGCTTGCGCTCGGCGATACGTGCCTCCTCGGCCTCGCGCAGCTCCTTCACTTCCTGGTTGGCGCGGTTGGAATCGATGATCTCCGCCTCGGTGCGAGCCGGATCGAAAGTGGTGATATAGGTTACCTTGGGTCTTTCCGGCTCGCCGTAGACCGTCGTGCCCATGGCCCAGTAAAGGATCCCCGCAACAGGCATCACCGAAAGCGCGAGGATCGGCCAGCGATAGGGATTGGGGCGCCGGATCTCGTTCCAGAAATCGGCAAAGCCGGGGACAGGATTGAAGCGCGAATTGGAAAGCATGGCGGCAATATAGGGTGCACGGGAGGTTAAGGCAAAGGGGGCGGGGCCTCAGCCGAATGCGGCGTAGAGCCCGCGACCATGATCCTTCAGCCAGCGGTCGGCGGCAGTGATGTCGTGTTCGTAAATGCGTTCCAGAAGGCCGTGGAACGCCGGGCTGTGATCGAAATGGACGAGATGGGCGACCTCGTGCGCCACAACAGAGCGGCGGACGAAATCCGGCGCCTGGATCAGCCGCCAGTTGATGCGGATGCGGCGTTTGTCGGAGCACGAACCCCAGCGCCGCTGCGCACGTGTCAGCCCGACCGGCACCGGATCCAGTCCGGCTGCATGGCAATAATCGTGCATGTCGCCTTCGCAATGGCGCAAAGCCTCGGCTTCCAGCCAGCGACGCAGGCGGCCTTCCAGTCCTGCTTGCGGGCCGCCGACCTGCAATGTCGCGCCCTCGATAACCGGCGATCGGGGCGCACGCGCCTGCCATTCCAGTCGCAGCATTTCGCCGCGGTAGCGGATCTCGCCGCCCGGTTCCGGAACAGCACGTTGGGGCAGGCGGGCAAGCTGGCCTTCGAGCCAGCTGCTGCGCGCATGGGCAAAGGCGATCGCCTCGTTGCTTTCCGCCCACGCGGGCAGGGTGATGCGCACCTCGCTGCCGTCGGGCGCGAGCCGCAATGT
>NZ_LZYB01000006.1 GCF_001677335.1 Erythrobacter dokdonensis DSW-74
TCAGGCGCCTCGCGTGGCGCAGCCGGCGCAAGACGATCGGGACGGTTCTGCCGCAGAGTTCGATTTCCGGTTGCAGCGGGACGCGGCGCAGCCAGTCGATCACGCGCCTTCCTCCTCTGCCTCGCGCGTGGTCCGCTCGGGGCGGGGTGAGGGCCAGTCGGTAATGTGGTGCTCGATCGGTCCGGCGTCGGTTTCGCTCACCACCCGGCCAATGACGGACACGCCCACCCGCCGCACCGCGTCGCGATCGCCGCTGATGAGATAGTGCCAACTCGGCAAAGGGCGATCATCGGCGCGCAGACGATAGGCACAGGTTGGCGGTAGCCAGCTTACCTGCTCGACGATCCGCAAGGTCAGACGCAGGCAATCGGGAACGAAGGCCTTGCGGTTCTTGTAGTCGCTGCAGCGTGCTGTCCCCGTGTCGAGCAGCCGGCAGGCCACGTTCGTATCATGGATTTCGCCGGTATCGGCATCCTCGAGCTTGTGCAGGCAGCAACGCCCGCAGCCGTCGCACAGCGCTTCCCACTCGGCGCGGTTGAGCGCGCCAAGCGGCAGTTCCCAGAAGCGCTCTCTCAACTCACCCATTTGTCGAGTTCCGCGGCGACAGCGTCCGCGCCCTCGTCGACCGGGAGCGTCGCCAGCGGCTCGCCCTCGGGGCCGAACAGGTAGACGATATTGGAATGATCGACGAGATAACCGCCGCCCTCCACCGGCTCGCCCTTGGCATAAAAGACCCGGAACGCCTTGGCCGCAGCTGCGATCTGTTCCGGTGTGCCAGTTAGGCCGATGATGTCGGGCGAGAAGGCGGCAGCGAATTCGCCGACGACTTCGGGCGTGTCACGCTCGGGATCGATGGTGATGAAGATCGGTTGGGTCTTGGCCGCCTTGTCCGGATCATCGGCCTTCAGCACCTTCAGGCCTTGCGCGACGCGCTGCATGTCGGTCGGGCAAATGTCGGGACAGAAGGCATAACCGAAATAGACCACCCGGTACTTGCCGGCAAAGTCGCTCCAGCGCACGGTTTCGCCTGTGCTGCTTGTGAGCGCGAAATCACCGCCGATATCTGCCCCGGCAAGGGGGGGTTCTGCTGCGGGCGCACCGGCATTGCAACCTGCCAGCGCCAGCGTGACGGCGGCAAACAGGGCGGTTAGGCTTGGCGAAGGGTTGTTGAGGCGGTTCATGGTCTGCTAACCGGGTTATTGCGAGATGGCCGCGCAGGCGGCGAGTGTGACAGGGAATGCGAAAGGATCAAACGGTGGCTGTGGATGTTTTGCGCAAGTTAGGGTCTCCCCAGCGGATTGCCAGCGCAATCCTGCCGGCGCTCGCGCTTGTGCTCGCGGTTCCGGTCGCGGCGCAGTTCCAGTCCGAAGGCTACCAGTTCCTGGAGGCGGTCAAGGACCGTGACGGGGACAAGGCCACCGACATGCTTAACAAGCCCGGGACACAGGTCGTCAATTCGCGCGACCTGACCAGCGGGGATACCGGGCTCCACATTGTGGTCCAGCGCCGCGATGCCTTGTGGACGCGCTTCCTCCTGCAGCGCGGTGCCGATCCGAACATCCGCAACAAGAAGGGTCTCACCCCGTTGCAGATGGCAACGACGCTCGGCTTTGTCGAAGGGGCCGAGGCTTTGATCAAGGGTGGGGCGGATGTGAATGTCGGCGACCAGACCGGCGAAACGCCGCTGATTGCCGCTGTTCACCAGCGCAATACCGAATTGGTGCGTGTGTTGCTCGACAAGGGTGCAGACCCTGACCACAATGACAATTCCGGCCGTTCTGCGCGACAATACATGGAGCTGATGAGCGGGAACACGCTGATGAAGCAGGTGTTCAAGGATGCCGACGACAAGCGCGCCGGCAAGGAACCGAAACGCCAGTACGGGCCTTCTTTCTGATATGAACACCGCAACCACCGATTTCGCCGACATGACACTCGACGAGCTGCGTGTCGCACTCGCGCCCGATATTGCCGCTTCGGCGATCTTTGACGGCTGGAACGAGACTGCGCTGCTGGCTGCGGCGGAAATGGCCGGCTGCGATCCCGATATCGCGCGGCTGGCCTTTCCCGGCCATGGCGCGGGCGGCCTGGCGATGGAGATGATCGAGGCCTGGATCACCAGCGTCGACCAGGCGATGGAAGCCGAATGGCCGGCCGAACGGCTTGCCGCCCTCAAGATCCGCGAGCGTATCTGCACGCTGGTCGCTTTCCGGCTGGATGCGGTGGCGGACGTGGACGAAGCCGTGCGCCGTGCGCTTGCGGTGATGGCGCAGCCCCAGAATGCGCCGCGCGCCCTCAAGCTGGGCTGGCGTTCGGCCGACATCATGTGGCGCCTCGCCGGGGACACCGCGACCGATTACAACCACTACACCAAGCGCGCGATCCTTGCCGGGATCTATTCGGCGACGCTCGCCGTGTTCGTGAACGACGAGAGCGAGGGCAAGGCCGATACCCACGCCTTCCTCGATCGCCGGATCGAGGGCGTGATGAAGTTCGAGAAGGCAAAGGCGCAATTCCTCGGCAAGGACCGCGAATTGCCGAGCCTGACGCGGTTTCTCGGCAGGCTGCGTTACCCGGCGCGCTAAAGCCACCCGAACTGGTGATTAACGGGCCGGCGCTGGTGCGCCGCTGGCCAACCTTTCCTATTGTCTGGCAGAGATTCGGAGCGCATCCTGCGCCTACGAAGCAAGTGTCTGACGGGAAGGGTATTTCGATGGCGGGTTCGCTTAACAAGGTCATGCTGATCGGCAATCTCGGGGCTGACCCCGAAATCCGCACGTTCCAGAACGGCGGCAAGGTCGCAAACCTGCGCATCGCCACCTCGGAAACCTGGAAGGACCGCAACACGGGCGAACGTCAGGAACGCACCCAGTGGCACACGGTTGCGATCTTCAACGAAGGTCTGGTCGGCGTGGTCGAACGGTTCCTGAAGAAGGGCAGCAAGGTCTATGTCGAAGGCCAACTCGAAACCCGCAAATGGCAGGACCAGCAAGGCCAGGACCGCTATTCGACCGAGGTCGTGCTGCGCAATTACAACGGCACGCTGACCATGCTTGATGGCGCTCAGGGCGGTGGCGGCATGGGCGGCGGCGGCGGCGGCGGTGGTCGTTCGGGCGGCTATGGCGGTGGCGCTTCCGGCGGTGGTTCGTCGGGCGGCGGCTGGGATCAGGGCGGCGGAAACACCGGCCCTTCAGGCGGCTCGTCCGGCGGCGGTTATGACGATCTCGACGACGATATCCCGTTCTGATCCCTGCGTGAGGCGGCAACTGTCCTGACCTGGGCGGGCAATGAAAAACCCCGGCGGATCACTCCGCCGGGGTTTTCCTTTTGTCGGTGTTTGGGCCGACTCCGGCGGTGCCTTCCGGCCCCGCCGGCCGGCCTTGGGCGAGTGCGGAGCCAGCTTGCGCTGGCCCCCGACCCGCCCTGGCGGCTTAGAACCCCATGCCGCCCATGTCGGGCATCGCGGGTGCGGCCGGCTTTTCTTCCGGACGTTCCACGATGGCCGCTTCGGTGGTGATCAGCAGGCCGGCGACCGAGGCCGCATCCTGCAGCGCGGTGCGCACGACCTTGGTCGGGTCGATCACGCCGGCCTTCACCAGGTTCTCGTAAACGTCGGTGGCAGCGTTGAAGCCCTGGGTCTCGTCATCCTCGCGCAGCAGGTTGCCCGCGACCACCGCGCCATCATGGCCGGCGTTCTGGGCGATCTGCTTGATCGGGGCGGTGATCGCCTTGCGGATGATATCGACGCCGCGGGTCTGGTCTTCGTTCGCGCCCTTCAGGCCTTCGAGTGCCTTGGTGGCGTAAAGCAGCGCAGTACCGCCGCCCGGAACGATGCCTTCCTCAACCGCAGCGCGGGTCGCGTGGAGCGCGTCATCGACACGGTCCTTGCGCTCCTTCACTTCGACTTCGGTCGCACCGCCGACCTTGATCACGGCCACGCCGCCAGCAAGCTTGGCGAGACGCTCCTGGAGCTTTTCGCGGTCGTAATCGCTGGTGGTGTTGTCGATCTGGGTGCGGATCTCGGCGACGCGCGCCTTGATGTCGTCAGCCGAACCGGCGCCATCGACGATGGTGGTGTTGTCCTTGTCGATGGTGACCTTCTTGGCCTGACCGAGCATGCCGACGGTGACGTTTTCGAGCTTGATGCCGAGGTCTTCGCTGATCATCTCGCCCTTGGTGAGGATTGCGATGTCCTGCAGCATCGCCTTGCGACGATCGCCGAAGCCCGGAGCCTTGACCGCCGCGACCTTGAGGCCGCCGCGCAGCTTGTTGACCACGAGGGTGGCGAGCGCTTCGCCTTCGATGTCTTCGGCGATGATCAGCAGCGGACGGCCCGACTGCACCACCGCTTCGAGGATCGGCAGCATCGACTGCAGGTTCGACAGCTTCTTCTCGTGGATCAGGATATACGGGTTATCCAGTTCCACGGTCATCTTGTCGGGGTTGGTGATGAAGTAGGGCGACAGGTAGCCGCGGTCGAACTGCATGCCTTCGACCACATCGAGCTCGAATTCGAGGCCCTTGGCTTCCTCGACGGTGATCACGCCTTCCTTGCCGACCTTTTCCATGGCTTCGGCGATCTTTTCGCCGACTTCACGGTCGCCGTTGGCCGAGATGATGCCGACCTGGGCGATTTCCGAGCTGTCCGAGACGTCCTTCGAACGCGACTTGAGGTTCTCCACCACGGTGTTGACCGCCAGGTCGATACCGCGCTTGAGATCCATCGGGTTCATGCCGGCAGCGACCGACTTCATGCCTTCGGTGACGATCGCCTGGGCCAGAACGGTGGCGGTGGTGGTGCCGTCACCGGCAGCATCATTCGCCTTCGAGGCCACTTCGCGCAGCATCTGCGCGCCCATGTTCTCGTACTTGTCCTTGAGCTCGATTTCCTTGGCGACGCTCACACCGTCCTTGGTGATGCGCGGCGCGCCGAAGCTCTTGTCGATGACGACGTTGCGGCCCTTGGGGCCGAGGGTCACCTTGACGGCGTTGGCGAGGATATCGACGCCGCGCAGAATGCCTTCGCGGGCTTCGCGGCCGAACTTTACGTCCTTGGCAGCCATGATTGTTACTCCTGAGAATTGGTTGTGATTAGAAAGGGATAGGAGGCGCGGCGCTTAGCCGACGATCCCCATGATGTCGCTTTCCTTCATGATCAGCAGGTCTTCGCCGTTGATCTTGACTTCGGTGCCCGACCACTTGCCGAACAGCACGCGGTCGCCGACCTTGACGTCCATCGGGATGCGATCGCCATCGTCGTCACGTGCGCCGTCACCGACGGCGACGACTTCGCCTTCGCTCGGCTTTTCCTGGGCGCTGTCGGGGATGATGATGCCGCCAGCGGTCTTCTGGTCGGCTTCGATGCGACGGACCACGACGCGGTCGTGGAGCGGACGAAATGCCATGCTTGTGACCTTTCCTAGAGTGGATGAGTTGGCTTGGCACTCTCCCCTCGAGAGTGCCAACGCGGCGCATTTGGTCGCGCGGCCGGAATGAATCAAGACGCCGCACACAAAAAATTTTCTGCAGGTGCCGCTTGGCGCGCAGGGTGGCCAGGATGCCGCCGGTCCTATATTGGCGCGCCTTTTTGATGTGCCGCGACGCACTTGATAGATCGGAGCCTTGCCCCATGACCGCAACACGGCTTGCTGCCCTTGAGAACGAGCTTTCGAACGAACTGGTAGCAGAGCTGAACCTAGCCTCGACCGCGCTCGGCTGGCTGCGCGAAAATCTGGTTCACCTGGCCGGTGCGTTGGCGGTGCTCGTTATCGGGGTGATCGTCGCCCGGTTGCTGTCGAAAGCGGCGGACCGCGCGCTCAATCGCTCCGGACGGATCGAACCGACCGTCGCCAAGTTCCTCAGCAACATCATCAGGTACGCGCTTTGGGCGGTGGTCGCGATTACCGTGCTGACCCAGTTCGGCGTGCAGACCACCAGTATCATTGCAGCCTTGGGTGGCCTCGCGCTGGCGGTCGGCCTCGCGTTGCAGGGCACGCTGAGCAATGTCGCGGCCGGGGTAATGATACTGATCCAGCGCCCCTTCCGTGTCGGCGAGACGATCAGCGCAGGACCCGTGCTGGGCACGGTGAACGGGATCGGATTGTTCACCACCGAGATGGTGCAACCCGATGGTCTTTATGTGATGGTTCCCAATAACGAGTTGTGGAACAAGCCGATCGTCAATTTAACACGGATGCCGACCCGCCGGTTTGAGTTGCTGATCGGCATTTCCTATTCAGACAGTATCCAGCAGGCACGCGAAGAATTGCTGTCGCTGGCCGGCGACGATGCACGGGTGCTGGGCGATCCTGCACCGGAAGTTTTCGTTTCGGCGCTGGCCGACAGTTCGGTGACGATGGGCCTGAGGGTTTGGTGTGCGACAGGCGATTATCTCGCGCTGTCGTGGGACCTGACAGAAGCGGCCAAGGTCCGCTTCGACAAGGCCGGGCTCACCATTCCGTTCCCGCAGCGCGAAGTCAGGACGATTGCAGCGGCGGTGTGGCGGTCAGGTCGCCCGCACGGCGCGTAAGTCCGAGTGCGTCGCGCCGGTTCCAGCGCCAGATCAGCAAGATCGCTGCGAAGAACAGCCCGGTAGCAAGGCCGATCCAGACGCCCGTTCCCTCCAGCGGGGTGAAGAATCCCAGCCCGATCGCGGTCCCGATACCCGGAACCCAGTAGCTGAAGATCGCAATCCACATTGGTATGCGGGTATCCTGAAGCCCTCGCAATGCGCCTGCCGCCACGGCCTGCACTCCGTCGGCCAGCTGGAAGATCGCTGCGAGCACCAGATACTGGAGCGCGAACATGACCAGCAAGGCATTGGCCGGATCGGCCGGATCCACATAGATCGTCAGCAGCAATTCGGGGACAAGCAGCATGGCAAGTGCGGTCAACGACATGAACCCGGTTCCGATCGCCAGCGCTACCCAGCCGGCACGCTGCACGCCAACCGGATCGCGCGCGCCGTAGAAGTAGCCGACCCTGATGGCTGCGGCCTGCCCGACCCCGAATGGCACCTGGAACGCCAACGCCGCGAGCTGCAGCGCAACCGTATGGCCAGCCAGCTCGGCCGCGCCAAAGCGCCCCATCATGAACGCTGCACCGCCAAAGATTCCCGCCTCGGCGGTGATCGTCAGCGCAATCGGTGTGCCGATGCCAAGGATCAGCTTCAAGCGTTGCCAATCGGGTGCCCAGAACCGTCCCAAAACATGGTAGCGGTGCAGCCTCCGGTCGAACCGGATCGCCGCGACATAGGCACCCAGCGTGAACAGCGACGTGATGATCGTCGCCACTGCCGCGCCGGCCAGCCCTAAAGCGGGCGCCCCGAGATTGCCGAAGATGAAGGCGTAGTTGGCTAACGCATTCACGAATATGCCGAGCCCGGTGATCGCGGTTGCAAAGATCGGGCGGCCCAGCGCCGAGACGAAATTGCGCAGCACAGCCGCCATGAGCATCGGCACCATCGAGAAGACGATGACCGTATTGTACTCATTCGCCCTTGCGCGGATTGCGGGTTGCTGGCCGGACAGATGCATCAACGGATCGAGCAACAGGCACACGCCCATGCCGAAAATCCCCGCGATCACCGCCAACCACAAGGCCATGCGCACCGACCGCCTGACCCCGCGCACCGCCGGTCCGCGTGCGCCAAGCGCTTCGGCGATCAACGGAGCAACGGCGCCAGTCAGCCCTGTGAGCGCCCACAACACCAGGCCGAACAGTGAAACCGCCAGAGCTGAACCGGCCAGTTCCTGTTCTCCCAGCCGGGCGATAAAGATCACATCAATGGCATAGGTCAGCATCTGCAGCAGGTTTGCTGCTGCGAGCGGACCTGCAAGGCCGAGCGTCGCACGGACTTCCTGCCCCCAGCTGGGCGTCGAGAGTGGGATTGTGTGCTGCATGGTCGGATCCTGCCCGCCAGCAGGCGAGCCGTTCGCAATAGTTCCAGCGGCGAATCATGGGAAGCGGAAAACCGGCTGGCTGGCGGCGCAGACAGGCCCGTGATGCGTTCCTGTAGGGGTGGCCCTGGAGGCGGATTGTCCGGAATTTGGCGTGATCGTGCCCCGTAAGCCTAGCAAATGCGTTGTTTTCGCTTTTCCGAATCGCCCTTGCCCACCATAAGTTTGGTTAACGGGGGATAACGCGGTGACCAGTTCGAAGGCAGATATTGCTGGCGCCTACCCGCTGGATCTTGCGGTGGGTTGGCAAGCGTCGGGTGCGGGCACGGTCCGCACCGGCGCCAGTGCCGCTGCACCTGCCTCCTTTCTCTGGTCGCGCGCCTTGCCGGGGACGGTGGTCGCCGTGGCGGCGCTGGCCTTGCCGGAATTTTCGGTAGGGGCGGGGGACCTATCGGGGCTGCGACCCGGTGCCGAGCCGGTCGCTTCTTTCGAGCTGCCTTCCGTCATGCCCGCTGTGGCGCAACCTGCCAGCCCGTCATCTGCTTCCCTGCTCCCGGCTGTGCCGCGCACACGCACGGGTCTGGTCTCGGTCCCGGTTGCAGCCGAGCCGGAATCGGCGGATGCCATGCGGCCTGCTGCTCTGGAGGGTTCCGCGTCATGGGCGAGAAGTGCCGTGCCGGTCGAGCACGCAAGTGTCGGCGCGAGGCCTGGAATTCCCCTTGCGACCGAACCCACCCGGTCGGCTTTGCAGATCGTGACCCCTGCCGACCTGCCGGCCAGTAGCCCTTCGGTTTCCGCATCGTCCTCGGCACCGGGCTTTAATTTCCTGACCGGCTCATTGGCCGTGTCGGCAATTCCGTTCGAGTCTGTCGACGTCGGGACGATCATCATTGCGCCAGACCTTGATGCGGAGGCATCGGCGGACTTGGCCCGGCCGAGGCCCGCGGATGAGCCGACGGGTCCGACGTTATCCGGCGCGTCCGTGTCGGCCGATGATGCCGACCTCTCAAGCTTTGCCGTCCGGATCGGGCCCGCAGTGGAGCTACCCAATCCTGCTGGCGGCAACTTTTCCGGTGCGATCAAACCGGGACCGGACCAGTCCGGGATCTCCTCTGCCCCGGCGGCGATCCAGGTGAATGCGGCTCCGGGCAGCCCCGTGGTTCTTCCGTCCGCTCCGGTAACGCAACCGCGTTCTGCACCTACCGCCCTGTCAGCTGCCGCACCCTCGCGCCCGCGGGCGAACCCGGGCGTTGCACCGCCGCCAAGTGCCGCCACCGCGAACCCGGCGCCACCGCGGGCCGAACGACCTGCCCTTGCCGGAATCCCGCGTCCCTTGCAGCAGGTCGTCCCGCCCGGAGCCGGCGTCGAATCTGCCTACATGATCGACGTGACGTCGCAGCTCCTCACCCGGATCGACGGCAAGGCTGCCGGGAAGATCGATTTCAGGCAGACCACGAGCGGCCTCGAGGTGCGGATCGGTTCACTGGCAGAAATGCTGGGCGACCGCTTCGATGCAGCGACGCGTGAGCGGATGACTTCGTCTGCTGCCAGCAACGTCTATCTTTCGCTGGCTCAGTTGCAGGCGCAGGGCATCCCGATCAGCTATGATCCCGTCTATGACGAGTTCAACATCGGGATGCTGGACACGCGTCCCAAGGCGGCTCGCAAGGTGCATATGGACCAGATCAGCACGCCGGAGCGCGGACCCGGTAGCGCTTTCGTCGGGCAGGTTCCGCGCCCCCGCTAGGCCGCGCCCGCGCCGAGCGTCGTCAGGTTTCCGCTTCCGGACAATCGCCTGCGAGGATTTCGTAGGGATCGCCCCCTTCCTCCTCTGCCAGCAGCCGCACACACCAGCTCTCGCCGACGCTCGCTGTCATCGTTGACAGTCGCACGGGTGTATTCGCTGCGAGCATGGTGGAGCCGCGATGACGCGAGTTTGAGCGACCCGAAACCTCAAGCTCGTAACTGACCTGCCGCGCCCGGGCGGAGTGGCCGACCAGCTCCACGGTGATCGCGCCATCGGTCTGTTCGACCTTGAGCGAAAGGGCGCGCGGTACATCATTCATCGGGGTCAGTGCCTGTGCTGTGGTTGCGAGGACCGCCGTGAGAGCGAGAGGTGCGATGCGGCGAATCATCACGGCCCGCCCGCGCCGCCGCCGCCGAGCTGGTTGATGATTGCATTGATCACGCCTTCGGTCCCGGGCGGCAAGCCTGAGAGCGGCTCGGCTTCCTCTTCGGGCCCCGATGCGGGCGGCGGCGGTGCGAGTGCCACCGAGGCGATCGCCTGGTTATCGAAATCGTCGGGTGCAGCCTTGGTGCGGGCGAGACGCTCGATCACCCTTTCGACATTGGGGACGCCGTTTTCGTCAACGCCGCCGCGCAGCAAGCGCTCCTCTGCCGACACGGGCTGTGATGAACGCTCGGCGAATTCGCCTGACCGCGTCTCGATGCGGTTGCGGCAGAGCGCCCGGATCGCGTCGATGTCGGGCGGGTTGTCGCAGATATCCGTTCCTTCGATTGCCTGGAACAACACGCGCCGCTCGCTCGGTGTTAGCTGGGCGAGGCGCGCTTCAAGCTCGGCTCTGGACAATTGCGACATGCTCGAGCTGTTTCTGCCGCCGGTGCTGATCTGCATTGTCTCGCGTTCGGCACCGGTGTCGGTAACCTGCTCGCCGGCGATATCCAGGCGGCGCTCGCGGGCGGTCGGAGCGGCGGGCGCCGGGCCGAGATAGGCCTTGCCGGTCGCCTCATCCTCAGCGCGACGTTTGATCTCGTCGCCGATCTGAACGGTCTCGACGCGGCTGCCCTGCGCTTCCTGCGCGTTCACCGCGGGCAGCGTGCCGAACACCGCTGCCGATGCAAGCACTGTCCACAGCAGAACTGCGGAGCGGCCGCTCATCTGGCGTTTCCCCGTATCACTGCCCTGGCGGCGGCGCGAATTGTGCACCGCCCACGTTGGTCTGAGTGATTTCCATTTGCGGATTGCCCTGCTGGACCTGGATCGCGGACAGCCCATCGCCGATCTGGCTCCAGATCAGCCGGTTGCCTGTGCCGGTCTGAACCGCGCCCATCAGGTTGCCATTGCCATCCTGGGTGAGGGTCGCCTCGTTGTCGCTCCCGTCCTGGGTAAGGACAATGCGGTTATCGTCACCGGTCTGGGAAAGATTGGCGGTGGTGACGGCACCTGACTCGGACTGGTTCTGAGACACGTCGACGAAATTGCGGTTGCCCTGCTGGGCCATCAGCAAGGTCGAGGTGCCCGAGCCGTTCTGGTTCGCGATCGCTGTGTTGTCATCGCCCTGCTGCGCGATGCGGGCTGAATGCGGTGCGCTGCCCTGCTGGGTCAGCGTGGCGGCGTTGCCATTCCCGCTCTGTGCGATACTGGCCGCTGCGTCAGGCGCCGTCTGGGTGACGGTGGTGCGATTGTCATCGCCGATCTGGGTGACGAACACACCCCTGTCGGGCGCAGGGTTGGCCAGCGCCGGCGCGGCAAGGGTCGCCGCTGCGGCAAGGCTCGCCAAGCGGCCAGCAAGACTACAAGAGGCAAAGCGGTTCGTCATGACATCATCCTACCCTGAAAAGGCGATCCGGGCGAGCGCGAAGTCTCGCCCGGATCCTGTCGTGACGGGCGGGCCGATCGAAGACCTGCCCGTCACGTACGGCTCAGTTCACGGCGTGCTCGGCAGCGGCGAGGTCGGGATGGAGGCCGGGGCAGCGCCCTGCGTCACGGTCACCGCGTTACCATTGCCGGTCTGGCTGATCGACGACGTGTTGCCGTTGCTGGTCTGGTAGACGGTGGCACTGTTGGTGCCGCCCAGCTGGGTGATGGTCGACGTGTTGTCGTTGCCCGTCTGCAGCAGATAGGCATCGTTGTCGCTGCCGATGCCCTGGGTGATGGTCGACGTGTTGTCGTTGCCGAGCTGGAAGACGGCGGCCTCGTTGTCGTTACCGCCGTTCACGGTCGTGCCATCGGCCGCGAAGGCCTGGTTGATGGTCGCCGTATTGCCGACGCCGACCTGCTCGATGTAGGCCAGGCTGCCGATCCCCTCCTGGTTGATCGTCGCGGAAGACGGATTATCGGTACCGCCATCGGGGAAGTTGACGCCGGACTGGACGACCTGCGCCTCCGCATTGTCACCGTCCTGCTTGATGGTGCTGGTGTTGCTGTTGCCCGACTGCGTCACATCCGCGATGTTGGCTTGACCATTCTGGATGATTCTGCTGTCGTTGAACACCGCGAATTCGGGATCGACCGCGAACTGGCGGACCGTCGCGACGTTCCCGCCACCGCCCGAACCATCGATCCCGCCCTGGATGATCGAAGAGGTATTGGCAAAGCCCAGATCCAGTTCCTCGCCCTGTATGACAGTGGCTGTGTTGCTAATGGTGGTCTGCACCACCGTCGAGACCAAACCGGCACCTGACTGCCTCACGTCCGCGTCGTTCAGGCCATCCGACTGCGTGATGTTCGAGGTGTTCTGGAGGGTCGGATCAAAAAGGTCGTCATGGACCTGGCGGACGAACGCCAAATTGCTTTGGCCATCCTGAACAATTTCCGATTCGTTGGAAAAGTCGTCCGGGTCGATAAGCAAACCGGTGTCAGTCTGGCTGACCCTGGCCTCGTTGCCCAATGTCGCGGTGCTGCCAGACTGGGCGATGGTCGACAGGCTCCCGTTAAGGCCGCCCTGGTTGACGTCGGCGAGGTTGTCGAAATCTTCCTGCACGATGCCGGAAACGTCGTTGCTGCCAGTCTGGCTGATGGTGGCACTTTGCCCGTCGCCCGACTGTTCGATCGCACTGCAATTGCCGGTCGCGGCGGTGCAGGCGGCAGGCGTGGTTGCCTGGGCAAAGGCCGGTGCGGCTATGGATAGCGCCAGGATCGAGGCGCCAGCAAAGATCATCTTCATTGCATTTCTCCTTTGGTGGTTCAGTAGCTTGCGACGTGGTTTACGGTTCTTCCGGGATCGAATGTCCCGGTGTCGGGGCCGGGCGGACCGCAGCGGGCCCGTCCGGAAACTGTGGTTCAGGGGATCCCCTGGTTGACGGTGATCATGCCGGCGGTGCCGCTCTGCGTGACACTGGAGGTGTTGCCGTTGCTGTATTGATTGACATTGGCCATGTTGCCGCTCCCCCCCTGCTGGACAATCGACGAGATATTGCCTTCGCTCAGCGCGGCTTGCAACAGGTTCGCGGTGTCCCCGCTGCCCGATTGCGTAACGGTGGATTGGCCATTGGTGCCGCGCTGTTCGATGTCCGCCCTGTTCCCGCTGCCGGTCGCCTGCTGGTCGACATAGGAGAAATTGCCCGATCCGCTGATCTGGTCGACAAAGGCAATGTCGTTGGTGCCGTTCTGCTCGATGAACGAGGACTGGTTCTGGCCGGTCTGCACGACGCCAACGGTCGAGGTGTCGGCAAGCGAGGGAAGGGCCGCAGCATTGTTCTGGCGGATGTCGGATAGGTTGCCCAACCCGTTCTGGGTCAGCGTGGCCAGCGTGCGGCCGGTGCCTTCCTGGATGATGCGCGAGAAATTGGCCCGCACGCTGTCGGTCCCGCCGCTGATGGGGTTGTCGCGATCCGTCCCCGAAACCATGCCGGACATGTCGGACGAATTCTGCGAGACGTCGATCACCCCGCTGCCCGAACGCTGCTGGATGAAGCTGTCATTGCCATCTTCGCGCTGGGTCACCCTAAGGCTGCTGGTGAGTTGGCCGGTCCGGAAATTCTCCTGCTCGACCCGCGACAGGTTGTCGTTGCCACTCTGCCCGATCGTTACCATCCTGCCGGCAAAGGCCGAAATGCCAGTGCCATTGATCCCGGTTTGCACCACCGACGATTTGTTGTCGTCGCCAACCTGCACTGATTCCGCAGTTCCCGTGCCAGTTGCGCCCGAATTGGACTGGATGATCACGATATCGTTACGGTCGCCGATTTGTATGGTTCGCGCGGAAAGCCGCTCTCCGCCCGCGAGCTGATAGACTTCGGCATTGTTAAGGTCGCCCAGTTGAACAATGCCGTCCAATACATTGCCTATGGAGGAATTGCCGCTCTGCTGAAATGCGACAGCTGTATTTCCCTCACCTTGCGACTGCTCTATTGCTACTGTGCCCCGAGTTAAGGTCTGTCCGGAACCATCTTGTTCAACATAGGACATGTTTGCGCCGGTCTGGAATACATCTGTCCTGGAACCGGCGGTTCCCAGCTGGCGGATGGTAGAGTTGGCACCCTCCCCGGATTGCACGACCCGTGCAAGAGTTTGCCCAACCGCACTTCCGACGCCGGACTGCAGCACGTAGGATGTGGCGTTGCTGCCACTCTGGAAAACGCCCACACCAGTGTTGTTGGGGATGCCCACCGACCCGTCGATCTGGTCAACATCGGACACGTTGCCGCTACCCGTCTGTAACACTGTCGTGAGCAGACCCGTCCCGTCTTGCGTGACGAGCGAGCAATTATTGTCGGCCGCGGTGCATTCGGGCGTTCCGGGCGCTCCGGTCGGGTCCAACGGGTCGTCGGGCGCGGTCTGCGCCAGGGCCGGGCCTGCAAGGGACAGCGCCGCTATCGAGGCGCCTGTCAGGATGGCATTCTTCATTCTTTCAGTCCTTTTGTTCCATTGACGTGCGACCGTCGGAAGACTGACTTTCCGGGATCTTGCGCCCCGGCGAAGGGTGGGCGGGCCTGTTCGCCCCGCCCGGAAACTGTGGCTCAGGGCGCGCCCTGGTTGACGGTGATCATGCCGGCGGTGCCGTTCTGGATCACGCTGGATGTGTTGTCGTCGCTGTACTGGTTGACATTGGCCATGTTGCCGCTGCCGCCCTGGGTGATGGCGGAGATGTTGAACTCGCTCTCCAAGCCCTGAAGCAGATTGGCGGTGTTGGTGTTGCCGGCCTGCGTAACGGTGGATTCGCCCTCGTCGCCAAGCTGGCGAACATTGGCCGTATTGCCGAAGCTGTTCGCTTCATCGTCCTGATCGATCCTCGACAGGTTGCTGAAGCCGACCTGTTCGACGAAGGCCTGCAGGTTGTTGTCGAACTGGTTGTTGGCTGCGTTGATGCGGTCGGGGCTGTTCTGGTCGATGTAGGATTCGTTCTCGTCGCCGTTCTGGAACACGTCGGCGGTAATGCGCCGGCCATCCTGATCAATCTCGGACCGGTTGTCGTTGCCGATCTGCCAGACGCCGATCCGCGCATCGCCCGTTCCGATCGGATTGCCGTTGATCGCCGGATTGCCGACGTTCCCGAACCAGCCTTCCTGCAAGATGTCGGAGAAGTTGCCCTCACCGCCTTCCTGGCGAACGCCCGCGGTCGAGTTCCGGAAGGTCTGCTCAATCCGCGAAGTGTGCGAACCATCCTGGTAGACTTCGGCCTTCTGGCCCCGGTCACCGCCCTGGATGATTTCGGAGTCCGGGGTGCCGTTGATCTGGAATACCTCGGCGTCCTTGGCGCGAGAATTGTCGCCGGTCTGGGTGATCCTGCTGACGGCATCGAGCGTGCCCTCGTCCTGCACGACATAGGCGTAGCCGTTGACCCCGGTCTGGGAGATCGAGGAACCGGTGAAGCCCGTACTTTCGGGGTTCGCGTCTTTCCCGGCCCCGGTGCCGCGCTGAATGACCGTGGCCTGGTTGGTCTGGTTGTTGTTGTTGCCCGTATAGCTCTGCTCGATGACCGAGTTCATCGATGCCGAGGCCGCGCTCTGGTTGACGCTGGCTGTGTTGTCGCCGGTCTGCGTGATCGACGAATAACCCTTCAGGCCTTCCTGCGTCACTGTCGCCACATTGCCGACCGGCGGCGTATTCGACTGGTTTGTCGGATTGAGGGCGGGCTGGCTGTCCTGCTCGATCTTGGATTCGTTTTCAGAGCCTGTCTGGACGACCGTTGCACGTCCATCGGTGCCGGCCTGGACGACGGCGCTTTGATTGTTGTCCATGTCTTGGGGGGCGGCGAGAAGTGGCGCCGTCATCGCCAGCGCCAGCATCGAGGCTCCGGTTGTCATGGCTGGCTTCATCATCGTTCCTTCCAATTGCAATTGCGTTCTTCGTCTAGCTGCGGTCGTTCATGCTTTTCGCTGTTCCCCCGCGCCGGCTGGTGCATTGTCCTTTACGGCGTTGGCGGCGGCGCATTCTGGCCGACACTTGCGATGCTGTTGCTGCCGCTCTGGTTGATGTGCGAGACATTGTTCGATGCGGCCTGACTGACCAGGGCCTGATTGAGGCTTCCTCCCTGGGTGACGAAGGACTGGTTGAACGTCCCGTCCTGGTTGAGCCGGGCGAAGTTGTCGGTGCCCGACTGGGTGATCTCGGAAATGCCGTCGTCGCCGTTCTGATTGACATCGACCTCGTTGCTCAGGCCGCCTGCGTTCTGGAGCACGGTCGAACGGTTGCGATCGCCGATCTGGTCGATGAACGCGATATCATTGGTGCCGGACTGGGTGATGCCGGAGATATTGTCGTTACCATTCTGGTTGACACTGGCGGAAAGGAACGAGGCTACGCCCTGATTGAACGCACCGTTCTGAAGAATGGTGGACTGGTTGCGATTGCCGCTCTGGATGTTGCTGGTTAAGGCAAGCGTTTCTTGGCCGGTTCCGGCCGACAGCGTTATCGTCGCAACGTTATCGTCGCCGGTCTGCTGCGAGCCCACGAAGTTGCTGTTGCCATCCTGCAGGAGCGTGATCCGGTTGCGATCCCCGGTCTGCGTGACGTTGCCGAGGTTAGAGCGCCCTGTCTGGTCGATGTCCGCATTGTTGGCGGTGCCGGCCTGGGTCACGAACATCGACGGCGAGAATGGCGGATTCGTGTTGCGCCAGGTACCGTGGACCGCCGTCTGGTTGACATTGGAACGATTGTCGGCTCCGCTCTGGGTGACGGTCGTTCCCGGTACCCGGTTGAACGGATTGGGCGAGCCGACCTGGGTGATGATCGAGCCCTGATTGGTGCCGGTCTGGGTGACGGTTGCGTCGGCGTAGACGCCGGACTGGGTGATCTGCGACGAGCTGTTGCTGGCATTCTGCGTCACGCGGGCAATGCCTAGCGTGCCTGTCTGGTCGACATCCGAGACGTTCTGGTTGCCTGCCTGCACGACGGTGGCAAGGTTATCGGCGCCGCTCTGGTCGACGAAGGAATCGTTGAGATTGCCGGTCTGGGTAATATCCGCGGTGGCCCTGAGTCCGGTCGATGTCTGGGTGATGTAGGATTCGTTGTCGTCGCCGGTCTGGAACACGTCGACCACCTGATCGACGCCTTGCTGCAAGACATCCGAGCGGTTGTCGTTACCCCGCTGCCAGATGCCCAGTTCGTTGTCGCTGGTGCTCAGCGGATTGCCATCGGGGTCGTTGATAGGATCGCCCGCTTCGCCGTTGGTTCCGGTCTGCACGACATTGGAGACGTTGCCATCTCCGAGTTCCTGACGCACGGCTGCGGTGCTGTTGGTTCCGGTCTGGTTGACGGTGGAGAAGTTCGCACCATCCTGATAGACCTCGGCTTGGAACGATCCGCCGTCCTGGGTGACGATGGAATTGGCAGTGCCGCTTTCCTGAATCACCTCGATCCGCTGGTTGCCATTGCCGTTCTGGGAGACGCGGCTGATCGCATCCACGGTGCCTTCGTTCTGCTGGACGCGCACGTTTCCGTTGCGACCGGTCTGGATGATCTCCGAGCCGGTGAAATTCTGGGCGCCTGTGTCGGCCTCGCCAAGGCCCATGCCGTGCTGCTCGACAATCGCGCGATTATTGCCGGTGTCGGAGTTCTGGGTGATCAGCGAGTTCATGCCATTGCTGTCATCGCTCTGGGTCACGGTCGCGGTGTTGTCACCCGTCTGGTTGATGCGGGAAAAACCCCCGACGCCCTCCTGCGTCACCGTGGCGACATTCGCAATGTTCGTAGCGGCGCCGTTTGGCGTGTTGTCCTGCTCGATCGTGGATTTGTTTTCGGAGCCTGTCTGGGTGACG
This sequence comes from Erythrobacter dokdonensis DSW-74, assembly GCF_001677335.1. GTDB lineage: Bacteria > Pseudomonadota > Alphaproteobacteria > Sphingomonadales > Sphingomonadaceae > Erythrobacter > Erythrobacter dokdonensis. The sequence continues at coordinate 17,841 of NZ_LZYB01000006.1, forward strand.
GTCGCCTGCCCGTTGGTGCCGGCCTGGGTTACAGAACTTTCATTATTGTCCTGCGCGGCGGCATTCCCGGCCGCAGCAATCGCAAGCAGCGATGCGGCAGCAAAAAGACGATACATCATAATCCCCCTCCAAATTTCCCGACCACAGGCTGATATCGGCACGATATCGGCATGAGCCCGCCTGGTTCTTCCAAGTCGGACAGACTTCAGGACGATTGCCTCATCCGATTGCTATGTGCACGACCCCTGCGGCGCCGTACGCGCTCTTGTGTCTTTCCCGTCACGGCCCTTTTTACGATCCGTCCGCTTCATCCTTGCCTTTGTCGACCACTGTCAGCGCAGTCAGTGATCCGGCCCGCTTCACCGCTTTCTGGATGTCGCTGGCGTCATAGATTCCGTCCCGCTCGGCCCGGTAGGCAGCGCGCAGCTGCTGTGCTGCCGACATGTCCTCGAACCGCCACAAATCGAGCTCCACGCCTTCAAGCACCAGCCCGTAAACGGCCTTCTCGATCGCCTGCTGGAGCGCCACCTGGTCGGGTTCGTTCGAGGTGATTCCCGCCTCGGCCTCAAGCAGCTCGCGGAAAGCCACGAACTTGAAGGCGCTGGCACCCAGAGCCTGGCTCGCAATGGTCTTGGATGCGGTGATATTGGCCAGCACCTCGCCCGTGCGCACCGAAACCGCGCGCAGGTATACGGTGACCGTGTCCTGCCGGTACTCGGTCCGAGCACCGATGCCGAGGAAGGCTGCGCCCGCACCGCCGGTCACGGTGTTGGTGTCATAACCCACGATCCCGCCTTCAAGCAGCACGCCCGCAAACAGCAAGGCGGGAAGGGCGTTGGGATCAACGTCCTGTTCGCCCAGATAGCGCTTGCGCATCTCGCCGATGATCTGGCGTTCGCGTAGCAGGTTATCGAGCCGCTCGCGCTCCACAACCGTGAACCAGCTGCGATTGCCCGCGTCCTGCAGCGCCTTGACCAGCATCGAGCCGGCGCCTTGCGTCACGGCGCGCGACAGGGTCTGGCCCACATCGCTGGGCTTGAACTGGCCGGTCTGGTCAGTGAAGCCATAGACCGCGATGGCAACCTGGCGCTGCGGAGGGGGCAGCTGGTAAAGCAGGTTCTGGGTCTGCGTCTTCTTCGGGAAGTAGGCCAGGCTGGTAGTGGTCGGGAGCGAATTCCGGCCATCCTGCGGCATGCTCATGCATCCGCCGAGAGCCAGCGCGGCAACGCCGGAAAGACTCAAAATCGCAGCGCGCATCACCCGAGCCTCACTCCACGTCAACAAAGAGCGGCACCACGATGCGGGTTTCCTCGCCCGTTTCATCGTTGCGGATGATGAGAGTAACCTCGTCCAGCGAGCGGAAAAACTCGATCGTCTGTCCGCCGAAACTAACACGCCCTTGCTCCTGCGGGTTATCGCCGAAGATGGCATTCACGAGTTGCGACGACAGCGAAGAAAGCAGCCGGGACTGGAGCTGGCGGGCGAAGATGTCGGCCTGCGAATTGGTTGTCCGCGAGCGCGGGTCGCGAGTGTCGTTATTGGCGTTGGCAACGCCCAGCACATGATTCGAATTGAACGGGTTGCCACCGAAGGTCGGGCTGATGGGACGGTAAACCACATCCTGTGCCGCTACCGGCGAAGCGACAACGATCAACGCAGCCAGAAGGCCTGCTTTGCTGGCGGACATTTTTCCCCCTTACTAACTTACTCGGGCCGCGAGCGGAGCAGTTTCTCCATTACGCGGGCATTCAGGGCGACTCGACCCTTTAGTTAACGTTAGGTTAGTGCGAATCGACAGCAAGTAAAGCAACTTCCTGCAGCTGCATGCGCGGTCATCCAGCCGCCGGTCAGGTGCAATCCTTGCATCTCCGCTCGCACAGTGGCCTGACCAGGGGCAGCGGCCGGGGAAACAAAAAAGGCGACGCCACGCGGGCGCCGCCTTCTTGTGCGTCGGTCCGAAGACCCGATCGACTTACTTGAGTTCGACGGTGCCGCCGGCTTCTTCGATCTTCTTCTTGATCTCTTCGGCCTCGGCCTTGTTGACGCCTTCCTTGAGCGCCTTCGGGGCGCCTTCGACCAGCGCCTTGGCTTCGGTCAGGCCCAGGCCGGTGATGGCGCGGACTTCCTTGATGACCTGGATCTTCTTGCCGCCGTCGCCGGTCAGGATGACGTCGAATTCGGTCTGCTCTTCGGCAGCCGGGGCATCGCCGCCGGCAGCCGGGCCAGCAGCCACGGCAACCGCAGCAGCGGCGCTGACGCCCCAGGCTTCTTCGAGAGCCTTGGCGAGTTCGGCAGCTTCAAGCACGGTCAGCTGCGACAGTTCTTCAACAAGCTTGGCAATGTCAGCCATGATGGTTCACTCCAAATATGTGGCGGGGCGGAAATGCCCCAGATTGTTTCGTCTGGCGAAAAGCGTCTCTTAAGCGGCGTCCTTGGCGGCATAAGCGCCGAACACGCGGGCGACCTTGGCTGCGGGCGCGGTAACGACCTGGGCGATCTTGGTCGCCGGGGCGTTGATCAGGCCCACAAGCTTGCCGCGCAGTTCGTCGAGGCTCGGCATCGAGGCGAGCGCCTTGATCCCGGCTTCGTCGAGCACGACCGCGCCCATGGAACCACCGACGATTTCAAGCTTGTCGTTCGACTTGGCGAAATCGACAGCGGCCTTGGCGGCCGCGACCGGGTCAGTCGACCAGGCCAGCCCGACCGGACCGGTGAGCATGTCATCCAGCCCGACATAGTCGGTGTCCTTGAGCGCGAGCTTGGCGAGACGGTTCTTCGCAACCTTGTAGGAAGCGCCAGCATCGCGCATCTTGTTCCGCAGGTCGGTGGACTGGGCCACCGTCATGCCGAGGTTGCGGGTGACGACCACCACGCTGACCTCGTTGAAGACCGCATTGAGCTGGGCAACCGCGTCGGCTTTCTGCGAACGATCCATGCCATACTCCTTCACATGTGATCGCACGGGAAATGGCTCCCCCGGGCGACCGGCTACGTTGTGTCCATGCGCGGGGCCGCAAGGGCTCCGAACACGGGCGAGTCCGTCGATAGGGAAGGAGGGTGTGCCATCGGGCACGAGCAGGGCGCGCCTGCGTAAGGCTGCCTGCGAAATCTCGTTTCCCCGTCTAGGCTGGAAATTAAGCGGGCCTGATTGCCTGCACCAACTGTCTCGGACGGATGACGCGGCAAAAGCACGAGGCCCGCCGGTCGGAGCGGGCCTCTAGGGAATCGGCGGCAGGAGTCAAGCGAAATGGGGGATCAGGTTTCGCCGCCGTCATAGCCGAGCAGGTCGCCCGGCTGGCATTCCAGTTCCCGGCAGATGGCGGCGAGGGTGGAAAAGCGGATCGCCTTGGCCTTGCCGGTTTTCAGGATCGACAGGTTGGCAAGGGTGAGGCCAACCCGGTCTGCCAGTTCGGTCAGGGTCATGCGGCGGGCGTGGAGCAGGTCGTCGAGCTTCACCATGATGCGCGCTCCTTCGATGTCGTCGGGGCTGGGTGGCATCACACGGTCCCTTCCAGATCGGCGCGCATCGCGGCACCGTGACGGAACACGCGGGCGAGGATGAACAGGACCAGCACCATCAGGATGCCGGTAAGATCAAACCCGTCGGCCTCGAAGCTGATATCGACCTCGTCGAGTTCCTGCGCCCATTCTGCCAGCATCAGACCGAATGCGATCAGAGGCCACGTCAGAAGCTGGGTGGCCAGCAGCAGCCAGGCCATCATGCTCAGCCGTTCGGCATTTGCCGGGATGAAGGGATCGCCTTCGCCGACCGTGTCGATCACAGCGCGCAGCTTGCCGAAGAACAGGAACAGCGCAACGAGGATAGCAACGCCGATAGCGAGCGCACCAACCAGCGGCAGAACCGGCAAGGCTGCCGCGTCGATTGCGCTCCCGTCGGCAAAATCTGTGGCAAGATCGGTGCTGAAGAAGGCGACAAAGGGAAGGGCGATGACGAGGGCCGCGGCGCCGATGGCCATCAGGCCCTGGAGGATGATTGCGACAACCTTGCCCGCAACAAGCAGTAAGTCGTTTCCGGGGGAATGCATGCTTCGCTCTCCTGTGAGGGGAAGGTTCAGGCCAGTGCGGGCAGAGCGAGCACGGCAGGGGTGGCGGCCTGCGCCGGCGGGACGGTAACAATTGCACCGATCGAGCCGATCGTGAGGACAACGGCGGCAAGCGCGGCGAGAGCGGTGTTGGCAAAGCGGGTCATATCGTTCTCCTTTATCGAGCACATTGATATTCGATAAAGAGCCTATAATCCGATTCGCGGCTTATCGTCAATCAATAATATTGAAAAACGATGTGTCGCTAATTGTTTTTCGAAAAGTCGCCGCCCGCGGGCTGCCTTGGCCAGATCGCAGGCTAGCCCGACCTCGACCAGACTTTGAGGGTGGTCGCGTGATAGAAGGCCTCTACCTCCAATGTCTGCCCGGCTTCGGTATTCACAGGCTCCGGCAGAAAATAGGCGATCGGGTGCCAGTGTGCTGCGGCGTCTCCGCCGGGCGGGTTTTCGTAGGTAATGCCGTTACCGAAATCGATTTTCAGCCACTGCACCACCGCATTGATCATGCCTCCGGTGGCGGTCACCGAGGTTTGCGCATGGCCGGTGACCGGAACCGGCGAGGGGATGTTCCAGTTCAGAACCGCCAGATCGGCCGGCTCGCTGCGCAAGCAGACGCGTCTGCCGACAGGGTCGATGAATTCCGTGTTGGCATAGAGCGCGAGGAATTCGGCCAGATCAAACCCTTCGACCATGCGCGGCGGCGCCTCCACATTGTCCAGTTCGGCGAGCGCCACGCGCAGGCCCGCAGCCTCTGGAACGAACAACGCGCCCGGTGCGCAAAGTTCTGCCCGTGCGTGCTCGAGGGCGGGCAGAACGCCCTCTCCGACCAGATCCGCGGCGAAGATTTCGGATACCACCAGTTCGGCCCCCGCATCGCCGATCATCTCGCGCGTCAGCTTGGTCGAATGGCAGGCGTGAACCGTGATGACGTCCTCGAACCCGTTGGCCGCCACGATCCGCCGTGCCGCTGCGGCGACCAGCGGATTTGCCTCGCAGGCGATCACCCGCTTCGCTCCGGCACGGGCCGCCATCATTGCCAGCAAGCCCGAGCCGGTGCCGATATCAAGCACCACACGGCCTGCAGCCAAGCCTTCGATCGCGGCGCGATAGGCCACGTTGCGCGGCGTGTCGCGCAGCATCGAGGCGTGCCAGGCCGGCAGCTTGCGGGTGCGGATGATGCGCGCCACGTTTTCGTAAAGCGGATCGTCCGGATGACGCGCCAGCGTGTCGGCAATCAGTTCCTCCACCGCTGCGGCCTTGTTCTGGTCGAGCAACGCAAGTCCCAGCGACAGGAAGATCTCCGGCCGGTCGAACACCTCCGCACTCGTCGACTTGCTCATGATGCCTGTCTGCCCCTGTTTGTTCCGGCCGACCCATGGCACGCGCTGGCGGGATAGGGAATAGTCCGCGGGGCAGGGCCGGGGTGCTTGCGGATTGACTCGGGCGCACGGCGGCCTATATGCGCCGCTATCCGAAGGTTTCGAGCAATGCATGCCTTTCGCGGGGGTGTGCAGATGGAAGGAAGCCCGGAGGTTCCGTGGGACTCGTGAAACAGGCTGCAGGGCGGCACCCTTCGGTGTTGCCCGTGCAGTCGTTTTTGCGTCCCGGAATTCCCGCCCCCGAGGAAATTTTTTGTCCGGCGCGACGGGCACAGAGCTGCTCCTGCGCGCACAACGAAGAGGCCCAAGTCTCCATGGCAACCAAGGCGAAGCCGCCCGTAACCCGCAGCCGCAAGGCGCAAGGGACCGCGAAGAAGCGTATCCGCAAGATCTTCGGCGACATCCACGAAGTCGTGGAGATGCCCAACCTGATCGAGGTGCAGCGCGAAAGCTACGAGCAGTTCCTGCGCTCGGACAAGGCCACCGGCTACGTGTCGGGCCTCGAGAAGACCCTGCGTTCGGTGTTCCCGATCCGCGACTTCGCCGGCACCGCCGAACTCGATTTCGTGCATTACGAACTCGAAGAACCCAAGTACGACACCACCGAGTGCCGTCAGCGCGGCATCACCTATGCCGCCCCGATGAAGGTGACGCTGCGCCTTATCGTGTTCGAGGTCGATCAGGAAACCGAGACCCGCTCCGTGCTCGATATCAAGGAGCAGGACGTCTACATGGGCGACATGCCGCTCATGACCGAGAACGGCACCTTCATCATCAACGGCACCGAGCGCGTGATCGTCTCGCAGATGCACCGTTCGCCGGGCGTGCTGTTCGATCATGACCGCGGCAAGACCCACTCTTCGGGCAAGCTGCTGTTTGCCGCGCGGGTGATCCCTTATCGCGGTTCGTGGCTCGATTTCGAGTTCGACGCCAAGGACATCGTCAACGTCCGCATCGACCGCAAGCGCAAGCTGCCGGTGACCGCGCTGCTTTACGCTCTGGGCCTCGATGCCGAAGACATCCTGCACCACTTCTACAACACCGTGACCTGGGAGCGCGCGAAGGATGGCTGGAAGATCCCCTTCGTTGCGGAAGCTTGGCGCGGTGCCAAGCCGACCTTCGCCCTGATCGATGCCAAGACCGGTGAGGAAGTCTTCCCGGCCGGCCAGAAGATCAGCCCCCGCGCCGCGAACAAGGCGTCCAAGGACGGGCTTACCGAACTGCTGCTCCCGACCGAGGAAGTCGTGAGCCGCTACGCCGCGCGCGACATGATCGACGAGAGCACTGGTCGTATCTACATCGAGGCGGGCGACGAAGTGACGCTCGAACATGTCGAGATGTTCGACAAGGCGGGCATTGACGCGCTTGAACTGCTCGACATCGACGAGATCAACACCGGCCCCTGGATCCGCAACACGCTGAAGGCTGACAAGGCCGAGAACCGCGACGAGGGTCTTGAGGCGATCTACAAGGTCATGCGTCCGGGTGAACCGCCGACGAAGGAAACCGCCGAGGCGCTGTTTGAAGGCCTGTTCTTCGATGCCGAACGCTATGACCTCTCGGCTGTCGGCCGCGTCAAGCTCAACATGCGCCTCGGGCTCGACGCCGAGGACACCGTGACGATCCTGCGCAAGGAAGATATCCTTGCGGTGGTGAAGGAGCTGGTCGGCCTCAAGGACGGCAAGGGCGAAGTCGATGACATCGACAACCTCGGCAACCGGCGCGTGCGTTCGGTGGGCGAGCTCTTGGAAAACCAGTACCGCGTCGGCCTGCTGCGCATGGAGCGCGCCGTGAAGGAGCGCATGAGCTCGGTCGACGTGTCGACCGTCATGCCGAACGACCTCATCAACGCGAAGCCCGCTGTCGCTGCGGTGCGCGAGTTCTTCGGTTCCTCGCAGCTTTCGCAGTTCATGGACCAGACCAACCCGCTGTCGGAAGTCACCCACAAGCGCCGCGTTTCGGCGCTTGGCCCGGGCGGTCTCACACGCGAGCGTGCGGGCTTCGAAGTGCGCGACGTTCACCCGACGCACTATGGCCGCATCTGCCCGATCGAGACGCCCGAAGGTCCGAACATCGGTCTGATCAACTCGCTCGCCAGCTTCAGCCGCGTCAACAAGTACGGCTTCATCGAAACCCCCTACCGCAAGGTGGTGGACGGCAAGGTGACCGGCGACGTGATCTACCTCTCCGCGATGGAAGAGCAGAAGCACACCGTCGCGCAGGCCTCGGCTGAGCTGAACGAAGACGGCTCTTTCGTCGAGGAACTGGTCTCGGCGCGTCACAACGGCGACAACCTGATGGCGCCGCGCGAGCATGTGACGCTGATGGACGTCAGCCCCAAGCAGCTCGTCTCGGTCGCTGCCTCGCTGATCCCGTTCCTTGAAAACGATGACGCCAACCGCGCGCTGATGGGCTCGAACATGCAGCGCCAGGCGGTGCCGCTGGTCAAGGCCGAGGCGCCGTGGGTCGGCACCGGCATGGAAGAGACCGTTGCGCGGGATTCGGGCGCGGCGATCGCGGCCAAGCGCGGCGGGATCGTTGACCAGGTCGACGCGACCCGCATCGTGATCCGCGCGATCGGCGATGTCGAACCCGGCCAGTCGGGCGTGGACATCTACACCCTCCAGAAGTTCCAGCGTTCGAACCAGAACACCTGCATCAACCAGCGTCCGCTGGTGAAGGTGGGTGACGTGATCGAAGCCGGCGACATCATCGCCGACGGCCCTTCGACCGATCTGGGCGAGCTGGCGCTGGGCAAGAACAGCCTCGTCGCCTTCATGCCCTGGAACGGCTACAACTACGAAGACTCGATCCTGATCAGCGAGCGCATCGTGAAGGACGACGTCTTCACCTCGATCCACATCGAGGAGTTCGAAGTCATGGCTCGCGACACCAAGCTGGGGCCGGAAGACATCACCCGCGACATTCCCAATGTCGGCGAGGAAGCCCTGCGCAACCTCGACGAAGCGGGCATTGTCTATATTGGCGCCGAAGTGCATCCGGGCGACATTCTGGTCGGCAAGATCACGCCCAAGGGCGAATCGCCGATGACCCCGGAAGAAAAGCTGCTGCGCGCGATCTTCGGCGAAAAGGCGAGCGATGTGCGCGACACCTCGCTGCGTCTGCCTCCTGGTGTGGCCGGGACGGTCGTGGAAGTTCGCGTCTTCAACCGCCACGGGATCGAGATCGACGACCGTACCCGCGCGATCCAGAACGAGGAAATCGAGCGTCTGCGCAAGGATGCCGCCGACGAGCGCAACATCCTCAACCGTGCGACCTACAACCGCCTCAAGGACATGCTGGTGGGCCAGACCGCCTCGGCAGCGCCGAAGGGGCTGAAGAAGGGCGTCGAAATCACCGAGGAGCTGCTCGAGGAAGTCGATCGCCACGAATGGTTCAAGTTCGCGGTCGCCGACGACAGCCGGCAGACGCAGATCGAGGCGGTGAAGTCGCAATATGACGAAGCCGTCGCGCTGATCGATGCCAAGTTCCAGGACCGCAAGGAAAAGCTGGAGCGTGGCGATGAACTCGCGCCGGGCGTGCTCAAGATGGTCAAGGTCTTCGTCGCGGTGAAGCGCAAGCTGCAGCCGGGCGACAAGATGGCCGGCCGCCACGGGAACAAGGGCGTGATCAGCCGCATCCTGCCGATCGAGGATATGCCGTTCCTCGAAGACGGGACGCCGGTCGACCTCGTGCTCAATCCGCTGGGCGTGCCTTCGCGCATGAACGTCGGGCAGATCTTCGAGACCCACCTCGGCTTTGCCGCGCGTGCGCTCGGTCACGAGATCAAGGGCATGCTGGAAGACTGGCGCGCCGCCAATCCGAACGCGGCCGAAGATTACGCCAATGCGGCGCCGCCCGCAGCGGTCGTGGAGCGCCTCAAGGACATCTATGGCGAGCAATATTTCGAGGATCTCGAAAGCCGCTCGACCGCCGAGATCGTCGAGCTGGCGGGCAACCTTTCGGCCGGTGTGCCGATGGGAACCCCGGTGTTCGACGGCGCGCGCGAGCCGGACGTGTCGGAGATGCTGGTGAAGGCGGGAATCGATTCCTCGGGCCAGAGCGTCCTCTATGACGGCCGCACCGGCGAGGCGTTTGACCGCAAGGTGACCGTGGGCATCATCTACATGCTCAAGCTCCACCACCTCGTCGACGACAAGATCCACGCGCGTTCGATCGGTCCCTACTCGCTCGTCACCCAGCAGCCGCTGGGCGGCAAGGCGCAGTTCGGCGGCCAGCGCTTCGGCGAAATGGAAGTCTGGGCGCTGCAGGCCTACGGAGCGGCCTACACCTTGCAGGAAATGCTGACGGTGAAGTCCGACGACGTGGTCGGCCGCACCAAGGTCTACGAAGCGATCGTCAAGGGCGACGACACCTTCGAAGCCGGCATTCCCGAGAGCTTCAACGTGCTCGTCAAGGAAATGCGCAGCCTCGGCCTCAACGTCGAGCTGAAGTCGATCCTCGATGACGAGGACGACGACGGCGAGATGCTGGAGGCGGCCGAATGATGCGCAAGGCCCTGACCGCTGCGGCGATGGCGGGGATGGTGCTTGTCGCCACCCCGTCGAACGCTGCGGACAAGGGGGTTGAGGCGGTATACCGGGAAGCCCTCGAATGCCGGGTTGCCGCAGACAGCCTCCTCATCAGCCTCAATCGTCAGGAAGCAGCGAACGAAGAACAGGCCAAAGCGATCGAGACCGTCAAAGGGACCGAAAGCTTTTATCGCAGGCTGACTCTGATGCTGGGGCGCAAGCTGGGCAAGCGTGATCCGTTGATCGGTATGGATTACGCGCAGGTCCAGCTCGGGGTGACCCAGTCCATCCTGACAAAGCCTAATGCGATGGCTGACATGGTGAGCAGGACCAAGACCTGCGGCGAAGCAATTTCCGAGGCGGAGAAAGCCTAATGAACGACCTGACCAAATTCACCAACCAGCTGGCGAAGCCCGAAACCTTCGACCAGATCCAGATCGGCATCGCCTCGCCCGAGCGCATCCGCTCGTGGTCCTATGGCGAGATCAAGAAGCCTGAGACGATCAACTACCGCACCTTCAAGCCGGAGCGGGACGGGTTGTTCTGCGCGCGCATCTTCGGTCCCGTGAAGGACTACGAGTGCCTGTGCGGCAAGTACAAGCGCATGAAGTACAAGGGCGTCGTCTGCGAAAAGTGCGGCGTCGAAGTCACGGTGACCAAGGTTCGCCGCGAGCGTATGGGCCACATCGAACTGGCCGCGCCCGTCGCGCACATCTGGTTCCTGAAGTCGCTGCCGAGCCGCATCGGCCTGCTGCTCGACATGCAATTGAAGCAGCTTGAGCGCATCCTCTACTTCGAAAGCTACGTGGTGATCGAGCCGGGCCTGACCCCGCTTGAAAAGTACCAGCTGCTGACCGAGGACGAGCTGCTCGAAGCGCAGGACGAATACGGCGAGGACGCCTTCAGCGCCGATATCGGTGCCGAAGCCGTGCGCCGCATGCTGATGGACCTCGACCTCGAGGCCGAGCGTGACGCGCTGATGGAAGAGCTCGCCACCACCAAGTCGGCGCTCAAGCCCAAGAAGATCATCAAGCGTCTGAAGGTCGTCGAGAGCTTCATCGATTCCGGCAACCGCCCGGAATGGATGATCCTCGAAGTGATCCCCGTGATCCCGCCCGAACTTCGCCCGCTGGTGCCGCTCGATGGCGGTCGTTTCGCGACCTCGGACCTCAACGATCTCTATCGCCGCGTCATCAACCGCAACAACCGTCTGAAGCGCCTGATCGAACTGCGCGCGCCGGATATCATCGTGCGCAACGAAAAGCGCATGTTGCAGGAAGCGGTCGACGCGCTGTTCGACAACGGCCGCCGCGGCCGCGTCATCACCGGCGCCAACAAGCGTCCGCTCAAGTCGCTGTCCGACATGCTCAAGGGCAAGCAGGGCCGCTTCCGTCAGAACCTGCTCGGCAAGCGCGTCGACTATTCGGGCCGTTCGGTGATCGTGACCGGTCCCGAACTCAAGCTGCACCAGTGCGGCCTGCCCAAGAAGATGGCGCTCGAGCTGTTCAAGCCGTTCATCTACGCGCGTCTGGATGCCAAGGGTCTGTCGATGACCCTCAAGCAGGCGAAGAAGTGGGTCGAGAAGGAGCGCAAGGAAGTCTGGGACATCCTCGACGAGGTGATCCGCGAACACCCGGTGCTGCTGAACCGCGCGCCGACGCTGCACCGTCTGGGCATCCAGGCGTTCGAGCCGGTGCTGATCGAAGGCAAGGCTATCCAGCTGCACCCGCTGGTCTGCTCGGCCTTCAACGCCGACTTCGACGGTGACCAGATGGCGGTCCACGTGCCGCTGTCGCTGGAAGCCCAGCTTGAAGCGCGTGTGCTGATGATGTCGACCAACAACATCCTCTCGCCCGCCAACGGCACCCCGATCATCGTGCCCTCGCAGGACATGGTGCTGGGGCTCTACTACCTGTCGATGGAACGTCAGGAAAAGACGCCCGAATTCATCGAAGAGGCTGACGGCACCAAGATCGAGAAGCTGCCGCGCTTTGGCGATATCGCCGAAGTGCACCAGGCGCTCGAAACCAAGGCGGTCACGCTCCACACCCGTATCCTCGCCCGCGTCCCGCAGGCGGATGAAGCGGGCAATGTGGGCATGAAGCGTTTCGTCACCACGCCGGGCCGCATGCTGATCGGCGAGTGCCTGCCGAAGAGCCACAAGGTGCCCTTCGACATCGTCAACCGCCTGCTCACCAAGCGCGAGATCGCGGACGTGATCGATCAGGTCTATCGTCACACCGGCCAGAAGGACACGGTGCTGTTCGCCGACGCCATCATGGCGCTGGGCTTCCGCCATGCGTTCAAGGCCGGCATCAGCTTCGGCAAGGACGACATGATCATCCCCGCCGCCAAGGAAAAGCTGGTCGAGGAAACCAAGGCGCTCGTGGCTGGCTACGAGCAGCAGTACCAGGACGGCTTCATCACCCAGCAGGAAAAGTACAACAAGGCGGTCGACGCCTGGAACAAGTGCGGGGACATGGTCGCCGAGGCGATGATGGCCGAGATCAAGGCCCAGCCGATCGACGAGAATGGCAAGGAAGGCCAGATCAACTCGATCTACATGATGAGCCACTCGGGTGCGCGCGGTAGCCCGGCGCAGATGAAGCAGCTCGCGGGGATGCGCGGCCTGATGGCCAAGCCCTCGGGCGAAATCATCGAGACCCCGATCATCTCGAACTTCAAGGAAGGCCTGACCGTTCTTGAATACTTCAACTCGACCCACGGCGCGCGCAAGGGCCTCGCGGACACCGCGCTGAAGACCGCGAACTCGGGTTACCTGACCCGCCGTCTGGTCGACGTGTCGCAGGACTGCGTCATCGTCGAGGAAGATTGCGGCACCCAGAACGCGCTCGAAATGCGCGCCATCGTTCAGGGCGGCTCGGTGATCGCCTCGCTCGGCGAGCGCATTCTCGGCCGCACCGTTGCCGAGGACATCATCAACGCCGCCACCGGCGAGGTGATCGTTCCGGCCGGCACGCTGCTCGACGAAGCGATGGTCAAGGAGATCGAGGCTGCCGAAGTTCAGTCGGCCAAGATCCGCTCGCCGCTGATCTGCGAGGCCGAACAGGGCGTGTGCGCGACCTGCTACGGACGTGACCTTGCACGCGGCACGCCGGTCAATATCGGTGAAGCCGTGGGCGTCATTGCGGCGCAGTCGATCGGCGAGCCCGGAACCCAGCTGACGATGCGGACCTTCCACATCGGCGGCGCGGCACAGCTCAACGAAACCTCGCATCTCGAGGCGATTTCGGAAGGCCGTATCGAATACCGCGACATGCCGACCATCACCGACAAGAAGGGACGCATCCTCAGCCTCGCCCGCAACGGCGAGCTGGCGGTGATCGATGCCGAAGGGCGCGAGCGCGAGACGCACAAGGTGCCCTATGGTACGGTGCTGATGTTCAAGGATGGCGACCTGGTAAAGGTGGGCAACCGCCTTGCCGAATGGGATCCGTTTACCCTGCCGATCATCACCGAATATTCGGGCGTCGTGCGCTTTCAGGACCTTGCCGAGGGCGTAACGCTCGAGGAGCAGGTCGACGATGCCACCGGCATCACCCAGCGCGTTGTCACTGAAAACCGTGCGACCGGCCGCAAGCGCAAGGAAGACCTGCGTCCGCGCCTCACCCTGCTGGGCGAAGGCGATGGCGATACCGAGGCTGCGCGCTACATGCTGGCGCCCGGCACCGCCATTTCGGTCGAGGATGGCCAGACGGTCGAGGCGGGCGACATTCTCGCCCGTGTCAGCCGCGAGGCCAAGACCCGCGATATTGTGGGTGGTCTGCCGCGCGTGGCCGAGTTGTTCGAGGCGCGCCTGCCGAAGGATAACGCGGTCATCGCCAAGATTTCCGGCCGGATCGAATTCGTCCGCGAATACAAGGCGAAGCGCAAGATTGCGATCATCCCCGAGGAGGGTGAAGCCGTCGAGTACCTGATCCCCAAGACCAAGGCGATCGACGTGCAGGAAGGCGACTACGTAAAGAAGGGCGATACCCTGATTTCCGGCTCGCCCAACCCGCACGACATCCTCGAGGTGCTGGGTGTCGAGGCGCTGGCGGAGTATCTCGTCAACGAAATCCAGGAAGTCTACCGACTGCAGGGCGTGAAAATCAACGACAAGCACATCGAGGTGATTGTTCGCCAGATGCTGCAGAAGGTCGAGATCACCGATGGCGGGGACACCACCCTGCTGCCGGGTGAACAGGTTGATCTGGCCGAGATGCTCGAGGTCAACGCCAAGCTCGCCAAGGGCAAGCAGCCGGCGGAAGGCAAGCCGGTGCTGCTGGGCATTACCAAGGCAAGCCTGCAGACCCGCAGCTTCATCTCGGCAGCCTCGTTCCAGGAAACCACGCGCGTGCTCACGCAGGCATCGGTGGAAGGGAAGAAGGATACGCTGATCGGTCTCAAGGAGAACGTCATCGTCGGCCGTCTCATTCCCGCCGGCACCGGTGCGGGCATGAACCGCCTGCGCGTCACCGCCAACAGCCGCGACGCCGCGCTCAAGGCGGCGTGGAAGAAGCAGCAGGACGCGCTTGCCGCTTCCGGGCAGCGCGAAGCCGAACCCGAAGCCGATGCGATCGGCTCGGAAGAGGCGATGAAGGCAGCGATGGCAAGCATGGCAGCGGCATCGCCCGCCGCCGGCGCGGAGGATGACGGCGAAGAATAAGCCGGGCCTCTCGGCCTCTTGAAACAAGGATTGCCCCGCCGGAGTTGTCGCTCCGGCGGGGCTTTTCGTATCAGCCGGCCTTTGGATAAAATGCTATTGCAAATCACTCGCATTTCTGTAAGGGTTCATCCGTTCTCCAGACGCAGCAAGGCGAGATTTCATGTCCGGCCACCGATCATCCAGTGCCACCCACCAGCACATCATCGAAGCGCTCGCACGGCCGCCAAGGGTGGAAACGCTCGGCCCCTATGCAGCGCGCTTCATCCATGCGCTGCGGCTGATTGCCCTGCACGAGCGTGCCGGGCGGGATCCTGTCCCTGAACTGGCGGCGCGGCTGGGCAGTGTGGAGGTGGCCGCCAAATCTCTCATTCTTGCACAGGCCATCACGACAACCTGGCCGGAGAATGTCCATGTCTCGCGCTTCTGTTGCCGCGTGCTCAGCCACGACGAAGCCACCATCGGCACCATCATCGATGCTGCGGCCACGGGGCATCGGCAGGGATGTGAGCGCGCGCTTGACGGCCTGGTACGACCGGACCGCGCGCATCGTCTGTGGGAATGCGCTCTTGCTCTTGTCGCTGCCGAAATGCGCGCTGCGTGAGCCAGCTTGCGGCCGGGCGCACAGCGCTCTACCGCTCGCGCCATGAGCACGATCACCCGCTTCGCCCCGTCTCCGACCGGCCGTCTCCATGTCGGCAATATCCGAACCGCGCTGCATAACTGGATGTTGGCACGCCGCGCCGGTGGCCGCTTCATCCTGCGGATTGATGATACCGACGCCGAACGCAGCCGCGAGGAATATGTTGCAGCGATCAAGGCCGATCTTGCCTGGCTGGGCCTCGATTGGGACCACGAGGAACGCCAGTCGTCACGGCTGGAACGCTACCAGACCGCTTTCGCTGCTCTCCAGGCAACGGGCCGCATCTATCCCTGCTACGAAAGTGCTCAGGAGCTAGAGGTCAAGCGCAAGATCCAGCTTGGGCGCGGCTTGCCGCCCATCTATGATCGCGCGGCGCTCAAGCTGACCGAAACCGAACGCGCGGCGAAAGAGGCCGAAGGCATCGCCCCGCACTGGCGTTTCCTGCTCGACCATGACGAGCCGATCGCATGGGAGGACGGCATTCGCGGAATGCAGAAATTCGATCCGGCCCAGCTTTCGGATCCGGTCATCCGGAGAGCTGACGGATCATGGCTCTACATGATGCCCAGCACCGTCGACGACATCGACATGGGGGTAACGCAAGTCCTTCGCGGCGAGGATCACGTATCGAATACTGCCGTTCAAATACAGATATTTACCGCACTTCATGCTGCAGGCTTTGCTGCAGCAAGCCCTGCAGCAAATTCGCTTCCTTCCTTCGCCCACGAGGCGCTGCTGGTGGGGCGCGAGGGCAAGCTTTCAAAGCGTCTCGGCTCGCTTGGATGCGATGCCTTCCGCGAGCGCGGAATCGAACCGGAATCGATCATCGCCCTGCTTGCTCGGCTGGGAACCTCGCAGCCGGTCGAACCGATTGCCGACCGCGCCGCTCTGATCGCGACCTTCGATCTGGCCAGCTTCGGCCGCGCCCCTGCAAAGTTCGACGAGGAGGATCTCGATCGCCTCAATGCCGCGATCGTGCATCAACTGCCCTTCGATGCAGTCAAAGAACGCCTGCCGGCAGGTATGGACGAGGCCGGCTGGCATGCGGTCAGGCCGAACCTTGCGCGTGTCGACGACGCGGCGGAATGGTGGCGCCTGGTGACGGGTCCTATCGAGCCGCCGGAGTTCACTTCGGAAGACCGTGCCTATCTGGCGGAGGCCGCGCGATTGCTGGCATGGGGCGACAATCCGTGGGCAAGCTTGACCGAGGCGCTCAAGCAGGTGTCCGGACGCAAGGGGCGCGCACTGTTCCTGCCTTTGCGGCAGGCGCTGACCGGGATGGATCATGGCCCGGACATGGCCGAACTCCTTCCCCTTATCGGCGAAGGGGAAGCCCGCGCCCGACTCGCCCGCGCTGCTGCTTAATGGCTGCGGGCCGGTGCCGGTCGAGGTGGCCGACCGGCTCAAGGCGCTGGAGCGCGAGAACCGGGAGCTGCAGCAGACCAAAGAGATGCTGCGCAAGGCTTCCGCATGGTTTGCCTTGGCAGAGTGGGCCTGACCTCCTGGGCGCCCCATCCAATTGCCATGATGGTGTAGCGACAGATGCAACGTGAGGGCTTCGATATTGCCCGTTGCACGGCCGAACGGCTGATGCGTGAACGCGGCCTGCAGGGTGTGATCCGCGGCAAGCCGGTCAAGACGATGATGACCGACAAGGCCGCGCCCGTCCTCTCGATCAGGCCAGCCGTCAGTTCCATGCACCGGTGCCGGACATGCTATGGGTCTCGGACTTTACCGGGCGCCGCGACGCTGGCCGGGTTCGTCTATGTCTCCTTAATGATCGAAGGCCTGGCCTCCTGCGTCGTGGGCCGGGGGTGAGCAGGACGGCACATGCCGGCTTTATGCTCGATGCCCTCGAGCAGACGATCCATGGCCGGCGGCCGGTAGCGTTCGCGCCGGCTATGACGACGCTTTGGCCGAAACCATCAACGGTTATTACAAGGCCGAGGTCATCCATCGGTGAGGTCCGTGGCGCCCGGATGAGGCGGTGGAATACGCCCGCGCTCGAATGGGTAGACTGGTTGAACAACCGCCGCTTGCTCGGGCCCATCGGCAATTTCCCGCCTGCCGAGGCCGCAGAGCGCTGCTGCGCGATGCGCGACGACACACCCATGGCAGCATAATCTGACGGAACTGGCCTCCGGCAATCCCGGGGCGGTGCATCTGACACACACCCGGCGTCAGTCGCGGCGGAAATCCCGCAGAACTGCTCCGTTTCCGTCGCACGGTGTGCCCGAAGGCGATTTCTGGATTTCGGGAGAGACTGTTTGGTGCCCTGCGGAGGACAAAGATGGGCACTCAAGTCATTGGGGAATTTCTCTCGAAATCCCGTAAGTCGGCAAGGAATACAGCTCCGGGACGAGGGGCAGCCATCCACCTCCCCCATGGAGCGCCCGGTTTCTCAAGCATCCGGCGTTCCGTTTTCAGAATCGCATGCCGATGCTGCTCACTGCCCCTACCGGGTTGTCGTCAAACACAATCTTCTGCCTGCCAGCACTTCCGGGAATAAATCCGCCCCTCGCCACGTTGGGTCCACAGTCCCAACCGCAGATTGAGAGGCCGGCCATGAAGAATTTCCGTCTTTTGGAAGTGCAGATCGACCCTGCTCCGTTCCTTGCCGAGATTGCCGCCCAGGAGAACGCTTTCGAGGAGAACCGCGGGCGGCAAGAGAAAATCGCTGTTCAGCGCGAGGCCCTGGCGATCCCGCTGCGGGGCCTCAGGGCCTCGGCGATCGGCAATCGCAAGCGCCGCGACGTCCACGAAAGCCGCTGGACCACGACCTCGCAGAAATATCCTGTCGCGCGGGCCTTTCTCGAAGATCTTGCCACAAAGCTGGACAGCGAATTGTCGCGCGCCAAGATTGTCTGCCTGCCGCCCGGCCACAAGGTCTATCCGCATATCGACCGCGGCGAATATTACCGCCTGCGCAACCGCTATCACCTGGTGCTCGCCTCGAGCGGATCATGGATGCGCGCGGGCGATGAGGAGGTGCGGATGAAGACCGGCGAATTGTGGTGGTTCGACAATGATCAGGAGCACGAAGCCTGCAACGACGGCAAGAGTGATCGCATCCACATGATTTTCGACTTGCTCCCGCGCGAACGGGTGAACGAAATCCGCGCTGATGCTGCGGCCATGGCCGCGTCCTAGGGGGCCGAGCGGGCCAACTGCGCGCTGCGGGCCTTTTGCGCGAGCGCCCGCAGCCGTGCCCTTGTTGCCGCGGGGCCCGACAGGGCCGCGACCAGTTCGATGCTGCGGTTGGTCCCTCGCAGATAGTTGATTGTCACCCTGCGGACATAATGCCCGATTTCCGGTGCGTAGTCCCATTCGCGCCGTTCCAGCAGGCGCATGGTCGTGGAGGAATAGCGATCGCACTTCACCGGCACCGCATCGAAGGTTCCTGCCTCGACCGTGAAGGGCTTCATCTTGCCGCTCTTGCAGACCCACAGGCTGACCGAGCGCTTCGCGCCGGCCTGGGGGTTGGCGCGGGTTTCGGTGATCACCCGGAAACGTGCCGAGCGCGGGCGGTCGAGCGGCCAGAGCGAATCCGGACTGCCCCGCACTTCTCGCCGGCCCGTTGCGCGGCCGCTGCGCCATTGCAGCACCGGCACGACAAAATTGCGGCTGCGCCGGTAGCGCGAACTGCCAAGCCCGCGCCAGATCGTCGCCTTCTCCTCGACTCTAACCACCTGCTCGACCCGGCCATCGGAATAGACGAAGGCATCGCCCTCGCGGTAACGTGGCAGTCCGGTCGGCAGCATCAGCGCAGCGGTGGCGGCGCCTGTCGTCAACAGAGCGAGCATCAATTGCCTCCGATCAGTCCTGCGCCGAAAATCGGATCGCGCCCGCGCGGTCCAAGGTCGCGCGCTTCGGCCTCGAGCTTGCGCACGACTTGTCGCGAAAGGGCAGCGTCGGGCTTGCGCAACTGCCCCGCCAAACGCGCAGCGACCACCGGTGCCGCAAAGGAGGTGCCGGTCGCATCGCGCACCGCGCCTTTGGCATCGATCGCTGTTACCGCCACGCCGCGTGCGGCGAAATCGACGTAAGCGCCGCGATTGGCATAGCGATAGATCCGATCCTTCGCATCGACGGCGGTTACCCCGATGACGCCTTCGTAGGCTCCGGGGAATACCGGCGGGGCGGCAGGGCCATCATTGCCGGCGGCGGCTACCACGATGTGACCGCGCTTGGTGATCCGGGCGATCGCTTCGGCCACGGCCGCGTTGCGAGGGCCGGACAGGCTGATATTGATCACCGGCGTTCCCTGAGCCGCCAGCCAGTCGAGCGCCTTGATCAGGGCATAACTCGAACCCGAGGTCTCGCGCGGACCGCCAAAAATGTCCGCGACGAAGATCCTGGTTTGTTGCCGGGGGTTACGCTTCGTCCCGGCCATCAGGTGCGCGACCGCTGTGCCGTGAAGACGCGGTTGCGGCGTCTTGCCGTTAAAGGCGCGCTGGGTCAGCGTGATGTGGCGGAACAAATCGAGGCTTGTTGCCACGCCTGTATCGATCAGGCCGATATCGCAGCCGCAGGCGATCCGTTCGGGGACACTCTTGCCGCGCCGGCGGCTGGTCTGCACTGCAGCGCTGTCGAACAGGTGATTATAGCCGATGCTGTCCGGGTCGGCGATGGTATCGAGCCTATCGAGTGCCGCCTCTCCCGTCAGCTCGGCCGGCCCCCGGAGCAGGAGGAGGGTGCCGGCCACCGCCAGCCTTTCGCGGCTTACCACCTCGAACCCGTTTGCGCGCAATTCGGCAAGATCCTGCTCGTCCAGGCCGAGCGCGACAAATTCGCTGCGCCGGTAGCGAAAGCCTTCGCCGTCGGTGTCGATCAGATCGCGCTGGTCGAGCTCTGCGCGCTCCGCTGCCGTTTCGCCAAGCGGGTATTCCCACTGGCCTTCGCTGCGATCATCATCGTATCCATCGACGTCGTCGTCACCGTAGCCATCGGCGTCATCATCTTCTTCGTCGTTGTCGTCTTCGACTTCGCCATCGTCGTCATCGTCGCGATCATCACCGTCGTCATCGTCATCGCCGCTAACGTCGTCGTCGACTACGTCGTCGTCGCCATCATCATCGTCGCCAGCCTCATTGTCGGCGGCTACGTCATCGTCGCCGTCGGGCTCGTCGAAGCCGTCGCCGCCAAGGTCGTCGCCATCGGAACCATCGGCTCCATCATCGAGGTCGCCGCCGCCGTCGGGGTCGTCCTCCCCGACATCGCCGCCATCGTCGAAGTCATCGCCGTCGTCGGGATCATCGGGGTCGTCATCGTCCGGATCATCGCCGTCATCGTCATCGCCCCCTGAGTCCTGGGCGGCGAGCGGCAAGGTGGCGAACTGACCCAGCGGCCCGAACGTCAGTCCGGCCACAAACAGCCATGCAATGAAAATCCTGATCATCATCGCCGCGATTCCCCACGCCCGCTGAAACCTTCCTGCGAAGCTTCCGTTCCCGCAAACCTGCCAATCTGCGAAGCTTCCAGTTCCTTTAAGCCATGGCTTTACCTATGACCCCCCTGGTCTATGAACGGAATATTTCCTCTTGCTGAACCGTTGGCATCGTGAACCGGCTGATGAACACGGACGAAACGACAAGACAGGCGCTCGTCGCTCTGATCCCGCGCCTGCGGCGCTTCGCCCGTGTCCTGACCGGCAATATGGCCGACGCAGACGATGTCGTGCAGGCTTGTCTGGAGAAAGCGATGCTGAACCTCGATCAATGGCAGCCCGGCACCCGGCTTGATGCCTGGGTGTTCCGGATCGCCCGCAATCACTGGCTGGACAACCGCCGCCGCGCGCACAACCGCATGGGGCACGATGATATCAGCGAGATGCCGGATCTGGTCGGCGATGACGGGGTGGCGGTGGTCGAGGCTGGTGACGAAGCCCGGATGGTGCGCGCCGCAGTCGATGCACTGCCGCCCGATCAGCGCGACGTGGTCGCGCTCGTGATACTGGAGGAAATGAGCTACCGCGAGGCGGCCGACACGCTCGGTCTGCCGATCGGCACGGTGATGAGCCGCCTGTCGCGTGCCAAAGCCGCTCTGGCGAAGCGCATTGCGGGGACAGGAGCGGTGCAGTGAGCGCTTCCTTCACCGATGCCCAGCTGGCCGCCTTTCTCGCCGGAACGCTTGTAGACGAGGCGTTGATCGATGCCATCGAGGTCGCGATCAACGCCGACCCCGATCTGGCGGCGCGGACCGAAGCGCTGGCCGCAGGTCATGAAATTGATCCGCTGGTGCAAGCGGCCTTTGCCCCGGTGCTTGATGCGCCCGTGCCCGAACGCCTGATCGCTGCGGCCACCATGCGCGATGCTCCGGACGAAGCGGAGGTGGTCAGCCTGGATGAAGTCCGCGCCGCTCGTTCGCGCGCCGCGCCCATCCCCGCCAATGATACCGCTCGCGGCAGCTGGGGCTGGGCGCAGATCGGCGCCATGGCCGCCAGCCTGGCGCTGGGCGTGATGATCGGCGGGCCGTTGCTGAAGGCCGGCTCCGATGCCCCGCAAGGCGCTAGCCTGGTGCTCGCCAGCGCCGATCTCGACGCCATGCTCGACAATGCGCCGAGTGGCCAGCTGGTCGAACTTGCCGCGCTCGGGCAGGGCGAGGTTGTGCTCACTTTCCGCAATATCGACGGCCAGCTGTGCCGCCAGTTCATGATTGAGTCCGTTGGCGGAGCCACCAGCGATGCGCTCGCCTGCGCGGGGGGCGCCGGGGAGGGCTGGCAGATTGAGGCCTATGGCCGCCGCGCAGCCCCGATCGGCGAGATGCGGCTTGCGGGCGGCGATGCCGCGCCTGCGGTGATCGCGGCGGTCGATGCCATGATCGACAGCGATCCCTTGATCGGTGCGGACGAAGCGACCGAATTGAGCAAGAAGTAGGACCCAGACGGGGCCCTGACCGACAAGAAAAAGCCCGGGCCGCTTGTCTGACCGCCCGGGCAATGGCCTGTGCCGCAGGGCGGGCGGTCAGATCGTCAGCAGAACTTCCACGACGCTCGCGATCCCGTCGTTATCGACCAGGCCGAACCGCTTTTCGCGAAACTGCACGATGTCGGCGCGCAGCTCGATATTGGGATGGACCCGGTAGAAGCCGCCGACCCCGAACAGCCGGTTGCTGCGGTCCGAGGCCTTGGTATAGGCGGCGCTGCCGGCCACACCCCATTCGGGCGTGACCCAGCCGATGCCGCCATTCAGCTCCCACTGGTCGAAACCGGGAGCGAGGCGGTTCGAATCCCCGCGATCGACATAGGCGCCGCCGATCCGCAGCGGCCCGCGCCGCGCCTCTGCGCCCACGCTCCAGCTACGCAGGTCCTCGCGGGTGGTGACCGGATCGGCCTCGCCGGTGACATAGCCACCGCTCGCGCCGAGGATCCAGTCGCCCACCGGCTGCTGGTATTGCAGGCCGAATTCGAAGGCGTTGTCGACTTGGATGCTCTCGCGCGAGTCCACCGCAGCGGCGTTGCGGCGGACCTTGGGCGACCACGAGACGCCCCCGCGCAGCCCCCCGATCGGCGGCGAGAGGTAGATCACCTTGAACGCATCCTGCGTGTCGAGCGCGCGCAACAACGCCTGCGTGCCGGCATAGCGCGAGAACTCGCCGCGCACCTGCCCCAGGGCAACCAGCGGTGCGGCAAAGGCGAGCCGATCGGCCGGGCCATCCTGCAGGCCCACTTCCACACGCCCGTAATCGCTGGCGACAAAGCCGTAGATTTCGCCCGCCTCGAGCACTTCGGAGGCACGACGGCGGCTGTTCTGTTCGACATTGAGGCCGATGATGATGCCGTCGGGCGAGGTCCATTGCGCGTTGAGCCTTGCGAACAGATCGACCTTGGCATCCGGAGAGTTGGTGGTGGCCTCGTCATCGCGAAATATCGCGCCTTGCGTCGCCGCGCCCCCGGTAAGGCGGATGTCGAAGCCTTCCCACTGGACCTCGATCCTCGGCAAGCCCTGATCTGCATGCGCCGCGCCAGCGCACAACATCGCCCCGCACACGGCTGCACCGTCAAGGGCGCGTCGCATCAATATTCGCCTCATCTTCATACCTTCAGAATAATGCACACCGGCTTATGTCCCGGCCAAAACCCTTCAGACAAGGTTTTGTGCCACGAATTCGAGAAGTTCGCCTTCAGCGACGCATTGCGTGAAATCATGCGACACCCCGTGCAGCGTCAGGATCTGCGGGCGGCCCGGCCTGCCCAGACTATCGGCGTAGGCGCTCGCCGCGCTGACGTAGCAACGCGCGCGGCGCAGCCGGTTGCGGCCCTGGTGTTCGACAATTTCGGGATCCTGGCGCACCGACTCGTCGACGCGGGTATCGCGGTTGCCGACAATCACCGTTGTCGGAATGTCGAGAAAGTCGGGCCCGACCAGCGGATCGCCCTGTCCGTTGCCGATGCCATAGGGATAGGCAAGATCGGTGCGCGGCAGGCTATACCAGCCCGCCGAAACCGCACACAGACGCTCGACCCGTTCCGGATGGAACATGGCAAAGCGGTGCGCCATCTGGGCCCCGCCCGAAAAGCCGAACAGGCGGAAGCGCGTCACGGGGACCCCGTGCTCCTCGGCAACTTCTTCCAGCAGCCGGATCAGGGCCGCATCGGATTGTGTCTGCCCGGGCTTGCGGGTCCTCATCTGCTGGTATTGGCCAAACCGCTCGCGCGTGAAGAGCGGCGCGATGATCGAGACCTGGCGAAAGGCGGGATGGATCGCAAAGCGCATCGCGATCTCCGCCGCGTTGCGGCTGATCCCATGGATCGCCACCAGCACCGGCTGATCCGGCCGCAGATTGGCGACAAAGCACTCAGGAACATCGGGCGTGGTGGACGCACGGTAGGTCGGCAGGCTGCCGGTCGACATCATCATAGCATTCATGAACCGGACTCCGTCGGCGGGGGCTTTGCTTGCGCAGGGACAAGGGATGGATGTTGGCGCGGGAGAGTGGCGCGGGCCGCAGAAGAACGGACGGCAGGTTGCGCGCGGTCACGGCTGCGCTGACGGCGGGCGGCTGCGACCAGCCGCTCCTCAAGCCGTAGCAGCGCGATCCGGCCACCGATCCGGGCATGGAGCGCGCGCGCGCTTTCCAGCAGGCGGGCAGCGATGAAGCCGATCAGCATCAGGTTCCCGGCAAGGCCGGCTTGCTGGCCGCCCCCCGCCGCCGGCACGACAATGACCAGCATTGCGGCCAACCCACCCAGGGTCGCGCTCGCATCCATCGCGCCCGCGAGAGCGGCGCGATGGATCGATGTGCGCGCGATGGCATCGGACAATTCGCCGAGCTTGCGAAAGCCCCGGCCATTGGTGTTCGGCAGCCCGCCCAACTGTCCGCGAACGCGGCGCACGAGCCAGCGGTTGAGCCTGCCGCGATCGATGCGCTGCGCTGCAATCGCATGCGTCAGCCGCCAGGCGATCAGCAGGATGACGGCGACCGCAATCGCCATCGGCGCCAGCGCCATGTGCAGCTGCGGCATGGTCAAGCCCACCCAAAGCGCGGTCGCGACGACGGCGGTGACACTGGTCCATAGCCGCACCGTTCCGCGAAGGGCATAGTTGCGCAGGGCTGCCATGTCGTTGATCAGCACAGTCAGCCAGCGCGCATCGCCGCCCTCGCCGTGATGACGAGTGACCGCATGATACAAGGCACCGCGGCAGTCGGTGACGAACCCTTGCGCGAACGCCTCCCCCAGCCAGCGTTGCAGCAGCAGCGCTGCAGCAGCGGTGAGCGCGATGCCGACGGCTGCGGGCAGCGCGCCCGGTGCCACACCAGCCGGCGTCATCAGCCGGTCCAGCGCACCGGCGAACAGCACCGCCAGCAACGCCTCGCCGACCGCGATCAGCGCGAGCAGCACGGCCAGATAACGGCGCCGTCCCGCCAGGAGGCGCGGGGCTGCGCTCATGCTGCTACCTGGCGGGACGGCTGGCTGAAGACGATCCGGCTGGCGCTGATCGGGTCGCGCAGTTCGGAAAGGGTCGCAACCGCGATGCCGGTCGCACGCTCCGCCTCGCGCGAGGCCAGCGGTGAGGCGGAGACCAGCCCCGATACCGCCACCGGCACAAGCCCTCGCTGGGCCAGCCACTGGCAGCCGAACGCTGCGCCCATGGCGTCGGAAGCAGCGAACAGCACCGCGTCAAACCAGCCGTGTGCATGGCCCGTCTCGAGCAGTTGCGCGGTCTCCCCATGCAGCAGGCCGTCGGCGATCTCGACCACAGCGATGTCGGCATCGGCATCGGCCAGTCGGCCCAGCAGCGTCTGGGTGATCCGCCCGAGTTCCTCGGTTGCGACGCCGAAGGTGGAGGCGTGACCGGCGTCGGTGAAATCGACCGCGAGCGCCGCACCGGCATCGCGCATCGACCACAGGTCTCCGCCCGATCCGGTGCCGGTCAGCTTGGCCGCGCCGACCTTGAACCCGCTGCGCGAAAGGCCATGCACCAGCCCGGCGACGGTTGTCGTCTTGCCCGCATTCATCGAACTGCCGACGACCGCGATTACCCGCGGCGGGCGCGAGCGCGGGTGCTGGTCGGCGCCGAAATCTGCAAGGTTCAGCGTTCGGCCGGTCCTGTCCTGCAACACGCCGAGCACCTCGATGGCGGTCGCCTGCCGGACGCGGGCGTGCTTCGCCGTGACCCGGGCGGCAACCCCGCCACCGGCGACGAGTTCGCAAGGGCCAAGGTCTTCGGGGACATAGGCTTCGAACTGGTCGGGCGCATAACGGTTGCCGTAAGCGACGATGATCTCGTCCCCGACGTAAAGATCGCCGCGCCGACCGTGGATGTTCTCTATCCGGCGGTGCTGCCCGATTGTGGTCACCCGGGCGAGAATGATGTCGCCCGCACGGGGAACCCGATCTGAGCGCGCCAGCCGCGCCGCGCGGGTCAGATCAACGTTGCGCGTCGTGAAGGCGCGCTTGGCCGCCGCGATGCGGGCGCTAAGACGCGCGATCCGGTCGCTACCGACGAAAGTGCTGAGATCGTGGATGGTCATCGGGGTGGCTCCTTTGCCGTGGTCGGGAGCACAACGACTGCAGTCTTCAGCTTATTCCCGAAGCCCGCCAGAAATTATTTTTTCAGTCGCGGGAATAACCGGCGTGCCGATGCCGTTAGCCGCTCAACCTGCGCTTGTCTTCGCCACGGCGGACCATGACGCACCGGGATGCAGCAACAGGAGCCCACACGTGACCAGATATTCTTCCTTGCGTCTTGTCCTTGCCCTTTCGGGCGCGGCCATCGCATTTTCGACACCGACTTTGGCCCTTGCGAGGGACGGCTTCGAAGCCGACGAGGACGGACTGACCGCTGAGCTCGGCGATATTAAATTCAATCTCGGCGGACGCTTGCATCTCGATGCCAGCGTCTTCGATCATGGCATCGACGACGGCAGTGCAGCCGACGTGCGCCGCGCGCGGCTGGAATTCTCGGCCCGGATCGGGGATGTGGTGCAAGTGCGTGCAGACCGCGAATTCGCCCAGGCAGACGGATGGCGGAACCTTTGGGTCGGTATCAAGCCGGTCAAGGATCTCGAGATCCGTGGCGGCAACCAGGTCGTGCCCTTCAGCATGGAAGACATGCAGAGTTCGAACAACATGGCACTTGTCGAACGATCGCTGGTGAACACCTTTGCGCCTGCGTTCGGGCTCGGCGGCAGCGTGCGCTATGCCAACGACAACTTCACTCTCGCAGGCGGATACTTCACCGATGCACTGGACGACGAGGTCGGCCAGTCTCGCGTCCGCGGTGATGGTTTCTCGGTGCGCGGCACGGTTGCGCCGATCGTGAAGCGCAAGACCTATCTGCATTTCGGCGCGGCCTACGAGAGCCGTTCGTTCGATGCGCTTGAACCGCCCCGCTTCACCGTCATTTCAGCCTCCAGCCTCGCGCCGCGTCTGGCGCGGACCGGCGCGCTTACCGGTGCCACCGATCTCACCGCCTATAATGGTGAATTCGCCTATGCGCGCGGGCCCGTTCAGGTGCAGGCGCAATATGTCGCGGTGCAGATCGACCGCGCCGGCCTCGCCAGCCTCGACTATTCGGGCTGGTATGCCCAGACGAGCTGGATGGTTACCGGCGAGACCCATCGCTATTCGCGCTCGGCCGGCATGCCGTCCGGTCCGCGGCTGGACAAGAACGGTGCCGTCGAACTGGCCGCACGCTACAGCGAGGCCGACATCGACGATGCGACACTCGACCGCGGCCGCGCGTCCATCCTCACGCTTGGCGCGACCTGGTATCTCGACCGCAACATCCGGGTGATGGCTAACTATGCCCGCACCAAAACCACCGACAGCCTGATCACGCCCGATGCCGAAGGAAATCTGGGCGTGGTGCGCTTCCAACTCGCGTTCTGACCGGGTTCTCCCCCCCAATCATACCCGCAGAACAAGTGGCGCGGCCAGTCTCTCGCCGAGGCTGGCCGTTGCTGCTTAGCCTGTCTTGTGACACGTGAAGGCTTCACCAGCGCTTTCTGTGCTGCTGCATCAACCGCCGCGTTCGGCGAAATCGGGTATTCCCGTTGGTAGCGGCGAACGACATAAACCGCGCAGATCCGTTCATGAAAGTCAGCTGGCGAACCCATCCGCTTTCAGGCGATCGGCAGGTGGTCGACTGTGGCCGACCTGGAAGCCCATTGCTGAGGAATTCCGGTCCAGAGTTCGCAGGCGTCCTCTATGGGGTGCCAGAGAATGCCGGTTTTCCGCCATTTTGCGAGAGTGGTGCGGTCGAGAAGACTCGAACTTCCACGGCCTTTCGGCCACAACGACCTCAACGTTGCGCGTCTACCAGTTCCGCCACGACCGCACTCGGGTTTTGCCGGGGCGGCGCGATGCCGGCCCCGCGGTAGGAGCGGGCCACTAGCAAGGGGTTTTGCCCTGCGCAAGCTCTTTGACGATGTTGCTTCGGGCCGAGCGCAAAAAGTCCGTGAGCGCGCCCGCAGGACAGCTCAGCCCGGCGCCCAGCCAAGGTCGGCAACGGCAGCACCCGGGGGAATATTGGCAATCGCCTCGGTCACGTTCACGCTTTCGCCGGGCGCAAGTTCGCGCTTGGCAGGGACGACGACCCAGTCACCCACCTTGCGCTCGCGCCCGTCACTGAACACCACCAGCAGATTGGGTACGGCCAGCTTTTCGCGCGCTGTATTGCTGATCGTACCGCGCACGCGGAAGATCTTTTCGCCGTTCTCCAGCGTTTCGCTGCGCTGTTCTTCCTTCGGGAAGTCGAGTTCCAGTCCCGGTTTGCCGATTCCGAACGTCGGGCGGTTGAAGGGAACCCATTCGGGCAGGCCGTAGTAATTGACCGCAGCCACGGTTCCCGCCGCCAGCACCGCGAAAATCGCTGCAGCGAGGGTCCACATGCGCAAGGTATTGCGGCGCCGTGTGAAGGGCGCGCGGTAATCGAACTGGGAAACCCCGTCATCATCGTCGCCGTCTTCATCGGCGAAAGGCGGATCCGGCTCGGTGGACACGGGTTCGGAGGCTGCCTGGGTCGGAACCGTCGCAGCCATCACCGGCGGCTCGTCCTGCCCGCCTTGCCCCTCACGCTGGGCCATGCCCCGCCGCAAGGCCCGCACGGCCAAGGTCTGATCGATCGCCTCCGGCGCGGCGGATTGGCCCTCAGTGCGCCAGTGGCTGATCGAAGGGGCGGCATCGGCTGCCGGCTCGGGCGGTGCAGGCTCCTCCCTCGTGTCCTCCGCCGCAGCGGGAGGCTCTGCCGCGGCAGGCGCAGGTTCCGCCCGGGGCTCGGGCGCGGGAGGCGGCGGGGGCGCCGGGCTAGACGGAGAAGCGCTTGCCGGGGCAGCGGGGGCGGGCGTTTCGATCGGCCTGTCGAGTTCGAGTTCGGGCGGTTCCTGGAACCAGCTGTGCTTGCATTTGGCACAGCGCACCGTGCGGCCTTCGCTGCCGATGGCAGAATCCGGCACGGCATAGCGGGTACCGCAGGCGGGACAAGCGATGATCATTGTCGTTAACGCAATAGTCAGCAGGCCCGTCCGCACAAGAGCAAGCAAGGAGAACGGGTGCAATTCGGCGCATTTTTCCACATTGCCGGCCCGATATCGCCATCTCGATCATGTCCGGCTTCCCCTCGCGCGCGGCCGCTGATAGGTGCGCGGCATGATCGACCGCAGCACCGAGATCGTGAAATTCGACAATGTCGGGCTGCGTTATGGCACCGATCCCGAGGTGCTGAGCAATCTCAGCTTCACGCTCTATCCGGGCAGCTTCTATTTTCTCACCGGAGCGAGCGGGGCTGGCAAGACCAGCCTGTTGAAGCTGCTCTACCTCGCCCAGCGGCCTTCGCGCGGGGCGATCCGGATGTTCGGGCAGGACCTCATGACCATGCCCCGCGAGAAGCTGCCCGAATTGCGCCGCCGGCTGGGCGTGGTGTTCCAGAACTTCCGGCTGGTGCCGCATCTCACGGCCTTCGACAATGTCGCCCTGCCGCTGCGGCTGGCGGGCGCGGACGAGCAGCGGGTGACCAAAGCGGTGTCCGACATGCTCGAATGGGTCGGGCTCGGCCACCGTGCGCAGGCCATCCCTGCGACCATGTCGGGCGGCGAGCAGCAACGCGTCGCCATTGCCCGTGCGGTGATCGCGCGGCCCCGGATGCTGATCGCCGACGAGCCGACAGGCAATGTCGATCCCGATATGGCATTGAAGCTGCTGCGCCTGTTCGAGGCGCTCAACAACCGGGTGGGGACGACCGTGGTGGTCGCGACGCATGATGTCCATCTGCTCAAGAAGGTGCCGGATTCGCTGATCATGCGGCTGAACAGGGGCCAGCTGTCCGATCCCACCGGAGCCTTGCGCTATCCGCCGCGGCCTGCGCCGTCATCTGTTCCGGGCAGCAAGCAATGAGCGTGCCGCCACTCCCCGAGGCGCCGGAGGAAGCGGCCGCCACCATTACCGCACACGCGCGTGCAGCCGCGCTGCTGCCGCAGCCGCGCATCGCCGGGCCGATGCCGTGGGTGATAGCGATTCTGATCGCGCTGGTGGTGATGGCAGCCGCCGGCGGCCTGGCATTGCGCAATCTCGCCGATGCGGCCCGTTCCGATCTGGCGGCAGCGGTGACGGTTCAGGTGATCGAGCCCAATCCCGACTTGCGCGGCCAGCGTGCCGAGGCGGCTGTAGCGGCCCTTGAGGGCATGGAGCTGGTACGCTCGGTCCGGCTGGTTCCGCAGGACGAACTTGCCGAACTGCTCGAACCCTGGCTCGGTGCGGCGGCCACGAGCGGCGATGTGCCGATTCCCGCGCTGATCGATGTGGAACTGGTGCGGCGCGCATCGTCCGGTGAGGTCGCGGCAATCGCGACCGCGCTTGCGGATGTTGTTCCCGAGGCGCGCGTCGATGCCCAGGGGGACTGGCTGCGCCCGGTCTATCGGGCGCTCGCTGCTCTGCAATGGCTGGCCCTGGGACTGATCGCGCTGGTCGCGCTGGCGACGGCTGCAGCCGTATGGCTCTCGTCGCGCAATGCCTTTGCCAGCGCGCGCGATACGGTGGAGATTATTCACCTGCTCGGCGGGACGGACAACCAGATCACCGGCATCTTTCTGCGCACCGTGCTGCGCGAGGCGGCCTTTGGCGCGCTGCTTGGCACGATGCTGGGGCTGGGCGCGGCATGGCTGCTGGGGCAGCAGTTCGCGGCGCTGGATTCAGGCATGGTGGGCGCCGGTGTGCTGCGCCTTGCCGACTGGCTTGCGATCGCCCTTGTGCCTGTGGCGGGCGTGCTGCTGGCACTGGGAACCGCACGCATGACCATTGCGCTTGCCCTGCGCGACATGCTTTAGGCGCGCGCCATGATCCGCCGCATCCTTTCCGTACTGTTCCTGGTCTGGGCGATCGGCTTCCTGTGGTTCGTGGTCGCGCTGCCGCAGCCGGCGGCCGATACGATCAGGACCGATGCGGTGATCGTGCCGACCGGGGGAGCCGGGCGTATCGCGCGCGGACTTGAGGTGCTCGATCAGGGGCTGGCGGGCAAGATGCTGGTCAGCGGGGTCGATCCCGAAGTGAAACCGGCCGAATTCGCCGCCGAGTTCGATGTTGCTCCGCAAGCCATGGAATGCTGCGTCACCCTCGGATTTGCCGCGGTTGACACCCGCTCCAATGCCGCCGAGACTGCCAAGTGGGTTGCACAGAACGAGGTGCGTTCCTTGCGGCTGGTGACGACCGATTGGCATATGCGCCGCGCGGCCGGCGAGCTTGACCGGACATTGCCCGAACATGTCACGGTCATCCGCGATGCCGTGTCCTCGCAGCCTGACCTCGGAACGCTGTTCCTCGAATATCACAAGCTGCTCGCGAGCCGGGCGGCGGGACTGGCGGACCTTTGAGCTGGCTCATCGCCGCGCTTCGTTCGCTTGTCTTCTACGTGCTGTTCTATGGCGGCTCGGCCCTGCTGGTTGCCGCTTCGGTGGTGGCGGTGCTGACACAGCGGCGCTGGCTGCGACCGGTGGTCGCGCTGTGGGGGCGCTGGCATCTGTGGTGTGTCGAGCACCTGCTGGGCATCGAGGTTGTGCTCGAAGGGGCGCTTCCTGACAGTCCGGTGCTGGTGGCGATCAAGCATGAAAGTTTCTTCGAGGCGATCGACATGCCGCGCCTGTTCGCCTTTCCGGCGGTATTCGCCAAGCAGGAGCTCTTCCGTATTCCGGGTTGGGGATTCTCCGCGCTGGTCTATGGCCTGATCCCGGTGGCGCGCGAGGAAGGGGCCAAGACCCTGCGGCAGATGCTGGCGACCGCGAAGGAGCGGGTCGGGCAGGGTCGTCCGCTGGTCATCTTTCCCGAAGGCACCCGCGTGGCGCACGGCACCCGCCCACCGCTCCAGGCGGGGTTCGCCGGGCTCTACAAGCTGCTGCGCCTGCCGGTGGTGCCGGTCGCGGTCGACAGCGGGCGGGCCTATCACCATGTGGTGAAGCGTCCGGGGCGGATCACCTACAAGGTCGGCGAGGTGATCCCGGCGGGCCTGGCCCGCGAGGAGATAGAAACACGGGTGCATGAGGCGATCAACGCGCTGAATGCGGCCGGCTGATGCTTCCATCGGGTTTGCCCGTGTAAAGTCCGGGCCAGACCCCCGTCAGCCACTGTTCGACCCCCGCCAGACCCCCGTCAGATCCCCGTCAGCGCGCGGGTTTCACGTGAAACACCGGCTGGCGGACTATTGCCCGTGTTCGCGCCCGAAATCGGGACGCTCGTCATCCTGCCCTTGCTCGATCACCGCGCGGCGGATGGCGCGGGTGCGGGTGAACAGGTCGAACAGGGTGTCGCCGTCGCCCGAACGGATCGCGCGTTGCAGCGCGGTGAGATCCTCGGTGAAACGGCCCAGCATCTCCAGCACGGCGCCCTTGTTGGTGAGGAACACGTCGCGCCACATGACGGGATCGGAGGCGGCGATGCGGGTGAAGTCGCGGAAGCCCCCGGCGGAATACTTGATCACCTCGCTCTGGGTCACATCCTCCAGATCGCTCGCGGTGCCGACGATGGTGTAGGCAATGAGGTGCGGAATGTGGCTGGTGACGGCAAGCACCAGATCGTGGTGGGCAGCGTCCATCAGCTCGACCTTGGAGCCCAGCTGCGTCCAGAAGTCCGATAGCGCCGCGACCGCCGCCGGGTCGGCGCCCTCGGGCGGGGTGAGTATGCACCAGCGCCCGGCGAACAGTGTGGCAAAGCCCGCCTCCGGCCCGCTCTGCTCGGTCCCCGCGACCGGGTGCGCTGGGATGATGCAGGCACCGGGGAGGGCAGCTGCCAGGGCATCGGCCACGGCGGCTTTGGACGAGCCGACATCGCTGATGATCGCATCCGGCGCGAGGCCCGGCGCAATCGCCCGCGCGGCATCGCCCATCGCCCCGACGGGGACGCACAGGATAACGAGATCGGCATCGGCCACGGCGCCCTCGGGTGTATCGCAGACCGTCCCGACCAGGCCTCTGGCAGACGCCCGTTCGCGCACGGAGACGTCGCGGTCCCAGCCGGTGGTGGCGATGTGGGGCGCGCGCGCCTTCACTGCCAGGCCGATCGAGCCGCCCAGAAGGCCGAGGCCGATGATGGCCACGCGGGCAATGGTCATGCGGCTTCCCCGCACAGGGTTCGCAGGGCAGCGATGACGCGGGCCATGTCGTCGGTTTTGCCGATGGTGATGCGCAGCGAACGGGGTAGACCCTGCCCCGGCAGATGGCGCACGGCATAGCCGGCCTCGCCGAGCGCCTCGAGCGCCTGGGCCGCTGTTACCTCGCCCTCGAAATGGACAAGCAGGAAGTTGGCCTCGCTCGGGCTGAAGGACAGGCCGTGATTGCCCAGCGCCGCCACCGCTTCGGCCAGCCGCGCGCGTTCGGCGGCGTTGTGGATTCGGCTGGCGCGCACGAAGTCCTGATCGCCGAGTGCCGCAAGCGCGGCTCTCTGCCCGCTGATGGTTACGTTGAACGGCCCGCGAATGCGGTTGAGAACATCGATCAGGCTCGGCGCACCGGTCGCCCAGCCGATCCGCTCGGCAGCGAGACCATAGATCTTGGAGAAGGTGCGCGTGACCAGCACGTTGTCATGCGCCGCTGCGAGCGCAAAGGCGGCGCTCTGCAAGGCAGGATCGACATATTCGCCGTAAGCCTCGTCCACCACCAACAGCACGTCGGACGGCAGGCCCGCATGCAGCCGCGCGACTTCGG
This sequence comes from Erythrobacter dokdonensis DSW-74, assembly GCF_001677335.1. GTDB lineage: Bacteria > Pseudomonadota > Alphaproteobacteria > Sphingomonadales > Sphingomonadaceae > Erythrobacter > Erythrobacter dokdonensis. Next base: position 51,754 of record NZ_LZYB01000006.1, read on the forward strand.
ACGGGGGCAGGAAGGTTCCGGTCGGATTGTTGGGATTGGCGAGGAAGACGACGCGGGTGCGTTCGGTCACCGCGCCGAGCAGCGCGTCGACATCGGTGCCGAAGTCCCGGTCGGGGGCTTCCACCGGGGTCGCGCCGCAGCGCCTTGCGGCGATGTCGTAGACGGCAAAGGAGAAGCGGCTGAACAGCACCTCGTCCCCCGGCCCGGCAAAGCCCTGCGCGGCGAGGTTGAGCAGTTCGTCCGAGCCCGTGCCGCACACCACCCGCGCCGGATCGAGCCCGTGCAGGCTCGCAATCGCCTCACGCAGGGCCCGCGAATCCGGATCGGGATAGGTCGCCGCCTCCCCCCGTGCTTGCGCGAGAGCCTCAAGCGCCGCTGGCGAAGTGCCGAGCGGGTTCTCGTTGGCGGACAGCTTCACCAGCGGCTTGCCGCTCGCCGACTTGGACTTGCCGGGCTGGTAGGCGTGGATGCCGAGGATCCAGGGCTTGGGTTCAGGCTTGGACATGGGATTGGCGCGATAGCCAGTTTGGCGCGGCGAATACAGCGCGAAAACGCAAGCAGAGCGGGCGGTGATTGACATGAGCGGGGGGCTACCCCAATTCGCAGCGCGAATGAACGCCGCCCCCGCCTCTCCGGTCTACCGCATCCCCCATCCCCTGCCGCTCGACAGCGGACAGGCGCTGGAGGCTGCGCAGATTGCCTATGAAACCTATGGCACGCTGGCGCCGGACAAGGGCAACGCCGTGCTGGTGTGCCATGCGCTGACCGGCGATCAGTATCTTGCCAGCCCGCACCCGATCACCGGCAAGCCGGGGTGGTGGGAGCGGATGGTCGGCCCGGGCAAGCCGATCGATACCGACCGGCATTTCGTCATCTGCGCAAATGTCATCGGCTCGTGCATGGGCTCGACCGGCCCGGCCAGCCTCGCGCCGGACGGCCAGCCCTACGCGATGCGTTTTCCCGTCATCACCATCCGCGACATGGTGCGCGGGCTGGTGGCGCTGCTCGACGGGCTCGGGATCGACCGGCTGCACGCGGTCGTCGGCGGGTCGATGGGCGGGATGCAGGCGCTGAGCCTTGCCGCCAACTGGCCGGAGCGCGCCGCGCGGGTGCTGGTAATCGCCTCCACCGCGCGCCATTCGGCGCAGAATATCGCTTTCCACGAAGTCGGGCGCCAGGCGATCATGGCCGATCCGGCCTGGGCCGAGGGCGAATACTACGCTGCCGATGCGAAGCCCGATAATGGTCTCGCCGTGGCGCGGATGGCGGCACATATCACCTACCTGTCCGAAGCGGGGCTGACCGAAAAGTTCGGGCGCCGTTTGCAGGACCGCGAGTCCAAGGGCTTCGGCTTTGATGCCGAGTTCCAGGTCGAAAGCTACCTGCGCTATCAGGGTTCTGGCTTCACCCGCCGCTTTGATGCCAACTCCTACCTCTACATCACCCGCGCGATGGATTACTTCGACATTGCCGAAGAATTTTCCGAAGTTCCGGGGGGCGGCAAGCTGGCGGATGCCTTTGCCGGAACGCAGGCGCGCTTCTGCATCGTCAGCTTCGACACCGACTGGCTTTATCCCACCAGCGAAAGCCGCCACGTTGTCCACGCGCTCAACGCTGCCGGTGCCAAGGTCAGTTTCGTCGAACTTTCCGCGCCGCACGGCCATGACAGCTTCCTGCTGGAACATGACCAGCTTGACCGGGTAGTGAAGGGGTTTGTCGAGTGAGTTTGCGGCCCGATCTTGCCGCCATCGCCGCCCATGTCGCGCCCGGCAGCCGGGTGCTCGACATCGGCTGCGGCGACGGTGCGCTGATGGCCGAGCTGGAAGCTGCAAGCGGCTGTGATGCGCGCGGGATGGAGCTGGACGGGCAACTGGTCGAACGCTGCGTCGCGCGCGGCCTCAGCGTGGTGCAGGGCGATGCCAATCTCGACCTTGCGGACTACCCCGACAAGGCGTTCGATTACGCAATCCTGAGCCAGACGCTGCAGACCGCTGCCCGGCCTGACCGGATACTCGACGAGTTGCTGCGGGTAGGGCGGCGGGCATTCGTCAGTTTCCCCAATTTCGCTCACTGGCGCACCCGTGCCGCGCTGATGTTCGGCGGGCGGATGCCGGTCACCCGCGCCTTGCCGGTGAGCTGGTACGAGACGCAGAACATCCACCACGTGACGGTGGAGGATTTCCGCGACCTCGCGAAGATGAAGGGCGCGGCGATCGAGCGTGCGTGGTTTTTCGCCAATGAAACGGAAATCGGCGCGACAGGGGCTAACTGGCGCGCCGAATTCGCGGTGTTCGAGTTAAGTCGGTAAGATCAGCCCGCGCGGTGCAGCATGCACAGCTTGTGGCCGTCAAGGTCCAGCACATAGCCCAGGTTCAACGTGCCCATCGAGCCGGTGCGCGGACCCGGCGGGTCTTCGATCGACTTGCCCCCAGCGGCAACGGCCGCATCGTGGAAGGCCTGAACCTGCTCGAGGCTGTCGCACGCAAAGCCGACGGTCGAGCCGTTCGATGCCGTCGCGGGCTGATCGTTGATCGGCTCGCTGATCGAGAACATGCCGCCATTGTGCATCCAGAAAGCGCGCTTGTGGCCGGTGGCTGCGACATTGATCATTCCCGGCCCCGCACCCAGCGTGGCGAGCACGGTGTCGTAGAATGCCTTGGCGCGGTCGAAATCATTGGTGCCGACCATGATGTGACTGAACATTGCTTGAAGTCTCCTCTCAAAGGACGCCTTGCGGGTTAGGCCGGAATTGGGCGAGCGGCAATGCGGATTCCGGTAGCCACGGGTTCATCTTGCAGGGCATAGGACAAGTCATGCTGACGACCATGCTTCTCCCCGCCGCGCTCTTGCTTCAGGCCGTGCCCGAAGCTGCCACGCCCGCAGGGCCCGCCACGCCTCCGCCGACCCGGATCGAGGATCTGACCGTCGAGGAATCCGCCGCGCTGCGCTGCTCGGTCGCCTTTGCTTTCATCAGCGACTGGCAAAAGGACAGCGATCCGCGCGGGCAAGCCTGGCCGGGTCTGGCGGAGAATGGCGGCCGCGAATTCTTCGTTCGCACCATGGCGCAGCTCATGGATCGGCGCGGGCTCGACCGGCGCGGCGTGCTTGATCTTGTCGCATTGCAGACAGAACAGCTGAATGCCAGTCCGGGGGATATCCCCGCGATCATGCCGGCCTGCCTGATGATGAAATCCGCCGCCGGGCTATAGCGCTGGATATATCCCCCGCGCGCGCCATGCACCGCTGGATTTGCCACGCGAATTGCGGCAGAGCCTGAGGCCGTATGTGGTTCCTCTATCAATTCCCGCTCTGCCCCTTCAGCCGCAAGATCCGGCTGCTGCTGAGCGAAAAGAACATCCCGTTCGATCTGGTGCGCGAAGAGCCCTGGGCGGCTTCCGACATGTTCTTCAACCTCAATCCGGCAGGCCGGACGCCGGTGATCGTCCACCGCGAGAAAAACCTCGCCATCCCCGACAGCCGCGCGATCGCCGAATATTTCGAGGAAACCGTCGATCGTAATCCGATGATCAACGGCACCGCCTCCCAGCGCGCCGAGATCCGCCGGCTGGTGGCGCTGTTCGACGAGAACTTCTACGCTGACGTGACCGCCCCGCTGCTGTCCGAACGCATGCGCAAGCGCATCCTGCGCCAGCCGCCCGACAGCGGCGCGTTGCGCAATGCGATGAAGCTGGCCCACGGCCATCTCGATTATCTCGACTGGCTGATCGACAACCGCCCCTGGGTCGCGGGATCGACGATGAGCCTCGCCGATCTCGCGGCGGCGGCGCAGATTTCGGTCGCGGACTATCTCGGCGGAATCGACTGGTCGGGACACGAACAGTCGCGTGGCTGGTATGCGGTGTTCAAGAGCCGCCCGAGCTTCCGTCCGTTGCTGACCGAGCGCATGGACGTGATCCAGCCGCCCGCGCATTATGCGCTGCTCGACGGTTAGCGTCCTCGATCACGAGGCCTGACGGTCCTATCGCTGCAGGCGCGCGGTCGCGCTTGCGGTTCATCGGCGATGAACCGATATAGTGCCCTTCTGAGAGGAGAGCTCATGGACAATCCCGACCCCCGCACCATCACCGACGCCGAATGGCGCGCAAGGCTCACCCCGATGCAGTATCACATCCTGCGCGAGGCGGGCACCGAACGCGCCTTCACTGGCGAATACGACAAGTTCTACGACGAGGGCGAATATCATTGCGCCGCATGCGGCACGCAGCTGTTCTATTCGACCGCCAAGTACAATTCGGGCTGCGGCTGGCCAGCCTTCACCCGTCCGGCCGACGATGAGGTGATCGAGGAGCACCGGGACACCTCCTATGGCATGATCCGCACCGAGGTGCGCTGCGGCAAGTGCGGCGGGCATCTGGGCCATGTCTTTCCCGACGGCCCGCCCGAGCAGGGGGGATTGCGCTACTGCATCAATTCGGCCGCGCTGGTCTTCACTCCTGCCGAGGGCTGATACCGGCATCGCCGCGGGGGACGAGCGCGCCCGCACGGTTCACCCGCGGTTAGAACTTGCCTATGCACAGGGCAGGGTGCGCCCGCAGGTGACGGGTACCAACGGATAGAACATCACGCCATGTCCAGAAGGGGTGACCGGTTGCAGAAGAAGGGCGCTCGCGGATCGCGCCGGGCGGCGGCGGAGCGGGCCGAAAGGCCTGTGTCAAAAGCCGCGTCGGGCGGCAGCGGCCGCAAGCCGCCCTCGCGCCTCGGGGTGTGGCTGAAGCGCGGCGCCTTGTGGGGTGCGGGCCTCGCGGTGATGGGGCTGGTCGTGCTCGGCATCGCAGTCGCCATGGCGGCGCGCACCATCCCCAGCTATTCCACGCTCAAGGCGAACCAGCCCGGCCAGACCATTGTCGTGCGCGCGCGCGACGGGCGCGAGATTGTCGAACTGGGTCCGAGTTTCGGCGAGTGGCTCGATTACGACCAGATCCCCGATAACATGAAGAATGCGATGGTCGCGGTCGAGGACAAGCGCTTCAATTCCCATTTCGGGGTCGATCCGATCCGCCTCACCGGCGCGCTTGTCGAGGGGATCACCGGTTCGCGCGCGCGGCTGGGCGGGACCTCCACCATCACCCAGCAGCTTGCCCGCAACCTGTTCCTCAACAATAACCGCACCTTCGACCGCAAGGCCCGCGAGGCGGTGCTGGCGATGGCGATCGAATGGAAGTTCTCCAAGGAGGAGATCCTCGAGCTCTATCTCAACAAGGTCTATTTCGGCGGCGGCGCCTACGGTATCGATTCCGCGTCCCGCAAGTTCTTCAGCCACCCCGCAACCGATCTCAGCGTTGGCGAGGCGGCGATCATCGCCGGGCTGGTCAAGGCGCCGAGCCGCTATTCCCCCACCGCCGATGTCCAGGCTGCGGTCGACCGTGCCAAGGTGGTGTTGCGGCTGATGCGCGAGCAGGGCTACATCACCCCCGATCAGGCGATGGTCGACGTCTCAGAGGTGCAACTGAAGGAGCAGGCCGGGCAGAACTCGGTGCGCTACTTCACCGACTGGGTGCTGCCACAGCTCGACATCATCCTGCCCGAGACCTTCGAGCCGATCGAGGTCTGGACAACGCTCGACATCGGGATGCAGCGCGCCGCCACTGCCGCGATCGAGGCCAATACGCCGGACGGGGCGCAAGGTGCGCTGGTCAGTCTCGACCGCGACGGAGCGATCCTCGCGCTGGTCGGCGGCACGGATTATGTCGCGAGCAATTTCAACCGTGCGACCACCGCGATGCGCCAGCCGGGTTCCTCGTGGAAGCTGTTCGTCTATCTCGCCGCGCTCGAAGCGGGCTATACGCCCGAAGACATGGTGGTCGACACGCCGGTGACGATCGACGGGTGGAGCCCGCGCAATTCGAACGGCAAGAATATCGGCGAGACCGATGTGCGCACCGCCTTTGCCTTTTCGATCAACACCGTCGCGGCACAATTGGGCAACGAGGTCGGCTTCGGCACCGTCGCCTCGATGGCCAAGCGTTTCGGGATCACCTCGCAGATTTCGACCTTCCCCTCGATGGTGCTCGGCTCTTCCGAGGTGCGGCTGATCGAGATGACCCGCGCCTTTGCCGCGATCTCGGCCAAGGGAATCGGGGTGGAACCCTATGGTATCGCCAAGGTCACCACTGTGGGCGGGGACGTGCTGTATCAGCACCAGGCGGCGCGCGACCGGGCGCTGGTGCCCGATTATGTCGTTGCCGGGATGACCGACCTGATGCAGGCTGCGGTGCAGACCGGGACGGGCCGCGCGGCGCAGATCGGACGCCCGGTCGCCGGCAAGACCGGCACGACCTCGTCGAACAAGGACGGCTGGTTCATCGGGTTTTCCTCGGGCGTTACCACCGGCGTATGGATGGGGCGCGACGATGCGAAGGCGGTTCCCGGCCTGCAGGGCGGGCGCGCGCCGGCGCAGGCCTTTGCCGCCTTCATGCGCTATGCCGTCAAGGATCGCCCGGTCGAGGAATTCGAGACGACCGTCGAATTGCCCGAATGGCAGCTGGAACCCGACGAGGAGGCGATGTTCGGCGAGCCGGAGGATTACTATTTCATCGACGAGCAGGGCAATCTGGTGGAACCGGGACGGCGCGAGCCGGCACCCAGCCTGTTCGGCGTCGAGGGCGAACGCCCCCGCGATGCGCCCCCTGCGGCGAGCCAGGATTTTCTCGAACAGGCGACCGGCGGCGCGTTACCCCAAGGGCAGCGCGATCCGCGCCGCCAGCAGGCCCCGCCGCCGCCCCCACCGCCTCAGGCACAGCCCGACGAATAGCCCGAACAGCAAGGAAAAAGGGCGCCGGGATAAGCTCCCGGCGCCCTCTTTGCGTCACGGAAATCGTGCTCAGCGCAGGCGTACCGGAATGAAGGCCGGCGCCTGGGTGCGTCGCTGGACGCGCAGCAGCATTGCCTCGCGTCCCTCGCCGGTCGCCGCGTTGACCTGCGCCAGCAGATCCTCGACCGAGGCGACGTCCTGATAATTGGCCGACAGGATGATGTCGCCGCGGCGCAGGCCCTTGCGCGCCGCGTCCGAATTGGGATCGACCGCGCCGATTACCACGCCCTTTGTCTCGGGCGGAACGCCGAGCGAGCGAGCGATCTGCGGGGTCATGCCGAGCACCTGCAGGCCGAGCTTCTCCTCGATCGTGCCGTCCGAGCTGCCCGGAGCCATGGGTTCTTCCGCGTCAGGATCGAAGGTCTGGGTTTGCTGGCGCAGCTCGGCCTCGCTCGGACGCTTGCCGAGCGTGACGTTGACCGCCAGCCGCTTGCCGTCACGCAGCAGTTCGACCGGCACCTGCGCGCCGGGTTCGAGATTGGCGACGAGGAAGGATACCGTCTGGTCGGCGGTCACGTCCTTGCCATTGACCTTGGTGATGATGTCGCCGGGCTTGAGGCCGGCCTTGGCCGCCGGACTGTCGTCCTGCACGGTCTGCACGAATTCGCCGCGGCGCTTTTCAAGGCCGAGCGAGGCGGCGAAATCCTCGTTGATCGGGGCAAGGCCGACGCCGAGATAGCCCCGCTCGATCTCGCGCCCGGCCTTGAGCTGCTCGACGATCGGCGCGGCGATTTCCGACGGAATGGCAAAGCCGATGCCGACGCTCCCGCCCGAGGGCGAGAAGATCGCGTTGTTGATGCCGATCACATTGCCGCGCATGTCGAACAGCGGGCCGCCCGAATTGCCGCGGTTGATGCTGGCATCGGTCTGGATATAGCGGTCATAGGCGCCGCCCTGCCCGGTGTTGCGGTAGACCGCCGAGATGATCCCGCTGGTCACCGTCCCGTTGAGGCCGAAGGGATTGCCGATCGCCACCACCCAGTCGCCCGGACGCGCAGTGCTCGAATCCCCGAAGGTAACGAAGGGGAAGGCCTTGCCGGACTTGATCTTCAGCACGGCAAGGTCGGATTGCGCATCCGCGCCGACCAGTTCGGCCTCGTATTCGGTGCCGTCGGGCAGGGTGACGGTGATCGATTCAAGCTTTGCCCGGGCATCGGGCGAGACGACGTGGTTGTTGGTCACCACATAGCCGTCGGCCGAGATGATGAAGCCCGAACCCAGCGATTGCGCCTCGCGGGTTTGCGGCTGGGTGCCACCGCGCCGGCTGAACAGGTCGGCAAAGGGCGTTCCGGCGAAGGGATTGTTGTTGACCTCGATCCGCTGGCGGGTGGCGATATTGACCACTGCGGGCTGAAGCTGCGCCGTAAGGTCCGCAAAGCTCGCCGGCGCGCCTGCCACCGGCACCACGCGCTCCATCACCGCATCGTCATTCTGTGCCACCTGCGCGCCCAGAGGCTGGCCGGTGATCAGCGAAACAGCCGCGCCGCCCACCAGCAGCGCGCTCGAAAGACCATATACATAGCGCACTTTGTTCACGTCCTCTTGATCCTTATCCTGTGAGGGAATGCGCAGGCAGCCTGCCGCGTTCCTTCAACTCTGTCACAGCGGCCTCACGGCGTATCGCGCGGCCTTGCCGAATGCGGGCCCAGAAAAAGCCTTCCGGGCCTGAACGCCGATTGAACGCGCGCGGCGCTTCGCCGGACGTCGTTTGGCGTCCGTCGAACGGCCTACTTCTTGCCCCGGAACTGGCGGAAATATTCGCTGTCTTCCGAAAGCACCATCGAGCTTTGCCCCTCGCCCGACAGGAAAGTCTGGCGATAGGACTGCATCGCGCGGTAGAAATCGTAGAATTCCGGGTCCTTGTTATAGGCATCGGCATAGATGCGCGCGGCTTCGGCCTGGGCCTCGGCCTGGATGATCTGCGCGTCGCGATTGCCCGCGGCGCGGATCGTCGCGGCTTCTTCCTGACGGTCGGTCTCCATCCGGGTGAAGGCGGCGTCGAGCGGGCGGCCTTCGGGCAGGTCGGCTGCCTTGATCCGCACGTCGAGCACCTGCGCCCCGTATTCGCGCGCCTGCCGGTCGAGCGTGCGGGTGATGTTGGCCATCGCCGTGCCGCGCTCTGCGGAAATCAGCGAGGAAAAGGGCCGCCGCCCGAGTTCCTGCCGCACCACCGAGGTGAGGATCGGCAGCAGCTGGCTTTCGAGCTGGCGCTCGTTACCGGCCCGTTCGACCAGCCTGACCGGATCGATGATGCGATAGCGGGCATAGGCATCGACCTGGAGACGCTGCTGGTCGTTCGAGAGCACCTGCGTGCGCTGCATGTCGAGATCGCGCACGCGACGGTCGACCATCTGCACCTGTTCGGCGATCGGGATGCGGAACTGGATGCCCGCCCCGGTCTGGCCGTAAGGCTCGTCAGGCCGGAACATGTTGAAGATGCGCACCGGCTGACCCGTGCGGATCACCACGGCCTGGTGGGTTTCGGGCACGATCACCACGCTGGCGAGTACTGCCACCACAAGCGCGGCCAGGGCCACGCCGATCGTCTTGTAGTTCTGCATCAGAGCGTCCATCGCGTCATTCTCCCTGCGGCCGCGGCGGTTGAGCCTGCGAACGCTGCTTGAGTTCGGGCAGCGGCAGGTAGGGCAGCACATTGCCGGATTCGACGATGGTCTTGTCGGTCTTGGACAGGATCGATTCCATGGTCTCGTAATAGAGCCGGCGGCGCGTCACTTCGGGAGCGAGGCGGTATTCGGCGTAGATGTTGTTGAACTCGCTCGCATCACCCTGCGCGCGGGCGAGCAGCTGCTGGGCGACCGCGCGGGCACGGTTTATCGCGGCATCGGCATCCTGCTGGGCCGAGGACACGTCCTTGAACGCCTCTTCGACGCGGCCCGGCGGGTCGGTCTTGTTGATTTCGATCCCTTGCACGGTGATCCCCGAACGATAGGCATCAAGCCGCGCCTGCATCCGCTGGCGCACATCCTGTTCGATATCCGCGCGGCCTTCGCCGGTCAGCACGGTGTCGAGGCTCTTGCGCGCCACCGCGGCGCGCATGGCCGCCTCGCCGATTTCCAGCAGCGCGTTGCGCGGGTCCGACAGCTGATACTTGTAGAGCGCGAGGTCGGAGATGTTCCAGCGGATCAGATAGCTGAGGTCGACCAGGTTCTGGTCGGCGGTCAGGATCAGCTTTTCGGTATTGGTGCCGGGGATCTCTTCCGAACGGATCTGGGTCACGTTCTCCTTCTCGACCATCTGGATCGGCCAGGGCGCAGTCCAGTTGGTGCCCGAATCGAGCGTGTCGGAATATTTCCCCCCGACCCAGGTCACCACCGCCTGTTCGCCCGGCTGGACGAAGTGGATGCTGGTCACCACCAGCCAGATCGCCGCCACCGCGCCGAGGATGACCGGCATCCAGCTCTTGCCGCCGGGGCGTTCGGGCAGGCGGAAGGTCGGGCCGCCGGGGCCGCCACCGGCGCGGCGCGGGCCTTCGGGGCCGCGATTCTTGAAGATGTCCTCGATGCTGGCCGAGCGGCGCTTGCCTGGCTCACCCCCGCCGGGCAGCCACGGGTTGCGCGGGCCGTCCCCGCCGCCTGCACCGCGATCCGCACCGGGGCTGTCATCGCCGGGCTCGTCACCCTTGCCGGTGTTGCCCCAGGGGCTTTTGTCGCCAGCCATGGCCAGGCCGCGTGCGGCCATGCCAAGACGTTCTCTCCAACCGTCCAATCTCTGCATGAGGCTCTTATAGGTATGCCCTCGCGCGAAAAACAGGGGTTGGCTGACGGAAATTGATGGTAGAGGCGCAGGCGTCATGAGCAAACCATACGACACCCCCCGCCAACCGGATGCCGAAGAAGCGCTGATTCGCTCGGCGCTGACGGCGGAAATCAACCATCGCGTGCGCTCTGCGCGGATCATCGCCCGCCGTGCGGTGATCGTCGCCGAGGCCGGCGACCTGCCGCCTGCTGCGCGCAACGAACTCGAATCGGCGATCACGGCCGCATTGGCTCCGCTGGCGGAGATCGACGAGGTGCGCGTCGCGCTGACCGGTGAACGCCGCCGCCGCCGCCTGATCGCGGTGGGATCGGGCAAGGGCGGGGTCGGCAAGTCCACCCTGACCACCAATCTCGCGGTCGCGCTGGCCAGGATGGGCCGCCGTGTCGGAGTGATCGACGGGGACATCTACGGCCCCTCGCAGCCCAAGCTGCTCAGGACCGAAGGCATCAAGCCCACCGCCACGCCCGAGGGCGACAAGCTGGTTGCGATCGACAGCCCCTACGGCGTCAAGGTCCTGTCGATGGGCCACATCGTCGCTCCCGGCAAGGCGCTGGCATGGCGCGGGCCGATGACGGGCAAGGCGCTGACCCAGCTGGTCGATGCCGACTGGGGCGAGACCGATCTGCTGCTGGTCGATCTGCCGCCGGGCACGGGCGATGTGCAGCTATCGATGCTTTCGGCCCACAAGCCCGATGGCGCGGTGCTGGTGTCGACTCCGCAGGATCTCGCGCTGATCGATGCCGCGCGCGCGGGACAATTGTTCGAGCAGGGCGAGGTGCCGATCATCGGCCTCGTGGAGAACATGGCGGGCTATTGCTGCCCCGAATGCGGTCACATCAGCGATCCTTTCGGTTCGGGCGGGGTCGAGAAATTCGCCGCTGCACTGGAGATTCCCTTCCTCGGGCGGGTGCCACTGACGCTGGCGACGCGGATCGCGGGCGACAAGGGCGAGCCGCCGGCGGCGGGCACTGGCGAGGAGGCGCAGCCCTTCGTTGCGATCGCCGAGCGGCTGGCGCGCTGGCTAGACACGGGCAGGCTCTGAGACGATGCAGATCACGCGGCGCGGGATTCTGGCCGGGGCGGCTGCGGGCGGGGGCTTGCTGATCGCCTGGTGGCTGATGCCGCGCAGCTACGCGACGCCGCTTGTGGCGGCCAAGGGCGAGCACGTGTTCGGCGCGTGGCTCAAGATCGCCCGCGATGGCGTGGTCTCGGTTGCTGTCCCGCAGCTGGAGATGGGACAGGGCATCACCACGCTGCTTCCGCAGATCGTCGCCTATGAACTGGGGGCGGACTGGCGGCAGATCGCGGTCGAGCCGGCGCCTGTATCGGGCGCCTATGGCAACATTCCGCTGGCGAAGAAATGGATCGCCCTGTGGGATCCGAGTTTTGCAGGTCTTTCGGAACGCACCGATGCGCTGATGGCCGAACGCTTCGCCGGGGCACAGCGCTTCACCGCCACCGCCGACGGCACGTCGCTGGCCGCCTACGAACTGCCCTGCCGCGAGGCTGCTGCCGCTGCCCGGGCGATGCTGGCGCAGGAGGCAGCATCGCGCTGGGGTGTGACATGGGAGGAATGCGAGGTCGAAGGCGGCTTTGTGCGTCACGGGGAGCAGCGCGCCAGCTTCGGCGAGCTGGCCGAGGCCGCGGCGCGCTATTCTCCGCCCGATCCGCCGCCGCTGAGGCCAGAGCCCCCGCGCGAGGCGCCGCTGCCGGCCGATGCCGAGGTCGCGCCCGTCTATCCGCGGCTCGATCTGCCGTCCAAAGTCGACGGTTCGTGGCGTTTCGCCGGGGATGTGCGTCTGCCCGGCATGGTGTTCGCGTCGATCCGGCACGGGCCGACCGGGGATTCGCAGCTGACCGGCTTCGATCGCGATGCGGCGGCCGGCATCCGCGGACTTGCCGGCATCGTCGAAAGCAAGCGCTGGCTGGCGGTCGCGGCCGAGACATGGTGGAGCGCCGAAGCCGCGCTCGAGGCGATGAAGCCGCGTTTTTCCACTTCCGCGCCGGTCAGCAGCAACGAGCTTGCGGCGCGGCTCGATACCTTCCTGACCGGCGCGAAGGGCATCACCATTGCCGAGACCGGCCTTGGCGCCGAAGCAATGACCCGGGTCGACATGGGGCGCCGCTACGAGGTCGAACTGCACCACGCCGCACCGGTCGAGACCGCCTGCGCCGCAGCGCGCTATGCCGACGGCAGGCTGGACTTGTGGATCGCCTGCCAGGCGCCCGAACAGGCCCGGATCGCCGCTGCGCGCGCGCTTGGCATCGCGACCGAGGACGTAGCGCTTTATCCCATGCCCGCGGGCGGCAGTTTCGATTCCCGGCTGGAACACGACCACGCCATCGAGATCGCGCTGATTGCGCGCGAACTCGGCCGTCCGGTGCAACTGACATGGCCGCGCCGCGACGAGTTGATCCGCTCGCGACCGCGCCCGCCGGTCTGGATGCTGCTCGGCGCGCAGGTGTCCGAGAGCGAGGAAGGCGCGATCGATGGCCTCCGCCTGCGCATCGCCACACCGCCCGCCGCCCGCGAGTTCGGCAAGCGCCTGTTCGGCAATCTCACGCCGACGGCTGCAATGCGCGAGACAACGGGCGATGCCGACCCGCTGGCCTGCGAGGGCGCGGTGCCGCCCTATGAACTGCCCGGTGTGGTGGCCGAGCATGTGCCGGTCGATATCGGCCTTCCCGTGGGCCGGGTGCGCGGCAATGCCTGGGGGCCGACGACCTTCGCGATCGAATGTTTCATCGACGAGATTGCCGCGAAATACGGGCGCGAGCCGCTGTCCTTCCGCATTGCCATGCTGGGCAGCGACGTCCGGCTGGCGGCCTGCCTCCAGCGCGCCGCGCAGCTGGCGGGGTGGGATGGCGGCGCTGACCAGAGCGGTCAGGGGCTGGCGATCGCGCGGATCGGCGATGGGCCGGATGCCGCGCGCATCGCCTGCGTTGCCACCGCGCGGCAGGGCGAGGGCGGGGTGCGCGTGACCCAGCTTGCCGCCGCAGTCGACATCGGCCGGATCATCAACCACGACATCGCCCGCCAGCAGATTGAAGGCGGACTGGTGTTCGGCCTCGGCGTGGCGCTGGGCAATCCGTTCAAGCTGCGCGCCGGAATGCCCGAGAACCTCGACTACGCCAGCCTTGGCTTGCCGACCCTTGCCGATTGCCCGCAGATGCGGATCGAATTCCTGCCCAGCGAGGCGCCGCCCGCCGATCCGGGCGAGCTGGGTGCCGTGGTAGTGCCGCCGGCGATTGCCAATGCGCTGTTTTCGGCTACAGGCTTGCGCCTCAGGCGACTGCCCCTACTTTCGGACGGCATATGACCCGGACAAAACTGCAATTCTCCGTCCGGGCGACGCTTCCTGTCCGGAAACGAAACCGCTGCGAACCGTTGGGACGGCTATGACCTGGCAGACCCAGCGCCTTCCGGAGGGCCATCCCCCCGTATCGAGCGGAATGATCGGTGTGCTGCTGGTCAACCTCGGCACGCCCGACGGCCCCGATCCGGATTCGGTCAAGCGCTACCTCAGGCAGTTCCTGTCCGACCGCCGTGTGATCGAGATCCCGCCAATCGCCTGGCAGCCGATCCTGCGCGGGATCATTCTCAATACCCGGCCCAAGAAAAGCTCGGAAGCCTATTCCAAGATCTGGACCGAGCGCGGCTCGCCGCTCGCCGATATCACCGCCCGCCAGGCCGAGGCGATGGTCGGCCGCTTCGGCGAGAAGGTCGTGGTCGATTACGCCATGCGCTACGGCAAGCCCTCGATCGAGGCGCGGCTGACCGGGTTGATGGAGCAGGGCTGCGACCGCATCCTGATCGCGCCGATGTATCCGCAATATTGTGCCGCCACCACCGCGACCGTGTTCGACGAGGTGGCGCGCGTGCTGGGCGACATGCGCTGGCAGCCGGCGCTGCGCTTCGTGCCGCCCTATCATGATGATCCGGCCTATCTGGCTGCGCTGGCCGATGACCTGACGCGGCAGGTGCAGGGGCTGTCCTTCAGCCCCGAAGTCATGCTGCTCAGCTTCCACGGAATGCCGCTTCGCACGCTGGAAAAGGGCGATCCCTATTACTGCCAGTGCATGAAGACCGCGCGCCTGCTGCGCGAGAGGCTGGCGGAGCGGCCCGAATTTGCCGGGGTTCGTTTCGAGACCACCTTCCAGTCGCGCTTCGGCCCGGCGCGCTGGCTCGAACCCTCGACCGACACCACCCTGATTGCCGAAGGCGAGAAGGGCACCAAGCGCCTGATCGTCGCCGCGCCCGGCTTTTCGGCCGACTGCGTCGAGACGCTGGAAGAGTTGGCGATCGAGGGCCGCGAGGAATTCTGCGAAGCGGGCGGCGAGGATTTCGCCGTGCTCGATTGCCTCAACACCTCGAGCGATGGCCTTGCGATGATCGAGACCATGCTGCGGCGCGAGCTTTCGGGATGGATTTGACGCAGGCACCTGTTTACATCAAAGTCAGTTGCGAATCCGAACCCGATACGGAGCATCGAGACCCTCATGGCTACCCTTGCCGAAGCCCCGCGTTCTGTTGACACTGCCCCCGCCGATGCACCCCGCCACTGGAGCGAGCGGCGTCTGACCGAGGCGGACCTGGCGCATATCCCCGGCGATGCGGGCTGGCCGCTGGTCGGCAACACTTTCACCATGCTGGCCGATCCGCACGCCTTTGCCGAGCGGATGATCGCGCGCCACGGCAAGGTCTACAAGAACCGCGCTTTCGGCGGCTGGCAGGTCGCGCTGATCGGCGCGGAGGCGAACGAGCTGCTGCTGTTCAACAAGGACAAGATCTTCTCCAGCGAACAGGGCTGGGGTCCGGTGCTCGACCAGCTGTTCCCGCGGGGTCTGATGCTGATGGATTTCGAGCATCACCGGATTGATCGCCGCGCCCTCTCGATCGCCTTCAAGCCCGAGCCGATGCGTCACTACTCCGGCGCGCTCAATCGCGGCATCGCCCGCGAAGTGGCAAGCTGGGCGGGGCCGAAGGAGTTCTACCCCGCGATCAAGAAGCTCACCCTCGATCTCGCGGCGGACAGCTTCATCGGCCTGCCGTGGGGGCCTGAGGCGGACAAGATCAACGAAGCCTTCGTCGACATGGTGCAGGCCTCGGTCGCGCCGGTGCGCAAGCCGTTGCCCTTCACCAAGATGAAGAAGGGCGTCGACGGGCGCGCCTTCCTGGTCGAATACTTCACGCGCGAGACGCTGCGGCGGCGCGCGGAAGGCGGCGGGCAGGACATGTTCAGCCAGTTCGCCACCGCCACCCGCGAGGACGGCTCGCTGCTGCCGGTCGACGAGGTGGTCGATCACATGAACTTCCTGATGATGGCGGCGCATGACACCATCACCTCTTCAGCCACCTCGCTGATCTTCCACCTCGCCACCAACCCCGAATGGCAGGAGAAACTGCGCGAGGAGATTTTCGCGGTCACCGGCGGGCCGGACGGCGAGGGCAATCCCCGCCCGCTCGACTATGACGATCTGGCGAAGCTCGATCTCACCGAAATGGCGTTCAAGGAATCGCTGCGGATGGTGCCGCCGGTGCCTTCGATGCCGCGCCGGGCGCTGCGCGAATTCGAATATGGCGGCTACCGCATTCCGGCGGGCGCGATGGTGGGGATCAACATCTACTGGACCCACCATTCGGAGGAATACTGGGACAACCCCTTCACCTTCGATCCGATGCGCTTCACCCCCGACAAGGTGAAGGCGCGGCACAAATATGCCTGGGTGCCCTTCGGCGGGGGCGCGCACATGTGCCTCGGCCTGCACTTTGCCTACATGCAGGTGAAGATCCTGATGGCCCAGCTGCTCCAGCGTTACCGGATCGAGGCGGCGCCGGGCTATAACCCCGAATGGCAGGACTGGCCGATCCCGCAGCCCAAGGACGGGCTCAAAGTGTCGTTCAAGCCGCTCTGAGGCGAGGCAAGCGGGGGTCTAAACGGGGCTAAAGGGGGTCTGGCAGGGGTCTGGACCGGGCCTGGAATTCCGCCTTTTCCCCATCAAACCTTTGTTATAGAATGACTTCTTTCTGGCCGAGGCGCTGTTTTGGCGAAAAATCCGTGCGATCGGGTGCCTGCCATGCCTCCGCATAGCGCAGGCTGCACCCTGTAGGACAGCGCACCCTCATTCCGGATTCAGAAATCCCAGGCGATCCCGTCCTTCTCCCAGTCGCCATAGCGGGTGGGGGAAAGGTCGCGCGGCTCGTCCTTCAGCGGATCGGTCTTCTTCGGCGCGGGCACCGGATCATTGGTCCAGTGCGCGGGCTTCTTGAAATTCTTTGCGGCTTCGGACTTTTCCTTGGTCATATGAACCAAATGCCCATGCTGGCGCTTTGTTTCAAGGAAGGTTAGGGGCGCCCGATGGCCTTACCCCCCGGACTTCCCGTGCGCCGTGCCGCGCTCCGACTGCTCGATGCGGTGCTGCGCCGGGGCGAGACGCTGGAACAGGCGGAAGGGCCGGCGCTGGCCGATATCCGCAAGGCCCCGGACCGCGCGCTGGCCCGCGCGATTGCGGGCGAGACGTTGCGCTGGCTGACCGACCTCGACGGGTTGATCGACAGCGCGACGCAGCAGAATCTCCCCGATGACGCCAAGGCGCGCATGGTGCTCAGGCTGATGCTGGCGCAGGCATTGAGGCTCGATACGCCGCCCCATGCCGTAATCGCCACCGGCCTGCCGCTGCTTTCAGGCGGTCCGCGCAGGCTTGCGCACGGGGTGTTCTCGGCGCTGGCAAAGCAGGGCGCGAGCCTTCCCGGTGCGCCGACCCTGCCGGAGCGGGTGATCGTGCGCTGGGGCGCGGACAAGGCCGCCGTGATCGCGCCCGGTCTTGCCTTCCCGCCCGAGCTTGATCTGGCGCTGAAGGACGCGGGCGAAACGCAGGCCCGTGCTGTGGCGATGGGCGGCATCAGCCTTGCCCCCGGCCATATCCGCCTCCCGCGGGGAACGGCGGTGGAGAGCCTTGCCGGTTTCAAGGCGGGCGACTGGTGGGTGCAGGATCTCGCCGCATCGCTGCCTGCCCGGCTGCTGGGGCAGGGGGACGGGCGCAGCGCGCTCGACCTGTGCGCAGCACCAGGCGGCAAGACGATGCAACTCGCCGCCGCCGGATGGAAGGTCACCGCGCTCGACCTGTCGAAACGGCGGCTCGACCTGCTGAAGGACAACTTGAAGCGCACCGGCCTCAAGGCCTCGCCGGTGCGTGCCGATGCGCTGACGTGGGAGCCGAAGCACCGCTTCGACGCGATCCTGATCGATGCGCCCTGCACCGCCACCGGCACCTGCCGCCGCCACCCGGACGTGCTGCACCGCATCGGCAAGGGGCAGGTGGCCGAGATGGTCGAACTGCAACGCGCATTGGCGGCAAAGGCAGCGGGCTGGCTCAATCCGGGCGGCGTGCTGGTCTATGCGGTGTGCTCGCTGGAGGTCGAGGAGGGCGAGGAACAGGCGGCGTGGATCGATGCAAATCTCGGCCTGACGCCCGCCCCGATCACGGCAGAGGAATTGCCCGCAGGCCTCGCGCCCACCCTCGAAGGCTGGCTGCGCACCCATCCGGGGATGCTGGCGGACGAGGGCGGACTCGACGGGTTTTTCGTCGGACGCTGGCGCAAGGCCTGAAAAACGCTTTGCAGCGCCGGGCAGGCATGCAATCCCCCTGACTTGGGGGAGATTTCATGATGTGGCGCGTTATCGGTCCGGCCTTGCTGTTTTCGGGGGCGGCGATCGGCACCTCGCATCTTGTGCAGGCGACTCGTGCCGGCGCGCTCTACGGGCTCGGCCTGCTGATCGTCATCGTGCTGATCTGCGTGCTGAAATATCCCGCGTTCCGCTTCGGGGTGGATTACGGACATGCCACGCGCCGGTCACTGCTGGCCGGTTATCGCGAGCTTGGCCGGTGGGCGCCGCTGCTTTTCGCGACGATTTCGCTGGCCGTCTTCCCGGTCATCTACGCCGCGCTCGCTTCGGCGACGGCGGGGATCGTGGTCGCGGTCTTCGGCCTGACCGTGCCGGTTCCCGCCCTTGGCCTGATCATCCTGGTGCTTGCGACAGCCCTGCTTTTGTCGGGTGGTTATGACTGGCTGGATGTCGTCAACCGGGTGCTGGTCGCCTTTCTCGTGGTATCGACGCTGATCGTGACCGCGCTGGTTCTGCCGCGGGTGGAATGGGGGACACTGGGCGAGCTGGGCTGGGCGAGCGACCCGCGGGCGATCCTGTTCATTGTCGCACTGGCGGGTTTCATGCCGAACCCGCTCGATGTGTCGGTCACGCTATCGATGTGGACGGCCGAGGCCGAGCGCGGACAGGGCAAGGCCGAGGTATCCCTGCGCGATGCCCGGCTGACCTTTCTTGCGGGCTATCTGCTGACCGCGTTTCTGGCCCTGTGTTTCTGCATCATCGGCGCCGGCGTGATGCACGCGCGCCAGATTGCCCCGGAAACGAGCGCCCCCGGTTTCGCGCAGCAGATCATTTCGCTTTACAGCGAAACGCTGGGCCCGGGCGCGGCGGTTCTGGCCGCGATTGCCGCGCTTTCGGTGATGGCAACGACCGTTCTGGCGGCTCTCGATATCGGCGGCCGCAATGCGGCCTCGACCTGGCAGGAGATCACCGGGCAGCAAAGCGAGGCGGTGTTCCAGCGGGCCTACCGGATCACGATCCCGGCGATGGTCGTCGCGACGGCGGCCGTGCTCTACCTCTTCACCAGCACCTTCACCGCCTTGCTCGACCTTGCGACCAGCGCGGCCTTTGTGGCAGCGCCGGTCATCGCGGTCCTCAATCACCTCGTGGTGACGCGCTGTGACATGCCGGAAGGCAGTCGGCCAAGCCGGGCCATGCGGGGTCTCAATATCGCGGCCATCATCGTGATGACGAGCCTTGCGGCGGCCTATTTCCTGCTCTGACCCGGCGCCTGGTCACTTCACATATTTCTGGAACGACTTTCTCAGCTTCATCAGCTTGGGCGGGATCACCGCGAGGCAATAGGGATTGCGCTGGCCTTCGCCGTCCCAGTATTCCTGATGATAGTCCTCGGCCGGATACCATTCGGCGGTCTGCTCCTCGCCCGAAAGGCCCTCGATGGTGGTCACTGCTTGTCTGCCGTTCTCGGCGTTCCAGCGCCCGATCGCGGCCTTGGCTTCCTCGCCCTGCTCTGCCGACAGCGGGAAGATCGCGCTGCGGTACTGCGTGCCGATATCGTTGCCCTGCCGGTTCAGCTGCGTCGGGTCGTGCGTGCCGAGGAACACGTCATAGATTTCCGCAAGGCTGATGACATCGGTGTCGAAGGTGACGCGGATGCCCTCGGCATGGCCGGTCGTGCCGGTGCACACTTCCTTGTAGGTGGGATTCGCCTTGGTGCCTCCGATATAGCCGCTCTCCACCGCGCTCA
Organism: Erythrobacter dokdonensis DSW-74; assembly: GCF_001677335.1. GTDB lineage: Bacteria > Pseudomonadota > Alphaproteobacteria > Sphingomonadales > Sphingomonadaceae > Erythrobacter > Erythrobacter dokdonensis. The sequence continues at coordinate 71,738 of NZ_LZYB01000006.1, forward strand.
CGCCCACCACATCGCGGAACACCGCCTCGGTGCACCAGAAGCAGCCGCCTGCAACAATTGCCGTTTCCATATTGCTCACTCGAATTCTCCGCTGGTTTATGCCAGACATAGTCCGCGAAACCGGATTTGCCAGACGCGCGTATCAACGCCCGTCCGATATCCTCAAGGGAGAGATTGGAAGTGAAGAAACTGATCCTTGCTGCCGCCGCAGGCGGTCTTGTCCTTGCCGCCCCGCTGATGGCGCACATGCACGCAGGCCACGGCGAACACGGCGATGACCATATCCGCGATACGGCCGCCTTCATGAGGATGCACGGCGAACAGGTGTCGGCCGCGATCAACCATCCGACCCGCGCCGAAGATGCCAAGCGCGACACGCATCGCCATCCGGCCGAAGTGCTCGCCTTCTTCCATGTCGGCCCGCACATGAAGGTGGGCGAATATGCCCCCGGCGGCGGCTGGTATTCGCGCCTGCTCGGCCATTATCTGGGCGGCGAGGGGCAGCTTGTCGGCCTTTATGCCAACCCGCTGACGGCAACTTCGGACCCCGCCCGCCAGCAGCGCATGCGCGACATGGCGGCAGGCTTCCCCGCCGAGGTCGCGGGCTACACCGGCCTTCCGGCAGAGAAATTCGCCAGCATCACGCTTGATGCCATCCCTGACGACCAGAAGGGCACCTTCGACCGCATCCTCGTGATCCGCGCGCTGCACAGTCCGACCCGTGCCGGCACCGCCGATACCGAGATCCGCGCGATGCGCGAATTGCTCAAGGACGACGGGCTGATCGGCATTATCCAGCACCGCGCCCGCGCCAGCGCGCCGTGGTCCTATGCCAATGGCTCCAGGGGCTATCTGCGCGAGGCGGACATGATCGATTTCATGCGCCTGCAGGGCTTCGAACTGGTGGCCCGCAGCGATATCAACGCCAACCCGATGGACACCGCCGATCACCCGCAGGGCGTGTGGGAAATGCCCCCGACGCTCGCCACCAAGCGCGATGATCTGAAGGACAAGGGCGAAAGCGACCGCATGACTCTCTTGTTCAAGAAAGCGAAGTGATGGGTTAAGGGCGGCGGCATGACTGCAATCACCGTCGCCGCCCTTCAACTCGCCCTAGGATCGCAGGACGAAGCTGCCAACATCGCCGCTGTGAGCGCGCTGGTGGAAGAAGCTGCTGCACAAGGCGCGCAGCTGATCCTGCCGCCGGAACTGTTCTCCGGCCCCTATTTCTGCCGCGAGGAGGACGAGGCGCTGTTCGCGCTCGCGCGCCCTACGCCTGAGCACCCCGGCGTCATCGCCATGCAGGCGCTTGCCGCCAGGCTCAAGGTGACGATCCCCACCAGCTTCTTCGAGCGGGACGGGCATCACTATTACAACACCCTCGCGATGATCGGGCCCGATGGCGAGATCATGGGCACGTACCGCAAGAGCCACATTCCCGACGGGCCGGGCTATGAGGAAAAATACTATTTCCGCCCCGGCAATGACGGCTTCAAGGTGTGGGACGTGGCCGGAGAGGGCGGGGCGATCGTGCGCGTCGGCGTCGGCATCTGCTGGGACCAGTGGTACCCCGAATGCGCGCGGGTGATGGCGCTGATGGGGGCCGAACTGCTGATGTATCCGACCGCGATCGGCTCCGAACCCTATGACGCGACCCTCGACACCAGCCGCATGTGGCGGCGCGCGATGATCGGCCACAGCGTGTCGAACTGCATGCCGGTGGTCGCCGCCAACCGCATCGGGACCGAAGGCCCGGACTCCGCGGCGCAGCGTTTCTACGGCCATTCCTTCATTACCGACGAATGGGGGGACTTCGTGGCCGATTATGGCGCGGCCGAGACCGGCGTGCTTGTCGCGCGGCTCGATCTCGCGCGCGCGGCGATGCACCGGGCGGGAATGGGCTTCTTCCGCGACCGCCGCCCGCAGCTCTACGGCCGCATCGCGGAAGACATTTGAGCAGCCTCTACCTGGTCGCGCTCGGCAGTAACCGGCGGCACGCGCTCTACGGCGCGCCCGAAGGCGTGGTGCGCGCGGCAATGGAAGAGCTTGCCGCCTTCGGTACCGTGCTGGCGCGCTCGCCGGTCATCGCCAGTGCCGCGATGGGAGCCGCGCAGCGCCGCTTTGCCAATGCCGCGCTGGTGCTGGACAGCGAGCTTTCTCCGCCAGCCCTGCTGGCCGCGCTCAAGCGCACCGAGCGCGAATATGGCCGCCGTCGGGGCCAGCGCTGGGGCGACCGGGTGCTCGATTGCGACATTATCCTGTGGAGCGGCGGCGCATGGCGTTCGGGTTCGCGTTCCACAGGGCTCGTCATCCCGCACCCCGAGTTCCGCCGCCGCGCCTTCGTGCTGGCCCCCGCGCTTGCGATTGCGCCCGCCTGGCGCGATCCGGAAAGCGGATTGACCATCGCGCAAGCTCATGCCCGCTTGACCCGCTGCCGCCCCCTGCCTAGGTGAGCGCTCGCTCCCGGCCCATCGCCGGAGCGCGTGGGCCCGTAGCTCAGTAGGTAGAGCAGCTGACTTTTAATCAGCGGGTCACAGGTTCGAATCCTGTCGGGCTCACCATTCTTGCCTCCTACCGCTTCGCTGCTTGAGGATCTTTGCGCCTTCGCGGTCGCCGGGGGACCGATCGGCACTCCGGCAGAATCTTCCGGAATGGGGCCGCGCCTCACATTCCGCGCGGCAGCATCACCTTGTTGCAGGTCATCGGCACCATCCGGCCCACGGTCCAGGTTGCCTCGTTACCCTTGCTCCAGAACTGGTGGGTCGCGCTCATGAACTTGGCGCCCGAGGCGGACGGCTCGCCGGCCAGGGTCACCGGCTGGTCGTCATTCATCTGCACCATGATCCGGTTGTCATCGAGATTGTCGACCTTCAGCCGCGTGCCGCTGCCGCAGTCGTAAAAGGTGCTGGAACCCACGCCCCCGACGCTCTCGTTGCATCCCGCCAGCGCCACAGCGCCCGCAAGGACAATGATGAACTTGCTCTGCATGAAATATCCTCCCGCTCCGTTCGGCCGGGAGAATAGCCGAGCCTCAGACGCGCTCAAAGCGCGGAATCGCCGCTCCGCCGGTCAAGCGAGCGCGCCGCGCGCACCCCGAAGGTGATGAGGAAGGGCACCAGCACCAGGCTTAGTACCACTTTGGCCAGCACCTGGCCGATCAGCAGGTCGGTTATGTCGAACTCGCCATAGAAGGCGAGGGTCACGAAGATCACCGAATCAAGCGCCTGCGACAGCGCCGAGGCGACCGCGCCGCGCAGCATCAGGCCGATCGTGCTGTCCTGGCCTGCACCGCGCAACCGGTCGAAGATCCAGATGTTGAGCAACAGCGAGGTGATGTAGGCCGCCGGCCCTGCCAGCCACACCCGCCAGGTCGAGCGGTGTACCTGCTCGAATGCGGCGAGATCATCGGGCCGGAAGGCGATCATCTCCGAGGAGGCCGGAAGCGCCAGCACCAGCTGCATCAGCAGGGCCGAGAGGCCGAGCGGCAGGAACCCCCACCACACGATCCGCTGGGCAAGCGCACGACCGTAAAGCTGCGAGATTGTGCTCGAGATCACCACCAGCAGCAGGAAGGCGAAAATCCCGCTCTCCACCGCGAGATCGGTCGGCCACAGCTGCACCTGCTTGAAAGCCAGAACGCCCGCCAGCACCGTCATCCCGCCGTATAGCAGGGTGAAGACGAACAGGCCCAGGGGCATGGTCGGGGCTGGGTGCGGGGCAGGGGCGGGGGACGCGGGCTCGGTGTCGCTCATTGTTGTCCGGCCTAGCCAGCGCGCAGCCAAAAGAAAAGCGCCGCCCGCAGCGATGTCACCATAATGTCGCATCGCGGCTTGCAACTGGGCGCGCAAGCTGCCACGCCCTCGCACAATCACGCGCAGCGCGGCGCTGCGCCTGTGCCTTCTAGGATCACATCGCTTCCGGGCAAACAAGGGGCCATTCGCTGCCGTGAACGAGAGTATCACGTCCATCCTGCTCAGTCTTGCAGGGGTTCTCGCCATTCTGGCAATCGCCTTGGCGCTGTCTTCGGCCCGGCGCCGGATCAACCTCAGGGTGGTCGGCTCGGCCTTTGCGCTCCAGGCCTTCACCGCGCTCATCGTGCTGCGCACCGACATCGGCGTGGCGGTGATCGGCGGATTGTCGAACGGGGTGATAGCGCTCCTCGATTTCTCCAAGGTCGGGATCACCTCGGTGTTCGGCCCGATGGACAGCAATCCCTTCGCCAACACTTTCGTCATCGCCGCGCTGCCGGTGATCGTGTTCTTCGCCGCGATTGTCTCGATCCTCTATCATCTCGGCATCATGCAGCGGCTTGTGCGCTGGGTCGGCGGGGCGATCGGCTGGGTGACGGGCATCAGCAAGGTCGAGGCGCTGGGCGCGGCCGCTAACATCTTCGTCGGCCAGTCGGAAAGCCCGCTGGTGGTGCGTCCCTATCTTGCCGCGCTGCCGCCTGCCCGGCTGTTCACGCTGATGGCCGTGGGCATGGCGGGTGTCGCGGGCACGATCCTTGCCGCCTATGCGAGCTTCATCGGGGCCGAGGCCGTGCCCTTCCTGCTGGCGGCGGCCTTCATGTCGGCTCCCGGCGGCATCCTGATGGCCAAGATCATCATGCCCGACGAGCCCGGCGATGCCGACGCCCGTGACGATGCGGTTGCCACCGCCGCGGTGGCGCGTGCGCGCGGCAAGGCCAATGCGGTGGCCGAGGCGACCCGCGTGGTCATGTATGACGAGAACGGGCAGGAAATCGAACTTCCCCAGGCACGCATAAGTTCGGTCGGCCCGGCCTCGATCACCGAAAGCGGCAAGGCCGGGGAAGTGACTGCGGCCGAAACCTTCGAGGAAGGTCAGCGCCCGGCCAACATCATCGAGGCGGCGGCGCAGGGCACCCAGACGGGAGTGAAGCTGGCTGTCGCCGTGGGCGCCATGGTGATGGTCTTCGTCGCGCTGGTGGCGCTTGCCAACGGGATGCTGAGCGGGGTCGGATCGGGGATTGTCGCGCTGGCCGCCGGGGCGGGCGCGCCGCTCGGAGCGGAGAGCGCGGCCTGGCTTGAAACCCTGAGCTTCCAGAAGCTGCTGGGTTACGTGTTTGCGCCGGTGATGTTCCTGATCGGTATCGCCGACTGGGAGCAGGCGCAGATCGCGGGCGGGCTGTTCGGCACCAAGATCGTTTTGAACGAATTCGTCGCCTTCATCGATCTGGGCGCGATGACCGATGGCCAGCTGACCGAACGCAGCCGCGCGATCATCACCTTTGCTTTGTGCGGCTTTGCCAATTTCTCATCGATCGCGATCCAGATGGCGGTGACTGGCGGTCTGGCCCCCAACCAGCGCCCGGTGATTGCGCGGCTGGGGCTGAAGGCGCTCGCCGCCGGAAGCCTCGCCAACCTGATGAGCGCGGCACTGGCGAGCCTGTTCCTGCCGCTCTAGGGAAACGCTTGGCAGTGCGGCGCACCCGGGTGTAAGGGCACGGGCATGACTGACATTGCTTCTGTTTCACTCGCCCAGCCGCTCGAGACCATTGCCGACGAACTCGGGCGCAGCTTTGCCGAGTACGGCTTTGCCGTGGTGCGCGATCACGGCATTCCGCAGGAGCTCATCGACGAAGCCGAAGCCGTCTCCAAGGCGTTCTTCGCGCTGCCTGACAGCGTCAAGCGCGCCTACAAGATCGAAGGCGGCGGCGGTGCGCGCGGATATACCCCGTTCGGCACCGAGAAGGCCAAGGACGCTGCTGTCTTCGACCTCAAGGAATTCTGGCACGTCGGCCGCGATTTGCCTGCCGGTCATCCTCTCGCCGAATTCATGGCCCCCAATATCTGGCCCGCCGAGGTCGAGGGCTTCCGCGAGACCATGAGCGCGCTGTTCTCCGCCTTCGAGACCGCCGGGGGCCGGGTGCTCGAGGCGATCGCGCTGCATCTTGGCCGTCCGCGCGATTTCTTCGCCGCAAGCGTGGAGGACGGCAATTCGGTGATGCGCCTGCTCCACTATCCGCCGCTCGGGCCGGATGCGCCCGAAGGTGCGATCCGTGCCGCGGCGCATGGCGACATCAACACCATTACCCTCCTGCTGGGAGCCGAGGAGGCGGGCCTCGAACTGCTGACGAAGCAGGGCGAATGGCTGCCGATCCCGGCGACCAAGGGCGCGCTGGTCATCAATGTCGGGGACATGCTCGAACGCCAGACCAACGGGCGGCTGCGCTCCACCACGCACCGGGTCGTCAACCCGCGGGGGGAAGCGGCCCGGCGTTCGCGCTATTCGATGCCGTTCTTCCTCCATTTCCGGCCCGATTTCCTGATCGAGCCGCTGCCCGAATGCGTCTCTGCCGATGACGCGGCACCGCCGCCCGAACCGATCAGCGCGCACGATTTCCTCATGCAGCGCCTGCGCGAGATCAATCTCGCCTGACCGTGGCGCGGCACCGGACAGGGGCGCCGCCAAAAAAACCTCCATTCGTTGCGCAGATGCAACACCTGGGCAAAGACTCGCGCGAATCCGCTTGATTCTGTGTGCCTGGCGTCACGTTTTCCGCGGAATCGCGTTATGGGCTCACGCGGTTTCATCAAATTGTCACAGAACCGTCGCTTTTCCGAAGTCACGCGGGCCTAGGGGGGCCCGGTAACACCTCTCTCTCCACCGTCACCAGGGGCTACTTCAATGAAGCTTAAGTATCTTCTCGCAGCAAGCGTCGTCAGCCTTGCCGCCACCACCACCTTCGTCGCTCCGGCCGCGGCCCAGCAGATCACCTCGGGCGTCGAGGGTCAGGTCACCGACGAGAACGGCGAAGCGATTGCCGGCGCGGTCGTGACCGTGACCAACACCGCCAATAATGCGACCCGCACCACCACCACCGGTTCGGATGGCGGCTTTCGCATCATTGCCCTGCAGCCGGGCAGCTACTCGATCACCGTGACTGCCGCCGGCTATGAAGGCCAGACGGTGGAGCGCTTCTCCGCCATCACCGGCCGTCCTGCAGCGTTCAGCTTCTCGCTGGCCTCCACCGCTGCCGGCGGCGCCGACAACACCATCATCGTGACCGGCGCCCGCGCCCGCGTCAGCCAGGTCGCGGTCGGTCCGGGCAGCGCCTTCGGTGCGGAAGAGCTCGAATCCTTCCCGTCGATCACCCGCGACATCCGCGACATCATCCGCATCGACCCGCGCGTTGCGCTCGACAACCAGAACGACGTGGAGCGTATCTCCTGCCTCGGCGGCAATGACCGTTCGAACACCTTCACCGTTGACGGTATCGTGCAGGCCGACGCGTTCGGCCTCAACGGCACGCCGTTTGCCGCGCGCAACGCACTGCCGCTGCCGTTCGACGTGGTCGACCAGGTCTCGGTCGAATTCGCGCCGTTCGACGTCGAATATTCGGAATTCACCGGCTGTCTCGTCAACGTCGTCACCAAGGGCGGCGGCAACGAGTTCCACGGCTCTGCCTTCATCACCTATTTCGACGGCGGCATGGTCGGCGATCTCGACACCGGCAGCCAGGAAAAGCGCTGGGGTGCTACCCTGTCGGGCCCGATCATCAAGGACCGCCTGTTCTTCAGCTTCGGCTATGAAGAAACCGATCTTGGCGACGGCAACGAATTCGGCCCGGCCGGCGGCGGCTTCCTCAACGAAGCCAACTTCGTGACCCAGGCCCAGTTCGACGAGTTCTCGCAGATCGCCCGCGATGTCTATGGCCAGGACACCGGCGGCTATCCGCGCGCCCTGCCCGAAGCCTCCGTGCGCTATTTCGGTCGTCTCGACGCCGTGATCGCCGAAGGCCACCGTCTTGAAGCCACCTACCAGCGCCTCGAGGAAACCAATGTCGAAAGCGACAGCGGCGCGAGCAACCTGACCGGCCTCAACTCGTTCGAGGACGAAGGCACGATCTCGGACTACTACTCGGTTCGTCTCTATTCCGAATGGAACGAATCGATTTCGACCGAACTGCGCCTCAGCCGCGCCGAAGTCGGCGACGTCCAGGGTCCGGTCGGCGGCGGGGAAGCCCAGTCCGCCAATCCGATCACCCGTCTCGTGGTCGGCGTGCAGCAGCCCGGCCAGGACGGCATCCTCGGCACGCCGGACGACATCAACGGCAACCTGTCGACCGGCCCGGGCATCTTCCGTTCGGCCAACCAGCTCGACACCAAGATCGACCAGGCCCGCTTCCAGATGAACATCGATGCGGGCGGCGGCCACTTCTTCAAGATCGGTGCCGAACTCAACGACCTGCAGGTGTTCAACCTGTTCGCGATCAACGCGACCGGTTCGCTGTACTTCTCGAACCTCGACGATTTCCGCAACGGTCTGCTTTCGCCGGGTGACGAGGATGGCCCGAACAACGACGAAATCGCCAGCGGTGCCGCGATTGCCGGTGACATCAACGCTACGCCGAGCGGTGACATCAACGAAGCCGCCGCGCTGTTCAGCCGCCAGATCTGGTCGTTCTACGCCCAGGACGAATGGCAGGCGACCGATCAGCTGTCGATCAACGCCGGTATTCGTGTCCAGCTGTATGATGGCGATGCGCCGCGGGCGAACCCGCAGTTCCTCGACCGCTACGGCTTCAGCAACGCCAACCCGTTCAGCCGTCTCGATCCGGTGATCCTGCCGCGTATTTCGGCGACCTACGAGTTCGACAATGACGGGTTCTTCTCGAATTCGCGTCTGACCGGCGGCGTCGGCGTGTTCTCGGGCGGCGATCCGGTGGTGTATTTCTCCAACGCCTTCTCGAACAACGGCTTCTCGACGGGCCTCGGCACCTCGAATGATTGCGCTCCGGGCCAGATCCCGATCGATCCGGTGTCGGGCCGTCCGACGGTGCTGAATGCCGCAGGCGGGTTCACCGGCTTCCCGAGCTGCATCACCGCTGCCGGTTCGGCACTTGCCGCCGGCGGTCTGGCCGATACCCAGTCGACCGATCCCGAGTTCGACGTGCCGACCGTGGTGCGCGCGAACATCGGCTTTGCCACCAATATCGGCACCGAGACGGGCTTCTTCAGCAACTGGAAGCTGAACCTCGACTACATCTACTCGCGGTTCAACGACACGCTGAACTTCGTCGATCTGTCGCAGACCCCGAACATCACCCGTGGCCTCAACGGCTTCACGGTGGACGGTCGTCCGATCTACGCCTCGATCGACCCGAACGATCCCGACGCAGTGGGCTGCAACGCCACGCTCGACTACTCGGGCGGCACGCCGCCGGTGTGGCAGAACGTGACCGCGGCGTGTTTCAACCGCATCGGTCGTGACGACGAAATCCAGCTCACCAACGGGCCGAGCTATGACAGCCACGTCGCCTCGATCATCCTGTCGAAGCGGTTCCAGGGCGGTCTTTTCACGCAGGGCGGCTCGTTCAACGTGAACCTCGGCTACGCCTGGACCGACTCGAACAACAACCGCAACAACGGTTCGTCGACCGCGACTTCGTCCTACGATATCACCGCGGCCTTCGACCGGCAGAACCCGGCGGTCTCGACCTCGAACTTCGAAGTGCGTCACAACATCACGGCGACCTTCAACCTGCGCGAGGAATTCATCGACGGGTACGATACCAATATCGGCCTGTTCTTCCGCGCCCGTTCGGGTCTGCCCTACAGCCTGACCTTCGATGGCGGCGGGGTGTTCAACGACGGTGCTTCGGGTTCGGACAACGCGCTGCTCTACATCCCGAGCGGCCCGAGCGATCCGAACGTGTCGCCCTCGTCGAACGCGCAAGCGGTTGCCGACCTGATCGACTATGTGAACGGCACGAACTGCGGTTTCACGCCGGGCCAGTCGATCGAGCGTAACACCTGCCGTCAGGACTGGCACTTCGATGTCGACCTGCGTTTCAGCCAGGAACTGCCGTTCATCGGCAAGCTCACCGGCATCACGCAGGACCGTGTGACGCTGTTCGCGGACTTCCAGAACTTCCTCAACCTGCTCGACAATGACTGGAACGTGCTGCGTCGCCGTCCGGAATTCGTCGACGTGGTCGATGGCGGTGTGGATCCGCAGGGTCGCTACATCATCACCGGCTTCGCGCCGGACGACCAGAACTTCATCGCTCCCGGGCCGTCGGCATGGCGGATCCAGGTCGGTGCGCGCTACGAATTCTAATTCGTAAGCCCGCCTGATTGGTCAGGACATGTGAGCGGCGGGGCCTTCGGGCTCCGCCGTTTGCTTTTGGGGGGACGCGCGGGACGCGGCGGAGTGGCCTTCAGCCTGCGCCGTCGCCGGCCTTGCGCAGGTCTGCCAAGCCGGACTGGTCGGCCAGCGCCAGCATCTCGCGCGCCAGCATCATGCAGGTCTCGGCGGCCTGCCCGCTTGTCAGGGCCCGTTCCAGCGCTGCCGCGCTTTCGCCGAGGGCTGCCTCCCCGAACATCCCTGCGGTTCCGGCGAGCTTGTGCAGCAGCGCCGCCAATCGCTGCGCGCCTGATCCGGGTGAAACCGCTTGCGGGAAGCTTCCGTCATGCAGCGCGGCCCGCACCGCTTCGACCGCTTCGCGTCGCCGGTTTTCCCAGCGAGCCCGGACGTGCGGCGAGGGCGCTTTGCCCACGCGTCCTTGTGCAGGCACTGCCGGAGCACGGTCGGGCATCTCCACGATCCGGGTCGGGAGCCAGCGCTGCAGCGCCCGCACGAGCTGGGCCAGCGCGATCGGTTTGGGCAGGTGCGCCTGCATCCCGGCCGCGCGGGCCGCGGCGATATCTTCGGGGAAGGCATTGGCGGTCAGCGCGATGACCGGCAGCACGTCCGGCCCGATGCCCTCGGCCCGGATGGCGCGGGTGGCGGCATAACCGTCACAGCCCGGCATCTGCACGTCCATCAGCACCAGATCAAAGGGCTGCCCGCGCATCATGCTGTCGATTACCATGGCGATCGCTTCGGTGCCGTCATGGGCGATCGCGACCTGCTGCTCGCAATATTCGAGCATTTCGGTGACCAGCGCACGGTTGATGTCGTGATCCTCGACCAGCAGGATGCGCGAGGCGCGGGGAAGATCGGCCGGTTCGGCAGTAGGGCTTTCCTCTTGCGTCATTTCGGGCGGAGCCAGCCTTGCGGGCAGCACCAGCGTGAAGCGCGAGCCTTTATCTGGCGTGCTCGCAACCTCGATGCGCCCGCCCAGCAGCGCGGCAAGCTGGCGGCTGATCGACAGGCCGAGCCCGGTGCCGCCGAACCGCCGTGCCGTATCGCTTTCCCCCTGGATGAAAGGCTGGAAGATCGTTTCCAGCCGCGCCTCGCTGATACCGATGCCGGTGTCTTCGACGGTGATCCGAACGTCGCGTTCGCCGACCATGTAGGTCAGCCGGATACTGCCGGCCTCGGTGAACTTGACCGCGTTGCCGAGCAGGTTGAGCACGATCTGGCGCAGCCGCAGGCCATCGGTCACGATCCATGGGTGGCGCCGGTGATCGGAGTGGTAATCCGTCCCGTCGCCGCCATCGCAGGCGAATTCGAGCTGCAGGCTCTTCTTTTGAGCTGCCTGGCGGTGCAGCGCGGCGCATTCGGCGAGGTTTGCATGAAGATCGACCGGCGCATGGTCGACGGTGAATTGCCCGCTTTCGATCTTCGACAGGTCCAGCACGTCGTTGAGGAGCACCATCATCGATCGGCCCGATTGAACGATCATCTCCGCATGGCGACGCTGGTCTGCATCAAGCTCTCCCCGCAGCAGCAGTTCGGCAAAGCCGAGGACGCCGTTCATCGGCGTGCGGATCTCGTGGCTCATGTTGGCGAGGAACTCGCTCTTGGCGTGCGCTGCGTTCTCGGCATGGCGGCGCGCGCGTGTCAGCAGCAGTTCCAGCTCGACCCGCTCGGTCACGTCGCGGGCGGCGACCACCACACCCTCGCGTGCGCCCGTTTCGGGATTGCGGATGATCGCGCAATCGGCCTCGAGAAATACCGGGGTGCCGTCATGATTGTCGCGAAAGCGGCGATAGGTCACCCGCTCCTTGTCCGATGTCCCGTCAAGCAGGCGGCCGAGCGCCAGTAGGGCGCGGTCGCGCGTATCCGGATGGAGCCGGCTGGTCACCGGCTGGCCGATGAAGGTTTCCGGCGGCACTCCCATCACTTCGCGCACCGAGGGTGAGGCATAGGTGCACACGCCCTCCAAATCGTAGCGCAGCACCGCATCGGTGATGTTGTCTGCGAGCAGATCGACGCGGGCCTTGCCTGCCGCGAGTTCGTCCATCATCCGGTCGCGGCCTGCAAGGATCGCGGCGACCGGCAGGCCGGTGAGGAAATTGGCGGCGATGAAGGCCTGCAACAGGTGCAGTTGCGCAGTCGTATCCAGCGACGCCGCCGCGATCGGGCCTGTGCCCGTCCAGCTCATGACGGCAGCCACCAGCGCCACGCCCGTTACATGTACCGCCGTCCCGAGACTGCCGAGCCGGAAGGCGTGCAGCAGCGTGATCGGCTGGATCAGGAAGATCAGCGGGTATTGCGTCTGGCTGAATACCAGCAGCGCGCAGGTGATGCCGCCAAGCAGCAGGCTGAAACGTTCCAGCGGACGCGCCGGCGCGCGTGGCAGGGTGTCGCGCAGCCGATCGACCAGCAGCAGTCCGGCCGGGACGATCAGCACCATTGCCATGCTGTCGGTCAGGAACCACGTCACCACCCCATCGCGCACCGTGGCAAGATCCTGGCCCATCATCGGCGCGGCGATCAGCCCTGAGACCAGTGGACCGACCAGTCCGCCCGCCCAGACGAAACGCGCCAGATCGCCGAGCCGGGTCATGTCGCAGGTATCGCGGCCGGCCTGCCGCGCAAGCGCTGTGACAACCGCTATCTCGACCGTATTGGCGAGAGCATAGACAAGCGCCATTTCCCATGGCAGCCGCGCCACCGCATTTGCGGCGAGGCTGGCAAGCAGGGCGAGCGCGAGGAACAGCCATTCATTGTCCAAACGCGCCCTGAGCAGCAGCACCACGGCAAAGGCATTGGGCAGCCAGACCGGCGCAACCACGCTGCCGGCGCGCGCCAGTATCAGGCTGAGGCAGGCCAGCGCGAGAAAGCCCGTCGTGCCCAGCAAGCTCGCGGCGAGGGTGCGAGGGCCAATCGTCCCGGACGCAATGCGAAGGCCCGCAAGTCGCGCGAGCACGGGGCCACCGGCCCGAACAGCGGGAGAGCTGCGGGTGTCCGGTGCATCATGCCCGGCACCTTCGACATGGTGCATCGCGCGATCGATCCTTAGCGCTCCATCGCCAAAATCCGCCGCTGTGCTATAGGAACTCGTGAAAGGTTTCCGGCAGAACCTCGACCGAAATGGAGGTAACCGCCATTGGCATCGAGACCCGCATGAATGGGAAAAGCCAGTTCCGTCGTCGGCGCCGTCTCAGCCTGCCGCTGGTCGCGGGGCTGCTGTTGCTGCATATGGCAGCGCTCTATGGTCTGGCGCGGGCGCTGGCGCCCGATCTTACGGCTTCGGTCCAGGACCAGGTGGTCTCGGCCTTTACCGTCACGATCACCTCGCCGCCGTCACCGCCGCCGCCCGAGAACCAGCCCGAGCCCGATGAGGGCGCGCAGGGCGATCCGGGCAAGGATGCGGTGCCCGAACCCGTTACCCGTCCGCCGTCTCCGCGCGATCTGCGCGACGAGCCGCCGCGTCCGCGCGCTTCCTCTACCGGTACTGCCTCGCGCTCCGGCGCGACCGAGGCGGGCGAAGGCACGGGGGCTGCCGGGAGCGGGCTCGGCACGGGCAGCGGCAATAGCGGGGGCGGGCGCGGCGGGGTGGCGGTGACCAAACCCGTCCATGTTTCGGGCAGCATTGACAACGCGCGGGATTTTCCCGTTCCCGAGGGCGGACGCAGCGCCCGGCGCGGCACAGAGGTGATCGTGCGGGTGACCGTCGGCATCGACGGGCGCGCACGCGACTGCACGATCTACCGGCCCAGTCCCGATCCCGAGGCCGACCGCATCACCTGCGCGCTGGTCGAAAGCCGCCTTGGCTTCCGACCTGCGACCGATCGCGAAGGAAATCCGGTGCCGGCCCCGTTTTACTGGCGCCAGCGGTGGTTCTGAAAGCACCGGATCGGCGCCAATACCGAACCGCTGGAGGGATTCCCGCTGGCATCGCCCATCCACTTGATCTAACTCGCGCTTTCACGAGAAGGGACAAGACGCGTGACGCAAATCCACCCGGTTATCCTGTGCGGCGGCAGCGGCACACGGCTCTGGCCGCTCAGCCGCAAGGCCCTGCCCAAACCGTTCCTGCCGCTGGTGAGCGAGGAAACCCTGTTCGAACAGGCCGTGCGCCGCGTTGCCGGCGATGATCGCTTCGCTCCGCCGATGGTGGTGGCGGGCGCTGCCCATGCCGATCTTGTCACGGCCCAGCTGAGCGATACGCCCGGAGCGCGGCTGGTGGTGGAGCCGGCGGCGAAGAATACCGCGCCGGCGATCGCGCTCGCCGCGGCGCTGCTGCCGCGCGACGCTGTCATGCTGGTCTGTCCGAGCGATCATCACATTGCCGACAGTGCTGCTTTCCGCGCCGCAGCGCTCGCCGGGGCCGCGCTGGCGGCGCAGGACTATCTCGTCTCCTTCGGCATCGCGCCTGACCGGCCCGAGACCGGCTATGGCTATATCGAAAGGGGCGCGCCGCTGGCGGGCGGGTTTGCCATTGCCCGCTTCGTCGAAAAGCCCGATCTCGCCAAAGCGCAGCACTATCTTGCCAGCGGCAATTTCAGCTGGAACGGCGGGATCTTCGCCTTCCGTGCAGGCCATCTGCTCGATGAACTCGCCGCCTACCGCCCAGAAATGGCGCGCCTGGTCGCCGAGGCCGTGGCCGAAGGGCGGGAGGATGGTACGCGGTTCCACCCGGCGGCCGAAGCCTTTGCCGCGATTGCCGGGGATTCGATCGATTATGCGGTGATGGAAAACACTCGCAGCGCGGCGATGGTGCCGGCCGACATGGGCTGGTCCGACATCGGCAACTGGGCCGCGCTGGCCGATGCACTGGCCGATCAGGCAGACGCCGAAGGCAATATCGCGCGCGGCGGCCCAGTCGATCTGGCCGGCTGCAAAGGCGTCTTCGCGCTGACCGACGGCCCGCGCATCTCGGCTGTGGGGCTGGAGGATGTGTGCATCATCGTTTCCGGTGGCGAAGTTCTGGTCACCACCCGTGACGGGGCGCAGGCCGTTGGCAAGCTGCCCGGAGCAGTCAACCAGTGACGCGCGCGCGCCTGCTGCCGACCCGGATGGTCGGAAAGGTCTGGGGCCGCGAGCAGCTGCCCGCGCCGTTCGTGGCCCCGGCGGACGAGCGGATCGGCGAGATCTGGTTCGAACCCCCGCCCGAGCTGCCGCAGGTGCTGGTGAAGTATCTTTTCACCTCGGAAAAGCTTTCGGTGCAGGTGCATCCTTCCGATGCCGAGGCCCTGCCGGGCGAGGCGGGCAAGGAGGAATGCTGGCTGGTGCTCGATGCCGAGCCCGATGCGCGGCTTGCAATCGGGTTCGAGCGGGAGGTCGAGGCCGCCGAAATCGCCG
The DNA here is from genome assembly GCF_001677335.1 of Erythrobacter dokdonensis DSW-74. Classification (GTDB taxonomy): domain Bacteria; phylum Pseudomonadota; class Alphaproteobacteria; order Sphingomonadales; family Sphingomonadaceae; genus Erythrobacter; species Erythrobacter dokdonensis. Next base: position 87,179 of record NZ_LZYB01000006.1, read on the forward strand.
CCGCGGCGATGGACGGAACGATCGAACAGTTGCTGACATGGCACCCTGCGCGTGCGGGCGATCTGTTCTATCTGCCGGCCGGTACGGTCCACGCGATCGGGCCGGGCCTGTCGCTGGTCGAGGTGCAGCAGAACAGCGACACCACCTTCCGCCTTTATGACTACGGTCGGCCGCGCGAGCTGCATCTGGAGCGCGGCCTGGCGGTGGCGCGGGGCAAGCCCTACGGGGCTGAACATCGACGCAGCATCGCCGCCGGGCCGGTGCTGGTGGACGGGCCATACTTCCGGTTGGACCGGATCGAGGGCGAACCCGGCGCTGCAACGTGCGCCGCCTTTCCGGGCGGGCTGCTTGCCCTGCCGCTGGCGGGCGAAATCACCGCGCGCGATGGCAGTGCCCGCGCGCGCGCGGGCGATTGCCTTTACGCCGACAGTCTTGCAGCGCTCGATTTTGCCCGCGCCGAAGTGACCCTGCTGGTGCGCGCGGCCTAGCCGCTGCCGAGCGCGCGGGCGATATCGCTCTGGCCATAGGGCTTGCGCAGCACTGTGTCTGCGCCGAGCCGCTCGAAGGCCCCGTCTCCCTCGGCATAGCCCGTGGCCAGCGCAAAGCGCACGCCCGCCGCGCGCAGGGCTGCGGCGATCGGCTCGGAGGATTCGCCGCCGAGATTGAAGTCGATCATTGCGAAATCGGGCGGGCTTTCGGCAATCGCGGCGAGCGCTCCCGCAACGCTGCTTTCGACCCGCACCTCGCCGACCCCGAGCCGCTTGAGGTTTTCTTCGATATCGAGCGCGATGATGATGCTGTCCTCCACCACCAGCACGCTGGCGGGGAGCAGGACGGGAAGATCCGATGCAGGTTCAGGGGCGGGGGCCGAAGCAGGTGCCGGTCGTTTGGCAGGTGCGGCCGCAGAGAGATGGCGCTGCGGTACGAGGAAATCGGCCTCCAGTCCGGAAATGCGGAAGCGGATATCTGCCTCGCCGCCCAGATCATGCGGGATCGAGCGGCGGATGATGGTCGAACCGAAGCCCTCCCGCGTTGGTGCGCTGACCGGGGGGCCACCCGCCTCGCGCCAGGCGATCGCCAGATCGCCAAAAGCGGTGCGCGCCAGCCGCACCTCGAGCGTGCCCGCACGGGCCGAAAGGCTGCCGTACTTGGCCGAATTGGTCGCCAACTCGTGCACGACCAGCGCCAGCACCGTATAGGCTTCGGGGCCGAGCGCCACGTCATCGCCGATCAGCCGGAACCTTGCGCGATCCTCGCTGCAATAGGGCGCCAGTTCGGTCTCGAGCAGATGCCGGAGCGAGGCTGGACCCCAGTTCTTGGCCGTGAGGTTCTCGTGCGCGGCGGCAAGCGCGGCGATCCGCCCGCCGAGAATGGCAGCAAAGCCCGGCACGCTCAGCGCCTCGGCCTGCGACTGGGTCACCAGCGCCCGGATCAGGCCGAGAATGTTGCGCACGCGGTGATTGAGCTCGGCGATGACGAGATCCTGCTGCTCGGCAATGCGGGCGCGCTCGCGGCCGAGCTCCTCGTTCATCCGCAGCACCACCTCGATCAGGGTGCGCCGTAGACGCGCCGCGATTTCGCATTGCTCCGCATCCCATTCGGCGCTGCGCCCGCGCACGGTTTCGGTCCAGGCGGCAAAACTGGCGCGCGGCTGGAGCATCTCGCCCTGCGGAGCCTTGGCCTTGGCCGGATCGCCAGCCCAGGTGATCGTGCGGTCGAGCGGGCGGCGCCACAGCACCAGACAATCGCGCCCGCCGTGCGAAAGCGGCAGCACCAGCGCGCCGGTTGCGGTATCGGCAAAGGCGCCCGCCTCGTGGATCTCGTCGGCCAGCCTGGTGGTGACATGCACGCCGCTGCCCAGCGTACCCGCCAGTAGCGGGGCGATGGTGCGGAAGGCAGCTTCGTCAGGTGCTGCACCGCTGGCGCGATATTCGCCGTCGACCAGCAGCGACAGGCCGTCATGCGGCACCGCGCCGCCCAGCAGTTCCGCGATCAGCGGCAGGCTGTCGGCCAGCGCCAGACCGCCCGCCAGCCGCAACAGCAGCCTGTCATTGAGCTCGCGTGCCCGTTCGCGCAAAGCCTCGGACTGGGTCACGAGGATCCGGTCGAGCATCAGCGAGAAGGTCTGGCTCAGCAATTCGGCGACGGTCCGCAGCGAAAACGGAGGCAGGCGGGGCGTGCGGTGATGGCACGAAATCATGCCCCACAATTTCTCGTGCCGCACGATCGCGATCGCCAGCGAGGCGCCCACGCCCATGTTCTGCATGTAGGCAAGGTGCATCTTCGAATGGGCGCGCAGCATGCTCATCGACAGATCGAGCGGGGTATCGCCGGGGCCGAGCGCAGGGACGATCGGCACGGCTTCGGCGTCCATTTCGGCGATTACCCGGAAGCGGTTGCGACGGAACAGTTCGCGCGCCTGGCGGGGAATGTCGGCTGCCGGATAGCGCAGGCCGAGATAGGGCTCCATCTCCTCGGCGCGTTCTTCGGCGACCACCTCGCCGCTGTCGTCGGGATGGAAGCGGTAGATCATCACCCGGTCATAGCCGAGCATCTGGCGCACCAGCCGCGCGGCGGTATCGCACAGCTCCTTCGGATTGCCGATCGCCTCGAGCTGGGCGATGACCGGCACGATCATGCTGACATGGTCGGCGAAATCGTTGCGGGCGTGGGGTTCGAATTCGATCACCGACAGGGCGCCGCTGCGATGCACCGCGCAATCGAAGCGCGCGCCCGTTCCCGCCAGATCGACTCCGAAGCGGCGTTCGGGCACGTCGGCCTTTGTCAGATCGGCCAGCGCCGTCTCGATCAGCGCCAGTGCGGGAGACGCCAGGATGTCCGCCAGCGGCGTTCCGGGAACAGGTTGCGCGGCAAGGCCGAGCATGTCGGCGACATTGGCAGAGGCATGAACCAGCGCACCCTCGGCGTTGATCGCAATCAGGCCGCCAAAGTTCTGGATCGCGGCGATGTGATGGATCGGCTCGCGGTCGCACTCGGTCAGCGCATCTTCGGGTTGGTGAAGGTTCACTGTGTCGCACCTTCGGTTCGGGCATCCTCCGCCACGGCGAGAAAGTGCGCGAAAACGGCGCTTGCCGCACAGGTCGCGCCAGCCGCTTCGGTCTCTTGCGCCTGCTGTTCGATCCGTTCGCGAAGGCGTTGCCAGAAGCCGAGCATCGCCGCATCGCCAAGGAAGGCGACCGGCCATTTGCCGCCGCCGATGCGTTTGACCTGCGCGGCAATGCTGCGGTTACCGAGCGCGGAACCCGCCAGCACCCACGCCGCGCCCAAGGCATGGCCCGTCGCGGTTCTGCCCATGGTGAACAGCGGCGCAGGCGGGGGCACGGCATGGTCCAGCGCGGCAAGATCGCGCGCGATCAGCGGGGTCTGCAGCGGGGGGCGCAGTTCGGCCGGAGCGTGATGTTCGATCCAGTCTTCCAGCGGCGCGCGGGCGGCGTGCTGAAGTTCGAGGAAGCGGGCATAATCATCGCGGTTCTGCCAGCCGCTTGCTGCCTGCATCGAATGGTCAAGCAGATCGTGTGCGGCCATGGTCGCGGCGCGCAATCGGGTGCGCAGATCGCCATCCGCAGCTGTTTCGTCCTTGCCCCTCGCCATGAGACCTTACCTTCCCTGCTTCAAACGAGCAGATTTGTCGGTCTGACTTGCCCGCCGTCCGCGGTAAGCAAGTTAGGCACGATTCCCTCGCGGATAATTGTGCCAGATCAAATGGAAGGAAGCAATTAATCTTGCGAGATTTGCATATAGCTGGCCGCTCAGGGCGCCAGCAGGCGGCGGCCTTCCTTCTTTACTGCCGCTTCGAGCGGGCCTTTCATCACCGACAGCAGCATCGGCAGGTCCATCTCGATCACCACCCGGTCATCTTCCACATCGACGCCGCCCGGGATCGTCATGCCCATGACCTCGGCGGTGATGCTCATGCGGTCCTCGCTGGGCCAGCCGGTGGTGACGCTGGCGAGACCGGGGGGGAAGAATCCGACGATTTCGTCGGCATGGGCGCGCATCCGGCGACAGACTTCTTCCTTGGGCAGATCATGGGGAAGGGTCACGCGCATCGTCTCAACGCTCCTGCTTGCCCGGCACGGCCGAAAAATCGGGCAGTGGTACGCCGGTATCGGGGGATCCGCGCATATCTTCCAGCGCTTCCGCCCCGCCATAGCGGTATTCGAGATAGCGGCTCTTGATCGCCAGATCGTCGAGCGCGCCTTCGGCCAGCCGCCGGGTGACGCGGTCGACCTCGCCGGAAAGCTTGGTGAGGCTTTCGGTCAGGCGTTCGTCCGCGCTCTTTCCGGCGTGCTGTTCCTGACGCAGGTGGGCGGGGATCTTGCGGTAGTTGTCGATCGTCTCTGGCAGATATTCGCCGACCAGTTCGCGCACCTCGGCCATCGCCGGTTCGTTGTCGCCGAGGCCCTTCAATTGCAGTCCGAGCGCATCGAGCTGCACTCCCAGCCGGTCGACAATCGCCTGCGCGGGCGGGGGCAGGGCGGGGCGCTGCGCTTCCAGCCACAGCTCGGTGCGGGCGACCATCTGCTGCGGGTTGCCCTGTTTGAGTTCGGCGCGCTTGGGCGTCCTTGTCCGCGGCACGAAAGCGAAGAACAGAACCGCCGCGACCACCGCGGCTGCCGCCATCATCACACCCGCAAACCCGATGCCGTCGATGATGATCCCCGCTGCAATCACCGTCGCGATAATCGCCAGCAAGGTCACGCCCAGACCTTTCATCCGCTTGACGAGGTTCCGGCGCTTGAGATCCGCCGAGCCCTTGCCGATGCTGCCCCTTGGCGCGGCGCGGTGTGTGCCGCCGTCGCGCTGCACGGCGAGACTGGTCTTCGCCTCGCGCAGGATGCGGTCGTTGTCGCGGGTCGTGTCGGGCATCAGCGATCCAGCGCCAGCAGCGAAGGCTCGGAGGCAGCGACCTTGGCCTGGGCCTGCGCCTGGCCTTCGGCGCGGGCGATATAGCCCTTGGACTTCTCGACCTCGGCGGTGAGCACGCCGACCGTCTGCTTCATCGATTCGAGCGCGCGGACCTTGAAATTGTCCACCTCGTCCATCGTGTCGTAGATGTTCTGGAAGGCGCGCTGGAGCGTTTCGAGCGGGATGGTGCTCGACGCCGCCTGCTCGTGGATTTGCGCGGTCTGTTCGCGCAGCAGCGTGCTGGTCGAATCGATGATGTCGCTGGTGGTCTTGTTCAATGCGGTAATCTGGCCGAGCACGAGGCGCTGGTTGGTCATTGCCTGCGCGACGGTGACGGCAGTGCGCAGCGCGCCCACCGTCGTGGTGCTGGCGCGGTCGACACCCTTCACCAGTTCGACATTGTTCTTCTTGACCAGATCAAGCGCAAGGTAGCCCTGCACGCTCACCGCCATCTGGGTCAGCAGGTCCTGCGTGCGCTGGCGGACGTAGAACAGCGCAGACTCCCGCAGCGCCTTGGCCTTCGCCGGATCGACCGAATCGAGTTCGAGCGCCTTCTGCTCGAGCCGCTCGTCGAGCGTCTTGGCGATGTGGATCATCTGCTCCAGCTCGCCCATCGCCGCCCACAGCTTCTGGCGCTCGGTATCGATGGCGGCGTTATCGAGATGCAGCTCCTTCTTGCCGCTTTCCAGCCGGGTGAGGATCGCTGCGATGTGGCCCTGCGCGGATGTGTAGCTGTCGAAGTAGTTCTTGATCTTGTTGCCGAAGGGAATGATGCCGAGGATCTTGCGTGGCCCCGACAGCTTGCCCTGCCGGCCGGGATCGAGATCCTCGACCGTGCGGCGCAGTTCGGCCAGATCCTTGCCCACGCTGCCATCGGCATCCATCGCTCGCACCGGACGGTCGAGAAAGCGGTTCGACATCGCCGCCGCGGCGCGGATCTGTTCCTGGCCCATCCGCGTGATCTGGTCGACCTTTTCGCCGAATTCGGGCGAATTGGCATCGGCCGAGACTAGGTCGTTGACGAAGGCATCAACCTTCACGTCGAGCTTGGATTTCTGCTCCTCGGTCACCGGCACCAGCCCCGCCGCCTGTTCGGGCGCCACCTGCGGCACCGGATCGGGCGGGGTAAGCGAGAAATCTGTTGCGGTCGCCGTCTTGGTTTCGGTGCTCATGCCTGTCTTGTGCTCCCTTGCGGCCCGGCGCCAGAGCGCGAGGCGATCCCCACTGTATTAGTAATCTAAAACACGCCTTTCAAGTTTGCACCTGCACGCTACTCCGGAACGGCGTCCCGCGTCCATTGCTGTTGCGATCAATGGCAGCAGGTTTGGCATTCCCGACTTGCGCGTTTAGGAGAAGCCCTTCGTGACATGACGCAAAGGCCATTCGATGAACGACAAGCCCGGGTCCGATACTACCCCCGAACCGGGAGCCGATATCGGCGCCGAAGATGTCGAGCTCGCAAAGCCCAGCATGGAGGAGGATGAGGATCCGCCGAAGGATGAGGCGGCCTCAGGCACCACCTCGCATGGTTCTTCGCAGGCGGCGGCATCGCCTGCGCGCGCGTCCTTGCGTGCAGCGCTGGTTACGGTGCGCGACTGGTGGGCGGAGCAGGTCATTGGCCAGATCGACCAGGCCGAGGTGATCGAGCGGCGGCGCGATGATTGCGCGCTGTCCGAGCGCTACCTCTTCATGACCGCGATGAGCGCCGGTATTGCGGTGCTGGGCCTGCTGCTCGGCTCGCCGGCGGTGGTGATCGGGGCGATGCTGCTCTCTCCATTGATGGGCCCGATCATCGGGCTGGGCTTTGCGCTGGCCATCGGCGACTGGGACTGGCTCAAGCAGGCCGGGCGCACGCTGCTGGTCGGCAGCGTGCTGGCAGTTCTGTTGTGTGCGGCGCTGGTGTTTCCGTCGCCGATCCAGACCATTACCAGCGAGATTGCGGCGCGAACCCGGCCGAACCTGTTCGACCTGTTCGTGGCGCTGTTTTCCGCGCTTGCCGGTGCCTATGCGCTGATCCGCGGGCGCGAGGGCACGATCGTGGGTGTTGCCATCGCGACAGCCTTGATGCCGCCGCTCGCGGTGGTCGGCTTCGGGCTGGCGACGTTCAACTGGACGGTCTTTTCCGGCGCGCTGCTACTGTTCGTCACCAACCTGCTGACCATCGCGCTCACAGCCTTCGCGATGGCCAAGCTCTACGGTTTCCGCAGCACCCTGACCAAGGGGCAGACCAAGGCACAGAATTTCGCGGTGGTGGCGGTGTTCGTCGCGCTCGCCATCCCGCTCGGCTATTCGCTCCAGCAGATCGCATGGGAGACCAATGCCCAGCGGATCGTGCGCGATGCGATCCGCGACCGGTTCGAACGCCCCGCGCAGCTTGATGCGCTGGAGATCGATTTCGCGTCCGATCCACTGGGCGTGAGTGCAATCATGTTCACCCCCGTCATCCGGCCCGATGCCGAGGCCGACATCGCCCGCGCCCTGCAACGCCAGCTCGGGCGCAAGGTGACGCTGACGCTGACCCAGACCCAGATCGAGACTGGTGCGGGTGCGGCCCAGCGGGCACAGCTTTCCGCCACGCGCGCACAGGAACAGGCCGCCGCAGCCGCCCGCGAGCAGGCGCTGGTCAACCGGCTCTCGCTTGCGGCCGGAGTGCCCGAGACCGACGTGCTGATCGATCGTAACCGCCGCCGCGCACTGGTGCGGGCCAAGCGGATCGAGGGTGCGCCGTTGGGAGTCTACCGCACGCTCGAAGCGCGGATTGCCGTGACCGAGCCTGACTGGACGATCGAGCTGATCCCGCCCATGGGGGCCTTGCCCGCGGAAGTCCGCTTTGCCGAGGAAGGCGCGCCGACCGCGGAAGGCCGGGAGGCGCTGGCGGTTATCGCCTGGGCATCGCAGCGCAAGAACCGCGGTGTAGTGCTCACCGGCGACCCGGAGGAATGCGAGAAGGCCGCCGAACTGCTCCGCGCGCGCGGAGCCGAGGTGGTTGTCCGACCGGATACAGGGCCGGTCAGGGTCGCGTGGGCCGAGGAAGAGGAGTAGGCAGCTAGGCTGCCAGCGCGATCGGCACGATCTCGCCCGCGAGGTAGAGCTTCTTGGCCTTGGCGCGCGACAGCTTGCCCGAGGACGTGCGCGGCAGGGTGCGCGGCGGTACCAGTTCGACGATGCAGCTCATGCCGGTGACCGAACGCACCTTGTCGGCGATCTGGTCGCGCAGGCGCACGCGCTCCTCGGGGTCGGAAACCTTGCAATGGACCAGCACCGCAGGGGCTTCCTCGCCGTTCTCCATCTCGATCGCGAAGGCGGCGATATCACCGTGGTTGAAGCCCGGAAGCTGCTCGACCGCCCATTCGATATCCTGCGGCCAGTGGTTCTTGCCGTTGATGATGATCATGTCCTTGGCGCGGCCGACGATGAACAGGTAGCCATCGGCCGTGTAGCCCATGTCCCCGGTGTCGAGCCAACCGTCCGCGAGGCAATCTGCCGTGGCTTCGGGGTTGCGGAAATAGGAATGCATCACGCTCGGGCCGCGGCACCATACCTTGCCGATCTGGTGATCGCCGCGCGGCGAACCGTCCTCGCTGCGGATGGCCACCTCCATGTCGGGCAGGGCCTTGCCGCAATTGACGATCGCGCGGTAACGCGCCGGACGCGAAAGATCGCGCGGGGCGCCCGACAGGCGCTCCTCCTCGACCAGTTCGACGCGGATGCCTTCGCCCGGCGGCATCACCGTCACCGCCAGCACCGCTTCGGCAAGGCCGTAGGAGGGCGTGAAGCTGGAGGCCTTGAAGCCCGCTTCGGCAAAGGCATTGACGAAGTTCTGCATCACGTCGGGGCGGATCATGTCCGCGCCGTTGCCCGCGATCCGCCAGCGGGAGAGGTCGAAGCGTTCGGCGACACTGCTCTGGCTGGAAATGCGGCGCGCACAGATGTCGTAGCCGAAGGTCGGCGAATAGGACAGCGTGTTGCCCGGGTTGCGGCTGATCATGTCGAGCCACGCCAGCGGGCGCCGCGCGAAGGCATCGGGCTTCAGGTAATCGCCCGAGACCTGGTTGGCGATCAGCGAGAGCAGGCAGCCGACGAGGCCCATGTCGTGATACCATGGCAGCCAGCTGACGCAGCGATCATTCTCGCCGAGATTCATGGTTTCGGCATGACCGTAGAGATTGTGCAGCAGCGCCTTGTGGGTCACCGCCACCCCGGTCGGGAAGCGCGTGGAACCTGAGGAATATTGCAGGTAGCAGATGTCGTCGGGGTTGGCCTGCGGCAGTTCGCATTCGGGTGCGGGACGCTGGGCGAAATCCTGCCAGCTTTCGGCCGCGCAGCCCTGACGGGCGGCCGCAGTCGAGGCCATTTCGGCGATTTCCTCGGGATAGAGCAGGATCTTCGGATCCGAGCTAATCAGCTGCACTGCCAGCTGATCGATAAAGCTTTCCTTGCCGCCGAAGCTGGTGGGCAGCGGAAGCGGGACCGGCCATGCCCCGGCATAGACGCAGGCGCAGAACAGCGCGGCGAATTCCGCCCCGGTTTCCGCGATCAGCGCGACGCGGTCTTCCTTGCCGATGCCCGCCGCGGTCAGGCGGCGCGCCATGACGAGGGCATCCTCGCGCATTTCGGAATAGGGATAGACCCGCGCCAATTCCCCGCGCATGTCGTGGAAGTTGAGCCCCTTGCGGCTGCGCGCGGCGTAATCGATCGCTTCGTTGAAGGTTGCAAATTGCGCACGTACCCGCGGCAGGTTGCAATCATTCGGCGTCGGCGTCAAAGCGGCGTCGGTCATATTATCTAGCGATACCCGTAAGTTGCGGCGCTTTTCGAGGATGTCTCCTGTTGCGCTCTGGCATAACCCCGTTGCACCGGGCATAGTCCGGCCTTGTCCGGTTTTCCGCATCGGTAAGGAAAGTGGCACGAATAAGGCGAAATGGTTTCAGGTAAAGCGAATTCGTCATCCCGCGGTAGTGAAAGGGGCGGGCGCAAGCGGGCCAGGCCGCCGCTTGACGAGGTGGCGCTGCGCGATCTCGCCCTGTCCTATGCCGCCCGTTACGCCAGCACCGGAGCACGGCTGGAAGCCTATCTTGCGCGCAAGCTGAAGGAGCGCGGTGTGGCCGAGGACGGCGATGGTCGCAGCATGCAGATCGATATTCCGGCGCTGGTCGGGCGGCTGGTGGAACTCGGCTATGTCGATGATGCCGCCTATGCGCGGATGCGCACGCGCGATCTGGCTGGCCGCGGCTATGGTGCAAGGCGGGTCGAGCAGGCCTTGTGGGCGGCGGGCGTGGACGAGACTATCCGCGCGGATACGGCGCCCGACGAGGCGGCGCAGCGCCGCGCGGCGGTACTGATGGCGAAGAAGCGGGGGTTCGGTCCCTATCGACGCGCCGCTGCCGAGGAAGGTGATCCGCTCGCCGTGCACAAGGCCCGCGAAAAAGCCGTTGCAGCAATGCTGCGGGCAGGCCACGATTACGATCATGTCCGCTTCCTCCTCGATTGTCCGGGGGAGGCTGAACTGGAAGCATGGCTTGACGAGGTCGCCGATCAGGAGGGATTCGAGGGATCATGGTGAAATTCTGGATGGTGGCAGGCCTCGCGCTGCTGGCGGCGTGTTCTCCCGGAGAGGGCGCGACAGCGCGCGCGCAGGCTCCGGCCGCGGCTGCCGGGGAAACACGCCATCCGGTTTCGGGGCTGGAGGTGATCGATCTTGCTGTCGTGCGCGGCGACAATACCATTGCCTTCCGGGTCGAACTCGCCGCGAGCCCTGCGGCCCAGACGCGCGGATTGATGTTCCGCACCGAACTCGGCGATTTCGAGGGTATGCTGTTTCCCTCCGAAGCGCCGGAACCGCGCAGCTTCTGGATGAAGAACACGCCGCTCTCGCTCGACATCATCTTCGTTGGGCCGGACGGGCGGATCCTCAACATCGCTGCCGATACCGTGCCCTATTCACTCGATCCGGTCAGCTCTGTCGGCCCGGCCAGCGCGGTGCTGGAACTGCGCGCGGGCAGGGCCCGGGAATTGGGGATCGTGCCCGGCGACAGGGTGATCTACGCCCTGCCGCGCTAATCTTCCTCCTTGGCGCTCGGGAGCAATTCGGCTAGGCGCGCGTCCATGGGTATCCTAGCAAAGATCTTCACCTGGTGGGACGGCGCCACCATCGGCACCCACCTGTGGGCGAGCCGTGTGGGCGGCGAGCATGTCGGCACCGATGCGGCAGGCAACAAGTATTACCGTGCCACGGCCAAGGGCGGGGTCAATACCGGCTCCTACACGCAGCGCGAAAAACGCTGGGTGATCTACAATGGTGCCAATGATGCCAGCCGCGTGCCGGCCGAATGGCACGGCTGGCTGCATGGCACCTATGACGATGTGCCCGAAAGCCATCTGCCGCCACCCAAGGTGTGGGAAGCCGATTACACCCCCAATGCCACCGGCACGGCGCAGGCCTATTTCCCGCAAGGCGCGCTCGAGCGGGGCGGCAAGCGCGCCCGGGCTGTCGGCGATTACGAGGCGTGGACGCCCGGCGGCGCGGACAGCTGAGGCGCGCGGTGCGGCGTCCCTGCCTTCCCGCGGCGCTGCTGCTTTTGCTTGCGGCCTGCGATAACGCGGCCGAGCCGGAAACGGCTGACGTGCCGCTCGATCAGCCCGCACCGGCTGCTGCTGCCTCTTCCGCGCCGGACAGTGCCGGCGACAATGGTGCCACGCCCATGGACGAGCGGGTGGCGACACTCGGCCTGCTCAACAAGCGCAACAACGTCTCGGAAGACATTACGCTGAAGCCGGGCGAGAGCGCCGAGGTCGGTCCGGTGATCATCCGCCTTTCGGCCTGCGAACGCACCGCGCCATGGGAATTGCCGCAGGAAACGGGCGCCTTCGTGCAGGTCGATATCCGCGAACGCGGGTCGCAGGCGCACACCCGCGTCTTTTCCGGCTGGCTTTTCCGCGAATCGCCCAGCCTCAACGTGGTCGAGCACCCGGTCTATGATGTCTGGGTCAAGGACTGCACGATGCGCTGGCCGGGCGAAGACGCCCGTTCCGTTCGGTCTCCGTCAACGCCCCCGTCACCCGCACCATAACCGCTGCCTTCGCTGAAGCGCCGCCACGCCGTGCCAAGGCTGGCGAGCGGGCGGCCATGGGCCTGCTCGACCTTGCGGCGATAGTCGCGCTGCGGCAGCTCGATAGCGCCCATGCTCCTGAGATGTTCGGTCATGAACTGGCAGTCGAGCAGTGCGAAACCGGCCTCGCGCAGGATCGCCACCAGCCATGCCAGCGCGACCTTGCTGGCATTGGGCACGCAGGAGAACATGCTCTCGCCGCAGAACACCCGGTCGAAACTGACGCCGTAGAGCCCGCCGACCAGCTCCGGCGCACCATCGGCGCCCGCCTGCCAGCACTCCACAGAATGGGCATGGCCCGCGCGGTGCAGGCCGATATAGCTCTGCACGATGCGTTCGCTGATCCAGGTCTCGGGATGATCGGGGCGCGGCTCGGCGCAGGCGCGGATGACCTGTTCGAAAGCGCGGTCGAGCGTGACGGTGAAGCGGTCGGCGCGCAGCACCTTGCGCAAGGACTTGGACACATGCAGCCCATCGAGCGGCAGGATTGCTCGCTCGCGCGGCTCGACCCAGAACACTTCGGTATCTTCGCGCCGGTCGGCCATCGGGAAGATCCCGCTGCGATAGGCCAGCAGCAGGGTCTCGACCGGAATGGGAGGGCGCAGAGGGGCGTGCATCTTGCACTGCACAATACAGACGGGAAATAGGATTGCCTATCCCCCGCCCCTTCGATAAAGGGCGCCTTCCAACGCGCTGCAGGGGTGTAGCTCAGCTGGTAGAGCATCGGTCTCCAAAACCGAGGGCCACGGGTTCGAATCCTGTCACCCCTGCCAAGCGCCGGTATTTCCGCAGCTCTTGCGCGCCGCGATTTTCCCGCTCTTCAGGTGTTCGATCACGGCGCACGGCCGCGCGTGCGGCGGTCATGCCGCCGTCACCGCGCTCCGGTTTGTCGCTTGATCAGTATTCCTCGGGCTCTTCGGGCGTATCGGCGTGGAAGTCCTTGCCCGCCGTGCGCTCGCCGCGGGCCAGGGCGAACACCACGCCCGACAACAGCACCAGCGCGACCAGGTTGGGTAGCGCCATCGCCGCGTTGGAGATGTCGCCCAGCCGCCATACCAGCTCGGAAGGCTGCGCTGCGGCGAGCCAGATCACGACGCACCACAGCACCCGCCAGATGATGTGCAGCGTCTTCTCCCCCTGACGCGAGGAGCCGGGGATGCGGTCGTAGAGGAAGGTGATCGCCCGCTCGCCGTAATAGCTCCAGGTCAAAAGGGTGGTGAACACGAACAGGATCAGCGCGATGCTCGCTACCAGCGTGCCGAGCGCGATTCCGGCCAGTTCGAACGGGAAGGCGGCGGCAAAGGCGCCGCTGGTCATCTCGAACCCGACCCGGTCGGATTGCCAGGCGTGCAGCACTGCCTCGCCCCCAGCGGTGAAATCGCCGCGCACGGTGAGGATCACGAGCGCGGTCATGGTGCAGATCACGATGGTATCGATGAAGGTGCCCATCATCGCCATGCGGCCCTGCTGTTCGGGATCGTCGGTCTGCGCCACGGCATGGGCAATCGCGGTCGAGCCTTGTCCCGCCTCGTTCGAGAACAGCCCGCGGGCCACGCCTGCGCGAATGGCTATAATGATCGCCGCCCCGGCAAAGCCGCCGCTCGCCGCCTGCGGATTGAACGCGCCGCCCATGATCAGGGCGAAGGTTTCGGGCAGGTCGCCGGCATTCAGCGCCAGCGCCGTCACAGCCATCACGACATAGGCACCGGCCATCAGCGGGATGACCTTTTCCGCGAAGCTGCCGATCGACTTGATCCCGCCGATGATGACGATGAAAACCAGCACCGCGATGATCGCCCCGCCGATTGCCTCGTCGATGCCGAACAGTTCCTTGAGCCCGTCGGCCACCGCATTGGCCTGGATCGAATTGCCCGTGACCAAGGCGGAAAACAGTGTGCCGAGGCAGAATACCACCGCCAGCCAGGTCCATTTCGGCCCCAGTCCCAGCATGATGTAGCTCATCGGCCCGCCGCGATAGCTGCCGTCCGATGTGCGCTCGCGGTAGCGGATCGCGAGGCTGCCCTCGGCAAAGGCGAGCGCCATGCCGAACAGCGCGGTGATCCACATCCAGAACACAGCGCCCGGCCCGCCCAGCGCGATCGCGGTGGCGACACCTGCAAGATTGCCGGTTCCGACCTGCCCGGACAACGCGGTCGAGAGCGCGGCAAAGGGCGAGATCTCGCCCGCACCGGAGCCCTTGCGGCTCGCGAAGAGACCGGCAAAGGCGCTGCCCAGCTTGACGATGGGATAGAATTTGAGGCCCACCATCACCCACAGGCCAATGCCCAGCAGCACGATCGTCATCGGCGGGAAAGGCAGCAACTCGACCCCGTTCCAGGTGCCTGCCCAGATGAAGTCCGAGACATTGGTGACCGGCGCGACCAGCCGTTCCCCCAGCGTCATCGTGCTGCCTGCTGCCATGTGATGTGATCCCCGAATAATGCGGTCTTTTACGACCCTGTTGTTTCGGGCGCGCACGCTAGAGGCGACGTGTGGCCTTGCCTAGCCCCGCCTGCGCGATTTTCCGCAAGGCGGCCCGGGCATGATGCAGGCCTGCATCATCTTGCAATTGCCGCGAGGCCCGCGTAAGGACGCAGCCGTCTTTCCGACATCGGCAATCATGAAGGCCCCTCCGGCGACCTTGTCCCGGGCGGCGCGGCCCCCTACCTGAAAGCCGATCGGGAAAGACACGGGCTATACGCGAAGGACACGGGCTATCATGGCCGAACAGAAACAAGTCGCAGAAGAAAAGAAGCGCAAGACTTCGGTCGCGGAATTCGTCGGCCAGGTGCGCACGGAAACCGGCAAGATCGTGTGGCCGAGCCGCGAGGAAACGGTCCGCACCGCGATTTTTGTGTTCATCTTCATGGTGATCCTGTCGCTGTTCTTCCTCGGCATCGACAGCGCCTTCGGGGCGCTCGTGCGCGGCGCGATCGGCCTGTTGTAACAAGGCCCGGCACACGTATTTCACGCTCTGCCTGTCAGACGACTTTTCCAAGGATTTCCCATGGCTCGCTGGTACATCATTCACGCTTATTCGGGTTTCGAGAACAAGGTGCGCGACGCGATCATTTCGGAGGCCGAACGGCTTGGCCTCAGCGAAGGGGTCGAGGAAGTGCAGGTCCCGACCGAGACCGTGACCGAGGTGAAGCGCGGCAAGAAGGTGCAGGTCGAGCGCAAGTTCATGCCCGGCTACGTGCTCGCCAAGCTGAACATGACCGATGATATCTATCACCTCGTCAAGAACACCCCGAAGGTGACTGGCTTCCTCGGTTCGGGCAACAAGCCGCAGCCGATTTCCGAGCGCGAGGCCGCGCGCTATTTCGGCGGGGTGGAAGAAGCCAAGGCCGCGCCCAAGCGCGATATCAGCGTCGATTACGAGATCGGCGATTCGGTCAAGGTTCTGGACGGCCCCTTCGCCAGCTTCAACGGCGTGGTGGAAGAGCTCGATTTCGACAAGGCCAAGGTCAAGGTCAGCGTGTCGATCTTCGGCCGCGCGACGCCGGTCGAACTGGACTTCGAGCAGGTCGAACTGGCGAAATGAGTCTTTCGCCCGCGCCTCCGCGCGGGCGTCCTCGGCGCTATTCCTCCGCTTCGCTCCGGGCGCCTGCGGGCGGCCGGTCGGCCTTGCGGCCTCTAGCGAGGCCGATCCGGCGCGACGACCGCGGCTTTGAAGGCAGCTTTTGAAAACCCGGCCCGGCATCTGTCAGAAGAAGCGCCGCTTTGCCTCGCGGGAGGCGGCGGACGCGGCGGCGCTGGCGGGCGGGATTTCCTTGCGCACCTACAAGTGCGCGCTGTGCCATCACTATCACCTCACCAGCCGCACCAAGGGCCTGCGACGCCCGCGAGTCGGGGACGGCCTTCCAGATCCGTTATGACTGTTCTGGGTGGATTGCTGCCGCCTTCGTCATCCCAGCGAAAGCTGGGACCTAGGGCCTCAAAGTGCCGCGCTTGCCGCCCTTGGCCCCAGCTTTCGCTGGGGTGACGGTAAGGGGTGGTATGGGGTCGCTTCCTGAATGGCAGGTACTTTCCAGAAGCGGGGCAAGTCAGCCGTTCGCGGCCGGATCTGAGCAGTGAGGGCTGCCGACCCAGACCAAGCCATTCGGGATGATCATGCTCAACGTCTGCTTTTGCTGAAAACAGCCATACCGCTTTCGGGATCGCGGCTAGAGCCCGATGATGATTGCACCCGGGCGGGAAGCAGACAAAACGCGCCCTGCATGTTATGGGTATTCCGGAGCTCTCAGTAATAAGTTCATCTAATTGAGGCTCGGATGGTCATCAAGCGCTTGCGAAGGTTGCTGATTTTGTGCCTCGATAGTTGCACGAAAAAGAGTCCCGCGGATGAATTGGAAGGCATTGTTTCGATCTGTGAGCAGGCGGGATTTTTCGGCCAAGGCGGCCTTTATTCCACTTGCAGCGGCATTGACCTCAACCGAGGCTGTATCGTCAGCCGAACCAGCGAAAGAGAAGGTCTCAGGAATTGGGGGGTTCTTTTTCGTTGCTAACGATCCGCAAGGCTTGCGAAACTGGTATCGTGATCACCTCGGTATCGACCTTGCGCCACAGTTTTCCGGTGGTGCACCCTGGCAGCAAGAAGCAGGATTTACGGTGTTTGATCCCTTCCCTGTCGGTAACACCATGATACCTAGCGGCAAGCATTGGATGATCAATTTCCGTGTCGGAAATCTCGCCAGGATGATCGGTCAGTTGAAGGCTGCAGGGGTGGCGGTGAGCGAGCTCGAAACATACCCGCACGGGAAATTTGCAACCCTGACCGACCCCGAAGGCAACGGCATTCAGCTCTGGGAGCCAGCGCTCACGTAAGTTCATTTGATGCGTCATGTCGGCGGGTATCCGGATCGGTAGCAGGGTTGATTTTCGCGTTCGCTGTCAACGTCGTTCACACTCGGGAGACAAATTATGAAGATGCACATCAAGAGCGTGATGGTTGCCGACCAGGCCAAAGCTCACAAATTCTACACCGACGTCCTTGGTTTCAAGACTAAGCACAATATCGAATTTGGCGAACACAGGTGGCTTACGCTCGTATCGCCGGAAGAAGAAGACGGCGTCGAACTTGCTCTCGAGCCAAACGTGTATCCGGCCGCCCGTTCGTTGCAAGACTCGCTTCACAAGGATGGCATTCCCTGGACGCAATTCAGCGTTCCAAACCTTGCAGCCGAATATGAACGCCTTGCAGCGCTCGGCGTTGAATTCCGAACCCCGCCGACGGAGGCCGGAGGCACCAGATTTGCCACTTTCGACGATACGTGCGGCAATTTGATCCAGCTGATCGAGGTGGCCGATTGAGCGTCCGCTTCGGGGTCGTAAGCCGAATATCCGCTTTCGGCGTAGCGTGAGCGATTGCGGACATTTCCTACACGCCTGCCAGCCGCTACCCTCGGCGTCCGCTCTTTCCCAACGTGCTGCTCGGCTTCCTAGGCCGTTGGATCTGCGAAGCGCATGACAAGGCCCCGCTCCCCCTGTCCGTCAAGTGGCGGGACGTGCGGTTTTATTGTTTTATATCATGATATTGCCTGAGATGGAATTACTTGACAGGGTGTCAAGTTTGTCAAGCGGGATCGGGCGGCGGGCGCAGCGGGTTGCTTTTTGCGCCGGATGCCCCTAACCGCGCGCCTTCGCTTGCCCTCGGGCGGGTGATTCCGTGCGGGAGCCCGGGCCATGCACAAGGCCGGGGCGCTGGACCGCTTAACATGAGCCTTGCTGGAAGCAGCACGGCAACAGTGCGATAGGAGTACGGCCTCATGGCCAAGAAAATCGAAGGCTATATCAAGCTGCAGGTGCCCGCGGGCTCTGCCACGCCCTCGCCGCCGATCGGCCCGGCGCTGGGTCAGCGCGGCGTGAACATCATGGAATTCTGCAAGGCGTTCAACGCCGCCACGCAGGAAATGGACAAGGGCATGCCGATCCCGACCGTGATCACGGTCTATGCGGATCGCTCGTTCACCTTCATCACCAAGACCCCGCCGGCGTCCTACTTCCTCAAGAAGGCGGCCAAGCTGTCGTCGGGCTCGAAGGAGCCGGGCAAGGTCGTCGCGGGCAAGGTGACCCAGAGCCAGATCCGCGAGATCGCGGAAGCCAAGATGGCCGATCTCAACGCCAACGACGTCGAGATGGCGATGCGCATCATCGAGGGCTCCGCCCGTTCGATGGGCCTTGAAGTGGTGGAGGGCTGATCCGATGGCTAAGTTGACGAAGAAGGCAAAGGTGCTGGCCGCGCTGGATCGCGAAAAGCTCTATTCGGTTGAAGAAGCCCTGGCCACGCTGCGCCAGTTTAAGGGCAAGTTCGACGAGACCGTGGAAGTCGCCATGAACCTCGGCGTCGATCCGCGTCACGCCGACCAGATGGTGCGCGGCATGGTGTCGCTGCCCTCGGGCACCGGCAAGGATGTGAAGGTTGCGGTGTTCGCCCGCGGCGACAACGCCGAAAAGGCGCTGGCCGCCGGTGCCGACAAGGTCGGCGCGGAAGACCTCATGGAAGACATGATGGCCGGCAACCTCGATTACGACCGCGTGATCGCCTCGCCCGACATGATGGGCGTGGTCGGCCGTCTCGGCAAGGTGCTCGGCCCCAAGGGCCTGATGCCGAACCCCAAGCTTGGCACCGTGACCCCGAACGTGGCCCAAGCCGTGACCGACGCCAAGGCCGGCCAGGTCGAATTCCGCGTGGAAAAGCAGGGCATCATCCACTCCGGCATCGGCAAGCTGAGCTTCTCCGATGACGCGCTGAAGGCCAACTTCAAGGCGCTGACCGAGGCGGTGGTGAAGGCCAAGCCGGCGGGCGCCAAGGGCAAGTATGTCCGCAAGGTCTCGCTGACCTCGTCGATGGGCCCGGGCCTCAAGGTCGACCTTTCCGAGGTCGAAGGGGCGTGATTTGATGGGGCGAAGCCGCCTCCGCGGCTTCGCTTCCTCGCTCATGTGGCCCTAAGGCCGCATCGCTGCGGGCGACCGGTCGGCCTTGCGGCCCTTCGGGCCTAAAACGCTTTCCTACCGCGTGACGGAATGAATAGAGGGGTCGGCAAGCCATCGGGCTGGCCGGCCCCTTTGCTTTGCGCTTTACGTCATTCACCCCCTTGATTTTCCGCGAGGTATCACCACATTCGATCCCACGACGCGCGCATCCTCTCCCTCTCCCGCCGTGTCGAAAAAAGGACAAGAGATGCCCGCTTCACCCGACGACGGGTCCTTTCTCGATCCCAAGTGGTTTGTTGTCGGCTTTGCTGTCGCTGCCTTTGCGCTTATCCTCCATTACGATCTTCGCCTCGGCCTTGCGGCCGGCGCGCTGCTGGGCGTGTTTGCCGCCGTTTGGCTCTATCTGGTGGTGCGCTTCGGCCTGCTGGGCAGCGGTCAACCCTCCGAACGGCGGGTGATGCAGGAGCGTTTTCGTCAGCAGGTCAGCAATCGCAGCCGCGCGGCGACCCGTGACCGGGCCGATCAGTCACCCGCGGAGCGCGGCACGGATACGCCCTAAGGCGCCCGAACGTTCGGCCAGCGCCTTGACCTGCGCCACGCCCGTATCGAAGGCACCGCGCGCGCCCAGCAGCGTCCTGTTCGCCAGCGTCGGGGACAGCAGCACTAGGCTGGTGCAAGCCGCGCTATGGGTCCCGAACATTGCCTTGTGCGCGCCTTCGCCCTCGGTGAAATCGAACCAGCGATAGCGACTTTCGGCGAACAGCCGCTCCAGCGCATCCATCTGCAGCACCGTGCCGGGCGACAGCCGGGCATGGTCGGGGTCGTAGCCCAGATGGGCATAGACGAGCGTCGCGCCTGTGACCGGCAGCGACAGATAGGCGATCGGCTGACCGCCTGCGTGAAGCAGGAAACAGCGCATGCGGTTCTGCTCCGCCGCCTCCAGCATCGTGCGGCGCGCAGCGGGATTGTCGGGCAGACCGGCATCGAGCAGGCGGGCCTGATAGGTGCGCGCGGATAAGGGAAGGGCAGCGGCGAGGAAGGCCTCGATCTCTGCCGGACTGCGGTGTTCGGTGATGGTATAGCCGCCGGTCTCCTCCGCCAGCTTGCGCGCCTTGCGTCTGAGGGTGGAGCGGGTCTTGCCCGAAAACCGCGCGAGGTAATCGGCAAAGCTCGTGCTCATGTCGATGTAGTGGCGCCGGTAGTCCTGCCGGCCGCCGGCGACAAAGGCGGGGTAGCGGGCGCCGAGTTCGCCCAGCCGCTCGGTCGGAGCCGAAAGGATGCGCAGTCCGTCGCGGCCGGGGCGGGGTGGTTCGGGCAGGTCTCGGGCAAGCACCTGTTCAAGGCCGAAGCTCCAGGTGGCCAGTTGCCGCGGCACGGCGAGCAGGCGGCGCGCGCCGATCGTGAAGTCGATCGCAACGGATCGGGTGTCGGCCATCGCTTGCCTCTAGAGCGCGCCGTAGAGCGTGTTCGAGACGAACTGCTCGGCAAGCCGTATGCTTGTGCGCATTGTGCTCGCCGGAAGCGGGTGGCTCGTGCTGCCCAGTGCGCCGATTGGCGGCGGGTTGTCGCGGTAATTGCCGGTCTCGACCCCGCGCATGGTCGCAAGCGCGCGGACCAGTCCGGTAAAGCGGCGCCGGACGATGCGGTTTACTGCGAGACGACGGCGGTTGATAAGCTCGAAGGAGTGGCTGACCAGCGTGAAGCTTTCCCGCCCGCCGTCGCGGGCATGACGGATCGCAGCCAGCATTTCGGCCAGCGTGAGCGCGGTGATCTGGGCATGGCGTTGGCCCCCGCTGATCGTGCCGATGGTCCCGGCGGGGACTTCGATTACCCCTTCGTGCAGCACCGGATCGCGGTCTTCGGAGCCGAGGCTGATTCGGCAGTCGCCATCGGAGAGTGCAGGGCAATGGCTCGCGTCATAGGTCATGCCGATATGGGCAAGCGCGCGCAGGGTCGCATCATTGGCGCCATAATTCCCCGCACGGAAGGCGACCGGCAACGGCGCACCCGCGGCTACCAGCGTCTGGCGGGCATAATCAAGGATCTCGCATTGTTCCTCGAACGGGAAATCGGCGATGTTGCGTCCGGTACGCATCGAGTGCAGCGGGTTGGCTGTGCCCGCCAGTTCGAGCCATTCGGTATGGCAGTGCAGTTGTACATCCTGTCCGGCGGCGATGATCGGGCCGACGATGTCCTCGATCGCTGCCACCCCCCACACCAGTGCGGGCATGGGATCAACGAAGAACACCGCCTTCTGGCCGTATTGCCCGAGCAGTTCCAGCTTGTGCGTGATGCCAGCCGGACCATCGGGAGTAATGCAGGCAATTGAACGGGCGTAATTGTCTGCCCGGTCAGCCGCGCCCGGCCCGGTATACAGTCCCGAGGAATACTCGGTGTCGATCGTGATGAACACCCGGGTCATTCTGACTTTGCCCTAGCGACAAAGGGTTAAGACCCGGTGTTGCCCTATATTGCGCCCTCAGATCCCGCCGGGCGTGAAGTCGTGACCGTGAGTGGCGAGGCCATCCGTCAGGCTGTCGCAGCAGCTCTTCAGGTCCTCGGCACTGGTCGAGCGGACCACGAAATTCGCGCCGACCCGGCCTTCGCGGAAAAAGGGATAGGAGCCGATCTGGCAGGTTTCGTGTGCGGCTTCCACCCGGCGGAGCAGGTCTGCGACCTCGCTTTCGGCGACCCAGCAGCCGATCGTCTCCGTCAACAGCGGTGCGCCGCCTTCCAGCTGGCCGGTCAGGGCATCCAGCATTCCCGCGGTAATGTGGGGCACGCCCGCCATCAGGAACAGGTTGCCGCGCCGGATGCCGGGGGCTCCAGACATCCGATTGAGGATGAGTTCTGACCCTTCCGGCACTCGTGCCATTCGCAGCCGGCCTTCGTTCAGCCCGCCTTTGTTCGCGTAGTAGCGTTCCAGAAGCGCCCGGGCATCGGGATGGATGACCACGGGCACGCCCAGCGCAGCGGCCACGGCATCCACAGTGATGTCATCATGGGTGGGCCCGATCCCGCCGGTGGTGAAGAGGTAGTCAAAGGCTGCGCGCAGATCGTTGACCGCGGCGACGATGCGGCTTTCGACATCGGGCACGACCCGCACTTCGGCCAGACGGATCCCCTGCACCTGCAGCCAGCTGGCGACCTGTGCGATGTTCTTGTCCTGCGTTCGGCCGGAGAGGATTTCGTCGCCGATCACTATGAGCCCGGCGGTCCAGATCTTTTCAGGAGAGGTCATGCGCAATGGTTAGGCGAAGGCGGGCGCAATCGGAAGAGATTCATCGCCCGCCTTGTTGCCTTATTCCGCGGCTTCTAGCTGCTCCTCGCCGCGCTGCGCATTGGATCCGGCGCGTGTGAAGGTAAGCAGCCCGTCGAGCAGGGGATCTTCCTGCATGCGCTTGCGATCGATCACATATTCCTGGTTGAGCCGCCAGGGATAGCTGATCGCGTTGCGCGGCATGATGTGCTTGCCGCGCTGGATATAGCCGGACGAGAAATCGAACACGTCATCCTCGACGATCCTGGCCTCGTCTTGCGCGGTCAGAACCGGGGTGACGATAGTCGTGCCGGTCTGCCGCATATGTTCGAGCACGCGGCAGACATAGTCGGAGTTGATGTCGGCGCGCAGTGTCCAACTGGCATTCAGGTAACCGAACACTACCGCAAGGTTGGGCAGGTTCGAGAACATGCAACCCTTGTAGTAGAACCGCTCGTTGAAAGCGACCGGTTCGCCGTCGACCGAAATCGCGATCTTGCCCGCAACCGCGAGCTTCAGCCCCGTCGCCGTCACCACGATGTCGGCAGGCAGGAACTCGCCGTCGGTCAGCCGCACGCCGCCCTTTTCGAACTTCGCGATATGGCCGGTGACGACGCTTGCCTTGCCTGCCTTCATCGCCCGGAACAGGTCTTCGTCGGGCACCAGGCACAGGCGTTGTTCCCACGGGTTGTAGGGCGGGGTGAAGGCGTCCTTGTCATAGTCCGGGCCGAGCGCCTTCTCGATCTTCTTGTAGAGCGCGTCCTTGACCTTCTGTGGATTGTCGCGTGCCAGCTTGAAGCTGAAATCCTGCATCTTGATGTTCTTGAAACGGGTGATCCGGTAAGCCAGCTTTTCCGGCAGAATGGCGCGCAGGAAATTGGCGACGGCATCCTTGGCCGGGCGCGTGAACATCCACGTCGGCGTCCGCTGGAGCATGGTGACGTGGCCAGCCTCCTTGGCCATCGACGGGACGATTGTCACCGCCGTCGCGCCCGAGCCGATCACCACCACGTTCTTGCCCGCGTAATCGAGATCATCGGGCCAGAATTGCGGGTGGATCACTTGTCCTTCGAACTCCCCGAAATCGAAGCCGGGGTCATAGGGCTCATCATAGTCGTAATAGCCCGAGCCGAGGTAGAGGAAGTTGGCGGTGAGGCGCGTGCGCGACCCGTCGGCCAGTTCCATCTCGACATGCCAGCGCGCCTCGTCGTGGCGGAAATCGGCGCTGATCACCTTGTGACCGAAACGGATGTGCTGGCGGATGCCACGATCGTCCACGATCCGGTCGAGATATTCGAGGATCGCGGGCGCATCTGCGATGCTTTTTTCGTGCCGCCACGGTTCGAAATCGAAGCCCAGCGTGTGCATGTCGCTGTCCGAGCGGATGCCGGGGTAGCGGAACAGGTCCCAGGTGCCGCCCAGATTGTCGCGCCTTTCGACGATCGCATAGGTGTGGTGCGGCGCTTTCATTTCCATGTGCGCGGCCATGCCGATGCCGGAAATCCCGGCGCCGACGATCAACACGTCGAAATCTGGCGGTGTCGCAAGCATGGGCCTCTCTCTCCCTTGTTGACACGGATGTAACCACAGCCGCCGCCCAAAAGCGAGTCTTGAATGGCAATCTGCAACTGAGTTTGCGACTTGCGGCCCCGTGCTAGTGGTCCCTTTCTCCCCACGGCCCGGAAGAGCTTGATAGTTTCGGGCATGGAAGCATTGTTGCCGCAAAGGCAATGGCACCGCATATTTGCTGCGCCGCAGCGCAATATGTTGCATTTTTGCTACTGTTCGCCAGAACTTGCCTGTGACTCTTGTTAGGGCGCGCGACCCTGATAGGTTTCGTTCCGCTAACCCAAGATCGGCGCAAAGCCGGCTGGATTGTGGAGAGAGGGATAGAATGACACGCAAGCTTGCAGCCTTTGCTGGCGGCCTGATGGCCTGCAGCGCGCTTACCACCCCCGCCCTTGCGCAGGACACGGAGAGCCAGGAGCCCGCCGTTCGCGACGATAACGTCATCATCGTGACGGCTACCCGCCGCGCGCAGGACGTGCAGGATATTCCGCTGGCGGTGACCGCAATCTCGCCGCAGCAGCTCGAAGCCCAGCGCGTGGTGAACATCCAGCAGATCTCCGCGCTCGCGCCCAGCTTCACCGCCAGTCAGGCGCAGCTCGCGTCGGGCTCGGTGGTGCTGCGCGTGCGTGGTATCGGGACGACCTCGAACAATATCGGCTTCGAAAGCGCGGTCGGTATCTTTGTCGATGGTGCCTACCAGTCGCGTCCGGGCGTTGCGCTCAGCGAATTCGTTGATGTCGAGCGGGTCGAAGTGCTGCGCGGTCCGCAGGGCACCCTGTTCGGTCGCAACACTTCGGCGGGCGCGCTCAACATCACCAACGTGCGCCCCGACGTCACCGAATTCGGCGGTTTCGTGAACGCGGAATATGGCAATTTCGACGAGATCAGCCTGCAAGGCGCGATCAACGTGCCTCTGGTGCAGGACACGCTCGCACTGCGCGTCACCGGGGCCTTCCGTCAGCGTGACGGTTTCCTCGACGTAGTGGACGAAAACGGAGCAAGGATCGGCGACACCAACGATGCCGACCAGTGGCTGGTGCGCGGCCAGCTTGGCTGGGACACCGACAGCGGCATGCGTGGTCGCATTATCGTCGACTACTCGAAGAGCCAGTCAAGCTGTTGCGGCGCGATCGAGCTGTACCAGTCGCCGCTGGTGACGGCAGGTGCCTATGCTGCGGTCGGTCTCGGCCTCAACGGCGGCAACGGCCAGCCTTCGGTGGCGACCACCGCGTTCGACCAACCCGGCTTCGAGCGGGCGATGGACAATCGTGCGGTCTCGCTCAATTTCGCGCCGCGCGCGGATATCGACAACTACGGTGTGACCGGCGAGGTCGAGTTTCCGATCTCGGATAATGCCGACCTGATCTTCATCGGTTCGTGGCGCAAGTATGAAAGCTTCGAGAACTACGATTCCGATTTCACCGCGCTCGACATCTTCAATGTGCCGGCGCTGAACCTCGACCTCGAGACCTGGACCGCGGAACTGCGGCTGCAGGGTGAAGGCATGGGCGGCCGGCTCAACTACATGTTCGGCGGCTTCTTCTCCGACGAAAACATCGACCAGTCGGTGAGCTTCGAGTTGGGGCAGGACTATGGCGAGAATGTCGGCGCGCTGCTGTTCCCGGCGACCCAAGGCGCGCTGGGGGCGAATCCGCTCACGCTGTTCACCGGGGTCGATCCGGCCGGCACCACCAATACCAACCGCTTCCAGCAGGATGCCAAGAGCTACGCGATCTTCACGCATAACAGCTTCGAGATCACCGACGGGCTCGAACTGACTCTGGGCGCGCGCTATTCTTGGGAAGAGAAGAGCGGCGGTTTCACGCAGACTGCCATCAACAACCAGATCTGCCCGGCGACGCTCAACGCGATCGGGGCTGCGGGCAATCCGCCGGTTGTGCCCGGGGCGTTGGTGCCGACCTTCGTGGCGCTGGGCTGTTTCGGCTTCACCGCTCCGGCCGACCTGCCGCAGGCCGCCGCCTTGCCGCTGGTGCGCACCTTCCAGTCCGACTTCGACGACGAGGAACTGATCTACACCGTCAAGCTCGGCTATGAGTTCAGCTACGCGACCAATGTCTATGCGAGCTTCACCCACGGCTACAAGGCAGGCGGGATCAACCTCGATACGACGGCAGCGGTCAATGGTGCCGATCCGACCTTCCTCTCGGAAGAGGTCGATGCTTGGGAAGTCGGTCTCAAGACCCGCATGCTCGACGATGCGGTTACGCTCAACATCGCGGCCTTCTATGAAGAGTTCACCAACTTCCAGGTGCTCGAATTCACCGGGACCGCGTTCCAGACCTTCAATGTGCCCAAGGCCGAAACCAAGGGCGTTGAAATTGAAGGTCTGATCCGGCCCAACAGCGAGCTGACTTTCAACGTCGGTGCCACGATCCTGGAAGCGAGCTATCCCGAGGATTGTGACGGCACCCAGACGGCGCCGCAGGTCGTGTCGCTGTGCGGCTATGATCTCACCAATGCACCGCAGGTTGTCGCATTGATCGGCGGTATCTGGGAAAAGCCGATCAACGACTCGATGGAGTTCTTCATCTCGGGCCAGGTCCGCATGGAGAGCGACCAGCGCACCTCGACACAGGCGATCGTGCCGCCAACGGTGCCGGCCGGTTCGACCCAGGACCAGGTCCGTGCCGCTGCCGCCGCTCAACCGCTGATCATTGCCGACGTGCAGGACGGCAAGGCCTTCGTGAACCTGCGTGCGGGTCTGCGCTTCGGCGACGGGGCCTATGCGATCGAAGGCTGGGTCAACAACCTGACCGACGAAGTGGTGCGCGGGGTGACCTTCAACACCACGCTGCGCGGTTCGGGCGCGGCCAACTCGCGTTCCGCCTTCACCCTGCCGCCGCGCCAGTACGGCGTGACACTGCGCGCGCGGTTCTAGACTTCAAGGGGCTTCGGCCAAACAGAAGGGGCGGCCCGGATGACCGGGCCGCCCCTTTTTCGGTGCTCATCGCGCTGAACCGGTCGCTCTAGCGACCGCAAGGCCGATAGCCGCCCGCAGCGGGTCCGTACCCCGGACTTGATCCGGGGGGAGGACGTCTAGCGAGGACGTGCCCGCGGAGGCGGGCACGCTCACATGGATCTTGCGATCAGCATCTTCATGATTTCGTTCGACCCGCCGTAGATGCGCGCGATGCGGGTGTCGCGGTACATCCGGGCGATGGCGTAATCATTGATATAGCCCGCTCCGCCGTGGAACTGGAGGCACTTGTCGACCACTTCGCTCTGCAATTCGGTCACCCAGTATTTCGCCATGCTCGCGGTCGCCACGTCGAGCTTGCCTTCGAGCAGCTTGGCGATGCAATCATTGACGAACACGCGGGCTGCGGTGCCGCGTGCCTTGAGGTCGGCGAGGGTGAACTGGGTGTTCTGGAAATCCCAGATGGTCTTGCCGAACGCCTTGCGATTCTTGACATATTCGACCGTCACATCGAGCGCCTTCTCGATACCGGTGATGGCGTTCATCGCGATCACAAGGCGTTCCTGCGGCAGTTCGCCCATCAGCTGGTAGAAGCCGCGCCCCTCGACGCCGCCGAGCACGTTCTCGCCCGGAATGAAGACATTGTCGAAGAACAGCTCGCTGGTGTCCTGCGCATCCAATCCGATCTTGTCGAGCTTCTTGCCGCGCTGGAAGCCCTCCGCGCCGTCGGTTTCGAGCAACAGCAGCGAGATACCCTTGGCTCCTTCGTTCGGGTCGGTCTTGGCGACGACGATGATGAAGTCCGCCAGCTGGCCGTTCGAGATCCAGGTCTTGGAACCGTTGAGACGATAGCCATTGCCGTCCTTCAGCGCGGTAGTCTTGATCGACTGGAGGTCGGATCCGGCATCGGGTTCGCTCATCGCGATGGCGCTGACGAGATCACCGGTGACGAGGCGGGGGAGGTATTTTTTCTTTTGTTCTTCAGTGCCATGCCGCACCAGGTAGGGCAGGATGATGGTGTTGTGGAGCGAGGCTGCAAAGCCTTCGACCCCGTGCTTTGCCTGCTGGTCGATGACTACCATGTCATGCCGGAAGTCGCCGCCATGGCCGCCATATTCGGTCGGTACCGACACGCCGAGCAGGCCGGCGGCACCCGCCTCGCGCCAGAAGTCGCGTTCGACCTGGCCATCCTCGCGCCACTTGTGGACGCGCTTTTCGGGGGCGTGCTGCTGGTAGAACTTGCCGACCGCGTCGGCGAAAATGGCGATTTCCTCGTCTTCCATGAAGGCTGGCTGGGGCACGTCGATGACGGGCATTTCTCTCTCCTCTTGATAGGTCCGGCGCGCGATCAGAATGTTCCACGTGAAACCCCCCTTGCGAACGGGGGGCTGGAGGGGGTCTGGGAGGGGGCGAGCAGGGGTCTGGACCCCGCTGAACCCGATCAAGACCCCCGCAAGGCCGGGCTTACTTCCCCGTCCAGTTGGGCTTGCGCTTTTCGGCAAAGGCGGCTGCGCCTTCGCGGGCATCATGGCTGACGAATACCGGAGCAATCAATTGCGCCTGGTTCTTGTAGCGATCTTCCATCGCCCAGCCGCGCGATTCCTTCATCACCTGCTTGGACACCCGCACCGCGAGCGGGCCATTCGCCGCGATGCGCGCTGCCAGCGCCTTGGCCGCATCGAGCGCCGCGCCTTCGGTCACCTCGTTGATGAGGCCGAGCTGGTAAGCCCGCTCCGCACCGATGAAATCGCCGGTCAGCGCCAGTTCCATCGCGATGCGTTCGGGGATCTGGTCGGGCAGCATCATCACGCCCCCGGCAGCGGCGACAAGGCCGCGCTTCACTTCGGGAATGCCGAACTTCGCGCCGCTGTTTGCGACCACCAGATCGCAGGCGATCATCAGTTCGAGCCCGCCGGCCAGCGCGTAGCCTTCCACGGCCGCTATCAGCGGCTTTTTCGGCGGAGCCTGCACCACCCCGCCAAAGCCCCGGCCTTCCACCGTCGGGCTTTCGCCGCGCAGGAAGCCCTTGAGGTCCATGCCCGAGCAGAAAGTCCCGCCCGCGCCGGTCAGGATGCCGACGCGCAGATCGTCTTCCGCATCGAGCCGGTCCATTGCCGCCGCGATCCCCTCGGCCGCGGCCTTGGTCATGGCGTTCTTGGCTTCCGGGCGGTTGATGGTGACGATGAGGACACCGTCCTCCACTTCGGTCAGCACTTCGGGTGCGGTATTCTCGCTCACGGCTCTCTCCCTAGCGAAATTGGCATTGCGATTTGAAACTCAAATCTTGTGCGTCTGGTGCAGGGGCTTTACGGACGCGTCAACTGCAATTTCGCGAGTAGTGGAGAGGATCACCATGGCTGAAGCCTATATCATCGACGCAGTGCGCACCCCGCGCGGGATCGGCAAGCAGGGCAAGGGCGCGCTCGCCGCGTGCCACCCGCAGCACCTCGCCGCGACCGTTCTGAAGGCGATTGCCGAGCGCAATCACCTCGATACCTCGACCGTCGATGATGTGATCTGGTCGGTTTCGACGCAGGACGGGATGCAGGCGGGCGACATGGGCCGCATGGCCGCGCTCGATGCGGGCTATGACATCACCTCGTCCGGCACCACGCTCGACCGCTTCTGCGGCGGCGGCATCACCAGCGTCGCGCTCGCCGCCGCGCAGGTGATGAGCGGGATGGAAGATTGCGTCGTCGCCGGCGGGACCGAGATGATGAGCCTCACCGCCGCCATGAGCCAGGAAAAGATGCGCGCCGGGATCAAGCCGCCGATGATGGGCAGCTACAACCAGCGCCTGCAAGCCGTGCATCCGCAGTCGCACCAGGGCATCTGCGGCGATGCGATTGCCTCGAAAGAAGGCTTCACCCGCGAGGAACTGGACGAGGTGGGCTACCGTTCGCAAGCCCGCGCCGCCGAAGCGATTGCCGAAGGCCGCTTTGCCAAGTCGGTCGTGCCGGTGGTGGATGACGAGGGCAACGTAATCCTCGACCGCGAGGAATATCCGCGCCCCCAGACCACCCGCGAAGACCTCGCCAAGCTGGAACCGGCCTTCCCCAAGATCGCCGACGTTCCGCTCGACGAGGCGGGCACGACCTTCCGCAAGCTGATCAACCAGAAATACCCCGATCTCGAGATCAAGCACTTTCACCACGCGGGCAACTCCTCGGGCGTGGTCGATGGGGCGGCGGCGGTGCTGATCACCAGCAAGGATTATGCGGTCAAGCACGGGTTGAAGCCCCGCGCGCGCATCGTTGCCACCGCCAACATGGGCGATGATCCCACGCTGATGCTCAACGCGCCGGTGCCTGCCGCGAAAAAGGTGCTCGCCAAGGCGGGCCTGAGCAAGGACGACATCGACCTCTACGAGATCAACGAAGCTTTCGCGGTCGTTGCGGCCAAGTTCGTGCGCGATCTCGAACTCGATTGGGACAAGGTCAACGTGAACGGCGGCTCGATCGCGCTCGGCCACCCGATCGGTGCGACCGGCTCGATCCTGATCGGCACCGTGGTCGACGAGCTGGAGCGTCGCGGCGGGCGCTACGGCCTCGTCACCATGTGCGCGGCGGGCGGTATGGCGCCTGCGATCATTGTCGAGCGGGTGGACGATTTCGTTGACTGAGATCGCTGACGATACGCCCGTCATCATCGGCGTCGGGCAGTATTCGGAGCGGGTCGGCGAGCCGGGTTACGAGGCCCTGTCCTATATGGACCTCGCGGGCCGCGCGCTGGCCGAGGCGATTGCGGATTCGGGGGCGAGCGGTGATGTGGCAGGCGCCATCGACACCCTCGCCGCGATCCGCGCTTTCGAAATGTCGCGGCCCGACCGCAAGCCGCCCTTCGGCGCGGCGGACAATGTGCCGCGCGCGATTGCGATGCGGGTCGGCGCGAACCCCGCTCGCGCGATCCTGACCACCACCGGCGGGCAGACCAACCAGCAACTGGTGGGCGAATTCGCGACCGCCATCGCGGCGGGGGATAGCAGTTGCGCGGTGATCGTCGGTTCCGAGGCGATTTCGACCGTGCTGGCGCTGTCGGCCAAGGGCGAGATCCCCGACTGGTCGGAAGCGATCGGCGGCGACTTCGAGGATCAGGGCTTCGGGGTCGAGGACCTGATGGAGCCCGCGCTGTTCATGCACGGCGCGAGCGGCGCGATCCCGCTCTATGCGCTGGCGGAGAACGCCCGGCGGCGCAAGCTGGGCATGGGGCTGGAGGAATACCGGCTCGAAATCGGCAAGCTGTTTGCGCCGTTCACGCGCGTGGCGGCGGCGAACCCACATTCCGCCGCGCCGGTCGAGCGCAGCGCCGAGGAACTGGCCACCGTCACCGATCGCAACCGCATCGTGGCCGAACCCTATCCGCGCATGACCGTGGCGCGCGATCAGGTGAACCAGGCGGCAGCGGTGATCGTCGCCTCGGCGGGCCTCGCCCGCGCGCTGGGGGTTCCCGAAGACAAGTGGGTGCATATCCACGCCGTGACCGCCGCGACCGAGCTGAAGCTCTCGCAGCGGCCCGATCTGGCGGGCAACCCGGCCTCGCTCGCCAGTGTCGATGCGGCGCTGGATCGGGCGGGCAAGTCGATGGCCGACATGCGCTATATCGATTTCTATTCGTGCTTCGCGATCCCCGTCTTCAACCAGTGCGACCATTTCGGGCTTTCCGCCGACGACCCGCGCGGGCTGACGCTGACGGGCGGCCTGCCGTTCTTCGGCGGGGCGGGGAACAATTACTCGGCCCATGCCATCGCCGAGGCGGTGCAGCGGGTGCGCGGCGATCGCGGGAGCTTTGCTCTGGTGGGCGCGAATGGCGGCTGGATGAGCAAGTACGCGACCGGCATCTATTCGTGCCTGCCTGCCGACTGGGGCGCGAACGATCGCTTTGCCGTGCTTCCCAAGGCTACCGACAAGGTGCCGCTTGCCAAGGAGCCGGTGGAGAGCGCGGTGGTCGAGACCTACACCATCAATCGCGGACCTAAAGGTGCCGAGGCGATTTTCATCGGCCGTTCGGACGCGGGCAAGCGGGTGGTGGGCAATGCCGATCTTGCGGACGCTGCGACGGCGCAAGCCTTCGAAAGCGGCGAGCCCTTCGGCAAGCGGCTGACGCTGACGCAGGACGAGCGCGGGCGGACAGTGGGGCGGTTGGCCTAGCGCCGCTCCCCGCCCAGAAAGTCGAGCGCATCGAAACCCTCGGGCGCGGGGACTTCCACGATCGGATCGTCGCGGTCGTCGAACTCGGTGCGCAGCGCGCGGCTCATGATCGCGTGCATGTGGTAAAGGCAGGTGATGTAGGTCAGCTCGAGGATTTCCTCGTCGCTGAAGGCCGCCTTCAGTTCCGCGAACAGGGCATCGGGCACTCGTCCGCCGTGGCACACCAGCCGGTCGGCATAGGCTAGGACGAGTCGTTCCTTCGCGTCGAACACGTCCGAGGTCTGCCATATGGGAAGGGCCGCGATCTTTGCCTCGCTCACGCCCAGCCCGCGCAAGGACTTGCAGTGCTGCGAGAAGACGAACTGGCTCCCCGTCGCCCACCCCGCCCAGGTCTGGCCCAGCTCGCGCAGCACGGGATCGAGCTTCCTGTTGGACGAGCGGTAATAGGCAAAGCCCTGCGCGGCGTGGCGCAGGGTATCGGGGGAATTGGCGAACACCGTCCACCAGTCGCCGCGCGTGCCGGTGGCGGTGCCGGGTTCGCTCACCGGATCGCGGCTGCCGAACAGATGGGCATAGAGCGGTAGGGCGACCTTTTCGTCAGCCTCGGCGCGGGGGACTTCGCGCAGGCGGGGCATCAGGCGTCCTCCACTTGCGTCGCGGGCGTATGGCGTACGTCATCAGGCCCGAAGGCGCGTGTGGTCGCCGCGAATTCCAGCATGATGCCGTTGGGATCGGTGAAATAGACCGAGCGCACGAACACGCCCTCATGTGTCTCCTTCGCATAGCCCGAGGGGCTGTCATCGTGGTTGAACACCATGTGGGTGTGCGGAACGCCTGCCTCGGTGAGCCGGTCGAGCGCCGCCTCCAGTTCGGCCTCCTCCATGTGGAAGGCGAGGTGGTTCATCGATCCCACCGCCGTCTTGGCGTCGAAGGGAAACTTCTTCACCGACGCGATGCCGGGGGCGGCAGGCGGCGCGTCCTTCCACCAGAAGAACGCCACTGCATTGCCCCCGCCGCAATCGAAGAAGAAATGCTGGCCGCCGTCAGGCAGCTCGACCGTCTTGAACAGCGGCATGCCCAGCACCTGAACGTAGAACTTCATCGTTTCGGCCATGTCGCGGCACACCAGCGCGATGTGGTTGATGCCCTTGGTCCTGATCCCCGTATCCTGCACCATTGCCGCTCTCCTTGCGCCTGCGAACCTGCCCTGATCGCGGCCCTGTGGCAATTGCTTGCGCGAATCGCCGCTTTCGGCTAGATAGTTTCAATTGAAACTATATTCAGAGCACAGGGGATCCCCGCCATGAATGTCCAGAGCAAAGACCTGTTCGACAATCCCGCAGGGCTCGACGGCTTCGAATTCGTCGAATTCTGCGCGCCGGAAAAGGGCGTGCTGGAACCGGTCTTCGAAGCGATGGGCTTCACCCGCGTCGCGCAGCACCGCTCGAAGGACGTGCACCTGTGGCGGCAGGGCGGCATCAACCTCATCGCCAATTACGAGCCGCGCAGCGCCGCATGGTACTTCGCGCGCGAACATGGCCCCTCGGCTTGCGGCATGGCATTCCGCGTGCGCGACGCCGCCAAGGCCTATGACCACCTGATCGCCAAGGGTGCCGAACCGGTGGCTGTGCAGACCGGGGTGATGGAACTGCGCATTCCCGCGATCCGCGGGATCGGCGGGGCGATCCTCTACCTCGTCGATCGCTATGACGGCGCGACAGGCGGCAACGGCCTCACCATCTACGACATCGATTTCGAATACCTGCCCGGCGTCGAGAGGCACCCGGTGGGCGCGGGCTTCCACACCATCGATCACCTGACCCACAACGTTTACACGGGCAGGATGAAGTACTGGGCCGACTATTACGAGACCCTGTTCAACTTCCGCGAGATCCGCTTCTTCGACATCAAGGGCGAATATACCGGTCTCACCTCCAAGGCGCTGACCGCGCCCGACGGCAAGATCCGCATCCCGCTGAACGAGGAAGGCGAGGGCGGCAAGGGCCAGATCGAGGAATTCCTGCGTGCCTTCAACGGCGAGGGCATCCAGCACATCGCGCTGATCTGCGATGATCTGGTGGCCTGCTGGGATCGCCTGCAAAAGCTCGGCGTGCCCTTCATGACCGCGCCGCCCGCAGCCTATTACGAGATGCTCGATGAACGCCTTCCCGGCCACGGCGAGGATGCAGAGGCGCTCAAGATGCGCGGCATCCTTTTGGACGGCACGACGGAGGGCGGCTCCCCCCGCCTGCTCCTGCAAATCTTCGCGCAGGCGCAGGTCGGCCCGGTGTTCTTCGAATTCATCCAGCGCAAGGGCGACGAAGGCTTCGGCGAGGGCAACTTCAAGGCCCTGTTCGAAAGCATGGAGCGCGACCAGATCCAGCGCGGGGTGCTCAGCGTCGAGGAACCGGCGCAATGACCCACCCCGTAAACCTCGCCGGCATCCACCACGCCGCCTATCGCTGCAAGGACGCCAAGGAGACGGTGGAGTGGTACGCCCGCGTGCTCGGCATGACCTACACCACCGCCTTTGCCGAGGATCATGTGCCCTCGACCGGGGAATATGATCCCTACATGCACATCTTCCTCGACGCGGGGAACGGCAACATCCTCGCCTTCTTCGAGCTGCCGGGCCAGCCGGAGATGGGCAAGGACCCGAATACGCCGCAATGGGTGCAGCACCTCGCGCTGAAGGTGCCTTCGGAAGAGGCGCTGCTCGCGGCCAAGGCGCATATCGAGGCGCAGGGCATCGATGTGCTCGGGCCCACGCATCACGGCATCTTCAAGTCGATCTACTTCTTCGACCCCAACGGCCACCGCGTGGAACTCGCCGCCGATATCGGGACGGCGGAGCAATATGAAGAACTTGCCCGCGTCGCACCGCTGATGCTCGACGAATGGAGCCAGACCAAGAAGGCCCCCCGCCACGCCGACTGGCTCCACGAGATCGCGCGCGCGGAGCACGCGAAGGGCGCTTAACTCCCCTACGCCTCCCCGGACTTGATCCGGGGCCCCGCTGCCTTCTTCCGCGCCAAATGGCCAAGAAAGCGGGGTCGCGGGTCAAGCCCGGGAAGGCGGGTCGTCCGAGCGTCCCGTCTGCCCCGTTACCTTCAGAAGACGGGTGCTTTTCACATTTGATCCAGCGCAAAGCGCGCCGCCGCCGTCTGCCCCACCTTGAGCCAACTCAAGAGGGGGATTCGGTCCATGCGCATTCTGTTCGTTCATCCCAATTACCGTTCCGGCGGGGCCGAGATTGCCGGGACATGGCCGCCCGCCTGGGTCGCCTATCTGACCGGGCCGCTGAAGCGCGCCGGGTTTGATGACATCACCTTCATCGACGCGATGACCGAGGGCCTTTCGGACGAGCAGCTGGCCGAGCGGATGCGCGAAATCCAGCCCGACATTGTCGGCACCACGGCGATCACGCCGTCGATCTATGCGGCCGAGCGCGTGCTCGAAGTCGCCGCGCTCACCGTGCCGGACGCTGTGCGCGTGCTGGGCGGCATCCATGCCACTTTCATGTACCAGCAGGTGCTCGCCGAGGCGCCGCATATCGACGTGATCGTGCGCGGCGAGGGCGAGGAGATCGCCGTCGAACTGTTCACCGCGATTGCGCAAGGCCGTTTTCCCGCCGAAGCCCGCACCATCAAGGGCCTCGCCTTCCGCGAGGGAGACAAGGTCATCGCCACCGAGGCGGCCGACACGATCAAGGACATGGGCTCGATCAAGCCCGACTGGGATATCCTCGACTGGAACCAGTATACCTACATCCCGCTCGGTACCCGCGTCGCCATCCCCAACCTCGCGCGCGGCTGCCCGTTTACCTGTTCCTTCTGCTCGCAATGGAAGTTCTGGCGCGATTACCGCGTGCGCGACCCCAAGGATGTGGTCGACGAAATCCAGGAGCTGCACGAAAAGCACGGCGTCGGCTTCTTCATCCTTGCGGACGAGGAACCGACCATCAACCGCAAGGCCTTCATCAAGTTCTGCCAGGAGCTGATCGACCGCGGCCTGCCCGACAAGGTCAAGTGGGGCATCAACACTCGCGTTACCGACATCTACCGCGACAAGGAATTGCTGCCCTTCTACCGCAAGGCCGGCCTCGTCCATGTCAGCTTGGGCACCGAGGCAGCGGCGCAGATGAAGCTCGACCGGTTCAACAAGGAAACCAGGGTCGAGGAGAACAAGCAGGCGATCAAGCTGCTGCGCGATGCCGACATCTTCGTGGAAGCGCAGTTCATCGTCGGGCTGGACAATGAAACGCCCGAGACGCTTGAGGAAACCTATCGCATGGCGTGGGATTGGCAGCCCGATCTCGCCAACTGGGCGATGTACACGCCCTGGCCCTATACGCCCTTGTTCGAGACGCTGAAGGACCAGGTCGAGGTCCACGATTTCAGCAAGTACAATTTCGTCACCCCGATCATGAAGCCGGCCGCGATGGAGCGCGGGGAGCTGCTCAACGGGGTGATGAAGAACTACCGGCGGTTTTACATGCAAAAGGCGCTGTTCCACTATCCGTGGCGCGGCACCGGCTTCCGGCGGCGTTATCTGCTGGGGTGCCTCTATGCCTTCCTGCGGGCGGGCTTCAAGCGCACCTTCTACGATCTCGGCAAGGCGGGCTACTGGGGCCCGCAGACGGCCAAGAAAGTCGAATTCCACTTCGACGAAAGCCGCGCCGCGGCGCTCGATGCCGCCACCGACTGGCAGACCGCCGCCGACCGCGCCGCGCAAGCGGCCGAGCGGCGCGAGGCGGTGCGCGCACAGATGAAAGAGCGCGGGGCAGACCGCCGCCGGGATCGGATCGATGTCGACTGAGGCGCGGGTTGTCGCGCGCAGACGCGAGGGCGCGCTGATCGGGCCTAACGCGATATTGCAGGCGGTGGCGGTGATGGAAGCGCGGCTGGGCCATGCGGAAACCCGCGCGGTGCTGGCCGACGCACAGATTGGCGCGCTGCCTTCGGGCCAGCACATGATCCCCGAAGTCCACGCGCTGCGGCTGCATCGCTGGCTCAGCCTGCACGATCCGATAGGCAGCTTCGTGATCGCCGAGGAGGCGGGTGCGCGCACAGCGGACTACATCATCGCCAACCGCATCCCGGGACCGGCGGCATGGCTCCTGCGGCACCTGCCTGCCTTCATCGCCGCGCCGCTGCTGATGGCGGCGATCCGCAAGCATGCCTGGACCTTCATCGGTTCCGGGGTGTTCGAGACGCAGGGCGCATGGCACTTCAGCATTGATCGCAGCGCGGCCGACGACAGCATACCGCCGCCCGACAGCCTGTTCGTCTGGTATGCTGCGGTCTTCACCCGGCTCTACCGCTGCCTTGTCGCGGGGGACTGCACCTGCCTTGTCCAGTTGACCGCCCGGCCCGAAGCCCCCTTGCGGCACTACCGCATCGAACGCGGCTAACGCCTGCGCCGCTGGCGATCCTGCTCGCGCTTGAGAGCAAGCGGGTCGCTCACATCGACTTCCACGGCGCGGGCCTTCATCCACCGCACACTGGCGATGATCCAGATCAGCAAGGTGAGCAGATAGACTCCCAGCCCGGCAAAATGCACCGGGCCTTCGGGGTGGCGCGTCGCAAACCAGATGAACAGCCCGGTCGGCACCGTCGACAAGGCGATCCAAACGGCCATGATCCGCCACCCCTCGCCATTGCGCGGCACGATCCTGAAGCTCCAGCGGCCTGCCCGGTAGAGAACGAAGGGCTTGTCTTCGTCACGCATGATCGCTTCCTTTTCCTGTCGTGCCCGGCGGTCGCCCGCGCTTTGCGGTCGAGCTGCGTTCAACCTTCACCCCGCGCCGCGCCAGCGCCTCGCGCAGCAGCATCTCGATCTCGGCGTTCACGCTGCGCAGCTCGGCATCCGCGAGCCGCTGTATCGCATCGTGGAGCGCCGGATCGAGGCGCAGGGCAAAGGCCTTTTTCGCAACCATCGGACAATCAGTAGAGCGATCCTGCATTGACCACGGGCTGGGTCTCGCGCTCGCCGCACAGCACCACCATCAGGTTCGACACCATCGCCGCGCGGCGTTCGTCATCGAGTTCGACCACGTTGTTCTTGCTCAGCTGATCGAGCGCCATCTCCACCATCGAGACCGCGCCTTCCACCAGCTTGCGCCGCGCCGCGATCACCGCTTCGGCCTGCTGGCGGCGCAGCATCGCACCCGCAATCTCGGGGGCATAGGCGAGATGGGTGAGGCCGCATTCGTCGACCGTGATCCCCGCTACCGCCAACCGCTCGATCAGCGCCACGCGCAGTTCCGCGCCGACTTCCTCGTGATTGCCGCGCAGGGTG
Organism: Erythrobacter dokdonensis DSW-74; assembly: GCF_001677335.1. GTDB lineage: Bacteria > Pseudomonadota > Alphaproteobacteria > Sphingomonadales > Sphingomonadaceae > Erythrobacter > Erythrobacter dokdonensis. Next base: position 125,366 of record NZ_LZYB01000006.1, read on the forward strand.
ACTTCGAGATGCTCGATATCGTCATAGGGGTAGCGCGAGCCGATGGAACGCACTGCCGCCTCGATCTGGGCATCGACGAACTCGCGATAGTCATCGACATCGAACAGCGCCTGCGCGGTATCGGTCACGCGCCAGACCACCTGCGCCGCCATCTCGATCGGATTGCCGCGCGCATCGTTGACCTTGATCTTGTCGGAAATGACGTTGTTGGCGCGCACCGCAATCTTCTTGCGGCTCAGCCATGGCAGCACCCAGCGCAGCCCTTCGGTGCGGTCGGTCCCCTTGTACGCGCCGAACAGCTGGATCGCGGCCGCCTCGTTCGGGTTGATCATGTAGAAGCCGCACAGCGCCAGCAGGCCGATGAGGCCGGTGATGAGCGCACTGGCCATCTTCAGCCCGTCGACGCCGGGATCGGGCGCCACCGCGCCGATAAACAACCACACCGCCAGCGCGACCAGCAGAAGCGAGACAAGCAGCATCACGTATCCGCTCTGCGTGGTCGCCGGCACTTCGCGGCTGCGGTTAAGAGCGGGGGTATCACCAAACGCCATGACGAATCTCCAAAACGATATAATTATGATATCATATTTATATCGAATCGGAGGCGGGTCAAGCGCTTTCGTGCTGCTTTGGAAGACCGCCTTGTGCAGTGGGCCCGCGCAGGGGGGCTAAGCGGTTTTGCGTTCCTGCCAGCGGCTGCGCGCATCGAGCAGGCCTGCCAGCATCGCTCGCCGGCACCAGCCTCCTATCGCCACCACAAAGCTTCCCAGTTCGCGGCGGTCGGGCCACAAGGCATCGCTCGGCGTGCCGGGCCGGTTGCAGGTATCGAACAGCACCGGCGGGTCATCATCGAGATGCCCCGCGACATAGCGCATCAGGAGGCGCCCCGGCGCATGGCTGCGCCAGGTCTCGCCATAGGCCATCTTGAAGCCGAAACCCTGTCCGCGGTCCACGAACCAGCAGCTCATGGCCACGATCCTGTCGCCTGCCCGCAAGGAGGCAAGCCGCGCGACGCCCAGGCGCTGGCCATTGCGGATAACCTCGCGGAACAGGCCGGCGGTAGAGGTGCAGCAGGCCAGCGCGCTGGCGGCGCGTCCCTTCCACCCCGCCCGTTCCAGCGCGAGAAAGGCGGCGATCCACGCATCGGTTTCTTCAAGGCGGGTATGGAGCGTGAAGCTGACCGGCCCCAGCGCCTGCGCCAGCCGCTGCTCCAGCCCGTCGAGCCGCTTGTCGAGCTTGCGCGTCGCGCCCGGGTTCTCTGCGTGCTTGCTGCGGGCGAGGCGCGCCGGACGTTCAAAGCGGCTCGTGCAGTGGATCAGCCGGTCCTGTTCGGCGCACAGGCTGTTAAGCGCAAGGGTTGACGGATCATCGAGCGGCAATCCTTCGCAGCATAGCGCCAGTGACACGCCGGGGCGCCGGTCTAAGCGGGCAAGCAAGGCGTACCAGAATACCCGCTCCGCACCGGGCAGGATCAGCGGCGTGCCGATGAACTGGTTGGTGGCGAGCCATGTATGGCGGCTGGGCAGCGGACCATTTCCCAGAGACGTCTCGAAGGTGAGTGGCACGACGCCCAGCCATTCGCCCGTCAGCTGCCGCACCACCGCGAGCCGTAGCGAAGTTGCGTTGCCGCAATGCCTCAGCGCGGGCTCCATGAACCAGTCCTGCGCAAAGATGTTGCCTGGCCCGGCGCGGGCGCTCAGTCGCGCCCAACGCGCGCGTTCCTCGATCGCGAGGCCGCTGGGGGCGAGAAAATCGACCTTGAGCCCGTGCGTGGCGTCTGGGTGTTTCGCCCTTGCGTGACCTTGCGCTGCGGATGCGAAAGCGGTTTCGGGAAAGGACTTCATGACCGCCCTATCCGTTGTGCGATCCGTCCGCCCAACGCGAACTCCGGCTTCCACGCGAGCAGGTTCTCGCCCGACCGATGATAGGCCTCGCGTGCCGCCAGATCCAGGAACGGCGGGGGCGGAGGATCGGTCGCGAACACCTTGTCCCCGGCGATCTGGAACAGGATGTTGTACTCGGCATCGAAATGGAACGGGGTATGCGTACGGGGTGCGGAGACGAACACGAAGCCCCTGATATCGCGCACCGGCCCGCTGACAGGGGTAATGGCGGGGGCAAGTCCGGCCAGCAGGCGATGCAGCAGCGCGCGGTAGTCCGGCAGTTGTTCGATACCGCGCAGCATGATCCACGCCTTGTCCGCTCCACCTGCGGCAATCGCATCGGCCGTGCCGTGCTGGTCTTCGGTCATCCCGAAGGCCTCGCCGTCGGCGGCATCGTGCACCCGCCGCTCCGCATGGGCAGGCGGCAGGCGCCGCGCGACATCGGCGAGCGCCGCATGGGCCAGTAGCGCCTCGGCGACGAGATTGTGGCGCAACCCGGCGGGAGCACGCGGGTAGGCCGCCGCAAGCTGCGCAATCGAAGCAGGGTCTATCAGCGACATCTCTCGGCCCTGTGCCGGAAAAACCATATCAGATTTCAGCAATTTACCGATATCGCGTGAAAGGCTGGTTAACGCATCCGGGGTGTTTGCGCAGGCCTCAGCCCAGCAGCATGACATTCATCAACCGGCCCGGCACCAGAAAGGCGGCGATGCCCGGGATCATCAGCGCGGTCAGATAGATCCGGACAAGGTGGTTCTTGTGCGCCCGGATGTCGCCGCGCCGGGCGGTTGCCACCACTTTCCAGGCTGCGTGGAAGGTGATCGGCACGAACAGGTGGATCCAGCTATAGCCGCCCGATGACTGGATGAAGATCGCCGAGGTCGCGGTCACCAGCATCAGCACCAGCCAGACCTTGCCGAGCTGCTTGTGCAGCGCGGTGCCCTTTTTCGCCAGCAGCAGCCAGCCGCCCAGCGGAATGGTCGGCAGGACTGTTGCGACATGGATGATGACCGGCAGCTTGTTGTAGTGGTGGAGGTTCTCGACCAACCCCAGTCCCGCCCGGCCCAGCGCGACCAGCACGGCAAAACTCATGGTGAAGCAGGCGAGGCTGACCGCGGTGCGGGCGACGGGCCCGATGTCGAAACCGGCGGCGGCGGGCTGGGCTGCGGGGGCGCGGCGGGCGGTGAGGTTCAACGAAAGGGCGTTCATGGCAGGTCTCCTCAAAGGCTGGTTTTCACTTGCCTGTCGTGGATGCCCCGACGCCGTTTGCGGGCAATCGCGCTTGCGCGTTTGGTGCGTGCCATGCGTGAAATCGCCTGAAAAGCCGCGCTTTGCCACTTTACGAAGCGCGAACGGGCAGGCACCAGTCGTGCGATGAGCCAAGCCGCAGCGCCTGTCACGCCCCATCCCTTGCGTCAGATTCTCGTCGATCTGGGGGTGATGAGCGTGATCGGGCTGTTTCTCGGACTGATCGGGCCGTTCGGCAGCGATGCCATCCCGCTCGCGCCGCGGCTGCTGAGCTGGCTGGCCTTCGCCTATCTCGGCTATGCGATCTATCGCCCGATGGGCATGGTGGTCACATGGGCCGAGCGCACGCTGGCCCTGCCGCGCGCCGGGCTGTGGGTGGCCGCGGTGCTGGTCGCGACCGTGCCGATGAGCTTTGCTGTGCAATTGCTCGACAGCATGCCCGATCCGGTGCTGTGGCCCGGGCTCGAGATGATGATGGCGCATTATTCGGCCGTCCTGGTGATCGGCGGCGGGGTGACGTTGCTGTTCAACCTGCTGCAGCCGGGACGCTCGCCGGACGCAGTGCCGGTGCCGCCTGCCAGTGCCCCCCCGCCGGCGCACGATCCGGTCGCGCCTGAGCCCGCACCGCCTGCCGCGCCGTCCAACCCGCTGTTCGAGCAGCTTCCCGCCGAACTGGGCAGCGCAATCATCGCGCTGGAGATGGAGGATCACTATGTCCGCGTCCACACGATGCTGGGCTCGGCACTGGTGCTGATGCGGATGCGCGATGCGGTGGCGTTGCTCGGCGATATGGAAGGGATGCAGGTGCATCGCAGCTGGTGGGTCGCGCGCGGCGCTGTCGAGGATGTGCTGCGTGAGGGACGTAATGTCCGGCTGAAACTGCCGCGCGGGATCGAGGCACCGGTCGCCCGCGCCAAGCTTGCCGAGTTGCGGGACGCGCGCTGGATCTGATGCACAGCAAAAAAGGCCCCCGGTGTCGCCACCGGAGGCCCCTTTGGTGTCAGACCCGCTTGCCTCAGTGATACTTGGCGCAGGTCACATCGAAGCGATCCGCGTTCATCACCTTGTTCCAGGCCGAGATGAAATCGCACACGAACTTGCTCTCGGCTCCGGCCTCGGCATAGACCTCGGCCTGGGCACGCAGCATCGAGTTCGAGCCGAACACCAGATCGGCGCGGGTGGCGCGGTATTTCTCCGCTCCGGTGGCGCGGCAGGTTCCGACATATTCCTCGTCGCCCGAACCATCGACCGGAGCCCACTTGGTGCCCATGTCGAGCAGGTTGCGGAAGAAGTCCGGGGTCAGCACGCCGACATTGTCGGTGAACACCCCGTGCTTGCGGTTGCCGCTGTTCGCGCCGAGCACCCGCATCCCGCCGACCAGCACGGTCATTTCGGGGATCGACAGGCCGAGCAAATGCGCCTTGTCGATCAGCATCTCCTCGGTGCGGACATCGGCTTTGGTGCGCAGGTAGTTGCGGAAACCGTCGGCAAAGGGTTCGAGCGGTTCGAAGCTCGCTGCATCGGTGTGTTCCTCGGTCGCATCGCCGCGCCCGCCCATGAACGGCACGGTGACGTCGAAGCCCGCATCCTTGGCCGCCTTCTCGACGGCCGCAGAGCCTGCCAGTACGATCGCATCGGCCATGGAAAGCTCGCCGCGATGCTGCTCGATCACGCCGAGCACACGGCTGAGTTCATCCGGGTCGTTCGCCGCCCAGCCGTTTTGCGGGGTAAGCCGCACCCGCGCGCCGTTGGCGCCGCCGCGGTGGTCCGAATTGCGGTAGGTCGAGGCCGAGGCCCAGGCCGCCTTGACCAGTTCCGACACACTGAGGCCCGAGCCGAGGATCGCCGCCTTGAAGCGCGCCACCTCGGCATCGGAGGCCGGACGGCCGGGGGGTACCGGATCCTGCCAGATCAGGTCTTCGGCCGGGACTTCGGGGCCCATGTAGCGGATCTTCGGCCCCATGTCGCGATGGCACAGCTTGAACCACGCGCGGGCAAAGGCATCGTCCAGCGCCGCCTGATCGTTCAGGAACTTCTCCGAAATCTTGCGATATTCCGGATCACGCTTCAGCGCCATGTCGGCGGTGGTCATCATCGTCGGCACCTTCTTCGACGGGTCACGCGCGTCGGGGGCCATGTCTTCGGGATCGGGATTGATCGGCTCCCACTGGAACGCGCCAGCGGGCGACTTCACCAGCTTGTAGTCATACTTGAACAGCAGCCGGAAATAGTCATTGCCCCACTCGGTCGGATTGGGCGTCCATGCGCCTTCGATGCCCGAAGTGGTGATGTTGCCGGCCGCGATTTCGGCCTCGTCATTGAGCCAGCCGAAGCCCATCAGCTCTAGCGCCTCGCTTTCGGGCGCGCCGCCGAACGTGTCCGCCGGGGCCGCGCCGTGGGCTTTGCCGAAGGCGTGACCGCCAGCGGTGAGCGCGACGGTTTCCTCGTCGTTCATCGCCATGCGGGCAAAGGTTTCGCGCATGTCGCGGGCCATGCCTTCCGCATCATGCGGATCGCCCTGCGGCCCTTCGGGATTGACGTAGATGAGGCCCATCTGGATCGCGGCCAGCGGGTTTTCGAGCGCCTTGCCTTCCTTGGGCTGGATGCGGGTGGCAACGCCTTCGTTGACCCATTGCTCCTCGGTGCCCCAGTAGACGCTTTCGGGCTCATACACGTCCGCGCGCCCGCCGCCGAAGCCGAACACCGGGCCGCCCATGCTTTCGATCGCGACATTCCCGGCGAGGATGAACAGGTCGGCCCAGCTGATGTTCTTGCCGTACTTCTGCTTGATCGGCCACAGCAGGCGGCGGGCCTTGTCGAGGTTGCCATTATCGGGCCAGGAATTGAGCGGAGCAAAGCGCTGCTGCCCGCTGCCTGCACCGCCGCGCCCGTCACCGGTGCGATAGGTGCCTGCCGCGTGCCAGGCCATGCGGATGAAGAAGGGGCCGTAATGGCCGTAATCGGCCGGCCACCACGGCTGGCTGTCGGTCATCAGCGCGGTGAGATCGGCCTTGAGGGCGGTATAGTCGAGCGCGTTGAACGCCTCGGCATAGTCGAAATCCTCGCCATAGGGGTTCGCACTGCGCCCGCCCTCGGTCAGAATGTCGAGCTGCAATGCCTCGGGCCACCAGTCGCGGTTGGTGCGTCCCAGCAGATTGCGCATTTCGCTGCTGCCGTGGAACGGGCAGCCGCCGCTCATTTCTCCGGTCTTGGCATCCATGATTTTCGTCCTCCTCTCGCCTGTTGTCTTGTGAGACTCGCCCCTCGGGGGAGAGCCTATAAGAGGAAGATTACGCTTTCAGGATGGCGCGTCCAATCGATTAATGCGCGTTTTTTGATTGATTGGGACGATTAGTGATGCCGGGTCGAGGCGACCCCGTCGCGCCATCATGGCTGCCAGTCAGTACTGGCGATCATCCTCGCAGCGCACGCACAGGTGCCCGCTCTCGCAATCCGTCTCGTGATACGGACAGCGATGCGGGCGCACGATGAGCGCCATCAGAAAATGGAGCAGGCGACCCTCCATGGGTCGCCTGCCTATAGTATTTAACGGAAAAAAAAGGGAAATTGGCCGGTGCGGGGCGTTTACGCTGCCTTCGCCACGTCCTCGACCGGTTCGTTCCGGATCAGGAAGTCGAACGCGCCGAGGCCTGCCTTGGCGCCTTCGCCCATGGCGACGACGATCTGCTTGTGCGGCACCGTGGTGCAATCGCCTGCCGCATAGATGCCGGGGATATTGGTCGCCCCGTGATCGTCGATCACGATCTCGCCGAACTTGCTGAGTTCCAGCCCCGTCTCGCGCAGCCATTCGGTATTCGGCACGAGGCCGATCTGCACGAACACGCCTTCCAGCGCGATGCGGCGTTCCTCGCCATTGGCGCGGTTCTTGACCACGAGGCCGCTGACCTTGCCGTTCTCGCCCAGAATCTCAGTTGTCTGGCCGTTGGTGATGATCTCGACATTGGGCATCGAGCGCAGCTTGCGCTGGAGCACCTCGTCGGCCCGCAGCTTGGTGTCGAATTCGATCAGCGTCACGTGGCCGACGATCCCGGCCAAGTCGATCGCCGCTTCGACGCCGGAGTTGCCGCCGCCGATCACCGCGATGCGCTTGCCCTTGAACAGCGGGCCGTCGCAGTGCGGGCAATAGGCCACGCCCTTGTTGCGATACTCCGCTTCGCCCGGCACGCCGAGATTGCGCCAGCGCGCGCCGGTGGAGAGGATCAGCGAGCGCGCCTTGAGGCTCGCGCCGTTGGCCATCACGACTTCGTGATAGCCGCCGATTTCCTTGGCGGGCTTGAGTTCCACCGCGCGGGCCAAGTCCATCAGGTCGATGTCATAATCGCCCACATGCGCCTTGAGGCTGTCAGTCAGCTTCGGCCCTTCGGTGTAGGTCGTGCCGGGAAGGTTCTCGATCCCGAGAGTGTCCATCAGCTGCCCGCCGAAGCGCTCCGCCGCGATACCCGTGCTGAAGCCCTTGCGCGCGGTGTAGACCGCCGCCGCCGCGCCCGCCGGGCCGCCGCCGACCACCAGCACCTCGAACGGCGCCTTGGCGCTGAGCTTTTCGGCCTGCTTCGCATCGGCGTTCTTGTCGAGCTTCGACAGGATCTCGGCAAGTTCCATCTTGCCGTTGTAGAACGGCTCGCCGTTGAGGAAGGTCGCGGGCACGGCCATGATGTCGCGGCGCTCGACCTCGTCCTTGAAGGTGCCACCTTCGATCAGGGTCGCGGTAATGCGCGGGTTTTCCAGCGCCATCAGCGTCAGCGCCTGCACGACGTCCGGGCAGTTGTGACAGGTGAGCGAGAAGAACATCTCGAAATGGAAATCGCCTTCCAGCGCGCGCACCTGCTCGATCAGGTCGGCATCGACCTTCGGCGGGTGTCCGCCGGCCCACAGCAGCGCGAGCACCAGCGAGGTGAATTCGTGGCCCATCGGCAGGCCGGCAAAGCGCACCCACTTGTTGGCGTCCGACGCGCGGCGGATCACGAAGCTCGGCTTGCGCGCATCGGTGCCGTCGAAGCGCGCAGTGACGAGATCGTGCAGTTCCGCAATCTGTTCGATCAGCTGGCGGGTCTGGCGCGACTTCTCGCTGTCGTCCAGCGAGGCGACCAGTTCCACGCCTTCGCGCAGATTGGCGAGATAGGTCTTGAGCTGGGCCTGCATGGCGGCGTCGAGCATGGTTTCCTCCGGGCGCGGCGGACGCGCGAAAACTGGGGTGATCCCGAAAATCAATCGGTATTCGGGTAACGCGGAACCGGATGCCATCGCCCTAAAGGGGGGAAGGGAGGAATGGCATCCGGTCCCGGCTACGACCCGAGGGCTCTTTAATCGCTCTCGGGATTTTTCGGCCGGCGCGCCTGGGGGGGGGAGGGCGGCGCGCCTGCCGGTTCTGTAAGGTCAGACCTTAGATCTTGCCGACAAGGTCGAGCGAGGGGGCGAGGGTTTCCGCGCCTTCTTCCCACGCTGCCGGGCAGACCTGACCGGGGTTGGCGCGCACGTACTGGGCGGCCTTGATCTTGCGGGTCAGTTCGTTGGCATTGCGGCCCACGCCTTCGCAGGTGATTTCCATGATCTGGATCACGCCGTCCGGATCGACCACGAAGGTCGCGCGGTCAGCCAGGCCCACGCCTTCGCGCAGGACGCCGAACTGGTTCGACAGCACGTGGTTCTGGTCACCCAGGAAGGGGAACTTCAGCTTGCCGATCTTGTCCGAGGTGTCGTGCCAGGCCTTGTGGCTGAAATGCGTGTCGGTGCTGACGGCATAGACTTCGACGCCCATCGACTGGAGCATCTCGTACTTCTCGCCCATGTCCTCGAGTTCGGTCGGGCACACGAAGGTGAAGTCGGCCGGGTAGAAGAAGAACACCGACCACTTGCCGGCGAGGTCTTCATTGGTGACGTCGAAGAAATCCTTGCCCGCCTGAAAAGCGGTGGCGGTGAAGGGCTGGATGGTCGAACCGATAATACCCATGGGAGTTTGTCCTTTTGATGGGGTTGAGAGGTTGGGATTAGACTGGCGCTGCCCAAATAGGGATTATTGCGCTGCACAAAAGTTGATTTGTGCGATTGCGTAAATCGGTTTTTTCAATCAGCGGGGCGGGAACCGATCGGATTTGGCGGTGTGGCTCACGCCGCGCGTGGTCCGCTTTTGGGAACTGGCGGCTGATTTCGCTATGACCGCTAGTGGGTGGGAAGCGGAAGATCTGCTTTGCAAGAGGCACCGCAGGAGCCAGCCCTAGAGCCTCACAGGCCGCTCTCTGATGGCACGGTTTGGTTAACCTTATCGATATCATTCTGAATTACCAGCACAGTCACCCTGCCACGCGGATCGCAGCCGCTCTGCCTCCGTGTGCCCGAAGAGACCAATTCCCCAAGCACGAGTGCAGCGACGGGCCCAAGACGCTATGGAAAGTTTCGGAAATGCACACCACGATACCGGCCTGATCGGCCACTCCGGCTTTGTCGGCGGCGCGGTGCTGCGGCAAACCGGCTTTGATGCCTGCTACAACAGCACCACTATTGCCACTATCGAAGGGCAGGCATTTGGCACCCTGATCTGCGCCGCTGCGCCAGGTTCAATGTTCGAAGCCAACCGTTCGCCAGAGCGTGACGCCGCGCAGATCGACGGATTAATCGCGCGGCTGGCCACGATCCGGGCAGAAAGGTTCGTGCTGATTTCCTCCATCGCCGTGCTGGCCGACTTTGCAGGCAGCAATGACGAAGGCACGCAGGCCTTCCAGCAGGACCTGGCCTATGGCCGCCATCGCCGCGCGCTGGAGGCCTTTGTCGAAAGCCATTTCGCCAGCAGCCTGATTGTCCGCCTGCCCGCGCTGTTCGGGCACGGATTGCGCAAGAATTTCCTGTTCGATCTGATGAACCCGGTGCCATCGCTGCTGACCGAGGCAAAACGCGATGCGCTGACGGAGGCACTCGATCCCGCGCTCGCTGCGTGGGCGGCGTCGCTCTATGCGCCCGATGCGGTCACCGGGTTGCTGAAGCTTGACCGGGCGGCGCTCAATGCCGACAGGCGGCGCGCGGCGCTCGAGGATGCGGTAACGGCGCTGGGCGCTTCGGCGACGCAGTTCCATCATCCCGATACGACCTACCAGTATTACTCTATCGACCGGCTGTGGCAGGACATCGGCATCGCGCTGGGAGCGGGGCTGTCGCACCTGCATCTGGTGGCAGAGCCGCTGACCGCCGCCGCGATCCATGCGCGGCTGACCGGGCGCGCCATGCCGGACACGCCCGCACGCATGCACCGTGAGGATATGCGCACCCGCCATGCCGGCTTGTGGGGTGCTGACGGGCCGTATCAATTCAGCGCTGCTGCGACGCTCGACCAGCTCGCCGCGTTTTACGCCAGCGAAAGGGCCGCGGCATGAGGCTCGCCATGTCCAATATTGCCTGGTCGGCGGACGAAAGGCTGGAGGCCTATGCCATCCTTGCCGAAGCGGGGATCACGAGCCTTGAAATCGCGCCGGGTATCTTCTTCCACGCCGCCGACGATCCCTTCGTGCCTGACGAAGCGAGCGCTCATGAGGCCTTGTGCGAAGCGGCGGATGCGGGGCTTTCGCCGGTGTCGATGCAATCGCTGTTGTTCGGCGTCACGGGTGCGGCCCTGTTTGGAGGTGCCGAGGCGCGCAACCTGTTCCAACGCGGGATGACGCGCGCAATCACGCTGGCAGGGCGGTTCGGCATTCCCAATCTGGTGTTCGGCTCCCCGGCACAGCGCCGCGTGCCTGCGGGCATGGCCATGGCTGACGCACTGGCAGAGGCCGCCGCCGTGTTCCGGCGCCTTGGCGATGTCGCTGCTGCCGCCGGAACGCGCATCACCATCGAAGCCAACCCGGCCGCCTATGGCACCAATTTCCTCACCACGCTGGATGAGGCCGAGGCGTTCGTTGCGCTTGTCGATCATCCGGCGATTGCCCTGATCCTCGATCTGGGTGCGATGCACATGAACGGCAGTTTTGCCAGCGTACCGACCCGCCTGCCCGGCCTTGCCCCGCGCCTTAATCATGTCCACGTCAGCGAGCCTGATCTGGCCCCGGCCCCGGCGGATGCCGGGGCGCTGGTGCCGGTGCTACGAGCCTTGCGCGCGTCGGGTTATGCCAAGGCGGTGTCTATCGAAATGAAGCGCCCGGCGCAGGGCCTTGCCGATGTTCGGCGTGCCGTCGCGCGGCTGGTCGAAGCGGACAAGGCAGCGCATCAGGCCGAGGGGGCGATCCGTGCGTGAACCCGACGCAAGCCAGTTCAAGAAACCGCGCGAAGACATGGTCGTCTCGGTGTGCTTTTCCGACCTTGCCGCAAACCCTGCCACATTCGCCGCCCTGCGCGATGTCGCCGCCACGCTCGACCGCGCCTTCCGCTTCCGCGAGATCATCCTCGTGGTCGACGACACCCAGCGCGAAGCCTTCCTGCCGCTGATCGCCGAGGTGTCCAACACCCGCCTGTTCGTGGTGCAGCGCGGCACCGAGTATTACGACCGCCGGGTGATCGCCGCCGAGGAAGCGATTGGCGATCTGGTGGTGATCGGCAATCTCGACGAGATCGCGCAGCTCGACCTGATCGCCTTCCTGGGCCATTCCGAGCGCGAGAGTTCCGTGACGATGGCCTTTCGCGCGGTCCGCCGCCCGGTAAAGCGGCTGCTGGCCTGGCCCTTCATCGCGCTGGGCAAGCTGGCCGGGTTCAATGTCGATCCGAGCGACTTTCAGTCCATCGCTGTGCCTCGGACGCAGCTCAACCTGCTGCTGGAGCATGACGAGCCACGCCTTGCGCTGCGCTTTCCCCCGCGCGATCCGCGCCTACAGCTCGACTGGTTTCGGACCGACCGCAATGTGGCGGCGCGTACCGCCTTCATGGGGCTGGCGCGCCGCATGCAGCTGCTCCAGACGCTGCTGATCCACCTGACGCCGACGATCCTGTCGGTGGTGGCGATTTCTTCGACCATTCTGACTCTGCTCGGCATAGCCTATGCTGCCTGGATCGTGGGCGCGCTCGTCTTGGTCGACACCCTCGCGCCGGGCTGGCTGACCACCAATGCGATGCTGGCGGTCAGCGCGGTGTTCATGGGGCTGTCGACGCTGGGCCTCAGTCTTGGCCTGCAACACCTGCTGAAACAGCAGCGGCGGCTGAAGGGCGGGATCGTGCCCGAGGAAGTCAACCGGATCGATCTGTTCCAGCAGGTCGCCTTCGATCTCAATGTCGAACTTGAAAGCGATGGCCGCGCTGGCCCGGAAGTACCGGATTGATGCCGCCCACCGCTGCCACCCAGTATGATTACGTCGTGATCGGCGGCGGCTTTTATGGCTGCTGCCTTGCGCTCTACCTGCGCTCGATCTCGGCGCGGGTGCTGGTGGTGGAGGTGGGGCCGCGGCTGATGGACCGGGCCTCGCGGGTCAATCAGGCGCGGGTGCACACCGGGTTTCACTATCCCCGATCAGCCGCCACCGCGGTCAAATCCATGCTGCTGCACCGCCGCTTTCTGGCTGATTTCCCCGATGCCGTGGTGGGCGATTTCCAGATGCTCTACGCCATCGCGCGGCGCCGCTCGAAGGTCACGGCCAAGAAATTCCACCGCATGTTCCGCGACATGGGCGCGCCGATCGAACCGGCCACCCCGAGCCACCGGGCGCTGTTCAATCCCGACATGATCGAAGACGTGTTCGCCTGTTTCGAGGTCGCCTTCGATCACAAGGTCCTCGGCAAGCAGGTCGCAGCGCGCATGGCCGATGCCGGTATCGAAGTGCGTCTCGAAACTGAGCTGGTCGGCCTTGCTGACCATCGCAGCGGCGTGGTGGTCGCGTTGTCGGATGGCAGCGAAGTGACCGCACGCTATGCCTTCAACATCACCTATGCCCAGATCAATGCGGTGCTGGCCAAGGCCGGCCTGCCCGGCGCGCGGCTGAAGCACGAAATCGCCGAACTGGCGCTGATCGAACCCCCATGCGAACTGGAAAAGATCGGCGTGACGGTGATGGACGGGCCGTTTTTTTCGGCCATGCCTTACCCGTCGGAACAGCTCTATTCGCTGACCCACGTGCGTTATACCCCGCACGAAAGCTGGGCCGACAACCCGCAGGCGCGTGATCCCTATCGCCATCTTGCCGCGGCGTTGCCCGAAACGCGCTTTGCCTTCATGCAGCGCGATGCCCAGCGTTATCTACCGTGCCTTGCCGGGGCGACCTATCGCCGGTCGATCTATGATGTGAAGACCATCCTGATCAAGAACGAGGCCGACGATGGCCGCCCGATCCTTTACCACCAGAAGCCGGAGGATAGCCGGGTGATCTCGATCCTCGGCGGCAAGATCGACAATATCTACGACCTGTTTGAAGCGGTGAAGGAGACAGCGCCCGAATTCGCATCCCTCAATTCCGGTTTTGTCTTCGGGCACGCCTATGCCTGATCGGCTGCGGGCAGGGGCACAGGGACGCGGATGGTGGGCGCTGGGGGGATTGGCAGCGCTGATCTGTGCTTTGCGCGCAGGCGGGCTGCTGTTCGATCACAGCCTCAATTCGATCGACGGGGCGTTGCAAACATGGTTCGCGCTCGATCACTTTGCTGATGGCGATCAGCTGGGGACAGGGTTCCAGTCCTATCTCGGCATCACCATGGTGCTGGCGCTGCTGCCGGTGTTTCTCCTGTTCGGGCAAACGCTGTTCGCCTCGACTCTGGCCGCGAATGTGGCGATGATAGCGGGGGCCTTTGGCGCGGCCTATGCGACCGTGTGGCTGATCCGGGCGGTGCCGCCCCGCGCGAGCTGGCAGGCGGCGCTGGTGCTGATTTTCGGGTTCTATTACGCCGCGCCATTGGTGGCAGAGGGCGCGGGCCTGCGCTGGCCTGCGACCTTCGATCCCGGCGTTTCGCTTCGGCCCTTGCGCGGGTTTCTGCCGTTCATCGTCCTGCCGTTGTTTGTCGTGCAGGTGCGCCGGGTGCTGCTCCAAGGCCGGGCGCTGTCGGGCGGCCTGCTGCTGGGTCTGGCCGCGGGGGTGGGGCTGCTGTGGTCGAATGATGCGGGGATTCCGCTGGTGATTGCACTGGTGCTTGGGCTGGTGATGGCGTTGCATCGGCGGCTGGTTTTGTTGGCGCGGACCATGGCGGCATTCGGGCTTGGCGTCATCGCGGCGGCGGGCGCAATCCTGCTGGCGGTGACCCACGCTGCGCCGGGGCCGTGGCTGCAATACAATTTCCGCGATGTCGCGGGCGACCAGTTCTGGTTCTTCGCGCCGTGGGAGCGCAGCACCCGCATACTTGGCGTGGGTGACCTGCCCAACATCCTGCGCCACGGCGAGCTGCTCTCCACCGCCAGCCTGATTGTGCTGACGCTGTGTATGCTGTGGGCGGTGGTCCAGCGCTTGCGCGGCCGCAGTGCGCCGGTCCGGGGGAGCGCCTTCATTGTCGTCGGCGCCAGTGTCATCGGCACCGCGCTGATCCCGCAGATCGGCGGGCATATCGGGGCCGAATACAACGCCATCACTTTCGTGCTGGGTGCCTGCGCGCCGCTGATCATCGGTCAGCGGATACTGCTGCGTTGGACCAAGCCGCTGCTGCGCAACGCCTCCCCGGCAAAGACCGGCATGGCTGTTGGTGTGGCGGCGCTGGCTATCGTCGGGATCGAAGCGGCGCGGCTGGTGACGGTCTGCGCAGGCACTGACCGCACCACGTATGACGCAGGTCTGGGCTTCCACGTGACGCCCGAATATGCCGCGGATCTGGCGGCAATGCGGCAACTGGCGCAAGCGTGGGATGCACAAGGCATCGCGCAGGATCGGCGCTTGCTGTCGGCCTATACTTCGCCGCTGGATATCGCCGCCGGAGTGGAAAGCCCGGCGCCGGTCGGATCGCTGATCCACGCACTGGGCGCGGACAACCGGGCCAATTTCACCGCGCTGGTGGGTGAGCGCAAGGTCGCCGCCGTGACCACTATCGCGCCCGACTACAGCGGATGGGAGGGGTGGATACGCCGCGCCAACTGGCCATTTTTCCGGGCGCTGCACGAAAACTACACGCCCATCGCCCGCAATGATCAGCAGGTTCTGTGGGTGCGCGCCGAGACTGCGACACCGCCCATCGCCGCCGCGACCTGCCGGGTTTCCGCGCCGTCGCGCAGCACGCTGGCGCTCGACATCGCAGCGCCCGCCTCCGGGCTGGCCTCTGTCAGCGTCACCCGCCAACCGCCCTTTGCCACCAGGCGCAGCGCTATGCTGACCGTGACCGAGGCTTCGCCCGATACCGCCGCCAAGGCCGACCGCTGGGCCGACTTCCCCCGCTATGGCATCGGCAACACCGCGCTGGTGTCGCTTGTTACGCCTGTCACTGCGGGCACCACAACCCGGCTGACGATCGAGGTGCTTGACGGGTCAGATATCGGTACGGCCACCTGCACTGCGCAGATCTATGCCCCGGTCGATACCGCCGCTTTGCCCCGCATGCCCGAAGGCATCGCCCGCTATCTGGCACAAGCTGCACCATGACCGAACTGCTGCGATTCTTCACCGTGACAGTGCTGGGGGTGGTTATCGACCTCGCCATAGCCTTTGGCTTGCACACCGGGCTTGGCGTGCCGCTGTGGCTGGCTGCGGCGATCGGCTTTACGGTGGCGGCGAGCGCGAATTACGTCATCCATCAGACCTGGAGCTTTCAAAGCGGCCCGCGCAGCCTTTCGGCCCGGCGCGCAGGGCTTTACGCAATGGTCGCGCTCGCCACGCTCGCAGTCCGGGTGGCGCTTGTCGCGCTGCTCGACCGGGTGCTGGCCGATGATCTGGCGCTCGTGATCCTGATCTGTGGCGCGGGTGGATCGTTCTTTGTGAACTTTGCGCTGAGCAAGTTCGTTGTCTTCGCTGCCGCACCGGATACGCCATGACCCTGGATTCTCCGCCAATCCTCGACGACAGCGATTGGGACGTGCCAGCCCACGAAATCGCGCTCTATGCGGCGCGGCAGCATCGTCATGCGCTGGTGATTCCGGTGATCAACGAGGGCGAAAGGATTCGCGGCCAATTGCTGCGTATTCAGGCGGCGGGCCTGCCGGTGGACGTGGTCATCGCCGATGGCGGGTCGACCGACGGATCGCTTGATGCTGACTTCGTGACGAAAGCGGGCGTGCGCGCGGTGCTGACCAAGACCGGGCCGGGCAAGCTCTCTGCGCAGCTGCGGATGGCCTATGCTTGGTGCCTCAGGCAGGGCTACGCGGGCATTGTTACCATCGACGGCAACGGCAAGGACGGGGTCGAAGCGGTCGCCGCCATGGTCGCCAAGCTGGAGGAGGGCTGCGATTATGTGCAGGGCTCGCGCTATCTTCCCGGCGGCGCGGCGGAGAACACGCCGCTGGAACGCACCATCGCCAACCGGTTGATCCATGCCCCGCTGCTGAGCCTGTCGGGGCGGCACTGGTTCACCGACACCACCAACGGGTTCCGTGCCTATTCCGCGGCCTACCTGACCCGCTCCGATGTGCGTCCGTTCCGGGACGAGTTTCAGGTCTATAACCTGTTGTTCTACCTCACAGTGCGCGCTGGCCAATTGGGGCTGAAGGTCGCGCATGTGCCAGTGGTGCGGCGCTATCCCGAAGACGGCAAGGTGCCGACCAAGATCGGCGGCTTCGCGTCCAAGCTGGCATTGCTGAAGGAAACCGTGATCGCCGCAACCGGCGGCTATACGCCTGATGATGCGGTGCGCGGGCGCGCGTCGCTGCTGTGGCCGCTTGCGATACTGCTGCTGGTGCTCGCCCCGTTGCTGCTGAGCATGATCGTCGCGCCGCCTTATTCGCCCGATTCATGGGCGCTGTATGAATTGTCGCAGACGGTGTTCGGCGATTTCTACCGCTTCAACCACTGGCGCAGCTATGCCAGCGCATCGCCCTATTCTGCCAGCTTCCCGCCACTTTATCCTACCATGCTCGCCCTTGCCGATGCGCTGCTGGGTACCGGTCCGCGCACCGGGCTGTATCTGTCATTTGTGTGTTTTGCCGGGTTTGCGATTGTTTCGGAACGGATTGGGCGGTCTGTGAGCGGCGCGCCGTGGCTCGGTTTGGGGGCGGCTCTGATCGGGCTGCTCGGCCCCAACATGCTTCTTGCCGAACTGGGTGCGGGCCGCACGATCCCGCTGCAATTGCTGCTGTTTGCGTTGATCCTGAGCGGCCTGCTTCAAGGCGCACGGATCAGTCTGGCCGGCGCGGCGCGGATCGGTTTCCTCGCCGGTCTTGGGGTGCTTAACCGGTTTGATGCGGTGCTGTTACCACTGCTCATCACTGCGATGATCTTGTGGCTGACGCGCAGCCCCAAGCGGGCCTTGGCGGCGGTGGCGGCGGCGGGGGTCGCCGTGGCGCCATGGGTCACCTATTCCCTCATGACCTTCGGCACGGCGTTTGCGACTGACAACAGCAGCACTGCCGCCTCGCTGGACCCGGCCGCTTATGTCACCGACTGGTGGCCAGCGCCGCAACCGGGACTGGCCGATGATCCTGCGGCATGGGCTGCGCGGGTGGCGGCCAATGTGTGGGGGTATTCCTACACAGCTGCGGCGCTGCTGGCGACGGGCATGGGGCTTACTGCAGCGGCGTTTGTGGCGCTTGCTGCCCTTGCGGCCCTTGCAGCCGGGCGACCGCGCGGGAATGATGGTCTGAAGGTGCTAACCGTGTTTACGGTGATCACGGCGCTGCTGTTGGCGCCGCAGGTGCTGACAGGCTATCTTGAACACCGCTATTTCGCAGCGTTAATCTGGGCCGGACTGCTGGCGGCCGGGTGTTGGTGCATTGCGAAGGGGGCCACATTCCACCAGCGCGCCCTTGCCGCGCGGCTGGCGTTCATGAGCGTGGCCGCGGCGATGGCAGTTTTGACAATCGGACAGGTCAAAGAGTCACTGGCCGCGGGTCGCATGGATCGGGCAGAATGGGCCCGCTTCGATGCACCCGGCGATCTGAAGGCGCTGCAGACTTGCGTGAAGGACACCCCCCGGCCACGCATTCTGGTGCTGGGCGACGATCTTTTCGCCGCCCGCGCCGGCGCGCTGGGCGGATTTGCGACCATGATGGAGCCGCGCAACATGGCGCACGGGCGGCTCGGCATTCAGGCCAGCCGTGCTTTCGTCGCCGAATGGCAGGTCGATTACGTGCTCCCCAGAAACCCGGCGCGAGCGCGATGGGCAGCGTCTAACCTGGATGTTGTCGAGATCAAGGACTGCCCGCTTACGCTGTACCGGGTCTCGCGGGGCGGCAATGATGGTTGAGGAACAGCGCACAGGCGATCATACAACTGGCCACATCGGCACAGAGTCAGGCGCTCCACGGGAGAAACACAAGATGATGTCTCGCCGATTGATGATGGCCTGTGGCGCGGCAGCAATGGTTGCGCCCGGTCTTCTTTCGTCCAGCCCCGCGTCTGCGCCATTGCGAGCGCAAGGACACACCCGGGGCGGTGCAATCCCGCGTGATCCCGCCATGGCGGCTACCGCGCCCCCCGTGCGCCTTGGCGATACGATCTTCACGGCGGATGATCCCGCTGCCTTGTGGCAGAGCGCGGGGCTGCACACCGTGCGGGTGTTCCTGCGCAAGGGGCCATGGGCGCTGATCTGGTATCTGCAGGCCGCATCCCCGATAGATGGCAAGCCGTTTGATGTGGTGGTGGTAGAGCGGCAGCGCTGGACCAATCTGGCTTCGGAGACCCCGGCGGTCAGCTATCAGGCGAGCGTCTTTGGCCGCAGCTTCCCGCTCTACGGCCATGGCGACTTCCAGCGCTGGGTCATGGCATCGCGGGCCTGGCCTGTCTCCGATCGTGAACTGAACCGGTGGCAAGCCGGGGGCTGGTTGCTGCCGTGGGGCATCGGGCCAAGGCTTCAGGCCCCTTCGGAATGGCCCTATCTGGACCCGGTCCCCAATTATACGCCGCTGGACAAGGGCGGGCTGACGCCTTCCATGGGAACCACGGGATTACGCGATGAAGTGGGGCCGATTATTCACCGGCAAGCGCGCTACATCATGGAACGCAGCGCAGAGATGCGGCGCGTCACCATGGCTTACGGGCTGACCGCTGCATCAATCCCCTGGCATGTGCGCGGGGCCGATGGCTTGCCGCTGCTGCTCGATAAACCCAATACGCCGCTGAAAGTGCAGCAATATTACCAGAATTATCCCGAAGAAAGGATAATCTCGGTAAGCCCCGGTATGCGGTTTGATTGGGACATCGACAATGCGCACCGCCCGTGCCCCTCGTTGATTCCGGCCTTGCTTACCGAATTGCATCCCTTTTTCGTCGAGGAGCAGGTGTTTTCCGCCTGCACCGTGCTCAATACGGTTGGTCCCGATTATCGCGGTACCAGCGGCAAGCTGGTCGATCAGGATCAGGGCCGCGACTGGGCGTGGTCCATGCGCGATCTGGTGCTGGCCTCTGCCTTGCTCCGCTCCATGCCGCCGCTTGACTGGTTGCCATCGGCAGAACGTTTCGATGCGATCCTGTCCGCCAATCTGGACCGCGCCGTCAGGGCGCTCGCGGTGCCGGGTATGGGGCAATTGGGGATGTTCTGGGAAGGCGAGGCCGGCGATAGCCAGCCCAATCCGACATTCTGGGCATCGATCCGGACAGGGCAGCGACCCGGGGTCTACACGGGCTCAATCGTCTACTACATTGGGTACGTGCTGGATTGGGGGCGGCGATTGCATGACGATCAGCGGTGGTTGCAATTGCAACTGGCCTTTGCAGAGAGGTTTCTGGCGCGGCGTTTTCTTGCGACCGGGCCCTATTGTTTCCTCAATCTGCCAGCGCGATTGGAGGGGCGTTGGTTCAGCGACTGGCGGCACATGGCGCAGGTTCTGGGCCTGCCTGCCGATATTGCTCGGCAACCATGGGTCAGTTTCGATCTGCCGGTGGATGACCCGAGCGCCTATCCCTACACCACCGAATATCCCGCGACAGTCTATCACGGCCTGAAGCTGGCGCAGGCAACGGGAGCCACCAATGACGAGGTGGATATGGCGGTTGCGCTGATGGAAGCGCAGATTCGCCGGGGCGATGTGGAAAGCTATCCCGCCTTTGCCATGCGCCATTCGCGGTAGGTCAATCACGGGGCAACGAGTTTGGTTGAGTCCGGCAAGGGGTCGATTGCTGAATGGCGGCTTTTTTCCAGAAGCGAGGCAAAGCTGCCCTGCCGCCTACCCCACCTGACCCCGGTGCAGCAGCTTGTGATCGGCCAGCACCAGCGCCATCATCGCCTCGACCACCGGCGTGCCGCGGATGCCGACACAGGGGTCGTGGCGGCCCTTGGTGACGACCTCGACCGCTTCGCCGGCGCTGTTGATCGACTCCACCGGGGTCAGGATCGACGAGGTCGGTTTGAACGCCACCCGGCACACCACCGGCTGGCCGGTCGAAATGCCGCCCGCCGTGCCGCCCGCGTGGTTGGCGAGGTAGACCGGTTTGCCGTCCGGACCGGGGCGCATCCGGTCGGCGTTTTCCTCGCCCGTCAGGCGCGCGGCTTCGAAGCCGTCGCCGATTTCCACGCCCTTCACCGCGTTGATGCTCATCATCGCGGCGGCCAGATCGCTGTCGAGCTTGGCATAGATCGGCGCGCCAAAGCCTGCGGGGACGCCCTCCGCGACGCACTCGACGATCGCGCCGAGTGACGACCCGGCCTTGCGGGCAGCATCGACCTTCTCTTCCCAGCGCTTGGCCGCAGCCGCGTCGGGGCAGAAAAACGGGTTCCTGGCGATCTCGGCATGGTCGATGTTTGCCGGATCGATCCGGTCGCCGCCGAGCTCGCACACGTAAGCGGTGATGGTGACTTCGGGGATCACAAGCCGCGCCACCGCGCCCGCCGCCACCCGCGCCGCCGTCTCGCGCGCGCTGGAGCGCCCGCCACCGCGATAGTCGCGGATGCCGTATTTGGCGTCATAGGCGTAGTCGGCATGGCCCGGACGATAGCGCTGGGCGATCTCGGAGTAGTCCTTGCTGCGCTGGTCGGTGTTCTCGATCATCAGGCTGATCGGCGTGCCAGTGGTCTTGCCCTCGAAGGTGCCGGACAGGATCCGCACCAGATCATCTTCCCGCCGCTGGGTGGTGAAGCGGCTGGTGCCCGGCTTCCTCGCATCCATGAAGGGCTGGATGAAGTCCTCGGAAATCGCCAGCCCCGGCGGGCACCCGTCAACGACCGCGCCCAATGCGGGCCCGTGGCTCTCTCCCCAAGTGGTAAAGCGCAGCACGCGCCCGAAGGTGTTCCAGCTCATGCCTCGCGCTTTTGCCCAAGTCTGCGCGATTGTCCACCTGACTATAAGCGCGTGCGCCCTCTGGACTGTTCCTGTTCTGTCCGCCAAACCCGAAGCGTAGCGGTAGCGCGGGCAGGGACTCATGATCGCCAAACTCACAGGCAGGCTTGATGCGACCGGCGATGACTGGGCGATCGTTGACGTGGGCGGGGTGGGGTATCTCGTCCACTGTTCCAGCCGCACGCTCGCCGCGCTGGGCGAGGTTGGAGAAGCCTGCACCGTGCACACCGAATTGCAGGTGAGCGAGAACGACATGCGGCTCCTGGGGTTCGCGGAAAGCGCCGAGCGTGACTGGTTCCGGCTGCTGACCGGCGTGCAGGGGGTGGGGAGCAAGGTCGGCCTTGCGATCCTGTCCGCCCTCTCGACCGGAGAATTGCGCGACGCGTGCGGCAAAGGCGACGCGGCCATGGTCGCCCGCGCGCAGGGCGTGGGGCCGAAGCTTGCGGGCCGGATCGTCAACGAGCTGAAGGACAAGGCCGGCGCGATGCCGGGCGGGTCGGGCGGCTTCGCAGCCGCGGCGGCGGCCGCTCCGGCGGGCAGCGTCGGCGCGGATGCGGCAAGCGCGCTCGAAAACCTCGGCTTCAAGCCCGCCGTCGCCGCCCAGGCCGTGGCCCGCGCGCTGGAGGAACTGGGCGAGGGCGCCAGCGAGGGTGACCTTATTCGGGTCGCGCTGAAGAAGGCGGCGGGCTAGAACACGGACAGGACAGGACAGGACAGGACAGGAGAGGAGAGAACCCCATGCGCACCATCATCACCATTGCTCTGGCGCTTGCTGCCGCCCCGCTTGCCGCGCAGGATATGAGCGCCTTCAAGCCTGGCCCCGTGCTGGAGGGCTTCGGAGCGCATGCTCCGGTGCCGGGAGTGGATCAGCTTCCCGTCGACAGTGAATTCGCCATCGCCTTCGACGTGGCAACTCCCGCGCCCGAGGGTGGGGTCAATCGCGGCTTCGACAGTGCCGCGCGCTTCCTCAACATGCATGTCGCCCACGGCGTGCCGCAGGACAACATCCGGCTGGTGGTAGTGGTCCATGGCAAGGCCGCGCTTGAACTGCTTAGTGATGAAGCCCACGCCGCGAATCCTCTCTCGCGGCAGGGTGACAATCCCTCGCGTGCGCTGGTCGAGGCGCTGCTGGAGGCGGACGTGCGTTTCGTTCTGTGCGGCCAGAGCGCTGCGGTTTACGGGATCAAGCCCGAGAATCTGATCCCCGGCGTGGAAATGTCACTTTCCGCCATGACCGCGCACGCGCTGCTGCAACAGCGCGGCTTTACGGTGAACCCGTTTTGAGCGAGCCTGATACCTTGCACTCCCCGACCCGCCAGCCGGGCGATCCGGACGCAGCCCTGCGCCCGCGTCGCCTGGCCGAGTTCGTCGGGCAGGAGGCGGCCAAGGGCAACCTTGCCGTCTTCATCGCCGCCGCGCGGGCAAGAGGCGAGGCGATGGATCATACCCTGTTCTTCGGCCCCCCCGGTCTCGGCAAGACCACCCTGGCGCAGATCATCGCAGGCGAGCTGGGTGTGGGCTTCCGCGCTACTTCCGGCCCCGTCATCGCCAAGGCGGGCGATCTCGCTGCGCTGCTGACGAATCTCGAACCGCATGACGTTCTGTTCATCGACGAGATTCACCGTCTCTCGCCCGCCGTCGAGGAGGTGCTCTATCCGGCGATGGAAGACCGCGCGCTCGATCTCATCATCGGCGAGGGGCCTTCGGCGCGTTCGGTGCGGATCGACCTGCCGCCCTTCACCCTGATCGGCGCGACCACGCGGCAGGGGCTGCTGACCACGCCGCTGCGCGACCGTTTCGGCATTCCGGTGCGGCTCAATTTCTACACCCACGAGGAACTGGACCGGGTGGTCACCCGTGCCGCGGGCTTGCTTGGCCTTGCCATCGAACCCGAAGGCGCGCGCGAGATTGCGCGCCGTTCGCGCGGGACGCCCCGCGTAGCCGGGCGGCTGCTGCGCCGCGTGCGCGACTTTGCCGATGTGGCAGGTGCAGGCTCCGTCACGCGCGCTGTCGCCGACGAGGCGCTCACCCGGCTGGAGATCGACCGGCTGGGCCTTGACCTGATGGACCGGCGCTATCTCGCCATGATCGCCACCACCTACAAGGGCGGGCCTGTCGGCATCGAGACCCTCGCGGCGGGCCTTGCCGAGCCGCGCGACACGATCGAGGACGTGGTCGAGCCCTATCTCATCCAGCTGGGTCTCGTTGCCCGCACCGCGCGCGGTCGCGTGCTCAACGATGCCGGCTGGGAGCATCTGGAAATGACGCCGCCCCAGACTGACCTGCGCGATTCTCTCTCCCGCCAGTCGGGATTGTTTGACGAAGAAGGTTAACTTTCGGGCTAACCGAGACCCGCTTTTCGGTGCCAGATCGGGACAGCGGCGCTCAAATCCCGCGATTTTGCGGCAATTTCTGCACTTTGGCGTCCGCGCCGAGGGTTAACCCGATTGCCCCTGGTGACCTTATCCCATCAAAAGAAGATTGCATCAGGCGAGACGGGCGCAAGCTCCGCTCCTCGCCGACACGGGAAAGCAGGGTTATCGCAATGTCGCTCAAACTGGCCATCGCAAAGCTATCCGCCGCCGCCGCGGGTGTGGCGCTGCTGCAAGGCGGCGCGGTGCGCGTGGCCGAGCCGATGAACACTGACGCGCCCGACTATTCGACCAATATTGATGGCAAGCTGATCGCGGTCGATCCGGAAACCGGCGCGCGCTACATCAAGACCCGCCAGCGCGAGATTCCGGTGCCCGAACAGCGCCGTCGCCGCATTGTCGAGCGCACGATCGAGTGCCAGCCGGTTGCGCCGGGACAGAACGCTGCCTCGATCCCGGCGGGGGCCGTGCAGGCCTATTTCGACCCCAATGAATGTCCGCCGATCGCGCAGGTCGCCTACATGCCAGCGCCGCTGCCCCCGCTTCCCCCGATCCAGGGCGGTGGCGGCTTCGGCGGTGGCTTCGCGCCCGTAGGAGGCGGTTTCGGAGGGGGGCTGGGCTTCGGCGGCGGCTTCTTTGGCGGTTTCTTCGGCGGGGGCGGCTCGTCCTCGGGCGATGTTTCGGTTTCGACCACCACCAGCACGAGCGGCGGCACCAGCGGTACGACGTCGGGCGATCCGGGCCCGCCACCCGGGCCTCCTCCGGGCCCGCCACCCGGGCCTCCTCCGGGCCCGCCACCCGGGCCTCCTCCGGGCTCGCCACCCGGGCCTCCTCCGGGTCCGCCGCCGCCGCCGCCGCCCAGTTCGAGTGGCAGCACGGGTGGATCAACCACGACAACGACGACCACGACGACGACCACCTCCGGCAACGTGTCCAGCACGTCGTCGACGTCGACCTCCGGTAACGTGTCGAGCACGTCATCGACGTCCGGGAACATCTCGAGCTCAAGCAGCACATCTACGTCCGGCAACGTCTCCTCGACTTCGTCCACGTCTGGGAATGTCTCCTCGACATCGACTACGTCGGGGAACGTCTCCTCGACATCGACCACGTCGGGTAATGTGTCGAGCACCTCGAGTTCGTCGAGCAGTTCGTCTTCTTCCTCGTCGTCCTCGTCTTCTTCGTCGAGCTCGTCGGGAGGCAGTGGCGGCGACCCCGATCATCCGGGTGGTTCGAGTTCGTCG
Source organism: Erythrobacter dokdonensis DSW-74 (assembly GCF_001677335.1). GTDB lineage: Bacteria > Pseudomonadota > Alphaproteobacteria > Sphingomonadales > Sphingomonadaceae > Erythrobacter > Erythrobacter dokdonensis. Next base: position 150,369 of record NZ_LZYB01000006.1, read on the forward strand.
GGCTCCTCGGGCTCCAGTTCCGGCGGATCGTCATCCTCGGGTTCTTCCGGAGGCAGCAGCGGCTCGAGCAGCAGCTCGTCCTCGTCCTCGAGCAGCAGTTCGTCCTCGTCATCCTCGGGCGGGGCGACAAGCGGGGGCAGCACCTCGGGTGACATGACCAGCAGCACCAGCAGCTCGTCGTCCTCGTCCAGTTCCTCGTCGTCGAGCTCGTCCTCTACCGGCACGTCCACCGGATCGAGCGGTTCATCGGGCAGCAGCGGATCGTCGTCATCCGGTTCCTCGTCCTCGTCGAGTTCCAGCAGCAGCAGTTCCTCGTCCAGCACGAGTGGCGGTCATGAAGTGCCCGCCCCGCCGATGATGGCGCTGTTCGGGTTGGCCGCCGCGGCGATCCTGCGACGCCGCAAGCTCCAGCGTCAGGACTGACGCCGCCCGGTCATGCCGGGTTGAGCAGCCGCCAGGGCTCCTGGCGGTACCACCGCGTGATGACGTGCTTGATCCCGCGATTCACCGGCATCCCGGCATGGAGCGTGCGGGTATTCGGATGACCTTCGCGCGTCATGTTGTTCCAAACCAGTAGCGTGCCGGTCTGCGGCCGGAACCTGAGACCGAGCTTCGGAAAGTCGGTCTCCCCGCCTTCGCGCGGTTCGTTGAGCCAGATCATCGCCGTCCAGGTGCGCTGCCCGCCCCGCGGCGCCTCGCTCTGCCAGTAGCCCGCGCCGACATGCAGGTAGTCGAAGTGGTGCTTGAATTCCTGCCCCGCTTGGTAGCGCTGGCCCTGCATAACCTCGCCGTAATTGTCGTCGATCCCCAGCAGATCGGAGATGTAGAGTTCGCAGCTGCGGGTGAGCGGGTCGTCGCACCCGAAGTGGTGAGTGTGGCTGGTCCGGAAGCCGGCACGCTCGGTCCCTTGATAGAGCGTTGAAGGCTCGGCGCGGTCATTGATCACGCGCACGATCTCGCGGCAGTCGCGGCGCTTGAGGAAGCCGGGCACGCGGAAGATCTCGGCCCCCTCGGCAGGGACCTGTTCGACCGCCGGATGGACGACGAGGCGGCGGCGCACGATCTCCCCGAACCACGCGAGCTTGCGCGGGTCGGCCATGGGATCGTGCGGGGCGAGCGTGAGGTCTGCCATGCCGGACAGCCTAGCAGGCGGTGGTTAATGCCCCGTCAGCGCTTCTCGAGCGGCTGTCCGGCCTCTTCCCAGGCAAGAATCCCGCCCGCGAGATGTTCCACGGGCGCGCCGGTCGCTTCGGCGAGCTTTTCGCCCGCCATTTCCGAGCGCCGGCCCGAACGGCAGTAGAGCACCACCTCGCGCCCGTCGTCCGGTCCAAGCATCGCCGGATCGAAGCTGTCGAGCGGAATGTGCTCGGCGCCGGGGATCATGCCCTCGGCGACCTCTTCATCGGTGCGCACGTCGATAAGCCGGACATTGCCGGCCTTGAGCCTCGCCGCCAGTTCTTCCGGCAGAACGTCGATCATCGGCAAGGCAGGCTTTTCCGCCCCGCTGACCTCGGGAAGGGGAGCAGCATCGTCCGATGCTGCTGCCGCTACCCCTGCGAAGGCCAGCTCGAAGCCCAGCGGAATTGACGGCGCGTCCCGATCGCCCTTTTCATGGGAACCGCCGCTGCAGGCAGCCAGTGCCAGCAGGGCCGAAGCAGCGAGAAGGGCGGGGGATCGGGCTTCCATCGGGCTCCTTATGCCGCAAGCTTGCGCAGAACGTAATGGAGAATTCCGCCGTGGCGGTAATATTCCATTTCATTTGCGGTATCTATGCGACACAGCGCGGTGAAGCTGAACTGCGTGCCGTCGGTGCGGGTGACTTCGACCGTCACGTCCTGACCCGGCTGCAGATCGGCAAGCCCGCGGATCGAGAAGGTATCATCGGCGGTCAGGCCAAGCGTCTCGCGGGTGTCGCCGTCCTTGAACTGCAGCGGCAGCACGCCCATGCCGACAAGGTTCGAGCGGTGGATACGTTCAAAGCTCTCGACGATCACCATGCGCACGCCGAGCAGGATCGTGCCCTTGGCCGCCCAGTCACGGCTGGAGCCGGTGCCGTATTCCTTGCCGCCGATGACGACCAGCGGCGTGCCGTCTTCCTTGTGGCGCATCGCCGCATCATAGATCGGCATGGTTTCGCCCTTGTAGGTCGAGAACCCGCCTTCGACGCCCGGCACCATTTCGTTCTTGATGCGGATATTGGCGAAGGTGCCGCGCATCATCACTTCGTGGTGCCCGCGGCGCGAGCCGTAGGAGTTGAAGTCCTTCTTGGTGACCTGATTGCTCATCAGGAACTTGCCCGCCGGGCTATCTTCCTTGATCGAGCCGGCCGGCGAGATGTGGTCGGTGGTGACCGAATCCCCGAGGATCGCCAGCGGCTTGGCGTCGATGATGTCGGTGACCGGTGCCGGAGTCATGGTCATGCCCTCGAAGTAGGGAGGGTTGGCGACATAGGTTGACCCAGCGCGCCATTGATAGGTGTCCGACGGCTCGACAGTGATCGCCTGCCAGTGTTCGTCACCGTCATAGACGTTGGCGTAGCGGCTTTCGAACATCGAGCGATCGATATTGGCGGCGCGGTGCTCGGCGATTTCGGCGTTGGAGGGCCACAGGTCGGCGAGCATTACGTCATTGCCGTTCTGGTCCTGTCCGATCGGCGTGGTGGTGATGTCCTCGGTGACCGTGCCCTTGAGCGCATAGGCGACCACCAGCGGCGGCGAGGCGAGGAAGTTGGCGCGCACATCGGGCGAGACGCGGCCTTCGAAGTTGCGGTTGCCCGACAGCACCGAGGCAGCGACAATATCATTGCCGTTGATCGCAGCGCTGATGGGTGCGGCGAGCGGCCCGGAATTGCCGATGCAGGTGGTGCAGCCATAGCCCACGAGGTCGAAGCCGACCGCATCGAGGTGCTCCTGCAGGCCCGACTTTACCAGATAGTCGGTCACCACCTGCGAGCCGGGGGCGAGCGAGGTCTTGACCCAGGGCTTGGGCTTCAAGCCGCGCTCGTTGGCCTTCTTGGCGACGAGGCCCGCGGCAATCAGCACGTCGGGGTTCGAGGTGTTGGTGCAGCTGGTAATGGCGGCGATCACCACGTCACCGTCACCGATGTCGTGGTCCTTGCCTTCCACGCCCACGCGCGCGGGTGCAGACTTGCCATAGACTTTCGACAGATCGCCGTTGAACAGCTCGTCCACCTCGGGGAGGATCACCTTGTCCTGCGGGCGCTTGGGGCCGGCGAGGCTGGGGACGACGGCGGCCATGTCGAGCGAGAGGGTCTTGGTGAAGACCGGGACGTTGGCCGGATCGAACCACATGCCCTGCGCCTTGGCATAGGCTTCCACGAGGGCGATGGTTTCTTCACTGCGTCCCGTGAGGCGCAGATATTCGATGGTCTTGTCGTCGATCCCGAAGAAGCCGCAGGTCGCGCCATATTCCGGGGCCATGTTGGCGATCGTCGCGCGGTCGGCCAGCGTCAGGTTGGCCACACCCGGGCCGTAGAATTCGACGAAGCGGCCGACGACCCCGACTTCGCGCAGCATCTGCACGCAGGTCAGCACCAGATCGGTCGCGGTCACGCCTTCGGCCATGCGGCCTTCGAGGTAGAAGCCGACCACTTCGGGGATCAGCATCGAGACCGGCTGGCCAAGCATCGCGGCCTCCGCCTCGATCCCGCCCACGCCCCAGCCGAGCACGCCGAGGCCGTTGATCATGGTGGTGTGGCTGTCGGTGCCCACGCAGGTGTCGGGATAGGCGACCATCATGCCGTCCGGCCCTTCGGACGACCACACCGCCTGGGCGATGTGTTCAAGGTTCACCTGGTGGCAGATGCCGGTGCCCGGAGGCACGGCGGAGAAGTTTTTGAAGCTCTTGGAGCCCCACTTGAGGAAGTCATAGCGTTCCGCGTTCCGCTCGTATTCGAGCGCCATGTTGGCTTCCATCGCCTTGGGGTGGCCGAATTCGTCGACCATCACCGAGTGATCGATCACGAGGTTGACCGGCACCAGCGGGTTGATCTTGGCGGTGTCGCCGCCGAGCTTCTTGATCGCATCGCGCATCGCGGCGAGGTCAACCACGCAGGGCACGCCGGTGAAGTCCTGCAGCAGAACGCGCGCCGGACGGTACTGGATTTCCTCGCCGGTGACGGGGTTGTTCTGCCAGTCGACGATCGCCTGGATATGCTCGCGCCCGACGGTGAAGCCTTCATCCTCGAAGCGCAGCAGGTTTTCCAGCAGCACCTTCATCGAAATCGGCAGCTTGCTGATGTCGCCCAGTTGTTCGGCCGCCTTGGCGAGAGAATAATAGGCATAGTCCTTGCCGCCGACCGAGAGAGTCTGACGGGTGCCGAGCGTATCCTTGCCGATGTCGGTCATGGGGGGTGTCCATCCTTTCAGGTTTCCCGCGCCCCGATCCAGAAAGGCGCGGATTTCGCCCGCGCACCTGCGCTGACTCGCGCGCGAGGTCAAGGGGGAGACCCTCGGGAAATGGTCTCAGGCGGGTGCCTTTTCGCCCGCCGGATCGCGCCGGGTCGCCAGCCAGCACCCGCCGATAATCAGCGCCGTTCCCGCCAGCGTCGGCCAGGTGACATTCTCGCGGAAGAACAGCCACCCGAAAACGCTCGCCCAGACGAAACCCGAATATTCGGTCGGCACCAGTGCGCTCGCGGGCGCGCGGGCATAGGCCCAGGCGATCGACAGCGAGCCCGCCACCGTCAGCGCGCCTGCCGCCAACAGCGGCATCAGCGCCTCACCCGAGGGCATTTCCCATAGGAAGGGCGAGAGGGTCAGCAGCACCAAGCCGCCGATACCGCTATGGAAGGTCGCAATCTCGAGCGGGCCGGCGACCTGTGCCTGCCGCCGGATGACAATGAAATTATAGGCATAAAGCAGCGCCGAGACGAATAGCGAGGCAACGCCGAGCGCGGCGCGCTCGTCGAATTCGCCCTGGCCGATCCGTCCGCCTACGATCACCAGAGTTCCGGCAAAGCCAAGCGCACTGGCCCCGATCGCCGCGCGACTGATCGTCTCGCCCAGCAGCACGCGAGCGAGGTAGAGCGCCACCAGCGGCGCAATGAAACTGAGCGCAATCGCCTCGGCCAGCGGCAGCCTGGTGAGCGCGAAGAAGAAGCTGAGCGCCATGAAAGCCGAAACCACCCCGCGCTCCAGATGCAGCTTCCACACTGCCCGCGTCGGCATTGCCGGTCCGCGCGACAGCCACACCGGGGCGATGATCGCCGCGCCGATCAGCGCGCGCAGGACGGTGGCGGTATAGGCGCCGATCATCAGCGCCGCTTCCTTCATGAAGGCGTCCATCAGCGCGAGGAAACCGACTCCTGCGAGCGCGGCGGCAAAGGGCAGCAAGGGACTCGCACGGGTGGACATGATGCGACAGCGCATAGAGGCGAGTGCGACGCGCGTCCATTCAGCGCCGCGCAAGCGAAGGCAGTTGATAGGGTGTGCCCGTCGCGGGTATGATAGTGTTCGACGGTTTGCGCGGCGCGGTGCTGCGCAACGGGGTGGAAAGCAGGTTATGAAGAGGTTTCCGGGCAAATTCGCATCCGGTGTCGCGGTCGCGTCGCTGCTGGCGGGCTCGGCCATCGCCCAGTCGCAAGTGAGCCGCGAGGACATGATTCCCGGCGGCCAGCAACAGGGTGGCCCGGCGCGCATGGAGATGCCTACCGAGCCTCCGGCCCCTGCGCCGGTTCCGCCCCGCAACGGCGATGCTTTCGATCAGGCCTTCCCGCGCATGGTGTCCGAACCCGTTGTGCAGGGCGGGATGGAAATCCCCGCGCCGCTGGTGCAGCCCTGGACCATCGCGAATGCGACGAAGCTGGTCTCCGTGATCGAGGGGATCGGCGCCGAGGGCCTCGATCCGGCCGACTACGACCTGCAACCGCTCAAGGTGGCGCTTGCTTCGGGGCCTTCGGAGGAGCTGGACCAGCTTGCCTCGCAGAGCTTTGCCTGGCTGGTCGAGGACTTGCGCGACGGACGCACCCCGATGGACGCGCGCGAACAATGGTTCGTCGAGGATCCCGACCGCGAGCTGTTCCGCACCGGCGATGTGCTCGAACAGGCGCTGGCAAGTGGGGATATCGCGGGCACTTTGGCCACGCTCAACCCGACCCATCCCGATTACGCGCGCCTGCGCGAAGCGCTGGCCAGCACGCCCGAGACCGAGACCGCCAAGCGCAAGCTGATCCGCGCCAACATGGATCGCTGGCGCTGGCTGGCGCGCGATCTGGGTCCGCAATACCTGATCACCAACGTTCCCGAATTCCAGCTGCGCCTGACGGTCAAGGACCGCATCATCAGCACCTATCGCACGATCGTCGGCAAGCCCGGACGCACTGCCACGCCCCAACTCGCCGAGATGGTCGAGGGCGTGGTGTTCAACCCGACCTGGACGGTACCGCAGTCGATCGTCAAGGGCGAGGGGCTGGGCGCGCGCGCGCTGGCCAATCCCGCCTGGGCAAAGCGCAACGGCTATGTCGCAACCCGCGGCGCCAATGGCTATATCAGCGTGGTGCAGCAGCCCGGGCCGGGCAATTCGCTGGGCATGATGAAGCTGGAAATGCCCAATCCGCACGCGATCTTCTTCCACGACACGCCCTCGCGCCACCTCTTCGCCAACGACCAGCGCGCCTTGAGCCACGGCTGCGTGCGCACCGAACGCGCGCTGGAGCTGGCGATCACAATGGCGATCCTGGGCAAGGGCGCGACCAAGGATGAAGCGGTGGCAATCTCGACTTCGCGCAAATACACCAAGGTGATGCTGGAAAAGCAGTTTCCAGCCTACATCACCTATTTCACCATGGCTTCCGACATCAACGGCGAGATGGCGACCTTCAAGGACATCTACAATCGCGATGCGCCGGTGCTCGCCAGCCTCGACAAGCCTCGGGTCAGGAACCGCAGCAACGTGATCGACGACGAGGTGATCGTCATCGAGGACGATCTGCAGGACGGTTAGGCGCCTAGAACGCGCTGGTCGCCGGGCGCTGCAAGAGGTCGAGCGGCTGGCGCTCGATCATAGCGAGGTCGGGCAGCGGCTGGATCGAGCCGTCCTCTTCCAGCCCCAGCGAATCCGCATAGAGCAGGCGCCCGCCCGAAAGGTGCATCAGCGCGATGCGGAACTGTTCCTCGCCCATCGCAAAGCAGCCGTTGGAGCGCCCGAGGCGGCCCCAGCGCTCGATATGCGAAGGCTCGGCATAGTCGGCGCGGTGCATGACGATATAACGCCTGAGCGCGGCATTGTTGGTCTCGTCCAGCCCGCCAAGCCGTACCGAGGTGCCGTAGCGGCCCTTGTACCATTCCCACGTGACATAAGCCCCGCGGCTGGTCGCATTCGAGCCTTCGGTGTTCGAGAACTGCTTGAGCCAGCCGTCATGCTGCGGGTCGGAGCCGCTGCCGTGGCTGACATGGTAGGACTGCACCTCGCCCCGTTCGAGATTGACGAAATGGAACCGCGGCTTGGCTGAATGGAGGCCGAAATCGGCGATGCCGACGATGTCGCGCTTCCAGATCGCCGCGCCCGCCCGGTCAAGCTCGCGCTTGGCGAGGGCAAACAGCACCCGGTCGCGCGGGGTGCCGGCCATCGGCTGGGCGGGAAGCGTGCTCGCAAGCAGGCGCGCAGGCACTGCCAGTGCCGCCCCGACCGCCAGCGTGCCCTTGATGAGATCGCGCCGTTGCATCATCGCATAATGTATAAACCAGCCCTTGCGTTCCGGTGAGCGAAAAATTGCAACTCGTCGCAGCTTCAGACCGCTTCGTGGCGCGCCGCTGCGGCTGAAGGACGGCCCCAACCCGGATCAGCCTCGTGGATCGCCTTGGCCTTCATGCCCAGCTTGATGACGCTGGGCATGTTGGCGCCAATCGCCTCGCCCACCTTGGCAAGCTGCGCCAGCCGCGGATCGCCCGTCGCCATCATCGCCGCAATCGCCGGTCCGGTGGGATGCAAGCGGCTGCGCGCGTTGAAGGCGTTGGTCTTTTCATTCTGGCCGAGCCGCCCGGCGCTCATCAGGTTGGCCATCACCGCGTAGGGATAGGTATCGGGGGTATCGGTCAGCGGTGCGGGCGGGCATAGCGTGTTGCGTTCGTTGTCGGTATCGAAATTGGCTTCGAGAAAGGCGCAGAGCGCCGCGCTGTAGGGCACGAAGGGGGTCTGCGCCAATTGCAGGGTGATCGATTCGGCAGCGAAGATCGGGCGGACCGTGTCGCCCACCGCCTTCGGCACGGCGGTGGCGGTGCAATCGATGAACAGGGTTTTGTCAGGCACCGTCACGGCCTCGTCGCCGAACGTCATCCGGCCCGGCGCGATGGCTGTGACATGGCCCTGCCGGTAAACGGCCTCGATCCGTGCCAGCAGATCGATCTCGCCTTCGGAAATCACGGCATAGTGCATCATGGTGGGGGTAACCTGCGGGTCGATCCGCAGCATCACGCCGCGCGCCCCCAGCTTTTCGCACATTTCGCCGCCGCTGTCGGACGCCGCCGCGCATTCGACCAGCGCAAGCTGGAATTCCAGCAGGCCTTCGATCCGCGCATGGGCGGGCTGAAGAAATCGGCGGTTGAACATCCACGAATCGCGCGGGCGCACCCAGCCGATCCGGTCGGGGTCCACTCCGGCCTCGATCAGCCATACCCCGGTATCCATCGCAGTCTTGCCGCCGCCGAGAATGATGTAGTGATCGGGCATATTGCCGCGCTGCTTCCACAATCCGGGCAGATCGCCGGGGATCGCCAGCCGCGTCCCTTCGCCAATCGCAAAGGACGGGGTGTGGGTCGAAGGTACCGAGGTCTGGAACCATGTCGCATCCACCAGCTTGCGGCGCACGGTGATGGCGCGTTCATCGCCTGACAGGATCGGCCGGACATGATGAAGCCCGGCCTCGCCCCCGGCATAATCGGTGAGCGGGTGGTAGGCCACGCGCCCGCTCGGCAGCAGGCGTTCGTTCATCAGCCGGTCGTAATAGGCGAGAAGATCGGCGTGGCGTGCCAGCGGATACATGCCCGCATTATGACCGTGGGTGTCGATCCGGTCTGGGCACAGTTCCAGCGAATTGACCCCGTAGGTCGCGCTTGGCTGGTGCAGGGCGACGAAGGGATAGGCGTCGTTCCAGTGCCCACCGGGCCGGGCGTGCCTATCAACGATGGTGATATGGCAATCGGGATCCTCGTCCAGCAAGGTATCGACAAAAGCCATGCCAACCGCGCCGGCGCCAACCACGAGATAATCGGTGGCAAAATCGTTCATCGTCTATCCCCCCAAGATGCACTCCGCATGCCCTAACATAAATCGGATGGAAGGGTGCGGGCATTCTCGTCTGCCATGGCCAGCATCGAGCGGGCGTGGCGTGCGGCAACGATACGCGGATCGTCGCCATAGCCCCCGCCGAGCGCCGAAGCGATCGCGAGCCCGCGACGGCGCGCTTCGGCGATCACGAAGCGGTCACGCGCGGCAAGGCCCGCATCGCTCAGCGCGAGCCGTCCCAGCTTGTCCTCGACATGGGGATCGACGCCGGCCTGATAGAGCACGAAATCCGGCCCGAAGTCGGCCATGACTTCGGGCAAGTGGCGGCTGAGGGCCTCCATGTAGCCATCATCATCCACGCGATCGGGCAGGCCCACGTCGCGGCTCGAGCGCGCTTTTCTGACCGGGAAGTTCTTCTCGGCATGGAGCGACAGGGTGAATATGTCCTCGCGGCCTGCGGTGAGGCTGGCGGTGCCATCGCCCTGATGCACGTCAAGATCGACGATCAGGATGCGGCGCGCATCCCCTTCGGCGATCAGCCGGTTGGCGGCGACCGCAAGATCGTTGAACACGCAGTAACCCGCGCCGGTATCGTGCAGCGCGTGGTGGCTGCCGGCAGCCGAGTTGGCGGCATAGCCGTGGTCCATCGCCAGCTGTGCGGCCAGCCAGGTGCCGCCGTTGGTGTGCCTGACGCGGCTCGTAATTGCAGGGGTCACCGGAAAGCCGATCCGCCGTTCCTTCTCGCGCGGCACGGCGGCGCGCAGCACCTCGTCGACATAGTCCGGGCAGTGCACCGCTTCCAGCCATTCGCGGGGCATCGGCTCGGGTGCGTGTTCGGTGATCGCTGCGCCCCCGGAAGCCGCCTGCCCGCGCAATTCCTCCATCACCAGATAGTATTTGTCGAAACGGAAGGTGCCGCGTTCCGGGCGCGGGGCCATGTAGTCGGCGTGGTGGACGACGTGGAGCATCGCCCTGTCAAACCGCAAGCCAGCCTGTGTGTTCCGCAAGGATCTTGCAGCCGAGCGCGATCAGGATGATGCCGCCCGCCCGTTCGGCCCATGCGCCCCACCTGTCGCCTGCGATCCGGCCCAGCAATACCCCAACGCCCGATAGCGCGAAGGTTACCCCGCCGATCAGCGCCACTGCCAGAAGTGGTGCGACATCGAGCGTCGGCAGGGTGATTCCTGCCGCCAGCGCATCGACACTTGTCGCCACTCCGGCCACCAGCAAGGCCCTGCCGGTGAGCGCATGGGCGGCTTCCTCCTCGCCCACATGTCCACCCAGCATCCGCACTCCGAGGAAGACGAGCAATCCGAATGCGATCCAGTGATCGACCGCCTCGACATAGGCGAAGGCATTTGCCCCGATCCCCCATCCGGCGAGCGGCATCACCGCCTGGAATATCCCGAAGGTCAGCGCAATCGCCAGCCCGCCCGCCATACCCGGCCGGAACCGCGCGCCCTGCGTCAGGGCCACCGCAAAGGCATCCATCGCCAGCGCGAGCGCGAGGAGAAGGGCTGCGATCACAAACGGAGCCGGTTACTCGCTGTCAGGCGCGGATGCGGGAACCGGAGCCTCTGCCAGGCTCGTCAGTTCGGCGAAGATCGCGTCCTCGCTGCGGTTCGCCGTGTTGCGCCAGCTGGCGGCTGTGTCGAGGTTTACCGCCTGTCCGTCCGCGGTCAGCACCAGCAGCGCAGGCGTGCCGGCCAGCTCCGCCAGGCCGAAGCGCCGCGGGACAGCCAGATTATGCCCGTCGCCGGTTTGCGGCAGGCCGACATTGACGAAAACGAGTTCGTAGCGTTCTGCCACTAGCGCTGCGAAGCGAGGGGTTTCCAGCCATCCGGCCAGCGCGCGGCTATCGTGGCACCAGTTGCCGCCCATCGCCAGCAGCACGCGCTTGCCGTTGGCAGCAGCGCGCGAGAGCGCGGCATCGACATCACCCATGGCGTTGTCCGACACGGTGTATGAGCGCGCTTCGGGATGGGCCGGAGCGGCGGCGGATTCGGGTCCGGGCCCGCCCGCACAGGCAGCCAGCGCAAGCGCTGCGCTTCCGGCAATCAGGGCGCGGATCACTCTGCTGCTTCGACGGCTTGTTGCGGGGCGGCGTGGGGATCGAAGGCGGTGGCTTCGCCCCGCTCGATCTCGGCGGCCTTTTCTTCCACAAGGCGCACGATGTGGTCGAGCATGTCCTCGTCCTGCACCGTGTGGTCGGTGACCCCGCGCAGGTAGACCATGTGCTTGCCCGCGCCGCCGCCGGTCAGGCCGACATCGGTCTCGCGCGCTTCGCCAGGGCCGTTCACGACGCAGCCCAGGATCGAGAGGCTCATCGGGGTCTTGATGTGTTCGAGCCGCGCTTCCAGCGCCTCCACGGTGCGGATCACGTCGAAGCCCTGACGCGAGCACGAGGGGCAGGAGACGATGCGCACGCCGCGGGTTCTCAGGCCCAGCGCCTTGAGCATTTCGTAGCCGACCTTGATCTCCTGCTCCGGCTCGGCAGAAAGGCTGACGCGCACGGTATCGCCGATCCCCGCCCACAGCAGCGAGCCGATGCCGATCGAGGATTTCACCGTCCCGCCGATCAGGCCGCCTGCTTCTGTAATCCCGAGGTGCAGCGGGCAATCGACCGTTTCGGCAAGGCCATGATAAGCCGCGACCGCGAGGAATACGTCAGAGGCCTTCACCGCCACCTTGAATTCGTGGAAATCGTGATCCTGCAGCAGCTTGATGTGATCGAGCGCGCTTTCGATCAGCGCTTCGGGGCAGGGCTCGCCGTACTTTTCGAGCAGATCCTTTTCCAGAGACCCGGCGTTGACCCCGATGCGGATCGCGCAGCCATTGGCCTTGGCTGCGCGCACCACTTCGGCGACGCGGTCGGCCGAGCCGATATTGCCCGGGTTGATGCGCAGGCACGCGGCGCCCGCATCGGCGGCTTCGAGCGCGCGCTTGTAGTGGAAGTGGATGTCCGCGACGACCGGGATGCGCGCGGCGCGGGTGATCTGCCTGAAGGCGGCGGTCGATTCCTCGGTCGGGCAGGACACGCGGATGATATCCGCCCCCACATCCTCGCAGCGACGGATCTGGTCGATCGTCGCCTTGACGTCTTCGGTGGGGGTATTGGTCATGGTCTGCACGGTGATGGGGGCATCACCGCCGACGGGGACATTCCCCACCATGATCTGGCGACATTTGCGGCGCTCGATGGTGCGCCAAGGACGGATGCTGGACATGGAAGCGCATATAGCCTTGCGCGCGTGACGGAGCAATGACCCGCAAGCTTGACTTGCCGACGTCACGCGTCAGTCTGGCGGCGCCAAGGGGAGAGGCCATGCTGACCGACGCCGCGATTGAACTGCGCTCCGTAGCACCCAGCCTGTTGATGCGGGCGATAAAGTGGCTGATTGCGCGCCGCCCTCCGGTCTTCCCGCATGACGAGGCGGGATTTCATGCCGCGATGGCTGACCGCCCGCTGCCTGCCGATGCCCCTATGCCGGCAAGCTTCTATCGCGATTTTCTGGTCGGCGGATGGGATGCGGCAGGCCATCCGGTCGTCACGATCCATCCCAAGAGCGGCCCGGCAGACTGGCACATGCTCTATTTCCACGGCGGCGGGTTCGTGCAGCCGATGTTCAAGGTACACTGGCCGCTGGTTGCAGCGATGGTGAAGTCTTGCGGGATCAGCGTCACCGTGCCGCTCTATCCGGTCGTCCCGGAGGCTGACCATGCCGAGCAGGACGCGGTTGCCGACGCGGCCTGGGCGACACTGGCCGAGCATCACTATCCGGCGAAGATCATTCTCAACGGGGATTCGGCGGGCGGCCACATGGCGCTGGCGCTTGCCCTGCGGCTGGCGAGGAAGGGTGGGCCTATGCCTGGCAAGCTGGCGCTGTTCGCGCCTTGGCTTGACCTGACGCTGGCTGATCCCGCAATCGCAGCGGTAGAGCCGCATGACCTGATGCTCAAGATTGGCACCCTGCGGGCATGCGGGGCGATGGTGGCGGGCGGGCGCGATCCGGCAAGCGCCGAAGTCAGCCCGCTCTACACGCCGCCAGAGGAACTGGCCTTGTTGCCGCCGACCCGCATCTGGACCGGGCGGCACGACCTGTTCATCGTCGATTCGCGCACCTTTGTCGGACGCCTGAGCGCAGCCGGCGTCGACGCAAAGCTCTACGAATACGAGGCCGCGCCGCATGTCTTCATGGCGATCACCCCGACGCGCGAGGCGAAGGACGTGTTCGCGCTGCTGAAGGATTTCCTCGCCGCCTAGCTCGGGAACTTCGCCCCCGTCAGTTCCTCGCTCAGCTTCCACAACTGGTCGGCATAGCTCGGATTCACCGCATAAGAGCGCACACCGCCGGTGGAGGACACGTCGTCCACCTCGGCAACGTGGCAGTCCTCGCAATAGACCCCGCCCCTGCCTTCAAGCTCGCGTGCGGTCGCGGCCCAGCAGCTCGTTGCGGCGCCCTGGGGAATCGTTTTCCATTGAAAGCCGCTGTCGCTGCTGGTGACGCGCTGCATCAGCGCGGCGACCATCTCTTCGGTCATGTGGCGGCCGAGATTGGTCTGGATGCCGCCCGGATGAACCGCGTAGGCATGAATGCCCAGCACTACAAAACGCTGTTCGAGGCCGACAGTGAACAACACGTTGGCGGTCTTGGACTGGCCGTAGCTGATCCACGGATCATAGGGGCGTCGTTCGAAATTGGGGTCGTCGAAATCCACCGGCGCAAACTGGTGCCCGCGGCTCGACAGGTTGACGATGCGCTTGGCCGTCCCCTTCTCGATCAGCGGCATCAGTTCGGCTGTGAGCGCGAAATGACCAAGGTGGTTGGTGCCGAATTGCCGTTCGAACCCGTCGGCGGTGTGTTCGAACGGGCAGGCCATGACGCCCGCATTGTTGATCAGCAGGTCGATCTTCTCGAACCGCTGCCGCGCGCGCGAAGTCGCGGCGCGGATACTCTCGAGAGAGGCAAGGTCGAGCGTGATGGTATCGAGCCGGGCCTGCGGCACGCTCTGCCTGATGGCGGCCACGGCTTCATCGAGCCTGGCCTGATCGCGCCCCGCCATGATCACATGGGCGCCTGTCGCCGCCATGGCGCGGGCGGTTTCCTGCCCCAGTCCGGAATTGGCTCCCGTGATGAACACGCTCATGCCAGAAAGGTCGATGCCTGCCAGCACCTCGTCCGTGGTGCTGCTCCAACCGAATTCGCTCATGTCCCTCTCCCGTTGTTATAGTTTCAGTTCGTAGAGATATTCCGCATCAAGATGCTCGCCTACCCGAAAGGTAATGTCGGCGACATGCGCAAAGCCATAGCGCTGGTAGAACCGCTGTGCGCCGTAATTCTCGGAATAGACCGACAGCAGCACCGCATCGTGACCGCCTGTACGCGCCACACCCAGCGTCCAGTCCATCAGCTTGCCGCCTATCCCGCTGCCGGTATGGCCGGGCAGAGCGTAAAGCTGGCCCAGCTCGATCGGGTTTGCCGCGTTCGAGTGGTGGGCATAGTGGCTCGGATAGCGCAGCTTGCAATAGGCGACCAGACCGCCCTCGTGCTCGACCAGACGGTGGGTGCATTCGCGTCCCGCGATCTCTCCGGCCACGGCCTCGGGATCGTGCACCTCGGCGAGGAAGGCGGCGAGATCTTCCGGACGGTAGAGATGGCCGAAAGCGGCAGTGAAACTCTCCGCGCCGAGGCGGGCGAGGGCCGGGGCATCGGCGATGGTTGCGGGGCGCAGGATCATGGGCCCTGCCCTAGCGGGGAAGCGGCGTGCTGTTAAGCTGGCGAAAGCCGCAGGGGCGCGTTATGCCGTGGCTCATGAAGAACCTTATCGCCGCTGTCGCGCTCGCCCTGATGTCCACCGCCGCCCATGCCCAAGAGGACGCGCCCGAAGCGCCCAAATGGTCGCTGGCGATCCATGGCGGGGCCGGAACACTCAGCCGGACGGCGATGACGCCTGAACAGCGGGCGGAATACGAGGCCGCCTTGCAGGCCGCGCTTGATGCCGGGGCCAAGGTTCTGGCCGCTGGCGGCGATGCGATGGACGCGGTCAAGGCGGCGGTGATCGTGATGGAGGACTCGCCCCTTTTCAATGCGGGCAAGGGCGCGGTGTTCACCTGGGACGGAACGAATGAGCTCGACGCCTCGATCATGGACGGGCGTGATCGCAGCGCCGGGGCCGTGGCCGGGGTGAAGACGGTCAGGAACCCGATCCTGCTGGCCGACAAGGTGCGCACCGACAGCGAGCACGTGTTCCTGATGGGCGCGGGCGCGGAGGCTTTTGCGCTCGAGAAGGGCTTTGCCGTCACCCCGCCCGAATATTTCGCCACCGAGGCCCGCCGCCGCGCGCTCGAACGGATGAAGGCCGACAAGCTTTCCGCGCTCGATGTCGATCACAAGTTCGGCACGGTGGGTGCAGTGGCGCTTGATATGGAGGGCAACCTCGCCGCGGCGACCTCGACCGGGGGGATGACCGGCAAGCGCTGGGGCCGCGTCGGCGATGCACCGGTGATCGGGGCAGGGACCTATGCCGACAACCGCAGCTGCGCGGTCTCGGCAACGGGGTGGGGCGAGTATTTCCTGCGGGTCGGCGTGGCGCACGAGATCTGCGCGCGGCTGCGGATCAATCAAAGTCTGATGGTTGAGGGATTGCTCGCTACGCTACCGTCGACCGAGGAGTATTCAGGAATGACACCCGAAGCGCTCGAAGCGTTTAGGGCCAAGGCAAGCGAGACCGTCTCGAGTGCTTGGTCCGCTGAAGCGCAGACCATCGCCGACGATGTCATGGCCGAAGTCGCGCAGCTCGGCGGCGATGGCGGGGTGATCCTTGTCACGCCGCAGGGCGATGCGATCTTCAGCTTCAACACCAGCGGCATGTATCGCGGCCGCGCGACCAGTTCCGGGGTGCGCGAGGTGGCGATCTTCGGGGGTGAGGAAAAGGCGTCGGCCACGCCTGATCACTGATCAGTAAATCTTCCCCACCACCGGCAACCCGGTATCGGGTTCGGCGAATTCCTTGATCAGGCGGCCCACCTGCGCCAGCACCGCTTCGCCGCGCGGGAGCATCTCGTCCGCGTCCTGACGGGCGCGGAAATAGCAGGCGAAGGTGATCGGTGCCTCGCCTTTGGGCCCTTCCGCAAAGCCGATGTCGATGTAGTTATATTCAGCCCCGGCGATCAGCCCGCTGGTGCCGGTCTTGTCGCCCGCAAGCCAGCCTTCGGGCAGCCCGGCGCGCACGCGGTTGCGACCGGTTTGGGTCTCCACCATCCAGCCTTTCAGCTCGGCCCGCTCGGCAGGTGGCAGCACGTCGCCATAAACGATCTTCGCCACCGTCCGCGCCATGGCGGCAGGCGTGGTGGTGTCGCGGAACTCGGATGTGGGGACGTTGTTCATCTCCGGCTCGATGCGGTCGACGCGGCTGATATTGTCGCCAATGCTGCGCCAGAACGCCGTCAGCCCTGCCGGACCGCCGAGTTCGCGCATGAGGATATTGGCCGCCGGGTTGTCCGAGGTAATCTGGGTTGCCCGCGCCAATTCGCGCAAGGTGGCGCCGGTGCCGATGCGATCGCGGGTGAAGGGCGCATGATGGACCATGTCCGCTTCGCTCCACCTCACCTGCTTGTCGGCATTGATCGCGCCGGCCGCATGCCGTTCAAGCAGCAGTGCTGCCAGCGACAGCTTGAACGATGAGGCATGGCCGAAGCGCCGCGTCTCGTTGATGCCGACCGCAAGGCCCGTGGCGGTGTCGAACAGCTCCACCCCCAGCGTCCCGTCCGCCTCGCTCTCGATCCGGCGCAGTTCGGCCTCCAGCCGCCCTGCGCGCGGCTGGTCGCGCGGGACGCAGGCCGCCGCGCCGAGTGCGCCTGCGCCGAGCGCGAGCGTGCCGCCAAGGAAGAACCGCCGGTCGATGATCATGAAAACTTGTCCGCTTTGCGTTTGCCGAACCTGAGTTCGCTTTCGAGCTTTGCCCGCAATTGCGCATAGAAGGCTTCGAGAAAAGCCCTTTCATCGCCAGCGCCCGGATCCCAGCCGATCTTGAGGCAGATCGTGGCGTGGACCTTCGCGAGCGCCTCAGGCGGGGATTCGCGCAGCATCCGCTCCAGCGTCTGCAATTCCTTCTCGCCATAGATGGACAGCTCCGCCTCGCCGAACTCGTAGCGCACGCCGGTAAGATCGCTGGCCCCCCGCGCCGCCGCGCCCTGCGTCGACAGAGCGGAGGCAAGTTTCGTGCGCGGGCTTTCCACCACCCAGGTTCCGGCGATGATGTCGCCCGCCCGCAGCCGGTCACGGTTGAAAAAGGGTAGCAGCAGGAACAGCGCGAACCACCCTGTCGCGATCCATGCCAGCGGTCCGACATCCTCGCCGATCGCCGAACCCAGCAGCAGGACGATGATGAAGCCCAGCGGATAGAACAGCTCGATATCTCGCAGCAGATTGCGGGCGATCACCGCTTCGGGCGCGAGCCGCCCGCCATGTCGCGGGGCGATGCGGATGCCGACCATCCGCTTGCCGAATGTCGCGCCGCGCGGAGACAGCTCCTGCACGAGGAAATAGCCGTACCAGCTGACGAAGACGAAGATGATCAGCAGGATCTGCAGGAACTCGCGCGCGCCGCGCGGGGCAGCCGAGGGGTCGAGTTCGGTCCCCTCGAGCAGCCCCCCCGCGATCCAGAACAACAGCGCGTGAAAGGCCAGCAAGCCGAAGACAATGATCATCACGTCGATGATCAGCGCGCCCGCGCGGCTCCCGCGCGAAGCGACGGTGACAGGCAATGTCAGTCCTTCGGGCGTGATCATCACGCGCTCGCGCTTGTCGGCATTGCGACCGGGCAGGGTAGCAGCGGTCATTCGAGCGCCTCGTTCCGGGCTGCGCGCGGGCGGTAGAGGAAGAAATAGGCGAGCCAGAAGGCCAGCATGGTCCCGCCGATCAGGAAGCGCGGGCCGGTGCCGTCAACCAGCTGGCGCGGGAAGGCCTCGAGCAGAGCGGCGATGACCATCATGATCACCACGCCGACCATCACCACCGCGCCGCGCCGGCCTGCCTCGGAAGCGGCTGTCAGCACGGGGCGGGTGCCCGGAAAGGCCATCGAGCGCCCGATATGCAGCCCCGCCGCACCCGACAGCAGGATGCCGAACAGCTCGGTTGTGCCGTGGACCGAAAGCCAGGCAGCCAGTTCGACGGTCAGGCCCTGTCCAGAAAACAGCCACACCATCGCGCCCAGCAGGGCCATGTTGTGCACCAGCAGCAGCAGCGAGGGGATGCCGAAGGCAAAGCCGAGCGCGAAGGCAAGGATGCAGACGGCGGAATTGTTGCTGAACAGATAGGCCGCGAAGGTCGATAGTCCCGCCGCGCTTTCCTCGGTCGCCAGCGTCGCCAGCAAGTCCTCGCGGCTGGCGCCCGGCACCCGAGCATCGGCCATGGTGCCCGGTACGAGCCGGTAATACCAGGCCTCGTCGCGCGCCACGAGCAACCAGCCGACGACGCTGCCCGCGACCATCACGAACAGCGCTACGCAGATGTCGAGCCACATTCCCCTGACCGCCCGGCTCCACCCGCCGCCGATGAAATCCCGCAGCCATGCAGCAAAGCCCCTGGGCGGTCCGTAGACCTGGAACCATGCGCGCTGCACCAGACTTTCGAGATAGGCGATGGTTGCTGCATCGAGGCTGGTCTCGCGCGCCACTGCAAGGCTTGAGGCGGCAGTGCGGTAGAGCGCGGGCAGGGCGAGGAGTTCCTCGTCCGGGATGCGCTTCAGCCCCCCTCGCTCCATCCGCGCGACGATATCCTCCAGCCGCCGCCAGTCCCCCTCGCGTTCGAGCCGGAAGCGGTCGGAACGCAAGGTCGCGCTCTCGATGTCGGGCGGTGCGGCCACCGCTCCGCGTCCGAACCAGGATGACAGGATCGGTGTCTTCATCCGCCCAACCTCATCCGATCGTCTCGCTGTTCTTGATCAGCAGATAGCGGTCGATAAGCTGCGGGCCGATCTTGTTCCATGGTGCCTCAATCACGTCGATCCCCATGCGCCTGAGCCGCTGGAGCACCAACTTGCGCTGCTGGGCAAGGGTGTCTGCGGTCACGCTGCGGGCGAGTGTGGCGATGTCGGCAGCCGGGGCGGCGATGATCTCTTCGATCTCGGCATCGGCCATGGTGACGAACAGCACCAGATGCTTGTTCGCCAACCGTCCGAGGCTTTCGACCATCAGTTCGGCGGCGGTCGGATCGGTGAAGTCGGAAAACACCACCACCAGCGAACGGCGCCTGAGCCTGGCTGTGAGGGTGGCGAGAGCGAGCGTGAAATTGGGTTCGGTGCTCTCGTAGTCGAGCCCGGCAGCGGCGCTTTGCAGGCGGTGAAAGGCCCGCGCGTTGCCGATGAAGGGGGTCATCAGCTGCGGGCGGCGGGCAAAGCCGAACAGCGCACACTTGTCCCCGCCCTTGAGCGCCACATAGGCGCAGGTGAGCGCCGCCGACACGGCGCGGTCGATGCGCGGCAGGCCGTCGACCGGCTCGCACATCGCTTGCCCGCAATCAAAGGCGAAAACGATCTGGTTGTTACGCTCGCTCTCGTTCTCGCGGGCATAGAGGTGGTTGTGGCGCGCGCTGGCCTTCCAGTCGATGCGGCGGCGGTCCATCCCGGCCTCGTATTCGCTCAGCGCCTCGAACTGGGTGCCCTCGCCGCGGATGCGCCGGGCGATGAGGCCGGTCTGGGCGTTGCGCAGGAAGGTCTGGAGGTCTTTCGAGCGCACCGGCGACAGGTCGGGCCAGATGCGCACCGCCTCGCCTCGCTCCGTGCTGACCTGTCGCGCGCCAAGGCGGAGCGGGCCTTCCCAGCGCAGCCATGCGCGGGTGATGGCAGCAGTGCCGCGGCGGTCAGGGGTGACCGTGGTCTGCCCGCGCCACCCTGCGCCATCCTGCGCTGGTGCCAGCGCAAAGGTCACCCGTCCGCCAGGTGCAAGGCGCGGATCACATGCGAGCGCGGCTGTTACGCTTCCGCGCCTCCCGTCCGCAAAGCCCGCACTGGCCGCGACCGGCGTCGGCTGGCCGACTTCGACATCGGCAGGAGTGTGGATCTCCCATCCGGCGCTGCGTCCCGCCAGCGCCGCATCGATCACCACCAGCGCCAGCAGCACGCCTCCCAGCACCGGCGCTGCCACCCACGCACCGGGCGCGGTGGCGGCGATCACCAGCGCGACCGGCGCCAGCGCGGCCATGGCCCATGCTGCGCGCTCGGTCGGGACCAGCGGCAGGGCGGGCAGGCTGACAGAGGGAAGGCGCAGGCGGGCCATGAGCTTAGCGCGGCGCCTCGGTGCTCTCGACCAGCTCGGCGACCAGCGCCTCCATGTCGCGCCCCTCGATCTCGGCCGCAGGCGAGAGCGTCAGGCGGTGGCGCAGCACCGGCACGGCCAGCGCCTTGACATCGTCGGGGATGACATAGTCGCGGCCCTCCAGCGCGGCGCGGGCGCGAGCGGCTCCGGCCAGCAGCACGGCGGCGCGCGGGGATGCGCCGACAGTCAGTTCGCTATGTTCGCGCGTGGCGCGCACCAGCCGCACCACGTAAGACGTGATCTCGTCGGCGACGGTGACCTGCGACAGCGCCCCGGCCGCCGCCCCGATACCGGCCGCATTGGTAACCGCAGCGACGCCCAGATCAGCGGGACGCTGCGGCCCGCTTCTGCGGCCAAAGGTTGCGACGATCCGGTTTTCCTCCTCCTCGGCCGGATAGGGCACCAGCAGCTTGAACAGGAAGCGGTCGAGCTGGGCTTCGGGGAGAGGATAGACGCCCTGGTTCTCGATCGGGTTTTGCGTTGCGACCACCATGAAGCGTTCGGGCAGGTGGTGGGTTTCCCCGTCTAGCGTCACACGCCGTTCCTGCATCGCTTCGAGCAGTGCGGCCTGGGTTTTCGGCGGTGTGCGGTTGATCTCGTCCGCCAGCAGCAGGTCGCAGAAGATCGGCCCGCGGGTCAGGGTGAACTGGCTGGTCTGGAAGTTGAACAGGTTGGAGCCGAGAATGTCGCCGGGCAGCAGGTCGGGGGTGAACTGGATGCGCCCGAAATCAAGGCCCAGCGCGGTCGCGAAGGCATTGGCGAGGAAGGTCTTGGCAGTGCCGGGAGGGCCTTCCATCAGCACGTGGCCTTCGGAGAGAAGCGCGACCAGCAGCATATCCACCATATCGTCCTGCCCGACGATCGCCTTGGCGATCTCGGCGCGGATGGCATCGGCAAGCGCGCGCACGTCCGTAAGGCTCATGGTCATGGGTTCGTCTATCCTGTCACAGCTTGTAGGTCAGATCGTCGAGTGCCCGTGCGGCCTCGAGGATGTCGGCGGGTTTTTCGGCAGATTGCAGCCGCGCGGCGCGGCGCGAGAAGGGTTCCTCGTCCGGCAGGCGGCGGGCAAGCGCGGCATCGATGGCCGTTGGCTCGTGACCGGCCAGCCCCAGCCGGTCGGCCAGCCTGCGCCCGGCGAGCGTCGCATAGGGCGCGCCCAAGAGGCCGAAACGCTGCGCGCGCAGGATCAGGCCTGCGCCATTGGCGATCAGCCGCTCCTTGCCAAAGGCGATGCCCGGCCCGGCCTCGGCTGCGGGCGGACCGAAGCGCTGGAACGCGCGCCAGCCGATGATCAGCAGCGCCATAAGCAGGCACAGGGTCGCAGCGAGGAAAGGCGGGCGAAAGGCCAGCGTGAGCAGGTTCTCCGAGGCGCCGAAACCGTTGAGTGTCAGATCGAAGGTGATATCGGTGATGTCGCCGTCGTAGGCGGCATCGCGCAACAGCGCGAGCGCTGCCGCGGCGCGCGCTTCGTCGGCAAGGCCGTAATTGTTGAGAAGATCGGGCTCGGCCACGAAGGTCGTCCAATGGGCATCCTCGTAATAGGCGCTGCCTTCCTCGCCCAGCACGCGGATCGCCAGCCAGTGCCCGGCGGCATCGGCCACCAGCGGTTCGTGTAGCGCGTCCTCGTCGGTGTGGAGGATCGTGCGGGTCGGCAGTTCGCCCGACAGATTCAGCCCGTCCCAGCCCGCGCTCTCGTCCTGCCCCAGCACCTCGCGCTTGTGGGTGAAGCGGTAGGGTGCGGGCAGCTTGGAGGGCCATTCCAGTTCGTAGGCATCGCCGAGGATGACCCAGCCCGGCTTGAACTTGCTGCGAGCCTCGCGCGGGAGCTCCTGCGGCGGGCGCAGCGCGCTCCACTTGGGCAGGATGACCAGCGTCGGGCCGATATTCTCGCGCTTCTTCAGGAGTTCGCCCAGCTCTTCGGGATCTGTCGCGGGCGGCGGAGTAAGCACCAGCAGGCCTTCGGTCTCCAGTCCCGCGGGGCTGCGCGAGCGGGTGACGCTGTAGTCCGCTCCCTCGAGCAGGCGCACTAGACCGGCATAGCCATTGAGCCCCTTGCCCGCGGCATGGGCCTGCCCGTTGTTGCCGCCCCCGCCGAATGACGCGCCAGAGGCGATCAGCACGATCAGCGCGAGGAACAGCGCGAAACCCAGCGCCACCAGCGCCAGTGCGCCTCCGCGCGAAAAGGACGCACCACCGGTCATCCTGCCCGCCCGCCGGGATCAAGCCGGGCAAGGGCGAAATCGGCATAGGCTGCGCGCGCTGCTTCCCAATCGGCCCGGTCGAGCGCGCGCAAGGCGAACAGGCTTCGTTCGACCCGTTCGGCGATGATATGGAAAGCGGTGCGGGCGGCTTCGGGCAGGGCGGGCAGCGCGGCGAGTTCGCGCGCGGTGCTGGCCGGTTCGACCCAGTCGGGGCGTGCGGCGGCGATCTGCCCGACGCTGCGCTGCAGCAGCAGCCGGGCGGCCTCGTCGAAGCGTTCTTGCGCGGCGAGTGCATCGGCATCTTCGAGCAGCGCAAGGCTGGCGGCGCGTTCGGGCTGCCATTCGGGCTGCTCATGGGCGGCGGTCTGGCGACGGCCTCCGGCCCATGGACCGAAGGCGCGCACCAGTTGGAGCAGCACAAAGCCAGCCACCGCGGCGAGCAGGACCCATTGCAGCCACCACCACGAAGCGCCCAGCAATTGCCCGAGCGGAGCAAAAAGTTCGGCAAGAAAGTCATAGACCGCCGCCAGCATCCGTTCGAACCAGTTCGGTTCGGGGGGCGTGATCTCGGGGATGTCGACCGGCGCGAATTGCAGGTCGCCGTCATCGCGCAGCCGCTGCCATGCGGCAGCATCGAAGGCGGAGGATACGCCTGAATCTTGGGCGGATTCGGTCGGAAGGGTCTCAGCCGCTGCGGTCATGCCTGCGCGGTGGTGGCATGGCGCGCGGGCAGGCGCAACCGGGAAACCGCCTTGCCGCCCTTTACCCCCGCGCGCGGGCCTGCCCGTAGGTGCCGAGGATACGCAATTCCTTGGAATGGAACGCGCATTCCTCAAGCGCCCGGTCGACAGCCGGATCGCCCGGCGCACCGATGATGTCGGCGTAGAACATCGTCGCGGAAAAGCTCGCGCCGATCTGATAGCTTTCCAGCTTGGTCATGTTGACCCCGTTGGTCGCGAAGCCGCCGAGTGCCTTGTATAGCGCAGCGGGAATATTCTTCACCTCGAACACGAAAGTCGTCATCACCGGCTTGCCCGCCAACGCTTCGGGGGCGAGGGGGGCAGCGGCCAGGATCACGAAGCGGGTCATGTTGTCGGGGCTGTCCTCGACGTTGTGTTCGATGATCTTCAGGCCGTAGAGGTCGGCGGCAATCGCAGGGGCGATGGCCGCGACCGTGGGATCGCCGCGCTCGGCAACGAAGGCCGCCGCACCCGCCGTATCGGCATGGCTGAGCGGCACGATGCCTTTTTCGCGCAGGTAGCGACGCGATTGGCCCAATGCCTGCGGGTGGCTGTAGGCTGCTTCGAACGGGCCTTCACCCAGGGCCATCAGCGCGTGATGGATCGGCATGAAGAATTCACCGACGATATGCAGTCCGCTTTCTGGCAGCAGAAAGTGGATGTCGGCCACGCGGCCGTGCTGCGAATTCTCGATCGGGATGATCGCATGACCCGCGCGCCCGTCCTTCACCGCATCCAGCGCATCCTCGAAGCTGAAACAGGGCAGCGGCAGCAGATCCGGCCGCGCCTCGGTCGCGGCGCGGTGCGAATTGGCGCCGGGCGAACCCTGGAGGGCGATGGCGCGCGCGGGATCGACGGCTGCGGCCGCACGCATCCTGTCGACGATTTCGAGAGCGGGGCCGGGAAAGGATCGCATGATGGGAAGGCTGCTAGAGCCACCGGAGCCAAGCGGCAAGCCTGCTTGCAAAAGGTGCAAGAATTCGTGCCACGATCGCCCTTGCGTGTGCGAACAGCCGCCACTATGGGCGAGCCGCAATGACTCAGGACACTCCTTCGCAAGCTGAAGCTGCAGGCCAGACCGGCGGCGGCGATCTGTTCAATACCGCCGCAGGCTGGGTGCTGTTCGCGGGCGTCGTCGGGCTTGGCCTGTCGATCCTGTCGGGCAAGTATTTCCACGGCGACAAGCCGGAGCGTCCCGAACAGCTCGGTTATGTGATCGAAGGTGCGGTGGAAGAAACCGCCGGACCGGCGGAAGTCTCGATCGCCGAAGCGTTGAACGCGATGCCGGTGGCCGATCTGGTTGCTGCGGGCGAGAAAGCCTACGCCAAGTGCCAGAGCTGCCACTCGATCGCCGCGGGCGGTGCCAACGGGGTCGGTCCGAATCTCCACGGCATCATGGGCGCAAGCGTGGCGGCCAAGCCGGGCTTTGCCTATAGCGGCGAATTGCAGGCATTGGGCGGCCAGTGGGACTGGGAAAAGATGGACGCCTGGCTCAAGAACCCCAAGGCCTATGTGCCTGGCACCAAGATGGGATTTGCCGGCTTGTCCAAGGTCGAGGATCGCGCCGCGATTGCCGCCTATCTCAACGCACAGGGCTCGAACCTGCCGCTCCCGGCCTTCACGCCGGCCGCTGCCGAGGAGGCTCCCGCCGACGCTGCGCTTGCAGAAGAAGCCGAGGCCGTGGCGGAAGCCGAGGCCGGCACCGATCCGGTTGCCGCGACCGAGTAATCTTGTCGCCCGGGTGCTACCCCGACATTGCCGATCAAGCGAAGGACGGGTTATCCCCGCCCTTTGAATTTCTGCGCCACCACATACCATTCGGACGAACCCTTGCGGCTCGCCGGAGGCTTGGCGTGCTTCACGCTGGCGAAGTGCTGCTTGAGCAGGTTGAGCAGCTCGGTATCGGTGCCGCCCGCAAGCACCTTGGCAACAAAAGCGCCGCCAGGTGCAAGATTATCCACCGCGAACCACGCCGCCGCCTCGACCAGACCCATGGTGCGCAGGTGGTCGGTCTGTTTGTGTCCGACGGTGTTGGCGGCCATGTCCGAGAGCACCAGATCGGGCGTTCCGCCCAGTGCTTCGGCCAGCATCGAGGGAGCCTCGTCGGCCATGAAGTCCATCTGGAAGATGGTAACGCCCTCGATCGGATCGACGGCAAGCAGGTCGATTCCCACCACCTCGGCCTTGGGCGCCTTCTGGCGCACCACCTGCGTCCAGCCACCTGGCGCGATGCCGAGATCCACCACCCGTTCGGCGCCTTTCAGGAGGCCGAACTTCTCGTCGAGCTCGATCAGCTTGTAGGCCGCGCGGCTACGATAGCCATCGGCTCTGGCCTGCTTGACATAGGGGTCGTTGAGCTGGCGTTCGAGCCAGCGCACTTGAGACGCGGTGCGCCCGCGCGCGGTCTTGACCCGCTTGCCGGGGGTCTTGGCGCCGCGGCTCACGAGCCAGCCTGACCGGAGCGTTGTTGCTGGAGCGCGCGCAGGGAATGTGCGGAGCGCCGCTCGGCCGCCATCAGGCTTCTGAGGATGCCCTCGCGGATGCCGCGGTCGGCCACACCCAGCCGCCGCGCGGGCCACAGGTCGAGTATCGATTCGAGGATCGCGCATCCGGCGACCACCAGATCGGCGCGGTCCTGCCCGATGCAGGGCAGTGTGCTTCGCTCGTAAGGGGTCATCACCGACAGCCGCGCGCTGATGTCACGCATTTCGGTGGCGGGAACGATCAGCCCGTCTACCGCCTTGCGATCATAGCTGGGCAGTTCGAGATAGAGGCTGGCAAGCGTCGTGACCGTGCCACTGGTACCGAGCAGGCGAATATCAGAATGGCGCGCTGCATGGGCGACTCGCATCGCGAAGGGGGCGAAGCTTTCGGAAACCAGTCGCCGCATCTCGGCATAGCGCGCCGCGCGCGCCGCTTCGCCTTCCTCGCTGCGGCCGACCGTGTCGGTAAGCGATACGACACCCCACGGCACGCTCTGCCAGTCGAGAATGCGCGGTACGCGGCTTGCCTCGGGCCCGCCCGCCTCGACCAGCACCAGTTCGGTCGATCCGCCGCCGATGTCGAAGATCATCGCCGGCCCTTCGCCCGCCTCGAGCAGGATGTGGCAGCCCAGCACCGCAAGGCGCGCTTCTTCCTCGGCGCTGATGATGTCGAGCGCGATGCCGGTCTCGCGCCGCACACGTTCGATGAAATCGGGGCCGTTTTCGGCTCTGCGGCAGGCTTCTGTCGCGACCGAGCGGGCGAGGCGGACATTGCGGCGCTGGAGCTTGTCGGCGCAGATTGCCAAGGCGGCGAGCGTGCGTTCCATCGCCTTGTCCGAAAGGCGCCCGCTTGTCGCCAGCCCCTCGCCAAGCTTCACGACGCGGCTGAAGGCGTCGATCACGGTAAAGTCGCGGCCAGAAGGACGCGCGATCAGCAACCGGCAATTATTGGTGCCAAGGTCAAGGGCGGCATAGGCCTCGCCGGAATGGCCCGGACGCAGCGTTCCGATCGCGTCGAGATCATGCGCGGCGCGCGGACGGGAGACGGCGCCTGCGCCACTGCCCCGGCTGTCGAAGCCGTGATTGCGTTTGTCGGGCTGAGGGGCATGTTTGTAGCGAAAATCGGCTACCTTGCCGGACCTTGCGCCCCGTTTCTTGCCAGCCCTGGCATTCCTGTCCGGCGGCAGAGTGTCCGCCATGTCTCTGGTACTTTCAAATCACCATACGCGCAGAGCTTGCGCGCGGCACCTGCGGGCAAGCTAACGCAACCGCTGTCGCAGGGCAAGCGGGCGGGAAGGGCGCACGCAGCATGGCCTTGACCTCGCGCGCCTGCGAAACTAGTGAGCGCCCTCGCTTGAGGCCGCCGAATCCCGGCGCCCCGGCCAATGCCCCGTCGTCTAATGGCAAGACTACGGACTCTGACTCCGTCAATCGAGGTTCGAATCCTCGCGGGGCATCCAGCCACATCGCCTGAAACCTGTCCGCAATGTTCCATGTGAAACATTGCCAAAGCATCACTATTGCGGGTCAACGGCACCCCTACTAGGGGTCTGGAATGACCGAAAAAGACCTGACGAACCGCAAGTTCTACCGCGCTGGCGAGGAAACCCGCTTTGCCGAGGGCGTGCCCGAGCGCACCCCGCAGACCGCGCATCCGGCCTACAAGCTGGCCTTCCGCGACACCGAATTCCTGCTGCGCGACGAATTGCGGCCGATCCGCTTCCAGCTGGAACTGCTGAAGCCCGAAATGCTGCTCGACGAGGCGCGGGTCGGCTCGACGCTGGTGATGTATGGTTCGGCCCGCATCCCTTCGCCTGCTCAGGCCGAGGCACGGATCGAGGCGGCGCAGAACGGCTCCGACTACGAGAAAAAGGTCGCCCAGCGTCTCGCCGAGAAGGCGAAATATTACGACGAGGCCTACAAGCTTGCCCGCATGGTGAGCGAGAAGGCGATCATCGAGGATGGCAAGCGCCAGTTCGTCGTCACCACCGGCGGCGGCCCGTCGATCATGGAAGCTGGCAACCGCGGCGCCTCGGACGCAGGGTCCGAATCGATCGGCCTCAACATCGTGCTGCCCCACGAACAGGCGCCGAACCCCTACGTGACACCCTACCTCAGCTTCCAGTTCCATTACTTCGCGCTGCGCAAGATGCACTTCCTGTTGCGCGCGCGGGCGGTGGCGGTGTTCCCGGGCGGTTTCGGCACCTTCGATGAATTCTTCGAGCTGCTCACCCTGATCCAGACCGGCAAGATGAAGCCGATCCCGATCATCCTGTTCGGCAAGGATTTCTGGACCCGCGTGATCGATTTCGAGGCACTGGCCGAGGAAGGCACGATTTCCAAGGCCGATCTCGACCTGTTCCAGTGGTGCGAAACCGCCGAGGAAGCCTGGGATTGCATCGCGGATTTCTATGAGCTCGCCCGCGACTGACAGCCCGATCATCCGAACCGGGCGGCTGGTGCTTCGCCGGGTGCGGCCCGAAGCGGACTTCGCCGCGATGCACCGCCTGCTGTGCGATCCGCAGGCCATGGCCTACTGGGCCACGCCGCCGCACGAGACCGAGGCCGAGACCCGCGATTGGCTGGCAGCGATGGCTGCGACCGCGCCCGAAGAGGGCGATGATTTCATCATCGAATATCAGGGGCGCGCGGTCGGCAAGGTCGGGTTCTTCCGCTTTCCCGACATCGGCTACATCATCGACCCGGCGCTGTGGGGGCAGGGGTTGGTGGCCGAGGCGCTGGTGCCTGTCATCGCGCGGGCCTTTACACTGCATGGACAGGAGCGGATCATTGCCGATGTCGATCCGCGCAACACCGCCTCGATCCGGCTTCTCGGGAAGCTCGGCTTTGCCGAAACCCATCGCGCCGAACGGACCATGTTGATTGGCGGCGAATGGTGCGATTCGGTCTATTTCGCGCTGTCGCAGGAAGATTGGCTGGCGCGCGCCTAATCCAGCCGCCGGACCGCGTGATGTCCCAGCGGGCCATTGCCCGCGCCGAAGCCCGGAGCGGCCTCGATCGCCCGGATCACGAAGTTGCGACCCAGCCTGACCGCGTGCTCCAAAGGCTGGCCGTGGCCCAGCAGCGTCGCGATGGCGGATGACAGGGTGCAACCCGTGCCGTGAGTGTGGGGCGTGTCGATCCGGCGGTGGTCGAACTGCACCGCGCGCCCCTCTCCCGCGGCCGAGCCGGGGATGTAGAGCACGTCGATGATCCGCGCGTCCGAGGTGTGCCCGCCCTTGGCCAGCACTGCCGCGCCGGTCAGGTGCGACAGCTCCTCGGCCGCCTCGACCATCTCGGCACTCGTGGAAAGCTTGCGGCCCAGCAAGTGGCCGAGTTCGGGCAGGTTCGGCGTTATCAGTGCGGCGCGCGGGAACAGGCTCTCGCGCAAGGCGGCGATGGCCTCGGGATCGATCAGCGCCGCGCCGCTGGTCGCGATCATCACCGGATCGACCACCACGGGCGCGGTCACACCCTCCAGCGCGCGGGCGACATGGGCGATGATGTCGGCATCATGCAGCATCCCGATCTTGACCGCATCAACCCCGATGTCGGTGATACAGGAGGCAATCTGTTCTGCCACCATGTCGCCCGCCATCGGCGCGATGGCCTGCACCCCCACCGTATTCTGCGCTGTTACCGCGGTGATCGCGGTCATGCCGTATCCGCCGAGCATGGCGATGGTCTTGAGGTCGGCCTGAATGCCCGCACCGCCCGAGGAATCGGAGCCGGCGATGGCGAGGATGCGAGGTGGGGGGCGCGTCGTCATGCCAAGCTCCATAGCAAGCTCACCGGCAAGGCGGGACGGTTTTTCGGGGCGGGCAGACCGGCAGGAGACAGGGGCGATTGGGAAAACCTTCCCTGCTGGCTTCGGCCCGCGCGGGGACGGGGGACTACCCCAGCCGTGCCAGCGCGGCGGTCAGCCGTTCGACCTCGCCGGAGTGGTGGGCGAGATCGGCACGCGCCTTCTCCACCGCTTCCGGCTTGGCCTTTTCGGCGAAGGCGGGGTTCGACAGGCGGCCTTCCAGGCTCTTGGCCTCCTTCTGGGAGGCTGCCAGCGCCTTTTCGAGCCGCGCCTTTTCGGCCGCGATGTCGACGATCCCTTCGAGCGGGATCACGAACACGTCCTCGCCTGCGGTCACCTGCATCGCCGGGCCAGCGGGCGGATCGCCGATGGTCACCGGGGTCAGGCGCGCAAGGCGTTCGATCGCGGCGCTGGAGCGCTCAATGGTGCGCGCCGCCACGTTCGAAGGTGCCGCCAACCATGCCGCCAGCTTCGCCCCCGGTGCGATGCCGAGTTCGTTCTTCGCGCTGCGGGTGCTGGTGGTAAGGTCAATCACCCAGTCGATCGCGTCGGTCGCTTCCTTGCTGACTTCCGCCTCCGGCTTCGGCCACTGCGCCACGATCAACTCATACGGACGCTCGCCCAGCTTGTGCCACAGCTCCTCGGTGATGAAGGGCATGAAGGGGTGGAGCATGACGAGGATCTGGTCGAGCGCCCATCCGGCGACGGCGCGGGTCTCGATGGCGGGCGGGCTGTCGGCGTCGCCTGCGAAGACCGGCTTGATCAGTTCCAGATACCAGTCGCAGAACTTGCTCCATGTGAACTGGTAGATCGCATTGGCCGCCGCGTCGAAGCGCAGGTCGGCCATCGCGTTCTCGATCGCGGTGACGCATTGCTGCACCTCGCCGATGATCCACTGGTTGGCGGCAAGGCGCGCTAGCGGAGCCTTGATCGTGTCGGACGCCCCGATGCCGTTCGACTGGCAGAAGCGCGCCGCGTTCCACAGCTTGGTGGCGAAGTTGCGGTATCCCTCGACCCGCTTTTCATCCATCTTGATGTCGCGGCCCTGGCTTTCCATCGCCGCCATGAAGAAGCGCAAGGCATCCGCGCCGTACTGGTCGATGAGGCCGAGCGGATCGACCACATTGCCCTTGGACTTCGACATCTTCGCCCCGTCGGCCGCGCGCACGAGACCGTGGAGGTAGAGCCTGTCCCAGGGCTTTTGCCCCATATTGTAGAAGCCCATCATCATCATCCGCGCATCCCAGAAGAACAGGATGTCGAAGCCGGAGATGAGGAGCGAGTTGGGGAAGTGCTTCGCGAGCAGCGGCGCGTCGCCTTCGGGCCAGCCGAGCGTGGCGAAGGGCCACAGCGCGCTGGAGAACCACGTGTCGAGCACATCCTCGTCTTGGCGAAGGGCCACGCCTTCGCCAGCCTGCTTCTGCGCTTGTTCGGCATTTTCGGCGACGTAGATATTGCCCTCGGCATCGAACCACGCCGGAATGCGGTGGCCCCACCACAGCTGGCGGCTGACGCACCACGGCTGGATGTCGTTCATCCAGTTGAAGAAGGTCTTCTCCCAGCTCTTGGGGACGATCTGGATCTCGCCGGTCTGCACCGCCGCGATCGGCTTCTTCGCCAGTTCCGCCGCGTTCACATACCACTGGTCGGTCAGCATCGGCTCGATCACCACGCCGCCGCGGTCGCCGAAGGGCTGCATGATGACCTTGTCTTCCACCTTGATCATCAGGCCTTCGGCATCGATGTCGGCGACGACGCGCTTTCTCGCTTCGTAGCGATCAAGCCCGCGATATTCGTCGGGCACGAGGTTGAGCGTATCGACTTCCTTGGCCGAGAATTCCGCCCCGGCGGCGATCTCGCGGGCGCGGGCGGCGCATTCGGCATAGGGCGCGCCGTCGCTGCGCATCGCCGCGACCTCGTCCATCAGCCGGTACATCGGGATGCCGTTGCGGGTGGCAACGCCGTAATCGTTCTCGTCATGCGCGCCGGTGATCTTGACCGCGCCCGAGCCGAAGTCTGGATCCGGGTAATCATCGGTGATGATCGGGATCAGGCGGCGGTGTTCCTTCGGTCCGACCGGGATTTCGCACATCATCCCCACGATCGGCGCATAGCGCGCATCCGAGGGATGCACCGCCACCGCGCCGTCACCCAGCATGGTTTCGGGACGGGTGGTGGCGATGGAAATGTAATCGCGCTCCTCTTCGAGCACGACGTTCCCTTCCGCGTCGCGCTCGACATATGTGTAGGTCGCGCCATTCGCGAGCGGGTATTTGAAGTGCCACATGTGGCCCTTCACTTCGCGGCTCTCGACTTCCAGATCGGAAATCGCGGTCTTGAGCTTGGGGTCCCAGTTCACCAGCCGCTTGTCGCGGTAGATCAGACCGTCGTTGTAAAGGTCAACGAAGGTCTTGATCACCGCAGCCGTGAAGTGCGGGTCCATGGTGAACTGCTCGCGGCTCCAGTCCATCGAGCAGCCCAGACGGCGCAGCTGGCGGGTGATGGTGCCGCCGCTTTCCTCTTTCCACTCCCAAACCTTCGCGATGAAATCCTCGCGCGTATAATTGGTGCGCTTGTCCTGCCGCTCTTCAAGTTGGCGTTCGACCACCATCTGGGTGGCGATGCCCGCATGGTCGGTTCCGACAACCCACAAGGCGTCCTTGCCCCGCAGGCGCTCATAGCGGATCACCACGTCCTGCAAGGTGTTGTCGAGCGCGTGGCCGATATGCAGGCTGCCCGTGACGTTGGGCGGCGGGTTGACGATGGTGAAGGCTTCCGCCTCGGGGCGCTCGGGCCGGAACAGGCCGTTCGTCTCCCAATGGGCATACCAGCGCGCCTCGATATCGGCGGGGTCGAAGGTGGTGGGCAAGGTCGTGTCGGTCGGGTTTGGCATGATGGGCCGCGCCATGCCAGCAGCGATGCTGCGATGCAATCATGCAAGCGCACGCCGCATGGCCCGAGAGCCTTGCCCGTGGCACAAAATCTCCCCATAGCTGACACCCGATGGAGAAATCCGCGCAATATTCGCTGGTAGAGGACGGCGCGGGCGGCCCCAGGCTGATGCTGTCCGGCACGCTTACGCTTGCCGCGATTGCTCCTCTCGAACGCGCGCTGCACACCATGCCCGGTCCGATCGCGTCGATCGACCTCTCAGGGGTCGAGGATATCGACACCGTCGGCGCATGGGTGGTGCTGCAATTCGCCCGTGCGCACGAGGCCGAGATTACCGCAGCCAGCGAGGCGGCACAGCGCCTGCTTGGCGCGGTCCGCGGGATCGAACCCGGCAGCGAAATTCACCCACCGCGTCTTCCGGCATGGGAGCGCGTGCCCGTGAAGCTGGGCGAGAAGGTCTATGCAGCCCGCGCTGGATTGTACGGCGTGGTTGGCTTTTTCGGGCAGATCCTGATTGGCGCGGCGAGCCTTGCGCGCAATCCCGCCCGCTTCCCGGTCAAGGCGCTGGTGCACCAGATGGAGCTGGTCGGCGTCACCGCCTTGCCGATCATCGGGCTGATGAGCTTCCTGATCGGCATCGTCATCGCCCAGCAGGGCGCGGTGCAGCTTGAGCAGTTCGGGGCCGAGGCGCTGACGGTCAATCTGGTCGGACGCATAACGCTGCGCGAACTGGGCGTGCTGATGACGGCAATCATGGTTGCCGGCCGTTCGGGCAGCGCCTTTGCCGCGCAACTGGGCACGATGAAGCTGACCGAGGAGATCGACGCGATGCGCACCATCGGCATCTCGCCGGTCGAGGTGCTGGTTATCCCGCGGATCATGGCCGCGACCTTCATGATGATCCTGCTGGGCTTCTATGCCTCGGTTGTGGCGATTGTCGGCGGTGCGGTGGTCGGCGAGCTTGCGCTGGGCATCCCGTTCTGGACCTTCCTTGCCCGCATCCAGGAAGTGGTGCCCACGCATGATCTGTGGGTAGGCCTCATCAAGGCACCGGTGTTCGGCCTGATCGTCGCGCTGGCCGGATGCTACCACGGGCTCCAGGTGCGCGGGAATTCCGAGGAAGTCGGCCGCCGCACGACGATGGCCGTGGTCTCGGCAATCTTCGCAGTGATCGTGCTGGATGCCTTCTTCGCGGTGTTCTTCACCGAAGTGGGCTGGGGGTAGGCGATGAGCGGTTCTGTCTCTTCTCCCGATGATGCACCCCCGATCGTGGTCGAGGGGCTTGGGATCCGGTTCGGCGATTTTGTCGTTCACGAGAATCTCGACCTGACCGTGCGGCGCGGAGAAATCCTTGGCGTGGTGGGGGGATCGGGCAGCGGCAAATCGGTGCTGATGCGCGCCATCATCGGCCTGCAACGCGCCAGCGAGGGGCGGATCGACGTGCTGGGGCATACCATCACCGGGGTCGACCTTGATCGCGGTATCGGCGTGCGCCGCCGCTGGGGCGTGCTGTTCCAGGGCGGAGCGCTGTTCTCGACGCTCACCGTGGGCGAGAATGTCGAAGTGGCCTTGCGCAAATACTACCCTGATCTCAGCCCCGAACTGCGACAGGAGATCGCTCGCTACAAGGTGATGCTTTCCGGCCTGCCCGAAAGCGCGGTGACGAAATATCCGTCCGAACTGTCGGGCGGCATGAAGAAGCGCGCCGGTCTGGCCCGCGCGCTGGCGCTCGATCCGGAATTGCTGTTCCTTGATGAACCGACCGCCGGGCTCGATCCGATCGGCGCTGCCGCGTTCGACCGGCTCACCCGCGAACTCAAGGAAACGCTGGGCCTTACCGTGTTCCTCATAACCCACGACCTCGATACGCTTTACGAGATCTGCGACAGGGTGGCGGTGATCGCCGAGAAGCGGATCATTGCGGTAGGTACCATCCCCGAACTGATCGCGACGGGCCATCCGTGGATCGAGGAGTATTTCAACGGCCCGCGCGGGCGGGCGGCGCGCGATTCGCATGCGCGGGCGAAAGGCTAGGGCGAGAGAATGTTGGACATTCACGCCCGCCGGGCTGCATAGGGAACGCACATGGAAACAAGAGCGAACCATCTCTGGGTCGGTGCGGTTACACTGGTGCTGCTGGCGGCGCTGGCGGCATTCATCATCTGGATCGCCCGCCTCGGCCAGGGCCAGCAGGACGAATACGACATCTTCTACGGGCAATCGGTATCCGGCCTTGCCAATGGCAGCCAGGTCTCCTTTGCCGGGGTGCCGGTGGGGCAGGTGACCGAAATCGCGCTGGCCAAGGGCAATCCCGAATTCGTGCGGGTGCGCATCAAGGTCAAGGACGACGTGCCGATCCTCGTCGGCACGCGTGCGACCATCGAGGCAAGCTTCACCGGGGTTTCGACCATCCTGCTCGACGGCGCGCGCAAGGGGGCGCCCGAAATTACCTGCAAGACCACCGCCTGCCCCGAAGGCCGGCCGGTGATCCCGCCCGGGCGCGGGGGCTTTGGAGAGATCGTCGCCAATGCGCCGCTGCTGCTCGAACGACTGGCAACGCTTACTGAGCAACTGAACACCATCCTCGGGCCGGAAAACCAGCAGGAGATTGCCGGGATCCTGAGGAACACCAACCGCCTGTCGAGCGGTCTGGCGGACGCGACCCCGGCGCTGGTCGCCAATCTCGAGGAATTCCAGACCACGCTCCAGGAATTCAACCAGACACTCGATTCGATCGAGCAGCTGACGCTCACCACCGAAAAGCTGGTCAATGACGAGGGCAAGCCGCTGGCCGCCGAACTGCGCGCCACGCTGCGATCGGCCAATGCGGCCGCCACCTCGCTTGCCGCTACGCTGGAGGATACCCGCCCCGCAGCAAGGCAATTGCGCGAAAGCACGCTGCCCAATGCCGAGGCGACCTTGCAGGACCTGCGCGCCACCAGCCGCGCGCTGCGTTCGATCACCGAAAAGCTCGAAAGCGAAGGCGCGGGCGCGCTGGTGGGCGGCAAGGCGCTGCCGGACTACAAGCCGTGAAGGAAATGGCCGTGACGAAAACAGGCATGACGAAGGTGGCTCTGCGCCTTGCCGCTCCGGCGCTGCTGGCGCTCGGGCTGGCGGGCTGCATCAGCCTTGGCGGGCCCCCGCCCGAGAGCCTGCTGACCCTTAGCCCGAGCACCCGCGCGCCTGCCGGAAGCGGTGCGACGGCATCGGACGATCGCAAGGTGATCGCCGTGCTTGCGCTCGACACGCCGGCCAAGCTCGACGTGTTGCGCGTGCCGGTGCAGGTGTCCGACACCGAGCTGGCCTATCTGCAGGAAGCCTTCTGGGTGGAAAAGCCCGCGCGCCTGTTCCGGCATTTGCTGGGCGAGACACTGCGGGCGCGCAGCGGCGGTGCGGCGCTGGTGCTGGACGGGGACGAGACCGTGGCGCTTGCCACCACCACCTTGCGCGGCACGCTGATCGACATGGGCTACGACGCGCCCACCTCTTCGGTGGTCGTGCGCTATGACGCGATCCGCGTCGATGCGCAGGGCAATGCCATTACCCGACGTTTCGAAGCGCGTGAAAGCGGGGTTCCCGCGCAGGCTCGCGCGGTGGGTGCGGCACTGAACCGGGCCGCCAACGAGGTCGCGGGCCAGGCCGCCGACTGGGCAGTGGGGAGCTAAACCCGAGCCAGCCGCGCAAAGCCGCAGGCGCGCAGGAAATCGGCCTCGCGCCGCGCCCGGCGTTCCTCGGCCTCTGCGTCGCGGCCCCACAGCTCTGCCTGCCATTCCTCTTCGAGACAGGCCGCCTGCCACAACGCCAGCGGGGCATCCTCGCCCTCGGCATCAAGCGCAGCCAGCGCGATAACCAGCGAGGCGGCGAGCTTGGCCATCGCCTCGACGCCTGCCAGCGCGAAGGGTTGGAGCGCGGCGAGCCGCGCCTTGAGGGCGGCAAGGCTTGCCGGTGGCTGCGGCCGGTGGAGCACGCCGCTCACCCGTGTAAGGCTGATACCATGGGCCGCTTCGAAACTGGCGAGCAGGGGCTCCCACATCTCCTGCTGGCGTGCGTGAAGTGGTTCGTCAGGGTCGGCGCGGTAACACAGCGTATCGGTTTCGGCATAGGCAATGAGGCCCTCGGCCACGGCAGCCGGCCCGGATGCAACGATGTCAATCGCGTAATCGGCCATGTCGCGCAGCGGCAGGCTTTGGGGATCGATTTTCTCGCCCTGCCGCCGCCATTCCGCCGCCAGCGCCTCGCCTAGCGCCCGCGTCGGCGCGATCTGCGGCCTACCGCCCACGGTCTTCACTGCGCGCGCGTCCAGCATCACCTGAAACCCGCCCGCGTTTTCCGCGAGCGTCACCTCGTTGTAGAACCGGCGGATCATCGGCGCGTGTTGCCTTGCGATGACCATCCGCGTGCAAGCAGGCGCGGGCCGAAGAAAAAGTCGAGCAGGCCCACCACGGCAAGGCTCACGCCGAGCCAATAGGGCGCGTCGATCACCCCGCGCGCGATGGCGAGGCCCAGTATCAGCATCGCCAGCCCGCCGACGCGCACCGCGTTCAGCACAAGGTAGCGATTGCGGGTCTGCGCGTCGTCCTGTCCGCGGCTCATGGTAGCGCCTCGGACAGGGCCGTTTCGAGCGCGGCGACGCTTTCGGCCACCGAAAGCGCCCCGCTCGCCATGAGTTCGGCGGGTGCATGATAGCCCCATGCGACCCCCACTGCGCGTACTCCAGCGCTACGAGCCATCAGCATGTCGAAGCTGGTGTCGCCAATCATCACTGCCTCCTGGCGTTCGGCGCCTGCCTCGAACAGCGCGGCCTCCAGCATCGCGGGATGCGGCTTGCTGGGGTGGCGATCGGCGGTCTGGAGCGATACGAACAGGTCGGCGATGCCGTGCGTCGCGAGACAGGCGGCGAGCCCGCGGTCGGACTTGCCGGTGGCGACCGCAAGGCTCCAGCCTGCATCGCGCAGGCCCGCCAGCAGGTCGGCGATGCCATCATACAGCGGCTCGTCGAGCAGGCCTTCTTCCCTCCGGGCGCGGAAGCTCGACTTGTAGAATTCGGTGACCGCGCGGGTCTGTTCCTCTCCGAGATCCGGCGCTAGCTCGCGCACCGCGACCGGCAGGCTGAGACCGACCATGCGCCGCACGAGCGACGGGTCCGGCGCGGCCAGCCCCGCGCGCGAAAAGGCGCGTTCCATCGCCCAGCAGACATCGGCCTGTCCATCGACCAGCGTCCCGTCGCAGTCGAACACGGCAAGACGGGTGCGGCTCACTTGCGGGGGCCTTTCGGCTTGATCCCCGGTTTGGGCTTGGGCTTGGGCTTGGATTTCAGGCCGGGCCTGGCCTTGCCCTTCTTCGCCGCCACCGTGCTGCGGGCGCGGCGGGGCGCGCGGGTTTCCTTGCGCGTCTGCTTGAAGTGGCGGCGGGCGGCCTGCTTTTTCTCCTCGGGCGTCTTTTCGGGCGTTTCCTCGCGCAGGGGCGAAGCATCCGACAGGGCCGGATCAAAGCCCAGCACCTCCATGCTCATGGCGAAATGCTGCGGCAGTTCGGCGGTGACGTCTAGCTTGCCGCCCCCCTCCTTGTTCTTGGCCCCCTCTCCCGCCTTGGGCTCGGTGATGATGAGGCGGCGCGCATGCAGGTGCATCTTGCGGCTGACCGCGCCGGTAAGGAAGGCATCCTGCCCCCCATACTTGCCATCGCCCACGATCGGGTGGCCGATTGCCGCCATGTGGACGCGCAGCTGGTGGGTGCGGCCGGTCAGCGGTTCGAGCTCCACCCACGCCGCGCGCTGGCCCGCACGGTCGACGACGCGATAGCGGGTCTTGGCCGCCGCGCCGTTTTCCTCGTCGATATGCATCTTCTCGCCGCCGGTGCCAGGCTGCTTGGCGAGGGGCGCGTCGATCACGCCTTCGGCCAGCTGCGGCACGCCGACGACCAGCGCCCAGTAGACCTTGCGCGCAGAGCGGCTGGCGAAGCGCTTGGAGAAACTCGCAGCAGCCCCCGGCGTGCGGGCGATCAGCAAGACGCCCGAAGTATCCTTGTCGAGCCGGTGGACGAGGCGCGGGCGCGGGGCATCGCTTTCGACAAAGGCATCGAGCAGCCCGTCGACATGCTTGGTGGTCTTGCTGCCGCCCTGCGTGGCAAGGCCGGGGGGCTTGTTCAGCACGATCGCGGTGGGCGTCTCGCGGATCACCATCTCGCGCGCCTCGGCGATCTGTTCGGGGCTGAGCGGGCGGGCGCGGGGGGCAGAGGGCTTGCGCTGCGCATCCTCGCCGCCGGGCGGAACCCGCAGCACCTGCCCGGCCGCCAGCCGATCTTCCGGCTTGGCGCGCTTTCCGTCGACCCGGATCTGCCCGGTTCGCGCCCAGCGCGAGACGGTCGCAAAGCCGACCTGCGGGAGGTTGCGCTTGAACCAGCGGTCGAGCCGGATTCCGTCATCATCCTCGCCAACGGTGAACTGGCGCACGTTGTCGGTATCGGTCCGGGTCATTGGACGCTCTGCGCGGCCACGAGGCCGATGATCATCGCCGCCATGCCTGCGACCAGCGAGGCTGCGGCATAGCCCAGCGCGAAGCCCGCTTCACCACGGTGAAGCATCGTCACCATTTCGGCGCTGAAGGCGCTGAAGGTGGTAAAGCCGCCGAGCACGCCGACGCCGATCAGCAACCGCATGGTCTCGGCAGTCTGGGCCGCGATACCGCCGCGCGCCAGCCAGCCCAGCAGCACGCCCATTGCCAGGCTGCCGGCGATGTTCACCGCCAGCGTTCCCCATGGAAAGCTGTTGCCCGCACCCGCCAGCCGCGCGACGCCAAGCCCGACCTGATAGCGCAGCACCGCGCCAATCGCGCCGCCGAGGGCGACGTTGAGGCTTGCGGATAGAGGGGAGAGTTCAGAGTTCATGGCCCCGCCCATAGCGAGGGCAGGGCGCTCTGCCTAGCGTGGGTCGCACCCCGCCCGACATACCTCGCGCGCTCGCGGCTTGCCTTTCGGGCGCTGTTGGACTATCGGGGCGCGGTTTGAAGGGCGGCTCCTGCTTGGGATTCGCCCGCGTTCCATTGGCAATACACCGCGCATCCCCGCGAGAATCGAGGCGGGCTATGGGCGTTTGAGGAAATGAGGTAGTCGTCACTTATGCAAATCATCGTTCGCGATAACAATGTCGATCAAGCCCTGCGCGCGCTCAAGAAGAAGCTGCAGCGCGAAGGCGTTTATCGCGAGATGAAGCTGCGTCGCCACTACGAGAAGCCCTCGGAAAAGCGCGCCCGTGAAAAGGCTGCCGCCGTGCGCCGCGCCCGCAAGCTCGAGCGCAAGCGGATGGAGCGCGACGGGGTCAAGTAATCCCGTTCTCAAGCGCTGTTTTCCTAGCGGAAGCCGCTTGAATACCTCTTTGCGATAAGCCATCAGGGCGCGGCTCATCCCCGCGCCCTTTTGCCGTGCAATCACGGCGCAGGTCGCGCCGTCACTCAGGACCACACCATGACCGAGATCACCCGCGTTCCGATCCAGCCCGTCGCCAAGGGCTCGCTGACCAAGCTATGGATCGGCGTCATCCTTGCCATCGCCGTGGGTGCGGGGCTCGCCTGGTCGGCGGTGCCGCGCGGGCTCGACGTCGATACCATCACTGCAGGTACCGGCCCGACGCCGCAGACCGGCGACGTCCTGTTCATCAAGTACAAGGGCAAGCTGGCTGCCGACGGCACGGTGTTTGACGAATCGCGCGACATCCCGCTGCCCGTCGAAGGCATCTTCCCCGAAGGCACACCCTTCCCGATCGAGGAAGGCGCGACCATCCCGGGCTTCTTCGAGGGGCTGAAGCAGATGCAGAAAGGCGGAAAATACACGCTCTTCATCCCCGCCGACATGGCCTATGGTTCCGAGCCGCCGCCGGGCGCGCCGATCCCGCCCAATGCCGATCTCGAATTCGAGATCGAGGTGATCGATGTGATGAGCCAGCAGACCTTCGAGCGCAATCTCTCGATCCTGCAACAAGCGATGCAGGGTCAGATGGGGCAGGGCGGTCCGGGTGGTCCGGTGGGTGCGCCGCCGGTGCCGGGTCAGTAAGGAGGCGCGCATGTCGGTCGACAAGGCAACCGTCGCCAAGATCGCGTCGCTGGCGCGCATCCGCATGGACGATGATGCGCTGGAACGGATGGTCCCCGAATTGAACGGCATCCTCCAGTGGGTCGAACAGCTGGGCGAGGTCGACGTGACCGGGATCGAGCCGATGGCGGCGGTGATCCCCAACACCCTTCGTCTGCGCGATGACGTGGTCGATGCCGATCCGCTAACCGGCGGCGGCAAGCAGGCCGATGTGCTCGCCAACGCGCCTGCTGCCGAGCATGGTTTCTTCGGCGTTCCGAAAGTGATCGAATAGCATGACCGACCTGACCTCTCTTGGTGTCAAGGACATCCGCGACGGCGTTCGTGGTGGCAGCTTCACCGCCCGCGAAGTGGCGGAAGCTTTCAATACCGCAGTGGCCGAAGCCGCCGCGCTCAACGCCTTCATCGTCACCACCCCGGATCACGCGCTTGCCGCCGCCGACAAGGTGGACGCGGCGCGTGCTGCTGGCGAGGAACTGGGCCGCATGGCAGGCGTGCCGATCGGCATGAAGGACCTGTTTGCTACCCATGGCGTGCAGACCACCGCTGCGAGCCACATTCTCGAAGGCTTCGAGCCTCGTTATGAATCCACCGTCTCGCAGAAGCTGTGGGACGCGGGCGCAGGGATGCTGGGCAAGCTCAACCTCGACCAGTTCGCGATGGGTTCGTCGAACGAGACGAGTTATTTTGGCAATGTCACCTCGCCGTGGAAGAAGGCCGGTTCCAACGCGGCCATGTCGCCCGGCGGGTCCTCGGGCGGTTCCTCGGCGGCTGTGGCTGCGCGAATTGCGCCTGCCGCGACCGGCACCGACACCGGCGGCTCGATCCGCCAGCCCGCGGCCTTTACCGGCATCTGCGGGATCAAGCCGACCTATGGCCGCTGTTCGCGCTGGGGCATCGTCGCTTTCGCCTCGTCGCTCGATCAGGCCGGGCCGATGGCGCGCTCGGTGGAAGATTGCGCGATCATGCTTGGCGCCATGGCCGGCTTCGATCCCAAGGATGCAACTTCGCTGCAGATGGACGTTCCCGACTGGGAAGCCGCGCTGAACAGCGACCTGCGCGGCAAAAAGGTCGGCATCCCGCGCGAATACCGGATGGCGGGCACCGATCAAGCGATCCTCGATTCGTGGGAGCAGGGCAAGGCGTGGCTGAAGGACGCGGGCGCGGAGATCGTCGACGTCTCGCTGCCGCACACCAAATATGCGCTGCCCGCCTATTACATCGTCGCCCCCGCCGAGGCATCGAGCAACCTCGCACGCTATGACGGGGTGCGTTATGGCATGCGCGATCTGCCCGATGGCGTCGGCCTGCAGGATATGTATGCCGCCACCCGCGCCGCCGGGTTCGGGGACGAGGTCAAGCGCCGCATCCTGATCGGCACCTATGTGCTCTCGGCGGGCTTCTATGATGCCTATTACACGCAGGCGCAGAAGGTTCGCGCGCTGGTGGCCCGCGATTTCGAGCGTGCCTTCGAGCAGTGCGACGTGATCCTCGCGCCGACCACGCCGACGGCGAGCTTCCCGCTGGGTTCGATGAACGAAGACCCGCTGACGATGTATCTGAACGACGTCTTCGCGGTCCCCGCCAGCCTCGCGGGCCTTCCCGCGATGAGCGTTCCGGCGACGGTCAACGCCGATGGCCTTCCGCTTGGGTTGCAACTCGTGGGCCGCCCGTTCGACGAACAGGGCGTGCTCGATGCGGGGCTGGCGATCCAGGAACGCGCGGGTTTCACCGCGATGCCGGACAAGTGGTGGTGAGTCTCGATACGCCGCTGCTGCTTGCCGGGATCGGCATTGCCCTTGCGGTGCCGGTGACCTTCATGGTCGCGAATTGGGTCAGGAAGAACGTCGATCACGGCGAGATGCGGTTCGGGCCGGATGGCAAGGTGATCGAGGACGAGGAAGTGAAATGAGCAACTACCGCATTCAGGGCGCTACCGGCGAATGGGAGGTCGTGATCGGCCTTGAAGTCCACGCGCAGGTGACCTCGAACTCCAAGCTGTTCAGTGGTGCGGCGACCGCGTTCGGGGCCGAGCCGAACAGCCAGGTCTCCCTCGTCGATGCCGCGATGCCGGGTATGCTGCCCGTGCCCAACCGCGAATGCATCCGCCAGGCGGTGCGCACCGGCATGGCGATCGAGGCGCAGATCAACGCGTGGTCGCGGTTCGACCGCAAGAACTACTTCTACGCCGACTTGCCGCAGGGCTACCAGATCAGCCAGCTCTATCACCCGCTGGTGGGTGAGGGCTCGTTGCTGATCGAGGCGGACGAGAAGGCGGGCATTCCCGAAGACAAGGTCATCGGCATCGAGCGCATCCACGTCGAACAGGACGCGGGCAAGCTGATGCACGATCAGCACCCGACCATGTCCTATGTCGACCTCAACCGCTCGGGCGTGGCGCTGATGGAGATCGTCTCCAAGCCCGACATGCGCTCGCCCGCGGAAGCCGGGGCCTATGTGAGGAAGCTGCGCAGCATCCTGCGCTATGTCGGAAGCTGCGACGGCAATATGGAAGAAGGCTCGATGCGCGCCGACGTCAACGTCTCGGTGCGCCGCCCCGGCGAGCCGTTCGGCACCCGCACCGAGACCAAGAACGTCAACTCCGTGCGCTTCGTCATGCAGGCGATCG
This sequence comes from Erythrobacter dokdonensis DSW-74, assembly GCF_001677335.1. GTDB lineage: Bacteria > Pseudomonadota > Alphaproteobacteria > Sphingomonadales > Sphingomonadaceae > Erythrobacter > Erythrobacter dokdonensis. The sequence goes on from NZ_LZYB01000006.1 coordinate 193,764, forward strand.
AGCATGAGGCGATGCGGCAGGTCGATGTGCTGGAAGCCGGCGGCACGGTGGTGCAGGAAACCCGCCTGTTCGACCCCGGCACCGGCACCACGCGCACCATGCGCAGCAAGGAAGACGCGCACGACTATCGCTACTTCCCCGATCCCGATCTGCTGCCGCTGGTGCTGGAGGAGGATTTCCTAGCCGAATGCCGCGCCAGCCTGCCGGAGCTGCCCGATGCCAAGCGCAAGCGTTACGTCGAGGTGCTTGGCCTCACGCCCTACAACGCGCGTGAGCTGACCGCCGAGGTCGAAACCTTCGCCCGCTTTGAAACCCTGCTGGCCGAAACCGCAAACACCATTGGCAAGGTTGAACCCGAGGTCGCCACGCAGGTCGCCAACTGGTCGCTCTCGGTCGCGCCGGGGGTGGTCAAGGCGCTGGGCGACGAGGGTGATCCCGCCAATGCCACCGCAGCCGCGCAGGCGGCGATCCTCGCGATGCAGGACAAGGGCGAGATCAGCGGCGGACAGGCCAAGGAAATCTTCGAGATCGTGCTGAAGACCGGCCGCGATCCGGCCGAAATCGCCGAAGCCGAAGGTCTGAAGCAGGTCTCCGATACCGGCGCGATCGAAGCCGCGATCGATGCCGTCATCGCCGCCAATCCCGACAAGGTCGAGGACTATCGCGGCGGCAAGGACAAGCTGTTCGGTTTCTTTGTCGGCCAGGTGATGAAGGCGATGGCGGGCAAGGCCAATCCGGGCGTGGTCAACCAGCTGCTGAAGGACAAGCTGGGCTGAGGCCAAAGACCCGCATGGGCCTCGTCCCGATGACCGCCATCGTCCTCGTCCAGCCCGAAATCCCCGGCAATACCGGGGCGGTGGGGCGTACCTGTGTGGCGCTGGATATGGAGTTGATCCTGATCCACCCCTTGGGGTTCGAGATAAGCGACAAGCGGGTGAAACGCTCGGGCCTCGATTACTGGCCGCATGTGCGGCTGACCGAATATGCCAGCTGGGAGGCTTTCCTCACGGCGCGCACTCCGCGTCCCGACCAGCTGTTCCTGTTCGAGGAGTACGGCGCGCGCTCGTTCTATGAGCCCGACTATCCCGAAGACGCCTTTCTGGTGTTCGGCCAGGAGACCAAAGGCATCCCGCAGGCGATCATCGACCAGCACCCTGAGCGGCTGTTCAAGCTTCCGATGCGATCCGATGTCATCCGCTCACTGAACCTTGCCAACACCGTTGCGGCAGCGGCCTATCAGGCGCTGCGCGGCAAGCTTTAGGTTATCCACCTCAATATTTGATCGCGCCAGAATCGGCCTGCTTGTCGCATCTGCCGACTTGTGCGAATTCGCAGGCAGGGATCACAACGGGGGAACCTTACACTATGCGAATGGTCCGATGGACGGGCCTTGCGCTGCTGCCGCTTGCCGCGGTGGCACAGGCGCAGGCGATCAAGAGCGAGCCGGAGATGAAGATCTTCTCCGCCGGTGAGATCGAGGCGATTGCCATGCCCGAACTTGCCTACACGCCCGATGAAAGGATCGCGGCGGATTTCGACAAGTATTTCTTCTTCCACCGCGAAGGGACGGACTTCAGCCGCGCCTATGCCGACATCACAGAATGCGATTCGCTCGCCAGCGGGATCAATTTCTACATGGGCGCCAATGACGCGGCGATTGCGGCGGCCTCGGCGAATTACGGCATGCTGGCCGGAGGTATCGGCGGGGCGATTGGCGGGCTGATGGCCGATGCCATCTTCGGTAGCGCCGAACGGCGCCGGATCAAGCGTATCAACCTGCGCAACTGCATGTTCTACAAGGGCTATGACCGCTACGGCCTGGAAAAGGATCTGTGGCAGGAATTCCATTTCGAGGAAGGGCTGAACCGCGAGAATGCCAAGGATCGCGAGGCCGCGCTGCTCAAGCAGGCGCGCGTCGCCTCCGGCCCCAAACCGCAATACGAGGTGCTTGAACCATGAAGCGCATAGTGACCCTGATCGCGGGCGCACTCGCGCTCGTCGCCGCGCCTGTCGCCGCCGAGAAGACGAAGCCCGACATCGCCGAATACAAGGCGGTCGAGGCCAAGAACCTTGTCTCGGGCAAGCAGAAAATCGATCCGGCGAAGGCTTACATCTTCGTGCGCAGCCCGGCCAACCGCACCAATGGAGTCTTCCTCAAGACCCCGAGCACCGGGGAGATTGCCAATTTCGAGGCGAAGTGGCGCGAGGAGTTCGAAGAGGAAGTCAAACGATATCCTCGCCGGCTGGCAAGCTGGGAGGTGATCCAGAAGAGCGGGCGCAAGGGAGCCGAAAAGCCGATCGAGCCGACCGAGGAAAACTTTGCCATCGCCCCGATCGAAACGCGCATGATCGTGCCTTTCGGTCCGCAATTCGTCTTCGAGAAGACCGATGGCGAGACAAAGACCTACAGCTACCTCGTCGAGGTCGAGCCGGGCGAATATACCTATCTCGGGCCGATCCTCTACCTGCCCGGCACGCAGACCTTTGGTGTTTGCTATTGCATGGGTTCGGTGAAGTTCGAGGCCAAGGCGGGGCAGATTACCTCGCTCGGCGACTTCCTTAGCCTGGGTTGGGCTGACCGCGCGGCGCTGGAGCAATCGACCTTCGAACGCACCCTGTTGCCCGATCGCCCGGCGGTTCCCACCGACTGGAGCGTGCCGGAGGCGCTGGCGCAGTATCCCCACGCTAAAGCCGAGCTGCGTGCCGCGGGCAAGCGCAACAACTTCCTGAGCGCGCTGGTCGGACGGATTCCGCCGGTGCCGGGGGTTCTGGGGTATGACCGTGACATTCCGATCGATCTGGTCGGACTGGCCGAGGGCAAGGTCGAGGTCGAGCCTGCCCCCGCCCCTGCCACGGAGACGACCGGAGCGGCGGCTGCCGAAACCGAAGCGGGCATGGGCGGCGAGGGAGAGCCTCTGGCTACTCCAGACCCAGCGCGTCAAGGTTCATAGTCGCCGCATTATAGCTCGCCTCCGCCAGGCGGCCGGCGAGCTTGGCGCGGATCGCCTTGACCTGGGCGTTGGCGGCGGCTTCCTCGCGCGCGTTGACGAGGAAGAACTCGCCCGCGCCGAGGCGAAAACGGGTACGTTCGGCCTGCACCATCGTGTTCGCCTGCTTGACCTCGGCATCGGCGAGATCGGCTATCCTTAGGGCGGCCGAGAGATTGTCGATGATATTGCTGACCTCGGTTGTGATCTGGTCGGCAATCCGGCGCTGGCGCAGTTCGGTTTCGCGCAGTTCGGCCTCGGCGCGCTGCAATCGTCCGCGAGCCTCGCGCCGCTGGAGCGGAACCGTGAAGGTCAGGCCCACCACCGTATCGGTCGAATCGAAGGTGGGTCCGCCATCGCCGATCGCACCGAAATCGCGTGACAATTCGACGCTGGCGTCAAGCCTGGGCTGAAGGTCGTTGCGCCGCAGCGCCACGCGGTTGTTGGCCCGCTCCAGTGCCAGTTTGAAGGTCTGGAGTTCGGGCCGCCGCTGGATTACCTCGCTCACCGGGGTCGCGACAAGTTCCTCGACCGGGGCGACGGCCTCCATGCGCGCCTGATCGGGCAGCATCTCGCGGGTGGGCACGATCATCTTCCCGTCCGATCCGCGCAGGTAAAAGCCGAGACTGTTCGCGGCGATCAGGAAATTGCGCTTCGCCTCTTCGAGCAGCGAGCGGCGGATCAGCAGGTTCTGTTCGTTCTCGGTCAGCGCGATGCGCGGGCGCGCGCCTTCGCTCACCTCGCGTGCAAGGCCCACCTGCCGCGCCTCGGCGATTTCGAGCAGCTCCTCGAACACGCGGATTTCCTCGCCCGCCGCGACCCAGCGCCAATAGGCGCGCAGTGCCTCGTGCTGGACGTTCAGCTGCACCAGCATAACATCAAGCTGCGCCTGGCTGGCGGCCAGCCGGGTGTCCTCGATCCCGAAGCGGCGGCTATCGATGTCGCGGTTGCGCAGCAGGGAGAACAGCGCGCCGACCTTTACCTCACCCAGCTGGTTGGTATTGTTGATGTTCTCGTAGATCGGGAATCGCCCGTCCGAGACCCGGTAGCTGCCGAATACTTCCGCGCCTAAGGGCCGCAATGGCTGGCGGGCCTCGGCCTTGGCGAAACCGCCGGAGAATGTGCCGGTGACGCGATCATAGGCCTCGCCCTTGAGCATCAGGTCGAAGGCCCCGTCCGCGGCAAGCTGGTCGGAACGCGCCGCGGCCTCGCGTTCGAAGGCCTCGAGGATCGAAGGGAAGGTGAGCGCCGAGGAGCGCAGCACTTCTTCGGGCAGCAGCGGGCCGGTGGTCAACGCCTCTTCGATCGGATCGCCGAGCGGCGCGATATCCTGTGCCAGTGCCGCTGCGGGCGCCAGCGCCAGCAGCGCGGCACCGCAGGCGAGCCAGGGCCATCCGGCAAGGGCAAGGCCGCCGCGCATCGTCACTCGCCGGCAGCGGCTGTTTCACCCGGCGGCAGTTCCGGCGGGAAATTGTTGAGCTGGCGCCAGATTTCGTAGCCGACCGGTACCGTCTCGAGCAGCACCCAGGCCTGCGCCTTGGCGCCGAAGCGAACGAAGCGCTCTTCCGGCCAGGGGTGGGCATCGGCCTTGTCCTCGGCGATCAGCACGCGGAAACGGCCATTGGGCTGGGCCGACTGGTCGACCGCGACGACGATCCCGCCGAAGGTGCCGACGGCGACCGAGGGCCAGCCGGAGAATTGCACCGCAGGCCAGCCTTCGAACATCACCCGCGCCTTGTCACCGCGCTTGACCAGCGCGACGTCGCGCCCGTCGATGAAGATTTCGACCACCCGCTCGGCACCGTCGGGAACGAAGGTCGCCAGCACGTCACCCGCGTTGATATAGGTTGCCGCGTCGCCGGCGTTGAGGCTCTGGATGAACCCGTCGCGCGGCGCGCGCACGATCTGCACCGACTGGCGCGACAGGTTGACGTCGGCGCGGTTGAGATTGGCCTGGGCTGCGGCAACCCGGCCTTCCATCTCGGCGATACGGATCTGCGCCTGTTCGAAATCGCGCCTTGCGGCAAGGCCGGCCTCGAACAGTTCGCGCGCGCGGCGTTCATCGAGCCGCGCGGTGGCGAGCGCGCTCTGGGCGGCCTGCAATTGCAGCTGGACCTGCTGCCGCTCGGCCTGCAGACGCTCGATCAGTTGCGGGTCGATATCGGCAATCCGCACGATCGGATCGCCCGCCTTGATGGCGCTGCCGTCGCGCACATACCATTCCTCGATCCGGCCCGGCACCAGGGCGTTGATATCCTGCTTGCGTTCATTGGGATTGAGGGTGTTGACCTGCCCTCGTCCGGTCGCGGTCTGCACCCAGGGGGCATAGATCAGGAACACCAGCGCCGACAGAAAGGCCACCAGCAGCATGTAGAACACGGTGCGCATCACGCGCGGGATCTTGACCGATTCCAGCGCCGTGAAGCGGTGCGGCAGGCGTTGCAGCGCGCTCATGCCTCGCCTCCCGTGCCCGAAGAGCCAAGCTCGGCGCGCAGGCTGGCGGCGTCGCCTGCGACACTGCGCCGTTCGCGGCGAACTGCGGCGAATTCGGCGAAGTTGTCGAACCAGCGCTGCGCGCGCGCCTCCATATGCAGGAAGCGGTCGCAGCCCAGCGCTGTCTCGCGGTTGGAGAAATAGACCACCGTGGTGAAGGCCTGGGCGCGCAATGCGGCGAGCGCGCGCGCGAGGTCATCGGCCTCGATCAGGTCGAACAGGCGGGTCAGCACCAGCACCCGCGGCCGGGCGAGGATCGCGCTCGCCAGCTTGAGCTTGAGCAGTTCGACCGTGGAGAGCGGATAGCCGGTCGCCGCGATTTTGGTGTCCAGCCCGTTCGGAAGGCCGGGGATGGTTTCGGCCAGCCCGACTGCCTGCAGCGCATCCAGCATCCGCCAGCTTTCTCCGCTGGGGCAGGACAGGCTGAGATATTGCCGGATCGTCATCGGCACGAAGGTCGGCCGGTCGAGCACGTAAATCGCCATGCGCAGGTGATGCGCCTCGATATCCTTGATGTCGGTGCCGCCGAGCGTGCAATAGCCCGTGGCCGGGAATTCGTAGAGCTTTATGACATTGGTGAACAGGCGTTGGAGGCCGTGCTGGCTGGTCGAGGCCATCACCACCGCGCCGCTGGGAATGGTAAAATCGAGCTCGGCTTCCTCGTAGCGCGCGCGACCTCGCACTTGTCGGAATGCCAGTGTGTGATCCTCTCCGCTGATCGGGTCGGCCCCGCCGGGCTTTTCCTGCTCGACATCGAAGAACAGCGAGATTTCCTCGCCCGCCGCGCACATTTCGTAGAAATAGTTGAGATAGTTGCCCAGCTGCGACACCCCGAAGAAGGCTGCCGAGAGCACCAGTTCGGCCGCTACCAGCTGGCCGAGGGTCAACTCGAACTGGATCACCAGCCAGCCGCCCAGCCCCAGAAGTACCGCGCTTGCCAGCGCATACATGAACAGGAACGAGAGCGTCTGCGAGAAATGCTGGCGGAAGTAATGCCGCCGCGCCTTGAGATAGCCGTGGGTGACCCGGTCGGTCTCGGCAATGGCATAGTCGACGCGCTGCTGCGACTTGAAGAAGCCGTTGGATTCGCCGATCTGCTCCAGCCAGACTGCCGTGCCGTGCTTGGCGTGGGACACGTCGATCGCTGCGCGGATCGCGCGGCTGCCCCAGGTCAGCCAGACGATCCAGATCAGCACGATCATCACCAGCGTGAAGATCAGGAACAGCGGGTGATAGAGCGACACCAGCACAAAGCCGACGGCGATGCCGAGCAGGATCGAGAACCCGTCGAGGATCAGGATCGGCATGCGCGACATGATCACCATCACGTCGAAATACCGGTTGAACAGCGCGCCGCGGGTGGTGTCGCTGAAGAACGGGTTCTGGGCGTAGATCGCGATCAGCGAAATCTCGCTTACCATACGGGCGTAAAAGCGCCGCGCGAACAGCTCCATCAGGTGAATGCGCAGGGCATAGAGCAGCGAGGAAAACAGCAGCAGCACGAACAGCGTGATCGACAGCATCACCAGCGGCGCGGGCATGGCGGTGTTGGCGACGGTGTTGATCAGCATCTGCACCGAAATCGGCGTGGCGAGGCTGAGCAGGCTGATGCCGATGCCGTAGACCACGGCCAGCCAGTAGAAACTGCTCTCCGGCTTCAGGATCTCGGCAAAGATCCGGAAGAATTTGGTCAGCGATATCTGCGAGCCGTAGGAGGGGCCTTCAACCGCCATGGAAGCCTTTCTGTCCAGAACCTGTATTCGTGCCGTCCATCGGGCACCGGATAGCACGCGTTTCACATGCGTGCGCTTCCCCGTTGCCTGCGCTCCGGCTTGTGCAGGCCCGGTGCATGCCGCGCAACAGCTTCGGCTGCAAATGTTTAATCGCCCAGCGGGCCGAGGGTTCCGGTCCCGAGCTAATGTGCCAAATCATGAAGATATGAACCTAAATCAAGCTATTGCGAGGCATTGTCGCTTGGCGAGCGCGTTAGCGCATCAACCTTGCCGGTAGCTGAACCGGGCGCAATCGGGCATGAGGCCCCGATGACTTCGGCCCCAACCGCCGCGCAAGGGCGCACGCTGCTGCTGGTGGGCGGCGGCCATGCCCATGTCGCGGTTCTGGCTGACTGGATCCGCCAAGGCCCTCCCGCCGGCACGCGCACCGTGCTGCTGACCCCGCATCCGGTGCTGCGCTATTCGGGCATGGTGCCGGGCTGGCTGGCGGGACAGCACGGGCAGGACGAGGGGCTGGTCGATCTCGCCGCGCTCGCCTGCCGTGCGGGAGTGGAATGGCTGCCGGGGCGCTGTGCGGCGCTCGACCCGCTAGTCCGGGAAGTCACCACCGACAGCGGCGCGCGCCTCGCCTTCGATTGCGTTTCGCTCGACACCGGCGGGGTCGGGCGGGGGAGCGCGGTGCTGGGCGATGATCCGCGGCTCGTCGATATTCGCCCGATCGAGGATTTCGTCACCCGCATCGCCGCGATGCCGCCCCCGCGCCGCGTGGTGGTGGCAGGCGGAGGAGCGGGCGGAGTCGAACTGGCCTTCGGCCTGCGCAACCTCGCCTGGGCCGAGGTGCGGCCTGAAGTCGCGCTGGCAACCGGCGCGGATGGTCTGCTTCCGGGCTTTTCGGATGCGGTCCGCCGCCGCGTCGCAACCGCGCTGGTGCGGCAGGGCATTGCCTTGCATCTTGCCGATGCGCGGCTGGAAGGCGGGGCGATACCGGCGAGCGAGACTAAGCTCGAACCGGCCGATCTTATCGTCGCCGCGCTGGGTAGCGCCGCGCCCGATTGGGTGCGCGCCAGCGGCATCGCCGTCGATGAGGCGGGCTTTGCGCTGGTCGATGAACACCACCGCTCGCTGTCCCACCCTTGCATTTTCGCTGCCGGCGACGTCAGCGCGCGCGCCGACCGTCCACTGGCGCATTCCGGCGTCCACGCGGTGTTCGCCGGGCCGGTGCTTGCCGGCAATCTTCGCAGCGTGCTGGCAGGCAAGCACCCGGCCAGCACCTATCGCCCGCGCGGGAACAGTCTCTACCTGATGAATACCGGAGACGGGCGCGCGATTGCCAGCTATGGGCGGCTGGCGGCGGAGGGGGCTTTCGTGCTGGCGCTCAAGCATGCCATCGACAAGCGCTGGATCGCGCAATACGCGAAGCTGGCGGGAACGGCGTAACCACCGGCGCGCTTTGGCCGAAAGCAGGGCGCGAAAGCCAATCGGGAGGCCCCTTGAAGAAACTCGTTATCCTTGCCGCACTGGCCGCTGTCGTGGCCGCCTATTTCGCCTTCGATCTGGGGCAATATCTCACGCTGGACGGCATCAAGCAGGCTGTGGGCCAGTGGGAGGCCTTCTACGCCGAGAATCCGCTTGTCGTGCTGGCCGTGTTCTTCCTTGCCTATGTCGCGGTTACCGCAGCCTCGCTCCCCGGAGCGGCGATCATGACGCTGGCGGCGGGCGCGCTGTTCGGGGTGGTCACCGGGACGATCCTCGTCTCCTTTGCCTCAACGCTCGGGGCTACCCTCGCCTTCCTGTCCTCGCGCTATTTGCTGCGCGATTCCATCGAGGCGCGCTTCGGCGAACGACTGAAGGCGATCAACGCCGGGCTGGAGCGCGACGGGCCGTTCTATCTCTTCACCCTGCGCATGATCCCGGTTTTCCCGTTTTTCGTCGTCAATCTGGTGATGGGCCTGACGCGTATCCCGACCCTCACCTATGTGTGGGTCAGCCAGCTGGGAATGCTGCTGGGCACCATCGCCTATGTGAATGCGGGCACGCAGCTGGCGCGGATCGAAAGCACGAGCGGGCTGCTTTCGCCCGTTCTGATCGGCAGCTTCGCATTTCTCGGCATCGTCCCGTGGATCGCCAAGCTGGTGACCGGCATCATCAAGCGCCGCCGGGTCTATGCCGGCTTCAATCGGCCCAAGACATTCGATCGCAACATGGTGGTGATCGGCGCGGGCGCGGCGGGGCTGGTGTCGGCCTATATCGCCGCGACGGTCAAGGCGAAGGTGACGCTGGTCGAGGCTAAGGAGATGGGCGGCGACTGTCTCAACACCGGCTGCGTGCCGTCCAAGGCGCTGATCAAGAGCGCCAAGGTGGCCGCGATGATGCGCGGTGCGGACAGCTATGGCCTTGCTCCGGTCGAACCGCAGGTGCCGTTCAAGGCGGTCATTGCGCGGGTGATGGAAGCGGTCAAGGCCATCGAGCCGCATGACAGTGTCGAGCGTTACGAAGGTCTCGGGGTCGATGTGGTCAAGGGCTATGCCCGCATCATCGATCCCTGGACGGTCGAGATCGCGCTGAACGACGGGGGTACCCAGAAGCTGACCACCCGCTCCATCGTGATAGCTTCAGGCGCAGAGCCCGTCGTGCCTGATATCCCGGGAATCGCCGATAGCGGCTATCTTACCAGCGAGACTATGTGGGAGGCTTTTGCGCAGATGGACACCGCGCCGGCGCGGGTCGTGGTGCTCGGAGGCGGGCCGATCGGATGCGAGCTTTCGCAAGCACTTGCACGCCTCGGCTCGAAAGTCTCTCAGGTCGAGATGGCCGGTCAGCTCCTTGGACGCGAGGACGAGGACGTGTCCGCGCTCGCCCGCAAGATGCTCGAGGATGATGGTGTGAGCGTTCACACAGATCACCGGGCGGTGCGGATCGAAGGCAATGTGCTGGTTGCTGAAAATGGCGGGGCGGAGCTTCGCATCCCCTTCGATACGCTGATCGTCGCGGTGGGGCGCAAGGCGCGGCTGACCGGCTTCGGGCTGGAGGATATCGGGGTCGACACCGCCAGGACCGTCAACACCGACGAATTCCTCGCTACCAAGTTTCCCAACATCTTTGCCGCGGGCGATGTGGCGGGGCCGTATCAGTTCACCCACACCGCCAGCCATCAGGCGTGGTATGCCAGCGTCAACGCGCTGTTCGGGACGTTCAAGAAGTTCAAGGCGGACTACCGCGTGATCCCCGCCGTCACCTTCCTCGATCCCGAAGTCGCGCGCGTGGGCCTCAACGAACGCGAGGCGGCCGAGCAGGGGATCGCGGTCGAAGTCACACGCTACGAGCTGGACGATCTCGATCGCGCGATTGCCGAAAGCGAGACGAGGGGCTTCGTCAAGGTGCTGACCCCTGCGGGCGGCAAGGACACAGTGCTGGGCGCAACCATCGTGGGCGCACATGCGGGCGAACTCATCGCCGAATATGTGCTGGCGATGAAGCACGGGATCGGGCTGAACAAGATCCTCGGCACGATCCACGCCTACCCGACCATGGTGGAGGCCAACAAGTTCGCTGCCGGCAACTGGAAGAAGGCTCACAAGCCCGAAGGCCTGTTGAAGTGGGTCGGGAAGTATCACGACTGGATGCGGGGCTGACGCGCATGGAGCTGTTCGACCAGTTCAGGGGACTTATCGGGCTGGCGGTGCTGCTGGGCCTTGCCTGGGCCCTCAGCGAGAACCGCGCGGGCCATCCCGGCTGGCGCTGGACCCTGGGCGCGCTCGCCTTGCAGGGGCTGCTGGCGGTGCTGATCCTGCGGGTGCCGGCGGTGTGGACCGCAGTGGGCCTCGCCAATTCCGCCGTCAGCGCCATCGAGGCCGCGACGCTGAAGGGTTCTGCCTATATGTTCGGCTATCTCGGCGGGGCGGAGTTGCCCTTCGCCCTGAAGGAGGGCGCGCAGCCGCCGCTCGTCATCGCCTTCCAGATCCTGCCGCTGGTGATCGTCTTCTCCGCGCTTGCCGCCTTGCTGTGGCACTGGGGCGTGCTGCGCTGGATGGTGAACGGCCTTGCCTTCCTGCTGCGCCGGAGCCTCGGCGTGTCGGGTGTTGTCGGACTGTCGGGCGGAGCGAGCATGTTCCTCGGCGTGGTCGAGGCGCCGCTTGTCACCCGTGCCTGGTTCGCCCGCATGAGCCGTGGCGAACTGTTCCAGATCATGGTGCTGACCATGGCGACCATTTCGGGCGCGATCCTTATCCTCTACGCGACGACCCTGCGCCAGACAGTGCCGGACGCGGTCGGCCACATGATTGCCGCCTCGCTGATCTCGCTCCCCGCTGCGCTGCTGATTGCGCGGTTGATGGTGCCGGGAACGCTCGAGGACATCGCGACCGAGGTGGAAAGGGAAGACCCGGGCCTGAAATACGAAGGCAGCATCGACGCGATCGTCAAAGGCACGATGGACGGGATGCAGCTGTTCCTTGCCGTGATCGCCGTCATCATCGTGGTTTTCGCTTTCGTGGCGCTGGCCGATCAGGCGCTGGCGCTGCTGCCCTTGGTGGAGGGCGAGCCGCTGACGCTCAAGCGGATCTTCGGCTGGCTGTTTTCGCCCTTCATGTGGCTGCTTGGCGTTCCCTGGGCCGAGGCGCAGGCGGCAGGCGCGCTGATGGGCACCAAGGCGGTGCTCAACGAATATGTCGCCTATCTCGAACTCGCCGCGCTTGCCCCCGGCACCTTCGGGCCGCGCAGCTTGCTGATTGTCACCTACGCGCTGTGCGGGGTGGCGAACCTAGCCAGCGTGGGCCTGCTGGTCTCGACCATCGGCACGCTCTGCCCCGAACGCCGCGCGGAAACCGCGGGGCTGGGCATGAAAAGCTGGATTGCCGGCAATCTCGCCAGCGCCATGACCGGTGCCTGGATCGGGCTGGTGACCTATGCTTGACGCGCGGCTGCGCCCGCTGATCGATCCGCCGCTGAACCGGGTGGGCAGGGTGCTGGCAGGGCTGGGCGTTACCGCCAATGGCCTCACCTTCACCGGGCTGGCGCTGGGGCTGGCGGGAGCGGGGGCGATTGCATTCGGCCATGTCGGCTGGGGTCTTGCGCTGATTATCGCCAACCGGCTGCTCGACGGGCTGGACGGCGCGGTAGCACGCGTACGCGGGCCGAGCGATCTGGGCGGCTATTTCGATATTGTCGCGGATTTCGCCTTCTATGTCTCCGTCCCGCTCGGCTTCGGCATCCTCGCTCCTGCCAACTCTGTTCCGGCGCTGGTCCTGGTGGCAAGCTTCGTGCTGACCGGGGTGAGCTTTCTTGCCTTCGCGGTGATCGCGGCCAAGCGCGGCACCACGACCGAGGCGCATGGGCGCAAGAGCTTCTTCTATTCCACGGGCATCGCCGAGGGGACCGAGACGATCGCGGTATTCATCGCGATGTGCCTGTTCCCGGCGTGGTTCGCGGTGCTCGCCTATGGCTATGCGGCGCTATGCGCGCTCACCGTGCTCCAGCGCAGTGTGGTCGCGGTGAGCGTGTTTCGCGATTAGCGACTGGCCGACCCGAGCAGCGCCTCGGTTTCCTTGCGCAATTCCTCGATACGCGCGGTATTGGCACCCAGATCGCTCTGCCCGACCCGGCTGACCGAGCGGAAATCGATTTGCTGGTCGCCGACCCGGGCGACGACATCATCGCGGAACCCGAACCAGAAGGTCTCGTCGACACCTTCGACCCGTCCGCCTTCGGCATCGGTGCGGATGTCCTTGAGACCCATCTTGCTCATCGCCGCGGCGACTGCGGCCACGCCTTGAGCCTTGCTTGCGCCGCCCAATGGCAGCGGGGCGGGGCGGTCCTTGCGGGCAGTGATGATCTGGGCGTGGGACTTGACCGCCAGTTCGGGCGCAATGCCCTGCTGGTAGATCTCGATTTCGCCGAGCGGCGTCTGGTAGTCGGCGAGCGGATTGGCGCCGGCGGCTTCGCGCGCGGCCAGCGTCTCGTCCGAAAAAGCGGGCGGATTGCCGGTGTCGGTCGAAATGTCGTGGATCGGGTTCTCCCCGGCCTTCACGCCCGCCGCCATGAACATCACGAAGATCGCGCCCGGCACCAGCAGGCCGACGATCGCCGCCGCCAGCACTGGATTGCGGCGCGGCTTGGCGCGCAGGGCGATGATCAGCGATACCAGCGCCGCCAGGGCCGTGATGCCGAGCAGGATGACCCCGCCGCCCATGGTCAGGGCGAGCAGGCCGATCTGCCAGCCCCACAGCCCGATCTTCGTCCCCAGCGCGGAAACAAGGAAGAAGGCCGGAAGAAACGCCAGCAAGGCGAGGACGAGCTTGGTGTGCCAGGGAAGTGTGGTCATGGCATGCTGTTTAACAAACGCGCGCGCCAAGGCAATCGCCGGTTGAAAACTGGTCGGGAAACCCTTTGGCATTCATGCGTTGGAACGCTACGGCGACGGGAGGGGCAGGGTCTGAAGGCATGCCGAAGTCCTGCTTTCCATGCCGGGAAAACTAAGTTATGTCGGCCCGCGGACACGGGAGGACATAATTGTTCAGAGGACAAAACGACCATGAAGCGTAATTTCCTGATGGGTGCGGCCGCGCTGGCGGGCCTGATGACTCTTTCGGCTTGCGGCGGCGGTGCGGCGGACGAAACCCCGGCCCCGGCGGCCGAAGAAACCGCGGCTGCTCCGGCTGCCGAAGAAGCTGCTCCGGCTGAAGCCGAGGCGACCGAAGCCACCGAGGCGACCGATGCTGCGGCGACCGAAACCGCTGCTGCCGGTGCCGGTCTCCAGCTCGCCGGCCTGACCGGCGATCCGGCCAAGGGTGAAAAGACTTTCGCGCTGTGCCGTTCGTGCCACGTGCTCGAGGAAGGCGTGAACCGCGTCGGCCCGTCGCTCTACAACATCGTCGGCCGCAAGTCGGGCTCGGTCGCCGGGTTCAACTACTCGGAAGCCAACAAGAACAGCGGCGTGACCTGGACCACCGACGTGCTGTTCGAGTACCTCAAGGATCCCAAGGGCTTCATGCCGGGCACCAAGATGGCCTTCCCGGGCATCAAGAACGATCAGGACCGCGCCAACCTGGTGGCCTATCTCGACAGCCAGACCAAGTAAGCGCACGGGTTTAGGCTTGCTGAAATCGAAGGGGGCGGCTCGGACAACCGGGCCGCCCTTTTTCGTGGGCGCTCGCCCCCGCTGCTTTCAGGCTGCGGCATTCAGCTTTTCGGCGGGGCAATGGCGGGCCAGATAGTCTTCGTGGCGCGGCAGCCCTGCCACGCTGCGTTCGATGATGGCGCGCAGGCTTTCGAGGAAACCGGTCAGCTGGGCATCGTCGATCTGGTCGGCCATCGGATCGTAATCGGCGGGCATGATGCCCTGACCCAGCATTACCTGCACCCAGCTGGCATCGCGGAAAAGATCGTCGGTGTCGCGTCCCACCCGGCCCGAGGCGGCGAACAGCTCCAGCTTGTGGGTCAGGCTGTCGGGGACGCTCATGTGCTTGCAGTACCGCCAGAACTCCGTGTCCTCGCGATCGGTGCGGTGGTAGTGGAGAATGAGAAAGTCCCGGATCTGCGCGAATTCGGCGGCGCATCTGCGGTTGTATTCGGCGCGCATTGCCGCGGCGTTGGCGGAGCGCGGGAAGAGCTGGATCAGCCGGCTGACATGCGACTGGATCAGGTGGATCGAGGTTGATTCGAGCGGTTCGAGGAAGCCGCTCGACAGGCCGATCGCGGCGCAGTTGTGCGCCCAGAACGCCTCGCGCCGTCCGGTGGTGAAGCGGATCGGGCGCGGATCGCCCAGCGCCTTTGTATCGAGCCCGTCCAGCAGCGTATCGGCGGCGGCGGCATCGGTGGTGAAGCCTGAGGAATAGACATGCCCGTTGCCGGTGCGATGCTGGAGCGGGATGCGCCACTGCCAGCCTGCGTCCTTCGCGGTGGCGCGGGTATAGGGGACAAGGGTCTCCAGCCGCTCGCTCGGCACGGCCAGCGCGCGGTCGCAGGGGAGCCACTTCGACCAGTCCTGATAACCGACCCCCAGCTCCCCGCCGAGCAGCAGCGAGCGGAAGCCGGTGCAGTCGATGAAGAAATCGCCCGCGACGCGCTCCCCGCCCTTGAGCACAATGGCGGTAATGTCGCCACTCTCGCCATCGCGCTCGACGCGCTCGACGATACCCTCGGTGCGGGTGACGCCGCGTCCTTCGGCATAGGCGCGCAGGAACAGGGCATAGCGGCTGGCGTCGAAATGATAGGCATAGGCCAGCCCCGTCATGGCGGTGTTGCCGACCCGGTCGAGCTTGCCGAAGCGCGCCTCGTCGGCGGCGCGCTGGTGGAGCGAGTAGTTCCACAGCCCCTTGGGGTTGCCGCCCGCCCCCATGCTGCGCCGCCAGTAATGGTGGAAGGCGACATTGCCGAGGTTCATCCCCGTATCCCCGAAGGTGTGGAGATACCTGCTGCCCTTCTGCCCCCAGTCGACGAACTCGATCCCCAGCTTGAAAGTGCCCGAAGTGGCCTTGAGAAATTCGTTCTCGTCGATGCCGAGGATCGCGTTGAGGCGGATGATCTGCGGGATCGTTGCCTCGCCCACGCCGACCGTGCCGATGGTTTCGGATTCGACCAGTTCGATGTCGAGCCGTCCGCCCAGCAGCCGGGCAAAGGCTGCCGCGGTAATCCAGCCTGCGGTGCCCCCGCCGACGATCACCAGCTTCTGCACCGATCCTTCGCCTGTCATCCTCGTCCCCGTCGTGCCCTTCATTCCGCCGGACGGAAGAAGGCGTTGATCGTCAGCCGCCCCTCGTGCGGGTCTGCGCTCAACGGTGTGTCATTGTCGATCACCCCGCTATGCAGGATGTTGCCGCGATAGAATACGGCGCTGTTGAAATGGCCCGGCACCGCGTGGATGCGCTCGAAGTGGGGGGCGCCGTCGGTGGTATAGGCCGCGGGCGGCAGGCCGGTACGCGCCACGTCGGCTTGCAAGGCGGCGGCATAGCGCGGGTAGTCCGCCTGCGTCAGCGCCTCCAGCCCGGTCGAACGGTGGCGGAAGAAGGCCGTGCCGCCGTGCCCGGTCCGGTGGAGGTAGAGCATCATCGCGATCTGGCGCGGATCGGTGCCGTCGACATGGGGCAGGCGCTGGATCGGCGCGAGACCTGCGGGCGGGGTGGTGACGAGCGAATACCACGCCTGCATTTCCCAGACCGTGCCGGGCGCATCGAACCATCGAGCGAGCAACGGGCCAAGCCGGCCGAGCCATGCGGCGCAAACCTCGGGAGCGAGCGGCGCGCGCACGCCGGGATATTGCGGCGTGATTCTTGCAAATTTTTGCAAAAAAGCTTGGGAGACGGCATGGGAAGCGTTCTCCAGAAGTCCGTGGACTGCCACAAGCCTGTGGTTTTGCGAGGAGAAATGCGTGATGCGCGCGTCTTCCGGGGCAATCTGCCATCCGGGTGCTGCCGGATCCGGGGCCAATGTGTGCGCTTTCGCCATGGAGGCAAGCCTATCAGAGCGCCTCAAGTGGGCCAAGGAATATAAGGTAATGTAGAAATAACAGTGCTATAAACCACGCCATCCTGCCGCCTTGGTGCGACGGCGTCATTGCCTTCCGGCCTCGATCGGGCGACGAGGACACGGCTGCTCTCAAGACTGTGACAATCCGGCAACAAATTGTTGAAAGCTTGCCGAAGGGGACGTCACTCGGGCGCAAAGGTTCTGCTCAAACTAATGAAATAAAACAATAATAAGAAAATCAGCCTGCCTCGGCCGGCAAAGTGCGAATGGCAATTTACCTGTGCCTGTGATTGCGCTATGAAAAAATCTGCAAAAGCACACGCATGATGTTGCTTGCGGGAGGGGAGTTTCGATGAAGACCAACGGGATCACTATGAGCGCGCGCCTGCTGAGCGGGGCCGCGACCTTTCTGGCGCTGACCGCGACCGGCGCACCCGTGCTCGCGCAGGATGCCGAGGAACAGGCTGTCACCACCGCCGAAGGCGAAGACAATGCGATCATCGTCACCGGGATCCGCAGCTCGATCCAGACCTCGCTCGATGCCAAGCGCAACGCCACCTCGATCGTCGAGGTGATCGCGGCGGAAGACATCGGCCTGCTGCCCGACCTCTCGATTGCCGATACCCTCGCGCGCCTGCCGGGCGTTACCGCCCAGCGCGTGCGCGGCCGTTCGCAGCAGATTTCGATCCGCGGCCTCGGCCCCGACTTCTCCCTCGCGCTGCTCAACGGCCGCGAAGTGGTTTCGGCAGGCAACAACCGCGGGATCGAGTTCGACCAGTTCCCGTCCGAACTGATCGGCTCGGGCGTTGTCTACAAGACCGGCGATGCGCAACTGGCCGCCATCGGTATTGCCGGCGCGGTCGATCTGCGCACGATCAAGCCGCTCGACTACAAGGATCGCCAGATCACCGCGCAGGCCACCTACACCATCAACGACAACGGCTCGCTCAACCCCGATTTTTCGGATGACGGCTACCGTTTCTTCGCATCCTATATCGACCAGAACGAAGCCGGCACGCTCGGTTGGTCGCTGGGTGCCACGATCCAGTCGATTCCGACCCAGTTCATCAGCCGCGAGCTCAAGACCAACCAGTTCCAGGTCGCGCGCACTGCCGACGGGGTCATCTATCCCGCCGACAACCCGCGCCAGGGCGTCGTGAGCCGCAATTTCGAGCGTACCTCGATTGCCGGCACCCTGCAGTTCGAACCGAGCGACAGCTTCTCGCTCAACATCGACGGCTTCTACACCGACACGCAGGACTCAGGCATCTTCCGTGGTACCGAAACCCCGATCGCCTCGTGGAGCGGTGCCCAGTTCGAAGGCGCAACCGGCAGCGGTCCTTTCGCGGACAGCGCTACCTATTCGGCGGTGGTGCCGATCCTGCGCACCGATACCGAGGGCAGCAAATCCGAAATCTTCGCAATCGGCGGCAACATGGAATGGAAGGCGACCGACAATCTCGGCTTCGTCCTCGACTACGGCTATTCGACGCTTGATCGCAACGACATCGACTATGAAAGCTACGCCGGCACCGGCCGCGCGCGTTCGGGCGCGCAGGACACGCTGACCTTCAACTTCGCTCCCGACGGACAGTACAGCATCGATGGCCTGCTGGATTACACCGATCCGGCCAACGTGCTGCTGACCGATCCGGGCGGGTGGGGCCAGGTCGGCTTCATCAAGCAGCCGATCATCGAGGACGAGCTGCACCAGCTGCGTGCCGAGGCCTATTGGGAATTCGACGGCGGTATCATCGATTCCATCGTGGTGGGCTGGCTTTACACGGACCGTTCCAAGAACTTCGATTCCAACGAGAGCTTCCTGCGTCCGACCGCCGCTTTCGGTGACGGGCTGGCGGTTCCGACCGGCTCGATTGTCGGGGCGACCAACACCAAGAGCCTCAACAACGACATTCTGGCCTATGATCCCTCGCGCTTCCTGACCGATGGCACCTATCTGGTCGAGAAGGCCACCTTCGATACCCAGTGGATCGTCGAGGAGCAGGTTCACAACTTCTACATCCAGGCCAATATCGACGGCGATCTCGGCCCGGTCCCGGTGCGCGGCAATATCGGTCTGCGCTATGCCGACACCTCGCAGGAATCGACCGGCACGATCGGCGGCGGGCTGACCAACACCGTCGGCACCAGCTACGACAACTGGCTGCCGAGCATGAACCTCTCCTTCGAGATCATGCCCGACACCTTTATCCGTCTTGCCGCGGCCAAGACCATCACCCGCTCGCGGCTCGACCAGATGACCGCGAACCAGAACATCAACTTCAACCCGCTGAGCTGCACCGACACCGACGGCGACCAGTTCCCGGACACGGTGATCGGGTTCAACCCGCCACAGCTGGTGTGCTTCAACCTGAGCGGCGGCAACCCGTTCCTGCAGCCCTACAGCTCGACCGCCTACGATATCTCCTTCGAGAAGTATTTCTCGCCCGGCTCGGCGATCATCGTCGCCGCCTTCCACAAGGACCTGTCGGACTGGATCATCGACTTCAACGAGCTGATCGATCTGACGCAGCCGATCGTGAATTCGGGCTTCGGTGGCATTCTGAACACCGCGCCCGAACTCGCCACCGGTGTTTTCAGCGGTCCGGTCAACTTCGCTGATGGCAGCATCACCGGTATCGAAGGCACGGTCCGGGTCAACTTCGGCGACCTGACCAGCGCGCTCGACGGGTTCGGCGGGTTCTATTCGATCACCTATGCCGATGCCGAGGTGCAGAACCAGAACTTCAACCCGCTGCCGATCCCGGGCTATTCCGATCTCACCTGGTCGGGCGACATCTTCTACGAGAAGAACGGCTTCCGCGCCAAGCTGGCGGCCCGTTACCGCAGCGGCTTCCTGTCGGAAGTGCAGAACTTCGACGGGTCGTTGTCGGGTGCCAATGCGCAGCCGGAAACCATTCTCGACGCGCAGATCGGCTACACCTTCGACCGGCCCGGCAGCTTCCTCAACGGGCTGGGCGTGCTGGTCGAGGTGTTCAACCTGACCAACGCGCCTTTCGTGACCGAGAACGACCTGTTCGATGCGGGTGGCAACAACATCGGGGCCTTCCCGAGCCGCCACGAGCTGTATGGCCGGACGTTCAACTTCACGATCCGCAAGAACTTCTGACGTCCCGCGCCCTCGGGTCGTACCAGGGTTGCAGGAAGGGCTCGCCGGAAACGGCGGGCCCTTTCCTTTGGGCGGCAAGGTGGCAGGTTACAGGGGGTTTGCGCTGGTTTTGCGCCGCATCACGGCGGGTTAGACCCGTGTCAGACCCCCCTTCGCCCCCCTCTATCGGCGCTGTTCCACGTGAAACACTCTCAGGCGGCAGGGATCGGAGCGGCACAGTGGCGGGCGATGAATTCGCGATGGGTCGGCATGGCCGCCACCGCCTCGTCCATCGCCTGGCGGATCTGCGCCAGCCGTTCTGCTACAGGCACACCGCTGCGCATCGCCGCCAGCGCCGGAGCGCGCCGCGGCACGATCCCCTGGCCGAGATAGACCGCGATCCAGCTGGGATTGGCGAACAGTTCGCCCGGATCGGAAACCAGCGTCCCGTGCGCTCGGAAATGGTCGATCTTGTATTGCAGGCTGTCGGGGATCGGCATGGCGGCGCAATAGCGCCAGAGCGCGGAATCGTCCCGCGTCGAGGCCTTGTAGTGGAGGATCAGGAAGTCCCGGATCAGCTCGTATTCCCTTGAAGTCTGGGCATTATATTCGCGTGCCAGCAAGGGTGACATCGCGCTGTCGGGCAGCAGTGCGATGAGCCGCAGGATGCCATATTGGATGAGGTGGAGGGAGGTCGATTCCAGCGGCTCCATGAAGCCTGCCGAAAGCCCGATCGCAACGCAGTTCTTCTTCCAGAATTCCCGCCGCTTGCCGGTGACAAAGCGCAGGGTGCGCGGATCGGCGAGCGGTTTGCCGTCGAGGGTTGAAAGCAACTCCGTGCTCGCCTCGTCCTCCGACAGGAATTCGCTGCAATGGACATAGCCGTTGCCGGTGCGGTGCTGGAGCGGGATACGCCACTGCCAGCCCGCCTCCTTCGCGGTGGAGCGGGTATAGGGAGTGAATTCCCCGCTTTCGCAGGGCGCGGCAACGGCCCGGTCACAGGGGAGCCAATGCTGCCAGTTGTCGTAGCCCGCCGCCAGTGCCTCTTCGATCAGAAGGCCCCGGAAACCGCTGCAATCTATGAAGAATTGACCATCAATGCGCTCCCCACCCTCGAGCGTGACACTCTCGATGAACCCGTCCTGCCCGCGTAAGGCAACGTCCGCGACGCGCCCCTCCTTGCGCACAACACCGCGGGCCTCGGCAAAGCGCCGCAGGAAGGCGGCATAGAGCCCGGCGTCGAAGTGATAGGCATAGTCGAAAGTCGACTGGATCAGCCGCCGGTTGGTAGAAGGGTGCGCGAACTTGCCCGCCTTCGCCATCGCCCAGCACATCGCGAAATCGTCGATTGGCCCGTCAACACGCCCGGCCAGGCTCTCCCGCATCCAGTGATGATAGAAGGGAACACTATCGAATTCAGCACCATACTGGCCGAAGGGATGAAAGTAGCGATGTCCCTTGCGTCCCCAGTCGACGAATTCGATGCCGAGTTTGTAGCTCCCCTGCGTCTCGCGCACGAAGGTCGCTTCGTCGATCCCCAGCCGGCGGTTGAAGTGGCGGATCGGCGGGATCGTCGCCTCGCCCACGCCGACCGTGCCGATCGCCTCGCTTTCGATCAGGGTGATGGAGCAGTCCCGCCCCACCGCCTCGGCCAGCGCCGCGGCCGTCATCCAGCCTGCGCTGCCGCCGCCGACGATGACGATGCGTTTGAGCGGGGCAGGGGGAGAACTGGCTTCGATCGTCACGCTAGCCGCCGCAGCTTTCCCTGATCATGAGGCTGGTTTCAAGCCGTTCGGAAATCGCCGGACCATCGCCGCGGTCGATCAGCTTGGACACCAGCATCCGCCCTGCAAGATTTGCGTCCTGATCGATAGTGGTAAGCTGCGGAGTAACGAGCCGCGCGGCGGGGATATTGTCATACCCGACCACCGACACATCACCCGGCACGCTCATTCCGGAACGGGTCAGCGCACGAATCGCGCCGATCGCGATAAGGTCGCTGGCGGCAAAGACCGCGTCAAATTCGAGCCCGCGGGCAATCGCGCTGCGAGCAGCGGCCTCGGCCGAGTGCACCTCGAAATGGGCGGGAACGATGAGGGTCTCGTCCACGGTAATCCCGGCCTGTGTCAGCGCCTGTCGATACCCGCGCGAGCGTTGTTCCGCTTCGGGAGCCTCTGTATCGCCAAGGAAGAGGATCCGACGGCGTCCGAGACGCACCAGATGCGATGTGGCCCTGCGCCCGCCTGCCACGTTATCCGATCCGACCGAGCAATACTGCGCATCGGGAAACTCAGCGCCCCAGACGACAAAGCGATTGTCACGCGCGGCCAGGGTATTGAAGGCATGATGCAGCGAGCTCTGCCCGATGAAGATCACGCCGGTCGCACGGCTGGTGCTCATGGCGTAGTCCAGATCCTCTCCGGCACGCGGGGTAAGATGGCTGATGATGAGATCGGCGTTGCGCTCGCGCGCGGCCTCCGCGATCCCGGCGAGAAGCTCGAGGAAGAAGGGGTCCGCGACGCGGCTCTCGCGCGCCTGCGGGGCAGGCACGACCACCGCAATGGTGGCATCCGCACCGCTTGGCCCGGCAGGCATCGAGGCGCGAAATTCGTAATCATGCGCCCGCGCGATCTGCCAGATCTGCTGCTTGGTGCGGCGCTTGACCGAGGGGCTGTCGTTCAAGGCGCGGCTGACGGTGGAGACCGAGACCCCGGCTTCGAGCGCAATATCCTCCAGCGTGGCGCTGCGCCGCGATGCAGGACGATTGGCGTTCATTGTCAGGCTTGCTCCGCTTTGCTCGCGGCCCAATAACCCGAACCGGGCGCAAGCACCATGGGCGGTTTGGCAGGCTCGTCCACGTCGCTTTCGCTGGCCAGCAGGCAAGCATCGACGAAATCCTCGGGCGGGGTCCAGTCCAGCGCCTCATCGCTGAGGTTGAAGGCGCACAGCACCGCGCTCTCGCCCTCGTGGCGCACGAAGGCTACGATCGCCTCGGGCGTATCGAGCAGCGTCATGTCGCCGCAGACCAGCGCCGGATGCTGCTTGCGGAGCCGCAACAGTTTGCGGGTATAGCGCAAGGTCGAACGCGGGTCCTCGGTCTGCCGGTCGACAGCAAGTTCGGCATGGGCAGGATCACGCTTGAGCCATGTGCGGTTGGCGCTCGAAAATCCTGCCTGGGGCGCAAGTGCCTGCCATGGCATCGGGGTGCGCGCGCCGTCGCGGCCGAGCGTGTGCGGCCAGTTGGCGATGGCTTCGGGATCGAGCAGGTCCTCGAAGGCGACCTCGCCCTGCGGGAGGCCCAGTTCCTCGCCCTGATAGATGATCGGATTACCGCGCAGCGCCAGCAGCAGCAGCATGTTGAGCCGTGCCATGCGTGCCATGTCGCCGCCCAGCGTCCAGCGGGTGACCGCGCGCGGTGCATCGTGGTTGGAAAAAGCCCAGGAAGGCCAGCCCTCGCCTGGCTCCCCACTCCATTGCGAGAGCGAGGCGCGCACCAGCGGCGCGGTGATGCGCGGAGCGTAGAGGAAATCGAAATTGTAAGCCGAATCCAGCCGCTTGCCTCCAGCCGTGAAGGCCTTCATTTCCGCTAGCGGCTCCGGCCCGCCGACTTCGGCGACGGTAAAGCGGCCCGGGAACTCGTCGATGGTCTGGCGGATGCGCTCGAGGAAGGCGGTGATGTCGGGGTGCGACTGGTTGTAGCGCTTGATTTGCATGTCGAAGGGCCGCGTAACCAGCTCCATCGGCAGGTCCGAGGGCGGATTGTCGCGCAGTTCGGGGTCGTGCATCGAGAAGTTCAGGGCATCGAGCCGGAACCCGTCGACGCCCCGCTCCAGCCAGAACCGCGCGACATCCAGCAGTGCTTCCTGCACGTCGGGATTGTGGACGTTGAGATCGGGCTGTGAGGTCAGGAAATTGTGCAGGTAATACTGCTTCCTCGGTCCGTCCCACTGCCATGCCGAGCCGCCGAACACCGATTGCCAGTTCGACGGCGGCGAGCCGTCCGGCTTCGGGTCGGCCCAGACATACCAGTCGGCCTTGGGATTGGTGCGATCCTGCCGGCTTTCCCGGAACCAGGCGTGCTCGTCCGAGGTATGCGAATAGACCTGGTCGATGATTACCTTGAGGCCCAGCCCGTGGGCCTTTTCGATGATCCGGTCGAAATCCGCGAAGCAGCCGAAGCTCGGGTCGATCCCGCAATAATCGGCCACATCATATCCGAAATCGCGCATCGGCGAGGTGAAGAAAGGCGAGATCCAGATCCCGTCGACACCGAGACCGGCGATGTAGTCGAGCCCCTCGGCAATCCCCGCAAGGTCACCGATACCGTCGCCGTTGGTGTCACGGAAGGAGCGCGGGTAGATCTGGTAGATGACCGCGCCGCGCCACCACGCCAGCGGGTGGGTGGCGGCAGAGGTGGTTGTGGCAAGAGCGGTTGCCATTAGTCGTCGGTCTCCAGAATGCAGGCGGCAAAGCCGAACGGCTCCAGCGCGATGCGCAGCGTGCCGGGCGCAGCGAGGATTGCCTGGCAACCCTTCACCAGCGGTGTCACGCCGGTGGCGCGGTAGCTTACCTCGATATTTCGCGAAAGCGCCGATGCGCCGGTGTTGAAGGCCAATAACACGCGCTGTCCGCTGGCGGGATCGTGGCGCTCGACGGCAAGCAAGCCGGGCGCCGCTTCCTCGAAGGCGCGTACTTCGGTCAGCCCGCGCCGAAGCGCCGGACTGGCCATGCGTGCCTTGGCGAGATCGGCGATCAGGCGATAGAGTGGATGGGCGGTGTCGAAATTGTTCTCGGCGGTGGTGGCGCGGGTGCCGATCAGGCGGTTGTCGTTGTAGACCGTGACCTTGCTCGGAAACATGTCTTCGCGCGCGAGCTGGTCATTGCCGTCGGATATGAAGCCCTGTTCGTCACCGTAATAGACTGTCGGCACGCCGCGCAGCAGGAACATCAGCGCATGGCCGAGGCTGACGCGTGCGAGCAATTCGTCCTCGTCCTGCGTTGCGCTCATCTGCGCCACGAACATGGCAAAGCGGCCGAAATCGTGGTTGCCCAGGAAAGTCGGCAGGCCGAGCGCGGTCCTGGCCCCGCCCGGATAGATCGCGTCCTGCTGGAGGAATTCTGCCATCAGGCGCGGGGGCGCCTTGCCGCTCGCCACCAATTGCGCGGCTTTCGCAAAACCCATGTCGAGCGCATAGGGTAGGCCGCTTTCCGCCATGACCTGCGCGGCGAGCGTAGCGGTCGGCTCCTCATAGGCGATCTCGCCGAAGATGTGGAAATGGTCGATCCCTTTGGCCTTGGCGCGCTCCAGCATGGCGGGGACGAAGGCCTGCCAGAATTCGGGGTTCACATGCTTCGCGGTGTCGATGCGGAAGCCGTCGATGCCGTAATCGTCGATCCATGCGCCGAAGATTTCGATCATCCCCGCCACGACGCGCGGATTCTCGGTCGCCAGATCGTCAAGCCCCGAAAAGTCGCCGTAGACGCTGCTTTCGCCTATCCAGTGCGAATTGCCGCGGTTGTGGTAGAGCGTGACGTCGTTGAGCCAGGCTGGCACCTTCACGTTCTTTTCCGCATCAGCGACCTGCGGGGTGTAGGCAAAGGTCGGATCGGTCAGCTTTTCCCAGTTGGCAGGGTCGGGGTTGTCGTCGCCTGTGAACCCTTGGTTGATCGACGCGCCATCGGGGCCGCCCCGGCGCGAGAAGGGGTATTCGCCCTTGAACCGATAGGCATAGCCCGTGGCCTCGCCCTCCGCATAGTCGATCACGTCGGCGGTGTGGTTGGTGATGATGTCCATATAGACCTTCATCCCGCGCGAATGGGCAGCATCGACGAAGGCCTTGAATTCGGCATTGGTGCCGAAATGCGGATCGACGCTGGTGAAATCCGTTACCCAGTAACCGTGATAGCCGGCGCTTTCCTCGCCCGGCTTGCCCTGTACCGGCTTGTTCTTGAAGATCGGCGCGAACCAGATCGCGGTGACGCCCATGCCCTGGATATAGTCGAGCTTTGCGGTGAGCCCCCTGAGATCGCCGCCATGGTAGAAGCCCTTGTGGGTGGGATCGAAACCGTGTCGCAGCCGGTCGCCCCTGATCCCGCCGCGGTCATTGGCCGGATCGCCGTTTGCGAAGCGGTCGGGCAAGACGAAATAGATGATTTCGTCCTCCGGCGCCCTTGCGGCAATGTCAGCTGCCGGCGATGCCGGACCGCTCGCGATTGCCGAGCTGGCGCACAGAGCAGCCGCGAGGCTCACGAAGATTCGCGTCATGACCCAACTCCCTCCGAGAGGGCTTCTGACACCATGTCGGGATTTTTGCAAATCTTTGTAGCAGCGCGGCGCAAGGGGAGGGCTTGATTTTAAGATTATGAAAAAAAGAGATATATAGTCATAATCCGACGACCTTCGCGAAATTCACGGGAGAAATTTGTAAAGTTTCTTGCAAATTTTTGCAGGAGCTTCAGACTGTCATCACGGGGTTGTGGCGCGAAGTCTGGCGGGAAGAGCGGACAGGCTACAACTTGTGCGATGCCGCGTCATCCGAGCATGGGTGAGAAGCGGGGGAGAGGGCAAGACAATCATGACGCAAGCCGGCCACAAGCCTGCGCTGAGCGCAGGCCAGATCTGGAACATGAGCTTCGGGTTTCTCGGAATCCAGATCGGTTTCGACCTGCAGAACGGCAATGTCAGCCGCATCTTCCAGACCCTCGGCGCCGAGGTCGACGAACTCGCCATTCTCTGGATCGCAGCCCCCATGACCGGCCTGATCGTGCAGCCGATCATCGGCCACCTTTCAGACAAGACGTGGGGGCGCTTCGGCCGGCGGCGGCCCTATTTCCTCGTCGGCGCGTTGCTCGCCAGCCTCGCATTGTTCGTGATGCCCAATTCGCCCGCGCTGTGGGTGGCGGCAGGGATATTGTGGATCATGGATGCCTCGCTCAACATCACGATGGAACCGTTCCGCGCCTTCGTCGGCGACAATCTGCCCGATCGCCAGCGGACCATTGGCTATGCGATGCAGAGCTTCTTTATCGGTGTGGGCGCCGTGGTGGCGGGCGCGCTTCCATGGATGATGACGAATTGGCTGGGACTCAGCAATGTCGCGCCTGCGGGCGATATTCCCGAGACAGTGCGCTGGGCGTTCTATATCGGCGCAGCGGCGTTGCTGGCGGCGGTATGCTGGACGGTGTTCACGACCAGGGAATATTCTCCCGAGGAAATGGCGCGCTTCGAGGCGGCACGACGCGGCGAACTCGGCCTTGGCGAACACGCCTCCGCTCCGCTCCGGCGCAGTGCGGCGCAGTTTGCCCGAGGCGGGCTTGCCTGGGTTATCGCCGGGCTGGTGTTTGCGTTCTTCGTTGCTGTCGCCCGCAGCGAGGCTCGCCCCGCCATTTTGGGCAATATTGCCATCTCCAAGGAGCTTTTCGTGCTCGCCGCCCTGCTTGGCGGTTTCGGTATCATTCAGCTTGTCGCGAGTGTCCTGCGCGGGCAAGGGCGCAATGACAGCGGTTTCATGGAGGTAGTGAGCGATCTTTTCGCCATGCCCAGAACCATGCGTCAGCTCGCCGTGGTGCAGTTCTTCAGCTGGTTCGCGATGTTTGCGATGTGGATCTACGGCACGCCTGCCGTCGCCGAGTACCATTTCACCGCCCCTGATCCCGCCACCCGGGGCTATCAGGATGCGGCTGACTGGTGGAGTCTGCTGGGGTCGGTGCGGAACGGGCTTGCAGCGGCGGCGGCGCTCGGCTTCATCCTTATCGCCGCGCGGATCGACCGTCGGCGGTTGCATGCCATCAACCTGACCCTCGGCGCAGCGGGTTTCGCGTCCATGCTGCTGATCCGCGATCCGGCGCTACTGTGGGTGTCGATGATCGGGGTCGGCATCGCCTGGGCCTCGATCGTCTCGCTGCCCTATGCGATTCTGGCAGGCTGCGTGCCGGCGGAAAAAATGGGCATCTACATGGGGGTGTTCAACATTTTCATCGTCGT
The DNA here is from genome assembly GCF_001677335.1 of Erythrobacter dokdonensis DSW-74. GTDB lineage: Bacteria > Pseudomonadota > Alphaproteobacteria > Sphingomonadales > Sphingomonadaceae > Erythrobacter > Erythrobacter dokdonensis. Next base: position 221,532 of record NZ_LZYB01000006.1, read on the forward strand.
GCCGCAGCTGCTCGCCGCGACGGTGCTGGGCTTTCTCGTCACCAACCTGTTTGGCGGCGCGCCGATCTACGCCATGGGCATCGCGGCGGTGAGCTTCGTTCTGGCGGCGGCGGCGACCCTGTTCGTGAGTGATGGCGAGGCTGCGGGCGTTTCGCCACTACGGGCGGGTGAGGCGTGATGCGTCTCGCCCTTGTCCTGCTGGCGAGCACGCTGGGCGCGGCCCCGGTGCTGGCCGAACCGGACTACGCCCCGCGCGAGATGGTGCAGGTGGAGAACGCCCCATGGACGGCGGACGCGGTGCTCTACCAGCTCAACACCCGCCAGTTTACCAGCGAAGGCACCTTTGCCGCCGCGCAAAAGCAGCTGCCGCGCCTCGCCGCCATGGGCGTCGATATCATCTGGCTGATGCCGATTCATCCCATCGGAGAGGCCAATCGCAAGGGAAGCCTTGGCAGCCCTTACGCTGTGCGCGACTACCGCGCGGTCAATCCGGAGCTCGGCACCGAAGCCGAATTCCGCGACTTTGTCGAGGAGGCGCACCGGCTGGGACTCAAGGTGATCCTCGACTGGGTCGCCAACCATTCGGCCACTGACAATCCGCTGACCCTCAGCCACCCGGAATGGTACACCCGCACCCCCGACGGCGCGCTGATGAGCCCGCAAGGCACCGACTGGTCGGATGTCGCGGATTTCGATTACAGCCAGCCCGCCTTGCGCCGCTACATGACCGAAAGCCTCGTCTACTGGGTGCGCGAATACGGGATCGATGGCTTCCGCTGCGACGTGGCGGGCTATGTACCAACCGACTTCTGGGAAACCGCGCGCGCCGAGCTCGGCGAGGTGAAGCCGGTCTTCATGCTCGCTGAATGGGAGCAGCGCGATCTGCACCACCGCGCCTTCGATGCGACCTATGGCTGGGGATGGAAAGAGGCGATGCAGCGCCTTGTCACAAGCGGCGAGGGCGCCGGGCCGATGCGCGGCTATTACGCCGGACAGGCAGAAACCTGGCCGCACGCGGCGATGCGCATGGTCTATACCGACAACCACGACCAGAATTCGTGGGACGGGGTGGCGAGCGACATCTACGGCCCGGCCTACGAGGCGGCTATTGCGCTGTCTTTCATGGGCGCTGGCCTGCCGCTCATTTACAATGGACAGGAGGCGGACAACGACCGTCAGCTGGCTTTCTTCGAGCGCGATCCTATTACCTGGCGCGAAGGGCGCTATGATGCGTTGCTGCGCAAGCTGATCGCGCTGAAGACCGCAAGCCCCGCGCTCCATAACGGGCGCTTCGGCGCACCGATGATCGAGGTGCCGACCAGCGATACCGCCGATGTCTATGCTTTCACGCGAGGGGAGAAGGGTGGCCGGGTGTTCGCCGTGTTCAACCTTTCGCCGCGGCCGCACAGCGTGACCTTCGACAAGGCGCGTCACCACGGCACCTATGCCGATGCCTTGAGCGGCACGCCCGCGCGCTTCGCTGGCGGCGAGACGCTCGAGCTGCCCGCCTGGGGCTACAGGATTTTCGCAGAGACCAAGTGAGGCGCCGCATCAAGGCGCGGGAGAGGCACGCATGACGAAGCACTGGAAACCACTGGTCGCGCTCGCGGCGATCGCATGGGCGGCCATGGGGGCGGCAGCGCCCGCCCATGCGGAAAGCCTGACGCTCGCCTCACCCGATGGAAAGATCACCGTCACGGTCAGCGATGATGGCGGACAGGCGACCTATGCCGTCAGCTTCGAAGGTGAAGAGGTGATCGCGCCCTCGCGTCTCGGGATGCTGTTTGCCGATCACCACGGCTTCGAGCGGGACCTTGCCATTGCCGGATCAACCCGCGCGAGCAAGGACAGCACCTGGGAGCAACCTTGGGGCGAACGCTGGCTGGTGCGCGACCAGCACAACGAGCTCGCGGTGACGTTCCGTTCCGCCACCGGCCCGGAGCGGCAGATGACCGTCCGTTTCCGTGCCTTCGATACCGGCGTCGGCTTCCGTTATGAATTGCCCGAGCAGGCGGCGCTGACGGGCGATATCGCCATCGTTGAGGAGCTGACCCAGTTCGCCGTCGGCGAGCAGACCACGATGTGGTATACGCCTTCCGACGAATTCAACCGCTACGAATACGTTACCCGCACCGCGCCCGCAGGCAAGGTCGATGACGCACATACGCCCGCGACCTTCCGCCAGGCGAGCGGGGTGCATTTCGCGATCCACGAGGCCGCTCTAGTCGATTACTCGGCCATGTCGCTCGGCGCGCTCAGGCCAGGCACCTTCGAGGCGCGGCTTCGCAGCTGGCAGGGCGGACCTAAGGTGAAGACCCGCGCGCCGTTCAAATCGCCCTGGCGCACCATCCAGATCGCACGCGAGGCGGTCGGCCTGATCAATTCCGACATCATCCTCAACCTCAACGAGCCCAACGCGCTGGGCGATGTGTCGTGGGTGGAGCCGGGCAAATATGTCGGAATCTGGTGGGCGATGCATATCCGCGACCGCAGCTGGGGCCGCGACGGAATCCACGGCGCGACCACCGCAGAGACCAAGCGCTATATCGATTTCGCCGCGGAGCATGGCTTTGCCGGCGTGCTGGTCGAAGGCTGGAACATCGGCTGGGACGGCGACTGGTTCAATAATGGCGACCTTTTCCGCTTCACCGAGCCCATGCCTGATTTCGACCTCGCGGAGCTGGGCCGCTATGCGCAGGCCAAGGGCGTGCGGCTGATCGGGCACCACGAAACCTCGGCCAATATCAGCAACTATGAAAGCCAGACGGAGGCCGCCTTCGATCTCTATCGCAAGGTCGGCGTGGCGCAGGTCAAGACCGGCTATGTCGCCGATGCGGGCGATGTCGTGCGCGTCGATGAAAACGGCGTACGCCGCTACGAATGGCACGACAGCCAGTTCATGGTCGGCCATCATTTGCGGGTGGTGAAGGCGGCGGCCGAGCGGCAGATTTCGATTAACGCGCACGAGCCGGTCAAGGATACGGGCCTCAGGCGGACTTACCCCAACTGGATGACCCGCGAAGGCGCGCGCGGCATGGAGTTCAACGCCTGGGGCTCGCCGCCCAATCCGCCCAGCCATGTGCCGATGCTCGCCTTCACCCGGATGCTGGCGGGGCCGATGGACTTTACCCCCGGCATCTTCGATCTGAGGCCCAATGAACGCCCTCCGGTAAGGGCCGATATCCCGCGTGGCGATCCGGCGAACCGCCCGCAGACCACGCTGGCGAAGCAGCTGGCGCTTTACGTGGTGCTCTATTCGCCGCTGCAAATGGCCGCCGACTTGCCGGAGAATTACGAAGCGCGCATGGACGCCTTCCAGTTCATCAAGGATGTCGAGGCCGACTGGGAAGAGAGCATCGCGCTGGCGGGTGAGGTGGGCGAATTTGTCGCCTTCGCGCGGCAGGGGAGGAAGTCGAAGGAGTGGTTCCTTGGCGCGGTGACGGATGAAGAAGCGCGCGATCTGGTGCTGCCGCTCTCGTTCCTTGAACCCGGCCAGAAATACCGCGCGCAGATCTACCGCGACGGGCCGGACGCGCATTGGGACAGCAATCCCTACGACCTCGTGATCGAGGAAAAGATCGTCACCGGCGGGGAGAGCTTCGCTGTGCGGCTGGCTGCCTCGGGCGGGGTGGCGGTGCGCTTCCTTCCGCTTGACCGTTGATCCGATAACGAAAGAAGGCGGGCACCTCCCCCAAGGTGCCCGCCCTCAAGCACTCCCGTCCAAGGGAGAACCGGAAACGTCGGTAGTCGGCTGCTATGCGGCGGTGGCCATCCGCGCGAGTTCGCAATGCGACCAGATCTCGGACAGAGCCTTGATCAGGCGATCGATATCGCCATCTGTGTGCACCGGCGAGGGCGTAACCCGAAGCCGCTCGGTCCCTACCGGCACAGTCGGGTAATTGATCGGCTGCACATAGATGCCGTGATTGTCCATCAGCCAGTCGCTGATCATCTTGCACTTCTTGGCATCGCCAACCATCACAGGGATGATGTGGCTGGGATTGTCGAGGTGCGGGATGCCCATCATGTCGAGCTTGCGGCGCACCTGCGCCACGCGTTCCTGCTGCATTTCACGCTCGACGCTGCTGACCTTGAGGTGACGGATGCTCGCCGTAGCGCCAGCGGCGACGGCAGGAGGCAGCGCGGTCGAGAAGATGAAGCCGCTGGCGAAGCTGCGCACGAAATCGACGAGGTTGCGGCTTGCGGCGATATAGCCGCCCATCACGCCAAAGGCCTTGCCCAGAGTGCCTTCGATCACGGTGATGCGATCCATCAGCCCTTCGCGCTCGGCGATCCCGCCGCCGCGCGGGCCGTAGAGGCCGACGGCGTGGACTTCGTCGATATAGCTCATCGCGCCGTGCTTTTCGCATACATCGAGGATGTCGGCGATGGGTGCGATGTCCCCGTCCATCGAATAGACGCTTTCGAAGGCGACCAGCTTCGGTACCTCGGGGCCGTATTGCGACAGCAGCTCGTCAAGATGTTCGACGTCATTGTGGCGCCAGACCTTGTAGGGCGCGCGCGAATGACGGATGCCTTCGATCATGGATGCATGGTTGAGCGCGTCCGAAAATACGACGCAGCCCGGGATCTTGCTGGCCAGCGTGCCGAGGCCTGCCCAGTTCGACACATAGCCGCTGGTGAAGAGCAGCGCGCTTTCCTTGCCGTGGAGGTCCGCCAGTTCCTGTTCCAGCAGCACGTGGTAGTGATTGGTGCCCGAAATGTTGCGCGTGCCGCCCGCGCCGGCGCCGCATTCGTCGAGGCACGAATGCATCGCTTCAAGCACGGCGGGATGCTGGCCCATGCCCAGATAGTCGTTCGAGCACCACACGGTGACGGCCTGCGTTTCTTCCTCGATGAAGCGGGTGGCGTGCGGGAAACGGCCACGATGGCGCTTGATGTCGGTAAAGACCCGATAACGTCCGTCAGCGCGAACAGCGTCCAACTCGCTGGCGAAAAAAGCTTCGAAATCCATCGGGCATTCCTCGTTCATTTTTGTCATGTCGTTATGTTCCGTCCCTGCAGCGTGGCACTGTCGCGCTGCGGAGCGGCCCGCTTGGGCAGGGCCCATCCCCACAGCATGCCGTCCCGGAACGGCAGGGCAAGAAAGAAATGCTCAAGCACGCCCAGCAGGCTGAGCGTGAACAGCAGGCTGGCCCCGACCATCTCGGCACTTCCGACCGGCGCGGCGAGCGCGATCTGGGCGAACCAGACCGAGACCGCCGTGATCCCCGCAATCGAGAATACCAGAAGTAAGGTCATCCGGTTGGGGCCGAAATAGGACTTAAGATAGGCAAGATGTTCGGGCAGCATTTCCGAGGTGGTGTTGGGCACCCCGACGAAAAGATTGATCTTCGAGGTCAATCGCATCCCGAACATCAGAACGAACACGCTGGCGCCGATTTGGTTGGGTACATCCCAGGACAGCGAGATCAACAGTAGCGCGGTGAGGGCAAGGGCGACTTCGTGGTGCATCACCGTCGAGGCGGCCTGGCGGAAACGCGCGATCCCGGTAAGGCCGGGATCAATCGGACCGCGGCGCGGCCCTGCGGCGGCACCGGTGAGGAAGGCGAGTTCATGCCAGCCCCAGACCATCAAGGCCCCGACAAAGCCGAGATAGACGGCCCAGACCTCGGCCGAAAGCGAGGCGAACAGGATCACGACCAGTCCGCCGATCCCGGCAACGCCGCCGATCTTCATGCTGCGCGAGAAGGTAGTGTGTTCGCGGTTGTCCGCCCATGCGATCAGGCCGGTGGCGATGAACCAGATCGCCACCGTCGCGATGAACGGCACAACATGACCTTCCCAGCTTACCACGCGGGTTGCAGCCTGATCGACTGGGGCAGGGCGTTAGACTTGGTCGGGTGCAAATAGAGCCGCGCGAAGCTGAGCGCGGCGCCCGCCATCCCCGAGGCACGCATGGCGAGGCCCGAGATACCGCCGCGCTTCTTGCCTTCCTCGATCTTGAGCGAGGCAAGGCGCATGTTCTCCATCTGGCGCCGGAAGGCCGGACTGTCGATGTCGAGCTCGATCGGATAGACCTGCCGGGTGATCTGGTTGCACACCTCGAACACCTGATAGTCATATTCGGTCGGATCGACCCCGAGTGCCTTGTGGAACGCCGGACGCGCATGGTCGCGCACATACATCGTGGCATAGACCGCCACGAGGAAGAAGCGGATCCACAGCTTGTTGAGGCCGGTCAGCAGCTTGGGATCGGCGCGCATGATCATGGCGAAAGCCTCGCCATGGCGGAACTCGTCATTGCACCACTGTTCGAACCAGTCGAAGATCGGGTGGAACTTGTATTCCGGGTTCTTGGCGAGCTGGCGGTAGATCGTGATGTAGCGCGCGTAGCCGATCTTCTCGGACAGGTAGACCGAATACCAGATGAACTTGGGCTTGAAATAGTGGTATTTCTTGGACTTGGTCAGAAAGCCCAGATTGATGCCGATCCCTGAATCCTTCAGCGTTTCGTTGATAAAGCCGGCATGACGGCTCTCATCGCGCGCCAGCAGCTTGAACAGCTGCTTCATGTCGGGGTTCTTGGTCCGCTTGGCGATTTCGGCATAGAGGATGCAGCCGGAAAATTCCGACGTCAGCGAACTGACGAGGAAATCGATGAATTCCGCGCGCAGTTCCGGCTCCAGCGCTTCGATCACACCGTCGAAGGTCGCATTCTTCTTGAAATGCTTCTTGTTGGGGTCGGCCACCATGTCGGCCATCAGCTGATCCCACTCGGCCCGCACGAGGCTGACGTCGATCTTGTCGAGCGCGTCGAAATCGGTGGTGTAGAAGCGCGGCGAGAGCACGGTCTCATGGGTCGCCATCGCCAAAGTATCGGGCTTCGCGGCATCCTGTCCTGCGGCGGTGATGGTCGAGTGGGCGTTCATTTCAGGCTCCCGGGGTTGAAACTGACTTCATAAAGTTCGGTGAGATCGAAATAGGCGGCCATGCGCGTCCAGGCGCGGGTCAGCGGGGTGGCGCGTTTGACAGTTGCCATGCGGGTGAATTGCAGACTCTGCCCGAAATCCACCGTCACGGGCGCACCGTGCACCTTGACCTCGTCACCGGGATAAAGGCGGATATCGCCTTCTAGCTCGACATGCGCGTGGAAGTGCTCGGGGCTTTGCTCGATCGTGACGGTGCAGGGCACGTCAAAGATGCGTTGGCTCTGACCGAGGAACAGCAGCGGCATCAGCGCGACTCCTTCGCAGGCAGCATATTGGCGAAGATCGCGCGGTTGTCCGGCCCGAAGGAGGCGACCTCAACGCTCTTGCCCGTCACCGGATCATTGAGCGTGATGTTGCCGTTTTCCCATTCGGTGAGTTCGAAGGGAACCTCGGGACCCTCGCCGCGGATCCGGCGCTGGTGGACGAGGCTGCGCACGCTGGCCCGAATGAAGCCGCCTTCGCCCGGACCGAAACGGCCCAGCACCTCGGTTCGCGGCCCGTTTTCGACCCGCACCGTGCCGTCTTCCTCGTCGAAGAAGCGCAGGGTCTGCATCGCCGCGGGCTTGATTCCCGCTTCCGCGCGCGCCTTGTCGGGGATTGCGGTCTTCTCGAAAAAGCCGAATTGCACCAGCGCCGTCAGCACGAGCGAGATCAGCACGATCCCGCCCATGAGCATGAGCGGCACCTTGTCGACGGTGACTTCGTCCTTCTCGTACTCGCGAATGATCATGCGGGAGCTCCCTCCAGTCCCTTGTCGCCGAGGCCAGTTTCGCCCACACGATTGGTCATCGCGACCCGGGCTGCTGCCGGAGCGGTGACCGCAGGCTGATGACCGGTCAAAGCCGGTTCATCCTTGATCTCGGTCAAATTCGTGGCGATCTCGCCATAGCGTGCCCTGACCTCCGCGATCAATTGCGCAAGTGCCGCGGCCTCTGGCACCGCGCGCAACATCGGCTGCGGATGGGCATAGCGGCGCGGGCGCACATGCGGCCACAACAGCACGTAGCCCAGCAGCCGCTCGCCATTGAGTTCGAGCGCTATATCGCCGTAGCCCTTGCCCCGGTCGCGCAGATGAGCTGCCTTGACCTGCTTCAGCGGCACATTGATGCGCGTCTCGATCGCCATGCCTATGCGCATGATCAGGCGGACATCGGTGAGGATGTAGAGCGTGCTGCGCGCGCTCAGCCAGGCGAGGAAATAGAGCAGCGCGATCAGGATCACTCCGCCACCGATCGCAACCAGTGCCGCATCCGGACGCCCCGTCGCCAGCGCAATCACTGCCAAGGCGCACATGTAGAGCCCCAGCGTGCGGGTGTGAAAAGCGGTGCGAGCAAGCAGACCAAGACTGGGACGGCCCTTCCACAGCACCTTTTCATCAGGTGCCGGGGTACCCAGGCGATCGCCGTGGGCGGTCGGGCCGTCATTCTCCAGTTCGGCGTGATCGATCCCGGCGACCTGCGCGATGGCGGTCGCCGGGTTTTCGGCGTTGTTCAGATCCACGGTTCGGCCCTTTCCGGCGTCGCATACATGTAGCCGCCGCCGAAATAGGCCTGAATGCGGTCTTCTTCATAGCGGGTGATGATTCCCGGTGTCTCGATCGCCGGAACATCTTCGAACTGGGCAGCGGTGATCGCGTCGATCTCGACGAACTTGGGCTTGTCTTCCACGATCGGCAGCAGCGCGTCGATAAGGCTGTTGCCGTGGACGACGGCCACCATCATCGGTGCCAGCACCTTCTTGCCGGTGTTGGTCTCGACTTCGAGATAGCGGATGATGTGTTCCGCCTGATCGACCCAGATATCGCTGACCTTGCCGACCATCTTTTTGTCGGCCGCCATCACCGGCCAGCCGATCAGCTGGGGATCATTGGGCGAGACGATCAATTCGTGGCTGTTCGCGATCGGCACGATGCGCGGGCGGCCATCGAAGGTCAGGTCGGGATATTTCGAGCGGTTGGCCCAAGCGGCCGGACCCAAGCCGTCCTTCATCGGATTGCCGGTCGGCACCCAGGGCGCACCGGGGGCCCGGAAGGCCTGCGTCGCGGGGACGCTGACATCATCACGGGCAACATCCTCGGGAACGTAGGTGCCGCGGCCGTGGGGGAGCGGGAAGCTCTTCTTGTCGCCGTCGAACAGACTGCCGGGATGGATCTTGCCGGTCTGTTCGTCCTCGAGCGGGTAGCCTTCGCGGCGGCTTTCCTTGTTCAGGTAGAACACCAGCGCGATGAAGAAGAACAGGAACAGGAAAAAGGCGAGTTCGGCAACATCGAAGGTGCCGACAATATAGGCGTGGTTCATTTCACGTTCCTCTCATGGATTTTGGCGGCTGAGGCGGAGCCGGGCAGGATGGGGCAGAGGCAGGCACAGGTAATCATGTCGGAAACTCCCTCAGACCGAAAGGCTTGGCCTCCGGGTCGGCCTCGTCGGGAAAGCGGTTGCGCCGCGGACCGACCAGCGGCCCCAGCGCGGCAAGCCCGGCCAGCAGCAGGGCAATCTCGAGGATGTAGACAGTGGAATAGCCGGTGGCGCGGGTAGCGATGCTGGCGGCATTCTCGCCGTTCTGCAGCAACAGCGCGACAAGGTCGCGCAGCAAACCGCCGATTGCGATGCCGGCGCCGGCGCAGGTTGCCTGCACCGCGCCCCAGGCCCCGAGGGCAAGGCCTGCCGTCTCGGATTTGGCGATCGTCATCGCCTCCATCAGGGTTCCGACCGAGAAAAGCCCGAGTCCCAGTCCGATGCCCAGCGCGCCGAAATAGAGCATCGCCGGGGCCGAGAATGGCCCTGCAAACAACACCAGCAGGAAGGCGTTGATCCCGATCACCAGTCCGGCTCCGGCCAGTCGCAACTGGTCCCAGCCCCGCGCGAGACAACGACCCGAAAGCATGAAGCCGAGCAGCGAACCCAGCGCCCAGGCACCCGTCAGGCCCGTTGTCGCACCGACTGAAAGATCAAGAATCTCGCCGCCATATGGTTCAAGCAGGGCATCCTGCATCGCAAAGCCCATCGCACCGATGCCAATCGCGGTCAGCAGCCGGCCATTGCGCCCGTCTTTCACGAAAGCCTGCCAGAGTTCCGAGAATGTCGGCGTGTCGCGGTCCGGCGCGGTCACCTTGGGGTTGCGCGCCTCCTGCTTCCACAGGGCCGTGGTGTTGAGAATGACGGTCAGAATGGCGGAGCCCTGGATCACCTGCACCAGCTTGGTCGGTGAATATTCCAGCAATACGCCGCCGATCACAAAGGCGGCAAACATCATGCCCACCAGCAGCATCACGTAGAGCAGCGCCACTGCACGCGGGCGCTTGTCCTCGGGCGCCAGATCGGTCGCGAGCGCGAGGCCTGCGGTCTGCGTCACATGGAAACCGGTTCCGGTCAGAAGGAAGGCTGCAGTCGCCGCGATCAGCCCGACCTCGAAGCGCTCCGGTACGCTCAGCAGCAGCAGCGCGAAAGGCATGATCGCAAGGCCACCGAACTGCATCAGCGTGCCGAACCAGATATAGGGCACCCGTCGCCAGCCGAGCACCGAGCGGTGGGTGTCGGACTTATGGCCGATCAGCGCGCGGAACGGCGCGACCACCAGTGGCACCGCGATCAGCAGCGCTACCAGCCAGGTCGGCGTGCCCAGTTCGACCACCATCACCCGGTTCAGTGTGCCATTGAGCAGCACCGTCGCCATGCCGACCGTCACCTGGAACAGTGACAGGCGCAGCAACCGCCCGAGCGGCAAATCCGCACTCGCAGCATCGGCGAACGGGAGGTAGCGGAACGCCACCTCCGTCCAGCGCGGTGCCTGAGGGCGGGCGGCCTTCTTCATCAGTGCCTCACCAGCTCGAGCGCCTGCGAAGTGTAGAACCCGCTGGAGATGCGCTTGGTGCGGCCGATCTTCCAGCCGGGCAGTTGTCCGAGCCGGTGGCGGATCTCCCATTCCAGCGTCGGCACGATAGCGGGCGAGCGATCCGAGCGCGGGAAAAGCTTGCCCACCGTGTACATCGTCTGCAGCAGTGCGGTACGCGGAGCAAAGGTGAACAGGATCGAGTGCGTCGTGCGCTCGGCCAGTTCGGCCAGCGCATTGGCCAGGTCAGCGGGCTGGTAGTGGATCAGCGAGTCCATTGCGACCACATGATCGAAGCTGCCAAGATCCGGATCGAGCATGTCGCCGCTCTTCCAGTGGATGCGCCCATGGCCGATGAAGGAGGGAGTGCGCTCGCGCGCTACTTCGACCAGCCCTGCAGCCACGTCGATGCCGGTCACTTCCGCCCCGCGGCAAGCCGCTGCGATCGAGAAGGCACCGGTTCCGCAACCTGCATCGAGCACGCGCGTGCGACGCAGATCATCGGGCAGCCAGGACAGCAGCGTTGCACGCATCTCTTCGCGGCCCGCGCGTACCGTGGCGCGGATACCGCTCACCTTGGCATCGGACGTGAGATCGATCCACGCCTGCCGGGCCGTGCTGTCGAAATAGGTCGCCAGCGCCTCGCGCTGGTTGTCATAACGAGAGTTCAGTCGGGTAGCCATCATTCAAATCCCAGGAAATCAAAGATATCGCGGTCCTTCATCGGTTGCGCTGCGGAGGGTTCTACCCCGTCCCACAGCATCTGCGCCAGGCGCAGGTATTCGTTCTGAGCCTGGATCACTTCGGGATCATCGCCCATTTCGAACAAGGTGCACTTCTTCAGACGCGAGCGGCGGATGGCATCGACATCGCGGAAATGCGCGAGCCGCTGCATCCCTATCCGGTCACAGAAGCGGTCGATTTCGTCGGTTTCGCGGCTGCGGTTGGCGACCACGCCGGCCAGACGGACGTCGTAGTTCTTCGACTTGGCGCCGATCGCCGCCACGATCCGGTTCATCGCGAAGATGCTGTCGAAGTCGTTGGCCGCGACCACGATCGCGCGTTCGGCATGCTGCAAGGGGGCCGCAAAACCGCCGCACACGACGTCGCCCAGCACGTCGAAGATGACAACGTCGGTCTCTTCGAGAAGGTGGTGCTGTTTCAGCAACTTGACCGTCTGGCCTACGACATAACCGCCGCAGCCCGTGCCTGCCGGCGGCCCGCCGGCCTCGACGCACATGACTCCGTTATACCCTTCGAACATGTAGTCTTCAGGCCGCAGTTCCTCGGCGTGGAATTCAACCGTTTCCAGCACGTCGATGACCGTCGGCATCAGCTTCTTGGTCAGCGTGAAGGTGCTGTCATGCTTGGGATCGCAACCGATCTGCAGCACCCGGTGGCCGAGTTTCGAGAACGCCGCAGACAGGTTCGAAGAGGTGGTCGATTTGCCGATCCCGCCCTTTCCGTAGACCGCGAAGACCTTGGCCCCCTTGATCGCGTCGCTCGGGTCGAGTTGGACCTGCACCGACCCCTCGCCATCAGGCGGAGCAAAACGCGACTTGGGGGTGTGCAGGTTCATCAGGCGATCCTCTGTTTTCTTGTCATTCGGCAAACACGCCTTCGAGGCGGTCTTCGAGTTCATCATTCGCTTCGCGCAGCGCTGCAAGCGTTGCTTCGTCCGGCTCCCACAGATTGCGGTCGCAGGCTTCGAGCAGGCGACCGGCAAGCTTGGCCGAACTCTTGGGGTTGAGCTCGCTCATCCGGCGGCGCATGTCGGCATCGAGCACGAAGGTCTCCGAGATCTTCTGGTAGACCCACGGGGCGACCTGTCCGGTCGTGGCCGACCACCCGAAGGTCGCGTTCACATGGCCTTCGATCTGGCGCACGCCTTCATAGCCATGTTCGAGCAGGCCTTCGTACCACTTGGGATTGAGCGTGCGGGTGCGCGCTTCAAGGTCGATCTGCTCGGCCAGCGTGCGCACCTTGGGCTTCCCGCGGGTGGCATCGAGGATGTAGACCGGGGCTTCGGCCCCCTTGGCCTTGGCCACCGAGCGGGCGACCCCGCCAAGACCATCAACATACTGATCGACATCGTTGATGCCCAGCTCGATGCTTTCGAGGTTCTGGTAGGTGAAATCGACCGTCGAGAGCGCACTCTGCAGGATTTCGCGCTGTTGCACCGGGCGGCCCGAAATGCCGTAGCCGAAGCCCTTCTGGGTCTCGAAGGCATTGGCCAGTTCGTCAGGATCGGCCCAGGTGCCGCCGTCGATCATCTGGTTGACGTTGGCGCCATAGGCACCTTCCGCATTGGAAAAGACCCGCAGCGCGGCCGTTTCGAGGTCGCAGCCGTGCTTTTCCATCTGCGCCAGCGTGTGCTTGCGGATGAAGTTCGCCTCGACCGGTTCTTCGGCGGCGCTGGCCAGCAGCGCGGCTTCGGCCAGCATGCGGATCTGCATCGGCAGCAGGTCGCGGAAAATGCCCGACAGGGTCATGACCACGTCGATCCGCGGACGACCGAGTTCTTCCAGCGGGATCAGTTCTGCCCCGCAAAGCCGGCCGTAGGAATCGCGCCGCGGGCGAGCGCCCATCAGCGTCATCGCCTGTGCGATCTGCACGCCTTCGGACTTCATGTTGTCCGTGCCCCATAGCACCATGGCGATGCTTTCGGGGAAGGGCTGGCCGCTCTCGACATGGCGCTCGATCAGGCGCTCGGCCTGGTCGCTGCCCAGCTTGCAGGCAAAGGCGGAGGGAAGAAGGAAGGGGTCGAAACCGTGGATGTTGCGGCCCGTCGGCAGGATTTCGGGGTTCGCCACCACATCGCCGCCGGGCGCGGGCAGGACATAACCGCCATCGAGCGCCCGGATCAGCGAGCCGAGTTCGTCCGACGATGCGATCATTTCCGCCAGCTTCGCACGGTCGGCCTTGTCCGGGCCTCCGGCTGCCTCGACCATGGCATCGAGCATGTCCTCGAGCTCTTGGCCTTCGGGATTCTTGCCGAAGATGTGCAGGCCGTAGGGGATCAGCGCTTCTTCCAGCTCGTAGAGCTTGGCCGAAAGCTCGCCGATTTCGCTGTATTCGATGTCGAGCGCGGCGCACTGGTCGGCGATCAGCGCTTCGAGATCGGCGCGTTCCTCGGCATGATCGGGATCGTCCTGGGTCAGGCGCCAGCGTTCGACGCTGCTCTTGAGTTCCGACAGCCCCTTGTAGAGCCCGGCCTGCGCCAGCGGCGGGGTGAGATAGCTGATCAGCGTCGCCGCCGAGCGGCGCTTGGCCAGCATGCCTTCGGTCGGGTTGTTGGCGGCATAGAGATAGAAGTTCGGCAGGTCCGAAATCAGCCGCTCCGGCCAGCACGAGCCCGACATGCCGGCCTGCTTGCCGGGCATGAATTCGAGCGCGCCATGGGTGCCGAAATGCAGCACCGCATGGGCGCCGAAATCCTCGTTGATATAGCGGTAGAAGGCGCTGAAGGCGTGGGTCGGCGAGAAGCGGCCCTCGAACAGCAGGCGCATCGGATCGCCCTCGAAGCCGAAGGCGGGCTGCACGCCGACGAAGACATTGCCGAAATGCGCGCCCATGATCTGGATATGGCCGCTGTCGGCAAGCTGCTTGCCCGGCGCCGGACCCCACTGGGCCTCGATTTCCTTGAGATGTTTCTCCCGCCGTACATGGTCATCCGCCGGGATACGGTGGGCGATATTGGCATCGGTGCCGTAGAGATCGGCATTACCCTTGAGGATCGCCTCGCGCATTGCATCGAGGCTTTCGGGCACCTCGACATCATAGCCTTCTGCCTTGAGCCGCTTGAGCGTTTCATAAAGCGATTCGTGCACCGCCATGAAGGCGGCGGTGCCGGTCGCCCCGGCATTGGGCGGGAAGTTGAACAGCACAATCGCCAACTTGCGCTGCGCCCGCTCGCTCTTGCGCAGGCGGATCAGCTTGACGGTGCGCGCGGCGAGAGCCTCGGCCCGTTCAGGGCAGCCCTGCATCGGACGCAGCTTGTCGCTTGCCTGCGAGGGGCAATGGCGCTCGCAGCCCTGGCAATTCGGGCCCGAGGCGCTGGCACGGCCGCCGAACACGCTCGGCACGGTCGACCCGTCGAGCTCGGGCAGAGCGACCATAAGCGTCGCTTCGAGCGGCAGCAGGCCGCGCTCGCTGAGCGCCCAGTCCTCGATGGTCTGGAACTCGACAGCATGGGCCGCGAGATAGGGCAGGTCCATCCTGGCCAGCACTTCGCGTGCCGCCGCCGCATCGCTATAGGCCGGGCCGCCGACCAGAGAGAAGCCGGTGAGGTTCACGATCGCATCGACCGTCGGCTTGCCGTTGCGGTCGACGAAGAACTTGTCGATTGCCGGGCGCGCATCGAGCCCGCTGGCAAAGACCGGAACGACGTTCAGCCCGGCCGCCTCGAAAGCTGCGATGGCACCGTCGTAATGCGCCGCATCGCGCCCGAGCAGGTAAGAGCGCAGCAGCACCAGACCGACTGTGCCTTCCTTGCCCTTGGCAGGCGGAAGGAGGCGCAGGCTTTCCGAGATGCGCTGCTGGGTGCGCGGGTGATAGACGCCCACTTCGGGATATTCGATCGGCGCTTCTGCCTTGGTGATACCCCGGCGATAGGCGCGCTCGCCGGAGGCATAGCGGTCAATCAGCGCGCGCACCATCGCGACCACGTTCTCGTCGGAACCGGCCAGCCAGTATTGCAGCGTGAGGAAGTAGGCGCGCACGTCCTGCGCGGTGCCGGGAATGAATTTGAGGATCTTGGGCAGGCGGCGCAGCAGCTTGAGCTGGCCTTCGGCCGAATTGCCCCCGGGCTTGCCATCCTTGCCCGCGCTGCCGCGCAGTTTCTTGAGCAGGGCGAGCGGGCCCTTGGCCGGCGCATCCATCCGGTAGCTGCCCATCTTGGTGAGCTTCACGATCTCGCTTGCCGACATCAGGCAGACCATCGCGTCGCAGGCCTCTCGCCGGGCTTCGAGCGCGGGCAGGATCATGCGGATCTGCTCGTCGAGGAAGATCATCGTGGTGATGACGATATCGGCTTCGGCAATCGCGGCATTGACCTTGGCCAATTCGGCCGGATCGCTGCCCCATTCGGACGCGGCGTGGAGCGAAAGCAGGATATTGTCGGCGGCCAGTTCCGCCTCGGCACGGCCAACGGCCCCTTTGAGGTGATTGTCGAGAGTGACGATCACCACGCGCACCATAGCGCGCGGATCAACAACAGAAGCAGAGGGGATGCTACCGTGCATAATGAGCCTTCGCGTCGTAGAGAGTTTCCAGTTCAATTCGCGCCAGCCCTTCGGCGGCGGCATAGGCTTCGGTATTGCGGCGTGCCTTGCCGCGGACGAAGAAGGGGATTTTCTTGAGTTCGCGCTGCGCCTCGTCGCTCCATGCGAGGGTGGCGTCCTGCGCTGCGGGGTGGGTCTCGTCGCCAGCGGGCGAGGGCATGTCGGATGCCGCCGCATCGGCTGCGGTCATGGCAGGCGCGGCGGCGACTTCGGGCTCCATCACCGGACGCGCGGTGGCGCGCGGCGAATGGGCGGCAAGGTGGCTCGGCCCGTGTTCGTCGGCGAATTCGAAATCCTCGCGGAACATGGTGAGCAGGTGCTCCTCCAGTCCCATCACCAGCGGATGCACCCAGGTATCGAAGATCACGTTGGCGCCTTCAAAGCCCATCTGGGGCGAGTGGCGCGCGGGGAAATCCTGCACGTGGACGGGCGCAGAGATGACCGCGCAGGGCAGGCCGAGGCGCTTGGCGATGTGGCGCTCCATCTGCGTGCCCAGCACCAGTTCGGGGCAGGCCGCAGCTATCGCGTCTTCCACCGCGAGATGATCGTCGGTGATCAGCGGTTCCACGCCGCATTCGGCGGCTGCCTTGCGGATCTCGCGGGCGAATTCGCGGTTGTAGCAGCCAAGGCCGCAGACCTCGAAGCCCAGTTCCTCGCGGGCGATGCGAGCAGCGGCGACGGCGTGCGTGGCATCGCCGAAGATGAAAACGCGCTTGCCGGTCAGGTAGGTCGAATCGACCGAGCGTGACCACCAGGGCATCCGGGAAGAGGTGTCGCCGAGGGCAGGCGTGGGATCTGCACCTGCCAGCTCGGCGACGTCGGCGATGAAGGAGCGGGTTGCTCCCACGCCGATAGGGACGGTCCGCACCGCGGGTTGAGCGAAAGTGCGCTCGAGCCAGCGGGCGGCCTCATCTGCGATTTCGGGGTAGAGGACGATGTTGAAGTCGGCAGCGCCGATCCGGGTAATGTCCTGAGGGGTGGCGCCCAGCGGGGCAACCAGATTGACCTCGACGCCGAGGGCATCGAGAATCTTGCGGATTTCGACCAGATCATCGCGGTGGCGGAAGCCCAATGCGGTCGGACCGAGGATGTTGGCGCGCGCAGGCCGACCTTCGCGCGGCTCGCGCACCAGCGACTTGTCCGCCAGCGTGCGCACGATCTGGTAGAAGGTTTCGGCCGCGCCCCAGTTTTCCTTGCGCTGGTAGCTCGGCAGTTCGAGCGGAATCGCCGGAACCGGCAGGCCCATAGCTTCGGCAAGCCCGGCGGGATCGTCCTGGATCAGCTCGGCCGTGCAGGATGCGCCGACGATAATCGCCTGCGGGTCGAAGCGGGTCACCGCCTCGCGCGCGGCGTCCTGGAAAATCTGCGCGGTGTCCTTGCCCAGATCGCGCGCTTCGAAGGTGGTGTAGGTGACCGGCGGGCGCTTGCCGCGCCGTTCGATCATCGTGAACAGCAGGTCGGCATAGGTATCGCCCTGGGGCGCGTGAAGGACATAATGCAGCTTCTCCATCGCCGTCGCGACCCGCATGGCCCCCACGTGGGGCGGCCCTTCATAGGTCCAGACAGCCAGCTGCATCGCCTCAGACCTCCAGCATATCCCGGCGCCGCAGCGGCCGGGCAAAGAGTTCGGCGAGATCCGCGGCCTGTTCGAAGCCATGGATCGGCGAGAAGACGAGTTCGATGGCCCACTTGGTAGTCAAGCCCTCCATCTCGAGAGGATTGGCAAGGCCAAGGCCGCACACCGTGATGTCGGGCCGGTCCTCGCGCACCCGGTCAAGCTGGCGCTCGACATGCTGGCCTTCGGAGAGGCGCACCTGCGGACCGAACCGCTCCAGCTCGCGGGCAAGATGCGCGCGGTGGAGATAGGGCGTGCCGATCTCCACCATCTCCATGCCAAGCTCGTCCTGCAGGAAGCGGGCAAGCGGAATTTCGAGCTGCGAATCCGGCAGGAAGCTGATGCGCTTGCCTTCAAGCTGCGTGCGCAGCTTGGCCAGCGCCAGCCGGGCACGCTCGCGCCCCGGGCCGATCACGCTTTCGAACAGGGCATCGTCGACGCCGAATTCGCTCGCCGCCGCGCGCAGCCAGCTGGTGGTGCCTTCCGCCCCGAACGGGAACAGCGCGTCGAGCCGCTGCGCCCCGCGCCCTTCGAGCGCCATCGCGGTCTCGCCAAGGAAGGGCTGGGCCAGCAGATAGCGGGTATTGGGGCCGACGGCGGGCAGATCGCGGGCATTGCGCGCGGGCAGGCAGCCGACCTTGTCGATCCCCATCTGCGCGAACAGGCGCAGGAACTGGTCCTCGACGATGTCGGGCAGGCTGCCGACGATCAGCAGTTCCTTGGGGGCACCGGCGGGGAGCGCGGGCATGACCGGCACAAGCGCGGCAAGGCATGCGTCCTCGCCCTGCGTGAAGGTGGTTTCGATCCCGCTGCCCGAATAATTCAGGATGCGCACCCGCGGCATATGCACCGCACCCAGCCGCTGGGCCGCCTTGGCCAGATCGAGCTTGATCACCTCGGACGGGCACGAACCGACCAGAAACAGCGTCTTGATGTCGGGCCGGCGTTCGAGCAGGCGGTTCACCACGCGGTCAAGTTCGTCCTGCGCGTCGACCATGCCGGCAAGATCGCGCTCTTCCATGATCGCGGTGGCAAAGCGCGGCTCGGCGAAGATCATCACCCCCGCCGCGCTCTGGAGCAGGTGCGCGCAGGTGCGCGATCCGACGACGAGGAAAAAGGCATCCTGCATCTTGCGATGCAGCCAGATAATGCCGGTGAGACCGCAGAAGACTTCTCTCTGGCCGCGCTCCCGCAGGACGGGCCGCGCATCGCGTGCCGACACCTCCGCTGAAGCGGCGGAGGCGGGGGCGCTGCAGCCATCGAGAAGAATGGCCTCGCTCATGCAGCGATCGCCATGTCCTGCGGACGATCGACGCTTTCGGCGACACTTTCCGCCGCCTTGCTGCGCGCCTCGCGCTCACCCTCGAGCCGTGCCATGCGCAGCTTCCAGATGAACTGCCCGGCGTTGATAACGTAGGCACCATAGGCAGCAAGCGCGACAACGAGCCGTTCCTGGATGGTGCCGTAAGCGCCGAACAGCATCACCAGATAAAGGGTGTGCAGCGCAATGACGAGCATGGAGAAGACGTCTTCCCAGAAGAATGCCTTGGCGAACAGATACTTGCCGAAGACAACCTTCTCCCAGATCGCGCCTGTCACCATGATCGTGTAAAGAAACAGCGTCTTCAGGACGAACATGACGTCGGCGGCATAGGCGCCTTCGCCGGTATTCAACGTGCGGATCACCAGCGCGAGGCTGATCATGAATACCAGAAACTGCATGGGTGCGAGAACGCCCTGGATCACGGTCCAGACCGATTGATCGCGCCGCACCCGCTGTTCGGGGGTGTAGAGCGCCCGGCTTTTCTCTCTCCCTTGGCCCGCACCCTTCGCCGAGGCTTCAGGGTCGACCGGGGATGCCTGATCCTTCCGAGTCATTTGGTCGCGTTAGCCTTTGCTATGTGACTCGGAGAGTACGCCCGTTCCAACACAAGTGTCAACTAGATTGGACGTTTAGTTTTGTTGACGATTTGCCATCATGCGGTAACGTTGTTTGCGCCCTTTCCCGAAACGGCGTAAGCAGGATTCGCGCGCTTTCGGGATCAGGGTTGTAGGGGTGTGCCGCGCGGGTGCGCCCGTTTCCTCCGGCGGACAGGATCCGCACGACCTGGGGAGGTCTGGCGAATGGGAGAATCGAAGGCTTCAGGCATGTTCGGCGCCGGTTCGGCGGTCCTGAGGGGGGTCATTTCTGCCCCGCTCGAACGGGTCCGCAGGCGGGCTTCGGGAGCGCGCGAGGAGTCGCACGATTCGGTAAACGCCATGATACAGGGCGAGATCATTCCCCGCCTGCTCATGGCTCACGAGGCAGCGCAGAGCCATTCCAAGAACAAGCGCGGCAGGCCGATCGATCCCGCTGACGCATCCCGTTTCGCCATGCTCCCGCTGCGGCTCGAGGCAGCGAGCCTGCTCGACGAGGTCGATGCATTCATTGCCGATGGCGCGAGTGTCGAGACCATTTGTCTCGATCTGCTGGCCCCTGCGGCGCGGATGCTTGGCGAGATGTGGGATCGCGACGAATGCGACTTCATCGATGTTACGATGGGGCTGTGGCGCCTTCAGGAAGTGATGCGCGAGATCGCCGCGCGCTCGCCCGCAGATCTCCCGTCGCTCAAGGTTCCGCGCAGCGCGCTGTTCTCGCCGATGCCAGGCGACGTGCACACCTTCGGCACGATGATGATCGAGGAGGTTTTCTCGCGTGCCGGCTGGCACAGCGAGGCGCTGGTCAAGCCCGAACGCCGCGAACTGCTCGACCGGCTATCGCAAAAGCCCTTCGATGTGGTGGGATTGACCCTTGCCCGCGATTGTCCTGGCGCCGCGCTCGCCAACATCATCAAGGCGATGCGCAACGCATCGGCCAACCCCAGAATTGCCGTGCTAATCGGCGGACGAATGATCAACGACAATCCGGGAATGGTCGAAGAAGTCGGGGCCGACGGCACAGGGGCTGATGCGCTCTCGGCGCTGCAAGTCGCCGAAGCCCTGGTGAAGGCCACCCCCCGCAGCACACAGAACCTGCGATAGGTTCGTACGCCCATGCTCACCCGCAAGCACAGCATCGATGGCAAGGAGCCTTTCGCTAATGCGGCGGAGCTGTTCCGTTCGCTTGATGCCGAGGCTGCGATGAAGCTGGCGATGATGGCGGGCGACGTGACTCTCGTGCTCGACGATACCGGGACTATCCTCGATGCTTCCTTCGATCCGCGTGAATTCCCGAGCTTTTCGGGCTGGATCGGGAGTAACTGGATCGAGACGGTAACCGATGAAAGCCGTCCTAAAATCATGGAGATGCTGGCCGCTGCCCGGCGCGGCGAGGTCCAGCACTGGCGGCAGGTCAACCATCCTTCGCGCGATGGCGAGGTGCCGATCCGCTATGCCGTGCTGAGCATCAATGGCGGTGCCAACCGGATCGCCTTCGGGCGCGATTTGCGCGAGGCGGGCAAGCTGCAGCAACGGCTTTTGCAGGTGCAGCAGTCGCTCGAGCGCGATTACCTGAGAATGCGCCAGCTCGAGGCGCGCTACCGTATGCTGTTCGAGCGTTCCACAGAGGCTGTGCTGATCATCGAGGCGGCTTCCTTGCGCATTCGCGAGGCCAATCCGGCCGCGCATACGCTGGTTGGCGCTCGTACTGGCAGCCTGCCGGGCAAGAAGCTGCCGAGCGTGCTCGACAAAGGCTCGCACGAGGCGTTGCAGGGGTTGGTCGGCGCGGCTCTGGTGTCGGACACGGTAAGCCCCGCACGAATCCGGCTTTCCCGTGGCGCACGCGACGTGATGGTGACGGTTACCGGTTTCACGCAGGATCGCGGCCAGTTCCTGCTGGTGCGGCTGGTGCCTGCGAGCGACAAGATCATCGCTCCTTCATCGCCGGTGCTTGATCTCGTCGACCAGATGCCGGACGCCTTTGTCGTGGCCGATGCCAACCTCGAGATTGTCACCGCCAACGCTGCCTTTGTCGAGCTGCTTCAGGCGGCCAGCGTCGATCAGCTGCGCGGCCGCCATCTGTCGGATTCGATTGGCCGTCCGGGCATCGATCTCGACCTGATCGAAGGCCAGATCGATCAGCACGGATCGGCACGCAATGTCAGCACCGTCCTGCGCACCGGTGGCGATGTGGAGGGTGAACCGGTTGAATTGTCAGCGGTTCGGACGGGCGGGGAAGACCCTTACTATGCCTTCGTGATCCGCCCGATCGGTCGCCGCCTGCGCGACCTGCCGCCGGGCTCGCAGGATCTCCCGCGTTCTGTCGAGCAGCTCACCGAACTGGTCGGCCGCATGAGCCTCAAGGACATCGTGCGCGAAAGCACCGACCTGATCGAGCGTCTGTGCATCGAGGCGGCGCTGTCCTATACCTCGGACAACCGTGCCTCGGCGGCCGAAATTCTCGGCCTCTCGCGCCAGAGCCTCTATTCCAAGCTGCATCGCTATGGCCTCGGCAACCTCGCCGGCGACAACGACTGACAGCCTGCCCGCCCTGTAGGCTTTCCGGTTGCGCGGCACAGGCCTGCGCAATCGCCGTTCCAAGCTGGCCCGGGCAGCGGTCGAGCCGCTTCAGGCTGCGGGCAAACCGGGCCTGAAAGGGCCTTAAGGGGGGCATGTGCCGGACGGCGCTTCCAAGCCCGCGAATTTCCTGCTGTCAAGCGATCGCGATGGCCGCGACTGGACACGCAGCGGCATCTCCAGAGAAAAAATCGGGGTGAAAATGCGATCCGGCGATGACGTAGTGTCAAAATAAATTGACGCTATGCTTTGTCATGCATAGCCTCAAGTCATGGAACATTCGGTGCCCACGACTCGCTCCGTGCCCGTTCCGGCGGCGCGCGATGTGCTGCAACTTCT
This sequence comes from Erythrobacter dokdonensis DSW-74, assembly GCF_001677335.1. Lineage (GTDB taxonomy): Bacteria > Pseudomonadota > Alphaproteobacteria > Sphingomonadales > Sphingomonadaceae > Erythrobacter > Erythrobacter dokdonensis. The sequence continues at coordinate 244,043 of NZ_LZYB01000006.1, forward strand.
CAAACCCATCACATGGTTCCCCCCGATGTGGGCCTTCATGTGCGGTGCGGTATCCTCCGGCGCCGGGCTCGAAGGGCGCTGGTGGTTCGTTGCGGGCGGGGTGCTGCTGGCAGGCCCGCTGGTGTGCGGCACCAGCCAGGCGGTCAACGACTGGTTCGATCGCCATGTCGACGCCATCAACGAACCGGACCGCCCGATCCCCTCGGGCCGTATCGGGGGGCGCTGGGGGCTCTACATCGCCATTATCGCCAGCCTCATTTCGGCCGGCGTGGGCTGGCTGCTGGGGCCTATCGTGTTCGTGGCCGCGCTGGTCGGCCTCGCCTTTGCCTGGGCTTACTCCGCACCCCCGTTCCGCTTCAAGGCGAGCGGCATGCTCGGTCCGCTGGTCTGCGGGCTAACCTATGAAGGCTTGAGCTGGTTCACCGGCGCCACCGTGATGCTGGGCGCGCTGCCCTCGGTCGAGGTCTGCATCATCCTGTTCATGTATTCGCTGGGCGCGCACGGCATCATGGTGCTCAACGACTTCAAGGCGGTCGAAGGCGATCGGCAGGCCGGGCTCACCTCCTTGCCGGTGGTGATGGGGGTCGAGGTCGCGGCGCGTTTTGCCTGCATCACGATGGCGGTGGCGCAGATCGTGGTAATCATGCTGCTCGCGATCTGGGGCTATGGCCTCTCGGCGCTGATCGTCACCGCCGGACTTGCGGCGCAGATTGCAGCCATGCCCAGGCTGATTGGCGATCCGGCCAAATATGCTCCGTGGTACAACGGCGTGGGCGTGACCCTTTATGTGCTGGGGATGCTCGCCTCGGCGCTGGGTCTGGGAGGCTATATCTGATGCACGCCCCGCTCGCCTCTCCCCGGTCCGAGGATGCGAGCGCCGGTTTCGGCTGGTTCGCAATCGCCCGGATCGGGATGGTGCAAGCCTCGATCGGCGCCTTGGTGATGATGGCGACAACGGTCCTCAACCGGCTGATGGTGGTCGAATTCGCGCTGGCCGCGGCGATCCCGGCGGGCCTGGTGGCATGGCATTATGCAGTCCAGCTGGGCCGGCCCCTGTGGGGGCACGGATCGGACAAGGGCGGCAACCGCACCTTGTGGATTATCGGCGGCGTGGCGCTGCTGGGCGCCGCCTCGCTCATGGCAACGCAGGCGACGCTAATGCTGGGCTCATCGCCCGCGCTCGGTTTCACCCTTGCCGTCATCGCCTACACCCTTATCGGTGCGGGAGTCGGCGCGGGCGGCACGTCGGCGCTTGCCCTGCTGGCCTCAGGAGTAGCGCCGCAGCGGCGTGCAGCGGCCGCGGCGCTCACCTGGATCATGATGGTGGCGGGAATTGTGGTCTCGGCCATCACGGTCGGCAAGCTGATCCAGCCCTTCTCGCCCGAGCGGCTGCTGGCGGTGGCCGGTGGCCTTGCGCTGGCAACCGTCGGGCTGACAGCGCTCGCTACCTTCCGGCTGGAGCGGCAGGCGGGCCGGTTCGGCCATGCTGCCGAGGATGACGAAGCCCCCGATTTCGGCGCCGCAATCCGCGAGATCTGGAACGAGACGGCGGCGCGCCGTTTCACCATCTTCATCTTCGTGTCGATGATCGCCTTCTCGATGCAGGACCTGATCCTCGAACCCTTTGCCGGGCTGGTTTTCGGCCTTGCGCCGGGCGAATCGACCCAGCTGGGCGGCCAGCATCAGGGAGGTATCCTGATCGGCATGATCGTCACCGGCATCGGCGGCAGCGCCTTTTCGGGCAAGCGGCCTGACGGATTGCGCCTGTGGGTCATCGGCGGTTGCCTGCTGTCGGCTGTCGGCCTGGGCGCGCTTGGCCTTGCGGCGGTCAATGGCCCGCCCTGGCCGCTCGGGATCAATGTCTTTGTGCTCGGCCTTGGCAATGGCGTGTTCGCGGTGGCTGCGATCGGCGCGATGATGGGGCTGGCCGGCGCGGGCGAGAAAACCCGCGAGGGCGTGCGCATGGGCGTGTGGGGAGCAAGCCAGGCTATCGCTTTCGGGCTTGGCGGGCTGACCGGCGCGGTCGGCGTCGATCTGGCGCGCAGCGCGCTGGGTGATGATGGCGCTGCGTTCCAGCTGGTGTTCGCCATCGAGGCGGCAGCTTTCGTGCTCGCCGCCGTGCTCGCAATCAAGGCGACCGGCGCTCCGGCGATGCGCGCGGTTGCGGTAGAGGGAAAGAGGGAGGTCTACGCATGAACCAGACTATCTATGATGCCGTCATCGTCGGCGGCGGCCCCTCGGGATCTACCGCCGCGAACGATCTTGCACAGGCCGGCTTTTCGGTGCTGCTGATCGAACGCGGCGGCCGGATCAAGCCCTGCGGCGGTGCGATTCCGCCCCGGCTGCTTGCCGATTTCGACATTCCCCAGAGCCTTCTGGTCGCCAAGGCGCGCTCGGCCCGCATGATCGCGCCTTCGGGCCGCGCGGTCGACATGCCGGTGGGCGAGATCGGCTATGTCGGCATGGTCGACCGCGACGAGTATGACGAATGGCTGCGCGAGCGTGCCCGCCAGTCGGGTGCCGAACGGATCACCGCGACCTTCGAGAAGATCGAGCGCGACGACGAGCCGCATCCCATCGTCACCTTCCGCCGCACCCGTGGCGGCCCGATCGAGAGCGTGCGTGCGCGCGTGGTCATCGGTGCCGACGGCGCGCGCTCGGCGGTGGCCAAGCAGTGCCTGCCCGGCGCCGAACGCGTGCCCTGCGTCTTCGCCTATCACGAGATCATCAAGTCGCCCGAGGAAAACACCGAGGCCTTCGACGCGACGCGCTGCGATGTGTTCTACCAGGGCAAGCTGTCGCCCGATTTCTATGCCTGGGTGTTCCCGCACGGCGAAACCGCCAGCATCGGGGTTGGCAGCGCCAACAAGGGTTTCTCGCTGCGCGGCGCGATCGGGACCATGCGCGAGGAACTCGGACTTGCCCGCTGCGAGACCGTGCGCCGCGAGGGCGCGCCGATCCCGCTCAAGCCGCTCAAGCGGTGGGATAATGGTGCCGATGTGATCGTGGCGGGTGACGCCGCGGGCGTGGTCGCTCCGGCATCGGGAGAGGGGATCTACTACGCCATGGTCGGCGGGCGGCTGGTGGCCGAGGCGGCGGCGATGTTCCTCAAGACGGGCGAGGCCAAGCACCTGCGCAGCGCGCGCAAGAAGTTCATGCGCGAGCATGGCATGGTCTTCCGGATCCTCGGGATCATGCAGTATTTCTGGTATTCCTCGGACAAGCGTCGCGAGCGTTTCGTCACCATCTGCGACGACAAGGACGTGCAGGAGCTGACCTGGCAGGCCTACATGCACAAGAAGCTGGTGCGCGCGAAGCCGATGGCCCATGTCAGGATCTTCCTGAAGGACACTGCACACCTGCTAGGCTTGAGGGCCGCAACGCGCTAAGCCGGTTCCTGTATGAACCGGATGATGATCCTGCCGGTGTCCGTCGCCACGGTCGCGGCGCTGTGCGTTGCGGCGCTGGGGGCGACGATCACCGATCTCGGGCCGTGGTATCAGACGCTGGAAAAGCCCGCGTGGAACCCGCCCGATGTGGTGTTCCCGATCGGCTGGACGGTGATCTATGCCTGCATCACCATTTCGGGCATTACCGCATGGCGCCAGGCGCCCACGGCGGCGAGTTCGGAATGGGTGATCGGTCTGTTTGCACTCAACGGCTTTCTCAACATCACCTGGAGCCTCATTTTCTTCCGCATGCAGCGCCCTGACTGGGCGTTTATGGAACTGACCTTGCTATGGCTCTCGATCATTTTGCTGATGATCTATTGCGGGCGGTTCTCGCGCAGCGCGGCGGCGTTGCTGGTGCCCTATCTGGCATGGGTGACTTTCGCAGGCGCTCTCAACTGGGCGGTGGTCGATCTCAACGCGCCGTTCGGCTGATGCGGGCCCGGCAGCGGGCGAGGGAGGTGGCGTGGAAGGTCTGTTTTCGTCGGGCCATGCGGCCGATCTGATCCTTGTCGTTCTGGCTATCGAAGCCGCGTGGTTGCGGCTGCGCCATGGATGGAGCTTGCGGGCGCTGGCTGCGCTGCTCGGCACGGCGGCGCTGATCGTGCTCGGGCTGCGGGCAGCGCTGGTGGGCGCCGCGTGGTGGTGGATCGCACTCCCGCTGGCTCTTTCGCTGCCGCTTCACCTGCTCGATCTGGCAAGCCGGATGAAGGGCCAGGGCAAGGGCAGCTGAAGGGTCGGGTCGGGTCCGCTTGCGCGCGGCCGTCAGGACAAAGAGAAACCCGGCCGGGCGCGTAGCCTGACCGGGTTTCTGTTTGCCTTGAGGGGTGGCCGGGCGTCACCGCCCGGCAGACCTTCAGCTGATATTGGCAGCCCCGCTCGGATCGTAGTGGATCGTGCTCGGAGCGTAATAGTGCTCTTCGGCCCACAGGCGCCAGTTGTCGACCACTGTACCGGTAATCAGGATCCCGATCCCGCCGGTCAGCGTGGTCAGCACCGCGAACCACCACGCCCAGCGGTGGATCGATTCGAAGCTTGCGTTGAAGCCCATCACCCAGCGCCAGAACAGCGCGCCGCGTTCCGCAGCAGTCCCGCGGTCGGTAATCTGCTCGATCTCGCGCTCGCCGCCATAGCGTCCCAGCGCCAGAATGGTCGCCCCGTGCATCGCGAACAGGAGCGCCGACCCGTAAAGGAAGACGATCGAGAGCGCGTGGAACGGGTTGTAGAACAGGTTCCCGTAAAGCAGCGAGAAGTTGTTGGTCCAGTCGAGGTGGCTGAAAATGCCGTAAGGCACCGCCTGCGCCCATTCGCCCATCAGCAACGGACGGATGAAGCCCAAGACCAGGAACAGCCAGATAGCCGAGGCGAAGGCCCAGGGAATGTGCATCCCCATGCCCAGCGCCTTGGCGCGGTAATAGGTCCGCGCCCACCAGGTCAGCACAGAGATCGTCAGGAAGGCGCCGGTCATGATGAACCAGCCACCCTTGTCCAGCGGAACGAACGGGCTGAAGCCGTATTCCGGGCCCGGAGGATCGAGCGAGAGCCAGAAGAACTCGCGCATGAAGGCCTGCGGGCTCCAGTTGACTTGCGCGGCAAAGTTCATGCCGATGATGAACAGCGCCATGAAGCCGAAGGCGAGGCTGATAACGCCAAGCCAGCCGAGATAGATCGGGCCAAGCTGTGCCTGTCCGATCTTGCCCATCCAGTAGCTGTGACCGAACAGCGCGATCCGCGGTTCGCTTCCGTCGAGGTGCGGGACGCCCATTTCGGGCGGCCCCTGGACTTGCACCTGCGTGAAGATGTTTTGGTATGTCGCCATGGTTCAGGTGCTCCTTACGACCAGATCGGGATCTTCTTCCAGAAATCCCAGAATTCGATCCAGCTGCCGACATACAGAGTGCCGGAGATGACGATGCAGATGGCGCTCCAGAAACCCGCGTTGAGCGCGAGGAAGAGCCCCACCCGGTGGATGCCGAGCGTCCCGACCGAATAGCCGATGAAGTCACGGAAGTAGGTGTCTTCGTATTCCGGCGTCTTCACGTCGGTTCCGCCGGTCGGGTTGACCGCCGAAAGCACCAGACCGCCATGCAGTGCGAGCGCGAGGCAGTTCGTGAAGAAGAACGTGATCGCGAGCATGTGCACGGGGTTGTAGTGGAAGTTGCCAAAGGCATAGCCCACGTTCGAGACCCATTCGAGGTGGGTCCAGATCCCGTACGGAAAGCCATGGCCCCACGCGCCCATCAGGAAGGGACGGAACACGTTGAGAGTGACATAGGCGAACACGGCCACGCTGAAGGCGAAGGGCACGTGATAGCTCATGCCGAGCTTGCGGGAGATTTCCGCCTGCCGCATCACCCACGACGAGAACGCGACCACTGCGCAGATCGTGATGATCTGCCAGTACCCGCCCTCCTTCAGAGGTGCGAAGGCAAGGCCGTACTCGACCGGCGGCGGATTGATCGAGATCAGCCAGGGGTTGAGAGTCGGACCCTGGGTCGCGGCGGCGAAGATCAGCGCGGTGCCAAGCAGCGCACTGATTGCCGTCGTCACCCCGAAGAATCCGACATAAAACGGCCCGACCCAGAAGTCGAAAAGGTCGCCGCCGATTAATGTGCCACCGCGTACGCGGTATTTCCGCTCGAAACTAAGGAGCGCCATAGGTCCATCCTCCCCGCCGCAAGGGCGGGCACTGTAGGTTGTTCGACAAGTGTTTGGAGGCAGGCAGGCTAACCTGCCTCCTCACATTTCGAGCAGGACTATCCCGCCGCCGGAGCTTCCGACGATTCGATAGCGGCCTGCGCGGGCATGGATTCACCAAGCCGCTTGTCCAGCCAGTTGTACTTGTCAGTGCTGAGCAGGAGGAAGTGGATGGTGAAGGCCAGCACTGCGAGACCCACATGCAGGGCCACCAGAGCGCGGCGGATGTCAAAGTAGAACCAGATTCTCCACATGGGAAAATTCCTTTCTTGAACCGTTCAGATCTTGGCGTTGTCCGGGCTTCGGACCGCGCCTGTTCGTCACGGAATTAGAGCCAGGGCTTGTAGGCCCACAACAGGGCATGAGCGACCACAGCGATCGCCACATAGAGGACGAAGGTCCCCATGAAGCCCTTGTGGATTTCCTGTGCCTCTTCGGGCGTCAGGTAAGTCCCGACGCGTTCTCCGGGAGTCGGATCAGCCATAAGTATGTCTCCGTTCAGTTGGGTGGTAATGGGCGCCCGAAGGCCCCCGTCGGCATCCTCGCGTGATCCCCCACGTGGATTTCATGAGCTCCGCATCCGGAGCAAAGGCAAAGGCCGCTGCGGCGCGAGGCCGCAGCGGCAAATTTCCGGTCAAGGGCGTGCGCCCCATCATGCAGTCGCCCCTTCCAGCAGTGCCTCTTCGAGGCAGTCTGCCGTGACGATGCTGGCACCGCGCTGGCGGGCGGTCCGTTCGGCCGCGTCGCGCAGCCGCTTGGCAGCGGAAATGCGGATCAGCACCGGCTGGGCCTCGACCAGCTCGTCGAGCCGCGCCTTGGCTTCGACATCCCACGAAACTTCGGCGAGCGAGCGGGCCGGGGTCTTGTCGACCTTGTCCATCTCGGTTCCGAGCGGGAGGATGTGGAACAGCGCATCGAACAGCGCATTGCACACTTCCTGCAACAGGTAGCTGGCGCCCGAATAGCCCATGAAGGGCGTGCCGGTATGCCGCCGGATCGCCGCGCCCGGGAAGCTGGCCGGGATATACATCCCCCGCCCGCCGCACTCGGTCATGTACATGCGTTCGTTATAGCTGCCGAATAGCACCAGCGGCGGGTTGGCATAGATCGCCGCCCGCACATCCTCGTTCTTGGGTTTGACCCCGGCACAGCGCGAGAAGGCGAAGTTGCAGGGCATGCCCAGATCGTCTTCGAGATAGGCACGGATGCCGCGGGCATAGGTTTCGTTGGCGACGATGCCGAAGCTGGCGGTCGCAAAGAAATCCTGCGTCACCGAACGCCACAGGTCCCACAGGGGCTTGATCGTGGTGTGCTTTTCGCGCTCGATAAAGGGTTCCGGATCAAGGCCCAGCGCCTCACCCAGCGCGCGCAGGAACTTGGTCGTCTGGTTGAGCCCGATGGGCGCCTGGAAATAGGGCCGCTCCAGCGTCTCGCACAGGTTGCGCCCGTATTCGCGGTACAGACACACATTGGCATCGGAATTGGCGAGGTCGCGGATGTCGGCCAGGTGGCTGCCGAGCGGGAAGACCATGCCCACTTCCGCGCCAATGCCTTCAATCAGCCGGCGGATTTCGGCCAGATCGGAGGGCATGTTGAACATGCCGTAAGCAGGGCCGATGATGTTGACGCGGGGCTTTTCGCCTTCCTTGCGACGCCGTTCGGGGATCTTCTTCGGCCCGAATTCGGTCCACAGCCAGGTCAGCGCGCGGTCGGCCGACTGCCATTGGTCCTCGTCGATGGTGCGCGGCAGGAAGCGCTTGATGTTGGTGCCCTCGGGCGTCACCCCGCCGCCGATCATCTCAGCGATCGAGCCGGTGACGACGACGCAGGGCAGTTCCGCATCGAGCGTTTCCCATGCGCGCTTCATCGCGCCTTCGGTGCCTGTCTTGCCAAGCTCTTCCTCGGCAAGGCCGGTGACGACGATCGGCAGCTCATGCGGGGGCAGGGCGTCGGTATAGTGCAGCACCGAGGTGACAGGCAGGTTTTCGCAACCCACCGGCCCGTCGATGATCACCTGCAGACCCTTCACCGCAGTGAAGACGTAGGTCGCACCCCAATAGCCGCCGGCGCGGTCGTGATCGAGAACAAGGGTCATGTGCCGATCGCCTCCGATGCCTTGCGCGCCGCTTCGTTGAGGGCTGCGTATTTCTTGCGGAACTTGGGCCGGTCCACCGGCACATCCTCCCACACGCCGGCCGCATGTTCGGTGCCGACGCCTTCGAAGAAGTCGCGCATCGAATCGAAGCGGGTCTTGTTGGCCATCGCCGCATTGATCACCGTGGCGAGGCTGCCTGCGCCCGCCGGTCCCATCAGCGGCCGGGCCGAGATGAGGTTGGTGAAGTAGAGCGACGGGATCGCCTTGCTCTTGGCGTGTTGCACGACCGGGGTGGTGCCGATCGCCAGATCGGGACGGTATTCGTCCACCGCCGCGATGTCCTGTTCGAGACTGGAGCGGAACTGCACCTTGACGCCGCGCGCTTCGAGCCATTCGCGGTCGGGATCGGACCAGCGGGTCTTGGGGCAGGCGCTCCCGACATAGACCACGTCCGCGCCGCTTTCGACCAGCAGGCGGGCAACCAGCAGCTCGGAGCCTTCATAGCCCGAAACCGTGATGCGGCCCTTGATCGGCATCTTCGAGAGCGCGCCCTTGCAGGCACCGATCATCGCGTTCTTGACGGCGTCGACCTTCGCCTGCGGCAGGCCGAGTGTATCGCCAAGCGACTGCAGCCAGGCCGCCGTCCCGTCCGCGCCGACCGGAGCCGATCCGATGATCGGGCGGCCTGCGGCTTCGAATTCGCGGATCGAGGCGGTGTAAAACGGATGGATCGCGGCAACGACTGCGCCATCGAGCGCGGCATAAAGTTCGCGCCATTCGCGGGTCGGCACGACCGGCCCGGCAGCAAGGCCGAGCGGTTCGAGCATCTGCCCGATCACCACCGGATCAGCTGGGAACATTTCGCCCAGCAGGGTCACGGTGGGCTTGTCGCTGCGTTCACGCGGAGCGGCGACAGGGCCTGCCATCACTTCCTCGCGGGCATATTGCAGCATCGCGCCCGCCAGAATGTCCTTGGCCTCGGCATGGGTCGGCACGCCGAAACCCGGCACGTCGATGCCGATGATGCGCACACCGTTGATCTGCTTCTTCAGCAGGCGCAGGGGCACGCCGCTCGCGGTGGGGACGCACAGGTTGGTGACGACGATGGCATCATAGAGTTCGGGGTCCGCCATCCCTTCGACGGCTTCCTTGATGTCCTCGAACAGCTTGCCTGTCACCAGCGTTTCCGAGTTGAACGGAACATAGCCGACCGTCCGCCGCGCGCCGTAGAAGTGCGAGGTGAAGGTCAGGCCATAGACGCAGCAGGCCGAACCGGAGAGCACGGTCGCGGTGCGCTTCATGCGCAATCCGACGCGCAAGCTCCCGAAGGCAGGACACATGGATTGCGGCTGGTCATGCGGGCCGCGCTCGGGATCGACCGGATAATCGGCGGCATAGCGATCGAGAATGTCGCTCTTGCCGGCCGCACGCGCGGCTTCGAGCATGGTGGCCTTGCTGGAGCAACCGCCGCCTTCGGCAACGGCGGCAGGTGCCGGTTCAGATCCGAGATCGATCCGGTCCGGGGCGCGGGTATCGCCGGTGGGGGTGAGATCGTCCATCGCCTTATGCCTCGTCGTAGATGACTTCGAGGCTGGGGCGCTGCTCGAACACACCGCCGCGCATGTCGGCCTGGGTGGCCGGGACGAGTTCGACATTGCCGCCGGTCTCGTCGGGGCTGAACAGGCCGAGCAACCCGTCCTGGTCCAGCGGTGTCGGACGCAGCGGCGGGGCAGTGGCGACGTTGCTCGCCAGTTCCTCGAACAGGCTGCCCCATTCGCCGCCGGGATAGCCGATGATCTGGTAATTGGCGCTCTTGCGGCGGATGTCCTCGTGCGCGGGGATCGCGGTCAGAACCGGAATGCCCACGGCCTCGGCGAAGGCCTGCGCCTCGCCCGTGCCGTCATCCTTGTTGACGATCATGCCGGCCACGCCGACGTTCCCGCCCATCTTGCGGAAATATTCGACTGCGTGACACACGTTGTTGGCGACGTAGAGCGACTGGAGGTCGTTCGAGCCGACCACGATCACCTTCTGGCACATGTCGCGCGCGATCGGCAGGCCGAAGCCGCCGCAAACCACGTCACCCAGGAAGTCGAGCAGGACGTAATCGAAGCCCCAGTCGTGGAAGCCCAGCTTCTCGAGGGTTTCGAAGCCGTGGATGATACCGCGACCACCGCAGCCGCGGCCGACCTCGGGACCGCCCAGTTCCATCGCGAACACGCCGTCACGCTGGAAGCAAACGTCTTCGATGCGCACTTCCTCGCCGGCGAGTTTCTTCTTCGAGGAGGTTTCGATGATCGACGGGGTGGCCTTGCCGCCGAACAGCAGGCTGGTGGTGTCCGACTTGGGGTCGCAGCCGATCAGCAGCACGCGCTTGCCCTGTTGCGCCATCATGTAGGAAAGGTTGGCGAGCGCGAAGCTCTTGCCAGAACCGCCCTTGCCGTAGATCGCGATGATCTGCGTTTCCTTCGTCACCTCGCCGGTGTGAACCGGATCGGGTTCCTGGGCCGCTTCGTCACGCAGGGCAGCGGCTTGATCTTCCAAGGTTCGGGTTTCGAGTATCGACATTTAGCAATCGCTCCAATCGAGAACCATCTTGAGACAGTCGGGGTCAGAAAAGGCCTGGGGGTAGGCCTCGGTGGCTTCCGCCGCAGGGCGGCGGTTAGTGACTAGCCCGGCAAGATCGAGACGTCCGTCTTCGATCAGGGCGCGTGTTTCGGCGAGGTCGACGGGCTGCCATTCGGCGGCCACGCGCAGGGTTGCCTCTTTCAGGAAGGCAGGCGGGAAGGAGAAATTGAGCCGGTCGGAATAGAAGCCCGCCAGCACGATCTCGCCGCCCTTGGCCATGCGCATCACGAGACTGTCGATGATGTTGGAATCGCCGCTGGCATCATAGATGGCGCGGTAATCGCGGCGCTCGTCCTCGTCGGGGGCCATGACCATGTAGCCGGTCGCGCCTTCGCGGCGGGCGGCGTTGGTTTCCCACACGGTGGGCGGCGGGGCGCCGAGCGCAATTGCCAGCCGGGCGATGAGGCGGCCGAGCACGCCGTGGCCGATCACGAGATCGGGCAGCGCGCAGCGATTGTCGGGATTGCCGTCATAGCCGCCGCCATTGATCGCGTGCAGCGCGGTGGCCGCCAGCGCACACAGCACGCCGGCCTCGCCAAGATGTTCGGGAATGGGAATGGCGCGCGCCGAGGGCACGATCACGCGGCGCGCGGTGCCGCCGAAAAGCCCGCGGGCATCCTGATAACAATTGGCTCCGGGGACAAATACCCAGTCGCCGATCCGCTCTCGTGCTTCAGGGCCGGCATCGACGATCCGGCCGACCGATTCGTAGCCGGGAACCAGCGGATAGCCGAGCCCGGGGAAGGGCGGCATCTTGCCGGTCCAGAGCAGCTTTTCGGTGCCGGTGCTGATTCCGCTCCAGGCGATTTCGACCACGACATCGCCCGCTTCGACCGGCTTCATCTCAAGCGACCTGAGCGCAAGGCGCTCCGGAGCTTCGAGAATGACAGCCAGTGTGTTCATCGGTTTCGCTCTCCGCCCGGGATTTCCGAAGCCGAAAACGTCGACTCGAAAAGTCCGCTGAAACGTTCTCCCGACTGTTTGCTACGCTTTACGCCAAACACTGTCAAATTTTTTGGACAAGTTTCCCTCAGGCCCGTGCGATGACCACACTTGCGTTGACCGGTTGCGCAGTTGCGATGGACCGAGCGCTGGAAAAGCCCGCTTTTTTCAGCATCGCGATGATCTCGGCGGGGCTGCGCGGACGGCCCGAACCCATCGCCCACAGGTAAAGCCCGAAGAACGCCTCGCCCATCGGCTCCGTCCCGGAAATCCGGGCCATTGGTTCGGCGATCAGCAGGCGCGCGCCGGGGGCGAGGCTGGCGCGGATATTGTCCAACAGACCTTGCGCGGGCGCATCGTCATGATCGTGGAGAATCCGCACCAGAGAGACCATGTCATAGCCTTCGGGTATAGAATCCTTGAAGAAATTGCCGGGATGGGTGGTCACGCGCTCGGCCCCCAGGGCGCCAGCGAGCACAGCGCCGCCGGTTTCCACAACTTCCGGCAGGTCGAACAGACCCAGTTGAAGGTGCGGCCAGGCGCTTCCCACCGCTTTTAGGAAGGCTCCATGCCCACCGCCGACATCGAGTAGCCTGGTGACCTTGCCGAAACTGACCGAGGCCAGCACCTCGTCAGCGACGAAATGCTGTGAAGCAGCCATGAGCTTCGAATATTCAGAGGTTTGTGCGCCCCGCTCGCCCGCGCCGTGGAGCGCGCCGGCATAGGTCCAGAAACGCGAGAGAGCGGTCGGTTCGCGCCGGTCGCGGCGCAGCAGGGCGATCGGGTCTTCAAGGTCGGCATAGAGCAGCCGGTGGTGGCGGACCATCGCCTGCACGCCGGCGTTGGCGGCGAACACCGCGCCCTGTTCGCCCAGCATCCAGCGGTCCGGACCAGCCTCTTCCGACAGCATCAGCGCACGGCCTGCGCGCAGCAGGGTCAGTGCGCCATCCTCGCTCATTTCCATGCGTGCAGCGACCTCGGCTGCGCCGATCGGGCCATCCTCGAGAATGTCGAACAATCCGCCCTCGACAAAGGCGCGCAGCACCTGCGAATAGGCAAACCCCGCAAGCAGATCGAACGCACCGTCGGCGCGGCTGCGCGCTATCCGGCGGATCAGCGGCAGGCGCGCGGCCCAGTGCTGGAAACGGGGGCTGGCGAAAACCCGATTGCGGCGCGCGATCCAGCCCGTCCGGATGGCAGTCCAATCGATCACGGACGGAAGATTTCGCAGACCATATGTCTAAACAATTGGACAGATGCCGTGACAAGGTCAATGATATTGTCACGTGGACCATACGGGAGGACGGGTGAGCGCGCGAGTCGCCGTGATCGGAGCCGGTATCGGCGGGTTGACGAGCGCCGCGCTGCTCGCTGCCCGCGGCTGCGATGTGACCGTGCTGGAGAAAGAGGCCTGGGTCGGCGGCAAGGCGCGCCGTGTTCTGGTCGACGGTGCCGAAGTGGACGGCGGCCCCACGGTCTTTACCTATCGCGAAGTGTTCGACGAGGTCTTCGCCGCCTGCGGAGCGCGGCTTGACGACCATGTGAAGGTCGCCCGTGCCGAGGTTATCGCCCGCCATGCCTGGGACGCGCGCGGGAGCCTCGACCTTTACGACGATCCCGAACGCAGCGCCGATGCGGTCGGCGCCTTTGCCGGGGCCGAGGCTGCGCGCGGACTGCGCGCCTTCATGCGCGAGGCACAGCGTATCTTCGAGGTGCTCGAAGACCCCTTCCTGCGCGGTGACAAGGCCTCCACGCCCTTGCCGATGATGTGGAAGATCGGTCCGTGGAAGATCGCAGACATGCTCGCCATGCGTCCGTTCGACCGGATGTGGGACGCGCTGGGCGAGCACTTCAGGGATCCGCGCCTGCAGCAATTGTTCGGCCGCTATGCCACCTATTGCGGCTCTTCCCCCTTCGCCGCGCCCGCCACGCTGATGCTGATCGCCCATCTGGAGGCGCGCGGTGTGTGGCTGATCGAGGGCGGCATCCATGCGCTTGCCAGGGCGCTCGCCACGATTGCCGAGCGGCAGGGCGCGCGGGTGCGCACCAATGCGGGCGTGGCCGAGGTGCTCACCGCCGGGGGCCGCGCAAGCGGGGTGCGGCTGGCGAGCGGCGAGGTGATCCCCGCCGATATCGTGATCTGCAACGGTGATCCTTCAGCGCTGGCCACCGGGCGTTTCGGCGAGGGTGTGCGGCGCGCGGTGCCCTCGATCCCCCCGGCCAAGCGCTCGCTCTCGGCGCTGGTGTGGTATGTCCACTCGCGCACACAGGGTTTCGACCTGTCGCACCACAACGTGTTCTTCTCGACCGATTACCCGCGCGAGTTCCGCGAGATCGGCGAGGGTCGTCCCCCTTCGGAGCCGACCGTCTATGTCTGCGCCATCGACCGCGGCGCGGGCGACAAGGCGCCGCCGCCAAGTGGTCGCGAGCGGCTCCAGATCATCGTCAACGCGCCCGCCAATGGCGATCTGCGCCACTATTCACCCGAGGAGAGAGAGCGATGCACCCACGCCATGACGGCCACGCTGAAGCGCTGCGGCCTCACGCTGGAGGATCCGCTGGAACACCAGCTCATGACGCCCGAGGACTGGGAGGGACTGTTCCCGGCCACGGGCGGCGCGCTTTATGGCAGAGCGTCGCACGGCTGGGCGGCTTCTTTCCAGCGGCAGGGCCCGAGGACCCGGCTACCCGGGCTCTATTGCGCGGGCGGGGCGACCCATCCGGCGGCTGGGGTGCCCATGGCAGCCTTGTCCGGGCAGCTGGCAGCAAGGGTGATCGCGAAGGACCTCGCTTCGATGAAGACGTTCCGGCAGGCGGCTATTCCTGGTGGTATGTCGACGCCATCAGCGACGACGGGCAACATGGGCTGACGATCATTGCCTTTCTGGGCTCCGTATTCTCGCCCTACTACAAGAAGAGCGGACGCGGCGATCCGCTGAACCACGTCTCGCTCAACGTGGCGCTTTACGGCCCGCAGGCGCGCTGGGCGATGACCGAGCGCAGCGCCGGTGCGCTGACCCGCGACCCGAACAATCTCGTGATCGGGCCGAGCGCTGTGCGCTGGGAAAACGGCGCGCTCACCATCGAGATCCATGAAGGCGACACCCGCCTGTTCGTGCCCTGGCAGCGCCCTGTCAGAGGCAGGGTGCGCGTGTTTCCCGAAGCCCTGAACCGCGTTGCCTTCGCGCTCGACGGCAAGGAAAGCCACATCTGGCACTGCCTTGCCCCGCGCGCGCGGATCGAGGTGGAGATGGAATCGCCCGGCGTTTCGTGGAGCGGCAAAGGCTATCTCGATCACAACCGCGGGGCCGAGCCGCTGGAGACGGGCTTCAACACCTGGCACTGGTCGCGCGCCCATCTGAAGGAAGGTGCGCTGGTGTGCTACGAGGGTGAGCGCGGCGACGGATCGCTGTTCGCCAGCGCGCTCAGGTTCGACCGGCACGGCGTGCCCGAGCCGGTCGACCTGCCGCCGATCGCCCAGCTGCCGCGCAGCAAGTGGCGCATTGACCGGCGCACCCGTTCCGACATCGGCGTGGCGCAGGTGCGCCGGACCTGGGAGGATACGCCCTTCTACGCCCGCTCCGAACTGGCCTCGCGCTTTGCCGGCGAAGAGGTGGTGACGGTGCAGGAAAGCCTCGACATGCGGCGCTTTTCCTCGGGCATTGTCCAGTTCATGCTGCCCTACCGGATGCCCAGAAAGACCCGGTGAGTCCAAGCGGCCAGGCCGCAGGTCCTCTGCCTGGGGCCCGGCGCGGTTGCGATGGCTAGGCAGCCGCGAACAGCAGTCGCCCCGGACCGAGCCGTTCCAGCACGTCCGCGATTTCGCCGCGCTCGAAGGCAAAGCAGCCGAGACTGCGCCCGATCCGGCCATGCCGGCGTGCCATCTCGCCATCGACATAGTCCGCGCCGTGGATCACGATCGCGCGGGCGAAAGCCTTGTCGTTTTCCGCGTCGAGACCGTGCAGACGGCGCGAGCGCCCATGCTTTCCGACATAGGTTTCCCCCGTCAGGAAGCTGCCGCGCGAGGACGCGTTCGAGCCGGGGCGGTTGGAAAATTGTCGGGCAAAGCCGCTATTGGCCGGATCCGAACCGCGGCCGTGCGAGACGAGGTATGACTTCTCGATCCGGCCCCCCGCGACATCGACCAGCATGAAGCGCATTTCCTTCGAGTGCTGCGAATAGTCCGCCAAGGCGATGCGGTCGCGGTGGACGATTCTCGAACTATTACGGTCAAGCGCGGCCAGCGCGCTTTGCAGCGCGGGCGGCATGTCCGGCCGTGCGGGTCGGGCGGGCAGTGGCGGGGGCGAAGGCGAGTTGCGCAGCACCGGGCTGGCAAGCGTGGTCGGGGCGATCAGGCCCGCGCCGGCGATCAGCGCGGCGCCCAGTACCTGGCGGCGATGGAGGGTCATGTGCGGTCCGAAGGGTTCGTGTTTTGCCTCCACATCGTGCCTTGGTGTAGGGATACAAGCGGGACGGGAGATATTGTCGATGAGACGTGGCCTGATTGCGGCGATCCTTGCTTTGCTGCTGGCAGCGCCGGCGGCCGCACAGGCATCCGGCCCGCAGGCAGCGGCATGGAGTCCCGCACAGCTGGCAAGCCTCGTGCGCTGGATCGAGGCAGCGCCCGATGATGCATTGCCCCGGCTTTCGGTCGCAGCGCTCGATGCGGCGATTGCATCGGGCGAGCCGCAGCGCATCGACGCGCAGGCGACAGGGCTGGCCCTGCGCCTTGCCCGCATGCACCTGATGGGCCGGGCCTCTCCTTCCGAGCGCACCGGATGGAGAATTGTGGACACCGATGATGCGGCGGCACTCGTACCCATGCTCGATCAGGCGCTGGCGAGCGACACGCTCGACACCTTCTTTGCGCTTCAGCGTCCGGCTCACCACGAATATGGCGCGCTGCGTCAGGCCTATGCGGGCGAGAGCGATCCGTCGCGGCGGCTGGCCATCGCACGCAACATGGAGCGCTGGCGCTGGATGCCCCGCTCGCTCGGCGAGGAGTATGTGCTCGTCAATGCCGCCCGCTTCGAGGCAGGCCTGTGGCGGGCGGGAGAGCAGGCCGGCACATGGCGCGTGATCGTCGGCAAGCCATCCACGCCGACGCCGGTATTCGGCACGCGTATCGAAGGCGTCACCCTGAACCCATGGTGGGAGATTCCGGCCAGCATCGTGCGTGAAAGCGTGGGCGCGCTGGTGCGCCGCAATCCCGCGCTGGCGCGGCAGAGGGGCTATGTCTGGTCGGGCGGCCGCTATCGCCAGCGGCCGGGGCCGGGCAATGCGCTGGGCCAGATGAAGCTGGCGATGCCCAATCCGTTCTCGGTCTACATGCACGACACGCCATCGAAGCAATTGTTCGACGAGGAGGTGCGCGCCTTCAGCCACGGCTGTATCCGTACCGGCGATGCGATTGGCTATGCGGCGACGCTGCTCGAAGGCGTAAAGACCCGCAGCGAAGTCGATGCAATTGTCGCCTCGGGCAAGACGACGACCATCCCGCTGGCCCGTCCGGTACCGATCTATGTCGCCTACTTCACTGCCGTGAGCGATGGCGAGAGCGAGGGCGGCGTTGCGATCTTGCCGGACATCTACCGGCGGGACGGGGCCATCAGTGTGATGCCCGATGCCGTTGTGCAGCGCACGAGCGAGGCTGAAGGTCATAACGGAGAAGTCGCCGGGGGCGGGCCCGGCGGCTGCGCCTAGCCGGTCGGCGGATTGCCGTCTTTCTCCGCTGCTTCCTTCGCCGCCTTCTCGGCGCGGGTTTTCTTCAGCATGCGGTCCATCTTGAGCCATTGCCACACGCCAAAGCCGATCGCGATGCCATAGAAGAACACGATCTCGATCCAGCCGAAATTGCCGCTTGCCATGGCGCCTCTCCTATCGCTTGGCCACAAGGAAATCCGCGATCAGCGCGGCGGCCTTTTCGGGGGCTTCCTCGTGGGCAAGATGACCCAGACCGGGCAGCACTTCAAGCCGCGCGTCGGGCAGCCAGCCCGCTGCGTCCTTTGCCCAGCCTAGGGGGATCGCGGGATCCTTGGCTCCGTGGACCAGCAGCACGGGGTTTGCCACCTCGTCCATCCGCGCACGAAGGCTCGGCAAGTCCCAGTTGGCCATCATGGCCAGGCCTCCGCCCGCATGCTCGGCATTCTTGAACAGGGTGCGGTAGCATTCGAAGCCAGCCGGATCGATCCGCGAGGCCGTCGAGCGCCACAGGAAGCGCCGCGCGCCGCCGGCCCAGTCGATCGTGCCGGAGAACAGGCGCGGCACCAGCGGGTTGACGAACATCGCCTTGGCGATCGCGGGATAGATCTGCGCCAGCGGCCCCGGGAACGGGCGCAGCGCGGCGGACAGGCCGACAATCGGCCCGCCAAACCCGTGCGCCAGCGCCAGTTGCAGCGCGATGGCCGAGCCTGCCGAATGGCCGATGATCGCTGCGGGTTCCAGTTCCAGCGTCTTCAGCAAACCGGCGACCTCGCCTGCCATCGCGGGCAGGCTCATCGCGTAGGCGTCGTGACCGGTGGTGAAGGCGTGGCGCGGCAGATCGGGGGCGATCACGGTGTAATCGCGCGCCAGCAGCGGCATCAGGTCGCGCCACGAATGGACAGAGGCGCCGGTGCCGTGGAGCAGCAGCAAGGGCGGACCGGAGCCCATCCGCTGCACATGCCAGCGCGCCTTGCCGAGGGTGACGAAGTCGCTCGCCTCGCGGTGCGGCCAGATCAGCCCTTCGCGCTCCCAGTCGAGGCGGCTCATGCGGCGCGCGCGGGCTGGGCGGCGTTGATCGCCGCCTGCAGCATCTTCGCATCGGCGCGCGGCAGGGCGAGGAACCGTCCGCCCATCGCATTGGCGAGCGCCGCGCCTTCGGGGCCGGGGCGGGCCGAGATGTCGACCACCAGCGCATCGATCCCGCAGGCGTAGATCGCCCTAGCAGCCGCCTCGGCATCCTCGCGCGCCTGGGCGCGGCCGGGCGCGCCGTCGGCGGCGATATTGGCGCGCCCATCGGTCAGGATCACCAGCGCCGCGCTGCGCCCGCGCGCGATCACCGCCTCGGCACATTCGCGCGCGGCGTTGAGGCCCATGGCGAGCGGCGTGCCGCCCCCGCCGGGCAGTTCGGTGAGGCTGCGGCGCGCGCGGGTGAGCGAGCGGGTGGGGGGCAGCAGCAGTTCGGCTGTGCTGCCGCGAAACGCTACCAGCGCGACTTCGGAGCGGGTGACATAGGCCTGCGCCAGCATCAGTTCGACCGCGCCCTTGGCCTCGGACAGGCGCGCCGCGGCGGCCGAGCCGCTGGCATCGACCGCAAAGATCGTGACCCTTGCGGCGCGTTCCTCGAAGCGGCGGATGCGCAGGTCTTCGCGGCGCATCAGGATCGGCGAATCGTCACCGGCATCGACCTCGCGCCGGCGCACCTGTTGCCATGGCACGGCAGCGCGCAGGGAATCGATCAGCGCCAGCTTGGCCCCTCCGCGCGGCATGCCCGGCCGCGCGCCCAGCGGCTTGCCGCGGGTCGCCGCCTTGCGCTTCTGCCCGGTGCCGCTGGCACCCGAACGGCGCGGGGCCTTGCCTTGCGCGAGCTGGGCGAGGAGATCCGCCGGGATCGCCGCCTTGGCCGCATCGACCAGCAGTTCGGACAGATCGGGTTCCTGTTGCTGCTGGTCCTGCTGCTCGTCGTCGCGCTCCTCGGCATTGTCGCCCGATCCTTCTGGCGGCGGGGGCGGGGGTTCCTGCTGGTCGTCGGGCGCGGGTTCCTCGGTGTCGTCGGCTTCCTCGGGCGGCAGGCGGGTCGCGCGCGGGGCGAGCACCAGCCGCACCGCTCCGGCAAGATCGGCTTCGGTCACAGCGTCCCGCCCGTCGAGCGCCGCAAGTCCGCGCGCGGCTTCACCGGCGAAGATCATCGCCCTGATCGAATCCACCCCCAGCATCTCGGCGGTGGCGGCGATGGCCTTCAGGGCCTTGTCGTCGAGCGGCGCGACCGCGGCGAGGCTCCCGTGCGCGGGCGCGAGTTCCACCTCCTCCCAGCGGCGCGAGGCGGAAAGATCGCAGGGGAAAGCGAGCCGCTCGGTCAGGCTGACCGGCGGGGCCTCGTCGGCCTCGCGCGCATCGTCGAGCAGCACCAGCGCGGACTGGCTTTCGTCACGCGCCTGCGCCAGCCGCCCCGCAATGGCGCCGTCCATCCGCTCGGCCATGGCGGCGATCAGCACGCCCTCGGCGGCCTCCTCGATCAACCCCTTCTGCCGGATCGGCTTGCCCGCCGCGAGACTGGCGGCGAGATCGATCCCCCCCAGCAGGCGTTCATCGTCGATATGGCCGGGCATGCGGCGCAGCGTCACCGCCTCGCCGAGAGCGGCAACCAGCGCATCGCGCGCGGGGCTGGAGCCGCGCAGCACCATCCCGCCGAACAGTTTCGGGGCAAGAGCGAACAGGCGGGCCGCGCGCACCGCCTCGTCGAGCGGGTCGGCAGCGTCGGCTGAATTCATCCGAACAGCTCTTCGATCGCGCGGGTGATGCGCACCGTGGAACCCGTCTCGTCAAGCACGTCGCGCCGCAGCCGGTGGCGCAGCGCCGAAGGCGCGATCGCGATCAAATGCTTGCGGGTCACGGCCTTGGCGCCTTCCAGCGCCGCTAGCGCGCGGGCGGCGCGCATCAGGGTGAGCTCGCCGCGCAGGCCGTCCGCGCCCACGGCAAGGCACAGCTCGGCGGCATCGCGCAGCACTTCGGGCCCGGGTTCCAGCTTGGGCAGTTTCGCCTTGCCGCGGGCGATCTTCTTGAGGATCTTCTCGTCCTCGCCCGCCCAGCGCTCGGCAAAGCCCTTGGGATCGGCCTCGTTGGCGGCGACCAGCCGCATGATCTCGATGCGGACCTCGATATCCTTGGGGGTACGCACTTCCACCGACAGCCCGAAGCGGTCGAGCAGCTGCGGGCGCAATTCGCCCTCTTCCGGGTTGCCGCTGCCGATCAGCACGAACTTGGCCGGGTGGCGCACCGAGAGGCCCTCGCGCTCGACCACATTCTCGCCCGAGGCCGCAACATCGAGCAGCAGGTCGACAAGGTGATCTTCGAGCAGGTTGATCTCGTCGATGTAGAGAAAGCCGCGATGCGCCTTGGCCAGCAGGCCGGGTTCGAACGCCTTTTCGCCGCTGCGCAGCGCGCGTTCGAGGTCGAGACTGCCGATCACCCTGTCCTCGGTCGCGCCCAACGGCATGTCGACGAAGGGCACCGGGCGCTTGACCAGCTTGCCCTGACCGCAGACATCCGGATAGCGCGCCTGATCTTCTTTCGATGCGCCATAGGGGCAACCATCGGCTGCCATGAGCGGCGGCATGAGGCTGGCGAGCGCGCGGGCGGCGGTGGACTTGCCCGTGCCACGGTCGCCGAACACCATCACCCCGCCGACACTGGGATCGACCGCTGCAATCAGCAGCGCCTGCTTCATCTCGTCCTGACCGACGATCGCGGAAAAAGGAAATCGTGCCATAGTGGGCGACCTTGTAACGCCCGCATCAGGCGGGACAAGAGGAAGTTGGACACCCTCGCGTCAATCTGACTTTACAGTATCGTCCGGCAGGCTCAGCGCTTGCCGAGACGGTTCAGGAGCAGCACCGGCAGCAGCCCCGCCGCAAGCAGAATCAGGGCGGGGATCGAGGCTTCGACCAGCCGTTCGTCGCTGGCGAGGCGGTAGGTTCGGGTGGCGAGGGTTTCGAGGTTGAAGGGTCGCAGGATGAGCGTTGCGGGCAGTTCGCGCAGGGTGTCGATGAAGACCAGCGCAGCCGCGCCTGCAAGGCTGGGCGCGAGCAGCGGAGCATAGATCCGCGCCAGCACCCGCGCCGGCCCCGCACCGAGCGATCGGGCCGCCGAATCGAGCGCGGGCGGGATGCGCGCAAGGCCGCCGCTGACGGAGTTGTAGGCCACCGTCAGAAACCGCACCGACAGCGCATAGACAAGGATTGCACTGGTGCCGGTCAGCAGCAGTCCGCCGCCCCATCCCAGATTGTCGCGGGCCAGCCGCGTCAGGCTCTGGTCGAGGCTGCCGAGCGGGGCCAGCAGGCCCACCGCCAGAAGCGCGCCGGGCAGGGCATAGCCCAGGGTGCCGAGCCGGATCGCGCCCGCCGTCACCCGCGAGGCCGAGCGCGCGCGGGCAAAGGCCAGGAGCAGCGCTGCGACAAGGCAAACGCCGCTTGCCGCCAGCCCCAGCCACATGCTGTCGAGAGCATAGCTCGCCAGATCGCCTGCTGCGCCCTGTGCCGCGTCGGTGAGCGCCATCATGCCCAGATAGCCCGCCGGAATCACGAAGCCGAGCAGCACCGGGGCAAGGCAGGCGCACAGGGCCAGCGCCTTGCCGGTCGACGAAAGCGTGACCAGCGTCTCCCCCTCGCGCAGCGCCAGACCGTCATGGCTGTCGCTGCGCCCTGAGCGCGTCGCAGCTTCGAGCGCCACCAGCGCGATGACGAAGGCCAGCATTACCGCCGCCAGCTTGAGCGCCGCTGCCTTGTCGCCCATCGCCAGCCAGCTGCGGAAAATGCCGGTCGAAAATGTGGGAATGGCGAAATATTCGGCGACGCCGAAATCGGCGAGCACCTCCATCAGCACCAGCGCAAGGCCACCTGCGATGGCCGGCCGCGCGGCAGGCAGGACGATCCGCCAGAAGGCGCGCGACGGCGAAGCGCCAAGGCTCCGTGCGGCGCGGAATTGCGTGAGGCTCTGGGTGGCGAAGGCGGTGCGCGCGAGCAGGTAGACGTAAGGATAGAGCACCAGCCCCAGCACCAGCGCACCTCCTCCGAGCGATCGGATTTCGGGAAAGGCATAATCGCCCGGTCCCCACCCCGTGAGTGCGCGCAAACCGCTCTGCACCGGCCCGGCGAAATCGAGCATGTCGGCATAGATATAGGCCGCGATATAGGCCGGCACCGCGAGCGGCAGCACCAGCGCCCAGCCGAGCAGCCGGCGGCCCGGAAAATCGGTGGCTGCGACCAGCCACGCACAGCTGGTGCCGACAACGGCCGCGAGGCTCCCCGCCAGCAGCATCAAGAGGCCGGTGTTCAGGACATATTCGCCCAGCACGGTGCGCGCGAGGTGAGCCAGTGCCTCGATCCCGCCGCTGGTTGCCGCGACAAGAATGGCGGCGATCGGCAGTCCCGCCAGCGCGGCAATGGCAAGCGCGGCAAGGCGCCAGCCTGCCCCCGTTGATGCCGGTGCGCTTGCCTGCGGGCCTGCAAATTGCCTAAGGCGGCTCACCTGACACTCCCACGGATCATGGGCGGGACAACGCGTTGAGCCTCGAATTTCGTCATATTGCCCATGCTTATGGCCCGGTGCGGGCGCTGGAGGATGTCAGCTTTGCCGCGCCTGCGGGGGAGATTACCTGCCTGCTTGGCGCTTCGGGTTGCGGTAAGTCAACTCTGCTCGCCCTTGCCGCAGGGATGCTGCGCCTGCAACACGGAAGCATAATCCTGGATGGCGAGGTGCTGGCCGACGAGGGGCGCAGCCCTCCGCCAGAGGCGCGGCCCGTGGGCCTCGTATTCCAGGACGGCGCGCTGTTTCCCCACATGACCATCGCCGGCAATATCGCCTTCGGCCTGCCCAAGGCGCGACGGGGCGAGGTTGAAGGCTGGCTGGTGCAGGTCGGGCTGGCAGGGCTCGGCGAGCGCTACCCTCACCAATTGTCTGGCGGGCAGCAGCAGCGTGCCGCGCTCGCCCGGGCGATGGCGCCGGGACCGCGGGTGCTGCTGATGGACGAACCCTTCGCCAGCGTCGACATCGTGCTCAGGCGAAAGCTGCGGCGCGATTGCCGCATCATTCTGCGCGAGCAAGGTGCGACCACCGTGCTGGTGACCCACGATCCGGCAGAAGCGCTTGATATTGCGGACAGGATTGCGGTGATGGAGGCCGGACGGATCGTCCAGTTCGCCAGTCCGCAGGAATTGCACGATGCGCCTGCCACCGCGGCGGTCGGGGCGATGTTCGGCGGTGCGCAGATCGTTCCGGGGACGCGCGGCGATGGCGGGTTTGCGACCAGTTTCGGTCTGTGGCCGGTCGATTGCGCGCTTGCTGCCGTGCCCGAGGCGGCGGCTTTCGACCTGCTGGTGCATGCCGATGCGCTCGATCTGGCGCAGGACCCCGACGGCCTGCGCGTGCGCGATTGCCATGTGCAGGGCAAAGGCGTGCGGGTGGTTCTGGTCGCGGCTGACGGCAGCGAAATCACCGCCGAAACCGAAGACCCGGTCCGCGCTGACGGGCGTTATCGTATCGTCCCGCGACCGGGCAGCCTGAGAGCCTTTGTGCGCAACTAGGGCTTGCGGACCCAGACATAATATTGCAAGTCATTTGCAACTTGTAACGGGAACCCCTCTCTGATGAACAAACTGCTTCTCGGCCTCGTCGCTTGCGCGGGCCTTGCCGGCCTTGCCGCTTGCTCCGAAACCCCTGAAGGCCAGGATGACGCCGTGCCGATTACCGGCGAAGTCAACCTCTATTCCTCGCGCCACTACGATACCGATCTGGCGCTTTATGAAGACTTTACGCAGCAGACGGGGATCAAGGTCAACCGTATCGAGGCCGATGCCGACGCGCTGATCGAGCGGATCCAGTCCGAAGGCGAATTCAGCCCGGCTGATATCCTGATTACCGTCGACGCCGGGCGGCTGTGGCGCGCCGAAGAGGCAGGCGTGTTCGCTCCGGTCGATTCGGAGCTTCTCAAGGAACGCATCCCGGCATACCTGCGTCACCCGGACGGGCTGTGGTTCGGCCTGTCGACCCGTGCGCGCATCATCATTTACAACAAGGCCGACGGAAAGCCGGAAGGTCTTGAGGACTATGCCGACCTCGCCGATCCGAGGTTCAAGGGCGACATCTGCGTGCGCTCATCGTCAAACATCTACAACATCTCGCTCCTCTCCAGCATCATCGCCCACAAGGGCGCGGCCGAGGCGGAAAAATGGGCGAGGGGTGTCGTTGCCAATTTCAAGCGTCCGCCGCAGGGCAATGACACCTCGCAGATCGAGGCCGTGGCCGCGGGCGAGTGCCGCATCTCCGTGGTCAATACCTATTATCTTGCGCGCTATGCGGGGGGTGATGCCAAGGACAAGGCGATCTTCGATGCCGTGGGCGTGATCTTCCCCGATCAGGACGGCACCGGCACCCACATCAATGTCAGCGGGGCAGGGTTGGTCAAGACCGCGCCCAATCGCGACAATGCCTTGAAGTTCCTCGAATATCTCACCTCCGAAAGCGCCCAGCGCTATTTTGCAGACGGCAACAACGAATATCCCGCGGCAGACGGGCTCAAGGCCAATTCGGCGGTCGAGCAGCTTGGCCGGTTCAGGGCGGACACGCTCAACGCGGCGGAAATCGGCAAGGGGCAGGCTGAAGCGGTCAGGATTTTCGACCGTGCGGGGTGGAACTGATTTGCGTCAGGTCAAGGCGCGCTTTCAGCCCTTATCACTAAACTGTCTTGAAGGGGGCGCGGATGTCGGCCATGTGCGCCCCCATACCGGCTGCCCGTCCGGGCGGCGCTGATCCAGTATTCCGAGGCCCGTTTTGAACCAGCCCATCATCGACCGCGACCAGTTCACCGAAAGCGCGGCGCTCAGCATCGAGACCATCACCGACGTGCACCACTGGTGCGAAGGGCTGTTCAGCCTCAAGATGACGCGCCCGGCGTCCTTCCGCTTCCGTTCGGGCGAGTTCGTGATGATCGGCCTGCCGGGTGACAACGGCAAGCCGCTGCTGCGCGCCTATTCGGTCGCCTCGCCGTCTTACGCGGAAGAGCTCGAATTCCTGTCGATCAAGGTGCAGGACGGCCCGCTGACCTCGCGCCTGCAACATATCCAGCCGGGCGATCCGATCTATCTCGGCAAGAAGCCGACCGGCACCCTCGTCACCGACGCGCTGCTGCCGGGCAAGCGGCTGTTCATGCTCTCGACCGGCACCGGCCTTGCCCCCTTCATGAGCCTCGTGCGCGATCCCGAGGTCTACGGGATGTTCGAGGAAGTGATCGTCGTCCACTCGGTGCGCCATGTGGCGGAGCTGGCCTATCGCGAACTGCTCGAATCGAAGCTCGAAGGCGACCCGCTGCTCGAGGATGAAGACCGTGCGCGTATGATCTACGTGCCGACCGTGACCCGCGAGGATTTTCGCACTACCGGCCGCATCCAGCAGCTGATCGACGACGGGCGGCTGTTCGAACAGTCCAAGGGCCCCAAGCACTTCGTGCCGGAAGAAGACCGCGTGATGCTGTGCGGATCGATGGCGATGATCAAGGACCACGCCGCCGATCTGGAGCAGCGCGGATTCGAGGAAGGCGCGAACAACAAGCCGGGGCAGTTCGTGATCGAGCGGGCGTTCGTCGGTTGAGCGCTTTCCCTTCCCGTCGGGGAGGGGATCGACGGGCGGGTGCTCTGCACCCCCACTTTCGCGCTTGACCCCCGCTCGGCGGCGGGCTTCTATCGTGGCAAAACGAAACCCTTTTGCCCGGAGAGAACCCCCATGCTCGCGACCTCCTATCGCACCGCCTATAATGAAGACCACGAAGCCTTCCGCGACACCGTCCGCAAGGTCTTTGCCGAACACCTGACCCCGCACATGGACGAGCACGAAGCCAACGGCATCGTGCCCCGCGACGTCTGGAAAAAGATGGGCGATGCCGGGATGCTGTGCATGACGGTGAAGGAGGAAAACGGCGGCCTCGGCCTCGATTTCGGCTTCAACTGCGTGCTGACCGAGGAACTCTCCTATCTCGGCTCCTCGGCCGGTTTCACGCTCCAGAACGACATCACGGCGAATTATTTCGAGCGCCTCGGCACCCCCGAACAGCGCGCCAAGTATCTGCCCGGCATGGTCAGCGGCGACATCATCACCGCTATCGCCATGACCGAACCGGGCGCAGGCTCCGATCTTCAGGGCATCCGCACCACCGCGAAGAAGGACGGCAATCACCTCGTCATCAACGGCTCGAAAACCTACATCACCAACGGCCAGAACGCCGATTGCGTGATCGTGGTCGCCAAGACCGATCCGGAGAAGGGCGCAAAGGGCATCAGCCTCGTTCTGGTGGACGCCGACACCCCCGGTTTCGAGCGCGGGCGCAATCTCGACAAGATCGGCCAGCACGCCGCCGACACCTCGGAACTGTTCTTCAATGATTGCCGCGTGCCGATGACCAATATCCTCGGCGGCGAGGGCATGGGCTTCGTGCACCTGATGGAGGAGCTGCCGCAGGAACGCCTCGGCATTGCGGTCGGCGCGCAGGCGGCGGCGCAGCGGGCGTTTGACGAGGCGGTGAACTTCACCAAGGACCGCAAGGCCTTTGGCAAGACCGTGTTCGAATTCCAGAACACCAAGTTCACCCTCGCCGATTTGAAGGCCAAGCTGCAGGTTGGCTGGGCGCATCTCGACTGGGCGATCAGGAAGCACCTCGCGGGCGAACTCACCACCGACGAGGCGAGCGCGGCCAAGCTGTGGCACACCGACCTCCAGTGGGAATGCTGCGACACCGCGCTGCAACTCCACGGCGGGGCG
Source organism: Erythrobacter dokdonensis DSW-74 (assembly GCF_001677335.1). Lineage (GTDB taxonomy): Bacteria > Pseudomonadota > Alphaproteobacteria > Sphingomonadales > Sphingomonadaceae > Erythrobacter > Erythrobacter dokdonensis. The sequence goes on from NZ_LZYB01000006.1 coordinate 271,361, forward strand.
GGCTACATGAACGAATACGCCATCGCGCGGCTGTGGCGCGACGCGCGCGTGACCCGCATCTTTGGCGGCACGAACGAGATCATGAAGGAAGTGATCTCGCGCTCGATCTAAGCCGCCTTGGGAGGGGCCTGACATGACCGAACCGCTCGATTTCACCGGCCAGCGCGTGCTCGTCATCGGCGGGTCGAGCGGGATTGGCAACGGCATCGCCCATGGCTTTCGCCAGCGCGGCGCTCAAGTGACCGTCACCGGCACAAGGCCCGATTATGGCGATTATCTCGAAGCCGAGGATGCCGATTTCACCGGCCTCGATTACCGCCAGCTCGACCTGACCGACCGCGAGGCGGCTGACCGGCTGGCGGCAGATTTCGAGGCGCTTGATGTGCTGGTGCTGTGTCAGGGCACCGTGCGCTATGGCCGGGCCGAGTTCACCCGCGAGGGCTGGGATCAGGTGGTCGACATCAACCTCAATTCGGTGATGGACGCCGCCCGCGCCTTCCACCCGAAGCTGGCCGAAGCCAAGGGCAAGATCATCATCGTCTCCAGCGTTGCGGCCTTCAAATCGACCATCGGCACGCCTGCCTATGCGGCGTCCAAGGCGGGTGCGGCGAGCCTTACCAAGACGCTGGGCGAGGCCTGGGCGCGCGACGGCATCCGGGTGAACGGCATCGCGCCGGGGCTGGTGCCGACCAAGCTGACCGCCGTCACCACCGAGCATCCCGAACGTCTTGAAGCGAGTCTGAAAAAGATCCCCCTGCGCCGCATGGGGAGCCCTGAGGACATGGCCGGGGCCGCGTTGTTCCTCGCCTCGCCCTTGAGCGCCTACGTCACCGGCCAGACGCTGGTGGTGGATGGCGGGTTGACCCTGTCCTGAGGGCGGGCTTTCCTACGCGGGTCTGATCGGCCAGATTGCAGATCGGGCAAGCGGGTATCGCTGGCAAAGGCCCTCTGCCCCTGTCCGTCAAGCAGAGTTTTTTCAAGAATATCGCGTTTTTTCATATTGTTGTCGATGCTGGATTTGCTTGACGCCCTGTCAAGTTTGTCAAGCGAAGTAAAGGGAAGCCGGCCCATGCAATTCACCCGTCTCGGCCGTTCGGGCCTCACCGTTTCGCGGCTGTGCCTCGGCTGTATGTCCTATGGCGATACCTCCAAGGGATGGCACGGCGACTGGTTGCTGGACGAGGATGCGGCGCGGCCCTTTTTCGCTCAGGCGCTGGAGGCGGGGATCAATTTCTTCGACACCGCCAATATCTATTCGGGCGGCACTTCGGAGGAAATCACCGGCAAGCTGCTAAGGCAAATGGCGCGGCGCGACGAGATCGTGGTCGCTACCAAGGCCTTCGGCGTGTGGCGCAATGCCCCCAATTGCGGCGGCTTGTCGAGGAAGGCGCTGTTCCAGGCGATCGACGACAGCCTTGCCCGGCTCGGCATGGATCATGTCGATCTGTTCCAGATCCACCGCTGGGACGATCATACCCCGATCGAGGAGACGATGGAGGCGCTCCACGACATCGTGAAGGCTGGCAAAGCGCGCCATATCGGCGCGTCCTCGATGTATGCTTGGCAGTTCGCCCGCGCGCAGGAAGTGGCCCGCGCCAACGGCTGGACGCGGTTCATCTCCATGCAGAACCAGCTCAATCTGCTCTACCGCGAGGAGGAGCGCGAGATGCTGCCCCTGTGCGGCGCGGAAGGGGTGGGGGTAATCCCGTGGAGCCCGCTCGCGCGGGGACGGCTGGCGCGGCCCTGGGGCCAGGCCACGGTGCGCAGCGAGACCGATGGAGTCGGCAGGGCGCTCTACAAGGACGAAGATACAGCCGACCGCGCGATCATCGCGACGCTCGAGCAATTGGCCAATGCCCGCGGTGAAGCGATGGCAAGCCTCGGCCTGGCCTGGCACTTCACTAGGTCGCAGGTCGTTGCCCCGATTATCGGCGCGACCAAGCCGCACCATATCAAGGATGCCGTGCGCGCACTCGATATTGCATTGTCCGCAGACGAAGTCTCCGCGCTCGAAGCGCCCTATCGTCCCAAATGGCCGACCGGCATGGGTATGCCGATACCTGCGATGGACAAGGTGAGCGTGCTTTAGCGGTCGCGTCGAGCTGCTGCGGGCACCTTTATCGCACAAATGCGTGACATTGTTACATACAACTGAAATCCAGTCACAAACGCGTCACAAGGCTGGGCCAGTGCTGCGCTGCAACCATGCGGGGCAGTCGTGGACGTCATCAATATCTTCCTGACCGGCGAGCTGGGCGAAAGCCTTGAGGATTTCGTTCATGACCAGCGCCGCTTCACCTTTGACAAGCTCGGGCCCGACGGTCCGCGGCGTCTGGTGGAAGGGCCGATGTGGGCCTTTGTCGACTGGGTGATGGATGATCTGGCGGGGCTGGAGATGTGTCGCCGCCTGCGCGCCGATCCCCGCACGGCCGATGCCCATGTGACCATGGTGCTGGAGGAGGACGACCCCGAAGACCGCCGCCGCGCGCTCAGGGCAGGGGCGGATGATTATGTCGTCGGCCCGCTGACCCGTACTGCCGTGCTCGACCGGGTGCTGGCACTGCAATCGCGCGGGGTCGAGCGCCACGCCACCCGCCGGTTCGAGGCCGGCGCGCTGACCATCGACATGGCGGCGCTCCAGGCGCGCTGGAACGGCGAGCCGATACCGCTCCGGCCCAACGAGTTTCGCCTGCTGCGATATTTTGCCGAGAACCCCAACCGCGTGCTTACCCGCGAAGACCTGATCGGTGGCCTGGGCAAGCGCGAACCTCCGATCGACGAGCGCACCGTCGATGTCTGGATCGGCCGCCTGCGCCGCGCGATCAAGGTGGCGGGCGGGGGCAATCCCTTACGCACCGTGCGCTCTATGGGCTATGTCTTCGATCTCAATTGAGGCGCGCTGGGTGCGCGGATAGCCGACCGGCCCGTGCTTCGGGACTGCGGGTTCTTAAAGGGCCATCGCCGCCGGAAACACCACCGCAGCGCGCAGCCCGCCCTGTGCGCGGTTGGAAAGCCGGATCCGGGCTCCGTGGGTATGCGCGATGGCACGGGCTATGCCGAGGCCGAGGCCGGTACCGCCGGTCTCCTTGTTGCGTGAACCCTCACCGCGAAAGAACGGCTCGAACACTCTCTCGAGCTGGTTCTCGAGAAGGCCGGGGCCATTATCCTCCACCGCAATCGCCAGCCCCACGGCGTCGCGCGAGATGCACAGACCGACCCAACCCCCGCCATAGGCCCGCGCGTTTTCGAGCAGGTTCTCCATCATGCGGGCCAGCGCAAGCCGGTTTCCGGCGATCGTGAAGGGGTCCGAAGGGTTGTCCTGAGAAATAGCGACGTTCTGCGGCGAGGCCTCTGCGAGCGTCACAGCGAAAGAGCGGAGCTCGATCAATTCGTGCTCCGCGAGAGGGTTTTCGGCGCGGGCATAGGCCATCATGTCCGACAGCAGGCGCTCCATCTGGACAAGATCGGGCTCGATCTCGGCGACTGTGACATTGTCGCTACCGTGGGTCCTGAGGCGCAGTTTGGTGATCCCGGTCCGGATATCGTGGGCGATGGCAACCATGATCTGCTCGCGCTCCCGGATGAGACCGTCGAGCCGCAGCCGCATCCGGTTGAGCGCCCGGGCGAGGCGGCGCAATTCGCGCGGGCCGGTCTCCGAGACGGGCACGGCGGTCTCCGCCAGCCCGACACGTTCGGCATCATGTTCCAGCGCGCGGATCGGCCGCATGATGACCTGGCGCAGGGCAAAGCCGAGCAGCACGGCCACCACCAGCACCAGGGCGAAGAGGAAATAGGGAGCGTAAGGGGGCCCGCTGTAGATGATCGAAGGCGCTAGCCAGATGTTGAGCACCCTGCCGTCCTGAAGCCCGATTGCGACGTGTAGCGTGCTCGACGCATTATAGAACAGATCGGGCTGGGACCCCCGCCTGCGTGCAAGCTCGAGCGCGCCGACTTCCTCGAAGCGGATGTCCCGCTCGCGCAATCTGTCGGCGACAGCATTTTCGGTCGCGGTCAGTAGTGCCTGCCTTGCGCGATAGGGGGCAAGTCCGCTGCCGAACCCGTCGGCTATCCAGGCAACCCGCGACCGGCTGGCATAGGTCGACAGGATCGCTCCTTCGACCTCGGGCGGCGAGGTTTCGATGAGCCAGACCAGCTCGGTGATGCCGTTGGCGCTTTCAGCCAGAGCACGGTCGAAGATGCGGCCCGACAGCGGCGTCTGCATGATCGCAATCATTCCGGCGAGCGTCAAAACCAGAAGGCCGAAAGTCAGCGCGAGCACACGCGCCAGGATCGAGTTGAGCACCCCGCCCATGTGCCGCCTAGCAGCCTTCGCGCGTAACCGGCGCCGAGAAGGCATAGCCGAGATTGCGCACGGTCTTGATCAATTGCGGTTGTCTGGGATCGGGTTCGATCTTGCGGCGGATGCGGCTGATCTGGGAATCGATGCTCCGGTCGAAGGGGTTGCTGTTCACCCCACGCGACAGATCGAGCAGCATGTCACGCGATAACACCCGGGGCGCGCGCTCGACCAGCGCGAGCAGCAGTGCGAACTCTCCCGAGGTAAGGGCGACCTCGCTGCCATGCGCATCGATCAGCGACAATTGGTCCGGCATAAGGACAAAGCCGGCGAACCGCAGCGCGCGCAGCCTTGATGCAGCGGCGGGCAGCGCATCCGTTTCACGGCGGCGCAAGACCGCCCTTATGCGGGCCACAAGTTCGCGCGGGTTGAAGGGCTTGCCGAGGTAATCGTCCGCGCCGATTTCCAGCCCGATAATCCGGTCGATGTCCTCGGCCATGGCGGTCAGCATGATCACCGGGAGATTGGAGGTCGCCCTCAAACGGCGGCAGAAGCTGAGCCCATCCTCTCCCGGCATCATCAGGTCGAGCACCACGAGATCCGCCCGTCCCTCGGCAATCGGCGTTTCGGCCTCGGCCACGGATTGTGCAATGATGGCGCGCATTCCGCTGCGTTCCAGAACCCCGACAACAAGGGCGAGAAGTTCGCGATCGTCATCGACGACGAGGATGGTCGGGCCTTCGTGCATGATGACAGGATAGGCGGGCGTCGGGTTTCGCTCCAGCGCCGTTTTGCAACGATTTGTGGCGGGCTCGCCTGGGCTGGCAACAATTCGTCACAAATCGTGTCGCAGCGGGCAAACGGGGGCAAGGCGGCGCGGTCATTCTTCCTCCAACGCGATGATGGAGATTCCCGATGACCCGTTCCCTCAAACGCCTCCCCGCCTTGGCTGCCGGCGTTCTGATCGGCCCCGCGCTGATCTTCGCCGTCCCTGCAAGTGCGCAATCGCGCGATCAGATGCGTCAACTGCTCGAACGGGCCGATGCCAATGGCGACGGCGAGATTTCCCGGGCCGAGTTTGACCGGGTCCGCAGCGACATGTTCGAACGCATGGATCGCAACGGTGATGGCCATGTCGACAGCAGGGACCGTCCGCGCATGTTCGGTGAACGCTTCGACCAGGCTTTCGGCACGCTCGCATCGCTCGACAGCAATGGCGACAGGCGCGTGTCGCGCAGCGAACTTGTCAATGGAAAGGCCCCTGCCTTCGTTGCTGGCGACACCAATGGCGACAATATTCTCAGCCGGAACGAGCTCGCCGCGCTCACCTCGCCAAGGTGAGCCCGGTCGGCTCCCCGTTTCTGCGTCAACTGGAAACCCCCATGCTGACCGACCAGGCCCCTGTGACCTTCCTTCTTGTCGTTGCGCTCTTCGCGCTCGCCGAATTCGCTTGGCGCAGGCGATCGGGGCGAGGCTACAGCCTCGGTGCGCTTGGCGCCAATCTCGGCGTGATGATGGGCCAATTCGTTTCGAGGTTCATCACCGGAGGCCTCGTGACCGGCGCGATGTTTGCGGTGTTTGCTTTCGCACCCGTCGAGTGGGCGATGGGCGACTGGCGCACCTGGGTGGCCGGTTTCTTCGTGCTGGAGTTCTTCTATTACTGGCAGCACCGCTTCAGCCACACGATCCGCTGGTTGTGGACGTCCCACGCGGTGCACCATTCACCCAATGAATTCACCTTGCCGGCCGCCTTCCGGCTCGGCTGGACCGGCACGATCTCGGGCGGCTGGGTGGTGCTCTTGCCGATGGCGCTGATGGGATTTCACCCTGTGGTCATCGCGACGCTGATCGCGGTGAACCTGCGCTACCAGTATTTCCTGCATACCGAGGCAGTGGGCAAACTCGGTGTGCTCGAATGGGTGTTCAACACGCCCTCGCACCACCGGGTGCATCACGGCTCGAACCCTGCCTATCTGGACACCAATTTCGGCGGCGTTCTGATCGTCTTCGACCGCCTGTTCGGCACCTTCGTCGAGGAGCGGGACGACGAGCCGGTGCGCTATGGCCTGACCACGCCGGTCACCAGCAACAATCCCTTTGTGATCGCCTTCCACGAATGGGCGAACCTGTGGCGCGATCTCGGGCAGGTGCGATCGGCTCGCAGCGCGTGGCGGGCTCTGTTCGGTCGCCCCTCGGACCTCGCCCGCGGGGCGCCGCCCGATGCCGCCTGCCGGCAGGCGCCCGCTCTTACGTGACAACTCGCACCAGACAACTTGGAGAAGCTGCATGACCCCTATCCTTCGCAGACGGAGCCTGCCTTGCATGATTGCCGCCCTTGCCCTGTCAGCCTGTGGGGGAGACGAGACCGCCCCGCCGGTTTCGACGGCACCGGCGCCATCTCCCACGCCTACACCCACACCTACTCCCACTCCCACTCCCACTCCGGCCCCAACACCAACCGGGAGCCCGAGCGGCGCCAGGCTGCTTTCGGACATCAAGTATGGCGAAGGCGCGACATCGACCGGCAGCATCGATCTGCTGCTCGACATCTACCAGCCCGAAGCGACCTGCACCGCGCCGCGCCCGACGATCTTCTACGTGCACGGCGGCGGGTTCATTCTGGGCGACAAGCTCGACAGCATCGTGTCGGCACTGGCCCCGCGAATTACGGCCGAGGGCTTCAACTTCGTATCGATCAACTACCGTCTCGCGGGCGACAACCCGGTACTGTCGCCCGTGTTCGCCGCGGTCGGACAGGCCTATATCGATGATGGGATCATTACCCCCGGCTCCGACCTTTACGAGGCGATCATGGCATCCTTCGAAGACGGCGTTACCGCGCTGAACTGGATGGAGGACAATGCCGCAACCTACTGCCTCGACATGGACCGGCTGGGTTACTGGGGGTCTTCCGCCGGCACCTTCGTGACCCTGCAGATCGCCTATGCGCTCAACCAGTTCAATATCGAGCGGCCCGAGCCACGGTTCGTCAATGCCTGGTGGGGTGTCCTGCTGCGTGATGGGGATCTGGAAACCGGCGAGGCACCGTTCCTCATCCTGCACGGAGAAAACGACCAGGTCGTTCCCTATCGCGAATCCGTTGACCTTGCCGCAAGGGCCGATGAGGTTGGCGTTCCTTACGGTTTCTACACGCTGCTCGGTGCGGGGCACGGTTTCGACACGTCCAATCAGGCACAGACCGCAGCCGCGCTTCAGGTTTCGATCGACTTCGCGGTTGATCAGCTCACCGGCGGCACACCGGCCTATGGGAGGTTTGACGTGCCTTGATGGATTTCGCCGCGCGGCAAAGCCTTCGCTCCGGGCAAGCATTGCAGGGCAGATTGGGGTCGTGGTGTTCGCACCCTTGCGTCAGCCAAGGGCACTGGCAAGGCGGTTGAGGTATTCGATCGAATAGCGCGTCATGGGCTCAAGTTCCTGCGCGCCGTCGGGATGGATGTGCCAGAAGCCTGCCTCGTCTTTCATGATCCAGCCTCGTTTCGCCATCGCGGCAAGCTTGCGTCTTGCTGTTTCACGCGGAATGCCGGTGATTTGTGCGATCGAAAGGCTGTTGAGCGGCGTGTAGAACGCGTCGCGCCTTTCCATTTTCTGAAACGCCTCGAATGACAGGTCATCCGGTAACCGCCCGCGTGGCAAGGCCGCCGAGCCTATCACCGCCATGATCAGTGCAGCATCCAGATCCCCGTCGAAGGCAACGCGCAGGCGGGTGAGCAAGGCAATCAGGCCATCGACATGCACCGGCCAGACCTTGCCGAAATGTTCATCCGGAATTCCCATTTCCTGCCTCCCTGCGACTGACGATTCTACGCCCAAACCCAAAATGGGCAATGCCCTACTTGTCTGCCTTTCGAACACCGCCGATCCTTTCCGCGGATCCAGGGGAGGTGACGAGATGAGAATGGCTGAATTGATACGGCCCTCGGCACATGTCCGGTCGATCTTCATGCGATCCAGCGCAGCTGCGATCACCGGCGCGAGTTTGCTTTCTGCCGGCGCCGCCGCGGCTCAGGACGGCGACCCGATGGTGATCGTCGATAACGACAATCTTACGGTGCGCACCCATCTCCAGGGCGGGGTCAACGCCGTGGCGGAGACCAACCTTTTCTGGAACCTGTCGGATGCCTTCGCGCCGCAGGAGGGCTTCGATCCCGATACCCAGTGGCTCGAGTTCTATTTCAAGCCCGGGGTCAGTTTCACTACCAATGGCGAAGGCCCGGCCAAGGCCTATGGCAAGGTTTCGGGCGTTGCCTCCTATACCGAAGGAACCGACGGGTTCGATTTTCGCAACCAGGGCGCTGTCACGCTCGAGGAAGCCTATGTCGGCCTGACCATCGCAGCCGCCGACGATCTCACCTTCGACATTTCGGCCGGTGCGCGCGAGTTGAAGCTCGGCACGGGGATGCTGATTGCGAGCGGCGGATCGAGCGGGTTCGAGCTTGGCGCGCTCAAGTTCGGACCGCGCAAGGCGTGGGACATGTCGGTAATTGGAAGGGTCACCAAGGGCGGCACTGCCCTCACCGGCTTCTTTCTCAACCCCAACGAACGCCCGGTGATCGACAACGAGAACCGGCTTTTCGGGGCGGATCTGCGCCACGACTTTGCCGGCGGCGGGTTTGTCGGCGGCAGCTTCATCGCGGTCACGCAGAGCGGCACGCCCTATATCCAGGCCGCCCCCGGTGGCGTCGGTGCACCGACCTTCCTGCCGGGCGGGCGCGACGGCACCAACACGGTCAATTTTTATGCCGCTACCGGCAAGCTGGACGGTGTGCTGGAAAACTGGCGCTTCGCGATCGACGGGGCATACCAGTGGAATGATCGGCTCGACATGACAGCCTGGGCGGGACGGGTGCAGGTCGGCTATACTTTCGCCGAGGCCAAATGGCGCCCCTCGATCACCTACAGTTACCAGACTTTCTCGGGCGACGATCCCGACACGCCCGAGCTCGAACGCTTCGATCCGCTGTTCTACGAGGGTTCGCCCAGCGCCTGGTCGACCGGTTCCAAGTCGTCGATGGTGTTCATCAACTCCAACGTCCGCTCGCACGGCTTGGCTTTGCGGGGGCAGCCCTCGCCCAAGGACACGCTGACGCTGCGCTACAACCACATCCGCGCGAACGAGCTGCGCAGCCCGCTGCAATTCGGGCAGGCCGAGCGCATCGACATCGGCACCGGGGGCGATCTTGCCAACCTTGTGGTCGGGGTCACCGATGCCCACGTCTCGGATGACCTGTTTCTCGAATACAGCAGGATCATCACCCGCAACCTGTTCCTCACTGCCGGCCTGAGCATCTCCGAGCCGGGCGAGGGGATCGAGAACACCGTACCGGGCGGGGTGCCCGCATGGACCGGAGGATTCGTCAATGTTGTCTTCAATTTCTAGGCTCGCCTTTGCTTCGACGCTGGCATTGACCGCCGCGCTGCTACCCACTGCCGGTGTGGCACAGCAGGCTCCGCTGTCGGCACAGGAATCCGATCCGCGCGTGATGGGCTGGATGCAGGGCTTCCCGCCGCCCGCCGACAAGATCATCACGCAGCCGGATTCGGTCTATTTCAGCTTTCCGCGCCTGCGCTGGTCGGTGTGCCACCTGCGCGAATTCCTGCCTACCGAGGAAATCAGCCGCGGCACCGGCGCGCCCGTGCCGCTGCCCTACCTCTCGCCCAGCGCCTTTGCCGATGAACGCGCCACCATCGACGCGTTGACCTTCACGCCGATTGGCGGCTCCGCGCCGATGACCTGGGAGCAATCGCTTTACGCCAATTATACCGACGGCATCCTCGTGCTGCACAAGGGCAAGGTCGTCTACGAACGCTATTTCGGTTGCCTGGACGAAGGCGGAAAGCATGCAGCCATGTCGATGACCAAGTCGGTCACCGGTCTGCTCGCCCAGATCCTCGTTGCCGAAGGCAAGCTCGACGAGACCAGGCGCGTGCGCGACATCATCCCGGAAATCGGCAACAGCGCCTTCGCCAGCGCCACCATCCGCCAGGTGATGGACATGACCACCGGGGTCAAATATTCGGAAAACTATTCCGATCCCAATGCCGATATCTGGCTCTATTCCAAGGCGGCAAGCCCGCTGCCCAAGCCTGAGGATTATACCGGCCCTGACGGTTACTGGGAATATCTCCAGCAGGTCGCGCCCGAGGGCAGGCATGGCGATGCCTTCCATTACAAGACGATCAACTCCGACATGCTCGGCTGGATCATCTCTCGCGTTACCGGCAAGTCGGTCACCGAACTCGCCTCGGAGCGTCTGTGGCAGCGCATGGGCGCGGAACAGGACGCCTACCAGACGGTCGATGGCAAGGGCGTGCCCTTTGCCGGCGGGGGCATTTCGGCTGGCCTGCGCGATTTGGGCCGGCTCGGCCTCTTGATGCTGAACAAGGGCGAGATCAACGGCGAACGGCTGTTCCCCGCCGCAGTCTCGGAACGGATCGCCAAGGGCGGCGATCCGGCCAAGTTCTCCGGCTTCCCGACCATTCCGGGCGGAAGCTACACCAGCCAGTGGTGGGTGTTCCATAACAAGCACGGCGCCTATGCCGCGCGGGGGGTTCACGGACAGACGATCTATGTCGATCCGACCGCCGAGATGGTGCTGGTGCGCTTCGCCTCCTTCCCCACGGCGCAGAACGGGCGGATCGATCCGACCTCGCTACCCGCCTATCAAGCGCTGGCCGAATACCTGATGGCAAAGGACTGACGGACGGGAGCGCGGCGTGACGCGGATATCGAGGCTGCTTGCGCAATTTCTGGCGGTGCTGCTTGCCGTCCTGGCGGTGCCGGTTTCAGCGCAGGAGGCTTCGTCACCCCCGAATGCCGCGGCATCGCCTCGGGCCAAGGCCGAAGCTCCCTTGTCGCGTGTCGCCGATCCCGCCGTTCCCGTCGATGAGCTCGCGCACCTGCTGATACCGCTGACCAAGCTGGAACTCGCCGATGCCACCGACCTGTGGCTCGCCAATGTCCGCGCCGCGACGCAGCAGATTGCCGATCTTCAGGCCGATATCCGCCGCAATCCGGCAAAGGAGGGCGACCCGCGCTTTGCCCGTCTGGCGCGCATGGTCGAACAGCGCGCCGGGCTGCTCCGGCGCTTTTCGATGGCGGTCGATTCTTTCGAGCGCAAGGGCGGAGATCCGGCACGGGTGGCGGACCTTCGCGCCTATCGCGAGGCGGTGCTCTATGAGGAGACCGCACAGGCCGGCACCGGCGCGCTGGCAGGTGCGCTGGTCACCTGGCTCGGACGGTCCGACGGGGGCGTCGCGCTGCTCAAGCGGATCGGCATCGCCTTGTTGGCGCTCGGCGCAATCGTGCTCGCGGCACGCTTTGCGCGCGGTTTCGTGCATGTCTGGCTGGGCCGCTTCTCGCGCCTGTCGCGGCTGCTGCAGAACTTCATCGCCACGATGTTCTTCTGGCTGTTCATCATCGTCGGCCTGCTGTTCGTGCTGGCAGCGATCGACATCGACATCACGCCCTTGTTCGCGCTGATCGGCGGTGCGAGTTTCATTCTCGCATTCGCCTTCCAGGACACGCTCGGCAATCTCGCGAGCGGCTTGATGATCCTCGTCAACCAGCCCTTCGACGAAGGCGATTACATCGATGTCGGCGGGGTCAGCGGGACGGTGCAGAAGGTCAGCATCGTCGCCACCACCATTGCAACCGCCGACAACAAGGTGATCGTTGTGCCCAACCGCAATGTCTGGGGCAATGTCATCGTCAACGCATCGGCGAGCGATATCCGGCGGGTCGATCTGGTCTTTGGTGCCTCTTACGACGATCCGATCCAGGAAGTGCTCGACACGATCAATGCCGTGGTCGCCGCCCATCCCAAGATTCTCAGTGAACCCGAAGCTCAGGTCGCTGCCAACGAACTTGCGGCAAGCGCGGTCAATTATGTGTGTCGTCCATGGGTCAAGGCAGAGGATTATCTTGCCGTTTACTGGGATCTGACCCGGCAGGTGAAGGAAGCATTCGACGCGCGCGGACTGACCATGCCTTACCCGCAGCAGGAGGTGCACATCAAAGGCGCGCTGCCTCCAGCCTAGAAGCGGTAGGCAAAGCCGATCAGCGGGCCGGTGATCGCGATATCGAGATCGATCGGCGCGCCATTGCCGATGGCGGGGCTTTTACGGTTCACGCTCAGGCTCTTGAACACCAGTTGAAACGACGCCTTGTCCGATAGCGAATAGCTTGCCCCGGCAACCGCGTTCCAGGTGAAGTCCGAACCCGCGCCGAACCCGCCGATATCGCCCTGGAACAGCAGCCGCCAGCGACGCGAGAGCTGGTGCTGATAGCGTGCGCCGACAATCGGATCGATCCATTCGTCGCCGGTGACGATGGTGCTGTCGAAAAAGGCCGTAGTGATCGCGATCTCCACATCCGCGTCCCAGCGCCGGATGCCGCCGTACAGGTCGAGCGAGTGGCGATCCATGTCGATGCGCCTGACGAGCGTCAGTTCCATCACCTCGGCATCGATATCGGCATCGACATCGCCGATCAGGATGTCGACGCCGGTGCCAAGATTGGCGAAGATGTAGTCGGTCGACACCCCCCAGCCCGATTTGTGCCGCACCTCGCCATGGATCAGCCCGCCGAACTCGAACACCTCGAGCAGATCGCCAGCATCAAGCGCGAAGTCGAGGCCCTGGGCTGACGTGCCGATATTCCCGGTGACAGTGGGCACCCAGACATAGGGGCTGACGACGAAAGTGAAGTGCTTGTCCTGCGCATCGGACGCGGGCGGCGCCTCTTGCTCCCGGGTCTCGATCTCGCCGGGGGTAACCGCGCCTTGGGCTTCCGTATCGTCTGCGGGAAGGGGGGCGGTGATCATCACCGTCGCGCCCAGCAAATGAAGTGCGATCAATTGTCGTCGTCCGCGATCGCTGCGACCACACCGACCACCGCCGCGCCGACCAACAGGCCCGTCAGCGCATTCCCGTTCTTGTCGCGCCGGTCATAATAGCGGCGCTGGTATTCGTCCCGGCCCCAGTAACGGCCATCGCGATACCAGCGGTCGTTTCCGCGATACCAGCGGTCGCGATAGGCCTCGCGGATTTCGCGGCTGACCTCGCGCCGCGCTTCGCGGCGCTCGCGGGCGACCTCGCGGTTGGCTTCGCGATACTCGCGCTCGGCACAGGCTCTGGTTTTGCAGCGCATGATCTCGCGTGCACCCTCGGCGCGCTCGCGTGCGACTTCGCGGTTGGCCTCGCGGATTTCCCGCCGGATTTCCCAGCTCTGGGCATTGGCGGCCGACGGGAAAGCGATCATGGCAGTCAGGCCACAGGCGAAAAGCGGGAGAAGCTGCAATGCGCGGCGCATCACTTCACTCCTCCCGCGGCCGCGCGGTGCCTCGCCACGCGTAGCTCGTAGTTCTTCATCACCTCGATGCATTCATCGGTGCTCACCTCGATCGAGGTGCCGTAGCCGAAGGCAGAGGAGAACAGGAATGCCCGGTCGATCCCGAACAAGCGGGTGATCGAACCATTGAGATCAAGCACTTCACGCTCCAGCGCGCCCTGCTGATCGTCCACGACGCAGCCGCGTGCGAGGCCGGCAAGGTAACCAAACCGCTTGAGCGCTTCATCGAGCTGCTCCTCGGCTGCGACCTCTGCGTCACTGGATGACGCGGTATTTTCCTGTGCAGCCATCGAAGGTGCGGCCAGCAAGAGGAAGCAGCAACCTGTCGTCGCCAGCAGATGGTTGATCTTCATTTCCCGTTCCCCTCCAAAATTGCGGTGAAGGGACGCTAGGCTGGCGGAGAGCGGTTTTCAGCAGGCAGAGTACCCATTTTGGGGTTTGCCGGAAGACGGGCGCGCAGCTTGTGGGAGTGACGGGAATCCACCCGATCCCGCCCGTCCGGGTGACACCATGATGGTGCGACAATCGGACGCCCGATCGTGCCGAATGCGGCGCTATGCCCGCCATGCAAGAAAGGCCGCTCCGGCAGGGAGCGGCCTTTCTGTCTATCCGGCCCGGGCGCGCGCGATCAGAAGCTCGCCTTGAGCCCGAAGCTGAAGGCCGTGCCGACCTGAAAGGTGTTGATCTCGATCCGGTTGCCCTGGAATTCCTGGAACTCGAAATTGTCGCGACCGAAGATGTTGCGCACCTCGAAGCTCAGCTCCAGCGGCACCCCGCCGAGATTGACCTCGGAGCGGGCGACGAGGTCGACCGTGAGGCCCGGATCCTCGACCACGTCGGGCAGCGGGCCGCCACGCAGGGTCACGCGCTCGCTCGCATAGTTGAGCAGCACGGTGAGCTGCTGCACCTTCTCGGTATCCTCGAGGCTGAGCGAAACGTTGGCGACATGGTCCGACTGACCCACCAGCGGCGCGCCGTTGTCGAACAGCTGGCTGGCGTCCTGCTGCGGGCTGCCGGGGATCGGGGCAAGGTCGCCCGGCGCGACCGAGATGCTCGACTGCGCCCAGGTGTAATTGGCCTGCAGCAGCAGCTGCTTGGTCTCAAAGAAGCCGCCCATGTCGTAAAGATCGAAGGCATAGGCTGCATCGATTTCCGCCCCGTAGAGCTCGGCCGAAGGAGCGTTGGCAAAGCTGGTGCGCAGCTCGCCCGGGATGAAGATCAGGAAGTTTTCGATCGGGTTGTCGATTTCCTTGTAGAAGCCGGCGATGCTGATCTTGTTCGGTCCGCCGAGATAGTACTCGGCGCGGCCTTCGAGGTTGATCAGCTCGCTGTCCTGCAGGAACGGGTTACCGATGAAGCGGCGGTTGGATTCCGGATCGAAGTAGAGCTGTTCGACCAGCTCGCGGAACTGCGGGCGGGCGATGGTCTTGGATGCCGACAGCCGCAGCTGCAGGTCGGGGGTCGCCTCCCAGGTGATCGTGCCGCCGGGCAGGAAGTAGTCGTTGGCGATGTCGGTCGGAATCGCGCCGGGGATCGGCGTGGTGAAGATCGACTGGTCAAGCGCGACGTTCTGCTGGCCGTCCTCGTAGCGCACGCCCGCCTCGATGGTGAGCGTGTCGGTCGGAACCCAGCGCAGCTGGCCGTAGCCGGCATGGACTTCCAGCGCGGCGTCGAACACCGGGAAGGGCGAACGTTCGAACAGGGCAACGTTGAAGCCGGCCAGCGTTGCCCCGTTGATGATGTCGCCGGGCCTGCGCAGCCCCAGCGCCTCAACTACCGGAACCTGCTGCTCACTGGGGATGAATTCGCAGATCGGTCCGCACGAGACGAGCGGCACGAAGCCCCGGCTGGAAGACCGGCGTGCGGTGTCCGAATAGGCGTAGCCGAAGGTCACGCTGAGCGTGTCCAGCAGCTCGTAGGACAGGTCGATCCCGCCGAAATACTGGTCTTCCTGAAGATCGTCGAACTCGACGATCGGGCGCTGCGCCTGCACCGGCAGAGTGCCGCCGATGTTTACCAGGAACTGGTCGCCGAAGATATTCGACGGGTTGTTGGTGCGGACATATTCGAAGGTCGCGTTGAACGGCGCCTCGCGGTCGGTGCGGGCAAAGCCGCCGCGCACATCGACATCGAGCTTGCCGAATTCGAACTCGGCCACCAGTTGCGTGTCGATCAGCTGGCGTTCGAACCACGCGGTCTGCTGCGAAAGGTAATCGACCCCGTCGACGCCGAGCAGGAAGTCGGTCCGTTCGCCCAGACGTGCGGTCTTGAGCGTGTCGCGGATGTAGAGATTGGTCCAGCGGATGGTGTGCTCGCCGATGTCGAGGCCGACGCCGATCAGACCGTTCACCAGCACGTTGTTGTCGGTGATGAAGGTGTTGCTGGTGCCGAACAACTGGCTGAGATCGGCATTGCCCTGTTCGCTGAGCACCGAACGGTTACGCCAGGAATTGCTGATGCCCGCAGTGGCGACGATTCCGAGATAGGTGTCCCCGCCAAGCTCGAACGACATCCCGCCGGTGATGTTGGCGCTGAAGTTGATCGGCAGGTTGTCGTTCTTCTGCAGGGTGACAAGGTTGGTCGGGAACAGCTGTCCCGCAATCGGCCCGGCCTCGGCGGGGGTAAGGTTCTCGATCCGTTGACCGCTGTCGAAGAAGGTCTGCAGGTTCGAGGGAATATCGCGGTTGCCGTTGTCGAAGCCGAAGGTGTCCCAGCGGCTGCCGAAATAGGTCAGGCCGTTCTCGAAGGTGGTCTCGGTATCGCCGCCGCCGCTGATGCTGATGGTGAGGAAGTCCTCGGTCGGCACCGCCTTGGTGGTGAGGTTGATCACCCCGCCGCCGAATTCGCCCGGGAAGTTGGCCGAATAGGTCTTCTGCACGAGGCCCGAGGAGATGACGCTGGTCGGGAAAATGTCGAGCGGGACGACGCGGCTCAGCGGTTCGGGGCTGGGCAGCGGCAGGCCGTTGAGCAGCGCGAGCGAATAGCGGTCGCCCAGGCCGCGCACGAACACGCGCCCGTCGCCCACCAGCGAAAGGCCGCTCACCCGGCCCAGCGCGCCGGCGATGTCGCCTTCGCCGCTGCGGGCGATATCGGCCTCGGACAGGACGTTGAGAACCTGGGTCGAGGCGCGTTCCGGATTGCGGTTGCGCCGTCCGGTGACGATGATGCCGCCGCCGGGGATCGAGACATCGGGCTGTTCGAGCTCTTCCTCGGGAGGGGTGTCCTCCACTTCTGCGGTCAGCGCGTCATCGCTTTGTGCCTCTGCCGACTGGGCGTGGGCGATGGCGGGAAGCGTGAGCGACGTGGTGAGAAGCAGCAGCCCTGCCAGGCGCTTGCCGGTCGACATAATGCTAGACCCCCTCATGAATAGGCCTGTGATAGGTGCCGGCCGCGCAGGGCCGGATAGAACGAAAGCGGGAGGCGCGCGCTGTATGCGGCGCCTCCCGGATTTCGAAAGGCGCGATCAGTTGTAGACCGGCAGCGTGGTGCAGGCACCGGTGGCGCTACCGAAATTGAGCGTCGCCGAGTTGCAGGTCCAGTTGCGGAAGGCCGCTTCGAGGCCGGCCTGGTTCTCGATCGCACCGATGAAGGTGCGGTCCGGCGCAAAGAAGCTCGACCGCCCGCTTGCGGCGAACGGGGTAACGCCGCTCTCGCCCGTGCCATTGATCACCACGCCGGTCAGCGTGATGGTGAAGGCAAGGTTGACGTTGGTGCCGGACGTCACGGCCGTGAGCGCCTGATCGTTGGAGACGCCGCTGCTGCCGCGCGCCTGGCGCGTCGTGCCGCCGTCGCAGACGACCGAATCGATGCCGATCAGCGCCGCAACCGTTTCCGGCTCGTCGATGCGGAAGCAGAAGGTGCCGTCACCGTCGAGCTTGTTCATCACGCCGTTGGTGAGGCTGAGCGCCGCACCGCCACGGGCACGCACCATCGCACCGTTGGAACCGGCCGAATTTTCCACGAAGGTGAAGTTGTTCACCTGCAGGCGGGTGCGCGGACGGGCCGCGATCGGGGTGTTGGCGCCGTTGTTCGAATCGAGTTCGATGATCGAGTCGCCGGTGGTGGTGCGCTGCACGACCACGACCGTGTCGAGATCGGCGAGCGCGCCGGTGTCCGCGTCGATCGAGTCGTCGGACGCGCCGATGACGGCGAGGTTGCGAACGCGCACGGTGCCGCCGAAGAATTCGACGCCGTCGTCCGAGCTGTTGAACGATTGCAGGTTCTCGATCACCGTGCCCGAACCCGTGCCGCCGGTGGTCAGCGACTGGAGTTCGTTGCCCGGCGCCAGTTCGAAGCCGGAGAAGCGGATCTGGTTGAACCGCATCGAGCCCGAATTGTCGGCATCATTCGCGCCGCCATAGGGAATGGTCGTGGCCGCACCTTCGAGGTTCTGCTGGCAGGTGGTGTTCTGCGAGAAGGTGTCATCGGTGTTGAACACGCCGGTCGAGCAGTCCGACACCCGCGCGCGGCCGAGCAGCACGACGCCGCCCCACTGCTGCTGGCTGTTGTCGTTGGCGACGCCGATCACGTTGTCGCGGCTGGTCCACACGATCGGGCGATCGGCGGTGCCGTTGGCGTTGAGGCGGTTGCCGCGGTTGACGATCAGCGCCGAGGAGCCCTGCGCGAACACGATCACGCCCGGCTCGACCGTCAGCGTGACGTTGTTGCCGGTGCTGGCAAAGCCCTGGTCGGTGCCGACGAAGGTCTGGCCGCCAAGCTGGTAGAGCAGGCCCGCCACATAGGGCAGCGTGTCGCTGGCGTCGACGGTGGCAGGCAGGGTGCAGACGCGCCAGGTGCCGGTCGGGCCGGTGATGGTGCCGGCATCGGTCAGGCCGCCGGTCGAGTTGATGGTCGGGCAGCCGGCCGCCGGAGTGACCAGCGACTGGGTCGGGGTCGGGGTCGGCGTCGGCGTGGGCGCCGGGTTGGTGATGTTCACGTTGATGTCGCCGCTGGTGCCGGGCGAGACGATTTCGTCGGCGCCGCAGCCAGCCAGAGCAACGAGGCTGCAACCCAGAACGAGAGTGCGTTGAATGTTTTTCACAGCGTGCGGTCCCCTCAAAAACCGAGAATCGATGAAAGCGCGGGTCAGAGATTCAAGTGCGCGCCGCTTCGCTAGGGGGGCTGCGTGACAGAATTCTTGCAGCATGACAGCCGCGTGGCATTTGCTGAAATATGACTGAAGAAAGTCAAATATGACAAAAGCGGGGTGTCGCTTCTCCTCAAATGTTACAGAGAAAAACACTGTAAAAGCAATTGTCTAGGTTCAAAAATTGCAGAAAAATTACAGTGTTACGGTTTTGTTGCATTGAGGAGCGCGCTGAGTCACTATGCTCGTCGAACTGGAAGAGGAGCCAAGCCCCATGTCCGTAACCGCTTTCGCAATTGCACTTGTCGCCGCTACCCCGCTGGCCGATGCGCCCGTCGCGCAACTGCAGGCCGCGCCCGAGGGCGATCTGGCCGCCCAGACCCTTGCCGCCGGACGCGAGGACGAGGCGCTGGCGGTGCTGCAGCGCGCTGTTGCCGCCAATCCGCATGACCCGGCCGTGCTGATCAATCTCGGTATCGCCTATGCCCACAAGGGCGAGGATGCGAAGGCCCGCACCGCGTTCGAGGCCGCGCTGACCTGCCACGAGGTTGTCGAGCTCGACACCGCCGACGGCACCGCCACCGATTCGCGGCGTCTTGCCCGCAAGGCGATCCGCATGCTGGAGCGCGGAGAGTTTCGCAGCGGCCCGGCCCGCGGCGAACAGCTGACCTATCGCGACTGACATGCCTTCCCGCGCGGCCTTTCGGGGCGCACCGGGGCACGAGACGGGCGGCTTGCCGGCAAGGCGGGCCGTCCGTTTTGCTGCCGGGCGAGGGTGCGACGGCGGAAAGCACGGCGGGGACTGTCACCTGCCTGTCATTTAGGATAGACAATAGGGAGACATTCTGGAGGGCCCTGGAATGATTCTCGCCGCGGCATGCCGCGCCGCCATTGCTGCTACCTTGCTGACCGTCGCTACCGCGGCGCATGCCGACGTGCTCGAACTGGGCGTGGAGGGAGCACGCTGGGTTGCAGGGCCGCTCGCGGGAACCGCCGCGGCGGACCAAAGCAGCGCGCCGGTGGCGGTCGAAGGGCTGGCGCTGCCGGATGCTGCCATCGCCGATCCTGCGCGCAACGCCGCCGCGGTGCCGCCTCGCTATACCGCCAAGATCAACGAACTCGCGGCACGGTTCGACCTGTCGCCCGCATTGCTCGAGGCGGTGGTGTGGCAGGAAAGCCGCTGGCGCGAGAATGCCGTCTCGCCGGTCGGCGCGCGGGGCCTCGCCCAGCTGATGCCGGGCACGGCGCGCTATCTCGGGGTCAACCCCGAAGATCCCTTCCAGAATCTCGAGGGCGGGGCGCGTTACCTGCGCGAACAGCTCGACCGGTTCGACGGAGATCTCGAAAAGGCTCTGGCCGCCTACAACGCCGGCCCCGGAAGGGTCGAGCGCGCGGGAGGCATCCCGAACATTCGCGAGACGAAACACTATGTGGCGGCCATCATGGGCCGCCTCGCCAGCCATTCGCGCCCCGCTGGCCAATAGGCCTGCTGCGCCATTATCAGGACGATGAGAGACTGCATGACTTCGCTATTCCGCCTTCCCGCCCGCATCGCCGCGCTGCTGGCACTCGCGCTCGCGCCCAGCGCGGCGTTCGCGCAAGGAGCCGATCCGGCGGGCTCGGGCCCGATCAACAATGCGCTGTTGTGGTTGCAGGGCACGCTGCTCGGCACGGTGGCGACCACGGTTGCCGTGATGGCGGTCGCCGCGATCGGCTTCATGATGCTGACCGGCCGGATGAACTGGCGCTTCGGCGCGACCGTGATCATCGGCGTCTTCATCCTGTTCGGCGCCACCACCATCGTGGCCGGCATCCAGTCGGCGGCCGGGTAAGGGCGAAGGCGATGAGCGAGCTTGTCCGCCATCCGGTCCACCGCGCGCTCACCCGCCCGCAGATGTTCGCGGGCGTGACGATGAACTTCTTCATCATCAACCTGATGGTGACGACCATCGCCTTCCTGATCCTCAAGAGCTTCTGGATCATCCCCGTGCCGATCGTGATGCACGTCATCGGTTATTTCGCCTCGCTGCGCGAACCGCGCATTTTCGACCTGTGGATCACCAAGGTTTCGAAATGCCCGCGCGTGCCCAATTTCAAGCGCTGGGGGTGCAATTCCTATGCCCCGTAAGTGGATCGGCCCTGCCGCGTGGAGCGCGAAGGAGGCCAAGGTCGGCGACCGCCTGCCCTATGCCCGCCTGATCGACGAAAACACCGTGCTGCTGCGCGACGGCTCGGTCATGAGCGCGATCCAGGTGCCGGGTCTGCTGTTCGAGACCGAGGATTCCGACGCGCTGAATGCCCACGCCGCCACGCGCGAGGTGATGCTGCGTTCGACGCTGGATGCGCGTTTCGTGATGTATCACCACGTCATCCGCCGCCGCGTGGAGGTGGAGCTCGATGCGGAATTCCCCGATCCCCTCTCGCGCCATATCGACGCGCGCTGGAAGCAGCGGCTGGCCGGGGGATCGCTGTTCATCAATGATCAGTTCGTGACCCTGATCCGCCGCCCCGCGCGCGGCAAGACGGGCCTGCCGGAGCGCCTTTCCAAGCTGTTCAGCCGCGCAGGCGCAGACGAGCTTGAGGCCGATCCCAAGGATATCCGCAGCCTCAAGGCCGCGATCACCGGCCTCGTCGCCAGCCTGCAGAATTATGGCGCGGCGGTGCTTGGCGACTACCAGGCCCCCGGCAGCAGCGGCACCAATTCGGAGATGCTGGAGCTGCTCTCGGCGCTATATAATGGCGAGATGCGCCCGGTGCGCCGACCGTCGGAAGACACCGATATCGGCCAGATGCTCCCCTATCGCCGTGCCTCATTCGGCCTCGATGCGATGGAACTGAGGGGCAGCGCGGCGCCCGATTTCGCCGCGATTCTCGGGCTGAAAGACTACCCCGAAGCGACCTCGCCCGGCCTGCTCGACAACCTGCTGCGCCTGCCGTTCGAAATGGTGGTGAGCGAAAGCTATGCCCCGAACGAGCGCACCACGGCGAAGGAACGCATCGACCTCGCGCTGCGCCGCTCGCGGTCGGTCGACGAGGAAGCAGCCGCAGAGCGGGGCGAGATGCTGGCCGCGCGCGATGCGCTCGGCAACGGCGCTGTGGGCTTCGGCGATCATCACCTCACCGTGCTGGTCCGCGAAAGCACCTTGCCGCGCCTCGACGATGCGATGGCCGCCTGCGCTGCCGCGCTGGCCGATACCGGCGCGATCGCGGTGCGCGAGGACACGAACCTCGAACCGGCCTTCTGGGCGCAGTTCCCGGGCAACGAGGAATATATCGTGCGCCGCGCGCTGATTTCCTCGGCCAATATGGCAGGCTTCGGGTCTTTCCACGGCTTTGCGCTAGGGCAGGCGAGCGGCAACCACTGGGGCGATGCGGTGACCCTGCTGGAAACCACCAGCGCCACGCCGTTCTTCTTCAATTTCCACCACGGCGACCTGGGCAATTTCTCGGTCATCGGCCCGTCGGGTTCGGGCAAGACCGTGGTGATGAACTTCCTCGCCGCACAGGCACAAAAGTTCAAACCGCGCACCATCCTGTTCGACAAGGATCGCGGCGCGGAGCTGTTCATTCGCGGCATCGGCGGGCGCTATGACCGGATCGCGCCGGGCCAGCCCACCGGCTTCAACCCGCTGAGCCTGCCCGACACCCCCGCCAACCGCGCTTTCCTGCGCGACTGGCTGGCGGTGCTGCTCAAGGCCGAAGGGCCGGAGGAGTTTTCGACCATTTCGGCGGCGGTCGATGCGACCTATGCCAACGACCCCGCGCTGCGGCGCCTGAGGCATTTCAAGGAACTGCTGGCAGGCACGCGTCGCCCGGAACCCGGCGATCTGGCCGACCGGCTGGCGGCGTGGATCGGGGAGGGCGAGCACGCCTGGCTGTTCGACAATGCGCGCGACCGGCTCGACCTCGAAACCCGCGTCATGGGCTTCGACATGACCGCGCTGCTCGAAAACCCGCGCCTGCGCACGCCGACGATGATGTACCTGTTCCACCGCATCGATGAACGGCTGGACGGGCAGCCGACCATGATCCTGATCGACGAGGGATGGAAGGCGCTTGATGACGAAGTCTTCGCCGCGCGTATCCGCGACTGGCTCAAGACCCTTCGGAAGCGCAACGCCCTGGTCGGCTTTGCGACGCAATCTGCGCGCGATGCGCTCGACAGCCGCATCTCGACCGCGCTGGTCGAACAGACCGCGACCATGGTGTTCATGCCCAACAGCCGCGCGCGGCCCGAGGATTACTGCGACGGCTTTGGCCTGACGGATCACGAATTTGCGCTGATCCGAAGCCTGCCTGCCCATTCGCGCTGCTTCCTCGTGCGCCAGCCCGATGCCAGCGTCGTGGTGCGGCTCGATCTGTCCGGCGCGCCTGAAGTGCTCACCATCCTGTCGGGCCGCGAAAGCGCGGTCAGGCGGCTCGATCTCCTGCGCGAGGCGGTGGGCGATGAACCGGCTGCATGGTTTCCGGCGCTCACCGGCCGGGCTTGGCCAGAATTCATGGGGCCCGATGGTGCGGCGCTGGATAGTGACGGTGGCCCGGTCTGGCAGGCAGCGGAATGAGCACCGCCTGCGATCTTGCCGCCCAATCGATGGGCACCGGCGTCGCCGCCGCGCTGTCGGCGGTGGACTGCATTGCCAGCGGGGTTTCCGAACAGGCCTTCAACCGCCTGTTCGGTACTGACGGCCAGCTCACCTTCGCGCTGACGCTGATGCTGGTGCTGTATGTGGGGTTCTTCGCAATCTCGCTGATGCTCGGCCGGTCGAACCTCGGCGTGCGGGCGCTGCTGCCAAAGGTCATCACGCTGGGGCTGGTGATCGGCTTTGCGACCAGTTTCGTCGCCTTTTCGACCGTGTTCTACAACATCTTCATCGGCGGGCCCGACCAGATCGCGGGCATCCTCACCGGCACGCCCAGAGGCTCGGGGGGCGAAAGCGCGACCAGCGTGTTCGCGCAGAAGCTTGACGTTGTGTTCCTCGCGATCCAGCAGGCGAGCGGAGACACAAGGGATATCAACGCTTTCTCGCCGCCCGGCATGATGTGGTTCGGGGCGATGCTGCTGCTGCTGGGGACAGTCGGCCTGCTGGTCACGGCGCGGATCGCGCTGGCGTTGCTGCTTGCCGTGGGACCGATTTTCGTGGTGCTGGCGCTGTTCGAAGGCACGCGCGGGCTGTTCACCGGCTGGCTCAAGGGGCTGACGATGATGGCGCTCGCCCCGCTCTTTGCGGTGCTGGGCGGGACGATCATGCTCGAACTCTCGGTGCCGATCCTCGCCGCGCTGGTGGCGGTGCCGGGCGTGATCGACCAGCAGGCGGCGATGGCCTTTTTCCTTGTCGGCGCGGTGCACATGGCGCTGATGTTCCTCGCGCTCAAGGTCGCCTCGACCATGGTGGCGGGCTGGCAGGTTTTCGGTCTGGTGCCCGCGCGAGAGCGGGATCGCGGGTCGGATGGCCCGCGCATGATGCCGCCTGCGCAAGCCATGCAGGGCACGCCGCGCGGTGCCAGTTTGACCCCCGCCAGCGCCGGCTTGACCCCCCGCAGGCTCGACGTCGCCCCGCTTCAACCCGCGCTTGCGGCCAATGACACGGGGTCTGGCGGCGCTGTTTCACGTGAAACACGCGTCTATGCGACCAGCGGCGGGGGCGGGCAGGTGAGCCCGCTTAATCCCGCGACCTCGCGCACCCGCGGCATCGGCAACCGCTTCCGTTCCGCGTCAGCGGTTTCGGGCAGCGCCGCGCCCAAGCCCGCCGCGCCCACCCCCTCGGAGACCTACCAATGATCCGCCCCGGCCTGATCCGGCTGACCCTCGCCCCGCTTGTGCTCGCCTGCACCGCCCCTGCGCTGGCCGACGATCCGCGCCTGAAAACGCTCGTCTTTGACGAGGCGAGCGTGGTGCGCATCGACGGCAAGGTGCTGGTGCAGACCACCATCAAGTTCGCCCCCGACGAGGTGATCGAGAATGTCGCCATCGGGGATTCGACCGCGTGGCAGGTGCAGCCCAACAAGGCGCAGGACATCCTGTTCGTGAAGCCGCTCGAACCCTCGGCACGCACCAACATGACCGTGGTGACCGACAAGCGCACCTACCTGTTCGATCTCGTCGCCTCGCCTCGCAATGCGCCGCTCTATGTGCTGCAATTCCGCTATCCCGAACTGGAAAAGGCCGAGGAAGAAGCGCGCCTTGCCGCCGCTGCCGAAGCCGAGCGGCTGGCTGCGAGCCCGGCGGAGTTGGCGGCGGCAAAGGATCCTTATGCTGTCGCCGATCCGGCCAGTCTCAATTTCGAGTGGGCAAGCGCGGGAACGCGCGAATTGTTGCCCGCACGCGCCTACGACGACGGTGATGCGGTGTTCCTGACCTGGCCCGCCGGGACCGCGATTCCGGCGATCCTCGTCACCAACGAAGACGGCGAGGAAGGCCCGGTCAATTTCACGGTACGCGGCGAAACGGTGGTGGTTGACGGCGTGCCGCCGCAGATCATCCTGCGTTCGGGCCGCGATACCGCCACGCTTACCAATCTCGGCCCCGCTGCTCCGAGCGCCCGCAGCGCCGGACTGACGGCGCCGCGCAAGAAGGGAGCCAACTGATGCGCCTTGCCATGCGTCTGCCGCCGAAGAAGGGCTCTGCCGGTTCCGACGAGACGATCGACCCGCGCGAGCAGGAATCCGCCGAGATCATCGATCTCGCCAGCCGCGCGGCCTTTCCTGCCGTCACCGACCGCAAGGCCAGGGGTGACGGGCTGGGCCTTGCCGCCGGGGTGGCGATGATCGCTTTGATCGGGGCGGTGACCTTCTGGGCGATGGAATCGGCGCGCCTGCCTGACCCCGAGAGCGTGGGCAATCCAGACCTTGCCCCGCCGCAGGCCGCCGTCGCGGCGCCTGCAGCGGTCGCCGTGCCCGCCGCCGCGCCTGCCACGGTCACGCCGCAGCCAGATCCCGCACCCGCGCCGGTGCTCGCCAACCAGCCCGCGCAGGTGGCGATGCCGGTCACCAATCCCTATGCCAGCCCGACCATGGTGTTCGACGCGAGCCGTTCGGCCAACAGCCCGCGCCTTGCCGAAGCCCCTGTCGGTGCTCCTGCGCCGACCGGTGCGACCGGCGCTGACATGGGCAATTCGAGCGCAGCGGCCTTTGCCAGCCGCGTGGGCGGCGTGGGCGGCGCGCCTGCTCAGGCGCGCGCTATGACCAATCCCTCGACCACCGTCACCGAAGGCACGCTGATCCCCGCGATCCTCGAGACCGCGATCAACACCGACGTGCCGGGCTATGTGCGCGCGGTGGTGAGCCAGGACGTGCGAAGCTTCGATGGCAAGCGCGTGCTGATCCCGCGTTCCTCGCGCCTGATCGGCCAGTATCAGGCCGGAGTCGAGCAGGGGCAGAAGCGCGCCTATGTGATCTGGACCCGGCTGATCCGTCCCGACGGGGTTTCGGTCAACCTCGGCTCGCCCGCAGTCGGTTTCGACGGCACCACAGGGCTGGAGGGCGACGTCAACAGCCACTTCTTCAAGCGCTTCGGTTCAGGCCTGCTGCTGTCGGTTGTGGGCGGCCTCGGCGCGTTGGCGACCGGCGGGGTCGGCGGTGTGATCGTGGCCGGCGGTGCGCAGGGTGCGGCCAATTCGGCGGTCCAGCAGACGGGCAATATCAGCCCCACCATCCGCGTGCGCATGGGGGAGCCGATCCGCGTCTTCACCGCGCGCGATCTCGATTTCAGCACCGTGAACTGAACCCCGGCATGAGCGCGGATATCCACCGGCTGAGCGCGAGCGAAGAGGGGGCGGCGGCCCCGCTTTCGCCTGAACGCTCGGTCTATCTCGAAGCCTATCTCGCGCCTTTCCGCCGCTGGCTCGACCGCGACACCGTGACCGAGATCATGGTCAACCGCCCGGGCGAGGTGTGGATCGAGGATGCCGCCAATCCGGGGATGCAGCGGATTGAAACGCCCGAGATTGACGACAGGCTCGTGCAGCGCCTTGCCGAACAGGTCGCGCGCGTCAGCCACCAGGGGATCAACCGCGAACACCCGCTGCTGGGCGCGACCCTGCCGGATGGCGCGCGCGTGCAGTTCTGCGGACCGCCCGCTGCGCGCAAGCACTGGGTGATGGCAATCCGTCGCCACCGCCGGCTCGACCTGCCATTGGACGCCTATGACACCGGCCCGCTGGTGGGCGAGGGGCATGTCGCCATGCCCGATCCGCAAGCCCAGCCGATCGCCTATTTGCGCGCCGCAATCCGGGCGCGGCGTACGATCCTGATCTCGGGCGGCACCAGCACCGGCAAGACCACCTTCCTCAATGCCATGCTGGGCGAGATCCCGCCCGATGAACGCGTGGTGCTGGTCGAGGATACGCCCGAACTCAAATTTCCCGGCGCCAATGCGGTCGGCCTCGTTGCTGTCAAGGGCGAGCTGGGCGAGGCGAAGGTCACTGCCAACGAATTGCTGCAGGCAGCCTTGCGCCTGCGCCCCGATCGCATCGTGCTGGGCGAATTGCGCGGGGCAGAGAGCGTCAGCTTCCTGCGCGCGATCAATACCGGCCACCCGGGCAGCTTTTCGACCATCCACGCCAATTCCCTGCGCGGCGCGCTGGAGCAATTGGCGCTGATGGTGATGCAGACCGGGATCGGACTCAGTCGCAGCGATACCATCGCCTATGCTGCGAGCGTGATCGACGTGATCGTGCAACTGGGCCGCGATGCCAACGGCAAGCGCGGCATTACCCAGATCGCTGACAGCACGTCGCTGCTGTAAACCGCGCGACGGCTGCATCGCAGTAAAATTGACATTCATGCGACAGCGACCGCATGGTGATTTACACCTTGCGGCCAAGCGAACACATGCGCGTGGCCTGCGCCGTTTGCAATGCGCGGGACTGACGTAACGGGAAAGCGATGAGCACGTCACCGATCGAGACCGAGGATAGCCCCGAGGCTGCGGGTATGCCCGCTTTTGCCGTACTTGGCCCCGATGAATCGCCCTATTTCAACCGCGAGCTCTCCTGGCTCCAGTTCAACCAGCGGGTGCTGGCCGAGGCCTGTAACGAGGCCTACCCGCTGCTCGAACGCCTGCGCTTCCTGTCGATTTCGGGCAGCAATCTCGATGAATTCATGATGATCCGCGTCGCCGGCCTTGTCGGGCAGGCGCAACGCGGGATCGGGCGGCCTTCGATCGACGGGCTATCGCCCACCCAGCAACTCGCCGCGATCCGCGAGATGCTGGCCGAGCTCAGCACCCGTCAGCAGGCGATATGGCGCACACTGCACGAAGCGCTGGCCGGGGCCGATATCCATGTCGCGGATGAAGGGCGGCTCAAGCCCGCCGCGCACAAGTGGCTCAAGAGCTATTTCCTGGAGGAAATCCTCCCGATCATCACCCCGCAGGCGATCGATCCGGCGCATCCCTTTCCCTTCGTGCAGAACGGCGGGCTTGGCCTGTTGTTCACGCTCACGCGGGATGCTGACAAGGAGCAGCTTATCGAGATGGTGCTGATCCCCAGCGCCATGCCTCGCTTCGTGCGGGTGCCGGACGAGGTGACGGGGGAGGGCGGGGCGCTCTACATCTCGATCGCCAGCCTGATCCAGCGTTATGCTGCGGCGCTGTTTCCCGGCTTCACCATCCAGGGTGACGGGCTGTTCCGGGTGCTGCGCGACAGCGATATCGAGATCGAGGAAGAGGCCGAAGACCTCGTGCGCACCTTCCGCAGCGCCATCCAGCGCCGCCGGCGAGGCCAGGTGATACAGCTCGAACTGGAGGAGGATTTCGACCCTGCGGCCGAGGAAATCTTGCTCGAGCAGCTCGGCGTCAACGAGGCTGCGGTAATCAAGACCGACGGGATGATCGGGATCGACGGGCTTGCCGAAATCGTCGGCGAGGACCGGCCCGATCTCAAGTTCGATGCCTATTCCCCGCGTTTTCCCGAGCGCATCCGCGAACATGACGGCGATGCCTTTTCCGCGATCCGCGAAAAGGACATCATCATCCACCACCCATATGAGAGTTTCGAGGTGGTGGTCGATTTCATCAACCAGGCCGCCGCTGACCCTGACGTGGTGGCGATCAAGCAGACGCTTTACCGCGCGGGCTCGCAGTCGGCTGTGATCAACGCCCTGATCGACGCGGCCGAGGCGGGCAAGTCGGTGACCGCAGTGGTCGAATTGAAAGCCCGTTTCGACGAGGAACAGAACCTCAAATGGGCGAGCAAGCTCGAACGCGCAGGGGTGCAGGTGATCTACGGCTTCACCGACTGGAAGACCCACGCCAAGGTGGCGATGGTGGTACGGCGCGAGGGTTCGTCCTTCCGCACCTACTGCCATTTCGGCACCGGCAACTACCACCCGGTCACCGCGAAGATCTACACCGATTTGAGCTTCTTCACCGCCGACCCCAAGCTGGGGCGCGATGCGGCCAAGATGTTCAACTTCGTCACCGGCTATGTCGAGCCGCACGCTTTGGAACGCATCCACATTGCACCGATTGACCTGCGCGACGAAATCTACGCCCGCATCGATGGCGAGATCGCGAATGCGAGAGCAGAAAAGCCCGCTGCGATCTGGATGAAGTGCAACCAGATCACCGATGACGGCATAATCGACCGGCTCTATGCCGCCAGCAATGCCGGCGTGCGGATCGAACTGGTGGTGCGCGGTATCTGCTGCCTCAGGCCGGGAATCGCCGGACTGTCGGAGAATATCCGCGTAAAATCGATCATAGGCCGGTTCCTCGAACACAGCCGGATCTATGCCTTCGCCAATGGCGCTGCCATGCCGAGCGCGCAGGCGGCGGTCTATATCTCGTCTGCCGACCTGATGAGCCGCAACCTTGATCGCCGGGTCGAGGCGCTGATCCCCATCCTCAACCGCACGGTTCACGACCAGGTGCTCCAGCAGGTCCTGCTCGCCAATATGCTTGATACCGAGCAGAGCTGGTGGCTCAACCCGGACGGTTCCTATTCGCGCGTGACGACCGACGGCAAGCCGTTCAATTGCCACCGCTATTTCATGACCAACCCTTCGCTGTCCGGGCGCGGGGGTGCGCTGGAGGCGGGAGCGGTGCCCAAGCTGAGCCTGCGGCGAGGCGCGGCGGCATGAGCTACCGCAAGCGGCTGGACGACCGCGACGGAGCCTTTGCCGGCAGCACGCCCGAACGCGCCATCATCGACATCGGTTCGAACACAGTCCGTCTGGTCGTATACGGTGGCTCGATGCGCGCGCCCATGGTGCTGCTCAACGAAAAGGTCACTGCCAAGCTGGGGCGAGAGATTACCGCGACGGGTAGGCTCGCGGACGAGGCCACCGCGCTGGCGCTGCGCGGGCTCAAGCGGTTCGCGCTGCTGCTCGAGGATCTCGGCATTCGCGATGTCGAGACGGTCGCCACTGCGGCGGTTCGCGATGCGACGAACGGACCTGAATTCGTCGAACAACTCCGAGCGATCGGGCTGGAGCCGCGCGTCATCTCGGGTGAGGAAGAGGCGCTGTTGAGCGCCCACGGGGTGATCGGAGCCTTCCCCGATGCGCGCGGGATCGTTGCCGACCTTGGCGGCGGGAGCCTTGAACTGGTGCGGGTTTCGCGGGGCATGGCCGAAGGCGCAAGCACGCTGCCGCTGGGCACGCTGCGCCTGCCCGATTATCGCGGACGCGGGCGGGGCGAGATGAAGAAGGCGCTCGACAAGGCGCTGCGCAAGGCGGGATGGGACCTTTCCGGCACCGCGCCTGCAGATAACGGCGCGCTCTATCTCGTCGGCGGGACATGGCGGGCGATGGCGGTCTTCGCCATGGCGCTGCGCAATCATCCGCTCAGCGACCCGCACGGCTTCGAGCTTGATCCGGCAGCTGCACAAGAACTCGCCGCCGCATTGTCCGGCAGCGAAAGCGAGGCGTTGAAGGGCCGTGAACGGATTTCATCCATGCGCGCCGAAAAGCTGCCTGATGCCGCGGTGCTGCTGTCGGCTCTGCTTGCCCGGCTCAACCCGGCGCGGATCGTGTTCTCGTCATGGGGCCTGCGCGAGGGCGTGCTCTATGATCGCCTGCCCGATCACAGCCGGGCGCAAGACCCGCTGCTGGCGGGAATTGCCGTATTCGCCAGCCAGCGCGGCGCGCCGGTGACGCTGGCGACGCGGATGGCCGCCTGGACGCTCGATGCTGCCCCGGCGCGTGAACACGGAAGCGAGCGGCTGCGGCTGGCAGCGACCATGCTCGCGCTCGCCTCTATGCAGGTCGAGCCCAACCTCCGCCTGCCGCAGGCGGTCGACTGGGCGCTGCACAAGCGCTGGATCGGGGTCGACGGCAAGGGCCGGGCGATGATGGCGGCGGCAATCGCGGCCAATGGCAATGTGCTCGACCTGCCCGAGCGCGTGCGCGCGCTCGCGAGTGAGGAGGCGCTGGAGGAAGCGGTGCGCTGGGGTCTGGCCCTGCGCCTTGCGCGCAGACTCGGCGCTCGCTCGCGCCGCTCGCTCGAAGTCAGCCGGCTGGTGCTCGAAGACGGCGCATTGGTGCTGCGGCTGGCGGAAAGCCACGAGGCACTGTTCGGCGTCCCGACCGAAAAGGACATGAAGCTGCTGGCGGGCCGCCTCGGGGTAGAATGGCGGGTCGAGATTGTTCCGGATAGCGCTTTGTTGTCGCGAGCGGACTAAGCTTCCTTGGTGCTGGCGAAGGGCGAGAAATCGGTATCGAGGTCGAACAGGTCGACCCCCTCTGCTTTTTTCAGCTTGTTCACCACCACATAGGTCACCGGCGTCAGTGCCGCTTCCCAACCCACCTTCAGCGCCCAGTTGGTGACGATCACGGTCAGCACGTCCTGCGTCGTCCAGATCCCGAGGAAGGCGATCGGATAGAAGATCAGGCTGTCCACGCCCTGTCCGACGAAGGTCGACCCGATCGTGCGGGTCCAGAGCATGCGGCCCTTGGTGAGCACCTTCATCTTGGCCATGACGAAGGAATTGACGAACTCGCCCGCCCAGAAGGCAGTAATCGAGGCAACGACGATGCGCCAGGTGCTGCCGAACACTTCCTCGTAGGCGGCCTGGCCTTGCCAGCTGTCGGCCGGGGGCATGGCGACCACGACATAGCTCATGAAGGCCATGAAGGTGAGCGCGCCAAACCCCGTCCAGATCACGCGGCGCGCGCGGGCATAGCCATAAACCTCGGTCAGCACGTCGCCGATGACATAGCCGAGCGGGAAGAACAGGATTCCTGCCCCGAAGGTAAACCCAGCCACGGTCGACAACTTGGCCGCGCCGATCAGGTTTGACAGCAGCAGGATAGCCACGAACCCGGCCATCACGAGATCGTAATAGCGGAAATGGGCTGGCGCATGACTGGTCGCCTGGATGCCGTCATCCGGGTCGCGGTCGAAGGCGGCTGCCGGATCGACGGCGCCGGCACTGGCGGGAGAGGTGTTTTCCATCGCCGGTTGGGTTAGCGCGATTTGCCTGTCCGTCAAAGCGCGCTATTGGGCTTGGCGGCGCGCGCCCGTAGCTCATCTGGATAGAGCGCGAGACTTCTAATCTTGAGGCAGCAGGTTCGAGTCCTGCCGGGCGCGCCAATCACCTCGAAATCCGGGAAACAAGGAATTTCCCGGCCATCCCCCCTGGACGAAACAGAAAATTGTGCCCGCTTGCGGGTCGCTGACCGCGTATTGATCACCAGCCAGTGGTTCCAGACAGGGGCAGTTGCAAGCGCATCCTCCCGCTTGATTGCAAAGTCTCGGTTCGGCTGTAATGTTCGGCTGCTCAGGGGGAGAGAACGGTTGGAGCAGGCGGAGATCCGCGTTGCCGGGCGCGGCTTGATGAAGGCGACATTGTTCGGAGATTTCCGGATCGAGACGCCGCGCGGGGACCTTGTGGTCCTCAGCAATCGCCGGGCTGCGCTCCTGCTTGCTGTCCTGTGTCTGGAGCCCGGTCATTCGATCGATCGCGAAGCACTGGCCCGGCTGTTGTGGCCGGACCGTTTCCTTGCTCAAGCGAAGGCGAGCCTGCGCCAATGTCTGCTCGACCTCAGGCGCAAGCTCGAGGAACATGGGATCGACTGTCTGATCGTGTCCCGCGGGGAGGTGGCGCTGTCCCCGGGAAGCATGGTGTGCGACCTGTTCGATCTTGAAGCCGGGCTGTCATCGGAGGATCCCGAAGCGGCCATTGCCGCCTTGCTCGCGATCGGAAACCGGCCGCTTGTTCAGGGGCCCCCTCTGAATCCCGAGTTCGAGGAGTGGCTCACCACGAGGCGCGATCATGTCGACGCGCAGCTGCGGGCTACGATATCGGCGGCGATCCGAAACGCTTCCAAGGCAACGGGCGAGCGGCTGCTGGAGGCGGCACGGGCGCGATTTCCGACCTATCGCACTTTCAACCGCGCGGCCCATCAGGCGCGCATTGCTGTTCTGCCATTCGGCCAGGTCGACAGCGTTGGCGGCAATTTCTTCCTCGCTGACGGGATCGTGGACGAACTTTCGACGCGGCTTGCCGGGATCAACGGGATCGCGCTGGCGGGGCGGACATCGGTTGCAGCGGTCATCGACAAGGGACGAACGCTGACCGAAATCGCGTCCGATCTTGGCGTCGGTTACGTGATCGAGGGCGAGGTCAGGCGCGACGAGCAGGGCATCAGCGTCCGCATTGCGTTGATCAGCGGCCAGTCCGGCACCGAGGTCTGGTCCGATTGGCTCAGCGGTTCGATCGAGGATTTCTTCGACGGGCGCAAGGTGATCGGCGCCAATGTCATCGCCGCGATCTGCCGCGCGCTTGGTCTGACCGCTTCGCCGGCGCCGTCGCGCAAGATGACCCACGACCGCGAGGCCTATGCGCTTTATCTCCAGGGCCGGGCGATGATCCAGAAGATCGGCGTGGAGGGTGCCTTTGCCAACGGTATCGCGTTTCTCGAACAGGCACTGGCGATCGATCCGGACTTCGCCGAATGCTGGACCGCGCTCGCCAATGCCTACATCATGACGGCGGCGCTCACCCCCAGTCTCGAACGGGTTGCCCAATCTGCCGAAGCCGCCCGCTGCGCCGAGCGTGCCATCGTGCTCGATCCGGGGCAGGGGCATGCCTTCTCCATCCTCGGCATCCATGAATGGACCCGGTTCAATCCGGCCCGCGCGCTCGAAATGGCGTTCGAGGCCTATGCCCGCGATCCCAATGATGCCGACGTGTGTTCGCGGCTGGGATCGTGTCTGCTCTATCTCGGCAAGGCGCGCGAGGCGTTGCCCTATATCGAGGCCGCGGTGGACCGCGATCCGGTTTATGCGCGCAATTATGCGATGCTGGCCTCGGCCTGGCTGAGCCTCGGCGAATTCGGCAAGGCCGAGGCGGCAGGGCAGCGCATGGGAGACCTCGGCTCTCCAGCGTTCTGGCACTCGCTTGCCCTGATCGCGCAGGGCAGGCACGAGGAAGCGGTTCAGTCCTATTTCGCCATCCGCGCTTATGTCGGCACAATCATCATGCGTCCGCCGGGCATGCCGCCGATGGATGACCAGGCGCTCGATTCCTATATCGCCTTTGCTGCGAAAGGGGTTTGTAGCGGCAAGGAAGAGGATCGCGCCGCTTACTGCCAGACGCTCGACGGCCTGCACACCATGATGCCTGACCCCTATGACAGCTCGATCGCCTTTCCGGCGATCTGGATGGGCCATAGCGATCTCGTCATGAAGACCTATTCCGAATGCATCCATCCGGCCAACATGTTCGGCCTCATGAGCCTGTGGATCGATATCGACCCGATCAACCGCACGATCCGCCACCCCGGCTTCATGGATTTCGCCGAACGCATCGGCATGGTCGAGGCGTGGGAGCGCTTCGGCTGGCCCGATCTGATCCCGACCGACCCGCGCCGCGCCTGAGCGCGCACGATTTGACGCTTTTTTGACGGTCCGCCCGGTTGACCGTACGGGCCATTCAGCAGCATCCTCTACGCCGCGAACAAACGAAAAATCATGGCCTGACTGGCGCATCCGAAGAGCCGTTTCGGATGCGGCGGACACGTCGTGCCGTTGGTCACCCGCGTTCGGGGGGAGCGCGGGCTTCGCGGACTCCGGCGGGCGGTGATGCGACCCGGTCGCCCGCCGGAGCTCTTTCTTGGGGGGAGGGGACGAGCGTGACAAACAGGGAAATTGTCGAAGCAATGTATGCCGCCTTTGCCGCAGGTGACATTCCGGGCGTTCTGGCGCTGCTGGCCGATGACGTGGTGTGGAACGAGGCCGAAGGCAACAAGCTCGCCGACCGCAGTCCCTATGTCGGCCCGCAGGCGGTACTCGAAGGCGTGTTCGAGCGGCTCGCGCAAGACTTCGCCGAATTCTCGGTCGAAATTGACATGATCCTTGATGAAGGCGACCTCGTTGTCACCCAAGGGCGCTACCATGCGAAGGCGCGCGGCAGCGAGGTCGAGATCCATCCGAGGATCGCCAGTTTCTGGACCGTCAGAAACGGCAAGATTGCGGCGTTCCAGCAGCATGTCGACACGCTGATCCTGTCCAAGGCGATTGGCGAGCCCGATCTGTCGGGTGCGGTGATCCAGCCGCAGGTTTGACACGCACCCGACGCACCCATTCCGCTTCCGAAACAACCAGAGATCGCAAGGCCATGACCATCACAACCATTCCCGCAACCGACCTTCACCACAATTACGTCGCGGCGATCAATTCGAACGACACCGACCGCATTATTGCGCTGATGAGCGAGGATGTGGTGTTTCAGGTTCCCGGCGAACCCGAACTGGTCGGCAAGGAAGCGATTGCGGCCTGGGCAAACGGCTTCTTCGCGGCATTCGAGGCCGCATGGGACAAGACCGAGCACGCGCTTGAGCAATCGGGCGATCTTGCGGTCAGCCGCTACACCTACACCGCCCGCTATCGCTCGCGCGAGGACGGATCGGAGTTGGGCGAGATCGGCAAGGGCACCTGCATCTATCGCCGCGCGCCCTCGGGCGAATGGCTGCTGATGATCGACAGCTGGTCGACCCACGAGGAGGCTTGAGATGCGGTCGGGCGGCGGAATGGCCGCGCGGCCTTGGAGTTTCGCGAGCGGGAAGGCTTTCCTTCTGGCGGTCCTTTCGCTCTTGATAGCGCAACCCCTCCTTGCCGAGGAGCGGGCGCCCGCCAGCGGCCCGCCCGCGCTGGAAGCGGCCATCGCGCAGAGCCAAGTCGCGCTCGATGCAATCCTCAACGGCGACCCCAGCCTCTACCGGCGCTTCGGCTCCGAGTGGCGGCTTGTTCACCGCCATGCCGATCCGATCACGACGATGCGCGCTGCGCAGCCCGATGCATCGACAGACTTCGCCCGGCGCTATGCCGCCGCATGGTCGAGCCAGAAGCCCGAGGCGGTTGCTGCGTTTTTTGCCGAGGACGGGCGGCTCGTGGTCAATGATGGCGAGCCTGCGGTGGGACGCGCGGCCATCGCCGATGTTGCGCGCGGATTTATGGAGGCCTTTCCCGATCTGGTCGTCGCCTTCGATAAGTTGGGCGAGCGCGATGGCCGCAGGATCTTTCACTGGACCCTGACCGGCACCAATACCGGCCCTGGCGGCACGGGTGCGAGCGTCCGCATCAGCGGCGTCGAAGCGTGGGCGATGGGCCCCGATGGCCTGATCGCGGATTCCGGCGGGTCTTTCGATGCGGCGGATTACGCGCGGCAGCTTGAGGCCGGCGCTTCGGGCAAGGCCCAGGCCGGTTACACGCTCTTTCCCGCCGACCGCAGTCTCACCCATGCCGAAGACGGCGTGGTCCTGCCCGATGGCCGCTTGCTTGTCGGCGATTGGGACCATGGCCTGGTCACGCTGGACCCGGACGGGACCAAGCGCCCCTTCGGTAACTTTGCGGCAGCGGGCTTCCGGACCCGGCCCGATCCCTTGTGGAACAGCCCCAACGGCATTTCGTGGGAGCCGGATGGGCGCCATGTCCTCGTCGCCGACATTACCGGCGGGCATATCTACCGGGTCGACACGCGGACCCAAGCGGTTGCGCGCATTTACGATCACCCCTTCGGCGTGAATGCTGCCGTTCGCGATCCTTCAGGGGCGATCTGGTTCACCCAATCGACCGAGAATGCCGCCGGAGAAGGCTCCGAGGCGCGCATGTTCGCCGCTGCCGACAAGCCGCTCGGCGATGGCTCGGTATGGCGCATCGCGGCCGCCGAGGTGGGCAAGAACGATCCGCAAGCCGTCAAGGTCGTCGAGGGACTCGATTTCGCCAATGGTATCGTCTTCGATGCCCCGCGCGGGCGGGTCTATGTCAACGAGATCGTCGCCAGCCGCATCCTCAGCTTTGCGGTCGATCCGCAGACCGGCGCGCTGTCGGACCGCCGCGTGCTCGTCTCACTGCCGACGCCCGACAATATCGAGCTCGACGCAAACGGCGATCTGTGGGTCACCAGCCCCTTTGCCAATGCGGTCTACAAGGTCGATGCCGATACCGGCGACCGCCAGACGATCTTCGCCCCCACTCCCGAGGCAAGCGCGCGGATGGTGAGCGAGACCTACCGCCGGCTGGAGGCGGGCGAAGGGCTGCTTTCGCTGCTGGGGCCGGACATCTGGGGCCCGATGCCGGGGCTGCTGACCGGACTGATCCTTGCGCCTGATGGCACGGTCTACGTGTCGGGGCTTGGTGATGCGCTGGTGAAGCTGGACGGCGCAGCGGAAACCGATACCGACCTGGCACCGATCCTCGACAACCGCACCCGCGTGATCATCGCGGGTATCCGTTCGGGCGATGTGTCGCAGATCATGGCGCTTTACGGCCCGGCCTCGCTCTATGCCGCCGACAACGTGACGCTGCTTTCAGACCCTGGCGCGATCCGCGAATTCTGGGTCAATGTCGCGGCCAGCCCCGCGCATGATGCCACGCTCGAAGTGCTGCGGATCGAACGCCTCGGACCCGATGCCTTTGTCGAAATCCAGAAATACGACGTTTTCGACGCGGGCGGCGAGCGGCTGTTCGGCGGCTACGCCTCGCTGCTGTGGCGCAAGGTGGGAGGCCGCTGGATGATCGCCGCGGATGTGTCGAATTGAGCGGGCTTGCCGCCTTTGACCTCACCGGCAAGGTCGCCATCGTGACCGGAGGCAATCGCGGGATCGGGCGCGCCATCGCGCTGGGGCTTGCGCAGGCGGGCGCGGCAGTCGCGATCCTCGCGCGCAACGCTGAACGCAACGCCGAGGTCGAAGCCGAGCTGGAGCGGATCGGGCAGCCCACCCATGCCGACATTCTCGACGTGACCGA
The DNA here is from genome assembly GCF_001677335.1 of Erythrobacter dokdonensis DSW-74. Classification (GTDB taxonomy): domain Bacteria; phylum Pseudomonadota; class Alphaproteobacteria; order Sphingomonadales; family Sphingomonadaceae; genus Erythrobacter; species Erythrobacter dokdonensis. The sequence goes on from NZ_LZYB01000006.1 coordinate 309,303, forward strand.
CCGCGCGGCCATCGCCCAGGCGGTGGGGCGGGTCGAAAGGGCGCTCGGCCCGGTCGATATTCTCGTCAACAATGCGGGCAATACCGATATCAGCGGCGGTGTGCTGAACCAGTCGGATGAAGGCTGGGACAACGCGCTGGCGACCCACCTGACCGCCACCATGCTGCTTTCGAAATCGGCAGCCCAGTCGATGCAGGCGCGCGGTCGCGGCAAGATCATCAACCTGGCCAGCATGTATTCGATTTTCGGCGCGGCGGCCCTCCCTTCCTATGCAGCGGCGAAGGGCGGCATCGTCCAGCTGACGAAATCGATGGCCATTGAACTTGCGCCCCACGGCATTCAGGTCAACGCGATCGCGCCGGGCTGGATCGCGACCGAGATGACCGAGGTCGCCCGCGAGGATCCCGACTGGCGCGATTTCAACGCCATGCTGATGGCCCGCACCCCGGCAGGGCGCTGGGGCGAGGCGGAGGAATGCGGAGGCGCGGCAGTCTTTCTTGCCAGCGCGGCGGCGGATTTCGTGACCGGCATCACTCTGCCGGTCGACGGCGGATATTCGGTTTTCTGAGAAGGGACTGCGATCAATGACCAATCGCGACATCATCATGGCGCTCTATGCGGCTTTCGACAGCGGCGACATGGACGCGGTGCTGGCGCTGATGGCCGACGACATCGTCTGGCACGAGGCGGAAAACAACAAGTGGGCTGACGGCAATCCCTATGTCGGCCCGCAGGCCGTTGCCGCAGGCGTGTTCGGCCGGGTTCCCGACGAATATGACAGCTTTGCGGTCGAGGTCGGGCAGGTTGTCGAGGATGGCGACACGGTCGTGATGCAGGGTCGCTACCGTGCCAAGGTGAAGGCGAGCGGTGCCGAGATCGCGCCGCAGATCGTCCATTGGTGGACCGTGAAGAACGGCAAAATCGCGACCTTCCAGCAGCACGCCGACACCTTCGCTCTCGCCAAGGCGCTGGGTGCACCGGCGTGACGGCTTTCGCCGGCAAGGTCGCCATCGTCACCGGGGCGAGCAGCGGGATCGGCGCGGCGACCGCGCGCCTGTTGGCGGAGCGCGGGGCCGCGGTGGTGCTCGCCGCCCGGCGCGAGGAGGCGATTGCGGCGCTTGCCGAGGAGATCGCGAGGGCCGGGGGCAGGGCCAGCCACATCCGCACCGACGTCAGCGATGCAGGCGAGGTCGCAGCGATGGTTGCCTGCGCCGTCGAAACTTACGGGCGGCTCGATATTGCGGTCAATAATGCCGGGATCGGCACGCAGGTTCATTCGATCCTCGATCTGCCCGACGATTACTGGGACCGTGTGCAAGCCACCAATCTCAAGGGCAATTTCCTGTGCCTCAAGCATCAGGCGCGCGCGATGCTGGCGGCTGGTCATGGCGGGGCGATCATCAATGTCGGCTCGGTCAACACTTTCCTCGGCTGTCCGGGCGCGGCTGCATATTGCGCGTCCAAGGCGGGACCACTGGCGCTGACGACCAGCGCATCTGCCGAACTGGCCGCGCAGGGCATCAGGGTCAATCTCGTGTGCCCCGGCGTGACCGACACCCCGATGCACCACGAGATCAAGGCCAATCTCGGGCCCGAAGCCTTCGAGGGCATGAAGGCGCAGACCCATCAGCGCCGGATCGGAGATCCTGCCGAAATCGCCCGCGCCATCGCCTTCCTCGCCTCGGACGAAGCCAGCTTCATCACCGGCACCACGCTGACCGCCGATGGCGGCTTTCACCTCACGCTTTGAAAGAGGTCTCCCCATGCTGATCCGCAAGCCCGAAAAGACCATCCGCACCTGGCACACCGACAGCCGCGTCTGGGACAACTTCGAACTGCGCGCAGGCGATATCATTGTCTGCACGCCGCCCAAGACCGGCACGACCTGGACGCAGCGGATCGTCGGGATGCTGCTCGCGCAATCGGCCGAGCCGCGCCAGATCATGGAAGAGCAGCCCTGGCTCGATGCGCGCTTCATCCCGACGAATGAGGTGGTCGCTGCACTGTCTGCCTTCGAAGGACGGCGCGGGCTCAAGAGCCATTCCCCGCTCAGCGCCCTGCCGCTGCACGATGATGTGCTCTACATCAATGTCGCGCGCGACCCGCGCGATGCGGTGATGTCGTTCCACAATCACAACCTGAACTTCACCGACGAATTTCTGGCGGGCATGGATCAGACCGGCCTCGAGGATCCCCTGATCGCCGCTCCGTTCCCGCGCGCGCTCGAAGACCCGCGGGCGTTCTTCCGGCGCTGGCTGCGCGATCCCGCATACGCGCCGTTCGACGACTTCACGATCGCCGAATTCTGCGAGATCGAGAACAGCTTCTGGGAAGCGCGCGAGCGCCCCAACGTTCTGCTGGTCCACTACAATGATCTCAAGGCCGACCGCGAAGGCGAGATGCGCCGGATCGCCCAATTCTGCGGAATAGAGACGCCCGAGCCGCTGTTTGCCGAGATGGTCGAAGCGGCGGGCTTTTCCAGCATGAAGCGCCATGGCGCGCAGCTTCTGGGCCTTGCCGAAGTGGCCTTCAAGGGCGGGGCCGATTCCTTCCTCCACAAGGGCACGAACGAACGCTGGCGCGCGGTTCTGACCGACCAGGACCTGGCTGATTACCGCGCGGCGCTGGAGGCGCGCCTTCCTGCCGATCTTGCACGCTGGCTGGAGCATGGAAGGCTGGGCGATGAACAGACCCTGCCCGGAGCAGCCCAGTGATTGCCGCGGATACGCATCGCCTGGGTCTTGATGCCCATGGCAGCGTCCAGAGCCTGACCAGCGGCTGGACCTATCTGGTCGGTCAATATCCCGATCACGCCATATCCAGCGCCGGGCCGGTGCGCGCGCTTGTCGCCAATGTCGACAATGCGTTTTTGAACATGGTCGTGATCGAACAGCCAACCGGCGGCCCGCGCGGCTTTGCCGATGCGCTCGCCCAAGCCGCCGGGATCATGGAGCGATGCCCCTATCCCGCCATGCTGGCGAGCGTGCCGGAATGGTATCCCGATGGCGCAGACGCCCTGTTTGCCTCGGCGGGGCTGGCGCATGCGCAGGATCTGTGGGGCATGGCTGCAACAACGCTTGCTCTGGCGAGGTGGCCCGAACCGGAACTCGATTACCGTCTCATCCGGGACCGTCAGAGCGCCATTGATATCGGCCTTGTGAATGCGGCGGCCTATTCCATGCCGGTTGAAACCTTTGCGATCACCGATACTGTCCACCAGTGGTCGGGCGAGCACTTCGGCGTTGTCGGCTATGCCGATGGTGAAGCGGTAACCGGCGCGCTGGCCTATATTCAGGATGATCAGATCTATATCGGCTGGGTTGCAACCCTGCCCGATCGCCACGGGCAAGGTCTGGGCGAGGCAGCGATGCGGCGGGCGATCAAGGCCGCCCAAGACGCCGCGTCGGGGCCCTTGCCCCTATGGCTGCACGCGACCGCAATGGGCCGACCGCTCTATCGCAGCATGGGCTTTGAGGATGCAGCACATATGCGATTGCATGTCCTTGAGGGGGCCGGGCATTGAGCCGTCCGCGCCCCACCTCGTTTGACGAGGAGCTTGAACGGCGTCTGGCGATCCTTGCACGGTGTGAGGAACCCGACAGGCGTCTGCCACGCACGGATACAATCGCGCTGGCGGCGATCACCGCCGGATGCTTTGCCATCGTGCTGATTGCGCAGGCGCTCTAGCCGGTGACGAAGGGCGCCAACCGGATCGAGGCCGCGCTGGCCGAAACGCTGCCGTTATTGCCCGAGGAACGCAGCTGGTCGTTCCGCGACATGCTGGCGGTCAAGAGCGGGCTTTCGATTGCCACCTGGGGGTTCCTGTTCGGCGGGGCGACGGGGCAACTGGTGGGCTTTGTCGATGGCTTTATTGCGCTGTTCTTCGGCACCGCCGTAGGCCTTGGCATCCTGTTCTTCGCGCTGTTGCTGCCGGTGTATCGCAACGGGTGCGAGAGCTTTGTCTTCCTGCGCAGCGCCTTCGGCCCGATTGGCGCAAGTCTGCTGGCTGTCCCGCTCGTGCTCGGCATGGTGCCGTTCTCCGCCGCCATCCTTTCGACCATGGCGGGCGCAGCAACCGAGGAAGTGCTGATCGGACTGTCCCTGTTTCCCGCGGATAGCGGACTGCCGCTGGCGGCTATCATGTCGTTCGCGGTCCTGGGCGTCAGCTTCCTTCTCGCGGCGCGCGGGAGCGACACTCTGCGCCTGTTCAACCTTGCCACCGTGCCGCTGCTGGTCCTGCTGTCGGGCGGCTTGCTGGCGGCGGTGTTCATCGAGGCGGGCTGGGACACAATCCTTGCTGCCGCACCGCCCGAGACGCGCTGGGACCGCCCGACCCGGCTGATGCTGGCGGTGGAGCTCAACATCGTGGCGGCGATTTCGTGGTTCGGCCTTGTGGGCAACCTGATGCGCTATGGCCAGAGCGCGCGCGGGGCGACATGGGGCACATGGATCGGGCTGGTGCCGGTGTCCTTGCTGCCAGCCACCGCGGGTCTTGCCTCCTCGCTCGCGCTGGGTTCGCCTGATCCGGTGCAATGGATGACCCCGCTGGTAGGGCCGGTGCTGGGGCTGGCGATGCTGCTGATCCTGATCCTTGCCAATGTCAGCAGCGCGGTGGGGCTGCTTCAGGGGAATGTCACGACGATCATCCAGAATTTCGGCGCGCCTATCCGCCAGCTCGGGTTTGCGGGGATGACGGGCATCCTGTGCGTGATTGCCTGTCTGATCATCTGGTTCGCGACCGACGCCCTTTATGCCAGGTTCTATTCGATCACCGCGTCTTTCGGCGCGATCTTTGCCGCTTGTATCGGGGTCTTGCTGGCTGACCGGCTGGTGCTGCGTCGCTCGAAGGTCGATCTGGCAGGGCTGCACGATACCGCAGGCGGGCCCTACGCCTTCTGGCTGGGCGTCAACCCGGCCGCGCTGATCGCGCTTGCGGTGGGCTTTGCGGCTTACATCACGCTGCTCGAACCGGTCAGCCAGACGCCGAACCCGGCGTTCCGCTATCTTTCGGCGAGCCTGCCCGCGATTGCGGCGGCGTTCGCCGTCCATCTGGCGCTCTCGCGTGTAGTCACGATCCGCGCCCGGCGCGGCGGCTATCCGGGCGGACGACAGGCAAAGCTGGAAATCGTCGACGCCGAGCCTGCCGAATGAGCGGGAACTCGCAGCCCGGCCAGCTCCAGAAGCGCCTTGGCCTGCCTTTCGCGATCGCCGTGTGTGTCGGGCTGGTTATCGGGACCGGTATCATGCGCACGCCGGGCGAGATCGCCAACATGGTGCCCGATCCCACGGTCGTCATGCTGCTGTGGCTGGCTGGCGGCCTCTACGTGATGCTGATGGCCAATGTCGCGGCCGAAGTCTCTTGCGCGATCCCGCGATCAGGCGGGCATTACATCCCGGTGCACGAAGCGCTGGGGGATGCGATGGGGCTGCTCGTCGGGTGGACGATGTGGATTGCCGGGGTCGCCGCGACAGCCTTTCTCGCGCTCGCTGCAGCGGATTTCCTTGCCCTCGTCGTTCCATTCGTGGCCGGTCGGGTTGAGATCGTCGCGCTGCTTGTCCTGTTTTCCGTGACCGCGCTCAACTGGGCCGGAGTGGAAGAGGGGTGCTGGGCGCAAATCGTCAGCACCGGTCTGAAACTCGCCTTGCTGCTCGCGGTTGTCTGCGTGGCGCTGGTTATGCCTGCAGGCAGGGCAGGAGGCGAAGCCGCCGCCGATCCTGCAAGCGCCGAACCGCTTTCCATCCTGACCATTCTGGCCGGTCTGCAGTTCATCGTTACAGTCTACGACGGCTGGTATGCCTCGATCTACTTTGCCGGCGAGGACAGGGATCCGGGCCGCAACATTCCCCGATCTTTGTTTCAGTCGGCCCTGTTGGTCACCGCCATCTACCTTGCAATCAACTGGTCGTTGATCAGGGCGCTCGATTTCGAGACCTTGCGCGCATCGACCCTGCCGATGGCGCAGGTGATCGAAGTGGTCACAGGGCGTTGGGGCAAGATTGCCGTGGGTCTTGTCGCGGTGCTGATGGCGCTGGGAACACTCAATGCGGCCGTCATGACGAACCCGCGCACGCTTTACGGGATGGCGCAGGACGGCCTGTTCGTGAAATCCGCCTTGAAGGTCAATCGCGGCGGGACACCGACCTTTGCTCTTGCCATGGGCTTTGTCCTCGCGATCCCGCTGATCTTTTCGGGCGGCTATGTCTTCGTGTTCCGGCTGGTGGGCGCGATGGTCCTATTCGCATCGTGCCTGTTCGTGCTGTCCTATTTCGCACTCAGAAAGCACCGCCCCGACCTCGCAAGGCCCTATCGCGCCAAGGGGCACCCGATCCTTCCGGCCCTTGCTCTGACAATCAACCTTGCTCTTTTGATCGGTTTCGTGATTGCCGAGCCGATCAGCGGCGCAATCATGGCGGGGATGATTGCAATATGCGTCCCCGTAGGCCTCCACCTCGAACGGGAAAAACGACGGCTTGCCGTGACAACCACATAGTCGGCTGCGCACGATCGGCCCCCCATGCGCGTTCTGGTGCTCCTGCACGAAATGCGAGGGCACGAAGATTGGTAGGCGCTCTGCTTATGATGGACGCTTTGGTTCGCCGGACCGGCGCGCCAGATGTTCCGCTGCCTCAGGCGCGGGCCCTGGCGATCACCCCCAGCGCCTCGGCCTCGAAGATGACCTCGGCATATTTGGCTTGAAGATCGAACAGGTTCGCCTCGTGCGGGGCCTCGTGGCGGTCGGCGCAGGCATCGCGCACCACAAGGGGCACAAAGCCGTATTGCATGGCGTCCAAGGCGCTCGCCCGGACGCAGCCCGACGTCGAGTAGCCGGTGATCAGCAGGGTATCGATCCCTTCGGCGTGCAAGGCCTCGGCCAAACCCGTGCCGAAAAAGGCGCTGGGATATTGCTTGGTAAACACGCGGTCGCCCGGCTGCGGTTGCAGGGTTTCGGGAAAGGCGCCGAGCGGCGATCCCTCGTCGAATACCTTGAGCACCGGGGCCTTGCGGTAGAATACCCCGCCATCCGCCCCGCCGGGTTGGTAGCTGACATTGGTGAATATCACCGGCACGCCCGCCGCGCGTGCCGCCGCGGCGAGCCTTGCATTGCTGTCGCGGGCGGCGGCGGCCGTGTCCATGTAGAGCGGCGAGCCTTCCATCAGATAGGCTGTCACCACATCGACGATCAGCAGCGCGGGGTGCGTGCCCGGCTGGAGCCTTCCGGCGAACACCCCGGCGTAATTGTCGGCAGCCGAGGAGCCTGCCATCAGATCACCCCGGCCTCTGCCAGACGCGCGAGTTCGGCATCGTCCATCCCCAGACGCTCGGCGAAGACCTCGGCATTGTCCTGCCCCGGCGTCGCGGGCGCTGGGCGGCGGATGGTCGAGGGGGTTCTCGAGAGCTTGGGGAAGGCGTTCTGCATCTTGATCTTGCCGCGATTGCGCGTCTCGACCTCGATGATCGCCTCGCGCGCCTTGAAGTGCGGATCGGCAAGCATTTCGGGCGCGCGATAGACCCGGCCTGCAGGGATCGAATATTCGGTCATCAGCGCATCAACCTCGTCGACCGTCAGCGTCCCGGTCCATTCATTGACCAGCGCGTCAAGTTCGTCCTGATGGAGTCCGCGCGCGATGTGGGTGGAATAGCGTTCGTCGCTGGCGAGCTCCGGACGACCCATTGCCTGGCACAGCCGAGCGAATATCGCGTCGCCATTGGCGCCGATCATGTAGCTGCCGTCCTTGCAGGTATAGACGTTGGAAGGCGCGATGCCCTTGAGTACCGAGCCAGAGCGTTCACGGATCACCCCGTTGCGGTCGTATTCGGGGACCAGCCCCTCCATCACCTGCAACACGGCCTCGTAAAGCGCGGAATCAACCACCTGGCCCTCGCCGGTCTTCTCGCGGTGGTGGAGCGCCGCGAGCACCCCCATGCAGCCATAGGTCGCGCACAGCGTGTCGCCGATGGAAATGCCCATGCGGCTCGGCGGGCGGTCCGGTTCGCCGACAATATAGCGCCAGCCGCCCATCGCCTCGCCGATCCCGCCGAAGCCGGCGCGATCGGAATAGGGACCGTCCTGTCCGTAACCCGACATGCGCGCGATGATGAGACCGGGGTTGATGGCGTGAAGTTCAGCGGGGCTCATGCCCCAGCGTTCGAGCGTGCCGGGCTTGAAGTTCTCGATCAGCACGTCCGCCTCGGCGATCAGCCGCTTGGCCAGCGCCTGCCCCTCGGGCACGCGCAGGTTGCAGGTCACCGAGCGCTTGTTGCGGGCGATGACCTCCCACTGCACCTTTTCTTGGCCCTGGCCCCAGTTGCGCATCGGATCGCCGGCGCCCGGCGGCTCGATCTTGACGACATCCGCACCCATGTCGCCGAGCAATTGCCCGCAGAACGGGCCTGCCAGCAATTGTCCCATCTCGACAACCTTGAGTCCCTGAAGCGCGCTCATTCGGCGGCCTCCCTGAGATCGTGGAGATTGTTCCAGACCGGCTGGATCGGCGCGGGAAGGCCAGTCTCGGCTTCGCAATTGGCTCTCAGCGCGTCGATGCCGGGGCCGTAATCGAACAGCGGCAGTTCGCCCCTGCTGGCCGAGATTTCCGCGCGCAGGGCTTCGGTGGCGGCAGCGTCCACCACGCCCTCAGCGTCCACGACAACGCCATAGGCGCGCGCGCCTTCGGGGGTGACAAGGCCCTGCCGTATTTCGAGGCCGACAGCTTCCGGATCGCGCGCCAGCGGATCGCCCCAGCCGCCGCCGCCCCAGGTGATGAAGTGGAGGAGATCGCCTGCCTTGACCGCGACGCTTTCAACCTTGTTACCGACGATTTCGGTCGAGCCGTCTGCGCGTTCGAGGACCTTCCTTGCCCGCGCGCCCGGATGTCCGCCATTCACGCCCCACGGGGGCACGAACCAGCGGTCGTCATGGATCGCGATCTCGCCATCGGCGAGAAAGCGGTAGGTCATGTGGATGCCATTGCCCCCGCGATGCAGGCCTGCCCCGCCGCTGTCGGGCGCCGTCGAATAGCGCTCGATCCGCAGCGGGAAATAGCGTTCGAGGAACTCGTTGGGGACATTGGTGAAGCCCGGCCACAGCGAGTGTCCGTCCGGCCCGTCGCCGAGCGGACGGCCCGGAATGCCGCCGAAGCCGATCTGGAACAGCTGGAACCAGTCGCGGCTGCCGTCCTCGCGGCTGTCCCATCCGGAGTAGAACAGGTGCGGCGAGGAGGAGAAGCCGGCGGCGTTGAGGAATTCCGGCGTCTTCTGTCCGAGCAGCCCGCCGAGAATGTCGAAGATGCGGCCCAGCGCATGGGTGCGGCCCGACAGCGCGGCAGGGAAGCGGGGCTTCAGGAGCGAGCCTTCGGGGATGCGCACCTCGATCAGATCGTAGAACCCGTCATTGAACAGGATCTGCGGATCGAACACCATGATCATGTAGATGCCGAAGAACATCTTGAACATGTTTTCATTGAGATAGAAGTTGATCGAGGCGGCCGACTGCGGATCGGTGCCGTCGAAATCGAGGATCACCTTGTCGCCCTCGCGCCACATGGTGCAGCGGATCTTGTAAGGGCCGTAGCCCTTGCCGTCGTCGCAGATGTAGTCCTCGAAGCTCACCGGCTCCTCGGCCACAGCCATGCCGATCAGCGCCTTCATCGCGCGGTGGTTGCGCGCCAGCAGCTCTTGCGTGGCAGAGACATAGACGTCGTCGCCGAAGCGTTCGGCCATCTCGATCACGCGGCGGGCGGCGACCCGGCACGAGGCGATGAGGGCGTTGAGGTCGGCCTGGCACCAGTCGGGCTTGCGGGTCTGGTGCATCACCAGCTTCATCAGGTCTTCGTTGTATTCCCCGCGCTTCCAGATCTTCACCGGCGGGATGCGCACGCCTTCCTCGAAGATCGATGACGCGCCGATCGGCATGGATCCGGGGACCGAGCCGCCGATATCGCTCTGGTGGCCGAACATCGCGGTGTAGGCAATCAGGCGCCCGTCCTTGAACACCGGCAGCAGCACCAGCCAGTCGTTCGAATGGCTGATCGCACCCGCACAGGAATAGGGATCGCTGAGGAAGATCATGTCCCCGTCCTCGATCGTCCCGTCAAAGCTCTTTAGGAAGCCGTCGATGAAGCTGCCGAACTGGCCGACGATCATCTTGCCGGCGGGATCGGAGATCAGCGGGAAGGCGTCGCCTTGTTCGCGGATGCCCGGCGACATGGCGGTGCGCACGAGGGTCGCATCCATTTCGATGCGGGCGTTCCTCAGCGCGTTCTCGATGATGTCGAGCGTCACCGGGTCGATTGCGACCTTCTGGAACGGGGTGGTGTTGGGTTCGATGATGCGTGCCGGCATGGTCTTAGCCCTCCGCCTTGAGAGTGATGAGGATGTTGCCGACAGCATCGACAGTCGCGCGGCAATCGTGCTCGACCAGCGTGGTCGAATCCATCTCGGTGATGATGGCAGGGCCTTCGATCACGTCGCCCTGTTTAAGCTTGGCGCGGTCGTAGATCACCGCCGCGCGTTCCTCCCCGTCCATCCACAACACGTGGTCGCGGATCTTGGCGGCGGCGGGGTTGCCGTCACCCTTGGGTAGTTCCGCCGCGGGGAGGGCAGGAGCCTGACCCAGCGCCACCGCGCGCAGGTTCACGATTTCGTGAGGGGTATCCATGTTGAAGGTGAACAGCCGGAGGTGTTCCTCGTCAAAGCGGGCGAGGATGCCTTCGATACCGTCCTTTTCGAGCACGTCCTGCGTGATCGTCAGCGGTACCTCGAAGGCTTGCCCCGCATAGCGCACGTCGATTTCGAATTCCGAGGTGATCTGGTCTTCGGGGATGCCGTCGGCGAGGAGTTCGCTGCGGGTCTGCGCCGCCATTTCGTCGAGCACCGCCACCAGATCCGCGATGGTGGTGTCGCGCGCGAGCCGCGAGAAGCTGCGCGCGGTTTCGGTACGCATCCGGGTGGTTGCATCGCCGAGTGCGCACAGCACGCCGGGCGAGACGGGCGAGATTGCGGGCCAGCTTCCCATCAACCGCGCAACCGCGTTGACGTGGAGCGGGCCTGCGCCGCCAAAGCCCATCAGGGCGAATTCGCGCGGGTCGTAGCCCTGCTGGACCGAGATCATCCGCAAGGCGCCGAACATGTTTTCGTTGACGATATCGATGATCCCGCGCGCGGCTTCCATCAGCGTCACGCCCAGCGCATCGGCGATGGTCTGCACCGCCGCCTTCGCGCCTTCGCGATCGAGCTTGAAGCTGCCGCCGAGAAGGTCTTCGGGGAGGTAGCCCAGCACCACGTTGGCGTCGGTCACGGTGGGGAGCGTGCCGCCCTTGTTGTAGGCGACCGGCCCCGGCACCGCGCCCGCGCTTTCTGGGCCGACGCGCAGCGCCTTGGTGAGTTCGGGGACGTGGGCGATGGAGCCGCCGCCCGCGCCCACGGTCTTCACGTCAAGCGCCGAGGCGCGCACCGAAAGGTGGCCGACCTCTGTGGTGCGCTGGCGGCGCGGTTCGAGGCCCTGGATCAGGGCCACGTCGGTGGAGGTGCCGCCGACGTCCAATGTCAGGATATTCTCGAAGCCCGCATTCTTCGCCACCCACAAAGCGCCGGTGACCCCGCCTGCCGGGCCGGACATGAGGATGTTGACGGGATGCTCCTCGGCCTTCTGGCTGCTCATCAGCCCGCCGTCGGAACGCAGAAGCGAGAGGCGGCCCTTGAGGCCTTCGGCCTCCAGCTTGGTCCGCAGGTTGGAGACATATTTCGACACGACAGGGCGCACCGCGGCGTTGGCAACGGTGGAAAGCGTGCGCTCGTATTCCTGCATCTCGGGCAGGACTTCGTGGCTGAGCGAGACGGGAATGCCCGGCAGTTCCTCTGCCGCAATTTCACCGATCCGCGCCTCGTGCGCGCCGTTGAGATAGGCGTTCATCAGGCTGACGGTCAGTGCCTCGATCCCGTCGCCCTTGAGTTTGCGCAAGGCGATGCGCACCGCATCTTCGTCGAGCGGGGCAACCTCGCGGCCCTGGGCGTCCATCCGCCCCGGCACTTCGACCGTGTGCTCGAGCCGCGCGAGCGGCTGCGGCTTGGGCCACACGATCCACGCCGCGAGGCCGCCGGGGACAAAGGAGCGCGCGATCTGCATGATGTCGCGATACCCCTGGGTGGTCACGAGGCCGACCTTCGCACCCTTGCCCTCCAGCACCGCATTGGTTGCCACCGTGGTGCCGTGCAGGAAGTAAGTAATGTCGGCGGCCGTGATCCCGGCCTTCTCGGTGATCGCCTTGACCCCGGTCAAGATGCCTTCGGAAGAATCATGCGGGGTCGAAGGCGTCTTGTGCCGCCAGAAGGCGCCGCTTGCCTCGTCGAACAGCAGCAGGTCGGTAAACGTCCCGCCCACATCCACACCCAGCCTGTAGGTCATGCCCAGTCCTTTTCCTTATGCCGCGCGGGCGACTGCCGAGGGCAATTCGCGCCCCAGCTGCCCCGCAAACCACTTGTTCGCCGCGATTGCGGCCTCGAGATCGATACCCGTTGCCACGCCTGAACGTTCCATCATGTAGACAAGGTCCTCGGTGGCGATGTTGCCGGTTGCGCGCGGGGCGAAGGGGCATCCGCCGAGACCGCCCAATGAGGCGTCGAACACCCGCACCCCCGCCTTGTAGGCCTCCCACGCATTGGCGATGCCGGTGCCGCGGGTGTTGTGGAAGTGTGCGCGCATCGGGATTTTGCCACCGAGTAATGCGCCCAGTTTGCCGAACAATTCCCCCGCTTCCCATGGCGTGCCGACGCCTATGGTGTCGGCCAGCGCGATTTCCTCAGGGGCTTCGGCGGCGAGATCTTCCGCGATGGCGAGGACGGTGTCGTGCTTCACCTCGCCCTCGAAGGGACAGCCGAACGCGGCGCTGATGGTGACTTGCGCGCGCATTCCTTCCTCGCGGGCAAAGCGCAGCATGGCGCGGGTTTCGGCGATGCCCTGCTCGATGGTCTGGCCCTGGTTCTTCTGGCCGAAAGTATCGCTGGCGACCACCACGCAGCCGACCTGATCGATCCCGCGCGCACCGCCTTCACGGGTGGCGAGCGCACGCAGGACACCGCGCTTGTTGAGCACGAGGCCGATATAGGTGCAGTCTGTGCGATCGGGCAGGCCGGCGATCACGGCTTCGGCATCCGCCATCTGCGGCACCCGCTGCGGGTGGACGAAGCTCGCTACCTCCAGCCGCCGTGCGCCGTAATCGATCATCCGCCCGATCAGCGCCAGCTTGGTGTCTGTGGCAATGATGTCCGGCTCGTTCTGCAACCCGTCCCGCGGGCCGACTTCGACCAGTTCGATTTGTTCGAACACCATGGTGAATCGCCTGAAATGATAAAGGGGCCTGCAAGGTGCTTACCCAATTTGTATACAATTGCAATCGCGCTGCGGTATGTGAGGTGGACTGGAACCGTCTTGCTGCCGATGCGTTGTTACGCGGCGCCGTGCGCGCTTTATTCCCCTCCCGGGCCTGCCGCGTTGGTAAAGCTGTGGAATGCTCGACGCAGGTGGCTGCCCATCACCGCGCGCGCCCATTCCGGGTCTCGCGCGGCAAAGGCGGCGATCAGTTCGTCATGGTCGCGGGCTGACTGGCGCAAATCTTCGGCGGTGTAATTGCGTGCTGTCCGCAGCACTACCGGCGCCTCCACCAGCTTGGCCAGCATTTGCCCGAGTCGCGGGGATTCCGCAGCATCTATGATCGCTTCGTGGAACGCCCGGTTTGCCTCAAGGAAACGCCTGACGTCGGGCGAGGGCTGTTCGATCGCGTCGCGCAAGGTCCGGTTGACTGCCTCGAGACTGGCCAGCTTCCCCTTGGTGAGGCGGTTCGCTGCGCGTTCGGCCGCGTGACATTCGAGCATCTGTCGCAGCGCGAACATTTCCTCGATGTCGTCGCGACTCCAGTCTGCCACGAACAGGCGTTTCGATTCGCTGCGCACCAGCAGCAATTCGTCCTCCAGCCGCCGGACCGCTTCACGCACGGGTGTGCGGCTCACGCCTGCGATCTGCGCCAACCGGTCCTCGGTCAACTGTTCGCCAGGCCCCACCGCACCGCTCAGGATGTGGGTGCGGATCTGCTGGTAGGCCTGTTCCGAAGCGCGGCTCATGGCAAGCATTCTTCCGGAACAAGGGGAGAGCAGGGGGGCATCATTGCTCTCCCAATCTATGCCAGCAGTTTGCCATCTCAAAGCCCTGCGGCAGTAAAAACACACCTTGCGAGCCCATCCTGACACTTTTCGGGAAAGCACTTGACGGGTGATATTTGTATACAATAATCACGCCAGCACAGGCAACAGGGGAGTTTGCCGTGAACCGTATCAAGGTTATCGTGCCGATCGCCATGGACGAGGCAGGGGTTGCCAACCGCGCCCAGCAGCTTCCGTCCGATTTCGTGCGTCCCGACTTCGCGCCGACCTTCGAGGCGGTGCGCTGGGGCGCGGCCCTTGGCGATTCCTATCACGACACCCTGTTGATGGACTGGACCGTGTTTCAGGCTGGTGTCGTTGCCGAGGAGGAAGGCTATGCCGGAGTCCTGATCGACACCGTCAGTGATTCCGGCCTGTGGCCGCTGCGTTCGGTGCTCTCGATTCCCGTGGTCGGGCCGGGCGAGGCGAGTTTCGCCGCCGCCATGACGCTCGGCAAGAAGTTCTCCGTCCTTACCATGTGGCCGCAATGGTTCCCGCTCTACGAGAAGGTGCTCAACCAGCACGGCTGGGAGCATCGTTGCGCGAGCGTCCGCTCGATCGACACGCGGCCCGACGTTACCGAACTGCTTGAGGGCAAGGAGGAAGTGGTCTTCGCCAAGCTGAAGGCAGAGGCGTTGAGGGCAATCGAGGAAGACGGGGCCGACGTGATCGTGCTCGGATCGACCACGATGCACCAGTCGGCGGCCTACCTTCAGGGCGAATTGCCGGTGCCCGTGCTGAACCCCGGCCAGGTTGCCTACAAGCAGCTGGAAACGCTGATCGAACTCGGTCTCAGCCACTCGAAGAAGGCTTTCCCCTCACCCGAAGTCCCCATGCACGCCAATATCCGAAAGGGCTGGTACTGATGAGCGAATGGACTGAAGGCGGTCCCGGCCAGGCGCCGCTGCCCTATCCCTTCTATGTCGATATCGTCACCAAGCGGTATTTCGACGGGGTCGACAACAAGAACCTCGACAAGGTGCTGAACTGCTTCACCCCCGACGCGGTGCTGACCGAGGTGACGAGCAACACGGTGCATGACGGACGCGAAGCGATCCGTGCCATGTTCGTCAAGCTGTTCGCCGATTTCGAGAATATCTGGCACGGCAATTTCGTGCACACGGCCGATCCGCAAACCAACGCGATCTGCAGCCAGTTCACCGTTCTCATCACTCCCAACGGAGGCGAGGAGCTGCGCTACGAGAACTGCAACCGCTTCTACCTCAAGGACCGGCTGTTCCATCGCGTGTATGTCTACATGTCCGGCGACAACCTGCTGAAGGAAGGAGACGCCTGATGCAGTACGAACCCACCTTGTCGCGCGAAGCGCTGATCGACTTTGCCCTCAACAAGTATTTCGCCCGGGTCGATGCCAAGGACATGGAGGCGGTGCTCGATTGCTTCCACGATACCGCGCTTTTCTGTGTCCAGACCGCCTTCACGCGTCACAGCGGAAAGGCCGAGATCCGGCGGATGTTCGAGGATTTCTTCGGCGCCTACGAAACCATTATTCACCGCGATTTCACCTGCACCGTGGACGAGGCAAACGGGCGCATCACCGCGTGTTTTACTGCCGAACTGCACGATGAGTCCGGGCAGGTGACCTTGCTGGAGAACACCAACTTCTGGCGTCTGCGGCCCGGCGATGACGGTCCCAGGTTCCAGGAAGTCTACGTCTACATGAGCGGGGCCAACGTCCTCGTCTGATCTTTTTTCGTCGTTTCGATTCCTTTCAGGAGAGCCGTCCCATGAATGTCCGTTTGGTTCTTGCCTCTGGCGCGGCTTTTGGCGCCATTGCTCTGGCCTCGCCCGCTCTGGCCCAGCAGGCCGACCCCGCCACCGACACCGCGCAGGAGGAGGAGGACAACGCAATCATCGTCACCGCGCGGCGTCAGTCCGAATCGGTGGCGGACGTGCCTGCGGCGATCACCGTGTTCGGCGCCGACACTCTCGCCAAGACCGGTGTGCAGCGCGCCGACGACTTCATCCAGCTGACCCCGGGCGTGACCATCGTCACCGGCACGGCAGAAGCGGGCGACACACAGATCAACATCCGCGGGATCAACGGCGCGCGCGATGCCGAAAGCTCGGTCGCGTTGGTGGTTGACGGGATCCTCAAGACCAACACCGCGCAATTGAACCAGAACCAGGGAACGCTGCGCCAGGTCGAGATCCTCAAGGGTCCGCAAGGCGCGCTCTATGGACGCAATGCCGCGGCTGGCGCGATCGTGATCCAGACGCTCAAGCCCGGCGACCGTCTCGAGGGCGGGGTCACGGTGCGCGCTGCCGAGGATAACACCTATCTCGCCACCGGCTATGTCTCTGTCCCGGTAGGCGAGACGGCAGGCTTTGTGCTGTCGGGCAATTATTCGACGACCGACGGCTTTTTCCGCAATCGGTTCCTCGGCAATTCCAAGACCATCGATGACCAGGAGATCTGGTCGGTCGACGGGCGCTTTGTCGCCGAGCTTGGTCCGCGGACCGAGCTGGACGTCAAGGCCCGTTATGCCGACCTCACCGGTGCCTCGATCAATTTCAACGCCAGCTTCCACCTGCCCAATTTCGCCGGCGTGGACCCGGCGTTCTTCGAGGACGTCAACACTCATCCCTTCGGCTTCTATTCGAACATCCGTCCCACCAACGACCAGCAGACTTTCGAAGTTTCGGCCAAGATCGAGCATGATTTCGATGCCGTGACGCTGACCGCATGGGCGCTATACAGCGACGTCGACCAATCGCTGACCGCCGATGGCACGTCAGCCGACTTCGCGCGCTTTACCTTCCCCGGCGCGACTCCGGCATCCGTGGCTGCCTCCAATGCCTGCTTCGCCAGCACCGCCCAGCTGACCGGCTTCCCGCTCAATGCGCCGACCTTCATCGGGCAGACCCCGGTCCCGTTCATTTTCGATCCCGTCACCGGCTCGACCTTCGGCCCCTACAGCCCGACCACCTGTGACGGGACCCAGTTCCAGATCCGCGAGCAAAGCGATTTCAGCGCTGAAATCCGACTTGCCTCGAATGGCGACGGCCCGCTCAACTGGCAGCTTGGTGCCTACTACCTGCATATCGATCGCGAGGTGGGCGTCAGCCTCGGCGCGGATCTCGGTCAGGGCGTGATCCGCCAGCTCTACAATGGTCCGGACACGGCCAACCCGACAACCCAGCTCTACAACGATTCCTTCGATACCGATGTCTATGCGGTGTTCGCTTCGGCCGACTATGACGTGACCGATCGCTTCAACATCAGTCTTGCGGGCCGGTACGATATCGAGGATCGCAGCGTCAGCAGCCTTGTCCCGACCGTGTTCGACCCCTTCACCGGCGGTCCGATCAACCCCGGCCAGCAGGTCGTTGCGGGCGTTGTCCAGTCAGTCCCCGACCAGTCGCAGACCTTCAAGCAGTTCCAGCCCAAGGTCTCGCTGCGGTACGAGGCAACCGACGATATCAACCTCTATGCCAACTGGGGTGTCGGCTTCAAATCGGGCGGGTTCAACAACCAGGGCTCGGCCGCCATCGTCGATCAAGCCTTCAACCAGTTCATCGGCACCAACATCCTGATCAACGACCAGTATCGCAAGGAAGTGTCCAACGCGTTCGAGGTCGGGGTCAAGGGCAGCGTGCTCGATGGCCGCGTGACCTTCGATCTCGCCGGCTACCACACCAATATCGAGGACATGCAGTTCTTCGAGTTCTTCGTCGGCGGCTTCGGCCTGCTGCGCGTGGTCTCCAACATCGACGAGGTGCAGATCTTCGGTGCCGAGCTCAACCTGACGGCGGAAATCCTTGACGGCTGGACGGTGTTCGGGTCGGCCAACGTCACCGACAGCGAGATCAAGGCCAATGCCTCGCGGCCCGAAACGGTCGGCAACAAGTCGCCCTATACCGCGGATTACACCATCAACATCGGCACCCAGCTGGATCTTCCGGTTTCCAGCACGGTGGATTTCGTTACCCGTGCCGACTACCGCATCACCGGGCCCACATGGTTCCACACGCTGCAGAACGATACCAATCCGACCCTGTTCAGCGGCCTGCTGCCCGGTTCGGCGCTTGCGCTTCCGGCCTTCGTCGGTGATGCCGATTACTCGGTCACCCAGCGCGATACCTTCGGCGTGGTCGATATGCGCATCGGTCTCGAAAGCGATCGCTGGTCGATCTTCGCCTATGCCGAAAACCTGTTCGACGAGCGCTATCTCAACGAGGTCATCACCGCGGCGGAATTCGGTGGTTCGTTCATCTCGCCCGGCGGCTTGCAACGCTTCGGGGTGGAGCTGGGCTACAAGTTCTGAGCCCCTCGGGTAGGCCAGACACGGCGGCGACGGGAAGACCCGCGCCGCCGTTTTTGTTTCAGCTCCCGCAAATTCACCCCCGCGCGACCGTTTCCAGCAGTTCCGCTGTTACCGGATAGCCTGCATCGGCAAGAATCGTCAGCCACGGCTTGCCGTTGTGCTCGACGACCTGCGGCATGATCGTGCGCACCGGAATCGCCTCGGCCTGGGCGCGGGCCTCTTCGTAGCTGGCGAAAAGCGCGAGGCGTTCAAGATTGCGGCGGGTGGGAAAGATCAGCTTGATCTCGCCGCGCTCCGCTGCATCGAGTGCGCCTTGCGCGCTCGTCCAGAACAGGTGCGTATTCTCCGACTGGTCGATTGACACCTCGACCGCGCCGGTGCCGAGATTGGCGAGGTAGAAGCGCGTGTCATAGACCCGCGGGATCTGCTCGTTCTTGGGAAACCAGCGTGCAAAGGGCGTGATCTGGCCAAGGTCGAGCCGCCATCCGAAGGCCTCCAGCACCGGGGCAAGCGCGCCCGTCTCGGCCAGCATTGCGCGGGCTTCAGCCGCGCGGGCGGCGTCGATGTCGCCCGCCAGACCGAGCGCAAGGCCGGTTTCCTCCAGCGTTTCGCGCACTGCCGCGATCTGGTGCGCGGCCTCGTCGGCGGTCATTGCGTGCCCCGTGGCTACCGCCTCGCCCAGCGCGAAGTCTTCCGGATCGACCCTTCCGCCGGGAAATACCGCCATGCCGCCTGCAAAGGTCATGCCCTTTGAACGCACGGTCATCAGCACCTCGGGCGGGCCACCGGCGGGGGCATTGCGGAAGATGATGATGGTGGCGGCAGGGATGCCGTGGGGCGCGGAATCATTGGTCATCGGCGAACAGGATGGCGCGGCGGCAAGCGCTTGCCAAGCGCTTTGGCGCGATCCTGCCGCTTTCGTCAGGGGTGTCGGGAGAGTTTACACTTCCCGCCTCGCGATTGGCGGCGGATCGCGGAAAAATGCCAGAATTGCGTGCTTTCCCTCATTTGGCACGCACCATGCATAAAGTGAGGCGGTCTCAATGGTCTTCCTATCGAGGCGCGCCCTTCCTGGTTTTCGGGCGGCGCCTCCCCTTAAACGAAAAAGCGCTCCGCACTGGTCCTGCGGAGCGCTTTTTTGTTTTTCGCACCCACCTCCGCGGGTGCGTCCTCGGCGCTGTTCCTTCGCTTCGCTACGGGCGCCTGCGGGCGGCCGGCGGCCTTGCGGCCCTTTGGGCCGGGACAGTGCATCAATCGAATGTCATGCCAACGGTCGCATTGACGAGCGCGAGGCGGGTGCGAAACTCAAACGGTCTTGACGCCGCTTTCGTTCAACAGCTGCTGCAATTCGCCCGCCTCGAACATCTCCATCATGATGTCGCTGCCGCCGACGAATTCGCCCTTCACGTAGAGCTGGGGGATGGTCGGCCAGTCGGAGAAGCTCTTGATGCCCTGGCGGATTTCCATGTCCTGCAGCACGTCGACGCTTTCATAGGCGACCCCGCAATGATCCAGGATCGCGACGGCCCGGCTGGAGAAGCCGCATTGCGGAAACAGCGGCGTGCCCTTCATAAACAGCACGACGTCATTGGTGGTGACGAGATCGGAAATGCGGGCGTTGGTATCAGACATGTTCGGGTTTGCCCCTGATGCGGTTGAAGGAGTGTTGCGTTTCAGGTGGGAACCTTGGTCGTGACTTGCAAGGCGTGCAGTTCGCCGCCCATCCGTCCGCCGAAGGCCGCATAGACCATCTTGTGCTGCGCCACGCGGGTTTTGCCGACGAATTGCGGTGCGGTGACGGTGGCGGCCCAGTGATCATCATCTCCGGCCAGATCGGTCAGTTCGACCGTCGCGCCGGGCAGGGCGGCAAGGATCGCTTCCTCGATGGCGGCGGCGCTCATCGGCATGGACTACACTCCGCCGAGCAGTTGGCGGCGCGCCTCGATCGTCATCTCTTCGAGCTTGGCGCGAATGTCGGCCTCGGTGATGTCGGTTCCGGCAGCGGTGAGATCGCCCAGCAGCTTGCGGATCACGTCCTCGTCACCGGCTTCCTCGAAATCCGCCTGCACGACCGCTTTCTTGTAGGCGTCGGTTTCTTCCGGGGTCAGCTTCATCGCGCCCGCAGCCCATTCGCCCAGCAGGCGGTTGCGGCGCGCGGCGATGCGGAAGGCGGTTTCCTCTTCGAGCGCGAAGTGGGCCTCTTCGGCGCGTTCGCGATCCTTGAAATCGGTCATATAATATGTGTCCTTTCGGATACGATCCGGGGATTGGGATAGTGGTCTCGGCGCGTGGCTTCAAGCGTGAAGCCGCGATCCGATGAGACTTTATTCCATTGTGACGACGAGCTTGCCGACCGCCTCGCGTGCTTCGAGCTTGGCGATGGCATCGCCCGCGCGTTCGAGCGGGAAGGTTTCGCTCACCAGCGGATCGATCTTGCCGGCCTTCATCAGGTCGAACAGCTCCTCGACCTGCGCCCGGAACGCGGCCGGCTCGCGGGCAGTGAAGGCGCCCCAGAACACGCCGCAGATGTCGCAGGACTTCAGCAGGGTGAGATTGAGCGGCATCTTGGCGATCCCGGCCGGGAAGCCGACCACGAGGAAGCGGCCCTCCCACGCGATGGCGCGCAGGGCGGGTTCGGAATATTGCCCGCCGACAATGTCATAGACGATGTTCGCGCCGTCCGGCCCGCAGGCGGCCTTGAAGGCGTTGGCGAGCGCCTTGGAAGCATCCTTGTCCATCGCTTCGCGCGGGTAGATCACAACCTCGTCGGCCCCCGCCTTGCGGGCCACCTCGCCCTTCGCCTCGGACGAGACGGCGGCAACCACGCGCGCGCCGAAGGCCTTGGCGAGTTCCACCGCCGAAAGCCCGACGCCCCCGGCTGCGCCCAACACCAGCACCGTATCGCCTGCCTTGATATGCCCGCGATCCTTGAGGCCGTGGATGGTGGTGCCGTAGGTCATCAGCAGCGAAGCGGCTTTCTCGAACGGCACGCCGTCCGGCACCGGGAACATGCGTCCCGCAGGCACCACGACCTTTTCAGCCAGCCCGCCATTGCCGATCCCGGCCATGACCTTGTCGCCGACCTTGTAGCCTTCGACCCCTTCGCCGACCGCTTCGATCACTCCGCTGATTTCCCCGCCGGGCGAAAAGGGGCGCTCGGGCTTGAACTGGTACATGTCGCGGATGATGAGACCGTCGGGATAGTTGATCGCGCAGGCCTTGACCGCGACCAGCACCTCGCCCTTGCCGGGGGTGGGTGTATCGACCTCGTCGAGCGTCAGGGTTTCCGGCCCGCCGGTCTGGTGGGTGCGAATGGCTTTCATGATGTCCTCTCCCGGATTGGTAAATCTATGCGGCTTGGGTGCCGCGCATCAGCCACGGCTGGGCGGCGGTGCGGGTGGCTTCGAAAGCGCCGATGGCCTCGCCCCGCGCCATGGTCAGCCCGACCTCGTCGAGCCCGTTCAGCAGGCAGTGCCGCCGGAACGGGTCGAGATTGAAGGTGAAGCGGTGCTGATAGGGGGTGGTGACGGTCTGGCTTTCGAGATCGACCGTGATCGGCTGCCCTTCGCGGGCGACCGCCAGCAGCCGGTCAACCGCCTCCTGCGGCAGGACGACCGGCAGGATCCCGTTCTTGACGGCATTCCCCGAGAAAATGTCGGAGAAACTCGGCGCGATCACCACGCGGATGCCCATGTCGCCCAGCGCCCAGGCGGCGTGTTCGCGGCTCGATCCGCAGCCGAAATTGTCGCCCGCGATCAGCAGGGTGGCCCCGGCATAGGCGGGATCGTCGATGACGTTGCCCGGTTCCGCCCGCAGCGCCTCGAACGCGCCCGCGCCAAGGCCCTCGCGGCTGATGGTCTTCAGCCACTTGGCCGGGATGATGATGTCGGTATCGACATTCTTGAGGCCGAGCGGGATGGCGCGGCCTTCGACGCGGGTGAGCGGTTCCATGGCGTTCCTCAGTCGGTTTCGGGCGGCTCGCCCGAGGGGATGGGGCCGGACTGGGCCTCCTCGCTCTGCTTCTTCTTGCGTTTGCTGGTATAGAGCAGCGCGGCAGCAATCGCAGCGGAACCAATGGCGCCAGCCGCGGCCAGCGCGGCGTTGCGGGCGGTGTTGTTCTTGGGCTTGTCGGTCATGGCTTGTCAGATGGTCCCAACTGCTTCGTTACGCAAGCACCGAGCGGCGATTTGCAGGCGACGCCAGACCGGTTCCCGCTGAAACGAGTCTTTGCGCGATTTCGGCGCGCGTCTCGGCCCCGCCCGCCACGACATATTCGGTTTCGTCCGGAAGTAGGATGGTGAGCGCGACGAGGCGAATTTCCACATCCTGGTCGAACTGGCAGTATGACGGCCGGCCCGGCACCGTGACGTTGATGAGCGCGCCGACAGTGCCGCGCTGCGTCAGCCAATGCGCAGGCATGGAGGCGGGAGCAGGCAGCTCCATCGAGAAAATCCCGTACTGGCGGGTCGGGGCCTGAATCCCGCCGAAATTGGCCACGTTTCGGGCAAGTGTCTCAATCAGGTCGAATTGCCAGCTTCCACGGATATCCTCGAAAGCTGCGCCTGCCAGATCCGGGCACTCAATGAAGACCTCGCAGCCGAATCCCGGTTCCTGGCTGTCGCTGTCGACGAACAGGTCGCTCAGGCCGTCCGAGGCGATGATGAGGCTGCGCTCGGGACGCACCACGCGGAAGGCCTGCCGGCTAGTGGGCCATGCAGGCGAGCCCAGGAATTCCGGGCTGACGAGATAGGCGATCACATCGTCGTCCACTGCCCCGGCGCCCGACCACACCTGCAAACGCGCATTGAAAAAGCGTTCGTAGCGCGGATCGTCGAGGGTGATCATGCCGGGCTTGGGCGGTTCGCTGTCCAGCGCCTTGCCGGAACGAAACAGCCGGCCCAATAGCCCGCCGAGGCCGCCGCCAAGCAGACCTTTGCGCCCCACCTTCACACCAGCTCGCGCACATCGGCGAGCCGCCCGGTAACTGCGGCAGCCGCCGCCATCGCCGGGGAGACAAGGTGCGTGCGCGCGCCCGGCCCCTGCCGGCCGACAAAGTTGCGGTTGCTGGTCGAGGCGCAGCGTTCGCCCGCAGGGACCTTGTCGGGGTTCATGCCGAGGCAGGCCGAACAGCCCGGCTCGCGCCATTCGAAACCCGCTTCGGTGAAGATGCGGTCGAGCCCTTCTTCTTCTGCCTGCGCCTTCACGAGACCCGATCCGGGCACCACAATCGCCCAGCGCACATTATCGGCCTTGCGACGCCCTTTCAGCACCGCTGCGGCGGCGCGCAGATCCTCGATGCGGCTGTTGGTGCAGCTGCCGATGAAGACGTTTTCGATAGGAACCTCGGTCATCGGCGTGCCCGGCGTGAGGCCCATGTAGTCGAGCGATTTTTGCGCCGCGACACGCTTGCTCTCGTCGGCAAAATCCTCGGGCGAGGGTACGCGCCCGCCGATCGGCACCACGT
Organism: Erythrobacter dokdonensis DSW-74; assembly: GCF_001677335.1. Lineage (GTDB taxonomy): Bacteria > Pseudomonadota > Alphaproteobacteria > Sphingomonadales > Sphingomonadaceae > Erythrobacter > Erythrobacter dokdonensis. Next base: position 333,247 of record NZ_LZYB01000006.1, read on the forward strand.
CCTCCGGGCTGGTGCCCCAGGTGACGCTGGGTTCGACTTGCGCCGCGTCGATCACCACGCTCTTGGCGAAGACCGCGCCTTCATCCGTGCGAAGCGTGCGCCAGTACGCCACCGCCGCGTCCCATTCCGCACCCTTGGGAGCCATGGGGCGGCCCTTCAGATAGGCGAAGGTCACATCATCGGGAGCGATCAGGCCGGCGCGTGCGCCCGCCTCGATGCTCATGTTGCAGACGGTGAGGCGTTCCTCGATGGTCATCGCCTCGAACACCTTGCCCCGGTATTCGATCACATAGCCGCTGCCGCCAGCCGCGCCGATCGTGCCGATGATGTGCAGGATCAGATCCTTCGCGCTCACGCCGGGGCCAAGATCGCCCTCGACCTGCACTTCCATCGGCTTCGACTGCTGGAGCAGCAGGGTTTGCGTCGCCAGCACATGCTCGACTTCGCTGGTGCCGATCCCGAAGGCGAGCGCGCCCAGGCCGCCGTGACATGCGGTGTGCGAATCCCCGCAGACGATGGTGGTGCCGGGCAGCGAGAAGCCCTGTTCGGGGCCGACCACATGGACGATCCCCTGTTCCTTGGCGGTCGCAGGGATATAGCGGATGCCGAAGGCGGGGGCGTTGACTTCGAGCGCCGCGAGCTGGGCTGCGCTTTCGGGGTCGGCGATGGGGACGGGCTTACCGGCCGCATCCAGCCGCGGCGTGGTCGGCAGGTTGTGGTCGGGAACGGCGAGGGTCAGCTCGGGCCGCCGCACCGGACGCCCTGCGACCTTCAGCGCCTCGAACGCCTGCGGGCTGGTAACCTCGTGGACGAGGTGCCGGTCGATATAGACCAGCGCCGTGCCGTCGTCGCGCGTCTCGACCACGTGCGCGTCCCAGATCTTCTCGTAAAGTGTGCGCGGGCGGCTTGCCATGATGTCTCGGCTCCTTGGTGAGAGGGGCGATTAGACGCGGCGCGCGCCATCGCGCAAGATGCGTGCTTGACCGGCGTCAAATTCGTCATGGATTTGCAAGCTTCATGGGCTATAACTGACAAATATGTCAGCAACCGAATCCCCTGCCGCACCTTTTGTCCACCCGATCCGGGTCGAACCGGCCGACATCGACTTCATGGGGCACGTCAACAATGCGCGCTACCTGAACTGGGTGCAGGACGCGGTGCTGGCGCACTGGAACAACCTTGCCCCGGCTGAAGACATCGCCTCCAAGGCGTGGGTCGCGCTCAAGCACGAGATCACTTACCGAAAGCCCGCCTTTCTTGAGGACGAGGTGATCGCGCAGACCGTGCTCGAACGCTTCAACGGCGCGCGCGCGTTCTATTCGACGCTGATCAAGCGCGGCGAGGATGTGCTGGCCGAAGTGCAGTCATCCTGGTGCTGCATCGATGCCGAAACCCTGCGCCCCGCGCGCATTGGCGAACACCTGCGCACCTTCTTCTTCCCGCAAGCCGAGTGATCCGCGCTTTCGGGCTCATGCCCGGCTGACACCCGACCGCCAGCAATCTCCCGACAGGGCCGAGTCGCGCCTGCGTGACGGGTCCTGACATTGCTGCTGCGCGCGATCCGGATTCGATCGCCGTCCCGCGGAACTTCTTGTGATCGTTATCAGGTTTTCTGCGGTTTTTTACCAAACTGGGTAAAACAAAAACTTATCAGATTACTTGCAAAGAAAATTTGATTTGCATCAAATTTGCCAAAAACTCGGAAAAAACCTGTAAAGCTGGGTCTTGAAAAGAAACCAATCGAAGGGTAGGTCTAGATTAGGGATCGTTGGGAAGCGCTTTTCGTTTACGAATGGCGTGGATGGGAGAGAAATCATGATTTTTTACGCAAAGCGCACTGCGCTTGTCCTTGGCGCGTCTGCTGTTGCCATGGCGGTTACTATGCCTGCCATGGCCCAAGCTGTTGAAAGCACGACAGTACCGGGAGCCGTGCTTCCCGATGAATTCACCTTTCCCGAAGGCGAAACCTTCGAGTCCGGAGTGGTGACGAGCGGCACCGGATCGGCGGTCGCCAGTGTGATCGACCCCGCGAGCGGAGCCATTCTCCAGGGCGAACCCGGCGAAGAGCACGAAGACGAAGTGGTCATCAATCTCGGCGTCCAGAGCATGGAAGCCGAAGTCATCGCGCCGGGACAGGTTCTGCTGGTCAATTCGGGTGATGTCACGATCACGGCGAGCGCCACGGCCACCAATGATGCCGGTCAGGCTGTTGCTCTTGCCAATATCGAAAACGCGGTCGGGCAATATATCGCGGCTCCGTTGCCCGAGGTTTCGGCAACGGCGATCAATAATGGCTCGCTTTCCGTCATCTCGTCGGCGGTAGCCACCGGCACCACGGCACCTGGCGAAGGTGACACCTTCGGCGCACGGGCGGTTTCCAACCTGCTCGGCGGTTTCCATCAGGAAGCGGGTCTGGAAGAGAACACCGATGGCACGGCCACGGTGACCAGCACCAATAACGGGACCCTGACCGTGTCTTCCAGTGCAGCGGCCACAGCCGAGGCCGATGTCGAAACGATCGCGACCAATGTCGAATCGATCTACATGCGCGCATCCGGGAACGGTGCGAGTGATGCCGCGACCAGTGCCGTCCTGACCAATAATGGCCTGTTCGATTTCAGCGCTGAAGCAACCGGGGTTTCGACCGACGGTGATGCCACCGCCTTTGCCGAAGCGGGCGGCGGTGAGCACGGCCTGGTGCATGTTCGTGCCCGCGCCAATGGCCGAGGTATCGATACCGCCGATGTCACGATGACGAATGCCGCGGGAGCCGATATCCGCATCATCGCCAACGCAGAGGCGACGGCATTCGGTCTGGCTTCTGCAACCGCTTCGGGCGGGGACGCCTTCTCGCCCGAGGAAACGCTCAAGGGTGGCGGGCTTGTGCTCAAGGCGCAGGCCAGCGGTGCCGATGACGGAGATATCACATCCACCCTCATCAATAGCGGGGACATCCGCTTCGATTACTTCGCCAACGCCCTTTCGACCGGGAGCCAGCCGGAAGAGGGCGAGGCGCTCGACCTTGGCGCAACGGCGACGGCAGGCGGCAATGGTGCGATCGACATGATCATCGAAGCGGGCGGGCCGTCTGACTTTGTCGGGCGTACCGGCATTGCCAGCCTCACCAACGCCAGCGGCGGGCTGATCGCGATCGGCGCTTCGGCCATCGCAAACTCGGAAGGCGAGAGCACGGCTTCTGCCATTCTCGGCGCATCGGTCTACCAGCAAGGCGAGATTTCCGGGGAGGCAACGCTCGACTTTGCCAATGCCGGCACCTTCGTCAGCGGCGCCAGTGCCCAGGCAAGCGGTCTGTCAGCCAATGCGACCAGCGCCGCCGAAGGCGTGCGGCAGGCCATGATCGCGATCGGTGGTGCGAACGCCGGATTTGCCAACAGCGGCCGCTTCACCGTCGTGGCATCCTCGATTGCGACCGGAACCGATGGAGCCGAGGCGAAAGCAGAGGCTGTGGGCTATGATGTGGCTGCCGAGCCGTTGGCGCTGACGGTGGTCAATAGCGGGACCTTTACCGTCAATGCCGATGCGCTGAGCAGCCGCGAGGCTGAGGCTTCGGCCACCGGCATGGAGATCTTCGCCGATATTGATGCCAGCGCCTTGCCGCCCGAGGAAGGCGGCGGCGGTGGCGGTGGCGGCGGCGGCGGCGGCGGTGGCGGCGGCGGCGGCGGC
>NZ_LZYB01000007.1 GCF_001677335.1 Erythrobacter dokdonensis DSW-74
CAGCGGCCAGTCGGGGCACGCCGCCGCTGCCCCCGCCGCCGCCGGTTCCACCGCCGCCGCCGCCGCCCCCGCCGGGCCCGCCCCCGCCGCTGCCGCCCACGCCAGCCACGTCGCCGGGCGCGAAAGCAAGGCCAGCGGCAGCCAAACAGGCCGCGAATTCGCGCAAGAAGGCCACGCGCGCCGATGGTGGCAAGACCGCCCGGTCAAAGACAAGGCGGGTCGCTGGCAAGTCGGCTGGCCCGTCGCGCAAGAGAACCAGACGCGGCAAGAACAGGAATGCCACCGTAGACGCCATCTCCGGGGTCCCGGCATCGACGGCAGCCGCACCGGCGCCAAATGCGCCGACCCGAACTGCGCAATCGCCGCGCAAGAAGATGAAGGCGACTGCCCCACCCGCCAAACAAGCGGCATCGAAAGCACGCAAGGAAGACCGGATTGCCAGCGAGGCGTCATCGATGGTGACGCGGGCATTCTCCCCGATTGGCGGGGGCGCTCCGATCTCCGCGCCCGCACAGCAGCAGTCGAAATCAGGCAAGAACAGCAGGTCCCTCTGGACCCGCCTCCGCAACTGGTTCGGCGGGGGCAAGAAGACCTAAGGCAAGCGCCAGCCGCGCCGGTGCATTTCGCCCCGGCGCGGCCGTCCCGTTTCCCGCGCGCTGATGCCATTTGACCGCAATCCGCGCCGCGCTAGTGTGCGCCGCATGACGCAGCCTCGTTCATCGTCTTCACCCGTTCTCGTCGCCGGAGCGAGCGGCACCATCGGCCGGGCCGTGGTGCGGCGGCTGGTCGCCGATGGCCATGCCGTCACTGCGCTGTTGCGGCCCGGCGGCGATGCGGCGCAATTGCCCGAACTTTCCGGTGCCGCCATCGCCCATGCGGCGCTGTCGGACAAGACGGCTCTGGCGCAGCTGATGGAGAGACTTGCGCCATCCTGCATCATCTCCTGCATCGCCTCGCGCAGCGGTGCGCCCAAGGATGCCGAGGCGGTGGACTATGCCGCCAATCTCGCCCTGCTCGAAGCGGCACAAGCGGCGGGCGCGCGGCAGTTCATCCTGCTCTCGGCGATTTGCGTGCAGAAGCCGCTGCTGGCCTTCCAGCACGCCAAGCTCAAGTTCGAGGCGCGCCTTGCTGCGAGCGGGATCGACTATGCGATCATCCGCCCGACCGCCTTCTTCAAGTCCTTGTCCGGGCAGGTGAAAAGAGTGAAGGCCGGCAAGCCATTCCTGATCTTCGGGGATGGCGAACTCACGCGCTGCAAGCCGATCAGCGACGATGATCTGGCGCGCTTCATCGTCTCTGCCGTGGGCAATCCGGAAATGTCTGGCAGGATCCTTCCGATTGGCGGGCCCGGCCCTGCGATCTCGTTGAAAGAGCAGGGCGAATTGCTGTTCCGTGTCGCGGGAAAAGAGCCCCGGTTCAAGTCGGTATCGCCCATGCTGTTCACCAGGGCCGAGCGGCTATTGAACCTTGGTGCCGGCTTTTCCGACTGGTTTGCCGAGAAGGCCGAATATGCCCGGATCGCGCGCTATTACGCCACCGAATCGATGCTTGTGCTCGATCCGGCAACCGGCACCTATTCCCCCGATCTCACTCCCGAATTCGGCTCAGAGACGCTGGAAACGCATTACCGGCGGCTGCTGGAGGGGGGCTAACCGGGGGCTAGCGGGGGCTAAAGGGGGGCTAAATGCCAGCTGGCGGGGGGCAAAGTGGCCCCTAGATGGGGCACAAAAACGCCTTGTGCTGAATAATTAAACGTAAAAACATGGCTTTGTGTGCGGCGTAGCCGGATTCCCCGGGGCAATTCGGTCCGTTCGACGCCGGCCTCGCCCGCCATGCGTTCGACCAGCAGGGCGAGCAGCGCACGGTCGGGCCAGATCGTGCAGTACCGGATCTTGCCATGCCTGAAGACCACCCCGCGTCCCGCCGCATCGGCCAGTTCCGGTGCCAGAGCAGTCGCCACATCCTCGCGCCAACGGGTGACGGCAAAGCCATCGGCCGGTTCCGCCACCCCGTCGCGCAGGCTCTCCACGCGGGTGACGGTGAGGGGGATCGCCGTGCGCAAGGCGCCCGGAGCCAACCCCTCGGGAATCGTGAAGCTCGCCGTCTTGCTGCCCGAGCGCGGCCCCAGCAGCACCGGGCATTCGAGCGCCGCCAGCCGCTCGGCAAAGCCTTCCGGCACGATCGGCAGGCTCGGCACGCAGACCATGCGGTAGCCCGACAGGTCCGCCTGCGGGGAAACAATGTCGACATCCAGACCCTGACGACGCAGCGCGGAATACCATTCGAACACCAGCTCCAGATAGCGCATGCTTGCGCCCTGAGGCTGGATGCCTAGCACCCATGCCGCCTCGTAGGAAAACACCAGTGCGACCGGAGCGCGCGCTGCCGCTTGCGGGCCGATCTGCGCGAGCACCTTCGCCGCGTGCCGCACCTCGTCCGCTGCCTCGGCCTCGGTGCTGTCGGGCCGCAGCAGGCCGGCGTGCATCTGTTCCTGCGCGAAGGGGGCCTGCCGCCAGCGGAAATAGCTGGTGAGTTCGGCCCCGTGCGCGGCAGCCTCCAGCGTCCACAGGGCGACCATGCCGGGCAGCGGCGCGGGGTTGAAACGCGCCCAGTTCACCGGCCCGGGCTGCTGCTCCATCACCCCCCAGCGGCCGTTCGAGCAGCCGCGATAGAGATCATGGTGGAAGGCAGCGATATCGGGGTGGCCCTGCCTGAGGTAAGCTGCCTTTTCCTGGGCGGAGAACCAGAACTGTTCGAGAAAGCCCAGCGGATAGGAATCCCACGTGGCCACGTCGATATCGCGGCCGACATCGTGATGATCGAACTCGGTGAAGAAGCCCATGAAATTGTGCGTGATATCAACGCCGGGCGCGCGGGCGCGGATGATGGCCACCTGTTCGCGGTTGAAGCGCGCTACCTGATCCGAGGCGAAGCGGCGGTAATCGAGCCAATGCGCGGGGTTTGCCTCGGTCACGGTCAGATGCGGTGGATCGATCTCGGCAAAGCTGCGATATTCCATGCTCCAGAACACGTTGCCCCAGGCTTCGTTGAGCGCTTGCGGAGAGCCGTAACGCGCCGCACACCAGCCGCGAAAGGCGGATGCGGCAGCGTCCGAGAAACTCAGCACGGTGTCGTGGCAGCCATATTCATTGTCGGTCTGCCACATCACGATGGCGGGGTGCTGGCCGTAGCGCTCTGCCAAGGCGGTGACGATCCGCGCACATTCGGTGCGGTAGCCTTCGTGACTGAAGCAGTAATGCCGCCGCGAGCCAAAGCCCCTCGGGCGGCCATGCTCGTCGATGGCGACCATGTCGGGCATCCGGTCGACCAGCCATTTGGGCGGGGTCGCGGTCGGGGTGCCGAGGATGATATGCAAGCCCGCCGCATGCAGCGTTTCGATCGCGCGGTCGAGCCAGTCCCAGTCATAGCGTCCCGGCTCTGGCTCGATCCGGCTCCACGCGAATTCGCCGATCCGCACAAGCCGCAAGCCCATTTCGGCCATGCGGCGCGCGTCCTCGGCCCAGATGTCTTCCGGCCAGTGTTCGGGATAGTAGCAGCAGCCGAGTTTCATTGCGGCAATCTCTCCAGCGCGACGAGCCACGCGGTTTCGGGATGGGTGAGGGGGAGCGCGAGGCCATGCTGCATCAGCGCCGCGCCCGACAGGGTGAGGCCCGCCTCCCACGCCTGCCAGTCGCCGAGGTAGAGCGCCGCCTTGCCCGGCCATGGACGCGGCAAGGTGACGCGGTAGAGCGCTTGAGGTTCCAGCCCCTTGAGGCGAAGCGGCGCGGCATCGAACACGGGTGAAAAGCCTGTCTGCGCCGCCACGGCCAGCGCCGTGTCGTCCCGCACAACCATCTGCGCGAAAACGCCCGCGTCGGGATGGTCGAGCGCGAACCGGTCGCCCGTATGCAGCACCCCGCGCCATGTCTTGTAGAGCGCGATATGCGCGGCGAGCACCTGGCGCTCGACCTCGCTCATGGCGCCGGGATCGGCCTCGATGCCCATATGCCCGAACAGCGCCACCTTGGCGCGGAAATCCATCGCCGTCTGGCGTCCGGTGATCGGGTTGGGCGAGGGGCCGACATGGTTGCCGAGCACCTCGAGGGGCAGGAACTGGCTCCACGCGCGCATGATCCGCATGCGTTCGAGGTGATCGTTGTTGTCTGAGGGCCAGACGCGTTGGACATAACCGAGGATGCGCAGATCGATCCTCCCGCCGCCGCTGGCGCAGCTCTCGATCTCGACATGGGGGTGTGCGGAACGCAGGCGGTCAACCAGATCGTAGAAGCCCTGCGTCTGCCCGGACGCCGAGGGGAACAGGTCGCGGTTGTGGTCCCACTTGAGGTAGGCGATGGGGTTCTCGCGCAGCAGCGCGTCGAGCCGCGCGAACAGGTAATCGCGCACTTCCGCGCGCGCCATGTCGAGCGCAAGCTGCCCGCGCATCGTCGGGCGCTCGCGGCCCTCATGGTGCAGGCACCAGTCGGGGTGCGCACGGTAAAGGTCGCTGTCGGGCGAGACCATTTCCGGCTCCACCCACAGGCCGAAATCCATGCCCAGCGCGTGGACATGGGCAATCAGCGGGCCGAGACCGTTGGGGAAGATGTCTGGCGAAACCTGCCAGTCACCGAGGCTGGAACGATCATTCCGCCGTCCGCCGAACCACCCGTCATCAAGCACGAAGCGTTCGACGCCGAGCTCCGCCGCGCTGTCGGCGAGCGCGATCAGCTTGGGCTCCGACAGGCCGAAGCCGAGCGCCTCCCACGAATTGAGGTGCACCTTGCGCGGCCCCCATGTGGCGCGCTTCGGCAGCACTTCGGCGCGCAGGTGGCGGTGGAAGGCCTGCGCCAGCGCGTTGCGATTGGGGGCGAGGGTGAATTGGGCCGAGGGGGTCTGGTGGTGCGGATAGCCGCTGAAGTTGATCTCGCCGTCGCCGGTTACCGCCGCCATTTGCAGCACTGCGCGCCCGTCGGCGGTGCCTTGGCTGTCGTATTCGATCCGCGTGTCGTAATCGCCGCTCCACGCGAGGTGGAGGCCCAGCACCTCGCCGCTTGCTGGGTCTTCGAGGATCAGCCAGTTGCCACCCCCGAAGCCGGGCTTCCCGGCACCGGACTGGCGCGCGAAGCCGTCGGGAGCGAGGGGGCGGCGGGTTTCGTGCATCTCGCTCGCCCAGCGGCCCGAGAAGCCGATCATGTGGGTAAAGCGCGCCGGGACGGGCAAGGCCAGCGCACTCAGCCGTTCGAGCACGAGGCGGCGGCGGGTGTAATGCACCATCGCGGCGTGCGCATGGACCATGCCCGCGTCGCTGATCCACCAGCACTGTTCGACTTCGAGTTCGTGCGCCGGATCGTGCCCCGGATCGTGCCACGTCAGCACCAGCGCGCCCTCGTCCAGCTTCCAGCGCGCGAGCCGGAAGTCGGTATCGAGTAGCTGGCCCTCGTCCCGCAGCAGGATCGCGGGCGTTCCGCTCCACCCGTTCTTGCGCTCGGGCAGCAGGCCGGGGCGGGGCGGGGCATCGGGCTGGCTCTCGTGCCGCCCGCGCGCAGAGGCGGCGGCAAGCGCGGCGAGATCCTCGCCCATGGGCAGCCGTGCGCCGCAATAGACGAGGTCCGCCGTGCCGCCATGTTCGAGCGCGAACACCAGCGTTATCGCTTCGCCATCAAGCCGCACGTGTTCCAAGCAGGCCTCTCCCGTTAGCGATGCCGGTGATGAATTTCGCCGCGAGGCTTGTCCGGCATCCCGCAATCGGCTGTAACCCCGCCAATCGAGAGGGGAAAGCACGCAATGTTCGATGCCATGCCGACCGGCAGTCTGGTCCAGATCGCGGTCTGCATCGGCCTGACCGCGGCTGTGGGGCTGGCGACCTGGCTCACCATCCGGCGCAGCGCGCATGACGGTTCCTCGAAGGACGTCTACCTTGCGGGCGGCAAGCTGTCGTGGCTGTTCGTGGCGGGCTCGATCACGCTCACCAACCTGTCCACCGACCAGCTGGTGGGCATGAACGGCAACCAGATGGCGTTGCTGGCATGGTGGGAGATCTGCGGCTTTGTCGGCCTGATGATCCTCGCCTTCGTGTTCGTGCCGATCTACTATCGCAACAATTGCACCACCGTCACCCAATTGCTCGAAAAGCGCTATGGCGGACGCAGCATCCGTACGCTGATTTCGGCCCTGTTCCTGGCCGGGAACGTGCTGATCTATTTGCCGGCGGCGCTCTATTCGGGCAGCCTGTTCATGCGCGCGCTGTTCGGCGAGGGGGTGCCGCTGCTGGCCTTTGCGGGCGTGCTCGCGGTGATCTCGGCGGCCTATACCATCTTCGGCGGGTTGAGGGCGGTGGCAGTGATGGACACCTGGTCGGGTATCGGCATCCTTGGCCTTGCCATGCTGATAGTGGTGCTGGGGCTGGCGGCGGTCGACTGGGACATCGTCTCCGGCGTTCCGGCAGAGCGTATAAGCATGATCGGCGGCCCTGACAGCCCGATCCCGTGGCAGACCCTGCTGACGGGGATGATCTTCATCCAGATCTTTTACTGGTCGACCAACCAGAACCTGACCCAGAAGGCGATGGCCGCGCCCACCATACGCGAGGCGCAGAAGGGTGTGTTGGTGGCCGCCGTCATCCGCATCCTGATCGTGCCGCCGATCGTGGTGATCCCCGGCATCGTCGCCTTCAAGCTGTTCGGGCAGGTGGGCGACAATGCCTACGGAATGCTGGTGGCCGACATCCTGCCGCCGTGGTTGTCGGGCGCCTTTGCGGCGATGGTGGCGGCGGCGGTGATCACAACCTTCAGCGCGGTGCTCAATTCCTCGGTCGCGCTCTATGCGGTCGATTTCCACGAGCAGTTCATCGGCGAGGTGAAGGACCACTGGAAGCTGTCGGCGGCGGTTTCGTCGCTGCTGGCCGTGGTCGCGATCATGCTGGTGCCGATGTATCAATCCGCCACCAGCATCATCAATCTGCTGCAGCAATTGAACGGGCTGCTTTCCATGCCCATCCTCAGCGCGTTCATCGCGGGGCTGCTGTTCCGCGGGGTGCAGGCGCCGGCGGCGATTGCCGGGGTGGTGTGGGGCGTGGCGCTCTATGGCCTGTTCACTTTCTGGTTGCAGCCGCAGGGGATCATCGCGCTGCACTATATCCACTTCATGGTGGTGACGCTGGTGACAAGCGTTGCCGCCGCCTTGGCGGTCAACCGCTTCGTGCTGGGCGGGCGGGCGGAGTTCGCGCCGCGCGCCGCGCTTGCGGGGCAGGCATGATGGCAGCCGATCGGGCGAGGCCGCACCGGCGATACGACCCCCTGACCGGCGGCTGGGTGCAGGTCTCGCCGCAGCGCATGGGGCGGCCCTGGCAGGGCGAGGTCAGTCCGTCCGATCCGCCGCCGCCCGCTTACGATCCGACCTGTTACCTGTGTCCCGGCAATGCCCGCGTCGGAGGCGAGGCCAACCCTGCCTATGAGGGGGCCTACGTCTTCGACAATGATTTCCCCGCTCTGGCCGAGGATCGCCATGGCACCGCGAGCGATGATCCCCTGCTGCGGGCCGAGGCTTCGGCAGGCGCGTGCCGGGTGATCTGCTTTTCGCCCGACCATGGCAAATCGCTCCCGCTGCTTGCGCCGGAACAGCTGCGGGCGGTGGTCGATTGCTGGGCCGACCAGACCGCCGAACTGGGGCAGCGCTTTGCGAATGTGCAGCTGTTCGAGAACAAGGGGGCGATGATGGGCTGTTCCAATCCCCACCCCCACGGTCAGGTATGGGCAACCGCGCATGTGCCGCAGGAAGTGGCCACGGAGGACGCGTGTCAGCGTGGCTGGATGGCCGAACATGGCGAGGCGCTGCTCTCCGCCGTGGCGACACGCGAGGCGGGGGGCGAGCGGGTGGTCGAGATGAGCGACGATTGGCTCGCCATCGTCCCCTTCTGGGCGGCCTGGCCGTTCGAGACCTTGCTGCTGCCGCGCTTTGCCGTCCAGCGCATGCCGCAACTGACGGACGGGCAGCGCGATAGTCTTGCGGCCATGCTCAAGGCGCTGACCACCCGCTACGACAACCTGTTCGAGACCAGCTTCCCGTATTCGATGGGCTGGCACCAGGCGCCGTTCGTGGCCGGCGATAGGGCGCATTGGCAGCTTCACGCCCATTTCTACCCGCCGCTGCTGCGTTCCGCGCAGGTACGCAAGTTCATGGTCGGCTATGAAATGCTGGCCGAGCCGCAGCGCGACCTGACGCCCGAACGCGCCGCCGAGATGTTGCGCGGCGTAAGCGGCACGGTCCACTACCGGGAGCGCGCATGAACCGGCGCGACGCCCTGATTGCCCGCGTGACGCAGGGCTATCGCGAGGCTTTCGGCGCCGAGCCGGAGGCGCTGTTCGCCGCGCCGGGGCGGGTCAACCTGATCGGCGAGCATGTCGATTATAATGACGGGCTGGTGCTCCCCTGTGCAATCGACCGCGAGACTATCGTCGCGATTGGCGCGGGCGGGGGCGGACTGATCGAGGCGGTGGCGCTCGACATGGGCGCGGGCGCGCGCGATGCCTTCGATCCGGCGGCGCCCATCGCGCGCGGGCCGGACGACTGGCACAACAACCTGCGCGGGGTGGCGCATTTCCTCGGAGAGTATGGGCATCCGGTCTGCCCGGCGCGGATTGCGGTCGCGGGGGATGTGCCGATCGGGGCGGGGCTGTCCTCCTCGGCATCCTTCGGGGTCGCGCTGGCACTGGCGCTGTCGGAATATTCGGGGCACGCCCTCGCGCCCGACCGGCTGGCGCTGATCGCGCAGGCCGCGGAGAATGATTTCGTCGGCTGTGCCTGCGGGATCATGGACCAGATGGCCTCGGCGGCAAGCACGGCGGGGGCGGCGCTGCTGCTGGATTGCCGCACGCTCGCAACGCGCAGCGTTCCGGTCCATCCGGGCCTTGCCATTACCGTGATCGATTCCGGGATCCGCCGCCAGCTGACGGAAAGCGCGTTCAACGAGCGCCGCGACGAGTGTGAGGCGGCAGCGCGGCATTTCGGCGTCGCGGCACTGCGCGATCTTGATCCGGCAATGCTGGAGGCGGGGCGCGGCGGGCTGGACAGCGTGCTTTATGCCCGCGCGCGTCACGTCGTGTCCGAGATCGCCCGGGTCGAGCCGGTCGCCGCTGCGCTTGCCAGCGGGGATAGCGCCGCTCTGGCGCGGTTGCTTGCCCAAGGGCATCGCTCGCTGGCGCAGGATTTCGCAGTCTCGCTGCCCGCGCTCGACCGGCTGGCGGAGCTGGTGCAGGCGCCGCTGGGCGATGCGGGCGGCGTGCGGCTGACCGGGGCAGGTTTCGGCGGCTGTCTGGTGACGGTCAGCGACGCGGCTGCTGGGGAGGCGATCGCCGGCGCGGTTTCGTGCTATAATCGTGAAGCGGCGATTCCGGCGCGGTTCGAGGTCTTCAAGCCCGGAGCAGGGGCGGTGCGGATACCGCTTTAGACGCTGGCAGGATCCTGTGCAAAACCGAGGCTGCCAGCGTCCACAGAACCGATTTACAGATATAAAAATATCTTTATATGTTCTCGGCAATGGTGATCGAGGACATCTTCAAGGCACTCGCCGATCCGACCCGGCTGCGCATCGCGCGGCTGCTTTCGGCGATGGAGCTGGCGGTGGGCGAGCTTGCTCAGGTGCTCGGGCAGAGCCAGCCGCGCGTCTCGCGCCATGTCGGCATCCTGTGCGATGCCGGCCTTGCCGAGCGCCGCCGCGAGGGCAGCTGGGTGTTCCTGCGCCAGAGCGAGGCTGGTGGCCCGGTAGTCGACGCGATCCAGCAATTGCTCGCCGTTGCCGAGACAGCCGAACCCGGTTTCGCCGCGCTGTGCGAGGCCGACCGGCGCAAGCTTGCCGCGATCCGCGATGCGCGCGAAAGCGCCGCCGAAGCCTATTTCGCCCGTCACGCTGGCGAATGGGACGAACTCCGCGCGCTCCACAGCCCTGATGACGAGGTCGAACGCCGCCTTGCCGAGGCGCTGGCCGATCACCCGCTTGGCGATGTGCTCGATATCGGCACCGGGACCGGGCGCATGGCCGAACTTTTCGCGCCGCATGCCGCGCGGATTGTCGCGCTCGACAAGAACCTGGAGATGCTGCGCGTCGCCCGCGCGAAGCTGCAGCATCTGCCGACGGCGCAGATCGAACTGGTGCAGGGCGATTTTTCCGACCTGCCCTTTGCTGATGCGAGCTTCGATACGGTGGTGCTGCACCAGGTGCTGCACTTTGCCCCTGATCCCGCTCCGGCGCTGGCCGAGGCCGCGCGCGTGCTGCGCACCGGCGGGCGCATCGCGATCGTCGATTTTGCCAGCCATGATCACGAGGAGCTGCGCACCCGCCACCAGCACGCCCGCCTCGGTTTCGGCGACCGCCAGATGGCCGAGTTGCTGCGTGCGGCCGGCCTTTCCGCCAGCCCTCCGATCGCGCTTGCGGGCGGTGCGCTGGTGGTCAAGATCTGGCTCGGCAAGCGCTGTGCCGCAGCCCCTTCCCCCAAGTCACCTGATCTGGAAGCCGCCCGATGACCCCGACGCTCGACCAGCTCCACGAATATCGCACCGCCACCGATACGCCGCTGTTTTCCGGCCTGCCGGGCGATGTCGCGGTGAGTTTCGAGTTCTTCCCTCCCAAGAGCGAGAAGATGGAAACGCAATTGTGGGACGCGGTCACCCAGTTGCGCCCGCTCGGCCCGAGCTTCGTTTCGGTCACCTATGGCGCGGGCGGATCGACCCGCGAACGCACCCATGCAACGGTCGCGCGGATCATTTCCGAAGGCAAGCTGCCCGCCGCCGCCCACCTGACCTGCGTTGCCGCGAGCAAGGCGGACATCCGCGAGGTGGCCGAACAATATTGGGAAGCGGGCGTGCGGCATATCGTCGCGCTGCGCGGCGATGCGGGCGAGCCGGGCGCGCCCTTCACCCCTCATCCTGAAGGTTATGCCAGCGCGGCGGAACTGGTCGCGGGACTGAGGGACATCGCCGATTTCGAGATTTCGGTCGCAGCCTATCCCGAAACCCACCCCGACGCCGCCTCGCCGCAGTCGGACATCGACAATTTGAAGCGCAAGCTCGATGCTGGCGCGACCCGCGCGATCAGCCAGTTCTTCTTCTCGGCCGATACCTTTTTCCGCTTCCGCGATGCCTGCGCTGCGGCCGGGATCGATGCACCGATCCTGCCCGGCATCCTGCCGGTCACCAATGTCGCACAGGCAAGGAAGTTCGCCAGCGCCTGCGGGGCGGCGATCCCGGCATGGATGGACGGGTTGTTCGAAGGCCTCGATGCCATGCCCGCCGCGCGCCAGCTGGTCGCGGCAACCGTTGCTGCCGAACTGTGCCGCCGGCTTTATGCGGGCGGGGTGCGCGATTTCCACTTCTATACCCTGAACCGCCCCGAACTCGCCTATGCGATCTGCCACCTGCTCGGGAAGCGGCCCACAGGAGAAGCCGCATGAGCGCCCGCCAGCAACTCCTCGCCGAGGCCGCCGAGCGCGTGCTGATCTTCGACGGCGCGTTCGGGACGCAGATCCAGAACCGCAAGCTGTCCGAGGCGGATTACGCCGAGGCGCTGGACCTGCCCGCCGACCAGAAGGGCAATAATGACATCCTCGCCCTGACCCGCCCCGACGTGATCGCCGACATCACCCGCGCCTATTTCGAGGCTGGATCGGACATCGTTTCGACCAACACCTTCTCGGCCAACCGCATCAGCCAAGCCGATTACAAGGCCGAACATCTGGTGCGCGAGATCAACCTCGCCTCCGGCCGGATCGCGCGCGAGCTGGCGGATGAATATGCCGCCAAGGACGGCAAGCCGCGCTTCGTGGCGGGCGCGATCGGGCCGACCAACAAGACGCTCTCCTTGAGCCCCGATGTCGAAGACCCGGGCTATCGCGAGATCGATTTCGACTATCTTGTGGACGTCTATCACGAACAGGCGGCGGCCCTCGTCGAGGGGGGTGTGGACTTCATCCTGATCGAGACGGTGTTCGACACATTGAACGCCAAGGCCGGGGTGATGGCGGTCAAGCGGCTGGAGCGCGAGCTGGGCCGCGAGGTTCCGGTGATGATCTCGATGACCCTCACCGACCTGTCGGGCCGCAACCTCTCCGGTCACACCGTGGAGGCGTTCTGGTATGCGGTGCGCCACGCCAAGCCCGTTACCATCGGCCTCAATTGCAGCTTTGGCGCAGAGCAATTGCGCCCGCACGTCAAGGTGCTCTCGCAGATCGCCGACACGCTGCTTATGATCTACCCCAATGCAGGGCTTCCGAACGAGCTCGGCGAATATGACGAGATGCCTGACACGACCGCCGGACTGGTCAAGGACTGGGCCGATCACGGGCAGGTCAATATCCTCGGCGGATGCTGCGGATCCAGCCCGGCACATATCGCCGCGATTGCCAAGGCGGTGGCGAACAGCGAGCCGCGTGTCATCCCGCACCCCGAGCCGGCGATGAAGCTGGCTGGGCTCGAAGCCTTCGTTGCGGCCTGATGACCTTCGAGAGAACGTAAGTGACCCAACCCTCTTCCTCCCGCTTTATCAATATCGGCGAGCGCACCAACGTCACCGGCAGCGCAGCTTTCAAGAAGCTGATCATGGCGGGCGATTATGCCGCCGCGGTCGAAGTCGCGCGCCAGCAGGTCGAAAACGGCGCGCAGGTGATCGATGTCAACATGGACGAAGGCCTGCTCGATGCGGTCCATGCGATGACCACCTTCTTGAAGCTGATCGCCGCCGAGCCGGACATTGCCCGCGTGCCGGTGATGATCGATAGCTCCAAATGGGAGGTGATCGAGGCGGGGCTCAAATGCGTTTCGGGCAAGCCGATCGTCAATTCGATCAGCATGAAGGAGGGCGAGGAAGCCTTCCTCGCGCAGGCGCGCAAGTGCATGGATTATGGCGCTGCCGTGGTCGTGATGGCCTTCGACGAGACGGGTCAGGCCGATACGAAGGCGCGCAAGGTCGAAATCTGCAAGCGCGCCTACGACCTGCTCGTGCGCGATGGCTTCCCCCCCGAGGATATCATCTTCGATCCGAACATCTTCGCGGTGGCGACAGGGATCGAGGAGCACAATAATTACGGGGTCGACTTCATCGAGGCGGTGCGCGAACTCCGGCAAATCTGTCCCCACGCGCATTACTCGGGCGGTCTGTCGAATCTCTCGTTCAGCTTCCGCGGGAATGAACCCGTGCGCCGCGCGATGCATTCGGTGTTCCTGTATCACGCGATCCCCGCCGGTCTCGACATGGCGATCGTCAATGCCGGGCAACTGGACGTCTACGACCAGATCGACCCGGCGCTGCGCGAGGCCTGCGAGGATGTGATCCTCAACCGCGATGCGGACGCCACCGAGCGCCTCATCGCGCTGGCGGAAAGCTTCAAGGGCAAGGACGCAAAGGCCGAGAAGGAGGCCGAGGAATGGCGCGGGTGGCCGGTGACCAAGCGGCTCGAACACGCGCTGGTCAAGGGCATCGACGCGCATATCGTCGAGGACACCGAGGAAGCGCGCCAGTCTGCGCAGGATCGCGGGGGGCGACCGATCGAGGTGATCGAAGGCCCCTTGATGGACGGCATGAACGTGGTCGGCGACCTGTTCGGTAGCGGCAAGATGTTCCTGCCCCAGGTGGTGAAGTCGGCGCGCGTCATGAAGAAGGCGGTCGCCCACCTCATCCCCTTCATCGAGGCCGAAAAGGACCTGCTTCCCGAAGAAGACCGCAAGGCCAAGGGCAAGATCATCATGGCGACGGTCAAGGGCGATGTGCACGACATCGGCAAGAACATTGTCGGCGTCGTGCTACAGTGCAACGGCTATGACGTGATCGATCTGGGCGTGATGGTGCCGTGGCCGACAATCCTTGCCGCGGCCAATGACAACAAGGCCGACATGATCGGCCTGTCGGGCCTTATCACCCCGTCTTTGGACGAGATGGTAACGGTGGCCGAGGAAATGCAGCGCGCCGGCATGACGATGCCGCTGCTGATCGGCGGGGCGACCACCTCCAAGGTGCATACCGCATTGAAGATCGACCCGGCTTACGATGGTCCGGTGATCCACGTGCTCGATGCGAGCCGCGCGGTGGGGGTCGCCTCGAAGTTGCTGTCAGACACCCAGCGCGACGATTACGTTGCCGAAGTTGCCGATGAATACACCCATGTCCGCGATGCGCGCGCGGGCAAATCGGCTTCGGTGCTGCTGCCGCTGGAAGAGGCGCGGGCGAATTTCTACGACGCCTTCCTGTCGGACAAGCCCGCCCCGCCCGAACAGCCCGGCGTGCATGTCTTCCCCGACTGGGATCTCGCGCATCTCAGGCAGTTCATCGACTGGACCCCGTTCTTCCGCGCGTGGGAGCTGCACGGAAATTACCCCGCGATCCTGACCGACGAAGTGGTGGGCGAGACGGCGACCCAGCTGTTCGCCGATGCCAATGCGATGCTCGACCGGATCATTGCCGAGAAGTGGCTGACCGCGCGCGGAGTCGCCGGCCTGTGGCCCTGCGCACGCGACGGGGATGATGTGACGATCCACCTCGCCGACACCGAGGAGCATGTTCGCCTTCCCTTCCTGCGCCAGCAGGTCAAGAAGAGCCGCGACCGGGCCAATATGTGCCTTGCCGACTTCATCGACCCGGATGGCGACTGGATCGGCGGCTTCGCGGTCGGCATCCACGGGATCGAGCCGCACATCGCCAGTTTCCAGGCCGACAAGGACGATTATTCCGACATCCTGCTGAAGGCGCTGGCGGATCGTTTCGCCGAAGCCTTCGCCGAGGCGCTCCACCAGCACGTGCGCACCACGCTGTGGGGCTATGCGCCGAACGAACAACTCACCAACGAGGCGCTGATCAAGGAGGAGTATCGCGGTATCCGCCCCGCGCCGGGCTATCCCGCCTGCCCCGATCACTCGCTGAAGCCGATCCTGTTCGACCTGCTCGACGCGCCTGCCAATGCCGGGCTGACGCTGACCGAAAGCTTCGCCATGTGGCCGACGGCGGCGGTCAGCGGCTTCTATTTCGGCCACCCGGAAAGCCAGTATTTCGGTGTGGCGCGCGTGGGCCGCGACCAGGTCGAGGACTATGCCGCGCGGCGCAGGGTCAGCATCGAGCAGGCCGAACGCTGGCTCAGGCCGAATCTCGATTGATTGCGCGGGCGCGGGCGGCAATGATGCAGGCCATGATCCGCCCGCTCATCGCCGCACTCGCGTCTCTCGCCGTCCCCGCCGCCGCGCAGGACACACCGCCGCCGCCCGCTTCGGTGGTTGTCGCCTTCGACCGCGAGAGCATCACCCCGCTGATCGCCGAGGGGATGCGCAATTTCGATAGCCGCGAGCCGGTCGAGTTCAACGACCCGGTGCGGATCGCCTCGATTTCCAAGCTGATCATGGCGCTCGCCGCTCTGCGCCTGATGGACGAGGGCAAGCTCGATCTCGACCGCGATGTCTCGGACTATCTCGGGTGGAAGCTGCGCTCGCCCCATCACCCCGATGCGCCGGTCACGCTCGCGCACCTGCTGTCGCACCGTGCGGGTCTGTCGGATGCAGGCGGCTATTTCATCCCGCTGGGTGCCAGCCTCGAAGCGAAACTCGCCGACCCTGCGGCATGGCGCGACACCGGCCCGCCGGGCGCGGCTGCGTTCGAATATGCCAATCTTGGCTCGCCATTGGTCGCGACCGCGCTCGAAGCGGCGAGCGGCGAACGGTATGACAGGCTCGTGGAACGGCTGGTCTTTGCGCCGCTGGGGGTGAAGGCCTGCTTCAACTGGGTGGGCTGCGGCCCTGACCTGGAGGCGCGCGCCGTCACTCTCTATCGCCATACCGGCGAAGTCGCCGCCGACGCCCCGGACCGCCTGCCGCCCGCCTGCACCATCCCCGTGGCCGAGGGCGTGGAATGCAGCCTCGAAAACTATGTCCCCGGCACCAATGCCTCGATCTTCTCGCCGCAGGGCGGGGTGCGGATCGGGATGATGGACCTCGCGAAGATCGGGCAGGCGTTGTTTGATAATCGTGGCGCAGAGCATTTTCTGTCGGCAAACGCGCAGACGCTGTTCCTCCAGAGCATGGTCTCGGCGATCAACGAGAACCCGCCGTTCGGTTCCGAGGCAGGCTTTTGCGGCTATGCCCTCGCCTCTTACGTGCTGGTCGATGCGCCGCCCTGTCTCGATGATCTGTTCATGGATGGAGTCGAACGTTTCGGTCATGGCGGCGAGGCCTATGGGCTGCGCTCAGGCCTGTGGATTGCGCTGGGGCAGGGGACGAGTTTCGCCTATTTCACCACCGCCGTCCCTCCGCCGTCGGGCGAGGTCGAAACCGCCGCATCCGACCCGCGCGAGACGGAACTGATGCAGCGCGCGTTGGCACTGGCGGGCGAGCGCGACGATTAGGTGATGACCAATGGCACGCAGATGGCGGCAGGTTCGCGCACCCTGCCGCCCCACCGGATTGTCTGGATCGGCGGGCTGGTGCTGCTCGCCGCCTATATAGCGCTTTGGGCGCTGGTGCCTGCCAATCCGGAACTGCTGACCAAGCTGTGGTTCCTCCCCGGCGTCGGCGTGATCGGCGCGATCATTGCCAATACTTCGGGCACGGGCGGGGGGGTGGTCTTCGTGCCGGTGTTCAACGCCTTGCGCGAACTGGGCATCATGAGCCTCTCGCCGCTCGCCGTGGTCGGCGTGTCGATGGGCATCCAGAGCTTCGGCATGACCATGGGTTCCTTGCGCTGGACTGATCGCCTGCTGCACCAGCCTGAGCCCGGCCCGCTCGAAGCGCGCGTGCGCCTGAACGACTTTGCCACCGTCGTGCTCGGCGTGCTGGCGCTGTCGCTCCCGGCGATGCTGGCGACCCAGCGGCTGACGACCTTCGACCAGGGCGCGGTGCTTTATGCCTACAAGGCTTTCTCGATCCTGCTGGGCTGCGCGCTGATCGCGGCGACCTGGACCGTCAACGCCGCGCGCCCCGAACGGGCCGAACTGTCGCGTGGTGATCTTTTCGTGCTGCTATTGCTGGCGATCCCCGGCGGTGTGCTGACCGCACTGTTCTCGGTCGGGATGGGCGAACTGGTCGCGCTTTACCTGTTCATCCGCCACTATCCGGTGCTGCTGTGCACCGGAGCGGCCTGCGTGATTTCCGCGCTGAGTTGCCTTGCGGGCGTGGTCTGGCATATCGAGGCCGGGACCATCGCCTGGGAAGTGGTTCTGCTTGCCGCGCCGACAGCCATGCTGGGCGGTTTCCTTGCCCGGCCCATCGCCCTGTGGCTGGGGGCAAAGCGCCTCAAGACGCTCGATGGCGCGTGGATCGTGCTTTCGGCACTCTATTTGCTGTGGCTGAACACGAATTAGCGCTTTCGCCCGATTGACGCGATGCAGCATTTCGCGCAGGGCTAGGCCGTCTTCCGCGCGTGAAACGATTCTCGTGCGGGCAGACGAGCGGGAGAGCCCGTCGTCCCTCACCGGACGCGGCGCCGAAGGAGCAACCGCCCCGGAAACTCTCAGGCCACCGGACCGCTCGGCTGCGTGACACTCTGGAAAGCGCCCGCGGCGTTCGTGCCGTGGGCCACCGAAGGGGAGGCAGGCCGTCCTTTGGCGCCCCTGCCGAAGCTCTCAGGTCACCCGACAGAGGGGGCAGTATCATGGCGGCGCCGCTGGGCTCCGACCGAACTGCCGTTTTCTGCCCCGGAAGGCCTTTGATGAGCGACCACGATACCGACGAGACTCTCGAGGACCTGCCGCTGGACAAGCTGGCACTGGATGACTGGCATCGCGCGCGGGGTGCGCGGATGGTGCCTTTCGCGGGCTATGAAATGCCGATCCAGTATGAAGGGATCGTCGCCGAGCACAATTGGACCCGCCAGAGCGCGGGCCTGTTCGATGTGTCGCACATGGGGCAATTGCTGCTTTCCGGCCCCGGTCTCGATACCGCGGTCGAGGCGGTGCTGCCGATCGACCTGTCGACCCTCAAACCCGGTGCGCAGCGTTATTCGCTGCTGCTCGACGAAGAAGGCGGCGTGCTCGATGATCTGATGGTGTCGCGCCTTGCAGACGGCAGCCTGTATCTGGTGGTCAACGGCGCGACCAAGTGGGACGACATCGGAACGCTGCGCGAGGCGCTGCCCGACGATATCACGCTCAATCACCTCGACGAACAGGCGCTGCTGGCGCTGCAGGGCCCCAAGGCGGCGGACGCGCTGGCGCGGCACGTGCCGGAAGCCGCCGCGCTGACCTTCATGAAGTTCGGCAGGTTTACCCTCGACGGCCATCCGGTGCAGATCGCGCGGGCGGGTTACACCGGCGAGGACGGGTTCGAAATCTCGCTGCCTGCTGATGCTGCTGCCGAAATCGCAGACCTGCTTTGCGCCGAGCCCGAAGTGAAGCCGATTGGCCTTGGCGCGCGGGATTCGCTGCGGCTGGAGGCAGGCCTGCCGCTTTACGGGCATGACATGACGCCCGAAACCTCGCCGGTCGAGGCAGGGCTGATCTTCGGCATCAACAAGCGCCGCCGGACCCAAGGCGGCTTTCCGGGCGCTGACCGCATCATCCGCGAGATTGCCGATGGCACGCAGCGCAGGTGGGCCGGCCTGAAGATCGAAGGCCGCCTGCCCGCGCGCGAAGGGGCCGAGGTGTTCAGCGGCTCCGAGAAAATTGGCACTGTCACCAGCGGCGGCTTTTCACCCACGCTCGGCGCGCCGATCGCCATGGCCTACGTCGCCAGCGGCCATGCCGCCACCGGCACCCAGCTTGAGGTGGAAGTCCGGGGAAAGCGCCTCGCCGCCACCGTCTCGCCAACGCCTTTCGTACCCCACCGCTATTACCGAGGGAGCTGACCCATGCGCTATTTCACTGACGAACACGAATGGATCGACGTCGACGGCGATGTCGCGACGGTCGGCATCACCGACTACGCGCAGGGCCAGCTTGGCGATATCGTCTTTGTCGAACTGCCCGCCGTCGGCACGAAGGTCGAAAAGGGCAAGGACGCCGCCGTGGTTGAAAGCGTCAAGGCTGCGTCGGACGTTTATGCCCCCATCGACGGCGAAGTGACCGAGACCAATGGCGCGCTGGAAGAAGACCCCGCGCTGGTCAACACCGCGCCCGAAGGCGAAGGCTGGTTCTTCCGCATCACCATCGCCAATGCCGGCCAGCTCGAAGGGCTGATGGACGAGGCTGCCTACAAGGATTTCGTCGCTTCGCTCTGACTCGCGAGCCCCCTTTCCTCTCTATTTCTCAGGGTGAACCCCGATGCGCTACCTCCCCCTCACCGACACTGACCGGCAGGCGATGCTGGCGAAAATCGGCGCCGCCAGCGTCGATGACCTGTTCGTCGACGTGCCCGAAGTCGCCCGGCTCGACGGCCCGATCCGGGGCCTGCCGATGCACGCGGGCGAGATGGCGGTCGAACGCCATATGAAAAGCCTCGCGGCCAAGAACCTCGTCGCGGGCGACGTGCCGTTCTTCCTCGGCGCAGGGGCCTATCGCCACCATGTTCCGGCGAGCGTCGACACCATCATCCAGCGCGGCGAGTTCCTGACCGCCTACACGCCCTACCAGCCGGAAATCGCGCAAGGCACCTTGCAGATGCTCTTCGAGTTCCAGACGCAGGTCGCGCGGCTTTATGGCTGTGCGGTGGCCAATGCCTCGCTCTATGACGGTTCGACCGCTTGCTGGGAGGCGGTGGCGATGGCGACCCGCGTTACGCGGCGCAAGCGCGCTGTGCTTTCGGGCGCGCTGCATCCGCATTACGCAAGCGTGGTCAAGACCATGGCGCACTTCACCGGCGATGAAATCGCCGATGCGCAGCCCGCGATTCAACCCGAACCCGACCTCGACGGGTTGATTGCCCGCATCGACGAGGAAACCGCCTGCGTGGTGGTGCAATATCCCGACATTCTCGGCCGCATCAGTGATCTGACCCCGGTGGCCGAGGCCGCCCATGCCAAGGGCGCGCTGCTGGTGGTGGTCAACACCGAGCCGGTGGCGCTGGGCGCGATCAAGTCGCCGGGCGAAATGGGCGCGGATATCGTGGTGGGCGAGGGGCAGTCGCTCGGCGTCGGCCTGCAATTCGGCGGACCCTACCTCGGCCTGTTCGCGGTGCGCGATGCCAAGCACGTGCGCCAGATGCCGGGCCGGCTGTGCGGCGAGACGGTGGACGCCGAGGGTAAGCGCGGCTTCGTGCTGACGCTCTCGACCCGCGAACAGCATATTCGCCGCGAGAAGGCGACCAGCAACATCTGCACCAATTCGGGCCTGTGTGCGCTGGCGTTCTCTGTCCACATGACCCTTTTGGGTGAACGCGGCCTGCGCGAGTTGGCAGCAGAAAACCACCGCCTCGCCTGCCTCGCCGCCGACCGCCTGGCCAAGGTTCCAGGTGTGGAAGTGCTCAACACCGCCTTCTTCAACGAATTCACCCTGATGCTCGGCGGCAAGCCTGCGCGGCAGATCGTGCGTGATCTCGCTGACCGGGGCGTGCTGGGCGGGGTGTCGCTCGGGCGGCTTTACCCCGGCGTCGAGGCGCTCGAGCACGCTCTGCTCGTCGCCGTGACCGAGACCACCACCGAGGAAGATATCGAGGCGCTCGCCCGCGAGCTTGAAACCAGCATCAAGGAGACCGTGTGATGAACGCCCCCAACACCTCCGGCTGGAAGCCCGAAATGACCGCTGCGGACGGGATGCATTCCGGACCCGCCACCACCACCGGCAATCGCGCGCTGATGCTGGAAGAGCCGCTGCTGTTCGAAATCGGCCGCACCGATGTGACCGGTGTGGACCTGCCCGCCGTGGATGCCAGTGCGCCGACCCGCTTGGGCGGTCTTGCCCGCAGCAATGCCATCGGCCTCGTCGGTCTGACCGAGCCGGAGACGGTGCGCCACTACACCCGCCTGTCGCGCCAGAACTACGGCATCGACCTCGGCTTCTTCCCGCTCGGCTCGTGCACGATGAAGCACAATCCGCGTCTGAACGAGAAGGTCGCGCGGCTGCCCGGGTTCGCCGATATCCACCCTCTGGCGCCCCAGAACGCGGTGCAGGGCGCGCTGGAGGTGATCAGCCAGCTTGGCGAGTGGCTGTGCAAGCTCACCGGTATGCCGGCCGTCGCGATGAGCCCCAAGGCGGGCGCGCATGGCGAGTTGTGCGGTATCCTCGCGATCCGTGCCGCGCACGAGGCACGCGGTGATGCCCGTGAAGTGGTGCTGGTGCCCGAAAGCGCCCATGGCACCAACCCCGCCACCGCCGCTTTCGCCAATTACCGCGTCGAGGATATCCCCGCGACGCCCGAAGGCCGGGTCGATGTGGCGGCATTGAAGGCCCGCCTCGGCCCGGATGTGGCGGCAGTGATGATCACCAATCCCAACACTTGCGGCCTGTTCGAAAAGGATTTCCGCGAGATCGCTGATGCCGTTCACGCGGCTGGCGGCTATGTCTATTGCGACGGGGCGAACTTCAACGCCATCGTCGGGCGCGTGCGCCCGGGCGACCTTGGCGTGGATGCGATGCACATCAACCTGCACAAGACCTTCTCCACCCCGCATGGCGGCGGGGGGCCGGGTTCGGGGCCGGTGGTGTTCTCCGAAGCGCTCGCGCCCTTTGCCCCGCTACCCTTTGTGCGGCAGGATGAGGGTGGCACTTTCTACCTCGTCGAGGAAGAGAACCGTGCGGAGCGCGGACCGTCGTTCGGCCGCATGACCGCCTTCCACGGCCAGATGGGGATGTTCACCCGTGCGCTGACCTATATGCTCAGCCACGGCGCGGACGGGCTGAAGCAGGTGGCCGAGGACGCCGTGCTCAACGCCAACTATATCCTGCGCTCGATGGAGGACATCCTCCATGCACCTTTCGCCGCCAGCGGCCCGTGCATGCACGAGGCGCTGTTTGGCGACAAGGACTTCACCGAGGGGCTGACGACGCTGGACGTGGCCAAGGGCCTGATCGACGAGGGCTATCACCCGATGACGGTCTATTTCCCGCTAGTGGTCCACGGCGCGATGCTGGTCGAGCCGACCGAAACCGAGAGCAAGGCGGCGATCGACCAGTTCATCACCGCCTTCCGCGCTGTCGTGGAACGCGCGCTCGCAGGCGATCAGGGGCTGAAGCAGGCGCCCTATTACGCGCCGCGCCGGCGGCTGGACGAGACGGCGGCGGCGCGGAAGCCGAAGCTGGCTTTCGAGGGGTGATCTAGGATTGCGGGGGAGGGACTGGCTGCGGCCCCGTCTCTCCCTCGTCCTCCACGATCAGCCGGATCTGGCCGAGGTTGAGGATCGCGACATAGAAGCCGATCACCGCGAGGCTGCTTGATCCCAGCAGCGCGAAGGCCGCGCCCTTGGCGCCGTTCCAGTCGATCGCTGCATCGAGCAGCACCAGCGCCAGCACCGTCGGCACTGCGCGCACGATGAAGGCGACATGCGCCTTTCCGGCCGAGACCAGCAGCGATTCAAGGCTCGCACCCACCAGTTCCACCGCGCCCGCGATGGCGAGGATTACCATCGCCCAGTAGAATACGCCGAATTCCTCGCCCGCGATCAGTTCGAGGCCGAGCCGTCCGAACAGCAGCGCTGTCACCACTGCGATCACGCCGCCGATGGCGGCGATATTGGCCATGCGCCGCGCGAGTTCAAGCGAGCGGTCGCGCGAATGGACGAGCTCTGGCAGAATTGCCTTGGAAACGGTCTGTGCAAGGCTCACCAGAGCCTGGCCGAGCTGGCTCGCTACCCGGAAGCCCCCCGCCAGCGCCGCCCCGCCAAAGGTTCCGACCAAGAGGATCATTACCTGCTTGCCCGCGATCGAGAGGCTGCCCGAAAGGTTGGTCGCAACGACGAAACGCCATGCGTCCTTGTAGCGCGCCGGGATTGCCTTGAGGCTGACCGCGCTCCAGCTGACCGGCTGAACCCGCGCTGCGACCACCCACAGGGCAACCGCCACCGCGATCTCGGCCACGGCATAGGCGATGATGAACCCGGTCACCGTGGGCATCAACAGGAAGGCGAGCACCGATCCGGCGGCGCGTATGATCGGCTGCACGGCCTCGGCTCCAGCGGCACGGGCGTACTGGAAATGCAGGCGCAGGATGCCGGTCGGCGTGGTACGGATCGCGGCAAGGCTCACCACGCAATATCCGAAAGCGAGCCACAGCAGGTTGGCCGGTACCTCGAGCCAGTAGGGCGCACTTGCGATCACCACGCCCGCCAGAGCGATGCCAAGCACCACCGAGACCAAATCGAGCGCGATGGCAAAACCGGTCGCCTCGCGCGCCTTTTCGGGATCGACCGAGCCGCCGTCCCCGCTCGCGCCCCAGCGCACGATAAACTGCCATGTCTGGAAATTGGCGAGGCCGGTGATCGCCTGGCCCAGCGCCACGATCAGCGCGAAATGGCCGAACCCGACTGTGCCCAGCGCACGCGTCGCAAGTGCGAGGTAGACCAGGCTCAGCACGGCGTTGAAGCCGCGCCCGCCCAGTAGCCAGCCCATGTTGGAGAACAGGCGCTTCATCGCATTTCTCGCAAGGCCCCCGACCGGATCAGGCTGCGGCCCCCGTGCGGTCGCCCTCGCGGAGCTTCAGGATCTTCTCGGTCACGGCGAAGGTGCGCTCGTTGTCGACGTCGATGGCGAAATGCCCGTCCGACAGCACCACCGGAACCAGCTTGAAACCGAAGCGGCGCGAAATCTGCTCAAACAGCTTTTCTTTCGAGCCCGTGCCCAGCCGGAAGCGGACGAGATTGACCAGCCCGAAGGCCTTGATGATACGGCGCGGGAATTTGATGAACTGCCCGCCTTCGCGCATGATTTCAGCTGCCTCGAGAGCTTCGGCGCTGCCGAGCCAGTAGGTGTTGCAATTGGAATATCCGCCGTCTCGGAATTCGTAGAAGCGCTTCTGCCCCTCAGGGTCTGCGGCACGCACGTCTTCCTTGCGGGCCAGCCCCGCAGCGCCGCCCGCCTTCGCATCAAGGCACTTGGCAATGAACTCGCCGTAGCCTTCAGGGGTGACGAGGCAATTGTCGGCGGTGGTGATCAGCAGGGGGAATTCCGCGCCTTCTGCTCCGGCGAACACGCTGTCGACAATGTTGAAGCGGCCTTCGACCATGACAAGGCGGCCTTCCGCAATCAGCCCGGCGATGGTCGGCAGACGGGCGATTTCGCCCTCGTCATGCGCCACGACGCGGATTTGGCCCACCGCGGTGCAGGCGGCGACCTGCGCCACCACCCGCTCGATCATCGGCACACCGTTGACCGGCACCACCGCCTTCTGAGCTACGCCCGCGCGCGCGGCCAGCGGATCGAGCACGCCCGAACGTTTGCCCGCCATGACCAGCGCAGTGACCTTTGCATCGTTTACCATAGCGCGCGGCCCTTAGCCGTTTGCGGGTGCAAAAGCCAAGCTTGGATGGTGAGCCTTGTGCAACAATCCCGGAGCGGCGATGAAGGGTCATGCGTATCATATTCTCGCGCAAGGGTTTTGACAGCGCGGCGGGCGGCGGGCCTTCGCCGATTGTCGCGGGCCGTCCGCTGAGCCTGCCGATCCCCGACAGCAAGGGCTTGTCGCCCGTCACCTATGGCGACCTCGGGCTTGGGGAACACGTTGCCAAGGCCAGCCGCGGCAAGCTCGGGGCGGGGGATGCCTGTCACCATGATCCGATGTTCTGCGCCGACGGCACCGCAATCCTCGGCCAATGCCACGCGGCGCAAGGTCACCTTGTGAAACAGGGCGTGAGCGAGGGCGATGTGTTCGTGTTCTTCGGCCTGTTCGACGGCGAAGGGGAGGGACGCCATCACCGCATCTTTGCCTACCTGACGATCGAGCAGCGCATCGATCTCGTCACCTGCGACGAGGCGACCCGCGCCCGTTATCGCGCGCTGGGCCAGCCGCATGCCTTCGGGCTCCATTCCGCCAACGACATGCTCTACATCGGGCGCGGCGCCGCAGCGCAGAGCGCGCCGGCAGGCCTGCGCCTCACCGCGCCTGGAGAAAAGCCGAGCCAGTGGATCGTGCCGAACTGGCTCCACCGCACCGGCCTGAGCTGTCACGAGGCAGCATGGCGCTGGGGCGAGGAGGGGCGCCTGCAGGCCGTCTCGCGCGGGCAGGAATTCGTCGCCCATGTCGGCGATGATGGCGAACCGCGCGCGTGGCTCGACCGGGTTCTTGCCGCAATCACCGCCGCGTGAGGCGCTTCAGCCCGGCGGAAAGCCGGTGAGGATCGTGTTCACCGCACCTTCGACGTCGCCCGGCTCGCCGCGCAGCTGCGCGCGGCTCAGGGTCTTGGTCGCGGCGCCATGCCAGACTGGAGCGCGGCGCTGCACATCGTAAATGTCGATCGCCAGCGTTCCCTCGGTATATTCGCGGACTTCCGTGCGGGTCATCGGCACAGGTGCGAGCAGCATCGGATAAT
Source organism: Erythrobacter dokdonensis DSW-74 (assembly GCF_001677335.1). GTDB lineage: Bacteria > Pseudomonadota > Alphaproteobacteria > Sphingomonadales > Sphingomonadaceae > Erythrobacter > Erythrobacter dokdonensis. The sequence goes on from NZ_LZYB01000007.1 coordinate 25,352, forward strand.
AGCCCAGACCCCAGCGCCAGTTGGTACGATTGGCCCAGAAGTAGTCCGGGGTCTCGACGATATCGGTTCCGTCGCGCGTGCCGATGGTGAAGGACACGGCGAAGTCGGCCTTGGCGACATCATCGAGATAGCGGTAGCCCTTTGCTTCAAGTGCTGCCTTGATCGCCCGCGCTACGCGCGGCTCGATTGTCGGTGGTATGATCCGCCCGCCGAAAACGGCCATGGGGCTTTCATCGGCCCAGGCGAAGGTCTGGTAGGCGGCAAAATTCTGCTCGCGGTCGAAATCGGTGACGATCCGCCCGGTGGTGGAGCAGGCCGAAAGCGACAGCGCCAAGACTGCGGCTGCGAGAGCGAGCTTGATCGGTTTCACGAGATATCCTCCCTCCTCGCATTACCGCATTATTGCTCCGAACGGGCCGCTCCCGCAAGCCCCTCGTGCCGCCGCCGCTCGTCACCCCATGGTCGGGATGACGAAGGCGTTTGACCCATCGCCGCCCCCATCGGGCCAGCGCTGGGTGATCTTCTTGTTCTTGGTCCAGAATCTCAGGCCTTCCACGCCATACTGGTCGATATCGCCGAAGCCCGAGCGCTTCCACCCGCCGAAGGAATGATAGGCGACCGGGACCGGAATCGGCACGTTGATGCCGACCATGCCGACGTTCACGCGTGCAGCGAATTCGCGTGCAGCGTGGCCGTTGCGGGTGAAGATCGCGACGCCGTTGCCATACTGGTGTTCGGACGGCAGGCGCACCGCTTCCTCGAAGTCCGCCGCGCGCACTATCTGGAGCACCGGGCCGAAGATTTCCTCCTGATAGGACTTCATCTGCGGGGTGACGTGGTCGATCAGGGTCGGGCCGACAAAGAAGCCCTTCTCGTGGCCCTGAAGGGTAAAGCCGCGCCCGTCGACGACAATCTCCGCGCCTTCCTGTTCAGCGGTGGTAATCCACTGTTCGATGCGCGCCTTGTGCTCGGGCGTAACGACCGGTCCGTAATCCGCATCGGGATCGTTGGAGACGCCGATGCGCAATCCGGCGATCGACTTCAGGAGCTTTTCCTTGAGCCGCTCGGCCGTCTCCTCGCCCACCGGCACCACCACCGGCAACGCCATGCAGCGCTCGCCCGCCGAGCCGAAGGCCGCGCCGGTCAGGTCTGTCACGACCTGGTCGAGGTCGGCATCGGGCAGCACGATCCCGTGGTTCTTCGCGCCGCCGAAGGCCTGCACGCGCTTGTTGTTGGCGCTCCCTCGCGCGTAGATATACTGCGCGATGTCGGAGCTTCCGACGAAGCTGATCGCGGCGATATCGGGGTGGTCGATGATCGCATCGACCATCTCCTTGTCGCCGTGGACGACCTGCAACAGGCCTTCGGGCGCGCCCGCTTCGAGGAACAGTTCGGCGAGGCGCACCGGCACCGACGGGTCACGCTCGCTCGGCTTGAGGATAAAGGCATTACCCGCAGCACACGCCATGCCGAACATCCACATCGGAATCATCGCCGGGAAGTTGAACGGGGTGATGCCAGCGCCGATGCCGAGCGGCTGGCGCATCGAATAGACGTCGATACCCGGCCCCGCGCCGTGGGTATATTCGCCCTTCATGATCTGCGGGATGCCGCAGGCGTACTCGATCACTTCCAGCCCGCGCTGCACATCGCCCCTGGCGTCGGGCACGGTCTTGCCGTGTTCGCTCGAAAGCATCTCTGCGAGCGACTGCATGTTCGCCTCGACCAGCTGCTTGAAGGCGAACATCACCCGCGCGCGGCGCTGGGGGTTGGTGGCGGCCCAGCCGGGCTGGACGCGCTTGGCGGTCTCTACCGCGCGGGCCAGCAGCGCGGCATCGCCGAGGGCAACTTCGCCCTGCACCTCGCCGGTGGACGGGTTCCAGATGGAATGCTTGCGGGTGGGGGCGGGGGTCTCGCCGACGATGAAGTGGTCGATCTGACGCATTTGGGGGTCTCCTGTCTGGCCCTCCCTTTGGCCCTCGCGCCAGGGTTTCGCAAGCCTTGCACCTCTCCTCAAAAGTGCTGGCGCGGGCGAACGGAGCAGGGCAGTCTGTGTGCAGGACGACACAAGGAGTAACGCGCGATGGGCAGAGCCTTGACCATGATCGCCGGGATTGCCGCGGCAATGGCGGCAGGCACCGCGCTGGCTGATGAAGCTGCGCCGGGTGATGGCTTGTTCGTCGAGGGCAGCCTCGAGCTTGCGGCCACCGGCTACACCTTCACCGAAGGCCCGGCGTGGGACGGGTCGCGACTGATCTTCAGCGATATTCCGGGCGACACGGTCTATGTCTACACGCCGGGGGAGGGGGCGGCGCAGGTGCTCTACACGCCGAGCGACAATGCCAACGGCCACACGTTCGATCTTCAGGGTCGGCTGCTCAATGCCGAACACGGCAGCGGCGAGATTACCCGCTGGACGGCCGAGAGCGGGCGGCAGACCATTTCCGCGCGCTACGAGGGCAAGCGGCTCAACAGCCCCAATGATGTCGTTGTGCGCAGCGACGGGATGATCCTGTTCACCGATCCCCCCTATGGCCTCGGTCAGCGGACAGGCGAACTGGGTTTCTCCGGCGTGTTCGCGCTCGACGAGGGGACGGGCCGCATGGTGCTGATCGACGATACGCTGTCGCGTCCCAACGGCCTTGCGCTCTCGCCTGACGAGACAGTGCTCTATGTCGGCGATACCGCCACCCAGACCTTGTGGGCCTATGATCTTGCAGCGGATGGCACGGCCTCGGGCAAACGACTGGTCGCGGATGTGACCGATGACAGCAAGGCGGGGCGGGTTGATGGTGTCAGAGTAGATACCGAAGGGCGCGTCTGGTTCACCTGCCCCGGCGGGCTGTGCGTCGTCGATCCGGAAAGCGGCACGGTTCTGGCACGGCTTGCAACGCCCAAGCGCGCGACCAACCTCGCCTGGGGCGGGGCGGACCTGTCGGACCTCTACATTACCGCGCTGACCGACGTGTACCGGGTGCAAACCCGCGCCAAGGGCATCGGTTCGTCGAGCCGTTAATCCGAAGGGATCAGCGTGATCTCGGTCTGGCGCCCATCGATGTAGCGCACGCTTGTCCCGTCGAAGAAGGCGTCCTCCTCGGTACGGAAATCGACCCTCTGGCCGCCCCATTCGGGCACTGCGGCATAGGACGTGAGCTCGATCGACCATGCCGTATTCGCCCGGATCGGCCCCTCTCCGCGCGGATCGGCCTTCTGGTTGTCCCAGAAGCCGATGGCCGGCCCCGCGCCATGGCCGTGGTGGCCGATCGGGTGGGTGTAGATCGACGGGTCGAGCCCCGCCGCGATGGCGTCCGCGCGGGCAATCGCGAGCGTCTCGTTGCCGGAGCGGCCCACCTTGAAGGCGCGGGTCAGGAAATCCTGCACCCTGTTCGAATTGGCGAGCCCCACGCGCAGGCCCGCCGGGGCCTCGGTCTCGCCGGATCTGAGAACATAGGCGAGATGCTGCGTGTCGGTGTTGAGGCGCAGGTAGGTGATACCGAAATCCGTCCACAACAGGTCGCCGGGGCGGATCACCACGTCACCCTCCAGCATTCCTTCGGTGCCCTGCCGCTGGATCGCGACCGAGGGGTGGAACCACGGGTCGAGCCCCAATTGCAGCAGGCGGTCGCGATACCACCATTGCACTTGGCTCGCGGTGGTGACGCCGGGGGTGATGACCTTGCGCGAGAAGGCCTCGCCAATCACGGCATGGGCGATGCGAACGATGCCGGGGTAGAGCTCCATTTCCGACGGGGTGCGAGTCTCCAGCCAGCGGATCGCCAGCCCCTCGCCGCTGACAACTCTGTGGTGCAGCTCGGCAGGCAGGGCCGACATGAAGCGGTCATGCTGGCTCAGCGTCATGCCGTCTGCGAACTGGTAGAGATCGCTGGTGTTGATCGCGATTTTCGCAGGATCGCGTGTAGCGATGATCTCCGCCACCGCCTGCCACTGGTCGGGCTGTTCGTTCGGGTTCCATGATGGGGCAAACAGCCCGCCAAGGCCGTATCGGCTCACCGTAAGGCGTTCGACAGGCTTTCCCTCGCCCGGATCATGGAAGATCAGGATCGTGCGGCGGCGCGCATGCATGTTCTCGGCATCGAGCATGGTGGCGACCACCGGCTCCTCGAAATATTCGCGCGCCACCAACAGCCACAAGTCGATGCCTTCCGCACGCATGATCTGCGGGATCAGCGTTTCGAGCCGCTCGGCCAGGATGCGGTTTTCAAGCGCTGCACGCTCGCGCGGCGGGAGTATCGGCGGTAGCGCGGGGGCGGGTTGTTCGGTTTCGCTCATCGCGATCGGCGCGCTGTCGTGCGCGCTCGCCGGCACGCTTGCCAATGCCAGCCCCGCCAGAATTGCCGCGCCGGTGTTTGCCTGCCTCATTGATGCGATAGCCCCTGTTGCCCGTTCCTCGCCGACCATGCCGCGCCCGCGCCGGTGCGGCAAGCCGTGCGAACGATCATCGAAAAATTCGGATTACTGTTATCGGGACAACCCGTTTTTCCTGTCCCGTCGATGCACCTAGTCACGGCGCTGTCAGGAACGTGGCAGCCTATCGGGATATACCCGAAGCGCGCCTGCCCGCAATTCCGGTGCAAGATACTCGCCAACCAAACAGGGACTAAATCATGTCGCACAAAATGAAGGGGCTGCTGCTCCTGTCTTCGAGCCTCCTCCTCGCCATCCCCGCTTCCGCCACTCCTCCGGGGTTCAACGAACCGGGCATGGGCCGCGTGGGCATGCCGCAAGGCCAGCCTGCCCCGCGTTCGGTGCAGGACTGGTGGCCGAATGTGGTCGACCTCTCGCGCTTGCGCCAGAACGAATATGATCCCGATCCCAATGGCGAAGCCTTCGACTACGCCGCCGAATTCGCCAAACTCGACCTTAAGGCGGTCAAGGCCGATATCGATGCGGCGCTGACGGATTCGCAGGACTGGTGGCCTGCTGATTACGGCAATTACGCCGGATTGTTCATTCGCCTCGCCTGGCACTCGGCCGGCACCTATCGCTCGGGCGACGGGCGCGGCGGTTCGGACGGCGGGCAGATCCGTTTCGAGCCGCTCAACTCCTGGCCTGACAACGGCAATCTCGACAAGGCCCGCCGCGTGCTGTGGCCGGTCAAGCAGAAGTACGGGGCCGCGCTGTCCTGGTCCGATCTCATCATCCTGTCGGGCAATGTTGCGCTCGAGAACGCGGGCTTCAAGACCTATGGTTTTGCCGGTGGCCGTGCCGACGCATGGGAGCCCGAGCTGGTCTATTGGGGGCCTGAAACCAAGTTCCTCACCTCCGAGCGCCAGAGCGAGGAAGGTGACCTCGAAAACCCGCTTGCCGCGTCCGAAATGGGCCTCATCTACGTCAATCCCGAAGGGCCGGAAGGCAATCCCGACATTCTCGCCGCGGCCAAGGCGATCCGAACCACCTTCGCGCGGATGGGCATGAATGACGAGGAAACCGCCGCCTTGATCATCGGTGGGCACACACTCGGCAAGATGCACGGCGCGCACAAGGCGGCCGATTGCGTCGGCAAGGAACCGGCTGCCGAAGGCGTCGAGGCGCAGGGTCTGGGCTGGAAGAACAGCTGCGGTACCGGCGCCGGGCCGGATGCGGTGACCAGCGGGCTTGAAGGCGCCTGGACCGTCACGCCGGTCCAGTGGAGCAGCAATTATCTCGACAACATGTATGCCTTCGAGTGGAAGCTCACCACCAGCCCGGCAGGGGCCAAGCAATGGGAGCCGGTCAATGCCGATGATCTCAAGATCGTTCCCGATGCCCATGACCCCGACAAGTTCCACGCACCCGTGATGCTCACCACCGATCTCGCGCTGCGCTATGATCCTGCCTATGGCGCGATCACGAGCAAGTGGGTGAAGGATCCTGCGGCAATGGACGAGGCCTTTGCCCGCGCGTGGTTCAAGCTGACTCACCGCGACATGGGCCCCAAGGCGCGTTATGTCGGTGCCGAGGTGCCGGCCGAGGACCTGATCTGGCAGGACCCGCTGCCCAAGGCGGATTACGCCATGATTGCTGCGGCTGATGTGGCGGCGCTCAAGGACAGCATCCGCAAGACCGGTCTTTCCCGTTCGGAACTGGTGCGCACGGCCTGGGCCTCGGCGGTCACCTTCCGCGATACCGATATGCGCGGCGGCGCCAATGGCGCGCGGATCCGCCTCGCGCCGCAAAAGGACTGGGGCGTGAACGACCCCGAGGTGATCGCCAGAGTGGTGAAGGCACTCGAAGGCGTGCAGGCGCAGTTCAATGCGAAGTCGGGCTCCAGAAAGGTCTCGATCGCCGATCTCGTGGTGCTCGGCGGTGTGGTCGCCGTAGAGGATGCGGCCAGGGCGGCCGGTCACTCCGTCACCGTACCCTTCACTCCGGGCCGGGTCGATGCGACCGATGCACACACCGATGCGGAGAGCTTCGAACTGCTTCGCCCTGCCGCAGACGGTTTCCGCAATTTCTACAGCGAACGCGCCCGCCGCTCGCCCTCGGAAATGCTGATCGACCAGGCCGATACCCTGACCCTTACCGTGCCGGAAATGACCGTGCTGGTGGCAGGCATGCGGATGCTCGATGCCAATACCGGCGGGGCCAGGCACGGGGTGTTCACCGACACGCCGGGCACGCTGAGCAATGACTTCTTCGTCAACCTGCTCGACATGGCCAATGCATGGAAACCAGCCGAGACCGAGGGGCTGTATGAGGGGCGCGATCGCAAGACCGGCGCGCTCAAGTGGACGGCGACCGAGGTCGATCTGGTGTTCGGATCGAACTCCGAACTGCGTGCCGTGGCCGAGGTCTATGCGGTCAAGGGCGGCGAGGAAAAGTTCGTGGCCGACTTCGCCAAGGCCTGGAACAAGGTGATGATGCTTGACCGCTTCGACGTGAAGTAAGCGGTCCAAAGGAACGACAGGGCGCCGGTAGCTTCATGCCCGGCGCCCTTTTCGTGTCTGCGCCGGAACCCGAAGGCCGGCACAGGATTGATTGGACAAACCTGCAAATCTGCGAAACAGCCCTTTTCCGATGCGATTTTTCCTTTCTCTGGCGGCCGTCTTGCTGCTTGCCGCCTGCTCTGCCGACGAACAGCGTGGCGGCGAGCGTACCGTCGCGGTCGTGGCCGAGCCGGTCCGTATGCTTGCCGATGAAGACGTGGTCGAGGCGGTCGGCACGGCGCGGGCCGTACGCTCGGCGCAGATCTTTCCGGAGGTTTCGGGGCGGATCGCGGCGGTGCGCTTTTCTCCCGGTGCCTTTGTGCCGCAGGGCGCCGTTCTGGTGGAGCTTGATGCCCGGGCCGAGCAGCTGGCGCTGAAACTCGCAGAGGTGCGGGTGGCCGAAGCTGAGCAATTGCTGGGACGCTATCGCCGGATCGAAGATACCGGCGCGCTCTCCGACAGCCAGATCGAGGCGGGCGAGACCGCGCTTGCTGCCGCCCGGATCGAGCGCGACCAGGCCGCATTGGCGCTGTCCGAACGCACCATCCGCGCGCCTTTTGCTGGCCATGTCAGCTTTTCCGAGCTTGATCCTGGCGACCGGGTCACGCCGACGACGTTGGTCGCGCAGATCGACCAGCGCGCCCGGCTCTATATCGACTTCAATGCACCCGAGGCGGTGTTCCGGCGCCTGCGCCCGGGCCAGAGCATCGAGGTCGTGCCCTTTGCCGATCCCGACCGCACCATCGCCACAACAATCCAGGCGGTCGACAGCACCATCGAGCAGGAACAGCGTAGCTACCGTGCGCGCGCCACGATCGACAATTCAGGCGATGCCTTCCGCCCCGGCATGAGCTTTTCCGTGCGATTTGCCGATAGCGGCCAGCTGCGTCCGGCGGTGCCGGAGGCAGCGGTGATGTGGACCGGCGACGGTTCTTCGGTCTTTGTCGTTCGCGAGGGCAAGGCGGTGCGCGTGCCGGTCACCATCGCCGCCCGCCGCGAGGGGCTCGCATTGCTGGAGGCGAAAATTGTCAAAGGCACCCCGATCATCGTCAAGGGCGTGCAGAAGCTGCGCGAAGGGCAAGGCGTCACACTGGTCAAGCCGCCCGTGCGCGAGGCGGCCAAGGTCGAGGTCGCGCCCTCGTGAGTTCCCGCAACGATCTTCCCTTGCTGGCGGTCAAGCGGCCGTTGCTGGTCATCGTGCTCAACCTGCTGATCGTGATCGCGGGCGCCGCAGCACTGCTCGGCACGGAAGTGCGCGAACTTCCCAATGTCGACCGCCCGATCGTTACCGTCACCGCGGTTCTGCCCGGCGGCGCGCCCGAGACGATGGATGCCGAAGTGACCTCGCGGCTCGAGAACGCGGCTGCGCGGGTCAACGGCGTGCGCAATATCCGCTCTTCCTCCGAAGAGAACAACAGCCGCATCCGTGTCGAATTCAACCCCGGCACCGATCTCGACACCGCTGCCTCCGATCTGCGCGAGGCGGTGAGCCGTGTAACGCGCGACCTGCCCGAACGGGTCGAACAGGTGCAGGTGGTCAAGGCCGATCAGGATGCCGAGGCGATCATGACGCTGGCGGTTGCCAGCCCGCGCTACGATGTCGCCGAACTCAGCCAGATCGTCGAGAATGACATCATTCCCGAACTGCTCGCGGCAGAGGGCGTGGCCAGCATCGAGACTTTCGGCGCGCGGCCAACGCAATTGCGCGTTGCGGTCGATCCGATCCGGCTGGCGCGCTTCGGACTGACAATGAGCGATGTCGCCGCCGCGCTCAGGCAGGCGCCGTTCGATACGCCGGTCGGCTCGTTCCGGTCGGACGCACAGGAACTGCTGGTGCGGGCCGAGGCGACCGCAGCCGACCCTGCGCGCATCGCCGAAGTGGTGGTGCAGGGCGAGGTAACCGTCGGCGACGTTGCCGAGGCCTATTTCGCCCCCGCCGATGCTACCAGCTATGTCCGGCTCGACGGTGAACCGGTGATCGGGCTGGGCGTCATCCGGCAGGCCAATTCCAACACCATCGCGATCTCCGATGCGACCCGCGCTGCAGCCGAACGGCTCGACGCGCGGTTCGACGACATTTCGATCAGGGTGATCTCCGACGACGCCGAATTCATCCGCGTTTCGGTGCGCGAAGTGGCGGTGACGCTGGTCATCACCGTGCTGGTCGTGATGGTGGTGATCTTCCTGTTCTTCGGCCACCTGAAACCGACGCTGATCCCTAGCACCGCTATTCCCGTGGCGCTGATAGGGGTGGTTGCGGGGATCTGGGCGCTGGGCTTCTCCATCAACCTGCTGACCCTGTTAGCGCTGGTGCTGGCGACGGGCCTTGTCGTCGACGATGCGATCGTCGTGCTGGAGAACGCCCAGCGATTGCAGAAGGAACAGGGTCTCGGCAAGAAGGCTGCAGCAGTGCTTGGCACGCGGCAGGTCTATTTCGCGGTCATCGCGACCACCGCGGTGCTGGTTTCGGTATTCGTGCCGATCAGCTTCCTGCCGTCCGAAACCGGCCGGCTGTTCCGCGAATTCGGTTTCGTGCTGGCAATTGCGGTGATCCTGTCGACTTTCGTTGCGGTAAGCCTTGTGCCGGCGCTTGCTGCGAAGATCGATCTTGCAGGCGAAAATGCAGATCCCGACCCGCGCCTGCAAGGCATCGCTACCCGGTTTGCGCAGCGCTACGACATCCTCGTTGCCGCCTGCATCGCGCATCCCTGGCGGGTGGTCGCGCTTTCGTTTCTGGCGCTGGTGGCGGCCGGGCTGGCCTATACTCAGCTGGACGAGGAACTGGTGCCCGAGGAGGACCGCGCGACGATCTTTGTCTGGGCGCGCGGGCCGGACGGGACGGGCCTCGCTTTCATGGACCGCGAACTTGACGAGATCGAGGCGGTGCTCGCGCCTCTTCAGGACAGCGGCGAAATCGAATCCACCCTCTCGATTGTCGGCCGGTATGACCCCAATCTGGTCGTCGTCACGGCAACGCTGGCCGACTGGGACAGCCGCGCGCGCAGCCAGAGCGATATCGTTGCCGCGCTGGAGCAGCCGCTGGACGCCATTCCCGGCTCGCGCGCCTCGGCTCGCGGACGCTCGACCCTCGGACGGGGAGGCGGAGGCGGGCAAGGCGGCATCCAGGTCGCGCTGACCGGCAATGATTATGAAGGCATCTACCGATCGGCCCGCACACTGGCCGATGCGATCGAGACTTCCGCGATCCTGTCCGACCCCGATATTTCCTATCAGCCGACCCAGCCGCAACTGTCCATCACCATTGACCGCGCCCGCGCCGCCGATCTCGGTGTGGCGCTTGATGATCTCGCGCTGACGCTTCAGGCGATGGTCAATGGTATTCAGGTCGTCGATCTCAATGTCGATGATCAGGCCGTCCCGATCCTGCTGACTTCGGAGACCTCGGCAATCTCGCGCCCAGCCGATCTCGGCAATCTCTATGTCCGTTCAAGCGAAAGCGGGCTGGTGCCGGTATCGGCGGTTACGCGCTTTTCCGAGCAGGGCGTCGCCGCAGAACTCGACCGCACCGAGCAGCGCCGCGCGATCGAGGTCCAGGCGGCGATTGCTCCGGGCGTGCCTCTGGCCGAGGCTATTGCCGAGATTGAGCGCTTGTCGGAAGAGGCGCTGGCCGAAGGGATCGAGCCGATCCTGCAGGGGGAGGCGCAGCAGCTTGAGGAAAGCTCGCGCGAATTGCTGCTGACCTATGGCTTTGCGATCCTGATCGTGTTCCTGGTCCTGGTCGCCCAGTTCGAAAGCCTCGCCAGCCCCTTCGTGATCCTCGTCTCGATTCCCTTCGCGCTGGCTGCTGCGCTTTTCGCGATGCTGGTCTCGGGAACCTCGCTCAACATCTATTCGCAGATCGGCCTCGTCATGCTGATCGGGCTGATGGCCAAGAACGGCATCCTGCTGGTCGAGTTCGCCGACCAGAGACGCGAGGAGGGCGCGGATGTCGCGACCGCAATCCGCGAGGCGGCGACCCTGCGTCTGCGTCCGATCGCGATGACCCTGATATCGACCGTCGCGGGTGCGGTGCCGCTGGTCATCGCGAGCGGGGCAGGGGCCGAAGCGCGGCAGGCGATCGGCTGGGTAATCTTCGGCGGGTTGGGCATCGCGGCGGTCTTCACCTTGTTCCTCGTCCCCGCACTCTATGCACTGATCGCAACGTTGGCGAAGCCGCGCAGCGTCGATCTGGCCCGGCTCGAACGCGAGCTTCGCGCCGATGAGGACAGCGAAGCGGCGGGAGCGCCGGCATGAGGCAGCGTATGCTTCTGCTTGTCACGCTCGTCGCCCTCTTGGCGGGCTGCGCGACCCCGCGCATTCCTTCGGTCGACCCGGCGGCAGGCGTCTCGCTTGCGCCCGGCTATTTCGCCGGAGCACGGCCCGAGGCGGGGCTGGAGGAAGCATGGTGGCACGGCTTTGCCGACCCCGAGCTTGACCGGCTGGTGAGCGCGGCGCTCGCCCGCAATCCATCGCTCGAAGCGGCGCGCCAGCGGCTTGCGGCAGCGCGCGCGATTGTGGTGGCCGAGCAATCCGATTTCCTTCCCACCATCGATGGTGAGCTTTCGGGCGACGTCTCGGTCGATGATCGCGGGAGCGGAGCTGAACGGGCGGGAGCCAGTCTTGGCGGGGTATGGCGGATCGACATAAACGGGCGCCTTGCCGCCGAGCGTGCCGCCGCTATCGCCTCAGCCGAGGGTGCCGAGCACCTCGTGGCGGATCGGCGGCGTCTTATCGCTGCGGCGGTCGCGAGCCAGTACATCGAATTGAAGCGCACCGCAGCGCGGCTTCGGCTGCTCGAGGAATCAAGCGATCTGCAACGCCAGACACTGCGTATCGTCACGCTGCGGTCAGAGGCGGGGCTGTCTTCCAACCTCGATGTGCGCCGCGCCCGTGCCGATGTTGCCCGCACCGAGGCCCAGCGCGGCTTGCTGCTACTGGCCCGCGCACGGGCGGCCAATGCGCTGGCGGTGCTTGTGGGCGAGACGCCATCTGGCGTGCCCGGAGCTGCCGCAGACGCGCAGGTGCCGGCCTATGGAAGCGGTCCGGACATCGGTGTTCCCGCCGACTTGCTGCGCCGCCGGCCCGATCTGCTACTGGCCGAGGCGGATATCGCTCGGGCCGCCGCCACGGTCGGGATTGAGCGCGCGGACCTGCTGCCCGCGCTTGCACTGCCGGGCTTTCTCACGCTGGGTGACGGGAGCGCCGACGGCCTGTTCTCGCAAGCCGTAGCCAGCCTTTCCGCCGTGCTCGGCGTGCCGCTGGTCGATGGTGGGCGCCGCCGCGCGGAAGTGCGCGCGGCCGAAAGCAACCTTGCCGCCGCGCTCGCCGATTACCGCCAGGCGCTGCTCGGCGTGCTGGCCGAGGTCAGACAGCATTGACGGCGATCAGTGCCGCCGCCGACCGCACTAACGAGTTCCGCAATGCGGTGACCGAAAGCGAGGCCGCGTTCGAACAGTCCAATGCGCTCTACCGCGAAGGCCTTGCATCGCTGTTCGACGTGCTCGATGTACAGCGCCAGCTTATCTCGAGCCGGGAGGCGCTGATCGACGGCAATGCCGATCTCGCGCAGGCCCATGTCGACCTGTTCACTGCCGTCGGCGGCGATACGCTCGACGGCGAGAATCCGGCCTGACCTCGCGTCGGGTCACAGCAGCCATTCGATCGGCAGCAGCCCCAGCGCGAAGATCGCCGCGCGCTTGATGATGCCGCTGTGGGGGTCGCTGCGGAAAACCTCGCCGGTCTCGCGGTCCTCCCACTGCATCCGCCCGCGCGCATCGAGGCTGACCCGGTAAGCGCGGTCCGCGAGTTGGTTCTCCATGGTGGTGTGCATCCGGCCCGCGAGCCCTTCGCTTTCGATCACCAGCCCCATTTCGGTGTTGAGCCAGACCGAGCGCGGATCGAAGTTGAACGAGCCGATGAAGATCAGTCGTCCATCGGCGCTGAAGGTCTTGGCATGCAGGCTCGATCCGCTCGAGCCGATGCCCGGACCTTGTCCCCCGCGGCTCGGCGGCGCGGATCCGGCCTTCAGTTCAAGCAGCTCGACGCCGCCTTTCAGCAGACGACGGCGATATTTGCGATAGCCTGCATGGACCAGCGCGACATCGTTTGCCTCAAGCGAATTGGTCAGCACCCGTACCTTGGCCCCGCGCCGGGCCAGCCGGAGGAATTCGGCCACGCCCTGCTTGCCGGGCACGAAATAGGGCGAGACCAGATCGAGCCGGTGTTCGACTTCGTCGAGCAGTTCCTTGAGTTGCCCGACCAGCAGATCGCCTGACAAAACGCTGCCAAGCGTCTTGTCGGGAGCATCGCAGACCAGCAATGCACGCGCCGGTTCAAGCGTGAGCCGGCGCTCCACCAGATCGCGCGTGATCGGATCACTCGCCATCGCCTCGGAAAAGCGGTGGAACTGAGCGCTGCGGCGCTTTTCGGCCAGCGCCGTCTCCAGCGCACCGGCCTTGCCAACCGCTAGCGGTACCACTGTGCCCAGCCGATAGGCGGAGCGCGAATTCCAGTATAATTCGAAGGCACCTGCCACCGCCCGGGCTGCCTGACCAGCTGCGATCACGTCCAGATCGACGAACAGCGGATTGTCGCCCGTGTCGAAATATTCGTCACCAATATTGCGTCCTCCGGTGATGGTGAGCGCCCCGTCATAGGTGATCGACTTGTTGTGCATCCTCCGGTTGAGCCGCAGGAAATCGAACAGGTAGTTGAGCAGCCGCGGGCGGCGGATGACGAAGGGGTTGTAAAGCCTTACGGCGATATCGGGATGCGCGTCGAGTTCAGCGAGGATCGGGTCGAGCCCGGCCACGCCATTGTCGTCGAGCAGCAGTCTTACCCGCACGCCGCGTTCGGCCGCTGCGCGCAGCCGTTCGAGCAGCAGCAGCCCGGTCAGATCGTCGCGCCAGATGTAATATTGTACATCAATCGCGTGCTCTGCGAGGTCGATCAGCATCATCCGCGCTGCAAAAGCGCTCTTGCCCTCGAGCAACGGATAGATCGCCGAGCCTCTTTCGGCATCTTCGGCGAGATGGACGAAAATGCGTGATAGCGTGCTGGGCGGCACGGGCCTTTGCCCGGGAGCGGAGTCAGATTTCCGGTGCGGCAAGCGGAACACCGTCCGCAGCACGGCATAGGCTGCCAGCCCCAACAGGCTCCAGATCATCGCGGTCTTGAACACAGCCCGCCTGTCTTGCCCTTCCTGCTCGTTGGTCCGCGCGCGCAGCATGGCTTATCGCTTCGCAAAAGGCGACTCCCTCGACGTTCCCGGTGCTCTTGCGCATTCGGGAGGTTTGACCCACCTTTGCAGTGCCGCAAAATCGTTGCTGCGGAAGAATGCGAGTACTGCCAACGTGAACCATGCAAAGCGAGGCAAGTCTGCGGCTACGGTCAGGGTAGCAAGCTACAATATCCGCAAGGCCATCGGCACGGACCGGGTGCGTAATCCGCTGCGGATCCTCAAGGTGTTGCAGGACGTCGACGCCGATATCGTCGCCCTGCAGGAAGCCGACCGCCGGTTCGGCATACGCAGCAGGGCCCTGCCGCAGGTGCTGGTTGAGAACCATACCGACTACGTCCCCGTACCGCTCGACGTGCAGCACGATTCAATGGGCTGGCATGGCAATGCAATCCTTGTGAAGAAGGACATTGCCGTGACGCATCACGACATCATCCACATTCCCTACCTTGAGCCGCGCGGTGTGGTGACTGCGACGCTTGAGACACGCGCCGGCCCGCTGACCGTGTTCGGCATGCATCTCGACCTGTCGGGACTGTGGCGCGCACGTCAGGCCCGCGCGATTGCCGAATTGGCCGAAGGCGCATTGGCCGAGCGCCCGACCGTGCTGATGGGCGATCTCAACGAATGGCGCGGTCAGGCGGGATGCTTCCGCGAATTCGGACGGCACTTCACCATTCTCGATTGCGGGCCCAGCTTCCACAGCCAGCGCCCGATTGGCCGGCTTGACCGGATCATGCATTGCGATCGTCTGTCGCTGAAAGCCTGCGGTGTTTATAATAGCGCGCTGGCCGCGACAGCGTCCGACCACCTGCCGGTCTGGGCGGATTTTGCCTTGCGCTGACGACACAAGGAAGCAGTTGACGCGCCCGCGCCAATCATGGCAAGCGCCCTGCGCCGCGCCGAGGCATTTCGGGACTGCGGGTGTAGCTCAATGGTAGAGCAGAAGCTTCCCAAGCTTACGACGAGGGTTCGATTCCCTTCACCCGCTCCAGCCCCGCCCTCCCAACATAGTCTGGAAACGCTATAAAAAACCCTGTGGATCAAGGGGTTTGTGGCTACGCTTGTGATCCGCTCCCTTCTAGGAGGGCCAATTTCTGTTCCAGGAACGGCCGTAATGGACGAATGCGATGGCGCGGAAACACAAGCCCGAAAAGATCATTGGGAAACGACCGCCTGTCGAGGCTGTCATCAGGCCGGATTGAAACCGGTCCGTTTTCTGCTCCCGGTGAAAGCCCCGGATCGGCACGTTTGTGCCCGTCGGCAAAAGAGTTCCAAACTCTTCGAACCATGCCCATGCAGTGGTCGGGCTGACGGTCGTTGTTGCCGGCGGACTGCTGCATCGCACCCGCCCTGCCTGCAATGGGGGCTACCGCCTAACGTCATGTCATCACTGCCGAATTCAAAGGCGGGTGCGGCCCTTCGCTATGAGGAGAGCATAAATATCTCAACGAAAAATTCTATTTAGCGGCGATACTTAAGAGCTGCCGAAATTGGACAATGTTGAAATTAGATCTTAGCAGTGAAGATATTTCGATATGTTTTTTGAGGTTCCAATTTTATATTTAAATTCAGCGTCATGAATGCGCATTAAATTTGGTTATTTTCGCATTAACCACAGTCCATAACTTAGTGGTGGCCCCTTGGTGCTTACTGCACTCGGGTGCGTACATGTCGCTTCTCTTTGCGCCCATTCCTGTGGGCTACGGCCGGCATGGCCTTGATCGGGGCAGGACCGGCTCCGGCGCATGCCTATGTGCCCTCGGCAGCGTTCGGGGCCGTGATCGGATGCACAAGCGAGATTGCGCCAAAAACTCCCGCAGGATCCGCGGGATTTGAGGCAAGCAAGGGTTCGGCCATACTTGGTGGGCGGCCCAGTGCTCTCGATCTTATCAGCGCGCAGCAGACAAGTGACACCGAAGGCGGCGTATCACGGGCTGATGAACAGGTGCAACTCGCCGGAAACCCGCAGATATTCCTCTGTCCATGGGGGACTCTGGCCCCGGTGAGTGTCCCCCAAGATGAAGAACCGCGCCCGGCCAGCACTGTCGGATCGGACGCCTTCCTGGGCAGCACTCGGGTGTCTATCGGCATTACGCCTCTTGATCGCGCATGGCGCCGCGTTTCGAGCAGGAACCTTGATGCGCCGTTTGCCGGTTACGTCGCGAAGCAGGCGCAAGGTTCGGCCCTTGAGCATCTCGAGAGGGTCAATGCCTGGGTCAATCGCAAGATTGCCTTCGTTGAAGACAAGACCCTCTACGGCCAAGCAGACTACTGGGCGACCGCCTCCGAAACGCTTCGTCTGTTGAAGGGTGATTGTGAGGATTTCGCGATCCTCAAGTATCAGATTCTCGTGGATTCGGGGATCGATCCCGACTCGATCTTTCTCACCCTTGTCTGGGACAAGATACGCCGGCGCGACCATGCGGTGCTGATCGTGCGTCTGGAAGGATCCCATTACCTGCTCGACAGCGACTTTGATCAGGTCCTTCCGGCCGATATGTCATATGAATACTCGGCGAGAATGAGCTTCAATCAGCAGTCGGCCTGGCTTCATGGCTATACCGCAAAGGTCGAGAACGCGCAGACCTTGGAAAACAGACGCGTTGCCTATTTTTCCGACAGTGCGGTATCGAATGCTCTCGATACGGGTTTCATCAGATAAGATAGAATGCTTTTCGAGCCGGTTATGATTTCGACCTCGGTCATCATGCCGGGAACGATCGAAAATTTCTGGCCGTTCTTTTCGACGAAGCTCCGGTCCGTCTCTACTATGACGCGATAGTAGCTTTCGCGCTCTACCTCGTCATAAATACTGTCTGCTGAGACTTCGACGACTTTGCCGGTCAGACCACCATATGTGGAGAAGTCATAGGCCGTGACCTTCACATTGGCAGGGTCGCTCACGGATACGAAGCCGATGTCGCGCGGACTTACCCTCGCTTCGACCAGCAGGCGGTCGCCCACGGGGACAATCTGCATGATCGTTTCGCCCGCGTTCACGAAACCACCCTTGGTCGTGATCTGGAGGTTGTTGACGATCCCTGTTGCAGGCGAACGCAGTTCGTTCCGGTTGCGTCTGGCAGATGCTCCGCGGATGCTTTCCTCGTTGACCGCAATCCGGGTTTCAACCTCGCTGCGTTCATTGAGTGCCTGCTGCTGGAAATCGAGGCGCGCCGACTGGAATTCGGCCTGGGCCTCGCGAATGGCGGCGGAGGCTCGTCCGGATGCCTGTTGCGCTGCCGCAAGCCTTCCTCGCACATCGACCAGTTCTCGCTGGGCTGTGAGCAGTTCGGTCTGGGGAACAATGCCTTGAGCGGCCAGCGGCTCGAGCATCCGGACCTGCTCCTGCGCAAGTCTGGCGCTCTGCTGAAGTGAGGCAATAGTCGCTTCGGCTTCGCGAAGATCACGCCGGCGCTGGTCAATCGCAGCCGAAAGCGCAGATTCACGGCTTCGTGCCGCAGCAAGTCGCGCACGCTGCAACTTCTGTTCTTCCGCGCAAACCGAGCCCGGTTCGCAGCCCATTATCGATCCGGCCGCCTCGCCTTCGAGACGCGCCGCCCGCGCCGCGAGCCGTTCATTCTCGGTCTGAAGCTGGCCGAGCTCTGATGCGGCCATGCTGTCGTCAAGACGAACGAGGAGCTGGCCTTGTTTGACCTGTTCACCGCTGCGCACAAGGATGTCGGCCACGATCGCGGGTTCGGAGGGTTGAACGAGTTGAGCCTGACTGGATGGAATGACCTTGCCCATTCCGCGCGTGACCTCGTCAACCTCGGCGATGCTGCCCCACAGGATGGCGAGAGCAAGGGCCGCGGTTGATACGAGAATCAGCTTGCGGTTCGGATCCAGTGCTTCAAAGCGCTGCATCAAATTCATGGCAATGGCGTTCCCGGAGCGGTGATTTCTGGCGATGCGCTAGCTTGTGTGTGCTGTTGCTCAAGCGCGGATTGCAGCGATTTGCTGGCGGAGACCGGGTCTGGAATGGAAAGCTTCCAGCCCGCCGCCGGATCCATGCGGCCGCCGATATCATTATCCGCACGGCGCTCGCTCGGAATGCGCTGCAGATGGGCTGGCAAAGCTTCGCTCATCCCGTCCGAACGATCCGCGTCGAGGGTATTGCGGTGCTGCTGGTCAAACACGGGATAGTGTTCCTTCGCATTCCATCGTGCCGAGAACCGGACGGATCGGCCAGCTTGCCCGGGGAACCGATAGAAGATGTGCCGCCCTTCCGCGTACACTTTCTCCAGCCTGTAGGCCCAATAGGGCAAGACGTAATCGGCATGGTAGTGCGTGGCGGTGCCAACGGCTTGCTCCACGTGTCCGCGCAGCGCTGCCTTGGCTACCTCTCCCGATTGCTCCCAGAGATGCTGGAGCGGGCGACGCGCAAGCGAGCCATCGCATGTATAGCTGAACTGGCACACCGGATCGGTCCAACCCTGATAGACGACGCCGCAGATTGATGAAGGGTATGCCGGGTGGGCGACCCGATTGAGAATGACCTGCGCCACCGCTCGCTTGCCAGCCATGCTCTCGTTTGCTGCCTCGTAATAGATCGCCTCCGTCAGGCAGTGCAGTGCGGTCCGGTAGGTGGCGGTGCCTGCCGAGCCGGCATGGAAGGGTCTGGCGTTTCCGCTGGAAGTATTGACGAAGGGAATGCGGGCATTGCGCTCCTCGGCGCTCGAGATGCCGGTATCGAGCAGCGCTGATGGCTGGACTGTGAGTTTGTCCAACTCGCCAGCCAATCCGGCTGGCATCGCCGCAAGTACATCATCCGCCGCGCCCGCCGGGTTGGAAGGCGACGGAAAATTGGGGGCCGTCAGCAGCACAAGCATGGCGACACCGGCCATAAGCTTGAGCGGCTTTGTGTGGGCACCTGAAGGCGCGGCCTTCGACCATCCCGCCATCATGCATCCACCTTGGTGCGCAGGCTTTTCAGGATGTCGACCTTTGGTCCGTCCGCAACGATCCTGCCTTCGTTCAACACGATGATCCGGTCGCAGATATCGAACATCGCCGGACGATGCGTTGCCACCAACAGAGTCTGGTTTTTCGATAGCGCGGACCTCAGTTTCTCGACGAGCAAGGCCTCGGTATGGGAATCCATCGCGCCGCTCGGTTCATCAAGATAGAGCAGTTCGAACGGACTCATGAAGGCTCGCGACAGTGCCAGAAACGCTCGCTGGCCACCGGACAGGGTTCGCCCCTGCTCGCCCACTTCGCGATCAAACCCCGCCGCATCGCGGGTGAGATATCCGTCCGCGCCGGTCTTCACGAGCGCATCGATGATCTCCGCGTCCGATGCTCCGGGTGCACCAAGGGCGACGTTGTCACGGATGCTTCCGGTGAAAAGATTCGCATCCTGGCCCACGAAGCGGAAACTGCGCCGCAGTTCGGACGGGTAAAACTGGCGACTGTCGATGCCTTCGATCCTGATGGCCCCTTCGGTCGGCGGGTAGAGGCCGCAAATCAGGCGACCAAGAGTGGACTTGCCGGAGGCCACCCGTCCGACGACCGCGATGCGCTCGCCCGGCTCGATCTTGAGATTGATATCGCTGAGACTGGCAAGTTCGCTGCCCGGGTAGGCGAAGGACACACCTTCCAGTGTCACACGGTAGCCTTCCCGTTGGGACGGCGGCAGGCTGATGCTGCCTTGCTTTCTTTCGTCATCTGCGGCGAACAGCGCTTCGATCGAAGCGAGGGCTTCTCGGGCCTGCCGCCCGCGGGTCAGCAGGAATGCGATCTGGCCGGCCGGTGCAAGCGATCGTGCGGACAGCATGACAATGGCAATGATGGCGCCCATCGTGATCTTTCCGGCGGCAAAAAGATAATAGCCACCGACCACAAGCGAGACGCTGGAAATCTGCTGAAATGACGTCGCGAGCGCTATCGCATTCGATGAAATTTGTTTCAGCCGCAACTGCGACTGGCTTCCGATCCGTGCGAGGGACTGCCATTTGCCGAGCAGGCGACGCTCTCCCGCAATGCTCTTGAGGGTTTCCATTCCGGCCACCGCTTCGACAAGAACCGTCTGTTGAAGCCCCGTATCGGCCTGCACGTCCCGAGCGGCCTCTATCACCTTGCGCTGCAGGATGAGTCCGGCAATCGCCATCAGGGTGAGCGTGACCAGCGGAATAATGGCGAGCCAGCCAGCGATGTAGGCGATGACCGCGATGAACAGGACCAGAAAGGCAAGGTCGACGATCAGGACAACGGTGGTCGATGCGAAGAATTCGCGGACCAGAGCATATTCTCCCACTCTTGCGGCCAGCGCGCCGGTGCTGCCCCGGCGTCCACTCATCGGGGTCGACAGAATCCTCGAGAAGAGCTTTTGAGAAAGCTTGAGATCCAGCCTCCGGCCGATTTCGTCGACGACGTTGGTTCGCGCGGTCCTCAGCGCGAATTCAAGAATGAACGCAAGAACGACACCCGAAGTCAGGATCCAGAGCGAGGACTCGGCGCGGTTCGGGATGACACGATCATACACGTTCATCGAGAACAGGGGGAGCGTAAGCGCCAGCATGTTGACCAGGATCGAGGCCAGCAGCACGGCCCGAAATGCCTTGCGCTCCTTACGCAGCTCCGACCAGAACCAATGATTGCGACCCTTCGCGTGCCAGGGAGCATCCTTGGCACGAAGCGCGTCGGGGTTTGCCACCACACTGATGTATTCGCCTGCGAAGTCGCTGTCGAATTCGGACAGTGAAATCCACGAGGGTTCGCTTGCACCATCGGCAAAGGCGAGGACATCGGTTGCCGAAAACTCGAGCAGCGCCGCTACCGAACCGTCTTTCATCCGCGCAATCAGCGGATAGGCCTCAGGGCGTCTCGGCAACCGCTTGGCAGACGAGGCATCGTGATTGAAGCCGGCGATATCAAGCGCTGCACTTGCCTGATGAAACGGCAGTAAACCCGTTTCATCGCGCGGGAGTGATTCAAACAATATTCGCGGATCAGGCGTGCCGAAATGCATCGCAATCCTGACAATCGCCAGGATCAGAGGATCGCGTTCGGACACCTCCGCGTGTTGTTGTGAACCCTCCATTCAGATACTCCGGAACGCCTGCCACTATTCCGGGTAGCGACGTCTCTGCAATTCCGCCGGAACAGAGGGACCGTAATCAAAACGCTCGCGTTCCGCGGTGCCAGACCCCGTCCCCGGCGCAACATTAAGCGCGTTCAGGAAATTGTTGGTTGCCGCCAATACTTGATATTGGGCAAACAACTCGGAGAACCGCGCTGTTTCCCGGCGAACCTGGGTATTGAAGCGGGTGTTCTGCGCATCAAGGACATCGAGCAGCGACCTGCGTCCGATATTGAACTGGCTGCGGTACGAAAGGAGCAGATCGTCGCTTACTTGCGACTGCCGCTCGAGCGCGGAGAATACCGATTTCTGGGTGGTCATCGCCGTCCAGGCATTGCGCACATCCTCTTCCGCTTCGCGCACACGGTCATGCAGGCGAAACCGAGCCTCGCTTGCTCTGCGGGTCATCTCCTGAACCTGTGCAGCGCGGCGCCCTCCATCGAACAACTGCCAACGGATGTAGACACGGCCCTGCACATCATTGGTTTCCCCGCGGAAGCCGTCGATGTCTTCGCCGATCCGGCCTGTCACATCGACCCCGATCCTCGGAGCCAGTTCGCCTTTTGCCGACATGACCAGCGCGTTGGCTGCGTCAACATCTGCCTGCGCCTCGCGGACCAGCGGGTTGGCCGTGCGGGCCTGACCGATCGCCATTTCCTCGGATGCAGGAAGGTTCTGGGCGAGCGCGGGCGGCAGGTTGGCCCGCGTTATATCAAGGCCCGTCAGTCGCTGAAGCGAGGTCTTGGCGTTGGTCAGATCCTCTTCAGCTTCGGACTTCAGGACGATCGCGGCCTGCAGACGTTCCTCAGCCTGCTGCAAATCGGCGATGCTGATCGACCCCTGGGACACCCCTTCCGACAAGCTGGCGGTCATTTGCTCGTGAAACAGCACATTATCGGTTGCTGCCGCGACAATTCGTTCCTGCAGCAGAATGTTCAGGTACTGGCGAGCCACCTGCAGTGCGATGAATTCCGACCGCTCGAGCACTCGCAGGGACGCGCCATCAACCCGTGCCGCCTGCCGCAGCAATTCGCCGCGACGCCTGCCGAAATCGAAAAGTGTCCAGTCACCCCTGACCTGAGCTTCCAGCGGGTTGAGCCAGTTATTGGCAATTCCGAGCGCCCGGCGTGTCGCATTCTCCAGTCGGCGCACCCCCGCCGACGCTTCGACATCAATCGTCGGGAAATATAGCGATTGTGCCTGTTCCCGCTCGAACTGGATGGCTTCAGTGTTCATTTGCGCCTGAGCGATCTCGGGATTGGAGGCGATTGCAGTCTCGATCGCTTCCCGCATCGATACTGGTCCGGCCTCGTTCTGCGCCATCACCATGGACGAACACGTCGCCAGTGCGAAGGCGATGACCATTTTGCCTGTGGTATTCATCTTCAGCCTCCCCCAGTTACTTCACGGTAATTTCGACACGGCGGTTCTCCGGACTGCGTGTCCCGTCCGCCAGCGGCACGCGCGGATTTGATTCACCCTTGGCATCGACGCTGATCTGCGTGGCGGCGGGTACCTTGGCCCGCAACGCCGCGGCCACGACCTGGGCCCGTGCCTCGGACAGGCCCATGTTGTACTGGTCACTCCCTGCCTGATCGGTATGTCCGACCACTGCGAGAGCCTTCCAGCCGCAGACACCGGTTTGCTGTGCCACCGTATCCAGGATGGTCATGGCATCAGGCTGGATCTCGGTAGAATCGAACTCGAAGAATACAGTCACAAGGCCCGAGTCAGAGCAGAAATCCGGCCGGCGTGGCGGCGGAGGTGGCGGTGCGACCTGCACCACGGGTGGCGGTGCTTGCCGGCGCATCAGGTCATGCGCGCGTGCGCATTTCCTGATGCTCGGCGCGTCGCGGGTCGAGGACTTCATGTACCCCAGTGCAATCGCGCACTGGACCTTGGCCTCGAGCGCCCAGAGATGCCTGCTGTCATTCGCTGCAGTCACATTATTGTCCAGCGATGCGGCCAGCGCATCATCATAGCGCCGCGCAAGTTCATCCACGAGTGCATCATCACCCAGCGCCTCAAGTCCCGACGCATCGGTCGTTTGTGCGCTGGCGGCAGCTCCGAACAGGACGCTGCAGGCAATTCCAGATGTGAGCGCCAGTCTCGCAAGTCTCATATGAACATCCTCCCCTTGTTCCTGTCCCTCAACCATGCACCAGTGCAGCTTGCGCTGCCTCGTCGACCGCTGGCGGTTCAAACGCCGTGGCCGATGTCGGCAATCCACCGGAAAGGTCGAACGCCAGCAGATCAATAAGTTGGTCGGAACTTGCCGCGCCTGAAGCAATGTCGGCATTGCCTGAAGTTCCGGCAAACTCGTCGATGACCTTGTCGATGATCCCTCCGGCGAGGGCATCCGCCACGGTTTGCTCCGACAGGTCATTGCCGAGCAGATCGACTTGCGTGGGCATGGCCTTGTCTTCCGGCACGATCAGCAGCAGGGCATCCATCGTGTCCGCCGCAGACGGGGCCGGATCCGTTGCCGGAACATCGGTTCCAGATCCGGGTTCCGTCGTTTCGGCGGGTTCGCCGTCACCAAGCTTCGCGTCCACGGGTTGGACACTTGCCTCGTCCGCTGCGGGATGCTCGGGCTCGTTCTCTTCGGCGGAAGCTTCCGGCCCAATTGCCGCGCTGCCCGGCAGAGGGGTTTCTTCGCTTCCCAGCAGCAACAGGGCTTTCATCATCCCGGCGTCTGTCGCATCAGGACCATCAAAGACCAGCGCGCCCGGAAGAGGCGTCTCGTCGACGGCCCAGTCTTGTGACGGCACGGCTTCCTGTTCGTCCGCGGTATCGTCGAGCGGGTTGACGGTTGCCTCGTCCAGACCATCCGAAGCAGCAGTGCGCCCGCCGAGATCCAGCTCGGCTTTCGGTGCGACATTGTCGTCTTCCAGCATGCCTGTGCGCGAACCTTCGACGCTCGAGTCATCAGCGAAGGCCATGTTGCCGGCGACGATATTGCCGGTTGCATCGGCCGGGGTGCTGGAGCTTGCGGACTGGTTGAAGTTGCCTTGAGCCGCAGCTGACAGGGGTACGCCGACAAGTATCCCAGCCAGTGCCGCCTGGGTGATCGCATTCGGTGCAAGGCGTTGTTCGAGTGTGGAATTGACACTCTCGTGCCGCGGTGCGCGATTGCCTGGGAAGGGGAACATCATGAAGCCGATTGCGCTAGTGTCCTCGGCATTAACGTCCGGTGCAGCGTTAGTAGCAGAGACCACAAAACCAGCATCCGCCAAGTCAGCAAGAGTGCCATTGATCAAGAAGCTACCCGTACCGAATACCGTTACGTCGCCATTCGCAGTCGCATACCGTTGGCCATCGCTTGTGAGGTTTATCGCCGTGATGCCGAGATCACTCAAAGTGGTGAATTCGCCTTCATCGGTAACGCCATTGCTGTTGCGGTCTTGCCAGACGCCGAACTGGCTGAAAGCATTATCGCGTTCGTCGAGCACGCCATCTTTGTTGGAGTCATAATTGGCGGCTAGGCCTTCGAGATCAGTCTGGCCGTTCGTGCCGAAGATGATTTCTGAACCATTGTTGACAGCACCGTCACCGTTAAGGTCGATCGCAAGAATGCCATCGTCAGGAGCAGCCCAGGCCGTAAGCATGGCACCGGATCCGTAATCGAAAGAGGTACCTGCAGACAGACCGAGGAATTCGGCCCCATCTCCATCCATATCAAGGACGATAGGAGTGATCCGGTTGCCGATAAGCGTCGAAAGATTAGTGATTTGTGTGTTTTGTAGTTCGACAAGGATGTCATTTGCAGCGTCAGGGGTTGCTCCGACTTGCTGATAGATGAAGGTCCGGCCTCCAGCATTAAAGGCAACCGTCGCACCAGCGCTTCCGATGTCATTTCTTTGCAAATACTGCACGACAGCAGCCACATCTGCATCGGTGGTGATGGTCAGGGCCGTGGCAAAGGTGTTCGCATCATCGAAAGTAATTATCCCATTCGAGATTGAATGAGATTTCACGGTCTGACCGTTTATGGTCAGAGTGGAATCGTTGGTCGAACTGAAGTTGGCCAGCACCGGGGTGCCCACCAAGTCCAGCGTATCAAGCCCCAGTTCGAAGTCGGTGATCCGGTCGTAACCAGTGATAGTGCCGGAATTCCCCGTTCCGCCTACCAGCACTGAACTTTCGGCCGAGCTGATCCTGAACGTATCGGCACCCGCGCCGCCTGTGAGTGTATCTGCTCCGGTGCCACCCACGATCAGATCAATACCATCACCACCACTGATGATATCATTGCCTTCCTGACCATAGATGATGTCATTACCTTCGCCACCATCAATCGTGTCGTTGCCGCCGCTTCGACCGCTTTCGATTGCCAGGGTCGGGTGGTTCGCCTGAATATATGCAAGCGTGTCAGCCCGTGTCCAATCTCCACCGTTGCCTGCTGGATCAAGGCTTTCGTTGTTCGTCCGATTTTCAAGTGTCTGGAAAACCGCGAAGCCAGACCCGGGCGCGAGGTTGACACCGAGTTGCGCCGCCAATTGATCCGTAAAGAGTACATCGCCGAAGATGATGTCATTGCCAGCACCGCCATTGATCGTATCATTGGCGGCTGCCGCCAAGTCTGTCGAACCGCCCCGAACCTGAAGCACCGCTGCCAATTGCTCGCCCGTCGTGACGTTGGTAGCGCTTCCGGTGCCGCCATTGGCGATGCCGTCTTCGACATCGCTAAGCCTCGCTAGCAATGCCGAAGTTACATTGATCCCGATTGCCTCGATCGAATATCCTTGCGCAAGAATTTGCTGGGGCTCGTTTGTACCGTCCGAACCCAGAATCTGGGCCATCGCCAGATTGATGTTGTCGGTCGTCTCGCTACCTGTGCCGCCAAGATTTCCGCTGCTGTTGATCCAGTAGGTTGGGTTGCCATCGGATACGAAGACAACATCGTTGACGTCAGCGTTCGCGATCCCGTTGCCGCCATTGATCCATTCCAAGGCGGTCAACAGACCGTCTTCGAAATTGGTGCCACCACCAAGACCCATCGAATCCACGGCAGTCTTTGCATCTTGGACTGAATCGGCCTGCACCACTCCGTTCACGATCAGGTCAAAGGTACCCAGGTTTTGTCCGAAGGTATCGAAATCGATCACTGTGACTCTGATATTTTCGGCGCCTGATGCAGCCAGACTGTCAATCAGGTCCTTCACACCGATCTTCAGCGCTGCCAACCGCGTCGTGGAGCTGCCGTTGAATGTGATGGTGTTACCCATGCTCCCGGAACTGTCGAGCACAAGCACGATATTCGCGTCTTGTCCGGGAGTAATGGTAACGGCGCCAGGGTCACCGACGAGTATATCGTCCAGATTTCCCCCTTGAATTGGGCCATCCAAAGGCCCGGCGGGGTTTGGAACTGCGTGATCCGTTCCTTCTCCAGGCTCATCGTCTTCCGCTGAACCGACAATGAAAATTGGAACGTCCGTGTTCGCGACAGCAATTTGCTGAAGTGCTTGTGACTGGTCGCCGTCGCCATCGGTTATCCGGTAAAGGAAGTCGGCCGTCTGGTCGTCTCCACTGGGGTTTGACAGAGGGTCGAATGTCCAGTCTCCATTGGCACTGAAAGTATAGGTGCCTTGCAGGCCGGTGACAGTCGTGGTGCCCACGCTGGCAATATCAAACCACGTCGTGCCACCATCGATCGAGATCTGGCTCAAGACAGCCCCGTCTGCTCCTAGCGTATCATTGGCTAGGAGATTGACACCTGCTGTTACACCTGCGGTCTCGTCCAGAGTCAGAACCGCTCCGGAAACAGCACTCGGCACATCATCGATGATGCGCACATCGAGGCTGGCGGTGGCATCGGATCCGTCGGTGTCGGTGACGATGACCTCGAAGCTCTCGAATGCGCTGTCCTCGCCGCTTGCGGTGTGGTCGATGGGGTCCTGGAGGAGATAGGCGTAGCTGATGGTGGCGCCGATGACGGTGCCATTGGCATCGGTGACGGGTGTGAAGCCGGTGATGGTCAGCAGGCCCGCGGGTGTGTCGATGGTCTGGCCGGGGATGAAGGCGCCGTTTGCGAAGATCGTGACCCCGGCGATGGTGACGGTGTCGAGGCCGTCGGGGGTCTCGATGGTGAATGTGCCGGTGCGGGTGAGCGCGGCGGCATCGGGCGATGAGCCGTCGGCGAGGTCATCCTCGTCGACCACGACTTCGCCGCCGTTGACATCCAGGCCGTTGATGACGACGCCGTCATCGGCGCCGTTGATGGTGATGGTCAGGGTGGTGGTTGCGGTGTCGCCGTCGCCATCGGTGATGGTGTAGGTGAACACCTCGGTGAGGGTCTCGCCGGCGGCGAGGCCCTGGACCAGCGGGTTGTTGTTGTCGAGCACGTAGCTGTAGCTGCCGTCGGCATTGAGCGTGAGCGTGCCATAGAGCCCCGCGAGCGCGGTGCCGACGGTTCCGGTGGTGGCGCCGAAGGCGACGGCGGTGACGCTTGCGCCGTCTGCGCCGCGCAGGTCGGCGACCCCGTCGGTGGTGTTGGCGTCGCTGCCGCCGGTGCCGGTCAGGACATTGCCGTCGGCGACCAGCGGTCCATCCTCGGTGACGCTGTCGGCGTCGGCATTGGCGGTTGGCACATCATCGATGATGCGCACATCGAGGCTGGCGGTGGCATCGGATCCGTCGCGGTCCTGTGC
>NZ_LZYB01000008.1 GCF_001677335.1 Erythrobacter dokdonensis DSW-74
AGTGATGGTGAGCGTCCGGGCAATGACATCTTCGCCCGCCTCGTTATGCTCTAAAGTGTTGTCGAGCAGGGTGACCCTGTAACTGAAGACTGCGCTGACAACCGCATTGCCACCCAGTCCGAATACGGGCGTCCAGCCGGTGATGACGACAGAATAGATACCGTCATTGGATACTTCGACAGGGCCGGAGAAGCGTCCCCCGACCACGACATCAACCCCATTCACACGGACGCTGACCAGCCCATCGGGCGCATCCAGGCCGAAAGTGCGTTCTGCGATCAGGGAGTCGCTTCCGTCCGTGCCATCGGGCAGGTCGTCTTCGTCCAGCACAACTTCTGAGGGTTGTATTTCAAGGTCGAAAAACGTGACTTCGTCATCGCTGGCCGGAACCGGAATGATCTCTTCTTCGACTTCCAGTGCGACCGGGAGTTCGGTGTAGGGCAGCAGGTCTCCCAGATCGAACGCGGCCTGTATGTCTGTGGGATCGACGGCGAAATTGCCTCCTGAGCTGGGATTGGGGCCGGCAGCCGGTTCAGGCTCGTTGCCCACCAGCAGTGCGGCTACGTTGGCAGGAGGAATCTGTGTTCCGTCGACGATGATCTCGGGAACCAGAATGATGCCATCGGGCACGAGGATTCTTGTTCCGTCCGTCAATATGATGACAAGATCCGAACCATCGGCCTCAAGACGCTCGATCGCCTGGCCTTCGGCAAGAACGACCGCGTTGCTGCCGGCTGCGGGCGCCACCTGAGGGGCCTGTCTTCCAGCTTGAGCTTGGCCGCCTTGAAACAGCGTTTGCGACGTCATTTCGGCATCGACGGACTCGCCGCCGAAGGCATCCAGATCTTCGTTCATCTTCATCCCTCCCGCTACGCGGAGGCCAAGGCCTCTCGCGCCAGCAAAGACCGCGGCACATCATGCGTTGCGAAGGAATTCCGAACAGCGATCCAACCTGCCAGACCGCTCGAAAACTCGTGCAGCGTACGTGCGCCGCGACCCAATCCCGTATGGGAGAGTTAATTGAAATTCACCAACTGTAAACACCGCTGGATCGTGGCAGACGCCAAGGTGTCTCAATAATGGACGAGTCGATAGGCAGGTCTGAACGAGGCCGGCGGCTGCTGTCAGATGGTTACAATCTGCAGATGTTTGAATATTAAGATGCTGGAAAATTGAGTGGAAAGAGGTCGGGATTGTTTATGTCCGGGGCATCCAAAATCTTGCTTTCCTCCCACTGGAGGTAGGCAAGAAGATGCCAGCGGAAGCGCGGGATGCCGATGAAAATTTTGCCTCCGCATTGGCTTCAAACTCCCGAAGATTAACCATTAGGGCCGTCTCGGCTCCGAATCGGCGGGCTTCGAATCAGGCGAATCGACACATCCATGACAGCTGAAGACGCGTACGAAAGATTGAGCCTTGAGGAGGTCTTCATGATCGCGCTGCTCGGCATCGTGATTGCCGTCATGCTGTTTGCCGTCAATCGCGACCTCGAGCCAAGCGCCAGTCAGAGCCTGCCCCCGATTTCCCGGCCCGATGACATCGGTACAGCTCTGTCGGAAACCGATCCGGTTCAGGCAGCGCCGGATGTCATCCCGCCGCCGGCGTACACTCCGAGCGACGTGCGACCGGCCGGTGAGGATGTGGCAAGTCTCCAGCCGCAGTCGCAAGAGAAGGCCGACGCGGCTGACGCGCGGCGTGAGAACGCAAGCCTGCAGAGTGTGCTCGTGCCTATCGATTTCTCTCTGGCCGAGCTCGAAGTCCGGCAGGCCGTGCCACAGGCTGATCAGGGCGCAATAAAGGTCAGGAAATCACTCCGTGTAGATGAGCGTCTTGTTGGAAACATAGAAGTGAACATTCCTGCCAACGGCGAACCTTCCTTGGACATCAGGGATCTACGGAATATTCTAGGACGTTCCGGGAATGACAAGGTTATTCTGCCGTCGCGTTTACCACCAACCGGTCTCCTGACATTCTCCGATCTGCGCGAGGCTGGAATTGATTTACGTTATCTTCCTACGGAAGACGTAGTCGTTATAAATCCCTGATAATCTCATGCTATAGCGTGTGCGTGATGAGGGTGCCGTGTCGATCCCCGCACCCAAATCCAAGACATGAAGGGTCAAACTATCACGGCTGAGCTGATCACCGTCGGAAATGGGGTGAGCCGGAGCCACGCAAGGCTCCGGCCGCCCGTCTCGCGAGGCAGGAAATCGCAATCCAGCCCACGGGCGGATGATCGCCGTGCGCGGCCAGAAGGTCGATCCTAGACGTCCTCGAAATTTGGTTTGCGGCGCTCCATCTCGGCCATAACCGCCTCGACCTGATTGCGGGTGCGCATGATCGCGTGCTGTTCGAGGCTTTCCTCCATGAGGATTGCGTCGGTTTCGCGTTCGAACATTCCGGCCTGCAGGCGTTTGGCGGCCCGGATCGCATGAGGGTTCTTCAGCGCGATGGTGCGGGCAATGGCGAATGCCCGCTCGCGCGGGTCTTCGTCCACAAAGGTCGCAAGACCCAGTTGCTGCGCCTCTGCTCCTGTGAATTCGCGGTTGGTGTAGATCAGCTCGCGCAGCACATCATCGCGCACCAGCCCGCGCCACAGGACATAGCCGCCCATGTCGGGCACCAGCCCCCACTTCATTTCCATGATCGCCATGCGGGTTGCAGGGTGGACGATGCGGATATCGGCGCCGCTGGCAATCTGGAGGCCGCCGCCGAAGCACACGCCGTGGACTGCCGCAATGACCGGCACGGGCAGCTTGCGCCATTGCATCGCGACCTGTTGCGCGCGATTGGCATTGCCATAGGTGCGCTCGGTCAGGCTGGGCTCGTCCTCGACCGGCTTGCGGGCAAAATTCGACAGGTCGAGCCCGGCACAAAAGGCCCGGCCTTCGCCTGACAGCACCACAGCGCGCAGGCCCTTCATGCGTTGGAGGGTGCTGCCCGCCTCGATGATCCGCTGAAACATATCCGGGTCGAGCGCGTTCATCTTGTCGGCGCGGGTCAGGCGAACGTCAGCCACCCCGTCTTCCCCAAGCTCGATCGCGACACGGTCGTTGACGATGGTGGTGGCAGTGGCAGACATGGCGAAAGTTGATCCCCTGGCTTTGTAGCAATTGCAGGCGTGAGCCTCGCCGATTCCCGGGCCCAAGTCCAGTGGCGGCGCGTTCAGGCGTTGACCCTGGTCGCGCGCTGGAAGTGGTCGGGGCGGGGCGGAGCGTTGAGGAAATATCCGCCATCGGGGTGGGTCGCCAGTATCCGCGCGAGTCCGAAGGGCTCAAGCTTGGCCCGCACCCTTGCGACATGCACCGCGACGCTGTTGGTCTCGGGCTCGAAGGTAATGCGCCAGACATCGGCCAAGAGCTGCCTGCGGGTCATGCGTTCACCCGGTTGTTCAGCCAGCCGCCAAAGCAGTTCGAATTCGCGCGGATGCAGGCCGAGCCAGCGATCTTCCACCCGCCCGTCGCGGTGGAACAGGTCAAGCGTTACGTCACCTGCTTCGCGAAAGCGCGGGATCAGGGTGTCGCTGTCGGGAAACATTCCGTTTACGGATAACGAACTCACAGCATTCCCCCTGCACGCATGGAATAGACGGCCTCGCGGGTGAAGATCAGGTGATCGATCAGTTCGATGTCCAGCGCCCTTGCCACGTCGGCCAACCGCCGCGTGGCAGCGATATCGCAACCGCTCGGGCGACAATGTCCGGACGGATGGTTGTGCGCGAGGATGATGCCCCTTGCATCGAGGCGAAGCGCTTCACCGAAGAGCGTGCGCATCCGCAGTGAGAGCGCGTTGAGGTTGCCTACCCCGATGCTCGTATCGCCAAGCCAGCAGCGTTCGGCATCGACGAAGATCGCATGGCCGCGTTCGCGTATGCCTTCGGGTGCGATTACTATCCCGCGCAGATATGCGATCATAGCGCCGAGCCGGTCTTCGGGCGCGCCAGACGCCGGCACGCGGGACTGGAGTGCGGCGATCACCACGCGGCAGGCGCCTCAGGAAATGCGTGCGGAAGATACGACATGGCAGGACTCCGGCGGGAAGTCAGGACTGAGACACAGCAAAAGGTTCGCGCGTGAGGCGCCATTCGCGATAGGGACCGAAGCGGTTTTCACGCCGAATGTGGCGGACGAGCCCGGCAAAAATGATCACAAGCTGGCAATAGGACGGGCCGATCGAGAGCACGAGATAGGCAAAGGGCGACACCGCATCGACCATTCCGCGAGCGGCATGGGCGCCTATCGCGACCAGTTGGAAGCCTGCCACCCATAAGGGGTAGTTGCGGTTGGCGTTCAAGGCGATCACTACAAAGGCAATCATCGCGATGACGTCGATTGCGACGAAGATCCAGCCGTGCGGTCCGAACGGGTAGATTTCGATACCGAACAACCCAAAAACATGGGTTGGGGCCACCATGGTGGCGACAAAGATGCCGATCAGCCAGCGTTCCGGTCCTCCCCCCCAGCGCCATATCGCCAGCGCCAGAGCGACGCTGGCGATATGTTGCGCCAGGACACGATACTCGTTGTAGAAATCGAGCAGCATGCCTTTGCCAGGTCAGGCCGCGACCATCGTGGCTGCGGGAGCCGCCTCGGGCATCGCGGCTGCGGGAAACTCCGTCGGGATGTTCTGGTCACCGCCGGCATGGACGCGCGCGACCTTGGAAAGTTCGTCATGAACGCGCAGCAGGTTGGTCGACACCGCCATGGCCTGGGCTTCGGCTTCGGTCAGTCTCATCAACGCGCGTTGGCCGACGTGCACTTCGACCTCGGGGTTCTGGCGTGCGCTCAGCATCGCCTGTTTGAGCCGGGCCATGGCGAGCAGGGCCTCATCCGCGAGTGCTTCTGCCTCGCGGACCAATTTCTTGATATTGCGCGCATCGGCAAGAATACGGTCGTTCATCGGGGTTCTTCCATCCGGTCCCGGTGCTCACCCGGCGACTTGAGTACTGTCCACGGAGACGGTCGCCTTGCCCGCTGTCGCTTCGGTAAGGGTGACCGCCGCGGTAATGGTCAGTACCACGGCGGCAAGGATGCCTGATGCGATCCCCAGGATCGCCCCCAACCGAAACAGCACGGCATGCTCGCCGTCGAGCACTCCGGGGACCACCTTCGGCTCGCCCGGCCGCAGCCAGGGCGCCTGGTTGATGAGGATTCTCGCGTCGCTCATCATCAGGGTGCCGGGGTCATCCCGCAGTGATGCCTCGTCAAAACCGCCGAACGGAGGAATCTGCTTTTTCGTGTATGCAGCTTCACTGAAGGTCTTCAGGGAATCTCCATCCGCAAAATCCTGGACTTCCCCTGTATCCTCATCACCGGCGACATCTGTTTCGGCCGGCACTTGCTGCAGGCTGGCCCGGTAATTCTCGACAAGTTCGCCAAGGCTGCCCGCGCTGTAGATATCCTTGAGCGCGCGGATATGCTGGTTGATGCGGGTTTCGGATACGCCGAGTTCGAGCGCGATGACCTTGATCGGCACGCGCCTGTCGATTCGTTCCATCACGGCTTGCTGCCTGTCGGTCAGCCGCCGCGTGGCTCCGGACGACATTGGCTTCTCCTTCAGCTGTAATCCGAGATCGGCAAGCAGCGTAACCTAACAGGCTTATGAATGCACCGATTTTGGAGCAGGTTGCCGCTCACGCGGCCGAGCTGTTCACTCCAAGCGACTGGAGGTAACGCTTGATGTTGCGCGCTGCCTGACGCAACCGCTGCTCGTTCTCGACCATGGCGATCCTGACATAGCCCTCGCCGTTCTCGCCATAGCCGACCCCCGGTGCGACCGCGACCTGGGCCTGGGTCAGCAACTGCTTGGAGAATTCGAGGCTGCCCATCGATTTCAGGGCCGGCGGCAGCGGTGCCCAGGCGAACATCGAGGCAGGCGGGGGCGGAATATCCCACCCTGCGCGTCCGAACGCCTCGACCATCACGTCGCGGCGCTTGTGGTAGAGTTGACGGTTGCTTTCGATAATGTCCTGCGGGCCGTTCAAGGCGGCACAGGCTGCCGCCTGGACGGGCGTGAAGGCGCCGTAATCGAGATAGGATTTCACTCGGGTTAGCGCGGCGATCAGCTGGCGGTTGCCGACCGCAAAGCCCATGCGCCAGCCGGCCATCGAATAGGTCTTCGACATCGAGGTGAACTCGATCGCCACGTCCTTCGCGCCCTCTACCTGCATGATCGACGGTGTCGGCTTGTCGTCGAAATACAGCTCGGAATAGGCAAGGTCGCTGACCACCCAGACCTGGTTTTCCTTAGCCCACGCGACCAGCCGTTCATAGAAGGCGAGATCGACTACCTCCGCCGTCGGGTTGGAGGGGTAGCTCACCACCAGCACGCTGGGACGCGGTACGGTGAAGTTCATGGCGCGTTCGAGCGACAGCCAGTATTCCTCGTCCGGTGTCGTCGGCACCGATCGGATCGTCGCGCCGGCAATGATGAAGCCGAAGGTGTGGATCGGGTAGGAGGGATTGGGCGCGAGCACCACGTCGCCTGGTGCTATGATTGCGGTGGCGAGGCTGGAAAGACCCTCCTTCGAGCCCATTGTCACCACCACCTCGCTTTCGGGATCCAGTTCGACCCCGAAACGGCGCGCGTAATAGCCCGCCTGTGCGCGGCGCAGGCCGGGAATGCCCTTGGATTGCGAATAGCCGTGCGCATCGGGCTTGGCCGCGACTTCGCAAAGCTTGTCGATGACATGCTGCGGCGGCGGCTGGTCGGGATTGCCCATGCCCAGATCGATGATGTCCTGCCCTGCCAGCCGCGCGGCATGACGCATCGCATTGACCTCGGCGATCACATACGGCGGCATCCGTTTCATGCGGTAGAACTGGTCATTCATCGGTTATTGTCTTCCTGCTTCGCGCCGGTCGGGACGTGCCGGGGCGATATTTGCCATTCTAGGGCAATAGCGGTCGCAGTGGGAAGGCGTTTTCGCTAGAGAGGAGCTTGCACGCGGGTCCGGCAAGTCTCGCCGGAAGCGGGCGGGTAAGGGATACGGGACGGTTCAGGCAATGGCGCAGGACAGGAACAATAGTGACGCGGCGACGGACGGCATCCGCGGATTTTTCGATATGCAGGGCGAAGCGATGCGCGAACTGTTCGCGGGTGCGCTTGGCGGACATGGTGCAGGGGCGCTGGCGCCCGAGGCGCTGCAGACGCTGATGCCGCAGGGGCTGGACACGGGCGAGATGGGCGAATGGGCCAGCGCAGCCGCGCAATTGCAGCAGTTATGGCTCGACTTCGCAGCCTATCAGGCAAGCCAGGCGGCGGAAAAGGCCACCAAGGGCGTCAACCCGCTTGACCCGGCCCAGTGGCTGGTAATCTCGCAATCGATGCTTGGGCAGATGCCCAAGGGCCTGTTTGACGCTCAGGCTAAGCTGGCCCAGGATTCGCTGCAATTGTGGCAAGGTGTAGCGCAGTCCTTCCTTGGCGGCGCCGCGACAGGTGCAGCAAGCGGGGCGCCCGATCCTGCCGCCCTGCCGAAGAGCGACCGCCGCTTTGCCGATCCCGCGTGGCGTGAACATCCCGCCTTCCTGCTTCTGCACCAGACCTACCTGATGCTGGCGGAATATTTCCGCACCAGTGTCAGGAGCATGGAAGGGCTCGATCCGGTCAAGCGCCAGCAGCTTGAATTTGCGGTCGGCGCACTGGCCGAGGCGATGAGTCCGGACAATTTCCTGCTCACCAATCCGGTCGTGATGAAGCGCACCGTCGAGACGCGAGGGCAGAACCTCGTGCGCGGGATGCAGCACCTGATCAACGATCTAAAGCGCGGGCAGTTGACTCATACGGACCCTGACGCTTTTCGGTTGGGGGAGAACCTGGCGGCAAGCCCCGGCAAGGTGGTGCACGAAACTCCGCTATATCAGCTGATCCAGTACAGCCCTTCCACTGAAACGGTGCTTGAAGTGCCGCTGGTGATCTTTCCGCCGTGGATCAACCGCTTCTACATCCTCGATCTGACCCCGAAGAAAAGCTTCATAAAGTGGGCGGTCGACCAGGGCATCAGTGTCTTTGTCGTCAGCTGGAAATCCGCCGACCAAAGCATGGCCGACGTGGTGTGGGACGATTACATCCGCGCCCAGATCGAAGCGATCGATCTCGTGCGAGAGCGGCTGGGCGTGCCGCATGTCCACACCATCGGCTATTGCGTTGCCGGGACCACGCTGGCGGCAACGCTTGCCGTGCTGGCGCGGCGGGGCGAGGCGGACAAGGTCAAGTCGGCAACCTTCTTCACCGCCCAGGTCGATTTCGAAAAGGGGGGCGACCTCAAGCATTTCATCGACGAAGGCCAGCTTGAAATGATCGGGCAGCTGAGCCCGCAGGGCTATCTCGACGGGCGCTATCTCGCGGCGACATTCAATGCACTGCGCGGCAAGGACCTGATCTGGAACTACGTCGTCAACAATTACCTCTTGGGAGAGGATTACCCGGCCTTTGACCTGCTGCACTGGAACGGCGACGTTACCAACCTGCCGTCCAAATGGCACAATGCCTATCTGCGCGACCTCTACCGCGACAACAAGCTGGTGGTACCCGATGCGCTCAGCGCGGACGGCACGCCGATCGATCTGACCCGCGTTACCACCCCTGCTTTCGTGCAGGCCGGGCGTGAGGATCATATCGCTCCGGCCGAAAGCGTGTGGCGGATTACCGAGCACTTCGCGGGGCCTGTGGAGTTCCTGCTCGCCGGATCGGGCCATATCGCGGGGGTGGTCAATCCGCCCGCGGCGAACAAGTACCAGTACTGGCTCGGTGACAGCAGCGCCCCCTCGTTGAAGGCCTTCGTCGAGAGCGCCGAGGAACATCCGGGCAGCTGGTGGCCGCATTGGCTCGGCTGGCTCCACCAGCAGTCCGACGTCCGCGTTCCGGCGAAAGGAAAGCGGGTGCCGGGCGGGAAGGGCGATCCCGTCATCGAGGACGCGCCCGGCCGCTATGTGAAGACCCGCTGACCTCAAGCATCTGACAGACAGACAGTTTCGGTATTTTTGTGCGCTGCACAAAAAGACTTGACTTCGCGCCCGCACTCACTATTTTGTGCAGTGCAACATGAAGCGAGGTCGTCATGTCCGAAGTTGAAACCACTGCTGCTGAAGCCAAGACCCCGGTCGCCAAGATCGATGCGGCTGCAGAAAAAGCCTATGCCGAAGCCGCGTCCAAGGCTGTCGCAGCGCCCAAGGCCGAAAAGGCCGCACCCAAGGCGGCTGTCGTAAAGAAGGCCGCCGCGCCGAAGAAGCGCGCTGCCCCGGTCGCTGCAAAGAAGCCCGCCGCGAAGAAGGTCGCGGCCAAGAAGCCTGCAGCGAAGACTGTCGCTGCCAAGAAGGCCGTGACTCCCAAGAAGCCCGCGCCCGTGAAGAAGGCTGCCTCCAAGCCGAGCAAGCCCGCTGCGGCGCCTGCCACCAATCCCGTCATCAAGCTCAAGGATACCATCATGGCTACTGCCAAGAACACCGACATCACCGCCACCGCCAAGGAAATGCTGGCCGACGTCCAGACCCGCGCGAAGACCGCCTACGCCAAGACCACGGAACTGGCCGGTGAAGCCACCGAGTTCAGCAAGGCGAACGTCGATGCCGTGGTTGAAAGCGGTAAGATCTTCTTCGCCGGTGCGCAGGACATCGTGAAGAGCGACCTCGAAACCGGCAAGACCGTGCTCGAGACCGTCACCGAAGACGCCAAGAAGGTCGCCGCGATCAAGTCGCCGACCGAACTGATGCAGCTGCAGGGCGAGATCGCCCGCCGCAACTTCGATGCGCTGGTCGCTTTCGGCTCGAAGCGTACCGAAGCCTGGGTGAAGCTGTACAATGATGCCTTCGCCCCGATTTCGAACCGCGTGAGCGTTGCCGCCGAGAAGATCTCGAAGGCCGCTTAAGCGACAGATTTCTGGACCGGGCCTCTCTCCTCTCTCTCCCAACCCGGTTCACGAGAGCGCGCCGCAAGGCGCTGGCCCGGGCAGACATGGTCTGCCCGGGCCTTTTCTTTGGCCGGTATCCGGTCCCAGTCAGGCGAGGATGCCACAGGGGCTGAAGTCACAAGCGAATGAATCGCATCAACTGCTTGCACAGCGGCGTGCGAATCCCATAATGGGGGTTCATGCCGAACCGCACCGTTCCCTGCCTCGCCGCCAGTGCCGAGCCGCTTGTGCCGCTCGCAGCACGCCCGCGCGCAGGCGACGATGACGGCGGCAAGGACGAGGGCGGTGCAGGGCAGGTCGGCATCGCAACCAAGACCCGCGCCAAGCCCAAGAAGCCGAGCCAGTACAAGGTGCTGATGCTCAACGACGATTACACGCCGATGGAATTCGTGGTGATGGTGCTGAAGCGCTTCTTCGGGATGGACCTGGAACAGGCGACCCGGGTCATGCTCCACGTCCACCAGCGCGGCGTGGGCGTGTGCGGGATCTTCACCTACGAAGTGGCCGAGACCAAGGTCAATCAGGTGATGGACTTCGCCCGTCAGAACCAGCACCCGCTGCAATGCACGCTTGAAAAGGCGTGAGCGGGGCGGCGATGCGCCAGCCCCATCATCCGCAGCCTGCTCCCGTCAAGCCCGGACAGGAAAGCGTCTGGGACTATCCGCGCCCGGCGATCGCCGAACCGACGTCGCGCCACATCCGGATTGTCCATCGCGGCGTGGTGCTCGCCGATACCCGCTCGGCATGGCGCACGCTCGAGACTTCGCATCCGCCGACCTACTACATCCCGCCAAGCGACATTGCGATGGCGCATCTGCGGCCCAACCCGTCGCGGTCCCTGTGCGAATGGAAGGGGCAAGCGGCCTACTGGGATGTGGTCATCGGCGATGAATGTCTTGTCGGCGCAGGCTGGTCCTACCCCTCGCCAACACGGGCATTTGCCGGAATTGCGGGCCATATCGCATTCTATGCCGCGCCCTTCGAGAAGGTGCTCGTCGACGCCGAGCAGGTCACCCCTCAGCCCGGAGGGTTTTACGGCGGCTGGATCACCAGCCACGAGGCGGGGCCGTTCAAGGGCATTCCCGGCAGCCGCTTCTGGTAAATCCGCCGCTCATTCCCGCGCTGCCATAGGAGAATTGGGACATGACGCGCGCAGCGTGAGGCGCTAGGGGCACTTCACGGGACGCGGATCAGGCGGGACTGAAGGTGCTCAAGCTACTACCCAGCATCGATCGCTATATCTTCCGGCTGGTGATCGTGCCGATGCTGGGAGTGTTCGCGCTCGCCGCGAGCCTGCTGATGCTCGACAAGATGCTGCGCCTGTTCGATTTCGTCGCGGTCGAAGGCGGGCCGGTGGCAGTCGTGTTCAAGATGCTGGGCGCGCTGATCCCCGAATATGCGAGCCTTGCCATTCCGCTCGGCTTGCTGCTGGGCGTGCTTCTCGCCTTCAGGAAGCTCGCTACAACCAGTGAACTCGACACGATGCGCGCGGTGGGCCTGTCCTATAACCGCCTGCTGAAGATCCCCTATGCCATCACTCTGGTGCTGGTTGCGGTCAATATCGCGCTGGTGTTCTACATCCAGCCGATCAGCCGCTATTACTACGAACAGATGGAATACGAGCTGCGCTCCGGCGCGCTGGGTGCCTCGATCAAGGTCGGCGAATTCACCACTCTGGCCGATCGCATGGCCTTGCGCATCGAGGCGAGCGAGGACGAGGGTCGCCGGCTGATCGGCATTTTTGCGCGCGTTGCCAACAGCAAGGGTCAGGTGCTGTCGATCTCGGCACGCGAGGGTGCCTTTCTGGCCACGCGCGACAGCCCCGACACCATCATCCTGCGCCTGACCGAGGGAACGATCATCCAGGACACCGGCAGCAAGACCCCGCGCGTGCTCAGCTTCAGCCGCCACGACCTGCCGATCGACCTGCCCGCCATCGAGGCTTTCCGCGCACGCGGCGATGCCACCCGCGAATATATCCTGCCAGAATTGCTCAGCATCGGATGGAGCGGCAAGAGCGCGCCGCGCGAACGCGATGCCAGTGTCGCCAGCTTCAATTTCCGGCTGGTGGAAATCGTCATGATGTTCCTGATGCCGCTGCTTGCCGTGGCGCTGGCCATCCCGCCCAAGCGATCGACCAGTGCGCTCGGCGTGTTCGTCTCGATCGTGATGGTGGTCGCGTATCACAAGGTAAACCAGTACGGCGAGGATGTCGCCGCGCTCGGTCGGCTCGATCCGATCCTAGCGCTCTGGGTGCCATTCATGATCTTCGCGGCGCTGATCTTGTGGATGTACTGGCGGGTTGCCTATGTGCCGGGTGGGCAGGCGATCGGCGCGCTCGAGACCGTATTTGCCAAGCTTTCGAAGCGGATTGCCAAGCTGTTCACACGCCGTCGTCCGCGCGGCCACCCGGCAGCCCCCGAACTGGTGGCGGCAGAGTAGCTATCCCATGCAGCTCGATTTCTTCCCCTCGCGTACGCTGACGCTGTATCTGGCCAAGATGTTCGTGGTGCGCATCCTTGCGGTGCTTGTCATGCTGGTGCTGGTATTGCTGGCGCTCGATCTCCTGGCCGCGACAGGCGACATTCTGGCGGTGCCGGGTAACGGTCAGGCACAGATCCTCGAATATGCCTCGCTGCGCGCCCCGCAACTGGCCAGCCGCTTCCTGCCCTATTCGGTATTGCTGGCGACGCTGATCACGCTCGTTACCCTGAACCAGAACAGCGAGGTGGTGGCGATGAAGGCAGCCGGCCTCTCCGCGCATCAGGTGCTCGCGCCTTTGCTGCTGACCGCGGCGCTGGTGGCGCTTCTAAGCTTTGCCTTCAACGAACGCATCGTCACCCGCGCCAATGCGACGCTCAAGGCTTGGGAGGCCGTCGAATACGGCCCGATTCCCGAGGCTGAGGCAGGCACCGGGGCAGTGCGCGCCAATGTCTATCTCACCGACGGGCAAAGCATCCTTGCCGCTGCCGCCATGACGGGCCGGGGCGAGAACATCGTGCTCACGGGCGTTACCTGGTACGAGCGCGCGCAATCGGGAATCATCCGCGAACAGGTGCGAGCCCCACGCGCCGCCTATGCCGCGCCCGGCTGGCGGCTCGAGAATCCGGTGCGCTTTGATGTCGCGGGCGCGATCACCGAACAGCTCGATACGCTGGTCGTCGGCAAGACCCTGACACCGGCGCGGATCGACCTTCAATCCGTTGATCCTGATTCGCAGAGCTTCTGGGAACTGGCGGACACGATCGAAACCTTCGAGGCTGCGGGCCGCCGCACCGAGGAGATGCGCGCCAAGTGGTGGCACCGCCTCTCGGGGCCGCTCTCCGCGCTGTTGATGCCGCTCTTGGGCTCGATTGCCGCCTTCGGGCTGGCGCGGTCGGGGCAGCTGTTCGTGCGCGCGATCATCGGCATGGCGCTGGGCTTTGCCTATTTCGTGGTCGACAATGCTGCGCTGGCGATGGGCAGCTTCGGCGGCTACCCGCCCTTTCTCGCTGCCTGGGCACCGTTCCTGCTGTTCCTGCTGCTGGGCGAGACAGTGCTGATCCGGACCGAGGAATGAGGCGTGGAGAATGAGTGACTGGTCGCTCAGGCTCGCCCGGCCTGCCGATGCGGCCGCCATGCCCGCGATCGAGCAGGCGGCGGCGGTGGCCTTTGCCGCCGAGCCGGGGCTGGAGCACCTCGATTTTACCCGCACGCGCTCAGAAGCCGACTTCGCCCGCCTGATCCGCAAGGGCCATTGCCTTGTTGTCCATGTGAACGATGGCGTTGGCGAGACAATGGCAGGATTTCTCGTTGCCGAACCCTTCCGGCGCGAACTGCATATCTGGGAAATGGACGTCGCCCCCGCATTCCAGCGCCGAGGGATCGGTGCCGGGCTGGTGCGCGCAGCGATGGTCGATGCGCGCAATTCGGGCTTTCGCGCGCTTACTCTCACCACTTTCCGCGATGTGGCGTGGAACGGCCCGTTCTATGCCCGGCTGGGCTTCGAGGAAGTCACTGCGCTCGACGCGCATCTGCGGCTGGCGGGCGAACTGGCCAACGAAGTCGACGACGGCCTGCCTGCCGACCGCCGCTGTGCTATGATCTGTTTTCTGGACTGAAGGGCGGGGCGGAACCTACGCCCGCTTACCCATCGTGCTCTTAGCAATCCGCCCCACCAGCACCAGCATCCCCGGGTGGTTCGCGCCTTCGTAGGTGGAACCCGCCCCCAGTTCCCGTGCAAGGCGGCGATGGGCTTCGGGCAGGTCGTGATAGGGCATCGAGGGCATCAAGTGATGCAGCGCGTGATAGCGCAGGCCGACCGGTGCCCAGATCTCTGCGGCAATCCCTGGAGGGGGGACGTTGACGCTGTCGAGGAACTGCGCGGTCACTGTCATCGGCTCGCCCTCGTTCTCCCACAGGTGCGCGACCAGCGTGCGCAGCTGGTTGAGCAGCGCAGTGAGCGACAACACACCCATCGCAATCGCAAGCGGCTGCCAGCCGATCACGAAGGTCGAACCGATGAGGATCCACGACCATACGAACACGCCCGCTTCCTGCCAGCGCACGCGCCCGGCGAAGTCGCCTTCCGGCGGGCGGCGGCGGAAATCGGGGTTGATCGAGAGCGCAGAGAACCGCTGCCACACGAATGTGCGCACCGGCGGCACCAGCGCGCCGAGCGGCACCAGCACGGCCGCGCGCACCAGCAGCGCCAGCGGCGCGAGCAGCGCCACAGCCACGAACAGCGGCAAGCTCCAGGGCTTCATCAGCGCCAGCGGCAGATATTCCGGATCCTCGATAGTCCCGTATTGCGTGCGCTTGTGATGGATGGTGTGCACGCCCTCATACATGAAGGAGGGCGTCAGCAGCGGAATGCCGACCAGGAGGTTCCACCCTGTGCGGAAGCCGGGCAGCGCGTCGCGATGGATATGCGTAAGTTCGTGAATGAACATGAGCGCGCGATAGAGCGCCAGCGCCGCCACCAGCCCCGCGACAATCTGTATCGCGAGATGCTCTGCCAGAATCGTGACTGCGATCCCGGCATAGCCGAGGCCTGCAGAGATCAGCATGTCCGGCCAGTAGATGCCCGGGCGCGCTTCTCCCAAACCCTTGGTCAGGTCGCGCGCGGCGCGCAGCATGTCCTTGTCGTCCGCCTCCATGAACTGCAGACGGGTCGCACGGACAAGTGCTTCAGGACGGGCAGGTTCAAGGGTCTGGTGCATGGTCATGTCTGGC
This sequence comes from Erythrobacter dokdonensis DSW-74, assembly GCF_001677335.1. Classification (GTDB taxonomy): domain Bacteria; phylum Pseudomonadota; class Alphaproteobacteria; order Sphingomonadales; family Sphingomonadaceae; genus Erythrobacter; species Erythrobacter dokdonensis. The sequence continues at coordinate 15,122 of NZ_LZYB01000008.1, forward strand.
TAATCCTGCGGCCCGCCCTACCTGAAATCGGGGGTCAAGCCAAACTTGTCCTGTTGCTGAGTGTAATCGATAGCCTTGCGTGAATGGCGCGCCCGCTACACAGACGCTTTGACGAAGAACAATTACGGGAAACGCCGCGTGCCAGATGCAATCACTTCCGGAGACGAAATAGGGATCGAACCGGTCACCGACAAGCGCGGTCGCGTGGCCTTCGTCGATCTGGGACGGGCATTCTCCGCGCGGCTCGAGCACTGGGTTCCACAACTGCGTTCGGAACAGCTTGAACTGGTCGATCCGGCGAAGAATCCGTTCTTCGGGCATGGCCGGGCACAGTTCTTCATCGCGCACCGGGGGGGCAAGCCGGTAGGCCGCATCTCGGCCCATATCGATGAACTGGCGCTGGCGATGCCGGCAGAACAGGGTTTCGGACCCGGCACCGGCTTCTTCGGCTATTTCGATGCCGAGGACGAGCGCGTGGCAAGCGCCCTGCTGGCGGCGGCCGAGGCATGGCTCGCAGGCCAGGGCATGACCCGCGCGCTTGGCCCGATATCGCTGTCGATCTGGGAAGAACCGGGCCTGCTGGTCAAGGGGCAGGACCATGCGCCGATGATCATGATGGGCCACCACCCGGCGCATTATGCCGGCTGGATCGAGGCTGCGGGCTTCTCGACCGCCAAACGGCTGTTCACCTACGAACTCGACATCAGTCACGATTTTCCGCCGCTGGTGCAGCGCATCGTCCAGTCGGGCCAGCGCAATGCGCGCATCAATGTCCGCCGAGTGGACAAGAGCCGCTGGGATTCCGAAGTCGAGATCGTGCTCTCGATCCTCAACGATGCCTGGTCGGACAACTGGGGCTTCGTGCCCTTCACTCCGGAAGAGGTCGCCTATGCGGGCAAGAAGCTGCGTCCGATCATCTTCGAGGAACTGAACATGATCGCCGAGGTTGAAGGGCGCCCGGTGGCCTTCATGCTCACCTTTCCCGACGTCAATGACGCGCTCTCCCAGATCAAGGGCAAGCTGTTCCCCTTCGGCTGGTTCCACATGCTGCGTTGGCTGAAGCAGCCCCGGCCGCGCGGCATGAGGGTGCCGCTGATGGGGGTGCTGAAGGAGCTGCACAATTCGCGCCTTGCCAGTCAGCTTGCCTTCATGATGATCAGCAAGATCCGCGAGGAAGCCCATGGCAAGTTCGGTGCGACCCGCGGCGAGATCGGCTGGATCCTCGAAGACAACCAGGGGATGGTGGCAATCGCCGATACAATCGAAAGCACCATCAACCGCGAATACGTGATTTACGAGAAGGACTTGGGGTAAGAAAAAAGGCCTCCACTCGGGAGAGTGGAGGCCTTTCGGGATCGTATCACCAGCCGCTTGGACGGGAGGGGGGTCTCGGCGGTGACAAGGCCTAAATGAGCGCCGCGGCATCCGGTTCCCGGAGTGCAAAATTTTTTTTCAATATTTCTTGCGTGCCCTGAAACAGCCTGTCCGGCGGCACTCTTGCAAGACAGGCGACGCGCCGCGCCGGAACCGCTAGCCTTGCGAATCGCTTATCCAATCGCAGATGTGATGCTGCCTCTTTTCAGCGGAGCCGACCAATGTCTCTCGGAAACCAGATCGCCACACACCTGCCCTATCTCAGGCGCTATGCCCGCGCGTTGACCGGCTCGCAGGAAGCAGGCGATGCGCTGGTGCGCACCATGCTTGAGAAAGTGCTGTCCGATCCGTCGGGCGCGGCGGCGCTGGCGGGCGGGCGTGTGCCGCTCTACCGCACCTTCAGCCGGGTCTGGGCAGATGCGCAGCCCGAAGACAAGGGCGCAAGCGTCAGCGGGGGCGAACACGAAGCCGGGGCCCAGCTGCGGTTGGGCGCGATAACCCCGCCGGGGCGCCAGGCTCTCCTGTTGACGACGCTGGAGGATTTCACTCTCGCCGAAGCTGCTGCCATCCTCGAACGAGACGTGGTCGAGGTCGAACAACTCGTCGCCGATGCGGTGGCCGGGATCGAGCGCGAGCAGAAGACCTCGGTTCTCGTGATCGAGGACGAGCCCCTCATCGCGATGCAGCTTGAAGACCTTGTCGCCGGGCTGGGTCACACGATCAGCGCGACCGCCGCGACCCGGACCCAGGCGCGCGAGGCGGTGGCCGAGCGTATGCCGGGGCTGGTACTGGCCGATATCCAGCTTGCCGACGGTTCATCGGGTCTTGATGCGGTCGAGGATATCCTCTCGCTCGGCAGCGTGCCGGTGATCTTCATCACCGCCTATCCCGAACGCTTGCTGACGGGCGACCGGCCAGAGCCGACTTATCTGGTGACCAAGCCGTTCCAGGAAGCGACCGTGCGCGCCGCCATCAGCCAGGCGCTGTTCTTCCGATCGAGCCAGCCTTTGGGCTAGGGGTCCTGCGCTAGCCGCCTTCCCTGATCCGGAAATCAGCCGGTCGCCGGATCGGGACGCGCATAACGCAGACGACGCCCTCGGGCCGGAAATCGAGCGCGACGGGCTGGCGCAACTCGTGGGCGACCACCTTTTCGATCAGCTCGGTGCCGAAGCCGCGGCGGCGTTCCCGGGCCACGGGAGGTCCGCCGGTTTCGCGCCATTCGACCTCGGCAAGATTGTCGCCCAGCATCTGCCAGCGAATGGTTACCCGCCCTTCGGCGACGCTCAGAGCGCCGTATTTGGCCGCATTGGTCGCCAGTTCGTGCACTGCAAGTCCGAAGGACAGCGCATCATTGGGCGCCAGTTCCAGCGGTGGTCCGTCAAGCAGGATCGCATCGTCGATGGCGAGCCGGAAATGCTGCAATTCGGCCTCGATTACCGACCGGATCGGGGTGGTGCCCCAGTCGGTCACGGTGAGCAGGTCGTGCGTGGCGGATAGCGCGCGGATGCGGCCCTCGAGACTGTCTGCGAATTCATCGAGATCGCGCGTGCGCCGCCGGGTGAGCGAAAGAATCGAGAGCACGTTGGCGAGAGTGTTCTTGACCCGGTGATTGAGTTCGCGGGTCAATGAATTGCGGATCGAGTTCTGTTCTTCGAAGAAGGTGAGCCGTGCCTGATCCTCGTAGGCCTGCTGGGTCAGCAGCCGGGCGAGCAGCATCAGCAGGCTGGCGAGCGCGAGGCCGAACAGCAGCGTCACCATCGACAGCGGCGCCAGCATCCGTGCATTGGCGGATTCGACCACCAGCAGCAGCTTGCGGTTGGCGATGGTGACCTGCTCCTCCACCCGCTCGCTGGCGGCATCGCTGATCGAATGAGCGACCAGCAGGTGTCCGGTGCTCGCCTCGCCATCGTAAAGGCGCACGCCGAAATCGGCCGGCACCCGGCTGACCATCGCCGCATCGAGGAATTCGCCGGCACGGAACGGTGTGTAGACAAAGCCGATCAGCCGCCGGTCGTCCTCGCCGAAGGTGCGGAACACGGGCATGTAGATAGCGAAGGCCGGCAGGTTGCCCGATTGCTCCTGCTCCAGAACGATGCGGCCCGAGGCGGTCGGGCGGCGGGCGAGTTCGGCCTCGGCCATGGCGGCGGCGCGGGCCGGATCGGAATACATGTCATAGCCGAGCGCGCGGCGGTTGCGCTCACTGGTCGGGGCAAACATCGTTACCGGCGCGATCCGGCCGGTGGTGGCGACGGGCTTGGGATAGATATCGGGGAAACCGGGCTGGCGCGCACGCGTCTGCGCCATGAACGCGGGCAGGTCAGCGGTCTCAATCACCGGCAGCCAGCCGATCCCCTCAGCCCCCGGATAATCCATGTCGAGCCTCAGCGCGCGCACGAAATTGTCGAAGGTCTGGGGGCTGACATCGGCGCTCGAGGCGAAGAGCGCCGCGCCCGAGCGCAGGTAGGAGGAAAAGCTGTTGCTCGATCGGTCGAGCGCGGCGGCCACACCTTGCGCATATTCGCGCATCACCGCGCGTTCGCGAGCGCGGGCATTGCTTTCGATCGCGAAGACGCTCAGCGCGGTAATGGCGGCGATCGCGATGAAGATTACCAGCGGGATAGCGCGCGGATAGAGCACCAGCCAGCGCCGCGCACGGCCGCCCGCAGGGGTGGCGACGGGATCGCGATCGGGCAGGAGCGGAACGCTATCGATCGGGCATGATCCTCTATTGACGGCGGACAGGGGCATGACCGCGACGGAACCAAATATATGGCGCATCGTTCCCGAACAGTCCAAGCACGTTTATGCAAAGACCTTTGCGGCGGCCTGTGCTATGCCCTGCCCGAACCGGCACGTGCCGCCGTCAGACCCATGTCGCGCCGGGATCAGGAACAACGACAAGCACCATGGCTTCAGACCGCAAACCGCCCCCAGCCACCCCCGGCCCGCCCCAGCGCGCGCCGGAATGGGCCGATGGTCTCAAGCAGCTTTACGATTCGGTGGTCGAGGAAGACCTGCCCGACAGTTTCAAGGATCTGCTGGCCCGGCTCGACGAGATCGAACCCAAGCGTGCGCCCGGGCAGGGCGGCGGCGGTTCGCCTTCCCCGGATGACCGGGGAGCGCGTCCGTGAGCGACAGCGATCCGGGCGACAGCCCCCGTTCGGCCCGCGACAAGGCTGATTTCAAGCGCGAGCTGACGCAGGTCGTCCCGCACCTTCGCGCCTTCGCGCGCGGCCTGTGCGGGCGCCCCGACATGGCCGATGATCTGGTGCAGGAGACGCTGCTCAAGGCCTGGGCCGCGCAGGAGCGCTTCGAGCCCGGCACCTCGATGCGCGCATGGACCTTCGTGATCCTGCGCAATGCCTATCTGACCGACATGCGCCGCAACCGCTTCCGCGGCGAATATGACGAAGGCGTGGCCGAACGCATCCTGACCGCGCCTGCCGGACAGGAAGAACCGATCCACCTGTCCGATCTTCATCGCGCGCTGCTTACCCTCCAGCCCGAACGGCGCGAGGCGCTGCTGCTGGTGGGAGCAGGCGGATTTTCCTACGAGGAAGCTGCCGAGATCTGCGGCTGCGCGGTCGGCACGATCAAGAGCCGCGTGGGCCGTGCCCGCGCGGCGCTGACGGAAATGCTGGCGAACGGCAACATCCCGCGCCGCTCGACCGAGGATGACGCCGCCCACCGCGCGATCCTCGAGGAGCTTGACGAAGTGGCCGCAGGCAATCTTTCCAGCACGCGCGGCTGACCAAAGCAAAAGGCCCGGAGCAGCGCTGCCCCGGGCCTTCTGCAGTCCCGAAACCAGGCTTCGGACTTAGGCGTAGGTCCAGACCGTCCCGCGAGCGAGGTTCTCGGACGCGAAGGCGAGGTTGAGCTTCCCCTCGACTACGGCATCAAGATAGGCGGGGCGCTTGTTCTGGTGGTCAAGGTAATAGGCGTGCTCCCACACGTCGAGCACCAGCAGCGGATTGAAGCCGCTGTCGGCCAGCGTGTCGGCATCGTGGGTTTCCTCGATCGAGAGCTTGCCGTCCTTTTCAGCCAGCCACACCCAGCCGGAGGCGAAGTGGCCCGTGCCGCGGTCCTTCAGCTGCTGCTTGAGGTTGTCGAGCGAGCCGAACGCCTCATCGATCTTGGCGGCAAGGTCGGCCGAAGGCGCGGTCGAAGCCGGGGCCATCGAGTGCCAGTAGAAGGCATGGTTCCAGGTCTGGGCCGAATTGTTGAACAGCCCCTGGTTGGTTCCGCGCGAGGCGGCGATGATCGCTTCGAGAGAGGCGTCCGCGTGCGGGGTGCCTTCGATCGCCGCGTTCATCTTGTCGACATAGGTCTGGTGATGCTTGCCGTGGTGGAACGACAGGGTCTCGGCCGAAATGGCAGGCGCGAGCGCTTCAGCGGGATAGGGCAGGGGGGAAAGTGCGAAAGCCATGGTGTCCTCCGTAGGCTTGGGTGTCAAAACGGGTCGTCTGCAACATCAACGCAGATAGGGGCGAAGGGTTGCAGCTTCACGACGAGCCACTAGCGCGGCGCGACGAACGGTCAACCGCGCTTGTGACAGCCACGTTCATTGTGACATTGGCCAGCGTGCGCATCAGGTCGGGCAGCATCTCGACCGCGACCAGCAGCGCGAGCGGCTCGATCGGGACGCCCATGGCAAGCGCGATCGGGCCGATCGAGACGACGAAGCTGATCGAGCCGGGCAGGCTCACCGACCCGACGCTGATCACCAATGCCACGAGGATCCCGATGATCGCCACGCCAGGGGTAATCTCCACTCCCGCCAGCGCCGCAACATAGAGCGCGACCGCAAGGTTCATCGCCGGGCTGGTGGCGCGGAAAATCGCCACCGACAGCGGCAACACGAACTCCGCCGTGCTGGCGCGCAGGCCGAGCCGGCTGGCACTGTCGAGCATGGCGGGCAGGCTGGCGAGCGAGCTCTGGGTCGAAAGCGCCACTGCCTGCGCGGGCAGCACGGCAGCGGCAAAGCGCCACGGCGGGATCCCGCCCAGCACGCCCGCTACCACGTAGCCCAGCAGCAGCACGATGGCGCCCATCGCCGAGACCGCCAGAATATAGTGGCCAAGCGCAGCAAAGGCCCCGCCGCCGCTTTTTAGGCCCACCCCGAAGGCCAGCCCCAGCACGCCGACGGGCGCTGCGCGCAGCACCCAGCCGATAATCACCAGCATCGCATTGGCGAGCGCATGGAAGAAGGCCAGCAGCCGCTCGCCCTGATCGGCGGGCAGGCGGGTGAGGGCAATGGCGAACAGCGCGAAGAAGATCGTCAGCGGCAGCATCGCGGTTTCGGCGGCGGCGGCGATGATATTGGGCGCGATCATTCCGCCGAGGAAGTCGAGGATGCCGGGCACCTCGCCGGTCTGCTCGGGCACCTCGGCCAGAAACGCGCTGGCGCTTGGCGGTATCGGGAACGCCTCCAGCAGCAGCGGCATGGCGATCATGGTCGCGGTCCCGCTGGTCACCAGCGCGCCCGCTACCAGCGCGAGAAAGACCCGCGCCACGCGCCCGGCGCGCGCGGCGGCGACCATCTGGGCAAGCCCCAGCACCAGCAGCGCGGCGACCAGCGGGATGATCGTCATCTGCAAGGCGCGCAGCCAAAGGCTGCCGACCAGCCGCGCCACCTGCTCGATCCAGCCCGGCAACCCGGTGCCTGCCGCTGTCATGCCCAGCACAAGACCGCCCACCAGCGCTCCGAAAGTCAGCGCGACGGGCAACCGGATCGTCACCAGCGGATATTGGCGCTCCATCGCGGGCGCGGCATCGTCCTGCAGCAAAATCCTGTCCTTCGACGGGCAACGTGCCCTTCCCTTTGCGCGATAACCGCGCCAGAAGCGCGAGACAATCATGCCAGCAGGACAGGGCAGGGGAATTGATGGCCAGAAAGCTGTTCGGAACCGACGGGATCAGGGGGCGCACCAATGACGGGGTGATGACCGCGGCGACCGCCATGAAGGTCGGACAGGCGGCTGGACGCCACTTCGTGCGCGGCGGCCACCGTCACCGCGTGGTGATCGGCAAGGACACGCGACTGTCGGGCTACATGATGGAAAGCGCACTGGTGGCGGGCTTTACCAGCGTCGGGATCGACGTGATCATGACGGGGCCGCTCCCCACCCCGGCCATTGCCCTGCTCACCCGCGAAATGCGCGCGGATCTGGGCGTGATGATATCGGCCAGCCACAACCTGTTTGCCGACAATGGCATCAAGCTGTTCGGCCCCGACGGTTTCAAGCTGTCGGATGCGGCCGAGGCCGAGATCGAGCGCCTGATGGAGACCGAGATCCCGCTCGCACCGCCCGAACGGATCGGTCGCGCACGCAGGATCGAGGATGCGCGCGGGCGCTATATCCATGCGGTCAAGCAATCTGTGGCGACCGAGATCCGGTTTGACGGGCTGAAGGTGGTGGTCGATTGCGCCAACGGTGCGGCCTACCAGGTCGCCCCTTCGGCCATCTGGGAACTGGGTGCCGACGTAGTGACACTGGGCGTTACCCCCAACGGCACGAACATTAATGACGGTGTCGGCTCGACCGCGATCGCGGCGCTGCAGGCCAAGGTGGTCGAAGAGGGCGCCGATATCGGTATCGCGCTCGACGGCGATGCTGACCGGCTGATCGTGGTGGACGAAAAGGGCCGGGCGGTGGACGGCGACCAGATCATGGCCCTGATCGCCACCCGGATGCAGGAGCGCGGGTCGTTGCGCGGTGGCGGGATCGTGGCGACGGTGATGAGCAATCTCGGGCTCGAACGCTATCTTGCCGGGCTGGGCCTTGATCTGGTGCGCACCAAGGTCGGGGATCGCTATGTGCTCGAGGCGATGAAGGCCGGCGGATATAATGTCGGCGGTGAACAGTCGGGCCACATGATCCTGCTCGATTACGCCACCACCGGCGATGGCACGGTCGCGGCGCTGCGGGTGCTGGCCAGTCTGGTGCGGTCAGGCAAGAAGGCGAGCGAGTTGCTGCACGTGTTCGATCCGGTCCCGCAGCTTCTGAAGAACGTGCGTTACGAAGGCGGCCAGCCGCTTGAAAACGAGGGCGTGAAGACAGTGATCGCCGCGGCCGAGGCGGAGCTGGCAGGCAAGGGCCGGCTCGTGATCCGGCCCTCGGGCACCGAACCGGTGATCCGCGTCATGGCCGAGGGCGATGACCAGGCGCAGGTCGAAAGGGTGGTCGACACCATCTGCGAAGCCGTGCACGCAGCAGTATAGGAGGACACACAATGCTCGAGATGCGACCCGACTGCGAGACCTGCGGTGCGGATCTCCCAGCCGAAGCCCCCGGTGCCTTCATCTGTTCGTTCGAATGCACCTTCTGCGCCGAATGCGCCGAGGATCTCGACGATCGCTGCCCCAATTGCGGCGGCGAGCTGATGGATCGTCCGACGCGGGCCAAGGCGCTCCATGCAAAGTTCCCGCCCAGCTCGCAGCGCAAGTTCAAGGGCTGAGCGCGACGGGTCCTATCGCCATCTGCCTTCGCGCTCCGTGCTTGTCGATCCGCAGACCAGACGGCATGCCGGCCGAACGTGAATAGCGATGGGTTTCGCCGGTCTTGCAATCGCGCGCCGGGGCGGCGAAACGGTCGCGGATGAGCATGGCACACTCCGGCGCATGGCGCTTCGCGATCGATCGCGGAGGCACTTTCACCGATGTCGTGGCGACGACGCCCGATGGCCTGCTGGTGACCGACAAGTTGCTGAGCGAAAACCCCGGCCACTACGCCGACGCGGCAAGCGAGGCGGTGCGCCGGCTGATCTCGCGCTACGGTGAAGGCCCGATCCAAGAGCTGCGCATTGGCACCACGGTCGCTACCAACGCGCTGCTCGAAAGGAAGGGCGAAAGGCTTGCCCTTGTGACGACGCGCGGCTTCGGCGATACCTTGCGGATCGGCACGCAGGCACGGCCCGAAATCTTCGCGCGGCACATCGTCCTGCCCGAACAATTGCCTGCAAAAGTGGTGGAAATCGACGAGCGGATGGCCGCGGACGGGACCGTGCTCCGCCCGCTTGACCGGGCAGCGGCCAAGGCCGCGCTGGCCGATTTGCGCGCCGAGGGTTTCGATGCGCTCGCCATCGTCCTGATGCATGGCTGGCAATATCGCGATCACGAGGCGGCGCTGGCCGAGATGGCGCGCGCTGAGGGCTTTGCGCAGGTCAGCGCCAGCCATGAGGTCGCTCCGCTGATCCGCTTCGTGCCGCGCGGCGATACGACGGTGGTCGACGCCTATCTCTCCCCCGTGCTGCGCCGCTATACCGATACCCTGCGGCGCGAATTGCCGGCTGCGGGGCGGCTCGCCTTCATGCAGTCAAACGGCGGGCTGGCCGAGGTCGGTGCATTTCGCGGCAAGGATGCAATTCTCTCCGGCCCGGCGGGCGGGGTGGTCGGCATGGTCGCTGCCAGCGCGCCGCTCGGTCACAGCCGGCTGATCGGCTTCGACATGGGCGGGACCAGCACCGATGTCGCCCATTATGCGGGGGAATACGAGCTGACCGGTGACAGCGTGGTGGCGGGCGTGCGCGTGGCGGCGCCGATGATGCAGATCCACACCGTCGCGGCGGGCGGCGGCTCGATCTGCGTCTTCGACGGCGCGCGCTTCCGGGTCGGGCCCGATAGCGCCGGTGCGGACCCGGGCCCCGCCTGCTACCGTAAGGGCGGGCCGCTGACGATTACCGACTGCAACCTGTTTCTGGGGCGGATCGATCCGGCCTTCTTCCCCGCTGTGTTCGGGCCCGCAGGCGATGAACCGCTCGACCCCGGCGCTGCCCGCACGCGGCTGGAGGAGGTCGCCGCCTTGCTTTCCGAACCGCGCAGCCTTGAAGATATCGCCGAGGGCTTTCTCGCCATCGCGGTCGACAATATGGCCAATGCGATCCGCAAGATCTCGGTCGCGCGCGGTCATGACGTGACCGCCTATGCGCTCGCCTGTTTCGGCGGGGCGGGTGGCCAGCACGCCTGCAAGGTTGCCGACGCGCTGGGGATGGAGACGGTGCTGGTGCACCCGCTTGCGGGCATGCTTTCGGCCTTTGGCATCGGGCTCGCGCCGGTCAAGGCGATCCGCGAGGTCAGCGTGGTCCGGCCGCTGACCGACAGTTTTGCCGGGCCGCTTGGCGCGCTTGAGGCACAGGCGCGCGCCGCGCTGATTGAGCAGGGTATCGCCGCCGAGGCCGTCATCATCGCCGCCAGCGCCCGCCTGCGCTTTGCCGGGAGCGACAGCCTGCTCGCCATTGCGGTGGGCGAGCCGGAGGCGATGGATGCTGCCTTCCGCCGTCTGCATCGCCAGCGTTACGGCTATTCAGACCCCGACGCGCCAATCATCGTCGAGGCCTTGAGCGTTGAGGCCAGCGGGCAGGGGGGCGGGCTCGGCAGCGCCGCTGCCGTTCCGCAGGCGGTCGGCGGCACGGCCAGCGGCGCATGGCCGACCATGGCCCGCAGCGAGATGGCGCAAGGCGAGGCGCATCCCGGCCCGATGTTGGTGATCGACCCAGGGTCGACCACGGTGGTGGAGCAAGGCTGGCAGGCGCGGTTGGCGCCTGAGGGTAGCCTCGTCCTTACCCGCACCGCGCCGCTGGCGCGCGAACGGGCCGCCGGAGCCGCGGTCGATCCGGTGCGGCTGGAGATATTCAACAACCTGTTCATGGCGATTGCCGAGGAAATGGGCGTGGTGCTGCAATCGACCGCGACCTCGGTCAACATCAAGGAGAGGCTCGATTTCTCCTGCGCGCTGTTCGACGCTGGGGGCGCGCTGATCGCCAACGCGCCGCATATTCCGGTGCATCTGGGCAGCATGGGCGACAGCATCGCGCGCGTGATCGAGGCCCGCGGGGCGCGACGCGACGGACGCGGTTTCCGGCGCGGGGATGCCTATGTGCTCAACGACCCCTATCGCGGCGGCACCCACCTGCCCGACATCACCGTGATTGTGCCGGTATTTTACACTGAAGAAGGTGAAGATCCCGACGCCTTTGTCGCCGCGCGCGGTCACCATGCCGATATCGGCGGTATCGCGCCCGGATCGATGCCGCCCGAAAGCCGCAGCATCGAAGACGAGGGCGTGCTGATCGACAATCTGCTGATGGTGGATGACGGCAATTTTCGCACTGAAGCGGTGCGCGAAGTGCTGGCTGTCGGGCCTCACCCCGCGCGCAATCCCGACCGCAATATCTCCGACCTCGCCGCCCAGCTTGCCGCCTGCACCCGCGGGGCGGAGCTGTTGGCGGGTGCCGCAGCCGAGCACGGGGCCGAGGTCGTTGCCGCCTATATGAGGCACGTCATCGCCAATGCCGAGGAAAGCGTGCGCCGCCTGCTCGGACGGCTTGAGGACGGCGCGTTTGCCTATGACATGGACAATGGCGCGGTGGTGAAAGTCTCCATCCGGATCGACCGTCAAAGCCGCTCGGCGGTGTTCGACTTTACCGGCACGAGCGCGCAATTGCCCGATAACTTCAACGCCCCGCGTTCGATTACCCGCGCCGCGGCGCTCTATGTCCTGCGCACGCTGATCGACGATCAAATCCCGATGAACGACGGCTGCCTCAAGCCGGTGACGCTGATCGTTCCCGAAGGATCGATGCTCAATCCCCGGCCCGGCGCGGCGGTGGTCGCGGGCAATGTCGAGACCTCGCAGGTCGTCACTGACGCGCTGTTCGCCGCTACGGGCAAGCTGGCGCCCTCACAGGGCACAATGAACAACTTCACCTTCGGTAACGATGTCCACCAGTACTACGAGACGATCTGCGGCGGCAGCGGCGCGGGGCCGGATCATGACGGCACCAGCGCAGTACAGACCCACATGACCAATTCGCGCCTGACCGATCCCGAAATCCTCGAAACCCGTCTGCCGGTGCGGCTGGAGGAGTTCAGTATCCGGCGCGGATCGGGCGGAGCCGGACGCCATCGCGGGGGCGATGGGGTGGTGCGGTGCGTGACCTTTCTCGAAGCCATGCGCGCCAATATTCTCGCCAACCGTCGCCATGTGGCTCCGCGCGGGATCTGCGGCGGGGAGGACGCGCTTGCCGGCCGGAACTGGGTCGAACGTGCCGAGGGCACCCGCGAGGAACTGGGCGCAACCGGTTCGGCACAAATGCGCGCCGGAGACAGTTTCGTGATCCTCACGCCAGGCGGCGGCGGGTTCGGAGGGACAGGCGAATGAGTTACTGGCCGCTCATGGGCATCGCATTGGTCGTGATCGGCTTTGCCCTGCGCTTCAATCCGCTGCTGGTGGTGGTCGGCGCGGCGGTGGCGACGGGCCTGCTCGCGGGGCTTGATGGGGTGGCGGTGGTGGAGGCGCTGGGCAAGGCCTTCAACGACAACCGCTATATCTCGGTCACCTGGATCATCCTGCCGGTGATCGGTCTGCTCGAACGCTACGGGCTCCAGCAGCGCGCCCGCGCCGTCATTGCCGGAATGCGCGGGGCGACCATGGGCAAGCTGCTTATCGCCTATCTCGGCTTTCGCCAGATTACCGCGGCGCTCGGCATGAAGGATATCGGCGGACACCCTCAGGCGGTGCGCCCGCTGGTCGCGCCGATGGCCGAGGCCGCAGCCGAGCAATCCCATGGCGAACTGGCCGAAGCGGAGCGCGATCAGGTCAAGGCGATGGCCGCGGCGACCGATAATGTCGGCCTGTTCTTCGGCGAGGACATCTTCTTCGCGATTGCCTCGATCCTGCTGATCCAGGGCGTGTTCGAGGCCGCAGGCTATCCGCTCACACCGCTGCAATTGTCGGTCTGGGCGATCCCGAGCGCGATCTGCGCCTTCGTGATCCATGCGTGGCGCATCCGGTCGCTCGACCGGCGAATAGGGAGCGCGCGGGCGTGATCGGTTACGAATTTCTCTACTTGCTTGCCGGTGGCTTCTTCGCGCTGTGGGCGGTGCTGTCCTTGCGCGACGCGCGGCCCGGCAATGCCGCATTCTGGGGCGTATTGGCGGCGAGCTTCTTTTTCGGCTCGCACCTGTCCGATTTCGCCAACGGGTTGCTGGTGCTGGTGCTGGTGGGGATTGCCGGTGCGGGCTGGGTCAAGCGCAGCACGCCTGCCACCACCACTCCGCAAGAGCGCGAGATATCCGCAGCCCGGCTCGGCAATCGCCTGTTCCTGCCGGCGCTGATCGTGCCGGTGACGGCGGTCGCAGGCACGCTGCTCTACAATTATACTCCGCTTGCCGAAACGGGCCTGTTCGAGGCACGACGCGAGACGCTGGTGCTGTTCGGGATCGGGGTGCTGGTCGCGCTGGCAGCGAGCATTGCCTGGCTGCGTCCCCCGATCGCCGCTCCGGCCGAGGAAGGGCGGCGGCTGCTCGACTCGATCGGCTGGGCCGCAATCCTGCCGCAGATGCTGGCGGCGCTCGGCGCGGTCTTCGCGCTCGCGGGCGTGGGCGACATCATCGGCGGGCTCGCGGGCGCGGCTATCCCCGAGGGCAGTGTGCTCCTGACCGTGGTGGTCTTCGCGCTCGGCATGGCGGGCTTCACGATGATCATGGGCAATGCCTTTGCCGCCTTCCCGGTCATGGCGGCAGCGATCGGGATCCCGCTGCTTGTCGAGCAATATGGCGGTAATCCGGCGGTGATCGGTGCGGTAGGAATGCTGGCGGGCTTCTGCGGCACGCTGCTGACCCCGATGGCGGCCAACTTCAACATCGTGCCCGCCGCGCTGCTCGAACTGAAGGACCAGAACGCGGTGATCCGCCAGCAGGTCGGCACTGCGGTGCCGCTGTGGGCGTGCAATGTCGTCATCATCTATGTGGGGGCGTTTCTCCTATGGAGCTGACTGCGGACATCGCCCGCAATTTCGCTGCGATAGCGCTGGGCCATGTCGCGCGGCCCTATCCTTACAAGGACGATCATGTGTTCACGGGAGCGGAGGATCTGCGCCTGCCGCAAGACGCCCATCCGGTCTTCTTCGGCAGCTATGACTGGCATTCCTGCGTGCATGGGTGGTGGACGCTGCTGACCCTGCGGCGGCTCTATCCCGACATGCCCGAAGCCGCGCCAATCACAGCGCTGGCCCAAGAAACCTTCACCGAGGCCAAGCTGGCTGTGGAACTGGCCTATCTCGACCGCCCTTCATCGCGCGGCTTCGAGCGGCCCTATGGCTGGGCCTGGCTGCTCTACCTGCATCACGAGGCCGAACGGCACGAAGACCGCGAATGGGGCGCGCGGCTCGAACCGCTGGCGCGCGCCTTTGCCGCGAGGCTGCAGGACTATCTCGCCATCCTCACCTATCCGATCACCGTCGGCACTCATTTCAACACCGCCTTCGCGCTTATCCTCGCGCGGCGCTGGGCGGTGGCGCGCGATCCGGCGCTGGTGACGCTGTTAGATGACTGGGCCGAGCGTTCCTTCGGCCAGCGCAGCGATTATGCCGGGTGGGAGCCGGGGGGCGATGAATTCCTTTCCCCTGTGCTCACCGCCGCGCTGCTGATGGCCGAGGTGCGCCCGCACCTTGCCTTTGCGTCCTGGTTCGAGCGACTGGTGCTGGAAAACGGCTGGCTGGCGCGTGAATGCCGCCCGGTCTTCGTTTCCGACCGCAGCGACGGAAAGATTGCCCATCTCGACGGGCTCAACCTCAGCCGCGCATGGTGCCTGCGCGCGATTGCCGGGGCGCTGGGCGGCGCCGAACATCATCAAGACCTCTATCGCCTTGCCGCACTTCATCTCGACGCGGCGATGCCGCATGTGGCGGGCGATTACATGGGTGAACACTGGCTGGCGAGCTTCGCGCTGCTGGCGCTGCTGCCCGAACCCTGATCCGCTGCCACCAACCGCCTACAGCGACCGACGAACGGCGGGGCTGTCGATCAAACGATTGCATAAGCCTGCAAAGGCGGCTTTTCCCCGGGATTGAATGCGCTAGTGTGCGCCAATCATCACAGGGGATCATCGCATGCTCGAACTTTCCGGCGTCAGCCACGTCTATCCCAATGGCACACGCGCGCTTGATGACGTGACGCTGTCGATCCCTAAGGGCATGTTCGGACTGCTGGGTCCTAACGGGGCAGGCAAATCGACCCTGATGCGCACCATCGCCGGGCTTCAGGCACCGACGGCGGGCAGCATCCGCTTTGGCGACATCGACGTGCTGGCCGAGCCTGACCGGCTGCGCCGCACTCTTGGGTATCTTCCGCAGGATTTCGGCGTCTATCCCCGCATCTCTGCCCAGGCGATGCTCGATCACATGGCGGTGCTCAAGGGCATCGGCGATGC
Organism: Erythrobacter dokdonensis DSW-74; assembly: GCF_001677335.1. GTDB lineage: Bacteria > Pseudomonadota > Alphaproteobacteria > Sphingomonadales > Sphingomonadaceae > Erythrobacter > Erythrobacter dokdonensis. Next base: position 30,706 of record NZ_LZYB01000008.1, read on the forward strand.
GAAGGAACGGCGCGGCGTGGTCGAGCACCTGCTGAACCAGACCAACCTGTGGTCGGTGCGCGGCAAGGCAATCGCGGGCTTTTCGGGCGGGATGCGCCAGCGCTTCGGCATCGCCCAGGCGCTGATCGGCGATCCGGAACTGATCATCGTCGATGAACCGACCGCCGGTCTCGACCCGGAAGAACGCAACCGGTTCCTGAACCTGCTTGCCGGGATCGGCGAGAACGTGGTGGTGATCCTTTCCACCCATATCGTCGAGGATGTGGCTGACCTGTGCCCGCGCATGGCGGTGCTGGCGGCGGGGCGGGTGCAGCTTGAGGGCGCGCCGCGCGAGTTGATCCGCTCGACCGCAGGCCGCGTGTGGCAGCGCACCATCCCGCACACCCAATTGCCCGATATGCAGGCCGCCCACGAGGTCATCTCGCATCGCTTCTTTGCCGGCGAGATCGTCGTCCATGTGCTCGCCGACGAGCGGCCCGAAGGCTTTGATCCGGTGGTCGGCGGACTGGAAGACGTCTATTTCGCGACACTCGCCGAAACCCGCCGCGCCGCGCCCGCGCAAGCCGCATAAGGGAGCACGCGCGCCATGCTTACCGCCAGTCTTGCGGCTTTCGAAATCCGCTACCAGCTCAGGAACCCGGTGTTCTGGGTGTCGGTTGCGATCTTCTTCCTGATCGGTTTCGGCATTTCGGCCAGTGACAATGTCAGCATCGGGACGCCCGGTGCCGTGCACGAGAATTCGCCCTTTGCCGTCACGATAACGATGGCGCTGCTGGGGCTGTTCTACCTGTTTGTCATCACCTCCTTCGTCGCCAACGCCGTGGTACGCGACGATACAACCGGCTTCGGGCCGATGATCCGTGCAACGCCGGTGGGGCGCACCAGCTTTCTGGCAGGTCGCTTCCTTGGCGGGCTGGCGATTGCGGTCCTCGGTTTTGTCGCAGTCCCGCTGGGCATTGCGGTGGGATCGGCAATGCCCTGGGTGGACCCCGAGACGGTCGGACCGGGCGGGTTTGCGACCTATGCCTGGCCGTTCCTCGTCATTGCCATTCCCAACCTCGTGCTTTCCTCGGCACTGCTTTTCAGCCTCGCTACCGTGACCCGTTCGATGCTGGCGAGCTATATCGGGGTGCTGATCCTCGTGATGGGCTACCTCACGGCCAGCGCCATTGTCGGAAGCGAGCCCGATTACCAGGACGCGGCTGCGCGCTTGGAGCCGATGGCGATCGGGGCGATCGGCGAGGTTTCTCGGTACTGGACGGCGGCCGAGATGAATACGCAGGCGATCCCGCTTGAAGGCAACCTGCTGATCAATCGCCTGTTTACGCTGGGCTGGGCGGTGCTGTTCCTCGGGATCGCCTGGGCGCGCTTCAGCATGACCGAGCGCGCGCCCTCGCGCTGGCGGCTACGGCGACTGGCGAAGCAGGACAGCCGCATCGCCAAGGCGGCAGCAGTTCGTCCGCAGCCGTTCGCCGGAACGCCGCACCGCAGCTTCGGCTTCAGCCACGCCCTGAGGAGTTTCGCGGCGCGGCTCAAGGCCGAAACGATGCTGGTGATCAAGAGCCCGGGGCTGATCGTTCTGCTGCTGATCGCGCTGGCGCTGACCGCCTTCAATCTCGCCCTGTCCGAGACGCTTTACGGCACCGCCTCCTATCCGCTGACGGCCAATGTCGTGACCACGGTGATCGGCAGCATGGCGCTGTTCTCTCTGATCGTTGCCGTGTTCTACGGCGGCGAGCTGGTCTGGCGCGAGCGCGACGTCAAGATCGCCGAGATCATCGATGCCGCGCCGGTGCCGGGCTGGGCGATGTTCGTGCCCAAGATCCTCGCTATTTTCCTTGTGTTGCTGCTGATGTCGCTGGCCGGGATGATCGCCGGTCTCATCTATCAGCTGGTGCTGGGAACGAGCAGCATAGATGCCGGGCTCTATCTGGTCGCCTATGTCCTGCCGCAGAGCATCGATGTGCTGCTGATTGCGGTGCTGGCGGTGTTCTTCCAGGTGCTCAGCCCCAACAAGTATATCGGCTGGGGCCTGATGCTGGTGTGGTTCGTCACCCGCATCTTCCTTGGCAACCTCGGCTATTCGAACATGCTCTATCTGTTCGGCGGCGGTCCTGCCGAGCCGCTCAGCGACATGAACGGCACGGGCGGCTTCTGGGTCGGCGGACTGCTCGCGCGGGCCTATTGGGGTGCGTTCGGGGTGCTGCTGCTGGTGCTGGCGCACTGGCTCTGGCCGCGCGGCACGGTGGTTTCGGTCTGGCCGCGGCTCAAGGGGATGGGCAAGCGCCTCAGCATCGCCTCTGGCGCGACCGCGCTGGCGGCGGTGGGCACGATGATCGGCACCGGGCTGGTTATCCATCACAATATCAAGGTCCTGAACCCATACGAAACCGCTGACGAGCGCGAAGCCCGCGCGGCCGAGTACGAGCGAAAATACCTCAAATACGAAAGCCTCGCGCGTCCGGTGGTTACCGATGTCGCTTTCGATGTGGCAATCTATCCGGAAGAGCGCCGGATGACTGCCACAGGCCACTACGACCTGCGCAACGACAGTGGCCAACCGATCCTAGAAGTGCATATCCGCCAGGGCGACGACGCAACCGAATTCACGCGGCTTGATCTTGCCGGGGCAAAGCTTGCCAGCCACGACAAGACCCACGCCTATCGCATCTTCAGGTTTGACACGCCGCTTGCGCCCGGTGCGACCACCCGGCTCGATTTCGCCTCGCAGACCTGGCGGCGCGGCTTCGCGAACGGTCAGGCAGCGACCGACATCGTCGCCAACGGGACTTTTGTGAACAATTTCACCTTCGCGCCGATCATCGGGATGGACCGGCGCGGGCTGCTGCAGGACCGCACCCAGCGACGGCGGCAGGGCCTGCCTTCCGAATTGCGCACCGCCAAGCTCGAGGACACGGCAGCGCAGGGCGAGAATTACGTGCGCTCCGACTGGGTCAATTCGCGCATCACCATCAGCACCTCTGCCGACCAGGTGCCGGTGGCGCCCGGGAACAAGGTGTCGGACGAGGTGAAGGGCGACCGCCGGATCGCTGTGTTTGAAAGCCCCGCGCCGATCCTCAACTTCTTCTCGGTGCAATCGGCCCGTTATGCAGTGGGCGAGGACCGCTTCGGCGATGTCCAGCTGGCCGTCTATCACGATCCGCGCCACGACTGGAACGTGCCTGCGATGCTCAAGGCGATGAAGACTTCGCTGGGCTATTTCACCGAGAATTTCGGCCCATACCAGTTCGGCTATGCACGGATCATCGAGTTTCCGGGCTATGCCAGCTTCGCGCAGGCCTTTGCCGGGACCATGCCCTATTCGGAAAGCATCGGCTTTGCCGCCGACGTGCGCGACCCGGAGAGCATCGACTATGTCTCCTATGTCACCGCGCACGAGCTGGGACACCAGTACTGGGCGCATCAGGTGGTGGGCGGGGACATGCAGGGTTCGACCCTGCTGTCGGAAACGCTCGCCCAGTATAGTGCGCTGATGGTGATGAAGGAGCTTTACGGCCCCGACAAGATCCGCCGTTTCCTCAAATACGAGCTCGACCAGTATCTCGCCGCGCGAAAGACCGATGCGCTGGGTGAACAGCCGATGATCCGGGTCGAGAACCAGGGCTACATCCACTACCGCAAGGGCAGCCTCGTAATGTATCTGCTGCAGGAGCGGCTTGGCGAGGAGGCCGTAAACCGCGCTCTTGCGCGCCTGGTCGAGAGTTACCGCTTCAAGGGAGCGCCCTATCCGCGCAGCCTCGATCTGGTGGCCGAATTGCGCAAGGAAGCGCAGACCCCCGAGCAACAGGCGCTGATCACCGACCTGTTCGAGAAGATCACGGTCTATGATCTCAAGGCGACTTCGGCGACCACTACCAAGGGTGCCGATGGTCGCTGGACTACCCGCATCACCGTTTCGGCGGGTAAGTTCCGTGCCGATGCCAAGGGCAAGGAAACTCCTGCCAGCCTAGAAGAGCGGATCGAGATCGGCGTGTTCACCGCACGGCCCGGGTCGGGTGCCTTCGACCGTGCCGACGTTATCGCCATCAAGCGTTATCCGGTGCGCACCGGCGAGCAGGTGCTGGAAGTGATTACCGCCAAGAAGCCGCTGTTTGCCGGGATCGATCCATACAATTTCTATATCGACCGGGATTCGGACGATAATATCGTGGCGGTGGACTAGTCGCCGCCCCTGCGGAAGTGTGCGGGTTTGAGGTCGTGTTTGGCCAGCTTGTCATAGAGCGTCTTGCGCGGGGTCCGAAGCATCGCCTGCAATTGCGTAATGTCGCCGCGACATTGCCGCAGGCCGTCCTCCAGCACGGTGCGTTCGAATTCGGCAACGATCTGGTGCAGCGGGCGCTGTCCGGCGAGCTCCAGTCCGGGGACCTCGCTATCGGCAAGACCCAGCACGAAGGCGCGGGCATAGCCGCTCAGTTCGTGGAGGTTGCCCGGCCAGTCATGCGAAAGAACGTGGCGCCACTGAGCCTCGCCGATCGCTGGGGCGTCCAGATCTAGCGAGCGTGCGTGGCGCGCGACGAATACCCGAAAGAGCTCGGGCAGATCCTCCCGTCTTTCGGATAGTGCGGGAAGGGCGATCTGTACCGCGCCGAGCCGGTGCCAGAGCGGATCGCGGCCGGTCGGCTCGGTGCCATCGGCAAGCCGGGCAATGATGATGCGAATGTTCAGCCGGCGGGCCCGATCGGCCCCGATGGGCAGCACGCTGCGCTTTTCAAGCAACGACAGCAGACGTGCTCTGAGTGCTCCGTGAGCAACCTCGATCTCGTCGATGAACAAGGTCCCGCCATTGGCGCGCTCGACCAGACCGGTTCGCGACAGTCCCGCCGCCGGATCGCGCCCGAACAGCAGCAGCTCGGCATCCTCGTGGGCCAGAATCCCGGCATCCACGGTGACGAACGGGCGGCTGCGGCGGGGGCTGAGATCGTGGATTGCCTGCGCGGCGTGGCTCTTGCCGGTGCCGGCCTCGCCGGTCAGCACCACATCGATTTCGGAGCGTGCGACCCCTTCGATCACAGAGCGCAGCCGGACGGCGGCGGGAGATGATCCGGGGACCGCGGCTCCTGCACTGCGTCCGGCCTCCTCGCGCAGGGCGCGGTTCTCCAGCGCCAGCATGCGGCGATCGGCTGCGGCGCGCACCGCACGGATCAGGTCGACTGACGAATAGGGTTTGGTCAGGAAGTCGGCCGCGCCGTTCTTCATCGCCTCAACCGCCATGGCAATGTCGCCATGCCCGGTGGTGAGGATTACCGGTAGTTCAGGATCGATTTCGCGCAGGGCGGCGAAGAAGGCGATCCCGTCGATCCCCGGCATGCGCACGTCGCTGACCACCACGCCGGGATAGTCGACCGTCAGCCAGCCAAGCGCCGCGCGCGCATCGGGGAAGGGGACCACTTCGGCACCTTCAAGGGTCAAGGCCTGCAAGGTTGCATCGCGCAAGGTCATGTCGTCTTCGACCAGTGCGACCTGCAGGGGCGTGGCGGCGCTCATGCGGCGGGCATCGTCATGGTGAAGCGCGCGCCGGTGGCGGTCGCCTCGTGCGTCAGATCGCCGCCCAGTTCGCGCATGATGTCGCGCGCAATGGCCAGGCCGAGGCCGATGCCCTCGCGCTTGGACGTGACGAAGGGCTGGAACAGGCTGTCTTGCAACTCCGGCAGCACGCCCGGCCCGTTGTCGGTGACGCTGAGCTGCAGGCTGTTCTCCCGCGCCGCTATCGCCAGTGCGATCTCGCCGCCTTGACCCGCGGCCTGCACGGCATTCTGGAGCAGGTTGACCAGCACCTGTTCGAGCTGGACATGGCGTGCGCGCACGCGGGCGGCGGCGGCGCTGCGCGGGTCGGGCCAGGTGATGGAGAGGCCTTTCTGCCGGATCTGGTCGCGCAGCAGCAGCAGCGATCCGTCGATCACCTCGGCCAGCGCGATGATGCGCGGTTCCTCGGCCGAACGGCGGCTGAAGTTCAGCTGTTCCTCGGTGATTTCCCCGATCCGGCCTGCAAGCCCCGCAATACGGTGGAAGTTCTCCGCCGCCTCGTCGGTACGGTCGGCATCGAGCAGTCGTTCGCCGTTTTCGGCATAGACCCGCATCGCGGCAAGCGGCTGGCGGATCTCGTGGCCGAGCCCCGCGGTGATCTGCCCGAGCGTGGCGAGGCGGTTGGCCTGCTGCAACTGTTCGCGCAAAGTCGCGGTTTGCGCTGCGATCTCGGCCGCGGCGCGGGCCTGGCGCTGGCGGCGCCATACCAGCGCGCCAGCCCCCGCCAGCGCGAGTAGGGCGAGGGCGATCACGCCGGCGAGCCGCCCGTTGGCCAGCGCGACCGAAAGGCGCGGGGCAGGGTCGGCGAGCAGGTGCAACTCCCAGCCGACCGGCGCGATCGGCTGGATCTTCTCGATCATGCGCACACGCGATGCCGCCGGGCCTGTTGCGGGCAGTTCGAAGGGCAGCGGCTCGGCCACCCCGAAACGCATCGCGTCGCGCGCCGGATCGCGCTGGGCGGGGCGTTCGCCGGCTGCCGAGCGGAAACGCCATTCGGGGTTGCTCGCAAGCAGCACGATCCCGCCGGCATCGGTCACGAACACCCCATCCTCGGCATCGCGCCACTTGGCCTCGAGGCTGTCGAACTCGACCTTGACCGCCACCACGCCCAGCGGCTGATCGGCCGGGCCAACCCGCTCGGCGAGATAGAGACCGGGTCGGCGGCTGACTGTGCCGAGCGCAAATTCACTGGCTGCGCCATCCTTGCGGGCGCCGTTGAAGTATTCGCGAAAGCGGTAGTTGGAACCGATGAAACTGTCGGGCCGGTCCCAGTTGCTTGCTGCCAGCGTCGTCCCGCGCGCGTCCATCAGATAGATTGCGGCGGCGCTGGTCTGCTGTGCCAGTGCTGCCAGACGGCGATTGAGCAGCGGGCGCTGCGCGCTTTCCCCGCCAAGCAGCGCAGCGACTTCGGGATCGACGGCCAGGACACGCGGCACGAGGCTGAACTTGTTGAGCTCGCTTTCCAGACCCGCGGCAAGGATTGCCGCCTGGCTGGTGGCGGCCGTGCGGGTTTCCTCGAGGGCTCGCACCCGCATCGCCCGGTCAAGTCCGAGCATGGCCAGCGCGCCCAGCAGCAACAAGGCTGCCAGTGCGATCGGCACCAGATGCCAGCGCCCCAGCCTTCCTTGCATGATGCCCCCCGGGATGTCTGCCTGGCCTGCTTGTGCGTTTTTCCGCACATTAGGCAAGGAATTTGTGCGGATTTTCGCACAAAATCGCGGTGCCGCTTCCTCAGGTATCTGAATTATCGGCAATTGTCCCGAGGTCGCGATTTGCTTGTCAGTCCTGGCAGGCGGCCCGATCCTGCCCGACGGAGAGACAGGAACCGGGGAACCAGCCAAAGATGGGCTCGCACGCTGCGATAACACCGCAGGCCATGGCCGCGCCGGCGAAGAAGCCGCTGTACCGCCAGCTGTATGTGCAGGTGCTGGCGGCGATCGCGCTGGGCGCGCTGATCGGCCATGTCGCGCCCGAGTTCGGCACGGCATTGAAGCCGCTCGGCGATGGCTTCATCAAGCTGGTCAAGATGATCATCGCGCCGGTGATCTTCCTCACCGTCGCCACCGGCATCGCGGGCATGAGCGACATGAAGGCGGTCGGCAGCGTGGCCGGCAAGGCGTTCGCCTATTTCCTGTTCTTTTCGACCCTTGCTCTCATCATCGGCCTCGTCGTCGCCAATGTCGTGCGCCCGGGCGAGGGGCTCAACATCGATCCGGCAACGCTCGATACCGCCGCGGTCGAAGGCTATGCCAAGACCGCCGAGGCGCAGTCGATCAGCGGCTTTCTGCTCAATATCATCCCCGAAACCCTGTTCAGCGCGGTGACCGACGGCAACATCCTGCAGGTGCTGCTGGTGGCGATCCTTGCAGGGGTGGCGATTGCCGCGACCCGGCCGCACAGCGATCTGGTGATGGATGTGCTCTCCTCCTTCAGCGAGGTAGTCTTCAAGCTCGTCCACATGCTGATGAAGCTCGCGCCGATCGGGGCATTCGGCGCGATTGCCTTTACCATCGGCGAGTTCGGGCTCGGCTCGCTGGCCAGCCTCGCGGCGCTGATTGCGACCTTCTACGTCACGTCGCTGCTGTTCGTGCTGGTGGTGCTGGGCCTGGTCGCCTACCTCGGCGGCTTCTCGATCTTCGCGCTGATCCGCTACCTGCGCGAGGAATTGCTGCTGGTGCTGGGCACCTCCTCTTCCGAAGCCGCGCTGCCGAGCCTGATGGAGAAGATGGAGATCGCCGGCTGCAAGAAGGCGGTGGTCGGGATGGTTGTGCCCACGGGATATTCCTTCAATCTCGACGGCACCAATATCTACATGACGCTGGCGGCGCTGTTCATCGCGCAGGCGCTGGGGATCGACCTGTCGCTCAGCGAACAGCTTGCGCTGGTGCTGGTGGCGATGATCAGTTCCAAGGGCGCTGCCGGAGTGACTGGGGCGGGTTTCGTGATCCTCGCCGCGACGCTTTCGGTGGTGCCGAGCGTGCCGGTGGCGGGCATGGCGCTGATACTCGGCATCGACCGCTTCATGAGCGAATGCCGCGCGCTGACCAATTTCATCGGCAATGCGGTGGCGACCATCATCGTCGCGCGCTGGGAAAACGCGCTTGACCGCGAACGGCTGGCCGCTGCCTTGGCAGGCAATCCGATGCCGCTGCCCGAAGAGGATATCGAGCGCCACGAGCGCAGCGGCCCGGTGAGCGAGAAGATCGCCAAGGTGCTGGAGAAGACTCCATGATCATGCGGCGGCTGTTCCTCGTTCTGGCAGGCGCGCTGGCGCTGCTTTCCGCAAGCGGCGCGCCGCTTGCCGCGTCCGGCACCGGGCCGGAGGAAATCCTGCTGTGGCCGGGAACCCCGCCGGGCAACGGCAAGGTCACGGGGCCGGAAAAGGTCGGCGGACCGGGTTCGGGCTATGGCGCGGTTTCCAACGTCTCCACTCCCCGAATGCGCGTCTATCGTCCTGCCGAGCCCAATGGCGCGGCGGTGCTGGTGGCGGGCGGGGGCGGCTATTTCCGTATCCAGCTGTGGAAGGAAAGCACCCCTGCCGCCGAGTGGTTGCAGGCGCGGGGCTTTACCGTGTTCGAGCTGATTTACCGCCTGCCGAACGACGGCTGGGATTCCGCGGCGCCCTTCATGGATGCGCAGCGGGCAATGAAGATCATCCGGTCGCGCGCGGGCGAGTTCGGCCTTGATCCCGCAAAGATCGGGATCATGGGCTTTTCCGCCGGCGGGCATCTGGCGGGCTTTACCGCCTATCAGCCCGCCCGCGCGCTCTATGCCGGAGCCGATGCTTACGAGAAGGTTTCGGCGCGCCCCGATTTCGCGGTGCTGCTATTCCCGGTGGTGACCTTGCGCAAGCCTTATGACACCACCCGCACCCGGCGCGAGATCGTCGGCGAGAAGGCAAGCGCGAAGGCAGAGGCCGAATGGTCGCTTGATACCCATGCGGACCGGCACGCGCCGCCCACCATCATCTTTGCCGCCGCCGACGATGCGATCACGCCGCCCGGCCACGGCATCCTCTTGTTCGAGACTCTCGTGGCCGCCGGGGCGAACGCGGAACTGCACCTGTTCCGCGACGGTGGACACGGCTGGGGTCTCGGCAAACCCGGACAGGTCATCAGCCAGTGGCCGGCGCTGTTCGAGAACTGGGCGCGGTCACTCAACATCATCGAAAAACAGGGAGAATGAACATGTCGACAAGGCTTCTGGGCAGACTTGCCCTGATGTGCACGGGCAGCCTGATTGCTGCCACGGCGGCGCACGCGCAGCAGGCGGGCGAGCCCCCTTCCGATACGCCTCAGCCCGAACGCGAGATCATCGTCACCGGCACCCAGATCCAGGGCGCCAAGATCAACGACGTGCTGCCGGTGACCGTGGTCGACGAGACCGACATCCAGAACATCGCCGGGGCTTCGGGCGATGATCTGTTCCGCGCCATCCCGCAGGCCGGGACGGTCGCCTTCAACGAGCAGAACGACGTCACCCAGAACAACGTGCGCGGTGACGTTGCCTCGATCAACCTGCGCGACCTGGGCACCGGCAACACGCTGGTGCTGATCAACGGGCGCCGCATGGTGCTGAGCCCGGGCTTCCAGACCGAATTGCTGGTGCCGGTGGTCAGCTCGGACGCCAACGAGATCGCGCCGGGCAGCGTCCGGCGGATCGAGGTGCTGCGCGACGGCGCCTCTGCGATCTACGGCGCGGACGCGGTCGCAGGCGTGGTCAACACCGTGCTGCGCGGCAACCGCAAGGGCGGTTTCGTCGAGGCGGAATGGCGCGGCTCGGACGGCACGAGCCTTTACAGCACGATCATCAACGGCGGCTACGGCTTCGATTTTGCCGGCGGGCGCGCCAATTTCACCATGTATGGCGGCTATTTCCACGAGAACGGCCTGCCGTCCTCGGCCCGGCCCTATTCCAGAGACGACAACCGCCTGCCGCTGGTCGAGGGCACCGATTTCGAGGGTGACACGCAGTTCAACAACCGCAACACCTTCGGCCCGTTCGGCCAGTTCGACATCCAGGCGCCCAACAACGCCACGCCGCTCCGTGATGACGATTTCTACCTCCAGCCCGACAGTTTCCCAAGCTGCCGGATCGATTTCGGCAATGGCCTGTGCGCGCGCGCCGGCACCACGCCGACGCCCGATGTGCGTTACAACCGCGCCTTCGGCACCACGCTGATCAGCGAGAAGACCCGCTACAATGCCGCCGCGCTGCTCAGCTATGAATTCAGCAACAGCCTCGAGGCCTATTTCGAGGGCACCTATTACCGGTCCGAAAGCAGCCGCAACATCACCCCGGCGGCGATCCTGAGCGCGGTGCCGGTGGGCATTTCGCGCAATGCCTACTGGAACCCGTTCGGCGCGACGACGCTGCCCGACGGTTCGCCCAACCCCAACCGCCTGCCCGGAACAACGATCGCGGCCGGCGGTGCGGACGTCATCATGGAGCGTTACCGCTTCGTCGATGTCGGCCCGCGCACGGTGGATGTCGACAAGGACACCTACCGCCTTGTCGCCGGCCTGCGCGGCAATTTCGGGAATTGGGACTTCGACACGGGCTTCGTCTATTCCGAAGCGAAGCTGACCGACCTTGAAGGCAACCGCGTCTCGCTTACGCTGATGCAGGATGCGATCAATCGTTCGACCCCGGATGCCTACAACCCGTTCAACGGCGGCTGCGTCACCGGCGATCCCGGGCAGGGCGATTGCACCCCCAATCCGCAGAGCGTTATCGATCCCTTTGTGATCGATGTGTTCCGCAAGAGCGGGACCAGCCTGGCCCTTGCCGATTTCAAGGTCAGCAACTCCAGCCTGTTCGCGCTGCCCGGCGGCGATGTCGGGATTGCGGCGGGCGTGGAATGGAGGCGCGAAACCTTCTTCGATGATCGCGATCCGCGGCTCGACGGGACCATCACCTGGACCGACAGCGTTACCGGCGTGTTTAACGGAAGCGATGTCGCCGGCACCAGCCCGACGCCCGATACCAGCGGCGCGCGGCAGGTGTTCTCGGCATTTGCCGAAGCCTTCGTCCCGCTCGTGAGCGAGGATATGGGCGTGCCGCTGATCGAAGCGCTCAATCTCCAGCTGGCAGGCCGGATGGAGCATTTCGCCGACATCAACGAAACCGCCATTGTCCCGCGCGTCGCCGCTTCGTGGACTGTGGTCCCCGGCGTCACCTTCCGCGGCGCCTGGTCGCAGGGCTTCCGCGCGCCGAACCTCGTTCAGGTCAATGACGCGGGCACGACCCGTTCCAATACCCGCGACGACTTCGTGATCTGTCAGGCGCAGGTCGAAAAGGGCATCATCGATGATCTCGGCGTGTGTCCGGGCGCGGGCGTGATCAGCTTCCGTTCGGGTACCGACCGGCTCGAGCCGGAGGAAAGCACCAGCATCAATCTCGGCATTGTGCTCGAACCCAAGTTCATCCCCGGCCTGACGCTGACCGCGGATTACTGGCGCGTGAAGCAGACCGGGCTGGTCGGCACCTTCGGCGATGACAATGCCATCGCCCTCGATCTGCTGCGGCGGCTTGCCGGTGGCAGCAATCCTGCCGTCGTCCGTGCCGACCCGACGCAGGAGGAGATCGACCTGTTCGCCGGCACCAGTCTTGCACCCGCAGGCGAGATCCTGTTCGTCGACGATCCCTATCTCAACCTCGACAGCCGCACCTCGAAGGGGTGGGACTTCGGGCTGTTCTACAATGTCCCCGACTTCGGCATCGGCAAGTTCCGCCTGCGCTTCAACGCGGCACGGCTGGAAAGCTTCTTCCAGTCCGCCGGGCCTGCCGCGCAGGAACTGATCGACGCGGTCACCTCCGGGACGCTGCCGCCTGAAGTCAGGATCGAGGGGCTGGGCGAACTGCTCGAGATCGAAGGGCGGCCCAAGTGGCGCTTCAGCGGCTCGGTCAACTGGGATACCGGTCCGGTCGACGTGGCGGTTTTCGCGAACTACGTCGGCGAGGTATGGAACACCAGTGTCAGCCGCGATGTGCCGATCGTGTCGGACGACCCGAACGCCAATTTCTTCCGGGTCGACGACTTCCTGACCATCAATGCCGCGATCAGCTACACCATCGAGAACGACACCGCGCTCGACGGGACGCGGATCCGGTTCGGGATCAACAACCTGTTCGACAAGGATCCGCCGCTGGCCGACGAAACTTACGGCTTCCTCAGCGGGTTGCATTCGGCGCGTGGCCGGGTGTTCCGGGTCGAACTGCGCAAGCCGTTCTGATGACGCGAAGGCGGGGCCGGTGAGAATGCGCCAGCTTCTGGCCGGCCTTGCCCTTGTGACGGGAGCGTGCGCGCATGCGCCGCTCCCCGAGCCGGATACGAAGGCGGCGCAGACCGGCGCATGCCGGACCGGCTCGGCCAGTCTGCATTTCGATTTCGCCGGCGCTTCGGCCTCGGCCTGTTCGGTCACCGGTGAAAGCGATTTCGCCCTGCTCGTGACCCCCGAACATGCCCCCCCGATCAATCCCAGCCCGTGGTATGCCTTCCGCTACCAGGCGGCCCAAGCCGCGAGTGTGACGCTGCGCTATCTCGGCGGGCAGCATCGCTATACCCCCAAGTGGAGCGACGGCAGCGGCAACTGGCGCACCCTTGCATCGCAACCCGCGCAAGACGGCAAGGGCGCGATTGTGCGCCTGCCTGCGGGCGCGGGCGTGGTGGCCGCGCAGGAGATCATCACGCCCGGCGATGCACACGCCGATCTTGCCCGCTGGAGCGCGGCGAGCGGGGCTGCGGTCTTCACGCTGGGCCAGTCGCATGACGGGCGCCCGGTCGAGGCGATCCGGCTGGGCCGCGAGGATGCGCCGCGGCTGGTGGTGCTGCTCGGCCGCCAGCATCCGCCCGAAGTCAGCGGCGCCATCGCCATGCGGACCTTCGTCGACACGCTGGCGGTGCCCGCGCCGGCGTTAGGGGACGTGCAATTCCTTGTCGTCCCGATGCTCAATCCCGATGGCGTGGCCCGCGGTCACTGGCGTGCCAATCGCGGCGGACGCGATCTCAACCGCGACTGGGGCCTGTTCACCCAGCCCGAAACGCGCGCGGTCAAGGCCTGGCTCGATGCCCTGCCGCAGGGTGTTCGCCCGGTGCTTATGGTGGATTTCCATTCCACCCGCAGCAACCTGTTCTACGTTCAGGGCGCCGACGAGGCGAGTGCGGCCCAGCAGCGCTTCCGCGCGGCATGGCTCGACGGGCGGGAGAACGCGATTGCGGGCTATCCCTTCACGATCGAACCGCGCAATGCCAATCCCGGCAGCGGCACGGCCAAGAACTGGTTCCACGCCATCTACGGCATTCCGGCCTATACTTATGAAGTTGCCGACGAGGCCGACCGGGATTCCGTCCGGGCCGCGGCCAAGGCCTTTGCCCAAGGCCTGATTCCGGCGCTCGAGGCGCTGCGGGACTGAGCGGCGGAGCCATTCGGCACGCCATATCTTCCAATCTATAAAACAGAATGGTTTTGAAGATATATTGAATTTTTCAGACAATGAATGCTCGTCTAGACAGCCGTCCTGCCAACCCCAGACGAAAGGGCCGGAGCATGGACAGAGCCAACCACAAGCCCGAATCCACAGCGTCGCAGCACCGCATCCGGTCGCTGCCGACAGCCGGCGAGGGTGCGCGCGGATTGCGGCTGGTGAGCACCGGTTTGCGGCTCGCCGCACCGATCGAGGCGAGTGATCCGGCCTGGGCCGATGCCATGGCGCAATTGCTGCGCTGGCTTGATGTCGCACTCGAGCCGGTAGCGCTGCGCCGGTCGGCGGGTCTGGGCAAGGTCGCCGATTGGGCGCGCGCCGCTGGTGTAACCGCAGGGGCGACGCAGTTTGCGCCATGGCAGGCGATTTCGCCGGTCGCGCTGCAACAGGCCGCCAGCCCCGAGTTGCCGCGCGCCGACTGGGTCGCCAGCTATCTGTTCGACCACGGGCAGGGCAATGCGGCGCGTTCCGGCGCGCTCGACCTGGTGCTTATGTCGGCCCATCCCGCGCGCTGTGAAGCCGAGCAGGAAGGCGAGGCACCCTTGCCGCGTCCGGCAATTGTCGAAGCCATGATCCGTGCCGCGCGGGCAGAAGGGCGCTCCAGGATCGCGATCATCGTACCTGCCCGCCAGCGCAATGCTGCCGCACGCCAATTGCTGCTGGCCGATCGCACGCTGACCCGTGAGGAGGGGCTCTCGCTCGAGATTGTTGCGATCGAGCAGGCGCTTGGCGGAATGCTGACCGCACGCCCGCGCTGGGATGCGATGATCGTCAGCCCTGAACTGCGCAGCATTGTCTTTGCCATGCTGGCGCAGGCGACCGGCCTTGCCGCGCCCTTGCCGATGCTGTGGCACGCAGGCAGCGACCTCGTGCTGGTTGCGAGCGAGCTGCTGGGCGAGGCGGGCGCGCGCGTGCCGATGGACGCAGCAGTGCTGGTCCAGGCGCTGGCGCTGACCTTGCGCCATTCCGGGATGACCGCAGCTGCCCTGCGTCTGCACGAAAGCAGTGCGCAACTGCGCGACAGCGGGATCGTCACCGCCTCGCGCGGATCGCCCGCGCCATATGTCACCGAGGTCGACGATGCCCAGTTCGTGCAGCTGGTTTGCGCGGGCGCGCAGACCGGTAGGCGCCCGGTCCCTCAATGGCTCGCCTTGCCCGATTTGCCGGTTGCCGGAACCTCAGGCGCGCCCGTGCGTCTTACTCTGGTAGCCGAAAACTCATCTTCCCCCGTTTCCTGAAAGGGAGTCTGACATGCCGAGCCGAAAAATCGTCGCGACCGAGCTTGCCAATGTCCTGCGCCAGATCTCCCATCCCGACCGGATTCGCCTGCTGCTGAAGCTGCAGGCCGGGGACATGACGGTGAACGAAATCGCCGAAGCGCTCGAGATTCCGGCGACACGGGTTTCGCAGCATCTCGGCGTGCTCCGCGCGATTGCCCTGGTGGAGACCGAAAGCCAGGCGCAAAAGCGGGTCTACCGTCTCAACCAGCCCGAGCTGGCACTGTGGCTGATCGACGGCATCGATTTCATCGCCCACCGGCTCGGCCGCGCCAGCGCCAAGGACATCGAGATGGCCAAGGACCTGTGGCAGCAGGAAGCCTCGGAAACCGTTATCTGAAACCTGTTCTCATGCAGCCGGACGCTGCATCAGCGAGGCGATCGAGGTTTTGGCAGGGTCCCCCGAACGCCGCCCGTAGCGTTGCACAAGATCATTCCATTCGACGATCAGGCTGCCTCCTGTGCTCTGGTGGAGCTTCTCCCAGGACGACAGCATCTCGAGGCAGGCGTGGTCGATATAGTCGAGTTTCTCGACATGGATATGGACCTCCGAACCGCGCGGCGCCTTGTCCAGCGCAGCCGATAGCTGCGGGATCGAGAAGAAGGTCGCCGAACCCGTCATAAGGACATCGGCGCGGTTGGTCTCGGGATCATGCGCGACGTCGATCGACAGGTGCGAGAAGGTGTAGACCAGCTTGAGCGTCGCCAGCACAAAGCCGAGAATCACGCCCGTCAGGAGGTCGATCGCCACCACGCCGAACAGCGTGACGAAGTAGATCGCCAGCTCCTGCTTGCCGAATTCGGCGATCTTGCGGATCTGCGCGACGTTGACCAGCTTGTAGCCGGTATAGACCAGGATCGCGGCCAGCACCGCAGTCGGGATCTCGTTCAGCACAAAGGGGAAGGCGACTACCGCGAGCAGCAGCCACGCGCCATGCATGATCGCTGAGATGCGGGTGGTCGCCCCGGCCTCGACATTGGCGGCCGAGCGCACGATCACCCCTGTCATCGGCAGCGCACCCAGCGCGCCGCAGATCATGTTGCCGATGCCCTGCGCGCGCAGTTCCTTGTCGTAATTGGTACGTGCGCCGATGTGCATCTTGTCGACCGCGGTCGCGCACAGCAGCGTTTCGGCACTGGCGACGAAGGCAAAGACAATGCCGAGCGTCAGGATCTCGGTGTCGAGAGCGCCCGAAAGCGCCTCCATCGTCGGAATGTTGAGCGCGTCGGTGAGATTGGCGGGCAAGGCTACCAATGTGATCGGGAGCGCGAAGGCGAGCGCGAACAGCGTGCCGACGATAACCCCGAGCAGCGGTCCGGGCAGCAGCGCGAGCGACTTCGGCCTGAACTTGTTCCAGCCGATGATGGTGACGATGGTGATGATCCCGGCCATGGCGGCAAGGTGGTGCACCGATCCGTCAGCCGGGAACACCTTGATGATCGCCTCCGGGATCGCGGCAAGATTGGCAAGACCACCCGAGCGCGGGGCATCGTCGAGCATGACGTGGAACTGCGAGGCGAAAATCAGCACGCCGATACCTGCCAGCATCCCGTGGATGACCGAGGGCGAGATGGCGCGGAACCATTGGCCCAGCCGCATCGCCCCGGCGAGCAGTTGCAGCGCGCCCGCGATCAGGCCGACCACGCCGAGCATGATCAGGCCGTGGTCGCTGACCAGCTGGAACACCAGCACCGCCATGCCCGCCGCAGGGCCGCTGACTTGCAGAGGCGAACCGGCGAGGCTTCCCACCACCAGCCCGCCGATGATGCCGGTGATCAACCCGAGCGCGGGCGGCGCGCCCGAGGCGATGGCGATGCCCATGCACAGCGGCAGGGCGACCAGGAACACCACGATCGAGGCGAGAAAATCACGCCCGACGACGGCGGAGTCCATTTGCTGGGCAGGCAGGGTTTTCATCATGGGGTGCTCCGGCGCGGCGGGGAGAGGGGGTTGGGCGTGAAGGCCCGGTTCAACAGGCGTGGCTGGCAAGCGCTGCGGAGGCCAGCTCGCTTGCGTAGCGTTCCTCGACCGGAAGCCAGCTGCCGGTGCCCTCGTCGAAGGCGGAAACCTCGCCGGTCTTGATGTCATAGACCCAGCCGTGCAGCTTCACCGCCTTCTGGGCGAGTGCGACCGCCACCGTCGGGTGGGTCTTCAAGTGCTGCAATTGCAGGATGACGTTCTGTTCGAGCAACATGCGCATCTTGGCATCAGGTTCGAGCCCGGCGCCCATCGCCTCGGTGATGTCGACCGCGCCCTGCGCATAGCCCAGCCATTCGCGCACGTGCGGCAGGTTGGTCAGGCCTTCGCGGTTCATCGCGCCCTTCATCGCCCCGCATTCGGTATGGCCGCAGATGACGATATGCGGGATCCCGAGCGCGCCGATGGCGAATTCGATCGAAGCCGTCATGCCGCCGGTCTGGTTGGTGTGCGGGGGCACGATATTGCCGGCGTTACGGCAGATGAACAGCTCGCCCGGATCGGTCTGGGTGAGCATCGCGGTTTCGATCCGGCTGTCCGAGCAGGTGATGAACAGCGCCTCGGGGCTTTGACCGGTGGCGAGCCTTTCGAACAGGTCGGCCTTTTCAGGGAAGACCTCGCGCTGGAACTTGACCACGCCATGAGCGAAATGGGGCATTCTTACGATCCTTTCAGCCTTGATTCTCGGGGGCGTCAGCCGTCCACAGCGCGCGCACCTTTTCGATATGCGCGCCTTCACCAAGGCGGTTGCGGACTTCGACGAATTCAAGCGCCTCGACGAGCCAGGCGGCGATGCCGGGATGGGTCAGGCGGTAGAAGTGATTGCGCCCCTCGCGCCGGTCCTCGACGATCCGGTGGGCGCGCAGCGGGGCGAGATGCTGGGAAATGCGGGTCGCAGGCAGATCGAGCGCGGCGGCGATGGTTGACACGTCCCGTTCGCCCAACCGCAGCTCCTCGATCAGGCGGAGCCTGTCGGGATGGGCCAGCAACCTCAACAGGTCAGCCAGCTCGCGGGATACGATGATCCTGCTCGGCATATTCCCTCCCATATCTGCATGCATATGCAGATGTGTACCTTTGTAGCTATTGAAAATATTCGATTCGGTCAAGCGATTGCTTGCTTTCGCTCGGCGCCCGGTCGAAACTCGCCCGCGACAGGAGGAGGGGCCGATGACATCGCCGAGCGCGCATCCCGACGATCCGCATTATGTCCATCGCACCGGCTGGCTCAGGGCTTCAGTCCTTGGCGCCAATGACGGGATCGTGTCGGTTTCCTCGCTGATTCTCGGGGTGGCGGCGGCGACGCCGGAACCCGACGCGGTGCTGGTCGCGGGGGTGGCGGGGCTGGTTGCCGGGGCCATGTCGATGGCGGCGGGCGAGTTCATCTCCGTCTCCTCACAAGCCGATTCCGAACGGGCCGACATCCGCCGCGAGAAAAAGGCGCTGGTCGACACCCCGGAGCAGGAGCTGGCCGAACTCGCCGCGATCTATCGCGATCGCGGCCTCAGCCACGAAACCGCGCTGATCGTTGCACGCGAACTGAGCGCCAAGGATGCGCTTGGTGCCCATGTCCGCGACGAACTCGGCCTGACCGAGGAACTGGCGGCGCGTCCCCTGCAGGCGGCACTGGCATCGGGCGTCACGTTCAGCGCGGCGGCGGCGATCCCGCTGGTGGCGGCCTGGCTCGCTCCCGCAGATGCGATCATCGCGGTGGTCCTGACGGTGTCGGTCGTCACGCTTGCCATACTCGGCGCGATGGGCGCGCGTGCGGGCGGCGCGCCGATTGTTCCGGCAACCTTGCGGGTGCTCGGCTGGGGCATCTTCGCGATGGCGGTAACCGCCGCGATCGGTTCGCTGTTCGGCATCAGCGTCTGATTGGCGGGGATCAGGCGGGCGGAGGGCCTGCGTTGTCTTTCTCATGGCCCCGCGGCCATCGGGTTGCTATGAACAACCGGTTCAAGCCAACCGGGGAGTTCGCTAGCGTGGCCATCGCCTTTTCCGTCAACGGCAAGCAGGTCAGTGTCGAGGCCGAGGCCGACACGCCCTTGCTCTGGGTCCTGCGCGAGGATCTGGAGCTTACCGGCACCAAGTTCGGCTGCGGCATCGCCGCCTGCGGCGCCTGTTCGGTCCATGTCGACGGGCAACTGACTCGTTCCTGCAGCGTGCCTGTCAGCGATATCGCGGGCAAGGCGGTGACCACGATCGAAGGGCTCAAGGCCGAGGACGGCACGCTCCACGCCGTGCAGCAGGCATGGGTCGATGCGCAGGTGCCGCAATGCGGCTATTGCCAGTCGGGCCAGATCATGGCCGCTGTCGCGCTGATCGAACGCACCGGCACGCCCAGCGATGCGCAGATCGACGAGGCGATGACCAATATCTGCCGCTGCGGCACCTATCCCCGCATCCGTCAGGCGATCCTCGCTGCAACCGGCCAAGCGGCCAAGGCTTCCGCCACCACGCAGGGAGAGGCATGATGGCCGACAATCCCAATCCCAACATCGAGGAAATCAAGGCCGCGCCCGCGCCGGAAACCCCAGTGAAGAAGAAGGGCGTCAAGCGGCGCATCTTCCTTGCCGGTTCGGCGCTGCTGGTGGGCGGCGGCGTGTTCGGGCTCTACTGGTCGGACAACAGCGCCCGCACCCGCGCCCGCCAACTCACCACCGGCGAGGGCGAACACAACTTCCTTACCTGGATGAAGATCGCCGAGGATGACACCGTCACCCTGTTCTCGCCGCATATCGATTTCGGTCAGGGCACGCACACGGCGCTCGGCCAGATGCTGGCCGACGAGCTTGATGCCGATTGGAGCAAGGTGAAGGTCGAACAGGCGCCGTCCGATGTCGCTTTCTCCAACACCGCGCTGGTGCAGAGCTTCCTTGGCGAGATGACGGGCTATCCGGGCGTGATCAACGCTCTGCCCGCCGCGCTGATCGGGATGCTGACCCGGTCGCAGAAGATCCAGATCACCGGCGGTTCTTCCGCCGTGCGCTTTACCGGGCAGGGCGGAATGCGCGTCATCGGCGCGGCGGTGCGCGCGGCGCTGGTGGCGGAAGCGGCTGACCGGTTGGGCGTTTCCGAGGGCGAACTGACCACGGCGGACAGCACGGTGACCCATGCCGCGTCGGGCCGCAGCTTGCGCTATGGAGAGCTGGCAGCGGGCGCTGCCGAGCGTTCGCTGTCGCGTGATCCGGTGCTCAAGACGCGCAGCCAATGGAAGCTGATCAACAAGCCTGTCACCCGGCTGGATATCCCCGCCAAGGTCGATGGCAGCGCGGTCTACGGCATCGACTTCACCTTGCCTGACATGCGCGTCGCCACCATCGCCGCAGCTCCGGTGCGCGGCGGCAAGCTGGAAAGCGTCGACGAGGCTCCGGCCATGGCGGTGCCGGGGGTCGAGAAGGTGGTGAAGCTTGACGATGCGGTCATCGTCGTCGCCAAGGGCTACTGGCAGGCGGCCAAGGGCCTTGCCGCGCTGTCGCCCAGGTTCACCGACGGCGGCAATGGCGCCATGTCCACGCCCGCGATCTACGCCGCGCAGGACAAGCTGCGGGAGGCTGGCAAGCCCGACAACCAGGCGGGCGAAGGCGATGTGGATAGCGCTTTCAAGGCGGCAGGCGACAACGTCATCACCGCCGATTTCCGCGTGCCATTTCTCCACCATGCGATGATGGAGCCCTTTGCGCTCACCGCGCATTTCAAGGACGGCAAGCTCCACCTGTGGGGCGGCTTGCAGGACCCGATCGGCGCACGCGACCGCGCGGCCAAGGCCGCCGGGATGGACATCGACGACGTGCTCTTCAATCCGATGATCATGGGCGGCGGTTTCGGCCGGCGCTTTCCGGGCGTGACCGAGATCCTCGATCAGGCGGCGCTGCTGGCAAAGCAGGTTCCCTATCCGGTCAAGCTGGTGTGGAGCCGCGAGGAAGAAGTGCGCCACGGCACTTACCGCCCGCAATCCTCGGCGCGGCTCTCGGCCACGCTCAAGGACGGGCGCATCGCGGCATGGCGCAATGATTACGTGCAGGGCGACAATGCCGAGGGCGAAGTCGGCTTCATCTATGATGTGCCCGCCACCTCGCGCCGCCATTTCGCTTATACCACCAACCAGATCGACGGGCCGTGGCGCTCGGTCAATTCGACCCAGCACGGGTTCTATAACGAAAGCTTCATCGACGAACTGGCGCACGCCGCGGGCGAGGACCCCTACCAGTTCCGCCGCAAGCACCTGCCCGAAGGCTCGCGCCACCAGAAGGTGCTGGACGAAGTGGCAAAGCACGCAGGCTGGGGCACGCCGCTGCCCGAGGGTGTCGGGCGCGGGATCGCGATTGTCGAGAGCTTCGGCACCATCGTCGCCGAAGTGATCGAGGCGGGCGTCAAGGAAGACGGCAGCCCCAAGGTGCTCAAGGCATGGGCGGTGGTCGATTGCGGGACCACGGTGAACCCCCTGAACGCCGAGGCGCAGATCGCGGGCGGGATCATCATGAGCCTGTCCGCGACCATCGGCGAGGCAATCACGCTTGCGAACGGCGCGGTGGTGGAGAGCAATTTCACCGATTACAACCTGCTCAGGCTGGCCGATGCGCCGCCGGTGATCGACGTCCACTTCATCGAGAGCGATGCCCCGATGGGCGGGATCGGCGAACCCGGCGTGCCGCCCGCCTCGGCGGCGCTCGCCAACGCGCTGTTCGCCGCGACCGGCAAGCGCATCCGCACTCTGCCGATCCTGACCCAGGCCAAGGCCTAGCTTGGACGGCTGGGCCGCGCTGATCCTCGCCGCCGGGGCTGGCAAGCGCTTCGGCGCAGCCGGGGGTGGGGGCAAGCTGCTGACCGATCTTGCCGGCGCTCCGGTGATCCGGCGCACGGCGCAGGCCGTGCTCCGGGCGGGTTTCGGTGAGGTGCTGGTGGCGAGCGGCGCGGAATATCGGGCCATCGCGGCCGCGCTTGAAGGGCTCGCCTGCCGCATCGTGCGCGCACCCGATTGGGAAGAAGGCATGGCTGCCTCGCTGCGCGCTGGCCTTGCGGCACTTGGCACGGCGGAGCGGGGCGTCTTCGTGTTCCTCGGCGACATGCCGCTGGTGCCGGTAGAGCTCTGCGCGCCGCTGGCAGAGCTTGCGAGCCGCGCAGGCTATGCGGCGCGCCCGCGGGTCGCGGGAAAGCCCGGCCATCCTGCGGCCTTTACCCGCGCTGCCTTGCCCGATCTGGCGCGGCTGACGGGCGATATCGGCGCCGCGGCGCTGCTCAAAGGCCGCAAGGACGGCGTGGCCTACCTTGAAACCGATGCGGCCGGCGCCGTGCTTGATATCGATACGCCCGACGATCTCGCCGCCGCAGAACGTGCATGGAAGGCCTGCGCGACCTCCGCCACCAGCGAGAGCGCGATATCGCGCGGGGCCTTGCCGAAACCCTGAAGCCCGATCGGGGCATGCAGCCGCGCGATCTGCGCTTCGCCCACCCCGTGGCCGCGCAGCCGCGCCAGGCGCGCATCCAGCCGCGCCCGTGCACCGATCGCGCCGACATAGAAGGCTGGCGATTGCAACGCGGCAGCAAGCCCGCGCTCGTCATCCTCGCGGTCGTGGGAGAGCACGGCGATGGCGGTCCAGCGGTCCATACCGATCGCCTCCAGCGCCGGCGCGGGCGCGCTGCGGTGATAGGCGATGCCGGGCAAGGGCGAAGCTTCCGGCCCGCCCGGGGCGACCAGCACCACCTCGATCCCCGACGCAAGGCCGATTTCGGCCGCGGCGAGCGCAGCGGCATCCTCCCCGATCAGCACAAGCCGCAGGCTGGGTTCGAACAGCTTGGAATAGCGCACGCCGTCCCATCCGAAGGCAGGGATGTGTTCGTGACCGGCGCAGCGGTTGCTCCCGTCGCTCGACCACAGCACCGGCCGGCGCGCGCCATGCGCTGCCATCAGCGCCGTCACTGCCGGATCGTCCGCGCCGACCGGCTCGACCAGCACGGTAATCGCGCTCCCGCAGGCAAGCTTGATGTCGATCCACGGACTGCCCTCGCCATAGCGCAGGCGCCGTGACTGCCCATCGGCAAGCGCTTCGCGGCCATGGCGGGCAACGTCGGCCTCGATGCAGCCGCCCGACAGGAAGCCCCAGTATTCGTGGCTCGTCACCAGCATCTGCGCGCCGCATTCGCGCGGGGCCGAGCCTTCGACCTCCACCAGCGTGGCGATGGCGAATGCCTCACCCGCCTGCCGCACGGCTGCGAGCGGGACACGGATATCGTCGATCTGGGCGGTCATTCGCCAGGATGTCATGCGCGGTCCGCTTTCTGGATGAGTGTCTCCCGTAATCGTCTCGCAGGACACGCGCAATCGCCCTGTGTCGTGTTCAATCCGGTGGCCAAATGACGAAGGCGTGGTATCTCCCGCGCAAGGCGGCAAACCGCCACAGGGGAGAGATATGGGTCGTTTCATCACTCTGCTGCTGGCCGTGCTGGCCTGCCTTGCCGCGCCGCTGCATGCGCAGGATGCCGGACGGTTGATCGAGTACGAGCGCGTGCCTGCTGCGGGTCTGCCCGACCAGCGCCTGACGGTCTGGCTTCCGCCCGGCTATGACGCCGGCGAGCGGCGCTACCCGGTGCTCTACATGCATGACGGTCACAACCTGTTCGACCTGAAGAACAGCAATTTCAAGAAGATCTGGGCTACCGACAAGGCGATGATCGCGGCGGTCGATTCCGGCAAGGTCGAGCCGCATATCATCATCGGCATCTGGGCGCCGGGGGCGGATCGTCACCGGCAATACCTCCCGCGCAGCCTCTACGACATGACCAGCGGCAATCTGCGCGCGCAGATGGACGGCATGACCAGTGGCGGTGTGATTTCCGACCGCTATCTCGAATGGATTGCAGGGCCGCTCAAGGCGTGGGTGGACGAAGCTTTCCGGACCCGTCCCGGGCGCAACGACACCGCCATCGTCGGATCGAGCATGGGCGGGCTGATGAGTTGTTACGCCTTTCTCGAAAGGCCGCAGGTCTTCGGTCGCGCAGGCTGCGTCTCCTCGCACTGGCCGGCGGTCGATCCGCGCGCCATCGCCGCCGACGAGGCGCAGCTCAAGGCGGCGTGGGACGGCTGGTTTGCCGCCCGCCTCGGAGCGCCTGATGGGCGGCGGGTCTGGATGGATCACGGCACGGCAACGCTCGACCAATTCTACGCGCCTTACCAGCAGGTGGTGGACGCAAGATTTGCCGCGGCAGGGTGGGAGAAGGGCCGCGACTGGGAAAGCAAGGTTTACGAAGGCGCCGAACACGAGGAAAACGCCTGGGCAGCACGCCTGCCGGAGATCTTCGGCTGGCTGCTGGTCAAGCGGGATTAGCGCAGGGCGAAAGCCTCTTTCGCGAGGCGTTCCACCGCCGCCTTGTCGGGCGCGCCCTTGGGGGAGACCCAGCTGCCGCCGACGCACAGGACCGGATCGAAGGCGAGCCATTCGGGCGCGTTTTCCAGACTGATCCCGCCGGTGGGGCAGAACCTGCACTGACCGAAGGGTGCAGCCAGAGCCTTGAGCGCGGGCAATCCGCCCGCCGCCATCGCCGGGAAGAACTTGAAGCGGTCAAGGCCCAGATCGAGCCCGCGCATGATGTCGCCCGCATTGGCGATACCGGGCAGGAAGGGCACGCCTGCCGCCACCGCGGCCTTGCCCAGCGGTTCGGTGAGGCCCGGCGAGACGATGAATTCGCTTCCCGCCTCCAATGCCGCGTCCAGCTCGCGAGGATTGGTGACGGTTCCCGCGCCCACAATCGCGCCTGGCACCTGCTTCATCGACCGGATCGCGCCCAGCGCCGCAGGGGTGCGCAACGTCACTTCGAGCACGCGAAGGCCCCCTGCCACCAGCGCCTCGGCCAGCGGGACGGCGTGAGCTTCGTCCTCGATCACGATCACCGGAATGACCGGTGCCACGCGCATGATGGCGTCGATATTCATCGCTTACATTCCTCCGGTGGCGAGCATTGCGCTGGCACCTTGCTCGGCCCCGTCGGCGAAGCGGCGCATCATGCCGAACAACTCGCGGCCTGTGCCCCATTCCTCGCGCGGATCGGGTGCGGGTTCGCGGCTCGCGAGGTCGGCGGTGGTGTTGAGTTCGCAGGTCACCGCGCAGACCTTGATCATGTCGCCATCGCGCAGGCGCGCCAGCGGGCCGCCGCCGCCCCCTGCTCCTGCAAATGCTTCGGGCGTGCAGTGGATCGCCGCAGGCACCTTGCCGCTCGCGCCCGACATGCGGCCATCGGTGACGAGGGCGACCTTGAACCCGCGATCCTGCAACACGCCGAGCGGCGGGGTCAGCTTGTGGAGTTCGGGCATCCCGTTGGCGCGCGGGCCCTGGAAGCGGACGACAACGACCACATCGCGGTCAAGTTCGCCGGCCTTGAAAGCGGCCGCGACGGCGGCCTGATCGTCGAACACGCGGCACGGGGCTTCGATCGTCCAGCGGCTTTCATCCACCGCCGAGGTCTTGAAGCAGGCACGGCCGAGATTGCCGGTGAGCAGGCGCATGCCGCCATCGGGCTTGAACGGGCTGGCGACCGGGCGGAGCATGGTGTCGTCCATGCTGGGGCCGACCTCGCGCCACACCAGCGCCTCCCCATCAAGGCCCGGCTCGCGCGCATAGTCGCTGAAGTCCCCGCGCCCGACGGTCAGGATGTCGGGGTGGGCCAGCCCCTCGGCGAGCAATTCGCCGATGACATAGCCCATGCCGCCTGCAGCGTGGAACTGGTTCACATCGCCCGAGCCGTTGGGATAGACCTGCGCGATCAGCGGGACGGCGCTGGACAGTTCCGAAAGGTCGTCCCAGTCGAAGATCACGCCCGCGGCGCGCGCCATGGCGGGCAGGTGGATCGCATGATTGGTCGATCCGCCGGTGGCGAGCAGGCCGACGGCGGCGTTGATCACCGCCTTTTCATCAACGCACAGGCCGAGCGGGCGGTAGTCATCGCCCTTCTTCCCCATCGCCGCGACACGGTGCACCGCCTCGCGGTCGAGCGCCTGCCTGAGCTGCGTGCCCGGCTGGATGAAGGCGCTGCCGGGAATGTGCAGCCCCATCATCTCCATCATCATCTGGTTGGAATTGGCCGTGCCGAAGAAGGTGCAGGTGCCCGGCGAGTGATAGCTCTTCATCTCGCTTTCGAGCAGTTCGGCGCGGGTCGCCTTGCCTTCGGCATAGAGCTGGCGGACGCGCTGCTTTTCCTTGTTGGGGATGCCGGTGGGCATCGGGCCGGAGGGCACGAAGATGGTCGGCAGGTGGCCGAAACGCAGCGCACCCATCAACAGGCCCGGCACGATCTTGTCGCAGATGCCGAGCATCAGCGCGCCGTCATACATGGCGTGGGACAGGGCGACCGCCGCCGACAGCGCGATCACGTCGCGGCTGAACAGCGACAGCTCCATGCCCGTCTCGCCCTGCGTCACCCCGTCGCACATCGCCGGCGTGCCTCCCGCGACCTGCGCCGTCGCACCGACCTCGCGCGCGTAGATCTTCAGCCGGTCGGGATAGCGGCCATAGGGCTGATGCGCGGAGAGCATGTCGTTATAGGCGGTGACGATGCCGATATTCGCGCCGCGACCGGCGACCAGCGCGGCCTGATCTTCCAGTGCCCCTGCATAGGCATGGGCGAGGTTCGAACAGGATACGGCATTGCGCTCGCCCATGTTGTCGCCCTCGCGGCGGATGAGGTCGAGATAGGCGCTGCGGGTCGGCCTCGAGCGTTCGATGACCCGCTGCGTCACCTTGCGGAGCGTGTCGTGAAGGGGCTTACTCATGCCAGGTTACTCCGTCGCGTTCCGCCAGCGCGATCGCCGCGCTCGGGCCCCAGCTGCCGGCGGTATAGGTCTTGGGGGTGAGCCCCTCGGCGTCCCAACCGGCGCGGATCGCATCGACCCATTCCCACTGCGCCTCAACCTCGTCACGGCGCACGAACAGGGTCTGGTCGCCCTCGACCAGATCGAGCAGCAGGCGTTCATAGGCGATGCGCCGCACCGCACCGGTAAAGGCGTCGGGCATGGCGATATTGAGCGGCACGGAGCGCAGGCGGATGCCCTCGCGGTCGAGGCCGGGCACCTTCGCCATCAGCGAGAGAGTGATGTTCTCCTCCGGCTGGATGCCGATCACCAGCCGGTTGGGCTGCATCGTCGCGCCCTTTCCGGCGAAAATGCTGTGCGGCACGCAGCGGAACTGGATCACGATTTCGGTCACGCGCCGGGGCAGGCGCTTGCCGGTGCGCAGGTAGAAGGGCACGCCCTTCCAGCGCCAGTTATCGACATGGGCCTTGATCGCGACGAAGGTCTCGGTGCCGCTGTCCCTGCCCAGTTCCTCGTCATAGCCCGGCACGGCCTGCCCGCCGATGGCGCCTGCACGATATTGCCCGGTAACGGTTTCACCCGCGACCACGGCGCGCAGCGCGCGCAGCACCTTGACCTTTTCATCGCGCACCGCGGTCGCATCGAAATGCGCAGGCGGCTCCATCGCGACGAGTGCGAGCAGTTGCAGCATGTGGTTCTGCACCATGTCGCGGATCGCCCCGGCATCGTCGTAGAAGGCAACGCGCCCTTCAAGGCCGACCGTCTCGGCCACGGTGATCTGCACGTGGTCGATATGCGCCGCGTTCCACAGCGGCTCGAACATCAGATTGGCGAACCGCAGCGCCAGCAGGTTCTGCACCGTCTCCTTGCCGAGATAGTGGTCGATACGGAAGATCCGGCTTTCGGGGAAGGCGCCCGCCACCGCATCGTTGATCTCGCGGCTGCTTTCCAGATCGGTGCCGAGCGGCTTTTCAAGGCACATGCGCACGTTCTCGCCCGTCAGCCCGGCGGACTGGAGCCCCTTGATCGTCGGGCCGAACAGGCTCGGCGCGGTCGAGAGGAAGATCGCGAGGCCATGCTTGGGCGTGCCGACCTTCCTTGCCAGCGCGTCGTAGCCCTCCAGCGTGGTCGCATCGAGGGTCTGGTAGGCGAGGCGGTTGAGAAACTCGGCCATGCGCCCGCGGCGTTCCGCGGGCAGGTATTTCTCCAGCGCTGCACGGGCAAAATTGCGGTATTCGCTATCGCTCATGGCGCTGCGCGCGGTGCCGATGATCTTGAGATCGGGCGCGAGCAGCCCGTCGGCATCAAGCGCGAACAGGCTGGGCAGCAGCATGCGCTGGGCAAGGTCGCCCGTGGCTCCGAACAGCAGCAGGCGGTCAGCGGTGAAGCTCATGGGGTAGCCCTTTCCTCGTGCGTCCTACCTAGGCGCACGGGGAATTATCTGCCAGTGGGCGCATACTTATTCAATTTCGGCCACCTTCGGTGGCGCAGACCTCCCGCCCCGCCTCCCCACCCGGCCACCATACCGTAATGGTATTCTTGGTGGCCGGGTGGGGAGGCGGGGCGGGAGGTCTGCGGTTCGCGTCAGCGAACCCGCAAATCAGGCCGGCCTGCGCGCGTAGAATCCGAAGCCGGCAATGATCGCGTAGCACGCCGCCGGCAGCACCAGCGCGAAGGCAAGGCTCGTCTGGTCGGCCAGGGCGCCGAACATCGGCGGAATGATCGCGCCCCCGCAGATTGCCACGTTGATGATCCCCGATCCGTCCGCCGCGCGCGGCCCCAGCTTTTCGCAGGCGAGGGAGAAGATCGTCGGGAACATGATCGCGTTCATCAGGCCCACGGCCAGCAGGCTGTAGCCCGCGACAACGCCGGTCGAGTTGGCCGAAATCGCGATCAGGGTGATCGCTCCGGCGGCAACGGTTGCCAGCGTCAGGCCCGGGCTGACCATCCGCAGGACAGCAGAGCCGATGAAACGGCCCACCAGCGCGCCGCCCCAGTACAGCGAGATCAGCTTGCCCGCGTCCTGTTCGCCGATGTTCAGCACATGGGCCTGCATCAGGTAATTGACGATGAAGGTGCCGATCGCGACTTCCGCGCCGACGTAGAGGAAGATGCAGGCCGCCCCGTAACCGAAGCGCGGGCGCTTCAGCAGGGCAAGGCCATCGGCAAGGCTGGTCTGTTCGTGGCGTTCGCCCTTCAGCCGGTTGCGGAACAGCCACACCACGCCTGCGACCACTGCCAGCGCGGCAGCGAGGCCAAGATAGCCGCCGACGATCGCCTGGCTTTCGGCGGTGCGATAGGCGGCAAGCTCGGCGCCCGACAATTGATCGGCGCTGACCGTCGCAAGACCGCCGAGGATCAGGATCGCGCCGAAATAGGGGAAGATCGTCGTGCCGAGCGAATTGAAGCCTTGCGCGAAGGTCAGCCGGCTGTGTGTGGTGCGCTCGGGCCCCAGCAGGCTGATCAGCGGGTTGGCGACGATCTGCACCAGCACCACGCCGGTCGCGAGGATGAAATAGGCCAGCAGGAACATCGGGAACAGCGCGGTCTGGCTCGCCGGAATGAACAGCAGGCAGCCTGCCATCATCGTCACCAGCCCGGCGACCGCGCCGCGCATGTAGCCCAGTTTCTTTATTGCCCGCGCGCCGGGAATGCCGACCAGCGCATAGGCGATAAAGAACCAGAACTGCACAAGGCTCGCTTCGAAGAAGCTGAGCGTGAACAGCTCTTTCAGCTTGGGGATGATCACATCGTTGAGCGAGGTGATCCCGCCGAAGATGAAGAACAGCGCGAAGACGAAATAGTTCAGCCCCGGCGCATCCACCTGCGGCGCATCGCCCGCGCCATTCCCCACGGCCGTTGCCGCACCCGGTGCCCCAATGCCTGGAACCACTGCCATCGCTGCTCTCTCCCCGTGTCGCGCTTTTCCTGGCAGCGCCTTCTTGCGAACGTTCACAATCCGCTCGTCATGGCAGATTTGCAAGAGCCTTGCGCACAAATCCAGTGCGAATAGCAATGCAGCGCGCGCTTGCGCGGGGATAACATCAGGCCCTAGAGAAAGGCGCATGAACGGGGGATCCAAGAGACGGCCGACATCCTTCGATGTGGCGGAGCGGGCGGGCGTCAGCCAGCCGACCGTCAGCCGTGCGCTTTCCGGTTCTCCCGCGATTGCCGAGGCGACCCGCCGCAAGGTGATCGAAGCGGCCGAGGCGCTGGGATATTTCGTCGATGAGCGCGCGGCGCGGCTGCGGCGCGGTTCCACCGGCACGCTCGCCGTGGTGGTGATCTGCCGCGAGGGCGACAGCGCCTCCACCATTAACCCCTTCGCCTACGCGCTGCTCGGAAGCGTCTGCGTCGCCGCCTCCGAACGGGGCTTCGAAACGCTGGTGAGCTTTCAGGCGCGCAGCGCCGATTTCTTCGGCCATTACCAGGAACAGGGCCGCGCCGACGGGTTGATCGTGATCGGCACCACCACCAACAGGCAAGCGTGGGAATATTTCCGCTCGCTCGAAAGCGACGGGCGCCGCGTCGCCTATTGGGGCTCGCCTTTCGAGGATCTGGAATGGGTGCGCTCGGACAACCGCGCGGCCGGGCGGCTGGCGGTAGAGCACCTGCTGGCACAGGGCTATCGCCGCCCGTGCTTTCTCGGCGCGCTGGGCACGCCGCAGGTGCAGTTCACCGAACGCTATGAAGGCTATGCCGAAGCGATGAAGGCGGCGGGGCTGGAACCCTGTCTTGCCCCCACCGTCAACGCCGCCACCCGCGAGGAGGAAGGCCGCCGCGCCGCGCGCCGGTTGATCGAGCGGGGGGAAGATGTCGACGCGGTCTTCGCCGCCTGCGACGCCATGGCGCTGGGCGCGATCGAGGCTTTCGCCGCCGCCGATATCGGCGTGCCGCAGGGTATGGGGGTGATGGGGTTCGATGATCTGGTGGCCGGCCGTTTCAGCCGCCCGCCGCTGACCACCATCGCGCCTGATCCGGCCGAGGCGGGCGCGGCGCTGGTCGAGGCAGTGCTGGACGATGCCGCTGCGGCGCGGCGGCGGGTGCCGGTCAAGCTGATCGTGCGCGGGAGCACGGCGCGCGGCTGAGGCGCCGCCAGAGTCCGGCTTGCCGTCGCCAGACCCCTTCCAGACCCCGTTCAGACCCCGCTTGCCCCCGCCTTGACCCCTGTTTGCCAGGGGGTTTCACGTGAAACACCGGCGCTTCGCCTCACCCGTGCGCGCCGAATTCATTGGCGATTGCGGTGCTGATCCTGAGCGACAATTCATGCGCCCGGGCAATCGGATTGATGAAGTCGCGCTCAATCGCGCCGTAGCCTTCCTCGCCCCCGTCCGGGTAATCGCTGGGTTCCTCGAGCGGGAAATCGCGCGGCCCCGGCACCCTCACCGGGAAGGCCCGCCGCAGCTGGGCGAGAGCCTCCTCTACGCGCAGGGTCAGCACCATCTCGATCACGTCGCGGCGGCTGATGTCGTTGGCTCGGCTGAACGCGGGGACTGCCACCACCTTGAGGAACATATGTTGCAGCAGCGCCAGCCGCAGCGCCTGCAGCACGCCAATGCGGCGCCGCACATGCTCGCGGTTCTTGTCCGGCGCGTCTCCGGGCAGAAGGTCGGTCAGCTTGTGGAACTTGAGCGCGTCGATCCTGAGACGCGAGGCGAGGCGGCGGAATACCCCCGTCCGATCGTCCCCGACGAGGTATTCCGCGAGTGCCGCACACGAATCGGCGAGGTGATCTTCCGTGCCGCGATAGGTGCGGCTGGCCCAATAGGCCGAATTGAACAGCTCGCCGAAGGCCGCGACTGTCTTGATGCTCGCAAGCGCATTGGAGGCCAGCGCCAGCCGCATGATCTGCCGTCCGCGAGGGCTCTCGGTCAGCAGGGCCGCGATTTCCTCGCGGTTGGCTTCCGCCGCGCTGCCGATCCCGGCGATCACATTGACCGGATAGCCCAGTTGCTGGAGGATCGCATTGTGCGGGATCGCTCGGATCTGACGCAGGCTCATCTCGCGGTCGGCGTTGATATCCGATTGGCGGCGCGAGACGCGGCTGCCGGTGGGATTGAGCAGGCCGAGCCCGAAGGCGGTCACCGCGCGGGCATAGGTGCGGCTGGCGAGATGATCGCTCTGGTGCTCCTTGATCGCGCGGTAGAAATCGAGGCTCAGGTCGGTGCGGTGATAGAAGGGGTCGGCCGGGGCGGCCAGATCCGTTTCGGCAGGGCGCAGCTCGGCAATGCGGGTGAGGGTCGCCAGCGCCAGTTCGGG
Organism: Erythrobacter dokdonensis DSW-74; assembly: GCF_001677335.1. Classification (GTDB taxonomy): domain Bacteria; phylum Pseudomonadota; class Alphaproteobacteria; order Sphingomonadales; family Sphingomonadaceae; genus Erythrobacter; species Erythrobacter dokdonensis. The sequence continues at coordinate 63,050 of NZ_LZYB01000008.1, forward strand.
CGTCGCGAAGAACAGGTAGCCATCGCCGCCCTGAAAGCTGACCTCTGGCTCCAGGCGGATGCCCGCCCGGGCAAAGCGTCGCCGCGCCCAGGGCGAAAGCGGCCATTCGAGCCGGTCGCGGAACGAGGCTGGATGCGCGCCGCGGCCCATGCTTTCGCCGTGGGTGTTGAACACCAGCGCCGCCACATCGGTGAGGCCGTTGGCCGCCATCGCCTCGGCCAGCCGTCCCTGAAGGCGCTCGATCGCGAGGCTGGCGGGGATCTGCCCGACAAAGCGCCCGGCATCGGAAAAGCCGGTCTGCACCGCCACCCGGCCCCGCAGGCGTGCGTAATCGCGATAGGCCGGTTCAGCCAGCAGCGCGTCGAGAAAGCGCCCGCCGTGCTCCAGTGCGGTCTCGGTCTCGAACAGAGGCGAGACGTCGACCTTGTCCTCGACCCCGAACAGCTTGGCAAAATACAGCGCAGCGAGGACGGTGGCGGGCTGTTCGCACTCGGCCACCAGCATCCGGACCGGCGCGTCGGCATCGATATGCTTGAGGATCTGCGCCATGGCGATGAACTGGCGGATCGCGGTCGAGCTTTCGGTGGCGAGCGCGGCGAAATTGGTGCGCAGCGGGGCCGCTTCCTCGACCATGCGGCGCAAGGTGGCGAGTGCGCCCTTGCTGGCAAGGTCGATCACCTCCCCTTCGGGCAGACGGCGGCGGATCGCGTTGTGAAGCTGCTTGGCGTTTACCCGGAAGTGGATCCAGCCCATCCCCAGACCATCGGCGCGCATCGCTGCGGCGAGGGTGAGCAGGCGGGCGGCGCGCGGCGCTTCGGCTGTCTCGGCCTCTTCCTCCAGCGCGGCGATCAGCGGGGCGAGGGTGAGCAGGTTGTCCGCACTGTGCGCGGTCAGCCGGTTGGCGGCCGTCGCCAGCGCTTCGGCAGAGGACAGATCGCCAGCAAAATCCTCCGCGCGCTCCTTGGCGAATATGGTCGCAGGGCGCAGGGTGCCGAGCAGCGGATGCTCGGCATCGATGGCTTCAAGGCTCGCGGTGTAACGCGCGAGCCGCTCGGCCTTTTCCGAAAGGCGGAATGCGATCGAGGTGTGCCAGCCGATATCGGTGCGCCCGTCCATGTCATAGCCGACCCAGCTGGCAAACCGGAACGGTAGGGGACGAAAGGCTTGCCAGCTATCGGGCCAACGGTTGCGGGCTTCATCCAGCAGCCGGACCACGATGGCGTCGCGTGCGTCCTGAGCCCGTGCCATTGCCGCCATTGCCTCGCCATGCTCGAAGGCGAGCGTCACGGGTTTCCGCCCGGTGGGGGCGGCGCACAGGCTTTCATCGATCCCGTCTGCCGCAGATGCGGCCTCGGCCACTGCCGCGGCCTGTGCGGGGGCGAGCAGGAAGGTCGGATGGGCGGTGAACACGGCATTGAGTTGGGGGCGTTCCCAGCGGGCGCAGAACGTTTCGAAATCCTCCTCCGCATCGGCCAGCGCAGGCGTGTCGGCCGGCGGGACGAGCAGTCGGCGCAGCTTGCCCGCGCGGGCCTTCAACCCTTCGCATTCGAGCGCGGCGACAAGGCCGGTTACCTCATCAAGGCTGATCTCGCCGCTCTCCAGCGCGCGCGACAGGTCGAGCGACAACTGGAACACCGGATTGAACAGCGGCGTCTCGCGCGTGCGCACGTGAAGATCGCCGAGCCGCGCCTCGAGTTCGGCGATGGTCTTCATGCCGCCTCGCCATGCTGTGCGAAGAAAGCCGCCGCCGCGCCGAACAGGCCGGGCTGGGGGTGGACGATGAGCTTGACCGGGATGCCCGCCATCAGGCTTTCGAAGCGTCCCTTGGCACGGAACCTCTCGGCAAAGCCCGAGGCGAGCAAGGTCTCGCGGATGCGGTAACCCAGCCCGCCGGCGATCACCACCCCGGCAAAGCCCCCTTGGGCCAGAGCGATATCGCCCGCGACCGAGCCCAGCGAGAGGCAGAACCGGTCGACTGCGGCGGCAGCAAGGCTGTCTTGCCCGCTGGTGCCAAGGTTCCAGATCTCGATCGCGTCACGCTCGGGCACGCTGCGCTGTTCGAGCGCGGCCAGTGCCTGGTAGATGTCGACGATACCGGGTCCGGCTACCACCCGTTCCACCGAGACGCGGTTGTGGCGGCGGCGCAGGCGGGCAAGGATGGCATCCTCGATGCTGTCGAGCGGCGCGAAGTCGATATGCCCGCCCTCGGTCGCCTGCACGCGGTATTGTGCGCCCGACCGCCACAGATGTGCGACACCAAGACCGGTGCCGGGGCCGAGCACACTGATCGTGCCCTCGCTCCCCAGAGGCTTGTCCGGCCCGGCAAGGTGCAGGAACTGGCTGTCATCTGCGCGCGCCACGGCATGGGCAACGGCGGCGAAATCATTGACGAGGGTGAAGCGTTCCACGCCCAGCTTCTCGGTGATGAGCGCGGGGCGTATGATCCACGGATTGTTGGTGAAACGGATGACGGGATTGGGGTTCCCCGGGTTTCCGACTGGTCCAGCAATCGCCATGCTGACGGCAGGCGGCAGGGTGCCGCCCTTGCGCGCGCGGAAGGCTTCCCACGCGGTCTGGAAGCTCGCGTGATCGGCAGTGTGGAGCGTTTCCGGCTCATCCAGGCTGATCGCCCCGTCCGCCCCCGCCCGGGCGACGGCAAAGCGCGCATGGGTGCCGCCGATATCGACAACCACAGTCTCGCGCATGGCTTTTCCCCCTTTCGCTCGCATCGCTGAGGGGGTGTAGCAGGCGGCGCGCGGGATTCCCACGCGCCGCATACTTATTCAAACCGGGCGGCTTACTCGACGCCCATTTCCTTGAGCAGGCGCTGCGCGCCGTCGACCTTGTCCATGGTCCACAGCATGAAGCGGCTGTCGACATGGATGGTGCGGTTGATCTTGGGATCATACATCCAGTCCGACACCACGCCTTCGATCGTGCCGTCGAAGGCAAGGCCGACAAACTCGCCGCGGGCGTTCAGCGTCGAGGAGCCGGAGTTGCCGTTGGTGATGTCGACAGTCGAAAGGTAATCGACCGGCAGCGTGCCCAGTTCGGGCGCGACGTAGCGGCCATAGTCCTTCGCCTTGATAAGCTCGATCATCTTGTCGGGCGCATCGAATTCGCCCCGGCCGGTGTGCTTGGCGACGATGCCTTCCGCCGTGGTGAAGGGGGTCCAGACCTGCCCGTCCACCGCCTTGCCGGTCACCTTGCCATAGGTGAAGCGCAGCGAGCCGTTGGCGTCGGGATACATCGTCTTGCCCTGCGAAGCGGCATAGGCGAGGCGTGCTTCCATGATCTTGGAGCGTGCCTTCTGCAGATCGCCCGAGCGTGCCTTTTCCTCGGCCTCATTGGCAAGCCCCTCGTCATACATGGCGACGGCGAGCTGGATGAAGGGATCGTCCGAGGCCTTGAAGTCTGCCGGGCTCTTGTCCAGCCATGCAAGCCGCGTCGCGGTGTCGCCGAGTTCGGTTGCCGCATAGAGCGCGGCGATCTCGCGGCCTTCCATGTAGGCATCGAAGCTCTTGTTGCGATCATCGGCACCGAGCTGACGGTATTCCTCCAGCGCGTCGGCCCAGATCGCCTGCTCGATTTCGGGCACATAGCGGCGCTCGATGCGCTGGAGCGACTGGACGAGGAAGGCCTTGTCGCGGGCCTGATAGCCCGGCTCGCGTGTCCCGTCGGGCTTGGCCTGTTCGTTGGCCCAGCGATAGAGGCGGCTTGCCGCGCCGAGCAGCTGGCTGCGTCCGATCATCGCGCGCCGCGCATCGGCCAGCGCCTCGGCGTTGTTCTCGGCAATCATCCGGTCAAGTTCGGCCAGCGCCGCGCCATACTTCGCCTCGCGGGCCGGATCGGCCTTGATCCACGCACGGAATGCCGCTTCCTCGGCCTGCTTCTTTTCGACCAGCGATATGGCATCGGCCCCCGCCAGCTGCCCGGCGATCTTCTTCTCGTAATTCTCGACTCCCTGCAGGGTCGCGGCATAGGCGATCTTGGCCGCCTGGTTGCCCTCCGTCAGGGCATCGATCAGATCGCCATATTCGGTCAGCATCCGCTGCTGGTAGGGGTAGAGTTCCTCGTAATAGAAGCGCGCTTCCTCGGCGGTGCGCAGGCGTTCGGTGGTGCCGGGGAAACCGGCGACCATGATGAAGTCGCCCTCCTTCACGCCGGTCTTGGCGATGGGGAGGAAGGCCTTGGGCTTGAACGGCACGTTGTCCTTGCTGAAGGGCGCGGAGGAACCGTCAGGCGCGACATAGGCGCGGTAGAAGGCGAAGTCGCCGGTGTGGCGCGGCCACATCCAGTTGTCCTTTTCGCCGCCGAAATTGCCCACGCCCGCAGCCGGGGCATAGGCAAGGCGCACGTCCTTGATTTCAAGCTGCTGCTGGAGCCAGTATTGCGCGCCGCCGAAATAGGCGCGCACGTCGCAGCGGCGGTTGGCTTGGCGTTCGCACGCCTCGATGAGCGCTGTGCGGTTGGCCTGAAGCCGGTCATAGCGCGCCCGGCCTTCGAGCTTGGCGGCGCCCTTCATCATCGCTGCCGTGACATCGCGCAGGTCCTCGATCACATAGACCCGGCTGCCCGGCGCGGCGGGGAGCTCGTCGGCGAGGGTCTTGGCGAGGAAGCCGTTGGTCAGGTAGTCATTCTCGGGGCTCGAGTTGTACTGGAGCGAGCCGGCCACACAGTGGTGGTTGGTCGCCACCAGACCTTCAGGCGAAAGGAACGCGGCCGAACACCCGCCGAGCGAGGCAATCGCCGTTAGCGGCGGACGGTTGAGGTCGCCGAGAGTCTTCGCGTCGAGTTCCAGCCCTGCGTTCTTCATTTCCTCGGCAATCGCGCCGGTCTGGCTGGGAAGCCACATGCCCTCTTCGGCCATGAGGGCGCCGGGAGTGAAAACCGTCAGGGCGCTGGCCCCGGCAAGCAGGAATTTCTTCATGGGAAATCTGACCTCGTGATTGCGGCAGGCCGTACCCCCTCGCACGGCAGACTGCCCGTTGTTCGCCCGCAGCGGGCATGGGGCGCCTGTTAGAACACAAAGGCGCGTCAGGAAACGGGTGATTGACCGCTATCGACGAACTGCTTTTGCGCGGGGTTGAGCACCATCAGCAGGCGCGCCGCACCGGTCCCGGCAATCGGGGGCGAGCGATGGATCGCGGGATGATCGCTTGCGAGCTTGCCCTTGAACAGGCCCACATCGAATGGGTGCATGCGGTTGATGCGCTGCGGCTCTTCGCCCGCAGCCACCCGCGCCGCATCGGCGCCGTCGAGCCAATCGGTGCCTTCGCCGACATAGGTGGTGATCAGCCGGGCGCTGACGTAGTCGGCGTGGAACTTGCGGCAGGAATCGGTGCGCACGACCTCAAGCCGCAGTTCGAACCGTTCCAGGCCAAGCGCCTTGCAGAACAGCGTCGCCAGCAGGGTTGCGTCGGTGACCAACTCTTCGTGCAAGCTGTTCCCGCCGCCAAAGCCGTGATCCACAAGACCGGACCGTAGCAAACCGGGCAGCCCGGCCAGACCGCAATCGAAGCGCAGATCGTCCGGTGTTCCGGCCACCAGCGGCGCAAGGTCGGCGAAAGCGGGGCGCTGCCAGATTGCCAGATTGCATTCGTCCTCGCCGATGCGGCCGAGGACGTCGGGCGAGGGGGCAATACGGGCGGCAGGGCGGAGCAGCGTGGACATGGTGACGATCAGGGTTCCGTCTCTAAGATATGTTGTAACATTCCTAGCGGGGAGGCAGTCCGCTTGCAAGGCGGCTTTGCGCCGATGCGAAAGTTACTTGCGAGCGATTATCAATTCCGCCATGACCCGCGGCCTGTTCCACGACTCACGCAAAGGATCACGCCCAATGACGAGCAAGCTCAAGCTCTGGACCCAACTCGGTCTCGGTACCGCGCTCGCGGGGGGAATGCTGGCTGCGTGTAGCGGCGAGGGCGGGGGCGAAGGCGGCGAGGGCGGCGAAGGGGCTGCGACCGAAGCTGTCGCACCTGGCGAAGTCGGGGAAGGCGAAGGCGGCGAGGGCGGCGAAGGGTCGGGCGGCGAAGGTGCCGGCGGTGAAGGCGAAGGCGGCGTTGCTGTCGGGCGGGCAGATAGTGATCCTGTCGCCTACGGGATCGCGCTCGCGGTCACCGAGGCTCACGTCATCGCCGCGCGCGACGCCTTTTCTGCCGGCAAGACCGATGCGGCTGCCGAGATGTTCGCCCACCCGGCGGCCGAAGTGCTGGTCGAGATGGATCCGGTTTTCGCCAAGCTCGGCGTGAAGGATTTCAAATCCCTGCTGACCGACGCCTCGATGGCGGTGGTCGATGGCAAGGGCGCAGCCGAAGTCGGAAAGCGCTACGATGCCATCATCGCTGCGCTGCGAGCAGCCGCTGAAAAGGCGCCTGCCAGCGATGCCGGAAAGGCTGCTGTCGCCAGCGGCATCATTGCCGACCAGATCGAGCGCGCGAGCGCGATGTATCGCACCATTGCCGCGGATGACCGCTACGAGCCCTATCTCGACGGTTACGGCTTCTACAAGGTCGCTGAGACTGCCTTTGCGCGCGAGGGTGCGGCGATCAAGGCTGCCAATCCCGAAGCCCATTCGCGTATCACCGACGCACTTGCGGTGTTGGCGAGGGCCTATCCTGCCGCCACGCGGCCGGCCGCCCTGGCGGTGCAGCAGGGTGAAGTCTCGGCCGTCTCGTCGCGGGTGATGCTCGCCGTCGGGGCCTGATATTTTTTGACCTGCCTGCGCGGGTCTGCGCACGACTATTTGTGCAAATGCGACAAACTGACCGATCCTGCGCGTGAAACGTCGCCGGCCGCTTGTTTTTGCCGTGCGCCCCTGTAGTTTTGCGCCCGTCCGGGCCGGGGAGGTGACGGACCAACGGAAAAGCCGGGCAAGAGCGAGGGTATCGCCATAGCCTCCGAATTGGCCGGCATTCTTTGTTTGCCGCAGATTGCGTCCAGAAAGCGCTGCTGCGGACGAACGGTCTGGGGGGAAACTTGTCGATCGCTCAGCCTATCTTGCGATCCGTGGGCAATGCCTTGTCGGACACGCGTGTCCCCGTCCCGCGTCAGCGGTCCAGCTCGATGGTGTTCAAGGGCACCCTTGCGCTCGGGCTGGCGCTGTTCGGCGCGTGCAGGCCGGATGTCGCGGTTGCCCAGCAGATCCGCATAGCGCCGCCGACCCGTAGCGACCTGGTGCCGCCCGATTTGCGCCGTGACGAGCGGCAGATGACCCTGATGGTTGACGGCGATCTCGAGCGTGCGCCTTGCGCGCTCGACCGGCCCGACTTTGCCGATATCCGCTTTACGGTCAACGGCGCCCAGTTCAACGGACTCGAGCGGGTGCCGGGCCTGTCCCTTGAGGATGCCTGGCGCTCCTATCAGGGGCGCGAACTTCCGGTTTCGGCTCTGTGCGACATTCGCGCCGAGGCCAATGCGATCCTGCGCCGCAAAGGCTATCTTGCCACGGTCGAGATCCCCGAGCAGAGCCTGTCCGATGGCATTCCCGATTTCGTGGTGGTGTTTGGCCGGCTGACTTCGGTGCGTGTGCGCGGCGATGCGGGACCATCCGAGAAGCTGGTGGCCGGCTATCTCGAAAAGCTCACCCAGCAGGACGTGTTCAACACCAACACCGCCGAGCGCTACCTGCTGCTGGCCGACGATCTGCCGGGGCTCGACGTGCGCCTGTCGCTTCGGCCCGCCGCGGGCGGCGCGCCCGGAGATCTGGTGGGCGAGATTGCCGTCCTGCGTCAGCGCGGGATACTCGATCTCAACATCCAGAACTTCGGGTCCGATGCGATCGGGCGCTTTGGCGGCGTTCTGCGCGGCGAACTCTATGACCTGACCGGCCTGGGCGACCGTACGACGGTTTCGGTGTTCTCGACGCTCGAGTTCTCCGAGCAGCAGACAGTGCAGATCGGCCATGATTTCCGTGTCGGCAGCGAAGGGCTCCGGTTTGGCGGACAGTTGACGTGGAGCACCACCGATCCCTCGCTCGGCATTCCCGGGTTCAATGTCGAATCCGAAACCGTCTTCGCCAGCGTCTTTGCAAGCTACCCGCTGATGCGCACCCGGGCGCACACCCTGTTTGCCGATGTCGGCTTCGACATTGTCGATCAGGAGGTGATGGTCAATGATATAGCCCTTACCGAGGACAAGGTGCGGATGCTCTATGCCCGGCTCGACGGGACATGGACGGATCGGGACTCGATCCAGCGTCTGGGCGGTTACACGCCATTCGAGCCGAAGTTGCGGTTGCGCTACGGAATCGAGGCAAGGCAGGGCCTGGATGTCTTCTCGGCCAGCCCCGATTGCCGCCCGAACCTGCTGTCCTGCATTGTCGGGGGCATCGCGCCTCCGAGCCGGATCGAGGCCGATCCGATCCCGCTTCTGGCGCGCGTCAACGCAGGACTTGAATACCGTCCCGATCCGCTTTTCACCTTCGCGCTTGACACTGTAGGCCAGATCAGCGGCGATCCCCTGCCGGCTTTCGAAGAAGTGGCGGGGGGCAGCTTCACCATCGGGCGCGGCTATGATCCGGGCGCGGTGCTGGGCGACAGCGGGATCATGGCCAGTTTCGAGATGCGCTATGGCTCGCTGGTTCCCAAGGGGGCCGATGCCTTTGCCCTTCAGCCCTATGTGTTCACCGATGTTGCCCGAGTCTGGAACGAGGATCCCAGCCGGCGGCCGACCAATCCCGATGGCCTGTGGTCGGCGGGCGGGGGCTTGCGGGTGGCCTGGGGTCGAGGGATGCAGACCGACATGCTTGTCGCCGTTCCGCTCGAACGGCCCGATCTGGCGACCCGTCGGGGCGATGTGCGCTTCATGATCTCGCTGACCGCCCGACTCCTGCCGTGGAGATATTGAAATGACCAGCCCCAAGACCAACCGTTCGCGTCTCCTGCTCGGCTGCGGCAGCGCGGCCATGGCTCTGGCGCTGACCCTGGCCCCCCAGAGCGCCGCAGCGCAGGCGATCAATGCAACGGGCACGGTGGTCGATGGAGCTGCGAGCATCGACGACAATTTCCCCGGCCAGACCAACGTCTCCGTGTTTTCCAGCACCGCGGTGATCGACTGGACTCCGGCTGAAGACAATAGCGGGAACGCGCTCGATTTCCTCCCGGCCGGCACGACGGCAAGCTTCATCGCCGGTGACAGCAACCCCGATTTCGCGGTTCTCAACCGCATCCTGCCCTCGACCAACGGTAATGTGGTGGTGATCGACGGCACCGTGCTTTCGCGCGTGTTCGATCAGGCAGGCAATCTCGTGCCCGGCGGGTTCGTGGCGTTCTATTCTCCGACCGGCATCCTTGTCGGCAGCACGGCGACCTTCGATGTCGGCAGCCTGCTACTGACCACGCTCGATCCGACGGCCGACAGTTTTCCCGCCTTTGCTGCTGGTACTGGTCCGCTCGAACTGGTCGGCGCTCAGGGCTCGACGGCGCGTATCCAGATCAACCAGGGTGCGCAGATCACTGCCTCGGCGGAAAACTCTTTCTTCGCGGTGGTCGCGGCCGATGTCCAGATGGCGGGCACGGCGCTCGTCAACGGCAGCCACGCCTATGTCGCGGGCGAAGTGGTCAACCTGACCTTCTCGAACGGGCTGTTCGATATCGAGATCCCGGTCGGCACCGCAGCCGGGGGGACGGTGCTCGATCTCGGCGGCACGATCGGCGGGCCGTCGAGCACCGGCGCGGGCGACAATCACATGATCTACGGGGTCGCCGCCGCCGGGGCCGATCCGATCAGCCTGCTGCTGCGCGGCAATCTCGGGTTCGAGCCCGCGCAACAGGCCGGGATCGTCAACGGCGAGATCATCATTTCGGCCAATTACAACGTGTTCGGCCGGACCGTGAACGGCGGGTCGATTTCGGACGGCATCGGCGCCGTCTTCTCCGAGAATTCCGCGACCAGCGATATCCGCGCCGATATCCTGATCGACGACATTGTTTCCACCAGCAGCCTGCTGGCCATCGGCACCCATGCGACGCGGATGCGCGCATTCGACGTCAGCAGCTCGGTGGACGGCAACCTGCTGCTGGTCGGTCGCGAGATCGCCGAGCTCGATGTCACCGCGGGGCTGGACATCACCGGCGACCTGCTGGTGTCGGCCGATGCCTACGGGTTGGTCAGCGGCGACCTTTCCGATCCGGCGGATGCCGATGCGGCTGCCGGGACGGCGCTGGTGTCCGCGCGCCTCGGCGGCGTGCTGAACATCGGCGGCGAGGCGCGGATCAGCGCCGATGCCTTTGCCGGGGCCGATCTCCAGACCCTGACCGCCGGAACCGCGCTGGGGGGCACCGCCCGCTTTGTGTCCGACGGCGGCACCATTTCGGTCAACGGCCCGACCACCATCAGCGCGCGCGCGCTCGGGGCCGATTTCAGCGGTGTGTCCACCGACGCCGATGTGCGCGCGGGGCTGGCTGAATTGCTGGTTTCCGAACAGGGCGACGTGACGCTGAACGGCCAACTGCTGGTGACCGCAGAGGCGTTCGGCCGCACGCTCGGGCCGACGATTGCCGGAAATGCCTTCGGCGGCACGGCCCGCGTGCGCAATGTCGGAAGCACGCTGTCGGTCAACGCCGATGTGCTGATCAATGCCTCGGCCGCCGGGGCCGAGGCCTTTGCCACCGGCGACGGCGCACTGGCTGATGCGGGCGTCGCGGTGCTGGAGGTCGAGGAAGGCGGACAGACCACAGTTGCGGGCCTGCTGTCGCTGTCGGCCAATGCTCTGGGCGGCAACAATCTTTCCGGCCGGGGCGGGAATGCGCTGGGCGGCGTGGCGCTGGCATCGACCCGCAGCGGCGGCGCTCTGGTTGTCGAGGGCGATTTCTTTGCCAATGCCGAAGCCTTCGGCGGCAACGGCATTTCCGGCGGCGATGCCTTTGGCGGCGTGGCGGGCGCGGTCGCCTTCACCGGGTCGATCGATCTGCGCGCCGATGCCCAGGCGGTTGCCACCGGGGAGGGCGGTACGGCCGAATTCGGGTTTGGCGGCGATGGCGGCAATGGGACGGGCGGAACCGCGCTGCTGCGGGCCGACGGTTCCTTGAACGAGACCGCAACGCTGGCGGTTGCCGGGAATGCGTTTGTCAATGCGAGCGGCACGGGCGGCGACGGTGGTCTCACCGACGGCACGAACCGCGGCGGGACCGGCGGGATCGGTCAGGGTGGGAGCGCCGCCATCGCCAATCAGGCCGATGATCGGTTCAACGGCGGGGCCTATCTGCTCGCGGGCGGCGACAACGGCACCTTGTCGATCGCCGGTTTCGTGCAGGCCGATGCCAGCGGCTTCGGCGGCTCCGGCGGCAATTTCAACATCGACATAACCGACCATGACGCAAACGACGCGGGCGACGGCGGCGACGGGATCGGCGGTTGGGTGCAGCTTGGTACGGATCTGCTCGGCGGCGATGGGTCGCTCGGGCTGGGCAGTGCGACCTTCGGCAATCTGATTGCAACGGCGGTCGGGGATGGCGGATCGGGCGGCTTCGATCAGTCCGATGTCGGCACGGGGCCGGGTAACGGCATTGCCGGCAACGGGGTCGGCGGCAGCGCCCTGCTGACGGCGGGCGCGGGCAGTGTCACCGCCGATGCGGCAGACCTGATCGCGGATGGTGCGGGCGGGGATTCCACCAATGGCGGCACCGGCACCGGCGGGCGCGCGGGCATTCTGGGCGAGGCGGGGGGAAGCATCACGCTCGGGCAGCTTTTCGCCATTGCGCAAGGCGCGGGCGGTTTCGCCGCTAGCGGCGTTGGCGGAACCGGACAGGGGGGCGAGGCCTTCATCCAGTTGCAGGGCATCGACGTGACCATCAATGGCGATGCGTTTGTCGATGCGAGCGGCTTTGGCGGCTTCAGTGAGGGCGGAGACGGCGGGGACGGCACCGGCGGCACCGCCTTTGTCGGTCTGACCGCCAATACTCCCGGCAGCGGGACGATCACCGGAAATGCCTCGATCGAGGCCAATGGCTTCGGCGGGGGTTCGGGTGAGGGCGCTACCGGCGGCACCGGACGCGGCGGGCTGGCCTATGCCCAGGCGCTCGCGGGAAGCACTGTACGCTTCGGTACGGCCCAGATCACCGCGACCGGGGTCGGCGGCCAGAACGAGGGGTTCAACCCGCCTGCAACGGGCGGAGACGGGTTCGGCGGGATAGCCGAACTGCGCAGCCTTGGTTCGGGCAGCCAATTGATTATCGAGCGTAATTTCACGTCCGACTTCTTCAGCCAGCAGACCAATCGCGGGGCGATTGTCGCAGCGCTCGGTATCGGGGAGCGGACCACGGGTGGCAGCGGCATCGGTGGTTCGGGAACCGGGGGCAGCATCGCGCTGCGCGCCAATCTGGGCGGCAGCATCGCCTTGCCGGCCGATCCGCTCAACGATCCGGGCAGCATCGGTTTCATCAGCCTGCTGGCGCGCGGCTTCGGTGGGGCGTCGACAGTCGATGGCGGCACAGGCGGCACCGGCACCGGCGGCAATGCGATCTTCGAGATCGATGGCGGATCACTGAGCATGGGCCGGACCAATTTCTCGGTCTTCGGGGTGGGCGGCAACGGGTTCAATGCGCAGGCCAACATCACGGGGGGCGACGGCTTCGGCGGCACGCGCCTGATCCGGATCGTCAATGGCGGGACGCTGACGGCTGAACTGTTTGCCGGCGGCAGCGGCGCTACCGGTGGCAATGGCACGGGCACCGGCAACGGCGGCGATGCGACCGGCGGCAGCAACCGGGTCGAGCTCAATAACGGAACCCTCAATGCCGTCGGGCGGATGTTCGTGGTCGATCAGGCCTTTGGCGGCAGCGGCAATGCCGGCGGCAATGCCGTGGCCGGGACAGTCCAGTTCGACGCGTTCAATTCCACCATCAATTTCGCGCCCGATGGCCAGGGCAATTTCGGGCTGGTCCTTGGCGGCCAGACCGTTGGCGGCAATGGCGTGGTATCGGGCGGCAACGCAACTGGCGAAGCTGTGACCCTCGAGCTTGAGGAAACCACGGTTACGGGCGGCAATTTCCAGATCACCCCGCTGACCATAGGCGGCAATGCCAGCGGGCCGGGCGGGATCGGCGGCAACGCGACCGCGATCAGTGCGACTTTCGTCGCGGCCGGATCGAATATCGGTCTGATCGGAAGCAACATCATTTCGGCCGATGCCCGGGGCGGCAATGGCGGGCCGCAAGGGACCGACGGCGTCGGTGGCAATGCCGAGAGCGGCGCGGTCACGGTGAACTTCACCAATTCGCAGGTCACGGTTGCACAGGCTGGTTCGGACCTCGGCGTGCTGCTGCTAAGCTCGCAAGCTACCGGCGGGTTTGGCGACCAGACCGGCAGCGCATTGAGCGACATTGCGCAGTTGCAACTGTCCAGCGGCAATCTGGCAGCCGATGAAATCAGGGTTGAGGCTCAGGCCTTTGCCGCGGCTGACGCATCAGGCCAGATCGGCGGGGCTGCCGATGGCGGGGTGGCCGATATTTCCATGCAAGGCGGTGCAGTGCTCGATGCTGGCCTGATCGCGCTCGCCAGCAATGCCCTGACATCGACCGGAGGCTTCTCCCAGGCCGGGCAGGCCGTGGTTCAGGCGTTGAACGGCGGAGGCCAGCTTGCCGCTGAAAATCTCACCCTGTTTGCCGATGCGGAAGGGTCCGATACGAGCAATATTGCCGGCCGGTTCGAGCTCAACGTCCTTGCAGGCAATCTCAGCCTCACAAATCTCACCGCCTCGGCTCTGGGCGATACGCTTGCCACCAGCGCAGTCGCTTCCCAGCTTGTCGCGGATGGCGGCAGTATTGCTGTGACCGGCAATCTCGATGCCATCGCGCTGGGCGATATCGAGGTTCGTACCGGACAGGGCGGTTTGATCGGCGCTCTGCCGGGGGCCTCTACCGACACCGCGATCTCTCTGACGTCGCAAGGACTGATCACGATCCTCGGCGACAATGAAGCCGCAGTCGGCCTCGGCGGGCAGACGATTTCGCTGACCTCGTTTGACCTCGATATCCTTGCCGGTTCGCGGATCGGTGCGGAAGTCATTTCGGTCACCTCGCTCGAAACTGCAGCCACGGCAATTTTGGGAGGGACCGCATCGGGTGACGGGTTCACTTTGACTGCCGACGAGCTGGCGCGGCTCGATGGTTTCGCACTGGATTTCTTCCTGCCCGAAGTTGACGCCCCGAACGATCCGAACCTGCCCGATCTGCTGATCCGTGATCTCGTGTTCAATGGTTCCCGCATCGGGTCTGTCCAGATTTTGACGGGCGCCGACGTAAGCGGGATTGTCCGTGTGGAAGGCACGGCCCGTTTCGAAAATGCCAATGTGGAAACTTCACTGAGCATTCGCGCGGCCGAGCGTATCGAGGTGGTGACGCCAGGCGGCATCCGCATAACCGACGCCAACGGCGCTCCGAGCGGCTTGCTGGCGCTTAATGCCGGAACCATCTGGGCCGCCGATTCCGATACCATCGCACAGCTCCAGGCCGATCCGACGTTTGCCGGGCGCGATGACGTGCTGGCTGTTGCCGCGCAAGGCAGCGACGATCCGCTCGGCTATCTTCGTGCCCGCCTGATTTCGCTTGGCGCAGGGGGACAGCTGCTGATCCGCAACACTGGCACCACGACCGAACAGGGCGGTGTTTTGGTGGGTGCGGGCGGCCTGTCGATATTTGCCGATCCCCAGTACAATCAGGGCACACCGCTTGATGTCTTCGCCTATGGCCGTCGCCAGCGCGACGACGGGACCTTCGTGACCGGGGAGGAATTCTTCAACGAGGTGAACTTCAACCGCGCCGTGCCGAACGCGACGACCTATCTTGATGCGGCGGCCTTCAACGATTGCATCATCAATACCGGCGTATGTCCGACTCCGCCGCCACCAACGCCTCCGCCTTCGCGCGACACGGAGCTGCCGCCGCTCAACAATCCGACGGTGATTGTTGATCCGGTCAATGCCGGCGATCCCGTCGGCCCCTCGCCGGTCGAGCAGGACGAGAAGTTCGGCATGGATTTCCCCGAACGGCCCGAAGCGCCGTTGATCTCGGAGGAGCCGTTGCTGGATGATCCGGTGGCCAGCGGTAGCGATGCCTCGGTCTATGCGCCGCCAGAGGAGGAGAAGTAGTATGGCTCTTCGCTTCTTCGCCGCCGTTGGGGGTGCTGTGGGCGCGCTCGTTTTCGGACTGCTACCAGCAGCTCCGGGAGCGGCGCAGGCGGTCGCAGTCGGGGAGCGGACCAGCCTGAGCCTGCGCGATACCTTCCCGATCGGTTCGAACGGATTGTGCGAGGCCCAGATCCTTGCGCCCGAACCGGGCGCAGCTCTCTTCGACCGGCGCTATTCGGTGATATGCCGCGATGCTGCCGCGCCGGTCGGGACACTTTGGGTGGTCCGCGGTCCGGCTCAGGAGATGTCCGCGGCCCGTTTCGCCGGAGAAGGAACGCGTTGCGAGGCCGCCGACCGCGGCGCCAGTGGCGCAACGGACTTGCCCGGCACCGAGCGGTTGGTGTGTGCCGCCAGTGGCAGCATGATCCGGACCGATCTGCTGCTCGCCCGCGAGGGACAGCGCACTTATGCCGCAAGCGGGCTTTCGGCCTATGCCACAGCGCTGGAACTGGGCCTTGCATCGCTGATGCAGGACAAGATCGTGGAAGGCACGGTGGAAATTCCGCTCACCAGCGCCACCGACGATATCGCCTTCGCCCGTCAGCAGGCCGAGGCAATCGCGGCCGATCAGGCTCTGATTGAGGCCTATCGCCGCAGCAACGCCGGTAATTTCGCTGAAGCGGCGGAGTTTTTCGAAGTGTCCTCGGCGGCACTTGCCGGACCCGGCGCGGTCGAGGCGCGGCTTAATCAGGGGCTCCAGCAATCCAATCTGGGCAATTTCGCAGAGGCGCGGCGCCTGTTCGCCAGCAGCCGCAGCGAGAGCGCCGCGAGCCCGGTGCTCGCCCGGCTGCTGCGCAATTACGAGGCAATGGATGCACTCAACCAGCGCAAGCCCGAGGCGGCGCTGAGCCTGCTTGAAGCGCCTCTGGTTTCCGATTTCGGCGAACTTGAGAATCTCCGGGCGTTGCGGATCGGCCCGGCACTGGCGGGCCAGTTGGCAAGCGAGAATGATCGCGTCACAGGGGCCTATTCGCTGAGCCTTACACCGCTCGAGCGGGCACAGTTGCTCGACGGCCAGCATGCCTATCTGAAGGCCACGTCTCTGCGTCTGCTGGGCCGGACGGCGGAGTCGACCGCCCTCCTAGAACAAGCCGAAGCGACGCTTGCGAGCGTGCGTGACGGACGCGTCGTCTCGATCGTCTGGCTGCGCGCACAGGTGCTCGGAGAACTGGCGGAAGTGGCAGAGCGTAGCGGGCGTCCCGGCGATGCGGAAAGCCTTCACCTGCGCGCGGTGGCTCTGCTCGATGCGACCTATCCGGATTCGCCTGCCTTTGACAGCGCCCGGGCACTGCTGGCCGGTTTCTATTCCCGCACCGGTCGCCGGGCGGAGGCACTGGGCCTCTATCGTGACATCATCACCGATGCCGAGGGCCGTCCGCTGCCTTCGCTGCGCGGATTGCTGGCGCCCTATTTCATCCTTGTTATGGAAGATGGTGCAAGTGGCCCTGATGCGGCAGCAGAGCTGTTCGCCGCCAGCCAGTTGCTCCAGCGTCCCGGCCTTGCCCAGACCCAGGCGGTGCTTGCCCGCGAGCTTTCGGGCGGTAGCGACGAGGCGGCACAGCTGTTCCGCACCACCACCAACCTTTCTCGCGGGATCGAACAGTTGCGGCTGGCGCTGATCGAATTGCGTTCGGCTGAACAATATGGCGTCAATCGCGCCGCTGCGATCGCGGAGCGCGAGCAGCGGCTCGCGCAATTGCAACAACAGCAGGCCGAGGTGTTGCAGAAGCTGGCAACCTATCCGCGCTACCGTGCGGTTAGCGGTGGCGGGCTGGCGCTTGCCGACCTGCAGGCGATCCTTCGCGAGGGTGAAGCCTATGTTAAGCTCGTGACCCTCGATCAGGAGGCCTATCTGCTCTATGTCACGGCAGATGATGCTCGGGCTTGGCGTGCTGATGCGACCCCGGCCGAGCTTGAAAAACTGGTCGGCCAGATCCGCGAGAGCATCGCTGTGGTCGAGGGTGGGCAGGTGCTGACCTATCCCTTCGAAATCGAGCGTGCACGGGAGCTCTATGTTCGTCTGTTCGCGCCGGTGGCCGATCGCCTGCCGCAGCTCGAGCATATCGTCTTCGAACCCGATGGCCCGCTGCTCAAGCTGCCCATCAACCTCCTGGTCACCGACGATGCCAGTGTCGCAGCTTACAAGGCGCGGCTCGCGGGTCGCGACGCCGACGAATATGACTTTCGCGGCACAGCCTGGTTGGGGCGGTCGACGCAGATCAGTACATCGGTCGGGGCCGCGGCGTTCCGTGACGTGCGCGCGGCGCGGCCCTCGGACGGCAAGCGCGCCTATCTGGGCCTTGGCGAGAATGAGCCGATCGGGGCCGGAAGCGGTGTCTCCGGACGCACGCGTTCGGCGCTTGAGGGTGCGGACAATTGTCAGTGGTCGCCCAATATCTGGGCCAATCCGATCAAGGCGGACGAGTTGCGCGAGGCAGCATCGCGCTTCGGCGCGGCGTCACGCGTGCTGACGCGGGAGGAGTTCACCGACAGCGCCATCCTCGGCCTCGACGATCTCGGCGAATATCGCATCCTGCATTTTGCTACCCATGGCCTGGTGACCGCGCCGCAGCCGCAGTGCCCGCCTCGCCCGGCGCTTCTCACCAGCTTTGACAAGAATGAGGACTCGGACGGCCTGCTGAGCTTTGCGGAGATCTTCGGCCTGAGGATCGATGCCGATCTGGTGATCCTGTCGGCCTGCGATACTGCCGGCAGCGCGACGGTGGGGGCCACCCGCGAGGCGGGCGTGACCAGCGGAGGCGAATTCGCGCTCGACGGTCTTGTGCGCGCTTTTGTCGGTGCGGGCGGACGCACGGTGCTGGCCAGTCACTGGCCGGTACCGGACGATTTCGACGCCACCGGCCGGCTTATTTCTGGCCTGTTCGCCGGTGATGGCCGTCCCACTGCCGGCGCGCTGCGCCAGTCGCAGCTGGCGCTGATGGATGATGCCGACACATCGCATCCGTTCTACTGGTCGGCTTTTGCTGTGGTGGGTGACGGCGCGATCCGCCTCGCCCGCTGACCGAGGCGGGGGCGCGGCTGATGGGAGACCCGGGGCAGCGCGGCGTTCCGGCCTTCGGCTGGATCAGGCGCGGCTGGCGCAATGTCCGCGAGGCGGGCGGTGTGCAGCTGGTCGCGACTTTCGTGGTACTATGCGCTGCTCTTTTCATTGCCCGCTTCAGCTGGGTGCTGCCCGACGGCGAGGAGCCGACCCCGCTCACCAGCGAGGCCGAGCGCGCGCTCTATGATCTGCGCGCCTACTACGCCGCCGATCTGGTGGAGCAGGACAGCCGCATCGTGCTGGTGGTCTACACCGACCAGACCCTGATCAATGCGCGCAAGCGCTCCCCGCTCGATCGCGGGATGCTGGCTCGCACGCTGCGCAATCTCGACGGCATGGGGGCAAAGGCGATCGGCATCGATATCCTGTTCGACCAGCCGCAGGACGAGGATGATGATCTGGTCGCTGCGTTAAGGGAGATGGAAACGCCGGTTGCCGTCGCTTACGCCAACCTTGCCACCAACAAGGATGATATTGTCTACGAGCAGCAGCAATATCTCGAGGCTTTCCAGGCGCGGCTGGCAGACAGCAATGCGCGCCCCGCCAGCATCCGGCTCGACAATACTTTCGGCGCCACGCGGGTTTGGCCGGAAATCGTTCCCGATCTGCCGCCTTTGCTCGGGCGGGCCATGCTGGATGATGCAGGCGAGGCGGATGCAGCCTTCGACCGCTATGAGGGCGCGATCGATTATCGCCGGCCCAAGTTCGTCGATGCACCTCTGTTTGCCGCCTTGCAGATTGATCTCTTTGCCGACGCTGACCCGGAGGTGTTGCCCTTCCTCGCCGAACAGATCGCAGGGAAATATATCCTGATCGGCGGCGATATAGTCGATTATGACCGGGTCGAGACGACCTTCACCTCGATCAACGGCGAGGTTCCTGCCGGGATTGCAGTCCATGCCGAGATCATCGCGCAGATGCTGGATAACCGCTACCTTGCGCCCATCCCGGTCTGGGTGCTGTGGGTGATGGCAATACTCGTCGTGCTGAGCGCCGCTTTAACCGCCCTGCTGGAATGGCCGGCGCGAAGGCTCGCGCCCTTCCTGCTGGTCCTGATCCTTGCCTTCATCGGCATTCCGGCGTTCCTGCAAGTGCGCAATGTCGATACCTACGGCCTGCCTGCGGTTGGCTGGCTGGTAGGATGGATCATGGCCTTCGCCGCCGTCACCGCTGCCGCCCGCGCATCCGGCGCGGTACAGCGCAATTTTGCCACCGGAGCGCTGGGCAAGTACATCCCGCGCGACATTGCCCAGGCGATTATCGACAGGCCCGAGCTGCTCTCGCTGGGCGGGGAAAAGCGCGAAATCTTCGTGCTGTTCAGCGACCTCGAGGGCTTCACCAAGATGAGCCATGCGATTCCGCCGGAAATGGTCGCGAAACTGCTGAACCGCTATCTCGACATGCTCAGCCAGGTAGTGCTCGATCATGGCGGCGTGATCGATAAATTCGTCGGCGATGCGGTGGTGGCTTTCTGGGGCGCGCCGATTTCCCGGCCGGATGATGGGGAACGGGCTGCCCGGGCGGGATATGCACTGTGGCAGGCCGGCGAGTCGTTCCGGCGCGAGGTGGCGGCAATGGATGCGGACTTGCCAAGGATCGGCAAGACCCGTGTCGGGCTCCACTACGGCGAGGCGGTGATCGGCAATTTCGGCGGCGCGACCCGTATCCAGTATACTGCTCTGGGCGATTCGATGAACACCGCCGCGCGGTTGGAGGCGGCCAACAAGGCGCTCGATTCGAGCGTGATGGCGAGCCGGGAGTTTGCCGAGGCCTCGGGCCTTGGCTGGTGGCGCCAGATGGGGCGCGTGCGATTGCGCGGGCGGGCGCGGCCGGTCGATCTGTTTGAGCCCGCGCCGGATTTTCCGGACAACGACCGTGCGCTTTTGGCCGACGCTTGCGCTCTTGCGGCGACCGACACGGCCGCGGCCCTCGCGCTGGTGCAGGATGTCGCCGGTCGTCATCCGGATGATTCAGCGCTACGTAATCTGGTAAAGCGGATACAGGAACTGGACGAGGGAGGAACCTATGTTCTCGGCTAGAATGAAACGGACCTTTGCGGCACTGGCTCTGGGCGGCGCGGCGATGGCGCTGCCGGTGGCGGCGATGGCGGGCGTCGTGGTAAAATCAACCGGGCCTTCTTCAGGCAAGTACCCTGTGGGCACCAAGCTTGATGACACCGCCACCATCACTCTCAAGACGGGTGACGTGGTGACTGTGCTGACATCGGACGGCACGCGGGTGATCAAGGGCGCGGGCACCTTCCGCGTTGGCGACCGGCCACAGGTGGCATCGGACCGCTTTGCGTCGCTGACCCGAAAGCGCGCCGCCACGCGTGTGCGCACCGGGGCGGTGCGCGCTCCCGACGACGAGGCGGTCACCAATCCGAGCCTGTGGTATGTCGACATCACCCGTTCAGGCACCATCTGCCTTTACGATTTCGCCACGGTCCGGTTGTGGCGTCCCGGCACTGAAGGCACCGCGACATACAGCATCACCGCCCATGGCGAGAGCCACAGCGAGACCGGCGCACGGGCTGAAGTCACATTTGACGATACGGTCACGGTCGCCGCGCTTGATCCTGTACGCCTGCCTGTGACCGAGGGCGGCCATTACATGATTATCGCACCCGACGGATCGACCAGCGCGGAACTGAATTTCGTGCTGCTTGCCGGTGATTATGAGGCCCCCGACGCCTTGGCCGAGGCGCTCATTTCCAAGGGATGCTCGGTCCAGCTCGAGGCGCTCGCCAACACGCTTGAGGCAGGCGCCGAAACCGCCGGCTGACCTCTGGAGGGCATTGCCCCGTTGTTGCTGGCGGCCACTGCGATCTGAAAAGCGCGGATTGCCTGTTGCATCGTGATGGCAAGCTTGGGAGAAAGGCAGGGGATCTGGTTTTGAGGGAGTCGGCAGCGGGAAAGATTTCCTGGCGCGGCTCTACAAACTCTGACGCAACTGGCCTGCTAGTCTCGACAGACACGGCAGACTGATGGCATGGTGCATCTCGGGGGGGATGAGATGACGAGAGTTCTGGCGAAACTGGTCGCTGGCCTCGCAAGCAGGCCGCAGATCCTGCGCGTGTTCGCAGTGGCGGGTCTTGCTGCGCTCTATCCGGCGGCTAGCGCGATCGGCAATCCGACTTTTGAAGGTGTCGCCAGCTGTGCCGGCTCCACCTGCCACGGGCGCGCGGAAGGGAACGGCGCCGTCGTGCGGCAGGACGAGATTGCCACCTGGCAGGAGCCGTCATCGCCTTCCGGCGCTCACAGCCGCGCCTATGCCGTTCTCGCTGGCAGGCGAGGACAGCAGATTGCTGCCAGCCTCGGGCTCGGCAATGCCACGCAGGCCCCCGCATGCCTTGGCTGCCATTCCACCAATGCCCCCGCAGCGCGGCGCGGCGCCAAGTTCACTGTCACCGACGGGGTCGGATGCGAGAGCTGTCACGGCCCCTCGGGCGGAAGCTGGCTGGCCGAGCATTATGCGCTGCCCGCGACCCATGCATCCAATGTCGCGGCGGGGCTGACCCCGCTTGATAATCCCAAGGCGCGCGCGAATGTCTGCCTTGATTGCCATTACGGATCGGACAAGCCGGGGCAGTTCGTCACCCATGCCATGATGGCGGCGGGCCATCCGCGCGTTTCCTTCGAGCTCGACCTGTTCAGCGCACTGCAGCAGCATCACAATCTCGATGCCGATTACACTGCGAGAAAGGGAGCGCCCAATTCGGTGCGCTTCTGGGCGGTCGGACAGGCCGAAGCGGTGCGCCGCGCAACCAGCCTCTATGCCCAGCCGAAATTCGCCTACGAGGGCGCTTTCCCGCAGTTCTATTTCTATGACTGCCATTCGTGCCACCGCACGATTACCGACGGGCCGAGCCGCAAGCTGACCTTCGAGACCAATCCCGCAAGGCCGATCCCCTTTGGCAACCCACCCTTTAACGACGAGAATATCATCATGCTCTCGGCGGTGGCCGGCGCGCTGGTGCCAGGCGAGGCTGAGGCATTCCGCACCGCTTCGCGCGACTTCCACAAGGCAATGGGTGCAGGCCCCGCCGAGGCGCGCGCGGCAGCGCAGACGCTGGCATCGCGCGCCGGGCGGCTGTCGGATGCGCTGTCGGGGCGGGCCTATGCCAATGCCGATGCCTTCCGGGTGATAGCCACGATCGCAGGGGAGGCTACCGCTCCGCGCTTCACCGATTACGCCGGGTCGGTTCAGGCGGTGATGGCCGTGGACACGCTGCTCAATGCGCTGGTGCGCGAGGGCAGGGTGACGCGCGGTGCCGCGGCAGGCATCCGCGCCGATATCGCCCGCGCCTACAAGGCGGTCGAGGAGCCCAATGCCTATCGTCCGGCCGATTTCCGTAGCGCCTTGAAAGCCGCGGCGAACGCGATCGGCAGGCTGGCCTGACGATGCGCGGGGGGAGGACAATCTGCCTTTTTGCCGGAGCGTTGCTGCTCGCCTCCTGCGGGGGCGGGGACAGCCCATCCAGCAATGGCGGCGCGACCGGCGGTGGCCCCCCGCCTCCGCCGCCTCCGCCGCCGAGCGGGAGTGTCTATTCGATCCCCCCTGCCGAAAGCCTCGGCGCCGCCGATGTCGGTACGGTGATCGCACAGGCTGCCGCCGAGGCCCGCAGCCGCGGCGCCGCAGCCACCATCGCGGTGACAGACAGGGTCGGCAATGTCCTTGCCGTCTTCGCCATGCCCGGCGCAGCGCCGACCGCGAACATTCCCGGCGCGCCCAATGGCGATAACATCGACGTACAGGGTCTGACTATCCCCAGCGCCGGAGCAGCCATCGCCAAGGCCATCACCGGTGCCTACCTCTCGAGCGGCGGCAACGCCTTTTCCACCCGCACCGCGAGCATGATCGTGCAGGAGCATTTCCCCCCTGCGCCGACCACCGCGGGGCTGGAAAGCGGGCCTTTGTTCGGCGTGCAGTTCAGCCAATTGCCGTGCTCCGACCTCTCGGCGCGCGCGAGCGACGGGCTGATCGGGCCGAAGCGCTCGCCGCTCGGCCTTGCGGCGGACCCGGGAGGCTTTCCGCTTTATCGAAATGGCGTGGTCGTGGGCGGTGTCGGCGTCATCGCCGATGGGGTCTACGGGCTCGACACCAATGTGCTCGACCGCGACACCGATCTTGACGAGGCGATCGCGCTGGCAGGCACGGTGGGCTTCGAGGCGCCGGTTGCGATCCGCGCCGACCGCATTACTGCCGATGGCACGTCGCTCCGCTACACCGATATCGAATATCCGCAGATCGGCAGCGTGGCGGGGGCGAGCTTTGCCGGAACCGATGGCGCGCTGGTTCCGGTAACGGGTTACTATAGCGGCGCGGGGCTACTGGCGGGGAGCGCCTACGGGACCGAGGCTTCGGGCATCCGTCCCTCGACACTCGCTGATTTCTCGATCCGCGATGCCTTCGTCCTGTCCGATGGCACGGGTGCCAACCGCTTCCCAGTGCGTGGCGGCACGGATGGTGCTGACCTCTCCGCTCCGATCACCGAGGCCGAAGCGCGCGCGATCCTCGAGGAAGCCTTTACCATCATGAGCCGTGCGCGGGCGCAGATCCGCCAGCCACTGGATAGCCGCGCACAGGTCACGATCAGTCTGGTCGATACCCGCGGGCGGGTGCTGGGCATCGTGCGCTCGCCCGATGCGCCGATCTTCGGCATCGATGTGAGCCTGCAGAAGGCGCGCACCGCGAATTTCTTCTCTGGCAGCTTTGCCGCGAGCGAGTTGCTTGCCGCTCCCGGCGAGGTGCCGCAATTCGTCAGCCGCTTGCGCACTTTCCTTGGCGACCCTCAGGCGCTGACCGGCGCTTTCGCCTTTGCCGATCGTTCGGGCGGGAACCTGTCGCGCCCCTATTTCCCCGATGGCGAGGTGGGCCAGCCGCACGGGCCCCTGTCGCGCCCGATCGCGCAGTTCAACCCCTTCTCCACAGGCCTCCAGAGCGCGCTTGTGCTGGGCAATCTGGCGCAGCATCTGGGCTTTGTTACCGGAGCAAGCGGCACCGACACACCGCGCAATTGCACCGGTTTGCCGGGCGTGGACGGAGGCAATACCCGCCTTGCCAACGGTATCCAGATCTTCCCCGGCTCGGTCCCGGTCTATCGCGGCGGGCAACTGGTTGGCGGTATCGGGGTGTCGGGCGACGGGATCGATCAGGACGACATGATCAGCTTCCTCGGCCTGCATAATGCCGGCCAGCGCGTCGGCGGGATCGGCAATGCGCCCAGGGACATTCGCGCTGATCGCATCGTGGTGCAGGTCGGCAGCCGCCAGGTGCGGCTGCGTTACGTCAATTGCCCTTTCGCGCCGTTCCTCGATAGCGCGGCGCAGAACGTGTGCGAGGGGCTGTAGGATGGCGCTGCTCCTCCCCGCGATGCTGCTGATGCAGGCCGCGCCGCCGCCGCCCGAAGAGATGGCGCCGCCGCTTGCGCCCCCGGGCGAGCAAGCCGCGACCGACTGGGAGCATGATATCCCGCCGGTCGACCCCGAGATCATCGAAGGGCGCGAGCGGCCGGGCTATAATGCCCCGCTGCCCGAGCGGATCGAGCAGGAGAACGAAGGCGCGGTCCGCGCTCCGCCGCCACAGGCCTTCCCGACCGACCAGCTGCCGATCCCCGATCGCTGGCGCCTGATCGAGAGCCTCGGCCTCGTGCGCGAGAGCCTGCTCGATCCCTATAACCAGAACACCTACAAGGGCGACCGTCCGATCAACCCGGACAAGGTGCCGTGGCTGCCGATCAAGGGCGACGACTGGTTCTTCGTCGCCAACCTCATTTCAGATTCGGTCTACGAGCCGCGCACCTTCCCCATTCCCGTCGGCGTGCAGACTACTGAGGACCCCGACCGGATCGACGTGTTCGGCGACGATTTCAGCCAGGTCTTCAGCCAGACCTTCATCGCCGGTTTCGCGCTGCTGAAAGGTTCGACCACCTTCAAGCCGCCGACCATCGAATACCGCCTGACGCTGGCCTACAACGTCAACTATGTCGACGTGCCGGAACGCCGCGTGCTGTTTGTCGAACCCTCGCGCCCCTCGCACCGGCTCGACCAGTTCCTCGGGGTGCAGGAAGCCTTCGTCGATTACCACTTCAGCGAGTTCGACAACGACCGCTTCGATTTCATCTCGATCCGCGCCGGTATCCAGCCGTTCCAGTCGGACTTCCGCGGGTTCCTGTTCAACGACCAGCAATTGGGCGTGCGCCTGTTCGGATCGCGCGACAACAACCGCTTTCAGTTCAACCTCGGGGCGTTCTGGCGGCTGGAGAAGGACACCAATTCGGGCCTCAACGCGATTCTGCGCAGCCCCCGCGACGATTTCGTGTTCGTCGCCAATGCCTATCGCCAGGACTTCCTGATCCCGGCGCTGACCAGCCAGTTCACCGTGGTCTACAACAGGAACCGCGAGGCGGATGACATCCAGATCGACACCAACGGCTTTCCGGTGCGCCCGGCCTTGCTCGGCACGCTCAGAGGCCGCGAATATGACGTGTTCTATCTCGGCTACAACGTCGATGGGCGGGTGGGCCGGGTGAACCTCACGGGTTCTTTCTACTGGGCGCTGGGGGAGGACCGGAACTCCTTCTTCACCGACCGCCCGGCCGATATCAACGCCCAGTTCGCCGCGCTTGAGGCGAGCTATGACAAGGACTGGATGCGCTTCCGCTTGTCGGGTGCCTATGCCAGCGGCGACAGCGATCCCTATGACGACACCGAGGGCGGGTTTGACGCGATCTTCGAGAACCCTGTCTTTGCGGGCGCCGACACGTCCTACTGGATCCGCCAGACCATCCCCTTTGCAGGCGGCGGGCGCGCGGTGGCGGTGAACGGGCGCAACGGCATCCTCAATTCGCTGCGCAGCTCGAAGGAGCAGGGGCAGAGCAATTTCAACAATCCCGGCCTGATGCTGCTGGGCGCGGGCGCGGATTTCGACCTGACGCCGCAGTTCCGCCTCTCCGCCAATGCCAACCACCTGTGGTTCGAGAACACATCGACCTTGCAGGTGCTAAGAAACGAAGGTTCGATCCCGAAGGACATCGGCTTCGACCTCTCTGCAGCAGCGATCTGGCGGCCCAAGGCGACCCAGAACATCGTCATGCGCCTGTCTGCCGCCACGCTGGTTGCGGGCGACGGCTTTCGCGACCTGTTCGACAATCTCGGAGGACAAAGGGAGTTCTACTCCATCCTCGCCAACGTGGTGCTGACCTACTGATGCTTGAGCGTGGCCAATTCTTTATCCGCCATCTCGCGCTGCTGGTTGCGGCAGCCTTCCTCGCGCTCGCAGTGTTCGCGGGCGACACGATGGCGGCGGACAAGGAAAAGCCGGTCAAGCGCGATTATTCGCGCGTCATCGCCCCGCCTGCGCCGCAGCGGCAGTCGGTCGCGGAGATGGAGGCCAAGTCCGAAGGCTGCAACACCTGCCATGTGAAGTCCGACGCGCCGACCATGCACCTCTCGCCCGCCGTGCGGCTTGGCTGCACCGATTGCCATGGCGGCGATGCGACCATTCGCGGGAACAGCGAACTGCCGCACAATCACCCCGATTACGTCGCCGCGCGCGACCGGGCACATGTGCTGCCGAAATATCCCGACAGCTGGCACTTCCCGTCCTCGGCCAATCCCAAGCGCTCCTACGCGCTGCTCAACAAGGAAGCGCCGGAATTCGTCAAGTTCGTGAACCCCTCCGACTACCGCGTCGCGCGCGAGGCCTGCGGGTCGTGCCACATCCAGGCGATTGAGGCTGCGGAACGTTCGATCATGGCGACCGGCGCGATGCTGTGGGGCGGGGCGAGCTACAATAACGGCATCCTGCCGTTCAAGAACTACCTGCTGGGCGAGGCCTATACGCGGAAGGGCGAGCCTGCGAAGATTACCACGCCCGGCGCCGGGCCGGGGGGCAAGCTGAGCGAGGACCAGGTCGCGCGCGGGGTGCTGGCCGAGATGTATCCGCTCCCCACCTGGCACGTGATCCCGCCGGGCGATGTGTTCCGCGTGTTCGAGCGCGGCGGCCGTACCATCAACTCGCAATTCCCCGAAATCGGCCTGCCCAACCCCACGGGGCAGATCCAGCGGCTGGAGGAACCCGGGCGGCCCGATCTGAAGCAATCGAACCGCGGCCCAGGCACGGGGCTTCGGGTGGCGATCCCGGCGCTCAACATCCACAAGACCCGCCTCAACGATCCCTTCACCTGGTTCATGGGCACCAACGACCAGCCGGGCGACTATCGTCATTCGGGCTGCGCATCCTGCCACGTGGTCTATGCCAATGACCGCGAGCCGCGCCATTCGCTGATCTATGCGCAATATGGCCGCGACGGGCAGACCATCACCGTCGATCCGACCATCGCGGGCAAGATCGAGCACGCGGCGGGATACGACAAGAGCAAGCCCGGCCATGGCGCGGTCAAGGAGCCGGGGCATGACGATCATGGCTCTGGCGGCGAGGCCGGGAAGCGCGATGACGACGGCCTCACCATCGGCGGCAAGCTGAAGGAAAAGGGCCACCCGCTCCAGCACGTCTTCACCCGCGCCATCCCGACGAGCCAGTGCATGAACTGCCACATGCACCAGCCCAATATCTTCCTCAATTCCTACCTCGGCTACACCATGTGGGATTACGAGTCCGATGCGCCCGCGATGTGGCCCAAGGAGCAGAAGTACCCCACGGCGGCCGAAGTGCGCGCCGTCACCGACCGCAACCCGGAAGGCGCGGCGCCGCGGGGCAAGTGGGCGGACCTCGATTTCCTGCGCAATGTCTATGACCTGAACCCGGATCTCAAGGACACCCAGTTCGCCGATTATCACGGCCACGGCTGGAACTTCCGCGCGATCTTCAAGCGCGACCGGGAGGGCAATCTGCTCGATGCCGAGGGCAATATCGTCGATCCCGACGATCCGGAGAAATGGCGCAAAGAGGGCGAGGGCAAGTTTGTCCAGCCCGGCACCAACCCGGGCAAGGCGGTGCACCTGATGAGCATCCACGCCGAAGTCGGGATGCAATGCGCCGATTGCCATTACGAACAGGACAGCCACGGCAACGGCCTCATCTATGGCGAGGTGGCGAATGCGATCGAGATCGGCTGCAAGGATTGCCATGGCACGCCCGATGCCTATCCGACGCTGCGCACCAGCGGCCCTGCGGCACCACCTGAAGGCCACAATATGGCCCTGCTGCGCAACCCCGACGGCCAGCGCCGCTTCGAGTGGATCGAAGGCGAGGACGGGCGGCGCAAGCTGATCCAGCGTTCGATCGTCGATCCCAAGCTTTCGTGGGAGGTCAGTCTCGTCAAGGATTCGGTCGATCCGGCAACCCCGGTGTTCAACGCCAAGGCGGCGCGCGCCAAGCTGGTAAGCCGCTACGGCGCGGAGACCGGGAATTTCGAATTCGGCACCGGCATTGCGGAAGGCGACCGCGCGCACCGCGATCCAGAAATGGCCTGCTTCACCTGCCACCTGTCATGGACGACAAGCTGCGGCGGTTGCCACCTGCCGATCGAGGCCAACTGGAAGACCAAGTCCCACCGCTATGAAGGCGGCGAGACGAGGAATTTCGCGACCTACAACCCGCAGGTGGCCCGCGACCAGATGTTCCAGTTGGGCAAGCACCAGACCACCAAGGGCAGCCAGGTTGCCCCGGTGCGTTCGTCCTCGGCGCTGGTGCTGTCCTCGACCAACATCAACCGCGAACGCATCTATGTGCAGCAGCCGCCGATTTCGGCCATCGGCTTCTCGTCACAGGCCTTCGCGCCGCATTTCCCGCATACGGTGAGGAAGACCGAGACCAAGACCTGTTCGGACTGCCACCTCTCGGCCAAGGACGACAACAATGCGATCATGGCGCAGCTGCTGCTGCTCGGCACCAATTACGTCAACTTCGTCGGGCTCAACGCCTGGACCGGTCTGGAGGGCGGCTTCCAAGCCACCCGCGTGACCGAATATGACGAGCCGCAGGCGGTGATCGGCTCCTACCTCCACCGCTACGCCTATCCCGATTACTGGCGCATGCATGTCGAGGACAATGGCCGCGAGCTGAAGAACTGGGTGCGGGGCAAGACCTTCGACAAGAACCTGTCGGGCGAGACCCATCCGTTCGAGGAATTCGTCAATGTCCACGAAGGCACCTCCGACAAGGTCGGCTGCCTGCAATTGCGCGGCGAATACATGTTCGTCGCCGAAGGCAAGGGCGGGTTCACCGCCTATGACGTGGCGAGCATCGCCAACAAGGGCACCTCGGAACGCATCCTCAAGGGACCGTTCTCCGCGCTCGGCCACGATACCAACGTGAAGACGACGAACGCCACCTGCATGGCGCTCGCCACCAACCAGCCGATCGCGCCCGACCGCAACACGCCCGAAATGCGCAACATGAACCAGGAGCAGCCGTTCCTGCCCGTCTACAATTACGCGGTGGTCACCGATAGCGTGGAGGGCCTGATCCTCGTCAACGTCAACACGCTGGCGGACGGCGAATTCCGCAACAACAAGCTCAAGCGGAAGGTCTATGCCGATGGCTCCGATGCCTGGAACCCCGGCGGGGTGCTGAACGGTGCGCGGCATGTGCATCTGGCGGGCGAGGTGGCCTATATCACGGCCGACAAGGGGCTCGTGGTGGTCGATCTCGCCGATCCCGACGCGCCCAAACTCGCCGCCGTGCGGCCCCTTCGCGATGCCCGCGCTTCCGCCATCCAGTTCCGCTACCTATGGGTGTCGGACGCGGACGGGGTGAAGCTGTTCGACGTCACCTCCCTGCGCAATCCGGTCGCGGTGCCCGAGGCGACCGTGCCGCTGGCTGACGCGCGGCGCATCTATGTCGCGCGTACCTATGCCTATGTCGCGGCCAAGGGCGAGGGTCTGGTGATCCTCGATGTCGAGAACCCGCTGAGGCCCCGCATCCACAGCAAGGTGACGCTGGGCGGCAGCCTCAACGATGCCGAGGACGTGATTGTGGGCACCACCAATGCCTCGCTGATCGCCTATGTCGCCGACGGGCGGAACGGGATGAAGGTGCTGCAGCTCACCAGCCCCGATAGCCAGCGCAATTTCTACGGCTTCAGCCCCGCGCCGGTGCCCGAACTGATCGCCTGGGCCAAAACCCCGAGCCCCGCGATTGCGCTCAGCAAGGGGCTCGACCGCGACCGCGCGGTGGACGAGACCGGCGGGCAGATGGCGGTGTTCGGCAGGCTCGGCTCGCGGCCCTTCACCCGGCCCGAGATGGAGCGGCTGTTCATGACCCGCAGCGGCGTGCCGTGGAAGGTTTCGGACGAGGTCGATATGAACCGCTGGGTGGGGGTCGCGCCCCAAGGTGTGCTGCGGGCCGAGGTGCGGCGCTGACGCGCTATTCGCGCTCGGCGAACATGCCTTCGATCATCGGTTGCAGCCCGGCGTGGAAGCGGGCCAGCACCTGCCAGTCACCGACACGCTCGTAATGCGATACCAGCCGCTCCCCGTCCCAGCGGTGGAGCGCATAGGTCGGCGGCTCGGTGGTGATGAGCTCGCGATCATCCGGCACGTCCTTGTCGATCGGCGTCAGGTCCATCGCCACCAGCGGCGCGACCGAGGGCGTCACGCCGAGCGGGATGCCGGCGAACTGCGTCACGATCTGGCGGTGAAGGTGCCCGCAATGGATCGCCTGCACCTGTGATTGCCCGGTCAGCACCTCGCGCAGGCGCTCCATCCATGGCTCGCCCGGCGCGGGGTCCATCCAGTCAATCCCCGCGACCACCGGGGGATGGTGCATGAAGATCAGCGTCGGCGTATCGGGCGCTTCGGCCAGCCGGTCGGCCAGCCAGAGCGAACGCGTTTCGCAAAAGGCGCCGCCGTGGCGACCGTCCTCCAGTGTGTCGAGACAGATGACCCGCAATCCCAGAGGCGCTTCGATGACGTAATGCAGGAAGCCGCCTTCGGCGGGCACGACCTGCGGGAACGCGCCCAGAAGTCCCTCGCGGCTGTCGTGATTGCCGACCAACGGGACAATCGGGAAGGGAACATCGCGCAGCAGATCGGCAGTCTTGGCGAAGCTTTCCGCATCCCCATGATCGGTTATGTCACCCGAAAGCACCAGCATGTCAGGGTGATTGGGGCCGGCCAGCAGCCGGGCGAGGGTCGCGCGGAAGCGGGTGAGGTTCAGTTCCTCGGGCCTTTCGTCTGGCGCGAAGCCGACGTGAATATCCGTCATTTGCGCGATCAGCGCAGCGTGACCGGTTGAGGGAGCGACCCGATCCATCGCTAGGGCTTAGCCCGCGAAAGTTTTGCCGCAACCTTCGTTTCGCCAGCTACGGGCAGGGGGCGGTAGTGCGGATCGTCCTTTGCAGCCTCGGGTGACCACTGGCCGGCAGGGACGTGATAGGCATGGCACATGGCGCAGGACGAGGGGACGATTTTCTTCGTCTTCACCGCACTCGCACCCAAGTGGCAATCGCGGCAGCTCTTGAGGTCCGGGATCAAGAGGTCGGTGGCTGCCTTGGAGGTGTCCGCAGCGTGGCAATCGGTGCATTCTTCCTTCTTGTGCGCCTCGTGGCTGAAGAAGCCCGTCGTCAGGAAGCGATCGGGCAGGTTGACGGCCATCAGGTCGCGCCGGCCGTCCCTGGTGGCGGGCAGGTGGCATTCGGTGCAGATGCCGCCCGGCGCAAGCGCGTTGGAGAGGTCGATAAAGCTGCGCACCGGACGACCGAAATCGGCGGCATAGGCCCCGCCGCGCGCGAACTGGCCGGGACGGGTGCGGTTCGAAGCAGGCGTGGCGCGCGGGCCGGAACCGATCCTTGCAAGGTCTTCTGCCAGATCCTTCACATCGCCGTGGCGCAGCTTGCTGAACCCGCCCGCTGCGGTGCGCCCCGAAACGAGGCTGTGGCAGCTCTCGCAGGCGTCTTCCATCTTCACTTCCGTGAACGAGATTTTGTCAGGCGTGAGGCTGTGGCAGTCCTTGCATTCGAGCGGCGAGCCATAATCAGGCAGGCTCACCGCCATGCGCGCCGCGCCGCCTTTCGCATCCATATGCACATCATGCGGGAACTTGAGGCCGCTTTTCTCCACCGGCGTGCTGCCGGGCGCAGCGCGCACCGGCTTTGCTGCACCGAAGCTGGCGTAATAGGCCGGGCGGAATTGCGGGTGCGCCTTGCCGAAATCATGCGCATCGGCAAGCCTCGTGTCGGTCAGGCGTGTGTCGAGATCGCTATGGCAATCCGAACAGAAAGCCTCGCTCGCCGGTTGCTGGCGCACTTCGCCTTCGTGCTCGGTGTGGCACGAAACACAGCCCAGCGGGCCTTCCTTGCCGAGGCTTTGCGCGATCCGCCATTGCAGCGCATCGCCGGTGGAGAGCGACGGCATCCCTGCGGCGAGGCGGCCCGCCCTGGCGTGATCGCCGGTGCCTTCGTGGCAGCTGATGCAGGTTTCATCCTGCACGCTTTCGAATGCGGCGACATGGCAGCTTTCGCAATTATCCTCGAGACTGTGGTGCCTGAGCGACAGATCGCCAGTCGACCAGGCCGCATCCATCACCACCTGCCCGGGTGTTTCGCCCTTTGGATCGTTTTTGACCGGCGTGCGCAGCAGGTGGCTGGCCACGGGAACCATCAGCAGAAGCAGCATGATCGCGCCCGCGAAGATCCAGCTCACGGAACGCTTTGACGGCAGCTTTGATGCAAGCGAGAAGCCGCGCAGCACGTCGCCCTTGCCCTCATCCGCCACCACCTGGCGGATGGTGACCGAGATGGTCCCGTCGCTCTCGCGCGCGACTGCCAGACGCGCCGCCCCGAGCGCGATTTCGCCGCCGGTTCGCGGCTCGATCGTCCCCTCGGTGACAGTGCGTCCGTCGAGCCCGAATCCCAGCGTCCCTACGGCCGAGACCGCCAGTGTGCCGTCGGGCCGGGTGTCGATGCGCACATGGCGCTGCTCGACTGCAAGATCGGGCAGGTGGATATCATTTTCCGCCGCGCGGCCGATGGTCAGGCCGGCCTGCTCCACCACCCGGTCGCGGATGATTTCGCGTCCGGCTGCAGTGAAATCGATGGTGCGGATCAGGAACGCCATTGCCTGCGCCTTACCAGTAGAAGAACACGCTGATCACGTGGGCGACAAGCGCGGCGATCAAGGCGATGGTGAGCGGAATGTGGATGAACAGCCAGATCTCGAGCAGTGCGCGGATACGCAGCTGCTGCCGGATCTGGGCGAGCTGTTCGCGGCGCTTCTCCAGCAGGGCGACGACCCGTTGTTCGGCTTCGGATTGCCGGCCCATGCCGCCGAGCGCGCACGCCGTGGCGCAGCCGGGATAGCGTCCGGTCAGCCGGGCCAGCGCGCCGCCGGAAAACACGTCCTGCCCCAGTGCATTGATCACCAGGTCGGCCTCGGTGCGCTCGAGCGGCTGGGCCGCGCTTTCCAGCTGGCGGTCGATTGCGGTCAACGCCTCGATCATCTGCGCGCGGGTCATCTCCTTGCGATTGGCGCTGAGGCTCGCGGGCAGGGTGGCGTAGGCGATCACGCCATAAATGCCGGTAATGATCACCAGCAGCATCAGCACATAGGCTAGCGTGTGGACGTTCCAGCCGATCTGGAAGCCGGTGTGGAGCGTGCCGATCACGATCAGCGAAAGGCCGAGATAGACATGGGCCGAAGTCCAGGCCTTGAGGCTCCATTGTCCCGTGGTGATCCGGCGTTTCCTGACGCCCAGCAGCGAGAGCCAGACGATCAGCCCAAAACCGATGGTTCCAAGCGTGTAGCCGTACCACGAGCCGCCATTGGGGCGTGGCTGCTGGTCGATCATCAGGTAGCCGAGAATTGCAGTGCCGCACAGGGCAAGGGCGACCCAGAGCCAGCGGAAGCCGCGGTGCTTCAGAAAGCTGACGTGGTCGGAATCCCGCCGCTTCTCGTCCTGCGTGAACCGCCCCGTGCCCCCTGCTTTCGTCGCCATCATTCGGCGTCCTCGGTGAGCTTGGTGAAGGTCAGGAACTTGTCCGGGCTGACACGGATTGCTGCACCCGTCGGGCAGGCGCGCACGCAGGCCGGACCGCCGTCGATCCCCGCGCACATGTCGCACTTGATCGCCAGCTTGGCCTTGGCCACCCCTTCTTCCTCGGCCTTCTTCTTGCGCCAGCTATAGGGCGCCTCGCCCGGTCCGGGACCCGAGCCGAACAGCATCCATTGCAGCAGGCTCGGCTTTTTCGGGGGCTTCGCATCCATGCGGATCACGCCATAGGGGCAGTTCCTCTGGCAATTGCCGCAGCCGATGCAGGTTTCATCGATGAACACCTCGCCGTCCGGCCCGCGCTTGATCGCGTTGGGCGGGCAGTCGGCCATGCAATGCGGGTGCTCGCAGTGGCGGCATGACGTCGGCACGTGCAGGTGGGCATAGGTGCGTCCGGCCTCGCGGTCGAGGCGCGAAAGGCCATCATGGCTGTCGGCACAGGCCTTCTCGCAATTGTCGCAGCCGATACACAGCTTTTCGTCGATCAGCAGCACGTCGGTCGCCTCGCCGATGCCGTTGTCGACGAGGAAGGCGGCAGTCTGCGAATAGAGATCGACCGCGCCGGAGAATTCGTCCTTGCGGCTTTCGATGAAGGCATTGGTGGCGCGGCGCCCGGCCATGTCCTTCATGGCGCGCTCGCGCAGGGCAGGGTTCGCGTCGAGCAGGTCGAGAAAGCCCTGGCCGGGGAGGCGGATGACCTCCGACTTGATCGCCGCCTTGACCGTCGCCGTGCGGGTCGAGCCGTCGATCACGGCCATCTCGCCGAAATAGGAGCCGGCGGGCAGGTAGGACAGGAACACCGGACGATCGCCGATCTGCTTCTCCACGATCATCGACCCGCGGCGGACGATGAACACGTCCTTGTCATCCGCGCCTTCGGTGACGATCACTTGGCCCGCGCGCGCCTGCACCACTTCGGCGCTTGCGACGAGCGGGGCGACATCCTCGCGGGTGAGGCCGGAGCCGAACATCTGCAGCAATTGCCGCTCGATCGAGATGGCATTGACGGCTCGCGCCGCGCCGGGCGACGTTGCAAGAAGTTTCAGCGCCGCGGTGCGCGACAGTTCCAGAGCGACCACCGGTTCGGCAGCACGCACTGTCGCGCCGCGGCGGCGTCCCGAAATCAGGCCCACTTCGCCAAAGATCGAGCCCTGTTCGATAGGCACCGTTACCGAGGGATCGGCGGGATTGACCTCGACCGCGACCGAGCCCTCGGCAATCGCGAACATCGATGAACCCGGCTCGTTGCGGCGGAAGATAACCTCGCCCGGCTCATAGGCATGGCAGGTCGAATCCAGCAGCAATTCGCGCAGCTGCAGGGTCGAGAGGTCATTAAGGATCAGGACGTTCCTGCCGAACACTTCCAGCCATTCCTCGACGCTGCGATTGCCGGGGAGCCGGGCGAACTTCTCGGCCAGAATCGGCTCGTCGGCGGGCTTGAGGTCGTGGTTCCCGTTCAGGAACTCGATCACGTCATAGCCCTGGTTCATGCAGTGCTTGATCAGCGGATAGCCCGCCAGCGCGCCGATCACGTGGATGCCGGGCGTGGTGGTTTCGAACACCGGCGACAATTTCGGAAAGGCGCCGGGTTCGGGGCTGGAGAATTCGATCCCCATTGCCTCGACAAATCCCCGCGGCGGCTGCGAGCCGGTGCGCGCGATAATCCGGTTGCAGCGGATCGCCTCCTGTCCGTCGCGGGTGTCGAGCAGCAGTTCGTTCTCGCGCACTTCGGCAGGCGTGGTTTCGCGCCGCACAATTACCCTGCCTTCACGCTCGGCTTCTTCGAGCAGCGCGACATTGGCTGCCTTGGCGCGGGCGAAATCGGCCGAGCGGTTGAGGATCGTCACCACGTTGCGCTGGGCCGGGTCGGCGGCAAGGCCCAGCGCGTTTTCGATGCCTGCATCGCCTGATCCGACCACGGTGATGTGTTCATCATAATACTCGCCGGGATCGTCGAGCTGGTACTGGATGATCGGCGAATCTGCACCGGGACAGCGTAGCTTGTTGGGGTTGCCCTGCGTGCCGATCGCGAGGACCACCGCCTCGGCCTTGATCACCTCGCCATTGCGCAAGTGGATGCTAAACGCGCCCTTCTTGCCCTCGATCTTCGCGACCTCGGCATGGAGCATCACGTTGACCTTGTGGCCCGCGATCTGTTCGTCCCAGATGCCGAGGATCGTTTCGCGCTTGCCCGCCTCGAAATCGATGTCGGAACGCAGCACCAGATTGCTGGGCGTCGCCATGACATGCTTGCCCTTCTGGTATTTGAAGATCGTGTCGGAAAGGTGGTCGGTCTTTTCCAGCAGGACGTGGCTCATGCCGAGTGCAGCGGCACGCGCGGCAGCGCTCAGGCCGGCTGGACCCGATCCGACGATGGCGACCTTGAACATTCCGGCCAACTATCCTCCCCCCTTCGCGGATAGATCGAACCCTCGAAGACACCATACCCAAATGTGCCTTCGATGCCAGAGCGAATTGCCCCGATTTGCCGCCGGTGCTAGCTCCCTGACCATGGATACGAAGGAAAAGGCACCCGCCGAAGGGGCATCGAAGGCGGGTTGGATCCTGCTGGGCGCAGCACTGGTGCTGGCGGCAGGCTCGATCGGCTACAATG
The DNA here is from genome assembly GCF_001677335.1 of Erythrobacter dokdonensis DSW-74. Lineage (GTDB taxonomy): Bacteria > Pseudomonadota > Alphaproteobacteria > Sphingomonadales > Sphingomonadaceae > Erythrobacter > Erythrobacter dokdonensis. Next base: position 99,806 of record NZ_LZYB01000008.1, read on the forward strand.
TCTATGGCGGCGCAGGTGGCGGTGATGCGCCCGCGTCGGTCGATGGGGCCGCGCCCTCGATCGAGGATCTGCGCAAGGCCGCCGAGGCGGCATCGGACGATGCCGGGCCGTGGGCCGATCTTGCATTTGCCCACTTCAGGCAGGGTCAGTTTGCCGAGGCCGCGACCGCTTATGCCCGCGCTGCGGAGATCGCACCCGAAGATGCTGTGCTGCATTCCGCGCTGGGCGAGGCACTGGTCATGGCGAGCAGCCGCGATCCTCTGCCTCCGCAGGCGCTCGCGGCCTTCGAGAAGGCGCTGGCGCTCGACCCGAGCGATCCGCGCGCGCGCTACTTCATGGGCGTCAAGAAGGATATCGACAAGGATCACGAGGGCGCGATTGCCGCCTGGCTCGATCTGCTCGCCGATACGCCGCCGGGTGCGCCGTGGGAGGCGGACCTCGTGCGCACCATCGAACAGGTCGGCAAGATAAATGGAATCGACGTCGCCCCGCGCATCGCCAAGGTGCAGGAAGGCCGCCAGCCGCCTCTGCTCGCGCCCGGCCCGGGCAGTCTTGCCGCCGATGCCGGCGCGCCGGATGTGCGCGGCCCGAGCGCGGCGGAAGTTGCGGCAGCAGGCGCGATGACCCCCAGCCAGCAGCGCGAAATGGCCGAAGGGATGGTCGCGCAGCTCGAAGGCCGGTTGCAGGAGAATCCGGGCAATCTCGATGGCTGGGTGATGCTGATGCGCAGCCGCATGACACTGGGCGAACCGGCCAAGGCCAAGGCCGCACTCGAGGCGGCGATCAAGGCCAATCCGGCGGAGGCGGCGGAACTCAGGCGACAGGCGCAGGCGCTGGGGATCGGCTAGCGCAGGCGACAGCTTTCTGCGAACCGCGCGCGCATTGCCAAGGGGGGCTCGTGTCCTCGATCCGTGAGCGGGAGGCTCACGCCGCGCCTTGTCTCAAGGCTTGGCTTGTTTCCGGCGCGCGCATGAATCCGAGATCGCTCGCAGCAAAGCGGCCGATATTGGGTGCGACCGAAGGCAATTCCGACTGTGCGACACCCATCCACAAGGCGAGCGTTGACGAATACTCGTCGACCGATGTGGTGGGGAGCAGCCGCCCCCTTCCAACCTGGTCCGGCGTATCCACCGACACATGCGGCGCCCGCCCGTAGAACCGCCCGCCGTTGACGCTGCCGCCGAGCACGAAGTGGTGTCCGCCCCAACCGTGGTCCGATCCGTCGCCGTTTGAGGACAGGGTGCGTCCGAAATCGGAAGCCGTGAAGGTTGTCACCCGGTCGGCCACGCCGAGTTCCACCGTGGCGCGATAGAAGGCGTCTAGCGCGAAATCGAGCTGCGCGAGAAGTCCTTCGTGACGCCCGATCAGCCCGTCATGGTTGTCGTATCCGCCCATCGACACCATGAACACTTGCCGGTTTACGCCCAGAGACCGGCGCGCCGCAATCATGCCGGCGACGGTTCGCAACTGCGCGGCAAGGGAGTTGCCGGTCCCGAAATCGGTGGCGATCGCGACATTGGCGAGCGCGTCGTTGACGAAGGAGCCGAAGGTGATCGAGCGGTTGTTGATCGTCGCATGGTCGGCGGCAAGAATGTTGCCCGCGCCCGACTTTACGATCGTCTCGAGTGCTTCAGCCGCCGCGCCCGAACCGAACAGTCGTCCGTTACGCAACGGCCGCATCAGCACGGCGCCCGAGGCCGAGACCTGATAAGGAACAGCCTGCTGGCCGCTGAGGAAGACCGCGTTGCCGGTGGCGTTGATCGCGGTGAACATCGCATTGGTGTTGGCGGTCTGGGCGAGGTCGCCGATCCGCCCGCCCCACCCGGTCTGCGAGCCTTCCGGCTGCGAGCTCTGCCAGGTCGATTGTTGGTCATTGTGCGAGAACAGCTTGGGCGGGCGCGGCACCGAGTTGTTGTCGTATTGCGCGCGCGTCATTGGTGCGATCAGTGGCCCGACATTGAGCAGCGGTGCCAGCCGTCCCTCGTCGAAGCGCGCCTTCATCCGCGGCATGCTGGGCGCGAGCGCATAAGTGATGCTGTCGGTAAGGGTCTGGCCCCCAGCCGGTATAAGCACCGTCCCTGCCAGCGAGGAGCGCGGCAGGGCGATGCCCCCGCCTTCCTCGTCGATGCCGCCGCGGATCGCCGCGTAGCGCGCATAATTGTCGGGATCAAAGGGGATCAAGGTGTTGCCATGATCATTCCCGCCATAAAGGAACACGCAGACCAGCGCCTTGTAGCCGCCATCAGAGGAAAAGGCAGCCGCCTCGCCAATCCCGGCAAGACCCAGCGCATAGGAAGACGCCGCTCCCATTGCCGCAAGCTGGCTCGATCGCTGCAGGAAAGCGCGCCGCGAGATCTCGAGTTCCTTGCCGATGTGCATGAGCGCGCGTCCCTATTTCTGCACCAGGTAATCAGTGGAGGCCATGACCAGCAGGACCGCTGCATGGATGCGCCGCAGCTTGTCGGCATCCGGGCTAGTCTGCGCCACCGAAACGCTATCGAGCGCGCTGATGATCGTGTCCCGGATCGCCGGGCTGAGCTGGTTCGCCGTCAGCACCAGATCGAGATGCGCGACCAGGCGCGGTGCATCATGGGCAAGCGGCAGTTCGGCCGCGTATTGCACTGAAAGGTCGCGCAGATAGCCTGCGGTCATGCCCACCGCGCCTTCGAGGAAATTGATGTAGCCGGCGACCGATGTCTCGTTGACCAGCTGAAATTCGGGCGCGAGCAGGTTGTTTGCGGCAATCTGGGTTCCGGTAGGGAAGTAGCCCGGCCGGAAGAAGTTGAAGACCGAGGGCGAGCGCAACGGTGACTGGCCGAGCCGGCTGGCCGGATCGGAAAGACTGCCCACCGCGAAATTGCCGCTCGCCGAGCCCACGCCGAAAGTTCGGGCGATCTGCACGAAGCGGAGCATGGGTTCACGCAGCTTGCCGAAAGCGGGATTGGCCGCGTTATCCATTGCGCGCGCTTCCTCGTCGAGCAGGATCGCCTTGAACACCGCTCCCAGATCGCCGCGCTCTCCGCGCCCGTTGTTGGCGAAGGCTGCCGCGACCCGCCCGACATAGGCGGGCGAGGGATTGCTGGTGACAAGCCGCTGGATCATCTGCCGTGCAAAGAACGGGCCGACATTGGGATGCGCGACGAGGTGGTCAAGCGCGCGCCGCAAGGACTCCTCGGCGCTGGTTCCGGCGGGGATAACGAGGCCGAGGAAGCGCTTCTCCTCGGGCGAGTGAAACCCTTCCGTGCGGGGGCGTGACCACTTCGAAGGATCGGCGGTCATCGGCCGCCGGGCGAAATCCACGCCGGCGACCGTCCGGCCGGGACTCACGGGGTCGGGAAAGAATTCGGTCTGCGAATAGTCGAAATCATAGCCGGTAAAGACCTTGGCGATTCCGGTCACATCGTCATTGGTATAGGTTTCGATCAGCTGACCGCCATTGGTGCGCGGCGTGCCGTCTTGGTTCAGCTCGAACAGCCCGATCGAGAAGAGCTGCATGATCTCGCGCCCGTAGTTCTCGTCAGGCACGCGGCCCGTGCGCGGATCGGCGCGCCGGTTACCCCTGGTGTTGAGGTAGACCCCCATCGCCGGATTGAGCGTGATGTGCTCTATCAGCGTGCGAAAACTGCCAAAGGCATTGCGGTTGAGGATGTCCCAATATTCGCCGATCGCCGGGCCGCGCCAAGAGATATTGATATCGTTCAGAGAGACCACGAAGAACTCTGACAGCGCCAGTGCAAAGCGCTTGCGAACCGCACTGCCGCCCGAGAGCAGCTGCGACCAGATCATCCAGTCGCCGGTGGTGGCGCTGTTGTAATAGCGGTTGGCATCCACCCGGTCGAAACCGCGCGCTTCGAAATAGTCTTTCGCGCTGACATCGTTGGCCTGCCGCATTTCCCGGTCAAGCCAGGGTTCGAACCCCTCGCTGCGAACTGCGGCGATCGCGCCCGTGCTGGCCGAGAACGATGCCTGCAGCAGAAACCGTGCGGCCTCGTCATCGGATTGCGGCCTGCGTACCTGCGCTGTTGGAGTCCCGCCGCCCGCGCTCGGCGACCCGCCCGAACCGCTTCCGCCACCGCCGCAAGCCGAAACCGCAAGCGCTGCGGCTGCGACCGCCGCGGCGGGCGCAATGCGTGCGCTGCCGCGATCGGCAACATCTGCTTCCTTATCCGGCCCTTGCGATGACAGAGCGGTCTCGGGCTCGGCATCCGCCGCGAAAATGCAATCCCTCGTCATGGTTCGGATCCCGAGCAGCTCGTCTGAACTTTATGGGCAAAATTACTTTACTGATTCCTCTCCGTAAAGGTTAAGCGCGCAGCATTGACAACCGCTCCGGGGATGCTTGGGCAGGTTCCGCTTTCGGTAGCCAAACTTCCGACGCCGTCATCCTGGGCCGTGATCGCTCAGCATAATGCTATGGTGTCACTTCGCGGAGAAATCGCTAATTTGAAAATATCTATTTGAATTGAGATTCTTTTGATTGAAAATTTATGTCTCCGACGGGTTGAAAACTGATAGCATAAGTTTACAGTTCTCAGGATTTTTTCGTGAGAGGAATTGATACGAAACCCAATAATTATTGCGTTAGCTCTTTGCTTTAAGGCGCCCGCGGCGGCTGAGCAGGTTCCCCAGACTGGCAGCACCGTCCGGATCCCTGAGGGCGTCACATCCCAAGTGGTTCCGGCTGGTGAAATCGCGATGGAGGTTTGGCGCGCGGGTGATGATGGGCTTCCGGTTGTCTGGGTCCAGGACATGCACAACTATTTCACGCCGCAGGGTGATCCGGAATATTGCGCGCGCTTCTTGGCCATGTCCGGACCACAGCGCGAGTTTCTTGCCCGATTGGGGCGAAATTATCGAGCATACGCGCCGATGCGTCGCGGCTACGGCAAGACCCAGGACGACGGTGCTTACGACATCGCCAGCAACGGGCGTGCCCTGATCGCGATGCTTGATGCCGAAGGTATCGAAAAGGCGGTCTTTCTGGGGCGGACACCGAGTCAGCTCGATCTTCTGTGGCTGGCCGAAAACCACCCCGAGCGCATCGCGGGCGTGATCTTTCTTGAAGGAACGCCGCAAGTGCTCCTCGATGCGACTGACCCGGACATGTTCGCGCTGGGTGCAGGGTTCTGGCGCACATCGCTCGACATCAGTTCGGATATCGGGAAGCTGGATGCCATGACGGTTGGCAGGCTAGGCAGCTATATTCCCGAGTTTCTGTCCGACCCCGAGGTCCAGATCGAAGTTCCGGTCCTCTATCTCGAAGGTCCCCCGCCGACCGAGGGAAAATGGATGTGGCTCGAGATTTTCAGAGGGGTCGGCTCCCAAGTGAAATGTCAGGAAGTCACCGACGACTTCCCCTGCAATGTTCTCGGAAATCCCGAAAGGGTCGCACGTCTCGAAGCTGCCCTGACAGCGCATCCCATGAGGAAACTTGCAGCGCAATCCCGTGCATTGATGGCGGCGCGCTTCACCGATTTCCGCGTCGACCCATTCCGCATGCCGAAGGGCCCGCCAAGTCCCGATAATATGTGGGCGGAATATTATGATCGTGTTCAGCCGTTTCTGGAGAGTATACCTGCCAGCCCGGAATGATGTCGGCGCCCCGATGCTGAATTGACCGCCTGGGGGATCGCTAGCCGCGAGGCGGCGGGTGCGCGTTGCCGGTACGAAAGCCGCCAATCGCAACCGGTTTCCTACGCGATCCGGCTTCTCTAGGCTGCGCCGTCGCGCTCTTTCGCATCGTCGTCATAACCGGCCCGCTGGGCCGCCTCGTTCGCAAGACAAGGCTCCGCCTACCTGTCCGTCAAGTGCGGAAGATCAACACGAAAGAACTGATTTGTAATTGGAAAAATGGGAAGGGCTTGCTTGACAGGGTGTCAAGTTTGTCAAGCTGCCAGGGTGAAGCAATGCAAAAAAAGGCCTCCCGCGCCCGGGCGGGAGCGGAAGGCCCTTTCATTCCGGTATTGCGAGGGGTGGTCTACACGACCCCGAAAGCCAGCATCGCGTCGGCGACTTTCTTGAAGCCCGCGATGTTGGCGCCCTTCACGTAGTCGATATAGCCGCCGCCCTGGTCGCCATAGGTCAGGCAGCGCTGGTGGATGCCCGCCATGATGTCCTTGAGCATCTGCTGAAGCTCCTCCTCGCTCCACGATCGGCGCGCGGAGTTCTGGCTCATCTCGAGGCCCGAAACCGCCACGCCACCCGCATTCGAGGCCTTGCCCGGCGCGTAGAGGATCTTGTGGTGCTTGAAAGTGTGCACGCCGTCGAGATCGGTCGGCATGTTGGCCCCCTCCGACACCGCGCGACACCCGTTCGCCACCAGTGTTTTGGCATCCTCGCCCAGCAGTTCGTTCTGGGTGGCGCAGGGCAGGGCCACATCGCAGGGCACGCCCCACGGGGTCTTGCCGGCGTGGAAGGTCGCGCCCGGAAAGGCATCGACATATTCTTCGATCCGGCCGCGGCGGTGGGTCTTGTGGGTCTTGACCCAGTCGATCTTCTCCTGATCGATGCCGTCGGGATCATGGATGAAGCCGCCCGAATCCGAAAGGGTCAGCACCTTGCCGCCGAGCTGGACTATCTTCTCCGCAGCATGGGTCGCCACATTGCCCGATCCGGAGATCACGGCAGTCTTGCCCTCGAGAGTGTCGCCCTTGGTCGCCAGCATGTTTTCGAGGAAATAGACTGCGCCATAGCCGGTCGCCTCGGTACGGATGAGGCTGCCGCCCCATTCAAGGCCCTTGCCGGTCAGCACGCCGGTGAAGTGGTTGGTGATGCGCTTGTACTGGCCGAACATGTAGCCGATCTCGCGTCCGCCGACGCCGATATCGCCCGCCGGAACGTCGACATCGGCACCGATGTGGCGATAGAGTTCGGTCATGAAGGACTGGCAGAAGCGCATGATCTCGCGCACGCTCTTGCCCTTGGGGTTGAAGTTGCTGCCCCCCTTGCCTCCGCCCATGGGCAGGCCGGTCAATGCGTTCTTGAAGGTCTGCTCGAAGGCGAGGAATTTCAGCACGCTTTCGGTCACCGACGGGTGGAAGCGGATGCCGCCCTTGTAGGGGCCAATCGCATTGTTGTTCTGCACCCGCCAGCCACGCTGCACGCGGATGTTGCCGTTGTCGTCCTCCCAGCACACGCGGAAGGAAACCACGCGATCAGGCTCGGCAATGCGGCGCAGGATCTGCGCCGAGTGATATTCTTCCTTGTCCTCGATGAATTCGAATATGTCCTCGGCGACTTCCTGGACCGCCTGAACGAATTCCGGCTGATGCGGATTGCGCTTCTTCACGCCTTCCATGAAGCCGTTAAGGTCTACGTGATCGGTAACTGCCATGATTTCTCCCCCCAGATTGATGCAATCGCGCCCGATAGAGACTCCGCGTTCTTATTGTGCGCGCGGACTATCCGCGCAAAGCGCGGCTCATGCAAGGCAGATAAGCTTGGGGGGAGAGGGTCAGATGGCCGAACTAAACTGGCGTTTTGTGACCGCGCGATAGGAATCGAACAGCGACGCGATCACCCGGGCATAGGGCAGGCCGGCTGCAAGGATGCGCAGGTTAGTGCCCGAAAGCTCGGCGAGGCCGCGCTGGGTGAAAGGAGCCAGCCGGACTTGCGTATCGGCCAGCAGGCAGGGTGAGAGCTGGGCCTCACCGCGGCACAGCAATGCCTCGATCACGCCGCCGCGAAGCCGGTCTTCGGGAGAACGCGCAATGCCGTGAGATGCCGAAAGCTGCCCCGCTGCCGATTGGGCGCGATAGCGACCATTGTGCTTTTCGTTCTGGGCATAAAGGCCAGGAAAACCGCTGATTGCGCTCGATCCCATGCCAATCAGCACCTCAGCGGGATCATCGGTGAAGCCCTGGAAATTTCGCCGGAGCTTGCCCTCGCGTGTCACCCGCGCCATCGGATCATGCGGCAGGGCGAAGTGATCGAAGCCGATCGCCTCGTAACCGTTGCCTGTCAGGAATTCGTGCGCCTGCGCGGCCATGGCAAAGCGCGCCTCTGCCCCAGGAAGCGCAGCCTCGAGGATCATTGTCTGGCGTGGCACCATGTGCGGGACATGTGCATAGCCGAACACGGCCACCCGGTCCGCGCCCAGCATCCGCGTGTGTTCGAGGCTATCGGCCAGATCGACCATGGTCTGGTGCGGCAGGCCATACATCAGGTCGAAATTGAGCGAGGTCACCCCCCCAGCGCGCAGCCAGTCGATGCTTCGGCAGATCATCGCCGTGGGCTGCTCGCGCCCGATCGCCTTCTGGCAATGCGGCGCGAAGGTCTGCACCCCCATGCTGGCGCGGGTGATGCCGACCTCGCGCACTACGTGGCCCCACTCCGCCGTAAGGCTGCGGGGATCAAGCTCGATCGACCATTCGGGAGCAAAGAGCGGGAAATGATGATGGAGTGCGTCGACCAGCGCCAGAAACTCGCGCGGCAGAATCGCATTGGGACTGCCGCCGCCGAAAGCGATGCGCCGTACCCGGGCCGATTGTGGCAGCAGGCTCGCTACGGTAGCAAGTTCCTGATGCAGCGCCTCGAGATAGGTCTCGACCCGCGCACGCCTGCCTGCTGCACCGGTGTTGCAGCCGCAATAATAGCAGATTTTCTCGCAGAACGGGATGTGCAGGTAGAGCGAAACGTCGCCGTAAGACCCGGCGATCGCGCGCTCAATCATGCCCTCGTCGAGCTTGCCGAAATCGGCGGCCGTGGGATAGCTGGTGTAACGCGGCACCGGCGTAGCGAGCAGGTCGGGATGATAGTTCCACATGCCTTGCTTAAAGCGGGCCTACCGCAAGCCGTCTTTGCGCGAGATCAATTCTTGCGCTTTTCCTTTTCACGGCAGGTGCCAGCATGGCAGCCCTTGGGATGGCAGTTCTGGTCTGGTCGAGGGTTGTCATCGCCGATCGGAATTGTGATCGTGCCGCCGTTGCACAGCTTGGCGGTGATGCTTGCGCTTTCGGCGGGTGGCGGGCCTGTCAGAACCGGAGCCAGCGTCAGCAAGGCGAGGGTGAGTGACGCGTTCAAGCCTCGTCCTCCCCAAAGCCGTCATCGTCGATCAGGATACGGGTCGCGGCCCCGTCCATATCATCATACTGCCCGTTCTTCATCGACCAGAAGAAGGCCGCAAGGCCTAGCAGACCCATGCCCAGCGCAATCGGGATCAGGAAGGCAAGGCCTGTCATCTGTCGGCACTCCGGGCAAGACGCAGCGAATTGGCCACTACCACCAGCGAGCTCAGTGACATGGCGATGGCGGCGATCAGCGGGGTGATGAGGCCGAACAGTGCCAGCGGCACGGCAAGCACGTTGTAGGCGATCGAAAAGGCGAAGTTCTCGCGCACGATCCGCATGGTTGCCCTGGCGACCCGGACCGCGAGCGCGACCGGCATCAGCTTCTCGCCGATGAACACCGCATCGGCGGCCTGCTGGCTCGCATCCGACGCGGTGCCGGGCGCAATCGAGGCATGGGCCGCGGCCAGCGCCGGACCGTCGTTCAATCCATCGCCCACCATCAGCGGCCGGAAGCCTTGCGCCTTGAGTGCTTCCAGAGTGGCGAGCTTTGCCTGAGGGCTGGCTTCGGCCTCGGCATCAAGACCCAGTTCACGCGCGACCGCCTCGACTGGCCCGGTACGGTCGCCCGAAAGGATGCTGGCCGCCATGCCCTCTTGCGTCAGCGCGGCGAGCGTTTCGGAGGCATCGGCGCGCAGCGGATCGGCAAAGGTGATGGTATTCGCTTCGAGGCCGATCCTCAGGCGGGTGGCGAGACCTTGTCGGGCATCATCAGGCCGCTCGAGCGCGACCGTGAGGCCTTGCCAGCGCCCGGTGAGGCCCTGACCGCTGACCTCGCGCACATCCTCGATCATGGCCGGCTCCACATCTTCGCGCAGCAGCGCAGCAGCGAGGCCCCGGCTCAACGGATGGCGGCTCGCCTGGGCCAGCCCAAGCGCGACGGCGCGCGCCGTCGTGTCGAGCCCGCTGATATCGGCGCGCGGCTCGCCCAGGGTCAGGGTGCCGGTCTTGTCGAACAGCGCCACGTCGCATTCGGCAAGGCGTTCCAGGGCGCTGCCGTCCTTGACCAGCAACCCGCGGCGGAGCAACGCGCCGCTCGCTACCACTTGCGCCGCCGGAACCGCGAGGCCCATCGCGCAGGGGCAGGTGATGATGAGGACGGCGATGGCGATCACCAGCGACTGGTGCCAGCCCGCGCCCGCGATCATCCAGCCGACAAAGGCCAGTGCGGCTAGACTGTGGACCACCGGTGCATAGAGGCGGCTGGCACGGTCGGCGATGCGGACATAGGAACTGCGCGATTGCCCCGCCTCGTCCATCAGCCGCGCGATTTCGGCGAGGGCGGTATCCTCGGCGACATGGGTCAGGCGGATGCGCAGGGGCGCAGAAAGATTGATTGCTCCGGCATGGACGATACTGCCCGGTCCGGCTGATTCCGGCATGCTCTCGCCCGTCAACATTGCATTGTCGAGCGCGCTTGTACCGTCCTGTATCTCGCCATCAGCAGCCAAAGCTTCGCCGGCCGCCACCAGCACCAGCATCCCCGGTTCAAGCTCATGTGCTGCAACGCGCCGCGTGCTGCCATCGGGGGCAATTACGCTCGCACTTTTGCCCATTCTGCCCAGCAGGGCGCCGATCCCCGCGCGCGTTCGGTCGCGCATCACTGCATCGAGCGCGCGACCCGCAAGCAGGAAGAATAACAGCATGACTGCGCTCTCGAAATAGGCATGCCCGCCGCCATCGATAGTCTCGTAGAGGCTGAGTGCAGTCGCCAGGATCACGCCGATCGAGATCGGAACGTCCATGTTGGTGCGCCGGTGTGACAGGGCCATCCAGGCGCTGGAAAAGAACGGGCGGCCCGAATAGGCGATTACTGGCAGAGCTATCAGCGCAGACAGCCAGTGGAACAGATCGCGTGTTGCGCCTTCGGCTCCCGCCCAGACGCTGACCGACAGCAGCATCACGTTCATCATGCCGAAGCCCGCCACACCGAGAGCGCGGGTGAGACGCTTGCGTTCTTCTGTCTCCCGCCCCAGCGGATTTTCGGCCACGGGTTCAGCCTCGAAGCCGAGTGCGCGCAGGGCCTCCAACAACCGAGTCTCGTCAACCGACGGATCATGCTGGATCGCAACCCGCTTGGCCGAGAAGTTGGCACGCGCAGCGGTGATGCCCTGCAGTTTCGGCAATTCGCGCTCGATCTTGGCGATGCAGCCCGCGCAGCGCATCCCCGGCACGGTGAAGCGCGTCGAGATGAGCGGACGCTCGCTATCCTCGGCAGTCACAGGCGCAGGCGCGTTCACTTGATTTCGCTTTCTCCGGTCCAGTCCTGTCCGGCAGCCGTAATCGCAATGCGCATGGTCCAGCGACCTTCGGCAACCGCCTCGTTCGAAAGCCAGCGTGCTTGACCGATGGGAGCAAAGGTGAGGCTGGCAAAGTCTTTCGCTCCGAGCGGTCGGCGCAGTTCGGCGGTGATCTCTGCGCTTTCGGGAACCGCGCCGGTCACCAGCAGTACGCGGCCATCAGCGCGCCGTTCGGGCCGGACTTCCCAGCCCAGCGCGCGCGATGCTTCCGCCTGGTCGAGCCACTGGTTGAAGTTCTGGCTGGCGACATAGGAATTTTCCACCACCACGCCGTGAAACCCGCCGACCGCCCGGTATGCCATGAACAGGTTCACGGCGATGACGATACCGAAACCGGCGATGAACACCGCCAGCATGTGCTTCCCGGTGAATTCCTTGCGTCTGGCAGCCATCATTCGCTCTCCGGCATGGCAAAGGTTGTTTCGGCTACGTCCTGTTCGCCCTGTTCATCGAGCGAGGTGAGGCGGAAGGCGAAGCTGTCCGCGCGTGCGCCGGGCGGCAGCATCACATAGGCGCGCACCACCTTGGTCTCGTTGGCGGGCACCGCAATCACCTGCACCGGCGCGGCGTTTTCGAGGCTGACCGCCTCGGTCCACATCACCGCGCCTTCAGGCAGGCCGGTCAGAGCCACTTCCATTTCGCGCGGTCGGGCCTCCATATTGCGCAGGCGCAAGGTGTAGGCATTGCGGACTGATCCGTCCTTCAACAGCATGTACGGCGGGTTGCGATCGGGGGATACGGTAAGGTCCGTGTGCGTGCGGGTGCCGAGCGCGAACAGCATCGCCGCGCCGATTGCGCCCCATACGCCGAAATAGAGAAAGGTGCGCACGCGCAGCAGCGCCTTCCAGGCCGGGGTTGCCGGAGCGCCCGCTGCCTCGGCCTCGCATTGTTCGAGCGTCGCATAGTCGATCAATCCGCGCGGACGGCCGACTTCGGCCATAACCTTGTCGCAAGCATCAATGCATAGCCCGCAGGTGATGCAGCCGATCTGCTGGCCTTCACGGATGTCGACTCCGGTGGGGCAGACTGCGACGCATTGAAGGCAGTCGATGCAGTCGCCGTAGCTCTCGGGGTTCTTGGCGGCTTTCTTGAGACTGCCGCGCTGCTCGCCGCGCCAGTCCTTGTAGGTGACGATCAGCGATTTCTCGTCGAGCATCGCAGTCTGGATGCGCGGCCAGGGGCACATATAGATGCAGACCTGTTCGCGCATGAACCCGCCCAGCCAGAAAGTCGTGCCGGTGAGGATCGCGACCGTGGCATAGGCGACCGGGGCGGCATCAAACGTAAAGAAGTCGTGCACCAGCGTAGGTGCATCGGCGAAGTAGAGAATCCACGCGCCTCCGGTGAGCAAGCTGATGAGGAGATAGATCGACCACTTCGCTGTCCGGCGCGTGATCTTAGCCGCGGTCCAAGGCGCCTTATCGAGCCGGATCCGCGCATTGCGATCTCCGTCAATCAGGCGGTCGATATGCTGAAACAGGTCGGTCCACACGGTCTGCGGGCAGGCGTAGCCGCACCAAGCGCGGCCCACGGCGGAAGTGACGAGGAACAGTCCGATGCCCGCCATGATCAGCATCCCCGCGACGAAATAGAATTCGTGCGGCCAGATTTCGATGTCGAACATGTAGAAGCGACGATGCGCGAGGTCGATCAGCACTGCCTGATCGGGGGCATAGGGCCCGCGATCCCATCGGATCCACGGAGTGACGTAGTAGATTGCAAGCGTCACGAACATCACCAGCCACTTGAAGCGCCGGAATGGGCCGTCGATCCGCTTGTTGTGGACGGTCTTGCCCTTCTCGTAGAGCGTGCTTCCCATGAAACCGTGGCCCGCATCATCTGCGGGTCCAGAGCCGATTTGCTGGACCGGCGAACCGAGCGCACCGCTCCAGTCGCGGGGCTTTGCCGCGCCGCTGCTGGTGCGCTCGACTTCCTTTGGATCAGCCATCGCTATCGGTCTTCGCGGCCTGTGCCACTTCGGTCTCAGCGGCCGCATCTTCCTGTGCCGGGGCCGCCTGCTGGCCGCCGCCGCGCGAGTGGACATAGGCTGCCAGCATCTTGATCGTCACCGGGTCCAGCCGCTCGTTCCACGCAGGCATCACGCCGTGCCGGGGGGCGAGGATCTGTTTCTTTACCTCGGCCTCGGTGCCGCCGAATAGCCAGATGGCATCATTGAGCGCAGGTGCACCCATTTCCGGCATTCCCGCGCCCGCAGCGCCGTGACAGGCGGCACAATTCTCGGCGAACAGCTGCGCTCCGGCGGCGCTCGACGTGCCCTTGCCCGACAGCGAGAGCACGTGGCCGGTCAGGGCATTGACCTGAGCAGTGTCGAACATTCCTTCGAAGGCGGGCATGTAGTTGACGCGGGTCGCGTCGGCACCTTCCCAGCGGATGCCGTGGGTGATCGAATATTCGATCTCGCTCAGGGTCCCGCCCCAGATCCAGTCGTCGTCATTGAGATTGGGATAGCCCGCCGAGCCTGCCGCACCCGCGCCGTGGCACTGGACGCAGTTGACCTTGAATGCCGCCGCACCCCCCGCAATCGCTTGACCCATCAGTTCGGGCGAGGCGGCGAGCTGTTCGATGTCGGTCGCTGCGATCTGTTCGAAGATCCCCTGACGAGCGGCATCGGCAGCGGTCATTTCCTTGGTGAGTTCGCCCCGGCTCGACCAGCCCAGCGTACCTGAGGTCGCCTTGTTGATCAGCGGCCAGGCCGGGTAGAGCACGACATAGACCAACGCCCAGGCGATGGTCGCGTAGAAGGTCCAAAGCCACCAGCGCGGCAGAGGCGTGTTGAGTTCCTCGATCCCGTCCCATTCGTGGCCGACGAATTCGGTGCCGGTGGGTTCGTCGATACGCTTATTGGCCATCATGGTCATCCTTGAAGATCGAGTGCTTGGCCGTTTCCACATGGCCCCTTGCACCGGGTCGGAAGTGCCACAGGCACAACGTCAGATAGAGCGGGAAGATCACCGCAAGCCCGTAGCTGTCGGCGAAGTGGCGCAGATGTTCGTAGAGGCTCACCGGCCCTTCTCCTCGGCCAGTGTTTCTTGCGCCGCAGCGCTGTTTACGTCGACCAGAGTGCCCAGCATCTGCAGGTAGGCGACCAGCGCATCCATTTCGGTGACGCGGGCGGGGTCGCCGTCAAAATCCCTTATCTGGGCCTTCGGATAGCGTTCGGCCAGATCGCCTGCATCGGCATTGGGATCGGCCTGGGCGATCAGATCGGTCGCGGCCATTTCGATGTCGATGTCGCTATACGGCACGCCCACGCGACGCAGCGCGACAAGGGTGGCCGAAGGATCGGGTACATTGAGCTTCGTGTCGGACAGGAAGCTGTAATTGGGCATTATGCTTTCCGGCACCACCGAGCGCGGCGCCTTTAGGTGCTGGACATGCCATTCATCCGAGTAGCGCCCTCCGACACGCGCCAGATCAGGCCCCGTGCGCTTTGAGCCCCACTGGAAGGGGTGATCATACATGGATTCCGCCGCGAGGCTGTAATGCCCGTAGCGTTCGACCTCATCCCGGAAGGGCCGGATCATCTGGCTGTGGCAGGTATAGCAACCCTCGCGGATGTAGATGTCGCGGCCCGCCTGTTCGAGCGGGGTATAGGGACGCATGCCCTCCACCTTCTCGATCGTGTTGTCGATCCAGAACAGCGGAGCGATCTCCACCACGCCTCCGATCGCAACCGTGACGAAAGTCGCCGCGGCCAGCAGGGTGACGTTCTTCTCAAGCCGCTTGTGGCCTTCGAAGGGTTCCTTGCGCTTTTGCTCAGTCATTGTTCGCGTTCCTTCTCGCCGGCGCTCATTCGGCCGGCTGCGCGGCGGGTTCGTGGAGGATCGGGCGGTCAGCTGCCTCGTCGTGGGCGGTGTCGCCCATCGGCGCCTCGGCGCGCTGCTTGCCCGCGATGGTCATCCAGATGTTGTAGGCCATGATGACCGCACCGGTGAGATAGAGGATCCCGCCGAAGGCCCGCGCGACATACATCAGGTGCAGCGCCGATACGGTGTCGACAAAGCTGTTCACCAGATAGCCGTCCGAGCCGTATTCACGCCACATCAGGCCTTGGGTGATCCCCGCCACCCACATGCTCGCGGCGTAGAACACGATGCCGAGCGTCGCGAGCCAGAAGTGCCAGTTGATCATCCGCAGCGAATAGAGACGCTCCTTCTGCCACAGGCGCGGCACGAGGTAGTAGACGCAGGCAAAGGTGATCATCCCGTTCCATCCGAGCGCGCCGGAGTGGACGTGACCGATGGTCCAGTCAGTATAGTGCGACAGGCTGTTGACCGCCTTGATCGACAGCATGGGACCTTCGAAGGTGCTCATGCCGTAGAAGGCGAGCGCGAGGACCATCATGCGGATGATGGGATCGGTACGCACCTTGTCCCAAGCGCCGTTCAGGGTCATCAGACCATTGATCATCCCGCCCCAGCTGGGCATCCACAGCATGATCGAGAACACCATGCCCAGCGTCTGGGCCCAATCGGGAAGCGCCGTGTAGTGGAGGTGGTGCGGACCTGCCCAGATGTACAGGAAGATCAGCGACCAGAAGTGGATGATCGACAGGCGATAGGAATAGACCGGCCGCCCTGCCTGCTTGGGAACGAAGTAATACATCATCGCCAGAAAACCGGCGGTCAGGAAGAAACCCACGGCGTTATGGCCGTACCACCACTGGGTCAGGGCATCTTGCACACCCGCGAATGCCGAGTAGCTGCGGCTGCCCAGGAAGCTCACCGGCACTGCAAGATTGTTTACGACGTGCAGCATCGCGATGGTCACGATGAAGGCAAGGTAGAACCAGTTCGCCACGTAGATATGCGGTTCATGGCGGCGCAGGATGGTGCCGACGAAGACTGCGAGATAGGCCAGCCAAACAATCGTCAGCCACAGGTCGACATACCATTCGGGTTCGGCATATTCCTTGGACTGGGTGATTCCGAGCAGGTAGCCGGTCGCGGCCAGCACAATGAACAGCTGGTAGCCCCAGAACACGAAGCGGGCCATCCCGGGAAAGGCCAGGGTGGTCCGGCAGGTGCGCTGCACCACATAGAAGCTTGTTGCCAGCAGTGCGTTACCACCGAAGGCGAAGATCACGGCCGAGGTGTGCAGCGGGCGTACGCGTCCGAAATTGAGATAGGGTTCGAGATTGAGGTCTGGAAAGGCGAGCTGTGCGGCGATGAACACGCCCGCCAGCAGCCCGGAAAGGCCCCAGAACATGGTCGCAATCACGCCCCAGCGCACAACGTCATCATCATAGCGCGAAGGTCCGGGAGGCATCTTGAAGATGCTCTGGGCCTTGGCCAGCGGGTCGTAGGTGCCCAGCGTGGCGATAATGAGGATTACCGCCACCAGCGCGACGATCCCCATGTGAATGGCAAACCCGCTGTCCGGGGTAAGCGCAATGGCACTAATGGCCGCGAGCAGGACAAGCGCCCATACCCCCAGCCGTCTGACGACTGCTTCCATAATATTCTTCCCTTCCGTCGGCCGCTTCTTAGCGTGCCCCCGTGATCCCTGTTGTTGATCTAAATCAAAAATGTGTCAGATTTTGGGTGTCAGGCTGGATGGACTTACTGGCCGTCCGGCCAGTTTCGCCAAGGCTTTCACATCCGACAATGCGACTTTGGAACGACCTTCGGTCGCCAGCAGCCCAGCCTCCCGCAGTTCGGTGAGCTGTCGGCTCACTGTCTCGATGGTCAGCCCGAGACTGTCACCGATATCGCGCCGGCTCATCGGCAAAGCGAAGGCGCAGGCGCCATCGGTGCAACCGGCAAGCCGCTCTGCCATCGACACGAGGAAATCGGCAATCCGCTGCTGTGCCGACTTGTGACCCATCTGCATCATCCGCGTGCGGCTGCGATGAAGCGCCTGCAGGCTCCGCGCTAGCACCGAGCGCAGCACCGCAGGATCGCTTTGGGCGATGTCGAGGAAGCGCTCAGCGGGAAACACCACGATGTCGCAATCGGTAAGCGCCACGAGACGAAAATCGCCGTCGCTCTGGCGTAGCACCGAAATCATGTCCCCGCCGAAATGGAAGGCAAGAACCTGCCCCGTCGGCGCGTCGGCTACCGGCTGTGCAGCAAGCTTGGCCGAACCATGCGCGATGTAGACAAGTCGATCCTCGAAGCGGTCTGGCGCCAGTTCTTCGCCCTTTGCAAGATGCAGGCAATAACCGATTGCGCACAACCGGTCGGCAGTGGGCTGGGCACCGGTGCCGACCGGTAACGCATCACGGAAAGCTTCCATGCATTCTTGCCCGAATGATGTGCTGATCGTTGCCATGATGATGCGTCAATGAACGTGTCATGCGCAAACGTCTTTGATCCTGATCAATGAGCCCGCCTCCTGCCTGCGGCTAACGGGCGGTCACAGGCAGCAAGCATCCTGGGTCGCGGAGGGCGGCCACTGCTGCCGTTGAAGGACGCGATAATATGAAGACTCTTCTGATGCTTGGCGGTGCAGCTCTGGCGCTGGCCGCGACCCCGGCAATGGCTCAGGACGACACCGATCGGGCCGGCAGTGTGCAGTTCAAGGTGCTCGGCACCGCCGTTCTGCCCGACGGAGCCATCACCGATGTGAATGTCGACCTCGTCGGCCTTCCGGCGAATACCCAGACCGAGGCCAACAACAATTTCGTTCCGACCATCGCGATCGAATATTTCCTGACCGACAATGTCTCGATCGAGACGATTGCCGGAACTACCCAGCATGATGTCGATGCGGTTTCGGGGCTTCCGGGAGCTGAGCTGGTCTCCGATGCGCTGCTGCTGCCTGCGACGGTCACGGCCAAGTATCATTTCGACCTTGGCGGAGTGAAACCCTATGTCGGCGGTGGGGTCGCCTATTTCATGTGGTTGAGCGACAAGCCGGGCGCTGCAACTATTCCGCTCGGCGTGACCGATACCGATCTGTCGGATGAGTTTGGTTTCGCGCTGCAGGCGGGTTTCGACGTGCCGCTGGGCGACAATGGCTTTGGCCTCACATTCGATGCCAAGCGCTATTTTATCGATACGACGGCGCGCTGGTTCGCGGGCAATACGCTGGCGATCGAAACCGAGCACAAGCTCGATCCCTGGGTGCTGAGCGCGGGTGTTGCCTACCGCTTCTGAGTCTGCTCTGTTCCTGCACAATAGCCAGCCCTGCCGGACCCGTTCCGGCAGGGCTTTTTTCTGCCGTGTCCGTCGCGGTGTTAGACCTTTGTCTCACAGCGCGGGGGCGTGTAGCATCCTATGCAAGAGGGGCAAAAAAGGGAGAGTCGTAATGATTCATGCCGTGCAGCGGCCGCAGGCACATACCGAAACCCATTGTCTGCCCGAGCAATATGCCGAGATGTATCGCCGCTCGATCGAGACCCCTGATGCTTTCTGGCTCGAACAGGCGCAGCGGCTCGACTGGTTCAAGGCGCCCGCGCAGGGCGGCGAGTGGTCTTACGATCCGGTCGGAATCAGCTGGTTCGAAGATGGCACGCTTAACCTGTGCCACAATGCGGTCGACCGTCACCTTGCCACGAACGCCAACCGTACGGCGCTGATCTTCGAGCCCGACGATCCGGCCGCGTCCGGTCGCAGCCTGACCTATGGCGAACTTCACCGCGAAGTCTTGCGCATGGCCAATGCGCTCAAGGCAATGGGCGTGAAGAAGGGCGACCGCGTAACCATCTACATGCCGATGATCGTCGAGGGCGTCACCGCCATGCTCGCCTGCGCGCGGCTGGGAGCGGTGCATTCTGTGGTGTTCGGGGGCTTCTCGCCCGAGGCGCTCGCGAGCCGCATTGAGGACTGCGACAGCAGGTTTGTCGTCACCGCCGACGAAGGCCTGCGCGGCGGCAAGCGCGTGCCCCTCAAGGCCAATGTCGATGCCGCGCTGGCAGAGCCTGACCACGATACCCCGATCGACGGGATGCTGGTTGTGCGCCACACCGGTGCCGAAATCTCCATGACGGAGGGACGCGACTACTGGCTCGATGACCTTGCTACCGACGCCGATTGCCCTTGTGAGGAAATGGCGGCGGAAGATCCCCTGTTCATCCTCTACACCAGTGGATCGACCGGCAAGCCCAAGGGCGTGCTTCACACCACTGGCGGCTACGGCGTGTGGACGGCGGCGACGTTCCACTACATCTTCGATTACCAGCCGGGCGAGGTGTTCTGGTGCACGGCCGACATCGGCTGGGTGACCGGGCACAGCTATATTGTCTACGGCCCACTCATCAACGGCGCGACAGAAGTTGTCTTCGAAGGTGTGCCGAGTTTCCCCGATCACGGGCGTTTCTGGGATGTCGTCGACAAGCACAAGGTCAACATTCTCTACACTGCGCCCACCGCCATCCGCGCGCTGATGCGCGAGGGGGACGACTACGTGACCACCCGCTCTCGCGCCTCGCTGCGCTTGCTCGGTAGCGTCGGCGAGCCGATCAACCCGGAAGCCTGGCGTTGGTATTTCGACGTTGTGGGCGAAGGGCGTTGCCCGATCATCGACACCTGGTGGCAGACCGAGACCGGCGGTTGCATGATCACGACGCTGCCCGGCGCGCACGACATGAAGCCCGGTAGCGCCGGCCTGCCTTTCTTCGGCATCCGTCCGCAGCTTGTCGACAACGAGGGCGGAGTGCTGGATGGCGCCGCCGAGGGCAACCTGTGCATCACGCATAGCTGGCCGGGGCAGGCGCGCACCGTATATGGCGATCACGACCGCTTCGTGCAGACCTACTTCAGCACCTATGCCGGCAAGTATTTCACCGGCGACGGGTGCAAGCGCGACAAGGACGGCTATTACTGGATCACGGGTCGGGTTGACGATGTCATCAATGTCTCGGGCCACCGCATGGGCACGGCCGAGGTCGAAAGCGCGCTGGTGCTTCACCCCAAAGTCGCCGAAAGCGCTGTGGTAGGCTACCCGCACGATCTCAAGGGGCAGGGCATCTATTGCTATGTCACGCTCAATGCGGGCGAGGCGGGTTCGCCCGAACTGCTGGCCGAATTGCGGGCGTGGGTGCGCAAAGAAATCGGCCCGATTGCCACGCCCGACCTGATCCAGTTCACCGATGGCTTGCCCAAGACCCGCTCGGGCAAGATCATGCGCCGCATACTGCGCAAGATCGCAGAGAACGAGTTCGGATCGCTGGGCGATACCTCGACTCTGGCTGATCCATCCCTGGTAGAGCGGCTGATCGAAGGGCGCCAGAACCGCTGAGCAGATGCAGGAGGCCGGCGGGCGCGGGTCAGTGGACCTGCGCTTCGCCCGCACCGCGCGGAACGCGGATCGAATCCACCAGACGCGCGATCTCGCTCGGCGGTGCGGCGGTGATGCCTGATACGGCCGTAGCGACAGCGAAGTTGATCGCCATGCCAATGACGCCGATGCCCTCGGGCGAGATCCCGAACAGCCAGTTGGCAGCCGTGCTCGTATCGGGACTTACCAGCTTGAACCAGACAATGTAGCCGAAGGTGAACGCAAGACCCGATACCATCCCGGCGATCGCGCCTTCTCGGTTCATGCGTTTGGAAAAGATGCCCATCAGGATCGCCGGGAACAGGCTTGCCGCCGCCAGCCCGAAGGCAAAGGCGACCACCTGCGCGACCCAGCCCGGCGGGTTGATGCCGAGATAGCCGGCCACCCCGATCGCTGCCGTCGCTGCCAGTCTTGCGGCCAGCAACTCGCCTTTTTCCGAGATCGCGGGCCGGAAGGTCTGCTTGAGCAGGTCGTGGCTGACCGCGGCCGAGATCACCAGCAACAGCCCCGCCGCCGTCGAAAGCGCCGCCGCCAGCCCGCCCGCTGCCACCAATGCGATGACCCAGCCCGGGAGCTTGCCGATTTCAGGGTTGGCGAGCACCATGATGTCCTGATCGACATAGACCTCGTTGGCATTGTCGGTGACGGGCGGATTGACGACCAGCCGCTCGCCCGAGGCGCCGGTCTCGCCGGTGAATTCGGGCTTGCCGGTAAAGGCATCCCCCTTGCGATACTGCATCACACCGTCGCCGTTCTTGTCGGCAAAGGCGATCAGATCGTTGCCCTCCCAGTTGGTGAACCATGCCGGTGCCTGTGCGTAGGCTTGCTCGTTGACGCTCTCGATGAAATTGAGCCGGGCAAAGGCGCCAACGGCGGGCGCGGTGGTATAGAGCAGAGCGATGAAGATGAGCGCCCATCCCGCTGACAGCCGCGCGTCGGAGGCCTTGGGAACGGTGAAGAAGCGCACGATCACATGCGGCAGTCCGGCGGTCCCCACCATCAGCGCAAGCGTGATGCAGAACACGTCGATCATGCTTTTCTGCCCCGCCGTATAGGCGGCAAAGCCGAGACCGGTCAGCACCAGATCGAGCTTCTGCAACACGTAAAGCCCCGAAGCGTCACCGACCTTCGAGCCGAGACCGAATTGCGGCACTGGATTGCCCGTGATCATGAAGCTGAGGAAAAAGGCGGGCACCATATAGGCGAAGATCAGCACGCAGAACTGCGCGACCTGCGTATACGTGATGCCCTTCATGCCCCCCAGCACCGAATAGACGAAGACGATGCCCATGCCGATGACCACGCCAGTCGTGATGTCGACATCGAGAAAGCGCGAGAACACGATCCCCACCCCGCGCATCTGTCCGGCGATATAGGTGAAGCTGACTAGGATCAGGCAGATTACCGCGACTACCCGGGCGGCCTTGCTGTAATAGCGCGTGCCGATGAAGTCCGGGACGGTAAACTGGCCGAACTTGCGCAGGTAAGGGGCCAGCAGCAACGCCAGCAGCACATAGCCCCCGGTCCATCCCATCAGGTAGACGGACGCATCGTAGCCTGTGAAGGCGATGATCCCGGCCATCGAGATGAAGCTTGCCGCGCTCATCCAGTCCGCAGCGGTGGCCATGCCGTTGACCACCGGGTTGACCCCGCCGCCTGCTACATAGAACTCGCTGGTCGACCCGGCCCGGCTCCATATGGCGATGCCGATATAGAGCGCGAAGCTGGCACCGACGAAGAGATAGATCAGGCTCTGCGTGTCCATCGCGCTGCGCCCTCAGTCGTCCAGATCGTATCTGTGCTCGATCGCCCGCATCCGCACGACATAGATAAAGATCAGGATGATAAAGATGTATATCGAACCCTGCTGGGCGAACCAGAAACCCAGCGGATATCCGCCGATGCTGAACCGGTCGAGCACGTCGCGCAGCAGGATGCCTGCCCCGAAGGAACAGGCGAACCAGATCGTCATCAGCCAGGCCAGCAGTCGCAGGTTTGCGTGCCAGTAGGCGTCCTCGCGTTCATTGGTCGCCACGCCGGGCGACAGCTTCGCCGGACCCGACGCATCGCTCGGGTTCTCTTCGGAGCCGGGTGGCACAGGTTCATCCACCATGACTGCGCCTTGCGTCCATAATCATGCTTGCGACTATTCCGCTGCCGTTGCGAAAGTGAAGCGAAGCGCCCCCGTCTCGATCACCAGCTCGCGCCTGTCTGCCGACAGGACGTAGCTTTTCGCGTCGGACAGGCTGCTCGCCATCTGGTCACCAAAGCTCGGATCGCGGCAAAGCGCACGCGTGCTGGCCACGGGGCCGATGTTGATCCGACCGGCCCCGTTTCGCGGCTTGCCTGCCGCCCACGATGCCCGCCCGCGGTTGCAATCGAGCTGAAGGGCAAGCAGGCCCTGCTCGCCGAAAGACAGGCGATGGTTTGCCTGCAACGCCCGGGTCAGGGTTGTGGTGCTGCCCGAAGTGTCGATCGCGACAAGCAGCCACTCGCTCCCCGTCAGCTGATGCGGGCTGGAACTGGTTGCGCAGGCCGTCAGCCCCAGAAGGGCGCCGCCCGCCACTAATGCCTTGCTGAGCATGGTCTATTCCCCTGCTGCCTCCATCATCGGCGGGGCCATGGTATCACCTTGCGGAATGGAGACCAGCGTGATCCCTTCAATGGTATCGATGATATTGCCACCCAGCGCTTCGGCAGATGCGCTATCCGGACAGCCGACGAGAATTGCACTGTCATCGAGATAATTCGAAGTCGCTGCGGCTTCGCCAAGATTGCGGCACGGATCGCCCGCAGCTGGATAGCCATCGCCGAAGGCTCCCAGGCTATCGGGAAAGGCCGTGGCCACAGGCAAGGGGGACTCTACAACCGTGCCGCTTGCGGCGGCTTGTTCGGCGGCGGCCTCCTCGGCATTGCTACCTGCGGTATTGCCGCTGCATGCCGCCAGCGCCATGACACCAATCCCAACGGCGATCGCCTGAAATTTCATCGTCCTTCCCTCCCTTTTGTCGACAGCGCCGGAAGGTAACTTAGACAAGGACGGGCTGGCAATCGCTCGGCCCAACTCCATGCAAAAAGGCCGCCGGGCATGAAACCCGGCGGCCTTTCGATAATCCGCGAGGGAAGGGCTATCAGCCTTCGCGATGACCGGCCAGCGGCATCGCGCCGAACGCGCCCGCATTGACGGTGCCTGTCAGCTGGTCGCCGTTGACGGTCGCTTCGCAGTCGAGCGTCATCGGCATGGGCACGGTCATGTTCATCTTCCAGGTCAGGGTGTCGCCGTCGATCTTGCCATCGACCACGTCCATGGAGCCCAGGCTGCCGACCAGCGAACCGGTGAAGCTGTCACCATCACCCGGAACCACGGTGAAGGTGCCATTCTGATCGCCCATCGGGCTCTTGACCACGGCCTTGTAGGTACCTGCAACAGACATAATTCAACTCCTTGTCATTCTTCCCGGCGAGTGTCGCCCGGAAAAGGGAAACCCGTGTGACAGGACCCTCCCGTCCACCCGAATAGGTTGTGTTATTTACACTTATGTCAGCGCGCTTCAACCGGATTCCGGCTGTGGCGCGCTGATCCAGGCCTATTCCCCGGCTTCCATCTCGCGCTGCTCGATCGGCAGGCCGAGACCTTCGAGTTGCGGCCTCACCTTTTCACCATCGCCGACCACGACCCACACGAAATCATCGACATCGAGCGCTGCACGCGCAACGGCATCGAGCGATTCGCGGGTTTGTGTCCGGTACATGCCGGCCAGCTTTTCCTGATAGTCGTCCGGGCGACCGAAAAGAGCATTGCTCTGCATTGCATTGAGCACAGCTGGCGAGGTTTCAAATCGGCCCGGGAGAGCGCCGACCTCTGAGGCGATGGTGCGTTCGAGTTCCTCGGGGGTGACCCCCTTGGTGGTGAGGAACTCGGTGGTCTCGCGAATCATCTCGGCCAGCGAGTCGCCGGTTCGGTCGGCCTGCACGCCGCCCGAAATGCCGTAGATTACCGCATTCTCGCGGGCCTGGGTGCCCCCCCGCACACCGTAGGACCAGCCCTTGGTCTCCCGCAGGTTCATGTTCAGACGCGCGAGGAAGTTGCCGCCCAGCGAATTGTTTGCGCTGTTGAAGGCGACGAATTCAGGTTCTCCCGCATCGAGCGGCGTGATCTGCGCGCCGAAGATGATGCTTTGCGGCGAGTTGGGACGGTTGACCAGAATAATGCGCTGACCCTTGGCCGCAGCGGCCGTATCGAATCGCTTGCTGCCCTTTGCAGTCTGGGGCGCGCGCCAGTCTCCGAAGGCGCCATTGAGTGCCTCGACGATTTCGGACAGCGGCCTGTCGGAGATAACAAAGACCTCGCCATTGTCGGGCCGGATCCAGGTGTCCTTGAAGGCAACGAGGTCATCGCGCGTAATCGCGCTTACGCTCGCAACCGTGCTGACTTCGCCATAGGGGCTCTGCGGGCCGAACAGTTCTGCGGTAAGCGTGCGCTGCGCGATGCCTTGCGGCGACTTCATGGTCTGGCGAATGCGGGTCACCGCCTGGGTCCGCACGCGCTCCAGATCTTCGGGCTTGAATGCCGGCTCGCGCATGATCTGGCGCATCAGCTCGAGTGAGGGCGCAAGGTTCGCACTCAGCGCAGACATGGTGAAGGTCGAGCGGTCATCATCGCCATTGGCATTGATGCTCACGCCCAGACGTTCGCTTGCTTCGGCGATTTGCTGGCCGGTCAGCGATGCCGTACCCTCGGTAAACAGATCCATGGTCAGGCTTTCAAGCCCGGCTTTGCCGCTCGGATCAGCGGCGCTGCCGGCGTTGAAGCTCATTGCCACATAAGTCGCCGGGACAGCTGTCCGCCCGGCGTAGGTCACCTTCATGCCATTCACCAGCGTGGCGCGTTCGATGTCCGGAAAATCGAGCTCGGCAATCGTGCTAATCGGAGGCTTCGGCCTTTCCAGCGTCACGGTGAGCGTTTCGGCGCTGCGGTCGCGTTCGCTGGCGTTGGCACTGGCCGCGCCGACAGAGGCCGCTTCCTCGTAATTGGCATCGCGTTCGCCCGGCTCGAGGACCAGCGTGAAGGCCGGTCGATTCATCCAGCGGGCCATTGCCTGCCTGACATCTGCCGGTGTGACCTTGGCCAGCCGGTCGAGCTGGGTGGCATAGAACGAGGCATCACCCGCGAGCACTTCGCCATTGGCCAGCGTCACCGCCTTGCCGCCGAAACCGCCAACCTGCTCCAGCCCGCGAATAGTCCGCGCGAGACCGCTGGTGGCGGCGCGACGGACCTCGTCCTCGGTCGGGCCTTCGGCAATGAACTTGGTAACAAGAGCGTTGAGCCGCTCCTCAAGGACTGCGATATCGACACCCGGCTTGGCCGTAGCGCTCACTGAAAGCAGGCCGACGCGCTGGAAATTGCTGCTGTTGGCCGACACGCTAACCGCCAGTTGCTCGTCACGCACCAGGACTTCATCGAGGCGGCTGGAAGCGAGCCCGCCGAGGATCGCCGCTCCGACATTGAGCGCGGTAAGCTCGGCATCGGTGATGCCGGGGGCCGGCCAGTAGCGGGTGATGGTCGTGGCGGCGACTTGATCGCGCATCACCTTGCGAACGTTTTCCTTGAGAGTCGGTACTTCGGCAGCCGCCGGGCTATTGACGGGCCCGCGCTTGATTCCGCCGAAATACTTCTCGGCCAGCACGCGGGCCTCGGCCGCCGAAACATCGCCTGCCATGACAAGCGTCGCATTGTTGGGGCCGTACTTGTCGGTGAACCACTTGCGCACGTCCTCCATCGAAGCTGCGTCGAGGTCGGCCATCGAACCGATCACCGAATGGTGATAGGGGTGACCTTCGGGAAACAGGGTCTTGAGGATTTCATAAAACACCAGCCCGCCCGGCTGGTTATCGCCCTGGCGCTTCTCGTTCTGGACAACGCCGCGCTGGTTATCGAGCTTTTCCTGCGTTACCGCGCCGAGCAGATAGCCCATGCGGTCACTTTCCAGCCACAGTGCGCGCTCTAGTGCCGGGCGCGGCACGGTCTGGAAGTAGTTGGTACGATCGAAATTGGTGGTGCCGTTGTAATCGGTGGCACCCATTTCGGCGAGGTACTGGAAATAGTCCTGCGGGGCGTTTTCGGACCCGTTGAACATCAGGTGCTCAAACAGGTGGGCAAAGCCGGTCTTGCCCTCAGGCTCGTCCTTGGAACCCACGTTGTACCAGACCGCAACGCCCACAACGGGGGCCTTGCGGTCTTCATGGACGATCACGGTCAATCCGTTGTCGAGCTGGAATTCCTCATAAGGGATCTTTACCTGCGCAACCAGTGATGACAGGTCGGCCGTGGCCTGCTGCCCGGCAGAAGCGGCGGAATGATTGTCGGCAAGAACCGGGGTGGTCGGGGCGGCAAGCGCGAGTGCCAACGCTGTAAGGCTTGCGGCGGCAATACGGTGGGTCATAAATCTGTTTCTCCGGTGCGGATGATTGGCGGAAAGCCGGCAGCCTCAGCTGGCGTTGGTGACGTTGGTGCGTTTGATGGCATTCGCCATCACATCGTCGCGCCAGAAGTGAACCGGTTTCAGCTTGTGTTCGACAAACAGCTGCATCTGGTCGGTGTAATGCGGACTCTCTGGGCGCGTGGTGGCCGAGCCGAACGGCTGGATGGAACGCGAGAATACCCGCTTGCCTTTCTGCCATTCGACCCACTGGATGAAGCTGTCGCCGTGCTTGAGGCTCAGGCGGCCGTCATCGTCGACATCCCATGTGGTCGAGGCGCGCAATGTGTCCGAACCACCGTCGAGCGGAAGGTCGAGATCACCCTGCCGCAGGCGCAGCAGCTCGGCCATCGGCGGATCGAGCCGACCGAAATGGGTCACTAGGTGGTCCGCAGCGGCTTGCACCTTCTCGCGGACATCGGGAAAGGGCCTGTTGCCGTAATCGGCCGACATGAAGTCGCGGATGACCAGCAGCGCCAGCGCATCGGCGCGGCCTTGCCCGTCGGCGGTGAAATCCCATGTCCTGAGCAATTCCACCGCCTCGCCGAATTCCTTGGCTTCGGCCGGAATAACGTCAACGGTGTCGAGCGCATCGAACAGCCGCGCGACATAGCCTTCGCGCGCATATCCGGTATCGTACTTGATGCGCTCGAGCGCCGCGCGGTCGAGCACGCCCGCCTCCGTCAGCAGTTGGTAGGCGCGGCGCGAGCGGTTGGTCTGCTTCAGTTCGATTCCCATCACCGGCGAGAACGCGTCAGGATCGAGATCGCTCCCGGCGCCTGCTGCGGTGAAGGGTGTGTTGTTGGAATTGTAGAGCCAGCCCGATGCCGGGTTCACGATCCGGGGCAGAGCCTCGTAATCGACCGCGCCCTGCCAGACGAGGTCGCTGCGGTCGCCCGGCAGCACGCTGCGCCAGTTCGCCTCCACGCCCTCGGGCCGGTTCGGGAGCGCGGCATTGTAGACATAGGCGATGGTGCCGTCCTGGTCGGCATAGATGAAGTTGGTCGAGGGGATCGCCAGCCGGCTGATCTGCGCTTCCCACTCGGCAAAGCTGGTGGCCTTGTTGAGCCGGTAATAGGCATCAAGCTGTTCAAGCCGGCCAATCCCGCCATAGCGCACTGCGAAGGCGCCCTTGTCGTTGCGGATCACCGGCCCGTGAACCGAACGCAGCACCTCGCGGCGGATCGGCAGCACCACGGGGCCGAGTTTGACCGGCAGCGTCACCCATGCGGATTCTAGATCGCGCCATTCGCCGTCGAGCTTGTAGCGGGTGCCGGTCTCGTCGAGTTCGAGCTGGTACACGTCGATCATGTCGGGCGTGTTGACCGTGTTGGTCCAGCCCAGATGCTCGTTATGGCCCAGGAAGGGAAAGGGCGATCCGGGAAAGTTGGCGCCCGCAAAGTGCCAGCCTTCCTCGCTTTCCACCACCAGCTCATACCACGCGACCCCGCCGCGCAGGGGCTGGTGCGAGTTGGAGATGAGGGTCGTCGTGCCGCCGCCCTTTTCCGGCGCGACGGCAAAAGCGTTGGAGCCCATGTGCTCGGCATCTTCGCCCAGCGGCAGAACGAGAGTGCGGCTGGCTTGTGCGGGCGCGGACTGTTTCTCTGGCACTGACCCCGGCAGTTGCTCGCGCGGGAAGCCGGGGATGTCGGGGCCATGTTCACGGCGAAGGTCTTCACCCGCCACCAGCGGACCGATCACGCTGTCGAGCCCGAAGAAGAACGGCTGGCGCAGCGCAAAGCCCGCCGCCACGTCGATCCCCGCCACCGGGAAGAGATTGGCGAGTTTCACCTCGTCCGGGCGCTGCTGGGCATAGTGGTTCAGCCCTGCCGCATAGGCTTCGAACAGGGCGCGGGTGTCTTCGGGCAGCTTGGGATAATTCGCCTCGGCGGTGCCGCGCGCGTCTATCAGGTGGTAAACGTAATCGATCTTCGCTCCGTCTTCGCCTGCGATCGCCCCGTAGCGTCCACGCGCCATGGCAACCACATCCTGAAGGGTGAAGAAATCGTCTTCCGCATGGGCAACAGCGACTCCGAAGGCGGCGTCGGCATCGGTCTTGCCGTAAATGTGCGGCACGCCGAAATCGTCGCGGATGATCTCGGCCGAATAGACGCGGCCAGCAGGCGGATTGGCGGCGCTGGCGAAGAACGGCTCCCAGGTAGCGAGCACCGTAAACGCCAGACAGCCGACCGCTACCAGCGCAATACCGCCACGCTTCAACCATTTCATCGCTTTTGCTCTCCCCGCATGGTGCGTGCGGCTTCATTGCCCGTGCATGATAAGAGGTCAAGCAGCGCGGTCCCTCTTGCCTTGGGTCAAAGACGAACCCACCTAGTCCGGTAACACACCTGACGGCATCATTTTTTCGCCACAGGAACTTGTGTTGCAAATTCGCAACACTATTTGATCAGGGCAACCGTTGGAGGGGTTAGACCAAATGAATCTCGAAAAGTTCACAGACCGAGCGAAAGGCTTTCTGCAATCCTCGCAGACTGTCGCGATCCGGATGAACCATCAGCGTATCACGCCCCTTCACATCCTGAAGGCGCTGCTGGAGGATAATGAAGGCATGGCCTCCGGCCTGATTCAGCGCGCCGGCGGCGAGCCTGCGTTGGCTGTATCCGCTGTGGACGCGGGCCTTGCCAGAATTCCTGCGGTAACCGGGAGCGGCGCACAGGCAACGCCCGGCCTTGATAATGACGCAGTGCGGGTGCTCGATCAGGCCGAGCAGATCGCCGACAAGGCAGGCGATTCCTACGTCACCGTGGAACGCCTGCTGGTCGCGTTGGCCCTGTCTCAGGGTGGCGCCGGCGAGGCGCTGAAGGCCTCAGGGATCACGCCGCAGAGCCTCAACGCCGCGATCGAGCACCTGCGTGGTGGCAAGCGTGCCGACAGCGCCAACGCCGAGGCCAATTACGACGCGATGGAGAAGTATGCCCGCGACCTGACCAAGGCGGCGCGCGACGGCAAGCTGGATCCGGTCATCGGCCGCGACGAGGAAATCCGCCGCACCATCCAGATTCTCGCACGCCGCACCAAGAACAATCCGGCGCTCATCGGCGAGCCCGGTACCGGCAAGACCGCTATTGCCGAAGGTCTTGCGTTGCGCATCGCCAATGGCGACGTGCCCGACAGTCTCAAGGGCCGCACCCTGATGAGCCTCGACATGGGCGCTTTGATCGCGGGTGCGAAATATCGCGGCGAGTTCGAGGAACGCCTCAAATCCGTGCTCGACGAGGTCAAGGCCGCCGAGGGCAACATCATCCTGTTCATCGACGAGATGCACACATTGATCGGGGCGGGTGCCTCGGAGGGCTCGATGGACGCCTCGAACCTCCTGAAGCCGGCCCTTTCGCGCGGCGAGTTGCACTGCATCGGTGCGACCACGCTCGACGAATACCAGAAGTATGTCGAAAAGGATCCCGCGCTCCAGCGGCGGTTCCAGTCCGTCTATATCGACGAGCCGACCGTCGAGGACACGATTTCGATCCTGCGCGGGATCAAGGACAAGTACGAGCTGCACCACGGCGTGCGCATCACCGACGGCGCGATCGTCGCTGCGGCCAAACTGTCCGACCGGTATATCTCGAACCGCTTCCTGCCTGACAAGGCGATCGACCTGATGGACGAGGCCGCGTCCCGTATCCGCATGGAAGTGGAGAGCAAGCCCGAGGAAATCGAGGCACTCGACCGGCGTATCATCCAGCTCAAGATCGAGGAGCAGGCGCTCCAGAAGGAAACCGACCAGAACTCGAAGGACCGCCTCGTAGCTTTGCGCGAGGAACTGGCGAACCTTGAGCAGCAGTCGAGCGAGCTCACCACCCGCTGGCAGAACGAGCGGGACAAAATCGAGGCCGAAGGCAAGATCAAGGAGCAGCTCGATGCCGCGCGGCTGGAGCTTGAACAGGCCCAGCGCACCGGCGACCTCGCCAAGGCGGGCGAGCTGTCCTACGGTACGATCCCGGCACTCGAAAAGCAGCTCGCCGAGGCCCAGAGCCACAGCGAGAACGCGCTGCTGCGCGAGGAAGTGACCGAGGAGGACATCGCCGGCGTCGTCAGCCGTTGGACGGGTGTGCCGGTTGACAAGATGATGGAGGGCGAGCGCGAGAAGCTGCTCGACATGGAAAACATCCTCGGAAAGCGTGTGATCGGCCAGACCCAGGCGATCGAGGCGGTCTCGAAGGCCGTCCGCCGGGCGCGCGCTGGGTTACAGGATCCAGGCCGGCCGTTGGGCTCTTTCCTGTTCCTCGGTCCTACGGGCGTCGGCAAGACCGAACTGACCAAGGCGCTCGCCGGGTTCCTGTTCGACGATGACAGCGCGATGGTGCGCATCGACATGAGCGAGTTCATGGAGAAGCACGCCGTCGCCCGCCTGATCGGCGCGCCTCCGGGCTATGTCGGTTATGAAGAGGGCGGGGTGCTGACCGAAGCCGTGCGCCGCCGTCCCTATCAGGTGGTGCTGTTCGACGAAGTCGAGAAGGCGCACAGCGACGTGTTCAACGTGCTGCTGCAGGTGCTCGACGATGGTCGCCTGACTGACGGGCAGGGCCGAGTAGTGGACTTCAGCAACACGCTGATCATCCTCACCTCCAATCTCGGCAGCCAGTATCTCGCCAATCTGCCCGACGGCGGCGATGTCGCCAGCGTCGAGAAGGACGTGATGGATGTGGTGCGCGGACATTTCCGGCCCGAGTTCCTCAATCGTCTGGACGAGATCATCCTGTTCCACCGTCTGGGTCAGGAGCACATGGCGCCGATCGTCGAAATCCAGGTCAAGCGGGTCCAGAAGCTGCTGGCGGATCGCAAGATCACGCTCGATCTGACCGATGCCGCGCTGCGCTGGCTTGGACGCGTCGGCTATGATCCGGTTTACGGTGCGCGGCCATTGAAGCGTGCGGTGCAGCGCTATCTGCAGGATCCGCTTGCAGAAATGCTGCTTGAGGGCAAGCTGCCCGACGGTGCGACGCTGCGTGTGGACGAGGGCGACGGGCAACTCTCCATGACGGTCTCGTGAGCCGCTTCAGGCTGGGCGTTCGATCCTGATCGCCGCAACCCATCGCAGTCCAACAAAAAAAGGCCCCGGTTTCCCGGGGCCTTTCTTTTTTGTTGGCGTCTTGTCGACTTACCAGCGCTTGGTCGCGCTCACCGAGAAGGTGCGGCCAAAGGCATCGTTGATGCCGGTGCCCGGGATACAGAAGCCGAAGGTGCGCTGGCACTGGCGGTTGAACGCGTTGTTCACCACGAAGTTGAAGCGCATGTCGTCATCGGTTTCGAAGTACACGTTGAAGTCGACGGTGACGAAGTCTTCAAGCTGGTCGAACAGACGCTGGTCCGGGGTCCGGTTGAACCGCGAGAACAGCTGTTCGCCGGTGTAGTTCACAACCGAACCGAAGCCCCAGTTGTCGCCGAGGTAGTTGGCGGTGAACTGGCCGGCCCAAGTCGGGTCACCCAGCGTCGCGTCCGACCGTGCCGGAGCAACCCCGGTGATGTCGGTCTGACGGAACAGCACCACCGACAGGTCGCCGCGAAGCTGCAGCGTGCCCGGGATGCCGAGACCGTCAAGCGAGGTCGCATAGTTCGCCGAAGCCTGAATACCTTCGTAATCGATGGCATTACCGTTTACGAAGCCCGTACGGACACCCGGGTTGGCCGGGTTCGACACAACTTCACCGATCGCGTCACGCTGGATGAGCGAGCAGAACTGGTTCCCGTTGGCCGGGTCAGCCGTGTTGAAGTTGTCGTTGTCGAAGCAGCCCGAGTTGATCTGGGCAGTGGTGAGCTGCGCGATCGGGTTCGAGATCGAGATGTCGATGTAGTCGACGGTCAGGTTGAAGTTCGGCAGGAACCACGGACGCAGGATCACGCCGATGCTCCAGCTGTCAGCCTGCTCGTTATCGAGGGTGGGGTTACCACCAACGATGATCGGCACCGAAGCCTGCGCCGCGGTCTGCGGACGCGGGATGTTCGGGAATGCCGCGAGGAAGGCGTTACAGTTGTTTTCACGCGCCGTCGGGTTCGGACCGCCGGTGATCGCCGGACCGAAGCACAGGTCGGGAATGAAGCCGAACGCGTTGGCCTGCGGGAGGAACAGTTCGGTCAGCGCCGGAGCACGGAACGAACGGGTGAAGTTGCCGCGGAATTCGATGTCCCGCACCGGAGCGATGCTGCCGCCCGCGGCCCAGGAGAAGAACCCGCCGTTCACGGTGTTGTCGACGTAACGACCACGGCCATAGACGATCGCGCTCTCGATGAACGAGTCGTTTTCCGGCGTGATGATCGGCACGTAGAGTTCGCCGAACACTTCGTTCAGGGTGAACGAACCCGAGATCGGGGTCACCGCAGCACCACGGCCAAGGCCCTGCTGTTCGAATTCGGACGGGTTGAACCGGCCCGATTCCTTGCGGTGTTCGTAACCGACGTTGACGCCCACTTCGTTGCCGAACAGCTCGAAAAGGGTGCCACCGACGTTGGCGTTGAACACGGTCTGTTCAAGCACCGAGCGGGACTGGTTGTCGGAGATGACGTAGTCGATCGCTTCCGGGCTCGCCTGAAGACCGAAGAAGTTGAACGGCACGCAGCGCGGGTCGGCCACGGGCAGGAACCCGGACTGCGATGGGGTCGCCGGGGTCGCGTCGCAGACGATCTGGCCAGAGGCGTTCGTCGTCACGTTGGTCGCGTTGACGAAGTTCTGGACGTTGATGTCCTGGCGGAAGTCGTTCACTTCGGTCTGACCATAGGTCAGCGAGGTTTCCCAGTTCCAGCTCCGACCGCCGATTTCGAAGTCGCCACGTGCGCCGATGACGCCGCGCAGCAGTTCGGTTTCGGCAAAGCCGGTGAGGTCAGCGAAGCCGACGTTGGCGCGCGAGATGGTGAAGCGGTTCACGCCGGCGGCAGTAAGAACGCCACGCGCCTGATCGTTCAGGAACGGGTTGGTGACGTCGAACGACAGCGCGCTGCTCGCCCCGCCGAACAGCGGCGTGTTGAAGGTCGGCTGCTGCACGAGTTCGTCAGCGCGGGCATCGTAATACTGCGCTTCGACGAAGACGTTGATGTGATCGGTGACGTCGTAGTTACCGAAAACGTTCGCGCCGAAGCGACGCAGGTCCGAAGTCAGCTGGCCGAAGTCCGAGAACTGGAAGCCCTGACCGCCGAAACCGCGGATACCGACCGCAGAGGTGCCGGCCACGTTGGTCGGACGCACGCCCGGGTTGAACGGCACGAGGTTGCCATTGGCGTCGAATTCGAACGCGCCGGTCCCGCTGAGGCCGTTGAGAGCCGCGCTCGAGCTGGTCACGCCGAGCGGACCGCCGAAGATCACGCCGTTGTTCGACAGCACGAAGATACGCGAAGGCGAGAACAGCACGGTATCGGGAATGCCGTCGTTCGGGCCGGTGTCGAGCGGCAGGTTCGGGTTCACGCGGTTGCTGAGAACCGTGTTGTTCTGCGTTTCGACTTCGTCGAGGAAGAACTGGCGGCTGCGCTGCAGCAGGCCATCGGTCTGGGTGTAGAACGACGAGACCTGAATGTGGCCGCGGCCATCGGCAAAGCTGGTGCCGTACACGCCTTCGAGGCGGTACTGGAAGCCGTCACCGGCTTCGGTGATGGTGCCGGTGGCGTTGAGCGTGAGGCCTTCATAACGATCATCGAGGATGATGTTGATGGTGCCCGCGATCGCGTCCGAACCGTAAACCGGCGCACCAGCGGTCGAGGCGATGTCGATCTGCTTGATCAGCGCGGTCGGGATGACGTTGAGGTCAACCTGCAGACCCGGAGCGCCCGGACCGAACAGCGAGGGGGTGTTCGACGACACCATACGACGACCGTTGACGAGGGTCAGGGTCCGGTTGGTGCCGAGGCCGAAGTTGTTGACGAAGTTCACGCCCTGCCCGAATGCGGACTGGCCGCCCTGCGGGGTCACCGAGCCGCGGATCTGCGGCAGATCGTTGAGCGCGTCGGCGACGTTGATGAAGTTCCGCTGTTCGATGTACTGCGCATCGATCGTGGTGGTGGGCTCGGTCGATTCAAGGTTGGGCAGGCGAATACGCGAGCCGGTAACCGTGATGCCGCGCGATTCCTCGGCAGCTTCAGATGTGGTTACAACCGCTTCTTCTTCGTCTGCATCCTGCGCCATCGCAGGCGACGCAACCGCAAGCGCGACCACGCCGACGCTGGTAAAAAGTCCGATACGGCGATCGGAACCGAAAAACGTCTTCATGTGTAAACCCCTTAGTTATGGGCAGATTCCGCCCTTTGTCGGTAGAAACCTGACAAGGCGGCAGGTTAGACTACATTCCACGGAGCCGCGCAACCGCAACGCCGCAATGGTGACATTTTGGGGACAATAAAGTTGCCGGTCGTGGCACATATGCAACATTCGACCGCGGGGAGCCGCAAGCGTCTCGAAGCAACCAACGGCGTGTTGCAGACTGCGTTCATGTACCTTTCGTTCCAAACCTTGGGAAGGAGGTTTGAAGGGCTATCGTGCCGCCACAACATCAAACGCCACGGTCATCCGCTCCGCCAGCGCACCGCGCCCGCTGCTGAAGGGAGTAGTCCCGTGATAGAGCGTCGAGGGGAACAGCGCCAGATGCGCCTTTTTCGGGCGGATCGCCATCAGCGGTTCGAGGTCGAGTCCGAGATCTGACGGCGGACGCCCTAGCTCGAGCCAGCCGCGTTGCAGCGTTTCGTCGCCGGCTTCCTCCGGCACCACCAGGTAGAGCGCCGAGGAGACGATCCCCTGCGGATGGATGTGCGCGGTGTGATAGTCACCGCCCTGGCCTTGAACATCCCCTTCGCCTCCGTGCAACCGGACCGACCACGAGCCGCGGAGCTGCCACGGGGTATCCCTATGGCGCAGCAGCGGATGGGTGTCGTCGCGCAGTGGCAACTCGGCACGATAGCCTTCCAGCGTCGCGCGGATCGACTCTTGCAGTTCGCTGAAAACCGGCTCGCTCCGGTGGAACAGGATGCCCCGGGTCTGGGTGCCGCCCCGCAGGCTCTGGCCGAGCGGCATCGAAGAGGCGGCGTGCAGCTTGTGCAGTTCGGCAATAGCATCGCTCACCAGTCCTTCGCGTCCGCCCATCAGGGGGCGCAGTTGCACCAGACCCGGCTGGCCGTGCAGCCAATCCGCCCGCGCATCGTCCGCCAGTCGCCAAGCTATGCCGCGCAGTGCCCAGGCCGAGATATCCCACGGGTCGATCGCCAACACCCGCGCCAGCAGAGCTTCGGCCGCTGCGGGATCGCGTCCGCGCAGCCGGTGCCGGGCTTCGTGTCGGTGGCGCAGGGGACGGTCATCCGAAAGGGTGGCGAAGATCGCCTCGGCCCGCGCAAGATTTCCCGCCGAACCTGCATGGATCGCTTCGAGCAAAGCAAAATGCGGCTCGTTCGGGAACCGTCGGCGGGCCTCGGCAGCCACTTCGGCGGCTTCGGCGGCATGGCCGATCCCGGCGAGTGTCTCGATATGGGCAGCAGGGATATTCGGATCAATCGGTGCACGGGCGGCAGCGGAACGAAACGGCGCGGCAAAGTCCGCCTCGCCCGCCGCCAGTCGCAGCCTCGAAAGAAAGGTCAAGCCGTCGAGATAGCCCGGTGCCTGCCGCGCGATCTGTTCGGCAATCAATCGCGCGCCCGCTGTATCGCCCCTTGCTTCAAGGGCCTGCGCCTTGCCCAGCCAGAGTCTCGCATCGCCCGGATCACGTGCAAGCAAACGGTCGAACACGTCCAGTGCCGCAGCATCACCTTGCGCCAGCAGGTGT
This sequence comes from Erythrobacter dokdonensis DSW-74, assembly GCF_001677335.1. Taxonomy (GTDB): domain Bacteria; phylum Pseudomonadota; class Alphaproteobacteria; order Sphingomonadales; family Sphingomonadaceae; genus Erythrobacter; species Erythrobacter dokdonensis. The sequence goes on from NZ_LZYB01000008.1 coordinate 136,648, forward strand.
TGGGCGTGCTCGTATGTCAATGTATCGCTCATGGTGGGAGTAGGGGCTATGCATCACCTGCTGTCGAGGCAAGCCTATCCCGAGACCAACCATCATTTTGCCCGCTTGATTTGCCCCGCGGGCTTGAATAGGCGGGTCGCGTAAAGGCGAGTGGCGATGTGAAACTGATCTTGCGCCCGCGCCCTGTCGGACAACGGATTGCAAGGAGAGAGCAATGAGCACTGCCTATATCGTCGAAGCCGTCCGCACCGCCGGGGGGCGGCGTGGCGGGCGTCTGGCCGGGGTTCACCCGGTCGACCTGCTGGCGAAGTCGCTGGACGCCATTGTGGAACGCAGCGGCATCGATCCCAAGGCGATCGATGATGTGGTAACCGGCTGCGTCAGCCAGGCAGGCGAGCAGGCCATGCAGGTCGGGCGCATGGGCGTGCTGGCATCGAAGCTGCTGCCCCAGTCAACGCCTGCCGTCACCATCGACCGCCAGTGCGGCTCCAGCCAGCAGGCGATCCAGTTTGCAGCCCAGGCGGTTATGAGCGGTACGCAGGATGTGGTGATTGCCAGCGGCGTGGAAAGCATGACCCGCGTGCCGATGGGCTCCAACGTCACGCTGCACATGAAGGAAGGCCTCTACAGCAAGGCGGCCGGGATCGAGGAGAAGTTCCCGGGTATCAACTTCAGCCAGTTCATGGGCGCTGAGATGATCGTCAAGAAGCATGGCTTCAGCAAGGACGACCTCGACCGTTTCGCGCTTTCGAGCCATGAAAAGGCGATTGCCGCGACCAAGGCCGGTGCGTTCGAGCGCGAGATTGTGGCCGTCGAGATCGAAACCCCCGAAGGCGCTCAGATGCACACTGTCGATGAGGGCATCCGCTTCGATGCGACGCTGGAAGGCATCGCGGGCGTCAAGCTGCTCTCGCCCGACGGGGCGATCACGGCTGCTTCGTCGAGCCAGATTTGCGATGGTTCCTCGGCGGTGCTGGTAGTGTCGGAAGCCGCGCTCAAGGCCCACGGCCTGACCCCGCTCGCCCGTATCCACAACCTGACCGTCACCGCGGGCGACCCGGTGATCATGCTCGAAGAGCCCCTGTTCGCGACCGACCGCGCCTTGCAACGCGCGGGACTGTCCATCGAAGATATCGACCTGTTCGAAGTCAACGAGGCATTCGCTTCCGTCCCGCTTGCCTGGCTCAAGCACACCGGGGCCGACCCGGAAAAGCTCAATGTCCACGGCGGCGCGATTGCGCTCGGCCACCCGCTCGGCGCATCCGGCACCAAGCTGATGGCGACGCTGGTTCACGCATTGAAGCGCCACGGCAAGAAGTATGGCCTTCAGACGATGTGCGAAGGCGGCGGCGTCGCCAACGTTACCATCGTCGAAGCGCTTTAAGTCATTTCAATCTGAGAGGAAAACCAATGGAAGTTTCTGCCAATACCCCCGCCGTCGTCACTGGCGGTGCCTCTGGCCTCGGGGCCGCCACCGCCCGCGCGCTGGCCGCGAAGGGCGCCAAGGTCGCGATCTTCGACATGAACGAGGAAAAGGGCAACGCCATGGCCGCGGAAATCGGCGGCATCTTCTGCAAGGTCAACGTGACCAGCGATGAAGACGTCGACGCCGGTTTCGCCGCCGCGCGCGCGGCCCACGGGCAGGAGCGCATCCTCGTGAACTGCGCGGGCATCGGCAACGCGATCAAGACCGCCAGCCGTTCGAAGGAAGACGGCTCGATCAAGCACTTCCCGATTTCGGCGTTCGACTTCGTCATCCAGGTCAACCTGATCGGCACGTTCCGCTGCATCGCCAAGTCGGCGGCGGGAATGCTGACCCTCGATCCGATCGACGAATTCGGCGAGCGCGGGGCGATCGTCAACACCGCGTCCGTCGCGGGCGAGGACGGCCAGATCGGCCAGGCGGCCTACTCCGCCTCGAAGGCCGGCGTTATCGGCATGACGCTGCCCATCGCGCGCGACCTCATGAACGAGGGCATCCGGGTGAACACGATCCTGCCCGGCATCTTCGACACTCCCCTGCTCGCCGCTGCGCCCCAGAACGTGCGCGATGCGCTGGCCGCATCCGTGCCGTTCCCCAAGCGGCTCGGCATCCCGACCGAATATGCCAAGCTCGCCATGTGCATGATCGAGACCGGCTATTTCAACGGCGAGGACGTACGCCTCGACGGCGCGATCCGCATGGCCCCGCGCTAGGCTCGAAAGCTGCCCTGTTTCACGTGAAACAGGGGTCAAGAGAGGGCCAAGAGGGGTCTGGAGGGGGTCAAGCGCCTTCTGGACCCGGTTGAAGCCCTGCCAGGAAAGCCCTCGCTTTTGCGGGGGTTTTCTTTTGCGCCGCGCATGGCATCACGGTCGGCAAAGGAGAGACAGACCCATGACCGACTACACCCAGATCATCGTCACCAAGGCCGGCGGCATCGCCACCATCACCCTCAACCGGCCCGACAAGATGAACGCCTATACCCGCACCATGGGGCAGGAGATCATGGCGGCGATGGACGATATCGACGCCGACGACAGCGTGAGGGCGGTGATCTTTACCGGCAGCGGCGAGCGCGCTTTCTGCGCGGGCGCGGACCTGACCCCGGAAGGGGGCGGGCAAGTATTCTCCGATCCGACCGAGGTAACCGACCTGTCCGATCCGAAGGTGCGAGACGGCGGCGGTCTGCTGACGCTCAGACTGTTCGAGAGCAAGAAGCCGCTGATCTCCGCCTGCAACGGCGTTGCGGTGGGCGTGGGCGCGACGATGCAGCTGGCGATGGACATCCGCCTTGCAGCGTCCCACGCGCGCTACGGTTTTGTCTTTGCACGGCGCGGGATCGTGCCGGAGGCGGCCTCGAGCTGGTTCCTGCCGCGCATCGTCGGGATCAGCCAGGCGCTGGAATGGTGCTATACGGGCCGGATCTTCGACGCCGAGGAGGCGAAGGCGGGAGGCCTCGTGCGCTCGATCCACGCTCCAGACGACCTGATGATCGCGGCGCGCACGCTTGCCAGCGAGATTGCCGAAAGCACCTCGGCGATTTCGGTCGCCATGACGCGGGCGATGATGTGGCGGCTGATGAGCGCCGATCACCCGATGGAAGCCCACAAGATCGATTCCCGCGCGATCTACCGGCTCAGTCGCGGGGCCGACGCGAAAGAGGGCATCGCCAGCTTCCTCGAAAAGCGCCGCGCCGCGTATCCGGGCAAGGTCAGCGCCGACATGCCCGATTTCTACCCGTGGTGGGACGAACGCCCCTATGAGTGACGACGACACGGGTGCGACCGACGGGGCAGGGCGGCTGGCCGGGTTCCTGCCCTACCAGCTTTCGGTCACCTCCAACGCGGTCAGCGATCTCATCGCCGAGCGTTACCGCAACCGCTTCGCGCTAAAGATCCCCGAGTGGCGGGTGATGGCGGTGCTTGGCGATACCGGCGCGATGACCCAGCGCGGGCTGACGGCGGCGACGCTGATGGACAAGGTCGCGGTCAATCGGGCGGTCAAGGTGCTTGAAGATCGCGGTCTGGCGGCGCGGGTCGCCAATCCGGTCGACGGCCGCTCGCACCTGCTGGCGCTGACCGAAGACGGGCGCGCAATCCATGCCGAGATCATGCCCCTGGCCCTGGCGATGGAGGCCGAGTTGCTGAGCAGTTTCCCGCCCGATCAGCAGACCATGCTGCGCGACATGCTGGCGGTTATCAGGCTGAAAGCCGGAGAATTGTCACGCGGTGCGTGACAGCGGGCCGGCCTTCTGGGCCGACCCGCTGCCTTGCGCCGTCAGAGCGCCCCGTCGGGACCCATCAGCGCGTCGCTGATGGAGCAGGCTGCCGGGCCGAGAATGACGATGAACAGCGTCGGCAGGATGAACAGGATGAGCGGCACGGTCATGATCGCCGGCAGACGCGCAGCCTTTTCCTCGGCGCGCATCATGCGCTCGTTGCGGAACTCGGCCGACAGCACGCGCAGCGCGGAGGCAAGCGGCGTACCGTAACGCTCGGTCTGGATCATGGTGGTCACCACGCCCTTCACCGCTTCCAGATCGACACGATAGGCCAGGTTGTTGAAGGCCAGCCGGCGTTCGTTGAGGAACGACAGTTCGATCGCGGTGAGCGCGAATTCGTCGCCCAGTTCGGGATAGGCGCGGCCCAGTTCCTTGGCGACGCGGTTGAAGGCAGCGTCGACGGTCAGGCCGGCCTCGGCGCAGATCACCAGCAGGTCGAGCGCGTCGGGCAGGCCCTTCTGGATTTCCTTGGTGCGCTTGTTGGCCTTGTTGCTAAGATAGAGTTCAGGCCCCTTGTAGGACAGGATCAGCGTCACCGCGAAGGCCCCGAACCGGGTCATCGGACCCCAATCCGGCCAGTATTCGATACCGTAGATCATCAGCGCGGCAATACCGCCCAGCACGATCGGCATGATCGCCCGGGCACCGATGATGAAATAGGCCAGTTCCTTGTTGCGGTAGCCGGCATGGGCCAGCTTTTGCTGGATGACCTTGATCTGGCTGTCCTGCAGGACGTTCAGCTTGCCGAGGTTTTCCTTGACCTTGTCGGTGCTGTTGCTGCGCCGGATAAGGCGGGTGCGCTTCTTGGTGGCCGAGGTGACGATCCCGGCCTTGAGCTGTTCGCGCCGGGATTCAAGCACCTTGACGCGCTTGGCCATGGGATCGCGGATGGTGACCGCAGCATAGATTGCCAGCACCATGGCGAAGGCGGCAAGCCCTGCCAGCACGGTGCCAACCATGATGACATCGAAACCGAGCAGGGTGGGGCCGGTGGGTTGATCAAGCATCGCTCAGGTTCCCCAATCAGATTTCGAAACTGACCATCTTGGCCATGATGAACACACCGATGCTCATCCACGTCAGGCCGCCGAGGCCCGCCACGATCAGGCGATCGTCGGTGAAGAAGCCGCCGATATAACCGGGGTTAACCCAGAAAATCAGGCCGAAGACGATGAACGGGAGCGAGCCCACGATATAGGCCGAGGCCTTGGATTCCGAGCTCATCGCCTTGATCTTGAGCTTCATCTGCCCGCGCTTGCGCAGCACGTCGGCAAGGTTCGAGAGCGTTTCGGCAAGGTTGCCGCCGGTCTCGCGCTGGATCGCAAGGGTGATGGTGAAGAAGTTGAATTCGGGGATGCCCAGCCGGTCAGCGGTGTCCTGGAGCGAATCCTCCATTGTCTTGCCGACCTTGATCCGGTCCACGATGCCGCGGAATTCCACCCCGACGGGGCCGGGCACTTCCTGTGCGACCACGCTCAGTGTCTCGGTCACCGGCAGGCCCGAACGCAGGCCGCGCACCAGAAGTTCGAGTCCGTCGGGAAACTTGGAGACGAATTCATTGGTGCGGCGCTTGATGAAGTAGCCCACGACCAGGTGCGGCAGGCCCACACCGACCGCGGCGCCAACCCCCAGCGACAGCAGCAACGCGCCGCTCTGGATGAAAACGATCACCGCGACCGCCAGCGACAGGCCCAGCGAGGTGTAGATATATTGCGAGACGCTCCACGACTTGCCGGAGCGGTTCAGACGCACCGCAAGCGCTTCCATCCGCGAACCCGATCCGGCCACGCGGTAGGTCTTCGGCTTGCGTGCGGCGATCGCGCGCTTGAATTGGGCATCGACCTTGGCATCGACGCTTTCCGAGTGGCGGTAGCGCAGCGACTGCATCCTGCGCTTCTGCGCTTTCGCGGCGCCCGACCCGGTCACCAGCAAATAGCCGACGACCAGTGCGGTGAAGATCACCAGGGTGATCAGCAGGGTTTGGAGAATGTCCATGCCGTTGCTTCCTGCCTTGTACCGCGCAGTTGCGGCACGCGTTCTCGTTCATGCCCGGACCGAGGGGCGGCGAGGGCGTTTGCCCTGCCGGCCCTGCGGTTTCGTGCGGTCTCAGTCGGCTTCTTCGGGTTCGGGCTTGGTCTTCTTGGCGAGCAGCGCCTTGAAGTCGAACCCTCCGAGCAGCGATTTCTTCTCGCCGCTGGTGGCGGCAAGATCGTCCATGTCCGCGCCGACGATGCGCTCGGCGATCTGGCGGATCGCCGCAGTCGCCTTGCTCGCGCGGTTGGCGTCGACGAACACCTGGCCCAGCTTCGCCGCGTTCGATGCCGCCTTGATGTCGTAAGGCACCACGAAATCGACCTTGCGTTCGATCGAGGCCTCGAAATCGGCCTTGCTGATCTCGGCAAGGGCCGGCTGGACCTTGTTGGCGACGATCATCGGATGGGCATGCGCGGCATTGGTCTTGAGCCACGACAGGATCCGGATGGTGTCGCGCGCCGAGGCGAGGGTCAGCTCGCAGGTCACCAGCACCACGTTCACGTCCGCCATCAGCTGGGGGAAGTTGATCAGCATGTTGCGCGGCAGATCGATGACAGTCATTTCGAACGCCTGGCGGAACTCGTCCTCCAGTTGCACGAAGGCCGCGCCATCGGTCATCAGCGGTTGAGTGATCGGTGCTTCGGCCGAAAGGATCGACAGATTGTCATTGGCGCGCACCATGGCGCGTTCGATGAACAGCGGGTCGATGCGGCTCGGGTTCTCGATCGCATCGGTCAACCCGCGGCCGGGCTCGAGGTCGAGCGCGAGGGCGCCGGTGCCGAAATGCACGTCGAGATCGAGCAGCGCGGTCGGCGACTTGTGCTGCTCGCTGAACAGCCACGCCAGCGAGGTTGCCAGCGTCGAGGCGCCCACGCCTCCGCGGGTGCCCACGATTGCCGTCGAGATGTGCCGCTTGGCCGCATCACTGTCACCCGCCTTGGGGGCCATGAACACCGCCAGCGCCTGGTTGAGTGTGTCATGCACCGCCTGCGCCGAAAGCGGCTTCAGCAGGTAGTCGTGGATGCCGCTTGCGAGCAGGTCGCGGTAGAGGCGCACATCATTGACCTGACCGATGGCGATCACCACCGTGCCCGGCTCGCACACTTCGGCCAGCGCGTTGATATCGTTGAGCGGATCGCCGCTTTCCGACAGGTCGACCACGAGGATCGCGGGAGAAGCACTGACCGAGAGCGATTGAACCGCGTTGCGCAGGCCGCCCTTGTTGCACTTTTCCGGAGCCCAGCCGAGTTCGACCACCACCGGACGCAGAACGTCGAGGGCATTGTCGTCGCAGATATAGGCTGCGAACGGATCACGATTTCCGGGCAAGCCCGATTTCCAGGGAGCGTTCATGGATCAGTTACCTCCTCCGCCGCCGCCGCTGCCGGCGGTTGCATCCATCAGACCGCCAGCGCCCGTCGGCGTGGCTTCACGCAGGGTGGCGATGGCCTTGTTCGACGTGGCGATGACGGTTTCGCCAGTGCCCTTCTTGCCTTCCAGCAGATCCTGGGGATCGGCGACCATGGCAGCCAGATTGCTGTTCACGCCGCAGCCGAAGTTGGGGCTCATCGCGTTCTTGTAGTTCATGTCGGAACGCTCCGACCAATCCGGGCAACCGGGCACCGAGGCGGTCGAGCGGGTAATCACCACGCGCGCCTGTCCGGGCTGGAGCATTCCGGGGGTGGCCGGTGCCGCATCGGCAATCATCAGGCCATAGCGGGCGGCCAGATCGCGGATTGCAGCCGTCACGGCCGGGTTCTGGCCCGGGTTCTCGATCGCGACACGGTCACCATAGCGCAGGTCCATCGTTTCGAACCACCCGTTCAGACGCTGCTGTTCGGAGATCGGCAGGCCCGAGGCGTTGGTGTTGACGTCCAGCGTGAAGTTGGTCCGCTCGACCACCGGCTGCTTGGTGCTGTACAAGCTGGTGTTGGTCGGCATCCCGCCACATCCGGCAAGGCCAAGGCCAAGCGTCAGCGCAACGGCGAGCGCAGGCGCGCGCCCCAGACGCCCGGTCAAAGATTTGGGTCGTGCAACAGGCATCATACTCACCTTTCTCACGTTAGAGGCTGAAGCCCGGGGCCGCTGCCTTGGCCTCGCGCTCGTCCTTGCGGTTCTTCTTGTCGGCCCGGCGCGGCTTTTCCGGCGCATTCGGGACGATCGCGGCGGGATCGGCATCGCTGACCCGCGGCTGCGGCGCATCGGGCTGGCCCGAGGTCGGACCCGGACGTTCTTCGCCCGAAACACCCGAGTTGTTCTGGTAGCCCAGGAACTGCTCAAGCTCGCTCGAAGAGCGATAGCCGTCGGTCGGCAGCTTGATGTCCTTGGCGTCGACCGGCTTCACCAGATAGGGGGTGACGACGATCACCAGCTCGCTCTCGCCGCGCCGGAACTGGCGGCTGCGGAACAGGTTGCCGAGGATCGGAACGTCTCCCAGACCCGGAGCCTTATCGAGCTGGTTCTGCGAGTTGGCGCTCATCAGGCCGGCGATCATGAAGCTCTGGCCGGAGCCCAGCTCGACCGTGGTCTCGGTACGGCGGGTCGTCAGCGCGGGCACCTGGAAGCCGTTGAGCGTGATCGAGCCCTGGCTCGACAGCTCGGACACTTCCGGGCGGACACGCATCGAGATGCGACCGTTCGAGAGCACCGTCGGCGTGTAGGCGAGGCTGACCCCGAACTGGCGGAACTGCACGGTCACCTGGCCGAGGCCCTGGGCGATCGGGATCGGGAATTCGCCGCCCGCAAGGAACGTCGCGGTTTCGCCCGACAAGGCGGTAAGGTTGGGTTCGGTCAGGGTGTTGACGAGGCCAAGACGCTCGGAGAGGTCAAGCGCGCCCAGCATGTCCATGCCGAACAGCCGCCCAAGACCCGAGATCGTCGATCCGCCACGCGAATCCACCGCCGGCCCGGGGATCTCGGTCCCGTCGGGCAGGATGAAGGCCGATTGCGCAACCTGGTTGCCGACCCCGAGCGGACCGTCGACGCGGTAGCTTTCGCCGCCGATGGGGCGACCGGTGCCGACCCCGAAGCGGAAACCGCTCGATCCGTCGAAGGTGTTGAGATTGCCGCCGATCTCGCGCAGCAGCGAGCGGCTGACTTCGGCAATGGTCACCTTCAGGTTGACCTGCAGCGGAGTAGCGGTGCGCAGCCGGCTGATGACGTTGGTTCCCTCGCCGGTGAAGGCCTGGACCAGACGCTCGGCCTCGGCGGCATCCTCGGGAGCGCCCACGGTGCCGGTCAGCAGCACGGTGTTGGTTCCCATGGTCGCCACGCTGATCTGGGCATCGGGCATCGCCAGCGCCAGCATCTGGTCGACGCTGCCGATGTTCGAACCGACCCGGATGTTGGCCGAGAAGATCACGTCACCGCGTTCGTTGCTGGCATAGATCGTGGTCTCGCCGCCGGCACGTCCGAAGACATAGAGCTGGCGCTGCGACTTGATCTGCACGTCGGCAACGTTCTCGTTGGCAACGAAGACGTCGGCCATGGTGCCGGGGACCGTCACCAGTTCACCGCGACCGATCGAAAGGACGATTTCCTGGTTCGGCTTGACCACCTGTTGGGCGGTGGCGGTGGCGGTAGGCACTGCCGCCAGCGGCGCAACCATGACGGCGGCGAGCAGCAGCTTGGCTTTGACATTCAGTTTCATGGAGGAGCTCCCCTCGGGCTTGCCTGTTGCCGCCTTTTGCAAAAGCGGTCGGAACGTGTTGCGCGTCAGCATGTCCATTCCCCTCAGAAGACCATCGTCGAACCGGCGGCCGGGACGGTCTGCCCGGCGCGGCGCAGGCCGTTCGCCTGGCTGCCGACCATGCCACCGACTGCGGCCTGCGGGCTGACCGGGGTTTCCTGGGTCGCCTTGCCACGGGTCACGCGGACGCTGGGACCCTTGTAGACCGGCTCGTTGTTGACGCGGGCCGAAACACCGGGCGCAGGCGGGGTGTAGTCGTTACGGTCCCGGTCCTGCGGCGGCACGGTCTTGCGCTGGAAGCGCGAGACATCGCCACCGGTCACGTAGGTCGTGCCCTTGTCGACCGGACGGGTTGCAGCAGCCTTGAGCAGCTTTTCTTCCTGCTCGGGGGTGGCGTTGGCCGGGATTTCGATATCCCCGGCGGCAATCGCCCGCTCGAGTTCGGCCTCGTTGTCGGCCAGCGAGCGCAGCGCCAGGCTGAGCGTGCCGATGGTCTGGGCGACCGCCACCTTCTCCGCGATCTTCGGCGTCACTTCGAGGGTGACGGTGCGGAAGGCCCGGACAACGGTCTTGCCGTTCTCGTCGGTGGTGCTTTCGGTGGTCTGGTCGGTGGCGAGCACGCGCAGATTGCGGATCACCGTTTCGGCAGCCTTGAGATCGGGGCCGTCACCCTTGACCGACTGGGTCAGCACCAGGTCGACCCGGTCGCCCGGGAACACGAAGCCCGCAACCCCGGTCATCGCCGACACCGGAACGGTGACCGCACGCATGCCCGGCCCGAGCGCCGCCGCAAGGAACCCGCGGTCGCCCGGAGCAACCAGCGTGCCTTGCGTCACCGGCTCACCGGCCGTGATCGGGAAGCGCACAACCGTTCCGAGCAATTGCTCCATGTTGGCTTCGCCGTCGATGAAGTAGGCGTCCTTCACCAGCTCTTCCGGCCAGGGCTGGAAGCCCAGGGCGTCAGCGGTGATGATGGTGCCGGCGGTCAACGCGCGCTTGGCGACGAGGACCCTCGGGCCTGTCGGCTGCGGCGCAGCCTCGGCTGTCGGGGCACCGCCTCCGGCGAAGATGCTCCGTGCGGCAAAGGCAGTTCCGATCGCGATGATCAGAGCGCCGATCAGCAGAACCAGTTTCTTCCTATCCATGGCTGAAATAGCCCCCTCGTAATCGCCCTAGGTTGGTTAGCGGGCAGGTATGGTTTCGATGAGTAAGCCCCGACTGGTTAAAATCAGGTTCACGGCGTTGGCGCTGCCATTGCGGCGGCGGGAAGGTAGTTGACGGCGAGCACCCAGAGCCCCCCGAAAGCGATGGCCACGCCATAGGGTATGGCCAGGCGCTCGCGCTGGCGGCGCATCACGTGCCACATGCCCATCGCGATGGTCAGGACTCCGCCGGCGAGCGCCATGATCACCAGCAGCTGGATGAAAATCTCGGGGCGCACCCAAAGGGCCAGAACTGTCAGGAGCTTGACGTCCCCTCCGCCCATCATCTTGAGCGCGAACAGGCCTGCCAGCAAAGCGAATGCGGCCGCGGCCACGCCAATCTGGATCGCAACATCCGGCCACAGCGACAGGCCGCTCGACCACCAGAACAGCGGCGCGCCCAGTGCGATCGCGCCGTTCAGCCAGTTGTCGATCTGGCGCCTGCGGATATCGGTGAATGCCGCGAAAACCAGCGCGATTGCCAAGGCAACCAGCAGCCCGTAGTGAATGGTCATCATCAACATCGTGCCCCCGAAGTAACCGTGCGCGTGGTGCGGACAGTCCTGCTTCGGGACGGTGCTACAGGTGTTTGCTTACCAAAAAGTAACCAAGCTCGGAGGCTCCAGATTCACGAAAAGACCGACGATGCGGTGATCGACCGCCGGGCCATTCCCCCCGCTGCGCGCGAGAGCATCTGGCGCGCCGCCGATGGCCATGAATTGCGCCGGATCGACTGGCCGAGCGCTGACGGGCAAGTCCGCGGCGCGATCCTGTTCCTCCCCGGACGGGGCGACAATTACGAGAAATATCTCGAAACGCTGGAACAGTGGCACCGTGCCGGCTGGCGGGTCACGGCGGCCGACTGGCGCGGGCAGGCCGGCTCCGGGCGGCTCGGCAAGGACGCGGTCACCGGCCATATCGAGGATTTCTCCATCTGGATCGATGATCTGGCCCACTTCTGGGAAAGCTGGGTTGCCGAAACGCCTGGGCCGCATGTGCTCGCGGGCCATTCGATGGGAGGGCATCTGGTGATGCGCGCTCTGGCGGAACGGCGCGTCGCCCCCGATGCGGTGGTGCTGTCCGCGCCGATGCTCGGCGTCAACGGCCCGCCGCTGCCGCTTGGGGTGCTGCATACCGTTGCACGGCTGATGACGGTGGTCGGCGATCCTGCGCGGCAGGCGTGGAAGTGGAGCGAAAAGCCGGGGGAACTCCCGGCAGCGCGCGCGAACCTTCTCACCCATGACCCCGATCGCTACGCCGACGAGCAATGGTGGCGCGACCACCGGCCCGAACTGGTCATGGGTCCGGCGAGCTGGCGCTGGGTCGAACAGGCCTATGCCTCGGCCCGCGGACTGGAGCGGGCCGGCGTGCTGGAGCAGGTCGACGTGCCGGTGCTGATCCTCTCGACCAGTTCCGACAAGCTGGTGAGCCATCCCGCCAACCTGCGCGCCGCGCGGCGCCTGCCCAGGGGCGAGATGGTCGCGTTCGGGGCCGAGGCCCATCACGAGATACTGCGCGAGGTCGATCCCGTGCGGGACCGGGCAATGGCGGCGATTGCCGATTTTCTCGACCGCGTGGTGCCTGCGGCATGACTTATGATTTCGCGGTAATCGGGGCCGGAATGGCCGGGGCGAGCATTGCGGCCGAACTGGCCAGCGAGGCCCGGGTCCTGTTGCTCGAAGCCGAGGATGCGCCGGGCTATCATGCCACGGGGCGTTCTGCTGCGTTCTGGGACGAGTGCTACGGCGGGCCGGGCGTGGTGCCGCTGACGCTCGCCTCGGGGCCCTACCTGCGCGATCATGGGTTTCTGACCACGCGCGGCGCGCTTCATCTCGGGCGCGCTTCGGATCGCGCCGCAATGGATGCCTTCGTCGCTACTTTCGCGGGCACGGGGGTGACCATTGAGCGGCTTGACCGCGCGGCGATCGAACCGCGCGTGCCGGGGCTGCGGTCCGGATGGTGCGAGGCGATCCACGAACCGGCCTGTGCCGATATCGACGTGGCCGGGTTGCACCAGCATTATCTGGGGCAGGCGCGCCGGAGCGGGGTGGAACTGGTGTGCCGTGCGCAGGTGGCAGCTCTGGTGCGGGAGCCGGGCGGCTGGCGGATCGTGACCGAAGCGGGGGGCGAATATCGCGCGTCGAAGATTGTCAACGCGGCAGGTGCCTGGGCCGATCCGGTGGCCGCTCTGGCGGGGATCGCCCCGCTCGATATCCGGCCGCTGCGCCGCACGGTGGTGCAATTGAGGGTCGATCCGCCGGCCCCTGCCGATCTGCCGCTCGTGCTCGACATCAACGGCCACTTCTATTTCAAGCCCGACAATGGCCGCTTGTGGCTCAGCCCGCATGACGAGATCCCCGCCGAGGCCGGCGATGCCGCACCCGAGGAACTGGACGTCGCGATCGCGATCGACCGCTTCGAACAGGCGACCAGCTGGCGCATTGAAGCGGTCGAGCGGCGTTGGGCAGGCCTGCGGAGTTTTGCGCCTGACCGGCTGCCGGTTTACGGGGCCGATCCTGCAGACGGGAGCTTCTTCTGGTTTGCAGGGCAGGGAGGGTTCGGAATCCAGACGGCCCCGGCCGCTGCCCGATTGGGCGCGCAGCTGGCCCTTGGGCAAGGGCGGGACGCAATGACGCGAAACATCGATCCGGCCGCCTATTCGCCTGCCCGCTTCCATCACGAAAACAAGCTACGCACGGCCTAGCCAAGCGCGGTTCGATCTGTATGGTTAGCGACGTGGTCGCATTGTGAACCACGCCAGATCAGGAGGGGCCGACATGGCGCACAAGTTCGAAATCTACAAAGACAACGCAGGCGAGTTCCGCGTGCGCTTCAAGTACAATTCGGAAGTGATGTTCTCGACGCAGGGCTATTCGAGCAAGTCCAGCGCGCAGAACGCGATCGACTCGATCAAGAAGAACGGCCCCGAAGCGCCGGTCGAAGACAACAGCTGAATTCGGCGAGGCGGCGGGGGACCTAACCTCCCGCCGCAATCCGCTCTGCCTCGGCGCTGGCGAGGGCATCGACCCGCTCGTTTTCCGGGTGCCCGTTATGCCCGCGCACCCAGTGCCAGGTGACATGGTGAGGCCGGGCGGCCTCGATCAGGTCGTGCCACAGATCGGCATTGCGAACCGGCTTCTTGCTGGCATTGACCCAGCCGTTGCGCTGCCAACCGTGGATCCATTTCTGCATCCCGTCGAGCACGTATTTGCTGTCGGAATAAAGCTCCACCGCGCAAGGCTCGATCAGGGCGTTGAGACCGCGAATGGCTGCGGTCAGTTCCATTCGGTTGTTGGTTGTCTCAGCCTCGCCGCCCGACATTTCCTTCTCATGGCGTCCCATCCTTAGCAGAACGCCCCAGCCGCCGGGGCCGGGATTGCCCTTGCACGCGCCGTCGGTGAAGATTTCGACCTGTTTCATCGGCTAAGCCCTAAAGCGCTGCAGGCCTTTCAGGCAAGCAGACCATCGCCTGCCTCGTCATAAAATCGCCAGCGCTTCACGAACTGCATCGGATCCTTGCGGGTCACCAGCGCATCATCGGGCGTGTCGAGCCAGTCTTCGGCGCGGGATGCGACAAACCGCAGGCAGGCACCCTTGGCGACATCGGCAAACAGCGCGCGCTCCGCCGGTTCGAGCGGCCGGACGCTTTCATAGCCTTCGACCAGCGCCGCGCCGCAATCGGCGCGATAGCGGTTGTCGGCATCGAAACACCACGCCGCGTGCGTCACCGCCAGGTCAAGCAGGGTCGGCCCGGTGCAGGCGAAGTAGAAATCGATGAGGCCGGTTACCGCATTGCCGCGCATCAGCACATTGTCAGGGAACAGGTCGGTGTGTGTCTGCGATTGCGGCAGGCCGGACAAATCCAGCGCCGCAGCGGCGCGCGCATGGGCCAGCATCTCCGGCAGGCCGGGATCAATGGTCGCCAAACGTTCGGCCCCGCACAGCTCGAGGATCGCGGTGCTGGCGGCAAAATCCATCGCGTTGGCGCGGGTCAGCGGATAGTCGCTCGCAGCCAGATGCATTTGCGCCAGCACCGCACCGATGCTGCGGGCCTGCGTTGCCGTTGGCCGTCCGGGAGACACGCCGGGCAGGAACTCGATCAGGGCCGCCGCCTTGCCGTGCTCCATGCGGAAAGCGGCGCCTTCGCGGTCATGTATGGTGCGCGGCACCGGGCAGCCCTTGTCAGCGAGGTGATCGAGTAATCCGAGGAAATAGGGCAGGTCGGCATAGTCGATCCGCCGCTCGTAAAGCGTAAGAATGAAGCGCGCGCCGGCACCGTCCTTGCCCGTCGTCTCCACCAGCCAGTTCGAATTGGACACGCCCTCGGCAATGCCCTTGGCCGACACGAGCTCGCCTACGTCATAGTGCGAGATCAGCCGGGCCAGATCTTCGGCTCCGAGATGCGTGTAGACCGCCATCTTCGCGCGCGGCCCGGCGAGCCTATTCGGTAAGCTGCCGGGGCAGCTTGAACACCATCTTTTCTTCCGCAGCGGTAATGGTCTTCTCGCTGATCGGGCGATAGCTCGCCAGCGCCGCGACCACTTCGCGCACGAGGATTTCGGGCGCCGATGCGCCCGCTGTCAGACCAAGGGTCGTGACCCCGTCGAGCCAGGCGAAGTCGATTTCCTCGGCACGCTGGATCAGCTTGGCGGGCGTTCCGAGCCGCTCCGATACCTCGACCAGCCGCAGCGAGTTCGAGGAATTGGGCGCGCCGATTACCAGCACCAGATCGCAGTCATGCGCCAGTTCCTTGACCGCCGCCTGACGATTGGAGGTGGCGTAACAGATATCCTCCGCGCGCGGCCCCTTGATATTCGGATAGCGCCATTCGAGCGCCTCGATAACCTCGCGCGTGTCGTCAACCGAAAGCGTGGTCTGGGTGAGGTAGGCCAGTTCTTCATCTGCATCGAACGGCAGCTTGTCGACATCCTCGATCGTCTCGACCAGCGTCATCTGCCCGTCTTCGACCTGGCCCATGGTGCCGATCACTTCGGGATGGCCTTCGTGGCCGATGAAGATGATGTGGCGGCCCTTTTCGATCTGGCGCTCGGCCTGGCGGTGGACCTTGCTCACCAGCGGGCAGGTGGCATCGACATAGAGCAGCTTGCGCCGCTTGGCCTCGGCCGGGACTGCCTTGGGCACGCCATGGGCGCTGAACACCACCGGGGCATCGTCAGGTACTTCATCGAGTTCCTCGACGAAGATCGCGCCCTTGGCCTTCAGTCCTTCGACGACGTATTTGTTGTGGACGATCTCGTGACGGACATAGACCGGTTTGCCATAGCGTTCGAGCGCGCGCTCGACGATTTCGATGGCCCGGTCCACCCCTGCGCAGAAGCCGCGCGGGGCGGCGATCAGCAGGTTGAGTACAGGGCGGCTGGCGATGGTCGCGTCGCTCGCGGCGACTTCGGAAGGGGGAAAGGGCGCGTTCATGTCACTTCCTCTAGCGCTTTGCGATGCGTCTCGCTAGGGCGTGCTTGCGCATTTGCGCAACTGGAACCGGATTTCGAGGACGGCCATTTGATGATTTTCCGCACCCGCGCCCTTCCCGTTCTTGCCGCTGTGGCGGCAACGCTGTCAGGCTGCGCTGGCGAAGGTGAACTGGTGCTCGATCAGGGCGTCGGTATCACCTCGGTCCTGAGTACCTGCCCGGCGGTGGGCATTCCCGATTACACCGGGGATGTCACCACCTTCCGTTCCGGAACCGATCGCAGCACAGCCAGCCTCGATGTCAGCGCTGCGATCACCAACATGCGCTCGACCTGCAACGACAGCGGAGCGCAGGTCTACAGCGAAGCCGTGTTCGAGGTGCATGCCCGGCGCGCGGATGCACGTGGCGCCCGTACGGTGACGCTTCCCTATTTCGTCACCGTGCTGCGCGGCGGAAGCGCTGTGGTGAGCAAGCGGATCGGCGAAGTCACGCTAACCTTTGGGGACGGGCAGGACCGCGCGGTGGCGACCGGCAAGGCCGGCGCGTTCGTGAACCGCGCCGATGCCGCTCTGCCTGAGGACATCCGCGAGAAGATTACCCGACGACGACGTCCGGGCGAAGTCGACGCGGCGCTCGATCCGCTGGCCGATCCCGAAGTCAAGGCGGCCATTGCCCGCACCCGATTCGAGATGCTGGTCGGTTTCCAGCTGACCGAGGACCAGCTGGCGTACAACGTGACGCGCTGATCTTGTTGCGAAGGCGCCTGTGCGCCTTTGTCCTCGGTGCCGTTCCGTCACTTTGGGAAGGGTACCTGCGGGCGGCCGTTCGGCCTTGCGGTGCCTGTGGCACCGCGCCGGTTGCCCGAACGCAGTTGCAGACGTTGCCATCCTTTATCGCCTTCCCGGGCTTGACCCGGAACCCCGCTTCCTTCTTTGCACGCGCGAATAATCGCGCACAGCGCACGAGAAACCGATGACCCAAACCAAAACCCTTTATGCCGCCTATGCGGCACTGATAGAAAGCGTGCTGACCGAACTGGTCGGCGAGGGCGTGCTGCCCGCCGGCACCTCCCTTGCCAATGTCACCCTGGAGCCGCCACGCGATCCCGCGCATGGCGACCTTGCGACCAACGCGGCGATGGTGCTGGCGAAAGCGGCAGGGATGAACCCGCGTGCCCTGGCTGAAGCTATCACCGCCAAGCTGGCGAAACTTCCCTCCATCACCAGCGTCGACATCGCAGGGCCGGGCTTCATCAATCTACGTCTCGCACCTGAAATCTGGCTCGATGAATTGCGTGCCATTGCAAGGCTCGGCGCGGAGTACGGTCGCTCTGCGATGGGGGGCGGCCGGGTGGTCAATGTCGAATATGTCTCGGCCAACCCGACCGGGCCCATGCATATGGGGCACTGTCGCGGCGCGGTGGTGGGCGATGCGCTGTCCTCGCTGCTGGAGTTTGCCGGCCACAGGGTCATCCGGGAATACTACGTGAATGATGCCGGCGCGCAGGTCGATGTGCTCGCCCGCTCGGTGCACATGCGCTACCGCGAGGCGCTGGGAGAAAGCATCACCATTCCCGAGGGGCTTTATCCCGGTGACTACCTCGTGCCCGTAGGCGAGGCGCTCGCCGCCGAATTCGGTGACCGTTACGCCGCTGCGCCCGAAAGCGAATGGCTGGTGCTGTTCCGCACCCGCGCCGTCGCGGCGATGATGGACATGATCCGCGCCGATCTCGCCCAGCTCGGTATCCGGCACGACCTGTTCTCCTCGGAGGCCGAATTGCAGGCCTCGGGCAAGGTCGATGCAGCGGAGAAGTGGCTGCGCGACCACGATCTCGTCTATGACGGCGTTCTCGAAGCCCCCAAGGGCAAGGCCCCGCCCGAGGACTGGGAGCCGGTGGAACTCCCGCTGTTCCGTTCCACGAGGTTCGGTGACGATCAGGATCGCCCGATCAAGAAGTCGAACGGCGCGTGGACCTATTTCGGCGCAGACCTCGCCTACCACTTCCAGAAGGCGCAAGATGCCGATGCTCTGGTGGATATCTGGGGCGCGGATCATGCGGGCACGGTCAAGCGGATCAAGGCCGCGGTCGCCGCGCTGACCAGCGCCGACGGGGGCGAGCCCAAACCTTTCGAGGTCAAGCTCGTCCAGATGGTGCAGCTCATGAAGGGCGGCCAGCCCTTCAAGATGTCGAAGCGTGCGGGAAACTTCGTTACCCTCGCCGATGTCGTCGAGATGGTGGGCAAGGACGTGGTGCGCTTCACCATGCTCACCCGCAAGCCTGATGCGCAGATGGATTTCGACTTCGACAAGGTGGTTGAAGCCTCGAAGGACAATCCGGTTTTCTATGTGCAATATGCGCATGCCCGTATCCGCTCGACCTTGCGCAAGGCCGCCGACATGGGGCTGACCCCGTCCGATGCCGCGCTTGACCGGCTTGGCCCGGAGGAACTGGCGCTGGTTGCCCGCGCCGCGCAGTTCCCGCGCGAGATCGAGGCTGCGGCGCGCGCGCGTGAGCCGCACCGGGTTGCCTTCTATCTCTATGATCTGGCGGCTGACCTTCATTCCTTCTGGAACCTTGGTAATGACCGGCCCGAAAAACGCTTCATCGTGGAACAGGATGCAGGCCTTACCGCCGCGAGGCTTTTCCTTGCCGATGCAATCGGGCAAGTGATCCGGGGCGGTCTTGGCGTGCTCGGTGTCGAGGCCGTCGAGACGATGTGACCGCCGGGGAAGGGTAGAAGGTTTCGTCATGATCGACGCCGAATACGAGGAACTGGACGAAGGTGACGGCGAGCTAGACCTTGCCGATACCGACAACCTGCCGTGGCTCGAATCCGACGAGGAGGACGAGGACTCCGGCGGGCTCGATATCGCTCAGATCCTTGGCTTTCTCGCCTTGCTGCTGGTGCTTCTGGCCGCGGTGGTCGGAGCGGTCTGGTATGTCTCGAACCGGGCGACCGGAAGCGAGGCGGTTGCCGACGGCAGCGTGATCGAAGCTCCCGAAGGCCCGATCAAGGAACGGCCCGAGGATCCTGGCGGCAAGACCTTCGCCGGCACGGGCAATGTCGCGCCGGTGGTTGGCGAGGGCGGGACGCGCGAGGCGGTGGTGGCCAGCAAGGATAGCGCCCCCGCGCCCAAGCCCGAACCGTCGGCCAGTCCGTCGGCTGCGCCAGCACCCGCGCCAGCGGCGGACATGTCGGGTGTCGGCGTGCAACTCGCCGCCTATTCCTCGCGCGCACGGGCCGAGCAGGGGTGGAGCGAACTGTCGCGCCGCACCGATGTGCTTGCCGGTATCCGGCACCGCGTGGTCGAGGGCAAGGTCGATATCGGCACCGTCTATCGCCTCCAGGCCATCGCCGCGACCCGGGCGGAGGCGGAGGCGCTGTGCGCGGCGCTCAAGTCCGACGGGCTCGACTGCCAGGTCAAATAGCGCGCACGTCGCCGTTTTCCCCGTTGCGGATGGTCGGCGCGCTTGCCTGAGGCGGACTTGCCTGCAAACCTGCACGGATGATTCCGGCGATCTTCGGTTTGAGCGGCCCGCACCTTACGGCCGACGAACGCGACTTCTTTCGCGAGGCCGATCCGGCGGGCTACATCCTGTTCGGTCGCAACTGCATCGACCCGCAGCAATTGCGCGCGCTGACCGATGATCTGCGCAGCATCCACGGGCGCGATGGGCTGCTGGTCTCGATCGATCAGGAGGGCGGGCGAGTGGCCCGCCTGCGCCCGCCGCACTGGGCTGCCTATCCTTGCGGCGATGCCTTCGCGAAGCTGTACGATCTTGCTCCTGCCAGCGCCATCGAGGCGGCACGCGCCAATGCGACAGCCATGGCGCTGGAGCTGTCGGCCATGGGGATAACGGTCGATTATCACCCGCCGCTCGATCTGCGCGTGCCGGGCGCGCATGATGTGATCGGCGACCGTGCTCTCGGGCCGGAGCCGATGCAGGTCGCCGCGATCGGGCGAGCCATCCTTGAGGGGCTGGGCGCGGGGGGCGTGACCGGCTGCATCAAGCACATGCCCGGGCACGGGCGCAGCGATGTCGATACGCACAAGTCCTTGCCGACGGTCACCGCGAGCGCCGAGGAACTGGAAGCCGATCTCGCGCCGTTCCGCGCGCTCAACCATGCGAAGATCGGCATGACGGGGCACCTTGTGTTTACTGCATGGGATGCCGAAAACCCCGCCACCCTGTCGCCAACCGTGATCCGCGAGGTGATCCGGGGGGCCATCGGCTTTGACGGCCTGCTGCTGACCGACGATATCGATATGGAGGCATTGGGCGGCGGGATTCCCGTGCGCGCGGCGCGCGCCCATGCAGCAGGATGCGACATAATATTGAATTGCTGGGCGAAAATGGAGGACATGGAAGGTATCTGTAACGTGCTGCCTGCCATGTCCCAGGTTACTGCCGCGCGACTTGATGCAGCACTGGCAGGCACCCGGATCGCACCTGCGCTCGCGCCTGAAGCGGAAGACTTGCTTGCCAAGCGCGATGCGCTGCTGGCGCTTGCCGGGGCTGCGGCATGAACGATAGTGCACAGCCCTTCATGTTCCCGCCGTCGGACAGCGCGCGGCCCGATGCCGATGCGCTCTATCTTGCGATTGACGGGTGGGAGGGGCCGCTCGACCTGCTGCTCGATCTCGCGCGGCGGCAGAAGGTCGATCTCAGGCAGATCTCGATCCTTGCGCTGGTCGACCAGTATCTCACCTATATCGAGCGGGCCGGTGCACTGAAGCTTGAACTGGCCGCCGACTACCTCGTGATGGCGGCGTGGCTGGCCTATCTCAAATCTGCGCTGCTGCTGCCCAAGGACGAGCAGGAAGATCCTTCGCCGGAAGAGCTCGCGCTTCGGTTGCAACTGCGCCTGCAGCGGCTGGGCGCGATGCGCGAGGTGGCGGCGCGGCTGATGGCACGCGACCGGATCGGGCGCGATGTGTTCCTGCGGGGCGCGCCCGAGGGCCTTCGGACCGACCGCAAGATCGTGTGGCGCAGCGACATGTTTTCGCTGATCCAGGCTTACGGACAGGTCAAGGCGCGCACGGCACCGCGCATCTACCATGTCGCCAACCGCCCGGTGATGACGCTCGATTCGGCACTGGAGCGGGTGTCGGCGATGCTCGGGGTGACGCTCGAATGGATGGAGATCCGCGATTTCCTCCCGCCCCATGCCTCCCCCGAACTCAAGCGCTCGGCGCTGGCGTCAAGCTTCGTGGCGGCGCTGGAGCTTACCAAACGCGGGCGGGCGGAGCTGGAGCAGGACGGCGCCTTCGCTCCTCTGCGTATCCGCCGCCTGAAGGACAGCACATCAGCATGAACACCCAGCCGGCCACGCTCGAACGTGCGCTCGAGGCGACGCTGTTCGCCGCCGAGGAGCCGATGACGGTGGAGGCGCTGGCGACCCATCTCGGCGTGCTGGAACATGCCGAAGTGCGCGCCGCGCTTGCCGCGTTGCAGGCGCACTACATTGCCCGCGGCGTGCATCTGGTCGAACGCGGCGGGCGCTGGCATTTCGAGACCGCGCCTGATCTGGCCCACCTGCTGCGGCGCGAGAAGGAGCAGGTGCGCCGTCTCAGCCGCGCCGCGACCGAAGTGCTTGCAATCATTGCCTATCACGAGCCGGTAAGCAGGGCAGAGATCGAATCGATCAGGGGCGTGCAGACCAGCGCGGGGACGCTCGACGTGCTGATGGAAGCGGGGTGGGTGCGCCCCGCGGGCCGCCGCGAGGTGCCGGGCCGTCCGGTGATCTATGCCACCACACCCGTATTCCTCGACCATTTCGGTCTCGAATCCCGCCGCGACCTGCCCGGCATCGACGAACTGCGTGCTGCCGGCCTGCTCGATCCGGTCGACGAGGCGATGGAAGCCGCGATGCGCTTCGAGCCGGACGAAGCGGACGAAGCGGACGATGAAAGCTCCGAGGCGTCCTGACGATACTGCTTCTTTACCGACATCAGACAGGCGGGTGGCGCAGCGCCGTGAAGGCTCCTATATAGGGAGTGCACACGAACAAGAGTCTCGCCCCATGAATATCGGTATCTGGCAAATCCTCATCGTCGCTCTGGTTGTCCTCGTCCTCTTCGGGCGCGGGCGCATTTCGGAAATGATGGGCGATTTCGGCAAGGGCATCTCCAGCTTCAAGAAGGGCATGAACGAGGCGGACGAGCCTGCGTCCAAGGGCCGGATCGAACCGCCCGCGACCCCGGCTGCACCTGCCGAAACCCCTTCGGTAGCCGACAAGAACGAAACCTCCGGCAACTGATCCTCGCACCACAGGAGGCGGCGCGTCCGCACCTTCCATGTTCGACATCGGCGCTGCGGAACTGCTGGTTATCATCGTCGTCGCGGTCATTGTGATCGGGCCGAAGGATTTGCCGCTCGCCATGCGCACGGCGGGGCGCTGGATCGGCAAGGCGCGGCGCGTTTCGGCCCATTTCCGCTCCGGCATCGACACGATGGTGCGCGAGGCCGAGCTTGAAGACATGGAAAAGAAGTGGAAGGCGCAGAACGAGGAAATCATGCGCCGCTCCGCCGCCCTCACCGAGGCGGAGGAAGGCGCACCGGTGATGACGGGGCCGCCGCCGGTAGAGGCCGCGCCGTCCGCCGACAAGGATGATGTTTCCGCGCCAAAGGGCGGCGGCGATGTTTGAGATCGAGGATCTCGACGAGACTCGCGCGCCTCTGCTCGACCACCTGATCGAGCTGCGCACGCGGATCATCCGCTCGCTGCTGGCGCTCGCGGTCGGCTTCGGGGCGTGTTTCTATTTCGCCGACGAAATTCTGGGCTTTCTCGTGCTGCCGCTGAAGCAGGCCTTCCCGCAGGGCGAAGGCCAGCTGATCTTCACAAAGCTTCCGGAAGTGTTTTTCGTCGAGTTGAAGGTCGCGCTTTTCGCGGGCTTCATGGTCAGCTTCCCGGTAATCGCCAACCAGCTCTGGGCGTTCGTCGCGCCGGGGCTCTATGCGCGCGAGAAGCGCGCCTTCCTGCCCTTCCTGATTGCGACCCCCGTGTTGTTCCTAGGTGGTGCGGCGCTGGCCTATTTCGTCGTCATGCCGACCGCGTTCCGCTTCTTCCTCGGCTTTGGCGGCGAGGCGGGGGGCCTGCAGGTACAGGCCCTGCCGAGCGCGGGCGAATATCTGGGGCTCGTGATGCAGTTCATCCTCGCCTTCGGGATGACTTTCCTGCTGCCGGTGCTGCTGCTGCTGCTTCACCGTGCCGGGATCATCACCCGCGCGCAGATGGCCGGGGCGCGGCGTTACGTGATCGTCGGCATCTTCGCGGTCGCGGCGATTGTCACCCCGCCGGATCCCGGTTCACAGGTCATACTTGCCCTCCCGCTGCTTCTCCTGTTCGAGATTTCGCTGCTGCTGATGCGGCTCCAGGAGCGCAAGGTCGAAGCCGAGCGCGCAGCCGACAAGGCCGAGCAGGTGGCGGCGGAGTAATTACTCCCCGCGCACCCTGACCCCGCCGATCCACACCTGCATGATCTTGGTCTGGCGGATTTCATCGGGCGAGGCGAACAGCGGGTCGCGGTCGACCAGCAGGAAATCGGCACGTTCGCCGGGCACCAGCCTGCCGAAGCGGCCCTCGGCAAATCCGGCGAAAGCGGCATCGGCAGTGAACCCTGCCAGCGCCGTCTCGCGGCTCACCGTCTCCTGCGGAAGCCATCCACCGAAAGGCTCGCCCTTGGCATCGGTGCGGCTGATTGCGGCGGCCATTCCGGCAAAGGGATCGGCCGGCTCCACCGGCGCATCCGAGCCGAAGGCCAAGCGCCCGCCGACCTTGAGCACGCTGCGCCAAGGATAGGCGCCCTCGAGCCGGTCCGGCCCCAGCCGCACTTCGGCCATCAACCGGTCTGAGGTCTGGTGCAGCGGCTGCATCGAGGCGATCACGCCATGCTTGCCTAGCAGCGGCAGGTCTGCCGGATCGACGATCTGCGCATGTTCGATCCGCCAGCGCCGGTCGCCGTCATAGGTCTCGGCCAGTTCCTCGACCGCAGCCAGCACCTCGGCATTGGCGGCATCGCCGATAGCGTGCACGGCGGTCTGGAAATTGTCCATCGCGGCGCGACTCATCAGGTTTCTGAGCTGTGCGGGCGTGAGCAGCGGGAGGCCCTTCGCACCCGGATCATCGTGATAGGGCTCCTTCAGGCTCGCCCCGCGCGATCCCAGAGCACCATCAAGATAGAGCTTGATCCCGCCCATGCGCAGGCGATCGTCATAAAGCCATCGCGAGGGACCGGAGCCGGCGACAAGTTCGAGTGTCTCGAACCCGTCGGCATAGGCCATGATGCGGATTTGCAGCCGCCCCGCATCGCCCGCGCGGCGGAAGGTGGTCCAGTCGGCCATTTCGGTGCCCATGTCGGCAACCGCCGTCACGCCGTAGCCCAGCAGCACTTCCTGCGCCTTGGCGAAGGCAAGATCACGGTCTTCGGGGCGGGGCGGGGGGACGACCTCCTCGATCAGCGCCATCGCCTTGTCCACGAACACACCCGAAGGATTGCCTCTGGCATCGCGGATTACCTTGCCGCCCGCCGGATCGGGCGTTTTTGCAGTCACCCCGGCGGTCTGGATTGCGAGGCTGTTGGCCCACTTGGCGTGATTATCCGCGCGCTCGAGCCACACCGGACGATCGGCCACCACGGCATCGAGCTCGGCAGCGGTCGGAAAGCGCCCGAGGCCCCATTTCTCCTGGTTCCAGCCACGTCCGAGGATCCACGGGCGACCCGGGTTCTCCCCGGCAAACGTTCGGATCCTTGCCAGTGCGTCCTCGAGCGAGGTCGTGTCCGACAGGTCCAGCGTCAGCGCGGCAAAGCCGATATCCATGACATGCACATGGGCATCGATCATGCCGGGCAGCATCACCCGCCCTTCGCCATCGAGGCGGTAATCGACCCGTGGGCGCTCTTCGCCACGCGCCAGCACCTGCACGACCTTGCCGTCATCGTCGAATACAAGGCCGGTAAAGCGTAGGACCTTGCCTTCCGCGTCGATGGTCACCCCGTCGACATTGTCGACCAGCGTGTCGGCCAGGGCAGGCGCGGCGAGAGCAAGAAGCGAGGTGGCGAGAACAGCTCTGAGCGTGAGACGAAGCATGATCATCCTTCCTCGGGAACACGGCGCGGCAGGCGGGTGATGAGCGCGCTGGTATCCTTGCGCCCGCCGCCTGCGGCCTGCACGTCGGCATAGAACTGGTCGACCAGCGCGGTAACCGGTGCGGCAAGGCCCAGCCTGCGCGCCTCGGCCAGCGCATAGCCCAGATCCTTGCGCATCCAGTCGACCGCGAAGCCGAAGTCGAATTCGCCTTTTGTCATCGTCGTCCAGCGGTTGTCCATCTGCCAGCTTTGTGCAGCGCCGCCGGAAATGGCTTCGTATGTCCTGTCGACATCAAGCCCCGCCGCCTCCGCTAGTCGCACCGCTTCGGAAAGCCCCGCGAGCACGCCCGCGATTGCCATCTGGTTGGCCATCTTCGCGGTCTGTCCCGCGCCCGCAGCGCCGACATGGACAATGGCCTTGGCGTAGGCTTCCATCACCGGACGCGCGCGGGCAAGGTCGTCAGCGCTGCCGCCGCACATGATCGCGAGCTGTCCGTTGACGGCGCCTGCCTCTCCGCCGCTGACCGGGGCATCGACGAATCCGATACCCCTGGCAGCGCAGGATCGGGCCAGGCTTCGCGCCATGTCCGCCGAAGTGGTGGTATGATCGACCAGCAGGCTGCCCGGTGCCATGGATGCCAGCACGCCCGCCTCGCCGGTTGTGACTTCGGCCAGATCCTCATCGTTACCCACGCAGGTAAACACGATATCCGAACCGGGTGCACTGTCGGCCGGGCTTGGAGCGAAGGCAATGTCCAGCCCTTCAGCCGCCCAGATTTCGCGCCATTTGTCGGCGCGCTCAGGCGAGCGGTTATAGGCGGTGACACGGTGTCCGGCGCGGGCGAGGTGGCCTGCCATCGGCCCTCCCATGACCCCGAGCCCGATAAAGGCGATGCTGATCGGTGCGCTCATGCCGCGAGGCCCTAATCGCAATTGCGCGCTGTGCCAATGCAAAGGAGGGGCAGGGGCAAGGCAAGCATTTCTTGGGCGGGGGGATGTGTTTGGAATTGCCCTTGCCGCAGGGGAAGGCTAGCGCGGCGCGCATCATGACTGCGCCTGCAACCTCCGCCGCTTCGCCGGTACGGCCCGCCGCCACCCCGGCCGATCTCACCCTTGATGACGTGCGCGCCGCCGCTGCTCGCATAGCAGGCGCGGTGGTCGAAACGCCGATGATGCATTCGATCACCCTGTCCGAGATCACCGGCGCCGACATCTGGCTGAAGTTCGAGAATCTCCAGTTCACCGCTGCTTACAAGGAACGCGGCGCGCTGAATGCCTTGCTCCAGCTGACGGACGAACAGCGCGCACGCGGTGTGATCGCGGCTTCGGCGGGCAACCATTCGCAGGGGCTTTCCTATCATGGCACCCGGCTCGGCGTGCCCGTCACCATCGTCATGCCGCGCACCACACCGACGGTGAAGGTGATGCAGACCGAAAGTGTCGGCGGCAAGGTGGTGCTGGAGGGCGAGACATTCGACGAGGCCTACGCCCACGCTCGCCGGCTGGAGGGTGAGATGGGACTGACCTTCGTCCATCCCTTCGATGATCCGCATGTGGCCGCGGGCGCCGGCACGGTTGCGCTTGAGATGTTCGACGTGAAGAGCGATCTCGATTGCATCGTCACTCCGATCGGCGGAGGGGGGCTGATTTCCGGCATGGCGACGGTCGCCAAGGCGCTCAATCCGGCGATGGAAGTGGTTGGCGTGCAGGCCGCGCTGTTCCCGAGCATGTTCGACCGGATCAAGGGCCAGAACTTGCCGTGCGGCGGCGATACGCTGGCAGAAGGCATCGCGGTCAAGAAGCCGGGCGAATTCACCGCTCAGGTGATCGCCGATCGCGTCGACGACATCCTGCTGGTCGATGAGCCTGCGCTGGAAAAGGCAGTGGCGCTGCTTTTGCAGATAGAGAAGACCGTGGTCGAAGGCGCGGGCGCGGCGGGCCTTGCGGCGGTGCTCAGCAATCCCGCGCGCTTCGCGGGCAAGAGCATCGGGCTGGTGCTGTGCGGCGGCAATATCGATACCCGCCTGCTCGCGAACGTGCTGCTGCGCGATCTTGCCAGGCAGGGTCGCCTGGCGCGGCTGCGCATTACCTTGCAGGACCGTCCGGGCGCGCTGTTCAAGGTGATGCGCCTGTTCGACGAGCACAATGTCAACATCATCGAGATCTATCACCAGCGCATCTTCACCACCCTGCCGGCCAAGGGTCTTATCACCGATATCGAATGCGAGGCGCGCGATGCGGAGCAGGTCGAGCGGCTGGTCGAAGGCCTGAGGGCCAAGGGCTATTCGGTTCAGATGGTCGAACTGGGCTGATCCTGGCGGACGCAGCAAGGCGCCTTTGCACCATTCCGGCCCATGTTGATGCGACAGGGTGTGCCGGCTGCGGCATTATTCGCATGATTTCGTGGTTAAGGGACTTTTACCGCGGGCCGCGTGCAGGCATAACCTTTCGGTAACACTTGCCCGAACGATTCACGCCAAGAGGACAGAGCCCGCCAGTGACGGCCCCGATCCGCTTTCCCCGGTTTTTCGTGACCAGCCCGGCCCCGTGCCCCTATCTGCCGGGCCGGAGCGAGCGCAAGGTCTTTACCGAGCTCAAGGGCGCGCACGCGGATCAGCTTAACGAGGCGCTCGGGCGAATCGGTTTCCGCCGTAGCCAGACGGTCGCCTACCGGCCTTCCTGTCTTGATTGTCAGGCCTGTGTTTCCGTGCGGGTCGTGGCGGGCGAATTCCGTCCCTCGCCGAGCCAGAAGCGCGATCTGAAGCGCAACAGCGATCTGATTGTGACCGAATGTCGCCCCTGGGCCACCGACGAGCAGTTCGAGCTGCTGGCGCGCTATCTCGGCCAGCGACATCCGGATGGCGGGATGGCGGCGATGGACGAGCTCGACTACGCCGACATGATCGAGCATACCCCGGTCAACAGCGTGGTGACCGAGTATCGCGAACCTGATGCGCGCGGCCGGCCGGGGCGACTGGTTGGGGCCTGCCTGACCGATCGTCAGGGTGACGGTCTGTCGATGATCTATTCCTTCTACGAGCCCGACCATAAGACCCGGGTGGGCCTTGGCAATTTCATCATCCTCGATCACATCCGGCGCGCTGCGGCCGAAGGTCTGCCCTATGTCTATCTCGGCTACTGGGTGGAAGGCAGCCCGCGGATGCAGTACAAGATCCGCTACCGCCCGATGGAGCGGTTGACGCGAGAAGGCTGGCAGCTGATGGATCCCGACGAACAGCACCGGTTGATCGCCGCGGCAACAGCGCCGCGCCAGCCGCAGGATGCGCCGCTGGCCGGTGCCCGAGGCAAGGATGGGCAGCCTGTCAAGTTCCCGGGCAGCTGAGCCAAGCCATCGCCTGAAACATGGTTTCGTGCTCGCGACCGCTCTGAGTCCGGCAGCACTGCTGCTGTCCATGCAGCCTGCATGGGCGCAGGCTCCAGCGCCTGAAACGCTCGCCACGCAGGCGGGGCCCGATGTTCCGGCTGATGGTGGCGCACCGTCACCGCAACCAGTCGAACCGCTGCCCGAACCCGCGCCGGTGCCTCGTACGCTGGACGAGTTGATACCGCCCGCTGCGGTCGATGATCCCGAAAGTTGGGCAACATTGGGAGCGCCCGATCGCCCCGGCGTTTCACCCGAAACAGGCGACAGCCAGCCCGAAACCGCAGGAAATGTGGTTGAAATGCCCGAAGCCGGTGCCGAATTCCTGCCTCCGCCTGCCGAGAGGCTGCAGCCCGCGCTCGACGCCGCCTTCACCGATTTCACCGTTGCGGTGCCCGAACCGCTCGCGCCTGACCCGGAAGTGGAGGCGCTGGCGAGCCTTGCCCAGCAGTTGATCGGAGAATCGCCAGAGCTAGAGGATGTAAGGGTCGGTAATACGCTGGTGCTAGGCTTCCCAGCCGCACCCGATGCCTTTCCCGAACGCCGCGAATTCATCGAGCGCTTCCGCGAATTGTCCACCCTGCGCCAGCTTGACGGTGACAAGGACGGTGCTCCCCAGGTCGCGGCGCGCGCGCGGGCCGACGAGGAATTGCTCGGCGAGATGTTGCGCACCTATGGCTATTATGGCGGCGAGGTTGTCCGGCAGCTTTCCGGTGGACGGCGGGCGCGCGGTGACGAGGGCGATGCCAATGGCAGCGTCGCAAGCGAGCCGAGCGTGCGCTACGATCTCCTCCCCGGCACGCGCTACGCCTTCGGATCAATCAACTTCGGCCCGCTCGAACGCCTATCGGAAACCGATTCCAAGCGGCTGCGGGCAGCATTCGGCATTGCGCCGGGCGATCCGCTCTACGCCGACCGTATCGTCGACCGCGAGCTGGAACTGCGCGTGGCGCTGGGAGAGACCGGCTATCCCTTCGCCACGGTGGCCGAACCCGAATTGCTGATTGATCATGCCCGCCAGGAGGGGGACCTGACGCTGGCGGTGGAGCCGGCCGGACAATATGCGTTCGGCCAGGTCGTCAGCGGCGATCCTTCCTTCCTCTCCGGTCGCCACCTGGCCCGCATCGCCCGATTCGCGCCGGGGGACATCTATCGCCAGAGCCTCGAGACCGATCTGCGCCGCGCGATCATCGCCACGGGCCTCGTCTCCAGTGTTACCGTCACTCCGCGCGAAGTCGCTCCCCCGGCCGATGGTGAGCCGGGCGAAGTCGCGCTCGACGTGGACTTCGAACGCGCGCCGGTGCGCACCATAGCAGGTGCGATCGGTTACGGTACCGAGGACGGCTTCAAGGTCGAGGGCCGCTGGGAGCACCGCAACCTGTTCCCGCCGGAAGGTGCGCTGCGGCTGCGCGGCATTCTCGGCACGCGCGAGGCGCTCGCCAGCATCGGCGTGCGGCGCAACAACTTCCGCGGTCGTGACCAGGTGCTGACGGCCGATCTGTTCGCCAGCGACATCAAGACCCTGGCCGTGGACTCGCGCGGGTTCGGGATGCGTGCCACCTTCGAAAAGGTATCGAACATCCTGTTCCAGAAGCCGGTTAGCTGGCAGCTGGGCGGCGAATTGCTCTACACTGACGAGCGCAACCGGCTGGCGCGCAATTCCACGATCCAGCTGCCGCGCCAGGCCTTCCTCATCGGCGGCGTGTTCGGCAGCCTGACCCTCGACGAAAGTGACGATCTGCTTGACCCTTCGAGCGGCTACCGCGCCACCATGTTCGTTGCGCCCGAGGTTTCACGGTCCGAGGGGCGCGAGGTGTTCTACCTGCGCGCCCAGGCCGATGCGAGCTATTACAAATCGCTAGGCGCCGCCGTGCTCGCGGGGAGGGTGCGCGCGGCGACCATTCAGGGCGCCCGGTTCTTCGAAATCGCGCCATCGCGCAGGCTCTATGCCGGTGGCGGGGGATCGGTGCGCGGTTACGGTTTTCAGGGTGTCGGTCCAGTCAATGATCGCGGAGAGCCGACCGGCGGCGGCTCGCTGGTCGAGGTCTCGGTTGAAGCGCGGATCGAGACCCCGCTGCTGGGCGGCGCCGTCGAAGTGGTGCCTTTTTTCGATGCCGGTACGGTCAGCCTCGGCAGCACGCCCGATTTCCGTTTTATCAAGTACGGCGCTGGGCTCGGCGTACGCTACAAGACCACCTTCGGCCCGATCCGCGTCGATGTGGCAACCCCGTTGAACCCCGGGCAGTTCGATAGCCCTGTGGTAGTCTATGTCAGTCTCGGGCAGGCGTTCTGATGAGCGTGGCTGACGATCTTTCCCCCGACCTTGCAAGCGACGATCCGCCCGCGCGCGCCAAGCGCGTCTGGGCCAAGCGGCTGGGCTGGGCGCTGGCGCTGCTGCTTGCCCCGCTGGTGCTGGTGGCCGGCTTTCTCTCCACTCCCATCGGCAAACGTTTCATCGCCGACCAGATCGCAGCGGTGGCCCCTGCTTCGGGATTGCGCTTCACCGTCGGCCGGATCGAGGGCGACGTCTACCGCACGGCGATGCTGCGCGACGTGCGGGTGAGCGATCCCCAAGGCGTGTTTCTCACCATTCCGGAAGTGGCGCTCGACTGGCGTCCGCTCAACTGGCTGTGGAGCGGGCTCGACATCCGCGAGGTCACCGCGCGGCGCGGTCGGCTGACGCGTCTGCCCGAATTGCTCCCCGGTGATCCCGATGCGCCGCTGCTGCCCGATTTCGACATTCGCATCGATCGGCTCGCGATCGAGGGTCTCGTGATCGGAGAGGGGGTCGCCACCTCACGGGCCGAACAGGCCGACCTGCAGGCGAGAGTCGATATCCGCGCAGGCCGTGTGTTGATCGATGCCAAGGCGAAATTTGGCGCGCGTGACCGGTTTGCCCTGCTGCTTGATGCCGAGCCGGATGGCGACCGCTTTGATCTGGAGGCCGATTACCGCGCGCCCGCAGGAGGGGTGCTGGCAGGGCTCGCCGGTTTGGATGCCGGATATGATGCACGGGTAGCAGGTGACGGGACATGGCGGCGCTGGCGCGGCACAGCCGTCGCGCGGCAGCTGCCAAGCGAGGGCTCGGGGCCTGAGAGCCAGCCTGCCGTTGCCGCCTTCCGGATCAGCAATGATGCCGGCAAGTATGGCGTGCTCGGCCAGCTGCGGCCCCGCTTTGCATCCGACGATCTGGGCGCGCGCGCCTTGGGCGAGCGGGTGTCTCTCGCCGCCAGCTTCACGCTCGAGGACAGCGTGATGGAGGGCAAGGCTGCGCTGATCACGCGCGCTTTTGATCTGCGCGGGGCGGGCGTCGTCGACCTTGCCGAAAACGCGGTCGACGGCGCGCGCACCAGCCTGACGCTGCGCGATCCGGGGCTGCTGGGCGAAGACTGGCGCTTTGAGGATGCGCGCCTCGCCGCCGATCTGTCGGGGCGTTTCCGTGATCTCGCAATCGATCACCGTCTCTCGCTCGGACGGCTGCTGGCACCTGGAGTGGAGGCCGAAGACCTGGTGCAGGAAGGGCTGGCGCGCTTTGATGGTGACACCCTGTCCGTGCCTCTCGCGCTTACCGCCGCGCGGATCGTTACCGGCAACGCCCTTGCCGACCCGAGGCTGGTCAAGGGACGTGTGACAGGCACGCTGGTCTATGATCTCGCACGCCAGCGCCTCAGCGCCGATGCCGCGCGCATCGCCTTTCCGGGCTTGGAGGCCACGCTGGCGCTGCGCGGGGACATTCCCGCCGGCGCATATGCGCTGGCCGGACCTGTCACCGCGCGCGGCCTGAAGGTCGACAAGGCGGGCGAAGTAACAGCCAATGCCAAGATCCTCGCCAAGTTCGGCCCAGCTGTCCCGTGGAGCCTGCGCGCCAATCTTGCCGGCGTATTGTCGAAGGTGAGCAATGCGACCCTCGCCGATCTGGCCGGGGAGCAAATCCGCTTCACGGGCTCGCTGGGCACGGGCGCGGACCAGCCGCTGGTGTTGCGCGACGTGGTGATCGCAAGCGCGAAGCTCGACGCGCGGCTCGACAGCAAGGTTGTTCCCGGCAGCGACGGCGCGCGGACCACGCTCGCCGGCAGCGGGCGGCAGGCGCAGTATGGCCCCTTCACCATCGATGCCGAACTCGCCGCCGATGGACCGCGCGCCGTGCTGGTGCTGGCCGATCCCTATCCTGCGGCCGGGCTGCAGGATGTCCGCATCGCGCTCGCCCCCAGCGCTGAGGGTTTTGCACTCGACATCGAAGGCGGCTCGCTGCTCGGGCCGTTCGAGGGAAGGCTGGGCCTTATCCTCCCCGAAAGCGGGCCGACCCGGATCGGCATCGAGCAATTATCAGTTTACCGCACCAGGGTCTCGGGCGACGTGGTCCTGGACGAGGCCGGCGTCTCGGGCGATCTGGCGCTGGCGGGCGGCGGGCTCGACGGGACGGTGTCGTTCCGCCCGCAGAGCGGCGGCGCGCTGGGTTTTGCGGTCGACCTTGACGCCGACGATGCCGCCTTCGGCGGCAAGGTTCCAATCAGCATCGCGCGCGCCAGCATCCGCGCCACCGGTCGCTATGCCGAGGGCGACACCCGCATCGATGCCGATATCAGCGGCGAGGGTCTGGCTTACGGTGCGCTCTACATTGCCAGCTTCACCGCCGATGCGAAGATCGCCGGAGGCAGGGGCAAGGTTACTGGCGGTATCGCCGGACGCCGGGCCGACCGGTTCGCGCTTACCTTCGATGCCGACGTGGCCCCGGACCGGATCGCCGCGGTGGCACGCGGGCAATATGCCGGAACTGCAATATCGATGCCGCGCCGCGCCGTGCTGACCCAGCAGGAGGGCGGCGGTTGGCGACTGGAGCAGACCCAGTTCGGCTTCGGCCGCGGCTATGCCATCGCCGAGGGGGTTCTGGGTGGGCAGGAGACCGCGCTGGAGGTCAAGTTCGCCCGTATGCCGCTGCGCCTGCTCGATCTAGCGGGGGGCGACCTCGGGCTTGGCGGGCAGCTTTCCGGCATCATCGACTACCGCCAGTTCGGCGACGGTCCGCCAAGCGCAAAGGCCCGGGTGCGCATCGACCGCTTCAGCCGCGCGGGACTTGTGCTCTCGTCCAAGCCGGTCGGCGTACTCGGTGTGATCGATCTCAACGCCGAACGGTTGACCGCGGCGGCCCGCCTCACCGAGGATGACGCGCGGCTCGGCGATATCGCGGTCAGAATCACCGACTTTCCCGAGGATGGCAACATCGGCACGAAGCTGATGAACGGTCGCCTTGTGGCGCGGCTGATGTTTGACGGCGCGGCCGAGACGCTGTGGCGGCTCGCGGCGATCGAGGCATTCGACCTTACCGGCCCGGTCAACATAGCCGCGCGGGCGACAGGTACGCTGGCCGATCCGCGTATCGTCGGCACGCTCGCGACCGAGGACCTGACCGTCTCCAGCGCATTGACCGGCACCCGGATAACCGGGGTAAGCGGTACCGGGCGATTTGCCGGCTCGCGGCTCGAGCTGACCCGTTTTAGCGGCGCTACGCCCGGCGGCGGCACGGTTTCCGGCAGTGGGACGATCGACCTTGCCAGCCTGAGCGCGACTCGCGGTCCCGGGATCGATCTGCGCGCATCGGTCAAGGGTGCACGACTGCTCGACGCCAATGGGCTGGAGGCGACCATTACCGGGCCCTTGCGGATCGTCTCGAACGGTCTTGGCGGCACCATCGCCGGACGGGTCAAGATCGACCGCGCACGCTGGGCGCTGGGGATTGCCGCCGAGGACGTCGCGCTGCCGCAGATCGCCACGCGCGAGATCAACGGCGGGGATGGCCGTGCGCGCGAACGGGTGTCGGCGCGCGATGCGGCGTGGCGCTATCTCGTCAATGCCTCGGCCCCGAGCCGCGTTGCAGTGGAGGGCATGGGCCTTGACAGCGAATGGGGCATCGACATCGCCCTGCGCGGCACAGTGGACGATCCGCGTATCGGCGGTACTGCGCGGCTGGTGCGCGGTGACTATACTTTTGCGGGCAATCGCTTCGAACTGACTCGCGGCCGTATCCTGTTCGACGAGAACGAACCGATCGATCCGCGGCTCGACATTCTTGCCGAAACCTCGCGCAACGGCACCAATGTCGACATCGCGATCACCGGCAATGCCCAGTCGCCCACCATTGCCTTCTCCTCGGAACCGGCGCTGCCGGAGGAGGAGATTCTCGCGCGGCTGCTATTCGGCGGGTCGGTTACCTCCTTGTCGGCAACAGACGCGCTGCAACTGGCCGCCGCGCTTGCCGCCTTGCAGGGCGGGGGCGCGGGACTCGATCCGATCGGCGAGTTGCGCAAGTCGATCGGGCTTGACCAGCTGCGCATCGTCGGCGCCGACCCACTGATCGGACGCGAGACCGGCGTGGCGCTGGGCAAGAATATCGGCCGGCGGGTCTATGTCGAACTGGTGACCGACGGACAGGGCTACAGCGCCACGACGGTGGAATATCGCATAACCAGCTGGCTGGCGCTGCTCGGCACGGTCTCGACCATCGGGCGCGACAGCGTATTGGTCGAAGTCAGCCGCGATTACTGATGTTCTGCCGCACGCGTTCTCCTGGCCGCCGCGACTGTTTCCGTCACTCGGCCCCGCTCATGTAGAGTGCGGCCTCGGCGGCGCGTCTGCGCACCAGACCCTTGAGCACCCGGCCACCCGCGCGGTTCCAGCGGGCAAATTCGCGCACCGCACCTGCGTAGTCGAGGGCGCGGTGCCTTTGGGTCAGAGTCGCGCGGGCGATCGCGCCGGTGTTGTAGTGGAAGCTGACCAGCGCATCGAATTGCGGCTGCGTGGTGGGCGCATCGCCAATGGCCGTGCGGACCTCGGCAGCGTAGCGGACCAGATCATCGGCCAGCCGCGCGTCGCACTGGTCCTGTGTCCAGAGAGTGCCGGGACCGATCCGCCCGCCATGGACATGATCGCGGCCCGTCGCGCCCCAGCCGATGGTCCACGGCTCTGCCCCGGTACCGGGATCGGGATAGGCTTCCACCAGTCCGTCGGTGCGCAGCCGTGCGCAGCCTTCAAAACGCTTGATGAGCGCGATCCCGGCGGAACCGACCATGCGCTGGGCAGCCGGGTCAGAGGCCGTTGCAAAACCATCGGGAATACAACGCTCGTCCTTTTCGCGAGGGGCAGGCGTGCCACCATCGGCGGCAGATATGGCGAACAGGCGGCGGACAACGGCCAGCAGGGGAGAGGGGAACTGATATTGCATGACAGCACCTCGAAACAGGGAAGGGAGCGGACGAGGTGCGGGAATTAGGCACAATCTGGGCGAGTAGGAAAATACTTCGGGTCTTCGCGTGCCGACAGCGCTGTAAAGAGCTCTTGACTGACAAGAGCTCTTTACAGTAAAGAACTCTTGTCAGGCCCGAATCGCCTAAGGAAAAGTCCCTCAGGCGCGGTGGGCGGGACGCAGACACCGAACAACTCTCTCTGGCAAAGCCCGAAACTTGGAAAATCGCGTGAAATCCTTTCGTGAAAGCCGCGGCTGGAGCCAGGGCGAACTCGCCCGCCGGCTCGGGGTATCGCGCCAGACGATCAATGCGGTGGAGACGGACAAATACGATCCCTCGCTACCGCTCGCGCTGCGCATGGCGCGGTTGTTCGGTGTTGCCGTGCCGGAACTGTTTATCGATCACTGGGAGCCCGATGAATGATGACCGAACAAGAAACTCCACCGTCAACCCCGTGGCTGCGCAAGCTTGTCATTCCCGGACTGATCGGGGGAGTTGCGGGCTTCACCGCGAGTTTTGCGCTCATGCGGTTCATAGACAGCGAAACCGTAGGCGGACTCGATACCTCCGCAACCGTCGCCGCATTGGTCGGGGCGCTCTATCTTTTGGCTGCTTTCAGCATCCTCGTCGGAACGGCCAACCCCGGACTGGGGGCCCGGTTCCTCAATGTCGAGGATGCCGACGAACTGCGCGAACAGAAGCGGGTCTTGCTGTACTCGGGGGGAGCAATGCTGTTGTGGGGGATAGCGCTGCTGGCGCTGGCGCTTGCGGCGCCTGACGGTCCGCTGCCGCAGGGCGTTGCGCTGGTGCTGGGCGGTGGCGGCCTGGTGCTTGGCACGGCGTTTTCG
Source organism: Erythrobacter dokdonensis DSW-74 (assembly GCF_001677335.1). Taxonomy (GTDB): domain Bacteria; phylum Pseudomonadota; class Alphaproteobacteria; order Sphingomonadales; family Sphingomonadaceae; genus Erythrobacter; species Erythrobacter dokdonensis. The sequence goes on from NZ_LZYB01000008.1 coordinate 173,328, forward strand.
GTGCTGGTCTATCGCGGGTCCGACGAACTGATGCTGGCGGTCAATCTGGAGGCCAGTGCGCTGACCTATGGTCTGGTGCTGCTGGTCGTGGGGTTCTGGGCGATGCTCGCGCATCTCGGATACGTGACCGGTCCGCAGCCGCTTGACTTGCTGACGACGTTCTATGTGCTGGTGCTGGTGGCGAGCTTCGTCGTCATCGGGCGGCGTGGGATGCTGGCGATCCGCTGATCATTCGTACCGGGACAAAGAAAAGGGGGCGCCTGCGGATTGCAGACGCCCCCATTTTCGTTCCCGGAGAGCGCGATCAGAAGCGGTAGGACGCCTTGGCGCTTACCACCTGGGCGCTTGCGGTGTCGCGACCGATGGTGGTGTCAAAGCCGACACCGACCTGGACCGGACCCTGGCCAGCATGTGCCCATACGCCCAATTCGACCCAGTTCGAATCAGCCTGGTCGATCACGAAGTTCGCATTGGGCCCGATGCCCTGGGCAAAGTTGGCTCCCAGAAGCTGCGGACCATCCTCGAATTCGTGGACATATTGCGCGGTGGCATTGATCGAGATGCCAGAGCTCTTGCGCGCGAAGTCCACACCCGCGCGGGCCTGGGTGCTGGTGAAGTTCTGACGATCGATCACCAGACCGAGCGACCCGCCGGTTTCGCGCACGGTCGAAAGATCGACGCTCGCATAGCGACCTTCGACACCGGGCGAGAAGGTCCCGATGCCGGTTTCCAGATCCCACGACACGCCAAGTGCACCCGAAATCAACAGATCATCGGTGGAGGATTCGAGCGTCTGGCCGCCGGTCAGGAACGATACCTGGCGGTTGATGTCGAAGCCCATAGTGCCCATGCTGAACTGGCCGTCGATGGTCGGGCCGTTTTCGAGGCGATGACGCGCATACAGCGAGGCTGCATAGGTGTCGCTCTTGACCTGCTGTCCACGCGGCGCGGTCGCTTCAACCGAGTTGAAGAAGCCCGAAAGACCGATCATGGTGCTGTCGCTGGGATAGAACTCGATACCACCCGACACGTAGACACCGGTAACGTCGCTCTGCGCCGCAAAGCCCGGGTAGGAGTCGAACTCGCCCGCCACAAGGCCGCCAGCCAGGAAGATGGCAACGTTGTCGGGCAGGTCAGCCTCGGTCATCTCGGTTTCGGTGCCGCTCTGCAGGGCCATCACATCGGCAGCCAAGGGCTGGCCAAAGGGCGACAGACCAACCTGAACGGCGTTCAGCGGCGCACCGATCATGGCAATCTTGCCACCTGCTTCGCTGCGATCCGAAATGCGCATCCGGGTGTCGTTGAAGTTCTGCAGGGTGTTGATCGTCTGGGCCGACAGCGAACGGACAGTCTGTTCGGTGAAGGGCGCCAGATTGGTGAAGGTGCTCCGGATCGTGTCAGTATCGGCGAAGTCGAGTGCGTAGATATCCGACACAGCACCATTCGAACGGTTCTGGTCGAACAGCTGGGCATAGGCGCGCTGGCTCGGATCCGTATTGTCGATCACCGAGGTGTAGCTCGCCGCCTCGATTTCCATCAGCACGGCGTTCTCTTCGTAGATGAAGGTCTGGCTGAGGATGGCCGAGATGGTGGTCTCGGTGAAGGCACCGGTCACCCCGCCGTCAGCGGTGAGGATGGTGAACTGGCGACCGTTACCGTTGACCTGCTGGCCCAGACCGATGCCGAGGCCGACTACGCCGCCGACATTGGCGATGCCGGTCACCGCGATGCGGTCCGAATCGCCGCTGGCGGTGATGTCGGCAAGGAAGGTGCTTCCCGAGGACATCACCAGGTTACCGTCGATGGTGAGCGTGCCGGTGGTGCCCATGGTCGCAGGCGACAGGATTCCGGTGATGCTGGTCACGAAGGGCGCGGTGACTGTCCCGGTACCGCCCAGCATGCCGGCGAACAGCGTGTAGTCACCGACCGAGTTCAGCTCACCATTGACCGTCGTGGTGCCGCCGAACTGGTTGATGTCGATCAGCGAGGTCAGATCGCCGCCGCTGGCGACGTTGAGACCGGCGTTGCCGCGGATCGTCAGCTTGTCGATCGTCACCGCGCTGGAGAGCGTGGTGGTGCCGTTCTGGCTGAGGGTCACGTCGAAATAGCGCGGGTCGACATTGACCGCCGCATCGGCACTGACCACCGGGTCGATGTTGTTCGGAACAAAGCCGCTCGCGCCCGGCAGGCCGTTGGCGAGGGTCGGGGCGGGCAGGCCGTCGACGCCGTTGGCTTCGCCGTTCTGGGCCGCTTCTTCGGGCTGGTCGAGCATCACCAAACCGCGGCCGGCATTGTCGGCGTTGGCGAGATCAAAGGTCGCCGGGCTTGCGGCGTTTTCGCCGCCGGCGATCGCGGTGATGTCCAGTTCGCCGCGGTTGTTGGTCACAGTCACCTCGCCCGCGGTGGAGGACGGGGTTGGCGTCGGCGTCGGGAAGGTACCTTCGGTGACGCCGGTGGCAAGATCGGTGCAGAAATCGCCCGGGCTTTCAAACTCGACACAGACTGCGCCCCAATCGCCCTCGGTGCCGTTAAGGCCCTGCTCCGGCGTGGTCGGCAGGCCGTTGACGATCTGCCCGTCGGCATTGATCACGCGGTACATCGGGTCGAGCAGCGTCACCCAGTGATCCGGGTCTTCCCAATCGCCGTTGCCCGCCTTGGCGCCGACATAGCGATAGGGATTGGTTTCGACGATATACTGCCAGTAGAGCGACAGCGGCTGGTAGAAACTGGTAGTGCCGATCGAGCTGAACGGCACGTTGAACAGGCGCGAACCGCCCGACAGCACGCCGATGATCAGGTCTTCGTTGGTGATCGCGTTGTTTGCCGCGTCGAGCACCAGCGGGCCGCCCGAATCGCCGCCGGCCGTGGTCCCTTCATTGGGCAGGGCATCGTCACGGAAAACGTTGATGTCCTGAACGAAATTCCGCTCCTGCGAGTCGAAGTCGAGCTGGTAGAGGTTCTGCGTCAGGCTGTTGCCGGCACCGAACAGCACCGCATTGCGGTCCGACAGCGAGAAAAATCCGCCGAGCATATTCTCGGCCGCGCGGCGGCGGAAATCGATGCCTTCGACCGAGCCCTGGAAGGCATTGCCCGTGCCGCCGTAGCCGACGATGTTGACATGATAGCCAGTGCCCGTGACCGGATCGATCGCTTCGGGCGCGGGCAGGGTGCTGAACAGCATCGCCCACATCGGGATGCCCACGGCCGGCGTGTCGAGGCTGGCAAGCGCGATGTCGGCCTCGATGAAGCCTCCCGCCGCCGGGTTCTGCAGCGAGCGCGGATCGTAGAAGATGCGGTTGATGTTGAACACCTTGAGCGCCGGATTGCTCTGGCCGGTGCCGAACCAGTTGAGAATGCCCGGGAACGCATCGAAGTTGAACCCGACCGCGGCCCGGAACGTCTCGCCATCATAAGCAGTGTCGGGGCGCGTGTTCACGCAGTGGGCCGCGAACAGTACGGTGCGCGGATTGATAAGCGAGCCGGTGCAGATCCCGATCCCGCCGCTTCCCACCTGGTTGGTGATGATCATGCCGACGCCTTCGAACGCTTCCTCGTCGTCGACGATTTCCTCGGAGTCCGTCGTTTCGTTGGGAACGATGGCAAGCGCCGGGGTCGCCGTGGCAGCGGCGGCCAAAGCGAGCGTGGCCGAGCCGGCGAGCAAGATGCGGCGGCTAGTGTCGGTAATTTTCATGTTAACCCCTTTGTGATTTCGTGCGCCGAGGCATGGCGCCAAGGGGCGGCACGTTAACGTTTCAATCCCGCATGACAATTGGAAAAAACGCAATTTTCCGGGATTGTCTTTAAGGCGTTGCAGCGCAGCCTCAACGCACGGCAAGAAACGTCGTGTAGGCCGCATAAAGCACAAGCAAAAGTGCAGCTTCGAGCCGTGACAGCTTCCAGCCGCTGCGCAATTGCACGATCAGCAGCATTGTCACGCCAGCCAGGACCCAGATATCGATCCGCGCGATCTCGGCTGGTACCGCGATCGGATGGATGGTTGCAGTGACCCCCAGGATGCCGCACAGATTGTAGATGTTCGAGCCGACCACGTTGCCGAGCGCCACATCGCCATGTTTCCGGAAGACTGCGACAACACAGGCGATGAGTTCGGGCAGGGAGGTGCCGATCGCGACCACGGTCAGGCCGATAACGCTTTGCGATACCCCTGCTGCTGCGGCGAGCACCACCGCGCCGTCAACCAGCAGCCGCGCACCGAAAATTGCCGCCGCCAGTCCAGCGAGGATCATGCCGCCGAGAACCACAGGGCCGGTATCGGGCGGCACCGGGCGATCCTCGGCTTCGGCCTCGTGGCGGCGTGCTTCGTCGTCATGTGCGGCGCTTTCCGACTTGTAGGCCCACCAGATGTAACCCGCGAGCGCCGCCGCCAGCACCAGCCCCGGCACCAGACCTATCACTCCGAGCATCACTGCCCCGGTCGCCAGCAGGGTCGCACCGCCCATGGCCAGTGCATCCCGCTTGAACGAGGCCGGATTGACCGCAATCGGCGCGACAAGCCCCGCGACCCCCAGGATCAGCAGCATGTTGGCGATATTCGAGCCCACGACATTGCCGACCGCGATCCCAGGCGCACCTTCGAGCGCGGCCTGGACGCTGGTTGCCAGTTCGGGCATCGAGGTGCCGAAGCCGACGATGGTCAGCCCCGCGAGCAGCGGCGAAATTCCGATCCGCGCCGCCATCCCGACCGCGCCGCGCACCAGCAATTCGCCGCCCAGCGCAAGCAGGACAAGGCCTCCGGCCACCAGCAGGATCGAATTGGTCATCACGTCCCCAAGCGTTGCCTTTGTCGCAGGCCCCTAGCGCAGCGCGGTAGACGGCGAAAGGCGCGGCCCTTGCAAAAAAAGCGGAGCGCAAAAGCGGGGTGCAAAAGCGGGACGCAGGCAAGCGCTCCTTCGCGCAGGTCAGGCCTCGAAAGCGAGATGTTCGGCCACCCACCACGCGACAAAGCTGACATAGGAGGGCCACATTTCCTTGCCGGGCCGCGCGCCCGCGGTGGCGGCCGCGGGATCGCCCCAGTCCTCGCGCTGCACCGAATAGACGCGCTTGTCCTTCTTCCAATAGACGTACCAGGCGTCTTGGGGATCACGGTAGTCGGGCTTGTTTTCGCTTTCGACGACGGGGATGAAATCGGGATGCAGGCCGAACTCGTCGACGAACAGCTCGGTCCAGCCTTTCATGCCCGTCCACTTGTCGCCCAGGGGATCGGCGAGGAAGACATGGGTGCTGTCATTCAGGATTTCGTTCATCTTGTAGGTGCGCATCAGATCGAGCGTCGCCTTGTCCGCATTCCAGCCCAGTTCCTTTAGCGCGCCCGACACTTTGGAGCGGTCTTTAGCGGGGCGGGCGGGATCGAAGAACTCGTTCTCCCACTTGTCGCGCTGGTCCTTGACGTGTTCGTCGATGAAGCGTCGCGCTTCCTGCGCGTCGATTATTATCCCCGTTTCTGCGTCGGGCGCAGGCGGGGGCGCGGCGATGATGCCAAGGTGGCGGTCGGCTGGCCGGGTGGTCGTGGCCTCGCCGCCCAACGGTGTGGAGTTGGGCCATGAGTGGCGATAGGTCCCTTCCCAGCCGATGCGTTTGAGAACGCAGGCGAAGGTGTAGTCGACCACATAGGCGTTGAACTCGTCATAGCCATCGAGCGTTCCAGCATCGGGGTTGCGCTTGGCCTTGCCGGCCCACATCTTCCGGTGCGCCTCGAGCATTTCGGCGTCGCTCGCGTACTGCCCGGTGAGCGCCTTCACATAGACCATCTTCTCTTCGATCATGTATTTGGGAAAGCGGTTCTTGAGCCATTCGTCTTCGAGCGATTGCCAAAGACCCATGTCGAAATCGTGCGTTCCGATGCAGGCGTCGAGGATAGTGTTGGCGAACATAGGCGAATAGCCCGGTTTGGAGGCGATGGTGAGCGCCGGACCATCAAGCGGTTCGCCAAGCAGGATGGCGGCTGCCTTGATGTAAGCCTCACCAATATCACTTCGCGCATCCAATCGCCGGTCGTGTTCGGCCGCAGCTGTGACCATGCGCTGGTAGCGTTCCAGCGTCATGCGCAGATATTTCTCCGCTTGCGCCCGATTGCCTTTCGCCCAGTAGAGCACCGCCAGTTCGAGGCAGGATTTCACCTGAGTGCTGATATTCCTCAGCGCGAGATCGACCCTGCCTTCCTTCAGCTGTTTTTCGACCAGCTCGAGGAAGGTCAGCCCGTCCCGCGAATCCTTGGTTTCCTCGAGACGATCGTGCCGAAGCGCGATCAGATATTCATCGCGAGGCAGCTTATCGAGCCTTGCCCAGAAGCGCCTGTCGCGATAACGCTTTATGAGCTTGCCAAACATGATGCGGGGCTAATCGCGCAATCTTTTTGAAGCAAGAGCGGCAGGCCCAAATATCCGGCCTGCCCCCCGAACAGGGGATGTGCGCAAGCCCTGACGCAATCTATCTTGCTACCTCGCAAGGCTTGGCGGCATCATGTCGCGAAGCTTCTTGAAGCGATGGGTCGCCGCATCTGCTCTTGGGGAGACTGCCATGTTCCGCTGGTTGCTTGTTCTGTGTGCCGCCCTGCTTGTGCTGCCCGCCGGAGAGGCGTTCGCGCAATCGAAAGAGGTTGCCGAGGCGAAGAAGGCCTATGCCCAAAAGAAACCGGACAAAGCGAGAGCCCTCTTGGCCAAGGCCTGCGAGAAGCGATCGGGCGAGGGGTGCGATCTGCTTGCCCTCATGCAACTTGATGGCGAAGGCGGCCCGCAGGATATCCCCGCGGCGACAGCCAATTTGGTCAAGGCATGCGATATGACCTATGCCCTTTCCTGCGAAACGGCCACCCAGATCTATCTGGGCGGAGCGAGGGGCAAGGGCCAGATACCTGTCGATGACAAGAAGGCTGTCTCGCTGGCCCATTTCGGGTGCCGCTGGGGCTCTGCCGGATCATGCACCGACATGAGCTTTTTCTATGCTAATGGCCGCGGGGTCGAAAAGGACCCCGTAAAGGCCCGTGAATATGCCTATAAGGCGTGCAGCGCAGGCCACGCCACCGGGTGCAGCAATTATGGCTACTTCTTGCAGGTCGGGACAGGCGGGCCGGTCGACAAGGCGGGCGCCTATCTCTACCTCGACAAGGCCTGCAAGGCCGGGAACAAGGGCGGGTGCGACAATCTCGCCCAGTACTTCCCCAATGGCGCGCCGGGCGCAGGACAAGGTTCGGGCGGCGCCGGGCAGCTTGCGCGCGGTCTCCAGTCCTTCAATTCCAAGCTCTATGCCGACGCCTATTCCCTGCTGCGCCCCTTCGCCGAACAGGGTGAGGTCAAAGCGGAATACACGGTCGGCTGGATGCTGGCCTACGGGCAGGGGACGAACCGCGATTACCTCGACGCGGCGCGCTTCCTCGCCTCGGCTGCGCGCAAGGGCGACAAGGAATCGCTCTCGGTCCTCCAGACCATCGCCCCCAAGGTGCGCGAGGCGGAATTCGTCTACATGATCGACAGCGTCGGCCCCGACATGTCGACCCTTGCCAATTTCGCCTACGAGGTCGAGGTCTATTGCCGCTTCGGGGGCAGGAACTGCACCACGTGGAAGCAGCGCTACAATCAGGCCGAGCGGGCGAACAATCAGCGGGCCTTTGCCGAGCAGATGGCCCGTGCCTGGGCGCCGCTGGCGGAGCCGCGCGCGGGCTTCGGCAACGACCCGCGCCGCGGCGGTGAGACCTTCGGCGCGTGCATCCGCCGCCAGACCCGCACCCGCGGGGTGACGGCGGGGACGACGCTGCTCGATTTCGACTGCTACTGAAAAGAGGGAGGAAGGCGTGCCGGGGGCGCTCCGCCCCCCCCCAGTGGCCCCCTTCGCAGCCCTGCGCGCGCGACTCTCCCGTCCTACTGCACCAGCCGTTCCAGCCCGGCGCGCGCCTTGTCCATCTGGTCGGCGGTGACGGCTTCGAGACACATCCCGACTGGCAGCGGCAATTGCGTATGGGCTGCTGTAGCCCCCGCGCGGCCGGAGCCGGGAGGCACAATTGCGAACGCATCGTCGCTCCTAGAACTCGCAGGTGCCGAGCGTGCGGAAGAACCGGCCCAATTCCTCGGGTGTCTGCGCGGCCTGGATCTTCTGGTATTGGGCTTCGGTTTTGGTCTGCAGTTCGCGCTCCATCCGCGCGGCGGCTGCCTCATCCTCGCCGATGTCCTGCCTGAGCGAGATCGCCCAGTCCTGCGCCATCGCCTCGGCGCTCGCCGGGCCAAGATCGGCGGGCAGGCGCGACCAGAAACGGTCGTTGGCGTTATTGTCATGCATGGTGAGCAGCGCGACCCAGTGCGCAAAGCACATCACCTTTTCCCCCCGGGTCAGCGGCGTCGTGCCGGAATTCGCGCCGATTTCGTATTGCTCGCCGGCATTCTGGACAGTGAAGCCCTGCGCAGACCCGGCTTCTGCCGCCTGCTTGGCGGCGGTGCGCTTCACGCAATCATCGAGCAGGCCATAGGCCATGCCCGGCGCTTGCAGCGAGATCGGCCCCCAGCTTTCCCGGTCGGCGACGAAGGTCACCGCGCCGGACGATTTCAGCTCCTCCAACGCGCGGTTGGCCTTGGCCGTGTCGTCCCAGCCGCCGACCGCGCGATAGGTGAAGCCCGCGACATATTCGCCCCATTCCAGATCATGCCGCCGCTTGCCGTCGAAGACGAGCGCAAGCTTCGGCTTGCGGCCCGCATCAAGCGCGGCGTTGACGATCTCGCCGTCGATATTGTGCATCGACACGTTGGTATTTCCATCGCTCACCCGGACGGTGAACTCCACCTTCAGCCCCTGCGCGCCCGCCGGAATGCCGACCGAGCAGATGCCGTTCTTTTCGCTGAACTCGAAATTGAATGATTGTTTCTGCTGGGCTGCCGCCGGATGCGGGGCAAGCGCGACCAGTGCGGCGGCGAGGCATAGGGACAGACGCGGGATCATCGGCAGGCTCCTTGTCGGATGAGAAGAAATACCATGTTCAGCAATAGCTTGACCGGCAGACGGTGGTGGCGCCGGTCGCATAGCGCACGAAGCTGTCGAAATCGCGCTGGGAGGCTCCGGCGACATAATTCGCCCAGCCTCCGCCCGAGGATGACGGGCGCGAAGAATAGCTCGGCTGATAACTGCTCACCGACGCGGCGAGCCCGGCCATGACCTCGCCCCAGAAGCTGCGCGGGCGGTAGCTGGCGGCAAGGCGGCGGTCATATTCGGCCTTCTGGCGGTCGCGCTCGATCGTGCCGACCATCGAGCGGTAGAGCGCCTCGTCGAGCGGATCGCCGCTTTTCATCGCCACCTGCATGATGCGCTTGGCCTTCTCGCGGTTGACCGGCACGCCGTCGCCTTCCCAATAGGCCATGCCGACCCAGCGCGCGGCGGCAGTATGGCCTTGCGCGGCGGCGTTTTCCGCCAGCGCGATGGCCTGTGCGCGGTTGGGGGTGTCGATCACGCCGGGTTCGCCATAGGCCAGCCAGCCCGCCAGCACCCAGCTGGCATCGGCATGGCCTTCCTCCATCAGCCGGGCGATGACCTCCAGCCCATCTTGCCCGCGCCCGGCTTTGACCAGCGCGAGGGCGGCGGCGATCTGCTCGCTTGCCGGGTATGCCGGGTGGACGGGGTGAACACGGCGCCGCGCCGCATCGGCTGCCGGGCCAAGCGCGCGGGCGCGTCCGCAGGCGGGTTCGTCGCCCAGCGCGCAAGCGTGGTCAATCAGCGCGATGGCGCGGTCGGGCCAGCGCCCGACCTGTCCGTTGCCTTGCAGGTAGAGCGCGCCCAATTCGCGGCATGAAGGCGCGTGGCTCTTGTCGCAGCCGTCGCGGTAGGACAGCGCGACTTCCCAGCGCGCTATTTTCGATCCGGCCGGATTGCGGCGGCCCAGTTCGCCCGCCTCGAAACACCCGGTCGCTGACCCGGCAAGGCAGGAGCGGGTCAGCAGGCGCGAGCCGCGCTCCAGGTTCGCGGCATCACCCGTGCGTGCGAGGTAGTAGCCATGATGCGCGCAGGCATCGGCATCGCTGGTCGAAGCGCTGCCGCATCCGCGCTCGGCAAAGCGCGCGGCGGCGGCTTCGTCGGCGGTGACCCCGTCGCCCAGGCGATAGGCGCTGGCAAGCTGGCCGCAGCCCCATGCCGCGCCGCCATCGCAGGCCTTGCGCGCCAGCACGAGCGCGCCCGCCAGGTCGCCCGCCTCGCGCAGGGCGCTCGCCTGAAGGCGGCAGGCTTCCATCCCGCCCGAGGCGCAGCCCGCCTGCCACATCGCGAGCGCGCGCGCCGGGTCGCGCGCGGTGCCTTGGCCGCGATAGAGGCCGAGCCCCATCAGCGCGCAGGCTTCCGCATCGCGCGCGCTCTCGCATCCGCTCTGCGCGGTGCGGAAGGCGAGGTCGAAATCGACATAGCCCGCGCTGCCATTACGAATGATCGCCGCCGCCTCGCCGCAGGCAGCGCCATCGCCCGCGCGGCATCCGGCGAGCCAATAGCCGACCGCAATGCGCAGGTCGGTGCGGATATCGCCGCTGCCATTGGTGAAGGCCTCGGCCAGCTTGCGGCAATCGGCTGCCTTCTTTCCTGCGCATCCGCCCGCCCAGTCCCGCGCCACGCCGGGCAGGATGACCGGCATGTTCTGCTTGCCATTATGGATCGCGCCGTGCCGCCAGCCATCGCGGTTGAGCGGCACGCGCTCGCGCGCGGAGGCAGACTCCGTAAGCAGCATGAGGGTGGCCAGAACCAGTCCGCACAGACAGAGCAGCGCGCGCATCGCTTCAGCGCCCCTGAGCCCTGGGCTGTTCCGGCGGCGGGGTGCGGCCATACTTGGCCTCGCAGGCGGCGATCCCGGCGGCGACTTGCTGGCCCGCGGCTCTTTCCCGGCCCTGCCATTCCTGCCGCCGTTGCTCCAGATCGGCGCGGCGCGCATCGGCATCTGGATAATCCGCCGCATCGCGCCACGCTTCGGAAATCCTGGTGCCTTCCGCGATCAGCGCCTCGAAGCCCTTGAGCCGGCGGGTGACTTCGGCGTTGATCCGCTCGCTGATAGCGGCCTGGGTCTCGGACGGGTTGGCCTGCTGATGCGCCTGGGCGGACAGGTTTGCCCGCTCCATCGCTCCGACACGGTCTTGCGGCGCAAGCTGTCCGCCCACCACATAGCGCACCGCACATTCGAAATCGGGTGGCGGTGCGGCGGTCTCGCCCTGCGCCATTGCCATCGGCGGGTTGGATGCTGCGGCCAATCCTGAAATCGCCGCCGCAAGCAGGAGCCAGCCGTTCCACGCCGGCTTTATGTGCCCCTCGCAGCCTTGCATCTTATCGCTCCCCCCTGTGCGCGATCTTGCCGATACTTCGTCGATGCAACAAAAGACAATTACCCGAACAGGGGATGGCATCGCTGTGCCATCGGTGCTTTTGTCTGCGCTCGGACAACCACGGAGAGCATAGGTGAAACCATCCTGCTGCCCTGCCGCTGTGCTGTTCGCCGCGCCGTTGCTGGCGCCCTTGGCGCCTGTCGCGGCGCGGGCCGGGTTGCCCGCCGACCCGCCGGGCCTGACCGGGTTTTATGGCGGAAGCCATGTCTGCGAGAGCGGCGAGCATGGCGCGCTGCTCGAAATCACCCGCGTCGTTGCCAGCGAGACGCCGGAATATCCCTGGCGGCTTGAGGGCAGCTATGCTGTCTTCCCGGTGATCGGCGGACGGGCCGGAGTCTATGGCGAGATCGCCGGGAGCTTTGCGCTGTTGGGCGAGATCCGCGCGGACGGGCAGGTCACGCTGGATGCGCTCGGCTGGCTCATCATGCCGCCTGCAGGTGAGGGCGCGGGCGATCTGGCGGGACGCTTTACCGTGCGCGGCGACGGGTTGGTGCAGTTCGAAGGGCGGATCGAAACCGAGGTCGCGGACGAATGCGGCGCGGTGCTGTTGACGCGGGCGCTCCCGGCTCCCGAAAGGACGGAGCCATGAACCTGCGCACGCTGATCCTCGAAGATCTTGCTGAAATGCGCCTCTGGCTGTCGGAGGTCATGCGCGAGGCCTGCCCTGATGCCGAGATCACCACCGCGCCCGATATCCGGACGGCGCTGGCGATTGCCGGACATGAGGTGTTCGATTTGGCGCTGATCGATCTCGGCCTGCCCGACGGTTCGGGGCTCGAGGTGCTGCGCGCGCTCAAGCAGGCCAATCCCGCCGCGCTGTGCGTGGTGGCGACGATCATGGGCGATGATGCCTCGGTGGTGGGGGCGCTGGCCGCCGGTGCGGATGGCTATCTGCTCAAGAACCAGCCCTCCGCCCTCTTGGTGCGCCAGATCCGCCAGACGCTTGACGGGGTGCCGCCGCTGTCACCGGCCATCGCCCGGCGGATCATGACCCATTTCCGCCAGACGGGGCCGGTTGTGGCCGACGCCAATCTCACCCCGCGCGAGCGTGAGGTACTGGGCCATATCGGCAAGGGGCTGCGCAATCACGAAGTGGCCGCCACGCTGGGGATCGGCACCAACACGGTCGCGGCGCACATCAAGTCGGTCTACGCCAAGCTCGGCATATCCTCGCGCGCCGAGGCCGCGTGGCACGCGACGAAGCTAGGTCTGTAGCGGCAGGCCTGCGACGATCCGCGTTCCCTGCGGGTCGCTTGTGAGGGCGAAGCTGCCACCAAGTCCCTCGATCCGGCGCCGCATGTTCCCCAGTCCGCGGCCGTCACAGCTGACGGCGGGGTCGAACCCCGTGCCGTCGTCGGCAATGGTGAGGCCCAGAAGGCCATCGTCTGGCGCAATCGTGATCGCGATCCGCGAGGCTGCGGCATGGCGTAGCACATTGCTGACCGCCTCGCGAAGCAGGGCTCTGAGCGCGCGCACCGTTTCGCGCGGGGGCGGGGCATCCGGAAGCTCGGGCATGGTCCATTCCAGTTCCAGCCCGGCCAGTTCGACCCGGTCGGCGGTCTCGATGCGCAGATCGGCGAGCAGCGCGTCGAGCGCCAGCGGCTCGTCCTCGGCATTGCGGATCACGTCGCGCAGGTCGCCGATGGTCTCGCGGATCAGCTCGTCCTTGCGCGCATTGCTGGGGGCATGGAGCGCGGTCAGCAGGTGTGCGCCGATATTGTCGTGGATGTCCTGCGCAATCCGCGCCCGCTCGAACGCGACACCCCGGTCATAGGCACTGCGCGCCTCGCCCAGCTGGGCCACCAGCGCCCCCAGTTCGCGCGCCAGCGCCAGATCGGCCGGGCTGAACAGGCGCCGCCCGCGGTTCCGGTCGCGCAGCCGCAGGGCCGCAAACCCATCGGGGCCGGGTACCAGCAGCGAGCGTCCCTCCTCGTCGATCACGGCCTCGCCGTAGCGCTCGGCGACCGGCTCGATCGCCAGCGGATCGAAGCTCTCTGCCAGCAGATCGCGCCATGCCCGTTCGCGCTCCGGCCCGGTCGGTGCCAGCGCGACCCCCGCCGCCTCGCGCAGCAACACCGAGCCATCGCTGCGGGGCGGGGCGATCAGCTTTTGCCACAGCCACGCCCGCGCCGGGAGATAGGCAAGCGCCACCAGCAGCAGCGCAATCCCGGTTGCCCGCGCCGCGTCCATCGCCAGCACCACGATAATCAGCGCATCGACCGCAAGCACCGCAAGCCCCGCAGCGACGATGAACAGCAGCTGGAAGGCCCAGCGCCCCAGTCCGAAGATCCGGTAGCGCACCAGCGCAATCGCCAGCGCGATGTAGATGATGACGAAAAACAGGAAGCCGAATTCCTCCGGCACCAGCGCCGGACGCAGGATCGCATTGGGAAGCGCCACCAGCGCGATGAACCCGCCAGCACCGATCCCGACCGCAGCCCCCAGCCAGATGGCGATGGCCCGGGCGACGGGGTCTGCGCGGGCGACGACGATCTGCGCCGCTGCAAGGGCAAGGATCACCACCATCTCGGCAAGGGTGATGCGGTGGATTTCGATCAGGATTTTGACCGGGCCGAAAAACGCCGCAATCGTCCAGGCGCCGAACAGCAGCAGCGCAGCAAGGGTGATCGTCTGCGCCCCGGGGAGGCGGCTTGGATAGCGGGCGAACAGGGCGATCATGACGATCCCGAAGGCGCTCGCGCCAATCACATTGACCGCAATCGCCGCCGTCACGACCGGGTCTGTCAGCGGGCCGGGCAGGCTGAAGACAGCAGCGCCGAGGCAGAAGGCATAGGTCGCAGCCCCGCTGGCGCAGAACAGCCGTGCTGCGCTTTCGCCCGCGCGCAGCGACCAGATCCACGCGCAAAGCACGCCCGCCACGCTGGCGGTGACAAGGCAGGGCCACAGCCGGATGGCGGGCAGGGCGGGGCCGCTGTCGCTGCCTAGCCCGGTGCCGAGCGCCAGCATGCCCAGCACCGGCACCATCAGCGCCGTTGTAAGCACAGCAAAGGTGACGGCCGCGGGAACGGGCCGAAAGTGCATGGCTTGGTATAGTCGCTGCTGCGCCAAGTTTGCTGGCAACCCAGTCGGCATGGTCCGTCCGGCCCTGCTTCTATTCGGCGGCGTCGGCCTTTTCCTCGGCATAGACGAGTTCTGCAGCGAGCGTCACGGATTTCTCGAAGGCACGGACATTGCGAACGAACACGGTCTCAGGGATCCCTTCGCCCAGGTAGAGGTCCCAATGGACGAAGGGATCGCCTTCCTGATCGAGCCTCACGGCCAGGAACGGATACTCGGCGCTCAGCTGCATCGCCTCGACCGGGTTCCATGGCTTGGCGCGATCATACCCGACCTGCAGCCGGATCGACTGGCAAGCATCGTGCGTCGTCTCGTTGCAGCCGAAGAAAAACACCGAAAACACCCCGCCATTCGAGCGCGAAATGATCAGCGGATCGCCCACCGGATCGGTCGTAAGTTCGGGATTGAAGCCCATGTTGAGCAAAGTTATCACCATACCCGCCGGATTACTTGCAGAGATAACTTCGGCCGAATTGCGGGCATGGGCCTGGCAAGACAGACTCAGAAAAAGCAGGCACGCAATCGCATTCATAAGGCGGACCACGTCGTTCTCCTTTATGCGGCGCGGATAGAGTCCGCCCAAATCGCACGATGATTGCAATGAAACCCGGTTCGGCTCAAGATTTTCCTTAGAGGTGCGCGAGGTTTGGGCCCAGGCTGCTATTACAAAACCCTCGCAATTGAACGACGCTTATTTCTTCCAATAACGCCATGGCATCATCATGAGGTCAAAACGCGGGATCTGATGACCGAAATGAGGGAGCAAGGCAGTCACTCGAAAGCGCTGATGCCTATGGCAACTATCGACCCCTAATTGGTCATCAGCGGGGCCGGCGCGCGATCCTGAGACTTGCCTTGCAGCCTTAACGGGCTCCTTGCCAGCAGCCGATATTCGGAAAACTATCCCGTAGCGGGCGGGTTGGAAAAGGATTAGCTTAGGTCAGGGCCTGGCCAGGAGTTCGGGTGATGATCGTGAAAAAGCCACCGGCCCTTTTCACAGCCTTCTTTCTATTGTGGGTTTCCACATCTTCATCCGCACAGGAGCCAAGCTCCTGTACACCTTTGAACTCGACCCTTTCGATTTGCACCGATGTTCCTGGCATCAAGGTAAGCCTTGTGGATGCAACCACAAGTGCAGTCCTGGGCATCGTCCGGCTCAAGGCGAGGAGTGACCTTTTTTATGCCTTCAATATCGCTTGGGATTTGACATCGCCACTCGAAGAGTACGCGCAATCCTATGCGGAGGAGCTGGGCGCGGAGCATAGATTGCAAGAGCCCGCATTCGTCGAAGTGCTGGGCAGACCTGCAATCCGGTATGATGTGGAACCATTGTCTAGCGAAAGTCCGAATGCGGGTCTCAAGATGGTGCTCTTCATCGATATGGGTACAGGTATCGCAACTTTTCTCGGAAACGCGAAAGGGCCTGAAGTGACAGCTGAAGACTTGTATCTTGGCGCTGGAGAAGCCGCTCGGATAATCCGCATCAGGCAATGACTGCTTCCCACCCACTTCCAGCCATTCGAACTTCCTGTTGCAACCCCGAAAGCGGACAGATCCGGGTTGCGTAACGCAAGCATCCGAGCCTCCATGCAAAAGGCCGCCCGGTTTCCCGGACGGCCCTTGCATTCTGGTTCATGTGCCTGACGGCGGATCGCCGTCGGCTGATTACATGCTGTAATACATGTCGAATTCGACCGGGCACGGGGTGGTTTCGGTGCGGATCACCTCTTCCCACTTGAGTTCGCAATAAGCCTCGATCTGGTCCTTGGTGAACACGTCGCCCTTCAGCAGGAATTCGTGATCAGCGGTCAGGGCCTCGAGCGCTTCACGCAAGCTGCCGCACACGGTCGGCACTTCGGCGAGCTCGGCCGGCGGCAGATCGTAGAGGTTCTTGTCCATCGCCTCGCCCGGGTGGATCTTGTTCTCGATCCCGTCGAGACCGGCCATCAGCAGCGCCGAATAGGCGAGGTAGGGGTTGGCCATCGCATCGGGGAAGCGGAACTCGACACGCTTGGCCTTCTCGCCCGCACCATAGGGAATGCGGCACGAGGCCGAACGGTTGCGCGCCGAATAGGCCAGCAGCACCGGCGCTTCGAAGCCCGGCACCAGCCGCTTGTAGCTGTTGGTGGTCGGGTTGGTGAAGGCATTCAGCGCCTTGGCATGCTTGATGACGCCGCCGATGTAGTACAGGCACATTTCCGACAAGCCGGCATATTCATTGCCCGCGAACATCGGCTTGCCGTCCTTCCAGATCGACATGTGGGTGTGCATGCCAGAGCCGTTATCGGCCTTGATCGGCTTGGGCATGAAGGTCGCGGTCTTGCCATAGGCATGGGCGACCTGGTGCACAACATACTTGTAGATCTGCATCCGGTCGGCGGTCTGCACCAGGGTGCCGAAGGTGAGGCCCAGTTCGTGCTGGGCAGCGGCGACTTCGTGGTGGTGCTTGTCGCAGGGCAGGCCCATTTCGAGCATGGTGGTGACCATCTCGCCGCGGATGTCCACCGCGCTGTCGACCGGCGCGACCGGGAAGTAACCGCCCTTCGCGCGCGGGCGGTGGGCCATGTTGCCGTTGTCATATTCCTTGCCGGTGTTGGTCGGCAGCTCGATATCGTCGATCGCAAAGCCCGAGCCGGCATAGCCATCCTCGAAACGAACGTCGTCGAACATGAAGAACTCGGCTTCCGGCCCGACATATACCGTGTCGCCGATGCCGGTCGACTTGAGATAGGCCTCGGCGCGCTTGGCGGTGGTGCGCGGATCGCGGGCGTACCAGTCGCCGGTCGAAGGCTCGACGATGTCGCAGTTGATGATCATCATCGGCGAGGCGCTGAACGGGTCGATCCAGGTCTCCGACAGGTCGGGCTTGAGGATCATGTCGCTCTCGTTGATCACCTTCCAGCCGGCAATCGAGGACCCGTCGAACATCAAGCCGTCTTCCAGCTCGTCCTCGCCCATGACGCTCGCGACCATGGTGAGGTGCTGCCACTTGCCCTTGGGGTCGGTGAAGCGCAGGTCCACCCACTCGATTTCCTCGTCCTTGATCTGCTTGAGGACGTCTTTCGCTTTCGACATTGGTATTTTGCCTCCGAGTTATGACTTGGCCGGCCCGCCCCAGCTCACTCAATTTGGGGCAGGCAGGAGAGAGTGGTAATCAGATCGCGTCGTCGTCGGTCTCGCCAGTGCGGATGCGCAGTGCGCTCTCGATGGCGGTGACGAAAATCTTGCCGTCGCCTATCCGCCCCGTTTGCGCGGCAGCGGCAATCGCTTCGACGACGCGCGATGCCTGATCGTCGGGAACGACGACTTCGAGCTTCACCTTGGGCAGGAAATCGACGACATATTCGGCGCCGCGATAGAGTTCGGTGTGGCCCTTCTGGCGGCCGAAGCCCTTAGCCTCGGTCACGGTGATCCCGGACACGCCGATTTCATGCAGCGCTTCCTTCACCTCGTCGAGTTTGAAGGGCTTGATGATCGCTTCGATCTTTTTCACGTCGTCCCCATCCGCGCCTGGCCGGATTCCTGTCAAAAAGACTTCAAGAATCGTGCCAAGCGCACCTGTTTCCGGGTTGAACGATCCTTGCCGCCCGGCGAGTCCGGCCAGAGGATCTCTTTCGCCTCAAGCCAGCGGGTAGCAAGATTATGGTGCACTGCGCAATGGTGCACAGCGAGTGGACGGGCATTGCCTATATTTTAGGCAGAAGGTGCCGCCCGGAACCGCATTCACAACCGCAGGCCGGTGGTTTCGGGCAGGCCGCACATGATGTTGAGATTCTGGATCGCCGCACCGGACGCGCCCTTGCCGAGGTTGTCGAGGTGGGCGACGAGGCGCGCCTGGGTGCCGTCTGAGTTCGCGTAGACATGAAGTGTCATGCCGTCACCACCTTCGACATCCTGCCGCAGGATCATTTCACTGTAGCGGGTTTCGACCACGACAACGCTTTTGCTGCCTTGGTAGAACGCCGTCAGATGATCGGCGAGTTGCTCTGGCCGACCCGCGCCGGGCATCGCTTCAAGCGGCAGGGGCACATCGACCAACATTCCGCGAAAGGTCGGCACCACCGCGGGGGAAAACACCGGCGCGTAAGTGAGGCCGGCATAGGCCTGCATTTCGGGCAAGTGCTTGTGGCCGAGTTGCAGGCCGTATGCGCGAAAAGCGATACCGGGATGGCCTTCGAGGTTCTCGAATTGCTCAAACCGCTCGATCAGCGCATTGCCGCCGCCCGAATAGCCGCTCACCGCGTTGACGGTATAGGGCCAGTCGGCGGGCAACAGTCCATCCTGAACCAGCGGAGCAACCAGCGCGAGGAAGCCGGTGGGGTAGCACCCCGGATTGCTCACGAACCGCGCGTTTGCGACTTTGTCATGCCCGACCAGCTCGGGAAAACCATAGGTCCAGCCCTCGGCCACACGGTGCGCGCTGGAGGCGTCTATAATGCGGGTGTCCGAACCCTCGGCCAGCTTCACGGCCTCTTTCGCGGCGTCGTCCGGCAGGCACAGGATCGCGATATCGGCAGCGTGGAGCGCGTCGCGGCGGGCGCCTTCGTCTTTGCGCCGGGCATCGTCCAGCACGATCAGATCGAATTCGCTACGCCCTTGCAAACGTTCGCGGATTTCAAGACCCGTGGTGCCCGCGGCCCCGTCGATGAACAGGCGGATCGCCAAGGCGTTCAGCCCTCGGCAGGGGCGAGTTCACTCGCCCGGCACCATCCCGAAGGGCCTTGCGGGCCAGGGCAACCCCACACCCATTCGCCCGCGACATCGAGCAGCTCGAAACGGCTGCCGGGCGCCAGCGTGGTGAAGGATTCGCTGTCGTCGCGCGGGGCGAGCCGCAAGGCAGCGCCCGCTTCCCCCACCGACCGCTGATGCGGGATGACGTAATGGGCGGCGAGATGGCTCCCGGCGAGCGCAATATGCGCCAGATCACCGCGCAGCGGCAGGGTGCCGGGCGCGGGCTTTTCGACCGGCCCTTTCAGACCCAGCACGCCTTGGGGCACTGCATATTCCGTCGTGTCGCGTGTGGCGCCGCTCATCTGCGTTCCGTCAACTCTCGTGGCCCGCCCGTGCTCTCCCCTGCACCGGCGTGGCAGGCCCGTTAGCGGCAAGCGGCCTGCGGGGCAAGCTCAGGCGCCGTATCGATCGCGGATCGCGTGCCATGCGGCGCGCAGGCCCAGCCCGCGCCCGCCGCGTGCGCGGCCAGGGCGCGGGGTGGGGTTCCAGGCGAAGGTGTCGAAATGCACCCAGTCGATCCCGTCGCCCACGAAGCGGTCGAGGAACAGGCCAGCGACGCTTGCTCCGGCGAAGGGATTGGCCGACGCGTTGGCCATGTCGGCCACGTCCGACGAAAGGTATTCGCGATAGGCGTCAGGAAGCGGCAGCCGCCAGGGCGGATCGTCATTGGCCTTGCCCGCCGCCAGAAACGCCTCCGCCGTCTCGTCGCGCCGCGCCATCATCGCGGGCAGATCGGGGCCGAGCGCGACTCGCGCCGCGCCGGTCAGCGTGGCGAAATCGACGACCAGATCGGGGCTTTCCTCCGAAGCGCGGGTCAGCGCATCGCCAAGGATCAGCCGCCCTTCGGCATCGGTGTTGTGGATCTCGACGGTAAGGCCCTTGCGGCTGGCGAGCACATCGCCGGGGCGGAAGGAGGCGCCCGAAATCGCGTTCTCGACCGCCGGGATCAGCAGGTGCAGCCGCACCTTCAGCCGCGCGCCCATGACGAGGCCCGCCAGCGCGATCGCGTGGGCCGCGCCGCCCATGTCCTTCTTCATCAGCCGCATGCCCGATGACGGCTTGATGTCGAGCCCGCCCGAATCGAAGCATACGCCCTTGCCGACCACCGCCAGCACCGGGTGTGACGGATCGCCCCAGGTGAGGTGCATCAGCCGCGGCGCATGCGCACGCGCCGCTGCCCGCCCGACCGCATGAACCATCGGATAGCCCTGTTCCAGCGTATCGCCGCGGACCACGGTGAGTTCGGCCTTGTGCGCCTTGGCAAGCTTTTCGCATTCCGCCTCGAGCGCTGCGGGGCCCATGTCCTCGGCCGGGGTATTGACCAGATCACGCACAAAGCATTCGGCCTGCGCCTCGGCGGTGGCGGCATCGATCTGGCCGACCTGCGTGGTCAGCAGGATGCGCGGGCCTTGCGGCTTGTCATCACTTTTGTAGCGGCAAAAGCGATATTGCCCGGTGATCCAGCCGAACATCGCCGGGCCTGCTTCGATATTGGCAAGCCGATAGGTGCCTTCGGGCAGTTCCTCGGCGAGTTTGGCGAGACACCAGCTCGACAGGCTTTCGGGATTGGCGATACCGCCCACCGCGAACCATGAATCCCCTTCGGGGACGATCCCGACCTGATAGCCGCCACCCTCGAATTTCTGTGCCGCAAGCGCCGCGCGCTGGCCGGCGCTGAGGCCTTTGGCGAAAGCTTCGAAACCGTCCTTGTTGACGAGATGGATGGCAATGGCGTCCTGCCCGCGGTCGGGCTGGATCAGGTCTTTGGGTTCGCTCATGCCTGTTCCATAATCGCAGCCGGACGATTGTCACCAGCAGATTCGCTGAAGGGGAGGGGAGAGATGATGCACGGCGCAATGTTCCACATGAAACACCCGCAAGGGCAGGTCTGGCAGGGGTCGAGCGGGGGTCTGGCGCGCGCTGGCGCGGGTCTGGCGCTGGCTATCGGCCTGCTTGGCGCGGGCTGCTCATCGCCCGAAGACATGGCCGGGGCAACCGCC
This sequence comes from Erythrobacter dokdonensis DSW-74, assembly GCF_001677335.1. Lineage (GTDB taxonomy): Bacteria > Pseudomonadota > Alphaproteobacteria > Sphingomonadales > Sphingomonadaceae > Erythrobacter > Erythrobacter dokdonensis. Next base: position 194,488 of record NZ_LZYB01000008.1, read on the forward strand.
TCTGCCGAAGCGGCGGCAAGCACCGGCTCCGAGGCCGTGGCCTTCGCCGACAATGCCGAAAAGGACGGTGGCAAGCGCGAATTCGCCTATGCGTGGCCTGCAGAAGTCTCCGCCATTCCCGCACTGGCCGAAAGCCTCGCCGCCGAGCGCGACACGGCATTGGCCGGTCAGAAATCCGACTGGGACACGGCGCTTGCCGAATTCGCGGGCGAGGATTGTGCGGGCTGCAAGTCGCTGAGCTATTCGAAGGAATGGCAAGTGGTCGCCGACCTGCCGCGCTACCTTTCGCTCTCGGCCGATATCTATCTCTACACCGGCGGCGCGCATGGCAATTCGGATTTCGAGGGGCTGGTGTGGGACCGGGAGGCCGGCGCGGCGATCGCGCCCGAGGCCATGTTCACCTCCCAAGCGGCGCTTCAGGACGCGCTGGGCGAGGCGTGGTGCTATGCGCTCAAGATCGAGAAAAAGACGCGGCTGGGTGCGGACTTCAGCGATGACGGGTTTTTCCCCTGTCCGCCGGTCAGCGATCTCACGCTGCTGGCAGGCTCGGCAGGCAAGGCGGCTTTCGACCGCATCGGGCTGATCGCCGCGCCCTATGTCGCGGGCTCCTATGCCGAGGGGCCGTATGAAGTGACCCTTCCGGTTACGCAGGCCGTGCTCGATGCGGTCAAACCCGAATACAAGGCGGCATTCGCGCCGGGGAAGTAGCAATTCACGCAGCGGGTCGCTATGTGGACGGCCATGCACGAATATCAACTCGTTGACGGCGATGAGACCGTCTACCGCGACGGCACGATCAAGCTGCACACGCCCGAAGGCTTCGAAGGGATGCGCAAGGCCGGGAGGCTGGCCGCCGAGATCCTCGATGCCTGCGCCGATCTGGTGCGCCCGGGGGTGACCACGGGCGCGCTCGACGATGCGATCCGGGGGATGATGCTGGATGCGGGCGCGATTCCCGCGACGCTGGGCTATCGCGGCTATGCGCATTCCTCGTGCATTTCGATCAACCATGTGATCTGTCACGGCATTCCGGGTGACAAGGTGTTGAAAGATGGCGACATTCTCAACATCGACGTGACGCCATTGGTCGACGGCTGGCACGGCGACACCAGCCGCATGTTCTACGCGGGCGAGCCGCCCTTGAAGGCGAAGAAGCTGGTCGAAGTGACCTATGAATGCCTGATGCTCGGCATCGCAGCGGCACAGCCCGGCGCGCGGCTGGGCGATATCGGCGCGGCGATCGAGGCGCATGCAGCGCAGTTCCGTTATGGCGTGGTGCGCGAGTTCTGCGGCCATGGCCTCGGCCGGTTGTTCCACGACGCGCCCGAGGTGGTCCACGCCGCCCGCTCGGGGACGGGGCCGGAATTGAAGCCGGGCATGTTCTTCACCATCGAACCGATGATCAATGCGGGCAAGCCGTGGGCGAAAGTGCTCGGCGATGGCTGGACCGCGGTGACGCGCGACAAGAGCCTGTCGGCGCAGTTCGAGCATTCGATCGCGATCACGGAAACGGGCAACGAGATCTTCACCAAGAGCCCGACGGGGCGGGACTGCCCGCCTTATTTCTAGTCCAGCCCTTTGATTTAACGCCTCCCCGGGCTTGACCCGGGGTCCCGCTTTCCTGTTTCCTGAGATCATGGATCGCGAACAACAGGGCGGCTGGGTCTACATCATGGCCGACCGTTATCGCTGGACGATCTATGTCGGATCGACCGCTGATCTGGCTTTTCGCATCACCCAGCATCGCGACGGACAAGGCTCGAAGTTCTGCGCCGAATATGGCCTGACCCGGTTGGTCTGGATGGAGCTTTTACCGACCATGCAGGAAGCAATGGATCAGGAGAAGCGCATCAAGCGCTGGCGGCGTGAGTGGAAGTTTGCGCTGGTCGAGAAGGGTAATCCGGATTGGCGTGATCTCTTCGACGATGTCCTGAAGTGAAGAAGCGGGGCCCCGGCTCAAGGCCGGGGAGACGGTTGGGTCAGAGGAAAAGCACCGCCAGCACCGCGCTCATCACCACCACCAGACCGACCGAAAAGCCCAGCATCGCCAGCACCGGCCGCGTCACCCGCCCATGCAGCACCCAATCATAGCCGCAGGCGATCAGGATCGTGATCGGCGGCTGCACGCCAATCGCGACCGGATCGGGCAGGCCCAGCACCTGCACCACGCGGGCATAGGCGGGCGTCATCAGCGCCAGCGTTGCGATCAGCATCGCCTGCCGGTGCGCGGCAATGTCGCGTTGCCTCGCATAGCGAATGGCGAGGATATATAGCGGAATGAAGGTCGCAAAGGCAGCGAGGTTCACCACCGTCACCTCGGGGCGGCCCAGTTCCTCGCTGATCCGCCACGAAATCACCCCGCCGCTCACCAGCATCGCCGCCACCAGCGCCAGCGAGGCGCGGCCAAAAGCCCGGTGCACGGCCAGCCTGAAGCGCGCGGCGGCGAAGGCCTGGGTGACCAGTAGCGCGAGCCAGCCGACCATGCTGCCTGCATGGAACACCACGATCGGCGTATAGCGCGCCTGCACTTCGGGGTGGACAACGGCTTTCAGCCCGAAGGCCAGCAGCGTGAAGCCCAGCAGCCCCAGCGCGATATTGCCCATCAGTTCATTGGCGCGGACGTGACTTTCTGGCGCTCTCACTAGTTCTCCCTTGCCGCCCGGATCGCGGCGCCCGCCGCAAACGGAGCGAGGGCCACCAGCGCGAGGCTTATGGCTGCAACGAAGCCGAGGCTCACTTGATCCTGACGCGCCAGCGCACCGGCACCGAAAATCAGGATCGGCAGCGCCAGCGGGATCAGCAGCAGGCCCGAAAGCGCCGCGCCTGCGCGCAAGCTGGCGGTGAGCGCGGCGATCATCAACCCGATCGCGGCAAGGCCCGGCGTGCCTGCCAGCAGCCCCAGGAGGAGGATCTGGAACGTCTCACCCTCGATCTTGAGCAGCGCGGCCGCCGGGAAGGTCGCCAGCACCAGCGGCGGGCCGAAGCTCAGCCAGTGGGCGGCGAGGCGGACAGCCATCATTGCCTCCTCGGCCATGCCGCGCAGTCTGAGCTGATCGAAGAAGCCGAGGTCAATGTCGCGCGCCACCAGCTTTTCGAGCGGCAGGATCGCCGCCAGCAGCGCCGCGATCCACACCACGCCCCCGCCGGTTTTCGCCATCAGGTTGGCATCCGGCCCGACCGCGAAGGGGAACAGCATCGCGACGGCGACGAAGAACACGACAGGCAGCGCCGCGCCGCTGCCGGTGAAGGGGAAGAATTGCGCCAGATCGCGGCGGAGCAGGGCGAATATCATGCGTCCTCGTCCTGTTCGGCCAGATCTTCGAGGGCAGGCGCGAAGTCCTCGATCGCGAAACTGGTCATCCCCGGCAGGTCGAGCGGCTGGTGCGAGGCGATCAGCGCAATCCCGCCGTCAGCGCAGTGCTCGCGCACGAGCTCCATCACCAGACCTTGCGAGTCGGTGTCGAGTCCCGACAGCGGCTCGTCAAGCAGCCACACGCCCGCACCCTGGCCCAGCACCCGCGCCAGTGCCGCGCGCTTTTTCTGTCCGGTGGAGAGATAGCGCACCGGCACCTCGGCCAGCGCGTCGAGCCTGAGGCGCGCTATCATCGTCCCCGTGTCGGGCGCGGTGTCGAGCCCAAACCAGAAGGCCAGCGCACGGCCCAGCGGCAGATCGGGATCGAGCCCCGTGCGCTCATCGAGCAGCGCCAGCGCGCCCTCGCGCATGACCGCGCCCGCATAGGGCGTTGTCAGTCCGGCAAGCGCGCGGATCAGCGTTGTCTTGCCCGCGCCGTTCGCCCCCGTCACATGGCACGCCGCACCCGCCTCCAGCCGGAACGACAGCCGCCGGAACAGCAGCCTATCCCCCCGGCGGCAGGCGAGATTGTCAGCGGCAAGGGTCGGCAGCGAGGGTTGCATTGGCGTGCAGCGTTAGGGAAAAGGGCCTGCCCAAACAAGCGATCACGAACAAGGAGCCCCCGCCATGGCCGTCCCCGAACTCGACGCGCAGGAAACCGAACAGCTGCTCGCCGACCACCCTGATTGGAGCCTTGGGCGTGAAGGCAAGGCGATCACCCGCACCTTCCAGTTCGGGGATTTCTCCGAGGCCTGGGGCTTCATGAGCCGGGTGGCGCTGCTGGCCGAGGCGCAGGACCACCACCCCGAATGGTTCAACGTCTATGCCAAGGTCGAGGTGACGCTGACCACCCATGATGCCGGGGAGAGCGGCGGGCTGTCGGCGCGGGATGCGAAGCTGGCCGCCAGCATCGACGCGCTGGCGTGATACGCCGCGCCCCTGCGATGCTGGCGCTGCTGGCCATGGCGCAAGCCGCCTCCGCGCAGGTGGTGCCGTCGCAAGCGGTCTGAGATGTCGAAGTGCGCGAGGATACCGACTGGTGGGATGCCGATCACTTCTGGGTGCGCTGGACCCACTGGCTGCCCGACCGCGCGAGCCTCGCCTTGTATATCTACACCTATGACGAGCACGACCGGTATCACTTCGTCGAGGAAGGGCCGTTCTCGCGCTGGGGCGGCAAGACCCTGCTTGTCTCGCCCAAGACCATGCGCACGCGCGGCAAGCTGTGGGCGCAACTGGCGGCGGACGAGCGAACGCTCCCGCCAGTGGAAGTGTCGCGCCGGAAAGGCTTTTACGGCATTGCCTGCTTCAAGCCGCACGAGGTGAAGGCCTTGCTCGGCGATGCCGAGGCGCTGACGATCACGTTCTACCGCAGCGAGGACGACATCGTCGACAGCTACCTTGTGAGCCGTGCGACGATCGAAGCCGGCACGCAGCGGATGCTGCCGGCTTACCGTAGCTATGAGGCACGGAAGGCCGATCCCGAAAAGTGCGACCGGCAGATCATCTGGCAGGATTGAGCGAAAGCGACGCGGATGGCGGGCAGGCGGCCTAACGCCCCAAAATCCCCCGCCCGGCGGCACGCTGCTGCTTCCTAACCTTGCCCGGCATCCAGCGTTTGGCGAAGGCGAGCTGGCGGGCGGTCTTGCCGACGAGGTAGTGCAGTTCGTCCCCGTGGACCGCGTTCCACACCGCCTTCGCGACTTCCTCGACCGGGGTGATCTCCAGCCCTGCGGCAGTCACGCGGGTGCGGATGTTCTCGTTGGTGTTGCGGTTGCCGGTGCCGTCCAGAAGCGGCGTCTCGATAAAGCTCGGGCAGATCGAGGAGACTTTGATCCCGTCGGGCGCCCATTCGGCGTCCAGGCTCTCGGCAATCCCGCGCACGCCGAACTTGGTGGCGGAATAGACGCTCATCCCGCTGCCGCCGGTGATCCCTGCGGCGCTGGCGATGTTTACCAGCGCCGAGCCGGGCGCGCTCGCCTTCAAGTAGGGATAGGCGGCCTGCGCGCCGTAGAGCACCCCGCGCAGGTTGATGTCGAGACAGCGGTCGATCTCGTCCTTGTCGAGCTCGGCGATCGGCCCGCCGGTGCCGATCCCCGCATTGTTCACCACCACGTCGATCCGCGATCCGGCAGCGGTGTTGAAGGCGGCCAGCGCCTCGTCCCAGCCCGCCCGGTCGCGCACGTCGAGGCGGTGCATGTACTTGAACCCGCCCGCGATCAGGCCGAGCGTGTCCTCCATCCCTTCGACATTGACATCGGCGATGCCGACGAACCAGCCGCGCTCGGCGAAATGGCGGGCAACGGCGCGCCCGATGCCCGACGCGCCGCCGGTGATGAAAATGCTGCGCCTCTCGCTCATGTGATGCCTCTCCCTCGATTGCTATTTGCAACCTGCCTAGAGCGGCTCGCGGCGCTTGTCAGCAGGCCAAATCAGCTTGCCAGTGCAGCCTCCAGACCTTTCACATGTTCCTCGCCCTCGATGATCCTGGCACTTGAGGGCTTGAGCGCATCGCCCAGCGGTTCGGCCCGCCCGCCGATGCATTCGGCCAGGAAGTTCTCGGCGATGGCGAAGAAGGCGATGTTGTTTTCAGGCCGGGCAAAGCCGTGGCCCTCGTCCGGATAGAGCACATAGGTAACCGGAATCCCGGCCGATTTCATCGCGTCCACGATCTGGTCGCTTTCCGCCTGCTTGACGCGCGGGTCGTTCGCCCCTTGCGCGATCAGCAGCGGCTTTTCGATCCGGTCCGCCTTGTAGAGCGGGCTGGCAGCGCGCAGCAGCGCGCGGCCTTCCTCGGTGCCGGGATCGCCCATGCGTTCGTGGAAGATCTTGACCATCGGCGCCCAGTAGGGCGGGATCGAGGCGAGCAGGGTTTCAAGATTGGACGGCCCGACGATATCCACCCCGCAGGCAAAGGTCTGGGGCGTGAAGGTGAGGCCCGCCAGCGTCGCATAGCCGCCATAGGAGCCGCCCATGATTGCCACCTTGTCGGGTTGCGCGATGCCCTCTGCAACCGCCCAGTCGACCGCGTCGATCAGGTCATCGTGCATTGTCAGGCCCCACTGCTTGTTCCCGGCATTGATGAAGTCCTTGCCGAACCCGGTCGAGCCACGGAAATTGACGCTCAGCACGCCGTAGCCGCGGTTGGCGAGCATCTGGTGGAGCGAATTGAAGCCATAGCCATCGCGCGCCCAGGGGCCGCCATGCACCAGCAGCACCATCGGCACTGCCTGATCGGGGCGGCCATCGCCATCGCTGTCACTCATCGGCGGCAGCGTGAGGTAGGACGGCAAGATCAGCCCGTCGCGGCTGGTAATCTCGACCGGGTGCATCGGCACCAGCGGCGCGCCTTCCAACTCGGGCCGGGAGATGTAGAACGGGGTGAGCGTCTGCGCCGCGCGATCATAGATGAAGGTGGCCGCAGGCTTGGTCAGCGGATCGTTCCAGACGATCCAGGTCCTATCGTCATCGGTCCGGCTGCTGACGCCGAATTCGCCTTCGAGCTGCTGGTCCAGCCAATCGAGCGAGGCGCGGGTTTCGGGGTCGGTCGCGTGCCATTCGGTCGTGAGGTAATCGACCGCATAGGCCTCGACCTCGCCGGTCTGCGGATCGCGCAGGGTGCTGCCGATGTCGGCCTTGTCGTCCTCGGCAATCAGGCGCTTGGCGCCGGTCGCGGTGTCCTGCGCGAACAGGGCGGCGGTGTTGCGCCCGCGGCTGTCGATCCAGTAGAGCGTGCCGCCATCGGTGGTGTAGCCCGCAGGGCCGGTGGTGAGCGAATCCTCCATCGCCGTGGTCTCGAAAGGTTCGCTTTCGACCGTGTTGCCTTCGACCCGGAAATAATCCGTCCCGCCCGCTTCGTTCTGGCTCATCGCCATGCGCAAGGTCAGGCTGTCATCGGCCATGAACCCGGCATAGGCGTTGTTTTCCATGACAAGCGTCAGTTCACCGGTGGGAATGTCGAGCAGGTAGACATCGTGCCATTGCGGATCGCGGTTGTTGATGCCGAGCAGCAGCTTGTCCTTGATCGTGTTGGATGCGCCGATGATCTCGACCCGCGTGTTGGTGAACGGGGTGACGGTGGTTTCCGCGCCGCTCGCCACATCGACGCTGTAGAGCAGGAAGTTCTCGTCCCCGCCCTTGTCCTGAATATACATCACCGCGCGCGAATCCGGCGACCAGAAATACTGGCGGATCGGGCGGTCGGCGGCGCTGGTCATGGCGCGCGCCGCGTCGGGATTGTCGACCGGAGCCAGCCAGATGTTGAGCACCCCGTCTTTGGGTGCAAGCCAGCTCAGCCATTGGCCATCGGGACTGATCTGGCCCGATGCGCGGGTCGGATTGCCGAACAGGGCGCTGCGCGGGATCAGGGGGGCGGCTTGGGATTCGTTGGTCATTGCGGCTCCGGTCATGGCGGATGGAATGGCGGTGTGGCTGTCGGCGCTGGCGAGGCCGGGCAGGGTCAGGGCGGCAGCGGCAACGCCGCCGGCGAGCAAGCGGGCGAAACGGGTCTGCATTGAGTTTCTCCCTCTCAATTGCGTCTCTGTGTTGTGCAGTTAAGACACCCTTCGCCGTCCTTCAAGTCGGCACGCGCGGACGCTGCGGATCATTCGCCCGATGCCATCGCTCCCGTGGCAAATTTGGTCGCAGGGGCAATCGGTGCTACCGTCCCCTAACGGGTGCGATTTAGGAGTGGGGAACTTATGAAGAAATTTGTGACTGCGATGTGTGCTGCATCGCTTGCGTTTGGGATTGCCGCGTGCAGTGGCGAAACGGCGAACGGCTCTGCCGAAGCCACCGCGTCCGGCTCGCTCGCCGGCACGTGGAAAGCCAATCTCGACTCCGCGGAGTTCGAAAACGACACCAGCAGCTTTGCGTTCGCCGACGGGACATATACCTGCAACAGCTGCATCCCGCCGTTTTCGGTGGCGGCCAACGGCGATTGGGTGACAGTCGATCGCCCCGGCGTGGACGCGCTCAAATACACCATCGTCGACGACCGGACGGTGACCACGGCTTCCCGGCTGGGTGACAAGGAACTGGGCACCTCGACCTGGACGGTCAGCGAAGACGGCCAGACCCTGACCATGAACTGGACCGATTTCGACGGCGATGAGGAGGTCAAGGGTTCGACCACCTATACGCGCGTCGCGGCAGCCCCCGAGGGCGCGCACGCGGTTTCCGGTGACTGGAACGTTGCCAGCCTTGGCGAGATGAGCGACGCGGCACTGACCTTCACCTACGCGATCGACGGGGATACGATCACCTCGACCGGCAACAGCGGCGGCTACACCGCCACGCTGGGCGGCGAGCCGGTGACTCCCGAAGGAGACACGACCGGCGGCACGATGGCGGTCGAGAAGGTTTCCGACAATGTCTATCGCGAAACCTATTCGCGCGATGGAGAGGTAATCAGCGTGCTCGAACTCACCGTCGATGGCGACACGCTGCGCGGCGTGAGCACCGATCCGCGCGACAATAGCGTGGTACGCTGGACGGCAACCCGCCAGTAAATCCGGCGAATGCGAAAAGGCCCCCGGTCGCCTTCGCGCGGCCGGGGGCCTTTTTCATGCGGAATCCGGTCTAGAGCGCCGGGTTAGCGTAGAAATGCCAGGTGAAGATCGCCATGCTCCCGCGCTGCGGCGCCCAGGGTTCGGCAAGCTCGCGGGTGGCTTTCTCCGCCGGTCGTTCAGGCAGGTCCAGCAACCGCTTCACCCCCTCCTGCACGGCGAGATCGCCAGCGGGCCAGATATCCGGGCGGCCTTCGGCGAACAGCAGGTAGATTTCCGCCGACCAGCGGCCGATGCCCTTGATCCGGGTGAGCCGGGCGATCGCTTCCTCGTCGTCGGCGGGCAGGGCATGGAAATCGAGCTCGCCCGCGTGGGCCAGTTCGCACAAGGACCGGGCATAGCCCTGCTTCTGGCGCGACAGTCCGCAGGCGCGCAAGGTGTCGAAATCCCGCGCCAGCAGGCAGCCGGGGGTGAAATCCGCACCCAGTTCCGCCTCCAGCTTGCGCCACATCGAAGCGGCCGCCGCGACCGAGACCTGCTGGCCGACGATGGTGCGCAGCAGCGTTTTGAAGCCGGGCGGGCGGATGCGTGGTTCGGGATAGCCGATGCGCGCCAGCTCCGCGGCAAGGCGCGGCTCGCGCGTGGCGAGGCAATCGAGGCCCTCGCGCAATTTTTCCGCCGTCAGCCCCACTGCCACTTTCCTTAACTTGCCTTGCGCGAAAGACTGTCTTAGCAGCGCATCCACCACTCTCCCAGCGCACTGAATTGCGCCCAATAGCCGAAAAGGATCTGCACCCATGCCCAGACTGGTCGTCACCAATCGCGAAGGCGAAACCAGCGAGATCAGCGTCGATGACGGCCTGACCGTGATGGAAGCGATCCGCGACAATGGCTTCGACGAGCTGCTGGCACTGTGCGGCGGCTGCTGTTCGTGCGCGACCTGCCACGTGCATGTCGATCCGGCTTTCGCCGACAAGCTGCCCGCGATCAGCGAGGACGAGGACGACCTGCTCGAATCCTCCGATCACCGTGCGCCCACCAGCCGCCTGTCGTGCCAGATCCCCTTCACCGCCGAGCTTGACGGGTTGCACGTCACGATCGCGCCGGAAGATTGAGGCCTTCCTGATTGCGGGCTCGCCTTGCGCGAGCCCGTCCTCGGCGCTGTTTCTGCCGTGTGGCGGCTGACCGCTTGCGGGTGCCCGCTTGGGCTTGCGGCGCATCGCGTCGAGACTGACAGATGCTCTGGTGCGCCTTGCCCGCACGAGAAACAGCGCCTAACTCTGGCCCCATGAACATCACCCGCCCCTTTGGCGATACGCTCGCGCTGATCGGCAACACGCCGATGGTGCGGCTCGCCGGCCCGAGCAAGGCCGCCGGCTGCGACATTTACGGCAAATGCGAATTTGCCAATCCCGGTTCTTCGGTGAAGGACCGCGCGGCGCTGTGGATCATCCGCGATGCCGAGGCGCGCGGGGAATTGAAGCCGGGCGGGACGGTGGTCGAAGGCACCGCGGGCAATACCGGTATCGGCATCGCGCTGGTGGCGAATGCGCGCGGCTACAAGACGATCATCGTCATGCCGGACAACCAGTCGCAGGAAAAGATGGACACCCTGCGGGCGCTTGGCGCCGAACTGGTGCTGGTGCCGCCGACCAAGTTCGCCAATCCCGGCCACTTCGTCCACACCTCGCGCCGCCTGGCGGAAGAGACGCCTGGTGCAGTCTGGGCCAACCAGTTCGACAATATCGCCAACCGCCGCGCCCACATCGAAGGCACCGCGCCCGAAATCTGGGAGCAGACCGGTGGCAGGATTGACGGCTTTACCTGCGCGGCCGGCACCGGCGGGACGATTGCGGGCGTGGGCCTCGGCCTCAAGGCCTTCGACGAGAATATCCGCATTGCGCTGACCGATCCGCATGGCGCGGCGCTGTATAATTATTACGCCCATGGCGAGCTGAAGGCTGAAGGCTCGTCTGTCGCGGAGGGCATCGGGCAGGGACGCATCACCGCCAATCTCGAAGGCGCGGCCATCGACACGCAATACCGCGTCAGTGACGAGGAAGGGCTGCATTGGGTCGCCCGATTGCTGCGCGAGGAAGGACTGTGTCTCGGCCTGTCCTCCGGCATCAATGTCGCAGGCGCGGTGCAGCTCGGCCGTGAACTGGTCGCAGAGGGGCGAGACAATCCGCAAGTCGTCACGATCCTGTGCGATACCGGCTTTCGCTATCTCTCCACGCTCTACAACCCGGACTGGCTGGCAGCGAAGGGCCTGCCGGTGTTCGACTGGCTGGTCCGGCGGGCAGAGGAACGCGCGTGACGCCTGCCTCCCTCATGGCAAGGCTGCGCGCGATGACCCAGCGCAGTCTGTATGCGGGAGGGGGCGATGCGGCACCGGGCGCGGGCGATCTGCCGGTGAACGCCCAGCCTGCGACACCGGCGAACCAGGCCCGCCAGGAAGCGCTCCAGCGCCTCCAGATCGGTCTGTTCGGAATTGCTGCGATGGTGCTGCTGGTGGGGCTTGCCAGCATCATCGGCAGCCAGGCGGACATCACCGAAGAGGCCGCCGTTCCCGAGGCAGCGCCGACCACCGAGCCGACGGCAACGCCGACCCAGGCGAACCCGCTTGCCGATGCGGGCGTCGTGCCCGATATCGCTGCCGAGCCCAGCCCGACGCCGGTCGCGCCGCTCGACCTGCCGGCTCCGGACACCGCGCCGGGCAATGATGCACCCGCACCATAGAGGTATTGCGCTGCTGGTCAGTGTCCTGATGGCGCTGGCTGGATGCGGTGCGACGTCACAGGCAGGACACGATGGCGCGGCACCGGCCGATTCCGCTTCCCCCGGCGATCGTCCGCCGCTGGCGCTGATGACCAGTCTGCCCCTTTACTGGCCGCAGGGGGCCGGGATCGCCGATCTCGCCGCAGCGGATGCGCCGGCCCCGTGGCAGCGCAAGGTGCTGGAGCGCGATCATGCAATCTACCCGCTCGACACGCTCTCGCCGGCTCCCGCCCTGTCTCCGGATGCGCCCGAGGTCGACCCGCTGGCCGGATTGGCGCGGTTGGCGGTGATCCAGCCGCGCGGGCTGTCGCCTGCCGACAATGTCGCGCTTGATGCGTGGGTGCGGGAGGGCGGGCGCCTGCTGCTGGTGCTCGATCCGGCGTTGACGGGGGAATATGACCTGCCGCTCGGCGACCCGCGCCGTCCGGTGGATTCCGCGCTGATCCCGCCGGTCGTGGCGCGCTGGGGCATGGCCATCCGCTTTGACGATGCGCAGGAGGTCGCGGTGCGCAATGAGCGCCTTGGCACAGCGGCCTTCCCGCTGGTGCTGGCGGGTCAGGTGACGATCGTCGATCCCGCCGCTGGGCAATGCACGCTGGTCGCCGGCGGCGCGGCAGCGCGCTGCGCGGTGGGACAGGGGCGCGTTACCCTGCTTGCCGATGCCGCGGTGTTCGAGCATCCCGCACTGGCGGGCGAGGAAGGGGAAATCCTCGCCGCGCTGCTCGCCGCCGCATTCGAATAGGGCCCATCGGGGAAATCGCGGGAGAGGCGGGACTCGGTGGCGGTCCGGACATGGGAAATTGCGGGAAATGCCCGTTTCAGGTCGCTTGAATCCCCCGGATCATGTGATTTTCGTAGTCTAGGTGTTCTTACGCTGTATACAGAAAATTGAGGAGATTCAGATTTTTAACAAGTTTTCCCGCAATATCCCCGAAAAACCCCTTCCATCCCCCGACCTTCCTCGATAATACCGTAGTCCATCAAACATGCCTGTTTGCAACGCGTTCGGCTGGTGGAGCCGGCGCGCCGCCGGCGCTTGCGCGTGAGCGGCGACGGGGAAGGCGTGTCTGAAGACGTCCGGGGCCTCGTGGGGAGGCCCGGACACAGGGGCAGGAGGGGAAGGGCCAGGTGTCGGCTTTCGGAGGATATAGCGGCCAAGCCTACTCGCCCGCCGGCGACAAGGGCCGCTTTGTCCTGCCTGCCGCCTTCCGCAAGGCGGTGAAGGAAAGCTCGGACGGCAACCGCATCCTGTGTCTTGCTGCGCATGACCGCTTCGATTGCCTCGTCGGCTTCGGCCTGTCGCGCAAGGCCCAGCTCCACGACCAGCTCGACCGCGAGGAAGAACGCGCGACCCGCCTCGGCAAGACCGATTTCGACCGTGAGGTGCGCGCCCAGCAATTGTTCGGTTTCGAGCAGATGCCCTTCGATGATTCCGGCCGCTTCGTCATGCCCGAACACCTGCGCGATCTCGGCAAGGTCGGCGAGGGTCTCTATTTCCAGGGAGCCGGCGATTTCTTCTTCGTCTGGAATCCCGAAGAACTCGCCCGCATGGGCCCGGAATGGAAAGGCGCGCAGGCAAGCTGCGCCAAGCTGGTCGCCGCCGCGAAGAAGGGGGGCGCGTGATGTCGCTCGACCCCAGATCTGCGCCCCACATTCCCGTGCTGCTCGATGAAGTCGTCGCCGCCATCGCGCCGCGCCCGGGCATGACCATTGTCGATGCGACCTTCGGTGCGGGCGGCTACACCACCGCCTTGCTGGAGGCAGGTGCGCGCGTCCACGCTTTCGACCGCGATCCCGATGCCATCGCCGCCGGGCAGGCGCTGGTGGCGCGCCATGCGGGCCGCCTTGCGCTGCATTCCGGGCGATTTTCCCAGATGCGCGAGGAACTTGCCGCGCTCGGCATCACCCGGGTTGATGCGGTCGTCATGGATATCGGCGTGTCCTCGATGCAGCTTGACCAAAGCGAGCGCGGCTTTGCCTTCATGCATGACGGCCCGCTCGACATGCGCATGAGCCAGGCGGGGGAAAGCGCCGCCGACTTCCTCAATACCGCTGACGAGGAAGCGATTGCCGATGTGCTCTACCGCTATGGCGAGGAACGCCAGTCGCGCCGCGTGGCCCGCGCCATCGTCGCCGCGCGGCCGCTCGCGACCACCGGCGAACTTGCCCGCGTGGTGCGCCGCGCGCTGGGTCACAAGCCGCATGACAAGAAAGACCCGGCGACCCGCACCTTCCAGGCGGTGCGCATCCATGTGAACGATGAACTGGGCGAGCTCGAAGCCGGGATGGCGGCGGCCGAGGCGCTGCTGGGCGAGGGCGGGGTGCTGGCCGTGGTCAGCTTTCACAGCCTCGAAGACCGCATCGTGAAGCACTTCCTGCGCGAACGCAGTGGCGCCGGTCGGGCCGTGTCGCGCCATCTGCCCGGCGAGATCCCCGGCCCGCCGCCGACCTTCACCCGCGTCTCGAAGGGCATCCGCCCGTCCGAGGCCGAGACGCTGCGCAATCCGCGCGCGCGTTCGTCCACCCTGCGCCATGCGATCCGCACCGGCGCCCAGCCAAGGAGCATGGCGGCATGATGACCGGCTTACACGCGCGTTCGCTTGGATGGATGGCGGTTCTGACGATCTGTCTTGCGATGGTGGTGGGCCTCAGCTTCAAGGTCCATGCGGTCAAGAGCGAGGTGTTGCTGGCCGAACGCCAGATCCTCGCGCTACAGCGCGAGACCCTGCTGCTGGAGACGGAGTTCCAGACCCGCGCCAGCCAGCGCCAGCTCGCGGCGTGGAATGCGGTCGAGTTCGGCTACGAGGCGCCGCGCGCCGACCAGTTTCTCGATGGCACCCGCCAGCTTGCGAGCCTCGGCCAGCGGCGCGGGCCGGATGCGCCCGCACCGGTCATGCTGGCCCGAGCCGAAACCGGCGGCGAGGCGCAAGCTGCTCGCGTGGATGCTGGCCCCATGCGCTCGCCGGTTTCGGGCGCGGCAGTGACGCTCGCCTCGGCTGCAAGCGAGAAGGATGCCGGGCAGGTCGTCACTGAAGCCTTTGGCGATTTCCTGATCGATGCCTCGCCGATCCGTGCCGCGCAGGCCCAGACACTGAGCGCAAAGGGGAAAGGCGAATGAACGCCATGGCGGCCACTGCGGCCGTCCCCTCGATCCCTGCGGGACGCGTCCAGCGTCTCAACCTGCGCGCGCGGCTGTTATGGACCGCGCGTTTCCGGGTGCTGTGGATCATGCTCGGCTTTGTGCTCGTGGCGCTTGTCGCGCTGGTGCGCATCGCCTCGCTCGCCTTTGCCGGACAGGTGCCCGAGCGCACCAGTCTGGAAGAGGCGCTGTTGCCGTCGCGCGGGGAGATCACCGATCGCAATGGCGTGCCGCTGGCGCGCGCCTTCCCGGCCTACGCGCTGTGGTTCGATCCCAAGGCGATGGGCGATGACGGCGCGCCGCTGGTGCGCTCGCCTGAACAGGTGGCGCGCGAATTGAAGGCGATCTTCCCCGATATCGACGAGGCACGCATGGCGCGCCGCCTCGCCTCGGGCCGTGCGGGCTATCTGCGCCGCCGCATCCTGCCCGAAGAGGCCAACAAGGTGTTCGCACTGGGCGAAGTCGCGCTCGAGATCCCGCGCGAGACCGACCGTCATTATCCGCAAGGCACGCTCGCCGCGCATGTGCTGGGCTATGTCGTGGAGGGCGAGGGCGGCAAGCTCGGCATGGAACAGGTGCTGGATGATCGCCTGTCCGATCCCGACCTTCGCGCAGAGCCGGTGGCGCTATCGCTCGATGTGCGCGTGCAGGGCGCGCTGGAGGATGAACTGCGGCGCGGGATGCTGGAGACCAATGCTCTCGGCGCGGCGGGCATCGTGCTTGATGTCGATAGCGGCGAGGTGATGGCGATGGCCTCCCTGCCCGAATTCGATCCCAATGTGGCAGGGGCAAGCGGAGCGAAGAACGTCTTCAACCGTGTCACCAACGGGGTTTACGAACTTGGTTCGACCTTCAAGCCGCTGAGCGTGGCGGCGGCGATGGATGCGGGCGTGGTGCGCGATCTGGGCCGCGCGTGGAACGCCGAGCCGGTGCAGGTCGGGCGCAGCACGATCAAGGATCTCAAGCCCAAGGGCGCGACGCTCAATGTGCCGCAGGCGCTGGTCTATTCCTCCAATACCGTCACCGCGCGTGTGGCCGACGAACTCGGCCCGGAACGCTTGCGCCGTGCCATGATTGATCTGGGTATGGATGCCCGCCCCTTCATCGAGCTGCCCGCGCGCGGAAAGCCGCTGTTTCCGGGTGGCAAGTGGAGCCGGGTGACCAACATGACGGTCAGTTATGGTCACGGCCTCGCGGTCACCCCGCTACATCTGGCCAGTGCCTATGCCGCGATGGTCAATGGCGGGATCTGGCGTCCGGCGACATTGATGAAGCTCGACAGGAAGGACATCCCGCGCGGACGGCGCGTGTTCAAGGAATCGACCTCCTCGCGCATGCGCCAGATGCTGCGCATGATCTCGCTCTACGGCACCGGGCGCAGCGCCGATGCGCCGGGCTACCGGGTGGGCGGGAAGACCGGTTCGGCCGAGAAGGCGAGCGGTGGCGGCTATGCCAAGACCTCGCTGATCTCCTCCTTCGCTTCGGCCTTCCCGCTGGATGCGCCGCGCTATGTCGTGGTGGTGGTGATTGACGAGCCCAAGGGAACCATCGCCAGTTCCTACCAGCGCACCGCCGCATTCACCGCCGCGCCGGTTGTCGGCCGGTTGGTGCCGCGCATCGGGCCGATGCTGGGCGTCCAGCCCGACGAACGCCGCGATGTCGACATTTCCGACCTGCGCTACCTCGTGGACAAGCACTGATGCGGCTCGGCGACCTGCTTGCGCGCGCCGGGCTAGCCAGCGGAGAGGCGGATGAGGTGGCGGTAACGGGCTTTGCCATCGATCATCGCAAGGTCGCCCCCGGCACGGTGTTCGGCGCCTTTGCCGGTGGCACCTTCAACGGCGAGGATTTTATCCCCGCAGCAATCGAGGCAGGGGCAGTGGCGGTCGTTGCGCGGCCCGAAGCCGAGTTCGCGGGTGCACTCCACATCGCCGATGCCGAGCCCCGCCGGGCGTTCGCGCGTTTGGCGGCGGGCTTTTTCGCGCCCGTTCCGGAAACCATCGTCGCGGTCACCGGCACCAACGGCAAGACTTCGACCGTCGAGATGACCCGCCAGATCTGGCGCATGGCCGGAGAGCGGGCGGCGAGCATCGGAACCTTGGGCGTCACCACGCCTGACGGTTCGGTTTCGACCGGGCTGACCACCCCCGACATCGTCACCTTCCTCGCCAACATGGCGGGTCTTGCGCGCGAGGGCGTGACCCATGTCGCCTACGAGGCATCGAGCCACGGCCTCGACCAGTATCGCAACGAAGGGCTGACGGTCTCGGCCAGCGCCTTCACCAATTTCAGCCGCGACCATCTCGACTATCACGGCACGATGGAGAACTACTTCGCGGCCAAGATGCGGCTCTTTACCGAGGTCGTGGCCGCTGGCAGCCCGGCAGTGATCCATGACGCAGGCGACGGTTCGGACTGGAC
The DNA here is from genome assembly GCF_001677335.1 of Erythrobacter dokdonensis DSW-74. GTDB lineage: Bacteria > Pseudomonadota > Alphaproteobacteria > Sphingomonadales > Sphingomonadaceae > Erythrobacter > Erythrobacter dokdonensis. The sequence goes on from NZ_LZYB01000008.1 coordinate 211,685, forward strand.
CGCCCGGGCAATACGCCAGGCCGAGGCGCGCGGGCTCAAGGTGCTGACCGTGGGCGAGGGCGGAAACTTCCTGCGCCTGATCTCGCGCGAACCCGGACAGCTGGGGCAGCTTCTTGCCATCGAACATGAAGGCGAGGTGCGGAAGGTCAATCTGCCGCTGATCGGCGCCTACCAGGCGGCCAATGCGCTGGTGGCGGCGGGACTGGCGCTGGCGACGGGTGTCGCCGCCACGACGGTGTTTGACGCGCTGGGCCGTCTGCAGCCCGTGCGCGGACGGCTTGAGCGTGCGGCGATCAATCAGGCGGGGGCACCGGCCTATGTGGACTATGCTCATACGCCCGATGCGCTGGAGGCGGCAATTGCTGCGCTGCGCCCGCATGTGGGTCCGGGTGGCAGGCTGATCGCGGTGTTCGGAGCGGGCGGGGATCGTGACAGCGGCAAGCGGACGGAAATGGGCGCGGTCGCTGCGCGCGGAGCCGATCTGGTGATCATTACCGACGACAACCCCCGCAGCGAGGATCCCGCCGCCATCCGCGCCGCGATCATGGCAGGAGCGGGAAGCGCAGCACGCGAAACCGGCGATCGCCGTGCAGCAATTGCCGAAGCTGTCGGGGAAGCCGGGCCGGACGATATTGTGCTGATCGCCGGCAAGGGCCACGAGCAAGGGCAGATTTTCGGGTCAGGAGAAAACATGCGGATCGAAGCGTTCGACGATGTCGAAGTGGCGCGCGAATGCGCCGGAGGCCAATCTTCCGGAGGCTTGGGGTGATGAACGTATCGCTTGCCCACCCGATGCTGCGCCAGTGGCCCGTCGCTGAGCGCGATGCGCTGCCGATGTCGTTGTGGACCGCTGCCGAGATCGTGGCCGCAACCGGCGGCGTCACAAGTCACGATTTTGCCGCCGCGGGCGTCGAGATGGACTCGCGCGATGTCAAGCCGGGCGACGTCTTCGTTGCCTTGCGGGGCGAGGCGATGGATGGTCACAGGTTCATCCCCCAGGCCTTTGAAAAGGGAGCGGTTGCTGCGATCGTCGATCGTCCGGTCGACTACCCCCACATCCTTGTCGCGGACACCACGAAGGCGCTGCACGACCTTGCGCATTTCGCGCGTGAGCGCTCACACGCTATCCGCATCGGCATTACCGGATCGGTCGGCAAGACCGGGGTGAAGGAGGCGATTTTTGCCTGCCTTGATCGCGCCAGCCGGGGCGCGGCGCATCGTTCGGTGCGCAGCTACAACAACCATGTCGGCGTGCCTCTCAGCCTTGCCCGCCTGCCTGCACGGGCCAGGTTCGGCGTGTTCGAGATGGGGATGAACCATTCGGGCGAGATTGCGCCGCTGGCCGATCACGTGCGCCCGCATGTCGCGCTGATCACCACCATCGCGCCCGCGCACATCGAAAACCTCGGTAGCCTCGAGGCGATTGCGGACGAGAAGGCGCAGATCTTTACCGGCTTGCTGCCCGGTGGCACCGCAGTCATTCCCGCCGACAGCGAATGGGCCGGGCGCCTGATCGGCCATGCCAGGAATTGCGGTGCGACCATTGTCACCTTCGGGCGCAGCGCCGGGGCCGATGTGCGGCTGCTCGATGCAATTCCGGCGCCGGGCGGCGGCGCGCTGGTCACCGCCGACCTCGGCGAGAGACGCATCTGCTATCATGTCGCAGAGCCCGGCGAACACTGGATCGTCAATTCTCTGGGTGTGATGGCGGCGGTGCGCGCGGCTGGGGGCGATCTTGCCAGCGCGGGGCTGGCGCTCGCCGAAATGGGGGGATTGAAGGGCCGCGGTGCGCGTCACCGGATCGCTGTGCCGGGCGGCGAGGCGCTGATGATCGACGAGAGCTACAACGCCAACCCCGCCTCGATGCGCGCCACCTTGAAGGCGCTGGCGGCCACCCCCGCCAGCCGCCGCCTTGCTGTGCTCGGCTCCATGAAGGAACTGGGCGACTTTACCGAGGCTTTCCACCGCCAGCTGGCCGAGCCGCTTGCCGAGGCGGGCGTCGCCTATACGATCCTCGTCGGAGAGGAGATGCGCGCGCTTGCCGAGGAACTGGGGAAAGGCACCGGCAATTCGCTTGGCAAGCCCATTGCCTTCGCGCATTGCCAAACACCTGTCGAGGCGATCGCGTTGCTGGAACAATGGAGCCTTGCGCCGGGCGATGCGGTGCTTGTGAAGGGCTCCAACTCGGTCGGTCTGGGCAGGTTGGTGTCGCACTTTATCGAAAACTCTCCCGCCGGAACCGCAGCGGGAGCCTGAAGCCCGAAGCAACGGGCGCCGAGGAACGACTGAATGCTCTATCTGCTTGCCGAATGGCTGGGCTTCGACGGCATCCTCAATCTGGTGCGCTACCAGAGTTTTCGTGCCGGTGCGACGCTGATGACCGCATTGGTGATCGGCTTGCTTATCGGTGAGCGGTTCATCAATTTCCTGCGCGTGCGGCAAGGCAAGGGCCAGCCGATCCGCGAGGACGGGCCGCAGACCCACCTTGCCAAGCGCGGCACGCCGACCATGGGCGGGCTGATGATCCTGACCGCGCTGACCGCATCCCTGCTCTTGTGGATGGACCTTTCAAGCCCTTTCGTATGGGCCTGTCTGGCGGTGACGATCGGTTTCGGGTTCATCGGTTTCCTCGATGATTATGACAAGGTTTCCAAGAACAGCCATGCGGGCGTTCCGGGCCGGGTGCGGCTCGCGCTCGAATTCGTGGTGGCGGGCATCGCCGCGTGGCTGATCGTCAGCCAGATCAACACCAATCTCTACCTGCCTTTCCTGTCGGGCGTGAGCATTCCGCTGGGGCCGGCCTATTACGTCTTCGCCGCCTTCGTGATCGTGGGCGCGGGCAATGCGGTGAACCTGACCGACGGGCTGGATGGTCTTGCGATCATGCCGGTGATCATCGCGGCCGGCACCTTCGCGATCATCGCCTATCTCGTGGGCCGTGCGGATTTCAGCGCCTATCTGGGCATCCCGCATGTACCTGGCGCTGGCGAACTGGCGATCTTCTGCGCCGCGATCATGGGCGCGGGGCTGGCCTTCCTGTGGTTCAACGCGCCGCCGGCCGCGGTGTTCATGGGCGACACGGGCAGCCTGGCGCTGGGCGGCGCCCTGGGGGCGATTGCGGTTGCGAGCCACCACGAGGTGGTGCTCGCCATCGTCGGCGGGCTGTTCGTGCTCGAAGCGGTCAGCGTGATCGTGCAGGTGTTCTGGTTCAAGCGCACCGGCAAGCGGGTGTTCCGCATGGCTCCGATCCATCACCATTTCGAACAGCTTGGCTGGAGCGAGAGCAAGGTCGTGATCCGGTTCTGGATTATCGCCATCGTGCTGGCGCTGATCGGTCTTTCGACGCTCAAGCTGAGGTAGACGGGCTGCATGATCACTTCCCCCGCCTTTGCCGGTAAACGCTTTGCGGTGCTGGGGCTGGCGCGCTCGGGCGCAGCTGCGGCCGAGGCGCTGCTGGCCAGCGGGGCGGAAGTGATCGCCTGGGACCGTCAGGATGTGGCGCGCGCACCGTTCGAGGGGCGTTGCCGCCTGATCGATCCGCTGGAGCTTGACCTCACCGGCTTTGCAGGGGTGGTGGTTTCGCCGGGCGTGCCGCTCAATACCCACCCCATCGGGCCGCATGTCTGGCAGTATGGCCTGCCGGTAATCGGCGATATCGAACTGTTTGCGATGGCCCGGCCAAGCCTCCCGAAGCACCGCGTGGTCGGGATTACCGGGACCAACGGCAAGTCGACCACGACGGCGCTTGTGCACCACATCCTGCAAACCGCGGGCGTGCCGAGCGTCATGGGCGGCAATATCGGCGACCCCATTCTCGGACAGGATCCGCTGCCTGAAGGGGGCGTCTATGTGCTCGAGCTGTCGAGCTTCCAGATCGACCTCACCTTCACGCTCGATTGCGATATCGCCGCGCTGACCAACATCACGGCCGATCATCTCGATCGCTATGCCGGCTTTGCTGCCTATGCCGCGGCCAAGGAGCGGCTGTTCGCGATGCAGGAGCGCGGCGTTGCGGTCATCTGTGACGAGGACGAACCGACGGGCGCGATTGCCGATCGGCTCGCGGCGGCGGACAAGCCGTTATTGAGGGTGAAGACCAGCGATCTCGATGCGGCTGGCTTGGCCGAAGGGCGCTCGCCCTCGCTCGCCGGGCCGCACAATGCCCAGAACGCTGCCGTAGCGGCGGTAATCTGCCGCCAGCTTGGGCTGAGCGAGGCGCAGATTGCGCATGGTCTTGCGACCTATCCCGGCCTGCCGCACCGGATGGAGCGGGTGTGCGAGGCAGGCGGGGTCATTTACATCAACGACAGCAAGGCCACCAACACCGCCTCGGCGGCGCCTGCGCTGGCAGCCTTTCCGCCCGTGCAAGGGGGCGCGCCCCTTATCCACTGGATCTGCGGCGGCCTTCCCAAAGAGCCGGGCCTTGGCGCCTGCGCTGCGCATCTCGGCAATCTTGCCGCAGCCTATACCGTGGGCGAGGCCGGGCCGATGTTCGCCGACCTGCTCGAAGGCGACGGCGTCAAGGTCGAACGGTGCGAGCTCATCAGCGAGGCGGTACGCCGCGCCCGCGATGCGGCCCGCCCGGGCGAGGTGGTGCTGTTGTCGCCCGCCTGCGCCTCCTATGACCAGTTCCGCGACTACGAGAAGCGCGGGCACCATTTCCGCCAGATGGTCGGCGCGATGACCGGCTGCGAAACCGACGGGTCTGGACGGAGCATCCTGCCGTGAGCTCGGCCTGGCCCCCCTCGCGTCCGGCCTCGGGCAGCTATCGTCCGCCGGCAGTGGCGCAGCGTCGCTGGCGGGACAGCTTGCGGGTATGGTGGCGCGAGATCGACAAGGTGCTGCTGGGCCTCATCATGCTGCTGATGGCGTTCGGTGTGCTGGCGGTGGCCGCCGCCTCGCCGGCAAGCGCTGACCAGCTTTCGACCGCACGGGTCACGCTCGACGAATTCATGTTCCTCAAGCGGCATGTGATCTTCCAGTTCATGGGCCTTTCGGTGATGATCGGCTTGTCCTTCCTGTCGCGCGAGTCTGCGCGGCGGGTGGGCATCGTGGTGGGGGCGATCATGCTCGCGCTCTTGTTCGTGGTGCCGATCATCGGCGAGGAGAAGAACGGCGCGCGACGCTGGATCAATCTCGGCCTGTCCTTGCAGCCATCAGAATTCCTCAAGCCCGGCTTTGCGATCATATGTGCCTGGGTGCTGAGCTGGCGGCTGCGCGATGCCGGACTGCCGGTAATCTGGTTCGTCAGCGGTTTGATGGGGCTGATTGCCGCATTGCTCATGGCCCAGCCCAACCTTGGCGATGCGATCCTGTTTGCCGGCATCTGGCTCGTGATGGTGCTGCTTGCCGGTGTCGCATGGCAGTTGATTCTCGGCCTGATCGGGGTCGGGGCGGTCGGGCTTACGCTCGCCTATTTTTTCTACGACAATGCCCGCAACCGGATCGACAGCTTCCTTGGCGGCGGCACCGCCTTTGATCAGGTCGACCTTGCCCAGCGCACGCTGACGGCGGGCGGGTGGACCGGCAGCGGCTTGTGGCTCGGCATCCGCAAAATGAACCTGCCCGAGGCGCATACGGACTACATCTTCTCGGTGATCGGCGAGGAGTTCGGCCTGATCGCCTGTGCGGTTGTCGTCGCGCTTTACGCGGCGGTTGTGCTGCGCGCCCTGCTGCGCATGACGGGTGAGGACAATCTCTTCGCGCTGCTCGCCGGGGTAGGCCTTGTCACCCAGTTCGGCGGGCAGGCCTTCATCAACATCCTCGTCAATCTCAAGCTGTTCCCGTCGAAGGGGATGACCTTGCCACTGATCTCCTATGGCGGATCATCGACACTGGCGGTGTGCTTCACGCTTGGGCTATTGCTGGCGATCACCCGACGCAATCCCTTCCTCGCCCGTGAGGCGGGAGGCTTGCGCGATCTGATCGACCGCAAGGAGGAACGCTCATGAGCAGCGAGATCCGCACCGGTGCCTCGCGCCACTTCGTGCTGGCAGCAGGCGGGACCGGCGGCCACCTTATCCCCGCCTTTGCGCTGGCGGGGGAACTCCACGCGCGTGGTCACCATGTCGCGCTGATCACCGACGAGCGCGGGGCGAATATCCCCGGCAAGCCCGATTACCTCACCGCCCACGTCCTGCCCGCGGGCCGCTTCGGCAAGAACCCGCTCGGCTGGCCCAAGGGGATTGCGGCGGTGCTGGAAGGCAGGCGCATGGCGCTGCGCCTGTTCGATGCTTTCGAACCGTCCGCGATCGTAGGCTTCGGCGGCTATCCCGCGCTGCCCGCACTGCTGGCCGCGACTTCGGCGGGACTGCCGAGCGTGATCCACGAACAGAACGCTGTGCTGGGCCGGGTCAACCGGCTGCTGGCTGGCCGCGTGGACGCGATTGCGACCTCCTACGACAAGGTTGACCGGCTTGATCCGAAGCATGCGGCCAAGGTCTATCTGACCGGCAATCCGGTGCGCGCCGAGGTGCTGGCCCTGCGCGAGCAGGATTTCCCCGCGTTCACCGAGGAAGGCCTGCTGCGCGTGCTGGTGACGGGCGGTTCACAGGGCGCGCGCGTCCTGTCCGAAGTCGTGCCCGATGGCCTTGCCATGCTCCCGCCCGCGCTGCGCCAGCGCTTGCAGGTGACGCAGCAATGCCGTCCGGAGGATCTTGATGCCGTGCGCCAGCGCTATGCCGAACACGACATTCCCGCAGAGCTCGGCACCTATTTCGAGGACATGCACGAACGCCTCGCCGATGCGCACCTGTTCATCGGCCGCGCGGGCGCTTCGACGATTGCCGAACTGACCGCCGTGGGCCGTCCGGCGATCCTGGTTCCGCTGCCCATCGCCACCGATGATCACCAGGCCGTCAACACGCGCGAGATGGTGAAGGCGGGCGGGGCGCGGATGATCCGGCAGGACGCCTTCCAGCCCAAGGAACTCGCCAAGCAGATCCAGGCGATGGCGATGAACCCCTCCAGCCTCGCCAATGCGGCGCATTGCGCCTTCAATTGCGGGCGGCCCGATGCGGTGAAGGACCTTGCCGATCTGGTGGAGAGTATGAGCGGGATCGATCTCATGGACGTGATCCGCGTTGGCGAGGGAGCCGCTGCCGCTACCGCCAGTGCCCGTCCGGCGACAGGTTCGGCGCGCAAGAGCGCCCGGGAGTTTGCCGACCAATGAAGGGCGTGGGAACCGACATCGGCACGATCCACTTCGTCGGCATCGGCGGGATCGGCATGTCCGGCATCGCCGAGGTGATGCATAATCTCGGTTACCGGGTGCAGGGCAGCGACCTTGCCGAAGGGCCGAGCGTCGAGCGTCTGCGTGCGCGCGGCATTACGGTGCATGTCTGCCACGAGCGCGAGAATGTCGAAGGCGTCGCGGTGGTCGTCACCTCCACTGCGGTGCGCCGCACCAATCCCGAAGTCGCCGCCGCGCTCGAGAATCGCATCCCGGTCGTGCGGCGGGCGGAGATGCTGGCCGAACTGATGCGCCTCAAATCCACCGTCGCGGTGGCTGGCACCCACGGCAAGACCACCACCACCAGCATGATCGCCACGCTGCTGGATGCGGGCGGGATCGATCCCACCGTGATCAACGGCGGGATCATCGAGCAATACGGCTCCAACGCGCGGCTGGGGACATCCGACTGGATGGTGGTCGAGGCCGACGAGAGCGATGGTTCTTTCCTGCGATTGGACGGCACCATTGCGGTGGTCACCAATATCGATCCCGAGCACTTGGATCACTACGGCGATTTCGACGGGGTGAAGCGGGCCTTCGTGGAGTTCATCCACAATGTCCCCTTCTATGGCGCGGCGGTGCTGTGCGTCGATCATCCGCAAGTGCAGGCGGTGATCGGACAGGTGCGCGATCGCAAGGTCGTGACCTACGGTTTCTCCCTTCAAGCCGATATCTGCGGGGTTAATGTCCGTTCCGAGGACGGGGGCAACACCTTCGACGTGATCGTGCGCCAGCGCGGCCTTGAGGACCGCCGGATCGAGGGTGTGCACCTGCCCATGCCGGGCCGCCACAATGTCCAGAACGCTCTGGCGGCAATTGCCGTGGCGATCGAGATGGGCTGTTCGGACGAGGTGATCCGCACCGGCTTTGCCCGCTTCGGCGGGGTTCGTCGGCGCTTCACCAAGGTCGGCTCGGTGGCGATGGATGGCGGCAACGTCACCGTGATCGACGACTACGCCCACCACCCGGTCGAAATCCGCGCCGTCCTTGCCGCAGCGCGCGAGGCTGTGGCGGGCAGCGCAGGCCGCGTGATCGCGGTCGCCCAGCCGCACCGCTATTCGCGCCTCCAGACCCTTATGAACGACTTCCAGTCGTGCTTCGATGATGCCGACATCGCCTTTGTCGCACCGGTCTATCCTGCGGGCGAGGAGCCGCTTCCGGGCATCGATCACGCCGCGCTGGTGGCCGGGATGAAGGCCCGCGGGCACCGCGCCGCGCGCGAGATTGCCGGAGCCGATGCGCTGGCCGAGGTGCTGGCGGAGGAGATTGCGGCCGGCGACATGGTTGTGTGCCTGGGTGCGGGCGACATAACCCGCTGGGCGGCGGGCCTCGCTTCCGCCATCAGCGACAGGCGGGGTGCGGCGTGAACCAGCCCGGCGACAGCTACCACTTTGACGACGGCTCGGCCCCGACCTGCGCGGTCGAAGGAGCCGTTTCCGCGCCGGTTCCGCTCGAAGGGATTCGCGGCAAGCTCACCTGCAAGGCGCCGCTTGCGTCCTACACCTGGTTCAAGACCGGCGGACCGGCTGACTGGCTGTTCGAGCCTGCCGATCTGGAAGACCTCAAGATGTTCCTTGAACGGCTCGGCGGGGAAGTTCCGGTGATGGCTCTGGGCCTCGGCTCGAACATGATCGTGCGTGACGGCGGAGTGCCGGGCGTGGTGGTGCGGCTCGGCAAGGCCTTTGCGGGCGTGCAGCACAGCGGCGACATGGAACTCACCTGCGGCGGCGGGGCAAGCGGCATTCTGGTTGCTTCGACGGCGCGCGATCTGGGTATTGCGGGCCTGGAATTCCTGCGCGGCATCCCCGGCACCGTCGGCGGCTTCGTACGCATGAACGGCGGAGCCTACGGGCGCGAGGTGGCCGACGTGCTGGTTGATTGCGCGGTGATCCTGCCCGATGGGGCCTTCGTCACACTGACCGCTGCCGAACTCGATTACGGTTACCGCCACTCGGCCCTGCCCGACGGGGCGATCGTTGTCTCTGCGCGGTTCAAGGGACGTCCCGGCGATCCTGCCGAAATCGGTGCAGAGATGGAGCGGATCGCCGCCGCCCGCGAAGCCTCGCAGCCGCTGCGCACCAAGACCGGCGGGTCGACCTTCAAGAACCCCGAAGGCCACAAGGCGTGGGAACTGGTCGACCGCGCAGGTTGCCGCGGCCTGACGCTGGGCGGGGCGCAGGTATCCGAAAAGCACACCAACTTCCTGATCAACACCGGCACCGCCACCAGCGCCGATATCGAAGGGCTGGGCGAACTGGTGCGCGACAAGGTCTATGCCGCGACCGGCGTCAGCCTTGAGTGGGAAATCCAGCGGGTGGGGCGGCCATGAGCCTTGACCGGAAACTCCACGTCGCCGTCCTGATGGGCGGCTGGGCCAATGAGCGTCCGGTCTCGCTCTCCAGCGGGAAGGGCGTGGCCGACGCCTTGGAGAGCAAGGGCCACCGTGTCACCCGGATCGACATGGGACGCGATGTGGCGCTGAGACTGGCGGAGGCCAAGCCGGACGTCGTCTTCAACGCGCTCCACGGCGTTCCCGGGGAGGACGGCAGCGTGCAGGGGATGCTCGACCTCATGGGCCTGTCCTACACCCATTCTGGCCTCGCCACCTCGGTGATCGCGATCGACAAGCAGCTGACCAAGCAGGCGCTGGTCCCGCACGGCATCCCCATGCCCGGCGGACGGATCGTCACCCGCGAGGAGCTCTACAGGCGCGACCCGCTGCCGCGCCCCTATGTGCTGAAGCCTGTGAATGAGGGCTCTTCGGTCGGCGTCGCCATCGTCACCGCAGACAGCAATGTCGGCAACCCGATCTCACCCGAAGCCAAAGGCCCCTGGCAGGAATTCCCCGAGCTGCTCGCTGAACCCTTTATCAAGGGGCGCGAGCTGACAGCGGCGGTGCTCGACGGCCCCGATGGCCCACGCGCGCTTGGCGTCACTGAGCTGGTGGTCGCTAACGGCTTCTACGATTACGAGAACAAGTACACCGCCGGGCGTACCGAGCACATCTTTCCGGCCAAGCTGCCGCCACAGATCACCGCATTGTGCGAGGAATATGCGATCAAGGCGCACCAGGTCCTGGGTTGCCACGGCACCAGCCGCACCGACTTCCGCTGGGACGAGGAGCTGCACGAGGAGGGGCTGTTCGTACTCGAAACCAACACCCAGCCGGGGATGACACCGCTAAGCCTTGTGCCCGAACAGGCGGCAGGTTGCGGCATTGCCTATGCCGATCTTGTCGAGATGCTGGTGGCCGAGGCCTTGCGCGTCCACGCGCTCAAGCAGAAGGGAGGGACGCATGGCGCAGCAGATCAGGCGTAACGGCTCCACCGGGGTTCGGCGTGCCGCCAAGGCACAGAGCCGCGCGGTCACCGCGCGCAAGGCAAAGGGCTCGGCCAGCGGTTTCATCGACTGGCTCATGGGCCTCCTGCCCTTCAGCGAGGAACAGTGGAGCCGCATCTGGCTGGCCATCATCATCGGCGGCGCGGTGGGGCTCGCCTTCATCATCGCCAGCCTTGCAGGCGTTCCGGCCATGGCCGAGGCGCAGGCCGCGCGGATTGCCGCCGACGCCGGATTCGAGGTCAAGGGCTTTCGGGTGACCGGCACCGAAAGAATGGACGAGGGCCGGGTCTATGCCCTGATCGCCGACCAGCTCGGCCAACCCATGCCGCAGGTCGATCCGGCCGAGATCCGCGCCCGGCTCGGCACCGAACTGCCGTGGGTCAAGGACGCGCGGGTTTCGATCCAGTTGCCGCACACGCTGGCGATCGACATTGTCGAACGCAAGCCCCATGCGGTGCTCGAGAAACCCGACCGTTTGGTGCTGATCGATGTCGGCGGGGTGGAGCTGGAAACGGTTGCGCCCGCAAAGGCCAAGCAGATGCTGCGGCTTGCGGGACCGGGTGCTGGCCAGCAGGCAGCGCGGCTGGATACGCTGCTCGCCGCAGCTCCGGCGCTGCGACCCCAGATCGAAGCGGCCGAGTGGGTCGGCAACCGTCGCTGGAACCTTACCTTCAAGACCGGACAATTGCTCGCCCTGCCCGAAGGCGACACCGAGGCGGCAACGGCGCTGGTCAAGTTCGCGCGGCTCGACGGTCAGAACCGCCTGATCGGCGGCAAGGTGCTGGCCTTCGACATGCGTTCGCCGCCGCGGCTTTACATGCGCCTGCCCGACGGCGAGCGCGAGGCACGCAAAATGGCAGCTGCGGGAGGGGCGCTCTGATGGCCTCCCGCGCCGCCTCGCCGCGCCGCTTCGCCCGCACTTTCGGGGCGGTGAATATCGGCTCCTTCCGCATTTCGGCGATGATCATGGGCGAGACCGAGACCGGCGAGCTGGAGGTGCTCGGTTCGGGGCACCGCGCCAGTGCCGGGATCAAGCGCGGCTATGTCACCGATATGAACGCAGCCAGCTTCGCTATCCGCGATGCGGTCGAGCGGGCGGAAAAGAGCGCCAATACGAACGTGCGCTCGGTCTGGATCGCCTGTGCCGGGGCAGGGCTTGCCAGCAATGTCGTCGCGGTCGACATCGAGATCGGCGGACGGCGGATCGAGGACGAGGATGTCGAGACCCTGCTGATACAGGCGCAGGACATGATCCAGCCCGACGGGCGCACAGTGCTTCACGCCCAGCCTGCCCATTACACGCTCGACGGGGCGCATGGTGTCGCCAATCCGCGCGGGCTTCATGCCGAACGGCTCGGGGTCGATATCCATGTCATGCTGGCCGACGGGGCGCCGGTGCGCAATCTGACCGAGGCGGTGCAGAACGCGCATCTTTCGGTCGAGGGCGTGGTCGCCGCGCCGCTTGCTGCAGGCCATGCCTGTCTGACGCTCGAGGAGCGCGAACTGGGCGTGGCGCTGGTCGAGATCGGTGCCGATGTCACCAATGTTGCGGTCTTCGCGGGCGGGATGCTGCTGGGCCTCAAGGCGGTGCCGATGGGATCGGCCGATATTACCGATGCCATTGCCAGCGGCTTCGGTATCCGCCGCTCGCAGGCCGAGCGGCTTAAATGCGTCGCGGGCTCGGCCATCGCCAGTCCGGCCGATCACCGCGAACTGATCCCCGTCAACGGTCCCAACGACGCGCCCGATGGCGTCGCCGCCGGGCCGCTCGCGCGCGGGGCCGACGACAAAAACCGGATCGTGCGCGCCGAACTTGTTTCGGTCGTGACCCAGCAGCTTGCCGCGCTTACCGGAGAGATCGGCAAGGCACTCAAGGAAATGGGCTTTTCCGCCGCGCGCGCAGGGCAGGTGGTGCTTACCGGAGGCGGGGCCGAACTCGCCGGAATGGCCGATTTCATGCAGAGCGCGCTGGGCCAGCCGGTCCGGCTCGGGCGCCCGCCGCAGTTGCCGGGAATGCCCGAGGCGCATCATGCACCAGGCTTTGCGACGCTCGCGGGGTTGTGCCTCTATGCTGCCGAGGACCCGATCGATATCCGCGCCGTCGGGGCCGGTCGCGCATCGACCTATCGCGGCGTAGCGCGCGCGGGCGGCCTGCTTGATCCTGTCATGCGGATGGTGCGGGCGCTTAAGGAGAATTTCTGAAGGGAACGAGGCCTGTGGATAAGGGCACGTCCCCTATAAAATGTGACCCATGATTATGTCACAGAAGAACCAAGACCGCGGGGAGAGGTCATCAATCGTCCTGTCCCGCGCCTGGAGGACAAGCTGATGAGCATCAATATCGGACCTGCGGCCACGGATGATCTGCGCCCGCGCATTACTGTCATCGGTGTCGGCGGTGCAGGTGGCAATGCGATCGCCAACATGATCGAGGCCGAAATCGAGGGCGTCGATTTCATTGTCACCAATACGGATGCACAGGCTCTGAGCAAGTCGCCGGCTGAAAAGCGCATCCAGCTTGGTCCCGACATTACCGGCGGGCTCGGAGCCGGCGCGCGGCCCGAAGTGGGCAAGGCCGCTGCCGAGGAAACCGTCGCCGAGATCGAGAAGGCGCTCGAAGGCGTAAACATGTGCTTCATTGCCGCCGGGATGGGCGGGGGTACAGGGACCGGCGCCGCCCCGGTGATCGCCGAGGCCGCGCGTCGCATGGGCGTGCTCACCGTGGGCGTCGTCACCAAGCCGTTCCTGTTCGAAGGCACCCGCCGGATGCGGGCTGCCGAAGCGGGCATTGCGGAACTGCAGGACCACGTCGACACGCTGATTGTCATTCCCAACCAGAACCTGTTCCTGGTCGCAAAGGCCGAAACCACCTTCAAGGAAGCCTTCCAGCTCGCCGACGAGGTGCTGCAGCAGGGCGTGCGCTCGATCACCGACCTGATGGTGATGCCGGGCCTCATCAACCTCGACTTCGCCGACGTGCGTTCGGTGATGAGCGAGATGGGCAAGGCGATGATGGGCACCGGCGAGGGCGAGGGCGAGAACCGCGCGCTGCAGGCTGCCGAGCAGGCGATTGCCAACCCCTTGCTGGATGGCGTGTCGATGGCAGGCGCCAAGGGCGTGATCATCTCGATTATCGGCGGCGAGGATATGCGCCTGCTCGAAGTCGATGAAGCCGCCAATCACATCCGCGAGCTGGTCGACGAGGATGCCAACATCATCTGGGGCAGCGCCTTCAATCCCGATCTCAAGGGCAAGATCCGCGTCTCGGTCGTCGCCACCGGGATCGAGCAGGGGGCGGTGGGCAATATCGAGCGTCCGCAGCCGGTCGCGCTCGGTGCATCGCGCGCGCCCAAGCGCCCGGTGCTGGAGTTGTCCGAGGATGAAGGCCTGGTCGAACTGCCGCCTGAAGAGCCTGAAGCGCCCGCTGCGGTCGCGCCGCTTGTATCGCCCGGCTTCACTCTTACCCCGCCCGATCCCGTCGCCGATGAGGAGCCCGAGGCGGAGTCGGATTACGATGTCTCGGCGCCCTTCGACCTTACCGGCATGCAGGCTGGTGACGAGATGGGCGATGAATACGAGGACGATGTCGACGGAATCGTCGACCCGCTCGCCGGCTTGCGCGGTGTCGAGGAGGAGGAAGAAGAGCCGCTGCCGCTCGACGACGACGGCGATCCGGCCGATGAGACGCTCGACCTGACCGGCGAATATACCGACTACGAAGATGCGGCCGAACCCGAAGTCGACCCGGCGCAGGATGATCTGCTCGCCAGTGCGGACCGGCTTGCCGCCGATGACCAGCCGGTTACGGCCCGGCTCGGCGGACGCCGGCGCGGGCTGCTCGGCGGCGCCTCGGATGGTGACGAAGCCGGTGGCGGCGCAATCGGCGGCAGCACCCTGTTCGAGCGCATGGCCAATCTGTCGCGCAGCACTGCACGGGGGGACGAGGACGAGGATGACGATGATGATGCCGGGGATGGCCCCGCGCTGAGCATTCCCCGCTTTCTCGACCGCAACCGGAACCAGTAACTTCCGCGCCTGCTCCTGTGCGCAGCGGCGGTCCGGCGCGTCTCCGGTGCCGTTCGCCGCTGGCTTGGCCTGTCGCCGCTGGCAAAGCGGGCCAACCGCACTAAGTCTCGCCGCGTGATGACCGGTTCTCTCCCATTCTTGCGGACGGCGCTGCTTGCGGCCGCAAGCGCTGCCGCCTCATTCCCGACGGTGGCTCAGGCCCAGGATGTAATCTCGCGCGAGGTGGTGCAGCCGCTTCCGAGCGAGGAAGTGCAGCGGCTCAACCGCGCTCTGGTGGCGCTGGCCAGGACACCGCGCGATCTCGATGCGCTGGTCGAGGCAGGCACAGCGGCGATGGGGGTCGACGATCTCGAGGCTGCGGTCGGTTTTTTCGGACGGGCAGCGGACATTGATCCGGCGCATCCACGCGTCGCTCTCGGGCTGGGAACGGTCTATCTGCGATCGGGCCGGCCGGAAGAGGCGATTCCCCAGTTCGACCGTGCGCTTGCCGCGGGCGTGCCGGCGCGCGAAGTGCTGGCCGATCAGGGATTGGCCCTCGATCTGATCGGCAACCAGACGTCGGCGCAGGCGGCCTATGGTCAGGCGATCACGCTTGATCCGGGCAATGACGAGGCGCGCCGGAGGCTGGCGATCAGCTTTGCCATTTCGGGCAATCGCGCGCGTTTCGAGGAGGCGCTGCGCTCGCTGCTTGACAAACGCGACATGGCGGCCTTCCGGGCGCGGGCCTTTGGCCTTGCGATCCTCGGCGATCAGGAACGCGCGGCATCTATCACCGAGCAGGTGATGCCGCGTGACCTGTCGAGCCGGATTGTGCCTTATCTTGCCTATATGCCCCGGCTGACAGCGGCGCAGAAGGCGGCGGCCGCCAATCTTGGCATCTTTCCGCGCGCGGCCGATATCGGACGCGAGGACCCGCGCCTTGCCCGCTTCGCAGCCGAAGCCAAGGCAGGCAGCCGGCTGGAACCGGCCGGAGCGCCGCTCGGCGGAAAGCAGGGCGCGCAGAGCCCGGCGGTTTCGCCCGCACTTGTATCTCCGCCTGCGCCGACGGCGAAGCCGTCATCGCCGCCAGCCCCCTTGCCGGTGATCGCGACGGTAGTGGCCGCTCCGCAATCACCGCCGCCTGAGCCTGTGCGCCCCGCCGGACCGCCTCCGCCACCGGAGCCGCCGCAGCGCGTCGCCGATGCCTTTGCCGATTTCGTTGCCGACGAGCTGCCCGACGCCCGCGTTGGTGCCGGCGCGGTCGACCTGGCGCGAATCACAGTAAAGCGCGAACCCCCGCCCAAGCCCAAGGAGCCTCCCAAGCCGGTGCATCCCAGCCGGGTGTGGGTGCAGGTAGCAACCGGCAAGAAGGCCGACGCGCTCGGCTTCGACTGGCGCCGCATCTCCCGCAGCGGCGGCAATGTGCTGGCGCGGCTCAAGCCCCACACCACCCCCTGGGGCGAGGCGCATCGCCTGCTTGCCGGGCCGGTCGACAGGCGCGAGACGGCCGAGGCGATGGTGCGCGAGCTCAAGGGCAAGGGGGTCGACTCCTTTCTCTATGTCAGCCCGGAAGGTGAGGAAATTCGGCAAGTTAAGTGATTTCAACCGGATCTCCCCCACAATCTTTGCACAGGCTTTGAACAAGCAAGCACGGTTCTCCCCAACTGCCCAATTGCCGCGCATTGCCAAGCAGCCCCTCGCGCGTCCATTCGTGCCGGCAATGACTGGATCGCGCCCCCTACGCTTCGCCCTCCGGCCCTGCCACCGGGAGATTTCCCGATGAGACCGCGGGCAATGGATTACTCCGCCGAAGACGATGCCGCCCCTGTCGAGATGCTGGCGGCCCTGTTCGAGGCGCGCGGCTGGCCGTGCGAGATGGTTTCGGACGAGGAGATGAGCGGCGAGGTTCAGGGCAGCTGGGCCAATTACCAGCTGCGCGGGATCTGGCGGGCCGAGGATCGGGTGCTGCAGTTCCTGTGCCTGCCCGATATACGCGTCACCGAAGACAAGCGCACCGCAGCCCATGAATTGCTCTGTCTCGTCAACGAACAGATGTGGCTTGGCCATTTCGACATCTGGTCGAACGGTGACGTGCTGCTCTACCGCCACGGCGCCCTGCTTGGCGAGGACGGGCGGCTCAGCCTCGACATGGCCCAGGCGCTGGTCGAATGCGCGATCGACGAGTGCGACCGCTTCTACCCGGCGTTCCAGTTTGTGCTGTGGGGCGACAAATCCCCGCGCGCCGCGCTGGAGGCTGCCATGGTTGACGCGGCGGGCGAGGCCTGAGAGGCTGAAGGCCAGATCTTCGCATCCCGTCTGCCCCCATTCCGCGTGCTGCGCGGCTTGGCCGGGCCGCGTTTTCCTTTTCGCCGGTCGCCAGCACGGACGGGGCTTCGGCAGGCTCATCCCCAAAAGGGTGGATTGGCATGATCAACCAGCTTCTCATCATCGGCTGCGGCAACATGGGCGGGGCGATGCTCGCCGGGTGGCTTGCAGCAGGCATCGACTCTTTGCGTTTCGCCATTCTCGATCCGGCGCTGCCCGAAGCTCCTGAAGGGGTCGTGCTCTATCGCGAAGCGACCGAAGCCGCAGCGGCGAATGCGCATGATGCCGTGATGCTCGGCTTCAAGCCGCAACAGCTGCGCGACCTTGCGCCGGGATTGCAGGGTCTTGCCGGAGAAGATGTAACGGTGTGCTCGCTGCTTGCCGGCATCACCCGCGCGCAGCTTGCCTCCGCCTTTCCCCAAGCGAAGGGCCATGTGCGGGTGATGCCCAATCTCGCCGCGCGGGTGAACCGCTCGCCGGTGATCCTGTGCGAGAGCGGGCTGGAAGATGCGGGTCGCGCGGACCTGTTTGCACTCTACGATGCGCTTGGCACCGCGATCTGGCTGGAGGAGGAAAGCCGCTTCGATCTCGTTACCGCGCTCGCGGGGTCGGGACCCGGCTTCGTCTATCGCTTCATCGACGCGCTGGCGGGGGCGGCGGTGGAGCTGGGGCTGGACCGTGATGTGGCCGAAGAGCTGGCGCTGGTCACGGTTGACGGCGCCTCGGCGCTTGCTTCTGCTGCCGATATCGGTCCGGGCGAGCTCGCCGACCGTGTTGCCAGCCCCGGCGGCATGACACGCGAGGGTCTCAATGTGCTCGACGAGGACGCGGCGCTGCGCCGCCTGCTCACTGCAACCTTGCGGGCGACAGCCGAAAAGGGCGCGGAGCTGTCCAAGGGTGCTTAATATTAACAGCTGTTAAGCTGAACGAATTGCGCGCTTTGCAATCCGGTTTCACTTGAAAAGATCGCGTGAAACCCCGATATTCGCCGGCATGAAGAAGCGTGGCCTTTCACGCTCCGTTCCGGAGATTAGGGTTTAGCAATGGCTGACTGGAATGACACTTCGCGCGATGCGCAGCGCCTCGGCTCCGTGCCGCGCGCCGGGGGCGAGGTCGCCGGCCGTTATGACGAGGGCCTGCGCAAGTACATGCTCTCGATCTACAATTACATGGCCTCGGGCGTGTTGCTGACCGGCATCGTCGCTCTGGTCGCGGCGTCGACCGGTGTGGCCTATGCCTTTGCGTCGGGTCCGCTGATGTGGATCGTGGCACTGGCGCCGCTCGGCTTCATCCTCGCGATGAACTTCGGCCTGCACAAGATGAGCCAGGGCACGCTGCAATTGCTGTTCTGGGCCTTTGCGACGGTAATGGGCCTGTCGATGTCGACGATCTTCCTCGTTTTTACCGGTGAATCGATCGCCACGACCTTCTTTGCCACCGCAGGTGCCTTTGCCGGCCTGTCGCTGTGGGGCTACACCACCAAGAAGGACCTGTCGGGCTTCGGCACCTTCCTTGTGATGGGGGTGTTCGGCCTGATCATCGCGATGATCCTCAACTTCTTCCTCCAGTCGGGGACGCTGGCGCTGGTCATCAGCATCCTTGGCGTGCTGATCTTCGCAGGCCTCACCGCCTACGACACGCAGCGGCTGAAGAATCAGTATGATTACCTGCGCGGCACGCAGTTCATGGGCAAGGCGGTGATCATGGGCGCGACCACGCTCTATCTCGACTTCGTCAACATGTTCATGTTCCTGCTGCAGTTCCTCGGCAACCGCGAATAAGCGGGGGCGGCCCGCTGGGTCGCACGAGCCACGCAGGTGTTGAAATGTCGAATGCCCGGGGCCTTTCCACAGGCTTCGGGCATTTGCTTTGCTGTCCTACAAGGCTATCGAGCGCTTCAGGCTGGAGTAATCCGGCCTCGGGCATATCTGGCTGGTCCCGCCTGACCGCAGACGAGGTTGAAATGCACATGACCGTGTCACAGCAACAATCATCCGGTACCGCGCAAAGCGGTGACACTGTGCGGCGCCTGCCCTTCGGCCTGAAGATCACTGTCGCCGCGGCCGGTGCCGCGCTGCTCGCTGCCTGCGCCACACCCGTAGCGCCTCCGCCTCCGCCGCCGCCGCCTCCGCCGCCCCCGGTGGTTGAAGCGGTGCCCTATCGTCCCTTGCCGCCGGGCGGTGCACACTACGTTATGGACATCCCACCGCGCGGGGCTGACGGGAAGCGGCTGACAGTCAATTCCAGCCTGACCGATGATCATCTGGTGTGGCACCTGCGCTCCGCCTGGAACGTTGCCGCGCTCAATTGCCTCGCGCCCGAATATGAACCGATCCTCGACGGCTACCGCGCCTTCCTCACCAACAACTCGCGTCCGCTCAAGGCGGTGAACGACCGGATCGAGAAGGAATACGGGCGCAAGCACCGGACCCGGCGCGAGGCAATCGTGGCCCGCGACGGGCTGACCACGCAGGTCTACAATTTCTTCGCTCTGCCTGCGGCGCGTTCCGGCTTCTGCCGTGCCGCGCTCGACATGGCGAACCGCGCGCTAACCGCGCCGCCGAAGGATCCGCTCGGCTTTGCCCGCAGCAATTTCGAGGGTCTGCTCGTTCCGTTCGAGACTTTCTTCGACGAATACGAGGCCTATCAGCGCGCGTCGGCGGAATGGGATGCGAAGTGGGGCGCGCAATATGGCCCGTCGCAGCCGGGCTGGGTTGTGGTGCAGCAGGCCCGCGCCAGCGGCGTTCCGGTGCCGAGCATGATCGACCTGGCCGGGCAGGGAGCAAAGGTGCAGACGGTCGCCGACCCTCAAGGCGGGGTCGCGATTCCCGTGGTTCCGGTTGACGAGAATGTGACGTCGCAACCGGTGGTGCAGCCGCTACCGGCCGAGACGGATCGCAAGCCGGGATAGTGGCGATCGACCCGCAGCGGCGCCCGAAAATCGCCGTTGCAAGCAGGCCAGCTTCTCGCTAATGCGCGCCCTCGCCCGGACGGGGATCATCCGCGGGGCAACCTGGAACGGGGCCGTAGCTCAGATGGGAGAGCGCGTCGTTCGCAATGACGAGGTCAGGGGTTCGATCCCCCTCGGCTCCACCAGGTTTCGCTTTTCCATCCTGACACATCTTGTCGTCAGCCGCGCCTGACGCTACCCGTCTGCGCGCGTTTCGGTAACGGGAATGCGGTGCAAATCCGCAGCTGTCCCTGCAACTGTAAGCGGTGAGTGTGGGCTGCGCGCTTCCCTTGACGGGGAGCAGCCACTGGGGCCTTCGGGCCATCCGGGAAGGCGAGCGCCGGATACGTTGATCCGTGAGCCAGGAGACCGACCGGGGCGTGTCGCTCTATGCCGGGCTCAGGGATTGGCCAGGCGCGGAACAAGACTTTCGTTGTGAGCGACATCGCTGGGCTGTGGGGGATGGGATCTCCTCGCGGCCACAATGTTGCTGATGACGGGAGGAATCCGTGAAGAATTTTGCACTATTGGGAAGCGTCGCTGCGGCGGCGCTGGTTTGGGCTGCGCCGGTGTGGGCGCAGGAGGACGGCAGGATGCCGGGCCAATGTTATGTGACGGGTGGCAGCGACGAGCCGGGGAGCGAGGTGTGGACGTGCTATCCCGGCAAGGACATCCTTGTGGCGGCCAGCCGGGATGCGGCTTTCCTGCGCGAAGATTACACCGGCTCCGCGCTCGTCATCACCTCTGAACAACTCGAAGACCGCCAGACCCGCGACATTGCCGACGTCCTGCGCGACGTGCCGGGCGTCGCGGTGGCGGGCGTGGCGGGCCAGACCCAGATCCGCCTGCGCGGCGCGGAGGCCAACCACGTCCTCGTCCTCGTCGACGGGATCGAGGTGTCCGATCCCTTCGCGGGAGAGTTCGATATCGGCACGCTTCAGGCCGAACCCGGCGCGCGGGTGGAGGTGCTGCGCGGGCCGCAATCCGCGCTCTACGGGCCGGACGCGATTGGCGGCGTCGTCGCCTATCAGACCCTGAGCGGACGCGGCCGGGCGGGGGTCGATGCGCGGCTGGAAGGCGGCACACAAGGCACGGTCAACGGCGCGCTGCGGTATGGCACGAGCGGCAATGGCTGGGACGCGGCGCTGTCCGCCGTGGTCGTCAGCACCGATGGCCAGCCGAACGCGCGCCCCATCAATGGGGGCGGAACCCGCGACATTGGCCGCGACAGCTACACCCTTTCGGGCAAGGGCAGCGTCGAGGTGGCCGAGGGCCTCGCGCTGCGCGCCGTCGCCCGCTTCATCCGCACCGAAGGCCAGTTCAATGATCAGGATTTCGATTCCACCAGCCCCACCTTCGGCTTCGTGATCGACTCGCCGCAAACCCGTTTCACCAACGAGGCGATCTATGCCCTCGTCGGCGCGCGGGCCGAGGCGATGGACGGGCGCTGGACGCATGATCTTTCCGCGCAGGTCGCCGATATCACGCGCGATACCTTCGGGCCGTTCGGACGCTCGAACTCCAGCGAAGGCGACCGCTTCAAGGTCTCCTATGTCAGCGCCTTCAGGCTCGCGGACGAACACAACCTGACCTTCGCCGCCGATTACGAGGTCGAAGGCTTCCGCAACACCACGCCCGGCGGCTTTGCCTTCGGCGGGCGGCGCGAGATCGAGCAATTGGGCTTCGTCGGCGAATATCGCTATGCTGGCGAGGCTTTCGACGTCTCGGCAGCGATCCGGCACGATATCAATGATCGCTTCCGCGATGCCACCACCTTCCGCGTGGGCGCGGGCTACCGGATCACCGACACCACCCGTGTTCGCGCCGCCGCAGGGAGCGGGGTCAAGAACCCCGGCTTCTTCGAACTGTTCGGCTTCGTCGATGGCCGTTTCATCGGCAATGACGCGCTGCGGCCCGAAAAATCGACCGGGTGGGAAGTGGGCCTCGACCAGCAGATTGGCGGCAGCGCGACGCTCGCCGTCACCTATTTCGACAGCGAGCTGGAAGGCGAGATCTTCACCACCTTCCCCGCGCCGGACTTCATCGCCACCCCGGCCAACCGCACGACCACCAGCGATCAGCGCGGGATCGAGGTGGCGCTCAATGCCCGGATCCGCCGGCAATGGAGCCTTGATGCGGCCTATTCCTGGCTCGATGCGGAAGAGAACGGCATCGAGGAAGTGCGGCGCCCCCGCCATATCGCCAGCGCCGCGCTGACCTGGACGGCGCCGGGCGATACCGCCTCGGCCACGCTGGTGGTGCGGCATAATGGGCGGGCCTTGGACGATGCCTTCACCGATCCCAGCTTCGTGCCGGTGCGGGTGCGGCTGGATGCCTATACGCTGGTGAACTTCAACGCTCGTCTGCGGCTGACCGACAGCGTGGGTGCCTTCGCGCGTGTCGAGAACCTGCTGGGCGAGGATTACGAGCAGGTCTTCAGTTTCGTCTCTCCGGGGCGGAGCGCCGCCTTGGGCTTGGAGGCGCGTTTTTGAGTTCCGCACCCCATCCGGGGTGCGAAATCCTCGCTCACGCGACCTGACGGTCGCATCGCTGCCGCCCAAATCCCTCGCAATTGCGGGATGAAATGCTTAAGGGAGCGCCCATGCATTTCCTCGACCAGGCCAAGATCTATCTCAAGTCCGGCGCGGGCGGCCCTGGGGCCGTCAGCTTCCGGCGCGAGAAGTATGTCGAATATGGCGGCCCCGACGGCGGTAACGGCGGGAGCGGCGGCGATATCGTGTTCGAGGCGGTGGCGGGCCTCAACACCCTGATCGACTTCCGTTATACCCAGCATTTCAAGGCGCCGCGCGGTGGGCACGGCATGGGCCGCGACCGCACCGGTGCCAGCGCCAAGCCGCTGGTGATCGAGGTTCCGGTCGGTACGCAGATCTTGTCGGAAGACAAGGACGAGGTGCTCGCCGATTTCACCGAGGTCGGGCAGCGTGTCGTTCTGCTCGAAGGCGGCATGGGCGGGCGCGGCAATGCGTCCTACAAGACCTCCACCAACCGCGCCCCGCGCCAGCACCAGCCCGGAATGCCGGGCGAGGAAATGTGGGTCTGGCTGCGCTTGAAGCTGCTGGCCGATGTCGGCCTTGTCGGCCTGCCCAATGCGGGCAAATCGACCTTTATCAACGCGGTCAGCAATGCGCGCGCCAAGGTCGGGGATTATGCCTTCACCACGCTCGTCCCCAAGCTTGGCGTGGTGCGCCACCGGGGGCGCGAATTCGTGCTGGCCGATATTCCGGGCCTGATCGAGGGCGCGGCGGACGGCGCGGGGATCGGTGACCGCTTCCTCGGCCATATCGAGCGGTGCCGGGTGCTGATCCACCTGATCGACATCACCGGCACCGACAAGGCCGACCCGGCCGAGGCGATGCGCATAGTCGAGGAAGAGCTCGCCGCCTATGGCGCCGATCTCGAAAACAAGCCGCGGCTGGTGGCCCTGAACAAGCGCGATCTGGCCGATGCCGAACTGGTCGATGCGTTTCAGGCGGAACTTCTCGCGGCAGGCGCGGACAAGGTATTTGCCGTTTCCGGCGCGACCGGCGAAGGTATTCCGGAACTTCTCGATGCCGTGCTCGCTTACCTACCAGACCGCACCGCTACCGAGACCAAGGCCGCTGCCGTGGAGGAGGTGGACGAGGACAGCGGCAGCGCGGGCGAATGGTCGCCGCTGTGACCCTGGCCTAGCCACGCGCCGCTTGGACAAGAAGTTTTCCGGGGAACCCCATGAGAATCGAGAACCTGCTCGACTTCCGCGATATCGAGAAATGCCCGCGCCTCGTGATCAAGCTTGGCTCGGCGCTCCTGGTGCACGAGGATGGCGAGCTGCGTCACGATTGGCTGCGCAGCGTGGCGAGCGAGATTGCCGGCGCAAGGGAGCGCGGGCAGGAGATCATTGTCGTGTGTTCGGGCGCTGTGGCGCTGGGCGCAGCGATGCTCGGCCTGCCGGGTGGCGGTCGCGAGACGCTGGCCCATGCCCAGGCTGCGGCCTCTGTCGGTCAGGTGTTCCTGATCGCGACATGGGCGCAATTGCTGGCCGAACACGGGTTGGTGGCAGGGCAGATGCTGCTGACGCTTGACGATCTGGAAGGACGGCGGCGCTATCTCAACGCGTCGGAGACCTTGCGCGAATTGCTGGCGCGCGGGGCGGTGCCGATCATCAACGAGAACGATTCGATTGCCACCTCCGAAATCCGCTTCGGCGATAATGACCGGCTGGCAGCGCGGGTCGCGCAGGCGGCCTCGGCGCAAGGGGTACTGCTGCTGACCGATGTCGAGGGGCTGTACGATCGCGACCCGGCTCATCCCGAGGCCGAATTCCTGCCGGAAGTGCGTGGGGTGACGGAGGAAATCCACCAGATGGCGTCCGGCAAGTCCTCGTCGGGCAAGGGTTCGGGAGGCATGACCTCGAAACTGCTCGCCGCCGAGATCGCCGAACGCACCGGTATCGCGCTCGCCATCATCAAGGGCGTGGACGACCTGCCGATCGCCTGCGCCATGGCCGCGAACCGGGGGACCCTGTTTCTGCCCAAGCGCGACGACAACGCCTGGAAGAGCTGGATCGGGGGGCGCTTGCGGTTCAACGGGTCGATCAGGGTCGATCAGGGCTGTGTCGAGGCGCTGCAGCGCGGCAAGAGCATCCTCGCGGCGGGGATCATCGGGGTGTTCGGTGAATTCGAGCGCGGCGATGTCATCAAGGTCGAAGGCCCGGATGGCAAGATGATTGCCAAGGGCATGATCGAATATGACTGGGACGAGTGCGACGCGATCAAGGGCCTGCGCAGCGAGGAAGTGGCCGAACGGCTCGGCCACCTGCCGCGCGCCTGCGTGATCCACCGCGATCATCTGGTGCTGCTATGAGCCTGCTGGCGATAACCGGCGCCACCGGTTTCGTCGGTAGCGCGGTTCTCGACGCGGCGCTGGCGCAGGGCCATCAGGTGCGCGCGCTGGCCCGCCGCGAGCAGGCGCCTCGCGCAGGGGCCGAATGGGTGCGCGGTGATCTGGACGATGCGGGCGCCCTCGCCGCAATGTGCGAAGGCGCGGATGCTCTGCTCCATGTCGCAGGGCTGACCAACACCCCCGACCCGGCCGAATTCGAGACCGCCAACGTGACCGGCACCGCAAGGGTGATCGAAGCGATGCGGGGCGCCGGCGTGACACGTCTGGTGTTCGTCTCCTCGCTTGCCGCGCGCGAACCGAAGCTGTCGGCCTATGGCGCGTCCAAAGCGCGCGCGGAGACGGTGGTGGAGGCGAGCGGACTCGACTGGACGATCATCCGTCCGCCCGGCGTCTATGGCCCGCGCGACACCGATTATCTCGAGATGTTCCGCACCGCGAAATGGGGCTTCGTGCCGCTGCCGCCGGGCGGGGCGAGCTCTATCATCCATGTCGCCGACCTTGCCGAATTGCTGGTCGCGCTGGCGGTTGGCAATGCCGCGCCGACGAAGAAGAAGGTTTACGAACCCGACGACGGGCGCGAGGGCGGGTGGAGCCACAAGGAGCTGGCACTGGCCATCGGCAAGGCTGTCGGGCGGCCTTCGGTCTTTGCCCCGCACCTGCCCCGCGCCGTGCTCGATCTGGCCGCTGGCGCCGACCGCCTGGTACGCGGCGACCGCGCCAAGCTTACCCCCGACCGGGTGGGCTACATGACGCACCCCAACTGGGTATCGCGCTTCGACCGTGCCGTGCCGCCGGGCATCTGGCAGCCGCGTATCGGGGGCGAGGAGGGGCTGAGGGCGACCGCCGATTGGTACCGGCGCGAGGGATGGCTCTGAACTTCTAGAGAAACGGCTCCTCGCCCGGCTTGTGGATGCCGCATTCGGTCTTGTCCCAGCCCTTCCACCGGCCCGACCGCGGGTCTTCGCCAGGCAGCACCTGCGAGGTGCAGGGAGAACAGCCGATCGAGGGGTAACCCTGCGCGATCAGCGGATGGCGCGGCAGGTCGTGGGCGATGAAATGGGCCTCGATCTGGCTGGCATCCCAGTCGATCAGCGGGTTGATCTTGAGTCGCCCCTGCGCGTCGGAGTTGTCCACTTCAAAGCGCGGCAGATTGGCACGGGTCGAGGACTGGAACGCCTTGCGGCCGGTGAAGCTGGCATCGTATTCGGTCAGTGCCTTTTCCAGCGGGCGCACCTTGCGGATCTCGCAGCAACCGTCGGGATCATAAGACCACCTGAGGCCCGTTTCATCCTTCTTCGCCAGCTCGGCCGGATCGGGGGTCAGCACCACGAGGTTGAGCCCCAGCCGCTCCACAAGGCTGTCGCGATAGGCCAGCGTCTCGGCGAAATGCTTGCCCGTGTCGAGGAACAGCACCGGCACCTTCGGGTCTACCGAAGCGACCAGATGCAGCAGCACCGCGCTTTCCGCGCCGAAGCTGGACACCACCGCGAGATCGCCCGCCAGACGGTCGCCGATCACCGCCTCGAGCATTTCCTGCGTCGAGGAGCCGCGGAACATGCGGTTCAATCGCACCGCATCATGCTCGGTAAAGCGCGGGGCGAGGTTCAGCTCATCGCGGGTGCGGTCCGTGCCGGGGGTGGCGGCGTCAGGCTTCATGGCGTTTGTCCGCAATGGTGCGGCGCGCATCGGCGGCGCGCTGGTAGACGTTCGCCCAGGTCGCAAAGGCGCGGGCAGCGTCCTCTTCGTCGAGGCGCTTGTCGGGGGCGAAGCTGTCGAACCCGCAGCGGCGCATGTGGCTAAGCTGGTCGACACCTACATCGCCCACAGCGCGAAGTTCGCCGGTATAGCCGGCCTCGCGCAGGATGCGGGCAGCCGAATAGCCGCGTCCGTCGTTGAAGGCGGGAAAGTTGATCTCCACCAGCGCTAGGCGATCGAGGAAAGGAAGCAGCAGGCGTGCATCATCGCCCGGCTCGATCCGCACGGCGGTGGCGTTGGTCTGGTCGCAGCAGGCATCGACCGTGACCGTGCCGTGGTCGACGATCTCGTCCTCGCGGAAACGGAATTGCACTTCATCGGGGCTGGTGCCGATATCTTCAGCCATAAAGCGCCTCCTTGAACGGCTCCATCCCGATGCGGCGATAGGTATCGAGGAAGCGTTCGCCCTCGGCGCGTGACGCAAGGTAGACGTCGGTCACCTTTTCGACTGCGGCGATCACGCCGTCCTCGTCGAAGCCGGGGCCAGTGATCTTGGCGAGGCTGACGTCCTCCGCCTCCGATCCGCCGAGCGAGAGCTGGTAGTTCTCCACCCCTTTCTTGTCGACGCCCAGGATGCCGATATGGCCTGCATGGTGGTGCCCGCAGGCATTGATGCAGCCGGAAATCTTGAGCTTCAACTCGCCCACGACCTCGGTGCGTCCGGTTTCGGCAAAACGTTCCGAAATGCGCTGGGCAAGCGGGATCGAGCGGGCGTTGGCGAGGCTGCAGTAATCAAGCCCCGGGCAGGCGATGATGTCCTCGATCGTATCCATGTTGGGGGCGGCCAGACCTGCCGCATCCAGCGCGCTCCACACCGCGTGCAAGTCTGCGATCCGCACATGGGGCAGCAGCAGGTTCTGCGTGTGCATCACCCGCAGCTCGTCGAAGGAATATTGCTTCGCGAGGCGCGCCACGACCCGCATCTGTTCGGCGGTGGCATCGCCGGGAATCCCGCCTGCGGGCTTCAGGCTGATGACGGCGGAGACATAGGCATCATGCTTGTGGCGGTGGGTATTGCGATCCACCCAGAGCGCGAAATCGGGGTCGGAGCGATCGACGGTCTTGGGGCCATCGATGAACGCAGGATCGGCGAAGTGCGCGGCAATCCGGGCCAGTTCCTCGCGCGGGGGTTCGACGCCGACCGACAACAGGTGCGCGAATTCCTCTTCAACCTGACGGGTGTATTCCGCCGCGCCCAGTTCGTGGACGAGGATCTTGATGCGCGCCTTGTACTTGTTGTCGCGCCGGCCATAGCGGTTGTAGACCCGAAGGCAGGCCTCGGCATAGGTGATGAAGTGCTCGATCGGCACGAAGTCGCGGATCAGCGGCGCAATCATCGGCGTGCGGCCCATGCCGCCGCCGGCATAGAACTGCGCGCCCACTTCGCCCCCAGAGTCATTGGCACGCTTGACGATCCGCACGCCGATATCGTGCAGGCGCATCGCCGCGCGGTCTTTATCCGACGCGATCACCGCGATCTTGAACTTGCGGGGGAGGTAGGTGAACTCCGGATGGAAGCTCGACCACTGGCGCATCAGCTCGGCATAGGGGCGCGGGTCCACGACCTCGTCCGCTGCCGCGCCCGCGAAGTGATCGCTGCTGATGTTGCGAATGCAATTGCCGCTGGTCTGGATCGCGTGCATCTCGACCTTGGCGAGATCGGCGAGGATATCGGCCGCGTCCTCCAGCCTGATCCAGTTGTACTGGATGTTCTGGCGGGTGGTGAAGTGGCCGTAGCCGCGGTCATATCTCTCAGCGATGTCGGCCAGCATTTCCAGCTGGCGGCTGTCCAGCGTGCCATAGGGAATGGCGACGCGCAGCATATAGGCGTGAAGCTGGAGATAGAGCCCGTTCATCAGCCGCAGCGGCTTGAACTGGTCTTCGGTGAGCTTGCCTTCCAGCCGGCGGCGGGCCTGGTCGCGGAATTCGGCGACGCGGGCATCGACCATGGCCTGGTCGTATAAGTCATACTTGTACATCAGATCACCCAGTCCCAGCCGGTCTTGTCGGCCGTCGGCACGGCAAGGTCGCGCCGCACCGTCGGGCCCAATGCGCGCACCCGGTCCTTGATATGCGCGGGGCGCACATGGCCGTCTGCATCGATGCTCGCCTCGATAGCGTAGGGCACGTTCACCCGGCGCGCGGCTTCCTCGCGGGCGAGGATTTCCGCGGCGTCTTCGCCCACGTCCACCGCATCGTCGACGAACAGCGACCAGCCGGAGCCGTTCCACCATACCACCGCGCCCGAACGCAGGTCATTGCCGGTGAGGATCTTCATCGCGCGGCAACCTGTGCGAAGGCGGCCACCGCCACGTCCTCGCGCGCGGTCACGTCGCCGATGACGATCAGCGCGGGACTTTTCACAGCCTCGCGCTCGACCAGATCGGGCAGGCCGGCGAGCAAGCCCCGCAGGACCCGCATCTCCGGGCGCGCGGCGTTTTCGATCACGGCGAGCGCCATGTCGGGCGCGAGGCCATCGGCCATCAGCTTCTCGGCAATCAGGGGTGCGCTGGAAACACCCATGTAGATCACCAAGGTGCGACCCTTGCCGGCGAGCCCCGACCAGTCCTGTTCGGACAGACCCTTGCACTGGCCCGCGACAAAGCTGACGATGCTCGATGCCTCGCGGTGGGTAAGAGCGATTTGCGCTGCGGCGGCTGCGCCGTTGGCAGCGGAGATGCCGGGGACGACCTCGACCGGAACGCCCGCCTCGCGCGCGGCCTCGGCTTCCTCGCCGCCGCGTCCGAAGATGAAGGGATCGCCGCCTTTCAATCGCACCACGTCGCGGCCTGCCAATGCCTCGCGCACAAGCAGGGCGTTGATGTCCTCCTGCGGCAGGGTGTGGCGGGCGCGGCTCTTGGCGACCGAGATCAGGCGCGCATCGGGGTGTGCCAGCGCGAGGATCCCGGCGCCGACCAGTCCATCATGTACGATCACCTCGGCGCGCTCGATCAGGCGGGCGGCGCGCAGGGTGAGCAGGTCCGCCGGACCCGGCCCCGCGCCGACAAGAAAGATGGTGCCGCTGTTCTGCATGACGCCGCAGATGGGCCAGAGCGCCCTTGCGTGCCAGCGAGAATGCTTTGCCCTGCTGCAAGCAGAGCTATTGCGCCTCGTCCTCGCCCTTTGACCGTCCCCGTTCCAGCGCCGCGATCAGGCGGTCGAGCTGCTGGCCCTGTTTCAGGTGCAGGTCGCGTTGCGGGAAGGGGATCTCGACCCCGTGTTCATGGAACAATTGCCAGACCCGCTTGAGCACGTCGGAGCGGATATTGGAGAGGCCTTCCTCGGGGTCCTCGATCCAGAAGCGCACTTCGAAATCGACCGAATTATCGCCGAAACCCATGATGTTGACCCGCGCTCGCGGCTGCTTGAGCACGCGCTTGGTCTCGTCCACCGCCTGATAGAGCAGGCGTTCGACCAGATCGAGATCGCTGTTGTACGAGACCCCCACCGGCGCCTTCACCCGCACCTCTTTCGAGGAATAGGACCAGTTGACCACCTGGTTGATCATCAGGGTCTCGTTGGGGATCAGATATTCGGTCTTGTCGCGGGTGACGACCGAGATCGCGCGGATGCCGATCTTGCGGATCTGGCCGAAGCTTTCCTGCCCGGCCTGATCGGTCAGGCTGATGACATCGCCCGGCTTGATCGACTTGTCGAGCAGCAGGATGATCCCCGAAATCAGGTTGCCGAAGGTCTTTTGCAAGCCGAACCCGATGGCAAGGCCGAAGGCGCCGGAGAACACTGCCAGCGCGGTCAGGTCGATGCCCAGCAGGTCGACGCCGAGGAAGAAGGTGACGACCCAGATCACGATGGTCACGATCTTCTCGGCCAGCACCCGCTGCGTCCCGTCGAGCGCGGTCAGGCGGCGCAGCGCGGCATGGGTCAGACGGGTGGCAAGCCATGCCGCGGTCAGCAGCAGCAGCACCGCCACAAGGCCGAACAGCACGTCGAAAGCCGAAATCCGCCAGCTGCCGACCGCCAGCGCCCAGCTGTCGAGCTCCTCGACGATCGCGGCGATGGTCGTGTTCTGGGAGGCAAGTTCCTCGATCGCGCCTTCGGAACCCGACACGACGTTCCGGGGCGGTGCAGGCCGGCTCATGGGGCGGTGCTCCGTGCGAGGGCTTGCGCGAGATCGGCGATCAGGTCGTCCGCATCCTCGAGCCCGATGGCAAGGCGGATTGCGGGACCGGGGGTGTCGGGGCTGGTCATGATGCTGCGATAGTCCTTCGGCGCGATCGCCAGCGCAAGGCTTTCATAGCCGCCCCAGCTGTAACCGATACCGAACAGCTCAAGGCTGTCGACCACCCGCGCGGCGGCGGTGCGATCCTCGCTCGCCAGCACGAAGCCGAACAAGCCGCAGCCGCCGGTGAAATCGCGCTGCCACAGCGCATGGCCGGGATCGGAGGGAAGCATCGGGCACAGCACCCGCGCGACCCCGGGCTGCGTTTCCAGCCACTGCGCGATCCTGAGCGCCGAGCGGGTCTGCGCTTCCAGCCGCACGCCCATGGTGCGCAATCCGCGCGCGGCAAGCGCGGCATCGTCGGGCGAGACCACCTGCCCCAGTTCCTGAGCGGTGCGCCGGAGAGCAGTGTACCAGCGCTTGCCCGCGCTGGCCGAGCCCATCATCAGGTCGGAATGGCCGCCGACGTGCTTCGACAGGCTCATCGTCACGATGTCGCAGCCATGTTCGAGCGCGGCAAAACCGAGCGGGCTGGCCCAGGTGTTGTCGATCATGCTGACCGCGCCGTGCTCGCGGGCGATGGCGGCGAGCGCAGGGACATCGCAGACCTCGAAAGTGAGGCTGCCGGGGCTTTCGAGCCACACCGCCCTGACCGGATCGGCAAACAGCGCGGCATAGGCATCCAGATCGAGCGGGTCGAAGAAGTCGGTCGTCACGCCCATGCGCGCGAGCAGCCCCGTCGCCATGCTGCGCGAGGGATCATAGGCATTGTCGGCCATCAACAGCCGGTCACCGGGTTTGAGGACAGCGAGCATGCAGCCTGCAATCGCCGCCACCCCGCTGGGATAGAGCACGGTGCCGTGGGCGCCCGGCTCGATCTGCGTCAGCGCCTCTGCCAGCGCCCACTGGGTCGGCGCGCCGCGCCGCCCGTAGAAGAACTGCCCGTCGGTGTTGGTCCTGCCCGCCTCGCGCCGCTCGGCATCGCTTTCGTAAAGATGGGTCGAAGCGCGCCACACCGGCGGATTGACCACCGGTCCGGTCCATTCGCGGCGCCTGCCGCCGCGGACGAGCCGGGTGGCAGGCTTGCGGGTGCTGTCGTCGCCGCCGCCGCTCATGCCTGCGCCCCCTGTTCTGGCCCTTGCGCCTTGGGCGTGGCGGGGTCCGCGCCCCATTCGCTCCAGCTGCCGTCATACAGCGCGGTATCGTGCTTGCCGGCAAGGTGGAGGGCGAACAGCAGCACGCTCGCCGTCACGCCGCTGCCGCAGGTGGTGGTCACCGGGCGGGCGAGATCGACGCCCGCACCCTCGAAGGCGGCGCGGATCGCTTCGGGGGAAAGGAACGTGCCGTCCCGCGCGAACAGATCGGTATAGGGCAGGTTGAGGCTCCCCGGGATGCGCCCCATCGGCAGGCCGTGGACCGGATCGGTGCCGGTGCCGAACACCCGGTCGGCGCTGCGCGCGTCGATCACCTGTTCGGCGTGGGTTTCAAGATTGGCAAGCATCGCCGCCTTGTCGCGTACGCCTTTTGGGGGGGCGAGGTTTGCGGGAAGGGCGGCGAGGGCTTGCTGCGGCACGCCGCCTTCCAGCGCCCGGCCTTCTTCCCTCCACTTCGCCAGCCCGCCATCGAGGATCGCGACTGTCTCCCAGCCGCTTGCCGCCAGCATGAACCATGCCCGGGCCGCGGTCTTCACCGCGCTGTCATCATAAAGCACGATCCGACCGCCGGGCGCGATGTCCAGTCCGGCGAGATGCGCGGCAAGCTGGTCGGGGCGGGGCAGGGCCTGCGGGGTGGGCGATGTTTCGTCCACCAGCGCCGCCAGATCGAGAAACCGCGCGCCCGGAATATGGGCCGCGGCGAATTCGGCCCGAGGATCGCGCCCTGCAGCGGGCAGGTGGCGCGAGGCATCGAGCACGGCAAGGCCCGGCTCGTGCAGATGCGCGGCCAGCCACGCGGTCGAAACAAGGCTCGGGAAATCAGCACTCATGCGCCAAGGCCTAGCCTGCCTGCGCCGCGCCGCCAAGGGTAGCGGCTGATCAGCCTGCAGGAGCGGTGATCGCCCGCGCCTTGAGATCGGGAAGCGAGCCCGGCGGCATATCGAGCAGGAGCGGCTGGACCCGGCCCTCGCTGCCCGGACCTGGCGTGCCGACCACGAAGCTGCGCGCAATCGCCTGCTGGCCTTCCCCTTCAATCGTAACGTGAACCAGCGGAATGAACAGCGGCGTCCGGCCCTGCATGATCGGTGCGACTTCTGCAAAGGGCATCTGCACTTCGCCGCTGATTACCTGGCTCTGGTGCGGGCCGATGCGCGCGATGCGGGCAAGGCCGCGCGCGGCGGCAAGCGGGGCGGCATTGTTCTGGCCGCGCTGGGCGCAGGCAAGTTGAACCGCCACGCCGAGATCATTGACCGCGCGCTCCGTGCGATTGGCGAGGGTCAGGCGGTATTGCAGCGTGACCATCATCACGCTGCGCGTGGCACCGGTGATGTCGAGCGCCACGTCGATCCGCGGCGGAGCGGGCGGCGCGTCAGCCTGCGTTTCGGGCGGGGGTGCGGCAAGGCGCAATACCCGCGGCTTGCGGCGGCGCCATGCGACCAGTCCGGCAAGCGCCAGCGCCAGCAGCGCAGCCGCGCCTGCCAGCCAGCGCCAGTCGAGCACCGGCTCGCCCAGCGCCAGGGATGCGGGGCCAGGGGTGGTTTCGGGCAGTGCAACCGGCGCGGCGGGTGTTTCCAGGGCGCCGAAGCCGGGCTCGGGCGCGGGTGTGACGGCAGCTTCCTGTGCGGCAGGCGCGGCGGTGGTCGCAGTTGCCGCGGGCACGGGCGTTGC
>NZ_LZYB01000009.1 GCF_001677335.1 Erythrobacter dokdonensis DSW-74
GGGCCGCAGCCGCGCCTGGCGCTCCTCGCGCGCGAGCCGCATCAGCACCGGCAGGGCGGCGCGCGGTTCGAGCAGCAGGCGCTGGCTGACGGCATCATGGCTGAGCGACAGCGGCAGGTGGTCGGGCAAGTCGGCCAGCGGGACGCAATCGCCCGAGGGGCTGGGCAGCAGCGCGGCGGCGGGGATCGTCACCGCGCGGCGCGGCTCGGGCAGGGTCACGGCGATATCCGCGCCCTCCTGCGGCCGGGTGAAGGCGAGCTCGAGCGCCTCGAGCAGCGGGACAATCGCCACGCAGGTGCCAGCGCCGGGGCCGAGATCCTGCAGCGGTAGCGTGTCCGCAATCAGCCTGCCTTCCGCAAATAGGGCCGGAAGGGCGAGCCCGTCAGCGGCCTGACCGGCCCGCTCGGCCGCAGGATCGCTGCCGAACAGCCGGTCGAACAGGCCACTATCTTGCGCCCGAACCGGGGCAGGGACTGCGCCTGCCAGTCCGGCTGCGCAGACCAGTGCGGACAGCCAGCGCAGCGGCCGGAAGGGGCGGCGGGACATGGGCGATTACCGAGCCAGGTCATGAGCTCAGAGCGCCGTGGTGAGGCTGGCGAGCAGCTTGCCCGCGCTGGCCGGATCGCCCGCGTCGGTCGAGACATAATCGATCCGCACCTGCTGCCCGGCGAGCCGAGCGCGCACTTCGGGCGGCAGCGGCACGATGACGTCGCGGGCGGTGTTCGGGGTGTAGATCGCTACCCCGCGCACCAGCCATGCAGGGTCCTTCTCGCCCGCGATCGTGAGGCTGACATCGCCATAGGTCGAACGGCTGCCCGCACGGGTCAGGCGGACCACCAGCTGATCGGGCGCTTCCTCGGCGAGCGCGGCGGTATCCATGGTGACGCTGGCATCGAGCGCGCCGACCCGCAGGATGACGGGAATGGTGATCGAGCGGATCGCCACCAGTTCGATCGACAGGGAATTGTCGCCGGCGGCCTCGCCCGCGAGCTGCGTCGTGCCCGCGCTGACGGGGGCCGACAT
Organism: Erythrobacter dokdonensis DSW-74; assembly: GCF_001677335.1. Lineage (GTDB taxonomy): Bacteria > Pseudomonadota > Alphaproteobacteria > Sphingomonadales > Sphingomonadaceae > Erythrobacter > Erythrobacter dokdonensis. The sequence continues at coordinate 1,024 of NZ_LZYB01000009.1, forward strand.
CAGCCGGAGGTGCGAGCGATACTCGCCCGGTGCAAGATCGCCGGGGGCCGATGCCATGATCCGCACCACCTGGCGCGCGCCGGGTTCCAGCACCAGCTGGCGCGGCGAATAACGCAGCTTGTCATCGGCGAACTGCTCGCCGGGAAGCGCCTCGGGCGCGTCCTCGAGGCTGCCGTCCTCGCGCATCCGGCGGTTCTCGATGGCGATGCGGAAAGCGGCGGTCTCGGCGCCCTTGTTGACGAGCACCAGTTCGGAAGAGCGCGCCTGCGGGGTCAGCACCACGCGGGTGGGGGCGACGAGCAGCTCGGCAGCGGCAGGCACAGGGGCAGCGAGCGCCGCGAGCAGCGCGGCGACAAGGGGAAAGCGGGACATGGGAGAAGACCTCTTGGCAGGGGTATGGTCTTGGCACCTTGGCGGGGGGTTGGGGGCCGCCCGTGCGATCACCGCCGGACGACCCCCTTCCCCTGCCAGGGACTGGCTTACTGGTATTCGACAGCGACGGTGAAGCTGCCGGTGTACTTGCCGGCTTCCTGACGCACGCCGACGTAGAGCGTGCCGCCAACCGTGAAGCTGTCTTCGCCGCTCAGCAGCTGGCCGCCGGTCTTCGAGCCGTTGAATTCAGTCACCTGCATCTCGGTGCCCTTCTCGTTCACGATATTGATCTCCTTGGGCAGCGAGATGGTGTAGAAGGCGTCGGCTTCACCGGTCACCGCGAAAGCAGCAGCGGTGTGGTCGGCGGTCAGGCAGGTCAGCGCCGGGCCGCACTTGCGGCTGCCGTCGGCCAGCACCACGACCTGATCGGCGACGGTGGTCGAGGGGGCGATGGTGCCGAAGTAGAGATCGGTCACGTTGCTGATTTCCAGCGGGGCGATGATCTTCGCGCCGGCGCCGGCATCGGCCGACTGGGCGTTCGCCGAGGTCGCGGCGGCGAGCGAGGCGAGAACGGTGGCAACTGCAAACATCTTGTTCATTTCATTGGTCCTTCTGGTCATGGTCATGTCCATCGGCAGGTGTGCCGTGGCTGACCCCCAGATGCCGCCCGGACCGCTGCCTGTCATTGGCGCGAGGGGATATTGCGCGGCGCGGAAGGCTGGGACCGGTCACCCGATGGTCAGGTGGTCCCTAACCGGGGCATAGGGAAATCACCGGAGGCAGGGGGCAATATATACGAAAGGATAGGATTTCATCGCCATAAGGCCGGATTGCGCGGCCCACGCGCGCGTGGAACAGGACGAGGCCATCACTCCCCGAGGCAGATTGACAGGACAGCTTCACCCGATGCGCCAACACGACCCATCCGTTCCGCCGGTTTTGCCGGACGAGCCGTTCCGGCTTGCCGCGCTGCGCGATTTGGGCGTGCTCGATACCCCGGCCGACCGCGAACTCGACGTCATCACCCGCCTTGCGGCCGACCGTTTCGACACCGCCATCGCGCTGGTGAGCCTTGTCGATGCCGACCGCCAGTGGTTCAAATCGCGCCACGGGCTGGATACGAGCGAGACCTGCCGCCGCCATTCCTTCTGCGGCCATACGATTGCCGGCCGGGAGGTGATGGTGGTCGAGGACACGCACCGCGATCCCCGCTTTGCCGCCAATCCGCTGGTCTCGGGCGCGCCGCATATCCGCTTCTACGCAGGCGCGCCGCTGGTGCTGGCTGACGGCCATGCGGTCGGCACGCTGTGCATCATCGATTCCGCCCCGCGCGAGCGCTTCACCCCGCGCGAGCGGGATATCCTGGTGCTGATGGCGAGCCAGGTCGTGGCGCTGCTCGAAAGCCGCCGCATCCGTCAGGAGCAGCGCATCTCGCAGCTGATCGCGCAGACCACCACCGACGCCTTCGTATGCTCGGATCCGGACAGCCGCATCATCCTGTGGAACCGCGCGGCCGAGGCGATGTTCGGCTGGAGCGCCGAGGAAGCCATCGGCCAGCCGCTCGACATGATCATCCCCGATCGCCACCGCGCCGGCCACCATGCGGGCGTGGCCCGGCTGCGCGCGCGCGGACCGATCAAGCTTGTCGGCCAAACGGTCGAGGTGCCTGCGACCTGCAAGGCGGGTCACGAAATACCGGTCGAGCTGTCGCTTGCGATGTGGCCGGGTGAAGGTGCCGAGGCGGGCGGGCCGGCGGGCTTTGCCGCGATCATCCGCGACATCTCGGCACGCAAGGAGGCCGAGGCCGAGCGCGTCGCCACCGAAGCGCGCCTCGCCCGGCAGGTCGCCGCGATCGAGGCGTCGGACGATGGCATCGCAATCACCGACCCCGATGGCGTGTTCATGTTCATGAACCGCGGCCACGCGCTGATGTTCGGCTACGAAGATCCGGCAGAGCTGACCGGCAAGCCGTGGCACGTGCTCTACGATCCGCTCGAGGTGAGCCGCATCAACGAGGAAGCCATGCCGATCCTGCTGCGCACCGGCCAGTGGCGCGGCGAGACGCAGGGGCGCAGGCGCGACGGCAGCCCGATCGAACAGGAAGTCGTACTCTCGCTGTCGCCCGAGGGCGGGATAGTGTGCGTCACCCGCGACGTGAGTGACCGGCGCGCGATGGAGCGCGAGAAGGCCAGGCTGCGCGAACAGCTGATGCTGGCCCAGCGGCAGGAAGTCGTCGGCCAACTGGCCAGCGGCATCGCGCATGACTTCAACAATCTCATCGCCGCGATTTCCGGCACCGCCGAATTGCTGCGCAACATCAATGACGAGCGGGTTCGCCACCATGCGCTTCGCATCCAGTCCGCCGCCTCGACCGCGGCGGGATTGACCGAGAAGCTACTGACTCTTGGTCGACGGACGCCGCATCCGAAGCTCGCCGATCTGCGCCGCACGCTGCGGGACGTGCGCGATCTGGTGGTCCCGAGCCTCACCGATCCGCTCCACCGCATCGAACTCGAACTGCCGCCCGCGCCGCTGATGGCGCAAACCGACGATACCGAGCTCAATCAGGTGGTGCTCAACCTCGCGCTCAATGCCCGCGACGCGCTGCGGCCGGGCGAAGTCGGGCGAATCAAGCTCGAGGTGATCGCCAATCGCGATTACCAGCCCGAGGGCACAGTGGTGGTCGGCACGGTGCCGCAGGTGCCTGCCGCCGTGATCCGCGTCAGCGACACCGGCTGCGGCATTGCCGCCGAGGATCTCGGCCGGGTGTTCGAACCATTCTTCACCCACAAGGGCGAGGCCGGGACCGGACTTGGCCTTGCCGTGGTGGCGGGGATCATCGCTGCCAACAACGGCGCGCTGGCGATCCAGAGCTGGTCCGATTGCGGCACCATCTTCGAAGTCTGGTGGCCGCTCGAAGCGGGCGACGGGAACGAACGCGGAATCCCCAGCAGCCTGCTGGCCGCGGGCAATGTGCTGGCGGGCAAGACCGTGCTGGTGGTCGACGACAATCCGACCGTGGCCGACACGCTGGAGGCGATGCTCGAGGAAGTCGGCGCCGAAGTCGGCCCCTGCATCGATCCGCAGGATGCGATCGCGGTGCTGCAGGACGATCCTGGCTCTTGGGATCTGGTGATCACCGATTATGACATGCCGGGCATGAACGGCGCGCAGCTGGCGCGGGCGCTGCGCCGGACGCGGGACGATCTGCCGATCCTGCTGTTGACCGCCTTGCCGCGCGTGCATCAGCTGCACCAGAAACAGGTCGGGCTGTTCGACGGGGTGCTCGGCAAGCCCACCACCACCGCCCAGCTCGCCGCCGCCGCCGCCGCCGCGATCGACGCCGCGCGCGCAAGGAGTTCCTCATGCATATCCTGATTGCCGACGATCACGAATTGCTGCGCGATGTGCTGCGCTCCTATCTTGAGGCCGAGGGGGGCTTCATGGTGGAAACCGTGGCCGATCTCCCGCAGACGCTCGATCGCATAGCTGCGGCCGCCGCGCCGTTCGATCTGGTCGTGCTCGATTACGGGATGCCGGGAATGGACGGCTATCGCGGGCTAGAACAGACTATCGCGCAGAATGCAGGCCGCCCGGTGGCGCTGATGTCGGGGCTCGCGCCGCCGGGCGTGGCCGAGAAGGTGCTCTCGGTGGGCGCCGCGGGCTATCTGCCCAAGACCCTTCCGGCGCGCTCGCTAGTCAATGCCATCCGCTTCATGGCGGCGGGTGAGGTCTACATGCCGCTCGATCTGCACCGCCCCTCGGGCGCGGTCGAGACGCCGCCCTCGGGCCTGTCCCCGCGCGAGCTTGAAGTGCTGGCAGGGCTATGCGCAGGCCATGCCAACAAGGAAATCGCGCGCCAACTCAACCTGCGCGAGCCTACCATTAAGCTCCACGTCAAGACCATATGCCGCAAGCTCGACGCCAAGAACCGCACCCACGCAGCGATGATCGCGCGCGAACGGGGACTTTGCTAGGGCTGTCCTGATCCACAAGACTGACCAAATTCGCTTGGGGATCGCAAGGTGATTGGTATGAATTGCCTGATTAGAATGAACGCTTGCCGGCGCGGTTCCATCAGCGTCTAAACGAAAACGCACTTCCTCGTTAGACTGCGAAAAGCGAAATCCGGAGTTGACTTCTTCGGGGTCTCTTCCAGTTTGGGCTTTCAGGAAGCGGACACGAGATAGCCACCCTCGTTGCCGCTGGGCATGGTTGTGTCCGCTTCTGGTGAAACCAGCCTTAAGGCAAGCTGCCTTTTAATGGCAGCAAAGTCCCAGATCCAGTCGTTGATCCCCTTTGCACAATTGCCCGCTTTCAAGTGATCATGAGGTGGTTCGCAGAGACCGAAATGAGAGCGCAAAGCTGCCATGAGTGAGAGACCTTTCACGTTCCGACTGTGAGCACCGCCACCTCACTTGAGAAGTCGGCCCGGTTTTCATGCCGGGATGCACCAACCCTCGCGCAGCGTCATGGACGGCGCCATATGCCGGCGCGCAGGGCGGGCTGGTGGACGATAGCGGCCATGCAAAACTGTTCCCTTTCACAAGAGCTTCGGGCATTCTTCGGATGGTGACGACTCGATTTTGGTTCGGTCGCTGGTGCGGGGGATGGTGAGATGCAAATGGACTGGGCGACGATTTCGGCGGCGATGACGTCGGCTGCGCTGCAGATTGCGGCGGGCTTTGCGCTCTACATGATCGGGCGCTGGCTGATCAGCTTTGCGATCGGCGTGCTGGGACGGGTGCTGACCGCGCGCAATTTCGACCCCACGTTGCAACGCTACATCGCCTCGATCCTCTCGGTCGTGCTCAACATCGTGCTGGTGGTGGCGATCCTGGGCTATTTCGGGATCGAGACGACCAGCTTTGCCGCGCTGCTCGCCGGTGTCGGTCTCGCCGTGGGCGCGGCCTGGTCGGGCCTGCTCAGCAACTTTGCCGCCGGTGCCTTCCTCATCATCTTCCGCCCCTACAAGGTCGGCGATTACATCGTCGGCGGCGGGGTCGAGGGGACGGTGACCGAGGTCGGGCTGTTCAACACCGTCATCACCAGCCCCGACAATGTCCAGACCATCGTCGGCAATGCCAAGATCTCGGGCGATGTGGTGAAGAACTTCTCGTCCCATGAATATCGCCGCGTCGACCGCACCGCGCAGCTCGCCTTCGGGGTCGATCCGCTCGATGCGATTGCCCGGCTCAAGCCCGCGCTGGCGGCGATCCCCAATGTCGTCGCCGAGCCTGCGCCCGATGTCGAGATCCTCGATTTCAACGAGCGCGGCACCGTGCTCGCAGTGCGTCCCTATTGCCACACCGACCACTACTGGCAGGTCTATTTCGACACCAACAAACTCATCGCCCGGACCTTCGGCGAAGCAGGCTACGCACCGCCCTACGTGGTCGAACAGCAAAAGACGGCGCAAGACTAAGGGGCTGCTCCTGCTTGGGACGGCAGGTCGTCGCGATGCGATAACTCCGAAGCCGATCTCAGCGAGCTTGTGAGACGTCGTTGGCGCAATTGCGCGCCCGCAGATCGAAACCGCCCTGCGCGTGAGCGGCACGGAAAAGCGAGCCCATGCCCGGCGTGCAGGGCTTTCAGCTGCGGCGCTTGAGAATGAGGTATAGCGCCCCATCACCACCATGGCGGACGTGCGCGCGGCGAACCGCTGCAATCGTGCTCGCATGACGGCTGGCGGCCAGCCAGTCCAGCAGCTTGGCACGGATTGCGCCGCGCGTGCTGCTTCGGTCTGCCGGATCGACAGGCCTCTCGCGCCCGGCGATGATCAGCACGACGCGGGCATCCATCGCCCGGGCCTGATCGAGCCCTGCCATGATCCTATCATAGGCTGCGTCAAGCGTATGCCCATGGAGATCCAGCGTCAGATCCGGAACAATCCGCCCCCCCTTCATCCGCCGCTCCCAGTGCGAATCCAGCCCGCCGGGAATGGCAGGAGGTGGCGGCGGCGGGGACACGGAACGACGCGATCCCTTGACCGGTTTGGCGGATTGGGCTGGCTCGATGGATACACCCGCGCTTGGCCCGACCGCAGGCCTGGGATGCGCTGCCTGCGCCTTGAGAGGTGCATCTGGGCGCTTTTTCCCCGGCAGCGGTTTCACGCTCGCGGCAAGATGTGCCCATGCGACCTGCTCACCGACTGTCAGCCCGCGCGGTGGTCTCATGGCGTACGCGTTCCGAGCCGCGCGGCTGCAGCGCTTGGCAGCAGTACATAGGCCTGTCCGCGCCCGCTCATCCCCCCGGCGATCACTCTCGCGTCTTCGCCTGCGCCCCAGAACGTATCAAAGCGATTGGCTCCCTTGATCGCCCCGCCAGTATCCTGCGCGATCCAAAGTCCGGAAGCCTCTTGCCGGTCGAGATCGAGCCAAACCGGCGCTCCTAGCGGCACGTAGGCTGGATCCGCAGCAACCGAAACCCTGCCGCGCACCGGGACCCCGAGGGCACCCAACGGGCCATCCCCGTCCAGTTCCCTAAAGAACACCCAGCTCTTGTTGAGCCGCATGAGCGCGCGACCTTCAGACGGGTTCTCGCGGATATAGGCCATAATCCCCTGCATCGATCCCGGATACTTGCCGGGGCCATCCCCCAGCAAGCCACGCTCGCGCATTACCCCGCCGATGCCGACATATTCGCATCCGTTCTGTCCGGCATAGCCGATGCGGATCACTTCGCCCTCGGGCGTCCGCAGGCGACCAGAGCCCTGGATCTGAAGGAAGAAAAATTCGACCGGGTCTGCTGCCCATGCGATCACCTCGGCCTTGCCTGCCAAGGCACCGTCTTCGATAGCAGCGCGATCGTGATAGAGGACGAAGCGTCCCTGTTGATCATAGCGACCCAGTGGCGGACGACCATTGCGTTCCGCTTGGGGCACATCATCAGGCCAGGCGCGCACAAGATCGGAAGGCACGGCGTAAACGGGGACCGTGAAGCCCGGTCGAGCGGTGCGGCTGCCAGAGATCTCGGGCTCGAAATATCCGGTCGCAAAGGCTCGTCCATCACCGATCCGTACCGGCTGGAACTGGCTGGCGAAAAAGATGCGCGAACGTTCCCTGGGCCACCCGCGCGCCTCATCGCATACCTTGCGCCAGTCATCAGGCACGGTCAGCCCGCTGGCATCGTCGCGCGTGACCAGGGCAGGACAGGACTCGATGAAGCTGGCCAGAGCCGGTCGGGCATCCGCTTCACTGACAGAAAGCGCCGCAAAGGTGGGACCCAGCACAACGCCCGCCAGCACCGCATTGGCGGAGAGCGGTGTCGCCGGCGCGGCAACAACCGGGGTCGATGCGGTGGCCTGAGGAATAATCCGCCCGCAACCTGCGAGCGCGAGGCCAAGCGCCAGGCCAAGCAACAGCCTCATCGGGGTTCCTCGGAAAAGGGGCACGGCGCCCCGAACCTCAACCCTCGTCGGTTTCGTCGAGCAGCCAGTTCGGGTCGCGGGCAGCAGTGTTGCGCGAGAAGGTCCAGACATCGCGGCTCTCAATCGCGTCGTCCAGCGAACCAGCGACTACATTCCCGTCCTTGTCCCGGGTCACAGCAGCAATATCGGCTACGAACAGGACTGCAATGCGGGCCATGCGGCCATCCACCGATGCCGAGTGAATCCGGGTTTCCTCGATCCGGATCAGCGTGTTTTCGAGTGTCTCGCCGGCGGCCTCACGCGCATCAAGCGCCGCGATGAAGCCTTCATATACGTCGTCGTCGCACAATTCGCGCAGGGTGGCACGGTCACCACTCCAGAAGGCTTCAAGCACCATCCGGTATGCGCCGCGCGCGCCTTCGAGAAACTGGGCAAGATTGAAGCGGCTGTCAGCTGCGGCAATCTCGCGGATGCCGCGTTCGACAGCCGGCATCACGCCGGCAAGCTCGGGCGGCCGGGCCGCCACTACAGGAGTAGCCGGAGCAGGGTGCACGACGCCAGCCGGCTTGTCGTCCGATTCAAAACGCTGCGGAACCGATTCCTCCTCATGCTCGGCACGGCGCCCGAGCACCGCATAGAGGCGCAGGCCGAGAAAAGCGGCGACCATGGCGAGGAGAACGATTTCAAGCACTAGACATATCCGATCTGCGAGGGGGCCGACCAACCGGCTGGGCCGGACGGGCACCCGAATAGCATTACTGTGCCTTAGATAGGCACTGATTACAATTCGCCAACGACCGATAGGTTGCCGCGGGTGCCGAAACTTTGGCCTTCAGGGACTGTTGCGAGGGGGCTCTGCGCCTGCTAGTCGCGCGGCGTGGCTGCGGACCGATGCCGACAATGCATACCGCGCAATTCCTGTTTCAAAGATTGAAAGACCAGACCAATGGCCGATGAAGAAGGCATCCTCACCAATCTCGACAATGCCGGCGGCGCGAAGCCCAATGGTGCGGATACGCAACCCGCGGTCGGCCTGATTACCCAGTACGTGAAGGATCTTTCGGTCGAAAACCCCAACGCACCCGATGTCTACCAGTGGAACGAGGCACCGCAGATCGATGTCCAGTTCAACATCGGTGCGGAAAATGTGGGCAGCGACGTCCACGAAGTAACGTTGAAGATGACCCTCACCGCATCTTCGCAGCGCGGAAAGGTCTACATCGTCGACCTCGCCTTCTGCGGGCTTGTCGGCATGCGCAATGTGGCGGAGGATCAAGCGCACGCTTTCCTTTATGCCGAAGCGCCGCGTTTGCTTTTCCCGTTCGCGCGCCGCGTAGTGGCAGATGCGGTTCGCGATGCCGGTTTCCCGCCGCTGATGCTCGATCCGATCGACTTCAACGGCCTCTACGTCCAGCGTCTGCAGGCGCGCCGTGCCGAGGAAGCCGCGGGCGGCGATCCAGTCGCGCCGGTGACTGGCAACTCCTGACCCTCACCGCTCGCGGGCGCGCGCCATGAGCCTGCTCAAAAACGTCGGGACCATCGGTTCGCTGACCCTGGTCAGCCGGGTCTTCGGGTTTGCCCGTGATATAATGCTTGCCCGGGTGCTTGGCGCGGGCGGGGTAGCCGATGCATGGCAACTGGCCTTCCAGCTGCCCAACCTGTTCCGGCGGCTGTTCGCGGAAGGGGCCTTTGCTTCGGCTTTCGTGCCGCTGTTCAACCGTCACATGACCGAAGGGGAGAACCAGGCAAAGCAGTTCGCCGGCGAAGTGCTGGCGGTGCTGCTGCCTATCCTTGTGCTGTTCGGCGCATTGATGATGCTGTCGATGCCCTGGGTTCTTTGGGCCTTTGCCAATGCCGACCTGCGCGGCAATGCAGCGACCTATGATCTCGCCGTCACCATGGGCCGGATTGCCTTTCCCTATCTCATGTTCATGAGCCTCGCGACGCTCGTCGCCGCGATCCTGAACTCGTTGTCGCGCTTCGCTGCGGCCGCTGCGGCGCCGATCCTGCTCAATATCTGCCTGCTTACAGCACTGGTCTGGGGTGCGATGCAGCCCGGTGGAGAGGCAACGCGGGCCGCGACCGGGATCGGGCTCGCCATCGCGGTCTCGGTCAGCGGAGCGCTTCAGCTGGCATGGCTCTACTGGTTCATGCGCCGCGCCGGTTTCCGGATCCCGCGCCTGACGCCGCAAATCACGGCACGGGTGAAGGAAATGGGTGCGCTGATCGTTCCGGCCGTGTTCGGCGCCGGGGTCTACCAGATCAGTCGGTTCATCGATCTCGCCTTCATCCGCGGCCTGCCCGACGGCAGCCTGACCTACATGGCCATGGCCGACCGCTGGAACCAGCTGCCGCTCGGTATCATCGGCATTGCGCTCGGCACCGCGATCCTGCCTGCCCTTTCGCGCTACATCAGCCGGGCCGAGGACGAAGAGGCGGTGCGCCTGCAGGCCAATGCAATCGAGCTTGCGATGCTGTTGACCCTGCCTTGCGCGGTCGCGCTGTTCATCACGGGCGGAGCCTTCGTGAAAGTATTCATGCAGGGCCAGGCCTTCACTCCCGAGGATGCACGGGTGACGGGTATGGTCGTCTCGGCGCTTGTCGTGGGCCTGCCGGCCTACGTGCTGGTAAAGGTGCTGACGCCGAATTTCTTCGCACGGGCCGATACCAAGACACCGGTCTACACGGCAGCGGCCTCGTTGGCGGTAACGGTGGTGATGAACTTCCTGCTGGTGCCTCGCTTTGGCGTGGTCGGCCTGGCGCTGGCAGGAGCGATCGGGGCGTGGATCAATATCGTATTGCTGGGCACCATACTTGCTCGGCGCGGCTTCTTCCGTTTGCCCGCACGCGTGGTCGGCCGGCTGGTCAGGATCGCAGTGGCTTCGGCCGCCATGGGCGGAGCACTGCTGGCACTCATGCAGGCCATCGCACCCTTGTTGGAGGGAAGTCTGGCCGAAAGGCTGATGGCAATTGCGGCGATCGGCGGGGTTGGTCTTGTGACCTACGGCGCAGGTGCGGTCATCCTCGGAATACTCGACAAAGCGACGGTGCAACGCCTAATGCGCCGCCAGACGTAAATTCGAAGGACAGTCACCATCATGCGGGTCGTTTCCGGCATCCAGCCCACCGGCAATCTTCATCTCGGCAATTATCTGGGCGCGATCCGCAACTGGGTGCGGATGCAGGACGAGATGGCCGATGGCAGCGAGTGCCTGTTCTTTCTTGCCGATCTGCACGCCATCTCGCAGCCGCATGATCCAGCAACCTTGCGCGCTGCCACGCTGGAAATGGCAGCGGCGCTGGTCGCCTGCGGGATTGATCCGGACCGTTCGGTGCTGTTCAACCAGGCGCAGGTTCCCGCCCATGCCGAGCTGCAATGGCTGCTGAACGGCACGGCGCGGATGGGCTGGCTCAATCGCATGACCCAGTGGAAGGACAAGGCCGGCAAGAACCGCGAGGGCCAGTCGGTTGCGCTGTTCACCTATCCGGTGCTGCAGGCCGCCGACGTTCTGCTCTACCAGGCGACCCACGTGCCTGTGGGCGAGGACCAGAAGCAGCACCTGGAGCTCGCGCGCGACATCGCACAGAAGTTCAACAACGATTTTTGCCCGGAAGAGGCGCCCGTATTCACCCTGCCCGAGCCGATCATCCCGGGCGAAGCAGCGCGGATCATGTCCCTACGCGACGGTAGCGCCAAGATGTCGAAATCCGATCCCAGCGAGATGAGCCGGATCAACCTCGTCGATGATGCCGACACGATCATGCAGAAGGTCAGGAAGGCCAAGACCGATCCTGAACCGCTGCCCTCGGAGACCGACGGATTGGAAGGTCGCCCGGAGGCAGCGAATCTCGTCGGCATTTTCGGGGCGCTGGCGGGCAAGGAACCGGCATCGGTCCTGGCCGAGTTCGGCGGGCAGGGCTTCGGTGCATTCAAGCCCGCGCTGGGCGAGCTGCTGGTGGAAACGCTCGCGCCGATCAGTGAAAGATTCCGCGCGCTCAAGGGCGATTCAGAGACGCTCGACGCCATCCTCGCGCGCGGCGCGGCCAAGGCACGCGAGCGCGGCACGCCGACGCTAGATGCTGCCTACCGCGCACTCGGACTGGTGCGACACTGATCCGTCAGGGCTGCGACGAGTCGAGCCTGAGGTGCGGCGAATATTCAATTGCCGTTCATGCCTGCCTGATATTGTGTTTGCCACAAGCACCAGTGCCAAGGTCGCACTGGTTACAGAACAAGGGTTATGTCATGTTGACATTTATGACGTCGAATAAGTTGCTCCGCCGCATCGGGCTGCCTGTCATGCTCGCAGCCAGCCTTGCAGCCTGCAGCACGCTGTTCAAGGCCGACGTGTCGCGCTTCACCGTGCCGCTTCCGGCGCCGCAGGGTCAGTCCTTTGCCGTGGTGCCGGAAGATCCCAAGCTTGCCGGCGGGCTGGAATTCGCCACCTATGCCAATGTGGTAGCGGCGGAGATGGAGCAGCTCGGCTATACTCGTGCCGCCTCGCCCGAAACGGCGGACATGCTGGTACGGTTCGACTATCGTGTCGATAATGGGCGCGAACGGGTGCGCACCGATCCGGGCGTCGGCTTTGCCGGTGGCCCATGGGGACCCTGGGGTCCGTGGGGCGGTGGCTTCGGCGCGTGGGGCTTTGGTTTCAATGATCCATGGCTCGGTGGCCCGAACGTGCGCAGCTACACGATCTTTACCAGCGGGATCGAGTTGAAGATTGATCGCGCTGCCGATGGACAGCGCCTGTTTGAAGGCAGGGCTGAAGCCGTCTCGCGCTCAAACCGCCTGCCGCGGCTGGTGCCCAATCTGGTGGACGCGATGTTCACGGACTTCCCGGGCAATTCGGGAGAGACCGTGCGCATTACGATCCGTGATGACGAAAAGACCGTGCGCCAGCAGGATTGATGGTGTAGACGGAAAAACAACGAGACCCTTGGACGGGAACAAGAAGGCGGCGCAGGGGATCGCGCCGCCTTTTTTGTTGGGATGCGGCGACAGCCAGCACCCCGTTACCTTGTCAGAGTTTCGCGTGCCCCCCGGTCGAGCCGAAGCCGCCGTCGCCTCGCTCGGTCGCGTCCAGTTCCGCTACCTCGTCCCATGCCGCCTGCACCACGGGTGCAAGCACCAGCTGGGCCACGCGGTCCCCCCGCGCGATGGCAAAAGGTTCGGCGCCGTGATTGACGAGGATGACCTTTAGCTCGCCGCGATAGTCGCTGTCGATCGTGCCGGGCGTGTTGGGCACGGTGATGCCGTGCTTGAGCGCGAGCCCGGAGCGCGGACGGACCTGGACTTCGTAGCCCTGCGGAATCGCCAGCGCGAGGCCCGTCGCCACCGCATGACGCGCGCCGGGCGCGAGAGTCACGTCTTCGGCGCTCACCACGTCCATCCCCGCCGCGCCGCTTGTCGCATAGGCGGGTAACGGCAAGCCTGCACCGTGGGGCAGGCGCTTGACCTGAACCGGGATGCTCACTCGGCAGCCTCCGCCTTGAGGGTGGCAGCGATGCGCTCCACCAATGCCATCGCAACAGCGCTTTTCGGCATTTCGTCAAGCGTCTCGACCCCGTCCGCGCTCACGATGTGGACCCGGTTCTTGTCGCCGCCCATGACATCGCCGCTGACGTCATTGGCGACGATCCAGTCGGCACTCTTGCGCTTGCGCTTGGTCTTGGCATTTTCGAGCACGTTGTCGGTCTCGGCGGCGAAACCTACCACCAGTTCGGGGCGTTTGGCCCCGGCGGCAACATTCGCGAGGATATCGGGGTTCTCGGTCAGCATCAGTGCCGGAGGAGCGGAGCTGCGCTTCTTGATCTTCTCCCCGCGATATTCCTTGGGCCGCCAGTCCGCGACCGCCGCGACCATCACCGCCACGTCTGCAGGAAGCGCCGTCTTGACCGCCTTGGCCATATCCTCGGCACTTTCGACATCGACGCGCTTAACGCCGGCAGGAGTCTTGAGCGAAACGGGGCCGGCCACAAGCGTCACCTTTGCTCCCAGCGCCGCAGCAGCCGCAGCGATGGCGAAACCCTGCTTTCCGCTTGACCGATTGGCGATATAGCGCACCGGATCGATCGCCTCCCAGGTTGGTCCAGCCGTCACAAGCACGTGCCGGCCCGCAAGCGGCCGGTGATCGGCAGGCAGATCGAAGTCGGCACCCTCGGTAACCTCGCCAAGCACGGCTTCGATCTCGTCCGGTATCGCCGGGGCGATGGTCTCGGGCGCGCTCTTGCGGGTATCGACCTTGTGATTGATGGCATCGGCATCGACCGGCGGCGCGGCACTGGCCTTGCCCTTGGATGCCAATAGCGGTCCACCGAGATCGGGGGCGAAGTCGGGCACGGGCTCTTCCGGCGGCGGCAGGTCTTCGTCGTCGGGCTCGGGCAGGTCCTGATACTCCGCCTCGATCTCCTCGTGCGTGCGCTTGGCGGTCGAGCGGGGGATGATGCGCGCAAGCAGCCCGCCCAGTCCACCACCGCCGGCGGGCGTCGCTGCGCCCTCCTCTTCATCCTCCGGCTCGAGCGCCTCAACTTCGATTGCCTGCCGGTCCCTCGGCGAAAGCAGCGCAGGCTCGGGCTCGGCCACGGCGATGCCGAAATGGTCGGCGATCACGCGCCAGATCGCATCGGGCTCGGGCAGGCGACCATAGCCGAACTCGCCGCAGGCCATCGGGCCTTCGTCGGGATGGAGAACGGTCACGCCCGCCGAGGCGAGCAATTCGACATTGCGCTGGGTTGTCTCGTGTTCCCACATGCGCACATTCATGGCGGGAACGGCAATCACCGGCTTGTCGGTCGCGAGGATGAGGGTGGTAGCAAGATCGTCGGCAATGCCTGCCGCCATCTTGGCAAGCAGATCGGCGGTTGCCGGGCAGACCACCACCAGATCAGCCTCGCGGCTGAGCTGGATGTGGCCCATTTCCGCCTCGTTCTTGAGGTCGAAGAGGTTGGTATAGACCTGGTTCTCGGACAGGGCCGCAAGCGCCATCGGGGTGACGAACTGCTGCCCGCCCTTGGTGACCACACAGGTTACCTCGCCGCCGCCCTTGCGGATCAGCCGCACGAGCTCGCACGCCTTGTAGGCGGCGATGCCGCCACCCACGACCAGAAGGATGCGCGGGCCTGTACCCGTCATCGCCGCATTCCGCTTGTCACGCCGATCCATGCCATCGGTCCGAACTACTCCCTTGCCGCAGCTTCCGATTGCCGCCGGCAGAATCCTTTAGACGCGCGGCACCTCTGCGCCAAGCAGCGCGCTTATGGTCTTCGCGCGCAGGTTTGGCGCAGTGTGGTTAAGATTGCGCTTATAGCCCAGGATCACGAACAGTTCACCCAATCCAGCCCATGGCAAGCGCGCCCCATGCCGCACCGGCTCCGACACTGCCCGCCAACAGGTAGCCCAGCCAGCCACGGCCTTCACGCCGGTCGGTAATGAGCGGGATCTCCGGTAACGGCGGTGGTTCGGGCGCGCCGCCCTTGGGCGGGAACATTTCCTCGACCCGGCGGATAAGGCCCGGCAGGCGCAGGAGCGTTTCGGCATCCTGCTTCAACCTGTCCGCAAGCGCCGCCTCCGGCCCGAGTTCGTCCCTGATCCACTCGCGCACATAGGGCGCGGCGGTGTCCCACATGTTGATGTCGGGATTGAGCTGGGTCGCGATTCCCTCGACCATTACCATCGTCTTTTGCAGCAACAGCAAGTGAGGCTGGGTCTGCATGTCGAAATCGCGGGTGATCGCGAACAGCCCGTCGAGCATCTGGCCGACGCTCAGCTCCTTCACCGGCTTGCCGCGCATCGGTTCACCTACGGCACGCAGCGCGGTCGCGAATTCGCCGACGGAGTGGTAGGAGGGTACATATTGCGCCTCGAAGTGAATCTCGGCGACGCGCTGGTAATTTCCTGTCGTCAGGCCGTAGAGAATCTCCGCCAGCCACTGCCGCGCGCGGCGGTCGATGCGCCCCATGATCCCGAAATCGATCGCGACGATGGTGCCGTCGTCCTCCACGAACAGGTTGCCCTGGTGCATGTCGGCATGGAAGAATCCGGCGCTGATCGCCTGGGTAAGGAAGCTGATCACCAGCTTTTCCGAGATCGCCGCCAGATCATGCCCGCGTGCGCGCAATTCATCGACGCGGCTGATCTTGATCCCGTCGATCCACTCGATGGTCATCACCCGGCCATTGGTGCGGTCCCAGTCGATAGTCGGAATGCGATAGCCGGGCACGCCTGCCATCTGCTCGGCAAGTTCGCTGGCCGAAGCCGCCTCGCGCCTGAGATCAAGTTCCGAATTGGTCCAGCGCTTGAAATTGGCGATGGTAAGACGCGGCCGCAGACGCGACGCCTCGCCCCCCATCGCCTCGACATGGGCAGCGGCCCATTCATAGGTCTGGATGTCGCGCGCGAATTTTTCGCGGATGCCGGGACGCAGCACCTTGATCGCAACCTTGCGACCATCGGTAGTCACACCCCGGTGCACCTGAGCTATGGAAGCTGCACCGACCGGCTCGGGGTCGATTTCGCTGAACAGGTTTTCGAGCGGCTGGCCGAAGCTCGATTCGATCACGGCCCGGATCTGGGCGAAGGGAACGGGCGGCAGCGAATCCTGCAGGCTCAGCAGGTTGTTCGCCGCTTCCTCGCCAACGAGATCGGGACGGGTCGCCAGCGACTGACCCAGCTTGATTGCAGCAGGACCGATGGCGCGGAAGGCCCCGGCATAGTCGCGCGGTCCGCTCTTGCCGGTCAGCGTCGCGAGGCGCGCGAGGCGCACGAGTTGGCGCAGGGCTGCAGGCGCGTTGGGATCATTCTCGATCCCCACGAGCGCGCGCCTGCGGGCAAGCGTAACTCCCCAGCGGGCAAGGCGGATCAGATGCGTTGCGGATGAAGGCACTGACCTAGATCTTCCACCCTGAGTGGATCGCGACAAGACCGCCCATGATCGGTTCGACCTTGGTGTTGGCAAAGCCGGCCTTGCGGATCATCTGCTCGAAGGCGGGCATCGGCGGGAACTTGCGGATCGACTCGGCAAGATAGCGATAGGAATCCGCATCCCCGGCAATCGCCTGCCCCATGCGCGGCAGCAGGTGCTCGGAATAGAGGTCATAGGCCTCCTTCAGCCCCGACCATTCGACGGTCGAGAATTCGAGGCAGAAGAACCGCCCCCCCGGTCGTAGCACCCGCAGCGCCTCGGCCAGCGCGAGGTCGATGTGGGTCACATTGCGGATGCCGAAAGCGATGGTGTAGGCATCGAAGGTATTCGAGGCGAAGCTCACGCTTTCCGCGTTCTGGCAGGTGAAAACGAGGCTGCCGTCCTCTTCGGAAAAGCCGCGTTCGAGTGCGCGCTCTGCCCCCACATCGAGCATGTCCTGATTGATGTCGGCGACGGTGATATGCGCTCCCTTCGCCGCCATGCGGAAGGCGATATCGCCGGTGCCGCCCGCCATATCGAGGATCTGCTCGCCCGGTTGCGGCTTCACGCGCTTGACGAAGCGGTCCTTCCACAGCCGGTGCATGCCTCCCGACATGGCATCATTCATGATGTCGTACTTGCGCGCGACACTGGAAAAGACCTCGCCAACCTTGCGGGTCTTTTCCTGGGGGGTGACCTGCTGGTAGCCGAAGGAGACGGTTTCGTCGGTGGTTTCGCTCATGTGGGGTTCCCTAGAGGGAATTGCTGCGAAGGCAAAGAGTGATACAGGCGCAAGACCATGCCCGAATTACCCGAAGTCGAAACCACTGTCCGCGGTCTTGCCCGCTTCCTCGAAGGCGAGCGGATTGCCCGCATCAGCCTGAACCGGCCTGATCTGCGCCGTCCCTTCCCGAACGATCTGGTGCAGGTAATGACGGGGGCAACCGTCACGGCCTTGTCGCGGCGGGCCAAATATGGGCTGGTGCATCTGGATCGCGGCAGGACGATGATCTTCCACCTGGGAATGAGCGGGCGCTGGCGGATCGATCCCGATGTGCCCGACACCCATGATCACCTGCTTATGGAGACCGCCACCCACCGCTTCGCGCTCTGCGATCCGCGCCGATTCGGCTCGGTTGATCTGGTCGAGACGGATGCGCTCGAACAATGGCCGCAATTTGCCGCGCTTGGTCCCGAGCCTCTGGGACCCGGCCTGACACCTGCGCATCTCAAGGCCGCACTCAGGGGCAAGACCCAGTCGATCAAACTGTGCCTGCTCGATCAGCGGATCGTGGCGGGTCTCGGGAATATCTATGTCTGCGAGGCTTTGTGGCGCGCCGGCATCCGACCGACCAAACAGGCAGGCAAGGTCACGGGGCCCCAGCTTCAGCGCCTCGTCCCCGCCATTGTCGATGTGCTCGAAGCATCGATCCGCGACGGTGGCTCGACCCTGCGCGACTATGCCCGCCCGGATGGGGAACTGGGGTATTTCGCCAGTTCCTTCGACGTCTACGGGCGCGAAGGCGAGGCGTGCCGCAGGGACGACGGCGGAATAATCCGCCGCATCGCCCAAGGCGGGCGCAGTACCTGGTTCTGCCCCATTTGCCAGAAATAGGGGAGAATCGTTGACCTCCGGCGGGTTCGCGACTATGCGCGCTGCTTTCCGGCGGGAGACCCAAGGGTCCGCTCGCCCTTTTCGAGCAACCCGATACAGTTTTCCCGGCTGCCCCAGCGGCCTGAACCAAACACGAGACAGACGAGACACCATGGCCAATACGCCGCAAGCCAAGAAGCGCATCCGCCGCAACGAGCGCCGCGCCGAAATCAACCATTCGCGCATCAGCCGCATCCGCAGCTTCATCAAGAAGGTCGAATCGGCCTGCGAAGCGGGCGACAAGGAAGCTGCCGCTGCCGCACTCAAGGCGGCTCAGCCGGAAATGGCCCGCGGCGTTGCCCGTGGTGTGCTGCACAAGAATACCGTGGCCCGCAAGCTGTCGCGCCTCACGCGCCGAGTCGCTACGCTCTGATTCGTTTTAGTTCGATCCGTAGTACCGACTAACGGGGATCTACGGGTTGTCAGACAGCAGAAAACGGCAAGAGGCCGCGCTCATCCAGCGCGGCCTTTTTCGTTTGTGACAATTGCAGACGGAACAATCGCGCAAAATGTCAGGATTCTCCGCGATTCGCACAGTCTTCCAATAGGTTTCCTTGCAAAAACAACAGGATCAACGCAAGTCTGCGGGCTTGCGCGGAGTCAACAGGAATATTTCACTTTTTTTAAATCTCGGCGCTTGCGCAAAGCGGCGATGCGTTCTTAATTCGGCTCTCGGCTCGGGGCGGGACAGCCCGGGTTTCTACAAACCGGTCGACAGGGGGGACACCGCGGGACACGCGTCTCGTGGGTGGGACGGTCTTTGCCTGTTGCAACAAAAAGCGCGCTTGCGGTCCACGGCTCCGCAGGCTCGATGAGATTGGGGAAGAGCTTGTGCACAGGATCGATAAGGCGCGCAGTACGCGCCGCGCTGCGGATGATGATTTGATGGAAGATGCCGAAGCCGTAAATCTGGCTGCTGACTGGTCTGATATCAGCCAGGGGCTGCGCAAGGATCTGGGCCATCAGTTGCACAGCCAGTGGATCAAACCGATCCAGCTCGGCAGCCTGAACCGCGATTCGGGCACGCTCGATCTTTACCTGCCGACCGAATTCTCGGCCAACTGGGTGCGGGACCGGTTCCATGACCGCCTGCAGCTTGCATGGAAGATTGCCCGTAGCGAGGTGCGCAAGGTCAACATCATGGTGCATCCGGGTCGCCGCCAGCTGCCCGATCTGCGTCTGGATGACGGCCGTCGCCCAGCCAATGATGGCGCCAGCGCGATCGCAGTTGCGGCCGGGACAATGTCGGACTCGACCTTCACCTCCTCGGTTGGGCTCGATCCCTCGCTGACCTTTGCGGCCTTCGTGACCGGCGAGGCCAATATTCTCGCTTGCAACGCAGCCCAGCGTATGGCTGCCCTTGAACAGCCGCAGTTCTCGCCTCTGTATCTCAAGGCCGCCACCGGCCAGGGCAAGACCCACCTGCTCCACGCGATCGGCCACGGCTATCTGCAGGCCCACCCGCGCGCACGAATCTTCTACTGTTCGGCCGAACGCTTCATGGTCGAATTCGTCCAGGCTTTGAAAGCCAGCCAGACGATCGAGTTCAAGGCCCGGCTGCGTAGCTTCGACCTTTTGCTGGTGGACGACATCCAGTTCATCATCGGCAAGGCAAGTGCGCAGGAAGAGCTGCTCTACACGATCGACGCGCTGCTGGCCGAAGGCAAGCGGCTGGTCTTCGCCGCCGACCGCGCCCCGCAGGCGCTGGACGGGGTGGAACCGCGCCTGCTCTCGCGCCTGTCGATGGGTCTGGTGGCCGACATCCAGCCTGCCGATATCGAACTTCGCAAGAAGATCCTCGTCTCGAAACTGACGCGCTTCGCGCCGCTCAGCGTGCCCGAGGATGTGGTCGATTTCCTTGCCCGCACCATCACGCGGAACGTGCGCGAGCTGGTGGGCGGTCTCAACAAGCTGATCGCCTATGCCCAGCTCACGGGTCAGGAAGTCTCGCTCCAGTTGGCCGAGGAACAGCTGACCGACATCCTGTCGGCCAACCGCCGCCGGATCACGATCGACGAGATCCAGCGCACCGTATGCCAGTTCTACCGCATCGACCGCGCCGAAATGAGCTCCAAGCGCCGCGCGCGGGCAGTAGTGCGGCCGCGACAGGTGGCAATGTATCTCTCCAAGGTGCTCACTCCGCGCAGCTATCCCGAAATCGGGCGCAAGTTCGGCGGCCGCGACCACTCGACGGTGATCCACGCGGTGCGCCTGATCGAGGATCTGCGCCAGCGCGATGCCGACATGGACGGCGACGTGCGCAGTCTGCTCCGACAGCTGGAAAGCTGAATTCGCACATAATCTCCGCAGGGCTTTCACAAGCCTGTCGACAGACCTTTCCACAGGCCTGTCGACAGGTGCTGCACAGGCTGTAAACAGCCCTTCCATGCCTTCTGCACCGCTTTCTCCCGCCCGTCTGGAGCGTTTCGCCCGCCATATCGTGCTGCCCGAAGTGGGCGGTGCGGGGCAGGTGACGCTGGCATCCAGCCGGGTCGCGGTAATTGGGCTGGGCGGCATCGGATCGCCGGCCCTGCAATATCTCGCGGCGAGCGGCATAGGGCGACTGGCGCTGGTCGATAACGACGTGGTCGACGCAAGCAACCTCCAGCGCCAAACCATCTTCACCCAGCGCGATGTGGGGCACGGCAAGGCCGTCTCCGCGCGGCGCTGGCTCGCCAATTTCGACGATGCGCTTCAGGTCGACGTATCGGATGCGCGGATTACCCCGCAGAATGCTGCCGGCCTGATTGCAGGCTGCGACCTGGTGCTCGACGGGACGGATAATTTCGCGACCCGCCTTGCCGTGTCGGACGCCTGCGTGACGGCGGGCGTCCCGCTGCTCTCGGCCGCCGTCGGCCGCTTCCAGGGTCAGGTGGCGGCCTTTGCCGGGCACTTGCCGGATGAGGCCTGCTACCGCTGCTTTGTCGGCGATGCCTTCGATGCCGAGGACTGCGACACCTGCGCCGACGACGGCATGCTCGGCGCGATGGCCGGCTGGGCGGGCACCTTCGCTGCGCTTCAGGCGGTCAAGGTGCTGTTGGCGGGCACGGCCGCGCTGGGCGATCCGGGCTGGGGCAAGCTCCACATCCTCGACGGCCTCGCGCCGGGGATGCGCACGATCCGGATCGCCAGGGACCCGACCTGCAGGGGATGCGGGGCGCGCCCTGGTTCAGATGATGTATCGTCCGGGTGATTGCCAGTCAGGTATGCCAAGGCAAACCCAAGCACCACTTTCATCTGACCTGAAATGGACGGTCCATTCCGTATTCCAAAGTGTCGAGGAATAGCGGAACACGACCTGCCGCTGATCGAGATCGATCTCGACCTCAAACAGTTCCTCGTTCTCGTCATATTGGCACGGGATGGCGCGCGCGGCATCATCCATTCGGATCAATTCATCGAACACAGTTCCGACGAGCGACATGTCGTTCTCGTCAGGCTCGCCTGCTTCACGCAAGATTGAGAGCGTGAAGTAGAACGGATCCTTAGCTTCATCGAACAAGGCGAATTCGAATGTCCGCTTGGCGGCTTGTCGCCCGGGCGGCCCCTCACCCTGCTCATAGATTCGCGGCGCGCGGCACAATGCCTTCTCGAGCGTTTCGCGGAAGAAGGATGGCGGACGAGCCGCGAGCCGGTAATAGTGCTTACGGTCCTTGAGCATCCAGCACCTCCTCGACCCACTCCGGCACCAGCCGGCTCGCCGGGCCGAGACGCGTCTCGTGGAACAGGCGCGAGCCTTCGCTCGGTTCGAGATTGAGTTCGAGGGTGCGCGCGCCAAGCCTGCGCGCCTCCTGCACGAAGCCCGCTGCCGGATAGACCGCACCGCTGGTGCCGATGCTAACGAACAGGTCGCAGGTCTCGAGCGCCTGATAGATCCGCCCCATCTGATACGGCATCTCGCCGAACCACACGACATCGGGGCGCAAGGTGGGCGCGCGGCAGACCGGGCACGGCGGGCGGTCGATCATTGTCGCCTCCCACCGGCTGCGCGTCTCGCAGGAGGTGCAAAGCGCGCTCTTCAGCTCGCCATGCATGTGCAGCACGCTGGCCGAGCCGCCGCGTTCGTGGAGATCGTCAACATTCTGGGTGACCAGCAGCAATTCGCCCGAAAACTCCCGCTCCAGCCGCGCCAGCGCCATGTGAGCCGCGTTCGGCGCGGCATGGGCCAGCGCCGCGCGGCGCATGTCGTAGAAGTTCAGCACCAGATTGGGATTGCGGGCAAAGCCTTCAGGCGTGGCGACATCCTCGACCCGGTGCTGTTCCCAAAGCCCTCCCGCGCTGCGGAAGGTGTCGATCCCGCTCTCGGCGGAAATCCCCGCGCCGGTGAGGATGACGATGCGTTCAATCTCTGCCATGAGGCCTTCAAGCATGATCGGCAGAGGCGAGGCAATGGCACAGCTGCAATTCGGAGTGATCGGGCACAAGGGTCGCATGGGCCACGCATTGGAGGCGGCGATTGCCGATGCCGGCCACATTATGCATGTCGGTGTCGATGCTGGCGGCAGCATCGGACCCTTCGCAGCACATTGCGATGTGCTGGTCGATTTCTCCGCCCCTGATGCGCTGTCTGCCAATCTCGGCGCTGCGCGGGTGTCGGGCAAGCCGATCCTGGTCGGGACCACCGGTCTGGAAGAAGAGCATTTCGTCATGCTGGCAGAGGCGGCGCGGGCGGTTCCTGTTCTGCAATCGGGCAATTTCTCGCTGGGCGTCACGCTGCTCGCGCATCTGGTACGCGAGGCGGCGGCACGGCTCGGGCCGGAGTGGGATATCGAGGTGCTGGAGATGCACCACCGCATGAAGGTCGATGCGCCCTCGGGTACCGCCAAGCTGCTTGGCGAAGCGGCGGCAGCTGCGCGCGGGATCGATCTTGCCGCCAATATGGAGAGCGGACGCCACGGCCAGACCGGAGCGCGGCGCGAGGGCAATATCGGCTTTGCCACCCTGCGCGGCGGCACAGTGGCCGGCGAGCATTCGGTGATCTTCGCCGGGCCAGAGGAGCGACTGACCCTCTCGCACTCGGCGGAAAACCGCATGATCTTTGCGCGCGGTGCGGTGAAGGCAGCGGCGTGGCTGGTCGGCAAACCGGCAGGCCGCTACACCATGAACGACGTGCTGGGGCTGTGACGCGCAGCCAATGACAAAAGACCAGATCTTCGAATTCTTCCGCCGTCTCGCCGAAGACAATCCCGCGCCGCAGACCGAGCTGGAATATGGCAATGCCTACCAGCTGGTGGTGGCCGTGGCGCTCTCCGCACAGGCGACCGATGTCGGCGTGAACAAGGCCACCCGTGCGTTGTTCGCCAAGGTCAGGACACCGCAGCAGATGCTCGATCTGGGCGAAGAGGGGCTGAAGGAGCACATCAAGACGATCGGGTTGTTCAATTCCAAGGCCAAGAACGTGATTCTCCTCTCGCAGCTGCTGGTCGACGAATATGGCGGCGAGGTGCCGGACAGCCGCGAGGAACTGGTCAAGCTCCCCGGCGTCGGGCGCAAGACTGCAAATGTCGTGCTCAATTGCTGGTTCGGACAGGAAACCTTTGCGGTCGACACCCACATTTTCCGCGTCGGCAACCGCACGGGACTTGCCAAGGGCAAGACGCCCGATCACGTCGAGGCCAAGCTGGAAAAGCGCGTGCCCCAACCTTTCCGCCTCCACGCGCATCACTGGCTGATCCTCCACGGGCGCTATGTCTGCAAGGCAAGGCAGCCCGAATGCTGGCACTGCAAGGTCGCTGACCTGTGCAGCTACCGCAAAAAGGTGCTAGAAGACCCGCGCAGGGGCAAACAAGGCGGGTGACGCTGGCTCGAAGGGCATGGCGTCCCTGAAGGGAAGGATGCCAGAACCATGCAGAAGACACATCCGCTGATCGCCGTCACCATGGTGGCCGCAGCCTGCGCGCCTGTGGAGCGTGATCCCGATGCCGACCCTGCCGCCGGCGCGCCCGAAGTCCGGGTGGTGGGAGAGGCGCAAAGCTGCATCAACCGGCCACAGATCCGCCAGACGATGGTGCGCAGCGACCGCGTGATCGACTTCGAGATGCGCGGCGGCAAGGTCTATCGCAACATCCTGCCCAGCAAGTGTCCGGGCATCTCGATCGAGCGGGCCTTCACCTACAACACGACCATCGACCAGCTTTGCACGCCCGAGATCATCTATGTGCTGACCAATATCGGCGGGGTGCCGCAACGTGGTGCAGGCTGCGGGCTGGGTAAGTTCATACCAGTCGAATATGTGAAGGACGACAAGGCCGATTGAGGCGCTCTCAAACTTGCATTGTTCATCAGGAATTCAGTAACTTGCCCCTAATTTCAGCAGGCTGCAAACATCATTAGCGGCAGATCGGCAGTTGAGGAGGCATGCATGGAACGCGGGCTATGGATCGGGGTGACAGGAGCAACCTTGGCGCTCGGAATCAGCCTCTCCGCCGCAAACGCGGGTCAAGGCGGCTGGCAGGCCTCGCCGACCCCGCTTACGACGCTGCTGATGCAGCATGACGAGCCGGTCGACTTCGTGGTCACCGGCGCGCCGCGGAAATGCCTGCGGACCAGTAACGCCAGCTTTCTCGTGGTAAACGAGCGCAAGGTCTTGTTTGAGCGTCAGGGCCAGATATTCGTCAACGATCTCGCCAAGCGCTGCCCCGGCTTGCGCCGCGAGCGCGAGGACGGCGTTCCCGGCATAGGCGCAGTCAATGCGACTATCTGTTCGGGCGAAACGATGCGGCTCAATCAAGATCGCGGGTCAGGGCTTGCCTTGTGTCGACTGGGAGACTTCGTGCCCGTCGCACCCTCGGCAAAAGACAGTGCGCGCGTGCCGCCGGCCGGCACGAAATAGAAGCCTACACGTCGTCCGCGCTGATCAGTTCTGCCCGGTCGAGTTCGCCGGTCAGGCTTGCCACAGTCACCGCCACCGCCGCATCGCCGGTGATGTTGGTGGTGGTGCGCATCATGTCCATGATCCGGTCGATGCCCGCCACCAGTGCGATGGTTTCCAGCGGCACGCCGACCGCGCCGAACACCAGCACCATCATGATCAGCCCCGATCCCGGAATGCCCGCCGCACCGATCGCGCCCAGCGTGCCGAGGATCGAGATCGTGAAATAATCGCCCCAGTTCAGATCGACCCCGAAGGCCTGCGCCCCGAACAGCGTGGCAAGGCCAAGATACATCGCCGTACCGTTCATGTTGATCGTCGCCCCCAGCGCGATCACGAAGCTCGCCACCGAATTCGACACGCCAAGGTTGCGCTCGGCACAGCGCAGCGTCACCGGCAAGGTCGCATTGGAGCTGGCGGTGGAATAGCTGACCGCCATCGCATCAACGATGCCGCGGAAGAAGTCGATCACCGGCACCCGCGCGAAGAGTTTGATCATCCCTGCGTAGATGAGGCCAATGATCAGGAAACAACCAAGGTAGTTGAGGAACACCAGCTGGCCCAGGGCCTTGAGCGCATCCATGCCAAGGGTTCCGGCCACCCAGGCCATCAGCGCGAACACACCGAACGGGGTGAGCTCCATCACCACCATGGTGACCTTCTGCATCACCACGCTGCCGCTATCGAAGATCCTGAGGACCGGCTCGCCCTCTTCCTTGGCCATGAGAATGCCGATGCCGATCAGCAGCGAGAACACGATCAGCGGCAGCACGTTGACATCGGCCATCACCTGCACCGGGCTCGAGGGCACGACCTCCAGGAGCATCTGCTCAAAACTCTGTGCGGTTTCGCGGCGTTCCTGCGCACGTTCTAGCGCGGTCTGGTCAAGCGCCATGCTTGCCCCGTCGATCCCGGCGCCCGGTTGCGTCAGCGTGCCGATGCCGAGGCCCATCCACACCGCCATCTGCCCCGTCACCACGAACAGAAGCATCGCCCGCCAACCGACGCTGCCGAGCTTGCGCAAGTCGCCGATGCTGGCAACGCCCGCGACGAGGCTGAAGAAGATCAGCGGCACCACCAGCATCTTGATGAAGGCGATGAAGATGTCGCCGATGATCTTGATGCTCGCCGCGCCCGGCCCCCACAGGTAGCCCACGATAATGCCGAGTACGAGTGCGGCAATCACGCGTTGCCACAGCGGGATACGGAACCAGACGTTCAAGCTGCTTGTCCTTCCTCGAGCGCCAGCGCGGCGCGCGCGATGCGAGCATAGATGCGGGCGAGAATGGCGAGATCGGGGATTGCCACAGCCTCGTCGCGCTTGTGCATGGTTGCGTTGCACAGGCCGAATTCGATCACCGGACAAACGCTGCGCAGAAACCGCGCATCCGAGGTACCGCCGCTGGTGGAGAGTTCGGGCGCGATGCCGGTCTCGGATTCGACCGCATCGCTTACCAGCATTGAAAAGGCTCCCGGCTCGGTCAGGAAGGGTTCGCCCGATATGATCGGCCGCGCCTTGCCGCCATGTTTCTCGGCAATCGCCATCACCCGTTCGGACAGGCTTTTGCCGGTGTGAAGATCGTTGAAGCGGATCGAGATGCGCGCCTGCCCCAGCGCCGGGATAACGTTATGCGCGCGGTTGCCGACATTGATATCGGTGATCTCCAGATTGGAGGGCTGGAACCAGTCGGTGCCGGTATCGAGCGTCAGCGCATCAAGTTCCGCAAGGATCGCCACCAGTCGCGGCAGCGGGTTGTCAGCCAGGTGCGGATAGGCGACGTGGCCCTGTGTGCCTTCGGCGTCGATGAAGATATTCACCGAGCCGCGCCGCCCTATCTTCACCATGTCGCCCAGCCGGTGAACCGAAGTCGGCTCACCGACGAGGCATAGATCGGGCTGGTGGCCTTCGGCCGCCATGTAGTCGATCAAGGCGCGGGTGCCGTGGAGCGCCGGGCCTTCCTCGTCGCCGGTGATGATGAAGCTGATCGTGCCGGCATTGGCAGGCACTTCGGCGACAGCGGCAACCATCGCCGCGATCGCGCCCTTCATGTCGACCGCGCCGCGCCCGTGAAGCAGTTCGCCGCGCACCTGCGGCTCGAAGGGATCGGACGCCCATCCCTCGCCCGGCGGGACGACATCAAGGTGGCCTGCAAAGGCGAAATGGCGCGATCCCGGCGGGCCTTGGCGAATGGCGAACAGGTTTTCGACCGGTGCCTCTTCGCTGCCATCCGGCCCCTCGCCGCGAGTGAAACGATGGACCGCAAAGCCGAGCGGGGCCAGCATCGCTGCGAGTTCATCGAACACCGCGCCGGTGGCGGGCGTGACACTGGGCGCGGAAATCAGGCGCTTGGCAAGGTCGAGCGGGTCGAGCATCATCGCGTGCCTAGCAGGAGTTTCCGGCAATGCCCAAGCTTGATCTTGACGCGATTCCCCGGACCGATGCCACCGGCTACCCGCCACCCTTCGATACGGCGGTGGCGGGACGCTGGTATCGCCGCCTGGCACCTGCGGCGGGGCTGACGCTCATGGGCGCCAGCCACGTTACCCTGCTGCCGGGTGCGTTTTCATCGCAGCGCCATTGGCACCGCGGGCAGGATGAGCTGGTGGTGATGATTTCGGGCGACGCGGTGCTGATTGACGACCATGGCGAGACGCCGGTCGGGCCGGGCGACGTGCTCGCCTTCCCGGCGGGCGAGGCCAATGGCCACCACCTTCACAACCGCTCCGATGCGCCTTGCGTCTATCTTGCCGTCAGCGCGGGCAAACGCGAGACCGACAGCGGCGAATATGCGGACATCGACATGGTGTTCGGCCCCGAGGGCTATGCCCGCAAGGACGGCACGCCCTACAACAGCAAGCGCATTCCGTGATCGACCTTGCCGGATTTGCGCTTGCCGTGCTGCTGGTGGAGCTGACACCCGGCCCGAATATGGGCTGGCTCGTGACTCTGACACTCGCGGAGGGACGCCGGGCGGGGCTCGGCGCGATTACCGGGATCGCGCTCGGCCTTGCCGCCAATGCCGCGCTCAGCGTACTCGCCGCGAGCCTCGTCCTTGCGCAGGACGGAGGACTGACCCGAGCGGTATCCGTGCTGGCCGCGGCAATGATGACCTGGCTGGCCTGGGAGGCATGGCAGGGCGCGGGCGAGAGTTCGCCCGCCGCCACGCCGCGCGACGGGGGGAAACGGCATGCGCTGGCCGGGTTTGTCATCAACCTCCTCAACCCCAAGGCCGCGCTATTTTTCGTCACCGTAATGCCCCAGTTCATCCCCGGCGGACGGCCCAGCTTTGCGCAGGGGCTGACGATGGCCGCTGTCAGCGTCACTATTGCCACGCTGATCCACCTGACGCTGGTGCTGGGTGCAGAGCGGGTGCGGGGCATGCTGATGGCCGAGCACCGCGCACTGGTTGTCAGGCGCGGCCTGGCGCTGGCAATGCTGGCGGTGGCAGCGTGGTTCGTCTCGAAGGCCTTCGCCTAGCGGCGCCGTTCCTCGATCTTGAGCGGACCCGGCGCGAAGGCACTTTCAAGCAGGTCGGCAATCCGCAACCCTGCCTGCTGCACCCGGCGCTTCGCGATCGGCACGCCGCGAATGATGTCTTCCTGACTGAGCGCGGTCTTGTTCGGCAATTCGCCATCGCAAGGCGCATCCGTATCGAAGGCCGTGGGATAGACGAAGCTGCGTGCAGTCTCCCAGCTCTCGCGGCCCCAGTCGTCGGGCGTCCCGCCGCCCAGTTCCGCACGTTCGGCCGGGGTATAGCGCCGCACCACCGGATCAGCCGGATCGCTGATCGCCCGCTCGGCCAGCGGGCCATCCCAGATGCTGTGCAGGTTGAGGCCCGGCTTGATCCCGTAATCGGCCTCGCGGTCATTGCCGCCGCGATCCTCGTTGTCGCCCGAATGCAGCGGCATGTGCACGTCGCCCGCGAAGTGGACCATGAAGGCGAGCGCCTCCAGCCGTACCGCGTCGGGCAGGCTTTCGTCGGCGAGGATGCGATGGGCGCGAAGGATCTGCGCGGTCACGCAATTGCCGCCCGCACAATTGGCACGCGGGTTGAATGCCTGACAGATCGGCGCGGTGCGGTAATGCCACGCGGCCGTGTATCCCCAGCGCCAGCCCTCGCGCCGCACGCAATCGGGCCAAACGGCGGCGTCCTGCAAGGTGCGCAGCGGACATTCGGGCGTGCCCAACGCCTTTTCGGAGCGCAGCAGGCGGCGGATCTTGGCGCGCACCTGCGGCGAGACATTGGCCTCGGCGATCTCGGCAGTCTTGCCGTGCGCATAAAAGCCCCAGGCCTGCGCCGGCGAAGGGGCCAGCAGCAGCGCCGCAAGGCCCGCCAGCAAGGCAGCAATGTTCACACGGCCAATTCGTATTGCTCTATCACCCATTGCTCTTCCTCGGCAGCCCCGGTCCATGCACGCATCCATTCGTGTTCGGCAATCACCTCCATATAGGCCTGAGCAAAGCCCGGAACGCCGATGCCGTAAGTGACGAAGCGCGTCACCACCGGAGCATAGAAGATATCCGCCGCGCCAAAGGTTCCGAACAGGTAGGGGCCGCTGCTGCCATGACGCGCGCGGGCCTCGGCCCACAGGGTCAGGATGCGCACGATATCGTGCTGGGTCTGCTCGGAGACATCGGCCAGCTGCACCCGGCGGCGGATGTTCATCGGCATTTCCTTGCGCAGGGACTGATAGCCCGAATGCATCTCTGCGACCATCGCCCGCGCCATTGCCCGGGCAACCTCGTCTTTCGGCCAGAACCGGTCGCGCCCGACCTTGTCCGCGAGGTATTCCATGATCGCAAGGCTGTCCCACACCACCGCTTCGCCGTCCCAGAGGATCGGCACCTTGCCGCTGGACGGCTGGACCTCTCCCATGTCGTGCTTCAGCCGGTCCCATTCCTCGCCCATGATCGGCACGGTCAGTTCGTCGAAGTGCAGTCCCGATTGCTTGGCCGCGAGCCAACCGCGCAGGGACCAGCTGGAATAGTTCTTGTTACCGATGATGAGTTTCATTGGGCCGTCTGCTCCACCTTGCGAGACCGGATAGCTGCGGCCCTAGATATTCAGGCTTTCCCTGTCGAGCGTGAACGGGCTATCGCGGACGAAACAGGAGCCGCGCATGAGTCTGCCCCCCTTCCACCTCGCCTTCCCGGTCGACGATCTTGCAGCGGCCCGCCGCTTCTACGGCGAGGCGATGGGCTGTGCCGAAGGGCGATCGTCCGACGAGTGGATCGATTTCGACTTTCACGGCCACCAGATCGTCGCCCACCTCGCGCCGGGGCAGTCGGGGGACAGGGTGAGCAACCATGTCGACGGGCACGGTGTGCCGGTGCCGCACTTCGGACTGGTGCTGTCGATGGACGAATGGGAAGCACTGTCCGAACGCCTGCGTGCGGCGGGCACTCAATTCGTGATCGAACCGACTATCCGGTTCAAGGGGCAGCCGGGCGAACAGGCGACGATGTTCCTGCGCGATCCTGCGGGCAATGCGCTGGAGTTCAAGGCCTTTGCCGACATGGGGCAACTCTTCGCGACCTGATTGCGGCGCATATTGCGCTACCGGAAGCAAGGCCGTGAGTCGTCGTTAACCCGAAATTAGTCATGCTCGCCTATTTTGGCGGGATGGGTGGTATAGACCCTTCCATTCCCACGGACGAGTGGCAGATCCTGTCGT
Organism: Erythrobacter dokdonensis DSW-74; assembly: GCF_001677335.1. Lineage (GTDB taxonomy): Bacteria > Pseudomonadota > Alphaproteobacteria > Sphingomonadales > Sphingomonadaceae > Erythrobacter > Erythrobacter dokdonensis. The sequence goes on from NZ_LZYB01000009.1 coordinate 31,872, forward strand.
CCGGCGGAGGAACAGTCGGACAGCGCTCCCGCAGGGCCTTCACGGTCCACCGCAGGAACGCCGACCGATCGCTTAATGCCATGCGGCGCCGGACTCGCACCCGGCGCGCTGTCACAAGGTCGCTCCGCGCAGCATGCGCGCTGTGCATGGCAAGTCTCAGCCTGTCGAATGCTCCGGCAGGCCAAACCGCCGGACCCTTGCCGGCTTCCGGAAGCTTGCGGATTGCGCTTGCGGACGTGCAGCGCGTCAGCGCTTCGGCACCGGGCGGCTCGCGTCTGGTGAATGCATTGACCCGGTGCCGCTCCAGTCTGGACGGCAGCTTCAGCGAACTCGTCAATGCGACAACCGAAGTGGTAGGCTCAGGCGAATTCGAGCACATCGTCACAGATATTACCGCGGTCGACGGTTCGACGGCGAGCGTGGCGATGATCTTCCGGGCTCGGGGCCAGCGGGGTCTCAATGTCGTGCGCGAAGCGCGGGCCAGCATCGATCTGGCGTCGTGCAGCGCTTCGGATATTTCCCTCCCGCGAGCCTGACCTCAAGGCCATTGCGCCGGATTGCCAATGTGCTGCACCTGCGAAGTGCCGGTTTGACGCAGGCCAATCAGGCTTTATGTCTCGGTGGATGGCAATGCGTCCCGGCCTTCCTCCTCCGCCCTCGCTAGCTGACCTGCTTGCTGACGGCCCGACCGCGCTGTTCCTCGATTTCGACGGAACGCTGGTGGAGATTGCCGCAGGGCCGGATGCGATTGCCTTGCCGGACGGGCTCGGCGCCGGGCTCGAGCGTCTCGCGAGACGGCTGGGCGGCGCACTGGCGCTGGTGAGCGGGCGCAGCGTCGACAATCTCTCAGCATTTCTCGGGCCACTACCGCTGCACATTGCAGGATCGCATGGTGGTCACGTTCTGACCCCTTGCGGCAACACCTTGCTCGAAGCAAAGCCGCTGCCCGCTCCGGTGGCAGAGGCACTTGGCGGCTTTGCCGCCGAACGCGGCCTGCTTTATGAACGCAAGGCCCATGGCGGTGCGCTGCATTACCGTGCCCAGCCGGAACTGGAAGGTGACGCCCATCGCTTCGCCAATGGCCTTGCTGCCGAACATGGGCTTGTAACCAAAAGCGGAAAATGCGTGATCGAGCTTGTCAGACCCGGCGCGGACAAGGGCGGCGCGGTCGATTTGCTAAGTCGCCAGCCACCCTTCGCCGGCGCGCGGCCAGTCTTTATCGGCGACGACGTGACCGACGAGGACGGCTTTGCCGCCTGTAACCGCTTGGGCGGGTTCGGAATCGCCGTGGGCGAGCGCGCATCGGCCGCCGCCCGCTATTCCCTTGCAAGCGTAAAGGACGTGCACGCGTGGCTGGAGCTATGACCGCAGACCTCGAACTCTGGCCGATCGGCAATTGCCAGGTCAGCGCCCTGATCGACCGCGAGGGCGCGGTCGCATGGTCCTGTGTGCCGCGGGTCGATGGCGATCCGGTGTTCTGTGCACTTCTCAACGGCGACAGCCGCGAGGCCGGAATCTGGCGCTTCGAACTGGCCGGGCAGGTCAGCGCCACACAGGAATATATCCGCAACACGCCGATCCTCGTCACCCGGCTCGAGGCCGAGGATGGCTCCGCGGTGGAGGTGCTCGATTTCTGCCCGCGCTACGAACACAAGGGGCGGATGTATCGCCCCGTCGCGATCAGCCGGATCGTGCGGCCAATTGCAGGCAGTCCGCGTATCCGCGTAGTGCTGCGTCCGCTACACGGTTACGGCGCGCATGTCCCCGAGACGACCCACGGCACCAATCACATCCGCTACCTTGTCGGCCCGCACACCCTGCGGCTCAGCACCGATGCGCCGGTGGGTTACATTCTCGAACAGCGCAGCTTCCGGGTCGAGGACGATCTGCATTTCTTCCTCGGTCCGGACGAACCCTTCGCCGGCCCCTTGCGCGAGGAAATCCGCCGGATGGAACAGGCAACGCGCAAGTACTGGCAGCACTGGGTAAGGAGCCTTGCCACCCCGTTCGAATGGCAGGAGGAGGTGATCCGCTGCGCGATCACGCTGAAGCTGTGCCAGCATGAAGAAACCGGCGCGATCGTCGCCGCGCTCACCACCTCGATCCCCGAAGCCCCCCATTCCGAGCGGAACTGGGACTACCGCTACTGCTGGATCCGCGATTCCTATTACACCGTGCAGGCGCTGAACCGGTTGGGCGCGCTCGATGTGCTCGAGAAGTATCTCGCCTATCTGCGCAACATCGTCGACAATGCCAAGGGCGGGCAGATCCAGCCGCTCTATTCGGTAATGGGCGAGGGCGAGCTGGACGAGACCACCGCAGCGTGGCTCGCCGGCTATCGCGGGATGGGGCCGGTCAGGCGCGGCAATGCCGCCTACAAGCAGATCCAGCACGATTGCTACGGCCAGATCGTGCTGCCCACGGTGCAGGGCTTCATCGACCGCCGCCTGCTGCGGATCGCTGACGAACGCGATTTCGAGAGCCTCGAACAGGTAGGCGAGATGGCCTGGGCCATGCACGACCAGCCCGATGCCGGCCTGTGGGAGTTCCGCACCCGGCAGGAGGTCCATACCTATTCGGCGGTGATGAGCTGGGCTGCCTGCGACCGGCTGGCGATGGCCGCCGACTGGCTCGGCAAGGCCGACCGCGCGGCGCTGTGGCGGAACCGCGCCGATGCCATCCGGGCGACAATCGAGGCGGAAGCGTGGGTGGAAAACGGGGATGGTGGCCATTACGGCGCCAGCTTTGAAAGCGACTATCTCGACGCGAGCCTGTTGCAGATGGTCGAACTACGCTTCATCTCGCCAGACAACCCGCGCTTCCTGTCCACCTTCGCCGCGGTCGAGCAGCAGCTCAGGCGGGGGGATTTCATGCTGCGCTATGCCGCAGAGGACGATTTCGGCGCCCCCGAAACCGCCTTCAACGTGTGTACCTTCTGGCTGATCGAGGCGCTGCACCTTGCCGGACGTAGCGAGGAAGCGCGGCGCCTGTTCTGCACCATGCTCAGCCACACCACACGTTCGGGCTTGCTGAGCGAGGACCTCGACTACAATAGTGGGGAACTGTGGGGCAATTTCCCGCAGACCTATTCGCTGGTCGGCGTGATCAACTGCGCCGGACTGTTGTCCAAACCATGGAGTGAGGTCCGATAGAACGGCTGGTCGTCATCTCCAACCGCGTGGCCGTGCCCAAGGCGCGCGGCGTGGCGGGCGCGCAGGGCGGGCTGGCAGGGGCGCTCAATGCCGCGCTCAAGCAGCATGGCGGGATCTGGTTCGGCTGGTCGGGACAGGAAAGCGACGACGCGGCCGGCAATATCCACCTCCAGCGTAACGACGGCGTCACCACCGCGACCATCGACCTGTCGCACCGCGATATCGACGAATATTACAACGGCTATGCCAATTCGACCCTATGGCCGCTGTTCCACTACCGGCTCGACCTGACCCAGTATGAACGCGAGACCGGCAAGGGCTACGAAAGGGTCAACGAACGCTTCGCCGAATGCGTCACTCCGCTGATCGAGCCCGATGACCTGATCTGGGTCCACGACTATCACCTGCTCCCGCTGGGAGCGCGGCTGCGCGCGCGCGGCATAGGTAACCGTATCGGGTTCTTCCTGCACATTCCGTGGCCGCCCGCGCGCCTGTTTGTCTCGCTGCCGTTCCACGAACGGCTGGTGCGCACGATGCTCGACTATGACCTGATCGGCTTCCAGACTGACGAATGGCGCGAGAGCTTCCTGCATTACTGCCGCAAGGAACTGGGTGCCGAGGTCGACGAGGCGAGCGGCGTTATCCGTTTCGAAGGACGCACCACCATTGCGCGGGCGTACCCGATCGGGATCGACTGGGAGCATTTCCAGGCCCAGGGCGCCAGCGAAGAAGCACGAGCCGCCGAACAGCGCCTGATCGTCTCGACCCGCGATCGCACCGCGATGATAGGGGTCGACCGGCTCGACTATTCCAAGGGCCTGCCCGAACGCATCGACGGAATCGGCCGCTTCTTCGACCAGCATCCCGAGCGCGTGCGCGACCTCGTATTCATCCAGATCGCGCCCCCCAGCCGCGAAGACGTGGAAAGCTACCAGCAGATCCGCATGCTGCTCGAACAGAAGGCCGGACAGATCAACGGCGCGAGGAGCGAAGTCGACCTGGTACCGATCCGCTACGTCAATCGCGGCTATTCGCACGCCGAACTCTACGGCTTCTTTCGCGCGTCCAAGATCGGGCTGGTGACCCCCTTGCGCGACGGGATGAACCTGGTCGCGAAGGAATATGTCGCCGCACAGGACCCGGAAGATCCCGGCGTGCTGATCCTGTCGCGCTTTGCCGGGGCGGCGCAGCAGCTGGCGGCCGACGATGCGGGCGCGGTGCTGGTCAATCCCTATAGCCCGGACGACATCTCCCACGCGATCCGGGTGGCGCTCGACATGCCGCTGGCGGAACGCAAGGCGCGCTACGAGGCGATGATCGGAACCATCCGCGAGGACAGTGTCCAGACCTGGACCGAGCGTTTCTGCGCCGACCTCGCCGCTACGCACACCGGCTGAGACCGCGCCGGGACTATTCGAATCCGTAGTCCGAATAGTCCTTGAAATTGGGCGAGGTGAACTTGGTGATGTCGCTCTGGAAATGGAGCGGCACATTGCCGGTCGAGCCATGGCGCTGCTTGGCGACGATGAGGGTTGCCTTGCCGACGAGCGCCTCGAACTTCTCCTCCCATGCGCGGTATTTTTCCTGCACATCGGGCGGACTGCTGGCGTCGGGCGTGTCGGGCTTGACCAGCAGATGATAATAATCCGAGCGGTAGATGAACCACACCATGTCCGCGTCCTGCTCGATCGAGCCGGACTCGCGAAGGTCGGAGAGCTGCGGGCGCTTGTCCTCGCGTTGCTCGACCGCACGGGAAAGCTGTGACAACGCGATCACCGGAACCTGAAGTTCCTTGGCCAGCGTCTTGAGGCCACGGCTGATCTCCGAGATTTCGTTCACGCGGTTGTCGTTGGCACGGCCGGAACCCTGCAGCAGCTGCAGGTAGTCGACGATGATAAGGCCGATATCGTGCCGCCGCTTCATCCGCCGCGCGCGGGTGCGCAGCGCGGCAATGGTAAGCGCGGGGGTATCGTCGATATAGAGCGGCAGTTCGGCAAGCCGCTGGCTGGCGAAGCTGAGCTTCTGGAAATCCTCCCGGCTGAGCTTGCCGCTGCGCAGGGCTTCCGATGAGATCTCGGCCTGTTCGGCCAGGATGCGGGTGGCAAGCTGGTCGGCGCTCATTTCGAGGCTGAAGAAGGCAACCGGCGCGCCATAGTTGAAGTCGCCGCCCTCGCTCTGCCATTCGAGGTGCTTTTCGGCGCAATTGAACGCGATATTGGTGGCAAGCGAAGTCTTGCCCATGCCGGGACGTCCGGCGAGGATGACAAGGTCGGACTTGTGCAGGCCCGAAGTCTTGCGGTCGATGGTTTCAAGACCCGTGGTCTTGCCCGACAATCCGCCGCCCGAATTCATGGCCGCCTCGGCCATGCGGATGGCCTGCACAGCAGCTTCGCGGAAGGTCGCTGCCTCGCGGCCTGTTGCAGCGCCCTCGGCCACCCGGAACAGGTCCGCCTCGGCCAGCGCGATACGCTCCATCGGCGAGGTATCTTCAGAGGTGTCGAGCGCGCCTTCAACCAAATCGCGCCCGACGCTCACCAGTTCGCGCAGCAGCGCGAGATCATAGATCTGCTGGGCCAATTCGCGCGGCGCGAGCAGGCCGGCGCCGTTGGCCGTGAGCTGCGCGAGATAGGAAGTGCCGCCCAGCTCCTTGAGCGCCTCGTCCGCCTCGAAATAGGGCCGCAGCGTGACTGGAGAGGCGGTGGCGTTGCGGTTGATGAGCGCCAGCACGCGTTCGTAGATGCGCTGGTGGAGCGGCTCGAAGAAATGCTCGGGCCTCACCGGCACCTGAAGTTCCTCGATCACGCGGTTATCGATCAGCACCGCGCCCAGAAACGCGGCTTCGGCTTCGAGATTCGCGGGGAGCTTGTGCGAGAAAGGGTCGGCCGCTGGAGTGGCGGCGCTAATCGGGGTAACTTTTTCAGGTTCGGCCATCAGGCTCTGATGCCCGTCCCGGCTGGACCGGCGCAAGGGCGAAACGCGCCAATATTTTTTTCATGCGCTGTGGATAGCGGGGAGATTTTGTCGAAGTGCTTGAAGTGCGGCCCCTGCATCTGCGAAGGCAGGATCATGGCCGACCTGCCACCTGATTCCCTGCCCGCATCGCCCGCCCCCGGAGGTTCGGGATCCTATCGCATCGCCCAGATCACTCTGGACGAGGCGACGATCCTGTGGCGCAACGCCGATGTCGAGCAGGAACGCCGGGTCGCGATCTATGACCTGATCGAGGAAAACACCTTCAAGCCGCTGCGCGCCGCCGAGCGCGGAGCCAAAGGCCCCTACCATCTTCACCTGTCGGTCAATGACGGGCGGCTGGCGATGGACATCAGCGACGAGGCCGGGCAGCTGCTCGAAACCCTGCTGATCGGCATGGCCCGCTTCCGTCGGCCGATCCGCGAATATTTCGCCATCTGCGACAGCTATTACCAGGCGATCCGCAAGGCGACCCCGGCCGAGATCGAGACGATCGACATGGCCCGCCGCGGCATCCACAACAACGCTGCCGAGTTGCTGCTCGAACGGCTCGAAGGCAAGGTCGAGACCGATTTCGCTACCGCGCGGCGGCTGTTCACGCTGATCTGCGTGCTGCACATCAAGGGTTGAAGGGCACATGCCAAAGGGTCGCCGAACTGCGGGGCGCAAAGCCTCCCGCCGCTGGTTGCTCCGTCTGCTTGCGCTGGCGGCGCTGGTAGCCCTCGCCTTTGCCGCGTGGCTCTGGTGGGATATGCGCGAATGGCACCCGGACGAGACGCGCTACCCCGAACAAGGGGCAGTGATAGGCAGCGGAACAGCGCCGGTGCGGTTCGAGACGATCCGCGCGCTAGGCGGCACGTTTGTCTATCTCGTCATGCCCGAACCCGGCGGTGCACCCGATCCGGCCTTTGCCGAACGTCTCGAGGCGGCACGCGCGGCAGGGCTCAAGGTGGGGGTCGTGCATCCCTTCGATCCCTGCCAGCGCGCCGACCTGCAATCAGACGACTTCAACCGGCTGGTTCCCCGCGATGCCGCGCTGCTTCCTCCGGCCATTGCGCTGGTGCGACTGGCGGATGACTGCCGACCGAAGGTGAGCAAGGCAGCGGTCGAAAGCGAGTTGATGACGCTGATCAACCAGGTCGAGATGCACAGCGGAAAGCCTGCGATTCTCAAGCTGGGACGGAAATTCGAGGAGCGGCATGGCATTGCGACCATGATCACCCGCGATCTCTGGCTTGTACGTGATCGCGCACAACCCGATTATGCCGGGCGCCCATGGTTGCTATGGAGTGCCAACAGCGCGCGGGTGACCGACGCGAGCGAGGAGCCGATCGAATGGGTGGTGGTGCAGAAATGAGCCTCGTGGCCGAGCACGAAAGCGCGCTGGTCGCTGCCGCATACGCCGCGGCGGAAAAGGCCTATGCGCCCTATTCCAACTACCCCGTCGGCGCCGCGCTGCTGTTCGATGACGGCGCGGTGATAACGGGGTGCAATGTCGAGAACGCAAGCTACGGCCTCGCGCTGTGCGCCGAGACGGTGGCGGTCGCCAAGGCGTTTGAAGCGGGGCGGCGCGGCGGATTGGTTGCGGTCGCGGTGGTCGGCCTGAAGGCCGGGGACGAACCGATCACGCCCTGCGGCCGCTGCCGCCAGGTTCTCAACGAAGTGGCAGCGCTCGGCGGCACGGATCCGCTGGTGCTGTGCGTCGGTCAGGAACAAGTGCGCCAGGTGCCGCTTTCGACCCTGCTGCCCCATGCCTTCGGGCCGTCCAATCTGGAAGGCTAGTTGCCCAGCAAATTGCCCAACCCGCCGAGCGGGTTCTTGCGGAAATCCCGTTCCTCGCGCCCGATATAGGTAAAGATGCCGTCCAGCCCCTGATCGGTGACCGAACGGTTGATGCTCTCGCGGTTGAGGCCCGCTTCGCGGATGAAGGCGTGCTGCTGTCCCAGCTTGTCGACCTCGCGGTGGATGCCGGCATCGCCCAGAGCGCTGTCGATCAGCGGCTCGAGCCGGGAATGGAGCCGGTCATCGGCCGAACGCCGCAGATATTGCGTGCCGCCGTCATCCTGCCGGATGATGTCGGGGGCATCGCTGAAGGAAAGGCCGTCAATCGCCTCGCGGAAGATCGGCTTGGCCTCTCCGGCTGCGACGCCTGCGGCATCGTTGATCCCGCGCGTCAGCCCGTCGAGCAGGCCCAACTGGCTGCCAGCCCCGACCACCGAGCCGAGCAGACCGCCCAGGCCGCCACGTCCGCGCCCGCCCGAAAGACCCGGGATCGGCAGGCCGATACGCACCTCCTCGTCCCCGTAAAACGCCCCCGGCTGGGCCAGCTTGTCGAGCGCGGAATCGGTCGCCGTACCGAGAAGGGCCGACAATCCGCCGCCCTTGCCCCGCCCGCCGAGCCGCAGCCCGCCGAGGCTTTGCGCTCCGGCGGAGGAAGTCCAGATCATGCCGAGCGACACAGCGCCAAGACTCGCCAGAACCGCACGCCGATCCGAAAAATCACCTTGCCAAGCCATTCGCATCCCCTCTTCCTGATTGGCTCGGCTTCTAGCACGTTACCGGCGGAAAAGGGAGCGGGTGCGCCTATTGCGCCGCGCCCTCCAGCCATTCGAGCAGGGCGGCCAGACATTCGCGGCCCAGCAGTTTGCAGCGTTCGGGCGAGAAACCCTGTTCGGGCTCGGGGAAGTCGGCGAGGTCCTTGTATGGCATCTCCAGCGTCATCGCGACCGCGCCGAAGCGTTCGGCGAGCTGGTTGGTGCTCATCGACAGGTTGGCCTTGCCCGCAGCCGCCTTCGGGTAGCCGAGCTTCGTCTGGAAATCGGGCGTGCGCCGGTCGAGGATGCGCTGGTAGCGGTAATATCCCTCGCCTTGCGCCTCGGTCCATGAGGGGATGCCCTCGAACCCGGCGAGGAACACCGCCGGAATCGCCTCGTCGGCATGGACATCCATCGCGAAATCGACGCCGGTCTGATCCATGCGGTTGCGGATCGCCAGCACTTCGGGCGATTTCTCGGGCGTGGGCACGGCCCATTCGCGGTTGAGATTGGTGCCGGCCGCATTGGTCCTCAGATGCCCCCGCCGCGAGCCATCGGGATTGCAATTGGGCACGATGTGGATGCGGCAATGCTTGCGCAGACCCCGCGCGACCGGATCGGCGGGATCGGTCAGGCATTCGAGCGCGCCTTCCATCCACCATTCGGCCTGGGTCTCGCCCGGGTGCTGGCGGGCGTAGAGCCAGACCTGCGTGGTGCCTTCGCCCATTTCGAGGCAGTCGACCGGCTGGCCATCAAGCGTGGTCCCGAGCCGGACATAGTCCACCCCCTCGCAACTTGCCGCATCGGCCACGAGATCGTGGTGCCGCTCCATCGAGAAGGGCGCGAAATAGGCGCACCAGAACAGGTCCGAGGCGGGCAGGTAGCGGATCGTCAGCGTGCCGCCTTCTTCGTCCTTGTCGAAGCTGCTGGCCGCGCGCGCCCAGTAATCGCGGTCTTCCGAGACGCAGGCGTCATAGTCCGGCCATCCGCCCGGATAGGCGCTGGCGTTGAGGCCGGTGATCTTGAGCACCACTTCCTCGCCTGCGCTGGCAGCGACGCGGAAGTGGAACCACTGGAAGAATTCGGAATCCTTGTCGCGGCGGATCGCGAGGCGCGCGGTGCGCCCGTCGATCGACAGCACGTCGATATTGCCGCTGTCGAAGGCGGCATCGATGAAGAGGGAGGTCATCAGTTTCCTTGAAGCTTCTTGACGCTGATCGTCACGGTCTCGCCATTTCCACCCGGAAAGTCCCTGAACAAGCCCGCCGCGAGGGTCTGCGCGCTGGTGGTGATCTGCGAATAGGGCGACTTGACCCCGGTGGCGATCTGCGAGCGCCCTTCCCACAGGGTCGTGCCGTCATCGCGGCTGATGCGCACGGCGAGATCGGTCATCACGCTGGGGCTTTCGCGCCCGCCCCCCAAATTGATGCCAACTCCCATGCCGAGGCCGGAACCGAAGCTGCCGGTCTGCCCGCCAACCCCGACGTTGACCGGGCCGCGACGATTATCGGTGGCGGCGGCGATCCCGCTCCGGCTGGTGCGGATAGCGGCAGTCTGGCTTGCCGGGACGCCTTCGGGCACAACAGTGTAGCCAAGCCGGGTCAGCTCCTTGGTCACCGCAGAGGTGAAGGCTGCGCGGGCGGCGGCATTGCCGAGTTCGTCCGGGAAAGAGAGCGCGATGGTGCCCTGCCCCAGTCCTGCAGGATCAGGCGCGACGAAGCGCGTGACTTCGACCGGCCCGGTATAGGGGCTGGTCGCACAGCCCGACAGGGCGAGTGCGGCGACAAGCGTTGCAGGGGCAAGCAGGCGGACAGGACGCATGGCAAGGTTTCCTTTCTCAGGCCGAGTTATAGGCGCTGCTCCCGCAGATGGACAGCGTGTCGATATGCGCGCGATATATTGACGCTTTGTCATCGCTTTCCTGATATTGGGCAGGCGCATGAGCCCATACAACAAGCCTTCCGTTCTGGTCACCGGCGGCGCCGGCTATATCGGCAGCCATGCGGTGCTGGCCCTCAAGGACGCCGGGTGGCCGGTGGCGGTGATCGACAACCTGTCGACGGGCTTCCGCTTTGCCGTTCCCGAAGGCGTGCCGCTTTACGAAGGCGACATCGCCGATGCCGACCTGCTGGCACGGATTTTCGCCGAACAGGACACGCGCGCGATCATGCATTTCGCGGGATCGATCATCGTGCCTGAAAGCGTCTCCGATCCGCTCAAGTATTACCACAACAACACCGCCAAGAGCCGCGTCCTGATCGCGGCGGCGGTCACGGCGGGTGTGCCGCATTTCCTGTTTTCATCGACCGCTGCGACCTATGGCATTCCCGATGTGGGCGCAGTGAGCGAAGATACGCCGCAGCGTCCGATCAATCCCTATGGCTGGTCGAAGCTGATGACCGAGCAGATGCTTGCCGACGTCGCGGCCGCGCACCCGCTCAACTATGGCGTTCTGCGCTATTTCAATGTCGCGGGCGCCGATCCGCACGCACGCAGCGGACAATCCACCGCAGGGGCAACCCATCTGATCAAGGTGGCGATCGAGGCGGCGCTCGGCATGCGCTCATCGGTCAGCGTGTTCGGGACCGACTATGCCACGCCTGACGGCACGGGGGTGCGCGACTACATACATGTGAGCGATCTGGCCGCCGCCCACGTGCTGACGCTCGAGGCACTGATTGCCGAGCCCCAGCGTTCGTTGACGATGAACTGCGGCTATGGCCGGGGGTTTTCGGTGCTCGAAGTGCTCGACGCGGTCGACCGGGTCACCAACCGCAAGCTCGACCGCCGGATGGAGGCACGCCGCGCGGGCGATCCCGATTCGCTGATTTCCGATTCGCGGCGTCTGCGCAAGACGCTCGGCTGGGAGCCTGCCCATGCCGATCTCGACACGATCATCGCCCATGCGCTGGCGTGGGAGCTAAAATTGAGCGATTTGCGCGCCTGATCAGGGCAGGTTCGCATTGACGCGAGAGGGCTGTGCCGCTAACGGCACCCTTCAATTTCCGCGCGTCGGGGCTGATCCGGCGCGCTTTGCATTTGGAAGCAAGCGCCATGAAGATCGTCAACAGCCTCAAGTCGCTGAAGGGCCGCCACCGCGACAACCGCGTGATCCGTCGTCGCGGCCGGACCTATGTCATCAACAAGACCAACCGTCGCTTCAAGGCCCGCCAGGGCTGATTGATACGCGGTGCGGCTGCCGCAAGCGGCAGCCGGTGGCAACAGACGGCCCGCCTCCTTGCCGGAGTGCGGGCCGAAATCATTTGAGGAGCAAGCGGTGTGAGCCAGGCGGTGGTGTTCGATGTCGGGCGGGTACTGTTCCAGTGGCAGCTCGCTGCGCTGTTCGAGAAACTGATCGACGACCGCGAGGAGCTTGAATGGTTCCTCGGCCATGTCGTCACCGAGGAATGGCATTTCGAGCATGACCGCGGCCGCGCGCTGGCAGACATGGTGCCGGAACGGATCGCGCTGTTCCCGCAATACGAAGCCCATATCCGCGCCTATGCGACCCGCTTCAACGAGACCGTCCCCGGGCCGGTGGATGGCACACACGAGATTGTCGAGCGCCTGCACGCGCGCGGGGTACCGCTTTATTGCCTGACCAATTTCGGAGACGAGTTCTGGGCAGCCTTCCGCCCGACCCAGCCGATCTTCGACCGTTTCGCGGAGATCATCGTCTCGGGCGTGGAGAAGGTCGCCAAGCCCGAGCCACGCATCTACGAGATCGTCGAGACGCGCAGCGGGCGCGAGGGCGCGGCGCTGTTCTTCACCGACGACAATCCGGCCAATATCGAAGCGGCCCGCGCGCGCGGCTGGAACGCCCACCTTTTCACAGATGCCGCCGGACTGGAAGCGGCACTGGCCGACGCCGGACTGTTGTAGCCACAAAAAACAAACCCCCGGTCGCGCTTGGGGGAACGCGCGCCGGGGGCTGTGGAGTCCCGCGCAGGCTGGAGAGGCACCCGCGCGGTGGGGATCGGATATCAGCGGGTGATCAGCCGTTGCACTTGGCCAGTTCCTCGGCCGGCAGTTCCTCGCCATTGGCGGTGAAGCTGGCCACTTCGCCGAACTTGCGGTTGAGGCCGCGGCACACACGCAGGGGGCGCGCGCTGGTCTTGCCCGCGACGCAGGTCGTGCCTTCGCAGGCCCAGGCAACCCCGCCGGCGACCACACGGCTATCGCCGGCCGGCGCAGCCAGCTGGGCGGAGTAATAGGCATTGCCCGCAGCATTGGCAGGAGCGGTCGAAGTGGCGACACCGAAGGTCATGGCGGTGTACAGCACGGCCGAAGCCAGAATGGCGAACTTGCCGGTGCGCGGAGCGGAGAGGGTGTTGGTCATCGCGGTTTTCCTTTCATTATGCGGTCTTGGGCACCTGGCCCTGTGGACGTCTGCCCGGAATTTTGCAATGCAACATTTCGAATCGAAACCGGTTGCTATTCGCTACCTAATCCCCTAGGTTTCGAGTTGCAACTGAAAACTGAAATTTTTTTGTGACTGCCCGCAAAAGCGGTTACACATCACCCCGAAAGGGGAAGGGACTGTAGGTATGGGCGACTTGAGAGAACCGCTGCGCGACCTGATCGAATGCGGATTGCCGCAGGCGCTGGAAGTGATGGGTGAACGCTGGTCGTTCATGATCCTGCGGGCGAGCTTCAACGGCCTCAAGCATTTTGAGGAATTCCTGAGCGAGCTCGGAATCGCCCGCAACATTCTCTCCAACCGCCTCGCCAAGCTGGTCGAACACGGCATCCTCAAGCGCGAGCCGTGCGCCGATGACCGGCGCAAGATCGAATACCGCCTGACCGAAAAGGGCCTCGACCTGCTCCCCGCCATGCTGGCGCTGCGCCAATGGGGCCAGAAATACGGCAGCGAGCAGGTGATCGAGGATCCCGTGCTGGTCGACGAACGTGACCGCCTGCCGATCGGTCCGGTCTCGATCCTTGCGCATGACGGCCGCATCCTTGGCCCGCAGGATCTGTGGCTGACCCGCCCGACCGACCTCGGCAAGCGTGCCGACGGGACGATCGCTACCCCCGGCGCAGGGCTGGGCACAGGCGACGTGGTCGATCTTGCGGCAACCAAGCAGGCCGCCGCCGGATAAGCCGTCGATAGCCCGCCGCGCGCGGGTGCCCATGCCCCACCCGATCGGCTAGGGCGCGGCCATGAGCCTTGCTGCACTCTCCGAATGTCGCGAAATCCTGCGCCGCACCTTCGGCTATGCAGGTTTTCGCGGCCAGCAGGAAACGGTGATCGCGCGGGTGATGCGCGGTGCGCACACGCTGGCGCTGATGCCGACGGGGGCAGGCAAGAGCCTGTGCTACCAGATCCCCGCCCTTGCGCGGCCCGGCACCGCCATCGTCATCTCGCCACTGATCGCGCTGATGCACGACCAGATCCGCTCGGCCGGCGCGGCGGGCATCCGCGCCGCCTCGATGAGCTCGGCCGACAGCGACAACGCCGCCACCGCGCGGGCCTTGTGCGAGGGCGAGCTCGATCTCCTATACGTTGCGCCCGAACGGGCTTCCACGCCGGGCTTCCAGAAACTGCTGGAACGCATCGAGATCGCGCTGTTCGCAATCGACGAGGCGCATTGCGTCTCCGAATGGGGGCATGATTTCCGCCCCGATTACCGGATGCTGCGGCCGGTGCTGGATCGCTTCCCGGAGGTGCCGCGTCTCGCGCTCACCGCCACCGCCGACCAGGCGACGCGGGCCGACATCCTCAAGCAGCTCGGCATTCCCCAAGACGGCCTGATCGTCGCCGGGTTTGACCGCCCGAACATCCGCTACGCAATCACGCCGAGGGATTCGGGCGCGCGCCAGATCGTCGACCTGCTCCGGCGGCTCGAGGGCGCGGGCATCGTCTACGCGCCCAGCCGCAAGCAAGCCGAAGACCTCGCTGCCCAGATCGCCCGCTCGGGGCGCGAGGCAGCGTTCTACCACGCCGGGCTAGAACCGGAGCGCCGCGCGCGGGTGCAGGCCGAATTCGTCGCGTCCGAAAACATGGTGATGGTCGCCACCATCGCTTTCGGCATGGGGATCGACAAGCCCGACGTGCGCTTCGTGATCCACGCCGGCCTGCCCAAATCGATCGAGGCCTATTACCAGGAAACCGGGCGCGCGGGACGCGACGGCGATCCGGCCGAAGCGCATCTGTTGTGGGGGGTGAGCGATTTTTCGCGCGCGCGGCAGTGGCTTTCCGAAGTCGAGCCCGAACGCCTGGCCGCAGAACAGGCGCGCCTCAATGCGCTCGCCGCGCTGGTCGAGGCACCGACCTGCCGCCGGGCGATCCTGCTCGGGCATTTCGGCGAACAGCCGCCCGAGGCCTGCGGCAATTGCGACAATTGCGAAACCCCGCCGCAGGTGATCGACGCCAGCGAGCTGGCAAGGAAGCTCCTCTCGGCAGTCTATCGCACGGGACAGAGCTTCGGGATCGGCCATGTCGAGAAGGTGCTGACCGGCCGAAGCGACGAGCGCGTGACCGGTCGCGGGCATGATGCGCTCTCCGTGTTCGGAATCGTCGGGAGGACGGAAGCCGCCCTGCTGCGCCCGCTCGCCCGGACGCTGGTAGCACGCGGCGTCCTCGCGGCGACCGAGCATGGCGGGCTGATGCTGGGACCGGATGCGCGCGCGGTGTTGAGGGGGGAAGTCGGCGTGACGATGACCGAGCCGCCGCAAAGGCGCGAGCGCCGCAGCAGGCGTGGGCGCAATGAAGCCGGCGCGCCGAACCCGGTCGGCAATCCGCTGTTCGAGGCGCTGCGCGCCAAACGAAAGGCACTCGCTGCCGAACAGGGTGTGCCGGCCTATGTCATCTTCCATGACTCGGTGCTGCGCGACATGGCGCACCAGTGTCCCGAAACGCTCGCCGAACTGGGCACGATTTCCGGTGTCGGCGCCAGGAAGCTGGAGACCTGGGGCCCGGATTTCATCGCCGTGGTGCGCGAACACCTGAAAGCTTAGCGCGGGCTGCGGCTCTGCAGGTAGTCGATCCTGATCCGTACCCAGCTGCCGAACTGTTCGCGCCCGCCGATCCGTGCCGGACGGACCCGGAATTGCCACGCCGCGGCCATCACCGCACGGCCGATCTGCGAGCGCGGCGGAAACTCGGAGAGCAATTCGCAGTCCTCGACGTAATAGCCTTCAACGGTCTTGCAGGCGATCAGCGCGTAGCCCGGACCAGCGGCGGTGGAGAGATAACCCGCCAGCTCCTGCCGCGTGGGCTCGCGATACCAGCGCGCGGCATACAGCGGCTCGCCATTGGGCGCGGTCCCGACCCGCTCGCTGTCCATACTCGTGCGCGGCGGGCCGGTGTCGGCGGGGCCATAGGTGCGGCCCGGATTGATGCGCGCGCCGATGGTCGGCGAAGGGCGCGGGGCGGGCTGCTCCACCGGTGGCGGCGCAGGCGGAGGCGGAGCAGGGGTCGGGTTCGACACCAGGGGCGGCGGCGGACGGACCGGCTCGGGCAAATCGGGCTGGACTGGCTGTTCGGGCTGCGGCTCGACCGGGGGCGTGGCGCTATCAGGCGCAGCTTCGGCAGGCTGTTCGGGTTCCGGCTCGGCTTCGGGTGCGAAATCGACCGCGGCGAATTCGGTGACGGTTTCAGCCCCCTCCTCGACCCCCGCGATGCGCGCACCCAAGGTGAACAGCAGCGCCACGATCAGCGCCTCGATGACCAGCGCGATCGCAAGGCTGGCCCAGCGCTGGCGCGACCGCCCGTCCCAGCGCGCGCCGGGGCGGCCTGCCACCAGTTCTGAAGGATCCTCGGAAATCGCCACGCGCGCCCTTGCTTCGGCCGCGTTCGGTGGGAGGGGGTGCGCGGCCTTGCGCGCCCTCTTAACCCGTCATCAGGCGATAGGATAGCGCCTCGGCAATATGTGCGCGGCCCACGGTTTCGGCGCGGGCGAGGTCGGCGATCGTGCGCGCGACGCGCAGCATCCGGGTGTAGCCGCGCGCCGACAGGCGCAACTTCTCGGCCGCCTGCATCAGCAACTTGCGTCCGGCCTCGTCGGGCGTGGCGAAGGCTTCAAGCGCCTCGCCCTCAAGCTCGGCGTTGGAGCGCACGCCCCGCGCGGTCTGGCAGGAACGGGCGACGGCGACGCGGGCAGCCACCTCGGCGCTGCCCTCTGCCGGCGGAGGCAGCGCCATGTCCATCGCGCTGACCGCGCCGACGTGCACATGCAGGTCGATCCGGTCGAGCAGCGGGCCCGAAAGCCGCGCCTGATAATCGCCCACGCAGCGCGGATACTTGTTGCAGTTCCTCGCCGGATCGCCTGCATATCCGCAGCGGCAGGGGTTCATCGCGGCGATCAGCTGCACCCGTGCTGGGAAGGTGACATGGGCATTGGCGCGGGCGACATCGACCTGCCCGGTCTCCAGCGGCTGGCGCAACGAATCGAGCACCGGGCGCTGGAATTCGGGCAGTTCGTCGAGGAACAGCACGCCCAGATGCGCGAGACTGACCTCGCCCGGGCGCACCTTCAGCCCGCCGCCAGTGAGCGCGGCCATGCTGGCCGAATGGTGCGGCGCGCGGAACGGGCGGGCGCGGCTGATGCGCCCTGCTTCCAGTGTCCCCGCGACCGATTGCACCATCGACACCTCGAGCGCCTCGGCGGGGGTCAGGTCGGGCAGGATGCCGGGCAGGCAGCTTGCCATCAGGCTCTTGCCCGATCCCGGCGGGCCGACCATCAGCAGATTGTGGCCGCCGGCCGCCGCGATCTCGAGCGCGCGCTTGGCGGTCTCCTGCCCCTTGACCTGGCGAAGGTCGTTGCCGCCGGCCGCATCGGCCACCGCACCGCGCTGCGGCTGCTCCAGAACGAGGCTGCCCTTGAGGTGCCCCAGCAGGCTCACCAGATCGCGCGGGGCGAGCACCGGCACCCCGCTCGCCCAGCGCGCCTCGGGCCCCTGCTCGGCAGGGCAGATCAGGCCCGTCCCCGCCTCGCTGGCATGAAGCGCGGCGATCAGCACGCCGGGGCTGGCGACAATGCGTCCGTCGAGCGCCAACTCGCCCACCGCAATCCAGTCCTCCAGCTGCTCGGCGTCGGTCACCCCCATCGCCGCCAGCAGCGCAAGCGCGATCGGCAGGTCGTAATGCGACCCGTCCTTGGGCAGGTCGGCAGGCGAGAGGTTCACCGTGATCCGCTTGGGCGGCAAGGCAAGGCCCATCGCGGCCAGCGCTGCCTGCACCCGCTCGCGGCTTTCGCTTACCGCCTTGTCGGGCAGGCCGACGACGGTGAATTTCGGCATTCCGGGCGCGACCTGGCACTGTACCTCGACACCGCGCGCCTCGAGCCCGAGATAGGCAACCGTCCTTACCAGCGCGACCATCTGCACCCCCCAGCCCGCCTCTGACCCGTGATTGTGCAGGCTTAAGAGAGACTTGTCGAGCACCTTGGGAGGGACGCTAAGGGTTTTCTAAAGGATAAATCTTGGCAAAATCGGAAGGCGCCACGGGCGATTGTCGCGGGCATGAACCGCGCCCTTGCCTTTCTGCTTGCCGCCTTCGCGCTGCTGCTGCCCGCCGCGCCCGTTCTGGCGCAGTCGGGGGCGCGGGTGGTGGCGAGCGTCAGCTGGGTCGAGGAATGGGATCCGGCCACCGGCGAGTGGGTGCGGGTGGAAGAGACCCGCGCTGCTATCGTTCCTGCCGCAGGCCAGACCGTCACGACCTTGGTGACCCGCGCTGGCGGTGCGACGATCACCGAAACCGTGATCGAGGAGCCGGTGCGCTTCATCGCCCGTCCTTCGCGCATCGTCGGAGGGGGGCAACGACTGGCACAATACGGCCCGTTCCGCGTGCTCGACGGCAAGCGCGCCGCGCTGGTCGGTTCGACCGATGCGGGCAGCCCGTCCGACTTTGCCGCGATGCTGGCGGCCTATCCCGATCTGGAAATGATCGAGTTTCTCGATGCGCCCGGTACCAGCAATGACCTTGCCAACCTCGCGGTCGGCCGGGCGATCCGCGCCGCCGGGCTGGCGACCCATGTGCCGCAGGGCGGCTCGGCGCGGTCGGGCGCGGTGGAGCTGTTCCTTGCCGGAACCCGCCGCAGCATGGACCCGGGCGCGCTGTTCGCAGTCCATTCCTGGCGCGACGAGGCCGGGCGGGAGCCTGCCGACTTTGCCCCGGATGCGCCGGAAAACCGTCTCTATCTCGATTATTACGCCGAAATGGGCATGACCGAGGACGAGGCGCGCGCCTTCTACGCCATGACCAATTCGGTGCCCCACGCTGCGGCGCTGTGGCTTAGGGGTAGCGAGATGACGCGCTGGATCGCTCCTGATGCTGGCGTCGTAGATTTCGGGCGCAGCCGCACGCTCCCGACGCTTCCCATACCGGCGCTGCTGACAGCCTCGGCTGGCACAAATGCGCTGGGAGCGCGCGTGCAGGCCTCGTTTGTGATTGCACTGGCGGACGCATGGCGTGCCGCCCCGCCCTGTCTCGCCTATGCCGATCCCGACGCCGATCCCGGCGTTGCCCCGCTGGCGCTGCTTGACTCGTGAAAGGCTTTCCCATAAGCGCGCCTGCCTGACCCCGGCTGCCTTCACGGTGGCCGCGTGCCGGACTGCCGGCTCCAGCTTTTCGAGGATGATATGAAGCGTACCTTCCAGCCCAGCAATCTCGTGCGCGCCCGTCGCCACGGTTTCTTCGCGCGCAAGGCGACCCCCGGTGGCCGCAAGGTGCTTCGCGCCCGCCGCGCCCGCGGCCGCAAGAAGCTCTGCGCTTAACTTTCTGGCGCCCTCAGGCGCCGGGCGCGGGCCGTCCGGCCCGCTTGGCTTCCGCGGCAAAGGCCGCGACGCGCGTTCGCGCTTGCGGGCTCCCTCTGGGAGCCCGTTGACTTTCGTCGCCTCACCTGATGGCCTATTGGCGACATCATCATGATCTCCGTCCTGACCAAGCGCGCGGATTTTCTTGCCGCCAATGCGGGCCTGCGCAACGCGCGCGCCGGGTTTGTGCTGCTGACCCGTCCGAACGACGGGCAAGGCATGCGCTACGGGATCACTGTGACCAAGAAGATCGGCAATGCGGTGGTGCGCAACCGCATGAAGCGGCGCTTTCGCGAATTGCTGCGCGCCGCATTGCCCCAACACGGCCTGCCCGATCACGATCACGTGCTGATCGGGCGTGCGGGCGGGGTGGAGCGCGACTTTCACCTGATGAGCGAGGAGCTCGCCAAGGCGCTCGAACGGGCGCGCGAGGGGCGCGGCGATCCGGCCGGCGGCCGCCGTCCCCGCAAGGGCGACCGGCGCGGGGGCCGGCGCAAATGAAGCATCTTCTCATCCTCATCGCGCGGTTCTGGCAGATCGGCCCGTCGCGCCTCCTGCCGCCAACCTGCCGTTATTCCCCGTCGTGCAGCCAATATGCCATCGAGGCGATCGGCAAGTATGGTGCCATCAAGGGTGGATGGATGGCCACGAAGCGGCTAATGCGCTGCCACCCTTGGGGCGGACACGGGCATGACCCGGTTCCCTGAGGGGTTTAAACGGGACCGTCTTAACCCCATAACACAGCTAACATCGCATTCTTTCGGGGCTTGATCTTGGACAATCGCAATTTTCTTCTCGCTGTCGTGCTTTCCGGCCTGCTCATTCTCGGCTGGGATCTGGGCATGCGGTTTTTCTATCCCGAAGCTTCGATCAGCGCGCCGATGGATGCAGCTGAGCCTGTGTCGCAGACCAGCGCGGCGGACGCGCCCGGCACCCCAAAGGGTGCATCCGATCTCGGCGCGGATGCCGGGAAGATGCAGGTCATCAAGCTGAACGATGCGCTCGCCAGCCCTGACCGGGTCGTAATCGACACCCCGCGCATTGCCGGCTCGATCAATCTTGTCGGCGCACGGATCGACGACGTGGTGCTGAAGGACTACCGCCAGACGGTGAAGAAGGATTCCGGTCCGGTGCGCCTGTTCGCGCCGGAAGGCACCCCGGACCAGTATTTCGCCGAATTCGGCTTTGTCACCGGCGGGGTGCGTCAGCCCTCGACCGCGCGCTGGCAGGCTGACGGCGCGAAGCTCACGCCCGAGACCCCTGTCACCCTCACCCGCACCGATGCCGACGGCGTCAGCTATGCGATCCGCCTTTCGGTGGACAAGGATTACATGATCACCGCCGAGCAGAGCGCCACCAATGGCAGCCCGGCGGCGGCCATCATCCAGCCCTTCGCGCTGATCAAGCGCACCGACCGCAACGCGACGCCCGACCAGTTCGTGGCCCATGCCGGCCCGGTCGGGGTGTTCGGCGGGACGCTGTGGGACCCGCATTCCTACGAGGAACTGGCCGAGCTGGGCGGCGAAAAGCCCGAAGGCGCGGCCAGCTGGCTTGGCTTTACCGACCAGTACTGGCTTTCCGCGCTGGTGCCCGGAAAGGGCGAGACGGACAGCGCCGGCTTCCGTTCGCTTGGCGACAGCCTGTTCCGTTCCGATCTCATCTACGCCGCGCAGACCGTCCCGACGGCAGGCAGCCTGAGCCAGCAGACCCGCCTCTATGCCGGGGCCAAGGATAGCGAGATCCTCGACAGTTACGAGGACAGCGGCATCACCTATTTCGGCAAGGCCATCAGCTGGGGCTGGTTCGAGATCATCGAAAAGCCGATCCTGTGGCTGCTGCGCACGCTCAACGGTCTGGTCGGCAATTTCGGTGTGGCGATCATCCTGCTCACCGTGATCATCCGCGGGGCCATGTTCCCGATTGCGCAGAAGCAGTTCGCCAGCATGGCCGCGATGAAGGCCATCCAGCCGAAGATGAAGGAGATCCAGGAACGCTTCAAGGACGACAAGCAGCGCCAGCAGCAGGAGATCATGAAGCTCTACAAGGACGAGAAGGTGAACCCGCTGGCGGGCTGTCTGCCGCTCGTGCTGCAGATCCCGATCTTCTTCGCGCTCTACAAGGTGCTGGTGCTGGCGATCGAGATGCGTCACGAGCCGTTCTTCGCCTGGATCCGCGACCTTTCCGCCCCCGATCCGGCGCATATCCTCAACCTGTTCGGGATGCTGCCTTACGATGTGCCGGGCTTCCTTGCCATCGGTCCGCTGGCGATCCTGCTCGGCGTGACAATGTGGCTGACCTTCAAGCTCAACCCCACGGCGATGGACCCGGTGCAGCAGCAGATGTTCGCGATCATGCCGTGGATCCTGATGTTCGTGATGGCGCCCTTTGCCGCCGGCCTGCTGCTTTACTGGGTGACCTCGAACATCCTCACGCTGGCGCAGCAGAGCTATCTCTATTCCAAGCACCCGCAGCTGAGAGCCGCGGCGGCGAAGGAAAAGGCAGCGAAGGGTTAGGCGCGTGAGCGATCCGGAAGACCAGGCCGCGCTCGAGGAAGCGGCATCGAAGCTGTTTTCCGGGCCGGTGGACTTCCTGCTGTCCGCCCCGCAGCTCAAATTCCTGCCCGATCCGGTGGTGCCGGAGATTGCCTTCTGCGGGCGCTCGAACGTCGGCAAGTCATCGCTGCTCAACGCGCTTACGGGCCGCAAGGCGATTGCCCGCGCCTCGGTCACGCCGGGGCGCACGCAGGAACTGAATTTCTTCGATGTGGGCAGGCCAAGGGACGAGAGCGTGGAGGACGGTGCGCTGCCGCTGTTCCGGTTGGTCGACATGCCCGGCTACGGCTTTGCCAAGGCCCCGCTGAAGGTGGTCGAGAAGTGGAAGGCGCTGGTCAATTCCTACCTGCGCGGGCGGCAGGTGCTTTCGCGCACGCTGGTGCTGGTCGACAGCCGCCACGGGCTGAAAGAGGTCGACCGGGCGATGATGAAGATGCTCGATGAAGCCGCCGTCGGCTACCGCATCGTGCTGACCAAGACCGACAAGATCAAGGCCAGCGAACTCGCCGCCGTGACCGAACGCACCATTGCCGAAGCGCGCAAGCATGTCGCCGCGCACCCGGAAATCCACCAGACCAGCGCGGAAAAGGGCATGGGCATTGAGCGCTTGCGCGCCGCCGTGGTGGCCGACGCGCTGGGCGAAGACTGGACGGGCTAGCGCGCCGGGGTTTCGCGGGCTCAGCCGCATAACATCCTGATCGCACTGGCTTACTCTTAAGCGACGGTTCAGCTTCCGGGAATTACGCCTGCTCCAAAGGAGAGGTGAGGTGCACAGGCGTATCCTGCAAAGGTGGCCATTCTTGCTCGCCGGCGCGATGGTGGCGGCATTGCCCGTTTCGCTTCCGGCCGCCGCGGAAACGCGCGAAGCTTATCTCGAAAGTCTCCGGATGATCTGCGCGCCGGGCTGCAAGGGGCCGCGCGACCTGCTGCGCAGCGCCCGCAAGGAAGGGCGTGGCGGCGATCAGGATATCGCCGGGATCATCGACGTTGCCGATGTCTCGATGTGGAATGGCAAATACATGCTGCATTCCGACATTCCCGATGCACTTTTCGGCCCGCGCGCCGGATCGCAGACCCCGCTGAGCCTGCAACCGCTCACCGAACCGAACATCATTGTGATCGAGATGGATGAGGCGACCTTCTTCAACCTGCTGAACGTGCCGACCCCGCAGGAACAGGCCGCGATGCAGGCCGAGTCGGAACGCAATGGCGGGATTGTGGTCGAGCGTGACCGCAGGCGCAACCTTACCAAACCCACGCTTGCCACCCTTCGCACCATGTTCCGCAATCGCCGCGTCGTGGTGCGCGGCAAGCCGCGGCTTGAGGCAGTATTCGTCGGAGCGCGCCGCGATTTCCGGCGCAAGAAGCTGTTCATCGAACTGGATGATGCGGGCGACCTCGCCTTCCTGCCGCGCTACGACAGGAACGGAGAGCCGATTTTCGACGGCCCGCTCGAAGGGCTGCGCACAGCCTACGCGGCCACCGGCCACTAAGCCTCTATCCCCGGCAAGACGCGGGAGGGCGCAGCCCCCCCGCCCCGGTTATCCGCCCTTGCGGCTCGCTTCGGCGGCTTCGATCGCGGCGCTGTCCCAGGTCACCTCGGTCTGGGTCTGCGGGTTGAACCGACCGCCCTCATACCGCGCCGCGCCTGCTGCCGCGATCTCGGCCTCGGTCAGGAACTCGCTCGGTTCGAGCTTGAACACGTCGATCCCGCGGGTGATCTCGGTCCCGTAGATGTGGCCCCTGTACCAGTAGACCGACCAGTAACCGCCAAGCACCAGCTGCTTGTCGTCAATCGGCCCGCGATCGAAGAAGGCGATTTCCCTGGGGTTGTCGCTGTCGGTGAAGTCCATCACCGATAGCCCGCCCTGATACCAGGCTTGCGCGAACAGGTCGCGGCCCGGCACCGGAATGATCGAACCATTGTGGGCGACGCAGTTCTCCATGTCGCTCTGCGGCCCGGGCAGCTTGTAGTGCGCACGGAACTTCAGCTTGCCGTCGACCACATCATACACCGCGTTGGCGCCCCAGGTCTTGGGGTCGGAGGCCTTGCAGCGCGGCCGCCCGCCGCCGCCCCATTCGTCGGTGAAGATCACCTTGGTGCCGTCATTGTTGAAGGTGGCCGAGTGCCAGTAGGCAAAGGTCGTGTCGGTCACCGCGTCGATACGCTTCGGGTTCAGCGGATCGCGGATGTCGAACAGGATGCCGTTGCCCGAACAGGCGCCCGCCGCGATGCCCTTGGACGGGAACACGGTGATGTCGTGGCAGTGATCGGTCGTGGCGGTGCGCTGCGTGCCCTCGCCATGATCGCCGCCGCGCCACAGACCGGCGATCTCGCCCGTCTCGGTGTCGGCGAAGACGCGCGGGCTCTTGACGATGCGCGCCTTGGAGGGATCGGAGACTGGGATCTCGATCACGTCGACCGAGAACAGCGCGGTGCGGGTGTCGCCCGGAATTTCGCCGATGCACCCCGCGAGCTCCTCTTCCTCGCGGATGCCTGCGGTGCCGGAATTGTAGACGATGATGCGTGTGTCATCGGCGCTGACGATCGAATGGGTGTGGCTGCCCCGGCAGGTCTGCACCCCGCCGACCTGGCGCGGGCGCGTCAGGTCGGAAATGTCGAAGATGCGCAAGCCCCGGAAGCGGTCCTCGCTGACCTTGCCGTCAACGCCCTGCAATCCGCAGTCCACGCGCCCGCGGGTCTGCTCGACGCTCATCACGAGGATATTGCCGACCACCGAGACATCGCCTTGCCCGCCCGGACACACGACCGAGCTCATCAGGTTGGGCACGCCGTCCGCGCCCAGCTTGTAGATGTTGAAGCCGTGATAGCTGCCGGCCACAAGCACATCGTCGAAGAACGCCATGTCGGTATTGGCGAAGTCGAGCAGGGGCGAGCGCTCGGCGAACTGGGTGAGGCTTTCTTCCTCGCCGCGCTCGGGCGTTTCGCTTTCGGCGCCCTCTGCTTCAGGGGCGGCTTCAGCTTCGGGCTTGGCTTCGGCCTTGACGTCGGCCTTGGCCTTTTCGTCCTTCTTTTTTTCATCCTCGCGCGGCGGGACCGGCGGACGAAGATCGGCGGGATTGTCGGGATTGAAGAAACCTGCAGGCTTGCGCAGGCTGGCGACCTTCGTGAGATTGAAGATCGCCTCACCGGCATTGTCGAAGCCCGCAGCCAGTCCCGCGCGCGGATCTTCCGAAAGGCCGGCCAGCAGCACGTCCATGCGCTCGATCTCGCCGGTCTGCTCGTTCTCGATATCGCCGACGAAGCGGTAGAGCACCGGATCGGCCGCGGTGCCGGGCTGGCGCAGCAGCTCCTTCACCATGTCCAGCGCGCCTTCGTGGTGGGCGATCATCAGGGTGAGGAACTGGCGATCGAACTCAACCCCCTTGGCCTGCGCAAGTGCCTTCATCTGATCGGGACTCGCCATTCCGGCCATCATGTGATGCATATGCGCGCCGTGACCCTTCATCTTCGGGTCTTCTGCCGGCTCCCCCCGTTCGGCCAGCCAGCTCTTCATGAAGGCGATTTCATCGGCCTGGCTCGATTCGATGCGTCCGGCGATGTCGACGATTTCCTCGGTATTGGTACGGTCCTTGACCAGCACCGCCATTTCCACCGCCTGCTGGTGGTGGACGATCATGTGCTGCATGAAGGTCACGTCGGCCGGGGCATAGCTTGTCGCGGCGAGTTTGGTCGCTTCCTCGGCGGTAAGCGTGCGGCTGTCCTGCCCCGGCGCGCCCGGCTGGATGATCGGCACGCTCTGGGCCATGGCAATGCCGGAGGCGGAAAGCAGCAATACGGACAGGAAAGCGCCAGAGGCGCGCAAGGCGGATGCGTTGGTCATGATGTCCCTTCTAACCGGATGATAGACAGGCAGACTGCCGCCGCAGGCACGCCAGTCAAGGGGAGGAATGGTGCCTCCGGCCCAATTTCGACCAACCGGCAACGCAATCCGAGCAGCCGCATTGACGCACCATGGATGGCGAGGATGCCGAGTCGGCCCGGTCGTGCCATGCGCACCTTTCGTCGCAGACGGCGAAATGAAGTCTTGCCGCGACGAATCGGGCGTGCGTAGGGTGAGCGTTAAGTCGCCCGCAACCGTGAAGGAGTAACTTCAGGCCATGGCACGCACCCGCCTTTCCGCCCTCGTTACCGGCCTTGTCACCGGCCTCGCCGGGCTGTGCGCAGTCCTTGCCGCACCCGCCGCGGCGCAGACGCAGGAATTGCAGTCGCGCTTCGACGAGGCCTTTGGCACCGAGGTCCGCAAGCCGCAGACCTTCGAGGCGATCTATGCATCGAGCTTCGAACAGCGCATTGCCGAGCTGGCCGAACCGTCGCGCGGGCGGATCGGCGTGGCCGCGATCGACCTTGCCACGGGCGAGGAAGTGATGGTGCTGGGCGACCAGCTGTTCCCGATGGCCTCGACCAGCAAGATCGCGGTCGCGGCGACCTATCTCGAGATGGTGGAGAAGGGGCGCTATTCGCTGACTTCGGAATTCCCGCTGTTGCTCCCGGTCCGTTCGGCCAAGTTCTCCTCGGCCCGCGCGCCGGTGCGACAGGGGCAGTACATGCCCGCGATCGACCTGATCGAGATCATGATCACCCGCTCGTCCAATCCGGCGACCGACGCGCTGCTGGCCGCGGTCGGCGGGCCGGGCGTGGTGACCGACTGGGTGCACTCCCAGGGCATCGAGCAATTCAGCATCAACCGCGATATCGCCACGCTGGTGCGCGATGACGGCGAGCACAATCCGGCCATCCATATCGACCCGCGCGATGCCGCCACCCCGCGCGCCATGGTGCGGCTGCTGGCCGGGCTCTATCGCGGCGAGTTCCTGTCCGACGAAAGCCGCCGCGTGCTGCTGGGCGCGATGAGCCGCACCGTGACCGGCAAGCGCCGGATCGTCGCGCACATGCCGGAAGAGGCCCGGGTAAGCCACAAGACCGGCTCGCTCAGCAACACCTCAAGCGATATCGGCATCATCGAATCGCCTGATGGCCGGGCGATTGCGGTAGCGATTTACGTGACGGGGCAAGGCACCCGTCTTGCCCGCGAGGAGCGCATCGCGGCCATTGCCCGCGCGCTGTATGACGGTTTCGCCGTGCGCGCCCAGCAGCGCGATCCGGCGCGCAACTGGGCCAGCGCCCCCTACGGCAACGGCGGCTGAACCCGCACCGCAAGGTTCAGGACCACACATGACGCAAAAGGAAAGGGCGGCGCCTTGCGGCACCGCCCTTCCTGTTTGACCATCACTGCCTCAGCAGTGCGATCAGATCCGAATTACTCGGCAGCCTTCTCGGCAGCGGCAGCCACGTCAGCGGCGGCGTCAGCAACGGCGTCAGCGCCTTCAGCGGCGGCGTCGGCAGCAGCGGCAGCAGCGTCTTCGGCACCTTCAGCGGCGGCGTCAGCGGCGGCTTCGGCGCCTTCGGCGGCGGCGTCAGCATTGGCTTCGGCGTCGGCAGCCATCGCGTCGACAGCTTCTTCGGTTTCGGTGGCGGTTTCGCCCGAGCAAGCGGCGAGGCCGAGAGCCGAGGTGGCGATGGCAGCAGCCAGAACGATCTTACGCATAGTGATGAAATCCTTTTTCAGCGATTGTCCCGCGTTCCTTAAGGAAGCGCGGCGAAACCGGTATCTGACCCCCGGGTCCGGATCGGGAAATAGTGGCAAGATTGCGGCAGCGCAAGCCAATTAAGGCATTCCAGCCCCAATCTCGCCACTTTTCCGCCACATTTCGTCCGGCATTTGCGGCGGCCCGTCGCGGACGCGCGCCGGTCATCGCGCCGTCAAAGCGGCTACCGCGCCGCGCTGGCGGATGCTAGCAGGCGGCATGGCCGAACCGAAACAGCATCTCTACCTCGTCGACGGATCCTCATACATCTTCCGCGCCTATCACAGGCTGCCACCGCTGACCGATCCGCAGGGCACGCCGGTCGGAGCGGTGTATGGCTATACCACCATGCTGTGGAAGCTCGCCGCCGATCTCGACGAGGCCGACGGGCCGACACATCTTGCGGTGATTCTCGACGCCAGCGGCGTGTCTTTCCGCAACGAGATCTACGATCAATACAAGGCCAACCGGCCCGAACCGCCCGAAGACCTCGTCCCGCAATTCCCGCTGATCCGCGATGCGACCCGCGCCTTCAGCCTGCCCTGCATCGAGGTCGAAGGGCTGGAGGCCGATGACCTGATCGCGACCTATGCCCGCGAAGCGCAGCGCCAGGGCTGGGACGTGACCATCGTCTCGTCCGACAAGGACCTGATGCAGCTCATCAGCGAGGTGGACGGCCCGAACGGCCCGGCACGCATCGACATGCTCGACACAATGAAGAACCAGCGCATCTGGCTTCCGGAAGTCGAGGAAAAGTTCGGCGTCGGCCCCGAACTAGTCGGCGATGTGCTGGCGCTGATGGGCGACAGCGTGGACAATGTGCCGGGCATTTTCGGGATCGGGCCCAAGACCGCTTCCAAGCTGATCGCCGAACACGGCTCGCTCACCGCCGCGCTCGATGCGGCGCCGGAGATGAAGCCGTCCAAGCTGAAGGAGCGCCTGATCGAAGGGCGCGGCGATGCCGAGCTGTCGAAAATTCTCGTGACGCTCAAGGAGGACTGCGACCTGCCGCAGCCGCTGGAGGAGATGAAGCTCGGCCCCGTCCCGCCCGGACCGCTTGCCGCCTTCCTCGAAAAGCACGGCTTTACCTCGCTGCTGAAACGGCTCGAGACCGGCAATGGCAGCCCCGCGCGCAAGACCGATCTCAACCCGCCCAAGGCCGACAAGCCCGGAGCAAACCGCGCAGGGGACGACAGCGCCAACCGCCAGCCGCTGCCCGAAATGCCGCGCATCGATCACGCCGCCTATGCGACCGTCCAGACGCTGGACGCGCTGGAAGAATGGATCGCCCGCGCCCGCGCCGCGCAAGTGGTGGCGGTCGATACCGAGACCACCTCGCTCGATGCGATGCAGGCCGATCTCGTCGGGGTCAGCCTCGCGCTTGCACCCAATGATGCCTGCTATATCCCGCTGGCGCACGGCGGGAACGACATGTTCGCCCAGAAGCCCGAGCAGGTGGACAAGGCGGCGGCGCTTGCCGCGCTCAAGCCGCTGCTGGAGGATGATGCCGTCCTCAAGGTGTTCCAGAACGGCAAGTATGACCTCAACGTGCTGGCGCGCGAAGGGATCGCCGTGGCCCCCATCGAGGATACGATGGTGATCAGCTTCGATCTTGATGCCGGGCGCGGTGAAGATGGCATGGGGGGCGGCCACGGGATGGACGAACTCAGCCAGCGCCATCTCGGCCACACCCCCATCGCCTTCAAGGACGTATGCGGCACCGGCAAGAAGGCGATTTCCTTTGCCGAGGTGCCGCTGGAGGATGCCACCCGCTACGCCGCCGAGGATGCGGATGTGACCTTGCGGCTCTACCGTGTGCTCAAGCCGCGCCTTGCCGAGGAAGGGGGAACGCGCATCTACGAGCGGGTCGACCGCCCTCTGATCCCCGTGGTCGCCCGCATGGAGCGCGAGGGTATCCGCGTCGATCGTGCGCGGCTGGCGAAGCTGTCGGAGGAATTCGCCGTCGAGATCGGACGGCTCGAAGGGGAAGTCCACGCCGCTGCCGGACAGGAATTCACTGTCGGCAGCCCCAAGCAGCTGGGCGAGATCCTGTTCGACAAACTGGGTTACAAGGGCGGGAAGAAGGGCAAGAGCGGGCAATATTCGACCGATGTCTCGGTGCTCGAACGGCTTGCAGGCGAAGGCGCGCCGATTGCCAAGCTGGTGCTCGAATGGCGTCAGCTCTCGAAACTCAAATCGACCTATACCGATGCGCTTCAGGCGGCGATCAACCCGGATACCGGGCGGGTGCACACCAGCTATTCGCTGGTCGGTGCGCAGACCGGACGATTGAGTTCGACCGATCCGAACCTCCAGAACATCCCGGTGCGCACGCCGATCGGTCGCCAGATCCGCGAGGCCTTCGTACCCGAGCCGGGCAATGTCCTGCTCGCGGCGGACTATTCGCAGATCGAGCTGCGCCTCGCCGCGCACATGGCCGATGTCGATACGCTGAAACAGGCTTTCGCCCACGGCGAGGACATCCACGCCCGCACCGCGACCGAGATGTTCGGCGAAGTCACCCGCGATACCCGCGCGCGGGCCAAGACGATCAATTTCGCGATCCTCTACGGCATCAGCCGCTGGGGGCTGGCCTCAAGGCTGGAGGTTGAGCCCGACGAAGCCCAGGCGATGATCGACACCTATTTCCAGCGCTTCCCCGGCATCCAGCGCTATATCCACGAGACGCTCGAGAGCGTGCGCGCCAAGGGCTATTCCGAGACGCTGTTCGGCCGCAAGACGTGGTTCCCGCGGATCAATTCGAAGAACCAGGCCGAACGGCAGGGGTCGGAGCGCGCCGCGATCAATGCGCCGATCCAGGGCACCAGCGCCGACATCATCAAGCGCGCGATGGCGCGAATGCTCCCCGCGCTGGCCGAGGCCGGCCTGCATGACGTGCGGATGCTTCTGCAAGTGCACGACGAACTGGTGTTCGAGCTGCCGGAGGAGCGGGTCGAGGCCGCAACGCCGATCATCCGGCAGGTAATGGCCGAGGCCGCGCTGCCTGCGGTGGAACTGTCGGTCCCGCTCGGCGTGGATATCGGCACCGGGCTCAGCTGGGACGCGGCACATTAGGTCGGCCTAGCCCCCGGTTCGACCCCCGCCAGACCGGGTTTGGCGCGGCTTTGCCTTCCCTTTGGAAAGGGTCAGTCGCACCGCCGGTGCCAATGTTTCACGTGGAACATTAGCCGAACATCAATCGTGTTTCTTTTCCCGCGTCGGGGTCAGCATGTCGGGCGACAGGAAGCCGATGGGCTGCACTTCGGCCGCGCGTTTCTTCAATTCGCCGCGCATTTTCTTGTATTCGGACTCCATCGCCTCGGTGACGGTTGCACGCGAATCCTTGAGCGCGGCCTCGAAATCCTCGGCAGAGACCTGTGTGACCTCCCCGCCCACGCGCCGCAGCGCCGAAAGACCCGCGCGGCGCACGAGGTCTTCGAGGTCGGCCCCCGTAAAGCGCTCGGTCTTGCCCGCCAAGGCGCCGAGATCGACATCGTCCGCCAGCGGCATCTTGGCAGTGTGAATGCCGAGAATATGCTCGCGCCCCCCCTTGTCGGGGGTGCCGACATAGACAAGTTCATCGAAACGGCCCGGACGCAGCAGCGCAGGATCGACCAGCGTCGGGCGGTTGGTGGCACCGACCACAACGACCGATTGCAGCTCCTCCAACCCGTCCATTTCGGCAAGGATGGTATTGACCACGCGCCCGGTCACCTGCGGCTCGCCCTGCCCGCTGCCGCGAGCGGGAACCAGCGAATCGATCTCGTCGATGAACACCACGCAAGGCGCGACCGCGCGGGCGCGGGCGAAGAGGCGGGCGATCTGCTGCTCGCTCTCGCCATACCATTTGGAAAGCAGGTCGGAGGACTTCATCGAGATGAAGTTCGCCTCGGCCTCCTTCGCCACCGCCTTCGCCAGCAAGGTCTTGCCGGTGCCGGGCGGGCCATAGAGCAGAAATCCCTTGGCCGGACGGATGCCGAGCCGGCGGAAGGCCTCGGGGTTCTTCAAGGGGAGTTCGATCCCCTCCTTGAGCTTGTCGATGGCCTCGCCCGCCCCGCCGATATCACTCCAGGCGACATTGGGAACCTGCACCATCACCTCGCGCATCGCCGAGGGCTGGACGCGCTTCAGGGCCGCGAGGAAATCGTCGCGGGTCACGCACAGGTCTTCGAGGACTTCGGGCGGGATGGTGCGTTCGTCGAGGTCGAGCCGCGGCATGATCCGCCGCACTGCCTCGATCGCCGCCTCGCGTGAAAGCGCTGCAATATCTGCACCCACAAAGCCGTGGGTGACGCGCGCCAGCTCCCTGAGATCGACCGCCTCTTCCATCGGCATCCCGCGGGTGTGGATCGCCAGGATCTCGCGCCGCCCGCGCTCGTCGGGGACGCCGATCACGATCTCGCGGTCGAAGCGGCCGGGGCGGCGGAGCGCCTCGTCGATGGCATCGGGACGGTTGGTGGCGGCGATGACGACAAGGTTGGCGCGCTGTTCCAGCCCGTCCATTAGCGTCAGCAGCTGGGCGACCAGCCGCTTTTCCGCTTCACCCGTCACCTGCGTGCGCTTTGGCGCGATGGAATCGATCTCGTCGATGAAGATGATCGCGGGGGCCGCACGGGTGGCCTCCTCGAACACTTCGCGCAGGCGCTTTTCGCTTTCGCCATAGCCCGAACCCATGATTTCCGGGCCGTTGATGGTGAAGAATTCGGCATCGCTCTCGTTCGCCACCGCCTGAGCTAGGCGGGTTTTGCCCGTTCCCGGCGGGCCGTGGAGCAGCACGCCCTTGGGCGGCTCGACGCCAAGGCGGATGAACAGCTCGGGATAGCGCAACGGCAGTTCGACCATTTCGCGCAGCGCGCGGATGGTCTCTTCCATCCCGCCGACATCGTCATAGTTCACCGTGGCGCGGGCGTCGCGCGGTTCCTCGAACTCGGCGCGCAGTTCGACCTCGGTGTTCTCGTCAATATGGACGATGCCCTTGGGGCTGGTCGCATGAACGGAAAGCCGAATCTGGGTCAGCGCATAGGCTGGCGCACGCAGCAATTGCCGCACGTCGGGCGGCATGTTCTGCACCGGCTGCTGCCCGGTCGTGGCGACGAGGTCACCCGCTACAAGCGGCTTGCCGAAAAAATTGCGTTTCAATGCCTGGGTCGGCCCCTGCAGGCGCATTTCGCGCTGCGCCGGCGCAAAGACGACACGCGTGGCCGGCCTCGATTCGGCGCGGGCAATCTCGACATGTTCCCCAGACCCGGCCTCGGCATTGCCGCGCTGGAGACCGTCGAGCCGAACGACATCGAGTGCGTCGTCTTCGGGATAGGCGGCCATGGCGATTGCCGCGGTGGTGCGCTTGCCAACGATTTCGACGACATCGCCCTCAGTGATGCCGAGCTTCTGGAAGGCGGTGCGCGGCATGCGGGCGATACCCTGCCCGGATTCCTCCTGTCGCGCAGGGGCGACCTGAAGCCGTACGGTTCCGGCGGGCGCGGCGGTTTCTGCTTCGGCCATGGAAATTCCTGCGCTGGTCTGTTTCTCGAAACTCGCAGGACTAGCTAGGCATGCACCGGTTCTAATGCAATCGGAGAGGGCGCAGGTAGGGGCACGCGCATGGGAATCGAGGCGAAACGGAACGGCGTTCCGAAAGATCGCGTCAGGCAAGAAAAAAGCCCGGCAACGAGTGCCGGGCTTGAAAAGTTTGGGAGAGGATGCCTGAAAGGCCCTTCGCATTTGCAGCAGATTCGCTCTTTGTGCAAGTGCGTAAAGCGCGTAGATGATTGCAAAGTTTGCATCTATTGGCGCTTATTGGTGAGACTTGTAACAAAATTTGCAAAATCTGTGCCTCGGAATGCGGCAATCGCTTAAGTTTTGAGCAGACCGCTGCCGCACATCGATATTGCATTGCAACATGAACGTTGGTTCAAGTTTTGCTTTGCCCGGTGGTGACAGCATCGCCCGAAGGCACTAATCAGACAGCACAATGATCCGGCTTGCAGGATGCTCATGCCGAACAGACCACGAGGCATACAGGCCCGATGACCAAACTCTACCCTGACGCAGCCAGCGCATTGGCAGGCGTACTGAAAAACGAAATGCTGATCGCCGCCGGAGGCTTCGGCCTGTGCGGGATCCCCGAGCGCCTTCTCGACGCAATCCGTGACAGTGGCGTTACCGGTCTTACTTTCGCGAGCAATAATGCAGGGATCGACAACGAAGGCATCGGCAAGCTGTTGCGCACGCGGCAGGTCAAGAAAATGATCAGCTCCTATGTGGGTGAGAACAAGGAGTTCGAGCGGCAATATCTCTCCGGAGAGCTCGAGGTCGAGTTCTGTCCGCAGGGCACGCTCGCAGAGCGCATGCGCGCGGGCGGTGCCGGAATTCCCGGCTTCTACACCCGCACCGGGGTCGGAACAGCAGTTGCCGAAGGCAAGGAGCACAAGGACTTTCCCGATCGCGACGGGGTTATACAGACCTATATCCTCGAACGCGGCATCTTTGCCGACCTGTCGATAATCAAGGCTTGGAAGGCGGACGAGACCGGCAATCTCGTGTTCCGCAAGACCGCGCGTAACTTCAACCTGCCGGCCGCGACCTGCGGCAAGTTCTGTGTTGCCGAGGTCGAGGAGGTGGTGCCTGCGGGTGCGCTCGATCCCGACCAGGTCCACTTGGCAGGCGTATTCGTCAACAGGATCGTCTGCGGCGCGCCGTATGAAAAGAAGATTGAGTTCCGCACCATTCGGGAGAGGGAGACGGCATGATGGATCGAAGGCTTGTCCTTTTGCCCCTGCTGGCATTGGCAGGGACCTCAACTTCGGGTTGTGTCGCGGTGGCGATCCCCGCGCTCGCGGGCGCCGGGATTGTGGGCTCGCGGGTTGATGGTGAAGGGCCAGGGAATGATACGCCTGCTGCGCCCAGTCGACCTGCACAAGAGGCAGCGGCCGCGATCAGACCGGCTCCGGTTCCCGCCCCCCAACCGGCGGCGACCATCACTGCGCCGCCCCCCCAGACCGCGGCGACAAGCCGGACCCCTGCGCCGCCATCTGCTCCCGCTATCACCACAACGGCGCCGCCAGCCCCCGCAACGGTCAGCGCTGGCAGTGGCGCGGCTGCAGTTCCTGTGGCGCCGTCGCCAACACCCAACCCGCTTGGCACATCATCGGCACCCAGCCAGAGGCGCGTCGGCTTCGCACAATTCGTGCGCTACGGGCGCGGAGTGGCGGCGGTCAGTGCGCAATCGACCGGCCCGGTCTCAGCCATGCTGGCCGATCCGGTCGCGCTTGATGGCCAGCGCTCGCGCTGCGAGGCTGGCGCACAGCCTGTGGCCATTATCGACCTTGATCCGAAGGACAGCCTGTTTGCGGCCCCCGCTCGCCCGGAAAAGAATAATGGCCTCATTCTTGGCCTCGCCGTCCTGCGTGAGGCGGGAGTGCAGATCGCCTGGGTTTCGGACCTGCCTGTGGCGCAGATCGGCACGGTGCGGACCGCGCTTGAACAAGCGGGACTCGACCCGCGCGGGGAGGACATCGTCTCGCTCAGCCGCGACCCCGAGGATCGCAAGCAGGCGCGCCGCGTAAACCTCGCCGCCAATTCCTGCGTCATCGCCATCGCAGGCGACGAAAAGGCCGATTTCGACGAACGCTTCAAATATCTGCGCAACCCCGAAGCGGGCTCCGCGCTGGAAGCTGCCATCGGCGATGGATGGTTCCTGATCGAACCGCTGCTGCCCGTCGCATCGCCCGGTCAGGGCGCTCAGGAAGGACAAAAGGCACCATGAGCACGCTTCCGCAAGGCTGGACCCGCGACCAGATGGCGGCCCGCGCCGCGCGCGAACTGAAGGACGGCTACTACGTCAATCTCGGAATCGGCATTCCGACGCTTGTGGCGAACCACATCCCCGAAGGCATGATGGTAACGCTGCAGAGCGAGAACGGGATGCTCGGCATCGGCCCCTTCCCCTATGATGACGAAGTCGATGCAGACCTCATCAACGCAGGCAAGCAGACTATCAGCGAACTGCCGCACTCCGCCTATTTCGACAGCGCGACCAGCTTTTCGATGATCCGTGGCGGGCATATCGATCTTACCGTGCTTGGCGCGATGGAAGTGGCCGAAAACGGGGACATCGCCAACTGGATGATCCCCGGCAAGATGATCAAGGGCATGGGCGGGGCGATGGACCTTGTCGCAGGCGTCAAGAAGATCATCGTGGTCATGGACCACACCGCCAAGGACGGTAGCCCCAAGTTCATCCCCGAATGCACCCTGCCGCTGACCGGCGCGGGGGTGGTGGACATGATCATCACCAACCTGGCAGTGTTCCAGCGCCCCGATCACCAATCGCCCTTCCGCCTGATCGAGCTGGCTCCGGGGGTGGGCGAGGCCGACATCGCCGCCAGCACCACGGCGCATTACGAGGTGGCGCTGGAACACGTCTGAAGCGCGCCGATGCTCACCTATTACGTCCTGCTGTTCGTCCATTACACCGGCGTGATCCTGCTGGTGGGCAACATCACGGTCACAGCGGTGTGGAAGGTGTTCGCCAATCGCACCGGGGACGCGCGGATTATCGCCTTCGGGCAGAGGCTGGTGACGGGAACGGATTTCGGCCTGACAATCCCGGGCATCGTCCTGACCATGGCGGGCGGGTACGGGGTGGCATTCCACATGGGCTATCCACTGTTTGAAGAGCGGTGGCTGATCGCGAGCCAGGCCCTGTTCGTGATCGCCGGGCTGATCTGGCTGGGCATTCTGGTGCCGATCCAGATCCGGCAGGCGAAGATCGCGCGCGGGTTCGAGAACGGCGGCGAGGTTTCGGATGAGTATCGCACGCTGTCGCGGCGCTGGATCACCTGGGGGCTGATCAGCACGGTGCCGATGGTGGCGGTGCTGTGGTTGATGGTGGTGAAGCCCGCGTGACCGGGTGGCTCGCCGCGCCGCGCAACGCCCATGCGCCGCTCGCCGGGCTGAAGG
Source organism: Erythrobacter dokdonensis DSW-74 (assembly GCF_001677335.1). Classification (GTDB taxonomy): domain Bacteria; phylum Pseudomonadota; class Alphaproteobacteria; order Sphingomonadales; family Sphingomonadaceae; genus Erythrobacter; species Erythrobacter dokdonensis. The sequence continues at coordinate 68,409 of NZ_LZYB01000009.1, forward strand.
TCGTGGAACTGGCGCGGGTGCTGGCAGGGCCGTTCTGCGGGCAGATCCTGGCCGATCTCGGCGCGGACGTGATCAAGGTCGAGAGCCCCGAAGGCGACGGCACCCGCCTGTGGGGGCCGCCCTGGATCGAACGCACCGACGCAAGCGGAAAGGTCCACCGCGAGGCGGCCTATTACCACGCCTGCAACCGCGGCAAGCGTTCGGTCATCGCCGATTTCCGCGCAGCGGAGGATCTGGAGCGGGTCAAGGCGCTGTGCGACGGCGCCGACGTGGTGATCGAGAACTTCAAGACCGGCAGCCTGGCCAAATTCGGCCTCGATTACCCCAGCCTTGCCGCCAGCAACCCGGCGCTGGTCTATTGCTCGATCACCGGTTTCGGACAGACCGGTCCGCGCGCGCACGAGGCGGGCTATGACTTCGTGGTGCAGGGAATGAGCGGCTTCATGTCACTTACCGGGGAGCCTGAAGGCTACCCGGTCAAGATGGGCATCTCGATCAGCGACCTTGCCACCGGGGTGTGGGCGGCGAACGGCATTCAGGCCGCGCTTATCCAGCGCGCGCGCACCGGCAGGGGCCAGCAAGTCGACATGAGCCTGCTCGATTGCTCGGTGGCGCTGCTGTCCAATCAGGCGACCTACCACTTCACCACCGGCACCAATCCGCCGCGCATGGGCAATGCCCATGCCCAGGTCGCGCCCTATGGCGTGTTCCCGGTGAGCGATGGTCACGTGATCCTCGCGCCCGCCAATGACGGGCTGTTCCACAAGCTGATGGACGTGCTCGACCTTGCGCACCTTTCCACCGATCCACGCTTTCTTGCCAATGGCGACCGGACGGCCAACGCCAGGGCTCTCGATGCCGAGATCGCCGCGGCGACGGCGGGTTGGACGAAGCAGGCCTTGCTCGATGCCTGTCACGCGGCGGGCATTCCGGCGGGGCCTATCAACGGGCTGAACGAGGTCTTTGCCGACCCGCAAGTGGTGGCACGCGGGATGAGGGTGGAGCTTGGCGGGATGGCGGGTGTGCGCAGCCCCTTCACCTTCTCGGATGCCGAACTGGCGCTTGACCGGCCATCGCCGATACTTGGCGAGGACGGCTAGGACAGGGCCTTCGCCCCGGCGCGCCACAGCCGCTCGAACGGTCCCTGCCCCAACCTCGCTACCCAAGCCGGCGACCACACCAGCATAGCGACCACCGGCACAAGACCGAGCACAAGGGCCTGCCAGCGGGTGACTTCGCCGAACAGGCCTAAACCCCAGGACGCGAAGATCGCGGCGAGGATCACGCTGGTCATCAGGTAATTGGTGAGCGACAGGCGCCCGACTGCCGCAAGCCTGCGGGTGAGCGCGCTGTCCCTCGCCAGAAACGCCATGGCGAGCGCGGCATAGGCCATGCCCAGCAACGTGTCGAAAGGAGCGGAGATCACCAGCGCTACCGGCCCGACCAGCGCAGCCGGGAAGCCTTGCACCACCAGCCAGCCAGCCAGACCCAGCAGCACCGGCAGCGACGCCAGTGCGCAACCTGCCGCGAGCCGCTGGAGGTGGAAAGTACGCCATTCGCCCTTCAGCATTCCGCCCTTCCACAGTCCCATGCCCAGCGCCACTGCGGCAAGATTGAGCGGCAGGGAAGCGAACAGCGTTGCGAGCTGCGCCGGTATCCCGAGGCTCCGGCGCACGACCCTTTCGGCAAAGCCCTCGCGCCCCTGCTCGAGAAGCGCGGCAATCGCCGCCGGATCGCGACCGAACTGGCGCTCGGCCCAAAGCAGCGCGTCGCTCCCCGAATGTTTCACGTGAAAATCGACCAACACGCTGCCGAACGCGGTCAAACCGAGGGCGAGATGCACCATAAGCAACCCCAAACCCACCGTTACCAGTGCCCTGGCGGACAATCCGGCCAGCAGCGGCAAGGCCAGTCCCGCAAGCGCATAGGCGCGCAGGATGTCATTGCTTGCAAGCAGCGCTGCATGGACGAGACCGATCGCGAAGAGCACGATCATGCGGGCATAATGCGCGCGCCACGGACGTTCTCCGCCGCGCTCGATCAATATCAGGCACCCTGCACCGAACAGCATCGCAAACAGGGTGCGAAACTTGTCCTCGATGAAAATGAAGCTCGCCAGCCAGACCCGATAATCCGCCGCATCGACAGCGCCATACGACAGGGGATTGTAATAGGCCGGTCCCGGCAGGGCGAAGGCATGCACATTCATCCCCACGATGCCGATCACCGCAATCCCGCGCAGCGCATCGAGCGCGAGGATGCGGTCCGGGGAATGCGGGGGTGCCATCATCGCGGACACCCCTAACGCAAAATTCAGCCGAGCGCTGCCTTGAGATCAGCGACGAGATCGGTGCGCTCCCACGGGAAGAAGTCGCCTTCCGCCTTACGCCCGAAGTGGCCGTAGGCGGCGGTCTTCTGGTAAATCGGCTTGTTAAGGCCGAGATGGGTGCGGATGCCGCGCGGGGTCAGCCCGCCAAGCTTGGCGATGCCCTTGATCGCGGTCTCGATCGCATCGTCGCCGACTGTGCCGGTGCCATGGGTATCGACATAAAGCGACAGCGGCTCGGACACGCCGATAGCATAGGCGATCTGGATGGTGCAGCGCTTGGCAAGGCCCGCAGCGACGACGTTCTTGGCGAGGTAGCGGGTAATATAGGCAGCCGAACGGTCGACCTTGGTCGGGTCCTTGCCGCTGAACGCACCGCCACCGTGCGGGCTGGCCCCACCATAGGTGTCGACGATGATCTTGCGCCCCGTCAGGCCCGCGTCGCCGTCAGGGCCGCCGATCACGAAGCTGCCGGTGGGATTGATGTGCCACACGGTCTCGTCCGAGATGAAGCCTTGCGGCAGGATCTCGCCTACGACCTTCTTCACATAGGCCTTGAGCTCGGCTTCCTTCTCGCCCTCGTCATAACCCTCGGCGTGCTGGGTGCTGACAACCACCGCGGTGCAGGCCACCGGCTTGCCATCACGGTAACGCAGCGTCACCTGGCTCTTGGCGTCGGGTTCGAGGAAGGGAGCGACGCCCGAATGGCGGTCGGCAGCGAGGCGTTCGAGGATCTTGTGGCTGTAATCGAGCGTCGCCGGCATCAGGTCGGGGGTCTCGTCACATGCAAAGCCGAACATGATGCCCTGATCGCCCGCGCCTTCATCCTTGTTGGCCCCGGCGTCCACCCCTTGCGCAATATGCGCCGACTGGCCGTGGAGGTGGTTTTCGAAGGTCAGGGTCTTCCAGTGAAAGCCGTCTTGCTCGTAGCCGATCTGCTTGATCGTGCGACGAACCGCGCTTTCGATCTCGTCGCGGGCGCCCGGTGCCCAATAGCCGTTGAACTTCCAGTCTTCGTTATTGTCGTCATACATCGGCTTGCAACGGATTTCGCCCGACAGCATCACCCGCTGGGTGGTGGTCATGGTTTCACAGGCGACCCGCGCTTCGGGGTCCTTGGCAAGCATCAGATCGACGATCGCATCGGAAATCTGGTCGGAGACCTTGTCAGGGTGCCCTTCGGAAACGCTTTCGGAAGTGAACAGATATTCGTTGCGCATGGGTCCCCCGGGGGCTGTGTTGAGCGGTCTTGCGCCGGACGGGCCACCTTATGCAGATATAAGGAAACCTTTATGTCCGACCTTCTGCCGGATCGCCCTAGCCTCGCGCGCGGGTCAGCGCAAGCGCTCTTGGCAGGGCAAGGCCCAGCGCCATGAACAGCGCCGCCCAGCCCAGCGTCAGCGCGTGGCCGAAGCGCCCGAACAGCGTCGGCGGCTTGGCGGCGGGCACGATCCCGTCGAGCGCGTCGGCCTTGCCCCGCCCGATATGCTGGCGAACGATCCCCTGCGAATCGATCACCGCGCTGATCCCGGTGGTGGTGGAGCGCAGCACCGGCAGCCCTTCCTCGATCGCCCGCATCCGTGCCTGCGCGAGATGCTGCGGCGGGCCCCAGGCACCGAACCAGCCGTCGTTCGAGGGATTGAAGATATAATCCGGGCGGTTGGCAGGATCGACCACCGCGCCCGAGAACACGATCTCGTAGCAGATCTGGATGCCCGCCTTGCCATGTTCGCCAAGGTCGAGCGTGCGCGGCCCCGGACCGGGGACGTAGTCAATGCTCCCCGCCACCAGCCGCGACAGGCCGAGCGGTTCGAGAATGGAGCGCATCGGCAGGTATTCGCCATAGGGCACCAGATGCGCCTTGGCGTAACTGGCCTTGATCGCGCCCTCGCCATCCAGCGCCATCACCGAATTGCGCGCACTGACCGCGCCTTGCGTGCCATCGGGACGGGCGGCGATGTCGAGATTGACCACTCCGGTCAGCAGGGTCGATTGCGGGCCGATGATTCCGCCGATACGCTTGCGGGCAAACTCCGGATCGCCTCCGGCGGTCATCTGGCGATAGTAAAGCGCCGGATAGCCGTCCTCCAGATAGTCGGGGATCGCGCTTTCGGGCCACAAGACGACGCGCGAGTCGCCGCGCCCCGTGTTGGTCAGCGCAGCGATGCGGGCGAATTGCGCCTCGAACTTGCTGGCATCGTTGATTTCGGATTGCGGGATATTGGGCTGGACGAGGGTGTAGCGGATGGGGCTGTCGGGGGTGAGGTCGGACGGTGGCAGCATGAACAGGGCGAGCGCCGCCGCAAAGCCAAGCCATCGCAGCAGATGATCGCGGCGGATCGCGCCATCGGCAATGGCAACCCCCAGCAACACCGCCAGACCGGACAGGGCATAAGTGCCCATCCATGGCAGGAACCTCGCAAGGCCCGGCGCGTCCCAGCCGCCCAGCAGCATCAGCCCCAGCGGCGGCCACGGGTAACCGGTGAAGACCCAGCCGCGCAGCCACTCGGTGACAATCCACGCCCCCGCCAGCACCAGCCCGAAAGCCCATAGCGGGCGCTTCTTCGCCAGCAGGTGCGCCACCAGCGCAGCAAAGGCGGGATACCATGCGAGGTAGATGCACAGCAGCGGCACCGCGACCCAGCCCAGCACCTCGGGCATCTTGGCCTGATGGGTAAAGGCGGTCGCGATCCAGTTATTAGCGAGCGTGAGATGCGCCCAGCCGAACAGCCACGCGCGTCCCAGCGCCTGCTTCCAATTATCGGCAGAGTGGATCAGCCACACGAACCCCGCCAGCGCCGCGAGGCCGAGCGGCCACAGGTGCAGCGGGGGAAAGGCGCAGGCAGCAACCAGTCCGAGAATAATGGCGGCGAGCGCCGGGCCGCGCTGCATCAGCGCCGGTATCGCCGCCAGCCGCTGAATCACGGCAGTCAGCCGACCGCTTCGAGGGTGCCGTCGCTGTCGCCGGAAGTATCACCGGCATCATCACCGCGAATCGAAGGCGGAAGAATCGATGAATCGATCGCCCCGCGGTCATCATCTGCCGCTTTCCGCGGCTTGCGGCGGCGCGCTTCGGCCTTTTCGGGGCGCTTGTCGCCGCGCTCGCCCTGCGCATCCTCGCGCGGCTTGCGCGGCTGACGACGACGCGGCTCGGGGCGCTGTTCGGTTTCCGCTTCGGCAGATGGAGCGGTTTCATCGGTGTTGAGGAAAGGCTCGCCTTCCTGCCCGTATTCGCCTTCGTCGTTGGCGCGCTGTTCGCTGTCACGGTCATCGCGGCGCTGGCGCTGGACGCGCTCGCTGCGGCGACCGCGATCGAAATCGCCGTCTTCGTCGCCAATATCGTCACTCTGGTCGCGATCATCGCCGCGGCGAGGCCCGCGCGCCTCTTCCTGACGCGCCTTGTTGTCAGCGATTACGCGGAAATAGTGGTCGGCAAACTGGAGGTAATACTCCATCTGCACCCGGTCGCCGTTATGTTGAGCGTCTTGCGCCAGCTTCTTGTATTTCTCGAGCAGTTGGGGCGCATTGCCGCGCGCCCGGCTGTCGATCCGGTTAAGCTGGTTGCCGTTGCCGCTCTGAGAGCGATTCCCGCGCCCGCGGCGACGGTTGTTGCGGTTGTTATTCAAGGAAGGTGTTCCTTAATCAGCGGCCCGGAGCAAACCCTGTCTGCACCTGTTGCCAACAGACCCCTTGTCCATGCACCCCACCGTTTTGGCTTTGCCTTTCAGGCCGTGCCAACGCGTGACGCGCGCTCCGCGCTACATGGCCGGGGGCAAGTCCTTACGGCCGGTTCGAGCGAGTTCTGGAGCTTGGCCCAGCGATTTGCGCCCTTCGCAGATCGTCTGTCCTGAAGATGCAGGTAGCGATGCCGGAGCGCTTTGCCAAGCCCTACCGCGCTTTTCCTCACCGAAGGACGAGCGCGCGAGGCCTTTCGGCCAGATCACGGCGCAGGTTGACGGCGAAGCCGGCCGCTTCGGCCAGCGCGGTGACGGGTTCCGCCTGATTCGTGCCGATTTCCAGAATTGCGACGGCGCCGGAGTTCATCAGGGCCCGCAGTTGGGGGATGAGAGCGCGGTAATCGTCGAGGCCGTCGGGTCCGGCGAACAATGCGGTGGCCGGCTCGAAGTCACGCACTTGGCGGTCAAGCGCGACGCCGTCTTCGACATAGGGCGGGTTGCACAGGATGAGGTCGAAGGTGCCGATCTGAGCGCGCCAGCCGTGCTTGAACCAGTCCCGCTCGACGAACCGTGCCATGCCCCGTTCAGGGCGTAACGGCGGCGGGTCAGCGTCCGGCGTTCCGATGATTCCAACCGGAATATTCGCATGCGCCTGCGCATTGCGGATCGCCACCAACAGTGCCTCGAATGATGCATCAAGACCAACACCATCAGCGGCGTTCCATACAGACATCGCGGCGAGCAACAGCGCACCCGATCCAGTGCCGAGATCGAGGATGCGCTGCGGCGGCGGACGGTCGGCGAAGGCTTCGCGCGCCGCCTCGATCAGCGCTTCGCTGTCGCTGCGCGGGATCAGGGTGGCGGGGGTGACCTTTAGGGTGAGGCCGTAGAATTCAGCCTCGCCGGTGATGTAGGCGACCGGCTCGTGGCCCATGCGCCGTTCGACCAGTGCGGCAAAGCTGTCTGGTGCACGCTCGCGCATCGCGCGCAGCAGCATGTCGGAACGGGAAACGCCCATCGCATGGGCCATCAGCAGTTCGGCATCCAATCGCGCGGTGTCGCTGGTGGCGACAAGTCGCGTGGCAGCGGCGCGAATCGCTTCGCCGACGGTCATCACTCGGCCAACGCCGCCAGCCGCTTGCCCTCGTCCTCGGCGATCAGCGCGTCGATCAGTTCGGCAAGACCCGGCCCGGCGAGCACTTCTTCAAGTTTGTGCAGCGTCAGCCCGATGCGGTGATCGGTCACGCGCCCCTGTGGGAAATTATAGGTGCGGATGCGTTCGGACCGGTCGCCAGAGCCGACCATCGCCTTCCTCGCCTCGGCCTCGGCGCCCTGGCTGGCCTCGCGCTGAGCATCGTAGAGCCGCGTGCGCAGCACCTGCATCGCCTTCTCGCGGTTCTTGTGCTGGCTGCGCGCGTCCTGGCAGGTGACGACGGTGCCGGTGGGCAGGTGGGTGATCCGCACCGCCGAATCGGTGGTGTTGACGTGCTGGCCGCCTGCTCCGCTCGCGCGGTACACGTCGATCTTGAGGTCCTTGTCCTCGATTTGAACGTCAACCTCGTCGGGTTCCGGCAGCACCGCCACGGTTGCCGCCGAGGTGTGGATACGCCCGCCGCTTTCGGTCACCGGCACGCGCTGGACGCGGTGGACGCCGCTTTCGAACTTCAGCTTGGCGAACACGCCGGTGCCGGTGACGTTGGCGATCACTTCCTTGTAGCCGCCGATGTCCGAGGCGTTGATGCTGACCGGCTCGACGCGCCAGCCCTGCTCGGCGGCGTATTTTTCATACATCCGATAGAGATCAGCGGCGAACAGCGCGGCCTCGTCGCCCCCGGTGCCAGCGCGGATTTCGAGCATGGCGGGCTTGGAGTCGGCGGAATCGCGCGGCAGCAGCGCGATGGCGAGACGGCGTTCGAGATCGGGGAGGGTGGCCTTGATTTCGCTCAGCTCCTCCTCGGCCATCGCCTTCATTTCCGGATCGGCGAGCATGTCTTGCAACCCCGCCATTTCCTCGCGCGCGGCCTTCACTTCGGCGGCGACCTTCGCCACCGGTTCGAGCTCGGCATAATCCCGCGAGGCGCGCACAAAGGCCTCGCCCTCGAGCGTGCCCGAGGCCATGCGCGCTTCCAGCTCCGCAAAGCGTTGCGCGATCTGGTCAAGGCGTTCGGGGGGGATTTGCATTTTCTTGGAGTTCACTCGTCTTCCCGGGCTTGACCCAGGATCCCGCTATTTAATGCCCCGCCACGAGAAGAAAAGCGGGGCCCCGGGTCAAGCCCGGGGAGACGTTTGTGTTAGGTGTTCGCCAAAACGAAGCTTTCGACTTTCGTATGGCGTTCACCGCCGTCTCCCATGACCCGAACGGGTGTGCCATCGGCCACGGCAAAGGACACGAGCGCGTGGCTGGCGAGCTTCTTCGCCTTATCGAAACGCTTTCGAGGCGAGCCGCTTGCAATCAGTTCAGTGGCGAAACCCGATGCACGCAGCCTTCCGACAAGCGCAATGGCATCGGCAAGCCGGTCGTCGTTCTCGACCACCACCACGGCGTCGGCCTTCGCCTCCTCCCGCGCCCCCACCAGCATCGCCAGCCGCTCGATCCCCGCGGCCCAGCCCACCGCAGGCGTCGGCGCGCCGCCGAGGCTTTCCATGAGCCCGTCATAGCGTCCGCCGCCCAGCACCGTGCTCTGGCTTCCCAAAGCCGCCGCCGAGGCACTCCCGTCGTCCGGGATGAATTCGAAGGCTGTGTGGCGGTAGTAGTCGAGGCCGCGAACGAGGCTTTCCGCCCGCACCCACTTCACCCCCGCCGCATCCAGCCCGCTGGTCACGGCGGCGAAGAAAGCCGAAGCCTCCTCCGAAAGAAACGCATCGATCTTCGGTGCATCCGCCAGAAACGGCTTGTCCCGCGCATCCTTCGAATCCAGAATCCGCAGCGGGTTCTTCTCCAGCCGCTCCTGCGATTCCTCGGACAACTCGCCCTTCACTGCGCGGAAGTATTCGACCAAAGCCGCCCGCCACGCCTCGCGGCTCGCGCCGTCGCCCAAAGTGTTGAGGTGCAGGGTGACATCGTGGATGCCAAGCTCGCGCAAGAGCTGGTCTGCCATCGCCAGCAGCTCGACATCCGCCTGCGGCTCGGCAGCGCCAATCACTTCGGCGTCGATCTGGTGGAACTGGCGATAGCGGCCCTTTTGCGGGCGCTCGTAACGGAACAGCGGGCCGTGGGTCGCGACCTTCAAGGGCGCATATTGCTGCCAGCCGTTGGTCAGGAACGCGCGCGCGATCCCGGCGGTGAACTCCGGGCGCAGGGTCAGCGATTCCCCGCCGCGGTCCTCGAAGGAATACATTTCCTTCGACACCACATCGGTCGTCTCGCCGAGGCTGCGCGCGAACACCTCGGTCTTTTCGAACACCGGCATTTCCACCCGGCGGAAACGGTACAGCCGCCGCACACGCTCGAAGGTTTCGACCACGAAGGCGAAAGCCTCGGCCTCTGCGCCGAAAATATCCTGGGTGCCGCGGATGGCCTGGGGGGTCTTCTTGCTCATGGGCGCGCGGATTAGGCCGAAGGAGCCCCTTTCGCAATCCTGCGGCACCGATTAAGGGCCAGCGCGTTACCTCTCCGATCACAGGCCACAAGAAGAGAACATCCATGCGCATCGACAAGATCCCGACCGGCAAGAATCCGCCGCATGATCTCAACGTCATTATCGAAGTCCCGACCGGCGGCGAGCCGGTGAAGTATGAATTCGACAAGGAAAGCGGCGCGCTGTTCGTCGACCGCATCCTCCACACGCCGATGCGTTACCCGGCCAATTACGGCTTCGTGCCGCACACGCTGTCGCCCGATGGCGACCCGCTGGATGCCCTGGTGATCTCGCGCTCGCCCTTCATCCCGGGCTGCGTGGTGCGCGCCCGCCCGATCGGTGTGCTCAACCTGGAAGACGAGCATGGCGGCGACGAAAAGCTGGTCTGCGTGCCTGTCGACACGACCTTCCCCTACTATTCCGATGTCGGCGAAACCAAGGACCTGCCGAGCATCATTTTCCAGCAGATCGAACACTTCTTCACCCACTACAAGGATCTTGAGAGCGAGAAGTGGGTGCGGATCGGGAGTTGGGGTGACGCGGCCGAAGCGCGGAAGATCGTGACCGAGGCAATCGAGCGGTATCAGGCCGGATAAAACGCGGACTGCACGCAGGGGAAGGGCGCCGGCCTGTGCGGGCCGCGCCCTTTCTCAGAAGGCGGCGAGCGCAGCCTTGAAAATCAGCGCGAGGCCGAAAGGCAGACCCACCGCCAGTAGCCACAAGGCAGCAATGTCGCGGCGGAACTCGCCGAGGAAAGCTTCGTCCGCCGCCTGAACATCGTTCAGCACAGCCCAACGTCGCTCGTACCAGCGCAGTGCGGGAATAATGCCGGCGACCAGCACGACCAGAGCCAGAAATGGCAGTGCGATGGATGACCCTTCGGACAAGGCCTTGGCCGTGACGAAGATCTGCAGGCCCGTGTAGACCAGCAGGCTGTAGGCGACATGATCGCTCATGGCCCGGCGCCAGTCACGCTTGCGCACGCCTGCCGCTACGCTGGCTTCCTGCTGTCGGCTTGCTTTCCCCATTGCGCCGCTCCCCAACGGTACGTGTCTGGGGCCGAGTATCGCAAAGCGCGCCCCAAGTTGCAATATTGCAAGGGAGCCCCGCTTCGTGTTGCGCAGTACGCAACGATGGCCCTGCAAATAGCGGGAATCGCCCAAGGTTTGTCTGGGCTGGTCCCCCGTGTTGCCGCAAGGGCCAAGACTAAGCAAAAATCCTGCCAAACGGCCCGCAGGTCTTTTCTGGCGCTTCAGGGCTGCTAAAGACCCCGCTGTAATGAACGAGTCCACACCCATCGCGCCAGTCGCAGACACTGCCGCTGACACTCAGCCACTCGGCAGCGGGCTGGAGGTCATCTCGATCGCCAAGAGCTATGACAAGCGCGCGGTGCTGACAGATATCTCGCTGCATGTGGCCAAGGGCGAGGTGCTGGGTCTGCTCGGTCCCAACGGGGCGGGCAAGACCACCTGCTTCTATTCGATCATGGGGCTGGTGAAGCCGGATTCGGGCCGTATCCTGATGGACGGCGAGGATGTGACGAAGCTGCCGATGTATCGCCGCGCGATCCTCGGCCTTGGCTACCTCCCCCAGGAAACCAGCATCTTCCGCGGGATGACGGTCGAACAGAACATCAATTGCGTCCTCGAGCTGGTCGAGCCCGATGCTACCACGCGTGCAGCCGAGCTGGAGCGCCTGCTTGATGAATTCGGCCTCACCCGCCTGCGCGAGTCGCCTGCCATGGCGCTGTCGGGCGGAGAGCGGCGCCGCTGCGAGATTGCCCGCGCGCTGGCGGCCAAGCCTTCGATCATGTTGCTGGACGAGCCCTTCGCCGGGATCGACCCGCTCTCGATCAGCGACATCCGCGATCTGGTGAAGGATCTGAAACAGCGTGGCATCGGGGTTCTGATCACCGATCACAATGTGCGCGAAACGCTCGATATCGTTGATCGCGCCTGCATCATCTACGGCGGGCAGGTGCTGTTCGCAGGTTCCCCGCAGGAACTGGTTGCGGACGAGAACGTGCGGCGGCTCTATCTTGGCGAGAGCTTCACGCTCTAGGGCGGTCAGGCATGGCATTAGGCCCCCGCCTCGACTTACGGCAGACGCAATCGCTGGTGATGACGCCGCAATTGCAGCAGGCGATCAAGCTGCTGGCGGCCTCCAATCTCGAGATCGAGACCTTTATCGCCGAGGCGCTCGAAGCCAATCCGCTGCTCGACACTGGCACGCCCGATGCAGGCGAGCCGGAACAGGGTGAACCGGCCCCGGCCCCGGGCGAGGATGCACCCGCCGACGAACTGATGCTGCTGGGTGGAGGCGAGGGCGATTCTCCGCTGGACCTGGCTGCGGTAGACCTCGACTGGGACACGGGCGACGGCGAGGCCCCGTCAGCGCGCGATGCCGAATGGGGCGCGGCAGGCAGCGCGGGCGGCGACTTCGACGAGCTGCCCGACTGGGAGCAGCTGCGCGCCGCCGAGATGACGCTTACAGAGCATCTCGAAGGCCAGATCGGCGCGCTGACCAGCGACCCGCGCCTTGTCTTCATCGCCCGCCACATCATCGGGCTGCTGGATGATGCAGGCTATCTCCTCACACCGCTGGCAGAAGTGGCGGAGGATCTGGGTGTCGCACCGGATGAGGCCGAGGCGGCGCTCGCGCTGGTGCAATCGCTAGACCCCTCAGGCGTCGGCGCGCGCAATCTGGCCGAATGCATCGCCATCCAGGCGCGCGAGGCGGACCGTTACGATCCGTGCATGAAGGCGCTGATCGACAACCTCGAACTGGTGGCGCGCGGCGAGGTAGAGCGATTGAAACGGCTATGCCGGGTAGACGACGAGGACTTCGCCGACATGCTGCGCGAATTGCGCAGCTACAATCCCAAGCCGGGGCTCGCCTTTGCGTCCTCGGCCACCACAGCTGTCACCCCGGATATTCTCGTCATCGCCAACGGGCGCGGCGGATGGGACATCGCCTTGAACGAGGAAACGCTGCCTCGCCTGATCGTGAACCGCGGCTACTTCATGGAACTGGACGCCGGAGCCTCGGACAAGGCGTCGCGGGGCTGGCTCAAGGAAAAGCTTGCCGATGCCCACTGGTTGATCCGCGCGCTCGACCAGCGCCAGAAGACAATTCTCAAGACCGCTGCCGAGATCGTGAAGCAGCAGGAAGGCTTCTTCCGCCGCGGCGTTTCCGAACTGCGCCCGCTGACCTTGCGCGAAGTGGCCGAGCAGATCGAGATGCACGAAAGCACCGTCAGCCGCGTCACCAGCAACAAGTACCTTTGGTGCGAGCGCGGGACTTTCGAACTGAAGTACTTCTTCACCAGCGGGGTGGCTTCGGCTGACGGGGAAGGCGCATCCTCGGAAGCGATCAAGGCCCGGATCAAGGCGCTGATCGATGCCGAGACGGTGAAGACGATCCTATCCGACCAGCAGCTGGCCGATATGCTGAAAGCCGAAGGCTACGACCTCGCGCGGCGCACGGTGGCCAAGTACCGCGAGGCGATCGGCCTCGGCTCCAGCGCCGAACGGAGGCGCGCGAAGAAGCTGGCGACTTTGCGTTAGGAGTTTCCCCGGACTGACGGGGAGGCCGTAAAGGCATATCTCCCGGGGGATTTTCCACCCGCCTCAGTGTGACTCGAAAGACTCACTTCAAAAAGTTAACGGCCTAAACTTCTTATTAACCTTTTTTGGTGAGAAGTGCCGTGGTTAACAGTCGGCAACCTCTCCTAAGCGGGGGTTACCAGGGGCAAGTTAGGGGACTGCAATGCGCGTTCTGCTGATCGAAGACGAACCGACCACCGCCAAGGCGATCGAGCTGATGCTCACGACCGAAGGCTTCAATGTCTATTCGACCGACCTCGGCGAAGAGGGTTTGGATCTTGGCAAGCTGTATGATTACGACATCATCCTGCTCGACCTGAACCTGCCCGACATGCATGGCTATGACGTGCTCAAGAAGCTGCGCGTCGCCAAGGTGCAGACGCCGGTGCTGATCCTGTCCGGCATTGCCGAGATGGATTCCAAGGTGCGCAGCTTCGGCTTCGGCGCCGACGATTATGTGACCAAGCCGTTCCACCGCGAGGAACTGGTCGCCCGCATCCACGCCGTGGTGCGCCGTTCGAAGGGCCACTCCCAGTCGGTCATCCGCACCGGCAAGCTGGCGGTGAACCTCGACGCCAAGACGGTGGAAGTCGACGGGGCCCGCGTGCACCTGACCGGCAAGGAATATGCGATGCTGGAACTGCTCAGCTTGCGCAAGGGCACCACGCTGACCAAGGAAATGTTCCTCAACCATCTCTATGGCGGGATGGACGAGCCGGAACTCAAGATCATCGACGTGTTCATCTGCAAGCTGCGCAAGAAGCTTTCGCTGGCTTGCGGCGGCGAGAACTACATCGAGACCGTGTGGGGCCGCGGCTACGTGCTGCGTGACCCGAACGAAGAAGCTGAGGCTGCGTAATTCGTTGCGAGGGCGCCTGCGCGCCCTCGTCTTCGCTGCGTTTCGATCCTTTCAGGATCGAGCAGCTGCGGGTGGCCGAACGGCCTTGCGGCTCTTTCAGGCCGGTACAGTCCTCAATACATCCCGGCTAGATCCGGGCGGCCGTCGTCAGGCCGCCGAAATCCACGCCCGAAGGCTCCTGGAATAGCCGCAGGTGAAATTCGGGCAGGATCGCCAGCAGGTGATCGAAGATATCGGCCTGGATTGCCTCATATTCCAGCCAGGCGGTGGTGTCGGTAAAGCAATAGAGCTCCAGCGGCAGCCCCTGCGCGCCCGGCGGCAATTGCCTCACCAGCAAAGTGAAACCATCGCTGATACGCGGATGCTGCTGGAGATAGGCCAGCACATAGGCGCGCAAAGTACCGATATTGGTCAGCCGCCGCGCATTCACCGGGTTTTCTTCGCCCGCAAGCTCGCGCGCGTTCCACGCGGCAATCTCGGCCTGCTTTTCCGCCAGATAGGGGCGCAGCAGCCGAAAGCGCTGGAGTGCCGTGACCTCGTCTTCCGACAGGAAGCGGATGGAATTCTGGTCGAGCGGCAGAGCGCGCTTGATCCGCCGCCCGCCGCTTTCGCTCATGCCGCGCCAGTTGCGGAAGGAATCAGACACCAGCCGGTGGGTCGGGATGGTGGTGATTGTCTTGTCGAAGTTCTGGACCTTCACCGTATGCAGCGAGATGTCGATCACATCGCCATCGGCGTTCATTCCCGGCATCTCGATCCAGTCGCCCACCCGCAGCATGTCGTTGGTGGACAGCTGCACGCTGGCGACAAGGCTGAGGATGGTGTCCTTGAACACCAGTAGCAACACTGCGGTGATTGCGCCGAGACCGGACAGCAGCAGCAGCGGGGACTGGTCGATCAGGATCGAGATGACAATCAGCGCAGCACCGCACAGCACAAGGATCTTGAGCACCTGCAGGTAACCCTTGATCGGCCGGTTCTTCGATTGCGGCAGGCGTTCGTAAAGCTCGTTGAGATAGGCCAGTCCCCTGACCATCGACAGTGCGACCGACAGCACGATCAGCGTCTCGGCGAGATTGCTGACAACCTCGCGCACCGCAGGCGCGAGATAGGGCACGAGTTCGATACCGTTCGACACGATCAGCAGCGGAACAACCGTCGCGAGCCAGCCGACGGCCTTGTCGATTGTCTTCGTCTGGCGGTCGAGCCAGGGAGAGGCGGCGCGCAGAATTACGTGTTTGAGAAAGTAGTTGGCAGTGAGCGCGGCAACCGTAAGTACGGCGAGCCCGATCAGCGATTGCAGCCATGCAGGCTGGCCTTCGAGAAAAAGTGCGACCTGATCCATGCCAGAGGCGATAGCGGCAATTGCAGGACGACTTCAAGGCAAGCAGGGCAAAGGCGGGCTGGACAAGCAGGCCCTGCCCGGCCTAGCGGCTGCGGCCATGACGGCATTCAAGGAAGGCGATCCGATCACATTGAACCGGCTCTATGGCCGCAGCCAGGGCAAACCCCTGCGCGCGCGCCAGCAGGGTCTGGTCGACAATCTCCTGCCGCAGATCGCCGTGCCCGCCGATGGCCCGGTGACCAGCGCCGCCCTGTTCGGCGATGAGCGCCCGCTGCATTTCGAGATCGGCTTTGGCGGGGGCGAGCATCTCGCCTACCGCGCCGATCTGCTGCCCGATCACGGCTTCATCGGCGCGGAACCCTTCCTCAACGGCGTGGCGCAGGCGCTGACCCATATCGAGGACCAGCGGCTCGGCAATATCCGGCTGCATCACGGCGATGCGATCGAGGTGCTGCAACGCGTGCCGGATGGGGCGCTGACGATGCTCTACCTGCTCCACCCCGATCCCTGGCCCAAGGCCCGCCACGCCAAGCGGCGGATGATGAACGATGGCCCGGTGGAGCTGTTTGCGCAGAAGCTGAAGCCCGGCGGCGAGCTGCGCTTCGGCACCGATCACGCGGTCTATCTGCGCCACGCCCTGATGGTGATGCAGCGCCACACCGACCTGTTCGAATGGGTGGTGGAGAAGCCGTCAGACTGGCAGCTGCGCCCGTCCGGCTGGCCCGAGACGCGCTATGAACACAAGGCGCGCACGGTGTACGGGCACGAGGTGTGGTATTTCCGGTTCAGGCGGCGGTGAGCTCGCTCGGCGACCGGATCGTCTATGCGCTCTGGTATCTGGCCAGCGCGGCGCTGTGGGTCACGGCGTCGAAGTATGAGGCTTTTGGCGACAACTGGCTGATCGCCTTTGCAGCGATTGCGGCGCTGCAATTCGTGATCATCGTCATCCATGAACTCGGCCATGCGCTGGCGGCGTGGCGCAGCGGCGCGCGAGTGGACGCGATTTGCGCGGTGCCCTTCGTGTGGGACACATCGCGCCGAGCGGTTCGGTTCGAGCCGGAACTGCCGGCGCACGATATCGGCGGGTATGTCAGCTATACCTTCGAAGCGGGCGGATCGACCCGCAAGGACATGGCGATTGCCGCCGCCGGGCCGCTTTCCAACTTCGCCTCGGCAGCGGTGGTGGCGGGGCTGGCGGCGCTGCTGTCGGCAAGCGTGCTGCCCTCAGGCGAACGAGCGGATCCCGATCCGCTGCAGATCTCGGCAGTCGACACCGACGCCCCGCCACGCGCAACCAGACCGGCAATCCGCCTGCCCTCGGAGGCCGAAATCGAAGCCATGCTGGAGACAGACCGCGCCCGCCGCCGCCGCGAGGCACTGGCCGATTGGGGCGAGGCGCTGAGCGAATTGTTCATCGCCTTGTCGGTGATCCTCGGTCTGCTCAACCTCGTGCCCCACCGTGGAAGCGACGGGGCCGCGATCCTTGCTGGCTGGCGCGTCTTGCGCGGGCGTTAGGTTCCGCGCCGCACCCGCCACCACGGCATCAGCGCAAACACGACCTGTCCCGCCAGTCCGAGGAGCGCGTGCGGTTCCTTTAGCCCCGTCAGCCATTGCGCAGGGCTCTGTGAAGATAGGAACGTCGCCAGTACCGCTTCTGCAGCGAGCAGCAGCATGAAGGCGAGTGCGCCCATGGCCAGCGCCTCGCCAGGCTGCGCGATCCCGAGCCGCTGCATCAACCAACCCGCCGCCCACCAGCTTGCCGCCAGCATCACCGGCAGTTCCAGCGCGGTCGCGGGGAGGAGGCCGACCAACGGCACCAGCCACAGCACCCGCACAGTGCCCAGCATGAACCCCAGCGCGAACACCATCGCCCAATAGGCGAGGCCCGCGCGCAGGAAGATCACCCCACAACCCCCGCGCTCGTCAGCACGGCCAGCGTCAGCACATCCGGGGCCAGTGCAGTCATCGGCACGATCTGCACCGGCTTTTCCATCCCGATCAGCATCGGGCCGACGGTCGCGTTGCTGCCCAGTTCGCGGAGCAGCTTGGCCGAGAGGTTGGCCGATTGCAGCCCCGGCATGATCAGCACATTGGCCGGGCCGGACAGGCGGCTGAAGGGATAGAGCGCCATCACCTTGGGGTTGAGCGCGGCATCGGGGGCCATTTCGCCTTCATACTCGAAGCCCGGATCTTCCTTGTCGAGGATCGCCACCGCCTCGCGGATGCTGGCAAGCCACTGGCCCGAAGGGTTGCCGAAGGTCGAATAGCTGAGGAACGCCACCCGCGGTTCATGGCCCATGCGACGGGCGACGGCGGCGGTCTCGCGCGCAATATGGGCAAGTTCCGCAGCGCTCGGGCGTTCGTTTATGGTGGTGTCGGCAAGAAAGGTAGTGTGGTGCTTGCCGATCATCATGTGGATGCCGAAAGGCAGCGCGCCCGGCTTCTTGTCGAGCACCAGATTCACCTCGCGCACGGTCTGGGCGAAGGTGCGGGTCATGCCGGTGATCATGCCCTCGCCGTGCCCGAGCGCGACCAGCAGCGCGGCAAAGACGTTGCGCTCCTGGTTCACCAGCCGGCGCACATCGCGCATGGTATAGCCGCGCCGCTGGAGCCGCTTGTAGAGATAATCGACCATCGCGGGCACATGCTCGCTGTCAGCCGAGTTCTGGATCTCGAAGCTGCCCGGATCGCTGACCGAAAGCTGGTGCAGCTTGTCGAGCACCGCCTTGGTGCGGCCCACCAGAACGGGCGTGCCATAGCCGAAATCGCGGAACTGGATCGCGGCGCGCAGCACCACTTCCTCTTCCGCCTCGGCGAACACCATGCGCTTGGGATTGGCCTTGGCGATTTCATAGACCCCGGTCAGCACCGACGTGGTTGGGTTGAGGCGCGAGCGCAGGGCGACGCGATAGGCCTCGAAATCCTCGATCCGCGTGCGGGCGACGCCCGAATCCATCGCCGCCTTGGCGACCGCCGATGACACGACCTCGATCAGACGCGGGTCAAACGGGGCAGGGATGATGTAATCGGTGCCGAACTTGTGATTCTTGCCATAGGCGCTTGCCACTTCTTCCGGCACCTGCTGGCGCGCGAGTTCCGCAATCGCTTCGGCAGCGGCGACCTTCATTTCCTCGTTGATCGTGGTCGCCTGCACGTCGAGCGCCCCGCGGAAGATGAAGGGGAAGCCCAGCACGTTGTTCACCTGATTGGGGAAATCGCTACGTCCGGTGGCGACGATGGCATCGGGACGGACGGCCTTGGCCTCGTCCGGCATGATTTCCGGCACGGGGTTGGCCATGGCGAAGATGATCGGCTTGTCGGCCATCTTCTTGACCCAATCGGGCTTCAACGCACCCGCCGCCGACAGGCCGAGGAAGATGTCAGCCCCTACCAGCGCCTCTTCGAGGCTCTTCGCCGAAGTGGCGACCGCGTGGGCGCTCTTCCACTGGTCGACACCCTCGCGGCCCGGGGTAATCGGCCCGGAACGATCGCACATGATCACGTTCTCGTGTGCCACACCCATCGCCTTGATCAGTGCGGTGCAGGCAATCGCCGCCGCGCCCGCGCCGTTGACCACCACCTTCACATCCTTGATGTCGCGCCCGGTAAGGTGGCAGGCATTGAGCAGGCCCGCCGCGGTGATGATCGCGGTGCCGTGCTGGTCGTCGTGCATGATCGGAATTTTCATGCGTTCGCGCAGCGCGGCCTCGATGATGAAGCATTCGGGCGCCTTGATGTCTTCGAGATTGATCCCGCCGAAAGTCGGTTCCATCAGCGCGACCGCCTCGATGAACGCCTGCGGATCTTCTGTGGCGAGTTCGATGTCGATCGAATCCACATCGGCGAAGCGCTTGAACAGAACCGCCTTGCCTTCCATCACCGGCTTGGAAGCCAGCGCACCCAGATTGCCGAGGCCGAGGATCGCGGTCCCGTTGGAGATCACCGCCACGAGGTTCGCCTTGGCCGTATAACGCGCGGCGAGCGAGGGATCGGCGGCGATCGCTTCGACCGGCACAGCGACGCCAGGCGAATAGGCGAGACTGAGGTCGCGCTGCGAGGTCATCGGCTTGGTGGCGACGATCTCCAGCTTACCCGGACGGATCGTCTCATGATAGAACAGCGCCTCACGCGCGGTGAACCCGCCCTTGTTCTCTTCGGCCATTTTGCCTGAACCCCTTGCCTTTGTCCGGTCGTCCGCCGCTGGTCTTAGCCTTGCCGAACGGCGAGGGATAGGCCGGAAATGGCACCGCTTCGGGGGAAAGCCGCAAGTGCTGTCATTCCGAATCGCCGCACATCGGTCTAGTCCGGCAGCATGGCCGCCTCCGCCGCATCCAAGCCCACGCCGATGATGGCGCAATACCTCGCCCTGCGCGAGGAAGCGGGCGACGCGCTGCTGTTCTATCGCATGGGCGATTTTTTCGAGCTGTTCTTCGAAGACGCCAAGCAGGCGGCGGCAATTCTCGATATCGCGCTGACCACGCGCGGGGAACACAATGGCGCACCAATCCCGATGTGCGGGGTGCCGGTGCATTCGGCAGAAAGCTACCTCGCGCGGCTCATCAAGGCGGGCTGCCGGGTGGCGATCGCCGAGCAGGTCGAGACGCCCGATGAGGCCAAGGCGCGCGCGAAACGCGAAGGCACGCCTTCATCCAAGGTGCTGGTTGGCCGTGCTATCGTGCGCCTGGTGACGGCGGGCACGCTGACCGAGGAAGCCCTGCTAGAGCCGCGCAGCGCCAATCTGCTGGTGGCTCTGGCGGAGCTGCGCGAAGCGGTGGGGCTTGCCGCTGTGGATGTGTCCACGGGCGCGATGGTGCTGGAAGAATGCGAGGCCGCACAGCTTGGCGCGGCGCTGGCGCGACTGTCCCCGAGCGAGGTAGTGGTGCCTGAAGATTGGGCGCATGGCCCAGAGGACGCGATTTTCCGTCCGCGGAGCACCTTCGGCAGTGATGCAGGGGCTGAACGGCTCAAGGCTCTCCACAAGGTAGCAACGCTGGATGCCTTCGGCGCCTTCACCCGCGCCATGCTGGCAGCGGCGGGCGGACTTATCTCCTATCTCGACCACGTCGGACGCGGGAGCCTGCCGTTGCTGCTGCCGCCGGTGCTGCGCGAGACCCATAGCACGATGGCGATGGACACGGCGACGCGGGCGAGCCTCGAGATACTGGAAAGCACGTCCGGCGGACGGGCAGGAAGCCTGATCGGGGCGGTGGATCGTTGCGTGACCGGGGCTGGTTCGCGGCTGTTGGCGGAGGATTTGTCGGCGCCGCTGCTCAATGCCATTGCCATCGAGGCGCGCCTTGCCCTGGTGCAGTTCTGGCGCGACCGCCCGATCGAGCGGACGCAGCTTCGCGATTCCCTGCGCGCCATTCCCGATCTGGGCCGTGCGCTCGGACGGGTAGTGGCGGGACGCGGAAGCCCGCGTGATCTCGGCCAGCTGCGCGACGGACTCTGCGAGGCGATGCGGCTGCACCATTGGCTCGGCAACGCGCCGGACCGGCCCGTGCTTCTCGATGAGGCGATTATCCGGCTGACCGGCCACGGCGCACTGACCGATCTGCTGTCGCGGGCGCTGGTGCCCTCCCCCCCGACCGAGCGCAGCAGCGGCGGATTCATCGCCGATGGTTACGACCCCGCACTCGATGAGTTGCGCGCCACATCCGGGGATGCCCGACGGGCGATTGCGGCGATGGAAGCGCGCTACCGCGAGGAGACGGGGATCGCGACACTCAAGATCCGTCACAACGGCGTGCTCGGCTATTTCATCGAAGTCTCGGCACGCCACGCAGACCGGCTGATGGCACCGGAGAGCGGCTTCACGCATCGCCAGACGATGAAGGACGCGGTGCGCTTCAACTCGCTGAGGCTCCACGAGGAAGCCGCCCGCATCGCTGAAGCCGCGGGTCATGCAATCGCCGCCGAGGAAGCCCATTTCGAGACGCTGGTCGGCGAAGTCGTCGCCGCGCGCGAGGCCATTGCCGCCACCGCCGCAGCGCTCGCCAGGCTGGACGTCGGCGCGGGCAATGCCGAACGCGCTGCGGAGGGTGACTGGTGCCGGCCGGATATCTCCGAAGACGGTGGCCTTTCCATCACAGCCGGGCGGCATCCGGTGGTCGAAGCCGCACTCGCCAAGGCGGGAGAGCGGTTTGTAGCGAACGATTGCCTGCTGGCAGAAGACAACCGGCTATGGCTGGTCGGCGGGCCCAACATGGGCGGCAAATCGACCTTCCTCAGACAGAACGCGCTGATCGTTCTGCTGGCGCAGGCAGGCTGCTTCGTACCGGCAAGTGCCGCGCGCGTTGGCCCTGTCGATCGCCTCTTCAGCCGGGTAGGGGCGGCGGACAATCTGGCTCGGGGCCGCTCTACCTTCATGGTCGAGATGGTCGAAACCGCCGCCATCCTCGCACAGGCAACGGATCGTAGCTTCGTGATCCTCGACGAGGTCGGACGCGGCACCTCCACCTATGACGGGCTGGCTCTGGCCTGGGCGGTGGCCGAGGCGGTACATTCGCAGATCCGCTGCCGGTGCCTCTTCGCGACCCACTATCACGAGCTCGCCCGTCTGGCCGAGACCTGCGACGCGCTTTCGCTCCACCATGTCCGCGCCCGCGAATGGCAAGGCGATCTGGTGCTGCTGCACGAGATGGCCGAAGGGCCGGCGGATCGCTCCTACGGGCTGGCAGTGGCGCGGCTTGCCGGGGTTCCGGCCCAGGTGGTCGAACGCGCAAGGGCAGTGCTCGAAAAGCTCGAGGCGACGCGCGAGGCGACCGGTGGCATAGCTGCCGGTCTCGGTGATCTCCCGCTGTTTGCCGCCCTGCATACCGAGCCCGCGCCCGCCTCGCCCGAACAGCGGCTTGCCGAAGCCCTGCGCGCCGCAGACCTCGATGCTCTCGCCCCGCGCGAGGCGCTGGATCTGCTCTATGAATGGAAACGCGCCTTGCCGTCCGCCAAAGGCTGACATCTACCAAAGCTTAACCGAAACCGGGCTACTAGTGCGCGCATGTCGACCAACCCGTTTGCCAACAGCAAGGCTGCGCTCGTATTCGCCGCGACGACCATCATCGGCGCATTGGTGATCGCCAGCACGCTCGATGGTGAGGAAGCGCTCGACGACAGGCTTGCCCGCGTCACCGAGGAGCGCGAGGTGGTTACCGAGGATGCACGCGACCTCTCCGAACAGCCCAGCGAGGTGATCGAACCGCTCGATCCGGCCAGCGGCTGGGGGGGTACGGGCGCGGATGTGTTCGGCGAATATGCTGCCGAAGAAGCGACCGAGGCGGAAGAGGAGGAAGCGCCTCAACCCTGGCAAGCAAGCGGTCAGCAAGGCCGGTCGGCTGCGAGCAAGGCAAAGATCGGCGGACCGGTAAAAGCGGACTCCCCCGGTATGCTGGTTCCGCGCGACGACGGGTCAGACCAGCAGACGATCGAGCCGTATTAGGCCTTGCCCCCGAAAGATCAGCGGGTCGGAACCGGCGCCTCGCCGGTATAGTCGTAGAAACCGCGTCCGGTCTTGCGGCCGAGCCAGCCAGCCTCGACATACTTCACGAGCAAGGGCGCAGGGCGATACTTGCTGTCGCGGGTGGTCTTGTAGAGCACCTTGATGATGTCGAGGCAGGTGTCGAGCCCGACGAAATCCGCCAGCTGCAGCGGTCCCATCGGGTGGTTCAGGCCGAGGCGGCAACCCTTGTCGATATCCTCGATCCCGGCGGTCGACTGGCCGAGCACGAACACGGCCTCGTTGATCATCGGTAGCAGGATACGGTTGACGACGAAGCCAGGTTCGTCCTGGCTCAGCACGACTTCCTTGCCCAGCCCCCTGGCGAAGGCGGTCACGCGGTCAGTGGTATCATGAGAGGTCGCAAGGCCGGGGATCACCTCGATCAGGCCCATGACCGGCACCGGATTGAAGAAATGCAGCCCGATAAAGCGCGCCGGATCGGGCGAGTGGTTGGCCATGCGGGTGATCGGGATCGAAGAGGTGTTGGATGCCATGATCGCATCGGCTGCCAGCACCTTGCCAGCATTGTCGAAGATCGCGTTCTTGATCTCCTCGCGCTCGGTTGCGGCTTCGACGATCAGATCGGCCTCGGCGAAGGGCGAATAATCGGCGACAGGTGTGATACGTGCTAGCAGCGCCTCGGCTTCGGCCGCCTCGATCTTGCCGCGGCCCATCAGCTTGACCAGCGCCTTCTCGATATTGGCCTTGCCCGCTTCGGCGCGGGCGAGATCGACGTCGGTCAGCATGACGTTCATGCCATGGGCGGCGACGGTCTGGGCGATACCGGTTCCCATCTGACCGGCGCCGATGACGGCGATGTTGCGCATGGGCTCATTCCTTCGCAAGTGCAGCAAGAGCGCCGCCCTAGCGGGGAACATGGCCGCTGGCTAGCAGACTAATTGCCTAGCGATTGGCGCCCGGCACCCACTTTACATCGGACCGCCCATCGTCATTCACCACCCGCGCGAGCACGAACAACAAGTCAGACAGGCGGTTGATATAGGCGAGCGCGGACGGATTGACCGGAACGTCTGCAGCCAGAGCAACCATCGCCCGCTCCGCCGCACGGGTGGTCGCACGGGCGACATGGATGCGGGCCGCCGCCTCGCTCCCGCCAGGCAGGACGAAGCTGGTCAGGGGTTTAAGCCGTTCATTGAGCGCATCGATCTGCGCCTCGATCCATTCAGGCTGACCCGAAACAATCCGCAACACCATCTCGGACGGGGTGAAATCATCGTTCGCGGCCGGGGTGGCAAGGTCCGCACCAAGATCGAACAGATCGTTCTGCACCCGCGTGAGCAGCGCCCGCTGGCCTTCGTCCGACAGCGCACAGATCGCAAGGCCGATGGCGCTGTTGGCCTCGTCGACCAGCCCCATAGCGGCGATCCGCGCGGAATGCTTCGGACAGCGCGAACCGTCGACAAGGCCCGTGGTCCCGTCATCCCCGGTGCGGGTGTAGATCCGATTCAGCTTGACCATGGGCCTCAGCGCGAAACGGCAAGGAGAATCGCCACTACGACGATCGCCAGCGCCTGATACTTGATGCGGGCGAACATCGCCTTGTTCTGGGCAAGCTGCATGTCGCTTGCCGTTTCAGCCTCTCCGCTTTCGAGGTCGATACGTGTGGTCTTGAGAAAGGCGACGATCCCGCGGATCAGCGAAAAGGCGACCAGCCCCATCAGGACGAGCAGCACAGGTACGAGAACATAGTACATGACACCACAATGGACGCTTGGCGCTCAGGTTCCAAGCCGCAAATGCTGCAAGCGCAGTTGTTCGGCGAGCATCTGCCCGTCTTCGCCCGCCCGTCGGCGCTCTACCAAAGCAGGCGAGCCACGGCGCTTGGCGAGCTTCTGCCCGTTCTCGTCGGTCAGCAGCGCATGATGATGCCAGCGCGGCACGGGCAGGCCCAGCAGCGCCTGCAGCGTGCGGTGGACATGGCTCGCTGCGAACAGATCGGCGCCGCGCGTCACCAGCGTCACGCCGTCAGCCGCATCATCAAGCGTGGCGGCGAGGTGATAGCTCGCTGGCAGATCCTTGCGCAACAGCACCACATCCCCAAGGCCGGAAAGGTCAACGGCCTGCGGCCCGGCCAGCGCATCTTCCCACACCAGCGGACCGGTTTCAGCGAGAGCCTTCGCGGCATCAAGCCGCCATGCAGCCGGGAACGACGGATCGGGCGGGGCGCGCTTGCAGGTGCCGGGGTAGATCAGGCCATCGCTGCCCGCGATCGCGCCCGCTGCCTCGATTGCCTTGCGGGTGCAGGTGCAAGGATAAATCAGCCCGCGCGCCTTGAGTGCCTCGGCGGCAGCGGCGTAGCTGGCGAGGCGGGTCGACTGCGCGGGCACTTCGCCCCATTCCAGCCCCAGCCACGCCAGATCACGGCGAAATTCGTCGGCCAGTTCGGGGCGTGAACGGGGGCCGTCGATGTCCTCGATTCGCAGCAGGAACCGTCCTCCGCCGGCCCTTGCCAGGTCATGGGCGACGATCGCCGACAGCGCGTGGCCGAGGTGGAGCGGCCCGTTCGGGCTGGGTGCGAAGCGGGTGACGATGGGGGCGCGTGTCGCCATGCCACGCCCATGCCACAGGACATATCCTGAGGCTATCCACAGCTCATCAACATGCTGTCCCTGTGGATAGCCACCCTGTCACGGGTTTGACTCTTTGTCCTGTCAGGTCAGGATGCAGGTCAATCAGGGAGGAACGCGAAGGTGTTCAACGCCGAACTGATCGAGAAAGCCGCCCGGTTCCGCGGCGTCGACGAAGACCCGACGCGCAATCTTTCAGCCTGCCCGGCATTGGTGCTGAATGCGGATTACACCCCGCTGTCCTACTACCCGCTCAGCCTGTGGCCGTGGCAAACGGCGATCAAGGCGGTCTTCCTCGACCGGGTGGATATCGTCGCGAGCTACGACCGCGAGGTACATTCACCCAGCCTCGACATGAAAATCCCGAGCGTCATCGCGCTCAGGCAATATGTTAAGCAGAGCGAGTTTCCCGCCTTCACCCGCTTCAACCTTTTCCTGCGCGACCGCTTCCAGTGCCAGTATTGCGGCAGCCCGGAGCATCTGACCTTTGACCACGTCATCCCACGCCGCCTCGGTGGGCGTACGACGTGGGAGAACATCATCACCGCCTGCGCCCCGTGCAACATGAAGAAGGGCGGTCGCACGCCCAAGCAGGCCGGGATGCCCGTGCACCAGTCGCCGATCCGGCCCACCAGCTGGCAATTGCAGCAGCACGGCAAGCAATTCCCTCCCAATTACCTGCACGAAACCTGGCGCGACTGGCTTTACTGGGATGTCGAGCTGGAAGCGTAACGGCAGAGGCTTGTCGCTGTCCGGAGATTGTGAGACGCTCGCCGTGCCTCGACGTGCGAGGTATTAGGGGAACCAATCATGGGCGAGAAAGCTGGTCCGAACGCGAGTTTGACTGCGGGCACGGTCCTGCTGGCGGTGTCCTGTCTGAATATCGGCTATGGTCTGTGCATGACCGTAAACGGCATGGACAATGCCATGATCCCACTGGGGATTGGTGTAATGCTGTCCGGTCTCGCCACGTCGTTCATTACCAAGAGCGCCAAGATGCTCGGCGAACAGGGCGCGGGGCCCGGAGAAGAAACCTAGCGGCCCAGCCGCCGTTCAGGTCACCGTGGTGCGTTGACTGAAAGCCGGGCGCTGCCACTCCCCGCTTGCCAGCACTGCGGCAAGGTGGCCCGCAGCCGCGGCGATGTCGGCGAAGCTCAGATAGGCGGGGGCAAAGCCCAGCCGCAGCACATCGGGATCGCGGAAGTCGCCGATCACTCCGCGCGCGATCAGCGCCTGACAGATGGCGTAGGCCTCCGGATGCCGGAACGACAGCTGGCTCCCGCGGGCGCCGCTATCGGGCGGGCTGACGCATTCGAGCACAGCGCCCTGAGCGTCGAGGCTTTGGAGGAAGAACTCCGAAAGCGCCTGCGATTTCTGGTGCAGCCGCCCCACCCCGATCTCCGCAATCAGATCGACGCCAACTTCTAGCGCGGCCAGCCCGAGCACCGGCGAGGTGCCGCACAGGAGCTGTTCGATCCCCGGCGCGGGAGCATAATCGTCGGAAAAGGCGAACGGTGCAGCATGGCCGAACCAGCCGGTGAGTGGCTGGGAGAGGCTTGGATGGTGCCGCTCGGCAACAAAGGCAAAGGCCGGTGCGCCCGGCCCGCCGCACAGATACTTGTACCCGCAACCGACAGCGAAATCGACACTGGCTCCGTTCAGATCAACCGGCACCGCCCCGGTCGAGTGCGACAGATCCCACAGCACCAGCGCTCCTGCCTCATGCGCCGCGCGGGTCAGGGCTGCCATATCGTGCATTGCGCCGGTCTTGTAATGGACATGGGTGAGCAGCAGCAGCGCCACATCGCTGTCGAGCGCGTCAATCAAACGTTCCCGCTCGGCCAGTCGCCGGGTCGCCAACCCCTGCGCCTCCAGTCCGGCGATCATGTAGAGATCGGTCGGGAAATTGCCCGACTCGGACAGGATCACTTTGCGCCCCGGGCACATTTGCAGTGCGGCTGCGATCAGCTTGAACAGGTTCACGCTGGTCGAATCGCAGGCAATCACCTCTTGCGGCGCGGCACCGACGAGCGGCGCGATCTTCGCCCCCACCCGGCCTGCCGCCTCGAACCAACCTGCGGAATTCCACGAGCGGATCAGCCCCTCGCCCCATTCCTTCTTGACCACACAGCGCAGCACTTCGGGTGTCGTCTTGGGCAAGGCGCCAAGAGAATTGCCGTCCAGATAAATGACACCCTCGGGCAGGGTAAATCTTTCACGATACCCTGCCAGCGGGTCAGCCGCATCGAATTCGGCAGCGCGCCGTTCGGCCGTCATATCGCCGTCCTCACACTCAGCAATTCCGGGAAGAAAGCCTGCTTGAGCACGCCTTCGAGATAGGGCACGCCGGGGGTGCCACCCGTCCCACGCTTGAAACCGATGATCCTTTCGACCGTCTTGAGATGGCCGAAGCGCCAGCGCTGGAAATGATATTCGAGGTCGACCAGCTTTTCGGCCAGTTCGTAGAGGTCCCAATGGTTCTGCGGATCGCGGTAGATCGCCGCCCATGCGGCCTCGACGCTGGAGTTGTGGACATAGGCTGAGGTCGGATCGCGCTCCGTCGCTGCCGCGTCCACGGTAAAGCCCCGGCGCGCAAGCAGCCCTATGGCTGCGTCATACAGGCTCGCGCGCCCGCGTTCGGATTCAAGCCGCTCGGCCCAATCGGCATTGCCCTTGTGCCGCTTTACATGCCGTGCGTCCCGCCCGCCTAGCATGAATTCCATCATCCGGTACTGGGCTGACTGGAACCCGCTGGAAGCACCGAGATACGGGCGGATCGCGGAGTAATCGTGCGGTGTCATGGTGCTCAGCACATCCCAGCTCTGAATCAGCTGCTGCTGCGCGCGCGCGACACGGGCCAGCATCTTGAAAGCCGGACGCAGTCTATCAGCTTCGATGCATTCGCGCGCGGCGGTCAACTCGTGCAGGCACAGCTTGAGCCACAACTCGCTCGCCTGATGGACGATGATGAACAACAATTCGTCATGCGCGCCCGAGGCCGGATGCTGGGCCGCGAGGATCCGGTCCAGATCGAGATAACTCGCATAGGTGACTTTGTCGGTCATGGCGCCCGCACCCCTAGCGCCTGACCGCCCGGAGGGAAACTACCCCTCGATCACGCGCGTTTGCGGATGATGCTTGTCGAGGTGCTTGCGGATGATCCTGAGGTTGCGGCTATTCGACCGGAACACGAAGTCCGCCGCATCGCCTACCACCGGAATAGCGCCGATGGCGGTGTCGAACAGGACGTTCATGCCCATGCGTGCAAGCTGCCACTTCGACATACCGAGATTGCGCGCCTCCCAGACGATATAGGCACCCAGAGCTGCCATCACGATGTCGCCCATCACCGGCACCAGACCGGCCAGCGCGTCGAGACCGACAGGCATGTTCAGACCGGGGACGACGAAGCTGCGTTCTAGCAGACGCTCCATCATTTCCACCCGAACGCGCACCGACGCGGCATCGGTGCCCGTCGGAATGACCGAATTAAGAGAGCGAGTCTGATGCACCTATGCGATCCTTTCCCCTATTATGTGGTGGGTTGGGACAACGGGAACAAGGGGTGCAGCCCCCATTGGTTGGCGAGGTAGTTGTTCAGCGACCCGCGCACCAGCGACCAGCGCACCGGCGCTCCGAGCGGAATATAGGCCTCGCGCGCGATTAACGCGCCATGGGCTTCAGCCAGAAGCCGCTCCCGTTCGGCCGGATCGCCGGCAGCGAGCGATGCGCGAACCAGCGCATCTGCTTCCGGCGAGCAGAGCCCAGCCTTCAACGAGCAATTGAACTGGTTGAGATACCACCGTGGAGAGGAATAGCGCGCAAGACTGTCGCGCAGCTCAAGTTCCGCCCCTTCGCCAGGTGCCTTGCGTGTTGCTACAACGCCGATCTCGCTCCAGGCCTCGGCGAGCTGCCGGAACAACAGATCGCTGCCCGGGCCTGCGGGCAAACCGACCGCGACCTGGGCCTTCTTGCCAGACTGTGTCTCCCAGGCGCGGATCCGCGCTGCGGCGGTCGCGCGGCGCTGTTGGAGCGACAGATCCGCCCAGCGCTGCGCAGGATACGGGGGTTGTGAAAATGCCCCTTGCGGCACGATCCACGTGTTCGCCTGCCAGCCGCCGAGACCGAAAGGCTGGATCACCGCTGTGCGGTCAATCGCCATGGACAAGGCCTCGCGCCGGGCCGGATCGCCGAGCAAACCAGTCTCCTCACGGACCACCAACCCCAACAAGCCGAGTGTCGGGTCAACCTGAATCGTCCCACGCGAAAGCGGGCCAGCCTCGGCCTGCGGGAAGTCGACGATGCTTCCCCCCAGCACCAGATCGACATCGCCGCGCTTGAATGCGGCGACGGCCTGCGCGGCTGATTGCGCCTGCAATTGCACTGGACGGGCGAGTTCCTCCCAATCCTCCCTCGCCGGAAGGCCGCGCGTTTCCGGCGGCAACGCGGAAAGGCGGACACGCATCGTATCCTCGTCGCGCGACATCGCCATCGGGCCTGCTCCGCTGCCGCTCTTCACGAAGCCGACTTCCGGCTGGGCGAGCAGGCGCAGAAAATCGGGCATCGGCGCAGACAGGCGGACCTCGACAACCCGCCCGGTCATAGCCCGGATCTCTTCGATCTTTGCCAGATCCAGCCCCAGAGAGGTTCCCCTCAGACGGCGAAGCGATTCGCGCAGCAGGCGCCGCACATCGGCCGCGCTGATTTCCTCGCCATCTGGCCATGTGCCGTCGCGCAGCCGGAAAATATAGCTGAGCCCGTCGTCGGTCACGATCCATCGTTCGGCCAGCGCCGGGACGACCTGCCCGCCGGGGTCGAGCGTGACCAAGCCCTCGAAGGTCGCAGCGCGCAGATGCTGGGCTGCCGGCGAGAGCCGCACCCCCTGCTGGAACAGGCTCTCGGGCGCACCGATGATGGCCACCTTGACAGGCCCGCCACCAGCCGAGGAACCGCAAGCGGCCAACAGCAGCGCCAGAAACAGGGTCAGCCGGATTCGCATCGCGCCGTGCCTAGCAGCTTGCGCGGCTCTGGTCAGCTTGGTTGGCCGGAGATTGCCCCGGCAATGTCGGGGTGAGGATGCTCAGATCTTGCGCAGCTTGCCTGGCTCTGGCGGCGGTGGTGCACGGTGCGTCCACATTGGCTTGAGTATTGTGGCTGCCGCAAGGTCATGGGTCTTGAGCGGGCGGCGTGCGTCCTGGGATTCGATCTCTTGGTCGAATGCAATGCCGAAGCGGTTGTCTTGCACCCAGGCAACGCTGCCGGGAACCACGCCGATGTTTCGCAGCTCGACCTCGACGCGATGTCCACGCTGAACGCGCAGACTGCCTTCGGCCATCATTCCGCCGTCGGACAGGTTGCGCACACGCACACGGTGGACCTCGGATGCCTGCTCAATCCGAAGATCGGCCAACAGGAACAAGCTGTCGCGCGTTACGCTGCGCGTCTCAACTCCCGTCATCTCAGGATCGCCTCCATCTTCATGCGTGCTGTCCTCAGCAACGCCGAACCCGATCCTACGGAGTTTCGTTACCAAGCGCCATCGGGCGATAGGCAAATGCGGTAAACAGGCGGTAAATTAATGGCCTCTGATCGCGGTTGAAACCACGCGCGTCCCGCAGCGGGACATGCTGCAGCGCAATTGCTACCGGTCAGTCATCGCGCGAGATTTTCTCGCGGCGCTCATGCGCCTCCTGCGCCTCGACGGTCATGGTCGCAACCGGTCGCGCGATAAGCCGACGCAGGCCGATAGGATCGCCGGTGACTTCACAATAGCCATATTCGCCTTCGTCCAGCCGACGCAGTGCCGCATCGATCTTGGACACCAGCTTGCGCTGCCGATCGCGCGTGCGCAATTCGATGCCCCAATCGGTTTCGCTCGAAGCGCGGTCGGTAAGGTCGGCCTCGCGGATCGGCCCGTCCGCAAGCGATTGCAGGGTTTGGCCGGCGGCGGAGTGGATAGAGCGCTTCCATTCGATCAGCAGCATCCGGAAATAGGCCTGCTGCCGCTCGTTCATGTATTCCTCGTCCTCGCTCGGGACGTAGTCTTCGGTGATCAGGCGCTTGGCCTTTTCGAGGATATCAATTTCGTCAGACGCCGCAGATGCCATGTCGCCCTCTAATCCCATAGAGCTGCTTGCAAGGCCGTTGCACGCTGGCACCTGAATATTTTCATTGGTCCCCTCGACCCCGGCAAGTCGAAGCCATGAGCGCGCTATAGGCAAGCCCCTTGAAGCACACAAGCGGCTTTCCTGCCCCTCGGGCAAAAGACGCAAAGGCTCGCGAGGCAGGCGGGCGCACCATTCCGGTCCCAACCCGGAAAGGCCTCCTGCCGTTAACGATTTATTGACCATGTTAGCGGAGTTCTCTGGCGAAGGAGGGCCGCAGGGGGCGGTCTGGTGACTAACGGGGACTAAACCATGCAGCTGATCACGATCACGGGTCAGGAAACGGATGTTTCATATGGAAGCGACGCTCAAGCGAATGCGGGACCAGTGGCCGATCTTGTGCTCGCACGGTGGCTTGTGGCCGCTGCGGAGGGCGACACCAATGCTTTGTTTGATCTCGGCGTGGCCTTCTCGACCGGCAGCAATGGCGCGGAATGCGACCTGATCGAAGCCCACAAGTGGTTCAACCTTGCCGCTGCGCACGGACACGAGGAAGCTGCACACTGTCGCGCCGATATATCGGAAGACATGACGGCTCGCGAGATCGCCGAAGCCCAGCGCCGCGCGCGCCAGTGGCTGGCCGAGGAACGCCGCCGCGCCGCCTGACCGGCTGGTCAGACGCCCTTTCTGAACGGGGTGCGCCCGCCAAGGTAAAGCTGGTCCGAGGCGATGCCCTCCCGCTCGCGTTCGAGAAAGTCGGCAACGGCGGCGCGAAAACCCGGGTCGGCGATCCAGTGCGCCGACCATGTCTGCACCGGTTCGTATCCGCGTGCGAGCTTATGGCCGCCCTGTGCGCCGGCCTCGACCCGATCGAGTCCCCGCGCGATGGCGATGTCGATCGCCTGATAATAACAAAGCTCGAAATGCAGGAAGCGCACCTCGCGCGTGCAGCCCCAGTAACGTCCGTAGAGCGCATCCCTGCCGGCGAAGTTCAGCGCCCCGGCAATCGGTGTCGACCCGTCATAGGCGAGGATCAGCACGATCCGCTCCCCCATCCGCTCGCCCAGGAGGCTGAAGGCCTCGCGGGTCAGATAGGGGCTCCCCCATTTGCGGCTGCCTGTATCCTGGTAGAATACCCAGAAGGCGTCCCAGTGCTCCTCGCGTATTTCGGTGCCGCTGAGGTGGCGGATGGTCAGACCCTGCGTCGCGGCTGCCCGCTCCTTGCGCAAGTCCTTGCGCTTGCGTGAGGAGAGCGCGGCAAGGAAATCGTCGAAACCGGCATAGCCCCGGTTGAACCAGTGGAACTGGATATCGGATCGCGGCATCCATCCGGCGGCCTCGAACAATGGCAATTGCTCCGGCGTGATGAAGGTCGCGTGGGCGCTCGACAGCTTGTTTTGCGCGCACACCGTTTCGGCCCCCTTCAGCAGATGCGGTGCAAGGCTCGGATCGGACAGCAGCAGGCGCGGGCCGGTGGCCGGGGTAAAGGGCGCGGCGATCTGGAGCTTGGGGTAATAGCGCCCTCCTGCCCGGTGCCATGCATCGGCCCAGCTGTGATCGAAGACATATTCGCCCTGACTATGCGCTTTCGCATAGGACGGCATCGCGGCAAGCAAGCGCCCAGCCTCATCGACGATGGCGATCGGCGCGGGCTCCCACCCGGTGCCGGGACCGACAGAGCCCGAATCCTCCATCGTGGTGAGGAATTCATGGCTGATGAAAGGATTGTCCTTCCCGCCCAGCGCGTTCCATTCCTCGCGGTCGAACGCAGCGACCGACGAGGCGATGCGGACGGTCAGTTCGGTGTCGCTCACGCCAGCCCCTCCGCTTCGGCGATCAGCGCATCGGCTTGGGCGAGCGCGCGCGCACGGGTCTCGGGCGAGTTGACCGTCCATGTCAGCACCGGCAGCCCCCTAGCACGCAGGCCCGCGACCCAACGGCTCGGCAGGGCGTTGATGTGATAGGCGAGGAAATCAGGCTTCGCGATCCACAGCGCGAGACTCCGGCGCCACGCCGTCTGCGTATTCCCCCGCTCGTCCTCGCGCATCACCAGCCCGGCGCAGACCTTCGGGGCGTGCCGCTTGAACCAGCGGGCCACGAGCGGGTCGAAGCTCATGACGGCATGCGGCCCGGCATAGTCTTCGAGAAGCCGGCCGACCTGAATGCAGGTTCGCTCGACATGATAGCCGCGCTTCGACTTGATCTCGATCAGCAGCGGCACCCGGCCAGCGACCATATCGAGAAACGTCGCCAGCCGCACCGGGTGCTGATCCGTACCAAGCAGGTGGAGCATTTCGAGGGTGTCAGCATCAAGTCCCTCGGTGGACTCCGGTCTGCCGGTGAGCCGCTCAAGCTCCCAGTCATGGAACACGATCGGGTGATCATCGCGGCTGCGCTGGATATCGCATTCGATCCCCAGCCCTGCCGCGATCGCCGCCTCGGCCGCCGCAAGCGAGTTTTCCGGAACGCCCGGCCCATGCAGGCCGCGATGGGCATATTCCCACCGCGTCAACCAGTCCGGGACGCAGCCTTCGCTCATGCCTTCAGCGCTATCACCGCATCAACCTCGACCGCCGCACCGCGCGGCAGGGCAGGCACGCCAACTGCGGCACGGGCGTGCTTGCCGGCATCGCCGAATACCTGCTCCATAAGGTCCGACGCGCCATTGGCGACCTCCGGCTGGTCGGTGAAGTCGCCGGTACAGTTGATGAAAGCGCCCAGTTTGACGATCCGCTCGACCTGGTCGAGCAACCCAGCGGCTTCGAGCTGCGCAATGATCATGAGGCCGCAGGCGCGGGCAGCAGCCTGACCTTCGGCAACGCCCACGTCATCGCCCAGCCGCCCCTTGACCACCTGACCATCGACAAACGGCAGCTGGCCCGAAACATGGGCAAAACCGCCATGCACCACTACCGGCACATAGCTGGCGACGGGCGCGGCGGCTTTGGGCAGGGTGATGCCGAGTTCGGCGAGTTTGGCGGTGTAAGTCATGTGTCAGTCCTCCAGTCGTTCAAGCAGCCAGGGCAGGGCCTCGTCCCAGCGGTCGATCCGCGAATGGGCGTGGCCAGCCTTGTGAGCGCAATCAATGGCGTGGGCGATCATCGGCTCGCCGCACAGGTGCAGCCGCGTAACGTGAGGCGTGATGTCGGCGACCGAGGCGTGGTGCTGGGCGAGATCGTCGATGAACAGCGCGCGGGTCGGCGCATACTCCTCGATGATCGCCTTCAATGCCGGGCCTTTCGGCCCCTGGTTTGTGAACACGCGGGCATTGATGCCGACAGCCGCAAGCTGCTCGGCGCGTTTGTCGCGGCGTTCATCGACGAGGTTAGTGAGGATCACCACGTCCGCCTTTTCGGCAAGGGTATTGATCCCCTCGACTGCGCCGTGGATGGGCATCTGGCTGTCCATCTGCGTGTCGAAGAAGCGGCCGAGCATCTTCCAGATATCGGGCGGGGCGAGCAGTTCGCCGGTCGCCTGCCAGCGCAGTGCCTCGGCGAAATTGTGGCCTTCGAGATGGAAGCTGACGCCCTGGCTTGCCTCCAGCCAGTTCTTGAAGGGAGCGACCATGTGCAAGAGCACTTCGTCGCAATCGGAAATGATAAGGGGGCGGGTCATGCTTGCAAAGCGTCCTTGGCGGCGACCAGTTCCTCGGGCGTGACGGCAAGGGCCTCGGCGGCGCGGATCAGGTCGGGTTCGTGGTTGGCGAGAAACTCCAGCGCCGAGGCGAGGATCATCGGATCACCCAGCCCGGCGCGCAAACTATCGGGATCAAGCCCGGTCAGTTCAAGATAGCGTGCCGCCCTGTCATCGCATTCCAGAACCCAGCCGAGCGCAGCCAGCGCCAGCATCTGGGGGTTGGCAGGATCGGATGGCGGGCGAAGCGGGATTGCCGTGTCCTTCGGGTCGGTCTAGTTTGATCGCGGGCGGCGAACGGGGCGTGCAGTGACAAAGCGGATCATGGTTGTCGAGGACAATGACCTCAACCGGAAATTGTTCTGCGATGTTTTGCGCGCCAATGGCTTCGAGGTCGAGCCGGTCGCCGAGGGCGACAAGGTGCTGGCGACCGCGCGGGCCATGTCGCCTGATCTGATCATCATGGACATCCAGCTTGGCGGGATCTCGGGGGTGGATCTTATCGAGGCGGCCAAGCGCGACCGGCTTCTGGCCGCAATCCCTGTGCTGGCGGTAACGGCCTTCGCTGCCAAGGGCGACGAAGAACGCATCCGGGCGGCCGGGGCGGAGGGCTATCTGTCTAAGCCGGTGTCGATCGGCCCGTTCATGTCCGCAGTCAACGCTCTTGTATAGACTCTCGCGCCCGGGTTCAGGCGAGCCTCACCGCATACTCGGCGATAAACATCAATACCGTCAGGATCAGCCCCGCCATGAAGCTCTTGTAGGCATAGGCGAGGTACTTGTATTTCTTGCGCTGGAGCACCTGTCCGTTCTGGTAGACATCGTGCAGCATGGCGCGGAACACGGTCTCGTCGGCGCGCAAGTCGTTGAGGATGCTGTTTGTCCATTCCTCCTCATCCATGTGGGTGAAATAGCCAAAAAACAGCTTGTTTGGCTTGCCGCCGGTGAGTCTCCCCGCCTTGGGCCCGCTGATCGAGGGCAGAACCGCAAACACCGCGAACATCGCAGAAACAAAAGCAAACACTGCCAGCACCGCCAGGGACCATGGCAGTGTACCATTGGTGGCCTGCCCGACCGACAGGGTAAAGACGAGAAAGGCTGCTCCCATCAGGATCGAGGCCTTGGTGTCGGCCATCTGGCTCAGCATGACATTGGTCTGCTGGCTGGTGCGCACCAGATGGATCGCATGGTTGGAATAGCCGGATGGCGACAGCAGCGACGGAGAAGCGTCCGGCAGTTCAGCCTGCGTTGAATCGTCAGCCATTATTCCCCCCGGACTGGCGTACCGCACGGCCATGGCGCGGCGAAAACTTGACAAGCTGCATCATCCGCCGCTTTGCACTCGTAATATCGTGGCAAAGGCCACGCGACAACCGATCCTGAGAAGGCATTCCGCCATGACCCCCACCCAAGTCGATGCTTCCATCCGCGCATTGATCGAACCCTTCAACAAGAAGGGCATCGCCATCGAGGACACCACCACTTTTGCCGGCGATCTGGAATTCGACAGTCTGACGGTGATGGATTTCGTTGCCGCGATCGAGGATGAGTTCGACATCATCATCTCGATGAACCAGCAAGCCGAGATCGAAAATTGGGGTCAGCTCGTTGCGGCAGTCCACAAGCTGCAGGATAGCTGATAATGGCAACATCCATGACTGAAACCCTCAGCGCGGCCGAGCCTGTAGATCTGCTCGCCAAATTCGATCCGATCATCCAGACCCGCGAGCAGCTGCTCGCGGCCGGGGTGGAGGATCCGTTCAACCTTGTGATGGAGCAGGTGCTTTCGCCCACCCGGGCGATCTGCAACGGTCGGGACACGATTCTGCTCGGCACCTACAATTACATGGGCATGACCTTCGATCCTGACGTGATCGCGGCAGGCAAGCAGGCAATGGAGGATTTCGGTGCGGGGACGACCGGCAGCCGCGTCCTGAACGGCACATTCCGCGATCACCGCGATGTCGAAGCCGCACTGCGCGACTTCTACGACATGGACCACGCGATGGTCTTTTCGACCGGCTACCAGGCAAACCTCGGGATCATCTCGACCCTGGCGGGCAAAGGCGATTACATCATTCTTGATATCGACAGCCACGCATCGATCTATGATGGATGCGCGATGGGCAAGGCCGAGGTCGTGCCGTTCAAACACAATGATGTCGAAGCGCTGGAAAAGCGCCTCAAACGCATTCCTGAAGGCGCGGGCAAGCTGGTGGTGCTCGAAGGCGTCTATTCGATGATGGGCGACGTTGCCCCGCTCAGGGAAATGGTCCGCATCGCCAAGGAGCACGGGGCAATGGTGCTGGTCGACGAGGCGCATTCGATGGGCTTCATCGGAGAGCATGGCCGCGGCGTCGCCGAGGCCCAGGGGGTGATTGATGATGTCGATTTCATCATCGGCACCTTTTCCAAGAGCGTCGGCACAGTCGGCGGCTTCTGCGTTTCGAATCATCCGAAGTTCGAAGTGCTGCGACTGGTATGCCGCCCCTATGTTTTCACCGCCGCTCTGCCGCCGAGCGTCATGGCAAGCTCTGCCACGTCGATCCGCAAGTTGATGCACGGCGGCAACAAGCGCGCGCACCTCTGGGAGAATAGCCGTACCCTGCACAAGGGCCTGCGCGATCTCGGCTTCAAGCTCGGCACCGACGAACCGCAGAGCGCGATCATCGCTGTCATCATGCCCGACCTCGAAAGGGGCGCGATGATGTGGGAGGCGCTGCTCAAGGAAGGTCTCTACGTCAATCTTGCCCGCCCACCGGCAACGCCTGCCGGCATGACTTTGCTGCGCTGCTCGCTGTGCGCCGAACATTCCGCGGAACAGGTGCAGACGATCCTTGGAATGTTCGAGCGCGCCGGGAGAGCGATCGGAATCATCTGACCACGGAGCATTCATAACCAATACGGTTATTTATTATTGACATCGTAACGCTCTTTGGTTATCAGAGGGCATCATCGAAAAATTGTGATTCGCCAGCGGGCGGCTTCCCTTCGCGGAGAGCCGCCCGTTTTCGTTTGCACGGGGAGTAGCGCTCATGCCCGACGAAAAGCCGGTCCGCTCCTGTAGCGGGACCGCCAATCCGGGTCGGCACTGGCGCAAGCGCTTTCTCGAAACCCTCGCCGCCACGTCCGATATCGAGCGTGCTGCCAGCGCGGCCAGGGTGACGGTCGCACGAGCACAGCAGGTGCGCAGGACCGATACCGGCTTCGCCCGCGACTGGCAGGCCGCCATCGCCGACGGCTACCTCAACCTTGAAATCGAGGTGATCCGCCGCCTGCGCGAAGGCGATCTGATGACTGCCAATGGCGACAAGTTCGACTTCGCCAATGCGATCCGGCTGCTCGCCGCCCGCCGCGACCGGGCGGCATCGGCGCAGCATAGCCAGATCCGCGATGTCAGCGCTGCCGAAGTGCGCGCTTCGATCGATCGCAAGATCGAGGACATACGGCGACGGGTAGCTCGCCAGAAGGCAGCCCGTGGGGAGGAAACATGATCGCACCCTACGATGCGATGATGGCGGACCAGTCGGAAGACGGTGCCAGGGTCCGCCGGCTGCTGAGCGAGCAGCTGGACCAGAACGAACGGAACGGTTTCGATTACGTCTGGGAATATATTGCCCGGCGGGAGCAGCTTCCGCCGGAGGGTGACTGGCGCATCTGGATGATTATGGCCGGACGCGGTTTCGGCAAGACCCGTTCGGGCGCTGAATGGGTCCGGATGATCGCCGATTCCAATCCTGAAGCGCGCATCGCCCTCGTCTCCTCCTCGCTCGCCGAAGCGCGCGCGGTGATGGTCGAGGGAGAAAGCGGGCTGCTCGCGATCTGCCGTCCAGGCCACAAGCCGCATTTCGAGCCCTCGCTCCACCGCATTCGTTTCAGAAGCGGGGCACAAGCACAGTTGTTCTCGGCTAGCGAGCCCGAAAGCTTGCGCGGGCCGCAGCACAGTCACGCCTGGTGCGACGAGATCGGCAAGTGGCCGCTGGCCCACGAACGGGCGACGCGATGCTGGGACAACCTGCTGCTTGGCCTGAGACTTGGCTGTGACCCGCGCATCGCAGTCACCACCACACCGCGCGCCGTGCCCCTCGTGCAGCGCCTGGTGGCACAAGCGGCGGCGGGGAACGATGTGGCGATCACGCGTGGCTCCACAGTGGACAACACCGAACACCTCGCCGAGCGATTCATGGAGGCGATCGCCAGCGAATTCGGCGATACCCAGCTTGCCCGGCAGGAGATCGGCGGCGAACTGCTCGAAGATATCGAGGGTGCGCTCTGGACCCGGTCGTTGCTCGAGCAGGCACGCGAGCATGGGTCCGTGCCCGACCAAGCGAGAGTAGTGGTTGCAGTCGACCCGCCTGCCGGAACAGCAGGCGACGAATGCGGGATCATCGTTGCCGCGCTCGGCAGCGACGGGATCGCAAGGGTGCTGGCGGATTGCTCCCTGAACGGGGCAGCCCCCGCCGACTGGGCACAGACTGTGGCAAATGCAGCGCAGGAATGGGACGCCGACCGGGTAGTGGCCGAAGCCAACCAGGGCGGCGCGATGGTAGAGAGCGTGTTGCGCGCAGCCGACAAGGCGCTGCCGGTGAAACTGGTTCATGCCAGCCGCGGCAAAATCGCGAGGGCGGAACCGGTAGCGGCGCTCTACACTGCAGGCAGGGTTCGTCATGTCGGCGTGTTCGCCCGGCTCGAGGATCAACTTTGCGGCCTGCTCGTAGGCGGTACCTATGCCGGACCGGGACGCAGCCCCGACCGGGCCGACGCACTGGTGTGGGCATTGACCGAACTGCTCCTGGGACGGCGGCCAGCCAGCCCGAGCGTGCGGCAGATCTAACCTAAGGAAATCTCATGGCCTTGCTCGACATTTTCCGCTCCGCCTTCAAGGGCGGAGAGCGCTCCCGCGTGCCCCTCTCTTGCGGGATGACGCAGGGCTGGCACCCGGCCTTCGATGGTGGTCCGGCGGCGCGCAGCTATGACTATTCGCGGGCAGTGACCGATGGCTTCCTCGCCAATCCGATCGCCCAGCGGTCGGTCCGTCTGCTGGCCGAAGGGATCGGCCAGGCGCCGCTGCATTGCCCGGACCCGCGCCTCGCAGCGCTGGTATCGGCCACCAGCGCGGGACAGTCGCTGATCGAGACACTGGCAGCCAATCTGCTGCTTCACGGCAATGGCTATGTGCAGATTCTCAAGGACGCGTCCGGGACGCCGGTCGAACTGTTCGCGCTGCGGCCCGACCGCATTCAGGTCGTGCTCGACAGTAAGGGCTGGCCCTTCGCCTATCATTACAAGGTGGGCAGCGACACGGCGCGCCTGCCGCTCGAGGACGAGGATGGCTGGCCCGGAGTGATCGCGATCCGGGCTATGCATCCGCTCGACGATCATCGCGGCGCCGGCGCGCTCGAGGCGGCTTGGCAGGCGGTCCTCATCCACAATGCGGCAACCCATTGGAACCGGGCATTACTGGAGAATGCCGCGCGGCCCTCGGGCGCGCTGGTCTACGAGGCCGGTGATGGCGCGGCACTGACGTTCGAGCAGTTCGAGCGGCTCAAGCTTGAGCTCGACACCGCCTTCTCCGGCTCTGGCAATGCCGGTCGCCCGATGCTTCTCGACGGCGGGCTGAAATGGCAGAGCATGGCGCTTTCTCCAGCCGACATGGACTTCGCGACACTCAAGAGCGCAGCAGCACGCGACATCGCGCTCGCTTTTGGCGTACCGCCAATGCTGCTCGGTCTGCCGGGCGACAATACCTATTCGAACTACCGCGAGGCCAATCGCGCGCTGTGGCGCCTGACGCTGCTGCCACTTGGCGAGAAGCTGTTTTCCGCGCTGCGCGAGGGTCTCGCGCCATGGTTTCCGGCGGCCGAGCTGGGGATCGATCTCGACCGTGTGCCGGCGCTTTCGGAAGATCGCGAACGACTTTGGTCGCAAGTCTCCGACGCAGACTTCCTGACACGCGCCGAAAAGCGCCAACTGCTGGGCCTGAGCCCCGAGGAGAGTTCCCAATGAGCCGCGAAGACCTTCTCGCCAGCCTGATGGCGCAGGCACGGAACGAGGGCGCTGAACTGGTCACTCTGCGGGCCATAGTCGAAGAGGCGAGCGTGCTCGCTACGGATCGGGCGCTTGAGCGGCTCGGCTTGGGCGATGCGGGCGCAGAAGACGATCTTGGCGAGCTGCGCGAACTGCTGCAGGCATGGCGCGATGCCAAGACCAGCGCCTGGAAGGCGCTGGTGGAATGGATCATTCGTGGAGCGCTGGCGCTACTCTTGGTCGGGATCGCGGTGCGGCTTGGCGCCTGGGACTTGCTGTGAGCGCGCCGCTGCGATTTGCCGGTTATGCGGCGCTGTTCGACATCGCCGACGCCGGGCGCGACACAATCCGTCGCGGTGCCTTTGCAAGAACGCTCGCGGCGAGAGAAAGTCCTTTACCGCTATATTGGCAGCACCGGCCCGACCAGCCGATAGGGATAGTGGAACACGCTGCCGAGGACAGTCGCGGCCTGCGCATCATAGCACGAATTGACCGCCCCGAGAGTCGGGCCGCGGTTCTTTTGTCACGAGGCAAGGTCGAGGGTCTGAGCTTCGGTTTCCGCACCCGCGCCTCCCGCCATAGCGAGGCAGGACGGGAACTACTCGATCTCGATCTGTTCGAGGTCAGCCTCGTTACGCATCCGCTCCAATACGGAGCGCGCGTCCATCTGGTGCGCTGACACCAGCCACATGCATCTCCCACCGGCCGCCAAAGGGGCGGCCTTTTTCTTGTCCAACCGAAAGGCCAATGCCCCATGGAAAATACCACGTCTCCCGTCTCCGGTGCTGCCAGCGGCGATCCGCTCGCAGAAAGCTTCGACATCGTTGCGCGCCAGGATCAGGTCGAAGCCCAGATCGAGGTCCTGCGCAGCGACGTGACCGAGGTAAAGTCTCGTCTCGACAAGGTCGCACGGGCAGCGGCGCGTCCCGCCATAGGGGGCGCATCGACCAGCGATGCGACCGAAGTCAAAGGCTTCGTCGACGGCTATTTGCGTCGCGGCCGCGAGACTGAGCTGAAGTCGATCAGCGGCATCAATCCGGCTGATGGCGGCTATGCGGTTCCGCGGCAAATCGATGCCATCATCGCAAGCGAACTGGCCGAGATCAGTCCGATCCGGGCAATCGCTCAAGTCGTCCAGACCGGCACATCAGGCTATCGCAAGCTGGTTGCGACCGGGGGGACTGCTTCGGGTTGGGTAAGCGAAGCCAGCCAGCGGCCCGAAACAGCCGCGCCCGGCTTTGCGGAAATCGCTCCTCCCTCGGGCGAACTCTACGCCAATCCGGCGGCGAGCCAGGCAATGCTCGATGATGCCGCATTCGACATCGAAACCTGGCTGGCCAATGAGATTGCGCTCGAATTTGCGCGGGCCGAAGGAACGGCCTTCGTGCGGGGAAGCGGAATCAACCAGCCCGAGGGCTTCCTCAGCGCGCCGACCGGCACCGCCGAGGACGGCGTGCGCGCGTTCGGAACGATGCAATATATCGGCTCGGGCAACGCTACCGGCTTCGACATGTCGCCTGATTCCAGGCTGATTGACCTCATCCACTCTCTCAAGTCGAGCCATCGGCAGGGCGCAAGCTTCGTCATGAACTCGGCGACGCTCGCTGCGGTCCGCAAGCTCAAGACCTCGGACGGTGCATTCCTGTGGCAGCCCGGTATGGTCGAAGGCCAGCCCGACCGGCTGCTGGGCTACCCGGTGATCGAAGCAGAGGACATGCCTGATATCGCTGCCGGGGAATACCCGATCGCCTTCGGCAACTTCCGCCACGGCTATCTGATTGCCGAACATAGTGCGACTCGGGTGCTTCGCGATCCGTTCACCAACAAGCCCTTCGTCCACTTCTACGCGACCAAGCGGGTAGGAGGAAAAGTGCTCGATTCCAACGCGATCAAGCTGCTCAAGATCGAAGCCTGACCCGCGGCCAGGCTTCGCCGTCCCGGCAAGGTAGAGTCCCCCTTGCTCCCCTGCCGGCGTTTTGCGCCCGCATCGTCCGAGGCTCGCACCGAGCATGCCCGAGCGATGCGGGCGCACCCTTGTTTTGACCAGAATCTGGGAGAACCCGCGATGCAGCGGACAATCGTGCAGCCTCCTGCCCTTGGCGACGCTGCGCTAGCGGAACTCAAGCACTGGCTTGGGATCAGCCGTACCAACGATGATGTCGCCCTTACAGGGCTGCTCGAGACCAGCACAGCGATCTGCGAAGCCTTTATTGGCCAAGCTCCCCTGCGCCAGACTGTCGAGGAGATCATGCCGATCTGCTCGAGCTGGCATGAACTCGTTTCGCGTCCTGTTCATCAGCTGGTTGCCGCTACCCTCATCGCCAGCGATGCCAGCCGGCAAAGCCTCGGGGAACCAGGCTACGCCATTGATTGGCGGGGAGCCGGCAGTGCCTGCGTAAGGCTGCTGCAGCCCCTTGAGGGCCGCGGAGTAGCACTGCAACTTGAGGTCGGGATTGCCGAGGACTGGGCGAGCCTGCCCGCGCCTCTGGGGCAGGGCATCATCCGCCTCGCCGCGCATCATTTCCGCGATCGCGAGCAGAAAGGCAGCGCGGTCCCTCCGGCCAGCGTCACAGCCCTGTGGCGACCATGGCGAAGCGTGCGGCTGGGATGATCCATATGCAACGACCGGGCCCAGCTTTGTTGCAGCGCCTCGCCCTGAAGGCCCGACGGATCGCAAACCGGCACCTGCGAGCTTCCGGTCATCACCACCGCCGACCATCGGAGGACTGGCATTCGCCTCACAAGCTTTGGCCGGAATTCACCGACGATAACACAAGGATCTGAGCGCCATGGAAAACGAATTGCGCGCAGCCCTGATCGCATGGCTACGCTCCGATCCTGCTCTGGCCAGCATCAATTCGGTTGAGGAGGAAGCCCCGCTGAGGGCAAGCCCTCCGTGGCTCGGTATTGCCGCCAGCGCAGCGATCGACTGGGGTAGCAAGGATCGCCCGGGACGCGAGATGCGGATCGCGCTGGAACTTGAAACGCTTACAGATCTGACCGCCGTCGACGCATCGCTGCTGGGCGCAATCGAACGCCGTGTGCTCGCCCTTCCGCCATTCCAGCCGGGCTTCGAGGTAGCCTCGATCCGTTTCCTGCGGTCGCGCAGCGAAGCTCGCGAGAACAACCGCAGGGCGGCGCTCCTCGAATTCCGCTTCCGCCTTCTCGCATCCAACACGGAGTAAGCCCATGCCTGCACAATCAGGATCCGCCTTCCTGCTCAAGATCAGCGATGGCGCCTCGCCCCCTGCATACCAGACGGTCGCAGGTCTCAGAACCACGCAGATGTCTATCAATGGTGACACGGTGGTAATCACCCACAAGGGATCGGCCGGGTGGCGAGATCTGTTGTCGGGTGCGGGTACCCGCTCCGTTTCGGTCAGCGCCGCCGGCATCTTCCTTGGTAGTGTGGCGGAAAGC
The DNA here is from genome assembly GCF_001677335.1 of Erythrobacter dokdonensis DSW-74. GTDB lineage: Bacteria > Pseudomonadota > Alphaproteobacteria > Sphingomonadales > Sphingomonadaceae > Erythrobacter > Erythrobacter dokdonensis. The sequence continues at coordinate 113,066 of NZ_LZYB01000009.1, forward strand.
GCCGTGCGCACCCATGCCCTGGCCGGGACGCTGGAAGACTATGAACTGTCCTTCGAGGACGGTGAAAAGCTGCGCGGCCGCTTTCTTGTCCAACGCCTCGACTATGCAGGGGACTTCAACGGCGAGCGCAATTACACGCTCCAGCTTGAAAGCTCGGGGCCGGTAGTACCGGCATGAGCAAATCGGCCAATGCACTGAGAGGCGAAACAGAGTTCGTGATCGCCGGGGCGACCCACGTGCTGCGCCCCAGTTTTGAAAACCTCGTATTGGCCGAAGCCGAGTTGGGCTCGCTCTTCGCGCTTATCGAACGCGCGGCACAAGGCATGCTTACCCTCGCCGAGATTGCGGCCCTGCTGTGGCATTGTCTGCCCGACGAGAACCGGCCCGAAAGGAGCGCAGTCGGAGAGGCAGTAATGACCATGGGCGTCCTGGCGGCGACCGCACCGGTTCGGGCCATCCTTGCACAAGTGCTGCAGGGCGACGCGTGACCGCGACCTTTGCCGATGCCGCGCGCAGGTGCTGCGCGGTGTCAGCACGGCTACTCGGCTGGCGACCGGCCGAGTTCTGGAGCGCAACCCCCGGGGAATTGGTGATGGCCCTTACCGACTCTGGCGATTCCCCATTCCCGGCTGCGCCAAGCCAGGAAGCAATCGCCCGCATGATGGAGCGCGATTCCGATGGATGACAATTTCGAAGAGCTGGTGATTGACGTGCGCGCCAGCACTGATGGCTTTGCCGCCGATCTCGAAAAGATGCGGCGGTCGCTCGACACCTCGCTGGTGGACGGCTTCGGGCGGGCCGGCAATGTGCTCGAGACCGGATTGCTATCGGCACTGCGACGCGGGAGCCTGGGCTTCGACGATCTCAAACGGGTCGCCTTTCGCGCTCTCGATGAAATTGCAGGCCACGCCCTGCAATCCGGACTGGCAAGCCTGTTCGGAGGATCGGGCGGCGGCGGACTGGGCGGGCTTGTCAGTCAGTCACTTGGCGCACTGCTAGGCCTGCCAGGCCGGGCAACAGGAGGCCCCGTGTCGCCGGGCCGTGCCTATCTCGTCGGCGAAAACGGGCCGGAGGTTTTCATGCCCACCGCGTCGGGCAGGATCGAAACGGGCCGCGGACTGACTTCTGAGGGTCGGGACGTGCGTGTAGCGATCCAGCTGGCGGTGCCGCGCGGCACGGCTGCGCCGACCGCCATGCGGCGCTCGTCGCGACAGATTGCCAGCGCGGTTCGTCGCACCCTCCAGCAGGTCTGAGGGAGGAAACCCGATGGCATTCTGGCTCGCGCGCGAACGCAGCGCGCAGGAAAGCACCTTCATGCAGCGCTTCGATCCGCGCTTCTGGACGGTCAATTTCCCCCGTCCTGCGATGGCGTCGGTAGTCACGCTCGGCAGCGATGCGATGCGCATCAGCGTGGAACTGCACCATGCCGGCGAACTGGTCGGACTGATCTGGGACAGCGTGGATGTGCTCGATCACCCGCTCCTCGCCTACGAGACAGACCGAGACTATTCGCATACAATTCTCAGCTTCCGGTGGCAGTCCGAGGGCATCATACCCTTGGACCAGCCCAATGGCCCGACGCTGACTATCGAAGGTCGCGATGCGAGCGGCGCACCGAGGGTGTGGTATGTCCGGCTCTGGAACTATGCCGAAGGCACCCCCACCGACGCGTTGATCAGCCTGCCCTTCTCCGGTCTCGAAAGCGGTTTTTCGTTGCCTGGTGAAGGAGTTTACCCACGCGATATCGACCGGATGTTCATTTCGCTCGTCGCGCCCGGATATGTGGCCGGGAGCAGCGCTCCTTTGGCATCGCGCTTCAATGGTGCGGTAGTGATTTCGCAACTATCGGTCGACGGCGGGCGAGCCGTGCTCGAGCTTGGCGACGTACTGGTGCCGCCGCACGGCGAGCGCATCGCAACCGCCTATGACGATACCTACAACCAGACCCCGGCCCGCTTGATCAGGGCGGCCGTCGGCTTGGGCTATCGCGACGATCTGGTGCATTACGTCGGAATGAGCCACTTCATGCGGCTCGACCGGCAAGCCGATGCCGGACTATTGGCGGCGACCCCGGGGCAACTGGACCAACCGGCAACGGATTGGCACCGGAACTTCTTCGAGCTTGCACAGGCAGCGGAGCTGGAGGTCATCGTATCGCTCTCTTACGAGTTGTTCGATGCCTACTGCCCCGAAGCATGGAAGCAACGCACCGCAACCGGTGAACCTGCGCTTACGGGCTGGGTGCCGCCCTCAACTTTGCTCTCGCCCGCCAATGCACAGGCAATGGCGTGGCTGGCCGATTGCGGGCGCGCTTTTGTCGGCTTGCTCGAACAGGCAGGTTTGCCGGTCAGGTTCCAGATCGGCGAGCCATGGTGGTGGGTGACGTCGGCGGGCGAGATCTGCCTTTATGACGATGTGGCGCGGGCGGCATTCGGAGGAGACCCGCCGATCATCGACAGCCTGCGCGAGCCGCTCGATCCGGGGGACCTCGCACTGCTCGATGCGGCGGGAGCCATTCTTGCGCAATCGACCGCTGACTTGACGGCTGCCGTTCGTGCAGCTGCACAAGGCGGCTCGGAAGTTCTTCTTCTAGCCTTCACGCCGACAATCCTCGATCCGGCGATGCCCGAGCAGTACCGCGCCAATCTGCCTGGGGGCTGGTCGTTGCCCGCTTTCGACCGGCTCCAGGTGGAAGACTATGACTGGCTTACCGCCGGCGCCGACGCAGCGCGACGGGCCGCCTACGGCTTCGTCGATGCACGGCTAGGCTATCCGTTGCCCCAACAGGATTACTTTGCGGGCTTTGTCCTCGATCCGGCAGATGCGGAAGTCTTCTGGGCACGGATAGATAGCGGCCTCGATGAAGCGGCAGAGCGCGGAGTTCCCCGCCGTTACGTGTGGGCGCTGCCGCAGGTGAATCGTGATGGCTACACCCGCCTGCCCCCCACCCCGGAGCTAAGCATGACCCCCTTCGACGATGTCCTCTATCCCTTTGCGCTCGGGCGCAACACCGCGGTCGCACCGGAGTTCTCGACCGCTATCGCCGTCACATCGTCAGGGCACGAACAACGCAATTCGCTCTGGTCCGATGCGCGCGTGCACTTCGATGTGGGTCCGGGAATCCGATCGGAAGCCGAACTGTCCGAATTGCTTGCCTTCTTCCGTGCACGGCGCGGCCCGGCGCGGGGTTTCCGCATCATGGACCCGTTTGATCACAGTTCCAACGGGATGACGGGGATGCCCACCATGTCCGACCAACTCATCGGCACAGGCGACGGGGCACGAGCGGATTTCCAACTCATCAAGGCCTATGGCGGTGGTGACGATCCACAGCTCCGGCCAATCACCCGGCCCCGTCCCGACAGCGTGCTCGTCAGCATCGACGGCGTGGCGAACGTTGCATGGAGCCTTCAACCTGGCGGGCTGATCCGTTTCCAGGATGCGCCGCCAGCCGGAGCCGCGATCCGCGCTGGCTTTCTGTTCGATGTGCCGGTGCGCTTCGCTGAGGACAGGATCGACATCTCGGCAGTGAACTTCACTGCAGGGGAAGCGCCCTCGATCCCCCTCATCGAGCTGCGCGAGGTGGCATGATGCGGGTCTTTTTCGACCGCGAGCTGGATACGGTGGCGACGTTCTGGCGCATCTTTCGTCGCGACGGCGTGATGCTGGCCTTCACAAGCCACGATCGCGACCTAGCCTTCGGCGGTATTACCCACCGCGCGGCGCCGGGGATGGTGCCGGCTGCAATCCGTCTGACCGCTGATATCTCAAGCGACAGCGCCGAAGCGGAAGGCGCGCTCAATCACGACGCAATCCGCGAGGACGATCTGGCAGCGGGATTGTTCGATAACGCAGCGATCGAGATCGGCGCCGTCGACTGGACAACGCTGGAGCATCATGCTCTCTACACGGGCAGGATCGGTCGGATCGAAGACGACCAATCACATTTCTCCGCCGAGCTGCGTTCCGACAAGCACCTGCTCGAACAAGACCTGGTGCCGCGCACCAGTCCGACTTGCCGCGCCGAATTTTGCGGACGCGGATGCGGGCTTTCCGCAGCCCGGTTTACGTCGACACACAAGCTCTCTGACATTGATCTCGATCGCAACAGGGTGCGCTTCGCAACTCTCGCAGCCGCCGATCACATCGATGGCAGGCTCCGTTTCCTGAACGGTGCCCAGACCGGGGTCATGTTCGACATCATCGATATCGACGATGACTGGCTGGTGCTCGACCGACCATTGGTCGACGGGACAGCGATAGGAACCAAAGCCGAATTGCGCGAGGGTTGCGACCATACGATCGCGACCTGTTCGGAGCGTTTCAACAACGCTCGAAACTTTCGCGGCGAGCCCTTCCTACCGGGCAACGATCTGCTCTCGCGCTACGGTCAATCCTCATGACCACAGACCTGCAGAAACAGGCTTGGCGGCCGACCTGCATTGGCGATGCGGCTCATGCGATGGTGGGCACGCCATTCCGTCTCCACGGGCTTGACCCGGCTACCGGTCTGGATTGCGTAGGCCTTGTTTACGCAAGCCTTGTCGCGATGGGCCAAGGGGCTATTGCGCCCCGCGGATACAGCCTGCGTAACGCGATGATCGAGCGATGGTTAGATTTCGCCGAAAGATCGGGCCTGAAACCGACAGGCGGGCCCGTATCAGCCAATGAAGTTCTGCTGGTGAGTCTGGGCTACGGGCAGCATCACCTGATGATCACGAAAACCCGGCACGAGGTCATCCACGCCCATGCCGGACTGCGGCGGGTGGTCATCCATCGATTTGATCCCGACCACGCAATTAGCAGCAAGTGGCGTGTCGCGCCCTCGAAGGAACGTTAGTCTGATGGCAACACTGCTCCTCACAGCGCTCGGCACTGCCATAGGCGGGCCGATCGGCGGAACCATCGGCGCTCTGATCGGCCGCCAGGCCGATGCCGCAATTTTTGGCGGCGGCAGCCGCCAAGGCCCTCGGCTGCGGGAACTTACGGTCAGCACCTCCAGCTACGGACAACCGCTTGCGCGCCACTTCGGGCGGATGCGCGTTCCCGGGACCATCATCTGGTCAACCGACCTGATCGAAAGTAAGCGCAAGCAGAAAGGGCGCAAGGGTCAGCCTTCGACCGTAACCTATTCCTATTCCGCCTCTTTTGCCGTAGCTTTGTCTAGCACACCTCTAGCACGCCTTGGCCGGATCTGGGCGGATGGCAATCTGCTACGCGGCGCCCTTGATGATCTGAAAGTGGCGGGCAAAATTCGCTTCTATCACGGTTATGGCGATGACCCGGTCGATCCACTCATCGCAGCCGACAAAGGTGGCCTTGCCCCGGCCTTTCGTGATTGCGCCTATGTCGTGTTCGAAGAACTCGAACTCGGAGACTTCGGCAACCGCATTCCCGCACTGAGCTTCGAGATCTTCGCAGAGGGCGGCGAAACCAGCGTTTCGCTGGAACTTATGGTCCCAGGTGCAGCCGAAGGGCCATCAGCGACGTTTGCGCATCTGCGCGGTTACGCCGATGACGGAGGGCCGCTGGCAGCAACCCTCGCAACGATCGATGAGATCATTCCGCTGGTCTGCATATCGGGCAGAGACGGTCTGCGAATTGCGCCGCGCGCCCTTCAACAGGCCGATATCATAACGCTGCCTCAACAGCTTTTTCCTGATGAGCGCTCTGGAAATGAAGGTCGGCACAAACAACGTGCGGCACCGGCAGCCAGGGAGCCTGCCGCGCTACGCTACTATGACGAAGGACGCGATTATCAACCGGGTGTTCAGCGTGCTCTTGGCTCGCGGCGTTATGGACGCGAGACGATGTTCGACCTGCCCGCCACCCTTACCGCGGATGGTGCACGGCAGCTCGCCAACAGGAGGGCCACTCGTGCGCGCTGGCAGAATGAAACTGTGCTTTGGCGGATCGGCGAACTCGACCCGCGCCTGCAGCCCGGTGCAGCGGTGCGCCTCCCGACCATGCGGGGGGTTTGGTTCATATCCAGCTGGGAGTGGTTCGAGGGCGGGGTCGAACTCTCACTCGAGCGAGTTGCTCCGGAGTTAACTGCGCAAACCATAAGCGATCCGGGTGATACGCTGCCGCCAGCTGATGAGCCGATGCCGCCAACCAGGCTGGAAGCGCTGGAAGTACCAGGCGACGGAAATCTCAATCCTGCCAGCCCTCTACTCTTCGCGGCGACGTCTGCTGCGCATTCGGGGTGGCGTGGGGCCGCACTGTATCTGGCAGAATCAAGCCGGTTGATCCCGATAGGCAGTTCGGGAACGCAGCGCGCGGTAATGGGCGCACTCCTCGAACCGCTTGCCCCCTCATCGGCGGTTCTTTTCGAACCAACATCCAGCCTGCTGGTCGAGCTCGTAGGCGAGGGACTGGACTTTGCTGATACAGATGTCAGCGGACTTGCGAACGGCGCCAACCGGCTGATGGTTGGAGGCGAAGTCGTACAGTTCGCTCGCGCTGAGGCTCTTGGCGAACGCCAGTGGCGGCTGCAGGGTCTCTTACGCGGTAGAGGTGGCACGGAGGCAGAAGCTGCAACAGGTCATTCTCCACAGACCAGTGTCATTCTCCTCGATGATAGCCTCGTCGCGCTCGACCCGGCCGACGTTCCTCCTCTGGCGACCACGCGGATTGCGGCTATCGGTCCTGGAGACCCGGAGATCGTAATTGCCGAGTTACGCAACCCAGGTCTTTCACGGCGTCCGCTGGCACCGGTTCATGCTCGCCTGACGGTGACGCCCGGCAATCGTTGGGAACTATGCTGGACGCGTAGAGCACGAGGCCAGTGGCGCTGGGAGGACCTGGTAGAGGTCCCTCTGGTGGAAGAACAGGAGCAGTATCTTGTGGGCTACGGCCCGGCGCTCTCCCCGTTCGTCGCTTGGTCGGTGAATGAGCCGCGCTTCGAACTTGCTTTGGAAGAACGCAGTCTGCTCATCAGCACGCATGGAACGGCTGCCTTGTGGGTGAGACAGATCGGGACCTTCGGTCAATCGCATCCGCTTTTCCTCGCTCATCTGAGCTGAACCCAAGGAGTCGCCAATGACCGAACCGATCGCATTTCCCGCAAATACTCCCGCCATAGGGTTGCCGCTGCTCTTCGCCGGGCAGTCCCAAAAGGAGTTCTTCGTCAATCAGGCTTTTGCAATTCTGGACGCCTTGGCGCATCGCGGAGTTGTTGCCTCACATGATCAACCTCCTTCAGATGTCACCGAGGGCCAATGCTACAGGGTGACGCCGAATGCGTCCGGTGCCTGGGCCTCACACGCCGATCATCTGGCCATTTTTATCGCCGGGACTTGGCATTTCATCGCACCCGAAAACGGAATGCAGTTGTTCGACCGCGATGCAGGGCAATGGTTGTGCTTTCGCTCCGGGTGGCAAGCAGCCACGGCCCCAGCGTCACCCGAAAGCGGTTCGGTTATCGATGTCGAGGCGCGGGCGGCGCTTGCAAATCTGATTGATACTCTGAGGCTGATAGGCCTGTTTCCCCCTTCGATGCCATGATCCGCCAGGTCGAGAACGCCAGCGTTGCGCCACTCGGCATTGGATTGCCTTTTTGTTCATAATCGGCGGATAGATGCATTCTTGCAACACATGTCCACTATTGACCGCTTGCCACCGGAATGTGGAAAAGATAGAGACCTGCGGTGCCTCACGTCGATAACAAAGGGGAATTTTAGAATGCGCAAACTCGTCATTGGAATGGCGATGGCCTCGACCGCGCTGACCTCGCCCGCCCTGGCCCGCGAAGGGCAGTGGTATATTCAGGGCGACGGCGGCGTCATGATCGTTGAAGACCAAGATCTCGACGTAAACGGTGTCGCCGGAGACGCCAACGCCGACTACGACACCGATTATGACTTCGGTGCTGCCGTCGGCTATGACTTCGGTGGATTCCGGCTTGAAGCTGAAGCCAGCTACCGCGCCGCTGATCTGGACTCCGTCCGCGGAGGCCGCGAAGGCTTGGTTCTCAACCCGTCTGACACCGTTGGCTTCAACACCTTCTCGGGCAATCGCGAAGCTCTGGGTGAAGTGAACGCCCTGAGCTTCATGCTCAACGGTCTTTTCGACTTCGGCAGCGATGATGGTCTGCAGGCCTTTGCGGGCGGTGGTGTCGGTGTTGCTCGCGTCGACATGGACGGTCGCGTGAATGCCAACGGCCCGGGTGTGTGGAACGATTCCGACACGGGCTTTGCGTGGCAGCTGCTTGCAGGTATCCGCGCTCCGCTGAGTGACTCCTGGGACGTTGGCCTGAAGTATCGCTACTTCAATGCTCCGGACGTCAATCTGGTCGATCCGCTCGGTCGTTCTCTGGACACCAGCCTGACCACGCATTCGTTGCTGGGTTCCATCATCTATAACTTCGGTGGTGAGGAAGCGCCGCCCCCGCCGCCGCCGCCGCCGCCTCCCCCGCCGCCGCCGCCGCCTCCCCCGCCGCCGCCGCCGCCGCC
>NZ_LZYB01000010.1 GCF_001677335.1 Erythrobacter dokdonensis DSW-74
TCCGCCGCCGCCGCCTCCGCCGCCGCCCCCTCCGCCCCCTCCGCCGCCGCCTCCGCCGCCTCCGCCGCCGAAGGTTGCGTGCAATACCGGGCCACATATCGTGTTCTTCGAGTTCGACAGTGCCGATCTTACTGCCGAAGCCACGCAGATCCTGAACGGCGCAATCACGGCCTATTCGAACTGCGGCAATGCCCGCGTGATGCTGGCCGGCCATACCGATCGTTCGGGTTCGGCGACCTACAATGTCGGGCTGGCAGAACGCCGCAATGCGAGCGTCCGGAGCTACATGACCGGTCGCGGCATTCCCGATGCGCGCATTTCCAGCGAGGCCTTCGGCGAGGCCCAGCCGCGCGTTCCGACCGACGACGGCGTTCGTGAAGCACAGAACCGTCGTGTGGAAGTGACCTACGGCCCGGGCTCGGGCATGTAGTCTCTTTCCGGCATGAAGCCACGAGAAGGCCGGGAGGAATTTCTCCCGGCCTTTTTCGTGGGGCATTTGGCTGCACAACCCGATAGGCCATGCGACCAGGCCCTTGCCTTTCGTCCTTCATCCGCCTAAGCGCGCGCACTTCACCGACACGAATCAATCAGCCAGCCTGGCGACAAGGGCTGCCAGGGCCGGTTCCGACGTGTCTCGAACAGGAGATGAAAATGCCCAAGCTGAAGACCAAGAGCGGTGTGAAGAAGCGCTTCAAGATCACCGCCACCGGCAAGGTCAAGCACGGCGTCGCTGGCAAGCGTCACCGCCTGATCAGCCATAATGCGAAGTATATCCGCACCAACCGCGGCACCTCGGTCCTGTCGGAAAACGACACCCCGACCATCAAGCGCTGGGCGCCCTACGGCCTCGATTGATGCGAGCGGCCTGACGGCCCACGCGTCCTCAAGATAAGGATATACTGATATGCCTCGCATCAAACGCGGTGTTACCACCCGCGCCAAGCACAAGCGGATTCTCGACCAGGCCAAGGGCTATCGCGGTCGCCGCAAGAACACCATACGCATCGCCCGTCAGGCGGTCGAAAAGGCCGGCCAGTACGCCTACCGCGACCGCAAGGTGAAGAAGCGCAACTTCCGCGCCCTGTGGATCCAGCGCATCAACGCGGCCGTCCGCATGGAAGGCCTCACCTATTCGCAGTTCATGCACGGCATCAAGCTGGCCGGCATCGAGCTCGACCGCAAGGCGATGGCCGATCTCGCCATGAACGAGGAAGGTGCGTTCAAGGCGGTGATCCAGCAGGCCAAGGCTGCGCTGCCCGCTTAAGGGGCGGCGCACACCTGCCACCAATCCGGACAAGGGCGGGCTCCTGCGGGAGGCCCGCCTTTTTTCGTACCGGTTGTATGAAGCCGACAGAAACCTTGTAGAACCGCGCCAATTGCGCCATCATGCATTGCATGGGGGACAATCCGGATAACAGCGCACCCGACGGCGCAGACGCACCCGCGGAGTACCGGCTGACGGCCCGTTTCCAGGAAGCGCCGGCCATATTCGACGGGTGCTTCACGACCTTCTACCACCTGTCGCTCGATCTCGCCGATGAAGGGGCGCGCCTGAGCGACCATCTCCAGCCCGAATGGGGAAATCTCCGCTTCTTCTGCGGGAGCACTCCCGAAGCCGAGATTGGCGGGTCGCGCGTGTCAGGTGCGCGCTTTGTGGGTACCGGGCCGAGTTCGCTGCCATGCCGCTTCAATCTCGGGCCGGTACGCATGTGGGGGATCGGCTTCCTGCCTCTGGGCTGGGCACGGTTCATGGATGCCGAGGCCAGCAGCTGCGCCAACCTCGTTTGCGACGGAGCCAGTCATCCCGCCTTCCGGTCGTTTGCCTATCTTTCCGAAACCTTGTGCGACCCCGAAGCCACGGCCGAGGAGCAGCATTCCGCAATCATCGCCGCGATGGCGCAGGCGATGCAGCCTACTCGCGATGATGCCCGGATCACGCGGGTGCATGCCGCGCTGGTGAGCGGGGACCATTCCGCCGTGCATGATCTGGCCGATGCCTGCGCGATGAGCATCCGCACGCTGGAGCGCATCTGCATGCGCTATTTCGGCTTTTCCCCCAAGCTGTTGATGCGCCGGCAACGGTTCATGCGCAGCCTTACCACCTTCATGCTGCAGCGTGGCCGTCGCTGGACTGATGCGATGGACGACCATTATCACGACCAGGCCCAGTTCACCCGCGAGTTCCGCGAATTCATGACCATGAATCCGAGCGAATATGCAGCGCTCGACCACCCGATCCTGACCTCGTTCATGGAAGCCAGGGCGCGGGTCTGGGGCAGTGCGGCCCAGACCCTCGATCCGCCAGCCGAAACAGCCTGACCGCTGCCTCTCCTTCGGGAAATCTGCCCGATACGGGTATGCTCCCACTTGCATCCCGACGCAAAGGAGCGGCATGTTCATGTTTCCTATGCGGTCTTGGGGGAAGCAGGCAATGCACGCCGCTTCGGGGTCTTTGGTCAATGTGCGCTTCGCCCTTCCGGGAGAGCCGCTTCGTGCCTATGTCACCACCTATTACTGTACCGATGCGGTCTGCTCCCCTCGCCAGCAATGGCTGGAGGACTACCTTCATCCCGAATGGGCCAACTTGCGCTTCCTGCTGCATACCGAGGCCTATTCGGTCATAGGCGCTGGCGAACTCGAGCGGTGCCCCGATTTCGTCGTGACCGGAGCCACCAGCCGCGCCGCGCGTTTCCGGATGCGCTCGGGTCGAAGCTGGGGGATCGGGATCATGCCCGCAGGGTGGGCGACGCTGTTCAACGCGCAGGCTGGCGACTATGCCGACCGCATTGTTGACGGCTACGCCGATCCGACCTTCGCCCGCTTGGTGCCGTTGGCCCATGCGCTGGCGGCGAGTGATGGTGACTATGCCGTCGAGCTTGCGCTGATCGAGGAGCACATGGCCGCGCTGTTCGCGGATATCCAACCCGCTGATCCGGCGATCGCCGCACTGACCGAGGCACTGCTGGATCCGGGACTGGTCGCGGTCGCTGATCTGGCCGGGCGGCTGGACATGAATGTCCGCTCGCTCGAACGGCTGTCGCAGCGGGCATTCGGCTTCCCTCCCAAGCTGTTGCTGCGTCGCCAGCGCTTTCTTCGCTGCCTTGCGCGCTTCATGGTCGATCCCTCGCTGAAGTGGCTCGGGACGCTCGATTCAGGCTATCACGACCAGTCGCACTTCGTGCGCGACTTCCGGCGCTTCATGGGGATGAGCCCTTCGGCCTATGCCAAGCTCGACAAGCCCTTCCTTGCCGCATCGGCACGGGCGCGCATGGCGCTTGCCGGTGTGCCGTTGCAGGGACTCCATCGCCCGACCGGCGCGGGGGCGACATAGCGCGCCTGCCCACAGGTGCTTTGCAAAATGCGCGATTTGCCGCTAGCGGACGCCCGCGCACACTCCGCCAGCCCGATACGACAGGTCATGACCGAACTCGATTCCCAGAAACAGGCCGCGCTTGCCGCGATTGCCGGTGCTACCAGCCTCGAAGCGCTGGAGGAGCAGCGCCTTGCTGCCCTCGGCAAGAAGGGCTGGGTAAGCCTTGCCCTCAAGACGCTGGGGCAGATGAGCCCGGACGAACGCAGCGCGGCAGCGCCGGCGATCCAGGCCGCCCGCACCGAGATCGCCGAGGCGATAGAGGCGAAGAAGGCGGCGCTCGAGGCCGCCGAACTCGAGGCGCAGCTGGTGCGCGAGACAATCGACCTGACCCTGCCCGCGCCCGCCGCACCCAGGGGCTCGGTGCATCCGGTCAGCCAGGTGATGGACGAGCTGGCGGAAATCTTTGCCGACCTCGGCTTTGCGGTCGCAACGGGTCCGGAGATCGAGGACGACTGGCACAATTTCACCGCGCTCAACATGGATGAAACCCATCCCGCGCGGGCGATGCACGACACCTTCTATTTCCCCGACCGCACCCCTGAGGGACGGGAGATATTGCTCAGAACCCACACCTCGCCGGTGCAGATCCGCAGCATGATCGCCCAGAGCGCGCCGATCCGCATCATTGCTCCGGGTCGCGTGTATCGGTCGGACAGCGATGCGACCCACACCCCGATGTTCCATCAGGTCGAAGGGCTGGTGGTCGACCGCGACATTCACCTCGGCCATCTCAAGTGGACGCTCGAGACCTTCTTCAAGGCCTTCTTCGAGCGTGAGGATATCACCCTGCGCCTGCGCCCCTCATATTTCCCGTTCACCGAGCCGAGCGTCGAGGTCGACGTCGGATATTCGGTCGAGGGCAATCGCCGTGTTGTCGGCGGGCACGGCGATGCGCCGGGCCATGCGTGGATGGAGCTGGGTGGCAGCGGGATGGTCAACCCCAGAGTGCTGGAGTTTGCCGGGCTTGATCCCAAGGAATGGCAGGGCTTCGCCTTCGGCCTCGGGATCGACCGCATCGCGATGCTCAAATACGGGATGAACGACCTGCGCGCCTTCTTCGACGGCGATCCGCGCTGGCTGCGACATTACGGGTTCAGCCCGTTCGACCAGCCGACCCTGTCGGCCGGCGTAGGAGCACGCGCATGAAGTTCTCGCTGACCTGGCTCAGGGATTACCTTGATACCGACGCAAGCGTGGCGGAGATCTGCGACGCCCTCAACGCCATCGGGCTCGAGGTCGAGGGCGTCGAGGATCCGGCCGAAAAGCTTGCGGGCTTCCGCGTTGCCCATGTGCTGACCGCGGCGCGCCACCCGGATGCCGACAAGCTGCAGGTGCTCACGGTCGATACCGGCGAGGGCGATCCGTTGCAGGTGGTGTGCGGTGCGCCCAATGCGCGCGCCGGGATGAAGGGCGTGCTGGGCCTGCCCGGAGCGACCGTCCCCGCCAACGGCATGGTGCTTCGCAAGAGCGCGATCCGCGGCGTCGAGTCCAATGGCATGATGTGTTCGGTCCGCGAGCTCGAACTGGGCGAGGATCACGACGGCATTATCGAACTGCCCGATGATGCGCCGGTCGGAACGGACTTTGCCAGCTATCACGGCGCTTCGCCGGTGATCGAGGTTGCGGTCACGCCCAACCGGCCCGATTGCATGGGTGTCTACGGGATTGCCCGCGATCTGGCGGCCAAGGGGCTGGGCACATTGAAGGCGATTGCCATGCCGGGCTTCAGCGCGGCGGGCGCCTGCCCGGTGGAAATCCGCACCGATGATCCCGAGGGCTGCCCCGCCTTCTATGGCCGCGTGGTGACGGGTGTTAAGAACGGCCCCTCGCCCGACTGGCTGCAAGCGCGGCTCAAGAGCGCGGGCCAGCGCCCGATCTCGCTGCTGGTCGATCTGACGAACTACCTGATGCTCGGCTTCGGGCGTCCTGCGCACGTCTATGACCTCGCCAAGCTGCAAGGCGCGGTGGTGGCGCGCAGGGCCAAGGAAGGCGAACAGGTGCTGGCGCTCAACGAGAAGACCTACACGCTCGACAGCGACATGGTCGTGATCGCTGACGACGTCCAGGTGCACGATATCGCTGGCATCATGGGCGGCGAGGATTCGGGGGTCAGCGAGACGACCACCGACGTGCTCCTCGAAATCGCCTATTTCGATCCGGCGCGCATCGGCGCGACCGGACGAAAGCTGGGCCTCGCTTCGGATGCGCGCACGCGGTTCGAGCGGGGCGTTGATCCGGAGTTTCTGGACGAGGGTCTCGATCTGCTCACCGGACTGATCGTAGAGCTCGCAGGCGGGCAGCCCAGCGAAGTCGTTCGCGCCGGTTCGCCGCCGGCTGACGCCAAGGTGATCGTCTTCGATCCCGGCCTGACGCTCCGCCTCGGCGGGGTGGAGGTGCCGGAGGCCGAGCAGAAGCGCATTCTCGAAAGTCTCGGCTTCGCGGTCGGCGGCGATTGGCAGGTCACCTGCCCGCTGCGGCGCCACGATCTCGAAGGGCCGGCCGATCTGGTCGAGGAAGTCGTGCGCATCCACGGGCTCGACAAGGTCGCCAGTGTGGCGCTGCCGCGCATTGAGGGCGTCGCCCGCCCGACCGCCACTGCGCAACAGATGCTCGAACGCAGCCTGCGTCGTGCAGCGGCGGCAAGCGGTCTCAACGAGGCGGTAATCTGGTCCTTCCTGCCCGAGCGGGCGGCGGATCATTTCGCTTCCGACGGGGAGGATCTGTGGGTGCTCGCCAATCCGATCAGCGAGGATCTGAAGGCGATGCGCCCCTCGCTGCTGCCGGGCCTCTTGATGGCTGCAAAGCGCAACGCCGATCGCGGCGCCGATGCCACCCGGCTGTTCGAGATCGGGCGGCGTTATTTTCGCGGCGGAAACGGGCTGAGCGACGAGAGACCGACTTTGGGTATCGTGCTTGCCGGCGAGAGGGCCGAGCGCAATTGGCAAAGCGGCAAGGCGAAGGCTTTCGATGCCTTTGACGCCAAGGCGCTGGCGCTTGATTTGCTCCAGGTCGCAGGCGCGCCGGTGGCGAACCTGATGGTGATGGGAGAAGCGGGCCCGCAGTTTCACCCCGGCCAGTCGGCGACCCTGCGGCTTGGCCCGAAAGTGGTGCTGGCACGCTTCGGGATGGTGCATCCGGCAACGCTTAAGGCCTTTGACATGGACGCTCCTGTGGCGGCGGTCGAACTGTTCATCGATGCCATTCCAGCGAAGAAGAATGCTGCCTTCGCGCGCCCCGGCTTCACGCCGCCCGCGCTCCAGACGGTAACGCGCGACTTCGCCTTCCTGGTGCCGCAGGCTCTGGCGGCGGGTGATCTCGTGCGTGCGGTGCAAGGTGCGGACAAGGCGAGCATCGTGGCTGCGCGTGTGTTCGATGTCTTCGCAGGGCAGGGCGTGCCCGAGGGCAGGAAGTCGATCGCGATCGAGGTCACGCTCCAGCCCGGCGAGAAGAGCTTCACCGAGTCCGACCTGAAGGCGATTGCCGACAGTGTCGTTGCGGCTGCGGCCAAGCTGGGGGCGGAACTGCGCGGCTGACCCCGCACGGACCGAAAGACCATGTCCAACCGCCGCACCTTCGCGATCATCTCGCACCCTGACGCTGGCAAGACCACGCTGACCGAAAAGCTGCTGCTGCAGGGCGGCGCGATCCACTTGGCCGGTGAGGTCAAGGCGCGGGGGCAAGCGCGCCGTGCGCGGTCGGACTGGATGAAGATCGAACAGCAGCGCGGCATTTCGGTCACATCCTCGGTGATGACCTTCGAAAAAGACGGGATCACCTTCAACCTGCTCGATACGCCGGGCCACGAGGATTTCTCGGAGGATACCTATCGCACGCTGACGGCCGTCGATTCCGCGGTGATGGTGATCGACGTTGCCAAGGGGATCGAAAGCCAGACCAGGAAGCTGTTCGAGGTCTGCCGGTTGCGCAATGTCCCGATCATCACCTTCGTCAACAAGGTTGACCGCGAGGGCCGTTCGCTGTTCGAGATCCTCGACGAGGTCGCCGATGCGCTGGCGCTCGACGTCAGCCCGCAGAGCGCGCCGCTGGGTATGGGCGGGCTGTTCACCGGTGTGCTCGATTTCGCCGACAACACCGTGGCGAAGCCGGAAGGCGACAGCCGCGAATATCGCGGGCGGCGCGAACCGCTGGGCGATTTGCCGGACGAGCTGGCCGAGGAAATCGAACTGGTGCGCGAGGGCTATCCGGCTTTCGACCTCGACGCCTATCGCAACGGCGACCTGACGCCGGTATTCTTCGGCTCGGCGCTCAAGAATTTCGGGGTCGAGGAACTGATCGACGCGATTGCCAGATGGGCCCCGCCTCCGCGCCCGCAACCCGCAGGCGAAGAGCAGATCAGCCCCGAGCGCGACGAGGTTACCGGCTTCATCTTCAAGGTGCAGGCCAACATGGACCCCAACCACCGCGACCGCATCGCCTTCATGCGGCAGGTGTCGGGCACCTTCAAACGCGGCATGAAGCTGACCCCGTCAGGGCTGGGCAAGCCGATTGCGGTCCATTCCCCGATCCTGTTCTTTGCGCAGGACCGCGAACTGGCCGACACCGCCGAAGCGGGCGACATCATCGGCATTCCCAACCACGGCACGCTGCGGGTGGGCGACACCCTGTCGGAGCGCAACCAGGTGCGCTTCACCGGCCTGCCCAACTTCGCGCCGGAAATCCTGCGCCGGGTGCAGCTGAAGGATCCGACCAAGACCAAGCAGCTCAGGAAGGCGCTGGACGACCTTTCCGAAGAGGGCGTAATTCAGGTGTTCTACCCCGAGATCGGCTCGGCCCATATCGTCGGCGTGGTCGGGCAACTCCAGCTTGAAGTGCTGATTTCGCGGCTGGAGGCGGAATACAAGGTCGAAGCCGTGCTTGAACCCTCGCCCTTCGCCACCGCGCGCTGGGTCAAGGGGGAGCCACGCGCGCTCGACGAATTCGCCCGCTTCAACCGCGCCAACCTTGCCCGCGACCGGGACGGTGACATGGTGTTCATGGCCAAGAGCCCGTGGGACGTGAGCTATCAGGTCGAAAAGAACCCCGAGCTGACCTTCTCGGCCACGAAGGAGCGGTAGGGGGGAGCGCGAGGGGGAGTGCTGGGCTTGCGGCAGGCCGAGCTTCGCGGCATGGCAAGTCCATGCACGATACCGGACCCACTTCGCAGACCTTCATCTCGCAGCGCCTTCGTCTGAATTACGAAGACTGGGGCGGGCGCGGGAAGCCGCCGCTGGTGCTGGTGCACGGCGGGCGCGATCATGCGCGCAGCTGGGACTGGACCGCAGAGGCGCTGCGCGAGGATTATCACGTCATCGCCATGGATCACCGCGGCCACGGTGATAGCGACTGGGTCTCGGACGGGGTCTATTCGGCGGCCGACATGGTCTATGACCTCGCCCAGCTGGTGCACCAATTGGGCGTCGGCCCGGTGCGGATGGTAGCCCATTCGATGGGGGGCAATGTGGCGCTGCGCTATGCCGGGGCCTTTCCCGACATGGTGACCAAGCTGGTAGCGATCGAGGGCCTTGGCCCCTCGCCCGAATGGCGCGAAAAGCAGCGCGCCGTGCCCTATCCCGAACGGCTCGCCGAATGGATCGAGAAGAAGCGCAAGGCCGCCGGGCGCACCCCGCGCAAGTATGAAAGCATCGAGGCCGCCTTTGCCCGCATGCTCGAGGAGAACGCCTACCTCACCGAGGAACAGGCGCGGCATCTGACGGTCCATGGCGTCAACCGCAACGAGGACGGCACCTATAGCTGGAAGTTCGATCCGCACCTCAACGTCTGGCCGGTGGAGGATATCGGCGATGAATTCATCGAGGCGCTGTGGGGTGCGATTACCTGTCCGACGCTGCTGCTTTACGGGGCGGATAGCTGGGCCTCCAACCCGGCGAAGGACGGGCGGATCGCCCACTTCAAAACCGCACAGGTGATCGAGTTCGAACAGGCAGGTCATTGGCTGCACCACGACCAGTTCGACCGCTTCATCGCCACCCTGCGCGATTTCCTGTAAGGCGCCGGCCATGTCCGAATTCTTCGACCACCTCACCGAAGACCACATCGCGATGATCGCCGCCCAGCCGGTGTTCTTTGTCGCCACGGCTGCGGCGGAGGGGCGGATCAATCTCAGCCCCAAGGGCTATGATGCGGTGCGGGTGCTGGGGCCGGGGCGGATGGCGTGGCTCGATCTGGGCGGGTCGGGCAATGAAACGCACGCCCATCTCGCCGCCGACGGTCGGATCACGCTGATGTTCTGCAATTTCCGTCAGCCCGCGCTGATCCTCAGGGTCTATGGCCGGGGCGTGCCGGTGTTGCCGCAGGACGCCGAATGGGACGAACTGGCGGTGCATTTCACCCTGCTGCCCGGCACGCGCCAGATCTTCGACATCGCGGTGGAGAGCGTGCAGACAAGCTGCGGCTGGGGCGTGCCGCTGATGACGCTCGAGGCGGAGCGCGAGACGCTGGTGAAATATCACCGCCAGGCCGACCCCGAAAACTGGGCGGCCAAGACCGCGAAGCGCACCCGCAGCATCGACGGCCTGCCGACTCGCGCCAGCGACCGCTACATCCCCGGCGCGTAATTCGCGGCAGGCCTATGCGGGCAACCCCTGCCTAATTTCTAATCATTTGATTAAAGCCTAGGCAGCAATTTTACCGCAGGCGCGAAGAATCTGCCCGGAATCCGTGCTGCAATCGCGTTACGCGAAAATGGCACGCTTGTTGCAGATCCCTGGCAGCCGGAATGGTCCGGCCCGACAGGGGGCATGAATGAAGTTCATCATCGCCATCATCAAGCCGTTCAAGCTCGATGAAGTGCGCGAGGCGCTGGGCAGCATCGGTGTTGCCGGAATGACCGTGACCGAGGTCAAGGGGTTCGGTCGCCAGAAGGGCCAGACCGAGATTTATCGCGGCGCCGAATACTCCACCAACATGCTCCCCAAGGTGAAGCTCGAAATCGCCGCCAGCGACGAAATCGCCGCGCAGGTGGTCGAGACCATCCAGCAGACCGCCAGCACCGGATCGATCGGTGACGGCAAGATCTTCATGCTCGATCTCGCATCGGCAACCCGCATCCGCACCGGCGAAGCCGGCGAAACCGCACTTTGAGGGGGACAGGGACCTTGAACCGCATTTTCCTTCGCTTGGCCGCCCTCGCCACCGGAACGGCATTGCTCGCCGCGCCCGCGCTGGCCGCTGCTCCTGCTGTTCCCAATCCGGGCAACAATGCCTGGATGATGACCTCCACCCTGCTGGTTCTGCTGATGATCCTGCCGGGCCTGTCGCTGTTCTATGGCGGCCTCACCCGCTCGAAGAACATGCTATCGACCATGACGCAGATCGGCGCGACCGCTTCGCTCGCCATGATCATCTGGGTGATGTGGGGCTATAGCCTCGCTTTCGGCGACACCGCCTATCCCGAGCCGCTGGGCTGGTTTGTGAGCGGCGGGAGCTACTTCCTCGCGGGCACAGACCTTTCTAGCACCGCGGCAACTTTCTCGGACGAAGTCATCAGCAAATATGTCTTCGTCAGCTTCCAGATGACCTTCGCCGCGATCACCGCGTCGCTGATCCTGGGTGCGACCGCGGAGCGGATGAAGTTCAGCGCGGTCATGGCCTTCGTGCCGATCTGGCTGACGATCGTCTATTTCCCGATCGCGCACATGGTGTGGTTCGATGGCGGCGATGCCGGCGCAAGCGGGCTGCTGTTTGCCGACGGTGCGCTCGATTTCGCTGGCGGCACGGTGGTGCACATCAATGCCGGTGTTTCGGGTCTGGTGCTCGCCTACCTGCTCGGCAAGCGTCGCGGTTTTCCGTCCGAGCCGATGCCGCCGCACAGCCTGACGCTGACCATGGTCGGCACGGGCCTGCTGTGGGTGGGCTGGTTCGGGTTCAACGCCGGTTCGGCGCTTGAGGCTAACGGGTCGGCGGGTCTCGCGATGATCAACACCTTCGTCGCCACGGCGGCAGGCGGGCTTGCCTGGATGGTGATCGAGCGGGCAGCGGGCCACAAGGGTTCGGCGCTGGGCTTCTGCTCGGGGATCATTGCAGGGCTGGTCGCGGTAACCCCGGCGGCGGGCAATTCCGGTCCGTTCGGCGCGATCCTGCTCGGCATCCTGTCCTCGGCGGTCTGCTACGTCTTCGTCGCCAAGGTGAAGGCCAAGTTCGGCTACGACGATTCGCTCGACGCCTTCGGCATCCACGGCGTGGGCGGCATTGTCGGCGCGATCGGCACGGCGGTGGTCTACCAGCCCTTCCTCGGTGGCCCCGGCGACGGTTCGACCCCGCTGGGCGAGCAGCTCTGGGTTCAGATTTTCAGCGTGCTGGTCACCATCGGCTGGGCCGGGATCGGCACCCTCGTGACGGGCTTCCTCGTCAAGGCGACCATCGGCCTCAGGGTCGACGAAGAGAGCGAAGTCAACGGGCTCGACATCTCCGAACACGGGGAGCGCGCCTACAACTAATCATCAGTTTGGCGGGGGGAGGAACCTCTCTCTCCCTCTCCCCTTCCCCCGCCTCACCTTGTTCCTCCTGCGAACGAACAAACTGAATATGGCCGGAGTAGCGAAAGCTCTCCGGCCTTTTTTTGTTGTGACCCCGCCTCCGCGGGGTCGTCCTCGGCGCTGTTCCTCCGCTTCGCTCCGGGCGCCTGCTGGCGGGCGGTCCCCCTTGCGGCCTTTCAGGCCGTTACAGCGCGACTGTCCGGGGTTTGGGGTCTATCCCCGCTCGGCTTCCATAACGAAGTCGGCGCACCTTTCGCCGATCATGATGCTCGGTGCATTGGTGTTGCCGCTGACGATCTTGGGCATCACGCTGGCGTCGGCCACCCACAGGCCCTCGAGCCCGTTGAGCTTCAGCCTCGGATCGACCACCGCATCGGCATCCGCCCCCATGCGGCAGGTGCCGACCGGGTGATAGACCGTGTCCGCCCGCTCGCGGATCAGCGCGTCGAGCGCGGCATCGTCGTCGAGGTCGACGGGATGGCGGTCCCTCGGCCCGAAGGCCTGCAACGCGGGCGCCTCGGCGATGCGGTGCGACAGGCGTACGCCCGCCCGCAGCACAGCCATGTCGCGCTCGTCATCGAGGAAATTGGGGTCGATCACGGGCGGCGCCGCGGCGTCGCCCGAGCCCAGCCGCACCGTCCCGCGACTCTCCGGGCGAAGCACGCAGGCATGCAGCGAAAAGCCGTGCGCCTTGACCTTCTCGCGCCCGTGATCTTCCAGCACCGCGGGGACGAAATGCCACTGCACGTCGGGGGCGGGGCTATCGGGCATGACCGTCCAGAACCCGCCCGCTTCCGCATAGGGCGTTGTCATCACGCCGGTGCGCTTGCGGCGGTGCTCGATGATCGCGGCGGCCATGCGCAGCGTGCCCTTGAGCGTGCTGCCGATCGGCACATCGCTGGCCGTCTCCCAGCCGGAGACATAGTCGATGTGGTCCTGCAGATTGCTGCCGACAGCGGGCCGATCCAGCACCACCTCGATCCCGTGGGCCTTGAGGTGCTTTGCCGGGCCGATGCCGGACAGCATCAGAATCTGCGGGGAATTGAACGCACCTGCCGACAGGACGACACCCCGACGCGCCAGCAAAGTCTCGCTCGTGCCCCCGCGCCGAACCTGCACCCCTGTCACGCGTCCACCCTCGATCAGCAGCTTTTCGACCAGGGTATCGGTGCGCACCTCGAAATTGCCGGAATCACGGATCGGCTCGACATAAGCTCGCGCCGCCGACCAGCGTTCACCCTTGCGCTGGGTCACCTGATACAGGCCGAACCCCTCCTGCCGTTCGCCGTTGAAATCGGCGTTGGTGCGCAGTTGCAGCTCTGCTGCGGCTTCGACAAAGGCGTGGCTTGCGGGGTTGGCGGCGGTCTGGTCCGACACGAACAGCGGGCCGCCATCGCCGTGCCAGTCATCCCCGCCGCGCTCGTTCGCCTCGGCGCGCTTGAAGTAGGGGAGCACGTCGTCATAGGCCCAGCCGGTGCATCCCGATGCGGCCCAGTTGTCGTAATCCCAGCGGTTGCCGCGGATATAGACCATTGCGTTGATCGCCGAGGAACCGCCCAGGCCCTTGCCCCGCGGCTGGTATCCGGTGCGGCCGTTCAGGCCTTTCTGCGGTACGGTCTCGTAGCGGTAGTTCGATTTTTCGGGGATGAAGGGCATGAAGCCCGGCGTCTTGATCCAGACGTTGTCGTTGCGCCCGCCTGCTTCAAGCAGGCACACCCGTCGTGTGCCGTCGACCGCGAGGCGTCCGGCGACAGCGCTGCCGGCACTGCCACCGCCAATGACGATGGTGTCGAAACTTTCCATGATCTCTCCCTTTGGCGGGGAGACTAGGCAGCTTCGCCAGCGTCTGCAATCCGGTTTCGATCAGCTACTGACATAGATGCAGGTAGCCTGTCCTGCCCGGTGCGAGCCAACCAGCGCGCGCGGATCATGTCCGAGGTATCGCGGCTGTTGTCGTGGCTCCAGCCGGGTTCGCGCAGCAGGTAGGACAGCTTGTGGCGCCATGGGGCGCGCCAGATGTCGGCAATCATTCCGATCCATTCGTGGAAGACCGCCCACAAGAGATTGAAGCTGCCGAGCTGTTTCACGATGCCGTAGCGGATCGGCTCGTCGTCAACCTCGGGGGTGAAGGTGCCGAACAGCTTGTCCCAGATGATGAACACACCCGCATAATTGCGGTCGAGATAGCGCGGGTTGGTGGCGTGGTGGACGCGGTGATGGCTAGGGGTGTTCATCACCGCCTCGAACCAGCGCGGCATCCGCTTGATCGCCTCGGTGTGGATCCAGAACTGGTAGATGAGGTTGAACCCGCCGCAGATCGCGATCATCGCCGGATGAAAGCCGAGCAGCACCAGCGGTACGGCAAACAGGAAACCGAAGGTCAGCGAGCCGGTCCATGTCTGCCTGAGCGCTGTCGAAAGGTTGTAGTGCTGGCTGGAATGGTGGTTCACATGCGCCGCCCACATCCAGCGGATGCGGTGCCCGGCGCGGTGAACCCAGTAATACTTGAGATCGTCGAGCACGAAGCAGACCGGCCAGGCCCACCATACCGCCCACCATTCCGGCCCGAAGTCGAAGACGCGCCAGTCGTAAGTCTTGATGAACAGCGCCAGGGCAAAGCCGCCCAGCAGCGCACCTGCCACAGTCGAGCCCAGGCCGAATGCGAGGCTGACGAGGGTGTCCTTGGCCTCGTAGGTTTCGGGCGCGCGGAACTTTGCCCAGATCATCTCGGCGAGCACCGCAATGACGAATAAGGGTACGGCGTATTCGGTCGGCGAGAAGTCAGGCATGACCGCACCCGTTTAGCCGATTGATCGCGTCCGCCCAAGCCTGCGCATCGGGCAGTGACAACACGACGGCTCCGAAGCGCGCTTCGCCGCAATCGACGACCAGGCTGGAGCCTTCGCACATCGCCCGTGAATTGGGGCCAAGCACACGCCCGGCAAAGCGGTTGCCATGGCGCTTGATCACCATGATTCTGCCCGCATCATCAAGCGCCAGTGCCGACAATCCGCCTGTGTCGCGGGCAATTGCCATCGGGGCAAAGCCATCCTCTGCCTCATGGGCAGCGCGGCGCACGGCCTCGTCGCTGTCGAGCAGCGGCGCGCCGCCAAGCTTCAGCCACCATGCCAGTCCTGCCAGCGCGAGAATCGCGACCAGCGACCCTGCGGTCTGGAGCACCAGCGGCGGGGTCTCCACGGGCGACCTCTCAGCGCGCGGCGAGCATGTCGATCATGGGGCGGATCGGGCTGACGTCATAACCGGCCTGCATCGCGGTGCGCACGATGGTGTCGGGGTTTTCGCCCTGCTTGGCCGCAGCCAGCGCCCACAGGAAGGTGGATCGGGTGCCCGAGCGGCAATAGGCGAGAATCGGTCCGTCAGACTGGTCCAGCGCCGCAATCATCGCATCGACCTGCGGCTCGCTGAAGCCTGTATGGCCTATCGGAATCTCTATGTAATTGAGTCCGGCCGCGGCTGCCGCCGCAGCGATATCGGCGCCCTGCGGCGCAAACGGGTCCTCGCCGTCCGGGCGATTGTTGACGATCACCGCCACGCCGGCTGCCGCTGCAGCAGCTACGTCCTCAAGCGCAAGCTGCGGGCTAACCATCATATCTTCGGTGAGTTTGCGAAATTCGCTCATGTCCAAATCCTGCGCCGTGCGGTGTCGATAGACCGCGTGATGCCCTTGCGCGCCTGATTGCACAAGCGTCCCTGCACCCCGGACCCGACGCATGCGGATTGCTTCATCGCGGGTTCCGGTAAAATCATTCGCAAAGCAACTCTTTGTGCGCTATGCTGCCTTCAAGATTGCTCTGGGCCCGATGTCCGGTGCGTCTGTGACCGGTGCGGCTTTCTGTCCAGGCCTCCGGCACATTGGAGGACGGGCAGTGTGGCAAGGTACGTTCTGATTTATGGGTTATGATAGGGGACGCCGGCGCGGCCGCGACAAGCGCGACGGTTTCGGCGAAGATGGTTTCGATCCGTTTGGTGGCGGGAATGACGGTTTCCCGCCCCCGCGTGACTTCGGTGGTGATCGATTTGGCGGCGGCGGTGACCGGTTCGGCGGTGGCGGCGGTGACCGGTTCGGCGGAGGCGCTCCGCGTGGCGGCCCCGGCGGTCCGCGTGGCGGCGGCGGCGGCGGAGGCGGCGGTTTCAGCCGCATGCCCGCGCAGGTCGTCGGAACCGGCAAGGGCATCGTCAAGTTCTTCAACAGCCAGAAGGGCTTCGGCTTTATCCAGCAGGAAGGCGGCGGTGAGGATGTGTTCGTGCACATCAGCGCGGTCGAGCGCGCCGGCCTCGAAGGTCTTGCTGAAGGGCAGGAACTGCAATTCAATCTGGTCGACCGGGGCGGCAAGGTGTCCGCGCAGGATCTCCAGATCGTCGGTGACGTGATCGCCGCACCGCAGAAACCTGCGGCGCCCCAGCGCGAGCTGACCGGAGAGCGCACCAAAGGCACGGTCAAGTTCTTCAACGCGATGAAGGGTTTCGGCTTCCTGGTTCGCGACGATGGGCAGCCTGATGCCTTTGTGCACATCAGCGCAGTGGAACGCTCCGGCCTGTCCAGCATCAACGAGGGCGAGCGCTACGAGTTCGATCTCGAAGTCGACCGGCGCGGCAAGTACTCGGCGGTCAACCTCGTTCCGGTCGAGGGCTGACAAAGGTCTCATCGGGGCCTTTCCCTGCGCCTGCGCGATTTGACGCTCGGGTACGGGAGGCCTAATAAATTGCGGGTGGCGGCTCTGTTGCGGGGCCGCCATTTGCGTTTCCCCCAAGCGTTCACAAATCAGGATTTCTACCGATGTCTATACCAGCGCTCATGCCCGTCTATCCGCGTTGCGGCGTACGGCCAGTGCGCGGCGAGCATTGCCACCTGATCGACGAGGATGGCACCCGCTATCTCGATTTCGCCAGCGGGATTGCGGTCAACCTGCTCGGCCATTCGCACGAGGGGCTGATCTCGGCCATCCAGAAGCAGGCGGCGACGCTGATGCACGTCTCCAACCTCTACGGCAGTCCGCAAGGCGAGCAGCTGGCGCAGATGCTGGTCGACAGCACCTTTGGCGACACGGTGTTCTTCACCAATTCCGGGGCCGAAGCGGTCGAGGCGGCGATCAAGACTGCGCGCGCCTATCACCAGAATGCCGGCGAAGCGGGGGACAAGAACCGCTTCGAGCTGATCACCTTTCACAACGCCTTCCACGGCCGCACGATGGCGACCATTTCGGCTTCGAATCAGGAGAAGATGCACCACGGCTTCTCGCCGCTGCTCGCCGGATTCAAATATGCGCCCTTCGATGATCTGGAAGCTGCCAAGGCGCTGATCGGGCCGCAGACCGCGGGGTTCCTGGTCGAGCCGATCCAGGGCGAGGGAGGGATCCGTCCGGCCTCGCAGGAATTCATGGCTGGCCTGCGCGCGCTCGCCGACGAGCATGATCTGATGCTGGTGCTCGACGAGGTGCAGTGCGGCGTGGCGCGCACCGGCAAGCTTTATGCCTACGAACACTACGGGATCACGCCCGACATCATGGCCACCGCCAAGGGCATCGGCGGCGGCTTTCCGCTCGGCGCCTGCATCGCCACCGAAAAGGCTGCGCGCGGGATGACTTTCGGCACCCACGGATCGACCTATGGCGGCAATCCGCTGGCGATGGCGGCGGGCATGGCGGTGATGGACGCGGTGGCCAACGAGGAGTTCCTCGCCGCCGTGACCGAGAAGGGTGAACGCCTGCGCAAGGGCCTTGAACAGTTCATCGGGAATTATCCCGAACTGTTCGAACTCGTGCGCGGCAAAGGGCTGATGCTCGGCCTCAAGATGAAGATGGAAAGCCGCCCGTTCTTCGTCCACCTGCGCGACAACCATCAGTTGCTGACCGTGGCTGCGGGTGACAACACGATCCGCATCATCCCGCCGCTTGTGATCGGCGATTCCGAGATCGACGAGTTCTTTGACAAGCTTTCGGCAGGGGCTGCGAGCTTCAAGGTGCCCGAACCGGCATGACCGGCGGGGCAGGCGCGGTCCGCCATTTTCTCGATCTCGGGGATGCCGGGGCGGATGATATCGCGGCAATGATTGCAGACGCGATCGATCGCAAGGCAGCGCGGGTGGATAAGCCCAAGGGGGTGGCTGATGCCGATGCCCCGCTCGCCGGGCGCGTTCTGGCGCTGGTGTTCGAGAAGAATTCGACCCGGACCCGCGTCAGCTTCGACATCGCGATGCGCCAGCTCGGGGGTAGCGTGCTAATCCTCGATTCGGGGTCCAGCCAGCTGGGGCGGGGCGAGACCATTGCCGATACCGCGCGGGTGCTGAGCCGAATGGTCGATGCCATCATGCTGCGCACCGACGATCACACGAAGATCGAGGAAATGGCAGCCCATGCCAGCGTGCCGGTGATCAACGGCCTGACCGACCGGTCACACCCCTGCCAGATCGTTGCCGACCTGCTGACGGTGATCGAGCACGGCAAGGCGCTGCCCGGTCTCGAAGTCGCGTGGTTTGGCGATGGGAACAACGTGCTGCACTCGATCCTCGAGGCGGCCGGGCTGTTCAAGTTCAACGTCCGCGTGTCGACGCCTGCGGGTTACGAGCCCGATCCGGCATTCGTCGAACTGGCGCGCGCGGGCGGGTCGGTAGTGACCCTGACGCAGGATGCACACGCCGCAGCGCGCGGAGCTGACGTGCTCGTCACCGATACGTGGATTTCGATGGGTCAGGCCGATGCAGCCGAGAAAAAGGCGGCAATGGTGCCCTACCAGGTCAACACCGCGCTGATGGCGCTGGCCAAGCCCGATGCCGTGTTCCTCCACTGCCTGCCCGCCCATGTCGGCGACGAGGTCAGCGAGGATGTGTTCGAAGGCCCGCAATCCATCGTGTTCGACGAGGCGGAAAACCGCATCCACGCCCAGAAATCGGTGCTGTTATGGAGCTTCGGGCTGCTTGGCATCTGAATCAGGAGGCGCGGGCTAGTGGCGTAGGCCTTTCGTTAGCCGTCCTCAGTCCCCATATGGCAGCGCATGTTTGAAACGATCGAGACATATTCCGACAAGCTCATGGGCTTCACGCTGCCCGGTCGTAATGCGCGCGGGCGAGCTGTCCGGCTTGATGGTGTGCTCGAGCAAGTATTGTCGGCTCATGATTATCCGGCCCCAATCACCCACCTTCTGAGCGAAGCGCTTGTGCTGGGCGCCCTAATGGGTGGCCTGCTCAAGGGCGAACAGTCCCAGATGACCATGCAGGCGCAGACCAATGGTGGGACCGTAAGCCTCTTGGTATGCGACTACCGCGGCGGTGCGCTGCGTGGCTACTGCGACTTCGATGCCGAGCGCTTGGCAGGGCTTGGCGCCAATCCCTCGCTGGCGGCTTTGTTCGGCGAGGGCTATCTCGCGATCACCTTCGAGACCGAGGGGCGTCAGCGCTATCAGGGGATCGTACCGCTTGAAGGCAATAGTCTGGCGGAGGCTTGCCAAGTCTATTTCAGCCAATCCGAACAGATCCCGACGCTGATCCGTGTGGCCAGCCGCGCAGGCGCTGGTGGCCGGTCTGCGGCCGGATTGCTGGTGCAGCATCTCGCCGACGGGGAGGAAGGCCGTGAACGTCTCCACGTGCGGATGGATCATCCCGATTGGGAACACGTTGCTGTTATGGCTGGCTCGATTAGCCACGATGAACTGCTCGATCCCAGCTTGTCGCTGGAGGCGATCGCATGGCGGCTATTTCATGAAGAGGATGAAGTGCGCGTCCAGTCCGGAGCTGCTCTTTCGCGGGGATGCCGTTGCAGCGCCGAGCACTATGCCACGATCATCGCGCGTTTTCCCCCGGAAGAACAGCAGGCGATGCGCAACGAGAAAGGAATCGTAGTTGTCGATTGTGCTTTCTGTTCTCGCCTTTTCGAGTTGGCGGTGTAGCTGTTCGTCCAAAATTCGGTGACCTGAGCCCCGGCTTGACAATTTCGCCAAGCCAATAGCCAAAAACATCGGCATGAAGGCAGCCATGAATCATCTTTCGATCAGTGATGTCAGGGCTATCGTGGTCAGCTGTGTTGCCGCCACCACGCTCACTCTTGCGGCAATACCAGTGGTCGCCCAGAACAGTGGGCCGGCCATGTTCCGGACCCTGACCAAAGGCGCATGGACGATCAAGTTCCGGGATGGGGCGAGCGATCGCAAGATTTGCCTGCGCACCGGGCAGGAACTTGTCCAGCTGCGGCACCGGGATGCCGGCTGCAGCCAGTTCTTGGTCGAGGATGGCGCCACCAAGGTCACAGTGCAATATACGTGCCCTGGCAACGGTTATGGCCGCACCAGTATCCGTCGCGAGACGCCAACGCTGGTCCAGCTCGAAAGCCAGGGTATTGAGGGCGGCTTGCCGTTCCAGCTGGTAGCTGAGGCCCGCCGAACAGGATCCTGCTAGGGCTTGCGGATTGCCTTTATCATAAGGCGTGATAGGGCCGCGCCATGACTGCTCCCGAGCAAGCTTCATCCGCCCCCATTGCGGTCGTTCTACTGTCGGGTGGGCTCGATTCCATGGTTACGGCGTCGCTTGCCAAGGAACAGGGTTTTGCGGTTCATGCCTTGAGCGTGGATTATGGCCAGCGTCACCGCCTAGAGCTGTCATCAGCGCGCCGCATCGCGCAGCGCCTCAGCCTGGTTCGCCATGCCGAGATTGCCCTGGATCTGCGCACATTCGGTGGCTCCGCACTGACCGATGCAATCGATGTACCCAAAGCCGGATTGGGTGAAGATATTCCTGTGACTTATGTCCCGGCGCGTAATCTCGTCTTTCTTGCCCTCACGACAGCTTGTGCAGAAGCCGCAGGTGCGCGCGACGTGTTCATTGGGGTCAATGCGCTAGACTATTCCGGCTATCCCGACTGCCGCCCGGAGTTCATCGCGAGCTTCGCCGAGACGGCGCGGCTCGGTACGAAGGCCGGGGTCGAGGGAGCCCCGTTTACGATTCACACTCCGCTGCAATACATGACGAAGGCCGATATCGCTCGGGAGTGCGCGCGTCTCGGCCTTGATCCGTCATGGAGCTGGTCTTGCTACGATCCGACGCCGGAGGGCTTGGCCTGCGGGCTCTGCGACTCGTGCCGTCTCCGGAAAAAGGGTTTTGCGGAAGCCGGCATTGCCGATAGCACGAGATACCGCGACTAGGCTGACCGCCGGCAGTCAGGCACGAACAAACGGGACAGGGGATCATCCTTGAGTGAGGAACCAAGCGCGGTGCAGAGCCAAAGCCGCGAAAGCGAGCCAGTGCCCGCCTATAGTTGGTACGCGCTCGGCGTCCTGGTGCTGGTTTATGTGCTGAACTTCATCGACCGCCAGATTCTTTCGATCCTTGCGAACGACATCAAGGCTGATCTGGGCGTCGATGATGCCTATCTCGGCTTCCTCTACGGTACCGCGTTCGCGATCTTCTATGCTCTTTTCGGCATTCCTCTCGGTCGTCTTGCGGACAGCTGGAAACGCGTAAGACTGATGACTCTCGGTCTTGGACTGTGGTCGGCGATGACCGCATTTTCCGGCTTCGCGCGCGATGCCGCGACGCTATCAGTCGCACGGATCGGCGTTGGAGTTGGGGAAGCGACGGCGAGCCCCTCAGCCTATTCGCTGATTTCGGATTGGTTTCCCGCGCGCCTTCGGGCGACGGCTCTGGCGATCTACAGCTCGGGGCTATACATCGGGGGCGGTGTGTCTCTGGCTATCGGCGGGGTCATCGTTGATGGCTGGAACAAGGCCTACCCTGCCGGCGATCCGGTTTTTGGGCTGGCCGGTTGGCAGGCTGCCTTTATCGCAGTTGGCCTGCCGGGGCTGCTCCTCGCCCTATGGGTCGCGAGCCTGCGCGAGCCGGTCAGGGGCGCGATTGATGGACTGACCACCGCCGAAGATCCCCATCCATTCCGCGGTTTTGTCCGCGAGCTCTATACCATCATTCCCGGTTTCACGTTTCTTGGTGCTGCCGCGCGCGGCTGGAAGAGTCTCCTGTTGAATATCGTCGTTCTGATTACCGCGCTTGCCGTGGCACGTGGGCTTACGGTCATATTGGGTTCGGGCGAAGGAGTGATCCTGGGTTCTCTCGGAGATGCGATCGGGTTCGCCTTCCCGCCCATAACCGATCAGTGGCTATTGCTTGCGATCGGGTATTATGCGGTGTTTTGCTGGGCGGCAGCATTGCGAGTGCGCGATTATCCGACATTCGCACTGACATGGGGATCCCCTGCGTTTCTCTGTACGATTCTCGGATATGGTACGGTGGCTTTCATGGCCTATTCCGCTTCGTACTGGGGCGCACCATACGCAGAGCGCACGTTCGAGGGTGTTTCCAAGACCTCGCTCGGCTTTTTTCTTGGTGGGGGAGGTGCGGTTGGCGGCTTTCTGGGTGTGGTGCTAGGTGGCCGCCTTGCTGATGTCTTGCTGGAACGAACCCCTTCAGGCCGGGTCTGGGTGATCCTGTTTGGCTTGCTCAGCCCGATCCCCTTTGCTGTAATCCAGTATACGACTGAAAGCTGGACGCTTTTCATCGTCCTCAACGTCGTCGTCGGCGCATTGGCAGCGTCCGCGCTGGGGGCCGCCGCAGCGACGAGCCAATCTCTGGTTCTGCCGCGAATGAGGGGCACGGCTACTGCGACATTTTTTCTCGCGACTACCTTAGTCGGTCTAGCGCTGGGGCCCTATCTCGCCGGCTACGTTTCGGCTGCAAGCGGGGGCGACCTGTCACGAGGTGTGTTGGCGACGCTATGGATTACTCCAATCGGCCTGATTTTGCTTTTGGCTGCCATCCGTCTTGTCCCGAAAGCTGCTGCCACCATCGCTGAACGGGCGCAGGCCGCTGGAGAGGTTCCGCTTTGAGCCAAGCCTTGCTGGTGGTTACCAGCAGGCGTGCTTGAGCGATAAATGCTCCATGGGTTCGGCACGGGGGCGACCGAGGTATCTGTTACCCGTAGCTGTGCAGGCATAGCCCAAGATCCGGACCTACAATTTCGTACAACGTGAGCAACTCTTGTGTGATGCGAGAGATCTCAGGTGCTTTAAATGCCTGCCACGCTCTTCCCCGTTGGAGCCGGTATCTGAGCGGCGCGCAAAAAAGGGGCCGGATTGCTCCGGCCCCTTCTTCAATGGTTACCTGAGATGT
Source organism: Erythrobacter dokdonensis DSW-74 (assembly GCF_001677335.1). Lineage (GTDB taxonomy): Bacteria > Pseudomonadota > Alphaproteobacteria > Sphingomonadales > Sphingomonadaceae > Erythrobacter > Erythrobacter dokdonensis. The sequence goes on from NZ_LZYB01000010.1 coordinate 22,997, forward strand.
TGGCTTACATCCCCGAACCCGGGCCGTAAGTCACCTCAACGCGGCGGTTCTGCGCTTCGCGCACACCGTCTGCGGTCGGAACGCGCGGCTGGCTTTCACCGAAGGCTTCGCTCGTGATGCGGCCATCGGGGATGCCACGGCCCGTGAGGTAGCTCCGCACCGATGCGTTACGACGCTCGGCCAAGCCGATGTTGTACTTCACGGTACCGGCACGGTCGGTGTGACCGGCAAGCATAACACTCGCGGTGCCGCAGTTCGCATAGGCCGTGACCGCATTGTTGAGGATCGTCGCAGCCTCGGCCGTGATGTCCGACTTATCGAAGTCAAAGAACACGATGTACGGGCCGGTGTTGCACGGCGCAGGCGGCGGCGGCGGCGGCGGCGGCGGCGGGGGAGGCGGCGGCGGCGGCGGG
>NZ_LZYB01000011.1 GCF_001677335.1 Erythrobacter dokdonensis DSW-74
CGCGCGAGGAGCGCCAGGCGCGGCTGCGGCCCGAAACGCTGCGCCCCGCTTTCGCGCTGCTGGAACGCCCGCAGGCCGCCGCGCAGCTGTGGAGCGCGGATCTTGCCGCCGGCATGGTTCAGGCACCCCAGGGACGCCAGATCACCGGCACGCTGGTGGCCGGCGGCGCGCTATTCGGCCTCGCCGCTCGCGCCAGTGTCGCGCTGACGGGCGACGGCCGCACGGTTCCCGGTTTCACCCTGTCCGACGCGCGCGACAGTCCCGATCTGCTCGGCCCGCTGGGCGCGCGCAGTCTGGCTCTGGGCGATGTCGCCGCGCCCGCCCAGCCGCTGATCGCCGACAGCCTTGCCGGGCGCGGGCTGGTGGTCTCCTCGCGCGCGCCATGGCGGGCCGATCTGGTCGACGAGATCGTGCTCTCCGGCCCGCTCCCGGCAGGCTGGGAAGCCGAATTGTGGCACGAGGAACGGCTCGTCGCGGTTACCCGCGAGGCCGATGCGGCGGGCAACTGGCAGTTCGGCAACATCCCCGTGCGGCTCGGCGAGAACCGCTGGGTGGTGCGGCTCTACGGCCCCAATGGCGAGACCGCCGAACAGGTCTATCGTCGCCTCGTCGGCAGCGAGATGAACGCCGAGAACGAAGTCGATTATGCCTTTGGCATGGTCGACGGTGGGCGTCCGCTGCTGGGAGCGACACTGGCGGACGAGCCGGCCGGACCGACGGCGTTTGCGACGATCGGCTGGGGCATCACGCCCGAAGTGACCGCGCGGGCCGATCTGCGCGCCGGGCCCGCGGATGCACCCGCGCTCGCGCTCGGTCTCAGCGGCGCGCATGGCGGCGGGTTGTGGGCGCTGACCATGGCGCGCGACCGGCTCGGCAGCATGGGCGGCGCGCTGCGGCTGGCG